>NZ_KB849571.1 GCF_000368625.1 Acinetobacter schindleri CIP 107287
AATGGAGGGGAAAGGTATCTATAATGGAGGGGAAAGGTATCTATAATGGAGGGGAAAGGTATCTATATACCCTCTGAAAGTCTTATATAGAAAGGGTTTCAGCCTGTCTAAAAATATTAAAAATAAAAATATTAAAAATAAAAAAGGGTATTGTTGAAAAATTAGAGCTTCTTTATTTTTTCGCGTATCAATTGATTGTGATAGAAACCAAAAAGAAATAGGTCAATAATCAACCTGGTGGGAAAAGGTATCTGTATAGAGAATTGAATAAATACTAAAGGAATAACACTTTACTTAGTTACACTATGAAACTATATTAAGTATAAATTAGTTATAAATTATACCTAAAATGATTGTATTAATTGGAAGCCAGAAAGGCGGATGTGGCAAATCTACAATAGCTATCAATATTGCTGCTTATCTTGCAAAACATAACAAAGACATCGTACTCGTTGATGCAGATCCCCAACAAAGCTCAGCTAACTGGGTAAAAGATCGGGATGGAACAGATCTGCCGAAAGTACATTGCGTTCAGCGCTATGGCGATATCAAGAACACACTGAAAGACCTAGATGGCCGTTATGACTATGTAATTGTCGATGTTGCTGGGCATGACAGCAAAGAGCTTAGAACTGCAATGTTAACGGCTCATTACCTGGTAGTGCCATTTAGACCATCACAATTCGACTTGGATACTTTACCTCATCTATCAGAAGTCATTGACCAAGCGAAGTCCTTTAATGAGGAACTGAAGCCATTTGGATTACTAACATTGGCTCCTACAAATCCATCAGTGTCTGAAGTGCAACAAGCAAATGACTATTTAGCTGACTTCCGGTTGTTCACAGCCTTGTCGTCAGTGATTCATGATCGTAAGGTTTATCGTGATGTCACAGCTGAAGGGAAAGGTGTAGTTGAATCCAATAATCCAAAAGCAATAGAAGAATTTGAGGCATTCATGGAGGAGCTTCTGGCATGATTAAGAAAAGAGAAACTACGAAACCTTTTTCTGAGGAAGCATTCATTAATGGTGCTAATGAACAGCTCACACCAAAATTAGACCCGAAAGCTTCTAGAAAATTTAAGACGCATACGATCCCGATGAATGAGTATGAGTACAAGTTATTAGCTGAACTGGCAGAGAAATATGGTCAAACCCATAATGGAATTATTAGATTTGCACTAAAGAAATTAAGTGAGGAATAACAACTAATATAGAACTTATTTGAAACTATTTTAGTTTCAAAAAACTTAATTGAATGTAGTAAAACCATAGTAGGCTGTTGATGTTCATCACAGACTAGACATTTTTATTGGTGAGAATACAGACAAGACACTTTAAATTGTTTCTAACATCTGAACTGCGCATAAGAGATTTTATGTTAAATGAAAAATAGATGGTGCTTTTCTAAAAAGTTTTATTATTTCTTAGGTTTAACTTGGAAAGTACTGATATATCTACCTATTTCTTTACCATCAATAGAACGATTGGTTGTATAAGCTGTAATAATTGTAAAAAAGGAATCTCTACCCTTTGCAACATAATCCAAAATAATAACCCCAGAAGGAAGCATTGCTAAATAGAGCCCTTTTCTTTTATCTGTTTGATGATGAAAACTCCCTCCTTGGCCTAATTTTTTCACCAAAAATCCGAAAACATCAGTGGGGGGTCTTAAGCGATTAAATTCTTGACCATGATTTCTTAAAATATGCAGATAGCCAAATCCATTTCTACCTTTTGCATAGCCATTTTGTAATCTAATTGGAAGATCATGAGGAATACCTTTTATGGTATTGCCAGGAATTATAGCTAGATCGATAGAACCATTAATTTCCCAAAATAAATTCTGCTCTATTGTATCTTCTTTTATTTGTAAAACAGGTTGTTGCATGATTAGAAAGTACTTTTAAAAAAGGGAAAAGAAGATAGAATTTGACATTTCTCAGGGGAATGATACCCTAATAGATGAGTCTTTGCTGAAAGACGTTACATCGACCTTGACAACCTAGATGGTCAGATGAAAAATTGGTCAGCACGCTGTTGTCATATAAGCGTATAGAGCGAGGTGTAATACTAAGTATTACTAAGTTTCTAAGAATTTGGTTAATTCTTTCGAGCGTTAACCATTTAAGTTTTTAGATTACTTCGGGCGTCGTTCGGACTCATATTAATTAAAGGTCGCATTTGCGGCCTTTATTTTTATGCTATAAAAATAAAGAATTAGTATATTTTAGAGAGCTTTCTTATGGGGGAATGCCTATTGCAGAATTAAGGCATTTAACAGGAAGAATTGGGGAACTTTATGTAGCTATGATGACCTTAGGACAATTAGCTGATTCAGTTAATCAGAGAGGTTATGATGTAGTTTCCAGTACTGGACGGCTTTGTTGCACAAAGATATCATAACTATATGATTTTAAAAGTTTTGATTATTTTTTGATCCAAAATTAAATTTATTTAAATCAGATGCTTACATATTTATGCAACAAAGCCTCATTTTAAGGGATGTTATCAAGTGCTACAAAATTTTTTTGAAAAGAGTAGATTTTTAGTTATTATAGTTATTATAAATTGCATACTATCTTCTATTTTTTTATATTTATCAACTATATATCTTCTAATTGATGCAATAATTTTTATTATAAAAAATATATATGCAACTAATTTTGAAGTAAAAATAGTTGTTGTTAAATTTTTAAAAATCCTCGATGTCTCGTTAATTGCTATTACATTTCATTTAATTTCAGCAGGTTTTTATAAATTATTTATTCGACAAGCTATTTTTGACAATAGTTCTTTTCTTAAGACACTATCAATTAATAAGTTTCATGATCTAAAACTTATTATATTACATGTATCTATTATAGTTATAGTCATCTTGTTTTTAGAAGATCTTGTTGCTTTTGGTGGAACTTTAGCCAACTTATATGCTGGTATTTCTTCTAGCCTAGTCATATTAGCAATAATTTTTACTTGTAAGCTATTCGATAATGATCATCACAAAGACGATGAATAACTTAAATCGCAAGGACTCATTTATAATTACTCTTTTATTTGAGCATTTAATTGAAGTTAAGATTAGAGATCGTCATGTATTGAGAAAAAATGTCTGATTCAAACTTCACTAAACTCAAAATTGCGTCAAAGATTGCAGCTTCAAATAGAAATAGGGGTCGTCTCAGGAAACGGAAAATATAGCACGCTAAGGATTTTCACTCCGACTTCTTTTAACGATATCCAACACGGTATTTTTGCTTAGATTGACCAGCCGACCGACTTGTCGATAAGAGTGTCCAGCAGACACCAACTCCAACACTTTAGGTGCCAGACGATCTGACTTGGTACGTTGACCAGGACGACGACCAAACACAACGCCCCGCGCTTGTGCCGCTGCTACACCAGAGCGCACACTGTTTATCTTGGATTGGTTGCAAAGCGTAGAACTACGCCGTCGGGTTCAAGCTGGATTAAATAAAGGTGAAGCCCGTAATGCATTAGCGCGCGCCGTTTTCTTTTATCGATTGGGTGAGATTCGAGATCGAAGCTTTGAGCAACAGCGTTATCGAGCCAGTGGCTTGAATCTAGTGACCGCCGCCATTGTATTGTGGAACACGGTTTATTTAGAGAGAGCGACTAACGCCCTACGAGGGCATGGTCGCACAGTCGATGATACCTTGCTGCAATATCTGTCACCGCTGGGGTGGGAGCACATCAATTTAACTGGGGATTATCTATGGCGAAGCAAAGCCAAGATAGGTGGTGGAAAATTTAGGCCATTGCGCGCAATTGAAAAACCTTAGCGTGCTATATTTTCCGTTTCCTGAGACGACCCCTACAAGGGCCGTAAGCCGTCACTGACTCCTGAACAAGTGGCTCTGCTGCATCAACGTCTTGAATCTGGCGACTACAAAACCAAGCGAGCATTGGCGAAGGAGTTTGGGATTTCTGCGCCAACGCTGTATCGGTATCAGTAGTAGTTCCAGCTATTTGATATTATTTGTCTATCTATTGAAAATTTTTCTGAGTAAAACAGGGTCGGCATCCTGAACTGAGCTTGCTCCAATTTTATTTGCTGCTAACCGTAAACAGGAATCGACCGATACAAACCAACTTGCCATCAAGTAGTAACTGAACCGATACTGTCGTAATGCGCCGACCCGCACGAACAATACTGGGGACTGCCTGTAACGTACCTATAAAGGGGTCGTTTGCGGGAGAGGGCGAAATCCTACGCTAAGGCTTTGGCCAACGATATTCTCCGGTAAGATTGATGTGTTCCCAGGGGATAGGAGAAGTCGCTTGATATCTAGTATGACGTCTGTCGCACCTGCTTGATCGCGGCCGCGATAGCTAGATCGCGTTGCTCCTCTTCTCCATCCGCGTTCCAAGCTGCGGAAAGGCACCCATAAGCGTACGCCTGGTCGAGCAGGCGACGCGGATCGACGTCCAGCGCACGAGAGAATGCGTCCGCCATCTGTGCAATGCGTCTAGGATCGAGACAAAGGTCGTCTCTGTCAGCCGGATCGTAGAACATATTGGCGGCGCCAAAGCCCACTTCACCGACCAGACCGACGGGATCTATCACCAGCCAGCCGCGACTGGAGAACATGATGTTTTCATGATGCAGATCGCCATGTAGCCCACGCAGTTCCGAGGCATTGCTCATCATTTGATCGGCTATAATCGCCGCGTGGACGTAGTCAGTTTGACAACCTGCGTTTTGATCATCGCGCGCCCGCTGAAACAAAGCTGCAAAGCGATCCCGGATCGGGAGAAGGGCAGAAGGCAGGGGTTCCTCAGATGCGGCATACAGCTTCGCCATTAGTTCCGCTGCAATTTCGGTCGCCTGGTAGTCGCCGTGCTCGGCAACGATGTGAGAGAGCATTCGCTCCCCGGCATATTCGAGCAACATCAGATTGTTCTCACGACCGAGCAACCGGACTGCTCCCCTCCCATTGCGCCATACCAGATAGTCGGCCCCGCGCAGTTCATCAGCAATGTCTTCTATAGGTTTCAATCCCTTGACGATTGCAGGAGTCCCGTCTGGCAATGAAACTTTCCAAACGAGGCTGGAAAAGGTGTCCGCAATGAGAACAGGTTGCGAAACGTGCCAATGAGCAGGAAAAACAGGCGGCATGAACATCAACCCCAAGTCAGAGGGTCCAATCGCAGATAGAAGGCAAGGCGTTCGCGGTCGGGGGCTTCGATCCCCAATACATTGAATAGGACAGCGAAGGCGCGCTCTGCTTCATCTGGCGCTGCCCAGTTCTCTTCGGCGTTAGCAATCATGAGTGCCAAATCGGCATAGCGATCTGCTGTTCCGAGCCGCCCAAGGTCGATCAGACCCGTGCATTGAAGAGTTTTAGGGTCCACCATGAAGTTCGGCATGCAGGGATCACCATGGCAAACAACCATATCGGTGCGCTCTTGGTCGAGCCGCACCGGTAGCTCTCGTTCGACACGAGCCAAAAGATCGAGCTGCGGCGTACTCTTGTCCTCGTCCGGTAAGAAGTCGGGATTGACGGCATTGCGGGACACCACATCAACGGCGCGTCCGAACATTCGCGACAGCCTGCGCTCAAACGGACATTGATCAACCGATAGGCTGTGAACAGCGCCAAGTTGCTGCCCCATTGACGGCCACGCTTTGAGCAAATCCGCTCCAGACAGATCAGCCGCCGGTACTCCCGGAATTGCCGTTATCACCAAGCATGCACCCTCCTGTTCCTCCTGCCAGTTGATCACCTCGGGGCAAGCCACACCTCGACCTTTGAGCCAAATGAGGCGGTCACGCTCTCCAGCGAGCTCACCGCGGCGGGAAGCAGGTGCGATTTTCGCGAAGGCATGCCCGTCACCACGTCGAAAAACAAAATCACCAGATTCTCCGCCTCTGACAGGCAACCAGTCAGAATGCGATTCACCAAAAAAAATATTAGTTCGATTCAATGGAGGTTCCTTCAGTTTTCTGATGAAGCGCGGAGGTGGCTCAACCTGCGAAAAGAAACGAGTTGCTATGGACTTGCACCGGTTGTGTTCCGGTCTATCTCTCATTTTAAGCGGCTTTTTTCTCAAATGCCACCGGCGATTTCCAGCCGAGTGTTGAATGTCTTCGGCGTGGATTATAAAAGCCATTTATATATTCGAAGATTGCAATCTCAATATCTCGCCTTGTTTGCCAGTGTCTGCGCCAAATCAACTCAGCCTTTAATGATTTAAAGAAGCTTTCTACTGCGGAGTTATCAAAACAATTGCCTTTCCCGCTCATGGACGGCAGCAATTGATGTTTGAGCAGTAGCTTTTGATATTCATGAGCGCAATATTGGCTCCCACGGTCTGTGTGTTGAATACAACCCGGTGGTGGTTTGCGTAAAGCCAACGCCATATTCAGTGCCCTTAATGCAAGATCCTGCTTTAATCGATCACCTGTTGCCCAGCCAATCACGCGACGGGAATACAGGTCAAGGATAACAGCAAGATAGACCCATCCTTCTCTGGTCCAAACATAAGTGATATCGCCTGCCCATTTCTGGTTGGGTGCGCTTGCGCTAAAGTCTTGTTTTAATAGGTTCGGTGCAATGTTGAAGGTATGATGACTATCCGTTGTCCGTTTGAATTTACGCGTTCGAACAACTGTAATGTTATTCTGGCGCATCAAACGTCCAACCCGACGCTGCCCAACCTGCAGGCCCAGCGCTTTCAACTCTTCTGTCATACGCGGCCTACCATAGCTCCCCAAACACAACCGATGCTGCTCACGTATATGCGCTAGAAGTATAAGATCACGACGCTGGCGCAGTGATGGAGGACGGCGTTTCCATGCACGTAAACCACGATCTGTTACGCCCATCAAACGACATATGCGTGAACGTGAGAGAGAGCCACGGTAATCCGTAATAAACTGAAATCTCACAGCTTTTGTACTGCGAAAAATATTGCTGCCTTTTTTAATATCTCCCTCTCCTCCCGAAGGATACGGTTCTCTTTGCGTAAACGTTCATTCTCACGCAGAAGATCAGTGTCTTGGGTAGGAATTTTAGTTTCATCGGAAATTGATGCGATCCATTTCCCAAGCGTGGAAAGCCCAATACTTAAATCTGACGCAACTTGACGGCGTGTTAAGCCACTAGTGAGTGCTATGCGAACTGCATCACGCTTAAATTCATCACTATGCTTTAATGACATATATGGTCTCCTTGATAACAAATAATGCTCTCAAAAAGACCGGAACGAAACCGAGGCAAGTCCACTACGTAAGTCCGAGAACATGCTTTCCATGGTCTCTGAGCTCGCCTTTGGGACCGACATATCGGTAGAGAGTGACGCGCTCGATGCCGAGTTCCTTGCAGAGATCGGAAACTGAAGTATCGCGCTGGGCCATGGCGGCTTGCGCGAGACGCACCTGAGCTTTGGTGAGCGCGAATTTTCGTCCGCCCTTGCGACCGCGCGCTCTCGCGGAGGCGAGACCCGCCATGGTGCGCTCTCGGATCAGATCCCGCTCGAACTCGGCCAAGGTGGCGAAGATTCCGAACACCATGCGACCGGACGCAGTCGTGGTGTCGATCTGAGCGCCCTTTCCAGTCAGAACCCGCAGGCCGATCTTGCGGTCTGACAGCTCCTTCACCGTGTTGACCAGATGGGCAAGCGATCGTCCGAGGCGATCGAGCTTCCAGACCACCAGCACATCGCCGTCACGCAATGACTTGAGGCAGGCAGTCAAGCCAGGGCGATCATCACGACCGCCGGAAGCAAGATCATCATAGATATTGTCCCGTTCGACACCTGCGGCGCGCAAGGCGTCGTGCTGCAGGTCGAGAGACTGCGAGCCATCGGCTTTGGAGACGCGGGCATATCCGATCAGCATGTATCACAAACGTTGGTTTGAGGCGGCGCTTCGGCCACGATTGCATTGACCTCTGGAAATGTATCTCAACCAGCTTCATAAACAAAGCGTCTTGAACGCTATCAGATTTTGAAAAAGGAACATGTATGCCGCGTCGCGTCACTCTAACCGATCGGCAGAAAGACGCGCTGTTGCGCTTGCCGACTTCACAGACGGATTTGCTCAAGCACTATACGCTGAGTGATGAAGACCTTGGGCATATCAGGCTGCGTCGGCGCGCTCACAACAGGTTCGGCTTCGCCCTGCAATTGTGTGTCCTGCGCTATCCCGGCCGGGTGCTGGCTCCAGGCGAACTGATCCCTGCAGAGGTCATCGAATTTATCGGAGCGCAGCTTGGCCTGGGTGCCGACGATCTCGTAGACTATGCTGCCCGCGAGGAAACACGGCACGAGCATCTTGCCGAGTTACGGGGGCTCTACGGCTTCCGCACCTTCTCCGGACGTGGTGCGAGCGAGCTGAAGGAATGGTTGTTCCGAGAAGCCGAGATGGCGGTGTCGAACGAGGATATCGCCCGTCGCTTCGTAGCCGAGTGCCGACGCACCCGCACTGTCCTTCCCGCGACATCCACGATCGAGCGGCTTTGTGCCGCGGCTCTCGTCGATGCCGAGCGACGCATCGAGACGAGGATCGCCAGTCGGCTGCCTATGTCGATCCGAGAACAGTTGCTGGCATTGCTCGAGGAGACGGCTGATGATCGGGTGACCCGTTTTGTGTGGCTGCGCCAGTTCGAGCCTGGCTCGAACTCTTCGTCGGCCAACCGGCTGCTCGACCGGCTCGAATATCTGCAACGCATCGATCTCCCCGAGGATCTGCTTGCCGGCGTTCCTGCCCATCGGGTGACTCGTCTGCGCAGGCAGGGTGAACGGTATTATGCCGACGGCATGCGCGATCTCCCGGAGGACAGGCGGCTTGCGATCTTGGCTGTTTGCGTCTCGGAATGGCAGGCGATGTTGGCCGACGCAGTGGTCGAAACCCACGACCGGATCGTCGGCCGTCTCTACCGTGCTTCGGAGCGTATTTGCCATGCAAAGGTCGCAGACGAAGCGGGGGTGGTGCGTGACACCCTGAAATCCTTCGCCGAGATCGGGGGCGCCCTGGTCGATGCACAGGATGATGGCCAGCCGCTGGGCGATGTCATCGCGAGTGGGTCAGGGTGGGACGGCTTAAAAACCCTTGTTGCAATGGCAACCAGGCTGACCGCCACCATGGCCGACGATCCGCTCAATCATGTGCTCGACGGTTATCACCGCTTCCGCCGATACGCTCCACGCATGTTGCGCCTGCTCGATCTGCGAGCTGCGCCCGTTGCACTGCCGCTTCTGGAAGCGGTGACGGCCCTTCGTACCGGTTTGAACGATGCCGCGATGACCAGCTTCTTGCGGCCCAGCTCGAAATGGCATCGCCACCTTCGGGCCCAGAGGGCTGGCGACGCTCGCCTATGGGAGATCGCGGTGCTGTTCCATCTGCGCGATGCGTTCCGCTCCGGAGATGTCTGGCTTACTAGGTCCCGGCGCTATGGCGATCTGAAACACGCACTCGTTCCGGCACAATCCATCGCGGAAGGCGGTCGTCTCGCTGTGCCATTGCGGCCGGAGGAATGGCTGGCAGACCGGCAAGCTCGCCTCGACATGCGGTTGCGCGAGCTTGGCCGTGCCGCTCGCGCAGGCACGATCCCGGGCGGGTCGATTGAAAACGGCGTTCTGCATATCGAGAAACTCGAAGCCGCCGCGCCGACAGGCGCCGAAGATCTGGTGCTCGATCTCTACAAGCAGATCCCGCCCACGCGCATCACCGATCTCCTGCTGGAGGTGGATGCGGCGACCGGCTTCACCGAAGCGTTCACCCATCTGCGCACAGGAGCACCCTGCGCTGACCGGATCGGGCTAATGAACGTTATCTTGGCGGAAGGGATCAACCTCGGCTTGCGCAAAATGGCGGATGCGACAAACACCCACACCTTCTGGGAATTGATCCGCATTGGACGGTGGCATGTCGAGGGCGAAGCCTATGACCGGGCGCTGGCCATGGTGGTCGAGGCACAGGCAGCGTTACCCATGGCCCGGTTCTGGGGCATGGGCACGTCGGCTTCGAGCGACGGACAGTTCTTCGTCGCTACAGAGCAAGGTGAGGCCATGAACCTGGTCAACGCGAAATATGGCAATACCCCGGGCCTGAAAGCCTATAGCCACGTCTCCGACCAATATGCGCCGTTCGCAACCCAGGTGATTCCTGCAACGGCAAGCGAAGCGCCTTACATCCTCGATGGCCTGCTGATGAACGATGCTGGACGCCATATCCGCGAGCAGTTCACCGACACGGGCGGCTTCACCGATCACGTCTTTGCCGCATGTGCCATTCTCGGCTACCGGTTCGCTCCGCGCATCCGCGACCTGCCATCCAAACGGCTCTACGCGTTCAATCCGTCGGCCGCCCCGGCGCACCTGCGAGCGTTGATCGGCGGAAAGGTCAACCAAGCCATGATCGAGCGCAATTGGCCCGACATCCTGCGCATCGCCGCCACCATTGCTGCCGGGACCGTCGCGCCAAGCCAGATTCTGCGGAAACTCGCCTCCTATCCGCGGCAGAACGAGCTCGCGACAGCCCTGCGGGAAGTCGGTCGCGTCGAGCGCACCCTGTTCATGATCGACTGGATTCTGGATGCCGAACTCCAACGGCGTGCCCAGATCGGGCTCAACAAAGGCGAAGCTCATCATGCGCTGAAGCGGGCAATCAGCTTCCACCGCCGCGGTGAAATCCGCGACCGTTCCGCCGAAGGCCAGCATTACCGCATCGCCGGCATGAATCTGCTCGCCGCCATCATCATCTTCTGGAACACCATGAAGCTCGGCGAGGTCGTTGCAAACCAGAAACGCGATGGAAAGCTGCTATCGCCCGATCTCTTGGCCCATGTTTCGCCGCTCGGATGGGAACACATCAATCTCACCGGAGAATATCGCTGGCCAAAGCCTTAGCGTAGGATTCCGCCCCCTCCCGCAAACGACCCCATAAATGCTGGCCGCAGGTAATCAAAGGTCATCGTGGAGCATAAGGGCAGCTCATTATCACCACGCTGACGGGCAAGATAGGCGGCGGCGGCCACTTCACCAAAACTCGCGAGAATGCCGCCATGCCGACGCGCAAGGCGGTTTCCGCCGTCATCGCGCCTTCGTTGGCTTTGCCACGAATACCGTCTGTGCCGAAATATTTGCGCACCATAAGGTCGATTATCCTGTCGTCGGGTCGCCCTCAAAGGGGACATGCCTGCTGAACCGCGAATATAGAGAAATATCCCGAATGTGCAGTTAACGAATTCTTGCGGTTTCTTTCAGCGCCGCCAATACCGCCAGCCCGTCGCGCAAGGGGCGCGGCTCGTGTGTGCGGATGAAGTCAGCTCCACCTGCGGCGGCGGCAAGCTCTGCAGCGAGTGTCGCGGCCCCGACATCCCCCGGACCACGGCCTGTGAGCGCGCGCAGAAAGGATTTGCGCGAAACAGACAGAAGCACCGGCAAATCGAAGCGCAGCCGCAATTCATCGAACCGCGCCAGCACCGAGAGCGAGGTTTCGGGAGCAGCCCCCAGAAAAAACCCCATGCCGGGATCAAGGACAAGGCGGTTGCGTTTGATACCGGCACCCGTCAGCGCCGCGATGCGCGCGTCAAAGAACGCCGCAATGTGATCCATGATGTCGCCAGCGGGTGCCTCGCGCCGATCTGCCTGCCCGTCTTGCACCGAATGCATAACGACGAGTTTGGCAGATGATTTCGCCAATTGCGGATAGAACGCAGCGTCTGGAAAACCGCGAATATCATTGAGATAGGCCACACCACGCGACAAGGCATAGGCTTGCGTCGCGGGTTGATAACTGTCGAGCGAGACGGGAATGCCATCTGCCTTGAGCGCGTCCAGCACCGGCGCGATACGCGCGATTTCTGTGTCGGACGAAACAGGCGCGGCGTCGGGATTGCTGGATGCCGGACCGAGGTCGATCACATCTGCCCCCTCGGCCATCAGCTTACGCGCCTGCGCAATGGCTGCGTCTGGCGCCAGATACCGGCCTCCATCGGAGAAACTGTCCGAGGTTATGTTGACGATGCCGAAAATGATGAGCGATTTATTCATGGGGGCTTCTATAATAATAATAATCGAGCATGAGTCTCATACGGATGCTCGGGTCGAAAGGGAATCCCCAGGCGAGTAACCTGTTTGCGGTGATCCATTAGCTGCAGGAGCAGAAGAGCATACATCTGGAAGCAAAGCCAGGAAAGCGGCCTATGGAGCTGTGCGGCAGCGCTCAGTAGGCAATTTTTCAAAATATTGTTAAGCCTTTTCTGAGCATGGTATTTTTCATGGTATTACCAATTAGCAGGAAAATAAGCCATTGAATATAAAAGATAAAAATGTCTTGTTTACAATAGAGTGGGATACGTAAGACTAGAGAATCTACAAGATCAATCAACGATTGTTTTTCAACTATTTCTTTACCAAATGGAATTATCTCTCCACCACGTGTTTTTTTGTGCTCACTACATACAGGGATAATGGCAATGTTATTTCCAAGTTCATGAGCAATCACTTGAATAAATTCAGCTTCTTCCTCTTCTGTTAGAGAGTCTGCTTTTGTTAATACGATACTAACTTTATAATTTTCATCTATAAGTTTTTTTACAATTTTAGAGTCAGCATCCTGTATACGCCCTCCAGAAGCAGCAATACAATAAAAAATAGAGTGAAACCAATCCGATGCAGGTTTATCTATTCCTCTTTTTTTTAACTCAGTATTAAGCTCTTTCAGCCACTGTTCTTCTTTGCCAACTTCTAGTCCCCAAGAATCATAGATTTTTACAGACATATCTTTTATTTTATGATTAATTTCATGAAAACCATTTGTTGTAACTGGTCGACCAATTCCTGATTTTGCTACTTCTGAACCAAATAAGTAATTGATTAAGCTACTTTTACCAACACCTGTTTGTCCAATAATTGCAATATTATAGTTTGTATTAGTCATTTTTATTTCCCTTCGCTTGTTTCAAATACTCCATAAAAATTTTCATTAAATTATCATCAAAATTTTTCATGAAGGAGCTATCATCAAAATGATCTAACCCTAACTCGGTTAATTTTGCACATGCCTCTGAAACTGCAAAGCCAAAAGCAGAAGTAATAGATGCCGCTACGGAACCATTAATTGTTCCACCTACAGCTGTTCCGACACCTGGGAAAAACTTTAGAATTTGACTAACCAAATATTTTCCAGCTATTGGTAAAGACGAAGCTATTGCTGTTTGAATAATTGCTGATACGCTATCAACAGCGCGATCTAAATTATATATATATAGTATTCTTGCCAATAACTTTGATTGATTAGCTAATAAAAGTGGTGCACTGGATGCTGGTATTGGAGCAAATCCAGTTGCAAAAGCTAATGTTGTATGCTGAATAATGGCATTTTTTGCATGTTCTCTTTTTTCTTTAAGGCTATTTTTTTGAGCAGAAACAAAAGCAGTTTTTAAAGCATTTGGTAATTGACTAGTACTCCATGAAATAAGTTTTTCCAATTCCATTCCATGTAAATTTTCTTTAATTGTTGTTTCAAAGATTTGAATCTTTGGAAACTCATTTAAAATTGCTGTTTTTAACAAGCTTGCATCATCGTCACTAACTAAATCTGCTTTAGTTAAAACTATTGAAATAGGTATATCTGAAAGTTCTATTTTCCGAATGATATTAATATCAAAATCTGTAATTCGAGAACCTATTGTTTGTATGCAGTACCATACTAAATGAGGCTTATCTTCAATTGAGTTTTGTGTTTCACTACAAAGTTCAATAACTTCTTTTTGGAAAAGTGATTCTTGCTCAGAACCAATTTCATACCCTTTACTATCAAAGAGAACAATTGGAATATTTGGTGACGTAAATTTATTTATATGCTGTGTTATAGGTTTACCGACTCCAGTAGCTGCTATATCTTCACCAAAGCATAAATTTAGTAAAGAACTTTTACCGACTCCAGTACCACCAACTAAAAGAATATTTGGTTTTTCTATATTTTTCTTCAGTGAGTCAAATGCCATATTTAACTCTTCTTGAAAATTACTAGACATATAGTCCCCATAGTTTGTAATTATTTAAGAATATTGAATATTCTACCTTTTTATTTCTTTGAAAATATATGGATATTAATAATTTCAGCTAAATTTGACCTATGCAATATTTTGTTTATTAATTAGATTTTCTAAAATTAACATAATACATGTTATGCGAAATAATTTTATTTTTTATTTAAAATCAATTACTTAATTGTTGTTGAAAATCCTAATCCTAATCCTCATCGATTGGGCTTTTTATCTTCTCGCATGTTTTTACCTGTTTTTCAAACATCACTCCACAAGACAGCTTATCGTGTTTTTTTAAGTACACCCATTCGGATACAGTTAATTTAGGCTATATTTGTATTCTTTTATTGTATTTAATTGGTGTATTTATTATAGTCTAATAAGCAAAAGAATACAAATAAGGGTACAACAGTGGCTGAAGTAGCATACAAACGGGTAAGTACGGCAGATCAAAATACAGCACGACAGCTAGAGGGCAAGACCTTTGACAAAATTTTTGAAGACAAGGTAAGCGGTAAGGATACCAACAGACCTCAATTACAGGCGATGCTCGATTACGTCAGAGAAGGTGATGTAGTCCATGTACACAGCCTGGATCGTTTGGGGCGTAATACGGCAGACCTGCTGCAATTGGTGGAGCAACTCAAGATTAAAGGCGTGACTGTCCATTTTCACAAAGAAGGCATGATCTTTTCGGCAGATACCAATAATCCAATGCACCAGCTAATGTTCACGATGCTGTCAGGCTTTGCACAGTTTGAGCGTGAGTTGATCAGAGAGCGTCAGCGTGAAGGGATTGCAATTGCCAGAGCTGAAAACAAGTATCAGGGACGTAAGAAGACTATTGATGACGCTGCAATTCGTGCAGCTATGGTAAAGCCTGATGCTAGTTACAGGAAAGTGGCAAAAGAGCTGGGTGTAAGTCTAAGCACAGTACAAAGGGCAATGAAGGGAGGCTAAGCTCCCTTTCTTGGTCTCCCTGATTTACTTTTTTGTGGGATTTGCCCTTTACTGAAAGCGCGATTTTTAGAATTAAACATTACTGAACGAATGAGATAATCTTTCTTTACTAGATACATGGCAGTTGCTATGACGTTATCCCTGAGATCCTCTTCATGATGGCTAATCATGCCTATGCCTAGATTTTTATACTTTTCCTTATTGGCATTGCAATTCCAATATAAGCCATCTCCTTGGGTAATCTCATTATTCCATAGCTCGCCTATATCTTGAGCTATTGTGATGTCTTCACGATGCTCAGAGCCATCTAAGAAAAACATCATGTGGAAATGGAAAGATTTTATCTCGGTATATTCCAATTTCCACATATAGCCTATAAAGCCTTTTGAATATTGCTTCTTGAGAGACTTAAGAAGCACCCTTCTATGTTCTTGAACATCAAGCGACCATGCCTTTAAAGCTTCAAGTTTGTGTCCTTGTTTTGACAATGGTTTATTTGAAATATTGGTGGTGATCTTTCTAAAAAGCCCCTTCCGGTAGCTTAAGTCTATTCGGATTACTAAAAGCCTTGAACGGTAATCAAATAGTCCGTTGATATATTTTCGTACTTCCTTTTTATATTCACTGTCATATTTTCTCTGCTGTTCAATTTCTTTTTTAAAAGCATCAGATCGTAGTCCTTTCTTTAGAGCAGTTAGGAAAGCTATATCATCAAATTTTCTGTATTCAGTTTTTGTTTTCAAATAGAGATTTACGTAAGGTGAAAACTTGCTATCAGGAAAGTTTTCTTCCAGGTCATTTATATATTGGTCTGTTCTGTACCATACGAGCTTTTGGTATTTTTTTAAGATAAATCTATATCCGGATGGATCTGCTAACAGCTGCTCATTTTCACTCTTTAGTTCTTTCAGTGATTCTTCTATTACATGAAGTTGGTTGTAAGTACGATAATTAATATCATCTATTGTTAACTTATTGTTGTCAGTAATAATTGGATACATATCGTCTAGGAAATATGTATTGGGTTCTAAAGTATCCATGTAGGTATAACTCCAATATCATTATGTCTATGATATTGAAGATAATATATAAATGATAATTAATCTTAATAACATAAACTACAGAAATAATTATTTATTTTTCATACCCTTAGATGCTATATATCAATACTTTCCATTGTGTTTAAAAATCATACAGTTAGTAGGATAATAGCGAGTTGTAGGTATAAAAAACTAGTAGGATTAGTTAATCCTACTAGTTTTAATTTAATATTGTCAATACCTATTTACTTAGATGCACACATACAATTCAGTTTCACTAAATAATTGTGTTCTTGTGAAAGAATGATAGGACTTCAGAGGGGGATTTTCTGGAATGAGGGAATTTGCCAAATGGCAATTGCGTAATCGGGACGCCGAGTCGCGTGAAGGCATAGATTGCAAATAATTTCAGATCTCTGTACACGACAAATTTCACAGAACCCTTATCCTATCAGGATTCTGCTTTCTTAAAATTGCCAAAATTTCCTTAAACTCTTCTTTTTTCCCAAAACCAATTAAACGCTGAATCGCCATTTGAACATAGTCTAAACCATAGCGAAATAAACTCATTGAGAGTCGTCCATGCTTCTTTATTTTTATCGCTTTTTTTTGATTATGTTGCCATTCACCCGTTAAGTAACACCAACAGAAGCTTATAGCTAACACCGCAATCAATTTTTTCACTCGTCTAGGGTCTGTCAAGCGCGTATTTTCAAGATTAAACCCGCGTCCTTTGAGACAACTGAATAAGGTTTCAATTTCCCAGCGTAATGCATAATCCTGAATAGCATTGGCATTAAACTGAGGAGAAACGACGAGTAAAAGCTCTCCATTTTCTAACTGTAGTGCACTTATATATAGTTTCACCCGACCAACCAAAATCCGTCGTTTACGACATTCAATTTGACCAACTTTAAGATGGCGAAATAAATCACTAATTTTATGATTCTTTCCTAAATGATTGGTGACAATGAAGTTTTTTTAACACGAATGCAGAAGTTGATGTCTTGTTCAATTAACCATGTAAACCACTGCTCACCGATAAACTCTCTGTCTGCGAACACATTCACAATACGGTCTTTACCAAAAATGGCTATAAAGCGTTGAATCAAAGCAATACGCTCTTTCGTATCTGAATTTCCACGTTTATTAAGCAATGTCCAAAGGATAGGTATCGCTATTCCACGATAAACGATTGCGAGCATCAGGATATTAATATTTCGTTTTCCCCATTTCCAATTGGTTCTATCTAAAGTCAGTTGCACTTTGTCGAATGAAAACATATTGAAAATCAACTGAGAAATTTGACGATAATCAAAATACTGACCTGCAAAGAAGCGCTGCATACGTCGATAAAATGATTGTGGTAAGCACTTGATGGGCAAGGCTTTAGATGCAGAAGAAAGATTACATGTTTGCTTTAAAATGATCACAAGCATGATGAGCGCAAAGCACTTTAAATGTGACTTGTTCCATTTTAGAGATTTGTTTAAGATAAGATATAACTCATTGAGATGTGTCATAGTATTCGTCGTTAGAAAACAATTATTGTGACATTATTTCAATGAGTTATCTATTTTTGTCGTGTACAGAGATTTCAGATATACATCATCTACATGAACAGTGAATGTTTATTCCTACATTCAAAGGCTTATCAGACGGTAAGCCTTTTTTCATTTCTAGAGGTATATCTTATGAACATTACATGCCCGTATTGCCATTCTGAAAACGTCAGCCGTGTGATTGACCAGCAGTCCTCCAATAACCGCAGTATGTCTTCAATGACCGGTGCCGGGATTGGTGCCAGCATTTCCAAAAGCCTGCCGCTGCCGATCTCGCCCTGGATGGGTGGGATTGCCGGGGCTGTGGTCGGTGGACTGATTGACAGCTTCATCCAGCCATCCAGACCCGTAGCGGCACCGATCCGCTACTTCCATTGCCATCATTGCCAGCGCAATTTTGATTAACCGGCTCAGGGAGAAGTGATATGGCACATCAACTCGAACAAATGGCTTATGTCGGTAACACCCCCTGGCATGGCCTGGGTAATCAACTGACACAGAACCAGCCGATTGAAGTCTGGGCACAACAGGCAGGCATGGACTGGCGCATTGAATCCTGCAATGTCAGCTATATGGCACAGAATGAACGGGGACAGAGCATCATTCTGCCTTATGAAGAACAGCGGGTCTTGTACCGTTCTGATACCCATGCCCCTTTATCGGTCGTCAGCCAGCGTTACCAGGAAGTGCAGCCCAAAGAGATTCTGGAATTCTACCGGGATCTGACCGAGCAATCCGGCTTTGAGCTGGAAACCGCGGGCGTACTGAAGGGAGGAAAAAAGTTCTGGGCACTGGCACGTACCGGACAAAGCACGGCACTCAAAGGCAAGGATGTCAGCAATGGCTATATCCTACTAGCAACCGCTTGTGATGGAACGTTAGCAACGACTGCACAATTTACCAATATCCGGGTGGTATGCAACAACACGCTGGCGATTGCTTTACGTGGGCAAAGCTCAAGTGCCGGGGTGGTCAAGGTTCCACACAGCACCCGGTTCGATGCGGACAAGGTCAAGCAGCAACTCGGCATTTCCGTGCGTGCCTGGGATGAACACATGTATGAAATGAAACAGCTCAGCCAGCGCAAAGTCACCCAAGGTGAAGCCGCTGCCTATTTCGATGCCGTGTTTAACAACACTAGCCTAAGCATTGCCGATCAGGAGGACAACATCATCCAGTTCTACCGCAATGTGGCTGCACAGGCCAGTCACTCCCCAGGCAGTAAAACCGAACCGAATGGACGCGCCATGAGTAAAGTCATGCAGATGTTCAATGGACAGGGACGGGGTGCCGAACTTTCCTCAGCCAAGGATACCGCCTATGGCTTGCTGTGTTCGATCACGGAATTTGCCGATCATGAACGCCGGGCCATGAGTACCGATCACCGGCTGGATTCTGCCTGGTTTGGTGCAGGGGCAGCACTAAAACAGCGTGGGCTGGAACAGGCTTTAAGACTGGTGGCCTAAGACCTTTTCCTGATCATGCTTAATGTTGCTTTAAGGCTCACAACCTAATCGGGCATTGAAGATGCATTGAAGATTAAATTCTACATGAACCTCAGCATGCCCCTTTGGCCACATCTCCCCGGATGTGGCTTTTTTTATGCCCAAAATTTCTCAGCTGAATTTTTACAGACGACCGCTATCTATAGGACAACCCCATGAATACATTTGCACCTTTACCCAATTTACCGAAGCCCTCTGGCATTCCCTCACACATTCCATTACCTCAACCTGTGAAACCTTCACGATCCACTGCGGCCAAACGTCTGGCCAATACCAAACAGCTTGATCAGCAACAATGGCTGGAAGTCCGCAAGCAGGGCATTGGCAGCAGTGATGCTGCGACTGCCTGTGGGCTTAATCCCTACATGTCGATGCTGGAACTGTGGATGATCAAGACCGGACGTATCCAGCAAAAGATCGAAGATGAAAGTTCCGGCCATGCTCCCTTGTACTGGGGCAAGCAACTGGAACCCCTGGTCGCTGAATACTACAGTCTGCATACCAATAACAAGGTCAGACGGGTGAATGCCGTATTACAGCATCCTGATCCAGACAAGGCCTTTATGCTGGCCAACTTGGATTATGCCGTGGTTGGCAGCGATGAGGTGCAGATCCTGGAATGTAAAACTGCAGGGGAATATGGCAGCAAGCTGTGGCGGGATGGTGTGCCGCTGTATGTATTGTGTCAGGTACAGCATCAACTGGCCGTCACAGGCAAGCAGGC
Organism: Acinetobacter schindleri CIP 107287; assembly: GCF_000368625.1. Lineage (GTDB taxonomy): Bacteria > Pseudomonadota > Gammaproteobacteria > Pseudomonadales > Moraxellaceae > Acinetobacter > Acinetobacter schindleri. Next base: position 19,811 of record NZ_KB849571.1, read on the forward strand.
GGCTCATGTCTGTGTCTTGCTCTGCGGCCATGAAACCCGGATTTTTAAGGTCAGCCGAAATGATGCCCTGATCCAGCAGATCATCCATGCGGAACGTACTTTCTGGGCATGTGTCGAGCAAGATATTCCTCCCGCAGTAGATGCCAGTGAATCGGCAGCACGCGCTTTACAGCAGCTTTACCCGGAGCATGTCCCTCTAACCGTCGAAGACCTATCACATGATGAGACGGCCAATCTGCTTTTTGAAAAGCTGATTCAAGCCAGACAGCAGATTGAAGAGCAGCAGCAAAGCTTCGATCAGATCAAGCACGAAATTCAGATGCTGATGAAAGATGCTGAACGAGCCACCTTTAACGGTGGCTCGGTGGTATGGAGGAAGAGTAAAGATTCAGTGAGTCTGGATGCCAAGTCACTGTTAAAGCAGCAGCCTGAGCTGATTGAGCAGTATCCGCTGCATAAGCAGGGCAGTCGTCGCTTCAACATTTATACGGATGCATGACCTGCCTTCCGCAGAGGCCCATTTGTAAAAACGCGCAAAGCCGCCCGGTTCGCCCTTTCTCCACAGATGAAGAAAGGGCATTTGGACAGCTTTGCCTGATCTGATGATCGATGCACTACCTGTTCTCCTGTGACCTCGGGTGAGCATTATTTTTATTGAATTAAGAGAGTCGATAGGTTGAGGAGCGGGTGCTTCAATTTATACGGCTCATCTGTAAAAAATCACATTTAGGAAAATCATGATGATTAAAGGGTTAGCGATTACACCGCCCGTATTGGGGCGTATCAGCATTGGCCGTGTCATTGAAAAGAATGGCAAACGCCTGCCAGAGAAAGATGACCAGTTCACCATTACCAGCCAGATCCAGAGCAAGGAAGGCTGGATCAGGCATCCACTGGATGAGCAGCTGCGTGCAAACCTACCGAATGGGAAACTGAGATCCATTCCGGTACGGATGATCTTTAATGATCCTGATCTGAACATGCGGGCAGAATACAGCCTGTTTGACCGTCAGACTGGACGTCCGGTTTGTGTCGGCAATGGTCAGACCTGCCAGCGATTGACCAGTCAAGGGGTAGAACAGCATCCCTGTCCATCCCCAGATTTATGCTCACTGGCACAAGGCGGGCATTGCAAGCCCTATGGGCGGCTGCATGTCAATCTGGATGAATCGGATGAACTGGGGACTTTCATCTTTAGAACCACAGGTTTTAACAGTATCCGTACCCTGGCTGCACGTTTGGCTTACTACCATGCGGCATCAGGAGGGCTGCTATCATGTTTACCCTTACAACTGACCTTAAGAGGGAAAAGCACGACACAAAGCTATCGCCAGCCGGTGTACTACGTGGATCTGACCTTACGTGATGGGGTGAACTTGCAGCAAGCAATTAACACGGCTCGACAGATGGATGAGCAGAGTAAGGCCGCTGGGTTTTACCAGGAATCGCTGGATTTTACTGCTAGAAAAGGCTTTGAGAATGCTAGATTTGAGGTGAACAGTGAGGAGGGCATGGATGTGCTGGAGGAGTTTTATGCAGAAGATGAATCTGAGCAACCCAAGACTGAACCGAAAACTAATGCAAAGCCTAAATTCAATCAGAGAGAGGGTTTTGTGCAGGATATTCAGCAGGGTTTGCAGCAGAGTGTTAGAATAGTGAATTAAACACATGCGGTGAAAAATAAGGGAATTTAGGATCCCTTATTTTTTTGTTCTGATGTCTTCAGCATTTCAAAATTTCCTTGAATATAGACAAGCCATCGAAGCTTATAATAAGACCCACGACATGCTGGAACGCTGCAAGAAATCCAATGATGTAGTGCTGATCGACAATGCCTTTAAAGACACCAAGCTGGAGATCTTTAAAAAGGATTGGATAGCTTTACTCGCCTCTACGAGTTTATGACGCAGATTGTAGATTACGATGATAAAAGCTGGAAAAGCTCAGTCTGTATGCGTGTAACCTGAGTCCATTGTTGCGCGAATATTTATACAACTAAATTACAACTAATTTAATTTTAATTATTAACTAAATTAGTTTCATATTAAAACTTCCAAACCCACTTCTTTAAGAACACCCACATACTTCCTGACATTCTCAACATCTTGCAGCTCAATAAGAAGTCTTTTTTCAAGATCTTCATAGCTCTCACCTACAGCTGCTTTCTGGCTAGCGAATGGATCGTAATGGGCAAGTTTGTTTGCGAATAATCTAATCTGTTTATCACTGAGTTTCTTGGGAGATTCGTTCTCATCATCTTTGGTTTTCTTAGGACGAAAAGAGAAAGAGAACCCGGTAATGTTTCGGCCAGACTTATGCTGCTCATAGGACGCAACAATATCCGTCTTCTCGTTGATTTGGGTTAAAGCAGCATTCAAGACCTTCTTCTTGAAGTTGCTCATGATCTTGTATTCGTCACTACCCAATCCCAGCTTGAAGCGAAAGTCATCAACCAAGAAGACCGGGGTTTTACCGAGACTGCGCCACTGGATCAGCAATTCATACAGACGGATTGCATACTTGCTGGTTAATGAACTTATTTGCTTCAGTTCATACGAAGTAAAAGACTGTTCTAACTCAGTGATCAATGGAATGACATCGGGAGCAAAAACCAATTCTAGAATACCAGCAGAATCAACATAGGCTATTCTTGAAACCCAACGAGATTTAACGATCTTCTCCTTCTGGGTAGCCTCATGAATCCCCTTGTAGCTGAACTTTCGCTCAAACAGGCTATTAGCTGCATTCTTTAAAGCTTCATAGGCTGCATGCCTATCTACATTGAATTGCTTCATATAGTGCTGTGCATGGACTTCTAGGGTGCTATTAGCATTAACATCTTTGCTTATCTCTCTAGCTTGTACGATGGCTAAAAGAATCAGACGTTGCTCTGTGGTATCTAGGTTATAGCTGGCATTGATTAAGGCATTGTCTTTAACAACTAACTCTTTTGTCACAATGACTTTCCTATTTATTATTGCCAATAACTATACCCAAACAACTTAAGTATGTAAATGGAGGGGAAAGGTATCTATAATGGAGGGGAAAGGTATCTATAATGGAGGGGAAAGGTATCTATAATGGAGGGGAAAGGTATCTATAATGGAGGGGAAAGGTATCTATAT
>NZ_KB849572.1 GCF_000368625.1 Acinetobacter schindleri CIP 107287
GCAAGTCCGATTGGGGTCTCCCCAATACCCCGACAACCGTATCCACGGTTGTATTTCACTACGTGAAAATTTAAAAGCGAAAAATAGGCATGGCGATTTACCACTTTTCAGTCAAAACCGTAGCACGATCAGCAGGACGTTCCGCCACTGCTGCGATTGCCTATCGGGCAGGTGAAAAGATCTATTGTGAACGTGAAGGCCGAGAACATGACTACAGCCGAAAAACTGGTGTGGAATACAAAGAAATTTATTTACCAGAAGGCGCACCGGAACATTTAAAGAATCGAGAAAAACTCTGGAACGAAGTTGAACAACGGGAAACCCGAAAAAACTCGACTGTAGCTAGGGAATTTGAAATTGCCTTTCCAAGTGAACTGAACCAGGAACAACGTCTGGCCATGCTCGAAGAATTATGTGCCAGCATCGTGGAAAGACATCAGGTAGCAGTCGATGCCTGTATTCATGCACCGCATACCGGATCCGGCAGTGATGAGCGCAATTATCACGCCCATATCCTAATGAGCACACGTAAACTTACGCCAGAAGGTTTTACAGAGAAAACCCGGGAACTGGATCAGAAACACAGTGGAGAAATCGAACACTGGCGCGAACACTTTGCCGATATCTGCAATATGCACCTGGATCTGGCTGGATACACTGCCCGAGTCGACCACCGCAGCTACAAAGACCAGGAGAATGGTTTAGAAGCCACGCTGCACGAAGGGCCGAAAGTCACCGAACTGCGCCGAAAAGGGATTAAGACCGAAATCAGCCGAAGCAATGACGAAATCAAACAGAGAAATCAGGCTCAGCTGCAATACGGCAAAAATATGGATCTGCTGATTGCTGAAAATGAGATCAAACTCAATACACTAAAAACTGAACAGCAGATCCAAATCAAAAATAGTGCTAAAACGCCACCAATTGACGAAAAAGCCCTGTTTGAAGAAAAACAGAGGGAAACCCTTGGCAAAGTATTAAAACGCGAAATCAGCGCAAAAGACGCGAATCTAGACCTGGATTTCATGCAGCAGCATCTAGAGAAGGCCGAAAAGACCCTGAGCAAGCAACACAAACATCAAAACGAGTTCAATCAGCAGCTCGCCCAGGAGATCGTGAAAAGCGGACTCAAGCAAAGTCATGACAAATTACAAAGCCTGGTCGATCAACACAACGAATTAACCCAGAACAAACCCTTACTGTTTGGAAAAAAAGCCTGGGAAGCCCAACGTGACGAGATTTATCAGGAACACAAAAAGCTGAAAGGTCAGCATGAACACCAGAAAAAACATGGTGTGAAGGAATTACTGCAAAATGATGCTTTCAAGGAACATGCCTGGAAGAAATATCAAAAACAGCATCCGGAGAAAGCCAAGCAATACCAGACCCTCTACCAGTCCTACAAGATCGTTAAAAAATGTGTGGATGAGATTAAAGCAGAACAACAGATGAAACTCAGACAAGAACAACAACTCAAAGCACAGCAACATGCGCCTAAAATGAAATCTCGTGGCATGAGTCGTTAAACAGAGCGAGTGTCTACGAGCGAACTGAGAAAATTTGCCCATCCCTTTCCCTGATTACAAGCTCCCTATCCATTAATCACCTACCCTACAGAGCATCCCGCATGGGTGCGAACTTTCCAAGTTTGATTCCTAAATCGAGCGTAGCGAGAAAAAAAGCTCATGAGCGAAGCGAATTCCGAGCTGCTTTTGATCTTGCTTTTGCTTTTTCTTAAATTCACGAAAATATGAACCAAAAATTGCCCCGACGAATCGAGCGAAAGCGAGATTCAATAGAGTTTGAGCAAAGCGAAAACCAAGGGCAATTTTTCATTCCCTGGGCTTTTAATTATTTTTAAGCTTTTAAATGCTTTTAGAGAGGCTCAAGTCTTTGTAAATAAAGGCTTCTAGAGCTTATATGACTACGTTTACCTACCAATATGACTACGTTTACCTACCAATATGACTACGTTTACCTACCAATATGACTACGTTTACCTACCAATATGACTACGTTTACCTACCAATAATCTACATTATTTTTTTTGTAGATTTAACTACGTTTACCTTGCATTAATCTACATATTTATTATTATAGATTTATATTCATAAGTAATAATGTAGATAAATAGAATGCGGGACTTAGTAGTTAAAGACAATGCATTAATTAATGCGAGTTATAACTTAGACTTAGTAGAACAACGTTTGATCTTATTAGCTATCGTCGAAGCAAGAGATAGTGGTCGGGGAATCAATGCAAATGACCCTTTAGAAGTCCATGCTGAGAGTTATGTAAATCAATTTAATGTTGCAAGACAAACAGCTTACCAAGCGTTAAAAGATGCCTGTAAAGATCTATTTGTACGTCAATTTAGCTATCAAGAAATTAATAAAAGAGGAAATGTAGAGAATGTTTTAAGTCGTTGGGTCAGCGAAATTAGATATATCGACGATGAAGCTACAGTAAAGTTAATATTTGCCCCTGCAATCGTGCCACTTATTACACGTTTAGAAGAACAATTTACTAAATATGAGTTACAACAGATTAGTAATCTCAGCAGCGCTTATGCTGTGCGATTATATGAATTATTAATTGCTTGGCGCAGTACGGGTCAAACTCCTATTATTGAACTTGCAGAGTTCAGACAAAAAATAGGCGTTCTTGATGATGAATATACAAGAATGGGAAATTTTAAAGATCGAGTATTAAATTTAGCTATTGCTCAAATTAATGAACATACGGATATTAACGTCCAATGTCAGCAACATAAAAAGGGACGTAATATTTCTGGTTTTTCATTCACCTTTAAACTGAAAAAAGTCGTTATAGCTCATACTAAAGAGCAAACTGCTCTTGAGATTTTCTCAAAATTTACCGATGCACAGTGTCATCTTTTTGCCAGTAAATTATCTGAGCTTCCAGATATGAATAAATATTCTCAAGGTACTGAAAGCTACTCACAATTTGCAGTTCGAATTTCTGAAATGCTACGAGATCCACAAAAATTTGAAGAACTACTCCCCTATCTAAAGAAAGTAGGCTTTAATACAAAATAAACTTCATGTTCAGATTGGATGTTCACACGAACATCCTTGTACACGCACTGAGGGATTACATTGAACACAACAAAATTCAGCGTCATGGACGCAAGTAAAGCCTTTAAAAAATCACGTACAACAATATATGAGGCTTTAAAAAATGGTGAATTATCAAGAGATCATGATGGTCTTATAGACTTATCGGAACTTATTAGAGTTTATGGCAATCCAATCAGTGTTCAGTCCAGTACACGCACTGAACAAGTTCAGAAGGATGTACAGGTACACGTTCAATCTGAAGTTGAAAATGTATTAAAAGATCAGATTTCTTTACTCAAAAATCAGTTAGATTTAGCAAATCAAAGAGAAAAGTCTTTGATGCAACATATTGAAGATCTTACTCACAGAATTGAGTTTAAAGGCACCTTAGAACAGCCAAAACAAGAAAATATTAATCAGCTAAATGAATCTACTAATTCGAATATAGCAACAGATCCTCGGTCACAGGATGAATCAAACTATGACGGATTGACTACTCCTGAGAACAAACGGATCCCTATCCCTGAACATATTGAGCCTGAACCTAAAAAAAGGGGCTTCCTGAGCCGTTTCTTCCTTCCTTATGGTTAGCCAGCACTCCACTTTTTTGATGAGCCAATTTCATTGCCAGCAATGAAATAATGACTCCTCAAAAAACCGGATGATGTTTATTGAAACTGAATAAAATCGTGGAACATTGCTTATTTATTAAGCGTGGAACACTAAAAAAGATAAAAAAAGCCCGAACAGGGATGTTCGGGCTATCAACTAGAAACTACAGCATTGATTTCTAAGTGGAATTATAACGCATTTCGTATAAGGTGTATTATGTTAATTTTAGAAATTCTAAAAAAGGGATAGTTTTTAACTATCCCTTTATCTTGTAAAAATTATCTTAGTAATAATACTGGTTTTGTAGAACTTGATAACAATTTGGTCGTCGTACTACCAATAAAAAACTGGCGTATCTTTGAATGACCATATGCACCAATCACAATCATATCAATAACGTTTTTTTCTTGATAATCCAATATAGATTTCTCAACATCACCTTCAAGCACACTATCAATGACATCAAAACCATTATTTGCAAGTAGCTCTTTTGCCCAAGTGACTTGTGATGTCATATCACTATTTGGCTTACCAACATATACCACATGAGCTGTCAGGGTTTTTAATAAAGGGCTATTTGCAATTTTGTCTACACAAATACGTGCAGTAGGACTTCCATCAAAAGCAATTAAAAATGACTGAGGTGGACTAAACGGTGAGGATGTGATTAACACGGGTTTATGAAGAGCACGAACAACATTTTCAATATGGGTTCCAACTTTACTGGAATTGTGCTCGGTTTCAGTTCCATGCTTACCCATAACAAGAACTCGAATATCCTCTTCCATTCCCATGATTGTTTCTAAAAGACTGCCATGGCGTTGAAAGCTTTGAGCATCAATAGAGAACTTCTCCAATAGATAGTTTTTTGCTTCCCGAAGAAGAATTTGGCCATGCTCTAGCTCAATTTTCCCCTTACGTTCTTCCAGTTCAACCAACTCGTTTAGCAAGGTTTCTCGACTTCCTAGACCAATTGCACCACTTAAATCTTGTGGTGCTTTCGCTTTTGGCTTATCAATGACATGCAATAACTGAAGAGGTGAATTCAATTTATCGCTAAACCAAGCTGCATAATCACAAACGGTATTTGTTGCTAATGATCCATCAATACATGCAATAATTTTTGACATAATTCATCCCTCTTAGTGGCTATTTAAGCGATCTAAAGCATCTGGCTTATCATGGATACCAAACTTATCGACTAACGTTTTACTGGCTTCATTCATTCCAATCAGTTCGACTTCTGTTCCTTCACGTCTAAACTTAATGACCACTTTATCTACGGCAGCGACCGCAGACACATCCCAAAAGTGAGCCTGACTAACATCAATCACAACTTTTGAAAGTGCTTCTTTGAAATCAAATGCAGACGTAAATTTATCTGCCGAGCTGAAGAACACTTGACCCGTCACCGTATAAGTACGGGTACTTTCAGGTTCATTAAATTCGGACTGAATTACCATGTAGCGTTCAATTTTGTTAGCAAAAAATAATGCAGAAAGAAGAACACCGACTAATACGCCATAAGCCAGGTTATGTGTGGCAACAACCACAACCACTGTCGCTATCATTACGATATTGCTAGAGAAGGGATATTGGCGAATATTGCGCAGTGAATCCCAGTTAAATGTTCCGATTGAAACCATGATCATTACGGCAACCAGTGCAGCCATTGGAATGACTTTGAGCCAGTCACTGATAAACACCACCATAATTAACAGGAAGACCCCCGCACTAAAGGTAGATAAACGGGTACGACCACCAGATTTCACATTAATAATTGATTGACCGATCATGGCACAGCCTGCCATTCCGCCTAAGAAGCCTGAAGCGACATTGGCAACGCCTTGTCCTTTACACTCACGGTTTTTATCACTGGTGGTATCTGTTAAATCGTCGACAATCGTTGCTGTCATCATAGATTCAAGCAAACCGACGGCTGCTAATCCCAGTGAATAAGGCAAAATAATAGCTAAAGTTTCAAGATTTAAAGGAATATCAGGAAGCAAGAAAATTGGAAGAGTATCTGGTAATTGCCCCATATCACCTACGGTTCTTACATCTAAACCAATGAACAAGGCAAAGAGCGTGAGGAGTACAATACAGATGAGGGGAGAGGGTAAAAGCTTGCCTATTACTGGGATATAGGGGAATAGATAAATAATGGCTAAACCACCAATTGTCATCGCATAGACATGCCATGTCACATTGGTGAGTTCAGGCAATTGGGCCATAAAAATTAGAATAGCCAAGGCATTCACAAAGCCAATCACAACCGACTTTGACACAAAGCGCATCAATGCACCTAATTTTAGATAGCCTGCTAGGATTTGAATAAATCCTGTCAAAATTGTGGCTGCTAATAAGTATTGCAGACCATGCTCTTTAACCAGTGTGACCATTAATAAAGCCATAGCACCAGTTGCAGCAGAAATCATCCCTGGACGACCGCCTACGAAAGAAATCACCACGGCAATACAGAATGAAGCATATAACCCTACCTTAGGGTCGACACCTGCAATAATTGAAAAGGCAATTGCTTCAGGAATTAGAGCCAAAGCAACAACAATACCCGCAAGAACATCCCCGCGAATATTGGAGAACCATTGTTCTCGAATAGTGGATAACATGAAAATAGCCTATTTTTTTAAATTTTAGGAAAGGCTAGTGATGTGATATATGACACACAAGCTACTACACCACATCACTAGACAGTGATGAGTTATTTACTGTTTTAAGAGATAAATAAACTTATGGTGGCGTAAGTGTCATATTAAGAAAGATATCTATTTTGGAGGGTTTCGGGGGCAATGATAGCAGTTAGGCCCTTTTCTATCCACCCTAACCGCAGTACTGAAGTAAAAGTAAGAATGATCATAGATAATTTTAGAATTGATTTATGTCCATTTAACATAATGGTGGTTATACGAAGTACACTTGTATATTAATATAATTATCAAACACTTAATAAAACCAGAAAAATCTAAAAATGACCGAAAAGCCGATTTTGAAACAAGTCGGCTTTTTTATGAGCAGTTTTGGAATGTTTTGCCAATAATTTTGACTAAAAATTACGCTTCTCAACTTGAGAGATACAATTTTATGATACATTATTGTATATACAAATTTGAATGTTTTTTATGGAACAGTATTTTGAATGGGATGAGGCTAAGAATCGAAAGAATCAGAAAAAGCATGATATCTCTTTCGAAATTGCAAGCCTTGTTTTTGAAGATCCACTGAGGATCTCAATCCAAGACAGACATACCGATGGTGAAGAACGTTGGCAAACCATTGGAAAAGTAAAAGGCGTACTAATGCTACTAGTAGCTCACACTATCTTTGACGAAGATGACTGTGAAATCATACGAATCATTAGTGCAAGACAGGTAACTAAGGCGGAGCGAAATCAATATGAGCATGGTTAGATATACACGCAAAGAGCTGAATAAAAGTTTCAGCGACAAGCAAGATGCTGAAATTGAACGCCTACTTGCTAAGGGAACTGTACCTGATGATCAATTAGATCTTTCTGATATTCCTGAAATCACCGACTGGAGTAAGGCAGTTCGTCATGGGCAATTTTATCGTCCAGTGAAGCAACAAACTTCTGTTCGTCTTGATGCTGATGTACTTGCATGGTTAAAAGCACAAGGGAAAGGCTATCAGACACGCATGAATAAAATTCTACGTGAAGCAATGTTAAAAGATTTAAAAAATCATTAATAAGAATGGGAGCTTAAGCTCCCATTCTTAAATTAATAGAAGAAATTTATATTAAAAATTTTTACTTAATAGTGATTAACGAGAAATCACTTCCAAATAATTTCTAATATTTTCTGATTTACACGCACTACGTTCTATATCATCAACAAACGTCTCTTGGTTATCACGCATTACATTAACGACTCTTTCCGCTAAATTTTCATTATCAATATTTTTAATAATATTGGCACAAGTTTCCATAGCAGCATATCTATTCATATATACAGCAGATTTAATTGCTAAATCTAAGGCCTTAACTTTATTCTCTAAGTTAACGTCTTTTGAGTTAATCAATATATGCATTATTTTAGCTATTGTTTCAGCAAATGCCCAAGCATAGTGTTGTGACTCTACAAATTTTTCATAAAGATTGAGGAAGTCCCCCAAAGTATTTTGCAGGTTTGGATCAGATAAAACTTTAAAGAAGGTAGGTCTAGATATTTCTTCAATAACTTTGAATAGGTCATCATCATCTAGATGAAGCATTTGATCTACAAACTGTTTAATCTGACTAGGTTCGTATCTCCCTTCTGATTTCAATAAATTTTTAATAAATTCTAAGTGTGCCTGAGCCTCTGCCAATGCTCCTCTTCTTTTTAATATTACATCAAAGCTGAGCTCTATAGCTTGTTTCATTTCCGCTAAGTTACTAAAACGTCTATCTTTTGTAGGAGCACATGCTTTATCTAATACATATTGTAATGAACTATGTATATTTTCATGTTGTCTAAAGTAAGTAGGGTCAATATTGGTTAATAATGCATAGATACTTTTTCCTAACATAAAGATATCAGCTTGGGCATCTGCATATTTAAAACCATTATCTTGGAATTCTGGAGGAAGAAATCCATGAGTCCCCCAAGAATCAGAACTCACAGTAAATCTAGAAATTGAATTTGGCTCTAAACCTAATCCAAAATCAGATACAACAATATGATCCCCATTAATTAAGAAGTTTTGAGGTTTGATATCCCGATGATAAATACCCTCACTATGCAATTCGCTAATACAATCGATCATCTGATTTATAATCTTTTCTTGCTGAATATGATCTTTAGCTAATATTGTATGAAGCTTGCATAAATCCCCTTGCTCATAAAATGGCATAACGAAATATGGAGGAGAGTGTTCAAAATTATAATGTAATATTTGAACTACTTTTTCATTACCTTGAAATTTACTGACTAAACGGACTTCCCTTTTAAAGCGCGATAAATATTCCTCACTAGTCTCTCTACAATATTTTAAAGCAAGAGTTCCTTGATATTCTCCTGTCAAATCTTTAACTAATAAGACTAACCCCATGCCTCCATTGTCACTACATAGACGAACTACTTCAAACCTTTGATCAAACACTTGCATGTAGAGTTCCAAAATTTACTTAAATATTGATTTTATTTATTTTTTAAATAAAAAAACATACTGCTAAAGTATTTTAATAATAGAAAAAAATTGAATCTAAAATTAACAGAATACACATTATACTAGAGGTCTTGTTCCTGAATCTTCTAAACATTTATTTAACATAAAATCTCATATACGCAATCAAAAAAGTGAGGTAAAAACCTCACTTTGTATAAAGCCAAATGAATGGATATTTCCTAGAATTTTAATTAATAAAAGTTATCACGGTAGAAGTTATAAGTAGTATTGTGGCGATCAATGTTAAGTAGATGCATGATTTACTCATTGATTGATCATCTACTTTGAAAAAGTTCTTTATTGGATCCTTCCAACCAGTCATTTGACTCCAAGGATACCAAAAACATAAAAAACCCAAAGTACTTAAAATTCCGGCTAAATCAAAACTTTTGGATAAGCCAAAGAGACTTATAGCAACAGATGCTGCACCTAAGACAAAACCAAACCAAGATTTAATCAAGGGAGCCTTGGGAGAAGTTATTGATAAATTATTCATATTAGAGTTCTACATTAAAGATTAAATAACTTTCTGTCTCTTTCATCCGTCAAATACCGGTCCATCTGAGCGATCAATTTAGCCCGTGCCTGTTCATCTTCTTCAGTGATTTTTAGCATACAAGATCCGATTAGAATTTTGCGTCTAGTATCATCTTTACGAGCCTGTTCTTTCTCTTTAGCACGTTCTCTTGCAAGTGCTGCCTGTCTTTGAGCTTTAAGCTGTTTCAGCTTTTCTTCCTGGGCTTTAATTTTGCTGTCTAGTGTTTCAGTAACGCTCATTAATCCAATACCATCATCCTGGGAAACCATCCCTAACATAAGCGCACTTGAATATGCATTCAAGGTGCTATATGTATAGTAATGTTTTCCTCGAAGAGCGCACTTATGCAAACTTCGTTCGCAAGTCCGATTGGGGTCTCCCCAATACCCCGACAACCGTATCCACGGTTGTATTTCACTACGTGAAAATTTAAAAGCGAAAAATAGGCATGGCGATTTACCACTTTTCAGTCAAAACCGTAGCACGATCAGCAGGACGTTCCGCCACTGCTGCGATTGCCTATCGGGCAGGTGAAAAGATCTATTGTGAACGTGAAGGCCGAGAACATGACTACAGCCGAAAAACTGGTGTGGAATACAAAGAAATTTATTTACCAGAAGGCGCACCGGAACATTTAAAGAATCGAGAAAAACTCTGGAACGAAGTTGAACAACGGGAAACCCGAAAAAACTCGACTGTAGCTAGGGAATTTGAAATTGCCTTTCCAAGTGAACTGAACCAGGAACAACGTCTGGCCATGCTCGAAGAATTATGTGCCAGCATCGTGGAAAGACATCAGGTAGCAGTCGATGCCTGTATTCATGCACCGCATACCGGATCCGGCAGTGATGAGCGCAATTATCACGCCCATATCCTAATGAGCACACGTAAACTTACGCCAGAAGGTTTTACAGAGAAAACCCGGGAACTGGATCAGAAACACAGTGGAGAAATCGAACACTGGCGCGAACACTTTGCCGATATCTGCAATATGCACCTGGATCTGGCTGGATACACTGCCCGAGTCGACCACCGCAGCTACAAAGACCAGGAGAATGGTTTAGAAGCCACGCTGCACGAAGGGCCGAAAGTCACCGAACTGCGCCGAAAAGGGATTAAGACCGAAATCAGCCGAAGCAATGACGAAATCAAACAGAGAAATCAGGCTCAGCTGCAATACGGCAAAAATATGGATCTGCTGATTGCTGAAAATGAGATCAAACTCAATACACTAAAAACTGAACAGCAGATCCAAATCAAAAATAGTGCTAAAACGCCACCAATTGACGAAAAAGCCCTGTTTGAAGAAAAACAGAGGGAAACCCTTGGCAAAGTATTAAAACGCGAAATCAGCGCAAAAGACGCGAATCTAGACCTGGATTTCATGCAGCAGCATCTAGAGAAGGCCGAAAAGACCCTGAGCAAGCAACACAAACATCAAAACGAGTTCAATCAGCAGCTCGCCCAGGAGATCGTGAAAAGCGGACTCAAGCAAAGTCATGACAAATTACAAAGCCTGGTCGATCAACACAACGAATTAACCCAGAACAAACCCTTACTGTTTGGAAAAAAAGCCTGGGAAGCCCAACGTGACGAGATTTATCAGGAACACAAAAAGCTGAAAGGTCAGCATGAACACCAGAAAAAACATGGTGTGAAGGAATTACTGCAAAATGATGCTTTCAAGGAACATGCCTGGAAGAAATATCAAAAACAGCATCCGGAGAAAGCCAAGCAATACCAGACCCTCTACCAGTCCTACAAGATCGTTAAAAAATGTGTGGATGAGATTAAAGCAGAACAACAGATGAAACTCAGACAAGAACAACAACTCAAAGCACAGCAACATGCGCCTAAAATGAAATCTCGTGGCATGAGTCGCTAAACAGAGCGAGTGTCTACGAGCGAACTGAGAAAATTTGCCCATCCCTTTCCCTGATTACAAGCTCCCTATCCATTAATCACCTACCCTACAGAGCATCCCGCATGGGTGCGAAC
>NZ_KB849573.1 GCF_000368625.1 Acinetobacter schindleri CIP 107287
TTATTCAAAGAAATAATGCAACTTAAAATATATAAACTATAAAAAATGCCTATAATTCAGGCATTTTTTAGCTCTCATTTAACATAAAATCTCTTATACGCAATCAAAAAAGTGAGGTAAAAACCTCACTTTGTATAAAGCCAAATAAATGGATATTTCCTAGAATTTTAATTAATAAAAGTTATCACGGTAGAAGTTATAAGTAGTATTGTGGCGATCAATGTTAAGTAGATGCATGATTTACTCATTGATTGATCATCTACTTTGAAAAAGTTCTTTATTGGATCCTTCCAACCAGTCATTTGACTCCAAGGATACCAAAAACATAAAAAACCCAAAGTACTTAAAATTCCGGCTAAATCAAAACTCTTGGATAAGCCAAAGAGACTTATAGCAACAGATGCTGCACCTAAGACAAAACCAAACCAAGATTTAATCAAGGGAGCCTTGGGAGAAGTTATTGATAAATTATTCATATTAGAGTTCTACATTAAAGATTAAATAACTTTCTGTCTCTTTCATCCGTCAAATACCGGTCCATCTGAGCGATCAATTTAGCCCGTGCCTGTTCATCTTCTTCAGTGATTTTTAGCATACAGGATCCGATTAGAATTTTGCGTCTAGTATCATCTTTACGAGTCTGTTGTTTCTCTTTAGCACGTTCTCTTGCTAGTGCTGCCTGTCTTTGAGCCTTTAACTGTTTTAGCTTTTCTTCCTGTGCCTTAATCTTGCTGTCTAGTGTTTCAGTAATACTCATTAATCCAATACCATCATCCTGGGAAACCATCCCTAACATAAGCGCACTTGAATATGCATTCAAGGTGCTATATGTATAGTAATGTTTTCCTCGAAGAGCGCACTTATGCAAACTTCGTTTGCAGGTACGATTGGGGTCTCCCCAATACCCCGACAACCGTATTCACGGTTGTATTTCACTACGCGAAAATTTAAAAGCGAAAAACAGGCATGGCGATTTACCACTTTTCAGTCAAAACCGTAGCACGATCCGCAGGGCGTTCCGCCACTGCTGCGATTGCCTATCGGGCAGGTGAAAAGATCTATTGTGAACGTGAAGGCCGAGAACATGACTACAGCCGAAAAACCGGTGTGGAATACAAAGAAATTTATTTACCCGAAGGCGCACCAGAACATTTAAAAAATCGGGAAAAACTCTGGAACGAAGTTGAACAACGGGAAACCCGAAAAAACTCGACTGTAGCCCGGGAATTTGAAATTGCCTTTCCAAGTGAACTGAACCAGGAACAACGTCTGGCCATGCTCGAAGAATTATGTGCCAGCATCGTGAAAAGACATCAGGTAGCAGTCGATGCCTGTATCCATGCACCGCATACCGGATCCGGCAGTGATGAGCGCAATTATCACGCCCATATCCTGATGAGCACACGTAAACTCACTCCAGAAGGTTTTACAGAGAAAACCCGGGAGCTCGATCAGAAACACAGTGGAGAAATCGAGCACTGGCGCGAACACTTTGCCGATATCTGCAATATGCACCTGGATCTGGCCGGATCCACCGCCCGGGTCGACCACCGTAGCTACAAAGACCAAGAGAATGGCTTGGAAGCCACCCTGCACGAAGGACCGAAAGTCACCGAACTACGTAGAAGAGGCATCGAAACCGAAATCAGCCGAACCAATGATGAAATCAAAGAAAGAAATCAGGCTCAGCTGCAATACGGCAAAAATATGGACCTGCTGATTGCTGAAAACGAGATAAAACTCAGTGCATTGAAAACAGAACAGCAGACTCAGATTGAAAATAGTGCTAAAACGCCACCAATTGACGAAAAAGCCCTGTTTGAGGAAAAACAGAGGGAAACCCTTGGCAAAGTGCTAAAACGCGAAATCAGCGCAAAAGACGCGAATCTAGACCTGGATTTTATGCAGCGCAATCTCAAACAAGCCGAAATAAACCTGACCAAGCACCACAAACATCAAAACGAGTTCAATCAGCAGCTTGCCCAGGAGATCGTGAAAAGCGGACTCAAGCAAAGTCATGACAAATTGCAAAGCCTGGTCGATCAACACAACGAATTAACCCAGAACAAACCCTTACTGTTTGGAAAAAAAGCCTGGGAAGCCCAACGTGATGCGATTTACCAAGAACATAAACAACTGAAAGGCAGACATGAATACCAGAAAAAAAATGGTGTGAAGGATTTATTGGAAAACGAAAAATTCAAAGAACATGCCTGGAAACAGTACCAAAAGCAGCATCCAGCCAAAGCCAAGCAATACCAGACTCTATACCCATCCTATCAAGTCATTAAAAAATGTGTGGATGAGATCAAAGCAGAACAACAGATGAAACTCAGACAAGAACAACAGCTCAAAGCACAGCAACAAGCTCCTAAAATGAAATCTCGTGGCATGAGTCGCTAAACAGAGCGAGTGTCTACGAGCGAACTGAGAAAATTTGCCCATCCCTTTCCCTGATTACAAGCTCCCTACCCATCAATCACCTGCATGGCAGAGCATCCCGTATGGGTGCGAACTTTCCAAATTTGATTCCTAAACCGAGCGTAGCGAGAAAAAAAAGCTTATGAGCGAAGCGAATTCCGAGTTGCTTTTGCTTTTTCTAAAAGTCACGAAAACGTGAACCAAAAATTGCCCCGACGAATCGAGCGAAAGCGAGATTCAATAGAGTTTGAGCGAAGCGAAAACCAAGGGCAATTTTTAAAATTTCCTTTTTTAATTATTTTTAAATATTTTAAATCTTTTCAGCCCTCTGTATGCCTTTAGTAGCAATGGTTTTAGCATTTAAATATGACGGATTGACTACTAACTATGACGGATTGACTACTAACTATGACGGATTGACTACTTAACTATGACGGATTGACTACTAACTATGACAAGTATATATTTGTCATATATTAAAAATTAAATGGTTTTATTTTGGATAAGAATCAAGTTGTAAAATCAAATCAAGTTATAGAAGCTTCATATCAATTAAGTGCCGTAGAGCAACGTATTGTCTTAGCAGCCATTTCACGTATTCCAAAGAATCAACCCATCACAGATGATGAGTTATACCCAGTGAGTGTTAATGAATTACAGCTCCTAGGAGTACACGAGAAAACAGCCTATAGAGATTTAAAAGAAGGGATTAATAGACTTTATGAAAGGTCCATCAACCTCTCTGTAGACGATAAATCTATCAAAATGAGATGGGTACAAGAGGTTCAGTTTTTAGATAGTCAAAGTGTCATTGGTATTCGCTTTTCAAAACCAATTTTGCCTTTTATATCTAACCTAAGTAGAGAATTTACGAAATATGCTTTATCTGATATCGCAGGTATCAACAGTGGGTACGGTATCCGTATCTATGAGTTACTGGTGCAATACAGACAAATAGGTAAGCGTGAAATCTCTGTTGATAATCTACGAACCATGCTGGAACTAGGTAAAAAGTATCCGTTATTTGCTGATTTTAAAAAAAGGGTAATTGATACTGCTGTAGATCAAATAAATGAATACAGCCCTTTACGTGTGACGTATGAGCAGAAAAAAACAGGTCGTAAAGTTACTCATATTACTTTTTCTTTTAAAGAAAAAACAAAAAGTCTTGGTCAGGAAAGTACAGACATACCGAAAGAGTTCTATAAGTTAACAGATGCTCAGATAAACATGTTTGGTAATCAACTATCGCGTTTACATGAACTTTCTCATCTAGCACGTGAGGGTGAGAGCTATGAAATATTAGCTTCAAAAATCAAGGAAAAACTTAGAGATCCAAAACAACAGAAGCAGTTTTTACCTTACTTACGGAACTTGGGCTTCAAACCTTGAGTGTATTGAAGAATACACTTATTGTATTCTTCAATACATATCTTAAATACACAGTAATACACTATGAAAACAAGTACAAAATACAGTGTTAGTGATGCTGCCACACTGTATAAAAAATCTAGAGCGACACTTTATAAAGATATAAAAAATGGGGTGCTAAGCCGTGATCATGATGGCTTTATAGACTTTTCAGAATTATTGCGTGTGTATGGTGAACCGTTTTCTGGAAAACAGTCAAAACGTATTGATACGTCTCTAATACATAATCTGGATACACCTGAATACACTGATAAAACAGTAGTAGAGTTAAAAAATCAGATCGACTTTTTAAAGAAACAATTAGAAAAAGCAGAAGATAGAGAGGCTAAAGCTAATGCTCGTATCGATACGCTTCTTACACTAATTGAAATGAAGCCACCTAAAGCTAGTAGTGAACCTAATAAAGAAAATATTGAAAGTAATATTTCGCCAAACCCAACTGATATGGCAACAAATATTCAGTTAAAGCAGGTTAAAGAGGACGGATTGACTACTCCAGAGAACAAACGTATCCCTGTTCCGGAACACGTTGAACCTGAACCTAAAAAGAGAGGCTTCCTGAGCCGTTTTTTCCTTCCGTATGGTTAACCAGGACTCCAATTTTTTGATGAGCCAATTTCATTGCCAGCAATGAAATAATGACTCACCAAAAAACCGGATGATGTTTATTAAAACTGAATAAAATCGTGGAACATTGCTTATTTATTAAGCGTGGAACACTAAAAAAGATAAAAAAAGCCCGAACAGGGATGTTCGGGCTATCAACTAGGAACTACAGCGTTCAATTTTCAAGAGAATTATAACGCATTTCGTATAAGGTGTATTATGTTAATTTTAGATTTACTAAAACTATTTTTTGAGAACTAGGCTGTTATGGGAACTGTAAAGCTCAAATCTTCTGATGAAGTTTTTCAATTAAAAATTAGTCTGCTAGGTAGTGATCCTGAAATCTGGAGAACTATTCAAATTTCATCGGCAGCTACTTTATCTAGGCTCCATAAGGCAATTCAATCTGCTTTTGATTGGGAAGATAGCCATTTACATGAATTCACGACTATTAAGCATGAAAAGATCAATAAAAGACAAAAATTGAAAGAAGTTCTACGTGTAGGTAAAAAAATTATATATACATATGATTTTGGCGATTGTTGGGAACATTTGATTACTGTAGAAAGCAGACAATCTCCTGATTTAAATAAAAAATATCCATGTTGTATAGATGGTCAAAATCATGCTCCATTTGAAGATATTGGAGGAATTTTTGGATATCTTGATATTTTAGATGCATTACAAGACCCCAAACATCCAAGATATGACGATTACATGCAAATTATCGAGGATGAAATAGGAGAGATAGAGTTTGATCCGACCTACTTTAATTCACATGATATTAAGTTTTAAACCTGATTTAACATAATGGTTGTTATGCGAAATTCCTAGCATATTCACCTTTTGTCTTATATCTTTGTTTTTACCAATAGGTAAAATATATTCATAACCTACATCGGAAAAGTAGGTAGTTAAGAAAAAAATTGCAGAGATTTATAAGCCTTATAGTAACGGGAGAGACTATAGGGCTTTTTATTTATCTTAATATTCATATACCTAATGGATTTGCTTTTCAACTAGTTCCAATTTGTTTAATGCTTGCCGTTTTTTATGATCATTATTAATCTTTACAACTAGAGCTAAAATAAAAACCATCACTATAAAAACAAGGAAAATCAAATGCTTTTTCATCATTAATTCCGTCTTTTGATCTTTAAAAATGCCTTGCTCCTTTGTAAATAGATATGACATAAGGGAAGCACTGATACAAGCCTTTTTAAATGACTTTAGCAACTCGATAAACAGTTGCAACTCCACAATTCACTGCTTTGGCAATTTCTTCCTTAGTCATATTGCCAGCTGCTAGTAATTCTTTTATTCGTTTGTGCTTAGCCTCATTGGCTTTCTTACCTGTTGGCTTGTAACCCGAACGTGCCAAGCCCTGCTTAATACGTTCTATACGTTTCTCATTGTCCAGGCGGGCCATTGTTGCCAGGAGATCAATCAACATATTGTTGATGAGATCCAGGATTGAATGAGTAATGCTGTCACTGGTTTGAATCATTTGGTAGGTAGTAGGAAGATCTGCTACGACTAAACGAAGTCCCTTCTCCTGGATCCTGCGCTTCAGCTCTTGAAAATCCTGTTGGGTTAGGCGTGATAATCGGTCAATACTTTCAACCAACAAGGTGTCGCCTTGATTTGCTTCTGACAGTAGCTTATTCAATTCAGGTCGGTCTAACTTCGTACCACTATAGTTTTCCACGTACACAATGGTTTCGCCCAAATTCAAGTTTTGGTTTAGATCCTGAAGAATCTGCAAAGCCCTTTCTGCATCTTGATCTTTAGTTGAAGCTCGTAGATAAATACGTGTATTCATTTCTATCATTTAATCTTAATTCTATTAGATTAATGATAACAATATCATTTAATTATTGCATTAAGTCTAATGATAGATATTGTATGCGATTTGGCTCGCTATCATTCAGCTATACTCTTTTGATAAAAAAAAGCATAACTAAAAGCCATGCCTTGGGAATTCGTATAACGTGTATTATGTTAATTTTAGGAAATCTTACAAATAACTATCGTTTCCATTCAATAGTACTTGATCTAATGAATAAATAATATTCCCATGTATATCATTAGCTCTCGCTGTATTTTCAAAGATATTAGCTATATTTTCCTTGAACTCTACTAGCGTCTTAACATTGTTTAATAATGCAAACCGAACAGCTCCCAAACTCCTAGAGGTTCCATAAATCATAATCTGACTATATAACGCCAGAACTGGCTTTGAAAAATCAACTATCCTAAATCCAGAATGAGCTGAGTTATTTCGAAAAATTCGAATCTTATCTACATCTTCAATTAATTTTTTCTTCCAAAAATCATATCTAGGATGATCAGATATACTGGCTAGAAAGGGTTCAGATATTTCTAACCTTTTTTTATTATTAGGAAATCCCATTAAAAAACATATGTTTGAAGAAATATTATCAGACTCTCCCTCTTTTAATAATGCTTCTAACGTAAACCAATTAAACAATATCTTTAACTGACTATTATTTTCATGTCTACCATGTCTAGCCCAATGTAAAGCTCTTAAATATCTTTGACTTAGCTCACAATCTAAACCAAGAATATAGTTAATATCATCCATCCTCTGAATATTTCCATGGGACATAACAAAAGATGTTGATGGGTTAAATCCCCACCTTTTAACAGGATGTAGTTCACCTGAAGCTAAATTTTTAGCAAATCCGATCTCTGAAACATCGACATTAGAAATATGAAATTTACTGGCGCTCAAATCCAGAATTGTAGAGAACCGATCAGCAGCTATGCTTAGAGCCTCTAGCACTGTTTCAGAAGAAACAATCGTACAAATCCTTGCCGCATAAGTGTATTTATCAAACTGCAATCTATGATCATCAGCTGATTCTTTTAATGCAGTAAGTTCTTTATCTGAATCAACTGAAGCAGGTCTCAATTCTACATCACCATAAATGATGGTATTCGGTAAAGTAAAACTATTAGACTCTAAAACCCTAACTATAAGAAAATTAAACATTTTTACACATCACTAATAAATCTCTTAAATTCTCTAGAACTATATTTCTAATCAATTTATCCATTTGATCAGTAAAGCGAATCTTATTTTTTATGGCATATTTATGAAACATTACGGTAAGTTCATAATCATGAGTATTCCAAACAACTTCCGAAATAGTTTCTATGTGATTGCGTTCTAAGCAACTGTTTGATAATAAAAACTTAGAACTTTCTCTAATTCTCGGAATATTATTGACTGAATAATAATATTGCAATCTATACCACTCCAATTCGAAATCATTTTTTCTATTTAAATACAATAAGTTATCATATTTAATTACGCTCTGATTATCAAAAAGAGTTATCGCTAATTTATAGCCCAAACAAATAGAAATTATATTTCCACTATGAGTTTTTTCTAACTGGTCTAAATAAAATCTTGCTTCTAGAAAACGCCCTTTAGATATGAAGAACGTAATTAATTTTGTTAAATTTTTTGCATAATTTTTACTATTTAAGTCAGTAATTAAGTATTTGTGAAAAATATTTTCTAGACAGGGTTCCAAAGTAAATCCTTAAAATAATTTCTGCTATATATGTATTACATGAAAAGTAAGAGTTTTTATAATTCAATCGGTTACTTACCTATATTTTAGGCAATAAAAAACCCGCATAAGCGGGTTTTTTAAGATATCGTATGTCTACAGGGGGAGGCAAGCCAACAAAATCCCATAGCTAGTGCATTCAATATAAGGTTTATATGCATATATGTCAAATCAGAAAATAATAGACGCTGTAACCATTGTTATTTCACCTGCAAGAATTTCAACCTATGAAAATGCCACTGGTGGAAAGAAACCTGACAATTTAGAAGCCTTAAATTTATATGCTTGGAATGCAGATATTTCAGGTGCCTTACTTATTCCTTTGCATGTATGTGAAGTTGCTATTCGGAATGCTGTATCAAGAGCAATTGAAAATATTTATGGAGATAGATGGCCCTGGTCTTCAGGTTTTGAACGAAGCTTACCTAATCCTACTCGTGGTTTTAGCCCTAAAAAAGATCTCATAAATGCTCGATTAAATCAGCGAACAACAGGAAAAGTTATTCCTGAGCTGAAATTCGCATTTTGGCAAAGTATTTTCACAAGCAGACATGATCAGCGTTTCTGGAATCCATATCTTACTGATCTATTTCCCAATATGAATACATCGGTAAGTATCCAAGATAGAAGAAAGCTAATTTATGATGAATTAGAGCAAATTAGACGCTTGCGTAACCGCATTGCACATCACGAACCAATTTTTACACGCAATTTATCTGATGATTACCAAAAAATATTATCTTTAGTTAGCTATCGCTGTACTACAACTGCCACATGGCTTGATGAACATCAAAGAGCTACGGAAATTATTGCGAAAAAACCATAATTATTCAGTTTATATCTGAAAATTGGGTACGGCTAAAAAAAAAGAGAAAAGTATGTTTAAAGATTTATATGAAAAAATCCAACGCTGTTGTGGATATGTGACAGTTTTTGAAGGTGATGAAGTTATAAGTGAAGGTACTTGTTTTAGCTTTACGGATACAGGTGAAGTTATTACTGCTGCACATGTAGTGACTGGTAGGATGCCTATAAAAAAAGAAGATTACACTCATCCACAGCAAAGAATTTTGATAAAGTTTCCCGAGTTACCTTTAGTTGAATATGCAGTATCTTTTTGCTCATTTGAAATTAACGTCCCATCTTTTAAAGAAATAATACAGCTAGATATAGCTGTATTACGACCAAAAGAAGAGCAACCTTTCAAATTCCCCTTTCTACCTGCAAGTATTAATTCAGTAAATCTAGGACAAAGAGTATTTGTTGCAGGCTATTCAGATGAACTTAATATACCATTTTCGATTGAAAAAATTATTGATCCAGAATCATTTGGTGCAGATAAGTTTATTAAAGCAATTAGAGAGGAAGGATACTTAGCAGATATGACAGGTCCAATAATTAAACATGGTTATATTGGAAATATTCGTCGTATTTTTGCTGATGATAACTCCCAAAATATAAGAATAGAAACTGACGTTTTTTACATAGATAATGGGATGCATAGTGGTGCAAGTGGAGGGCCTATTGTCAATGAAGAAGGTGTTGCTTTAGGAGTATTAACACAACGTGCAATAACTCCAGCACATCAATCAAAGGATTCCACATTAAAAGTCCCATCAGGCTCATCAATAGGAATCTCATTACAAATTCTAAAAACTGTTCATGAAATTATTCAAAGAAATAATGCAACTTAAAATATATAAACTATAAAAAATGCCTATAATTCAGGCATTTTTTAGCTCTCATTTAACATAAAATCTCTTATACGCAATCAAAAAAGTGAGGTAAAAACCTCACTTTGTATAAAGCCAAATAAATGGATATTTCCTAGAATTTTAATTAATAAAAGTTATCACGGTAGAAGTTATAAGTAGTATTGTGGCGATCAATGTTAAGTAGATGCATGATTTACTCATTGATTGATCATCTACTTTGAAAAAGTTCTTTATTGGATCCTTCCAACCAGTCATTTGACTCCAAGGATACCAAAAACATAAAAAACCCAAAGTACTTAAAATTCCGGCTAAATCAAAACTCTTGGATAAGCCAAAGAGACTTATAGCAACAGATGCTGCACCTAAGACAAAACCAAACCAAGATTTAATCAAGGGAGCCTTGGGAGAAGTTATTGATAAATTATTCATATTAGAGTTCTACATTAAAGATTAAATAACTTTCTGTCTCTTTCATCCGTCAAATACCGGTCCATCTGAGCGATCAATTTAGCCCGTGCCTGTTCATCTTCTTCAGTGATTTTTAGCATACA
>NZ_KB849574.1 GCF_000368625.1 Acinetobacter schindleri CIP 107287
ATGCAGAAGAAAGATTACATGTTTGCTTTAAAATGATCACAAGCATGATGAGCGCAAAGCACTTTAAATGTGACTTGTTCCATTTTAGAGATTTGTTTAAGATAAGATATAACTCATTGAGATGTGTCATAGTATTCGTCGTTAGAAAACAATTATTGTGACATTATTTCAATGAGTTATCTATTTTTGTCGTGTACAGAGATCTTTTCGTGTGTTTTCCTTCATTTTTTATACAAATTTGCTTAAATGATGTTTATTCCTGAATATAACGTTTATTATTTTCATATTAATAAGTAGTGCTACTTACCCGGAAAAGGCTTCAGGTTACCTTATGCATCGTTCTATTTACTTAACTCTATGTTTATTTTCTTTAGCCTCAACCGCACAGGTTTTTGCTGAGGTGACTACCGATGTGGAAAATCTAGAAAATGAGCCTGAAAAAACGCCCCTTAGAACAAAAATTTCCAATAAGGCGCAACAATTACAGACACAATTGAAGGTCGATGCCAGAGCAGCACAGGCTGAAGAAGTTAAAGATCCCTTTCAGCCACTAAATAGAAAGATCTATCAATTTAACGATGTGATTGACCGCAACGTGTTACGACCTGTAGCCGTACAATATGTGGAAAAGGTTCCGAAAGATGTTCGCGGCAGCTATACTCAGTTCCGCAATAACCTGGGTGAACCCTGGAATGTAGTCAACCAGTTAATTCAAGGTCGTCCTGCACGGGCTGCCAAGTCCCTAGGCCGCTTTACCATTAATACGCTAACGACTCTAGGTTTGGCAGATCCTGCCCGTCGCTTGGGCTTGAGTCATGAAGATGAAAGGCTGGGAATTACTTTAGGTTATTATGGAGTGCCTTCTGGCCCTTATATCATGCTGCCACTTTTAGGTCCAAGCTCTGTCCGCGGGGTAATTGGTAGCGCTGTAGATAGCCAGGCTCGTCCACAAAAATATATTCTTGATGATAATGACGGACTTTACTGGAGTGACCAGTCTTTGCGTGTTATCGACACTCGTTCTGAAATACTGGACGTTGAAGGGGTATTGACTGGTGATCGTTATGCACAGATTCGTGACATTTATCTGCAACGTACCAGTTATGCAATTGCTGAAAAAAAAGGCTTAGAGTCGGAAAGTCTATTCACTGATATAGATGATGAATTTGAAGATGAGTTTGATGAAGATCAGAGCGATTCGACAGAACCAACCTTTTAAGTCAATAATTTCAGCAAGATTATCGGTGAAAAAGATTCGCCGGTAATCAATAGCTTGTTATAGTACATCTAATAAACAAATTTGGGATTAGTTCATTTCCTTATGTATTTTATTCAGCCGACTCGTGATGTTCCTTATCTTGATCAAGTCCTTGACACGCTTCCAGACGTGCAGATGATTGGTCTTGAAGATCATGAGTTGTATGATCAGACTATTCTTGCAATTTCCGATGTGCATGATTATCTGAAATACCAATGGAATTTTCCTACCATTGTCTTGGCTTTGGAAAATGAAGGAGCTGAACTATCTCAAGCCTGGGAACAAGGCGCTCTTGCCGGGTGGATCTGGAACAAACTTCCAGCTCAGCCTCTCCTCGCTTTACAAAAAATTGATGCGCAATATAAAAGAAACCAGGATAGTCGCGACTTACCTTCCGCAGCAGAGTTACAACAAAGATTGCTTCCCAACCCGATTGAGCTTTTCAACTATCAGGTAGAAACATATTTTCAGCCTTCCGCTTATCTTTCTGGTGATTGGTACGATTACTGGAAAATTAGCGATAAAGAAGTGATGTTCTATCTGGCTGATGTGTCTGGACATGGTGTCACCAGTAGTTTACTTACCTCATGGATGGCAGCTTTTCATGGCCGTTCCAAATCGCCACGTGAACTGATCAAAAAGCTGAATGGCATGCTGGTTCAGGAAAATATTGAAAAGCATATCACCATGATTGCCGGGGTTTTAAACCTTGAAACTCATGTGGTGCGCTGGTCCAGTGCCGGGCATTATCCACCGCCTATTATTTTTGAACCCAATCAGGCACCCAAAATTTTATCGACCAGTAGTTTTCCACTCGGGCTGACCGAAGAACTGGAAGTAGATGAACAGGAATTCGTCCTGAAACGTCATGCCCGATTCATTTTATGTTCGGATGGTGCCCTGGAACCCTTTGATGGCGGTTTGAATGAACAGTTTGCACAGCTGGTCTATCACTTGCAAAATCAATCTTTTCAAGCGCCGGAGCATGTGGCAGACGATATTGCCTTCCTTAGCTTCATACGTATGAATTAGTAATATAATTATTGCTTTAATAGATACTTAAATTAACTCAGACCTTCAGCTACTTGAGTATCAAACTACCCTATGGGATAATTTAATATCCTTCTCTGCAAATGGCATTTATATGTCAACAGGTCATGTTGAATATGCAAGTTTGAATGGAACGCATATTTTTAAGCTTATTGGCGAAGTGCGTGCACAATCTTGTATAAGTCTAGACAAGTTACTGAACAAAATTGAACAGCAAGATAATGTCGTTGGTGCGATCGTTGATTTAACTGAAACCAGTTTTATTGACAGTACTGTACTCGGTGTTCTTGCGAAACTGGGTTTGAAGCTGAAACAAGTGCATCATATCCAGGCTGTCATGCTCTCTACCAATTCAGATATTACAACCCTGGCCAATAGTATGGGTCTGGGACAGGTATTTGTGATCCTGAACTATTGTGGAGATTCGCATGTCTGCACCCGTGCCCTGATCGAAGAGCATGTAACGCATCGTAATATGCTCACTACGGTCCTGGATGCGCATAAGACATTGATGAAACTCAATGAAAGCAACAAAAATATGTTCGAACCTTTGGTTAAACAGCTGCAAAAAGAACAGGATAATCTCGATAAGGTGTCCGAACCCAATATTTAATCTTAATTTTCCAGGAAGGAAACGATGACTTTACTCTCTGTTGTACAAATGAATTCTCAGAATGAAATTGAAGACAATTTCAGAACGATAGAATCCTTGATTCAGCAGAGTAAAGCCGCTGGTGCTGAACTGATCGTCTTTCCTGAAAATTTTGTCTGCTTTGCTGCCGGAAAACAACGCGAAACTGCGGCGCAGTTTGAAGACATTCAGCAACGCCTCGAAAAACTGGCACATCAATATCAGATCTGGATTATTGCTGGCACCCTGCCTTGTCCGTATCGCCCGGATGGTTTAGTCATTGAAGATGGTCGTGTCCGTACGGTAAGCCTGTGCATTAGCCCGGAACGTACTGAAGCACGTTATGACAAGATTCATTTATTCGATGTGCAAGTGGGTGATGCTGTCGGTGGCTATCAGGAGTCCAAATTCTTTGAACCAGGTACAGATGTCGTGGTTGCGAAAACCCCATTTGGCAATATTGGCTTGATGGTGTGTTATGACCTGCGTTTCCCTGAATTGGCACTGACTTTACGTCAACAAGGCGCCAATATTCTGACTGCCCCTTCTGCTTTTACCTATACCACGGGTCAAATGCATTGGCAGTTACTTCTACAAGCACGTGCCATGGATACTCAGTGTGCTGTGCTTGGCGCTGCACAACAGGGCTGGCATGGAGAAAAACGTCAGACTTGGGGACATACTGCAGCCACCAATAGCCGCGGTCAGGTACTGAATATGGTACATGCGGAAGGTGCTCAGCTGATCACGGTAGATTTTGATTTAAATGAACAGCATAAAGTCCGTGAGTCCATGCCATTGATGCAACATCGAAAATTGATCCAGTTTTAAAGTTTGCGATTTTCCTGCATAAAATAACAAAATCCCTGCTTATTCCTGTTTAAAAATCATCGAGCATAGAAACTCCATGAAAAAATAACAGGGATTCATATCATGTCATTAGAAAAAACTGTCTATACCGCCCATGCCAAAGCAACAGGTGGCCGCGATGGTCGGGTTACTACGGATGATCAACTGCTGGATATACAACTCGCAGTACCAAAGGAAATGGGTGGTCCAGGCGGTGGTACCAATCCTGAACAGCTCTTTGCCGCTGGCTATTCAGCCTGTTTTTTAGGGGCTATGAAATTTGTGGCTAATCGAGACAAACTGAATATGAGTAAAGAGGCTTATATTGAAGGTGAGGTAGGGATTGGTCCGATCCCAACTGGCTTTGGTATTGAAGTTACCCTAAATGTTCATCTGGAAGGTATGGATCAGGACGAAGCTCAAAAGCTGGTGGATGCCGCGCACATTGTCTGCCCGTATTCTAATGCTACTCGTAATAATATTGATGTCACGTTAAATGTGATTACTTAAGGTTCAGTAGACGCTATCCTGAAAAATCTGTTTTTCAGGATAGTCTTGATCCAGTATAAAAATTCAATTCTTAGCCGGCTAATCTTCTACTTTTTATACACCAGTTTGTATTTTCCTATTTCAAAAAGATAACAATTAGACAGATAGTTATATATAATGATTCTTATTTGCATCTATTGTTGGTTTTATTTTAATGTTAAAACCTCTTCTCCTCAGCACACTGTTTTTAAGTATCTCTATCTCGTCTTTTGCAGATGTGCAAGTTTCTGAAAAAATTCGCCCTCAAGTCAAATCCCTGGTGAATCCAGATATTGATCGACTCGCTATTCCTCCTACACCGCATAACATGAGCCTGCCTGAATTTAGTCAAGGTGTAATTGGCTGGGGCACAGGTCCCCAAGATGCAGAAACACGTTTGAATCATATCAATAAAGCTGATGTTGAAAAGATGAAACAGGCGGGTTTAAATATAGAAATAGCGAAAACCTGGCAAAATTTTTATAAAAATGAGACTCAACGCAATGCCGGCAATCCAACCGCTCCATTGCGCGCCCAACTCATGAAGAAAATTATCGACTTGTGGTAATCTATAAAAAAGCAGCCCAACTGGCTACTTTTTAACAGTTCTATCATTAAGCTAATTCTGCTGCTTCATTGGTGACCCGCAGTACTTCCTCTACCGTCGTCTTACCTGCCAGCACTTTACGTAAGCCATCATCACGAATAGAACCAGATTGTTGACGTGCGTAACTTTCTAACTCGTATTCTGGTGCATTACCATGAATCAGACGGCGCATATGATCATCCACCGGGACAATTTCATAGATCGCAGTTCGACCAGTGAAGCCTGTATGTGAGCAGCGTTCACAACCTTTTGGCTGTGGTAATTCTAATTGTGTCCCATTATGGACATGGGCAAATAGACCTTGTTCAAATTCATCCGCTACATGCCAGGTCGCACAATGTGAACAGAGAGTACGTACCAGACGCTGGGCAACCACCCCGATCAATGAACTGGATAATAAGAAAGGTTCAATCCCCATGTCTTTAAGACGGGTTACTGCACCAATTGCAGTATTGGTATGCAGGGTTGATAAAACCAGATGACCTGTTAAAGAAGCCTGTACTGCTATTTCTGCTGTCTCCAGGTCACGAATCTCACCCACCATGACGACATCGGGATCCTGACGCAGCATCGCTTTTAAAGCACGGGCAAAGGTCATATCCACTTTGGTATTTACCTGCGTCTGCCCAATACCTTCCAATTGATACTCGACCGGATCTTCCGCGGTCAGGATATTCTTGGAACCATCATTCAGATCGGAAAGTGCTGCATAAAGTGTCGTCGTTTTACCCGAACCAGTTGGGCCAGTGACTAAAATAATGCCGTGTGGACGATGCACCAAAGTCTTGAGGCGATCGTAATCATTATTCATTAAACCCAAATGGGTCATGTTCAGGCGACCCGCCTGTTTGTCCAATAGACGCATTACCACGCGCTCACCATACGAAGATGGCAAGGTAGAAACACGGACATCGACTTCACGCCCTGCTAGGCGCAACGAAATACGACCGTCTTGGGGAATACGCTTTTCCGCAATATCCAGCTTGGCCATGACTTTAATCCGCGAGACTAATAGCGGTGCCAGTTCACGGCGTGGCTGTACAATTTCGCGTAACTGACCATCAACCCGCAAGCGGACTGAAAGTTTCTTCTCAAAGGATTCGATATGAATATCGGAAGCACCCACACGGATTGCTTCTGAAAGTAAGGCATTGATCAGGCGGACAATCGGCGCATCATCTTCCTGATCCATTAAATCTTCAGCTTCAGGGACAGAATCGGCCAGACTAAGCAAATCTGGATGGTCTTCCAGACCAGCTGCGACTTGTTGTGATTCGCCACTGTCTCCAGCGAAACTGCTACTGAGTAATTGGCTAAATTCGTGATCATTGCAGAGCTGATACTGGGCAGGATGGCCCAAAAAACGGCGTGCTTCCTGCAATGCAAGCATCGAGGTATTATCACGACGGACGATAAAGACCTGATCCCCTTCATAACGCAACAACACCCCATGGCGTTTGGCAAAACTATAAGGGATTTGTAATTGTTTCAGTACTTGCATCGTAGAATTATAATAATAGTGAAAAAATTTAAATTGAGTGTACTCTAAGCACATGACAGCGTGAAGTATGTTTAGAAAGATTTAGTACGAAAGGACAGCCGCATTGCTACAAGATCAAGTTGATTTTTCCTCTGCTCAGCCCTCTATTCATTGGTGGGGGGAACAGAATTTTGAAATAAATGAGTCCAAAGCCTGGCAATTTGGTTCGCTGCTGTTCCGTCTGACACGTGGCTTGCAGGAATGGCGTCTGGAGTATTACCGCCCTGTGGTACAGTTTGACTATGAGCAGAAATGGCACCAAATCGAAGATCCCCATTTTGCCTTTCCTCAGCCAGTGAAAATTGAACGCTATATGTTCAAGTCCACCAAAAGTAAACTGCAACTCATGCCTCGTCTGGCAGATCGTTCTGTAGTGATTAAACCTGTCGATCCTATTTATATTCCTGCCGGGCAACGCGGAACCTTATATATCAGTACGCCACTGTGGATTGCAGGTTTTGTCGATGGACAGCGAGATCCAATTTTTGATGTCCCGGTAATTCTACCCAAAGATACCTGGTTTGGCCCGAATCATCGTTCTGGGGAAATTTGTTATGCCACAGCAGTCGATGGTCGTACTGAGCTAAAACAGCTGACACCGCGTGCATTTCGTGCTGTAACCCCAATTGAATTCCACAATACCAGTAATCAGCAACTGCGCTTTGACCGCATGAATGTACCCGTACCTGCCTTACCGTTATTTTTCAGTGCCAGTACGGGACGTCTTTGGACCTCGCAAATTAAAGTCCTGCATGAAGGTCTGGATCGTCCACCTCGAATTCGGATTGAAAATCGTACGCCACCGCATGCTGGTGAAGTGGACTATCTGCATCCACCACGTGACCCCGCAGGCAACCTGTTCAATATGTTTGATTCATTCTTTTAAGGACGGCTAATGGCAAACTCAAGTATTTCTGCTGAAGTCACCAATAGCCTGAAAGGCGTATTTACCAGTATTAATACTGATCGGCTGACAGAAATTGCTGTCGCAATCGTACTGTGTTTTATTGGCTTTTTAATTGCACGTTTTTTCTCGAATGCCTTTATCCGGACGATTGGCCTACGCTTTAATGCCCATCAGCAAATGGTCTGGCGTCGTGGGATTTTCTACTTCATTTTCCTGCTGTTTGTCATGGCCAGCTTAAAGGAAGCTGGCTTTAAGCTCAGTGTCTTCTTAGGTGCAGCAGGTATTTTGACAGTTGCACTGGGTTTCGCATCTCAGACCTCAGCCTCCAACCTGATCAGCGGTATGTTCCTGATTGGTGAAGGCTCTTTTGAAGTTGGTGATACCATTCAGATTACCCTGATTCGTGGGCATACCATTGAAGGCGAAGTCATTTCGATTGACCTGCTCTCAGTCAAATTATTAACCCAGGATAATATCTATGTCCGGTTGCCGAATGAGCAACTGATCCGTGCCCCGGTACATAACCTGTCCAAATTTCCGATCCGGCGAATTCCGATCACGTTGGCGATTAATTTCCATGAAGACATTATCAAGGTTCGTGAAGTACTGCTGGATGTGGCAAACAAATATCCAATGGTACTTGCCGATCCGAAACCGGCTGTGACAGTAACTGCTTTCCGGGAATCATCCATTGAATTGCTGTTTGCAGTCTGGTGTCAAGGTGAAAACTTTTTAAAAGTTCGTGATGAAATGCAGGAACGCATTCGTAATGGTTTCCTGGAAAATCATATTGAGATTCCTGTACCAAAAATGGGCTTTGTAGATCATCCGCTTGCACGTCCGCTGGAAAATGAAGATGTTGATCAATATGCCAATGAGAAGGAATTGAAGAGGGAGCCGGATTTAAAATAACTTTTTTCTAAATTCCTCCTAACCTCCCTTTACAAAGGAAGGAACTGTCATCAAAAGCCGCTCTTTTCCTTGCACATCGCTTAAAGCGTGTCCAGGGTTTGGGGAGATTAAATTAATGCTCAAATGAGTTAATTTAGATTCAAACCCTTTTCTCCCCATCCGGCATTGGTGCAACATAAGCAATCAATAACATCACCCCTCCTGCCAGCAAGAAGGATAATACTCGAGTTAAGGTCCCGATATGAGACAGATCAAACAGCACCAGTTTTAAGGTTACAATCACCAGAATACTACCACCCAGAATCCACATCGGTTTCAGGGCTTTCAATGCCGCAATCCACATCGTTGCAAAAGCCAATAGCACCCATAGAATGGTCAAGCTCAACTGGACTGTGGCATTACTCCACACTTCCAAACTGTTCAACGGTGTTCCTAAATACATATGTAAGGCACGCAATACAATATAGCTGAATAACCAAAGTAAACTCAGTACCATGAGTACTGCCATCATTCCTTTATCTCGACCTGCCCTAATCTGCTGCAGCAACATCCAGATGAAGCTGACCAACATGGCGATACTCACCAGATCAAAAGGATTTAAAATAGGAAGCAAATAGAACTTGAAGGCCTGCTGACTGAGCAGCTGTGAACACAACAACCAGGCTGCCATCAGAATCAAGCTACTGTTGCCTTGCCACAGCATTGGCCAAGCAGAGTCCGCAGATTGTTTATAAGACCAGAAACACAGACCTAATGGCAAAATCACCATACTGATATAGGGCATACTCGGAATCAGACATAGGCTTGCCAGAGTCAGACTCACTAGAGCTCCCAAACTCACCCATTCTTTTGAAAGCAACAAGCCTGAGGCTGGTCGCAGCCATTGCCAGGCTAACAATAAGGTTGATAACCCAAAGATAATCCGGGCAAATTGACTCTCCCAAATCAGTACACCATTTTCACTCTGATCAATTGCTAGAACCACACCAGCAAAAACCAATGGCGTTAAGCCACACCATTTTGGCACCAGCCAGCTCCAGTCCTGATTTTTTCTGAAGATAATTTCATTAAGAACAGCAAAAATCAGTGCAACCGTAGCCAGACTATAAATATGGGCATCTGGTGAACTGAACTCGTCTTCCAATAAGGCAAACAGCATCAGGCTGGCTGAGAAACTGAGTAAGCTCAAGAAGCCAGTACTCAGCCCATCTAGTTGCTGGATATAATGCTTTTTGAACTGGCTAATCAGGAGCACCGCCAGATAACAGCCACTCAGTATCCAGAAGATGTGTCGTGGTGTTGGATTCAGCTCAACAAGATAATACAGACTGCTCAGCCCAGCCATGATCAGTAAGCCCATACTCAAATATTGCCCAACTTTGAGATTCTTTTCCAAAGCCCAGAAATAAATTAAGACGCCTTCTACTGCCCAACCCACTACGCTCCATTCACTTTCCAACAAAATTGGTGGAATCAGGGCAATAAAAATCAGCATCAGACTGAGATAGCTATTGGCAATGATATTCAGGGTATGACTACGCCGCGATCCTAACCAGCAAACTGCGAATACTGCGGCATAAATCAGGCTCAGTCCTGCCTGCCATGTACGTTCATTAAAATGAATCAGATACAGGAAAATATAGGCTATAATTGGCGCGGCAAAAATCAGGGCAATGTCCAGAATCGGCTTGAGCTGGAACCTGCTCAGGTCATCTTTAGCGAGTAACTGACTAAAACGAAATCCCAGCCAGATAAACACAGCACTATGTGCCAGAATCAAGCCAGTCATGCTATAGCGTTCAGAAGTGTAGCCATGAATCAGCGCATAGATTCCCCCAAAAATCGCAGTGACCAAAAAGGCAATCTGATTCAGCGTCTTCCAGGGTTTTAAGCTGGTCAGCGTTGCTACTCCGATATTAATGACCAGATAATAAGCAATCAGCTCTACAGCTGTGGCATCCCGTACAGGCAAAGTAAATGGTGCAATATAGGCAATTAACAGCGCCATCACCGTCAATTCAAAACTATTCTGCTTAAAACTGAGATATAGCGTCATGGCCATAATCAGCACAAATAGCACTGATGCCATCAACAGACCAGGAATGACCAGATTGTAATAGGCAAAGAATAAGGTCAGAAACAGCGCACTTAATCCCAGACCCTCAAGTGCCAGCGCAAAACTGCGGTTTTTCTCGATCAACCAATAGCCCAGCCCAGCAACAGCCATACTTGCCAAAGCAATCAGGCCCAATTTCATTGCCAGACTGATTTGCCAATGCTCCGTTGCAAAACGTAGTAACAGGATAATTCCGACAACCAGAATCCCGATTGCAGCTTTAAGCACCGGATTGCCTTGAAAAATCCAGCGCTGGATCTGATCAATTAAATCCGGTGAAGCATGATCAACTTGAGCCGGCTGCTGAAAGGCTGGCAGTGGAACTGGCTGAGAATTTGAAGTGTCCTGACTTGGCACCGAGTGAATACGATGCTGCAACTGTTGCAATGACAGCTCTATTCGTTTCAACCATCGAAACAGGAAGAAAATCCAGGCCGTGACGCCCAGCCCCATCAACCATTTCAGGTCGATGACACCTCCCACAATGGCAATCAGGGAAGAAATATATAATGGAACTTTAGAATAACCAGAAATAGACAACTGATGTTCAGCAGTGATCTCTTCAAGTGACTGCTGCACTGCATTGACATACTGCATTACACTTATCAGAAAACCGAGCCCACATAAATAGCTGACAATCTCGTAATCCAGATACCAGGCACTCAAGCCTACAATCACCAGGCTGATCAGCCACATCATGCGTAATTCATTTTGCCCTGTTGTCATTCTTATATTTTCCAGTCCCATACCACTCCATCATACAACATGCCGCTGCCGGTTATTTCATCTTCGGTCATTATTCGCTAAGCTGTTGCCACAGACTTGCTCAGCGGGCACGCTAAAAATCACGTACAATAACGCTATTATTTGAATAAGGAATTGAATACATGCCACCATTTGTCTTGGTCGATGGCTCTTACTTTTTATTTCGTGCCTTTCACGCACTGCCACCGTTAACCACGTCAACCGGTTTACACACCAATGCAATTCGTGGTGCAATTTCTGCCATTCAAAAACTGATGCGCCGTGTCCAGCCTACACATATGGCGGTGATTTTCGATACCCCTGAACCCACTTTTCGTCATGAACTGTCACCCATCTATAAGGGTGACCGCCCAAGCATGCCGAGCGAGCTTGCCGAGCAAATTCCCTATCTGCACGCATTGATCAAAGCCTTAGGAATTCCACTACACGCCCTGCCAGGCGCAGAAGCCGATGATATTATCGGCACACTGGCAAAACGTGCTGAAGCCATGGGACATCAAGTACTGATCTCTACGGGTGATAAAGATATGGCTCAGCTGGTGACAGAAAAAGTAACCCTGGAAGACAGCTTTAAAGAAAAGCCACTTGATGTAAATGGTGTATTTGAAAAGTTTGGGGTCTGGCCAAATCAGATTATCGATTACCTGACTCTCATGGGCGATGCCTCAGATGGCATTATGGGTGTACCTGGCGTCGGTGCCAAAACCGCAGCCAAATTACTGAATGAATATGGTTCAATTGGCGGCATTCTGGAAAATGTTGACAAGATCAAAGGCAAAGTTGGACAAAATATCAAAGACAATGTTGAAGGCATTACGCTGGATCATCAGCTGGCCAGTATTGTGATCGATTTGGATTTGAGCTTTGGTTATGATGATTTAAAACTTGCTGAGCCAAATGTTGCCAAACTACGCGAACTCTATACCGAGCTTGAATTCCGTAACCAACTGCAATCTCTGGATCATCCAAACAATCCGAACAATAGCAATTACAAGCAAGTAGTTCAGTCGATTACAACCAAACCTGTAGCGCTAATAGAAGAAGATCATGCGTCATTGACCAGCAGCGATGATCAACTGGGACAGGCGACTTATCACACCGTGCTGAATCAGGCAGATTGGGATGCTTTATTTAATCGTTTAAATACTGCCAAACGTTTTGCTTTTGATACTGAAACCACCAGTCTGGATTATCGTAT
This sequence comes from Acinetobacter schindleri CIP 107287, assembly GCF_000368625.1. Taxonomy (GTDB): domain Bacteria; phylum Pseudomonadota; class Gammaproteobacteria; order Pseudomonadales; family Moraxellaceae; genus Acinetobacter; species Acinetobacter schindleri. Next base: position 12,362 of record NZ_KB849574.1, read on the forward strand.
TGCTCAAATCGTGGGCTTCTCGGTGGCTTTTGATGCAGAGGATGCCTATTACGTACCGCTGGCACATGACTATGAGAATGCGCCTGAACAGTTAAATCGTGAAACCATCCTTGCGCAAATCAAACCCATTCTGGAAGACGACAATATTCAGAAAATTGGCCATCACCTGAAATATGATGCACATGTCCTAGAAAATCATGGAATCCAGCTGGCAGGCTGGTACTTCGATACCATGCTGGCGTCTTATGTGCTGAACTCAGTGGCAACCCGTCACGGTATGGATGACGTAGCACGGCTTTATTTAAGCCACCTGACCACGACCTTTGAGCAGATTGCCGGTAAAGGTGCGAAACAGAAAACCTTTAACCAGATTGAGATCGAAACTGCAGCACACTATGCCGCAGAAGACGCCCATGTCACTTATCGTCTGTATGAAGTGCTGTATGAAAAACTGAAAGTGCATCCAGAGCTGCTCAACATTCTGCTAAATATTGAAATGCCGGTCGCACGTGTATTGACCAGCATGGAAGAAAATGGCATTCAGCTAGATCTGGCTTTCCTGGATCAGTTGGGCTGTGACTTTGCTGAAACCATGAAAAATCTGGAACAGCAGATTGAAGAAATGGCGGGCGAATCCTTTAATGTCAGTTCACCGAAACAGGTTGGTGAAATCCTGTTTGATAAGCTGGGTCTAAAAGGTGGCAAGAAAACCACAACAGGTCAGTACAGCACCAGCGAAAGCATTCTGGAAAAGCTTGAGCATCCAATTGCCGAGTTGATCCTGAACTACCGTGGTCTGTCCAAGCTGAAAAGTACTTATACTGATGGGCTCTGTAAACAGGCCAATAATGATACTCATCGTGTACATACCAGCTATCATCAGGCACTGACTGCAACCGGTCGTTTATCCTCAACCGACCCAAACCTGCAGAATATTCCAATTCGTGAAGAAATTGGCCGTCAGATCCGTAAAGCCTTTGTCGCGCCAGAGGGTCGTATATTACTTGCAGCCGATTATTCCCAAATTGAATTACGTCTGATGGCACATTTGTCTCAGGATGATGCACTGGTGGATGCTTTTATTCACGGTCAGGACGTCCATCGTCGTACCGCGGCAGAAGTCCTCGGTATTGCCCTGGAAGATGTGACCAATGATCAACGTCGCCAAGCCAAAGCAGTAAACTTCGGTCTGCTTTATGGGATGTCCGAGTTTGGCTTGACTCGTCAGCTGGGTTTTACCCGCCAGGAATCACAGGAATACATCAAGCAGTATTTCCACCGCTATCCGGGTATTTATGAATATATGCAGCGTACCCGTCAGGTTGCGCTGGAACAGGGCTTCGTGGAAACCATTCTTGGCCGCCGTTTGTATACCCCAGATATTGATGCTCGCAATATGATGATACGTAAAGCTGCTGAACGTGCTGCAATCAATGCCCCACTGCAAGGTTCAGCTGCCGATATCATCAAGATGGCGATGATAGAAGTCGACAAGATGTTGCCAAAAGACCAGGCCAAAATGCTGCTGCAAGTCCACGATGAATTGGTATTTGAAGTTGATGAAGCGATTGCTGACGAACTGGCATCTAAGCTGGCTGAAGTAATGCAGTCTGTAGTGCAGATCTCTGTACCTTTACTGGTAGAAGTAGGCAAAGGCAAGAATTGGGATGAGGCGCACTAACGTGCTTTGAACCCCTCTTTCAGAGGAGTTTCAGGAGATTTATATTAGCCCTCCCCCCAGCCCTCTCCCCAAGGGAGAGGGAATTACACCTAATTTTAATTACTATGAATAATCTTATTAATTCCTTCTTCTTTTTTTAAGATAAAGAATACTATTACTTCTCAGAGATGAATTTGTAGGAAGTTGCTTCTCCTCTCAGGAGAGAGTATGGAAAGGTAAAACCTCTTTTGAAATTCATAACAAATAAAAAAAGGACGCTTAGGCGTCCTTTTTTATATTCTTAAATCTTAGAAACCAGTCAACAACACCATGGCCACTTCACGCATGATCAGATCAACCACCATCAGTGCCAGAATCGCCAGAATTGGAGACAGGTCGATCATCCCGATATTCGGCATGATACGACGGAATGGTGCCAATAATGGCTCTGCCAGTTCCTGAACCACTTCAATATAAGGTGAACGGGATTGAGTAAACATCACCACCCAACTCAAGATAATGGTCGCGAAAATCAGATAACGACAGAAACGGATCAGGTCCTGAATCATGGTCACAAAAGTCAGTATTAACAGATGAATTGGACCATTTGGCATACCACCAGAAAGATACATCATGCCAAAAATTTTCAGCAAATACAGCACCACCAATAATGCCAGCGCGGCAGTATTTACCCGACCCTTCGCCAGAGTTGGCAGAATACGACTAAACACATCTACAATCTTGGTGGCCTTTACAGTTGAAAGTACCACCGGATTGTAAGGACTCACCGAAGCCAACTGCATTAAAAAGCGGAAGAATACGAGCAAAATTGCGACGTTAATGATAATGCCAAAAATTAGCGCAGAATTTGCACCCATACCTGAAGGTTCCTAAATATTAAATTTGAAAATTTACTTACTGCTGTCGCTAAGCTCTTGAGCGAGCTCCTGACTACGTTTTGCAGCAGCAGCCAGAGCTGCCTGAATGTTTTGAGAAATCTGGGCCTGATCAAAGACTTCTAGTGCAGCCTGAGTCGTGCCATTCGGTGAAGTCACATTTTTACGTAATTCAGCTGGTGTATTTGCACTGGTAATTGCCATTTGCGCTGCACCTAATGCAGTTTGCAAGGTCAATGCAGTTGCAACTTTCTCATCTAGCCCCAGGTTCACACCTGCACGGATCATGCTTTCCATCATATAGAAGAAATAAGCCGGACCTGAGCCAGAAACCGCCGTTACAGCATCAATTTGCGCTTCAGAGTTTACCCAAATTGTCAGGCCAGTTGAAGCTAAAACCTGACTCGCCAGCTCACGGTCTGCTGTACTCATGTCTGCATTGGCGAATAAACCATGCGCGCCAGTCTGTACTAATGCTGGTGTATTTGGCATCACACGAACAATACGATCGGTACCAAGTAAGCTAGACAAAGTCGCAATTTCAGCACCTGCTACAATGGAAATAACCAATTTACCGTCCAACAAACCTTGCAGCGGTTTAAGCACATCCGCTAGCACCTGTGGCTTCACCGCAAATACCACAATATCGGCATGTTTGATTGCAGCAATATTATCATCAGTAACATTCACTTCTTTTTCAGCAAGCAGTAGACGCACTTTTTCGACTGGATCAGAAACTGTAATACGGGTTGCCGGCAAACCACGTGCAATCAAGCCACCAATTAAGGCTTGAGCCATGTTACCACCACCAATGAAACTGATATTACAATTTAAAGCTGCACTCATTTTTAATGCTCGTCTTTGTGTTCTGAAATTGAAGAGACTGAAATTGGCTGCCACCCCTCCACCTCACAATAGGCAGATTCAGCCAACCAAAATCCTTTGGGCGTAAACACGCCTAGCATAACATCATCTATGCTTAATATTTGAATTGTATGCCGCATCCATGGAAATATTTGCGCATCCTGAATGGCTTTTTTCAGTGGCCAAGAACCGACACGTCCACATAAATGAATCTTTTCGCCACCTTGGCGCTGTGTCAGTTTCAAGTGCTGATTCAATAAATCCAATGATAAACCGATTGCCGCAGACTGAATCTGAAACTGTCCTGAAGGCAAATCAATACGATCCTGAAGTCTGAAAATCATCTGCTGTTCGCCAGAAAATGGCTGTTGACCTGCCAGATAAATTTCTTTACTGAGCTTATAGACCAGCTGCTGATAACGCACATAATAAAAACCTTGCCAATGCAAAGCCGCCTGGGCATCTGCACGTACATGAATGACTTCACGTTGCAAGCGCTGTACCATATCCAGTGTAGGCCGATACTGTCCTCCCCCTTTCATCCAGTTAGATAGCAGCTGGCGCTGGCGTGCTAAAGACAGTTCAGAAAATTTAGATAAGTCTAAAATATTATCTTGGATACAAACGTCTGTATCTTGTCGCAACACATCCTGCAAGATTTCCTGAGCATCCTGCATCAGATCCGTGGTTCGGGCTAAAGCTGCCTGCATTTTTGGGAAGCGCTCACTTAATAGCGGCCACAAAATCTGACGTGCCCAGGCACGATCATAATCATTATTCTGATTGCTCGGATCTTCAATATTCTGAATATTCAGGTCAGCGGCCCATTGGCAAATCTGCTCACGAGAAATATCCAAAAGTGGACGCCAGATGGTTAAATCTTCTCGTATATCTACCCGCTTCATGGCAGACAGACCATCGACTCCGGCCCCAGATAGTAAACGCAGCATCAGTGTTTCTGCCTGGTCCTGCTGATGATGCGCAAGAACTAGAATTTCATTGGGCTGTAGATGCTTCAGATAGGCCTGATAACGTGCTTCCCGGGCCTGATTTTCCAGATTACCTTGTGCCACAATAACTGGCTGGACAATACAGGGGATACTCAGCTTTTGGCATTCATGCTGAACAAATCTGCCCCATTCAGCGCTACCACTTTGCAGCTGATGATCGACATAAATCGCACGGATTTTTTCCGGGCACAAAAAAAACATCAGATGCAGTAACAGCATGGAATCCACGCCGCCACTGCATCCGATGAGAAATTTTGTTTCTGCAGGAAAGTCCTGCAGCTGTTTTAAGAAACCAGACCTAAATTGTCGCTGCCAAACTTCATTAAACGCTGGTAACGTGCTTCGCATCGTGCCTCGGCTTCCATCGGTTGCAGTTCATTCAGCGCTTCTTTCAGTACTGCTTTCAGGTCTTGCATTACCTGATCAGGATTTAAATGAGCGCCTTCACCTTCATCTACTACATATTCCACAATACCCATATGCTGCAATTTTTCCGCAGTCAGTGCCAGTGCTTCACTGGCTTGTTCAGCTTTGTCCGCAGTTTTCCACAGGATCGAGGCACAGCCTTCTGGTGAAATCACAGAATAGATACTATGAGATAGCATCACCACACGGTCTGCCACCCCAATCCCCAGTGCACCACCAGAACCACCTTCACCCAGTACAGTCGCAATCACAGGTACTTTCAGGTTAGACAACTGTGCCAGACTTGTAGCAATCGCTTCAGCCTGACCACGCTCTTCTGCGCCTACGCCTGGATAAGCGCCCATCGTGTCAATAAAGGTAAATACAGGCAGATTAAAACGCTCTGCCATATCGAGCAGGCGTTGTGCCTTACGGTAACCTTCAGGATTCGCCATCCCGAAGTTATGCTGTAATTTTTCACGGGTACTACGGCCACGGTGCTGGCCAACAATCATCACAGGCTGACCGTCAAAACGCGCCAGACCACCAATCATTGCACCATCATCACCATAGAGACGGTCACCATGTAAAGCATCAAATTCAGTGAATATTTCACCCACGTAGTCCAGGAATTGTGGACGTTCAGGATGACGTGCAATTTGCACGGTCTTCCATGCTTTTGATGGAGTCGCTTTATTTTTCATAGGTTAACCGTTTTCATCCCTATAAAGGTGTTAATCAACAAATTGTTCAGACTGAATTGCGAGATCAATTTCCCAATTCCTAAACTGCACCTGTTCATCATGCAGTTCAGCCACCAGTAAAGGCCATTGTCGGGCATCACCGGCTAAGCTGAGTTGCCATTGTTGCGCATTCTTCACCTTCAGTTCAATGGCAGGAAGCATCTCATCGCTACGACTGTGATTGACCAAAACCGCCAGACGAAGCAGTAAACACAGGTACAAAAGTCGAGAACCACCGACTTTGTTGACATCTATCCTGGCATCAGCGCGCAATTTACGGCGATGATGTGCGACCAAATGTGACAGATGATTCTGGTCAACTTGCGAGAAACCGGCAATGTCCGAGTGCTGTAACAAATAAGCCCCATGACGATGATAACCACTATGACTGATCGCCAGACCAATTTCATGCAGATAAGCTGCACGACGTAACAGATCACTGTCTTCGCTATTTAAAGCTAAAGGTTGTTTCACATCATCAAACAGTTTTTGCGCGGTTTTTACCACACGTTCTGCCTGTTTGGTATCGGCATTATAACGCCCCATCAAGGCATGCACAGAACGGTCACGGATATCCTCGTGCTGGAAACGCCCGAGTAGGTCATACATCACGCCTTCACGTAATGCCCCGTCAGAATAGGTCAGGTAATCAATATTCAGAACATCAAAGACGGCATACAGAATGGCAATTCCTGCTGGCAACACCGCACGGCGGTCTTCTTTAAGGCCTTCAAACTCCATGTCCGTGACATGTTTATATTTGAGCAATTTATCTTTGATTTTTTCCAGGCCTTCACGCGTCAACTCCTCGCGCTCGTTACTCCAGCCCATATTGACACAGATCTGGCGGCAGGCTTTGATGGTGCCACTCGAACCGACCACAGCATCCCAGCCTGCTGCTTTATAGGTATTGGCAATACCGGAAATTTCTTTACGTGCCGCCGTAACGGCTTTATCAAAGGCCTTTTGATTAATATCGCCATCTTCAAAATAAGCTTTGGTAAAGGCAACACAACCCATCTGCACGGATTCGGTATGAATCGGTTCAAATTCCTCACCAATAATCAGTTCAGTTGAACCGCCACCAATATCTACTACCAGACGACGGCCACTATTGGCCATGGTATGTGATACACCTAAATAGATCAGACGGGCTTCTTCTCGACCTGCAATAATTTCGATGGGTTTCGGTAAAATTTCTGCTGCCTTTTGAATAAATTCATGGCCATTTTTTGCCTGACGCAAGGCATTAGTCGCCACGATACGTAAACGATTTGGCTGAACCGAACCCAAACGCCCCACAAAGCGTGCCAGACAGGCTAGACCACGTTGCTGCGCAGCTTCAGTCAAATTCTTATTTTCGTCCAGGCCTGCTGCAAGCTGAACTTTTTCTGACATTGATGCCACTTTTTTGACTTCGCCGTGGTCCACTCGAGCAATGGCCAAATGAAAGCTGTTTGATCCCATATCGATGGCGGCAAGTAATTCTTCATCAATCAAAAAGTCAGACATTCCAGAAATAAACCTTTAACGAATTGTGCTTAGAGTAATTCACAACCATGCAATTTAAAAGCCATTTGTATCGACAATTTAATCCCTTTTAGTTTTTTCTTTCTATGTGACAATTGTGTTACACGATTATCTCTATCGTGATCATCCATTAGACAAATTGACAATATAGGTTGAAAATTTGCATATTCCCCTACATTGTTAAAGAAGGCTATGTAATACTAAGAATTATAGCCATCTTTAAAAAATTATTTTCTGGAGCACTCCATGTCTGGCAACATCGTAAATACTACTGACGCAAACTTCGAAGCAGACGTTCTTCAATCAGACGTTCCTGTATTGGTTGACTTCTGGGCTGGCTGGTGTGCGCCATGTAAAGCAATTGCTCCTGTACTGGAAGTACTTGCTGACGAATACCAAGGTAAAGTAAAAATCGTAAAAGTTGATGTGACTTCTTGCGAAGCCACTGCAGTGAACTATAGCATTCGTAATATCCCAGCTTTATTGATGTTCAAAAATGGTGAAGTGGTTGCGACTCAAGTTGGTGCAGCACCTAAATCTAAATTAACAGCGTTCATTGAAGAAAACATTTAATCAACGCTGTTTTAAAGATAAAAATACGTGATCAGATATCGCGTATTTTTTTCGCCCAGAATAAATTGACAAACGCCTGTTTCTCTCTTATATTGCTCATTCAAGAGATCAGGAATACTAAATCCTGTCAATTTCTTACAAGACACAATACATAAGATGCCGCTCGGCAATAGAAATTGTTTTTTCACATTTCTCTTTGAAACAATCAAACAAACCTCTGAATTGTTCTTGTGCAAATTCAATTGCTGTCGTTTGAATGCTTGTATGCGGCCGAATGTTACTCCCTTTCTAACCTGTACCTCAGAACTTTGATTCTATCCGACCACCTATGAATTTAACCGAACTCAAGAAAAAACCGATTGGCGAACTCATCAAGATTGCCGAGTTTATGGGCCTAGAAGGCATGGCCCGTAACCGCAAGCAAGACATTATTTTTGCCATCTTAAAGCGCCATGCGATGAATGGTGAAGAGATTTTTGGTGATGGCGTTTTGGAAATTCTGTCAGATGGTTTTGGCTTCTTACGCTCTGCGGCAGGCTCTTATCTGGCAGGTCCCGATGACATCTATGTCAGCCCTTCCCAGATCCGTCGTTTTAACCTTCGTACAGGCGATACTATTACTGGTACCATTCGCCCACCGAAAGAAGGTGAACGTTATTTTGCACTTCTAAAAGTGAACCAGATTAACTACGACACACCTGAGAACTCTCGCAACAAGATTCTGTTTGAAAACTTAACCCCATTATTCCCAACTGAGCAATTGGTCATGGAATTGGGTAATGGTACCACTGAAGATTTGACAGCTCGTGTAGTCGATCTGGTTGCCCCAATCGGTAAAGGTCAGCGTTCTATTATCGTTGCACCCCCGAAAGCCGGTAAAACCATGTTGCTGCAAAACATTGCACAGTCAATTGTTCGTAACAACCCTGAATGTTTCCTGATTGTACTGCTGATTGACGAACGTCCTGAAGAAGTAACGGAAATGGAACGTACGGTTCGTGGTGAAGTTATCGCTTCAACCTTTGATGAATCTCCGGCGCGTCACGTACAAGTGGCTGAAATGGTAATTGAAAAAGCCAAACGTCTGGTTGAACATAAAAAAGACGTAGTGATTCTGCTTGACTCAATTACCCGTCTGGCACGTGCGTACAATACTGTAATTCCTTCATCTGGTAAGGTATTGACAGGGGGTGTGGATGCACATGCACTTGAACGTCCAAAACGTTTCTTCGGTGCGGCTCGTAATATCGAAGAAGGCGGTTCACTGACCATTATTTCTACTGCATTGATTGAAACCGGCAGTAAAATGGATGAAGTGATCTACGAAGAATTCAAAGGTACAGGTAACCAGGAAATCACGCTTGATCGTCGCATTGCTGAGAAACGTGTATTCCCTGCAATGAACATCAAGAAATCGGGTACCCGTCGTGAAGAACGTCTGATGTCAGAAGATAATCTGCGTAAAGTCTGGATTCTGCGTAAGCTTTTGCATACCCAGGACGAACTGGCGGCAATGGAATTCCTGCTTGATCGCATGAAAGAAACCAAGACCAATGATGACTTCTTCGATCAGATGAAGCGCAAGGCATCTAACTAAGTCCTCAAAAATTATAGAAAGGTCATCTAAAACGATGACCTTTTTTATTTGGGTTGACATTGATTACACAAAGAAACAAAGTCTATGATGATTTGTAAACTTATTTGCAAGTTTATGATTAATAAAATAATGGTAAGAAAAATTGTATAAGTTTTAGAGGTTTAAATCGCCTTTACCCCATATAAGTCTTTCCTTTAATTGTTATTTTCTGTTAAAAAAACCATGAATTTCATGCGTTTTTTGCACTTTTTTGAACTTGCCCTGTAGCAATTAAAAATGCGCAGTGATAGCATATTTGCAGACCAGTTAGACTGCTCCTGCGTTGTTAGTACCTAACAAAATTAGGAATAATAAAAGCACATAACAGGCTAACGTCGGTTTTTTTTAATCTCAATTTTTAGAGAGTGATGCCATGTTATTCAAAAAAATCGCTATTGCTGCTGCAGTTGCTACTACTTTAGCTTTCGTTGGTTGTGCTAAAAAAACTGAAGATGCTGCTGCTGACGCTAACCAAGCTGCATCTGAAGCTGTAGAAGCTGCATCTGAAGCTGACGCTGCTGCTGTAGAAGCTACTTCTGAAGTTGCTGCTTCTGACGCTGCTGCTGTTGCTGAAGCTGACGCTGCTGCTGCAGTTGCTACTGACGCTGCTGCTGACGCTACTGCTGCTTCTGAAGCTGCTGCTCAATAATCTAACGATTATTCAGTACGAAAAAGAGAGCCATTGGCTCTCTTTTTTTATGCCTATAAAAATCGAAATTTCTACCGGCAATCTCTATCAAGAAAAAAAGCAGATCAATTGACCTGCTCAGTTCCCACACGCTGACGGAACTTCTGCCCCGCACGGAAGGTTACGACCCGGCGTGCAGAAATCGGAATTTCTTCACCAGTCTTCGGATTACGGCCTGGACGTTGACGCTTGTCACGCAACTCAAAATTACCGAAACCTGATAGTTTGACTTGCTCACCCGAGATTAGCGCCTGGCTAATCTCATCAAAGAACAATTCGACCATTTGTTTTGCTTCACGACGGTTTAAACTCGTGAGCTCACTTAAATGATCAGCCATCTCTGCTTTAGTTAGTGCTGTCATGAAGCCCTCAATGTCGCTTGATAAGTGTTTTCTAACACTTGCAGGATATTATCCATGCCTGATTTAATTTCAGCATCTTCCAGGGTGCGGGTTGGATGCTGCCAGAGAAGAGCAAATGCTAGAGAACGCTTGCCTTCTTCTACCCCTTGTCCAGTGTACACATCGAACAACCAGTTTGACTCCAGGAGCTCACCACCAGTCTTTTCGATAAGTCTCTGAATTTCGCTAACATTAATCTTATCACTAATTAAAAGCGCAATATCACGTCGAACCGACGGAAAACGTGATAATTCTGTAAAATTAGATACATAAGTTTGCAAAACGGCTTTTTGATCGAGTTCAGCGACCCAAGTGGTTGCTAAATCCAGCTCATCTTCAAGTGATGGATGTAAACGACCTAAATAACCAATCGACTGACCATTAACCATAATTTCAGCAGATTGACCAGGATGCAACCATGCACGCTCTGAACGAACATATTCAACATTCAGACGAGCTGCTGCCAGAATTTCTTCCACATCACCTTTAAAGTCAAAGAAATCCATTGGCTGTGGCTTACCATGCCATGATTCATTGATACGTGAACCAGTCGCAATCAGGGCGAAAGTTGGAATCTGTTTCAGGTCATGAATCGATGCAGCATCCTGATAATCAAAACGCAGACCCAGCTCAAAGAAACGTACGCGGTTTTGCTGACGATTGACGTTATATTGCACACATGGAATCAAACTTGATAACAGGGTTGAACGCATTACCGCTAAATCACTTGAAATCGGGTTTGCCAATGCTAATGGATTTACTGCAGGGTTGAGCTGTTTTTCCAGTTTCAAGTCAGCAAAGCTAAAACTGATCGCTTCTTGATAACCCAAAGTCACCGCAGTCTGACGAAGCTGAGCCACTTCGAACTGATCCTGGTATTTTGCAAGTTTGACATCAATCACAGGCAAACTGATTTGAATATTGTCATAACCATGAATACGTGCAACTTCTTCGATCAAGTCCTGGTAGATTGCCATATCATAACGGTGTGACGGTGGTACCACAGACCATTGACCTTCTGCTTTCACAGTCACTTCACAGCCCAAACGCATTAACGCATCGGTAATGAAGTCTGATTCAACTTTATAACCCAGAAGTTGATCTACTTGTGCCTGTTCAAGTTCAATTGCTTCACGTCTAGGCAATACTGCTGGATTTTCTGCAACTGTAATTGGACCAAACTCACCGCCTGCAAGTTCAGCAATCAGCTGAGACGCACGGTGCATTGCCATCACTGGCAATTCAAAGTCCACACCACGCTCATAACGCTGAGAAGCATCCGTATGTAAACCGAAGCTACGCGCACGACCTGCAATGTGTAAAGATGCAAAGAATGCAGACTCCAGGAAGATCTCAGTGGTTGCATCCGTTACCGATGAAGACAGACCACCCATGATGCCCGCAATCGCCAATGCTTTTTCATCATCTGCAATCACCATCACTTTTTCGTTCAGTTCAACTTCCTGTTCATTTAACAGCACCAGCTTTTCCCCGGCTGTTGCTTGACGAACGTGAACTGCACCTTGAACCTTGCCACCATCAAATGCGTGCAACGGTTGACCCAGCTCGATCAATACATAGTTGGTAATGTCGACCAAAATGCTGTGCTGACGGATACCCGAACGAGCAAGCGCACGTTCCATCCATTCAGGGGTTGGCGCTTTGGTGTTGACGTTTTTGATCAAACGACCTAAGTAACGTGGACAGCCTTCAGTCGACACCACCACTTTCTTTTCATCAGCAATGGTTGCAGCCACTTCTTGAATTTCTGGCGCAGTCACTGGCAATTGGTTAATCACACCAATTTCACGTGCAATACCACGAATGCTGAAACAGTCACCACGGTTTGGTGTGATGCTGATGTCAATCACGTTGTCATCTAAGTCTAAATATTCACGAATATTCACGCCTACAGGTGCATCGTTTGGTAATTCTAAAAGACCATCAATTTTGTCTTCTAGATCAATTTCCGATGCGCCGCAGAGCATGCCTTGGGACTCAATACCACGAAGTTTGCCCTTCTTGATTTTGAAATCGCCCGGCAAAACCGCGCCAATCGTTGCCACTGGTGCTTTCATGCCTGCACGTACGTTTGGCGCACCACACACGATTTGGAGTGGTTCACCTGAACCGATATTCACGGTAGTTACACGTAAACGGTCTGCATTCGGGTGCTGTTCAACAGTCAGAACTTCACCTACAACAACACCTGTAAATGGTTTTGCTGCTGGAGATAAGTCATCAACTTCTAGACCAAGCATGGTCAGTTGATCAGAAAGTTTCTCGCTGTCGATGGCTGGGTTAACCCATGTGCGTAGCCAATTTTCGCTAATTTTCATTGATATAAAACCTGTAATTCAAATCTCTAGAATCCCCCTCTAACTCCCCCTTTAAGAAAGGCGGAGAACCCCAACTGATTTCGTGGAGTCCCTCTCCTTTTTTAAAGGAGAGGTTAGGAGAGGATTTAATAAAAAGTTTTAAGCAAACTGGCGTAAGAAACGCACATCGTTTTGGTAGAACATACGCAAGTCATTAATGCCATAACGCAACATTGCAAAACGCTCTACCCCTAGACCAAATGCAAAGCCTTTGTATTTGTCAGGATCAATACCAGCAGAACGCAATACATTCGGATGCACCATACCGCAACCCAGAACTTCCAACCATTTGCCACGCTCATCCATAATATCCACTTCTGCACTTGGCTCTGTAAATGGGAAATAAGATGGACGGAAACGTACTTTCAGATCTTTTTCAAAGAATTCATTCAGCAAGTTGACCAGCAAACCTTTCAGTTCAGCGAAGCTGGTGTTTTCAGCAACGTATAAACCTTCAATCTGATGGAACATTGGTGAGTGGGTTTGATCCGAGTCACAACGGTATACACGACCTGGACACACAATACGGATTGGTGGTTGTTGCGTTTCCATAGTACGGATCTGCACACCAGAGGTATGCGTACGCAGCAAATGGTTTACATCAAAATAGAACGTGTCGTGCATGGCACGTGCAGGGTGATGGCCTGGAATATTTAAGGCTTCAAAGTTGTGATAGTCATCTTCAACTTCCGGGCCAGTTGCCACTGTAAAACCTGCTTTGGTAAAGAACTGGCAGATACGTTCCTGCACTTGGGTCACTGGGTGGATACTGCCCACCTGCTGGCCACGACCGGGTAATGTAATATCAATAGTTTCGCTGGCAAGCTTTTGCTCCAGCGCAGCTTTATGCAGTTCTGCCTGACGTGCTGTCAGTGCAGCTGTAATCGCTTCACGCACAGCATGGATTTTTGCACCGAATTCTTTACGTTGTTCCGGATCCATTTTACCCAGCGACTTAGATTGTTCCGCGAGCTGGCTTTTTTTCCCCGTAAATTGCACTCGTACTTGATCAAGTGCAGCAAGGTCTTGAGCTGCTGCAATCGCAGCGAGCGCTTCAGTGGTCAGGGCTTCCAGTGACATAGTAACTCTCAAAGCAACAGGTTAGAAATATTTTTAAAAAACCCCGTATTCTAACAGTTTTTAGGCACGTTGATGAAGATGGCATGTAATGAAAATTAGATTGGCAGATGCAAAAATAAAAAGTATAAAATAAACATGATATCAATTAGATCAAATCATTATGGCAATCGATCAAATTTGGAAACAGCAACTTACTTTAGTAACTTATGGAAATGAGTACCTGTCTCAGGACTTAAGTTTCAATCGCTGGCTTCAGCATTCCATCTTTAATCAGCATCAATTTGCCTTTCGTGATCTGATTTCACAGCATCTTTTAGCGCAGCATTTTCAGGTATGGCTGGAAGGTTTGAAAAAACAGGGCGTACAACGTCTGAGTCTGCACCGCTCTACCCTGCTTGAAGATGAACAGAATCCCAATGTAAATGTAGAACTGCTGCCATTTGAATATTTCATTGTCAGCCATGAAGCCCAGAAAAAAAATGCCTGGATTATTGGTAAGGAATTACCCGAATGGTATACGGCAGATAATGACTATGAAGCGCCTGCTATGCAGCGATCCTCTCTACGTCATGAAACTTTCTGGCAATATGAACTCAACAGCAAACTGGCCAAACGTGTACTTGCAGACCTGGAACAACCAAACTGGGATGATATTCAGGCCTTTATGGATCATGAATTATTTGATACCAGATTTACGCAAGGTCTTGTTCAACCTGCTCAGCTTGGACAACCTTATTATGGTGTGTCTTCTACTGCAGATACCAGCACTACTTATCGACTGGCGTTATTACCAACCGATTATGCAGCTGACTTTGCCCATGACATGCTGTACCGTCTGGATGCGCTGGAAGAACTGATTGAAGCTAAAATCCAGCATCCTTATCATGAAAATGGTGAAGTGCTAACACCAGATCAACAGCTTGATCTACGTCATTTTTCGCAAAAAATTGATGATCTGAAAGCAAAGTTTATTGTTAAAATCGCGAATCACTACAAGACTGCAAAACTGAGTCCGAAAATCAGCGCTGATCCATTTGCAGGAATGACTACCGACGAGCATGTGACCAAACCCTCTAAAGCACACAAACCTCATGATGCTGCCAAATCCAATTCAGGCAATGTGATTACCCTGATTATTATTACGGTAATTATCTGTTTGATTGGTTATTATTTTGGACTTTAATGCTGTGCCAGAAAAGCGTCAATTTCTCGGGGCGATCTTAATCTGATCCAGTGGATATGCTGATATTCAGGCGCATGCATCAACTTTAAATAATGCTGACGATTTTTCTGGTGGGTTTTAATCATCCACCAGATGATGGAATCACGACTCAACATCTGGCTGAAACTTTCTGTATTATTCGAGTTTGGCCAAAGCGGTTGTTTGCTAATTGCCCGCTGTATGGCTCTTTTTATGGAACGATATAGATTGAGATGGAACGGTAAATCAATCCAGATCACACTGTCGATCTCAGCCCATTTGACGGGAATACTGCGAGTATAATTACCATCAATCACATAGCCATCTTTGGCCTGATCGATGGCTGCTTGAATTTTATCAAAGAACTCTCGATCCACAGTTTCCTGCCAGTTATCCAGCCAGAATAAATTATCCAGCTCGATATAACTGAAGCCTAATTTTGCCGCTAAAGCACGAGCAAAAGTAGATTTTCCCGAGGCAGAGGTACCGACCACATTTATTCTACGAAAATCTCGTACTTCATCTTTCTCATTCATTAGCACTAAGTCATTTGTCATATTTTAAATAGCTTATACTTTTTCATCAGACAAAAAAAAGACCGCTAAAAGCGATCTTTTTTCTAAGTCATAAAGACTTATGCAGCCAATGCATCTTTAGCTTTAGAAGCTAGAGCTGCAAACGCAACTGCGTCATGCATAGCAATGTCAGCAAGTACGCGACGGTCGATAATCACTTGAGCTTTTTTCAAGCCAGCGATCATACGGCTGTACGACAAACCATTTTGACGAGCACCAGCGTTGATACGCGCAATCCATAGAGCACGGAATTGACGTTTCTTCTGACGACGGTCACGGTAAGCATATTGACCAGCTTTGATTACCGCCTGGAACGCTACGCGGTAAACGCGTGAACGAGCACCATAGTAACCTTTAGCGCGAGCAAGAATTTTTTTGTGACGGCGATGAGCCTGTACACCACGTTTTACACGAGCCATTTATAATCTCCTTAGATGTACGGGCACATACGACGAACTGAAGCAACGTCACTTACGTGAACCATTACACAGCCGCGCAATTGACGAATACGCTTAGCAGATTTTTTGGTCAAAATGTGGCGTTTGAACGCTTGTTTACGCTTAAAACCGTTAGCAGTCGCTTTGAAGCGTTTAGCTGCACCACGGCGAGTTTTCATCTTAGGCATAACAACCTCTTTTGAACACCTGTTCGGCACGTCTGCACCATTGCAAAGACGCCCTGCAGGTAAGGGAGCCGATATTCTAAAGCATCTTTGTTTAAAACAAAAGCAGTATTAAAAGTAAAAAGATAGATGACAGGCACTTAATCCTTTTTCCCATAAATATTGCGCGATGAAATATCAAGCTGACTAATCCAAGCTTTTTATAATCCACGAATCTTTCTCACAAAAAACTTCTGACTCCTGCAGCAATACATGTATAGCTTGGCTTCATTATGATTTTTTAATTATCACCTTCAATATTTATAAGGCAGAAAAATAAATTATTTTGAATGAGATACTTGCCAGTATTGCCAATTCAGGAAATACTGCGCTTCAAAATTGAACATCCTCTTTGCTTGATTCAAGACCGAAACTTATGAAACGTATTCTGTGTATGACCCTGTTGTTGAGCTTCCCTTTTGCAGCAAGCTATAGCGCATCAACAAAAAAAGCACCGCAATTGCCCACACAGACCATTGATGTGCAGCCAACACATTTGACGACACGCATTGAGTGGAGCAAGTTTCCCAAACCAAAATATAGCAATGAAGATTTAAAAGGTCAGGACCGTTCTGCGGTGGTACGTATCTATGCCAACGAGCAGGGGCATATCAAACAGGCTGTCATTCAGGACAGTACCGGTTACCAGCAGCTGGATCAGCTACTACTTAATGCCGTGAAATCTGCTGAAGTTAGACCACATATTGATAATAAAACAGCACTACCGATCATTGGCTATCAGGTGTTTAACCTGAAACTGATTGACCAGGATCAGGAATTTTGCGAATACAGTTTCAACTCTAAAAATTGGCAAGCACAACAGGAGCAGCAAAAAACTAAATTCCAGTATCTAAACCAACCTGAGCTAAACGTTGATACAGATTTACTGAATGAAAACGACCGAACAGTAGAGTTTCAGATCAAAGCCAATCGCAAAGGCGAGATTAAAAAGGTCAAGATCAGAAAAGGCTCAGGCATTTATCAACTCGATCAGCAAGTAGCAAATGCATTGAAAGATACCCAGATCATTACTAAACGCCGCGCAAGTACCCTATGGTTGTATAAACCATCCAGCTTTAAGGATGAAATTCAGTTTAAACTGAATGAATGCAAATAAACCAAAAGAGGCTTCAAACCTCTTTTTTAAATCATGCTATAAGCCATGTAAATAAACAGATAACGTCCGATTTTCGCAATACTCACGATCAGTAAGAATCGAGCAAAGTTTTCCTTAAGCAATCCTGCAATTAAGGTAATTGGATCACCAATCATGGGCACCCAACTCAGCAACAAGGACCAATAACCGTATTTCTGGTAGCTCCTTTGTGCTTTTTGCATCTGCTGTTCAGACACTGGAAACCACTTCCGGTCTTTATACTGCTCAATTCTTAGACCTAAATACCAATTCACGCAAGAGCCGAGAATATTCCCAATACTGGCAACGGCGATCAAAGTAAATGCTGAATAGCTACTATTGACCAGTAATCCTAACAATACCGCTTCTGACTGCAAAGGCAATAAAGTTGCCGCGCCAAAGGCAGACAGAAACAGAATCAGTAATACCATCTAAGTGATCCGACTATTTAGCGTGTCAGTCTTAACTGTCTTTTAGCTTTCAGATATTCCATATTTGACCAGAAAAGAGCGAGTATGATTGCAAAGATACGAGACCATTTATATTTGGTTGCCAAGGGCAAAATTGCCTCAGCCAATATATTCTGATCCTTGGTATTCAGCTCATTAATAACCAGCTGAATATGCACAATCTCAGCCACAAACAAAGCTAAACAGGCAGCCAGACCAAAGATAATGCTCCAGTAAATTCGAGAATTAGTTTCCACAATTCGAGTGAAGTTCAGGAAAAATGCTTTCATGCTGATATCCAATAAAAAACCACCTGAATCGGTGGTTTTAATAACTTTTGTACATCTTAACATAACAATCGCAGATTAACTGACCTGAATCGCTAATGCTTTTTGCACCGCAGGACGTGCCTGCATACGCTCAATATAACGGCTTACTTCCGGATAATCCGCTAAATCAATACCTTGCCATTCATAACGAAGTAACCAGGGGAAAATCGCCATATCGGCAATTGAATATTCGCCAGCGACATAGTCCTGACCGACCAGCTGTTTGTCCAGTACACCGTACAAGCGCTTGGTCTCATTCACATAGCGCTCTGTTGCATAAGGAATCCGCTCTGGAGCAAAACGGCTAAAGTGATGGTTCTGTCCCAGCATCGGGCCTAGCCCACCCATTTGCCACATCAACCATTGTTCCACCTGAATCCGCTTAATCTCATCGGTCGGATAAAACAGTCCGGTTTTACGTCCCAAATACTGCAAGATGGCACCCGATTCAAAGATCGAAATCGACCGATGATCTGGTCCATCCTGATCGACAATAGCTGGAATTTTATTGTTCGGTGAGATTGCCAGAAAGTCTGGCTGAAACTGGTCATTTTCCAGAATATTGACTGGAAGGATCTGATAAGATAGCCCCATTTCTTCTAATGCGATTGTAATCTTATGACCGTTGGGTGTACCCCAGTAATATAAATCAATCATTCGTGCCTATACTCCATACACCTTTATTATGGTGTTCCAACAAAATAATGGATCTGGTCAAAAACAACAAGCAATGCTTAATAAAATAATTTTTAATTTAATTTCAATAAATTAATTAATTTTTAAAAAAATTTCACTTAAATTTCTTGAAAATTTTCGGTCTGAACACATATTTATTTCTGCATAAGGATGGTCTATCCATCTTTTGCCCTGTCGATGATCATCATGACAGCGGTGTTTTCTTATTTTTAAAACTTTGCTGACCTCAGGAGGTTCTAATAATGAGTAATATCAATCTTCATCCATTATTCCGCCGCAGCATTGGCTTTGATCGCCTCAATGATTTCATTGATTATGCCATGCAAAGCGATGCGCCAAATTATCCACCATACAATATCGAAAAACATGGTGAAAACCGTTACCGAATTGTCGTAGCCACCGCCGGTTTTAACCAGGAAGAATTGAGTATTTCTCTTGAAAATCGCTTGCTGACAATTTCTGGAAAACCTGAAGCTGTTCAGATTGAAGGTACTGAGTATCTACATAAAGGTATAGCCCGTCGTGCCTTCAAACTATCACTGCGTTTAGACGAACACATTGAAGTACAGCAGGCAGATTATGCTAACGGTCTACTCGTGATTGACCTGCAGCGTGTAATTCCGGAAGAAAAATTGCCAAGACAAATTCCGATTGGCAAAAAGTTATTGCTGGAAAATCCGGAAGAAGTCACTGAAAAAACCGTCAATGCGGAATAAGCATATATAAAATGTTCTAAAAAGGCCCTTCGGGGCCTTTTTTGTTTTTAAGCCAATCTGGATTGTGAAGTTAATAACAGAATTTTTAACTGCTGAACGCTATGAATCAGGTAATGTGGCTGATGGGCCACCAATACAGATTCACTATTAAAACCCCAAGTTACCGCAGCGACAGCAATTCTATTCCGATGAGCTGATTCTATATCAATGATCTGGTCACCAATATAGATGACCTGTTCTGGATGCAATTTGGATTGCTGCACAATTTTTCTAATCTGTTTGGCTTTGCTTTGACATCCTCACCCACCTAAAGGAGGGTGATTCCTACTGCTAGACGCTCATGCCCGAGCGCAAGAATGTTTAGAGCTGAGTTTTTATCTCTATCGTGAGCTGTACCGCAACTCACGCACTCCCATTCTCTTATTCCAAGACCCGTCCTACCTTTCGGACTACTTGAGGTGATCTCACCACAGCACGAACAGATTTGGGTGGTATAGGCTTCATTGACTTCCTCAAACAATGCCCCTGCGTTCTCGCATTTATACTTGAGCAATGTTTTTAGTGCCGAAAACCCTGTATCTAAAACAGACTTTGCCATTTTAGTTTTGACTAGTTTCCTGGCACTTAAGTCACCCACAACAATTAGTGCATTGTTTTTTACAAGCATGGTGCTTGCTTTGTGCAAATGATCTTTACGACAATTTGCAATCTTAGCGTGTAATGCACGAACACGCTTTTTATTCCTTGATCGTTGAGCAATCCCTAATTTCTGCTCGTACTTCCGATAGAATTTAGGGTTTGTGATCACTGTGCCATCAGAGCAGGTGGCAATATCTTTTAAACCTAAATCAATGCCTATGGCTTTGGTTGCTATTGGTTTTTCTTGTTTAGATGATTCAACCACGAGGCACACATACCAGCGCCCACGACTATCTTCAACAAATGAGCCAGTTTTAACCTTGTATTTGCCTATACCATAACTGTCCCATAAGTTGAATTTAGTTTTCCCGTACTCAACCCAGCCATCGGCATACTTGAATCCTGATTTTTTAAATGGTATCCAACCCAAAGATCGTCTTGCTGATTTTTTGTTGCTTACACGCCATTTCAGCTTTGCTTTTTTAAATTGCTTTCTTCGGGTAATAAGTTCTTCTGTAATGGCTTGAACAGTTTGACTATGCAGGTTGCATTCCTTAGAAGTACCTTTGGTGTATTCTGCAATATCGTATGCCGATAGAAATTCACCCTTACGCTTGAGATGTTTAAATCCTAAATCATTCACATAATTCCAAACAAAATTCACCTCAGATGCCAATTGGTCTAGCACCTTGCAATGTTTGTTTCTTATACGTAATTTAAGTGTTTTCATCATTAGAATATATTTAGTCTATGAACAATAGTCAAGAAATTAGAACAGGCCGTCACTGTGTCTTTAATATGCACATTCACTTGGTATTTGTAGCGAAATATCGTAGAGATGTTTTCACCAATGCCATGCTTGAAACGATGCGTGAAGTATTTGAACGTGTCTGCTTAGACTTTGAAGCTGAATTGATAGAATTTGACGGTGAACATGATCATGTACATTTGCTCGTCAATTATCCACCTAAAGTCGCCATTTCTAGTTTAGTGAATAGCTTAAAAGGTGCGTCTAGTCGCATTCTACGCACTAAGCATCCTGAAATTAAGAGCAAATTATGGGGCAATGCCCTGTGGTCCCCAAGTTACTTCGCTGCGTCATGCGGAGGTGCGCCAATCGGAATTATTAAACACTATATTCAGCAACAGCAAACACCGCATTAATGGCTTACGCCAGTCGCTTATATCCTCGGGCTGAACCCCGAAGTTTTACGCTCCAACGAATAAATTGAAGCATTGCTTTCGACCCACTCAAATAGCTGAAACAGTTCCGCACCTAGATACTTTCGGCAATTATTCGGAGTATTGGAGGTGACAATTGCCATGCGAACGCCCTGCTGTTTGAGATGGCGAAGCAAATCCGCAATACCTTCAAACAATTCTGGCATTTTGCCACTACGACGCATCTCCCGTTTACAGTCATACATTAAGCGAAAGGTCTGAAATATTGACAGATTGAGTGCCTGACGGATCTGTCGTGGTGGTAAAGCTCTTAAATGCTCGACCTGATCTTTATGCATCAATGCATAGCGATATTTACCGGCAAAGCAATTCAGCAACTCGATAAACTGTTCAAAGGAATCAACCAGAGTACCATCTATATCAAAAATGACCAGCTGATAGGGTACAACGCGATTATTTAAAAAAGCCATAAGCCAGTCATCCAGCAATTTATGCCAAGTTTAAAAAATATATCTTTTCTCTACTCATATTCACTCATATTTGTAATGTTTATCACTGTAATCCTGATCAAAATTATTTCGGCACAAATAATGTGCGGCATAGTTGAGTTATTTTTTAGGCTTTAAACTGATAGCAGAAACTAGACTGTCTATTTTATGGCTATAAAATAAAAAAGCCCTGCAAGTGCAGGGCTTTTTTCGCTCAATGAGTGCTTACTTTTTCTTTTTAGGACCAAGCAGCATACCCATTTGACGGCCTTCCATTTTTGGAGACTGTTCAACTACACCAATTTCCGCTACATCAGCTTCAATTTTTTGTAATTGAGCCAGACCCAACTGTTGGTGAGCCATCTCACGACCACGGAAACGAAGCGTGATTTTTACCTTGTTGCCTTCTTCAAGGAACTTGATAATTGCACGCAGTTTTACGTTGTAATCACCTACATCAGTACCAGGGCGTAGCTTGATTTCTTTCACCTGTACTTGATGTTGTTTTTTCTTCGCTTCTTTCTGCTTTTGTTTAAGATCAAACAAATGCTTGTTAAAGTCCATGATTTTACAAACAGGTGGCTCAGCATTTGCTACGATCTCTACAAGATCAAGCTCTACGCTTTCTGCTGCACGTAAAGCTTCAGTTAAGCTTACTATACCTTTTTGCTCACCATTTTCGTCTACAAGACGGACTTCTTTCGCACGAATTTCATCATTCAACGCAGGACGGTTTGATTTGTTACCGCCCTGTTGATTACGGTCAGGCTGTTTAATCGCTGTTACTCCACAATGTACCGGCCGCGTTCGGCAACGGCTGTTTTTACCAGATCAACGAAAGCATCGATTGACATGGTACCCAAATTTGTTCCTGAGCGTGTACGGACATTTACCGTACCTTCCTCTACTTCACGGTCCCCAAGTACCAGTAAGTAAGGAATACGCTCTAAAGTACGTTCACGAATCTTAAAGCCGATTTTCTCATTTCTCAAGTCGGAAATCGCGCGGATACCGCTTTCTTTAAGTTTTGCGACGACTGACTCACAAGCCTCGGCTTGAGAATCGGTAATATTCATGACACACGCCTGAATTGGTGATAACCAAGGTGGCATAAAGCCTGCGTAGTGTTCAATAAGTATACCAATAAAACGCTCGAAACTGCCAAGAATTGCACGATGTAACATTACTGGCTGATCACGGTCGTTGTCTTCGGTCACGTAAGATGCATCTAGACGTTCTGGAAGGTTGAAGTCACATTGAATCGTACCGCATTGCCATACACGGCCCAAGCAGTCTTTCAATGAGAATTCGATCTTCGGACCGTAGAACGCACCCTCACCTGGCTGCAATTCCCACTCCAGACCAGCAGCATCTAAAGCATCTGCCAAAGATTTTTCTGCCATATCCCAAAGTGTATCATCACCAACACGTTTTTCAGGACGAGTTGACAACTTCATTTGTACTTCTTCGAAGCCAAAATCTTTGTATACATCGAGTGTCAATTTGATAAAGTCTGCAACTTCAGTACCGATTTGCTCTTTGGTACAGAAAATATGTGCATCATCTTGGGTAAAGCCGCGAACACGCATAATCCCATGTAAAGAACCTGATGGTTCGTTACGGTGACATGACCCGAATTCTGCCAGACGTACCGGAAGATCACGGTATGACTTTAAGCCTTGGTTGAACACTTGTACGTGACAAGGACAGTTCATTGGCTTCACCGCATAGTTACGATTTTCAGAATGCGTCGTAAACATGTTGTCTGCATAGTTGGCAGCATGGCCTGATTTTTCCCATAACGTGAAATCAACCACCTGTGGTGTGCGGATTTCTTCGTAGCCATTGTCCTGCTGAACTTTACGCATGTACTGTTCAAGAACCTGGTAAATGGTCCAGCCATTCGGATGCCAGAACACCATACCCGGTGCTTCTTCCTGCATATGGAACAAGTCTAGCGCTTTACCGATTTTACGGTGATCACGTTTTTCTGCTTCTTCGATACGTTTTACATAAGCAGCAAGCTGTTTTTTGTCCGCCCACGCTGTACCGTAAATACGTTGTAACTGTTCATTTTTCGCATCACCGCGCCAGTAAGCACCCGAGATTTTAGTCAGCTTAAACGATTTTAAGAATTTAGTATTTGGAACGTGCGGACCACGGCACATATCCAAATAGTCTTGATGGTAATACAAGCCCATTTGTGTTTCTTCAGGCATGTCTTCGATCAGACGGAGTTTGTATTCTTCGCCACGCGCAGTGAATTCTTTGATCACTTCATCACGTGGTGTCATTTTTTTGATGACATCGTAGTCTTGATCGATGAGCTTTTTCATACGCTCTTCAATCGCTGCCATATCGTCTAGAGTAAATGGACGTGGCATCCAGATGTCATAGTAGAAACCTTCTTCAATGACTGGACCAATTACCATTTTTGCTTCTGGGAACAATTGCTTAACAGCATGACCCACTAGGTGTGCGCAAGAGTGACGAATGATATGAACACCATCTTCGTCTTTCGGCGTAATAATCTGTAAGGTTGCGTCTTCAGTAATAAGATCACAAGCGTCTACTAAACGATCGTTCACACGACCTGCAACAGTATTTTTTGCTAGACCAGGACCGATGCTTTGAGCAACTTCCATCACAGATACGGCTTGATCAAACTGTTTTTGATCGCCATTTGGCAAAGTGATAATTGGCATATGAAATCCTTAAGGAGTGATGCCCCGTACAATGGAGCATGTCACCGCGAGATTATGATCGAGGAGAACCTCAAAAGATAAAAACGGTGGATAAATAAAAATCGCCTAGAATTTTACACGTCTCGGGCCATTTAATAAACCGTTAATCCTTTTTTCTCGGCTGAAAACATGCTTTGCTGCCAATCCCTTGCAGGATATTCAGAATGACTTGGGAGATAGCCACCATGATCCATCCTGTTATTCCCTAAAATTCTCCCACTTTTGATATTGTCCCTGCTCATAAGCATACAGCGAAGCAAATTGTGGCAGAATCGATTCACTTTGGGCGGGCCGGAAAAATACATAATCATCGACCTGAATCCGGCAACTAGATGGAATCTGCAACAATTCCTGATTACTACTGCGTCCATACAGTAAATGTGGCTTCGCACCTGGCGGATAGATACATTTCCCGCGCCAGTAACCACCATAAATACATACCGCCCGTTGCCGCGGTTGAAACCGCTTTAATCGCTCTAATCCAGGTAACTGAATTTGGTCCAGCACTTTCAATACTGGTGCAGCAATCCATAAAGCCGGTTGCATGGGCTCTAGGCCTTCCAGATCAAAATCAGTTGGCTTGAGCAACATTGAACCGAAGGATACATCATTACAGACCGTCTGGATAAAGTGGTGATGCAAGGTACCACTTCCCGCTCCATTCAGACAAAGAGCAGACAGATCCAGCTCAGGCAGCATCTGGCACATGACATTCATGAAGTTCATATAACACTGTTGAGATTTCTGATAGCTCTGGATGGGAGGAAATAATGCACTAGGCAACTTAGAAACATGAGCATCGTAACCCATCAGACCACTTAAACTCAGATATTCCGAATGGCTTTTGATAATCGCCAGGCAGTGCATAAACTGCTCTAGATCTGACAACCCACCACGATGAAGGCCAATATCAATTTCCAGATTGATCCGCAGCTGTAGATTCCGCTCCTTGGCATATGTCAGATAATTTTTCAGACGCTCAGCTGAATCAATCAGTCACTGCACTTTCGGCAGATGCTCAGCCTGATCTTCGGTAAAGCTTTTCAGGCATTGCAAAGGCACTGGCTTGCCCATCAGAATATCTGCCTGCGTATAGGCTTGCAGGATATGGACCGCATGCGGAAGATGGAACACCATAAAAGACTGGGTATTAAAGGCTTTAGCAATTCGTTTTAGCAATATTGAATTGGCTAATGATTTCACCACCAGACGCGGTTTCAGATGGGTCGGCATCTTATGTTGTAACCAGTCAATATTCTGTTCCAGCTTAGACAAATCCAGAATCAATTGAGGTTGTCCATTTCCTTGCTCATGCAGAGTTTTCTGGAGTTCCTGAAAGTAGTCAAGATATAGCATACTGTATTCCTCCTCAGCTCATTCAAGATGGAATGAACAGGCGCTCCAGATAAGGATTGAGCCATTTATCCTGTGGATCAAGGGATTTTCGTAACTGCATAAACTCATCCCATTTCGGATAGAGTTCACAAAGCTGTCGGGCTTCCAGCGAATGCAGCTTGCCCCAGTGCGGGCGTCCTCCGTATTTTCTGAAAATCGGTTCT
The DNA here is from genome assembly GCF_000368625.1 of Acinetobacter schindleri CIP 107287. Lineage (GTDB taxonomy): Bacteria > Pseudomonadota > Gammaproteobacteria > Pseudomonadales > Moraxellaceae > Acinetobacter > Acinetobacter schindleri. Next base: position 38,600 of record NZ_KB849574.1, read on the forward strand.
ACCAGATCAAAAATCACCTGATAATCCTGTTTGTAAAATTGATGTACGGAGATCGAAACTGAATCTTGTTGATAAAATGGACTTAGCCAGATATCGTCCCCACGTACATAACGAAATTCAATTGGAAAAAATACCGGCGCTTTCTGTTGCTGTAGTATTTCCATAACCTCCTCAAAACAGGCCAGTCCCTGTTTCACCGGCAGCTGATATTCCATTTCATTAAAACGGGTATTACGTACACTAGGAAAAATACGGCTGGACCAGTCCACTGCTTTCGATGGCCGGATCGCTATATTTAACAGACGCTGTAACCAGGGATTCAGTCCTGGCCAAATTCGATTCAGCTCACAGCACATGTTCAACATGAAGTCCTCATCCAGCCAACCATCCGGTCTTGCCTGTGCTTCTTCCTGGGTTTCATCCAGACTTTTTAGAATGACATTATCGCTATGGGTAAAGGCCCAGAACTCTATATGCCGGTGCTGATGCTTCCATTTATCGATGCTTGCATATAGATCGGTGAGTGAGCAAAGTCGAATCTGCTCCTGCAACCTGTACATGGGCCGGTTTTGTAGCTGGATACGGGTCATAATGCCCAGACTGCCACATGCCACCCGTCCTGCAGCAAAGATATCTGCATTCTGCTCAGAGTTACAGCATAGCAAGTGACCGTCCGCAGTCAGCAATTCAAATTCAGAAACCAGAGCAGAAAGACAAGGTAACTCCACCCCGGTTCCATGCGTACCTGTAGCAATGGCACCTGCCAGACTTTGCCGGTCGATATCCCCTTGGTTTGCCAATGCCTGATCAATGGTGGCCAGCTTCTCACCCACATCATACAAACGGGTCCCGGCCCAAAAGGTACTGCGACACTGTTCTCGATCATAGTCACACATCCCTTTAAGCTGATCTAGGCAAACCAGCACGTCGCTGGTTTTTGCCAAGGCACTAAAGGAATGGCTTGCACCCACAACACGTAATTTTGGATAGACACGCACAAGCCCCTGCAGCATCTCAATGCTGTAAGGATGAAAAATACTGGGACTGGATCGCTGGGAACCTGACCAGTTGGCCCACATCTCTGCACGTGCTATCTCCATAGCGGCTTCCTTTTACCCGGTTTTAAGTCAATAAAACCCGGACATAATTGCTCTTATTTTTGTTGTTATGAATATCTTTTTATTTAGAAATCATCATGCAGTCATTTAGAGAAACAAGTCAATTTTAAAGTCTATGTAAATTTGTAAAACTCGTTTTTTTATAAATACTTGCAAAATAATTTGATTTTATTAGTCACTAATCCACAAAAATAAAAGCCAGTCATTTTATCTATTTGCGCGGGTCTTTGAAGCTAAATTTCACACCGGATTCTATTTAACCCAACTTTATTCTGTTTATTATAGTGACAGACATGTAAAGTAACAGTTCATTTTATCCATCAAAGTTCAATAAAAACAAAAATATAGATATTAAAAGCTTGATCTTTCATTCACGCTCGACTAAAGCATAAATGTCACAATCACTAAAAATTGCTAGATTTAGAGTAATTAAATAATAATTATTTATTCAGGGAGTAGAACAATGGGCAGTGCATATGATGAATTACCACGCACACCAGCAAACTTTGTAGCGCTTTCACCTTTACGCTATCTAGAACGTGCGGCCTATATCTATCCCAACCAGAATGCCATTATTCATGGCCAGCGTGAAATTACCTGGCGTGACACTTATCAGCGCTGTCGTCGGTTCGCTCACCAGTTGCAACAGCTTGGTGTAGGCAAAAATGATACCGTATCTGTCCTTTTACCTAACGTCCCAGCCATGATTGAGGCGCACTTTGCTGTTCCGATGGCAGGTGCTGTACTGAATACCTTAAATACCCGTTTAGATGCCAAGACTTTGGCTTTTATGCTAGAACATGCGGAAACTAAAGTTCTACTTGTCGATCCTGAATTTACTGCTGTGGCGCAGGAAGCGCTGGCACTGATCAAGCAGGATATTTATATCATCGATGTAGCAGATGAGAACTATGAAGAAGCTGCTGATCGTATTGGCCAGATTGAATATGAAAGCTGGCTGGCTCAAGGCGATGCCAATTTTGAATGGCACTTGCCACAAGATGAATGGGACGCAATCAGCCTGAACTATACTTCAGGTACAACTGGCAACCCAAAAGGCGTGGTTTATCATCATCGCGGTGCGTATATTAATGCAGCCAGCAACATTATTGCCTGTGGCATGATGCCACGTGCAACCTATCTCTGGACCCTGCCATTATTCCACTGTAATGGCTGGTGTTTTGCCTGGACCATGGCGGCCAACGGCGGAACCAATGTCTGCTTACGCAAAGTTGATCCTGAACTGATCTTTCAGCTGATTGCCACACATAAAGTCGATTATTTCTGTGGTGCACCAATTGTCCTGTCGATGCTCATCAATACACCGGAAGAGAAAAGAACCAAATTTGATCACCGTGTAGAAGTTATGGTGGCAGGTGCTGCGCCTCCAGCAGCCATCATTGAAGGTATGCGCAATATTGGTATCAATGTAACCCACGTCTATGGTTTAACCGAGACATATGGTCCTTCTGCCCTATGTGCATCTCAAGCTGGCTGGTCCGATCTCACCATCCAGGAACAGGCCCAGTTGCACTCACGTCAAGGTGTACCATATCCATTGCAGGATGGTATGAAAGTGCTTGATCCTGAAACCATGCAGGAAGTGCCACATGATGGTAAAACGCTGGGCGAGATCATGTTCCGCGGTAACATCGTCATGAAAGGTTATCTGAAAAATCCGGAAGCTACGGCAGAAGCCTTTGCCGGTGGCTGGTTCCATACCGGTGACCTCGCTGTTTGCCAGCCAGACGGTTATGCCAAAATCACTGACCGCTCTAAAGATGTCATCATTTCTGGTGGTGAAAATATTTCTTCGCTAGAAGTAGAGGAAGTGCTGTATCAGCACCCTGCGATTCTGACTGCAGCGGTAGTCGCCAAACCAGATCCACGCTGGCAGGAAGTGCCGTGTGCCTTTATTGAACTCAAACAGGGCTTCGAAGTTACACCAGAAGAAATTATTGAATTTTGTCGTGAACATTTGGCGCGTTTCAAAGTGCCAAAAGATGTGGTGATTACTGAGATTCCAAAAACTTCGACTGGCAAGCTGCAAAAATTTGTCCTGCGTGAATGGGCCAAAGAACGCTCAACTGGTGAGTTTAGCTAATCCATTATTATTCGATAAAAAAAGGAAGTCATCTCGACTTCCTTTTGATTTCTCATCTAGAACGTCGACCAGCCACTCCATTCCATAAAACGGTATAGCCAGTATTTAAAGAACGAATCTTCTGCATATTGCGTATAGTCCACGCTCATGGCACGACCATTCAGATTTGACCATGCACCGTCAAAATATTGCTGGGCATCCTTGAACACTTCGGCCTGAGGCTGACCTAGCACACGCATATTGGTTTCCAGATTATAGTTTTTCAGATTCCGTACGGTAAAATTAGCCGAGCCTAAAATCATTTCAGCTTGCTGAGCATTGCGCTTCATCAGTATTTTACTATGACATTGCTCTCCTTGAGTACGGCACCAGCGCACATCAATATCTGCTTTATGCAGTTCCCAAGCCACTTGCCGGTTTGGAATCCCGTTTTTCTCACGGCCAAAAGCATCTTTATTTGGATCGAGTAAAACCCGGACTTTGACACCACGTTCATGTGCCGCAATCAGACTTTTAATAATTTTGCGCTCAGATAAATAAAACATCGCCAGATCAATCTGCTCATTTGCTTTGGCTGTCTGAATGAGATTCAGAATCGCATCATAAATAGCTTTTTCAGTCAGCACCTGAACTTGTGGCTGGCTGCTGTCTGCCTGAAAATCCCCGGCGACAATGGCAGGCATATTGGCTTGTGACATCATGCCGACAGATTGCTCTGTTTTCAGGATATCCACAGCGGTGCTACCCCAGACCAATAAACCAATATTGGAATGCCGCGAACTGCCATCATGCGGGTTCATGGATGTGACCAGTGCTTTCCAGCCTTGATCGGTATCCACCACCATAGTTTTGCGATGATTGGCTTTAAAGTTAAACAGCTCAAAATAACTGCGCAGGGTAATTTTTTCTGTTCCAAATGGATTCGGCAACCAGCCCTTTTCCGGATTATTGCCAATGCCCTGGCAACAGATATACCAGAAGCCGGACCAGCTTGGATTGGAAGCCCGCAATGGCATCAGATTGGTTTCAATCACATCAACACCGTGCTGACGTAGGGCTCGATACTGCTCGGATCGAATTCCGCCATAGACCGAATTGATCGGATCGGTAATAAATTTGATTTCGACTTCAGGTTGCAACAGACGTTTACTGATTAAAGCATCCGTCAGTTGTTGACTTAATGCCTGATGTTCCTGCGTAGATGCCCCAGTTTGCTGATTAAATAAAAACATATCAAGCACGATCAGCGATTTGGCTTCTTCAATCATGTTCAGCATTTCATTAAAAATGCGATGATCTAGCTGCTGCTTGCCTTGTGCATCCAGATAAGTCTGATCAGCCAGAAACTTGACTTCGGCATGACGCAGCTTGCCCGTATAATTCAGACCTTCCGGCAAAGGCTTATACGTGTGGTAGATCGCTGAAGCCAGATAACCCACGGCCAGCATACTAATGATCAAAGTCGCATAACGGCGATTCGACCAGTTCAATTTATTGTGAATTCGTTGAAAGATACGCATAAGAAAAAACCTAACCCAATATACTCAGGCTAGGTTTTATCTTATGATTTTTCAAGTAGATTTCAGTGAGATCTAGATGATTTGGTCGATTATTTTCGTAGACCTGTTAGAAATCATACTGCACGCCGACAGTAAAGTTGCGACCGACTTGCGGAATATTGGACAGGAATGAAGTATGTGAATACACCTGATCATCAAGCAGATTGTTGGCTTTGAAATAAACCCGGTAAGCATTTTTATCTGCAATGCTATTGGCATAACTTAAGCCAACATTCACCATATTGTAGCCCTGGGTTTCATTTTCATAACTGGCAATCTTGTCCTGATTAAAGACATGATAATATTCAGCCAGACCTGACCAGCCATCGGCAAAGTCTGCTTCGACTTTGGTTCCTAAGCGGCCCGCGGGTACACGTGGTGCATTTTCACCTTCAATCTTGCCACGCACATAGTCACCAAAAACACTGACTTTATACATGTCATTGATCTGGTAACCTGCCTGTGCCTCAGTCCCATAGAATCTGGCTTTGTCTTGGGTATACTGCACACCGCGTAAATTACCTTTCTGCGCTATTGTTTCGCCATAAATATAATCATCGAACCAGTTGTGATACACATGCACATGGTAATCCAGTTGATCACCTTCATAATGCAGACCCAATTCAAGATTATTTGAAGTTTCTTTATCGAGGTCAGGGTTACCGAGTTCATACGTATTGGTGGCAAAATGCAGGCCATCCGCGTACAGCTCTTGGGCCAAAGGCAAACGCTGCTGATGTGATCCCACCACAGAAAGCTTGTAGTTTGGTGCAAATTTCCAGTTGGCCGCAGCAGATGCAGATACGCCAGTGCCTGAATAATCTTTCTGCTCCGAATCTACTTTCACTTTTTGATGTTCAACGCGTGCGCCCAACTCGACATGCACATCGCCGAACTGTTTATGTTCCAAAGCAAATAAGCTGTATTTCTGGGTTTTGGTGTCTGGCATGAACACCTCATGATTATGACCAGCATGTTCACTATGATCATGCTCATGTCCTTCATCATCATGCTCGTCATGGCCATGGGATTCTGGAGCGGACAAATTAATTTTCTGCTGTGAAAGCTGGGTTCCAACTACCCCTTCCCAGCCTGCAACTGGTACATGCACCAGCTCTAAACGACCGTCATAGCCCTTACTTTTAAAATTACTGATCACTTCGCTTTCTTCAAGCTCATCATGTTCATAGTCAGTAAAGCTGGCATGCGCTCGCAGTTTTTCCACACCGGTAAATGGTTGCTCCAGTTCGGTACGCACCTCATAACGCTCGGATTTTAAATCCACCCAAGGTCCAGCTGTTTCTTCATGATCGTGCTCATCTTCATCTGGTTTTGGGCAGTGAAAATGATCTCCATGAATTTCACAACCATGATATTCATGACTATGACCGGGCAAGCCATACTGATCCTGACGGTTACTATAGGACAGACCGACAAAACCTCGGTCATGAATCCATGAACCGCCAATATTCACCGTTTGCCCTTCGGCAAAGGTATTGCCTACACGGCGTTCTTTATGAAAGTGGGAGTGATCTCCATGCGGCTCTTCGACCACATAATCCGGGGCAATATAATCATTGGCTTTACGCTTTGAGCCTTCTACACGCAAAGCAAAATTTTCACCAATACTCGCTGTCACACCAGCACTTGCTAACTTTTCGTCACTACCTGAGTTATAACGCAGGCCGACTGTACCTTCCAGACCATCTTCAGGCATCTGGGTCGGAATTTTTTGATCGGTGACATTCACCAACCCACCGACTGTACCGGCACCGTAAAGTAATGTAGATGGACCGCGAATCACTTCTACCTGCTTCGCCAGAATCGGATCGACGGTGACAGCATGATCCGGAGACAAGGTCGAAACATCAGCAGTTTCTGAAGCATGCTGCAACACTTTCACACGTGGGCCATCCTGACCTCGAATGACCGGACGACTTGCACCTGTACCAAACTGATTTGAATAGACACCCAATTCATCTGCCAGTGCATCACCAATGGTCGTCGCACGCTCAGATAATGCTTTTTGATCCACCACATGATCCGCAACCGCAAAATCTGCTGCGGTTTGTATCAATGGATGGGCCTGAACCTGGATGGTTTCCAGCGTTTGTACAGCTACTGTCGCTTCTTCTTGTTGTGCGAATGCTGATGGTGTAATAACCGCAAAAATAGAGACTGTTATTAAATTCTTATGAAAAGACATGACCCAAGCTCAAAATGACTAAAATAGAATAATGTTATAATATAACATTTCATTATTTTTGCAATCGTTTACGATAACCAGTGATATATTTTATTAGAATGCTTTTTGAATATTTTTTTATTACATTAAAACATTATTTTTATGCCCTTTACCTTATCGCATGCTGTGCTTGCTCCACCTATTTCACGTTTAAGCGGTAATCGGCTACCGATTGCTGCGATGGCGATTGGCTGTATGGTGCCCGATTTACATCGACTCTTTACTTCGAGCAATTCAAATATCACGCATTTATGGTCTTCGCTGATTCATCCAGACCTCTGGATTGGGCTGGCTTTCTGTAGCATCTGGTATCTGGTTTACCGGCCAGTAATTTACCGTTTCATCGGTATTTATCATGATTTAGATATTTACAGCATCCTTTCAGCTTTAAGATTTATCTTGGCGATGTGTCTGGCACTGATCATCGGCACAGCCACTCATTTAATCTGGGATGGTCTGACCCACGTCGATTTTCGGACTTTTGCCTTCCATGAAATCTTAGCGCAACAGTTTCAGTTATTTGGACAAAGTTATCCGCTGCACCGGATTTTACAGATTGGCACATCTTTTCTAGCCTTACCTTTTATATTGTGGATGAGTGTGCACTACTATAAAAAGCATCGCCAATATCTCGCAGTCAGCCTAAAAATCAAGTCATTTGCCTGGGGCTTATTTTTCTTTTCTATATTAACCGCTCTGTTTTCAGTCTGGGATTATGCACGCTATATTCCTACAGACGTCTGGCAATCGGATCTCTATTATTTTACTGGACGATCTATTAATGAATTTAGCCAAGGCTTTCTGATTACCTTTAGTCTGGGCTGTTTATTGTTTTTATTTTTAGACAGAGGTAGTAGGATGGGATAGACAAAGCGCTGGCTTTTCTTCTATTTACTTTAAAGTGATATTGTTTTTGACCCAAGTTCTTGTGACTACATGCCCAAAGAGGCATAATCCTACCTTTACGAAAAGCGGTACGCTGTTTACGTATTCGCTGACCTTAAACCATATAGTTGGATTTTTAACGCTATGATGCGAACTCATTACTGCGGTTCATTAACCGAAGCTCAAATTGACCAAACCGTAACATTATGCGGTTGGGTTCACCGTCGCCGTGACCACGGTGGTGTAATCTTCCTTGACATGCGTGACCGTGACGGTCTTGTTCAAGTGGTTATTGACCCAGATACTCCTGAAGCATTCGCAACTGCCGACAAATCACGTTCAGAATTTGTATTAAAAATTACAGGCCGCGTACGTCGTCGTTATGCAGGAACTGAAAACGCAAATATCACCAGCGGTCAAATCGAAGTTCTGGGTAAAGAAATTGAAGTTCTTGCTGCGTCAGAAACTCCGCCATTCCCATTGAATGACGAAAATACCAACATTTCTGAAGAAGTACGTTTAAAGTACCGTTTCCTGGACATCCGTCGCCCTGAAATGTTAGACCGTTTACGTTTCCGTTCTAAACTGACTAACCTGATTCGTAACTACTTCGAAGACAATGGCTTCCTAGACGTTGAAACTCCGATCTTAACTCGTGCTACGCCTGAAGGTGCACGTGACTATCTAGTACCAAGTCGTGTTTCTAACGGTAGCTTCTATGCCCTGCCACAATCACCACAGTTATTCAAACAGTTGTTGATGGTGGGTGGTATCGATCGTTACTACCAAATCGCAAAATGTTTCCGTGACGAAGACTTGCGTGCTGACCGTCAGCCTGAATTCACCCAGATCGACGTTGAAACATCGTTCATGAGTGACGATGACATCATGGATTTGATGGAAACATTAACCGTGAAGATGTTCAAAGAACTTCTAAACGTTGAATTCGACAAATTCCCACGTATGACTTATGCAGATGCCATGCGTGACTATGCATCTGATAAACCGGATATGCGTATTCCTTTGAAACTGGTTGACGTTGCAGACATGATGCAAGACGTTGAGTTCAAAGTATTCGCAGGTCCTGCTAAAGATCCTAAAGGCCGTATCGTTGCGCTTCGCGTACCGGGTGCAGGTTCATTACCACGTAGCCAGATTGATGAATACACTAAATTTGTAGGCATCTATGGCGCGAAAGGTTTGGCGTATATCAAAGTCAACGAACTTGAAAAAGGCATCGAAGGTCTTCAGTCTCCAATCGTGAAATTCATCGAGCCAATCGTGCTGGATCTATTGAAACGTGTTGGCGCTGAAAATGGCGACATCGTGTTCTTTGGTGCGGACAAAGCCAAAGTTGTTAATGATGCGATGGGTGCTTTACGTATCAAAGTCGGTCATGACATGAAACTTGCAACTTGCGAGTGGGCACCGCTTTGGGTAGTTGACTTCCCGATGTTCGAAGAAACTGATGATGGCAAATGGACTTCTGTGCATCACCCATTCACGCTGCCAAAATCAAGCGTTGAAGAAGTGAAGAACAATCCGGGTGCTGCGCTTTCAGTTGCTTATGACATGGTATTGAATGGTACTGAAATCGGCGGTGGTTCTTTACGTATTCATAACCTTGAAATGCAAAAAGCGATCTTCGAAGCACTTGGTATTGGTGAAGAAGAAGCAGAAGAGAAATTCAGCTTCTTGTTAAATGCATTACGCTATGGCGCACCTCCGCACGGTGGTCTGGCATTCGGTCTTGACCGTTTGGTGATGTTAATGACCGGTGCATCATCTATCCGTGACGTGATTGCATTCCCGAAAACCAAGACTGCTGAATGTCCATTGACACAAGCACCTGCACCAGTTGAATCAAATCAATTGCGTGATTTGGGTATTCGCTTACGTGAAAAACCAAAAGCTGAAGAAGCTAAGTAATATTTAGCGACTGATGTGATAAGCCCTGCTCTGTGCAGGGCTTTTTTATCATGATCTTAGCGATTCATTATAGTTTTAACTAGGGCTTTGAGTATAAAAAATCTTATCCTTTCAGTATGAAAATATAGATAAATTTTTTTAAACTATTTTTCACAATATTTTATATTAACCATTAAGTTGCTTTGCTATTTTTGATGAAGAGTCAGATTTTTAGGCGCTTATATAATTTTCACGATTAAACTCGCTTATTAAAGAGTCTTTTTTAAAATATGTATTTTCTACTAACTTTTTTAGCTATATTACCTTTACGCATTTTACAATTGTTCGGGTACATAATTGCTTGGTTTTTATATCAAACCAATTCATCTATTCACCGTATCACGCAGATTAATATTCAAATAGCTTATCCTAAACTAAATGATAAACAGCAAAAAAATATCATTAGAAAAAGTATTCGAAGTCAAGGTTTAAGTTATTTGGAATGTATTAAATTTTGGGGAATGTCTACTGATTATAACCTTTCACGTATCAATCAAATTCATGGCATTGAACATTTCAACCATGCTATCAATAAGAAAAAAGGTGTAATTGTCGTAGTTCCACATTTGGGAAGCTGGGAATTACTAAATGCGTGGCTTTGCTCACAAACACAACCCATGATTATGTATAAGCCGAATAGAAATAAAGACATCAATCGCTATATTTTGCAGGCTCGCCAGAAAACAAATGCAATTTTAGTCCCTGCAGATGAAACTGGTATAAGAGCTATATTTAAACATTTAAAACAAGGTGGTCTTACTGTTATTTTGCCAGATCATATTCCTAAGCCTTCGGGCGGCATCTATGCAGATTTTTTTAAACAAAACGTTCTTTCAGGAACTATTGTTCCCAAATTAGCTCAAAAAACACAATGTAATGTGGTAGGCATAAGCTGTATTCGTACCAATCGACACAGCTATTTTGATATTCACTGCAGTTCTATATCGAATAATATTATGTCTAAGGATCTACAAACCAGCGTACTTTGCCTGAATCAACATATGGAACAGATGATCGCAACAGCACCGGCACAGTATATTTGGTCATATAAACGCTTTAGAAGCTGCTTTGGTAATAACAATCCTTATAAAGCTTAAATTAAATTTCATAAGCACTTGTTAGCTAACTGTTAATTCTGAAAAAATAGATTAAATTGAGATTCCGCCCTAAAAATGGCATAATCTTGTTATTCTTTTAAGATGTGGATTGTCTCCCATGGCGATGCGTCCTGCTGTCCGTAACCGTGGCATCATGCTGATTGTGTTTTCAGTCGTTCAATGGTTGTTTATGCGCTATATTCTTGCCAACAATCTATTCTCTTTAGATACTAATGACCGTATTGTTTACTTCTGTCTCAGCAGTATCATTGGTGCTTTCTTGATTTTTGTTGGTTTGATTTATATGGTTTTGAAAGGAAATGCGGATAAGGAGTAATTATCCGCCCTTTCACTCAATAATTATAAATATTTCGCTGTGAAGATGTTTTCTAACTCTTCATGTCTATCATATTGATGAACAAATAGAGGGGTTGTTCCATCTAAATTTAAAAGGATAGCGTCCTCATTTAAATTTATTTTATCAACATTCATAACACCTAATGTTGCAATTTTAGACTCTAAGGGCTGACATAAGTGCAATACAGAAAATGCACCAGAATACAATAACTTGTTATGAATACCTTGATCGTAATTCGATCTCACCATCGTATAGTAAGGCAAGCTCATAAATTCATTGATCATTACATCAAGATATTTGCTCATAGACTGATAATCGCCGAAGGTTACCCCAGCACAAGAAATCTGTTTATCAGCAATTTCTTTCAGATAGTTTTTACCATAAACATCACTAATCCACTTAATATGAAAAGAATCTTTACCTAATAGTAAACTCTTATCTTCCATTCCTAAAAAGAGCCCATCCTGATTTAGCTCGTTCAAATCACCCTGAACGATTACATCTCGTGTATCTGTAAGCACTACATGACTAAAATTATTGCGCTGCAAATAATCATAGTAATCAAAAAAACGAGAAACATGAGGCGGTGCAAGAAAATAGATAAAATCTTTCTTAAGTTTAGGTTCTGAAGAGACAATAAATTTACTTAAAAAACGAATACATTTCTTGAAGTTTTTACTAATGCTCTTGGAGCTACTGAAGGTTCCTATCTTAGAGTCCACAAACTCTAAACTAAACTTATAATTCGTTCTTTTTTTGAAAAAATCTTTATATTCAGCAACCTGAGATCCATTTAAAAATAAAGTTACGACACCTGTATAATTTGTCCGAGATATACTGTTAAGAAATAATTCAACTTTGTCGGGTGAATAACCTGTTGCTGCTCCCATAATAACAGGGCGAAATTCGGAACACTTTTCCATAAAAACAGACTACTAAAAATTCAGGAATAATTTTATCTTATCAAGCAAGCCATTTGTTTGTCTAAATTTTTTAAATATTCCAAACCAATTGTTTTTGCCTAAATAGTTTAACTGGATCATATCTGGATTTCTTAATTTTGATAAGAGATAAACTCCTTGATCATCATCCACCAAATTATTATTAAGCAATTCCATTTGGCTACTTAAGATTAGATTGTAAAAATCTGGCCATTTTTCAACACTACCAACGATACCGCCACCAATGATATAAGGTACATTACCTAAAATTGAGTTAAGCACATTAGCTTCACTGAATTCGAATTCTTCCGCAATGGTAAACAAATGTATTTTTGAAGTATCGAAGCTATAGCTCCATTGTCGTAGCTTGCTTAAGGTTTTTTTATCTCGACAGTATCCAAAATCCAACCAAGCAACTAAATCTGTCGTGATTAAGTTTTCCTTGATAGATTCATAAACAAAATAGGACTTTAAATTATTGACCAATACATAATAAGGAGACCAATATTCGGGATTCCGTAGCTGCTTATCATCTACCTTTGAACGAAAATGTTCATCATTCTGTATCACGTCTATTCTTTCTAGAACAGATGAAAATTTTTCTTTAAGGTCAATAGAAATAACAGTCGTCGGTTTACCTTCTCGAATTTCTAAAATTTTTTCCACAAAATCAGATGAAGTATAGACAATGAATGGGTTATCTAATTCAGCAAGGTTTTTAAAGTAATCAAAATATTGAGACGTAGGCCGATGTAAATAGCCAGGATGCCCCTTATCTTTAGTCCAATCTCCGCGACCAATATCGAAAAAAGCTGTCACAATCGTTATATTTGGCTCTATCATGATATTCATAGATAATAAAAGAAGAGAAAAATATATTATAGTTTAAGTCACTTATGTAAAATAGTGAAAATTTATTAATCATGGGTACAATCTAAGTGGACATTGAAAAAATTGCTATAATCACCCCTCTATTTAATGAAGAAAAAAATATATTAAATTTTATTCAATGCTTAGTAGACCAAAAAAATAAAAACTTTCATGTATATTTTATTGATGATGGCTCTACTGACTCAACAGTTTCACTATTGAATCAAAACTTAAAATCAAATATTTTTTCGTACACTATCATTAGTCAAAAAAACCAAGGAGCAGCCCAAGCTAGACTAAATGCAATAAAAATAGTAAAAGAGGAATACTGTTTAATTATTGATTGTGATGACTCTATATCAAATGATATGATTAACAATATAATTAATGTAATAAAACATTCTAAAGTAGACACTATTGTTTTTGATGTAATGATGCAAGATAAATCTGGTAAATATGAAGCTCTTCCCTGCTTTGATGAAAGCAGAAATATTTATAATGGTTTTGAATGTTTAGAAAACTCTATAGGAGGATGGAAAATTTCTGGTTTCATGTGTACGAAAAAGAATATTTTTTTAAAAAGCTATGATCTTTATCACACCTTAAATACGAAAAAAGAAAACTTTTTGAATAATGATGAAATAATAAGCAGATTAAATTTCTTACACTCAGAAAAGGTTATAAAGATAAATTCAATTTATTATTATCAATACAACCCAAACTCCACAACTAAGAAAATTAATCAAAAAATGCATTATATTATAAATAATGCCATTATCTTACATAAGCTATTAAATAAACACCCAATTCAAAATAAAATTGATAAAGAGCTTTTTTCAACATTATGGGGAATAAAAAAATATATATCAAAAAACAATAAACAAATTCAAGAAAAACAAGAATGGGTTTGCAGCGGCTTTGTTGCACAAACCTATCTGTAAAGGCTTTTTTAGCGATATAATTTTCAAATGAAGAAGCCTACACACAAAATCTACCGCACAACCAATTGGCCCGCATATAACCGAGCACTCATGAGTCGCGGAAATATTGCCATTTGGTTTGATCCTGCTACGCAATGGTATGCTCCATCAAAAGGCAAACAAGGGCGAAATCAAACCTACTCCGACGCAGCCATCCAATGCTGCTTAATGATTAAATCCTTATTTCGTCTGTCTTTACGTATGGTTACTGGCTTTGTACAAAGTCTGATTAAACTTTGCGGATTAAATTGGATAGCTCCAGATTACACCACGCTTTGTAGAAGACAAAAGCATATTGATATTGTAATCAGCTACCAAAAAAGTAGCGATGGGCTGCATCTACTCATGGACTCTACAGGCATGAAGTTTCTAGGTGAGGGCGAATGGAAACGCAAGAAACATGGATCTGAATATCGTCGCCAATGGCGTAAACTTCATATTGGTATAGATGCCAAAACCCTACAAATACGAGCAGTTCAGCTTACAACCAATAATGTCAGTGATTCACAGGTGCTTGGTGATTTACTTGATCAGATTCCACAAGATGAGCGGATTGACTCTGTTTATACCGATGGAGCTTATGACACCAAGCAATGCCGTCAGGTCATTGCAGATCGGCAAGCGCATGCGGTGATTCCACCTAGAAAAAATGCGAAACAATGGAAAGATACAAAGAGTAGCTCGCTAGAGCGAAATGAATTACTTCGAACAATTAAACGTTTAGGCAGGACACTATGGAAAAAATGGTCAGGCTATCATCGGCGAAGTTTGGTTGAAACTAAGATGCACTGCATTAAATTATTAGGAGATAAACTCAGCGCAAGGAGTTTTGGTAGCCAAGTGAATGAGATCCATGCACGTGTAGCAGTCCTTAACAGATTTACGGAATTAGGTCGCCCACTTACCCAAGTTACGCCTTAAATTTGGCTCAATTAGGGGCGCTTTGCATTTCAAATCTTTGTGCAACAAAGCCAAATTCATATTGAAATGGCTCAATTAGGTGTTACCCCTTCTCCATATTTTTATCATACTGCCGGATACATTGAAGCTAGAAATAGTTCAGCAAGAGTAACAATCAAAGATCATACTATTATTAACAATAGTTTTGTAATTATTGCAGATAAAACATCAGTAACTATCGGTGAACACTGCTTAATCGGTCCAAATTTTTTTATTACTGACTCCGATTTCCATGGTGTAGAAATAAAAGATCGATCAAATGGAAATTATCAGTGCTCACCTGTTTCTATAGAGAATCATGTATTTATCGGAGAAAATGTGAGAATTTTAAAAGGAGTAACCATAGGAGAAGGTTCCGTCATTGGTAACAGTTCTGTTGTCACAAAAAGCGTCCCCGCATACTCGATTTATGCAGGAAATCCAGCTAAGTTAATAAAAAAACTGAGTTCTAACTAAGGTTTCAGTTAAATTTATATTCTAAAAGAATCTTAATCTTTAAGAAAAAGGCCTTTAACTTACTTATTTTTTTCATAGGATTAACAAGCAGTCTTTTTTTTACTATATATAGGGCCTGTGCATATTTAGGTTCATCTACATATTGATCTAGTATTTTTATCATTTCAGTATACATAAAAGTATTATCTGAACTAATATTAGAATCATGCTTACGATAATTAATCAGCAATTGTGGTATATAAACCATTTTTTTATTTAGTTTTGACATACGTAACAACAAATCCCAATCTTCTACCTTTACATTAGGATTATATCCTCCAACCTGCCTCAAAATTTCTGTTTTAAACATTTGTGAAGAGGCTGGTAGATCATGTTTATTCAGAAGAATATCTTCAAATCCAGTTTCAGAATATTCTCTTACCCGTGAGGAAAGTATTTGATTTTTATTGTTAATAATATTCACACCGCCAAAAACTCCCACAGTATCAGACTTAAACGAGCTAATCTGTAAGCTTGTTTTTTCAGGAAGCATCTGGTCGTCAGAAGCAATCACACAAAAATAATCTCCTTGAGCCCATTCTAAAGCTTCATTTAAGGTGTTACATAATCCCTTATTTGGACGATCCCGAAATTCAAACCGAGTGAATCTTTGCTCACATTCAATAAGCATTTCCTTTATTTTATTCACAGACTGATCAGTTGAACCATCATCAATAATAATGAATTCAATATTTTCATATGTTTGATTAATAACACTTCTAATACTATCCTGTACGAACCCCGCATGGTTATAGCATGGGATAGCAATTGTAACTAATAAATTATCCATTACACTTTAAACTCATTACAAAGCTGAATGACTTTTTCAGCATCTTCAACCGTTAAAGTTGGCCCCATCGGCAAGCTCAAAATCTCTGCATGAATTTGCTCAGAAACTGGGTAACTTAGGTCATTCCATTCCTCATATGCTTGCTGCTTATGTGGTGGGATTGGATAATGGATTAAAGTTTGTACCCCATTTTCCGCTAAATACTTTTGCAATTCCATTCGATACTTTGAACGAATGACAAATACATGCCAAACATGCTGCTGATCATTAAGTACATCTTTATTTACTTTTGGTAATTCAATGAGTGGGTTATTAATTTCAGCCATATAAAGATTCGCTATCTGGCGTCGATTTTGTGTTTCATCATCCAAATATTTTAATTTTACGTCAAGCATCGCTGCTTGAATTTCATCAAGACGACTATTTACGCCTACAAATATGTTTTTATATTTCTCATAGGATCCATAATTACGCAAAGCTTTTAAAGTTTGCGCTAACTCTGCATCATTAGTAGTGATGGCACCAGCATCACCTAATGCACCTAAGTTCTTCCCTGGATAAAAACTGAAACCTGCTGCATCTCCCCAATTACCCGCTTTTTTACCTTCAACTTCAGCTCCATGTGCCTGAGCTGAATCTTCTAATACTAACAAATTATGCTGTTGTGCAATTTGCATAATTGCAGACATATTTGCTAATTGTCCATATAAATGAACAGGTAAAATCACTTTTGTTTTTGGAGTAATTGCTGCTCGTATTGCTTCAATCGAAATATTAAAACTATTTTCATCTGGCTCTACCAAAACAGGTATTAAATGATTGGCTGTAACTGCGAGAATACTTGCGATATAGGTATTCGCCGGCACAATGACTTCATCACCATCTTTGAGTTTGCCCAACTCTTTCCATGCTCGTAAGGTAAGAATTAGAGCATCTAAACCATTGGCAACACCAATAGCAAATTTAGTCTCACAATAATCTGCAAAATTCTGTTCAAATTTCTCTAATTCTTGACCACCAATATACCATCCAGAATCAATGACACGATTACATGCAGCCTTTAGCTCTTCGGCGTACTGATGATTAATTTGCTTTAAATCTAAAAATGAAATCATAATTCAATTATTCACCTGGAATATATAACTCTGCTGTACCTGATATGCATTTCTTACCGTCTATAAATGCACCAGTTTCAAATACAACTTTTTTTCTCTCTTTTATTACGTCGACAACCTCCACGTAATAATCAACAAAATCATTAAGATAAATAGGCTTAGTAAACTTATTCTCTGACTTTAAATATATACATCCAGGACCTGGTAAAGTAGTTGCAAAAATAGTTGAGAAAATACTAGATGCTAATGCTCCATGTACAATTCTAGAACCAAATATAGTGTTCTTCGCATACTCCTCGTTAAGATGCACAGGATTAGTATCTCCAGAAAGTCGTGAGAATCTTTGAACATCCTCAGCAGAGAAACTTCGCTTTAATTCAGCTCTATCGCCTACTTTAATATTTTCAATATTTAGTGTTTGCATTTATTGGCCTAGAAACTTTTGATAATCATTCAGAATTTCATAATATTTTGATGAAAAATAAATATAAAAATTATCTAGCTCATTTCCATCAATATGTTTTGCCCCCAATCTCATATGGAAATTATGTACACTTATATTTTCTTTACGCACATCAAAATGAGATTGATCGAACTTCAAGTGATCAAAAGCTAATTTATATACTAGCAATGCACTTTCAATAGCAGCATAACGAGTTTTATTTTCATTCAAAATCCAACTTCCCCAACAAAAAGAATTAGAAGAAGATTGAAAGTCATATAAGCGAACAGTACCAATAGGAAGATTATTATCATTTCGACAAATAATAAAATAATACTCCTGACCTTTTTTTTCTCTATCCTTATAATTCCTAATCCATTTTTTTTGCTCTTCAACTAAAGTAGAAGTTTGAGAAATATGTTTATTAAGATTAGGATCACTTCTTAACTCACAAATAAAGTGAGCATTACTTTCCTCTACTAAACGAAAATGGACTGTATTGGCTTTAAGTTGATTGATATCAAACTGCATTTTGCACTGCCTTTAGAAAACTTGAATAATTACGTATATAATCCGCTTCACTGAAATGCTCACTAGCTAATATCAAAAGAACACAATCCTCTGAAAAATCATACATTTCTCGCCACATCAAACTTTCGATCAAAAGTCCTTTGGTTGGCGATGACAGTACAACTTCTTCTTTATGATAACCGTTGTCTAAAACAAAACGACATTGACCATGCAAACAGATAGCCACCTGTTTTAAATTTTTATGTGCATGAAATCCACGGGGAGAATTTTGCGTATTATTAAAAATATAATACACACGTTTCAATTCAAAAGGGATGGATTGCATTGATTCAAGTGCGACAAGCCCACCTCGTTCATCACTTAAATCCGGTAAATCAATTAATTGCACAAGACTCATAAACTTTCACGCACTAAAGACATCAAATATTGCCCATAATCATTTTTACTCATGCTTTGACCGATTTCTAACACTTTTTCTTTGCTTAACCAGCCATTATTCAAAGCAATTTCTTCCAAACAAGCAACTTTATAACCTTGACGCTTTTCAATTGTTTCTACAAATTGTGCAGCCTCAAGCAGGCTCGAATGTGTTCCTGTATCTAGCCAAGCAAAACCACGTCCAAGCAATTCTACATTTAAATCACCGCGCTCTAAATACATCTGATTGACTGTGGTAATTTCCAATTCTCCACGTTCAGAAGGCTTCACTTGTTTAGCAATTTGAATCACATCATTGTCATAAAAATATAGACCTGTGACAGCAAAGTGAGATTTAGGTTGTTTAGGTTTTTCTTCTAAAGAAATTGCACGTTTCTGCTGATCAAACTCAACCACACCAAAACGTTCAGGATCTTTGACTTGATAACCGAAGACTGTTGCACCTTTAGCTCGGCTAACAGCCTTTTTTAGCATTGGGGTAAAACCTTGGCCATAGAAAATGTTGTCGCCTAGAACTAGACAGACATTACTATCTCCAATAGATTTTTCACCAATAATAAATGCTTGCGCTAAACCGTCTGGACTCGGCTGAATCGCATACTCTAATCGAATACCAAACTGTGATCCATCACCCAGCAAACGTTTAAAGCTATTCAAATCTTCAGGTGTTGTAATGATCAGTACATCCTGAATCCCTGCAAGCATGAGTACTGAAAGTGGATAATAGACCATGGGCTTATCATAAATTGGCAATAGCTGCTTAGACACCCCTTTTGTGATTGGATATAACCGTGTTCCCGAACCACCAGCTAGAATGATTCCTTTAGTTTGATTTGACATTATATATTTACACCTAATCTTTCACGCTGGTAACTACCATCTTGCACACGACGACACCAGTCCAAATTATTCAGATACCATTCAACAGTTTTTTGAATACCTGTCTCAAAGGTCTCTTGAGGACACCAGTTTAATTCTTTTTGAATCTTTTCAGCATCAATTGCATATCTCAGATCATGACCTGGGCGATCCTTCACAAAAGTTATCAAGGATTCATATAATTGCCCATCTGCTTTAGGTTTTAATTCATCCAGTATAGTACAAATGGTTTTTACTACTTCTATATTTCTTTTTTCGTTGTGACCACCAATATTATAAGTTTCTCCCACCCGTCCCTCAGTCACCACTTTATATAAAGCTCTTGCATGATCTTCCACAAATAGCCAGTCTCGGATTTGTTGGCCATTACCATAAATTGGCAATGGCTTTTCATCGAGTGCATTCAAAATTACTAATGGGATTAACTTTTCAGGAAAATGATATGGACCGTAATTATTTGAGCAATTGGTGACAATTACCGGTAAACCATAGGTTCTATGCCAAGCACGGACCAAATGATCTGAACTCGCTTTAGATGCTGAATATGGAGAACTTGGCTGATAAGGTGTTGTTTCAGTAAATAGATCGGTTGTTCCTTCCAAATCTCCATATACTTCATCTGTCGAAATATGATGAAAACGGAAATTCTTTTTTGATTTTTCATCAAGATTCAGCCAATATTTTCGAGCAACCTCAAGTAAAGTATAAGTACCGATAATATTGGTTTGTATGAAGGCTGCCGGACCATCAATAGAACGGTCTACATGCGATTCAGCAGCGAGATGCATCACAACATTTGGCTGAAATTCATGAAAGAGTGCTTCGATTGCAGTCTCATTACAAATATCAGTCTGACTAAATTGATATTGATCACTTTGTTGAACTAGACTTAATGACTCTAAATTTCCAGCATAAGTAAGCTTATCTACATTTAAAACATGGTGCTTAGTGTTTTCAATAATATGACGTATTACAGCTGAACCAATAAATCCAGCACCACCAGTTACTAGAATACGCATTTCAAGTTATTCCTATCATTTCATCACATTTATATTTGATGCTTTTAAGCAAATTTATTTAAACATTCTTTTCTGTTGGCTTAACTTTATTTAAAGTCTACTCGTTGACCAACTAAAGCATATTTCACTTGCTTAAGTACACGCATAATTTCCAACTGAATTTTTGCCCACCCCTTTTTCTTCTGCTTACGCATACGCGCTTTACGTTCAGCAAGCAAATCACTTGAGAGAACTGTCTTCTTCTCAGGAAAAAGCATCATTTCTTGAATACAAAGAGCTGGTGTCATTTGATAGACAGGATAAATTTTAGCTTGAATAAATTCATCAAACATAACTTGATCTAAAGGAATTAACTGAATCTTTCGCACATAATCCAAGTATTTTTGTGCACCTTTCAGACTTAAAATATAGCCCGCTGTCCCTAAATTTTTTCCCGTTAACTGAACAATCTGACGCGATCCATTTGCGATATTTATCTTAGGCCCACTTAAAAATACCTTATCGGCAAAAGCTTCTATTTTAATAATATCCCAGTCATTTTGAATCCAGTCATCCTGACTCAGAAAATAGTCAGCATTTTCTCCCAAATATACATCATCTTCAAAAACTGCCAAATGCGGAATCTGCTCATCTACCATTTTTTGCCAGATCGATACATGACTCATAAAACAAGCTAACTCGCCAGAAGTCAGAAAATCTTCGTGCACCTGCAGTGCCATTTTTTCAGCCAGTGGTTTAGCTAAATCTGGTGTCAATGCATCAAAGAATTCAAAACCGATATTCTGTTTGCCAAATTCTTTTTGAATGTGTTCACGACGTGCAGTTGCTGTTTTTAGGCTAATTACAATGTTTTTCATACAGATTTACTTACTTTGAAGCCATTAAGTGTTTAAGTGCATAATAGCGGTCACGCCACATGCGCTTCTGCTTCTTCAAACCATGGGACAAGCCACGATTTTCTTTTTGTTTACGTGATACGCCCTGAGAAGCGACTGTCCCTAAAATATCACTGTCTAAACCTGCAGGTCGAACCAAGGCTGGCCACACACCTAATCCCTTTCCATTTTTACTCAGCCAGGTCTGGAAGAAAATATCGACAGGCATATTTATATGCTTACCAGCTTCTAAAAATGCTTGAGCACCTTGGCGTGACCAGATCAAACCTAATCCGCGAATTGGAAAATAAAAAGCATGCCACATGCTCATATCTTCAATCTGGATAATATCTTTCGCCAGCTTTTTCTTTTTGGCTGCAATATTGATTAAGTACC
The DNA here is from genome assembly GCF_000368625.1 of Acinetobacter schindleri CIP 107287. Lineage (GTDB taxonomy): Bacteria > Pseudomonadota > Gammaproteobacteria > Pseudomonadales > Moraxellaceae > Acinetobacter > Acinetobacter schindleri. The sequence goes on from NZ_KB849574.1 coordinate 60,665, forward strand.
AATCTAAATCTTTATGCTGATCCAGATATTCCAACACACCATCCAGCTTTGTTTTAAAGTCTGGATTAATTTTCATATCATCTTCAAGTATAACCAGATAATCTGCATCAGTATTCAGAAACTTCTCTGCGCAAGCATAATGACTCAGATAACACCCCAATTCCGAGTTCATCAGGCTACGTCCAAGAATCTGTTGCGCACCTTGATCATCATAGTTGGTAAATTCAGTTAAAGCCTTGCCACGGCCATCGACTGCGGAGAAACGTTCAAAGGACCAATTTACTGCATCTAGTTGCTGAGTCGCCCGTTCAAGCCGTTCATGACTACCATCCAGATTAATCAGATAAGTAATTACTTTCATCATGAACCTCTAAGCTGAAATTGAATTTGGCAAATAACCAGCCAGTTTTTTCTGCATGGCATTACTGATCTGCTTTGCATCTACTGGCTTTAATTGATCCAGACTCTGGATACAACCATATTTTATTGCAGGATTATCTAAAGCTGAAATAAAACTGTCGAGGCTATCTTCATTTTTCAGATAAGCCAGTTTAATATCCGGCTTCAGCTCAGCTTGCTGCTTTTGAATCTTGATATGATTCATCAGTGAAATGGGATTAAGCTGCTCTACACTGCGGAACTTGTATTTAATCTGGGTTTCCAGCAACTTCGGATGTGCCAATAAATAATCTTTCAAAACATGACGATCAACAATATGTGGATAATGATGGATCTCGAAAAACTTTTTGAAACCCAGGATATCTGCCCCTAACATTTGTGCAATCATGTGCTTCGGCTGAATCGGCTTGCCAAATTGACGCTGCAAAAATTGGCGATATTTTAACTTTGTCTTCAGCGCAAAACTGCTTTGCCAGTGGCCATAGATCACCAAATGATTACCGTTTAGAAAATCTTCTGGCTGTGCAGTTGAATTAAAGAAAAAGTCATCATTCAAATAAATAAAATAGTCTGATAATCCTTCAATGTTCCAGAGCATACTTTCAATGGATCGGGTATTAAAAGTGGGCAAATGCTGCTCATAACCTCTAAAAATTTCCCGATGATCCACTACACGAATTTTATCGGCAGTACACAGGCCTTGTGCAGCAAATTCATCAATAAATTCTGGGCGCTGGTTATCGGTCACTACAAAAATATTGCGGCAAAAAGGTACATATTTCAGGATTGAAGCAATGTTGTAGTAGATTTCATTATTACTGGCGAAGCGGGTATCACTGACTGCATCGGATGCATCTTCACCAGTCAGATATTTATGCCGTTTCTTTTTTAATTCCAGATCATTGCCATCCACCCAGGCAATTACAATATCAATTTGCTGCTGCATTTACTTCATCACTTTAAAATAGGTACCGGATTGCTTAATTACTACACTTAATAATTATTGCCACGCATCCTTGATCCATTGCGATGGCAGAACATAACGGTACCATTTACCACCGCCGCCGTTAATTGCGTCAGGTGGATTGATTTCACCATGGAAAATAATAATTTTGACACCTTCCGGCTTCACAGGCGGCTTGAAATAAGCCATTGGAATTTTTTGCAGACAGTGATATTTATAGCTCTTGCACCAGGAATCCGGCCAGTAACTCAGTTTCTTTTCCTGATCAACATACCAGGATAAATAAGCCTGCTCATTACGAAACTTCTGACGGATTTCATCAAAATGTTCACGGAAATATGGCATCAAACCAGGAAAAGCTCCCAGCTTGAAACGATAAACCGAGCTATTTCCGGTAATACGCCATGGACGTTTCCAGTCATGAATAATCAAAAAATCACCCGGATGGGTAAAGAAACTGTCAATATTATCGACAATCACAACATCTAAATCGAGAAAAAGTGCATTTCCTTTTAAACCATATAAATTAGGTTCAAAGGTCGATAACTTATTCCAGCCACGTTCAGGACTACCTGCTGGCAAGGCCAATGGCGGAATAGGAAAACATTCAACAGCAGGATCAATGCCCTCGGTACGGTCTGTCAGACACACCATTTTAAAGTCAACCGTAGTATGACGCTTGACCATGTTGTATAAACGATTGACGTACTCTGCCCCATATTTGGTGCCCCACTTCATGCATAGCACAATATTCTGTTCAGACTGTGTATGAGCCTGACCTGACAGTGAGTCGTTTACGTTTTCCTGCATGTATTCATCTTCCACCAGCATTCTGCGCCATATCATACCATCTCTAAAGCAAAGTTACTCCCCCGCTTTTCAACACCTTCATAATACTCAAAATACTTTATGGTATGATATGAAACCGCCTTGAGAACACCACTATTGGCTTGGGCTCTGGCTCCCCTATTAAAAATACATAATCAGGTTGATATGAAAATAGCAGTTGCAGGCACCGGTTACGTCGGCCTTTCCAATGCCATGATCTTCTCACAACATCATGAAGTCGTGGCATTAGATATTATTGACAATAAAGTTGAAATGTTAAATCAGAAGATTTCTCCGATTCAGGATCCTGACATTTCAACTTTTTTAAGTGAAAAGCCACTAAACTTCCGTGCAACAACTGACAAATATGAAGCTTATCAGAATGCTGATTTTGTCATTATTGCGACACCGACGGATTATGATACCAAAACCAATTATTTTAATACCCAAAGCGTCGAAAGCGTTATTCGTGATGTGACCGAGATTAACCCTCAAGCGGTCATGATTATTAAATCTACAGTTCCGGTAGGCTTCACCAAAACAGTTAAAGAGAAATTTCATACAGAAAATATTATTTTCTCTCCAGAATTCTTGCGTGAAGGTAAAGCTTTACATGACAACCTTTATCCATCACGTATTATTGTTGGAGAGAAGTCAGCGCGTGCTCAACAATTCGCAGATATGCTGATTGAAGGTGCAATCAAAAAAGACAGTCCTGTTCTGTTCACTGACTCAACCGAAGCAGAAGCAATCAAGTTATTTGCCAATACCTATCTGGCTATGCGCGTAGCTTTCTTCAATGAACTGGATACCTATGCACAAACGTTCGGTTTAGATACTCAGCAAATTATTGAAGGTGTCTGTCTGGACCAACGAATTGGCAATCACTATAACAACCCTTCCTTTGGTTATGGAGGTTACTGCCTGCCAAAAGATACCAAACAGCTATTGGCGAACTATAGTCAGGTACCTAGCAATCTGATTCAAGCTATTGTGGATTCTAACCGTACCCGTAAAGACTTTATTGCCGATTCTATTTTGGCAAGGAATCCGTCGGTGGTCGGGATTTATCGACTGGTTATGAAAAGTGGCTCAGATAATTTCCGTGCCTCTGCCATTCAGGGGGTAATGAAACGCCTTAAAGCCAAGGGGGTTGAAGTCATTGTTTATGAACCGGCATTAAAAGAAAGCGAGTTCTTTAAATCTGAAGTGATTACTGATTTAGAAGCCTTTAAACAGCGGGCAGATGTGATTATCACCAATCGTCAATCCAAAGATTTGAGTGACGTTGAAGATAAAGTGTATACCCGTGATATTTTTGGAGGCGATGAATGAAAATTCTGGTAACAGGTGCAGCAGGTTTTATTGGATTCCATGTTTCCAAAAAGCTTTTAGAACGTGGTGATGATGTGGTCGGTTTTGACAACATGAATGACTACTACGATCCAGCTTTAAAACAGGCACGTGTAGATCTGCTAACTCAAACAGCGGAACAGCAGTCGGGGCAGTTCGACTTTTATCATGCCAACCTTGCAGATAAAGCCGCAGTTGACAAGTGTTTTCAGGAACATCAATTTGATCGCGTGATTCATCTTGCTGCACAGGCAGGCGTACGTTATTCGCTTGAAAATCCGATGAGTTATGTGGAAAGCAATATTGTCGGTTTTACCAATATCATTGAAGCCTGTCGCTATGCCAAAACACCACATCTGACTTATGCCAGTACCAGTAGCGTGTATGGTGCCAACACTACCATGCCTTTTAGTGAAAAGCATGGTGTCGACCATCCGATCCAGTTCTATGCAGCAACAAAGCGTGCCAATGAATTGATGGCACATAGCTATAGCCACCTCTTCAAACTGCCAACCACAGGCTTGCGCTTCTTTACTGTCTATGGTCCTTGGGGGCGTCCGGATATGGCTCTCTTTAAGTTCACCAAGAACATTATTGAAGGCAAATCTATTCCGGTTTTTAACCACGGCAATCATACCCGTGATTTCACCTTTGTTGCAGATATTGCTGAAGGCGTGATCCGTTCCAGTGACCAGATTGCTGCACCAAATCCAGACTGGGATAGCAACAATCCTGATCCATCCACCAGCAATGCCCCGTTCCGGATCTTTAACATCGGCAATAATTCGCCAGTCAAACTGATTGAATATATCCATGCCATTGAAAAAGCAGTCGGCAAAGAAGCCATTCTGGACTTACTGCCACTACAACCCGGTGATGTACCAGATACTTTCGCTGATAGCTCAGCACTAGAACAAAGTGTAGGTTATAAACCTTCTGTTTCTGTTGAAGATGGCGTAAAACAGTTTGTTGACTGGTATCGCGATTTCTATCAGGTTTAATAGATTCTTCTAGCCATAAAAAAAGGACTCATTTGAGTCCTTTTTTATCTGTTGAACTTATTTTACGTAAGTTAACCAGTGCGCATATTTAGGGTCTTTACCCTGAACCGCATTGAAGAATGCAGTCTGGATTTGCTCAGTGATCGGACCACGTTTGCCTTCACCGATTTGACGGTCATCGTATTCACGGATAGGCGTTACTTCAGCAGCAGTACCGGTGAAGAATGCTTCATCAGCAATATAGAATTCATCACGGGTAATACGGCGTTCAACCACTTCATAACCAAGATCTTTGGCAATGGTAATAATCGTTTGACGGGTAATACCATCAAGCGCACCACCTGCGATATCCGGTGTATGAATCACGCCATCACGTACCAGGAATACGTTTTCGCCTGAACCTTGACATACATAACCTTGTGGATCTAGAAGCATTGCTTCGTCATAACCAGAATGTGCTACTTCTTGATGTGCAAGGATAGATAATGTGTAGTTACCTGATGCTTTGGCTTTACACATGGTCACGTTAGGGTGATGGTGCGTAAATGAAGAAGTTTTTACGCGAATACCCTTCGCCATTGCTTCATCACCTAGGTAAGCACCCCAGCTCCACGCAGCAACCACTGCATGAATGGTATTGTCAGTTGCGGCAATGCCCAGTTTTTCAGAACCAATAAAGATAATTGGACGTAAATAGCAAGACGCTAATTTGTTTTCACGAACGACATCAATTTGAGCTTGTTCTAACGCTGCCTGATCAAATGGAACTTTCATTTGATAAATTTTTGCAGAATTAAGTAAACGTTTAGTGTGTTCTTTCAGACGGAAAATAGCCGTTCCATTCGGGGTTTCATAAGCACGGACACCTTCAAACACCCCCATGCTGTAGTGCAAGGTATGTGTTAATACGTGAGTTTTTGCCTCACGCCAATCTACCAGTTGTCCGTCTTGCCAAATGAAACCATCACGATCAGCCAAATTCATGCCACAAACTCCAATTTTTCACAATTATTCACTATCCAGTGCAAATACTGCACTTGGATCAATCAGTCTTTGCCATAACTTGCAAACGGTCTTTCGGGTATCGTGCCAGTCGCTTGCAGACACTTGCATGGATTGATTTGCAAGGGCTAAGCGGTGGCTCTCGGCGCGTTCACGGAGATAAGCTTGAATCAGAGCAGTCGCATCGTCGCTGGATAAGCAACCTGATTTTGCGGCATCCTCAAGGATTCGTACATTGTCGGAGTAATGGGCGAGATCTTTATTCGTCCCACTCCAAGCTAACACCGCATACTGTGCCATAAATTCGATATCAACGATACCACCTGCATCTTGTTTTAAATGAAAAATTCCATCTTTTTTTTGCTCTTTTGAAGAACCCAGATGATCTTTCATTTTCTGACGCATTTTTAATACTTCTTCACGCACATGACCGATATCCCGTTTTTGGGTCAAGATATCACAGCGCAATATCTCGAATTTTTTACGTAAACTCATTTCCCCTGCGATTGGACGGGCACGTACCAAGGCTTGATGTTCCCAGAGCCAGGCGCTCTTAAACTGATACTGTTCAAAAGCTTTCAGACTGGTAACCAATAAACCTGCTTCCCCTGAAGGACGTAAGCGGGTATCAACTTCATAAACCCGCCCATCCAAGGTTTGTGTAGTCATCAGTGACATCAGCTTTTGCGCCACACGCATGGCAAATTCAAAGCCACTAATTGGTTTCAGTCCGTCAGTATCTGCCTGTTCATTCATAAAATGAATAAATACCAAATCCAGGTCAGAACCATAACCGAGTTCAATCCCGCCCACCTTGCCATAGCCAATCACGGCAAAAGCAGTATGATCGACTGAACAGCGTTGCCCTTCGGCATCAAGTGGGAAACCATGCTTTTTGGCCACAATTTGATAGGCTAAATGCAAGGCAGCATTTACAGACACTTCAGCAATATCAGTCAAAGCATCTGATACTTTCATTAAAGGACTTTCTGCCAACACATCACTGGCAGCAACAGCCAGCACATTGGATTTTTTAAACAGACGCAATACCCGCATCTGGTCTTCCACCTGATCAAGCTCAATACGCAGCAACTGCTGACGTAGAGAATCTTCAAGATCTTTACGCTTTGGCAGCTCAAAATCCATAGACAGGAATTCATCCAGTAACACCGGATAATGGGTTAATTCCTCACAAATCCATGGGCTGACAGTTGCCATCTTGACCAGACGCTGAAGTGCACCTTTGCTTTCAATCAGCATGACCAAGTACACAGTGCGGCGCATGACTGATTCAACCAATGGCATCAGACGCACTAAAGCCGTCTGCGGCTGATCAGATTGCAAAATTGCTTCAATCAGATAAGGCCAAAATGTTTTTAAACGCTGTAAGGCTTTGGCCGGCAATTTTTTTAAGGTATTACTGTTCCAGAACTCATGCACCAGATTTCGGGCATTTACATCTAGTACTGCATTTAACTGCTGTTCCAGTTGGGTAAAACTTGAGAGTTGAGTTTCTGGACCATTCTCTTTAATCAGATGTTCAAACTGGTAAATCACTTTGGCGCGCTTCTGATCCAACACATCCATAAATGCTGCCCAGTCAGCAAAACCCAAAGTATCAGCAATGCGCTGGCGAGGGTCATCTTCGGTTGGTAATGACTGAGTTTGCTGATCATTCAGCGCCTGAATCGCATGTTCAACCCGGCGCAGGAATAAATAAGCATCCTCAAGATCTTCTACTGCTTGTTCATCTAGTAATTCAGCCGTAACCAAGTGCTTGAGACTGACCAGACATTGGCGATCCTGTAATTCCAGCTTGGCACCACCATAAATCAGCTGATACACCTGAACAATGAATTCAACTTCACGAATCCCGCCAGCACCAAGCTTGATATCATCTTCAATATTGCGGCGCTGCACTTCACGCTGGATCATCGCTTTCATTTCACGCATAGCAGCGAAAGCACTGTAGTCCACATAGCGACGGAACACGAATGGACGTGTCATCTCTAGTAACTCATCACCTTCAGGCGTTGGATTGACAATCCGCGCCTTGATCCAGGCATAACGTTCCCATTCACGACCATGCTGGCTGAGATATTTTTCCAGCGCGACATGGCTAATTGCTAATGGTGAACCATCCCCCCAAGGACGCAGGCGCATATCGACACGGAAAACAAAACCATCTGAGGTAATATGATCTAACAGGTAGATCAGCTTTTGTCCCCACAGAATGCAAAACTGCTGCACATCAATACATTTTCGCCCATCGCTTTCCCCTTGCTCGTCAAAAGCAAAAATCAGATCAATATCGCTAGAAAGATTGAGTTCCTGAGCACCGAGCTTACCCATAGCAATTACAATTAAGTCTTGCACCTTTCCATTGTAGCCAATCGGCTGGCCATACTTTGCAACCAAGGGAATACGGGCAAAATCTTTGGCGGCACAAATGGCGGCATCGGCAAAATCAGAAAGTTCACGAGTAAGAGTAATGACATTAGTAAGTTGATTGGCATCCTGCCAGATCCAGCGAAACATCAGGCGAGCACGCAGAGTACGTAACGTACTCATCCATTTGTCTTCATCACTAATATTGCTAAGAGTATCTGTGACAGATTGCTTGATTTGTTCAGTACTTAAAGCATGCTGAAAATGGTCAACTGCATAGTCCTGCTGCAGCAAGGCAGCGTGTCTGGACAATACCTGCTCGGCATATTGGCTTGCCCTTAAAGTTTTCTGCAATTGTACGTCGTTCATTTCCAGTCCTTGTCACCTGCAAGATTTTTTCTAGTTATAACAGGTGACTGGCAGCGCTGTGAATGCCTTGGACGGAAATTAATTTTTTTCTTTTAATGCACCTGCCGGTTCAGCAAGTGCCAGTGCCTGATGTTCATTGGTGGCTTTTGGCAACAATACACTAAAGGTCGTACCCTGACCTTCTTTAGAGTCCACATAAATTTGACCATGATTCAGATCGACAAATCGCTTACACAGTACCAGACCAAGACCCGCGCCTTTTTCATTATCTGTGCCTTTCACACTTACTGTCAGATTTGGCTTAAACAGATTTTGCATCTGTTCTTCAGTCATGCCCAGACCGGTATCCTGCACGCTGATTCTGACCAGCTCGTCTTCAGCTTCAGCAGTCAAAATGACCTGACCCTGCTGATCGGTTGGGGTGAATTTCAGTGCATTGGAGACCAGGTTTTGCAGCACTGAAGTAATCATGTTGATATCAGCATTGACCTTCACTCCTTCAGGAATGCGGTCAATCAGGTCGATTTTTTTATTCAATGCTAAGCTTTTGAGTACATCGCAAACAATTTTGCTGGACTGTTTTAGCTCAAAGTTGATCGGATGGTAAACAAAACGTCCACCTTCAGCCATCGCCCAAGTCAGCAGGCTTTCCAGCAAGTTATAAGTTGACTTGGCATTTTCACAGAGATAATCGGCAATATTCTGAACACTTGAATCATCCAGTGTATGACGTTCTTCAGCCAATACTTCCGAGAATCCAAGTAAACCATGAAAGGGTGCACGCAGGTCATGAGCAATAATCTGGAAGAATTTCGTCTTACTGAAGTTCATGGCGCATTGCTGCTCGTACATTTCCTTCAGTTCATTATAGTCTTCATGCAAGCGAATCCGTCCGACCAGCCCATCGGCAAACTCCTGCACCAGACGAATATCTTCCTGATCAAAGCCCTCTTCTTTCTGATCAAAAAATACCACATGACCAATTGAGTGGGTATCACTGGCTTTCAGATTAAAGGAGATCAGGCGCTTATGCTCTACACCAAGACTACGAATATATTCTGACATTTCTGTATAGGCAGGATGCGTATGATCCAGACAGTCATCATTTTTAAGATAATTGAGCAGATTTAATTCGGGCGGCGTTTCAAACCCCCAAAATTCTGAAGCAGTGGAATACCAGATATAAGGTTCTTTATGAAAACCCAGTAAACATTTTTCAGTCTTAAGTAGCCGACGTGCGACTCGAGCAAATGTATTAATTAGGTTATTGGAAGTATTTACGCCCAAAATAAGAGACAGGCGGCATGAGCTTAGCTGTTCAGTATTTTGACCTATCTCCAGAAGGTTAAGCTTCATCTCTGCCTCTCATGGTTATGTTTATTTATTCGACCAATTTTATACAATCAATAACAAAGAATCTAAACAGTCTCAACAACATTTCCTAACATCTAGATTAATTGATTTCATTACATTTAACTACGTATACGTTCATTTTTTCTTTAAAAAATGTAAAACAAATTTGACATTAACCGTTATTTGTAAACCTATAAACAACCCTGATAATGTCACTGAAATGTCTATTTTTTCACCACCACTTGTAACATGCACCTAAACTAAATACTAGTGCCAAGCCTATAGATAATTAATTTAATTTAAAATAATAGCACCAAAATAAATTATTTAGATTAATATTGTTAAGAATTTCTTCACCAACCAATCTTTTACGAGTAAATATCCTATTTTTTGCTTCATAATGCTCAAATGATTAATCTTCTAACTAACCATGTAATTTAGTTAATTCTTTGATATGTCTAATTTTTGTTAATTAAGCACAATAAAACTGGCATAAAGTACCAATTTTTTTGTTAATGACTGAGATTTCCTTACTGTTAATTGTAAGCAGCCACTACAATTCTTATAAATTGTTTCTTTAAAAATTATGCTTGAGCTCATAATTCCAGTTCATGAATCTTATATAACTTTCTGTTTGGTAAAATACGGATATAAAAAAAAGCGACCTTCTAGGATCGCCTTCTCTATCGACACGAAATCAATTATCTGAAATCAATGCTACTTGCTGTACATAGTTGAACAGTTTTAGCTTTGATGCTGTAACCTCTTCTTCAGGTGCCTGATTTTTTAGATCACGATGTACACGCAAATAATGCTGACGTAAGGTATGACGTTCTGTTGCATTATAGGTTTTGGTAAATTCGTTAATCGCCGGATCACCATCTTTGACAATACGGTCAACCCAACGCTGTAATTGCGCTGTCTTTTTCAAACCCTGTTTAGGGGTCAGGTAGGACAGAATCACGGTTTCATTTTCGTTACGTAGTAATTTGCCAATACGTGAGAATTGGCGACGACGTGCTTCATGTGAACTAATTTGCTGAACATCTAGCAAGGCTTCAATCAAACGCTCTTCAACAGGAAGGTTCTTGATTTGTTTCGCACTCAGTTCTGCCAACTGTGCGCCTAAAGCAGCCATACGCTGGACTGCTTTTTTCTGTTCGGTTTTACTTGCGCGTCCCTCTAAAGATTCGAAATCTTCTTCAGTTAAACTGCTCGGTCGACGTGCCACGATTAATCTGCCTCATAAAATTTTGCCGCAAACAGTGCCTGAATTTCAGATAAAGCTTTTTCTTCATCTGCTCCTTCAAGTACCAAGCGTAATGTTGTGCCTTTGCCCGCTCCTAGCATGAGCAAGGACATGATATTTTTTGCATCGACGAGCTTGTCACCCTTTCCAATCTGAATATTGGAACGAAATTTGGTGGTGACTTCAATGAGCTTACCCGATGCCCGCGCATGTAAACCCAATTTGTTAATTACGTCAACCGTCGTATCAATCATGACCAGTGCTTCATTTCTCGGTGGAGGACTTGAACAGACCATTTTGCCTCAAGCGCTTTTTTTAGTCTATCCACAATATAAACAGAACGATGCTGACCACCGGTACAACCCACAGAAACTGTGATGTAGTGACGGTGCCCTTCAGCAAAAGCCGGTAGCCATTTTTCCAGAAAGTCGTAAATGTCCTGGAACATGTCTTCTACCTGCTCACTCTTTTCCAGGAAAGTCTGTACAGGCTGATCCAGTCCGGAAAATTTACGTAGTTCCAGATCCCAGTGCGGGTTAGGCAGATGACGCACATCAAAGACATAATCGGCATCCAATGGAATACCATGCTTATAACCAAAGGACTGTAAAATCAGAATTAGGTTATCGGTCTGACCGAGCTTATGCAGTAAGGTATGCTTCAGGTCATGCACACTTTTGTCAGAAGTATCGATATGTACCGTCGAGCGCAACTGGATCGGAAGCAAAAGTAATTTTTCTTCCTGAATGCATTCATTCAGACTTTTAAAACGTGCAGCCAGCGGATGCGGACGGCGTGAAGCACTAAAACGTGCAATCAGCTCCTGATCCTGCGTAGTTAGATAAATAACATCGACTGTGCCATGTTGTTGCAGCTGTTCAAACACATGATCAAATTCTTGCAGATCCGCCCGGGTGCTACGAACATCCACTCCTAATGCCAACTGTTCCAGGTTATTTTCCTGATCCAGTTTCGCGACAATTTCAGGAAGCAGTGCCAGCGGCAGGTTATCGATACAGTAATAACCCAGGTCTTCCAGTACCTGCAAGGCAGATGACTTACCTGAACCAGATTGGCCTGTCACAATTAAGATGCGCTTCATGCACTGCTACCCTATTAATGACGTGCAGAATATTTTACCTGCAGATTGTCGATCAAACGTGTTTTACCTAATTTCGCCGCAATGAATAACACAAGATCCTGACTAAATTCATCAATCTTTTGCAATTCTGGCGTACGTGCCTCAATATAATCTACCACAAAACCAGCATCAGTGAGGGTCTGGCGAATACCGGTCAACACCGCATCCAATACCACACCTTCATACAACTGCTGTTCCGCTGCTTTTAAGCTGCGGTAGATCAATGGTGCAGTCTGGCGTTCTTGCTCGGTCAGATAACCGTTCCGTGAACTCAGTGCCAAACCATCTTCAGCGCGCGCTATCGGCACCCCAATCACTTCCAGTGGAATATTCAGGTCTTGCACAAACTGGCGAATCACTGCCAGTTGCTGATAATCTTTTTCACCAAAGAAAGCATAGTTTGGCTGAACCATGTTAAACAATTTTGTCACGACAACTGCTACGCCATCGAAATGCCCCGGACGCTGTAAACCACACAGGTCGTTAGTGATATCCGAAACACTGATATTGGTTAGACGCGGCTTGTTGCCATACATCTGTTCCACACTTGGAGCAAAGACGATGTCACAGCCTACTTCAGCCAATAACTGCTGATCCTGTTCCAAGGTACGTGGATAATTATTAAAATCTTCGTTTGGCCCAAACTGAATCGGATTCACGAAGATGCTGACCACGACTACATCACATAACTTGCGGGCTTCACGTACCAGATTTAAGTGACCTTGATGCAGATTCCCCATGGTGGGTACGAAGCCAATAATTTTACGTGCTGAACGAGCCGGATTTAATGAGGCCGCTAAACCCTGGATGGTAGTTTCTGTTTTCATGTTATAACTCAACCTGGAATGTATGTTCAGGTGCAGGGAATGAGCTGTCTAGTACAGCAGCATGATAGGCCTTGAATGCATCCAGGATTGCATTGGCACCTGATTGTTCTTTCATAAAGTTACGTACAAATTTAGCCGTATGACCAAAGTTCAGGCCCAGCATGTCTTGCACTACAAGCACCTGACCATCCGTATCTACACCCGCACCAATACCAATCACTGGAATCTCCGGGAATAACTCAGCCACTTCTTTGCCAAGTTGTGCAGGCACACATTCAAGCAATAACAAGGCAGCACCAGCTTCAACCACAGCCTTACAGTCAGCAAGCAGCTGATCTGCCGCTGCACGGTTACGTGCCTGTAATTTATAACCACCAAATACATTCACTGATTGTGGTGTCAAACCTAGGTGTACACAAACTGGAATACCGTTACGCGTCATGACCTGTACGGTTTCAGCCAGCCATGCTCCACCTTCCAGCTTGACCATCTGAGCACCCGCCTGCATCACGGTACGGGCACTTTGCAAGGCATCATTCAATGTTGCATAACTCATAAATGGCAGATCAGTCAGGATAAAGGCATGCTGATTCGCACGGCGCACTGCAGCGGTGTGATATGCCATATCTGCTACAGTGACTGGCAAAGTAGAATCATGTCCCTGAATGGTCATACCCAGGGAATCCCCGATCAGAATCGTATCTACTTCGGCAATTTCCATGGCTTTGGCCATGCTGGCATCATAGCAGGTCAGGCAGGAGAATTTACGGCCGTCCGCCTTGAATCGTCTTAAGTCGCTCAGACTGATCATGAAGGTGTTCCTCTCTTATTGAAGTTCTCGCGAACATACCAATAACTAAAAATTAAATATTTGCCCAATTCGTGCGATCAAGGACCGTCAAAGTCGATTGTTTTACGATGTCCAGGTCTTTTAATGATTGTCCATTCAGCTGTAATTCAGTATCAAGATCCAACAACGGCAATAATACAAAATCACGTTCCATTACACCGACATGCGGCACAGTCAAACGCTCATTCTGAATACGTTCATCACCGTAAATAAGCAGGTCCAGATCCAGGGTACGTTCACCCCAGTGGCGTAAACGTACCCGACCCGCTTCCTGTTCCAATGCCTGTAGACGATCCAGTAAATCGAGTGGTGCCAGATCGGTAATCAACTGCACCACAGCATTATGATAATTTGGCTGATCCTGTGGACCCATCGGTGGACTTTGATACAAATGGGATATTTTCACTGTTCCCAAGCTTGCCAGTTTCTGTACCGCCTCAGCCATAATCTGGCGCGAATCACCAAGATTACTGCCTAAGCCAATATAAGTAATGGTCATTGTGTCGGTCCAAAAACAACTTGGCTTAAATCACGCTGTACACGCTTACGTTTCATAATTGGATGATCCGGACCAATCTCACCGCTTGCACTCGCTGCTGCATGAGAAACTGGTTTCTCTGCTGCTGGCTTAGGTTTGCGGGTACGACGGTTACGTGGTTCCGGCTCATTGACTAATGGCTCAATCTCAGTAGTTTCCTGAACAGCAAGACGCTGTTCCAGATGCTCTTCCTGAGTCGCTTTACGACGGCTCTTGGCACGCTGACGGTTATACTGTGCAATGGCACGTTCTTTTTCGTCACCGCCCATTTGCTGATAAGCATCCCACCAGCTCCCCATGCCCTGTGCCGTTTCATCACCTGATTTTTCGCGGAGTAACAGGAAGTCAAAGCCGGCACGAAAACGCGCATGACCAGACAGCGCTTCAATCTGCTGCGGTTTTGGATTCAACAGCCGGGTCTGCATTTCCCAGACTTCACGGATAAAGGTTTCCGCAAAACGTGGAATGATGGTACGGGTTGCTTGACGCTTCAGCACATCCAGGCCTGCTTGAGCACGTGCTTCAGCTGGAATAATGCCTTTACTCAAGTAGAAATCACAACGTTCCAGGAATGGCTTCCATAACAATACAGCATAGAAGAACGCGGGATTAATCGTCTTGCCAATCGAAATACGCTGATCGGTATTGGTCGCAGCACGTTCAATAAACGGTGTGATTTCGGGCTTGATCTCTGCAAACAGCTGACGCCAGATCCCGAAATCAATCAGCATTGGCAAGACGCGGTTGAGATGCCCCATGGTGAACAGCTTCTGTGACTCATCATAAAGACGATGCGGAGATACATCACGAAGTAACTGGGTCATTTCTGGTGTAAAGATATCCAGAATCGCTTCATCAATATTGAAATTTAATTTTGCTGCAAAACGCAACGTACGCAGCATACGGACTGGATCTTCTTCAAAGCGGAGTATTGGATCACCCAGCAGGCGCAGTGTTTTATGTTTAATATCATCTACTGCATTGCAGAAATCCAGCACAATACCTTTACGTGGCTGGTAATACATTGCATTAATCGAGAAATCACGGCGAGCAAAGTCCTGCTCGATAGTTCCCCAGTTATTGTCACGCAGAATCATGCCCTGCGCCGAAGTGACGGCCTTTTTCGGCGGTGCCCGGAAAGTCGCGACTTCTACCAGTTCGCGACCAGAATAGACATGAGCCAGCTCAAAACGACGCCCGATAATACGACAACGTCGCCCGAATACTTCTTTGACCTGAGCGGGAGTTGCGTTAGTGACAGCATCGAAATCCTTGGGATTCAAGCCCAGCATCAGATCTCGTACACCACCACCAACAATATAAGCTTCATAGCCGGCCTTATTTAAGGCATCAATCACATCGAGGATATAAGAAGGTAATTGAGCGGTTGATAAACCACATTTTGACGCGCGCAAAGTTTGCAAAAGACGCTGTCTCCTACGTCTGAACGTAAAATTCTAAGATGACGCTAATCATATCGCTTACACGGCTAAAGGGCAATTTGATTATGTCAATCCTGTATCCAGCAATGATAGAGGATTCACTTTAAATTTAGATGATTTACAGCGCCAGTCGAGCTTGATTTTTAGCAAATAGTGCGGGACCAATCCCCTTGACCAGCTGAATATCCTTAACACGTTTAAACTTGCCATGCGTGTTGCGATATTCAATAATTGCTTCTGCTTTCTTCTGACCAATGCCATGCAGCTGCTGCAACTGCTCGACCGTAGCGGAATTCAGCCGGATCCTGTCTGCACTGGAAACAGCTGCAAGCTCCGGCTTCGCCAGATAGTGATTGCTATGATTTTGGGATGGCTGATTCTGCTGTTGTTTCAGCCGTGCATCATATTGTTGCTGTTTAGCCTTCCAGTCGGCGTAACTTTCATTTTGAGCAGCAGCTGCAAACGAACTGCACAGTACAGATAAAATTGTGAGGATAATACTAATCAGTTCTCTGCTGATTGGCTGAAGTTTTATGATTTTCATGCATGGCCCGTTGTTTTAATTCTTGTTTCGCCTGTTCCCACAACTGATCCAGTTCAGTCAGTGACAGGTCTTCTATATTCAGATTCTGTTGTACTGCCTGATGTTCCATCAA
The DNA here is from genome assembly GCF_000368625.1 of Acinetobacter schindleri CIP 107287. GTDB lineage: Bacteria > Pseudomonadota > Gammaproteobacteria > Pseudomonadales > Moraxellaceae > Acinetobacter > Acinetobacter schindleri. Next base: position 77,025 of record NZ_KB849574.1, read on the forward strand.
GGCAAATCGAGTACGGAATTTATGGATGGTACCTAATAGTGCCATCTCACTCGAAATTCCAAGTTTACGACCAACATTAACCAGAGAGAATAAGCAATCACCAAATTCTTCCAGAATTTCGTCGGATTTCTGTCCTACCATTGCCTCTTTAAATTCACCTAACTCTTCTTCAAGCTTACCGAATGCACCATCCACATCAGGAAAATCAAAACCAATTTTTGCCACATTTTTCTGGATTTCATCTGCCTGTACGAGTGACGGTGCATGTTTCACGTCATCCAGACGGGAACGGGGCTTATCCTGTTTTTCTTGTGCCTTAATCTTTTTCCACAATACAGCCACATCTTCAGGGCTGAGTTTGGAAAACTGTTCAGCCTGAAATACATGCGGATGACGGCGGATTAATTTATCGCTAATCGCCTGTACTACATCCTGGAAATTAAAAGCACCTTGCTCACTGTACATCTGCGACTGAAAAACCACTTGTAATAACAGGTCACCCAGCTCATCACGTACATCTTCAGCCTTACCGGAACGAACAGCCGCTTCAACTTCATACGCCTCTTCAATCGCATAACGCGTTAATGATTCAGGTGTCTGCTGTTGATCCCACGGACATTTTTCACGTAGTTCTCGCATGATGCTCAGTAATTGTTCCACCTTAAAACCTCTTTATTTTATCGGACAAGAAAATATCTTTTGCTCAATGTTTGCTATGCTCTAAAAACAATCAACATGGAGGTGAGCTCAATGCACAGTATCTTTATTAGCGGTGCAGCACAAGGAATCGGTGCTGCTGTTGCCAGCCTATTTTGCCACGAGGATTACAAGGTCGGTATTTACGATCTGAATATTAGCCTTGCCGAACAACTGGCTGAACAGTTAGGCCCGAATGCGCATGCAGGTTATCTGGATGTCGCCAGTTATGCATCCTGGCAAACCGCCTTAGAAGATTTTGAAGCCTGGGCAGGCAAGATCAATATTCTGGTGAATAATGCCGGCATTCTCTATTCAGGAAATTTTGAAAAGACCCCCATTGAAGCACACCATCATACGGTCGATATTAATATCAAGGGTGTGATCAATGGCTGTCATGCGGCCTTTCCCTTTCTGGAGCGTGCTGCTTTTGCCCGGGTCATTAACCTTTCCTCTGCTTCCGCGATCTATGGTCAGGCTGATCTCGCTTCTTATGCGACCAGTAAATTTGCCGTACGAGGCCTGACAGAAAGCCTGGATATTGAATGGCACAAGCATGGCATCCGGGTCATGGATGTGATGCCACTTTTTGTGCGCACTGCAATGGTTCAGGATATGCAGGCAGAAAGCATCAAGAAAATGGGCGTACATTTGAGTGCAGAAGATGTCGCTCAGGATATTTTAAAACTGGTACAGCGCAAGGACAATTTACTGGTTCCTACCCATCAGCCAGTCGGCTTTAAAAGCCAGTTCTTATACCATTTGTCACGTTTCAGTCCGCAGTTTGTGAACCGCATGAGTAATTTGCTAATTGCCCGAAAACCCTGATTCTTATATCCCCCTGTTTATGCTACCGGATACTGGTAAATCTGAATCTGTGGAAAACTAAAGCCACGACAGGACTGCTCAGCCTGCCATGCCACGCTGAGCACACAATCACCAAATACATAGTTGTGAAATGCAAAGACCCCAAGCTGCGCATGCTGACACAGGCCACCCTGCTGCTGTGGATGTACTTTAGTATTGAGCTCACTTAAGTTCATACGAATACCCATACCATGTGCTTTTAATACTGCTTCTTTGGTGGTCCAGACCTTAAACCAGTATTCAGGATCACAGTCTAGCTGTTGCCAGATCGCGTATTCTTCAGGGTGAAAGGCATGCTGTGCCAATGCATCAAAACGAACTTTACGGCTTAATTCTTCAACATCCACCCCAATTTCTTTGACTGTTTGGCTCATGGCAAGTGCATAAAAATTCTGGCTATGGCTATGGTTAAAGGCAATATTTGAGTGGTCTTTGAGATAGGGTTTGCCATACTCTGCACGTGCAAGATCATGATCGCAAATTGAGAAATTCAAAGCACTGGATAAATACTGATTTCGCAATTGAACGATGTGTTGTTTGCGTTGCTGGAGATACGCTTTACGCGTTAGCCCATCAGATGTGGCTTGAACCGGCAGTTTATGTAAATCAATTCGAATCTGACGCATTACAGGATCCTTTATTGCTCAAGTGAATTATAAAACAGTTCAGACCTCTATGGTGAAAGCACAAAAAAGCCTGCTATTGCAGGCTTTTTACTTTATTCAAATACAGATTAACCGCGTTTGAATTTCTTCTCAGCTTTCTTGAATTTCTGAACATAACGACGCTTACGTGCTGCAGTACGTTCATCAATTTGCGACTTACGACCTTCGAACGGGTTTTCAGAAGTTTTAAATTCAATTCTTACTGGTGTACCTTCAAGTTTATAAACTTTGCGGAACACATTTTCCAGGTAACGACGGTAATCCGCAGGAGTTTTATCGACCTTGTTACCATGAATGACAATGGTCGGTGGATTCTGACCGCCAATGTGCGCATAACGCATTTTGATACGACGGCCTTGAACAGTTGGCGGCTGGTGAGCTTCAGTCGCATCTTGCAGAATCTGGGTGATTTTTGCAGGAGAGACTTTCAGGTGTGAAGAATCATAGGCACGGTGGATCGAAGGATAAAGCTCACCGACACCGGTACCATGTAATGCAGAGATCAAGTGAATCTTCGCCCATGGAATGAAGTCAAAACGACGTTCCACATCCAGCTTGCACTGCTTACGATCATATTCAGACATGTTGTCCCATTTATTGATCGCAATCACCATGGCACGACCTGCTTCAATCGCATAACCGATCAAGTGCAAGTCCTGCTCTACAATTCCTTCACGTGCATCAACAACTACGACAACCACATGCGCATCTTTCATCGCCTGCAAAGTTTTCACGATTGAGAATTTCTCAATCATCTCATCGACTTTACCTTTACGACGTACACCTGCGGTATCGATCAAAGTGTATTTACGGCCATCACGTTCAAATGGAATGTAAATCGAGTCACGTGTTGTACCAGGCTGGTCAAATGCAACCACACGCTCTTCACCCAGTAAACGGTTGACCAAGGTTGATTTACCAACGTTCGGACGACCAATAATCGCGAGACGCAAACCGGTATTTTTATCGTGTTCAGCTTCAGACTCATCTTCAGGCACATCTGCAAGTACTTCTTCAAGCATCTGCTGTACACCACGACCATGACTCGCCGCCACTTGCATCGGCTCGCCCATGCCAAGTTTATAGAACTCAACTAAAGCAGCTTCTGCGTGTACTCCATCTACCTTGTTCGCAACGAGGAAGACTTTTTTACCCAAAGTACGCAGCTCACGGGCAATCTGTTCATCAGATGCCAACAATCCGGCACGTGCATCGACCACAAAGATAATCATATCTGCTTCATGGATTGCAGTTTTAGACTGCTCTGCCATGTAAGAGTCGATCCCACCTTCGTTCTCACCGATACCGCCAGTATCAACGACAATGAAGGATTTATTTTGATAGACAGCATCACCATACTTACGGTCGCGTGTCAGACCTGCAAAGTCTGCCACCAATGCGTCACGGCTCTTGGTTATCTGGTTGAACAGAGTTGATTTTCCGACGTTCGGACGACCAATGAGCGCAATTACGGGTTTCATAGATTAACCTTTATTCAATATCAGGCTGTCTAAAAATGGCCTGAACATCAGAAAGTTCTGGAAGAAAATGGGAATAGGATTAAAGCCTAAAATAAATAAAAACACGGGGCATTGAACATTCAATCACCCCGCGTAAAAAATACGGTTGGCTTATTTTAGCATAAGCCACAGAAAAATTAACGATTCTGCCAGATACTGTAAGCACCCTTACGTGTCGACACATAGAGCTGGTTGTCGATCACACGCAGTGTGCGAACTTCACCAGAAGTCTTGGAACGACCAACAATCTGTCCAGTAGACGGATCAATCAGGTGTAATACACCGTCCAGGTCACCGACTACAAGGTCTGTACCCAGCATGACCGGGTTGCTCAGCTGACGGTTTAACAGCTGGTCATTTTCCCAGAGTTTCTGGCCAGACGTAATTTCATAGGCGGTGATTTTACCATCAGTCTGGGCTACAAAGACACCATTACCTACAACTTCTGGACGCTGGATACTGCTGGCATCTTCACTCCAGATTACCTGTTGTGAAGCCAGATCAAGCACAGTCACCTGACCTTGATAGCTGGTTGTTACTACAAACTGACCAGCAACGACCGGCTCACCATCAATATCATTCAGCCGTTGAATATCGGAGCGACCATCAGATACCGCTACACGGCGCTGCATTTTTGGCACACCGGTAACTGCATCCAGAGCATAAATATAGCCGTTTGCTGAAGCAATCAATACATGACGTGGGTCAAGTGCAACTGGCGCCGCCATACCACGCAGGCTGAATTGTACATTAGGTAGCTTATAAGTCCACACCTGTTTACCAGTACTAACTTCATGAGCGAAGACCATGCCGTCATTCGCTACGGTAATCACACGGTCTGCGTGCACTAAAGAGGGCGCAATAATGGCACCCGACAATTGGGCAGCCCAACGCTGTTCACCCGTCTGCTGATCTAAAGCAAACAGCTGACCTTTGGTATTGCCTGCAATCACCAGACCAGAAGCCGCCTCCACACCCGCGCTTAAGCCGGCTTTAGACACTTTTTTCTGCCAAAGACGTTGCTTGCCCTGATAGGCAGAAATTTCCCCATTTGGATTAATGGCAAAAATCACACCGTTGTCTGCATCGAGGCGTAAACGTAATGGATCTGCTTCATCCGTAGAAGAAACACTGCTAGAAAATACAGGAACCAGTGATTTTGCCTGTGCAAGTTTAGGAAGTGGATTTGGCTTGGCTTCTTCCACTTTAATGGTTTTCCCCGCACAACCTGCCAAAGCAAGGGTTAAAACGGTTAAGGCACAGGTGAGTTTGTATTTTCTATTCATTCAGTTTCTTCCACTTGTGTATCTATAATCGGGCGTTCAATTTCAGGATCATCGACCAATACGCCAACACTTTCTAGTTTAATTTGTAAAATCTGACGTTCTTCTTTGCGTTCTACCAAAGCATCCCATGCACTTTGATACACTTTCTTGGCATTTTCAATATCATTTTTGGCAACATAGATATCTCCACGTGCTTCATCCGCAGTTGCTTTAAAAGCAGGCTCATTCACCGCTTCTAAAGTTTTCAATGCTGCATCATATTTTTTCTGTGCCAGCTGGGCATACGCCAGACGAAGTTTAACTACTTGCACCAGACCTGCATCATCCACCTTGGAGTTTTCAACTTTCTTCAGTGCACGTTCAGCTGCTGCATAATCTTCTTTGTCATAAGCCAGTTTTGCCATTACTAGCTGAGTCTGAATCGCCTGCGCTGAGTCAGGTGCTTCCTTGACAATCTTGTCCGCAGTATCAGACAGTTTAGCAAACGCATCGCCCTGAGTAGAACGTGCATCATCCATTAACTGCTGTACCTTGGCAGTTTGCTTCTGCGACTCTGCCAGGTTCTTCTTCTGCCAATATTCCCATCCAAAAAAGGCAATCAGCGCAACCAGAATCCCGGTAATGATTGAAGAGCCATACTTCTTTGTGAAGGATTTCAAACTTTCAAGTTGTTCATCACCACCAATTGCGCTCATGTGATTACCCCTTTCCTAATGTTTTATCGATTATTTTGAAGAAATTTTAGTTGTGAAGAATGCCACAAAATCAGTAAATGGCACATCTGATTGCTCTGCCGTTGCCAGCTCTTTTACGGTAAAAGTCTGTGCTTCCAGTTCACGTTCACCCATAATCACGGCATAGATCGCACCAGACTGGTCTGCCTTTTTCATTTGCGATTTCATTGAACCTTGTGAGCCAACTTTCAGGCGAATGCTACTCCCGGCAGCGTCTAACTGGTCACGGATCTGTTCAGCCAAGACCAGTGCCTGACCTTGAGAAGCAGGGTCTGCCACCAGAAATACTTCACAATTACGTACAGGTGTGTTGTCTTCAACTTGCTCCAGTAAAAGCAGTAAGCGCTCCATCCCCATCGCAAAACCAACCGCAGGTACAGACTGGTCTGCCTTACCTTTTAACTGACCCACCAGACCATCATAACGACCGCCGGCACAGACTGTACCTTGTGAACCTAAATGCGTTGTGGTCCATTCGAATACGGTTTTGTTGTAGTAATCCAGACCACGTACCAGTTTCTGGTTGATGACAAAGCTGACGCCTGTATCAGTCAGGTATTGCTGTAACTGGTTAAAGTGCGCCAGTGTTTCTTCACCCATAAAGTCATGCAGTTTAGGTGCATTTTCTAAAATAGACTGAGTTTTGGCATCTTTAGAATCCAGGATACGTAATGGATTCGTGGTCAAACGACGCTGCGAATCTTCATCCAGATCGGTTTTATGCGCTTCCAAGAATTCAACCAATGCCGCGCGGTATGCCGCACGTTCATCCGACTCACCCAAAGTGTTGAGTTCAAGCTGGACTTTATCGGCAACACCCATACGTTTCCATAAACGCGCTGTCATTAAAATCAATTCAGCATCTTGATCTGGCGTTGCTACACCAAAAGTTTCTACACCAAACTGGTGGAACTGACGGTAACGACCTTTTTGTGGTTTTTCATAACGGAACATAGGTCCGACATACCATACTTTCGGGGTCGCACCACGCAGCAGGTTATGCTCAAGCATGGCACGTACGCAACCTGCTGTACCCTCAGGACGCAGCGTCAAAGACTCCGGTGGATTGCCTTTGTCCAGAAAAGTGTACATTTCTTTTTCAACGATATCCGTTGCATCACCGATTGAACGTTTGAACAGATTGGTCTGTTCAACGATTGGCAAACGAATTTGTTGATAGCCATAGGCATCCATTAGGCCCGATAAATGCTGTTCAAGACGTCTCCAAGCTGGGGTTTGCGTTGGGAGAATGTCATTAAAACCTTTGATTGCGACGATTGAACTCATGATCTACTCAGGAAAACTTGTACGAATAATTTCTTTAGATTTAGCTTCTTCAAGCTCGGAAACACGTTGACGAACCATAGCTTCGATTTCATCAACCAGTTGATTGGTATCGATTAAATGGCTCTTTTCGCCATTACGATACACCAGTGAACGTGGACTTGCACCTACTACACCAATGTCGGCTTCCTTAGCTTCACCCGGACCATTTACTTTACAGCCAATCACCGATACATCCATTGGTGTACGAATATCTTCCAAACGCTCTTCAAGCGATTGCATCACTTTAATTACGTTAAATTCCTGACGTGAGCAGCTCGGGCAGGCAATGAAGTTAATCCCGTTAGAACGTAAACCCAGCGATTTTAAAATATCGAAACCGATCTTCACTTCTTCTTCAGGTGCTGCTGCCAATGAAATACGCATGGTGTCACCAATACCTTCCATCAACAGACCACCAAGGGCGATTGCAGACTTCACCGAACCTGTACGGTAAATGCCCGCCTCAGTCACACCCAAGTGCAGCGGGTTATCAATCTGTTTAGACAGCAGACGATAAGCATCCATGGTCAGGAACACATTCGATGCTTTTACCGATATTTTAAATTCATGGAAATCTAAACGGTCTAAAATATCGATATGACGCATCGCCGATTCAAGCAGTGCCTCGCCTGTCGGCTCGCCATATTTTTTCTGGATGTCTTTTTCTAATGAACCAGCATTGACACCAATACGCATCGAGATATCGTTATGACGCGCAGCTGCCACGACTTCACGAATCTTGGCTTCTGAACCGATGTTACCTGGGTTAATACGCAGACAGTCTGCGCCCAAGTCAGCTACTGCTAGGGCAATTTTGTAGTCGAAGTGAATGTCTGCAACCAATGGCACACTCACCTGTTTACGGATTTCCCCAAACGCTGCCGCTGCTTCCATACTTGGTACAGAAACACGCATGATATCAGCACCCGCATCGACACAACGCTGGATCTGTGCGACCGTTGCAGCTACATCACAGGTTTCGGTATTGGTCATACTCTGGATGCTGATAGGCGCATCACCACCGACATAAACAGAACCAACACGAATCTTGCGGGTTGGACGGCGTTGAATCGGATTCACAATCATGATTTGTTTCTACTCTCTTGCCATTAACGTGATAAACGGAATTCTGCTTTTCCGTTTACAGTATATGGTGACAATGAAATATTTTCGTTATTCAGGGTCATGGCCACAGCGGTTGCATCATCAAGACGGATCTGAAATGGAGTTTCACCATTTAAATCCAATGTTGATGATTGACGACCAGTAGCAAGCACTTTACCGGTTGAGTCAACAATATGGACTGAAGTAGGACGGCTAAATTCAAGTTTTAGCTGATCACCAGATACTGCTGCATTGGAATCCATATTAATGATTTCAACGTCTGATGCCCGAGTCATTACTTCCGGTTCTACTTCAGTGCTACTATTGCCTGACCAGTTTTGGATTATCGTTACCAATACACCTAAAACTGCTAACGCCACTAATGCGATTAAACCGCGTTTTAACCATTTACGGTTACGGTCACGATTAGAGCCTGGTAATTTACCCATAATCTTGATTGGGGAATTGTTCAAGGCATGATTCGGCAACAGACCGGTATCATTGGCATAAATCTCATCAAAACGTTGAATGATATTCGATGCATCGACGCCTAAGAACTTCGCATAAGTACGATAATAACCCTTGATAAAGGTCGCTTCCGGTAAAGCTTTATAATCATCCTGTTCCAGTGCAGTCAAAGTTTTGACTGGAATATTCAGTTCACTTTCAACATCTTCCAGCTCAAGTTTTTGGTTGATACGAATCTGGCGCAAGTACTCACCTGGACGTTGAACATTTCCTAACGCGTTTGGCGCTACGCTCGAATTATTCGATGGTGAATTAGGATTTACTTCCATACGGCCTCAGTAGTGTACTGTAATTGCAAATAACGTTGGTATTCCGGGCTTTCAGGGAATAAGGCGCGCAATTGATTGACCAATACTTGCATGCCCATTTGATCACCCTCGGCACGCGCAGTACGAATGCCGATCCAGAGCGCACGAGCACCCTGGTTTTTCTGTCCCACCGAACGTACAAATTGTTGATACATATTCGACGCTGCCGGGAACTGCTGATTCAGATAAAAAATCTCTGCCAACTCTAACATTGAAATGTAAGAATCGCGATTGGCTTGCAGGGCCTGTTTGAATGATTTTTCAGCATTCACCAGATCACCCTGCTTCAGGTAGATCCGCCCCATATTTTCAAGCGCAAGATAACGCTGGTCATAGCCCAGTGTCGCGCCTGCAATTGCAAACTGTTCAATTGCATCATTATAACGTTCAAGCTGATACAAATAGGTGCCATAATTGTTACGTGCCTGTGCATTTTTAGGTTCGGCTGAAATCGCGCGCTTAAAGTAAGTTTCGGCACGATCCAAGTTCAGCCTACTACCTTCCTGCTGTAACAAAACACCCATCATCATATTGGCTTGAGCATCACGTGAATTGCTTTCAAGCGCCTCATCTAGCGCTCTTTTCGCTGAATCCAGATCACCAGTCTTCAGATATTCAACCGCCAATTGAGTACGCACCTGGGTCGCTTTTTTAGGATCCTTTTTACCCACTTCTGCCGTTTGACAGCCAGATAGAGCAATAGAAACACATACTGTTGAAATAAAAGCAATTTTAGATGTCAGATTTCTCAATTGGTGACCTCTTGTTATCCTTGTGAGCGCATGATCTCATTGGACTGCGCGATTTTCTTCTTCCACTGTTCCGCACGACGGGTACGATCAGCAACTTGTCCCACTAATTGACCACACGCAGCATCAATATCATCACCACGTGTCTGACGAATCGTACACACAAAACCTGCATCAGACAAAGTTTTTTGGAAAGAAATAATACGGTTACGGCTTGAGCGGCCATAAGGCGCATGCGGGAACGGATTAAATGGAATCAGGTTAATTTTGCTTGGCAAATTCTTCAATAATTTAATCATCTGCTGGGCATGTTCCGGTTTGTCATTCACGCCGTCCAGCATGACATATTCAATGGTCACATGTTTACGTGCGCTTTCATTGCCATCTTTAGTGATATAGCGCTGACATGCTGCAATAAGTTGCTCAAGCGGATATTTTTTATTGATTGGCACGAGTTCATTACGCAGTTCATCATTAGGTGCATGCAATGAAATCGCCAGAGCGACATCAATATCTTGAGCCAATTGATCAATTTTAGGCACCACACCTGATGTTGATAGTGTCACACGGCGTTTTGACATACCGTAGGCAAAGTCATCCAGCATGATACGCATTGAACTGAGTACAGCATCATAATTCAATAACGGTTCGCCCATCCCCATCATAACGACATTGGTCACTGAACGCTCACGCTCTGCCACAGGCACATCTTCCATATAGGAATAGTTTGCCATCCATAACTGGCCGATAATTTCAGCCTGGCTTAAATCACGCTGGAAACCCTGTTTACCCGTTGAACAGAATGAACAGTCCAGTGCACAGCCCACCTGTGAAGAAATACACAAGGTCTTACGTGAGCCAGTTTTATCTTCTGCTGGAATGAGGACAGTTTCAACCAGTGAACCTTCACCATCACCGACACGGAACACCCATTTACGCGTACCGTCTTTAGAATAATTTTTATGCACCACTTCTGGCGCTTTAATTTCACAAATTTTTTCCAGCTTTTCACGCAACTTGCCTGAGATATTGGTCATCTCAGCAAAATCAGTCACAAAAAATTGGTGAATCCACTTCATCACCTGCCCGGCACGAAACTTCTTCTCACCCATATCTTCGAAGAATTTTTCCATTTGCGGACGTGACATGCCAAGTAAGTTCACTTTTTCTACAGCCTTTTGCTGTGCTGGAGCGGATGGAGTGTGTTGCTGTGCCTCAGAAACTGCTGATACAGCGACTGCTTCAATACTCATGTGTATTACCTAAACCATGTCTAAAGATGAAAGGAGAAGCTCAATATCTGAGCAAAGAATTATTCAGGGAATAAAAAAACCAGATAAGTATAATAACACTTATCTGGCTTGAATACTGCGAATTAACGAGTACGTGGAGCAATCTCAGTTTGAGCGAAGAAGTAGTTAACTTCACGGTCAGCAGATGCTACAGAGTCAGAACCGTGAGCAGCATTTTCGTCGATGCTTACAGCGAAATCTGCACGGATAGTACCAGGAGCAGCTTCTTTAGGGTTAGTCGCGCCAAGGATTTCACGGTGAGCAAGAACTGCGTTTTCACCTTCAAGAACTGAAACAACAACTGGACCAGAAGTCATGAATGCAACTAGGTCACCAAAGAAACCACGTTCTTTGTGCTCAGCGTAGAAGCCTTCAGCTTCAGCTTGAGTCAGGTGCTTCATTTTAGTAGCAACAATTTTAAGACCCGCTTTTTCGAAACGAGCAAAGATTTCACCGATTACGTTTTTAGCAACTGCATCTGGTTTAACGATAGATAATGTACGTTCAATAGCCATGATTGGCTCCTTTAGTCAATGGTTGACATGAAAATTTGGCGCATTATACCGAGATAATCCGCAATTTTCTGCTTTTACTCTGTAAAAAAATCGCTTTTTTAGATGAGGTCTTAGCGCGCCTCGTCAATCCATGCCATTTGAATGGCTTCAAGCAGGCCTTCAGTTGATTTTTCAGGATTATCTTCAAAGTCTGGAAGTGCACAAACCCATGCATGCAAATCAGTAAAACGAATCCATTGCGGATCCACGTCCGGGTGTGCTTCATACAGTTCAATTGCGATATCAAGAGTATCAGTCCAACGTAAACCCATATCTATTCCTAATAGCCATTTGCTTCGATGTGGTACTTTAGCAAATCTGGCAGAATCTGCGAGTGTTTAGCGGTTCCAGAGCTATATTTTTACAACACAATGTTCAAGAGCGGTGCCAGAGATATAAAACTTACCGCCACAGTTATACCGATGACAGCCCCCATTGCTACATCACTCGGATAATGCAGACCGAGTATCATTCGTGAGGCTGCGACCAACACCGTAAAAGGCAGCATTAAAATCAGTAGAACTGGAACTGCATAACCCAGCATCGTCGTTGCCATGACGGCATGCAAGGTATGTCCTGAGGGAAAACTGTAATAGTCTAGAGGATGGTCACCGAGACGAATAAGCTGATGCACCTGATAAGGTCGGGGGCGTACAGTTTTAGTTTTTAGTACTTTGTAGATTGCCGTACCAACAGTACTTCCCAAAATTAAATACAGCATTTGTAGGCTATATAATAAACCTTGTAGCGCCCAGGTAGTGATGATCATCACGTACCAGAATACACCATTGCCAAGCCGGCTGATAATTTTGAAAAAAGCAGCCACACGTCCAGAATGCGAAAGATGATTTAATACTACGCAACCTTTTAAATCCATCTCCATTAATTTTTGTTTTGCATGATGGAATTTCACCGTTTGGCTTCCTGTAATATTTTCAGTTCATTTTATCGATTCTTAGCTACCGAATTATTTAAATCAAATTTAGAAATTAATATCGACTGAAATCCGATCACGATAAGTACCTGCTGGAACACCATTAAAAGGATTATCTACCAGTTGAACAGATACAATAAATTTCTGTCGCTGGGCTGCGCTCTGTTGGAGTGGTACTCCCCACGCATTACCGCTTGCTCCTCTTAAATTTAACTTAGTGCGGAGTTTATAGGCGCCATTAGATACATAACTCATACCATCAGTACTAACCAGATTTTGGCTATTAAATAAAATTGAATAACCAGTATCACAGCTGATATTAAAAGACGTGGCTGCCTGGCTACGCTGGTAGCTTTGCAAACGAAGCTCATCATTAGCAAAGCCATCAATTGAACAATATTGAGCAGATGCCATGGTGCTCATCGCAGATACTGCTATTAATAACAAGAGTTGTTTCATTATAGTTTTCTCCTACTCGCAAACCGTTTCAAAAACATGTTTGTCCGCACTCTGGAATTGTATTTCATTCAGATTAAATTGTGCCTGGCATTGCTTTCCGCCTTGAGTTTTAATTTTCAGGTTATATGCACCTGCCTTAAATAAATAAAGATAGACCATACCCTGGCTATCAACAAAAGAAGCTTCCTGACTGAGCCCGTCTACAAGAACTTCAGACCCTGCAACCAGCGAATTTTGCTGTGCATCCTTAAGTTTGACAGCAACCCGTTTTGTTTTATAAATCGGAAAATCCAGACGATATCCGCGTTGATCTAAGCCCACCAGTTTCTTAGAAGAGTGTTCAAAAGTTTCATCCATTGCCAGCTGGTTATGATCAAAAGAAATGTCATAATGAATATAAGGAATAAGATTATGAACAAACATATACCCTTGTTTATTGGTACTTCCTACACGTGTTGCCGAGCGATAAATATCAATATCTGAATGTTGGTCCACATTAACCAAGGCAAAAGCGTTATCGGCATATTTGGTCAATGCAACTTTATTCCCCATCCAAACTAATGCGCCATCAAATGTAACTTGTGAATTACGGCGATCCTCATATTCATCATGAGATAATTGCAAGTTACCTACGCTGGTTTTCCATAAACCATAAGCATTGTAGTTAATTTCTTCATCACTTCGGTTTACACCCACGACATAATCAAAGCCATTCTGGGTCATGGTTCGATGGGCATAACTTAAACTTGTTTCATTATCTGCGGTATCATGATCCAGAGAAATCCGTCCTCGTTCGCCCCAGTTATAATAAAAGGCGATACGAAATCCCTGATCTCCGTCCTCACTAAAATCTTTATAATAGCCAAAATCAGTATATAAGTTTCTCGTTAGAGCTTTTGTCGCTCTAATATCAAAAAACTTACGGTCTTCTCTGGGTGAATCATCAAATTCATTATAATAAGATTGATAAATAAAATTAAAATTTAGACCATCAATAATTTTAAGATTAGAAAAGTTGAAATATAAAATACTTGAAGTCTCGATTTCGGAATCATATAAGTCAGTATTTAAATATTGATACTCTTGAGTAAAATATCGACTATTTAAGCCAACTGACCAGTATTGGGAACTTCGACTCAAGCCAACTGCAGCCGCATAACCCTGCTCATCTATACGATCTGCCTTGCTTGCTGATACGGCAGTATCTAAAAGAAAATACTTACTGATACCTTGGGTCCACAACACATCCACATTGCTAACATCTTCACTATAAAGTAAATCTAGACCCAAGGTTGTAGAAGAAGTGATCCCTCGGCGGAAATAGAGTTTGCTAAAAAAATCACGATAATCATCATCCACAAGATCATAGTTATAACGCAGCTTTCCTAACGAAATATTGTATTCATTTAACCTTGGCTTCAATAACCGGCTATTAATATAAACAGGAAAACTCCGAACAGTACGATTTCCAAGTATATCTTCCACCACAATTTGAGCATCACCTGCCTGATTGACAACTCCTCCAGCTGGTAAATTGTAATTACCTGGGGTGATTGAATCCCGGTAAAGTCTTACACCATTAATAAAAAGATCTACCGTAGAGGGTAAGCTGGCGCTACCATTTAAGGCCGGGATATTCCAATACACAAAATCAGGACGATCAATATAATTAGTTCCAAAACTTAAACCGCCAAAACGAAAAGAATTATTTAGTAAGTTATAAGGACTGGTTGTATCACCGAAAGTCAGCTTTAAAAATTTTGTCGGAAAATCGATATCTAAGGTACTGTTTACGCGCAAAAACGTTTGTTCTGTTTCCTCAGGTTCATTCCGATAGAGAAACGCATTTTTAAACAACCAATAATCTTTAAAGATCCCAAACTCTGAGAACGTATTAAACTCCTGATCTTCTTCATCCTTACCATAGAACAGACTATAGTTCACAAAGCCACCAAAGTTTGCTTTTTCCGGAACTTCTATTTCCAGCTCATAATCGGTTCCTACGAAAAAATCTGCAGGAAAGAAGATTTTAATCGCCTGAAGACTATAATCATCCTCGACTGTAATTCCTGGCTGTGTTAATGAACAAAAATCTTTCTTAGCTAGGTGTCGTGAAATTTTTTCTACCCGTATTCCAATATCAGATAAAGCTTCACATTCAACAAATCTTTTCCCATTCTCAGAAAATGTTACAGTTTCAGTGTGATAATCCACACCATTGATCCATATATTAACGATAAGTACTTCTGGACTTTTTAGTTGATTTGATTCTTGACTAAGTTCTGCATTTGCATTTATCGCTCCCATACCACATGCAATCATTAGGAAAAGTTTTGTGGCTTTCATAGCATGATCCTTTTACTATTTCTTATTTTTCTGAGATAGAACTATCACCCTTTTACTGGAAACTCTAAATACCCTGCCTGCTCATCTAATTTAATTTTTAATTTGGCTATGTTCCCAGTTTTAATTTCACCTAATTCAAATTTAATTTTATTACCGCTTAACACATACAAAGCTAAATCTTGTCGAAGTAATTCATTATTTTTATTATCGAGTACAACAACTTCAGTAATTTTCGCAAAAGAATTTTCTGAATTAATAATATTGAGATAGGCTATATTATTAATTTTGTGTAGATCCACACTGAGCTTTGGAGGAACTACCTTTCCAGCAAAAAGTGGTAAAGAAAAATTAAATAAAAAGTTAATCGCAGACTCTTCTGCAACTGGTGTTACTTCCTTAAAAACCACTCTCCAAGACTGTTGTTTTTCCAGGTTTTCCGGCGGCTGACTAAAGCCAATACGTACAATCTGCTTACTTTCTGGTTTAAGTTCAAAAGTTTTTGGATTAAATAATAAAGTTCTATCTTCTACGAGAACATCTTCTCCTTTTTCATCCTGCTGCCATTTAAATGCATTAACTTCATAGATTTTAGATTTAGATAGACCAGTACTTTCGATATTAACCGTAGTACTTTTCTGTCTTTTAAAATCTTGGATATTTAATTGTATTGGATTAAATTTAATTCCTGCAGACAAAGAAGCACTGTAGAGGAGCATAATTAGCAACCCTATTAATTTTATATTCACCTTTGACTCCAAATATTTAAATATAATTATTATTAATTTTTTATATTAAAGTAGGAGATGTTTAAAACATCTCCTAATGGTTTAACTATTTTATAAGAATGATTTTCTTATTTTTAGAATCGAACCGCTACTGTATAAGTACCACGGTAAGTACCAGCATCAGCGTTGTTATAATCATTTTGTGCAACTGTTGCAGTTACATTAAATGCCTGATCGGCATTGCCTGTACTAGCTAAAGTACCACCATTGTACGCATCAGCAGCGCCATTTTGACGTGTGCTCACTTGTACCGGTACTGCGCCACCCGCTCCAGTTAAGGTATTTGGTGCTGAGATTTGCAGTCTGTATGGTGCATTTGTACGTACATTAAATGTTCCTGTATCTGTCCAAGTACCATTTTGTGCTTGAGCCAGCGTTAAGGTTTCATCTACAATATCTAGGTCGCAATGTCGAGCGACATCTAGAACTACATTAATTTTTCCATCACACTTATCACCACAAGCATGCTTGCCTGGTTTATGTGGTTTAGTCGGTTTAGATGGACCTGGGCCACGATCTGGGCCACCTGCATATACACTTGCTGATCCTAAGCCAAGTACAACTGATGCTAATGCTGTTAGAACTATTTTATTCATTTTTTTCTCCATTCTTTTAAAAGAATATAAATATTTATTTCGAAGAACGGTTAATGCAAAACTCTTATTATTATGAGTGCAGCTACCTAACCGTAGGCTTATCTTATTATTATTAGTTCCAAAACATACAAATGTGATAACTTTCACAATATGTTTTATTATTCTTTAACAAAAGCACACTTTTATCTTAGATCACTATATTTTAAAGAATTATTTTTTCGAATTTTGCAATTAAGGCAAATTAAAGAGAAATTTATAAAAACCAATTTTCTATCAATATTTTCAATCTAAAAAATAGATTAAAAATAAGTTATTGTTTTTTATTTTATTTATATTCAATAAAAAATAGTTGCATTAAATATTAAAACCTTACAAAACCTTACAATTTATAATCAAATATTTTAAAATAAAAAAATTACTAATTTTATTTTTTTGATTTTTCATATATTTACATTATCCTTCTCATCAAAAAACCATTCAATATAAATAATTAAATTTTTACAATCAACAACTTAATAAATTATTTTTCACTATTTTAATACTTGTATCATAATTAATGACTTTTATTTCTTTTTCTATACAAATTTATTCAACCTTAAATTTTATGATAATTTTACTGGATATAAATTTAGTTCAAATAATAATTTAATTAAATTTACATTAAAATAATTAAATTATTTTTCATTTTAAATATAAAAAATTTAATTATTCCTAAGTTATTAAGACCTGTTAATACTTAAAAAACATTTTTACTTATTAATTAATCATATAAACTACTATCTTCTATAGTTTATTTTATCTTAATTTTATTTGTTAACTTACTATAATTCACCCTTAGATCTAATTATTCGTATTTCCAACTTATCAAAGAAAATTAATAATCAACAAATAAACAATTATTTTAAAATCCAATAATATACATCTCTAAAAATAAAAATATAAAAACATCATTCAATTTGAGTGGTTTTTTCCTTTAAATCAAATGATCCGAGAAATTAGTTTTACGCTTTATAACGATCTTGTTTGCTTGAATTCAAGATATGAACGAGTACAAAACACTGTTTTGTAAGAAGTGTAAGGAGGCAAAGCACTGCTTTGAATGAAGCACAAGAAGTGAAAGCACACTGTTTTCATCTATTTGAGGCATGAAGTTCAACTCAAATAAATCAGTTTTGTTTTTACAAGACATCAAAAAAGCCCCTGTTAAAAACAAGGGCTTTTAGACTTAGAAATTAGAAATTAGTTCTTTTCTTTGTCTACAATCTTGTTCGCTTGAATCCAAGGCATCATCGCACGAAGTTTGTTACCCGTTACTTCGATACCGTGAGCAGCATTTTGACGACGACGTGCAGTCATAGATGGGTAGTTCAACGCACCTTCTTGGATGAACATCTTCGCATATTCACCTGATTGAATACGTTTAAGTGCATTGCGCATTGCTTCACGAGATTGTTCGTTAATAACTTCAGTACCCGTTACATATTCGCCGTATTCAGCGTTGTTAGATACTGAGTAGTTCATGTCCGCGATACCGCCTTCGAACATTAAGTCAACGATCAATTTAAGTTCGTGTAGACATTCGAAGTATGCCATTTCAGGCGCATAACCAGCTTCAACCAAAGTTTCGAAGCCCATTTTAACCAATTCAACAGCACCACCACAAAGAACTGCTTGCTCACCAAATAAGTCAGTTTCAGTTTCTTCACGGAAAGAAGTTTCGATGATACCTGTACGGCCGCCACCAACACCTGATGCATAAGAAAGCGCAACGTTACGAGCGTTACCAGAAGCGTCTTGATGAATAGCGATTAGGTCAGGAACACCTGAACCACGTTGGTATTCAGAACGCACAGTGTGACCAGGCGCTTTAGGCGCAACCATGATTACGTCAAGATCAGCACGTGGAACAACCTGGTTGTAAAGAACAGAGAAACCGTGAGCAAATGCAAGAGTCGCGCCTTCTTTGATGTTTGGCTCGATTACGTCACGATAAAGTTGTGCTTGGAACTCGTCTGGAGTCAAGATCATCACTACGTCAGCTTGAGCAACAGCAGCAGGAACTTCAGCAACTTTAAGACCAGCGTTTTCAGCTTTTTTCCAAGAAGTAGAACCAGCGCGAAGACCTACAGTTACGTCTACACCAGAATCTTTAAGGTTAAGCGCGTGCGCGTGACCTTGTGAACCATAACCAATGATCGCTACTTTCTTAGATTGGATGATAGATAAGTCGCAGTCTTTATCGTAAAAAATTTGCATTGCTGTCTCCGCTTAATGCTTGTTTGTCTGTTTAACCAGGCAGTGAATCTTGTATTTACACTCCCTGATACCCCCTTCTTTTTAGGATGAGGAAATACTTTAAAATTAGATTGTCAGTACTTTTTCGCCGCGTGCGATACCCGAAACACCTGAACGAACCACTTCTAAAATGGTATGTTCTGCAAGTGCATCAATAAACGCATCCACCTTTTCAGTTGTACCTGCAATTTGAATGGTATAAGTCGTTGGTGTTACATCAACAATCTGACCACGGAAAATATCGGCAGTACGTTTGATTTCATCACGCGATGAACCGAGTGCTTTGACTTTAATGAGCATCAGTTCACGTTCAATATGCGCACCTTCTGACAGATCCACTACTTTTACCACTTCAACTAATTTATTCAGCTGTTTAGTAATTTGTTCGATCTTGTGATCATCGCCATAAGTGGTCAATGTCAAACGAGAAAGTGTTGGATCTTCAGTTGGCGCAACGTTTAATGTTTCGATGTTGTAGCCACGTTGTGAGAATAAACCCACTAAACGGGAAAGCGCGCCTGCTTCGTTTTCAACAAGTACAGAGATGATATGTCTCATGCTGTGCGCTCCCCTTTTGCCAACCACATATCCTGCATTGACTGACCTGCAATAAGCATCGGATAAACGTGCTCAGAGCGATCAACCATTACGTTAATAAATACGCACTTATCATTGATTGCCATCGCCTCTTCAAGCTTAGACTCAAGCTCATCTGCATGATCAATCTGAATACCAACATGACCATAAGCTTCCATCAATTTTGCAAAGTCCGGCAATGACTCTACATAAGAGCTAGAGTGACGACCTTCATAGTTCATATCCTGCCACTGTTTTACCATACCCAATGCACGGTTGTTCAGGCACAGAATTTTCACGTTCAAGCCGTATTGCTTACAGGTTGAAAGCTCCTGGATACACATCTGGATCGATGCTTCACCAGTGATACACACCACTTGCTGATCCGGAAATGCAAGCTTAGCCGCCATTGCATATGGCAGACCTACGCCCATCGTTCCTAAACCACCTGAGTTGATCCATTGACGTGGACGCTTGTAGCGATAGTGCAATGCGCCGAACATCTGGTGCTGACCCACGTCAGAGGTGATGATCGCTTCGCCATTGGTCACTTTGTCGAGCGCACGAACTACTTGTTGAGGCTTCATCGAACCATCAGTCGGTAGATCAAACTTCAAGCAGTTCACTTGACGCCATTCATCAATTTGCTTCCACCATGCCGCAATCGCTTCAGGATTTGGCTTGGACACATTCATCTGTTTCAGCTGGTTCAGCATTTCGTTTAGTACAGGCTCTACTGCACCCACGATTGGAATGTGCGCCATGATGGTTTTAGAAATTGTCGCTGGGTCAATATCAATGTGAATGACTTTGGCATTTGGACAGAATTTCGCAGGATTATTGGTTACACGGTCATCGAAACGCGCACCAATACACAGAATCACGTCTGCATTGTGCATGCTCATGTTGGCTTCGTAAGTACCGTGCATACCGAGCATGCCCAGGAACTGTGGATCATCGCCCGGGAATGCACCAAGACCCATTAAGGTATTGGTTACTGGGAAGCCCAACAGATGTGCAAGTTCAGTCAATTGTGCTGAAGCATTGCCTTGAACCACACCACCACCAGAATAAATCACTGGGCGTTTAGCATGAATCAGTTCGTCAATCGCTTTACGGATTTGACCTGAATGACCACGGTATGGTGGCTGATACGAACGCATCTTCACTTTTTCAGGATATTCGTAAGCAAATTTCTCTGCTGGATTGGTCGCATCTTTCGGAATATCAACAACGACTGGACCTGGACGACCAGAAGCAGCGATATAGAATGCTTTTTTGATAATTGCCGGAATTTCACTGGCATGACGAACCTGGAAGCTGTGCTTCACAATCGGACGGGAAATACCGACCATATCTGTTTCCTGGAACGCATCCTCACCAATTAAGTGACTTGCAACCTGACCAGACAGGATCACCATTGGAATGGAGTCCATATAAGCTGTTGCAATTGGGGTTACGGTATTGGTTGCGCCCGGACCTGATGTCACAAGCACGACACCAGTTTTACCTGTTACGCGCGAGTATGCATCTGCCATATGGCCGGCAGCTTGTTCGTGACGTACGAGGTAATGATTAATTTTGTCTTGTTGAAATAGCGCGTCGTAGATATGTAGAACTGCGCCGCCTGGATATCCAAAAACATGTTCAACGCCTTCATCCGCTAATGCGCGAACGAGCATTTCACCACCAGATAAAAGTTCCAACGTGATTCACCCTAATATTATTCACTGCACAAATGGGAGGCATTTGCAGTGTTCATTCATTAACTGTCTGCACTGTTATAGCACATAAATTTCATAGTTTTCATAGCAATAGGAAAAAAATCTGGTCTCTTTACTGTTCGAGCAATACAAGACCTAAAACATGTTGGGATAAACATATTTTGCTTAGCTTTGTTCAATTTCTCGGCTAGAGAAATCGCCCACTGCATGAAATGACACTTATTCGAAGGGTGATCGATCTAAGGCATATAAAACTATTGCAGCATTCTTGTGTTTTCAGTCTCTAAAGTCAAGTTCAAAAAACACTCTGTTTCATCTAGCTTATAGGGTTTTTGCTGTTTTTCTAAACTTTTATTAAATATATAGCTTTACACCCCCTCTTTATCCAAAAAAAATATTTAATAAAATCATTATGATAAATATTTATTTCTATAAAATTTTAGTATGCCTCATATAAAAAAAATGAATGAATTTTTCTATTTTTTAATTTTAATGTTTATAAATAAATTTACTTATTGGTCTGTTTATATTTTCTTCAATTAGCTTTCTCTGCATTTATTACGAAAAGTCGATAAAAATACTCCTTTAATTATTTAAACTGACTACAATATGCACAACCTGAATGCTGAAACTGCAAAGGATTCATGACCATGAGACGTTCACTGTTTGCCATGTTAACAAACACCCTTCTACTCTGTTTTATGAGTGGAAATACCATGGCAAATCAATATTATAAATGGGTCGATGCCAAGGGAGTAACGCATTACACCAAAACACCACCGCCAAAAAATGCAAAAAAAGCAGGCAAAGTGGAAACTTATGGCTGGAAAAATTCAGCCCCAACCTCTCCTAGAAGTGCTGAATCTGCTGAACAAACTGAGCACGCATCTCAAGAACAGCTGCAACAATCGCCTCAAGCTCCAGCGAATCAAGACCAGCAGCAACGCGAAGCGAACGAAGCCTTGCAACAATCTAAAAAGCGTGCAGTCGCTTTATAAGGCATCCCTCTAATAGGACAGTCGTTTTTTCTTCGGGAAATGTGAGTGCAAAATTCACTATAAGTGCATTTTGCGCTATGCTGTGCCTCATAATTTTTTAACCGTTCTCTTGTATTACGTATATGACTACTCACATTGACTCAGAATACCAAGCCAGTGCGATTGAGCCTCAAGTCCAACAGGACTGGGAATCGCAGAAAGCCTTTAAAGTTGCCGACACTGTAGAAGGTCCACGTCGTTATATCCTCTCGATGTTCCCTTACCCAAGTGGCAAACTGCATATGGGTCATGTGCGTAACTATACGATTGGTGACGTGATCAGCCGTTTCCACCGTTTAAAAGGTGAAACTGTACTTCAGCCAATGGGTTGGGATGCTTTTGGTCTTCCTGCTGAAAACGCAGCAATTGCACATCAAGTTGCACCTGCAAAATGGACCTTTGAAAACATTGATTACATGCGTAATCAGTTGAAAAAGTTAGGTCTTGCAGTGGACTGGGATCGTGAATTTGCAACTTGTACACCAGAATACTACCGCTGGGAACAATGGTTATTTGTTCAGCTTTATAAAAAAGGTTTGATCTACCGTAAACTTTCAACCGTGAACTGGGATCCAGTGGATCAAACAGTTCTTGCCAACGAACAAGTTGAAAATGGTCGTGGTTGGCGTTCAGGTGCATTGGTTGAAAAACGTGATATTCCAATGTACTACTTCCGCATCACTGACTATGCGCAAGAATTACTTGACGATCTAGACACATTAAAGGACGGTTGGCCACAACAAGTCTTGACCATGCAACGTAACTGGATTGGTCGCTCACAGGGTATGGAAATCACTTTCCCTTCAGCAAATCCTGACGTGTATGCAGATGGTTTAACGGTATTTACCACACGTGCCGATACATTAATGGGTGTAACGTATGTTGCTGTTGCAGCAGAACATCCAATGGCATTGAAAGCAGCAGAAAATAACCCTGAGCTTCAAGCATTCATTGAAGAATGCCGTATGGGTTCTGTGGCAGAAGCGGATCTAGCGACTGCCGAGAAGAAAGGCATGGCAACAGGTCTTTCTGTGAAGCACCCTGTAACAGGTGAAGAAGTTCCTGTTTGGATTGCAAACTATGTATTGATGTCTTACGGTTCAGGTGCGGTGATGGCAGTACCTTCACACGATGAACGTGACTTCGAATTTGCTAATAAATATGGCTTAACCATTAAGCAAGTGATTGATGCCAAAGGTGCTGATGATAGCGAGTTTGATGCGACTCAATGGCAAGAATGGTACGGCTCTAAAGAAGGTAAACTGGTTAATTCAGGTGAATTTGATGGTTTAGATTTCCAAGGCGCATTTGATGCCTTCTTGGCAAAACTTGAGCCACAAGGTCTTGCCAATGTAAAAGTTCAATTCCGTTTACGTGACTGGGGTGTCTCTCGTCAGCGTTATTGGGGTTGTCCAATTCCAATGATTAACTGTGACACTTGTGGTCAAGTGCCAGTGCCAGAAGATCAACTTCCTGTTGTACTTCCAACTGATGTGGTGCCAGACGGTTCAGGCAACCCATTGAACAAAATGCCTGAGTTCTACGAAACCAAATGTCCTTGCTGTGGTGGCGACGCGCGTCGTGAAACAGATACCTTGGATACTTTCGTAGAATCATCTTGGTACTATGCACGTTATGCATCTCCAGACTTTACAGATGGCATGGTGAAACCTGAAGCGGGTCAAACCTGGCTTCCTGTCAACCAATACATCGGTGGTGTTGAACACGCGATTCTACATTTGCTTTATGCACGTTTCTTCCACAAATTGATGCGTGATGAAGGTGTGGTACAAGGTAACGAACCGTTCACTAACTTGTTAACCCAAGGTATGGTGCTTGCTGATACGTATTACCGCGAAGCGGAATCAGGTAAGAAAACATGGTTCAACCCTGTGGACATCGAGCTTGAAAAAGACGAAAAAGGTCGTATCACTTCTGCGAAATACAAAGAAGATGGTCAAGACGTTGTCGTTGGCGGTCAAGAGAAGATGTCGAAATCGAAAAACAACGGGATCGACCCGCAAGCGATTATTGACCAATACGGCGCAGACACTGCACGTGTATTCATGATGTTTGCTGCACCACCTGATCAATCTCTTGAATGGTCAGATGCAGGTGTGGAAGGTGCAAACCGTTTCTTGAAACGTGTATGGCGTTTGGCAACGGGTTTCCTTGAACAAGGTAACAATGTATCAGCTATTGATAAAGCTACGCTTTCTACTGCTGCGCAAGACTTACGCCGTAAAACGCATGAAACCATCCAAAAAGTGGGTGATGACATCGAACGTCGTCATGCATTTAACACTGCCATTGCAGCGATGATGGAACTTCTGAACGCAAACAATAAGTTTGAAGCGAAAGATGACAATGACGTGGCGGTTGCACGTGAATCGATCATTACGCTTTTAACGTTGCTTGCACCATTTGCACCACACTTAAGCCAGACTCTATTGGCGCAGTTTGGTATTGAGTTAACTTCTGCTCAGTTCCCAAGCGTTGATGAGTCTGCATTAACCCGTAATACCCAAACCATCGTGGTTCAAGTGAACGGTAAACTTCGTGGCAAATTAGAAGTATCTGTCGATGCGTCTAAAGATGACATCTTGGCGCAAGCGAAAGCATTGCCAGAAGTTCAACAATTCTTGACGGGTCCAACCAAGAAAGAAATTGTGGTGCCGAATAAGTTAGTGAATTTGGTGGTTTAATATCCTCAAGTTCCCTCTCCTATTAGGAGAGGGTTAGGGAGAGGTAAGTTGAAAAAATCACCTCATCCTAGCCTTCTCCCAGAGGGAGAAGGGACTTTATAAAGGATTTCACAATTCCCAAACAAAGCCCGTTGCCAGTCAACGGGCTTTGACTTTACAATCCCCTACAGAATTTCAATATTTTCCCATTTTGGAAAAACAGAGGACAGCGCATGCATTTGGGCAAACGTTTAGCAGTAATTGTTTTAACTTGTGGCCTGAGTGCAGGCCTAGTCGGCTGTGGCTTCCATCTTAAAGGTAATAATCCAAGCTCAGTACCTGTGGCTTATTCAGTAATGAGTCTGGCTTTACCTGCCAATACCGAGGAACTTCAGGAAAAACTAGCAATTTATCTGGGTGCGGCCGGCGTACAATTGTCAAATTCACCAAATGCCTATGTATTGCGTGTACTGGATTATACTCCGCGTCGTTTGGAATTAAACGGTAAACTGGTAGAAACATTATTACGTCTCAATGTGACTTTCCGTATTGAAGATGCACAAGGTAATCCTGTGACTGAACCGCGTACGATCGTCGCGACCCGCACCTATCAATATGATATCGAGACAGTAAATACTGACGACCAGGAACAGGTTTTCCTGAAACAGGTTCTCATTGATGATGTAGCACAACAGATTGCGCGTCAGATATCATCAAATCGCCTACCATTGGCAAAACCTGAAACTCCTACTCAACCGGCACAATAAGACTGAACCATGAAACTTGATTACCTTCAGGCATTAAAACGTGTCTCCGATGCTCGCGGTGCCTGGGTGTTACATGGTCAGGAACCTCTGCTTGAGCAGAACCTGATGGATGCTTTTCGTGCTAGCTGGCAACAGCGGGAAGTTGAACGTCAGCGCTATGATGTCAGTTCGGTCAGTGACTGGAAAAATGTCTTTAATGCATTAAATAGTTTGTCTCTGTTTTCGACTCAATTAGCGGTTGAAGTACATGGCAACATCAAGCCGGATGCTAGTGGCATCAAGCTATTAAAAAGCTATTTGCAGCAGGACAGTGACAATTTATTGCTGATCATCATGCCTAAACAGGATAGTAGCAGCCTGAAATCCAGCTTTTTCCAGGTCATGGATGCCAATGGCGTCAATGTCTCTCTTACAGCCAATTATCCGCGCGACCGTCAGCAAATTTTGTCAGTTGAGGCAGAAAAGCTCGGCATTAAGCTTGCCAATGATGCCTGGGCTTGGCTGGAACAACACCATGAGCATAACCTGCTGGCAGCCAAAAATAGTCTGATGCGTGTCAGTGATACCTTTGCTGAGATCGATGTAATCCAGGTGGATCATCTGTATGCCTGCCTGCAAGATCAGTCGCGTTATAGTACCTATGACCTGAGTGATGCCCTGCTAAATGGTAATCTGGCACAATCGATTAAAATTTTTCAGTATTTGATTGCTTCTGGTGAGCCATTGAGCTTAATTCTTTGGAGTATCAGCAAGGAAATGCGTTTGTTAATGCAGCTGTTTGAACAGCCACAAAATGCGCTACAGATCGGTATCTGGAAAACCAAAGTTAGCCTATATCAACAGGCTTTACGTCGACTTAGCCCACAAACCTTTTTAGCTTGGCCGGCCCTGTTATTAAGAATTGATGCTTCTATCAAAGGGTTGGGGCATGAAAACCCTGAACATTTGGTGCAGCAAGCCATTGCCAGCATGTGTGGCAAAACTTTATTTCATTAATAGCTTAATCATCAGATAAATAAAATAATAATCATTCTTATTTGTTAAAAAATTCACGATTTATCCTTAATTCGCTTTTATAATCACTCACATATCTCTGACTTAAATCTGTTCACTATGCCAAAAATAAAACCGTCCAAACTGATCATGGCAGTAGTCATTGCCATTGCACTTATAGCCACCGGGTGGTATTTCCTCAAACCTGAAGAACAGCCAACACAATACATTACTGCTGAGGTGACTCAGGGAGATATTGAAAACTCGGTACTGGCAACAGGTGTACTGGAAGCCACCAAAATGGTCAGCGTCGGTGCGCAGGTTTCTGGTCAGGTGAAAAGAATGTATGTGCAACTGGGCGATCAGGTTAAACAGGGTCAGTTGATTGCTCAAATTGATTCTGTACGTCAGGAAAATGATTTAAAAACTGCTGAAGCCAGTATTAAAAACCAGATGGCACAACTTGCTGTACGACAAGCAAATCTGGCCAAAGTTGAAGCAGAATATAACCGTCAGAAAGCCATGTATGCACAGGATGCGACTTCCCGTTCAGAGCTGGAATCAGCCTTGGCAAGTTATAGGACAGCACAAGCGGACATTACTGCAATTAATGCTCAGATTGAACAGTCACGTTTAACTTTGGCCACTGCAAAAGAAGATCTGGGTTATACCCAAATCGTGGCACCGATGGATGGTACCATTGTGGCGATTGTGACTGAAGAAGGCCAGACCGTAAACGCAAACCAGAGTGCACCGACCATTGTGAAGCTGGCAAAACTTGACACCATGACCATCAAAGCCGAGATTTCTGAAGCAGATGTCATGAAAGTTGAAGAAGGTCAAACGGTTTATTTCACCACCCTAGGCAACAGTGAAAAGAAAATCTACGCGAAACTACGTCAGGTAGAACCAGCACCAAATTCAATTAATACCGATACCAATACTTCAAGTTCATCTTCTAGTTCTGCAGTGTATTATAACGCCTTATTCGATGTACCGAATGAAGATGGCAAACTGCGTATTGATATGACGGCGCAAGTCTATATTGTGCTAGATGAAGCACGAAATGTATTGACCATTCCAGCCGCTGCGATTCAAACCTCTAACCGTCCACAACGTCCAAATCGTGGTGAAGGCACTCAAGAAACACGTGGCGAGGGTCGTCCACGCAGCGAAGAGTCTGCTGCTCGTGATGAAAGCCGTGCTGACAATGCAAAAGGTGAACGCCCTGCCCGTCTGGAACTTTCTGATGTAGAACGTGCTCTGATTGAACAAGGCAAAGCTCAACGTGCCATGGTTCGCGTATTACAAGCGGACGGCACTGCTAAACCGACACCAGTGCTGATCGGTCTGAATAACCGTGTGACAGCGCAAGTGATTAAAGGTTTGAAACGTGGTGATCAGGTGATCATTGCCGATGGTTCAGACACTTCAAATGACGGTGCTAAACGAAGCGGTGGTGGTCGTAGTGGCGCCGGCCCAATGAGAATGTAAACATGAATCAACAACAACAGCCTCTGTTAGAGGTCAAGAATCTGATTCGTGAATTCCCTGCGGGTGAAAGTACGGTTCAAATTCTCAAGGGTGTTAACCTCGAAATCTATCCGGGTGAACTGGTTGCCATTGTTGGTCAGTCCGGTTCAGGTAAATCAACCTTAATGAACATTTTGGGTTGTCTGGATAAGCCCACTGCTGGCAGCTATAAAGTCAAAGGGCGTGAAACCCGTGAGCTGGAAGCGGACGAGCTGGCCCAGTTACGCCGTGAATACTTCGGCTTTATTTTCCAGCGTTATCATCTTCTTGGTGACTTGAATGCTGCAGGCAACGTTGAAGTGCCTGCCATTTACGCGGGTGCGGACTCAACTGAACGCCATGAGCGTGCTGTCAAATTGCTGACAGATTTGGGGCTAGGTGAAAAAACCGAAAACCGCCCAAGTCAGCTGTCTGGTGGTCAGCAGCAGCGTGTTTCAATTGCTCGGGCCTTAATGAATGGTGGTGACGTTATTCTTGCCGATGAACCAACAGGGGCATTGGACAAGAATAGCGGTATTGAGGTAATGCGCATTTTGCGCGAGCTGAATGCCAAAGGTCATACCATTATTCTGGTTACACATGATCATAATGTGGCCAAGAATGCGACCCGTATTATTGAGATTTCAGACGGTAATATTATTTCTGATCAGCAGAATGTACCTGAAGTCGATGATGGTTTTACAAAGCAAACGCTAGAACGCAGTGAACAGAAGAAAATCTCCAGCTGGCGTTCAGCGGTAGATCGTCTTGGTGAAGCATTCCGTATGGCGCTACTCGCCATGAATGCCCACCGCATGCGAACCTTTCTGACCATGCTTGGGATTATTATCGGGATTGCCTCCGTGGTTTCCGTGGTTGCGCTGGGTAACGGCTCGCAAAAACAGATTCTGGAAAATATTAGCAGTCTCGGGACCAACACCATTACTGTATTCCAGGGCCGCGGCTTCGGGGATAATTCACGGTCCTCGCAAGCCAAAACCCTGATTCCTGCGGATGCAGATGCTCTGGCAGAACAGCCGTATGTTGATGGTGTCAGTCCATCGGTCAACAGCAGTGTCACTGGACGGTATAAAGAGATTGAAGCTTCAACCACCGTCAACGGCGTCAGTGAAGACTTCTTCTATGTCAGAGGCATGACTTTTAAGTCCGGTCAGCCTTTTGATAAGGAAAGTGTGACTGAACAGGCTCAAGATGTGGTCATTGATACCAATACCCAAAACACTTTCTTCAAAGATGGTACCAATCCGGTTGGACAGGTGATTTTGCTGGGTAGTGTACCAACCCGAGTGATTGGAGTCATTGATGCGCAAAAAGGCATGATGGGCAACAATGATACGCTGAATGTATACCTGCCTTATTCAACTGTCATGAGCCGTATGCTGGGACAGTCAAATGTGCGTCAGATCATTGTACGTATTAAAGATGAGTACCCAAGTGCCGCGGCTGAAAATGCGATCCTGAACTTACTGGTACAGCGCCACGGTGCGCAGGATGTATTCACCCAGAATGCGGACAGTATTCGTGAAACCATTCAGCAGACAACCCAGACTATGACCTTGCTGATTTCTGCAATTGCAGTCATTTCTCTGGTCGTAGGTGGTATTGGCGTGATGAACATCATGCTGGTGTCAGTAACAGAACGTACCCAGGAGATTGGGGTACGTATGGCGGTCGGCGCCCGTCAAAGTGACATCCTGCAACAGTTCCTGATTGAAGCGGTACTGGTGTGTATCCTAGGCGGTATTTTGGGTGTGTTGCTATCCCTCGGTATTGGTCAACTCATTACCCATTTTGCTGGAGGTACTTTCCAGATGGCATATTCGACCACTTCAATTGTGGCAGCCTTTGTCTGCTCTAGCCTGATCGGTATTGTGTTCGGCTTTATCCCGGCGCGTAATGCAGCACGACTGAATCCTGTCGATGCCCTCTCTCGAGAATAAGGAATCTGATATGCAAATGAATTTAACCAAACTTGCCAGTGCCCTGCTCCTCGGGAGTTCACTGGTGGGATGCGCAGCTGTGGTAAAAACACCCTATGAACAGCCAAGTATAGCTGTGCCTGGCAGTTTTCAGAATAATACTGCGCTAAGTAAGCAGATTTATGATGACGTCCTGGCTGATCAGTGGTGGACCTTATTTAGAGACCCACAGCTAAATACGCTTGTCGAGGATGTATTATCACGCAATAGCAACCTTGCAGTAGCCGGGATTAATCTGCAACAGGCACGTATTCAGGCCAGACAAACACAAAGCCAGCAAGGTATACGCATTGGTGATGCACGTGTTTCAACTGGTCGTCAGTTTAGTCTGGATGGTGACGGCGACCGTTCTACTGGGATTTCACTAGGTTATCCTGGTCTTAGTTATGAGCTGGATCTATTTGGCAAGCTTGCCAATCAGACTGAAGCAGCCCGTTGGGAAGCTCGTGCTACTGAACAAGACTTGCAGGCAACGGCGCAAAGCCTGATTGGAACGACTGCACAGCTTTACTGGCAATTGGCTTATTTAAATGAGCGCTATAGTGTCGTACAGCAGAACCTGGCAACGGCCCAGAAGACTTATGACCTGGTACGGGTACAGTATCGTGCTGGTGCAGTTTCCGGACTAGATCTGACCCAGGCTGAACAGGCAATCCAGAGCCAGCAAGCTACTTTAAGTCAGATCGAGCAACAACGCGTTGAAACACGTACCGCACTTGCAGTCCTTATGAATATGCCGGTGCAGCAGCTTTCTATTCAGGAACCACAACGCCTGCCGAATATTGCCTTGCCTGCGATTGCAGCGGGTTTGCCTGCAAGTCTGCTGTCACGTCGTCCAGACTTAAATGCTGCTGAATTGCGTTTACGTAAAGCGCTCGCCAATAAAGATGCTAACAAGGCCAGCTATTATCCATCAATTAGTCTGACCGGTAGCTTAAGTACGGGTATTGGTACCAGCACGTCTTTGTCAGATGCGCTAAAAAATCCGGTTGCAACATTGGGTGCAGGTCTCACCTTGCCCTTCCTGCAATGGAATGACATGAAGCGTGATCTACAAGTGAATGAACTGGAATATGAAAAAGCAATTCTGCAATATCGCCAAACCATTTATGAAGCTTTTGCCGATGTAGAAAATGCCCTGTCAAATCGTACTGAGCTGACGAAACAGGTCGAGCTACAGCGTCGCAATGTCGAGCTGGCAGAGAAAACAGAACGTTTGACTGAAGTGCGTTATCGTAATGGTGCAGTTGCCTTGAAGAACTTACTTGATGCGCAGGAAACCACACGTAATGCGCGCCTCAGTCTGGTACAAACGCGTCAAAATCAATACAACGCTTATGTCACTTTGCTGCAGGCGCTGGGTGGTAGTCCAATCAAGCAATTACCATAATATCTTCAAATAAAAAACCGCTGCCGAGGCAGCGGTTTTTTATGCCAGTCTGTTTTTCATTTGCAGATAGGCATTTAAATTATTGAGCTGCTCCTGCGAAGCCGCATGTCCTAGCAAGCTTCCCTTCTCTAGCCATGCTCGGGCAAGCGTTACATCACGATCTACGCCAATACCCTTGGTGTATACACGTCCCAGATGACCATAAGCGTCAGCATTTACCTGTGCAGCAGCTTTATGATAGAACTGGATCGCTTGATCTATATTAGCTTCAACACCAATACCGTGTTCCATCACTTCCCCGAGTGCATTCAAGGCCATGGCATTCTGCTGGGCAGCTGCCTGCTTTAAATAATTCAGACCTAAAGCAATCTCCTGCTCTATGCCTTCACCTTTAAGATAATTCATACCGAGCTGTGCTTGTGCGTGTGCATGACCGAACTGGGCCGCTTGATGCAAATAGCGTTTGGCTTGATCTTCGTCAATAGTAAATACCGGATATTGACCTGACAGTGCCTGATACAAATACCAGGCGGCATCAGCCGAACCTTTGCTTACGGCCTGATTCAGATATTGAATGGCCTTGTCACGGTTAGGCAATGGATACTCGGGCAGGCTATAGAAACGTCCAACGATATAAATTAGATCAGCTTCAGATTGTGTATTAATATTCCAGTGCTGCTGCGCGATCTGCTGAATAATTTGCGTAGCTTTAGCGGTATCTTTAACTGTACCGATGCCATGTAGATAGCACAGTGCGAGACCCATCTGGCTATAGAAATAATCTGGATCAATCTTGGCAGCAGCCTGATACAGGCTAAACGCTTTTTCAGGCTCATTTGCGACCAGATAAGACTCATAATATAACGCTGCAATCATGCACAATGCTTGAGGAAACTGAGTATTCGCAGCCTCACTCCAATAGCGAAAAGCCATGGTTTCATTCTTATCGACAAACCAGCCATGAAAATAGGCTAGACCAAGTAAAGTTTTGGCTTGAACATCTTTATGCTCATAAGACAGCTGTTGCAAATGCTGCAAGATCCGCTGTCGCTGATCAGCATCAATCGTACCTAGTAATACACCAGCATAATATTCATACAAACCATTCTGATCGCCCAAATTAACGCTTTGTTTAATGAAGCGTAAGGCTTTTGACCGATCCTGTGGTAATAGCTCACCGCTTGCATACAGTTGTGCAATCTGTTGGGTTGCTTCGAGATGATCTTGCTGCGCGGCCAGAAACAGATAATGGATTCCCAAGCTTAAATCTTGGGTAGTACCCTCTGCCAAATAATATTGTGCCAACTGGTACTGTGAACCAGAGTGTCCCTGATCTGCATTCTGAATCAGCAGTTGTAGACGATGCTGTTCTGCCGCATCCTGAGTGGGTTCGGACAATTCGGTGATTCGATATTGGGCTTCCAGATTACCTCGTGCCACGGCATGACGATACCAATACAGTGCTTTTTCGCGATCTCGATGCTGATAGTGATCATCTTCAAAGACCTGACCCAAATGGTAAGCAGCTTCATCACTGCCAAGACGGAATGCATTTTCAAACAGATTAATCGCATTTTCGGTACTTGGCGGACGCCCCAAACCTTTGAGTTCCATCAGCCCCATACCAACATAGGCCTGAGGGATTTCCTGCTGCTGAGCCAGATCCTGATAGATCTGATAGGCACGCTCATAATTCGACTGCTGTCCTTCAGTACTGAGACGAGCCGCGTGCTTGAGCTGAGCCTCAATCTGTTCAATCCATAGGTCATGTTGCACTGCCCTGGCTTGATCTCGTGTTACCGGGTCAGGACGCTTCCACATCCAGATCCCTAACGCCACGATTCCCAAAATCAGCACCAGTAAGAACCACATAGCTGCTCCCTGATATTGTTTTTTGTTATATGAATATAGTTTTCATTCTAAACGCAGGCACAAAAAAAGCACAGTAACTGTACTTTTTTATTTTGTATATCAGGCTTTTGCTCGCTTCATATCCAACTTTTTCAACACTTCTGATACTGCAACCATGGCAAAACTGGAAGTCACCACTACCGCCGAACCATAGCCACCACAGCGTAAACCCGCGCTTGGACAGACGTCGGCATTGGAGAATGGATTATCGATTGAATAAACACAGGTAATGCCGAATTTCTCTTTTGGTTTTTTACAGATGCCTTTAGCACGTAATTGCGCACGTAATTTTGCCAGCATCGGGTCCTGTTCAGTTTTGGATAAATCAGCCACCCGGATTTTTAATGGGTCCAGTTTACCGCCTGCTCCACCCGAGACAATCAGAGGAATCTTGTTGAAACGGCAATGCAGCATCAAAGCAAATTTAGCTTTTACATCATCAATACAGTCCAGAATAATGTCAGGTTTTCCCGCTAGGATTTCTTTGACATTTTCAGGCGTGAGATAGTCATCAATCAAGTTTACTTTAATACGTGGGTTAATCGCACGGCAGCGTTCTGCCATGATTTCAATCTTTTCACGGCCTAAGGTGGTCGTCATCGCGGGTAACTGGCGATTGATATTCGATGCAGCCACTACATCCATATCAACAAGAGTCAGTTCACCGATTCCGCTACGTGCCAGTGCTTCAACTGCCCATGAACCGACACCGCCAATTCCAATCACCATCACATGACTGTTTTCATAATGATTAAAGCTGTCATCGCCATAAATTTTGGCTACACCGGCAAAGCGGCGGTCATATTCATCATCTTGAAGCAGATCAGTCATAGGTCATCAATAGCAAGAAAAACATCGGGGGCATTTTAGCAAATTCGCAGCCGGTTGACTGCCACTAAAATTCAGACACAAAATCAGTCAAAAAACTATTCTTTAACCATCCATAAAAAGCTTAAAATCGATCAAATTCTATTCGCCATTAAAATCATCACAATAGATCTTTTTCAAAAATCAAAAAATGATCGTTATATTCATATTTAAATAGATATTGAAAGTTTCTTCTCCCTCTAGAATGAGAAGTATTACTTCGCAAGAGGAGAAGGGAGATTTCTTAGATATAACCTTTTCCTTGCGCAGTAGTGCTATTCATCTCCTACAAAGAGGAGAATTTCATTTTAATGATTAAAAAATGATTTATGAAAGAAGCCTAATAACCAGAATATTTTAATCCTTCTCAGCTTATAGGGAGTCAGGTCAGTATGCTATTTAACGCTCTTTATGCACTCATGGTTGTTCTGTTCCTGCTTTATCTTTATGGCTTAGTTTTCAAAAAGCAGAAAAATTATTATATCAGTATCATGATTCGCTTACTGACTTTGGGATTATTTGCTTTAATTGTCTTTGATCAACATGAAACCCAGATCCATCTTGCTTTGGTCCTGCTCACCTGGGTACTGTTTGAAAGCAGCGACAATTTTTATAATAAAAGACTCTCTTCAAGTAAATAAAAAAGAGGCTTTACGCCTCTTTTTCAATGTCCGGATTACTTGTTCATAATGAAAAAATATTCACGATAGTATTTCAGTTCAGCAATTGAATCACGAATATCATCCATCGCCAGATGTGAAGCATTTTTCTTAAGACCACTCATGATTTCCGGACGCCAGCGTTTTGCCAACTCTTTCACTGAAGACACATCCAGGTTACGGTAATGGAAATATTGCTCCAGTTCTGGCATCAGACGGTGCAAGAAGCGACGATCCTGACAGATCGAATTACCACACATGGGTGATACTTTTGGATTGACCCATTTTTTCAAGAATTCAATGGTTTGTTGTTCAGCATCTTGTGCAGTAAGTTTGCTGCGACGCACACGCTCCACCAGACCCGATTGTCCATGTTGACGGGTATTCCATTCATCCATGGCATTGAGCACACGATCCGACTGATGAACTGCAAGGACAGGACCTTCGGCAAGAATATTTAAATTGTCATCGGTTACAATCGTTGCAACTTCAATAATCTGGTCATTGTCTGTATCCAGACCTGTCATTTCCAGGTCGATCCAAATCAGGCGGCTATCCGGGGTGCTGCTCATAAATGTGCAATCTTATTAGGCTATAAAACATTTATAGTAGCAAATTTATTACGTCGATGCTGTAACTGACACCCTGCTTCATGCTATTTTTGCCATCTCGCTCCCATGGTTTTTTAGGATTTGAATGGCTTTAATACGTAAACGTCGTTTAACTGAACAACAACAACGTCGTATTCAAAAACAGCACAAAACGCGTCAGGAAGAGGCGGATACCTCCCAAGACCTGGAAGGACTGGTCGTGCAGCATTATGGTCGACAGCTAGAAGTCCAGGCGCTTTCGGTTCCTGAACTGCATCCTGAAAAACCGGTGGTGGCTGAAGGTGAACCTGAACCCTTCTGGAAAGAAATTGAAATGGGCAGCGTGTGGCGCTGTCATACCCGTACTAACCTTGAATTGCTGGTCACAGGTGACCGGGTCAAATGGCAGGCTGATCCAAATACTGGCTTGGGAATTATCACTGCGATTCATCCGCGTAAATCACTGCTGACCCGACCTGACCGTTATCACAAGGTTAAACCGGTCGCAGCCAATATTTCCCTGATTGTGATTGTATTTGCACCATTGCCTGAGCCAGCGCCAGGCCTGATTGATCGTTATCTGGTGGCTTGTGCCGATGCAGAGATTCCCGCACTACTAGTCCTGAATAAATCAGACTTGCTCAAGGAAAATGATCCAATTCTGGAACTGCTCAAAGAATATGAAAATCTGGGTTATGAAGTCATGCAGACCCAGTCTGAGGGAGATCTGACTGAACTTTCTGCGCGTCTCAATGATGAAACAGTCGCATTTGTGGGGCAATCAGGTGTAGGCAAAAGCACCCTGATCAATGCCATCGTGCCGGATGCAGCTCAAAAAACGAATGTTATTTCTGAAAACTCGGCATTGGGTCAGCATACAACAACTTCAACACGCCTGATTTCCTTTGGTGATGGCGCAGCGCTGATTGACTCTCCGGGGATTCGTGAATTTGGCCTGTGGCATTTGACTTTAGACAAGGTACAAACCGGTTTTCCAGAGATTGAAAATCTGCTAGGGCACTGTCAGTTCCGTAACTGCACGCATAAACATGAAAAGCAATGTGCTTTACGTCAGGCAGCAGATTCAGGTGAAATTTTGCCGCGTCGTTTGGACAGCTATCTGCGATTAATTGATGAAATCACGGAAGCTCAACAAAAAAATTGATATTCTTAAGCTTTAGCCCTTGAAGCGGTGATTTTGATCACCATATTTATGAGCTATACTCTTGGCAATTTTGAAATTGTAATTAGGTGAATTGTGGAACGTTGGTTCGAGTTTATGGGGAATCACCCCTTTTTGTTTGGTGCACTTGCAGCATTGGTGGTTTTGTTCTTCATTATCGAAGGTCAACGTAACGGTCGCAAAATTTCTCCGCAATCGCTGGGAATTTTGGTTAAGGCAAAAAATGCTATGCTGATCGACCTGCGTGATGCCAAAGATTTCCGTGAAGGTCATATCAGCGGTAGCCGTAATATTCCATACAGCCAAATTACCAAACATGTCGAAGAGTTAAAAACAGCAGATCGCCCATTGGTGTTCATTTGTAATCTTGGGCAAGTTGCAGGTACTGCGCTACAACAGGTCGGTCATGCAGATGCTTACCGTCTTGATGGCGGCATCAGCAACTGGAAAGCCCAAGGCTTACCTCTGGTGAAAAGTAAATAATACGATCAGGAGATTCATTCATGGCTGAAGTCATTATCTATTCAACGACTGTGTGTCCATACTGTGTCCGTGCAAAACAGCTCCTTGAGCGTAAGGGCGTAGAATATAAAGAAATCAATCTGTCTAAAGAAGATCCGCAGGTTCGTCTTGATTTGATGCAACGCACCAATCACCGTACCGTGCCACAGATTTTTATTAATGAACAATTCATCGGCGGTTTTGACCAGCTTTATGCTTTAGAGCGTGAAGGCAAACTCGACGAATTACTGGCTTAATTGCCCTTTAATTATCACCTCATATTAAGGATTAAAGAATGAGTGAAGAACAACAAGCTCAACCACAATTGGCATTAGAGCGTATTTATACCAAAGACATTTCTTTTGAAGTACCTGGGGCACAAGTTTTTACCAAGCAATGGCAACCTGAGCTGAACATCAACCTGTCTTCTTCTGCAGAAAAGATTGATCCAACTCACTTTGAAGTCGCTTTAAAAGTGGTAGTACAGGCAAACAACGAAGGTGATACAGCATTTATCGTTGATGTCACTCAAGCAGGTATCTTCCTGATTGATAGCGTTGAAGAAGAGCGTCTGCCTTATATTCTTGGTGCGTACTGCCCGAACATCCTGTTCCCATTCCTTCGTGAAGCAGTGAATGATCTGGTCACTAAAGGTAGCTTCCCACAGCTACTGCTTACACCAATCAACTTTGATGCTGAATTCGAAGCCAACATGCAACGTGCGCAAGCTACTGCTGTTGAAGGTCAAGCTTAATCGTTTGATCCTGAATCAAAAAGACCGCAATTGCGGTCTTTTTTATGGTCTGTTTATAAGTTATTTAAAGGCTTGATGCCCCTGCTTTTTAATCTCATCCATTTTCACGGACAAATTTTGGGCTTCCTGCAACTGCTTAGCAGCAAGCAGCTGTTCTGCCTTTTTAATCTCTATTAGTAAATCCTTTAGCAATCCCTGATAGGCCACTACATGTGCATCTTCGGCTTTCAGTTTTTGCAGCTTGGATGGTAAATGTTTTTGGTAGCTTTTTACAGTTTGCTGCATGATCTGTAATGCTGCTTGTGCCTCTTTAGAATCCTCTGCAGCTTTAAATTTTTTCAAATTTTTATCCAGGTCACGCATGCTGTAATGCTGGTGCTCTTCTACTGCCATAGCCGAAGTTCCCAGACCTAAGCCTATGATGAAAATGATGCTAATCCACAGTGATTTAAACATGTTTATTTTCCTGGTTTTTTTGTTTTAAGCATCTTAATGGCAAAGTATTAAAAGATAAATTATCTTCATCCTATTTTTTAGACTTGATGTCATCAGATTTACATCATTGTCCATTAGCATAAAAAATAAAAACCCCTCAATTGAGGGGTTTTCTTTGCTTGAAATAAGTATTAAAAATCTTATTCTGCATCCAGCATCAGCTCTGCGCTCATGCCAACCGTATTATAACCGGCATCAACATACATGATTTCGCCAGTAATGCCATTCGCCCATGGTGAGCACAGGAATAATGCAGCATTACCAACATCTTCAATAGTGACATTACGTTTAAGCGGAGCCACTTTTTCATTCAAATCCAGCATTTTACGGAAAGATTTAATGCCAGACGCTGCAAGGGTACGGATTGGACCAGCTGAGATGGCATTAACGCGGATACCGTCTGCGCCCAAGCTAGATGCCAGGTAACGTACACCCGCTTCTAGAGATGCTTTCGCCAGACCCATCACGTTGTAGTTCGGCATCACGCGCTCAGAACCTTGATAAGTCAGAGTGAGTAGACAACCTTGGCGTGCAGCTAAAAGTGGCTTTGCAGCACGTGCCATCGCGATAAAGCTATAAGCACTGATGTCATGTGCAATCTTGAAACCTTCACGATCCGTCACATCAGTAAAGTCACCGTCTAAGGTATGTGCAGGTGCAAAACCGATTGAATGCACGACTCCATCCAGACCATCCCAGTGTTTTGCCAGTTCTGCAAATGCATGGTCAATTTCTGCATCTACCGCCACATCACAAGGAAATACCAATTCAGAACCGAATTGTGCAGCAAAATCATCTACACGTTTTTTCAGCTTTTCATTTGGATAGGTAAAAGCAAGTTCTGCACCTTCACGGTGTAATGCCTGAGCAATACCAAAAGCAATTGATAACTTACTTGCAATACCTGCGATCAGGAAGCGCTTACCCGCCAATAGTCCTTGTGCCATGTGAATCTCACTCAAAATAATTTATATGCATGATGCCAAGTCTAAAGTATTTTAGAAATTGCATAATGCGCCTTTTTTCATTGGATCATACATTGAAATACAGTTTTCGACTGATGCAAGGATTTTATATTAGATATCCAGATGCAAAGCCTGATGGGTATTTTTCCAGAGCTGTTCTGCCAGTTCCTCTTGATCCATATGCAAACTTTTAGCCAGTCCTTGCAGCACATAGGGCAGATTTGCAGGCGTATTGCGGGTACGCTGTTCAGTAGAATGCTGACAACATAAGGGCGTCATGTCTGGACAATCGGTTTCAAGGACCAGATGTTCCGGGCCCATCTGCTGTACCACCTGATGCAGTTTTCTGGCATTGGAATTGGTAATTTGTCCTGTCACCCCAATCTTGAAACCCAGTTTGACAAAAGCCTTGGCTTCTTCAATTCCCCCACCAAAGGCATGCGCAATACCGCCCTGTTGAAATTGATGCTCTTTCAGTATTTTGAGTACTTCCGCATGGGATTTACGGATATGCAGTAAAATCGGTTTGTCATATTGCTGTGCCAGTTCAATCTGAGCAGCAAAAAAGTCTTTCTGCTTCTGGAAAATTTCTGCTTGCTTATGCTGTTTCAGAAACGTATCCAGACCGATTTCACCAATGGCAATACAGTCTTCAGTTTGCAGGATCTGCTCTAAATCCTGCAAATGATCCTGCTGATGTTGCTCGATATAAAAAGGATGTAAGCCGGGGGCTAAATAGCTCCTTGGCGCATCGGCAAGATCATTTAAAAAATGCTGGGTTTGAATCAGGTCCTGAAAACGCTGCTGTAAAAAACCGATCAGGATTAGCCCTTCCACGCCTGCCTTTTTAGCAGCATAAGCTAACTGTTCCCGGTCATGATCAAAATCAGGAATATCGAAGTGGGTATGCGTATCAAACAGTTTCAGGCTCATTTTGCAACTTGGGCTTCTGAAGCAGCCTGTTCAGTTTTCGGCAGATACTCTGGTTTTAAGATTCCCTGTAAATCACTATAAGGAATATTTAAACGCGGCAAGCCGACCACATAAGGTCCAATTTCATATTCTGCATATTGCAGTGCCAGACCTTGTTTGGTGAGGAAGAAATTATCCGTTAACTTGAATTTCCAGGCCTGCTCGTATTCTGCAACATCAGTTGCCAGCTCTGAATCAATTACCCAGGTTTTAAAGGCTTCATGCGCTTTGGCTTCCAGCTGAGTCTTTTGTTTTGGCAGGACAATATCATCCAGCTTGACCAGCTTTTTACTGTCCAGGTCAAAGTTATAATAGTTCTGTGCAGTAGAACCATGTGCCCCACCCAGATAATGTGTGCTATTTAATACTACTGTTGCCAGCGGATTTCCAGGATTCAGGATCTTCGGCTTGATCATCAGGCTAATACTGTGATTGGCACTGAGTGCTTTCAGCTCCTTGTCCAGATTCAGGAAAGTCTGCATATAAGGAATAGTCTGCTTTTCCAGCTGCTGACGTGCACTGAGCTGGGGTTGAGTTACAGCTGCCTCTGAAGCTGCGGATTGAACAGGTGTTGGCTCACTGGCAGCTTGTACTTTCGCTGACGTAATCGCATCAACATCAAGCATACCCTTCAGTCGGGCTAAAATCTGTTGATCAATAAATTCATCAATAAAACGCTGATTACTGTTCAGACGTTCAATGGTGATTTCAGGACAGCTTTTACCATCACATTCCGGGAGATCCAGGTTAAGCTTTTCGGTTTCACCCTTGAGCTGGACGATTTCAGGCTCTGCCTGAGTGACTTCCGGTGGATTAACCTCTTTGGCTTCCTTTTCTCGAGGTTGACAGGCAGTCAACAGAATCGCTGTCGCCAGTACAGACAGGCCGAATATCTTGTTATATTTTGGCATTCAATACCCTTTTGTGTTACATCACATTCCACCCGTTCTCGGGCATCAATCCTAAAACATATGCTGATACACTTCAGCTTTCAAGAGCTGTTGTGTTTGTTCTTGACTAAGATAAATATCAAGTTGTTTAGCATCCTTGACAATTTCTCCACCACGATAATGCAGCCCAATCCCCTCCTGATCAAAGAACCAGTCAGCTTGCCCCCAATACAGTTTTTTCGGGGCAGTTTGTCGGACTTCTTTACTATTTTCTTTTAGCCATTTTGCATAAGCATCTTGCACGATCTTGTCCATCGTGACCCGTCTTTGTGGATCAATAATATCTAAGGCAGTCAGATTTTTTTGACTGCGGCGGTCTGCCACATAAAAATAATAGCGTTCCTTCACCGTAACATTTTCCTGCTCTGTATCCACCCCAATCTGCATTAACACATACTGATTATGCTGATAAGGGATGCGGGTATACATGGAGAGTTGATAGGCTTTATTGATTTTAATCTGTTCCTGCCAAGCATCTGACTTTTTTACATAGGCATTGACGGCCTGCTGTAAGCTCATGTCCTGCTGCTGATCTTTATCCCGAATCTGATCCTGAATCACCAGTGCCTGTTTACGTTCCATCCACTGGTTCAGCCATGGATCTACCGTATCTAGGGTCTGAATATCCAGTTCGATACAGTTTTTGGTTTCACAAAATGGGAGTGCAATCTTGGCCGGCTGTTCCTGAATATTTAGATAAGGCAATACATCTGCCTTTTCTACTTGCTCAATTTCGACTACCGCATCCTGAGTTTTTGTTTCTGGTTCTGATTTTTTTTGATCGCAGGCGCCCAGCAATAATCCTAAACTGATTGCTGAACTCAGCATGACTGCATTGCTAAGTTTCATATTCCCAAGCAAATTTGAAAAGATAAGTGAATGTAGCACAAAATAAAACAGCTTCCTGAGAAGCTGTTTTATTTTTAAATCATTTTATTAGTTAATGTTCACGGGTATTGCGGAACACGATGTCAGGGTAACGTTCCTGCATCAGTTGCAGATTGACACGGCTTGGTGCCAGATAAGTCAGGTGGCCGCCACCATCAACAGACAACTGGTCATGGGCTTTTTTCTTGAATTCATTAAATTTCTTTTCATCCTCACAAGAAACCCAACGCACAGTATTAATACTCACAGGCTCATACACGCAATCTACTTTGTATTCTTCTTTCAGACGATATGCGACAACTTCGAACTGTAGCACACCCACTGCCCCAACGATCAGGTCATTATTATGTTGCGGCATGAAGACCTGGGTTGCGCCTTCTTCAGAAAGCTCTTTCAGACCTTTTTGTAACTGCTTAGATTTCAATGGATCTTTCAGACGTACACGACGGAACATTTCCGGCGCAAAGTGTGGAATACCTGTGAACTGCAGATCTTCACCTGAAGTAAAAGTATCACCAATCTGAATAGTACCGTGGTTATGCAGGCCAATAATATCGCCTGGCCATGCTTCTTCCAGATGCTGACGGTCACCCGCCAGGAAGGTCAATGCATCACTAATACGTACATCTTTACCCAGACGCACATGCTTCATTTTCAGGCCTTTTTCATACTTACCTGAACAGATCCGCATGAAGGCAATACGGTCACGGTGCTTCGG
The DNA here is from genome assembly GCF_000368625.1 of Acinetobacter schindleri CIP 107287. Classification (GTDB taxonomy): domain Bacteria; phylum Pseudomonadota; class Gammaproteobacteria; order Pseudomonadales; family Moraxellaceae; genus Acinetobacter; species Acinetobacter schindleri. Next base: position 120,205 of record NZ_KB849574.1, read on the forward strand.
ATCCATATTGGCCTGGATCTTGAAGACGAAACCACTAAAACCTTCTTCAGTTGCTTCAACTTTACGGTTTTGGGTTGGATGCGCTTTCGGCTCCGGTGCGTATTCACTAAATGCATTCAAGACATGGTCTACACCAAAGTTACCCAATGCCGTACCGAACAACACTGGTGTTTGGCGACCTGCCAGGAATTCTTCACGGTCTAATGGCTCATTGGCCATTTGAACCAGTTCAAGAGATTCTTCAAATGCTGCCCATGCCAGCTCACCTACTTTTTCACGCAGGTCTGCATGGTCATAACCATCCCGTACTTCGATGTCAGTAATCACTGAACCGAAACCCGCCTTATAGACATAGAATTTTTCTTCGATCAGGTTGTATACGCCAGCGAAGTCACGACCAGTACCCAGCGGCCAGGTAATTGGTACACATTTAATTTTCAGGACGTTTTCGATCTCGTCCAGAAGCTCAAGCGGCTCACGGATTTCACGGTCCATTTTGTTGACGAAAGAGATGATTGGTGTATCGCGCATACGACACACTTCCATCAATTTAATGGTACGGTCCTCGACACCTTTTGCACCATCAATCACCATCAGCGCCGAGTCCACAGCAGTCAGGGTACGGTAGGTATCTTCCGAGAAGTCTTCATGCCCCGGGGTATCGAGCAGGTTGATCATCTTGTCTTTAAACGGGAACTGCATGACCGAGGTCGTGATCGAAATACCACGTTCCTTTTCCATTTCCATCCAGTCCGAAGTCGCCGCACGGTCAGACTTACGGCTTTTTACCATACCGGCAACCTGGATTGCCTGCCCCCATAACAGCAGTTTTTCTGTCATGGTCGTTTTACCGGCATCAGGGTGGGAAATAATAGCAAAGGTTCTACGAGCCTTTACCTCTCTAGCTAATTGATCTTTAAACATGAGAAAAATCTACAATATGTACACAGTTATGTACACATTTCTAAATATGTACTAAAACTGAAAAAGTGGGAATTCAAAATTGGCGCAATTGTAGCAGATTTAAACTCGCTATATTCAAGTCTTGTCTATTGAAGAATCTAGATCCTATTACTGAAAGTAAGTTAAACCATTTGTATAATTTTTTCTTTTAAGCGTGTACAAAAATCTAAACACTCATTCCTCATCGACAGATTAAATTCTAAATCACATTCAGTAATTTTAAAGAATACAACATGAAAAGGAATATCCACGCCATGTTGTTTTATATTAGTAGAAATTACTCCATTAGTACTGTCTAAATGAAGTGATGCCCATCTTTTCTCTGATATTGGATATATAAAGCCACATCCTTTGATTTTCGCCTCATTAGCGTATTGACCTATGTAAGTATGGAGCTGAAATAGATCCTCTCGACCTACGCCAAATCTACTATCGAAAGTTTTATATTTAACATCAAATATATAAAGACCTTCAGCACTTTCCAGAACAAGATCTGGCTCTAATTTCCTCATATATCCAGTATTGATACCTGCTGATATTTTATGAATTTGCGCATATTTACTACGCACAATTATTCCTGCTCTTTTTATTAACTTACGAATAAAATATTCAAAAAGCATAGATACATCAAATAGAAATGAGCTCGATGCTTCATCTGAACTAAAATCCGAACTTTTTTGACTTATGATTTTCTTAGATAAATCTATAAGAACGTTGTAATCATTATAAAATGGATTTGTGAAATATTGCGTTCGCAAAATCTCCTGTCTCGTCCTTTTTATCCCTTTATTAGCAATAAGAAATGTATTATAGATATTCCTCGTATGCTGACAAAATGAGTAATGTTCTATAATTTCATAAGCAGCAAGGAAAAGTGAAGCTGAAGGGTTTTCATAGCTATGCTCTCTATAACTACATAAATGTTTTCCTAACATCTTATTGTTAAAATAATCAACAACATCAATCTTCCCACGCACTCGCCCTAACTTCTCATTTTTTGTTATATATGTTTTTGGAAGCCCTAATCGATACGCCCGCTTAAATTTAATGTTCCAAAGATATGCAAGGAGCCATTCATAACCCTCCCCTATATTTTGACCTCCGAAATTCTCCAGTTCAAGAAATCCGTCAGCGTCAGCTATAATAAATCTTAAGAAATTATCCCCAAATCGCGAACTAATCTTTAATGAATAATCTCCCTGCTTAATAAAGCCAATAAGATTTCCTGTGGTAAGAGTAAAGTTAGCTGCATTAATACCACTAACTCTTAATAAAGCGTCATCAGTATTATGCTCATATTCACTATCGTTAAAGAGAACCAAAGCATCAGCACCACGCTCCATTAAGGAATCATTGACATCAGTAGATAACCTATTAATAAAGTGCCAAACTGCTTGGTCGTTATTATAAGGATACGTCCATTGTCCACTAGCCCTTTTATTTAGCTTAACAGGGTTATCTAATCGTCGGTTATACAGTATTCCATCTTGAACTGTATAAATTTGATTGTCGACCAGAGTTCCATTTTTAATGACATTAAAGAGCCACACATTAGACCCCAAAAGATTTACTAAAAGATCTTATTAACTCTGCTTCTTCACCTGTACCACGTAAATATTCTTGCAACAATGGTCTGATACTATCTTCCCAAATCAAAGCTTTCACCTCAGTTAAGCTTAAACTTTTAGGGTATTTCAAATTCATTAAATAAGCATGCCCAATCTGGTAATCATTACCAAGTAAAGCTTGAGCTTTTATATTTTCATTAAGCTCTTCAAGACTACTTGCTAATTCAATCCATTTAGCACAATGCTCTGAAAGGTAGAATTTCAACAACCTTGTATCTGGCTTCACCTCTTGCCAAGAAAATCTACGCCGAAGAGCGAAGTCAAAACTTTCCACACTTCTATCAATCGTATTCATTGTGCCAATTAAATATATATTGGTAGGAATGAAAAATTGATAGGTCTGTCCTAATTCCAGTATGCCTGTTTTCTTCGTATTCAAATTAGCATATTGGGTTTTAACACTGCCCTTAACACCACGATATTCTAAGCAGTACATTAACTCGCCAAAAACACGAGATAATTCCGCACGGTTAATTTCATCAATAATAAAAAAGAATGGAGGGATAGCATTAGAAACTAATTTAGTTTGGTCCTCTACTCTAAAGATATAGTCCCAATATGAATTACTGAGTTGATCTTTATAAGGATGTAAATCAAGGATTTTTATCTCATCCCATTCTTTATCTAGATGCAAATTAAATACATCAATTTCCCATTTACCAGCCTTTAAACAAAACTCTTTAAAAATCCCATTCTGTAATGTTAATTGGGCTTGTCCATTCTCATCTAAAATAGGGCGTAGTCCTTCAATGAAATCCTCATAGCTGAAAGACGGATGGAATTGCACTAACTCAATCTGACCTTGATGAGTAAAATCAGTATCAGGAGCAAACTCCTCTTTCCAAATATCAAACAAAAGTGAAGTTTGCTGACGAGCCTGAAAAGTCTTACCTGTTCCAGGAGCACCGTATTTAATAATTTGTTTTTTTAAACTGAATGGGTTTGACAAATTTTCATAGAGCTCCCAAACAAACTGGCTTAAAAAAAATTCGTCTGTCTCTTGATTCTGCATCTCTTCACTGAATACCTGTTTCAAAATCTCCATCAAAAATTGATTTTTTGAAAACCAATCTTGAGGTTCACTATCTGGATAAATTGGAATAATTTTTTCACGCATTAACCAACTAAAAACTTGGTTAAATTTACCTGAGTCTACCGTTGTAGAAACATCAAGAGTACATGCAGCAACTACCCTATTAACAAGCACTGGATTATTTTTTTCTATATATTCAGACCAAAGATCTTGAAATATTTTGTAGCTTCTTATATTAGGCTCAAGAATCAATTGTTCTAAGGCTGTTAAAAATTCTTTATTTTTAATAACCTTACGGAAGTCGATTTCACTCAAAGTCGACTGCCCACGAGAAGCAATACCATTATTTTTATCATAGAGAAGCTGCTGTAGAAAATTTTCACCCCTCTCTGATAATGTTTCTCCTTGTTTTATGCATTCTCGTTTTTTTTCGACCTGATTATAAAAATTTTTATATGCTTTATTCCATCCCAAAACTTCATGCTTCCTATTCTCAATCAAAAGCTTATAAAGATTTTTTAATCTGATCGACATACCGTATCCTTTTCTAAATTACCTTACTTCGAAATTTTTTTAAAATATAGCCTTGCTCTTGAACAAAGTGGCTCTCACAAATATTCTCTTCAATTAACTGATTTAGCACTTGTTCTGCTTGAGTATGTCCAATTAAAAACTTACGTTGTAAACTCGATACCGAAACGACACCTACTTCCTCTATGAATAATTTGGCACGTTCAAAAAGATCGTCTGATTGCATAATTCCCCCATTCTCAATGAATTAAAATTTTGCTCGTACTAAGATCATGCTGACATTGTCATACGCCTGTTTAGAATCTAATGACGCTTTCATGTCGATTAACCATGCTCGAAGTTCCATATCTACTTTTAAAGCAGGCCATTCCGTACACTCCATCACATCATGCACACCATCGGTACAAACTAATAAGGCATCATTCTCAGTCAAATATTCTTCTGTTGTTGTAAAATCCATCACTTCATGCAAAGGATCAGCACAAAAGTATTGTAATAATGCACCATAAATACTGGCATAGTTTCCCCCTTCTTTTATCTCGCCATTTTCTCTTAACTGTTCAAGATAATTATGATCTCTCGTCAGGCAGTGCCACTTTTGATCATGCTGGCTAAACAAATATACTCGACTATCCCCAATATGTTGAATTGTCACAAAACCTTGTTCGCCATTATTTTGAATGAGTGCAAGTGTTGAACTGGCTCCAAAACTATTTTTTTGATGTGCTAATTGATCAACAAGATACTGCTGAATGGTAAATGCTTGACAAGTTTCTATCTTTTTATTTTGCATTAAAGCATTTAAAACTGTATAGGCTGCTTGCTCAGCTACTGGACTATTGCTAATCCCATCCGCTACAGCAACACACCACTGTTCTTTTTCAGAATGGCTATATAGTTTAGTGATGAGTCCATCATGTTGAATAACTTTATTTTCAATCAAAATGGCATCTTGTTGATACTTTGACCTCGCCTTCCATGTCAGACCTTGCATTTCAAAAGTACTCATCACATTGATCTCAAACTTAATAGTACTTTTTTTACCAAAACCCGATAACACAATCAAGAAAAATTTTGTATAAGTTACTGATTAATAATGAATTATTTAATTTAAAAAACTTACTTTACGCTTTTTAATTCTCATTCATGTCTAACTGTTTAAGTAAAAATGTAACAAAATATTTTTTCAAGCTAAATCATGATTTAAGACGATACCTTTGCTTAGGGCTTTTCGGCTTATCTGGAATAGTACGCTCAATCAAATCTGCTTCTATTGCTGGATTCAAATAATTCTTTTGGAATGTTGCCCGATGGTTTAAACCAACCAATTGCATCAACTCAGCCAAAGTGTAGTCTTCTAGCTTCATTGCTGAAATTAAACGCTGAACTTGGTCGCTCACTTGTACGTTAACTTGAGCGGTAACATGATCGCTATCTTGAGAGGTATCAGTTGAACTAAGAATTGCATCTAAAATCATCTGTAAGATGAATTCTATAAACGGGGCTGAATCAGTACGACCTGTACTTGCTTGCAATGCTTCGTAATAAGCTTTTTGATTTTGGTAAATCAAGCTTTCAACTGGAATATTGGCAAAGATTGGATTCCATCGGCTAAGAATCAATGTTTGCCATAGTCTACCCATTCGACCGTTACCATCAGCAAATGGATGTATAAACTCAAATTCATAGTGGAATACTGAACTCTGGATCAATGGATGCTCTTCACTATCATTCAACCACTCCAGCAAATCAATCATTAAGCGTGGTACTTGATTAGCTGGAGGAGCCATATGTACTACGCGATCACCTGACATCACACCAACACCACCATGACGGTATTGACCGACTTCATCAATTAAGCCAGTCATTAAAATTTGATGCGCTTGTAACAAGTCTGCTTCTTGACTCGGTTTCCATTGCTGAAAGGCTTCATAGGCTTTAATGGCATTACGAACTTCTTGTACTTCTTTCGGAGGTGCAATTACGGTCTTACCATTCAGGATCGCCGTGATTTGTTCGGTACTGAGGGTGTTACCTTCAATCGCCAGTGAACCTTGAATGGTACGGATACGATTAGCTTTTCGTAGTTTTAAGCTGTCTTGGATTTCTTCTAAAACAGTCAAGCGCCCTATATTCTCACTAATCTGTGCAATTAGATGAATGATTTTAGATGTGATGGTATAAGGCGGTTGGTATTTCATAAGGAGGCTATTCCTACAAATTTATTTTAGAATTATACGATCTATTGTAAAATATTGATTTTACAATTATTCAATCATTTAAAGTCTATTTAATTCTACCATTATAATTCGTTATTCATTTTTCCAACTCATTATGGATGCGCTTACAGTGGTTGGATAACTGTTTTTTTACAGATAAATCATTCATGATCTCTGAAGCTCTATATGTATAAGTTATAAAATTTCGTTGTTTATGAGCTAGATGACTATACATTCGATAGATTTTTCTACGGTAAGTTTTTGATTCATTTCGTTTAGCTTTATTTTTTGATGCTCTAATTTTGGAAATCAAACGTCGATAATAATTCGATAAGCTAGATGATCTGATCAATATTTTTTGACCATCGTATATAAATCCAAGATACTGTAGGGGCTTATCAATGTTAGTATCTACGTTGATAGCTCTCAATTCACCTGAAATACAAGTAAATTTTATTTTTTCAACCTTACTTGGATTTATCTTTAACTCTTTTCCTCCATGATTAAGCAATAGCTCTTCAATAGTTTTATAAACATTGCTCATTTCTATGTTTTGAGGAAAAACTAAAATAATATCATCACAATAACGCCTATATATTCCACCAAAATTATTCGCTAACTCACAACAATATTTGTCAAAGTCCAACATATAAATATTTGAAAGTATGGCAGACATAGGAGAACCTTGAGGAATTCCATATCTTTTCCCATCTATTTTTTTTGGTTTCTGGATTAGATATCTAACAACACCATCAGCATTAGTAACTTGTTTTTTTCGAATGCTTCGAAAATCATCTAGGGCTTGGTAAGGCTTGCTAGTTTTTTTTCTCAAAGGATTTGTAGTTTTTTCACCTTTCTCTTTTCTTTTTGACTTATCGGGCCATCCTAAAGCAACCAGAGCTTCTTCTATATCTAAAAATGAGTAATTAGTTAATGATTTAAAAACAATATAATGATCTTTAGATAAGCAAGGTACGCCATTAACACGCTGCCATTGTTCTTTCAGAATTCCATGATCTAAAGTATCAAAAAAGCTTGATAGATCAATTGTGAGTACATTACATTCTCTTATTTGACTGATCCAATCAAAAATCTCTTTAGCAAATTCAATGTTTGATTTACCCAATGCGCGATAGGCTAATACTGAGTTTTGTAGAGGAGTATCTTTTATGAAATTTTCATATTTTTCAGTGAGAAGATGTGAATAATAGGCATAAATATAACCGTCTTGGTTAGCTGCATATCTTAAAGGTCGTTTTTTAGCGGCTCTACGACTTAAACCATTATGACTTTTAATTTTTCGTGTACGTTGGGCTTTGTTGCACAAACCTATCTGTAAAGGCTTTTTTAGCGATATAATTTTCAAATGAAGAAGCCTACACACAAAATCTACCGCACAACCAATTGGCCCGCATATAACCGAGCACTCATGAGTCGCGGAAATATTGCCATTTGGTTTGATCCTGCTACGCAATGGTATGCTCCATCAAAAGGCAAACAAGGGCGAAATCAAACCTACTCCGACGCAGCCATCCAATGCTGCTTAATGATTAAATCCTTATTTCGTCTGTCTTTACGTATGGTTACTGGCTTTGTACAAAGTCTGATTAAACTTTGCGGATTAAATTGGATAGCTCCAGATTACACCACGCTTTGTAGAAGACAAAAGCATATTGATATTGTAATCAGCTACCAAAAAAGTAGCGATGGGCTGCATCTACTCATGGACTCTACAGGCATGAAGTTTCTAGGTGAGGGCGAATGGAAACGCAAGAAACATGGATCTGAATATCGTCGCCAATGGCGTAAACTTCATATTGGTATAGATGCCAAAACCCTACAAATACGAGCAGTTCAGCTTACAACCAATAATGTCAGTGATTCACAGGTGCTTGGTGATTTACTTGATCAGATTCCACAAGATGAGCGGATTGACTCTGTTTATACCGATGGAGCTTATGACACCAAGCAATGCCGTCAGGTCATTGCAGATCGGCAAGCGCATGCGGTGATTCCACCTAGAAAAAATGCGAAACAATGGAAAGATACAAAGAGTAGCTCGCTAGAGCGAAATGAATTACTTCGAACAATTAAACGTTTAGGCAGGACACTATGGAAAAAATGGTCAGGCTATCATCGGCGAAGTTTGGTTGAAACTAAGATGCACTGCATTAAATTATTAGGAGATAAACTCAGCGCAAGGAGTTTTGGTAGCCAAGTGAATGAGATCCATGCACGTGTAGCAGTCCTTAACAGATTTACGGAATTAGGTCGCCCACTTACCCAAGTTACGCCTTAAATTTGGCTCAATTAGGGGCGCTTTGCATTTCAAATCTTTGTGCAACAAAGCCTGTACGTTGTTCAAATCCAATAAAAGGTAAAAACCAATGTTTAGCTACATTATCTGGCTGAGCGACAAGAGAATAAGCGGCTTGAGCATCAAGTGGTGTATCAAAATGAATTCTTGATTTAGGAATTTTCTTATTCTGAACTCTTAGAATATGTTTTTTATCATAGATTTCATTTTTATATTTTTCAAAATTCAATGCTAATCCCTATTTAGCAGATCCGTAAGGGCTTGTGTCGCGTCTCACGTTACGCCCTTACGGAGTCTTTAAACTTTGATCTGAAAATGTTCTTACTTCTTCAAATCCAGCACTAATTTTACCGAAAAACATCCTCGGATAACGCATTAACTTAATATGCTATACTATTGGAGCTAGTATGATGAACAACTGTGTACTGATACTATTGGAACAACTTACAACCTTGATGGTTCAGTTCTTTATTACAATATTTCTCAATAAACTGCTGGACAGTTCAAACTGCATCCCTCTGCGAGCTGGATAGTCCACTCCAAAGGCATAGTAAATTTACACAAAAAATTTATTAAAATCAATACATAGTTTTATTACTATCTTTTGAGAATACCGCTATCTCAACTCAATCTCTTTCTTAAACTTATTGTATTGATAACTCATAATCTGCCCATTTACTAGCAACTCAACAGCTTGCTGAATTACGTGTAAAGGTGCAATAAACCATTCTTTCGGTTGATGATTTTTACCATCTTTATCTGCGACCAATAAATCAAGGCAAGATTCACCGAAGAAAGCATGTAAGTAATATTCAAATTTTTGAGGATTAATATTGAAAGCTTGATATTCAGCAATGACTTCAACATCAGCCATCAAATAAGTAGGCTCTTTTTTTGCATTCGCAATACGTTTTTCAACAGTTGTTGTGGCGAAACCAATTTTGTAAAGATGATCGTACGATTGGATACGAGGATCTGTACTTTTAGATTTTAAAATATAAATATAGCCTGTCGATGTGTCATCTTCAGTGATACCGCCAAAATTAGTATAGAAATTGGAATTTGCTTGCTCATTGGTTTCTGAAACAATACGTCCATCTTTATATAATGCTTTAGCTAATGAACGGTACAGCATGGTTGATTCTGTACCATTTTCAAAGATAGTACGTGTTCGACCATCTTTCCTAGTTCGGACATTATTAACAGTCTTATCTTCCCTAGTAAATGTAAAGTCTGCTAAATAAATTAATAGACCATTTAATACATAGTAACTGCCTTTTTCAAGCTGATAACTTTTATCATGGAATGGCAATAGTTTACGCTTACCTTCTCGAAGCTCTCTGTGAACATTTTTAAATAAATGCTCAAACTGATCAAAGTCCTTACAACGTTTACGTTTAGCAACTTCATCTGCTGCTGCACGTTGGACAGGCACATGCTTAATTTTAAAGATGTCACCATCTTTACCATCATCAAGCAAACCTAGATCATCATCGTTAAAAATATCTTCAAGTGATTTAATATCTGACATATCTTTAATCCTGATGTTGTGGCAGCAAATTATGTTCATCATAATCTGCTAAAGCCATGTATTGCTCTGGATTGGCTTTCATCGCTTCTAGACGGCTAGCGAGCATATATTCAGTGATATTTGCCATATTTTTCGCAGGTACACGCCCATGCTGTGTCACAAAATTATTAATTTCATTAAACTTAGAGACTAATTGTTCATCAGCCGTTAGAGCAGACGTCTTTTTTTTTACGTTTAAAAGACCTAAGTCATCATCAGCAATCATATCTTGAAGCCAGCTAAAATCTTCCACGTATTACACTCCAGCTCTTCTACGTTGCTCACGAATATAAATTAGGCATTCAGCTAATCGTTTTTCAATTAAGTTGTTTGATTCTAGACTAGGCTCACGACCAAACTGAACTTTGAAGGCTTTTAACTTAGGCCATAGCTCAATGGCTTCTTCTTGAGTCATACTAATCTTAGTTGCTTCAATTGCTTCCTTAATCAATTTTAGTACATTGACTGTGACTTCTTTTGATAGGATTTCAAATGCTTTTTGGAATGGATTCACAGATTGAATTAAATCAATATTAAGGTCTTCGATATTGATAAATTTATCTGCCATACGAATAAATTTTTTATCGCCAACTTCTTTGACTTCTGCTGTACTAATCACTGAGTCTACTACTAAGTATTGACTCACTTCTTCAAGTTCAGCTTTCGTTAAGTCAGGATATTTTGTTTGGATAATCTTAGGGATAAGGACTTTATTCACCACTTCAGGCTCAACCTTACCTGCTGAACCTGCAATCACCTTTGCATCTTGAAGAATCGCTGCTTTTAGGTCCACAAGATCATTTTCAATAATCGCCTTTGTTTTTGCTGTGCTTGGTTCTTTAAAACCTTTGATTGTTAGCGTACCCGGTGGAACAATATCTTCATCATCACGTTTCGTTTTAAACTTAAAGTTTGGTGCGAGTATTTGTTCCATTAATAAAGATGCAGTAATTGCTTTCAGCATATTGTTTACTGCAAATTTAACTTCAGTATCCTGTGCATCAGGTTGAGCAATAAGATTAGTAAATTGCGCATGTGATTTGTTCGAGCTATCTCGTGTACAACGTCCCACAATCTGCACAATTTCAGTTAAAGAGCCACGATAACCAATCGTTAAAGCATGTTCACAGAATTGCCAGTCAAAGCCTTCCTTCGCCATGCCTAGGGCGATGATGAGATCAAGATCATCTACGGTTTTAATGTTACGTAGATATTCAACAACTTTATCACGACCATCTTCTTCAACGAGGTCCGCTACTTTTAAAATCTTACCATCTGCACGTTTGACGGTGATAATTCCAGTATCAGGATTTTTAGCGACAAATTCACCAATGATTTCGAGGATCGCATCCACCTCATCATATTTATCTTTGGTTGATTCACCTGAATTTACGTTTGGAATATGAATGATGGTTTTTTTATCTGTATCTAGTACTTCTGCAATTGCAATAACGCCTTCATCATCTTTTGCAAAGTAACGTCCTTTGTAGAAGTGATAACCAATACCTAAAGACTTTAAATAGGTATAGCCATTAAGTTGTTCGTAATAGTTAAAAGAAACTTTATCAAACTTCGCTTCATCTTCAGGCGTAAGTACAGGAACGCTATCACCACGGAAGTATGAACCTGTCATCGCAACGATATGAGCCGTGGTATTGTCCATTAAAGATTTAAGAACAGTACCTAGAATATTGTCAGCATCGGCTGAAACATGGTGGAATTCATCAATTGCCACTAATGTATTGTCAAATACATGATCTTCGAGTTCTTCAAAAGCAAATCTTAGTGTGGCATGTGTACATACTAAAATTTGATCTGTACCTTCCATAAAACGTTTAAAGGCTTTTACTTTGCTTTTATCGCCACCAGCAGTACATAAATTATTTTCAGGTTTGATGTCCCAATCTGCAAAAAAGCCGCTTTCACTCAGCTTAGTGCTAGCAAATGAACCACCAATAGAGCGTTCAGGTACGGCTACAATAACTTTGCTCAATCCTTGGTTGTGTAGCTTATCCAATCCCAAAAACATTAATGCACGAGACTTACCTGATGCGGGTGGGGCTTTTAACAGTAAATACTGACTATTGCGAGATTCAAATGCACGAGCTTGCATAGCCCGCATCCCCATATTATTGATTGAGGTGCTTTTTCCAGTTTGTTGATAATTTACTTCTATTAAATTTTTCATAACATTAGTTATCCCCAACCATTTTCTCATATTTCTTAAATAAATAATCTAATCTTTCATTGTCATCTTGAAATATAGACTTTCTATAGATACTTTCAATTAACAGGTCATTTTCTTTATGAACATTTTTCAGACTGAGAGGCATTTTTTCAGGATCATAAATATCAGCTATATTTTTATCTGAATATTTTTCTCGCTCCTGCAAGATAGCAATACTTTGATTGATTAATAAAAGTTTTTGATTTTCGTTAATTTTAGGGAAAGGAAAAGTGTTATAGCAAAGAATATTTGAATATCTAATTCGTGATTCTAATGCTCCTGCAACAGCTTTAGTCCAAAGCATATGCATTTTGGATGATAAAATAGATAATAACTCTATAGGGGGATCATAGATAATTTGAGCGGAATTTAAAGTTATATAATTACTATCATAAATACCAACTGGTAAATAATCTCTTCTCTCTGAAGAAGTACAAGGAATTAGTAAAAGTGAATTTTTAGCTTCATGACGATATCTAAACTGATGTGACCTTGAAACTAATGTTTGCGCAACCTCTCCACCAGTTTCTCTAAATAATCTAACTTGCTCAATTCGATTTTTAATAGGTTCAATAGACATCGCAAAGTCTAAATCACAATTATCTATCCATAAACACCATCTTTTTTCATTATATAAATGTTCATTTCCACCAATTAAAGGTCTGATTAAATAGCTTGCTTCAGGATACTCTGTTTCTATTTTTAATTTTTCATCAGCATCTAGTTTTAAATAATTACCTTCTAGTGGCATGTTACCATATACCATTCTAGGTAAATTAGAAATACTTTCCTTTCTTTTTTTAACTATTAAATCATTATTATCAGTAAGATAAGGTGAAATATTTTTCACAGACTTCACAACTAAATCTGTGAAAATAAGTCTTTTATTTTCAGATTTTGATCTTAATCCTATAATAACACAACTAACGCCAGCATTTTTTTTGGCACTATTTCCCCATTTAAATGTTTGATGTGCAAAACCAATTTCAATGTTATTTGTAGGTAAATGTGACCAGAGTAAGTCAACCTGATCACCTTGAACTAGTGAATTAGTAGTAACGAAAGCTAGTTTTGTATTTACATCAATTATTTCAGCCCCTTTTTTTACCCAACAGGAAATATAATCAAGATTTTTATAAGTTTTAGATCCCTTAAAAACTAATGCCATATCATTTTTTTGATCCTTATTTTGTTTTTTAGCTCCATAATATGGAGGGTTTCCTAAGATGAACCTTTCAGTATCTTTAGGACAAACTTCATTCCAATCCATTTGAAGTGAGTTTCCATTCATTATGTAACCTGAATTTTTTAATGGCAAAGTAGGAATGAGTTCACCAAATTCATCTTTAAAAGATAGATTCATTTGGTGTTCAGTCAACCATAAAGATAAAATTGCTATTTCATGAGCAAAATCATCAATTTCTATACCATAAAATTGAGAAACCTGAATTACTGAAAATGGTTTTGAAAGCTGACCTGTTTTATCAAGTTCAAGCTCTTGAATACGTTTTAAAAGCTCCATTTCAAACTTACGAAGCTCTTTATAAGCAATAATAAGAAAGTTTCCTGAACCACATGCAGGGTCAAAAATTTTCAATTGCCCTAAACGCTGCTGTAGTTGCAATAATTTATTTATGCTGTTCTGATTCTTTTCTAGTTCTTCGTAAAGATCATTTAAAAATAAAGGTTCAATCACCTTCATAATATTTGGAACAGACGTATAGTGCTGTCCCATATTGCTACGTTGTTCTGTATGAACTACTGCTTGGAACATTGATCCAAAAATATCAGGGTTAATATCAGACCAATCTAACTCTGCGCCACACTCAATTAAAATCCTACGTGATTTACGTGTGAATTTTGGTACTTGAATATCATCTTTAAACAAACCGCCATTTACATACGGAAAATCTGCTAAGTAGTCAGGTAAATCTGCTTCACGATCTTCAGCAGATTGGTTTAACACTTTAAATAATCGACTAATTAAAGCTGATAAATCTGATCCATCTTCATTACTCTTGGATATTGCCGAAGTGAACTGTTTGTCCTTAAAAATTTCGGTATCTTCAGCAAAATAACAAAATAAAAGTCGAGATAAGAAAATATTGAGTTGATGTAAGTTATCTTTATTATTTAAGTCATTTTCATCAAAATTATCGGCTTTAATTTCGTCAAATAGCTTTGCTAGTTTTTCAGCAGCCTTAACATCCGCAGGGTTTTCACCCTGATATACAGCTTTTTCCATGCCTGCCCAAGGCAAGAAAAAATCAAATTTCTTCGCTAAGTCTGCGAAAGGAACATCTAATGGATCATTTGTTTTTGTATCAATGGCTAAAATAGTTTTAAAGTCGGTCACAATCAAGAAACGAATTTTGTTGGTTTCAGTTCGCTTCTCTTTCTTCATTTCATCGATAAGAACATGTAGATCCTGTTGTCTTGCGATCTTAAAATAAAGCTGACGCTTCCAAAAAACGGAATTCTCTTTATCTTCAGCTAAATTTCGCTCACCTGAACGTACACGCCACACAGACTGACTACGATGACCATAAGCTAAAAGCAATTCATAGATAAAATCTTTGTGGGCCAACTTACCCTGAGAAATCAAGTGAATAAGTTGTTTTATATTTTCTTCAATTTGGATAATATTCATGTAGGCACAGAACCATTCAATAGCTGTCTAATATTTTATATAAATAAAAAAATATATAAATAACAAAATTTTATCCTCACGACATATTTTGTCGTCATTTATACTTACCCGATAGATAACTTCTGTTAGTTTTATTTAATATTTCAAAAATAAGGTTTTTGCTAATTTATGTGTAATACCTCATATTTATCAAAACACAACTAACCAAGACTTTAATTCACTGCACTTAAAAGCCTTCTTAAGTTTTCAAAAATTTGATTCTGAACATTTTCCTTGGGTTCTCCCCAAATATCACTTAACTTATTAATAACAGGCATGACCGATGCTGGCTGTAGCGGCTTATTCCCATTCCTAACAAAAGGTCCATCTGTTTCAGTTAATATTCTATCTTTTGGTATATGACTTACAAGCAACCGACCTCTATCACTAGACAACATCCTTTGGTTAACTGAAAACCAGCATCCTTGAGCGATGGCTTTTTTTAAACCATCCTGTTTCCCTGTATACCAATGTAAAATTGGTATACCATTATTAAAATAAGTATCTAATCCATCTAAAGTCGCTTCCACAGCATTAAGACTATGTATAGTTAATATTTTAGGTGAAGAACTATTAGCTGTTTTCAAAATATGTTGGAAAACTTTACTTTGTATATTTTGATGAGCTTTCAGTGCTGATGAGCCGTCCAGACCAATCTCACCTATATACTTTGTTTCATTGATTAGTAAATCAAAAAAATCTAACTCGTCATAACGCTCATGTGCTATTTGAGGATGAAGACCAAGGGCTGTCTGAATTCGTTTATGATTTTCAGCAAGCTTCTTTGTACCAAACCAAGCTTTTGGCGTAGTTGTTACAGACAAAATATAATTTGACTCTCCACAAGCTGAGACCACAGCTTGTGGATTTTCGTATAAGTCCAAATGACAATGAAAATCGATCAACGGAAACATTAAATGTTTACACCTAAATTCTCTTTTTTTAGATACTGCTCTACTTCCGCAAACCCTCTTAAAACAGTATCAATGATTTGCTGACGTTCCTTAGGCTCTATTGGCAAAAATCCAGATTTTGCTACCCACAAATTTGTGTTTCCAGTATTTTTAATTTTGCTGATCGCCATAACCATAGACATTAGGTCATCCCTCTGCTTATCTCGTTTAATCACATCACTTAAAACAGAATATTGATAATCAGTTAAATCTTTAAATTGGGATGCATTAAATGAGGCACGCCTAATCAAACACGGTAAGCACTTACCACATTGCACTCCTGACCTCTTCCATTTCCCACAGGATACTGTATCAGTAGCAACCTTTTTCAATAACTTTTGATCTTTACATTCGAGCATCATTTCTCCTTTGGTCTTGAACTGATAAGGATTTAATAACTCTACTGGTAAATCTATACTTGAAAATAGTTCATTTAATTTTTTTAGAAAGTATGGATGTGTTGTTCGCGTACTTAATGAACCTATTCGCCTAGGAGTAAGTGGAGGGTTAATAGAAATGAGGCCATTCTCGGGAATGTAAAGCGGTATTATCTTATTTGAATGATGGTTTTTACTCAAAGCAGTAGCGATTAAAGCTCCAAAGGCAATAAAGTTAAAACTGCGCGTTCTCATTTGAACATCTGCTGGAATTTCTTTAACTTTCCGAGGATTTGCTACAACTTGAAATCTAGCATTACTAAGTCGAAGCTTGTGGTACACACCATCTTGCTTTTGTCTATCTTTTGGGTAAGCATGACTGACTAAAACTGATTTTTTTCCTTGAAACTGCAAATCTATCGCACCAATTGTACTATCCAAACCTCCTGAAAATAAGCAAACAGAATCATGCTTATTTATGAAAATTTTTCGTGCTTTCATACCTTTCATCATTTCAGGGATTTGAAAGTCACTTTGTCTAAATTCAAAATCCCACAAGTCTCCACTTAAAAAATGCAATGTTTCCTTTAAGAGCGGTTTTTGTTTATCCCAAAGAGTTGGATTTAACATTGGAAGGTTTATCTTTAATTGGCGACACCATGCATCTTCTGCTCGACTATCTCTCTCTACAAAAGTATCAGCAGCCGTTACTGCTAATGAAAGCATCATTAAATCAAAAGCTGTTTCATCCGATTCCTCTTGAAGTCTTCTAAATTCAATTAGTGCTGCTCCACCAATACTATTGTATTTGCCAGAAACGGCAGACTTCCCAAACATCAAAACAGGTAATAATCGATCTGACAAAGGTGGTAATTTGGCACTATCAGTTTCAAAATAAAGCTCAATCATTTAAATAGTCCTCCCATTCACCCCAAATATCTTCTAAGGCTTTCATTTGTATATTTTCAATATCTTTTCTTGTTAATGAATTCGTACCATTCTTTAATTGCTTACTCATATGCTTATCCACTGAAGAATTTATTAAGGAACGTAGATCCTGCTCAAGACTAGCAACATTCTCAGGCGTATCAGCTTTATCAAAAGCAGCTCTTGAATCTAAGACAATTTGTTGAAATAAATACTGCTCTGTGTAATTCAGCATTAAATCAATAATCATATCACTAGAAATTTGATTGAAATCAAACTCATCTATCCCATCTAAACATTCAGCTAAAGATTGATTTAAACTTGCCCTGATTCGCTCAGAGTCTCCATCAATAACTAAAAGGTTTTCTATAATTTGATCAATAACAATATCAATAGGTTTACCATTTAGATCTGATATTTTCAGGTTTAAATAGTCATTTCCAGCTTGAATATTCTGGAATAAATCAAATAAACCTCCACCAGTTGCAATAAGTTTTTGGTAGCGTTGAGGACCTACCTTTTTTCCACCTGTTGCATTCTTAGCATAATGACCAATCGCTTTTCTTAAGTTTGTACCACTTGGACCCGATGGTTTATTCGCTGCCTTCCCTAAATACCCCCTAAATTCACCTAGAGTATTATCTATTCCACATGCAATTGATCCTCCCCCCTCATTTGCCCAAGATGGCACTAATGGAGTCTTTCCATTTGGCCCCTTACTTGAAGTTGATGTTCCCATAATTCCTTCCTTTTAATAACTTATAAATTAGCTGTTAAACCAAACTTCATCTTTAATAAGACTTTTAAACCAAGGTTTAAGTTTTGGCATAACTTCTGAAATCAAGGCTTTGAACTGAGCCCTAGTTTCTTCTAATTCTTGTGCTAGTAAAAATGCACCAGCAAAACCTGATGGTATTTCACTCCAATTTGAATGTTGTCTTAATTCTTCTAAAATCAAACGCATTACATCTTTTTCTTCCCCTTGAGGAATTGTTCCAATTGCTTTAATTGCAGATGGCGAAGATACCTTGGATGTTCTTATTAATAGCCTATACGCACTATCTGCAATTTCAGATAAACCTCTAGAAACTATGCGAAGTGGGACAGTTTCTTTACTTAAATAAACAAGTGGTCTTAAATCTCTATCTGAAATAGACGGTTCCAAATTCACCCAATCAAAAAGGAAGACTTTGTGTTCTTTCCAATCTTTTGGTAATTTTTCTTCAAAAGCTTCGAGATCATTTTTAACAGCCTCAAGCTGTCTAAATAGTTCTGGCTTTCCATCGGCAGTAGCATTAATTTCATTGTAGAGAATAGATATCGCAGTTGATTTACAGCATCTTTCAAACAATGCCATTTTTGCTATAAGTTTCAAATCCACAGGCATCTGTCGGGCGCTTGCTATCATATTTCGCATACTTATTACATTTAGCATACGCTTTACAATTCTTGGATTACCTTCAACGCTTTTGGAGGTTGCCAATAATGGTGCTATTCGATCGGCTACAGTAAAATCATTTAAAAGATTGAATGTACTTGGACCATCCGAATCTAAGAGTAGCAAAGCTTTCTCCACGCTAATCGGATCTTCTTTCCAAGAAAGCCTCAAATTCTTTTCTAAACCAGTTCTTAATGCTTCTATTTTAACCTGTTGCTTTCCATAGGTTTCATGAATTGATGCGTAAAGTAAAAATAAATATGCTCTAACTTCACGAGTACTAATTTTTGGAACTTTAACTGGAAATTGAATTAACTTATCCAAATAGTCTGTAATATGTTTTTCATCTATACCATTGAAGTGTTCTTTAACAGCATGTCTTACCATATCTTCATCAGCTGCTATCACAAAAGCGGTATTGGGCATAAATAAAAATAAGCGTAATGATTCCAATGTTTGTATAGTCTGCTTTGGTAAACATCTATCTAGGTTGTCTACGAAGATGACTATTTTCTTGTTAAATCCCACAAGCAAATCTGCAAATTCTGTTTTTAAAGCAGCTATTTCTTTCGGTGCAGATGTCATTTCTTCATTCAAAAGTTCTTTTAAACTACTCTGACCATCTTTTATTATTTTACTTATTGCCTCACCATCTTCTGAATCAGCTTTCCCTTTAATCCCATCACCAAGAGCTTCAACTGCTTTGTATGCAGCACCAAAAGTTGGCACTCCAGCCATCCAAGAAGCACCTTCTGCGGCCATTGCTAACAAACGTAATTTATTTACTCGTTTAGTTATTGTCTTCGTTTTATCTAAAAGGGTCTTATTGTCCTCTACAAGTTTGGCTATCTCTAAAGCAACAACTTCAATTAATGCGGCTCTCGCATCATCAAACCCTTGATAAAGCCATGCATCAAACTTTATAAGAATATAATCTTTTTCATTTTCTGATTGTAGCTTTTGTTCAATCAAATTTAAGATTGTTGATTTTCCTGTCCCCCAAGAGCCAAATACTCCTATTGAAATCGGTAACATTGTAGGATTACTTAATACATTGACTACAATTTCAGAGGCTTCAGAATAATTTAAAAAATCCTTTTTTGATTCGATATCTGACCACATAATATTTGTTTCGCAGTTTTTCTACTTGACTTCCAATCTATCAATAAATATTTAAAATTCAATAAATAAAAAGTCTACGTACAATTTCATACCATATAAAAATGCTAATACAAATACCCTATGCCCTCAAAAACCTAAATCCCATAAGTTAATTTATATAGTTAACGTACTAATCATTTTTTAGACAATAGCAACCATTGATGTGCACAAAAAAATAAGGGAGCTTGTACTCCCTACTATAAAGAAATTCCTCAACATAGATGTATTGAAATCACTAGCTGATCAATCAACACTTAAGCTATTTAATTCACCGCCCTTACACTCCTCTGCAATCCTTTCTGTATATCCTGCACAAATCCTTCCCCTTGATTCGGTTTAGGCTTTGCCTTGGTTCGAGCTGTAGTTTCAGACTTTACTTGTTCAATATTAGTTTCTTGATTTTCATCACTATAAAACTCCTCCACAAAATCCAAACCTTCTTCTGCATTGACTTCAAACTGTGCATTGGCAAAACCCTGCCTTGCAGTCTGATCTAACGCCGTTTGATTAAAACCTGCTTGTTTACTTTGCTGGTCAATCTCTTGCGCCATTTGAATAGCTTGTTGCAGATTAACCCCATCTTTCAATGTTAAATCCACATAGTACACAGGCGTACGATAGCTTTGTGTGGTGGACTTGCCTCGTAGTATAAGTTGCAGTGGTAGGCATGAAAGTAAACCATTCGATGCAGCGTGGTAGTAACTCAGTCGTGCTGCCAAAGTCCGAATGCTGTTAAAGCCAGTGGTTCTAAAAATAAATGTACCGAGTTCATCCGATTCATCTAAGTTCACATGCAAACGCCCATAAGGCTTACAGTTGCCTCCTTGAGCTAAAGGACATAAATCAGGGGATGGGCAGGAATGTTGTTCTACGCCTTGATTGGTGAGTCGCTGACAGGTTTCACCATTGCCTACACAGACAGGCCGTCCTGTTTGACGGTCAAACAAGGTGTACTCAGCCCTTAGATTCAGCTCAGGATCATTGAAGATCATCCTTACTGGAATGGTACGGAGTTTTTGATTCGGTGCTTTACTGCGTAATTGCTCATCAAGCGGATGTTTGATCCACCCCTCTTTGCTTTGGATTTGACTGGTAATGGTAAATTGGTCGTCCTTTTCAGGCAGTCGTTTACCGTTCTTTTCAACAACTTTACCAATACTGATACGTCCAAGGATCGGTGGTGTGATTGCTAAACCTTTAATCATGATAATTTTCCTCTAAATAAAATTTTACTGTTGACCCTTTGTTATGTAAGCAAATACAAAACCGTTTAAAGATCAGATGAAATGCAAAGACCGCCATTGTTGGCCTACCGTTCCTTCGGGAGTCGGTAGGTCGGGGGTGGTTTTTTGCGCTTTTTTGAAGACTGGAAATATCGACGTGATGAATTCAGTCATTGGTATAGATCTGAAAGCGTCGTGTTCCTGCTTTGTTTTGCGGAAACTGCTCAAGCATTTCTGGGTGAAGTTTGAGTAAGGCTTTGCTGTCTAAACTGATTGAATCTTTGGATTTCTTCCACGTCACCGAACCATTCGCAAAGGTTGCTCGTTCAGCATCCTTCATCAACATCTGGATTTGATGCTTAATTTGATCAAAGTTATTTTGATGCTGCTCAATGTCATGCTTTTCTTGAATCAGTTGAGCAAACAATTGATTGGCTTGTTCGTTATGACTCAAGTCTTCAACAGTTAATGGAATATGTTGTGGATAGAGCTGCTGTATAGCTTTGGCTGCCGACTCACTGGCATCCACATCAGGTGGCGTGTCTTTTTCCACACACTCCCAGAAGTAACGTTCCGCATTGATGATATGTTTGATCACGGATTCGGAGCGCGTCACTTTGAAGATTTTGGTTTCATGCCCACAAATCAGCACACAAATATGTGCTGCCTTTTTGCCTGTTACAGCGAGTTGATGTTGCACCTGACACAGTACGTATAAAGGCACGCCATCTCGCCATAACTTTGCTCCATATTCTCCTGCGGTTTTGCATTCTAAAATCTGTACTTCCTCACTACCTACTACCGAGTAATCTAAGTTAGCCAGCATAAAATGCTTATCCTCATCAGGATGTTGTAGTACGGCATTGATACGACGGACTTTGTTGTTGGTATGCATGCTGTAGTATTCAGCGACCAAAGGTTCAAGTTGTTTGCCCCAATATAAAGGGGCATGACCTGCGCTTTCATCTTCAATGGATTGTTTGACTCGACCTGTCTTGATCATCCATAGTTCAAGCATCGACATATAAGGATTGAGTCCACACGCTGCGGCACAATCACTACTACCGATGCCTTGACGACGTACTTCAAGCCATTCTGCTTGAGTCATGTTTTTGGTATTGACCAAGCGTTTGGCTGTGAATAATTTTGGGGCAATAAATGGAGTACTTGCCTGTTGAATGGATGGATTTAAAATTGCGGTATTCATATTGAAGTCCTAATTATTTTGCTATGTAAAATGATGGAGATCACAAAAAATGGGCATAAAAAAACCACAGCCTAAGCTATGGTTTTAATAATTTTTAAAATTAGAAATTCCATTTAAAAATGCTTATTTAGGTCTAACTTTCCATGATTGAAAAATGCATATTTCGTACTATGCAAGCATGTTAAGTGCCTGTTCCAATCCTCGTTGTTTGATCGATGCGCCAGCACCAAACCAAGCTGAATCGAGTCGATGATCTGTACTCATGGCACGTCTTTCATGATCAATAAATTCTGTAATTGAACACAGTAATCCATAGGCTGTTCCTTTAGCAGAACTCAACTCTGCACCACGTCCCTGACCATTAAACATGTCCATTGCTTTAGTCATCGCCTTGGCATTTGGCTCAGCTTTTTCCTTGGCATTTGCCTGTGCTGCCTGAGTCGCAACATCACGGTAAAACTGAATAATATTTTCTTCCTGATCTGCAATGCTCATTGTGGTGTTATTAAATACCGCATCAAAGAAAGCAGCTGCTTCTCCTTGAGTGACTCTACGCTGGCTGAGCTGCTTCATTTCGTACATGTGTTCATCCCATGCACGTACTGAAATGCCCAATTGCTGTTTGACTTTATCTGCATCAAACTTGGTACTATGCGGAACTTTCACTACACCTGCATTACTGTTCTGACCACGTAAAGCAATCGCCAAGGTGTTGTTGCAGACAACACGAATGGAGGTGAATTGTGCTGTTGTCGCAAGCGTACCGTCACATGCAGTTGCAAGAAGAATATAGCCATTACTGACATCCTTGCCTTTAAGTGCAGTAGATTGACCTGTCCGTGCCAGCGCCCAGAATTTCTTGCCACCTTTAAGCACGCCTGCGGTTTCCAATTCAAAGCCTGATTGTTCAGTTAGATCACGATAGAACTCTAAGATCTCACGAGGTTGGACTTCCTGAAAACGTTGACTGACCACTGACAAAGGTGCATGGGTATCAGAACGGTACAGTACACGCTGTTCTTCATACGGTATGATGATGCTTTGCCCACGTTCATTCTGTGCCATATAACTGACATTGGATGACTCGATACGCCAGTCCATGCCTGCCTGCTGTGCCCAGATTTCAATCGGTTGGTTTTGACTTAGTTGATTCCCTAGTCCATGCCAAGGGGTTTCACCGACATAAGCCATTTGTTCAAGTTGATGTGCCATAGTTTTATTCCTTTTTAAAATAATGCTAAAAATTGGATCTATTTTTAATTCAGATATTGAGTGGGGAACTTTTGGTAGCAGTTATGACAGAAGCACAAACTTTGCTGTGGAGGTGTGCTTTGTTCTGTAAAAGAATTAAACAAACCACCGAGTACAGTTCCTGCAATTCCTCCAACGATGGGAGGCAAATTCAAAGACTTCGCAACGGTTGTGCCTAAGGCACCTAATGCTGCGGGTGATGCAAGATTTGATAATGTTGAATTTGCTTGTTGTATGTTTGCTTCAACAATCATGATTTCGGTTGAATGACAAAAGGGGCAATTCAAGCTCATGACTCGACTCCTAAATTCAGGGCATAAAAAAGCCTGTACGATGACAGGCTTTAATTTCATATTTTCATGTGTACTCGAAAGAGCTTCATGATTCTCATTAGGATGTTATGTATCTGAAATAATTTGGAGTCATTTAATTCCAAGTATCTTTTAATTCAGTATGTCTACAATTAATACATTCCACTACAATCTTAGACCCTTGCGTGCCTCTTCTTATAAAGCTGTGGTGCTTGCCATTTTTACGTTCTGTATGACAACGAGCACATTTTTCAACATTATTACAATAACCATCTACCCCTTTAGAATTCCAATGCTCGTGCACTGTAACTGTTTCAACGGCATCACAATACTCACACTTTAAACGCTTTTCACATGAACGATTGCTATGATATTTGGCATCCGATTTGCTTGGAAACTTATGTTTTTGTTTAATAATTAGCTGATTACACTTATCACAAGTATATTCCATATAACATTGAGGCTGCCCTTCAACATGCTGAGGTTTACCTGAATGCACACCCACTTTGCATCCAACATTTGAAGCTGTTTCTTTAATTGCTGCCCAACTTTCTGATTCAGCAATTTTATTAGCTGATTCTTTAACTTTATCCCAAAATCCCATACGATTCCCCCTGTGGTTAATTAAATATTAATTTATATAAACTTATATCTTAAATGAGTTTATTGAAAATTTATAAATTGCCTTCAGCATATAGCAAACCTAATTCAATATTGGCTTGTTCTTCACCCTGAGCCGCAGCTTTTTTAAATAGTGAAGCTGCGATTTCATAGTTTTTAGGTACACCGACACCAAACTTAAAAATCATACCTAAATGTAGCTGCCCTTTAGCATCTCCATCTTCGGCAGCCTCCCCAAAATACTTTGCAGCTAGTTTAGGATCTTTATCAAAGAATATACCCTTAGCATACATAAGACCTAATTCAACTTTTGCTTCGCTATAACCATGATCAGCTGCTTCTATTAACAAAGCTGCTGCAATGTCACAATCTTCATCTACCCCTAATCCATATAAAAATAGTTTTGCCAATTCAATGTTTGCTTCTATATATCCTTGCTGTACGGCTTGATTAAAATAATATCCAGCTTCCTCAAAATCCTGATCAATACCTTGCCCGTAACGGTTCATTAAACCATACATATATTGTGCTTCAGCATGCCCCCCGGTAGCTGCCTCTGCAAACATAGATGCAGCTGTTTCACTATCTTCTTCTACACCCTCTCCAACTAGAAAGCATTGCCCCAATGTAAAAAGTGCCTCTATATCACCATTTTGAGCTTTATTAAATAAACTCATCAAATCATCTCTATCCATCTTTTCAACTATGCTTTTTCTAATTCAATCCTTTTGAATATTACATTAATTTTAATAATTTTTTAATGATACACTTAAATTAAATTTCTAATATTATTAGTATGGTAGATCAATTTTATCGCCTAAATTAAAAAACTGCCCACCCTAATAGCTTTACTTAAATTTTGTAATAAAGAGAACACTTCATATGGCAACAGAAGCAAAATTTCGCGAAGATCCTGATCTAGCATTTCTACAATATTGTGATTTTCAAGATCTTAAGTTATTGTCAAATACTCTAATCGCTGATAGTGAAGGTACAGAACAATGGACAGGGGGGCTAAAAAGCACACTTGTTAAAAACATGAGCATGTACTCAACTGAAGACGATTTATATAAAAATAGCTGGAAAGCAATTGCTGCTGAAATTCAACTATTTGGCGGAGATACAGTAGTCAACCTTGTCAGAGGAAAAGGGGTTGTATATCGTGAACTACTAGAAGATGTTGCAAAAAAAACAGGTGTAGATTTCCATAAAGATACTTCTGATATCAGTCTTCTTGAAGAAAAAGTACTAAGAACCCTTTTTGGTCGAATCACTCAACTTAATGAGCTGGACTTCATTAATAAAAAATTGAAAGAAAAAGGATACTTAGGACTAACCTCAATTAAAGAAAGCCCTCTTAAAACGATTAAAAATAGTCTTGGAGGTGGAACCGCTTCAGGTACAGCTGGTGGACTTTTAGCTGGATTAAATATGGCTAAAAATTTTATTAAGGTAAATCCATTCGTTGCAGCCGCAACATTACCTCTAACTGCAAAAGATATTACGGCTCCAGCTTATCGCGTCACAATACCTGCTGCTTGTATTGTTGCGATGATGAGGATTAAGCATGAAGAAAATAAAAATAACTACAATGAGTTCTAAGGTATCAGCATGATAGATAAATTATTTAGTTACGACATTGAAAAATTTTCAAAAGAGCTTTTAGAAGCTATAGCAAATGACCAGGTGATTTTTAGAGATGGTGTTGCCTACTGGAAAAAGGGGCTCGAACATGTAGGCATTATTCAACATATTCCTTTAAAAGAAGTCAGTTCTGTAGGTGTTGAAACTTTTGTTCAAGGATTAGGCTCTTTGCAATCAACATTGCAAACCACAATTGTTGCAGCTCAAGCTATTTCTACTGCGACGTTAATGGTAGCAATGGTAATCCAAACTCAAATTTTAAGTAAAAAAATTGAGGCTGTAAAACAGTGCGTCTTGAAGGTTTCTCAGGATATCAGAGAACAAAACATTTTATTTTATACAGACAAAACGAGCGAGTATTTAGCTTTATTACAGACTTTTAAACTATTACTAGACAACAGAACCCCACTTACAGATGTTAATCAGTTAGCCAATAATACTTTGTCATCCTCTATACAGCTTAAAAACCATTTAATCTCCTTTATTGGAAACCTACTAAGTTTAGTAGAAACCCAAAAACTTAGTTCACAGCAACATGTTGAGCTAATTATGCAATTTATCCAACAAATGATGGAAATATTACCTATTGGAATGCATCTAGAATTTATTCTTTCACATCGCCTAAATCAAAATGAGTTTTCTCAAATTTTGATTGAAGATAGCCATCGCCAATATTTAGGCTTGATGAGTCAGTACCGCAATTATCTCAATGAGATTAACAATGGTCTGAAAGAGTTTCGGATAAAGCAAGATCAAGTTCCATTTTTTGAGAAAATCAGACTACCTGCAAAAAACTTGTTCCAATATTCAATTCATGTAGAGTTACTTGAAAAGCCTGCGAAAGAAAGAATCACTTATATGAAATTACAAACTAGCTTGATTAAGACTTAAAAAAATTTTGAGGTATAGTAGCTCCACCGTTTTCCATTTACTCAGATACCCTTGTGATCAGGTACTTGAAGCTGAAATGATTACAGATCAAGGCAATGTAAATTTATCATTTTAATCTCAAACCCGACCCTATAGAGAACACTGCTGATAGTTGTGTTCTCTATTGAAAAGTCAATAATTTATAAACCTCTTCGATTTTTTGAATCGACTACCCCTCTGCCAAAGCTACGCATATTCGACTTGTCTTTCACCCTTGGGTGTTGCTGCTCTTTTTCGCCATTCACCAAATAAGGGACAATATAATTAAGAAAGTTATAGACTTCACTGGCATTGTTACGATGAATCATACCAATCCCTAAAGTCCCCATCGCTTCATAGATCGCCATATAGTCGGAATGGTTACAGTTAAAAATATAACCATATCCGTGTGTAATCTGCTTCCAGCACTCACCTACCCACTGCCCCATTTCAAAACCACATTGATGCATATTTCCATCGTACATAAGCAAAAGATGGCAATGGTAGCCCTTACTAACCCCATGCTCTAATGCCCATGCATAACCATATAACCCACTAAAACAAGTATCTTGATCGGCTATACGCCGTAGCAATGTTTCTAGCGCTTTATTGAACACTTGGATGTTGTATAAGGCTTGATATTCTTTCTTAATAGATAAATCCACTCGAACCACCAGTGTTCTCGCATAATGATGAATGAGTGTGGATGTATATTCAAAAAGGCTTTGCTGATTCTTTAATTCACGTTGTTGAAAATCAATCAGTTGCTGTTTTACACAGCCTGATAATGATTGGATATAAGTCAGAATATGCCAGACTGTCATATCATCAAAACAGACTATACAATCATGGTCTGCCTGTGGCATTAGACTGAGTGTGCGATCAACGATGTTCACAACCTCAATGAATATCTGCACTGTATTACAATAGAAAAAATTAGCGTTATAGATTGGCTTAAATGACTTAACTAATTTTTGTAGGTCTATCATCAGGTTTTCAAGATATAGATCATAACTACCTAAGCAAACTTCTTGAATGAAATGGTCTACTGCTGCCAGCACTTCAGCTTCATGGTAAAGCTGATCATATTGAATATTTTGGTACATTTAGGTTCTCACTGAAACATAAGGCTCATATGTAAGTGAGAGATATATTTTTTTACTGATCATGATTCTGTAGCAGGATGTTGTAGTCATCCTGCTTAGCTGAATAGGCTCATAGACTTTGGAACATACTATAGGGTTAATTCAGATTGTTTGAACTCATTGTAATTTATAGATTG
This sequence comes from Acinetobacter schindleri CIP 107287, assembly GCF_000368625.1. Lineage (GTDB taxonomy): Bacteria > Pseudomonadota > Gammaproteobacteria > Pseudomonadales > Moraxellaceae > Acinetobacter > Acinetobacter schindleri. The sequence continues at coordinate 148,686 of NZ_KB849574.1, forward strand.
TCTATAGCCCATTTGAGTATGGGCTATACTGTGTTAAGTGCCTCACAGTACTCACTCAACTAGATAAGATATTGTTTATATTATTAATATATATTACTTATAGATAATAATATATATTACCTGTTAAGCACTCTACCCTGTAGTTTCGATAAGTTCGTTCATCTACATAACGCTAATCGCCAATCTATCGGATTTTGCTTAGGCTAAAGTTACGCCACTTTTTTATTTTAGAGCTATGATGAACAACCTTAATCCATCCTCTACCAATCAAGATGAAGATTTAACAACAAGCATAGGATCTCAGAAAACTTATGAGCTTAAAGTATTTGATGAAAATGAGGCATATCGCCAACTTGAAATCATTCAGCTCATTTTATATATAAGAAAATTTAAAAAAAAACCTATCTACTTACCACATCAAAAAAAGCAAAATATTTATTCGATTGCTGATAAAAATATACATGACTCTCTCCGAAGAATTGACCCCCATTACTTTGAAGATAGAACATGTACAAGTCCTGAAGTGGACTTATTTCGCAAGGTATTAAAAGAAAATATAATACTTCATCATTTAACAGTTAGTCAGAGTGATTTTTGGCTTAGAAGTCATAATGATGCTATCGCCCTAGCACCCAATCAATTTATGTTAAAAGCTGAAATTTTAAATGACTTTTGCCATCAGCTTGCCTGTGCTATTGCAAGCGATACAAACTATCAAAAAACACTTCTGTCACGCCAAGAAAAAAGTCTCAATCAGAACAAGAAAGCTAAAAGGCTTGCTAAAAAACTATTAAGTACATTCAGAAGGCTACTCATAATTAAAATGGATTTCTCCATACATACTGATCATACAGTCACGCTTGAATTATTAAAAACCTACCTTCGAATGTTCATCAAAAAACTTCATACACCAAATGATAAAGTCCCCCCCATAATCGGTTTTATTTGGAAATTAGAATACTCAGCATTAAAAAGATATCACTATCATTTTCTATTTTTCATGGATGCGAATACTTTTACAGAAGATAAAAACTTTGCCTATAAACTTGGTGAATTATGGCAAAAAATAACCTTAAAAAAAGGAATCTATCAAAGCTTCAATCATGAAGAGCAAGTACGTAAAAATCTTGCTATTGGTATACTCACTCATGATGATCAAGAAAAAATTGACTCTTTAAATAAGATGATTGATCACATAACCAAAACAGAGCAGTTCATTCTTGAAAGGAGCCAAATTAATCAACGAACATTTGGCTACAGCACTCGCAAGTATGCAACAAGGTAAATCAGATACTTTATTATGCTTTAGCTAGATTTATTGCAGAAGAGTAATTGAAAATACTTTAGAATCCACCTCCATCTGGATAGAAACACTATCAGCTTGATTAATTGAATTTCTATGAGCACACCAACAAACCAAATAAATTTGATACATACCCCCGATCAAATACATTTCTGTGTTAATAAACATAATCTTTCGATTATGCAAGAGATATCATCAATCATCACAAATCCAAGTTATAGTGCATTCAAATTAAAATCCAGTAAGAAGGGTAAATACTATGTCAGTAACTCCCCTCAAACCGATCACGTATTTGAACATTTACAAAATTTTCCCGGCATAAGTCCAATGCTACTCGAACATAAATTTTTCAAACTTAGTCAAAGTGTAAAAGCATTACACAAAGCTTATTCAAAATTAGGATATGAATTAGATAGGCCAATCAATCATTTATATTTGCATAATGAACAATATATCAATGATATTTTGCCTACAGTAAATTCTTTCGTGAATGAATTAAAAAGAGATTCAACGACTCGAATAGCAATGGCTGACAGACTCCAACGCTTAGAACTTATTAATGAATTAAAAAAAGAAAATGCACGAGTAATGAAAAAGCTCTTCAAAACTCAGCAACGATTTAACCTTAATATTTTTACATATGTATTCGATATGAATAAATGTGATTCACGTGATAAATCATTTATTGAGCAAGGGCTTACACAACAAATTTCAGTAATGATTGATAAATTTCATGATAAGTATCAATCTGAAATTTTAGATTTGTTTTTTCACGTTCAACGTGATTTATCAAATAATTATGTACTAACTGTATATAGTGCTACAGAACGTGAATGTAAACCGCTTTCGATGAAAGATTTCATCCCTCTAAGAAATGAAAAGTATCTCATCATTGCACCAAATACAAATATTATATTAACCACTCATGAAATTGATTATCCTATGGATATTCAAGGCGTTGAGGGCACAAATGAAAAGACATGGAAAGCAATTTTCGGAGAAATACTTCTTAAATACAACTATTTCTATTATGAAACTGAATACGTATCACCCAAATTTATTTACAAAAAATGTGACTCCAACCACTGAATTGTATAAAGCTTAATTGACCATTATTTGAATCTGCGTCTTATATAAAACACATATTTAATCTTTATTAAATAAAATTTCCTTTAATATTTCAGGCTGATTTCTTAACTCATGGATGATTGTTTCAGCAATGTATCCACCACTGTAAGGCATCTTATACCCAAACTTTTCCATCTCTCTAGAAGGATATTTTGCCTTCAGTATCTGATTAAGATTGTTAAGTTCCAGCTGTAATTTTTCTATTTTTTTCGTAATTGATGCTGGCTTTCTGCGCAGGCCATCAGACTGAGCTTTAGCGTACAACTGCTTACTCTCCTGCTCTAATTCACTGAGCATTTTTTGCTTAAGCACAAGTTCAGACTGAAGCCACTCAATATCGTTAACCTCAAAAGCTTTGACCAGATCATCAAGCACAAAATGAACAGCTTGATTTAGATTCTTCCATTTACCATGACATGCCACTTGTTCCCTTAAAATACGATATATAATTTCACGTCTTGGGTATAACTGCTTGTCGTAACGAGCTTTGACTGCAATGATTGCCTTTGCACTTTTGGCAAGTGTACTATTCTGAATAAACTCCGCCCCACCAAGCATTTGCACATAAGCAATTAAAATATCTGAATATTGCCTTTGGAAAATTTTGGCAGGCAAGTTATTCACCTCAGGTCTTAATGTATTTATCTGCATTAAAAGCTGTGCAATCTGGAATGGCTTGAAAGGGATTGAAACTACATCTCCCATCATTTCTAAATGAAAAGCTGACTGCTCACTCAATGGAAAATCATTCTGCTGCATTCTTTTTATGATTTTTTCTTTTTGATCAATATATGATTGATTCTCCGTTTCTATTAATTCATTATCCAATTCACACTGATAGTAGTAACCAAAGTTTAACCATATATCCTGCTCAAGCTGCTCTAACCTTGATAATTTTTTATCAATCATAATTTATTAAAATACAGATAATTGCATAGCATAATACTACTATATTTCTAGATATGCGTACTGCTCTATTTTAAACATTTTCTAAATTTTATAGTTACCCCATCAATGAACTGATCTAATAGTTTTAACATTATAGGTTGATTTCCAGCCAATATTTAAGGTTAAAAAATTAGTTCTTTTATCTAATTGCGATAATCACAAAAGGATCAAAGATATGGGCTACTTAACATCTAAAGAAATTCGCCACAAACTCAAAAATTGCTCTGCATCTACTTTATGGCGTTACCAACAACCTAATCAAAAAATGTTCGAGCAACCAATGCCTCAACCTATTAAGAAATGCGCTGGCTCTACTAGCCTTTGGGATGAAGAAACGTTTAACGAATGGTTAATCAAATATTTCAATAACAACCAAATGAGTAATCTGTCTAGCTAGACAGATTACTTAATTTTTTCCACCATTTTTTATAAGCCTTCGACATCTCTTTTTGATAATCATAATAGTCATATGTCCCCTGTTCCCCAGGCATCACATGACCAACCATCAGTTCCGCAACATCCCTACTTGTAAACGCACTGAAATTTGTCCTTGCTGTACGCCGTAAATCATGCATAGACCAATGATCCATTTCAATTTTATAATTCTTCCTTGCAAATTGCATGAAGTTATAAGGGGTATCTGTTGGCCCACTACGCCCCATTGGCTCTTTGCCATTTTCATGTGGGAAAATGTATTCAGAATTACTCAAATCCATTGCAGACTGAAGCCACGGTTTGATCTCATCAATAATAGGTCGAACAATGTCCCCTTTACTTTCTCCTGTCTTATGATTTTCATACGGTACTGTCCATGTATTTTTACTAAAATCAAAATCTGATTTCCGTGCAAGCCTCAACTCACTATATCGATTACCATAAAACAAACATAACTTGAGAAATAAAACATTCCTTAATGATGTTCTAGACTCATCACAAATTTTAAAAATTAAAGACAACTCATCATCTTGTAATACTCGAACAGTTTTATTTTTCTTAATATTCAAGTCACGCTTTCCAGTGATATGTCTTATGGGATTTTGCTCAATTAATTTTCGATTAATCCCCCAATCCAAACACTGCTTTGTATTCGTAAGAATGCGATCAGTTATCGATGGCGACTGTTTAAATTGCTCTTCTAGTAAATCTAACCACATATGTAATGTGATTTGCTCAGCAGGTATGCTACCTAACTTTGGAAAAACATAAAGTTCAAATGATCTTAAATATTGATCTGCATTCTTTTTATTAGGAATACTATATTTCGCATGCCACTCACGAAATAACGCTTCAAAAGTTATAGCCTCTGTGATCTTGTGAAGCTCTACTTTTTTATGAATACGCGGGTCATGTCCCTTTTCTAAAATTGCTTTCATTTTCTGCAATTCAATACGAGCCTCTTTAAGGCTCATATTTGGATAGGTTCCCAAGTCTAAACGAGCTTGCTTATCGTTATATCGAAAACGCATCTGAAAAGTGAGTTTTCCTTTTTGCGATACACGAACGCTCAATCCATCTTGATCAGACTCTGTATGTATAGCTGAACGTTCACGATCTAGATTCTTCTTAAGCCACGTATCTGTTAAAGGCATTTTACTCCACCTGTGTACATATTTTTTTCAAATAGAAAATTCTAGAAAATGTGTACACACATATATACACAAACATACTGACTAGACTTGAAATCTATTGAATGGGGTTGAAAGATATACCAGATAAAGAATATCAATATTTTTATATTTTTACAGCACTTACAATGCTTTTATTATTCTATTTGAAATAGGTTGAATGGGCTTGAATAGATATCAAATATTTGGGTGGGAAATAATCGCGAATGTACGTCGCTGAGCGACCTGCGCCGCTAACTCTTGTTTAAAACTCATGGAAAATACCTACTGCAGATCCGCAGTGCAAAAGATCAAGCACGATCAATATGAAAAATTGGCGATATTGTAGCAGAATTTCTAAATGCAGTACTCATTCCTCAATGCCCACCCTCTCCTGTACTTTTTGTTTATAGAATGGACAGGTTTTAGAAGAATACCGTCTTCAGGTTGAAATTTCGGGAGAAATATCGACTTTTATCTCATGGTGAAACCTATTTAAATAGATTTATATTTTAAGAGATCATTTAACCTTTATAAATTTATTGAAGCAACTGATCGCATTTAAATAAGGATAAAAAAATGACAAGGATTGCCTTTCAGGATCTGTATGCTGAACCCTACACCCACTGTTATGGCTGTGGACGTGACAATCCACATGGTCATCAACTGAAAAGTTACTGGGACGTCCCTTTTGTACAGACTATTGCACATATTTGCCCCGCCTCTCATTATACCGGCGGTGTACCCGATCATCTGTATGGTGGCTTGATTGCATCTCTTCTGGACTGTCATGGTACAGCTTCTGCAGCAGCATTTAAAAGCCATACAGCTGGCATCGCCTTTGACGGTGGTGAAGCCTTAATTCGATGTGTCACTGGTAGTCTGAATATTCAGTTTATTCGACCGGTACCTGTGAATACTGAATTGGTGTTGACGGGTCGATTACTGAAAATTGAAGGCCGAAAAATCCAGATTGTACTTTCTCTGTCTGCCGATCAGATTGAATGTGCAAAAGCTGAAATGCTCGCTATTCAAATTAAGTAGCTCCTGAATTGAGGGGCTGATTGATAAAATTAAACAGATTAAGAAACGATAGCGGCTTCGGGTAAATCCTTCACACTAACTGGTCTACTGAATAGGAATCCTTGTAACTGCTGACAACCCAAACGGGTCAGGATGTCTGCCTGTAGCTGAGTTTCCACCCCTTCAGCAGTGACCTGTAAACCTAGCTTAATTGCAAGATGGATAATACTTTCCAGGATCATCTCTTCCTTGGAACCTGCGGTCAGGTCTGCAATAAATTCTTTATCGATTTTCAGCTCATTCACTGGCAGGTTCTTCAGATACAAGAAACTGGAATGTCCTGTACCAAAGTCATCAATTGCCAGCTGAATCCCCATATCACGCAAGCGTTCCAGGGTACGCACACTGCTATCAATATGATGCATGGCTGTAGATTCAGTAATCTCAATCATCAAGTGATTCGGATTAATCTGGTAACGTGCTAACAGTTCTTCCAGATTTTTAAACAGGTTCTTATGTTCAAACTGCACGGCAGACAAATTAACAGCAATCGGGAAGAAATTCGTTCCTTCCGTTTCCCATTGATGAATCTGTTTACAGGCCTGCTCCAGTGCCCAATACCCCATCTGAATAATCAGGCCGGTTTTTTCCGCCCCCCGGATAAACATTACTGGTGATAACAAGCCCAGTGCCGGGTGCCGCCAGCGGATTAAGGCTTCAACCCCACAAATCTGCAAATCTTCGGTACGATATTTAGGCTGGTAATACAGCTCAAACTGGTGTTCTTCAACCGCTTTATAAAGGTCATTAATCAGCTTACTCTGACTTCTGGATTCCTTTTCATCATTACTGAAATTGAACAATGAATAGGTATTACGCCCCTGATTTTTGGAAGTCAGCATGGCTGAATCGGCATTGATCAGAAGATCCTGAACATTTTGACCATGTTCCGGGTACATTGAAATACCAATACTCCCTGAAACATTAATCACCTTGCCAGCAATCGTAAAGCTTTCCTGAATCATGCTTAAAATTTTTTCAGCGACTTCAGCGGCCTGTTGCGGTTCTGCATTTTCTAGAATCAACAAGAATTCGTCACCCCCAATTCGCAGCAATCTCGAGTGCTCATTGAGTAAACTATGAATCCGGTTAGCCAGCTGGATCAGGAGCTGGTCCCCCACATGATGTCCAAAGACATCATTTACTGCTTTGAAGCGGTCAAGATCAATATACAGAAAGGCAAACTGTGCATTACGGTAATGATGATCATTAAACAGAAAGTGAGAATACTCTGCCAGATAAAAACGATTGGGTAACTTGGTTAGATTATCCTGCACAGCCAGATTGGCCAGCTCTTTATTGGCCTCAGCCAGTTGACGATTGCGATGTTCAAGACGCTGTTCCAGCATGGCTACACAGAAACCGGCAACAAGAACCAGACAGGTAATGAAAACTACAGTAATCAGCAATTCGCGCTCAAGCGTGGACATTTCAGCCAAGCCTTCACCCACTATGGAATGAAAACTGGTCGCTGCCATCCCGGTATAGTGCATCCCGACAATGGAGAAAGTTAGCATCAATGCCACACCGGCTTTCAGCCAGAAGCTACGGCGAGCAATACTGCGATTCTTAAACAGCATCCAGAAGCCTAAACCAGCCCCGCTAATCGCAATGAGTACCGAACAGATCACCAGTACCGGATCATAGCGGATCACATAACCCTGCACCACCATACTCATCATGCCGGTGTAGTGCATGCCGGAAATTCCCAGCCCCATTAATACCGCGCCGAGTACCAGACGGGGAAAAGGCAGGGTTTGTCGTGTCGTCAGCCAGATGGCAAAGGTCGAGGCGATAAAAGCAATAATGTAAGAGGTAACAGTCAGTCCGGAATCAAAATAGGTATTGTCTGGCAAATGACTGGCGGTCATGCCGACAAAGTGCATACACCAGATAGAGAACCCTAAAATCGCACCACTTGTAACCAGAATCAGCTTTTCATATTTGGGAGGAGCTTTATCAAATAACAGCTGTTCAATTGAAATGGCAAGAAAACAAACCACCAAAGCTACAATGAGCGAGCCTATAACCAGATTAATGTCATAATGAACATGAATCATATAAGAGTCCTGTAGAAGCTTGCTTTCCCGAACTGCTTAAGCCCACATTGCATCTTTACCTGCCTAACTCGAGGGCACCCAAGAACATTGCTCAACCCATACACCCTTGGTCATATTTGACCCATAAAAATTTTTTAATTTATCGATACTTGAACCGCAATATTGAAAGCACAACAAAAACTATAATTTTACTGACTTAAATCCAAATCTGACAAAAATAAGAAATATGTGACATATATTAAAAGTGTTTCAAGTTTTAGCAAATGGTTAAATTCATTCATTGACTAGAATTTAGCAGATCTAGATCACAACATTATGAATTTCAACAAAACAGATAGCATTTTTAACACTTATCAACTTTTTCTTGTTTACTATTTTTCAACAAAAAATAGAAAAACAGCCTGCATATGCAGGCTGTTAGTCAAATTAAATTCTTCAATTCTGAATAACTATTTCGCTTTTCCTTGTAAACGGGCATAGTCATGTAAAACATTGGCAGCTTCTACAACAAATACTTCCTCTTCAGGGAGCTGCGGACGATCTTTAGCTTTCATCTTGGCACGTGCTTCAATCAATGCATCCATTGAGGCCTGATAGCTTTCCCAGTTTGGATAAGGTTTCTGACCCGTTGCTGCACGACGTGCATTTTCAGATTCCAAGGTCTTACGTTCAAGTTCCAGCAATTCCGCTTTACGCTGATTCAGATCCAATACTAGACGCTTTTTCTCGTCAGTTTTCTTGGCAATCGCTGTACGTTGCTCAAGATACTTGAATTGTGGATCCAGATTGACACGAACCTGTGAGCTCTTGATCAGATCAGGTACATATTTCTGTACTTCACCTTCACGTTTAAAGGGTGCTGTCGGAATGGTATCCCACTGCAAGGCATTTTTAGCCTTACGCTCACCAAACTCTTCATTGTAAATATCGACCAGTTTGATATCCGGGACCACACCCTTGTTCTGGGTACTGCCACCAGTGATACGATAGAACTTACGTTGTGTCAGTGTAGCCTGTCCATGTGCCAAGGTATCCAGCTGTACTTGTGCCGTACCTTTACCTGTCGTGGTGCTACCAATGACAATACCACGTTCATAATCCTGAATTGCAGCAGAGTAGATTTCACTTGCCGATGCAGAAGCGAGGTTGACCATGACCGCCAGTGGACCAGCATAGGTCTGTGCACCGCCATCATCATCTTCAAAGACACTGACATTGCCATTGCCATCACGAATCTGTACCACTGGACCAGACTTGATCACTTGCCCCAGCATACGTGCAACTTCTTCTAATGAACCACCTGGATTATTGCGTAAATCGACAATAATCCCTTCAACATTTTTGGCCGAAAGTTCTTTCAGGGCATTGTTGGTATCTTCAGATACAGAACGATAATCTGTACCTGCACGTCGTGCACGATAGTTCAGGTAAAATGATGGAATTTCTATCACGCCATATTGATACTTCTTGCCATCTCGCTGAATCTCGACCACACGGGTACGTACGCCAGCATCTTCTTCCTGGATCACATCACGGGTAATAGTGACATTACGCGCCTGTCCTAGTGTTGCGCCAGCGCCCAGCAATTTCAAAGTAACTTTAGTACCACGTTTACCACGAATCAGACCGACAATTTCATTACTCGGCCAACCAATGACATCGACCATTGGTCCGCCATCCTGAGCGACCCCAATAATACGGTCACCGGATTTCACTTGACCTGATTTACTCGCCGGACCACCTTCCACAATAGTTTCAATCTTGGTGTAGTCTTCATTGCCACGCTCTGGACGAATTGAAACACCGACACCTTCAAGCTGTAAAGTCGTTTGGCGGTTTAGTTCCATCGCATCCACAGGCGGGAAATAATTGCTATGTGGATCATAGGTCAGCATCATGGCATTCAGCGTTTTATCCAGCACATCATCGCTCTTGATGCGACTTAAACGTTCAAGCTGACGGGTATAACGCTTGGTTAAGGTTTGTGCCGGTGTCAAATCCTCTGGACCACTCAGATCCTGACCATTGGCCAGTTCTGGGTTGTCTTTTAATGCTTTCTGTTTGGCCTGCTCTTCTTCTTTACTGATGGTCAGATTAATCAGCTGAGAAACCAGCATTTTTGACCAGTAAGCGCGTTGTTCTTCTGGTGTCTTGAAGAATGGTGCTTTCTCACGGTCAGTCTCAATATAAACATTACTTTGATTCAGGTTTTGAGGCTTTTTCAGTTCATCCAGCATAAAGGTATAGAACTGCTTGAGGCGTTCACTATAATGTGCATGAATCTCAAATGGACCAGCCAGATTGCCTGCTTTCAAGTTGGCACCAAAACTAGCACCATAACGTTTTTTATAGTTATCAATTTCAGGTGCCAGGAACAGGCTATGCTCCGGATCCAGACTATCAATATAAAAATCAAAAATGCGCTGTGAAGTTTGAGCATCCAGACGCATATTTAAATAGTGCTGACGATCCACTAAAGTAGCCAGCTGTCTAGATACGAGCGCTTGTTCTTGAGATGGTTGAAGGGCTTTGCTTACGACTTCTGATTTTTCAGCAGCAATCGCGTCGCTCACCACATGGGTAAAAAAGAATCCGCCTGTCGCAACTGCAACTGCGCAAGCTACTGTTTGAAGTTTCATAAATAATTCGTACTTCCTTGGTCTTTTGACCAATTTAACCGTGTCGTTTTCCGATCTGAAATAAACGTATCCGCGATCTTAAACAACTTAATAAGTTTATGTTGTGTAGTTTTATCATATTCTGTGCAGTCAAAGTGTAGCAAAAGATTGCAGAAATCAGGTATTGTTTTCGCTGAAAAATTCTAATATGGACACCGCATATGATTGGCGCATTGATGCTCGACATCGCTGGCACTCACCTTACCCAGGAAGATATTGAACTGCTACAGGCTCCGCAGGTTGGCGGGGTCATTCTGTTTGGCCGTAATATTGAATCACCTGCACAGGTTCGCGCCCTGACAGATCATATGCGTCAGATTCGCCCGGATATTCTGATTGCAGTCGATCAGGAAGGTGGTCGCGTTCAGCGCTTGAAACAGGGCTTTACTCTACTCCCGGCCATGGGTCATTTTGGAGAACTTTACCAAAGCAAACCTGAACGTGCGTTAGAATTGTCAGAGAAATGTGGCTGGTTAATGGCGATTGAAGTGCTGGCAGTCGGCATTGATTTTAGCTTTGCTCCTGTGCTGGATCTGAATGATATCAGCGATGTTATTGGTGACCGTAGTTTTGCCACAAATATTCAGGACATCATTCCACTGGCAAGCGCTTTCCTGAAAGGTATGAAACGTGCTGGCATGGCATCGACCGGTAAACACTTCCCGGGTCATGGTTCTGTAAAAGCCGATTCTCATGTGGCAGCGGCTGTAGATCCACGCAGCTATGAAGAAATCCAGCAAAAAGACATGCAGACCTTTATTCAGCTACAGCCACAACTGGATGCCTTGATGCCAGCGCATGTGATCTACAGTCAGGTTGATCCCAATCCAGCCGGTTTTTCAGAATTCTGGATTCAGAAAATCTTACGTCAGGAACTTGGTTTTAACGGTGTATTGTTCTCGGATGATTTGAGTATGCAAGCTGCCTGTGTCGCAGGTGGCGCTGATGCCCGTATTCAGGCAGCGCTGAAGGCAGGTTGTGATATGGGTCTGGTCTGTAATGACCGGGCAGCACAATGCCTGGCCCTTGAGGGAATTGTAGATTTACCATTGCCGAATCAGGAACGTCTGCAACGCATGCGCGGTCGTATTCCTCAGATTCAGATTGATGACGTTTTAGATCTTGGTGAAGAATGGCGTCAGGTTCGTGATGAAATTACAGGATTTAGAAATCAGGTGGCTTCATAAGCATATTTAGCTAGTACGATTCAGGAATACGATAAAAGGAACACCACAAGTGTTCCTTTTTGTTTATGATGTAAAAATACAAAAACTTATACAATAACAATAAGGTCAGGAATACATGACACAACCACTCTCGCAACATCGACATATCTCTTTTACTGCGCACTATACCGGCTATATCTGGTACCAAATGGGAATTTCTCATCCAGTGTTTGCGACTGGGCGAGGTAAATTTCTCGCTGCATTGGTTCATCCCTTGGAAACCTGGGCTGAAAAGCACGTGGGCGGCAGTATGCGTACTACCTTAAAACAGCGCCACCAGATGATTGATGAACATCTCTGTCAGCTCATTACTCAGCACCCACAGCTACAAGTACTGGAAATTGCTTGCGGACTATCTCCGCGTAGCTGGAATTTCAGACAAAAATTTCCTGAAATCAATTACCGTGAACTTGATCTGCCAGATATGGCCAAGATCAAAACTCAGGCGCTGAAAATTCTGGATCAGGATGCACCAGAAGTCTTGACCGCTGATATTTTTAGTGAAGAGCTTGTCAATATTTTTCAGGTTTTTGATTCTGAACGACCACTAGTGGTCATTAGCGAAGGACTGATCAACTACTTTGACAAGGACATGCTGCACACCTTATTAAAAGGTATTACCGAGTATGGACAACGCTTTCCGGAAATTCATTACCTCAGCGATATTTACCCTGAACCGGTGAAGAACCGATTAGCCAGCTTTATCTGGACATGCAGCCGTTTACTGAAGTTTATGTCACGTAGTGCTTTTACTTTCCACTTTAAGTCCCCCCAAGAATTACAGCAGTTTTGTCAGCAGACCGGTTTTATAGCGGTAGAAGTAAAACAGCCGCAGCGCTATTTTGCCCAACCTCAGCAGTCCAATCCAGCATCTGAGCAAGATGAGCATTTAGGTGATCTAGTCTGGATGATTCATGCGACCAAAAAAAACAGCGTTGAATAACGCTGTTTTTTTCAAAGTATCTATTTAACTTTCAAATTCAGGTCGGGAGCATTCTAAACGACTGCATCCAGCACTTGTGCTTCAAGTAGAGCTTTTTGAGTCTGCACAAAACCTAGCAAACGTTCCGCCACTTCAAAACTACCGTGCTTAAACAAGGCACGAATCTGCGTTTCATCATGCTGGAAAATCAGGCATTCAATTTTGAGCTCACCTTCTTCATCTTCCAGATGCAAAGCCAAATCCCTTGGATACTGGATGGCCTGCTGCACCTGCGCTTCTTCCATTTCAAATAAGACACCAAAGAAACTTAAATCCACAATAGTGATAGGCAAACGCAGATCCGAGTGTCGATGACTCAGGAAACGTTCTGGCTCTTGTACCGGAATACGGTCTTCACCACGACGTTCAAGTTTCAGCATCTGTTCCCGAGTAAAGGGAATAATCCCTTCCAGCTGATCTACAGGTTCATCACGCAGGAAAGTGGCGAACAGATGCATGGTTTCTTTACGGCGCTGCAGCTGTGGTACATGGTCGGCACTGGCAATCTGTACATACTGCATGTCTGGGCACTGTAGGGCAAAGCCAGCATTTTCATGCGGCAGGGTAAAACTGTCATATTGGCCGCAAGCAACGAGTACTTTACATTGTGGAATGGGCACATGTTTCAGGCGTAATAGACGGTTGCAGTTAACATCATAACGATCCTGCTCAGTTGCGGTAAACTCTGCCATCTGTCTAAAAAACAGACGCTTGGCCGTCGGTGACATACGGGTTTCTTTTAAACGGGCATGATTGACCAGATACAAAATGACAGCTTGACCAAACTCATCCATACGCCCTTCTTTCATCAGGTGCAGGGATTCTTCCAGCAACATCCGCCAGCTCTTGCGGGTTTTTTGCATCACCCCCATCAGGATCATGCGATCCACCAGCTCAGGACGCTGATCCGCCAGACAGGAAGCGACGACAGACCCTAATGACATGCCCAATACTGCAACCTTAGGCAAGCGCATTTGCTCTAGCCAGCGCCCTAGCATGCCTGCCAGATCTTCCAGTTCCAGAGAGCCAGCAGAGATGCCAGTATCCACATTGGTGATCTGCTGGTTAGCACCCATTGAAGGCAAGTCAATCAGGATGATTGGACCTGCAGCGAATAGCTGTTCTACACAGTATTTATAGGAATTAAAGTTCTGAAATGCCCCACCAATAATAACCATCGGTGTCATATGCAGGGTTTCAGGGCGTGCGATTGCCATATATTCAATTTTCCAGCCATCCATCCAGGTCGTACGTGGTGGCTGTTTAAAACTGTTTCTATCGTATAGATCAAAAAACGCATAGTGGCTGTGTTGCTCAATGCGGTGGTGGTCCATCTGGATAATGGAATTCATCTTCCTTTCCTCCATCCTTGCCTTATTTTTATTGTGCAAGCAATTATTGAGAGATTTCATGCTTCAAGATCAAATGTGAAAGACCTGAATACGCGTCCTACTCTTTATTTATTATTGAATTCGACATCAATGTCGCTGTCATTCATTCTATACAGAGGTTCTTTTTACAAGCAACTAATCTTGCAACCGCTTGTCTGCTTTTAAAGATAAAACGATTTCAAAATGTTTAACGATTGTAAAAGCACATGAAATTTAGCCAGCAGACTTCATTGTATCGGCTCAGGCTGTTAATATCAGAAGGATATTTCTAAGTGATCGAACCGCTATGCAAGAGTCTATTGAACAATATATGCAAACGGTAGGACAGCAGGCTCGTCAGGCTTCACGCATCTTGGCGCGTGCGTCCACCCAAACAAAAAATGATGCATTGTCAGCAATTTATACTGCTTTAAAAAACAGTGAAGCTGCGATTTTGGCTGCCAATCAGATTGATATGACTAAAGCTCATAGCAATAATCTGGACAGTGCTCTCCTCGATCGCTTAGAACTGACTCCCGCACGCTTCAAAGGCATGCTACAGGGCTTAAATGATGTGATTAGCCTGGTCGATCCGATTGGTGAAATTACCGATATGGCCTATCGTCCATCTGGTATTCAGCTGGGCAAAATGCGCGTACCTCTTGGCGTAGTCGGCATGATCTATGAATCACGTCCAAACGTGACCCTGGAAGCAGCATCTTTAGCACTGAAATCTGGTAATGCCATTATTTTACGTGGCGGTTCGGAAGCACTTGAATCTAACCAGGCCATTGCCAAAGCGATTCAGCACGGCTTGCAGGTTTCAGGCCTACCAGAAGCAGCCGTGCAAGTGATCAATACCACAGACCGTGCAGCAGTGGGTCAGCTGATTACCATGTCTGAATATGTCGATGTGATTGTGCCTCGTGGTGGTAAGGGCCTGATTGAACGCATTACCAATGATGCGCGTGTACCAGTAATCAAGCATCTTGATGGTAATTGTCATGTGTATGTAGAAGCACAGGCAGACTTGCTCAAAGCCTTACCTATTGCCCTGAATGCTAAAACTCATCGCTACGGCGTATGTAATGCCATGGAAACTTTGCTGGTCGATGAAAAAGTTGCGGAAGAGTTCCTGCCACGTATTGCCGAACTGTATGAAGAAAAACAGGTAGAACTGCGTGGTTGTCCTGCAACTCGCCGTATTCTGGAAAATGCAGTACCTGCTTCAGAAGAAGACTGGTATACCGAATATCTTGGTCCGATCCTGGCAGTCAAGGTGGTTTCTGGCGTTGAGGAAGCGATTGAACATATTAATAAATATGGTTCACATCATACCGATTCAATCATCACTGAAAACTACAGTATTGCGCGCGAATTTTTAGCTGGTGTGGATTCAAGCTCGGTAATGATTAACGCCTCTACCCGCTTTGCTGATGGCTTTGAATATGGTCTCGGTGCGGAAATTGGTATTTCAACCGACAAGATTCATGCCCGCGGTCCGGTTGGTCTTGAAGGTCTGACTTCACAGAAATGGATCGTATTTGGTGACGGTCAGATTCGTCAATAACAATGCGGTAAAAAATCATTTTCAGCTCTGTTCGCAGGGCTGATTTTTTATAGAACTAAATGAAGAAAATAAAAATCCAGCTCAGTGAACCTTTAGGTCACCTTTTATGAAGATTATCTTTGGAAATTTGTAGCTTGTTTAAATTTCCAGCAATTCAATGTATAAACTATAAAAAGTGAATCTGTTTAGCATGCTTTATAAGGTTTATTGGCTCAACGCTATTTTGAATGAGGTCTGCTTTTACTACTATTTCATTGATAAATGAAAACGATGAACTGATAAATTTTAATTATAACTGACAAAATGATCGATAGTGCTTAAGTCTAATCACCTAAAGTCTATCTAGGACAGAAAAATATCGCATGTTACAACTGCATCACTGATCTAAATTGCATCGCCTAGGCGCACAAAATAGATCAATCAAATGGATGAGAATTTTAATTAGAATCGGGTAAACAATCGTGTCTAAATCAGTATTAGTTATTAATTGTGGCTCTTCTTCAATCAAGTTTGCCTTATTACTTGAAGAACAGAATTTCCGTATTCACGGCTTAGCTGAGAACTTAGGCACAGAAAATGCCCGTATTAAAGGTGTGACTGTCGGCAATGAACCGGTAGACATCCATATCCCATTTGCAGATCATAAAAAAGCACTAGAAGTTGGTCTGGAGCGTCTAGCCAATTATAAACCAGATGCGATTGGTCATCGTGTGGTACACGGCGGCAGCTTGACTAAAGCCGAACTGATCAATGATGAAATTATTGAAAAAATTCGTGAAGCTACCCCGCTTGCACCATTACATAATCCAGCACACCTGATTGGAATTGAAGCAACGCAACGCCTGTTCCCTGATCTGCCACAGGTTGCAGTATTCGATACCGCGTTCCATCAAACCATGCCAGCACATGCTTACCGTTATGCCGTGCCGAAATTCCTTTACACTGACTTTGGTGTACGCCGTTACGGTTTCCATGGTACCAGCCATGCTTATGTATCTGAGCGCGGTTCTGAACTGGCTGGCAGCTTCAAACAAGGTGGCTGGTTAACAGCACATCTGGGTAATGGGAGTTCGACCTGTGCCGTATGGAATGGGCAAAGTGTCGATACTTCTATGGGTCTGACTCCACTGGAAGGTCTGGTAATGGGTACCCGTAGTGGTGATGTTGACCCAAGTCTGCATAGCTTCCTGGCAGCGAATCTGGGCTGGGACGTCTATAAAATTGACAGAATGCTAAATAAAGAAAGTGGTTTGCTCGGTTTATCAGACAATCTGTCTAATGACATGCGTACGCTGATCGAAGCTTCTGAAAATGGCAATGAAGATGCAACGCTTGCGATTGAAGTATTCTGCTACCGTCTAGCGAAATCATTGGCCGCTTTAAGCTGTGGTCTACCGCGTCTTGATGGTCTGTTCTTCACAGGTGGTATCGGTGAAAACTCCGCTTATATCCGTGAAAAAACCATGGCTTACCTGCCACATTTTGGCTTTAACCTCGATAAAGATGCTAATAATGTATTAAAGCGTGGTACTGAAGGTCGCATCGATAATGGTACAGGCCCACAAATCTGGGTCGTACCAACCGATGAAGAAGGCCGTATCGCCAAAGAAACCCACAGCGTGGTTGAGCAGGAAGTGGAGAACACCACTGCAAAAAAGTCTGAACCTGAGGCTACGCTTGCTTAAGCAAGCGTAGGATTCCTATACCTTCTATTTGATTTTAGATATTTGAATACGCTATGAAGACCATTCTATTAGTTCCGACTGGGGAAGGCGTTGGTTTAACGTCAGCATGCTTAGGCCTGATTTACGCACTGGAATGCCAAGGTGTAAAGGCTGGTTTTGTCAAACCATTTTCTCAGGAAATTACGGATACGGCAGACCGTACCACTGCCCTGTATCGTCATATCTCCAATGCAAAGACTGTGGAACCCATCAGCTATAACGCAATGATGCAACGTCTCAGTCATGGCGAGCAGGATGAACTTCTAGAGGATGCCGTGCGTCTGCATCGTGAAATTGCCCGCAATCACGACCTGATTATTGTAGAAGGTGTAGTGCCAAATGGTCGTGACAGCTTTGTCGATGAACTGAATGCTTCTCTGGCTCAGGCGCTCGATGCCAAAGTCGTTATTATCAGCAATGCCGATATCCGTCATCCAGTACAAACAGCAGAAAAAGTTGAAAATCAGATTCGCAATTTTGGTGGTGCAAGCTCAACACGCCTGTCTAGTATCCTGTTCATGCGTACCAAAGGCTTACCTGAAGAATCTGCCCAGATTCCAGTGACCATTGATCCAGAACTGCGTCTGACTGCTGAAACTGAACAGTTTGTACAAGCTATTCAGAAAACCCATCCATATATCGGCTCTGACAAACTACCAGTGATTGGCTTGGTTCCGTTTAGTAAAACCCTGAGCGTGCCACGTATGTCCGATCTGGCTGTACATATTTCTGCGCTATGGATCCATCAAGGTGAAGCGGCTCAACGCCGTGTTCAGCATAGCAGCCTGATTGCATCCAGCATTGAACATGAACTGCATAAATTTGTCGCGGGTGAACTGATCATTAGTGCCTCTGACCGTGTCGATGTGCTGCTGGCAAGTAGCCTGGCGAGCTGTAATGGTATTCCATTGGCGGGGTTAGTCCTGACTGAACAACATCAGCCAAATGAACAGGTGCTAGGCTTCTGCCAGTCTGCAATTAAACATGGCCTGCCAATTTTACATACTCCATTAAGCACATTCGAAACTGCGCAGAAGCTGGCCAATCTTGGCAATGAAATTCCAGTTGATGATACAGAACGTGCTGATCAGGTCACCCGTTTTGTATCTAGCCATATCAATCCAGACTGGCTGATTCAGATGCTAAATGGCACCTACAAGCCACGCCTGTCTCCTTCTGCTTTCCGTCATGAATTGGTACAGAAATCGATTGCAGCAAAAAAACGCATTGTGCTACCTGAAGGTGATGAGCCACGTACCATTCAGGCCGCGGCTATCTGTCAGTCTCGTAGTATTGCAGATTGTATTCTGCTGGCGAAACCTGAAGCTGTACTGGAAGTTGCCAAAGCACGTGGTATTGAACTGCCAGAAGGTTTAGAAATTGTCGATCCTGACCTGATTCGCGACGACTATGTCGAAAAAATGGTAACGCTGCGTAAAGGTAAGCTGAATGAACTGCAAGCCAAAGAACAACTGCAAGATACTGTTGTTTTAGGCACGATGATGCTGGCACTTGATCAGGTGGATGGCCTAGTATCTGGTGCAGTTCACACTACTGCAAATACTGTGCGTCCAGCCTTCCAGCTGATTAAGACTGCGCCAGATTATTCACTGGTTTCTTCGGTGTTCTTTATGCTGTTACCAGATGAAGTATATGTATATGGTGACTGCGCGATTAATCCGGATCCGGATGCTGCGCAACTGGCAGAAATTGCCATCCAGTCTGCTGACTCGGCAAAAGCTTTCGGTATTGACCCACGTATTGCCATGATTTCCTACTCTACCGGAACTTCTGGTGCCGGTGCTGATGTAGAGAAAGTGGCAGAAGCTACCCGTATTGCCAAGGAACGTCGCCCTGATCTGTTGATTGATGGTCCATTGCAATATGATGCTGCATCGGTTGAAAGTGTAGGTCGTCAAAAAGCACCAGACTCCCAAGTAGCTGGTCGTGCCAATGTCTTCATCTTCCCGGATTTAAATACAGGTAACACTACTTATAAAGCGGTGCAACGCGCAGCAAATGTGGTGAGTGTTGGTCCAATGCTGCAAGGCCTGAATAAGCCAGTAAATGACTTGTCACGTGGTGCCTTGGTAGATGATATCGTATTTACTATTGCACTCACTGCGATTCAGGCGGATCAGCAAGGTCAATAGATATATTCTAAATTTTTATAACCACCCATAAGGGTGGTTTTTTATTCTGTTTAAATAATTTTATATTTAAAACATATATTTATTTTTCATGTAAAAATTCATCTATTAATAATTTTGTTTAGTAATAGAAATACATTACCAAAAGATCTTGACTTCCGTTTGTATAAATTATATACATCAATAATGATACGAATCGTATCATTATATGGAAATTATAAGAATATTTAAAATAGACAGGATGTGTGCCCATGATAGGACTAATAGGAATTGTCTTATCCTTAATATTGCTCATGTATCTAGCATATAAAGGATTTAGCGTAATTATTTTGGCACCTGCTTTAGCATTATTTGCCGTGCTTTGGAGTGGGTATAGTCATGAATTACTCGGGTTTTACTCACAAGTTTTTATGACTGGCCTCGGTGGTTACATCATCAAATATTTCCCGTTGTTTTTACTTGGCGCTATTTTCGGGAAATTAATGGATGACTCGGGTTCAGCAAATACTATTGCTAACTTCTTTGTAAATAAATTAGGTCATCACCGTGCAATGCTTTCAATTGTATTGTCATGCGCAGTACTGACATATGGCGGGGTTTCGCTGTTTGTTGTTGGTTTTGCCGTCTTTCCAATTGCAGCCGCATTATTTAGAGAACTAAATATCCCTAAACGGTTGATTCCAGGTGCAATCATGTTAGGCGCATTGACCTTTACAATGACTGCATTACCAGGCACACCAGCGATTCAGAATGCTATTCCAATGCCTTTCTTTGGAACAGATCTTTATGCAGCACCTGGTTTGGGAATAATTTCCTCAATCTTTATGCTAATTGCAGGTATGTGGTGGCTTAATCGCAGAATTGCGCATGCTGCTGCAAATAATGAGGGCTATGGGAATCATATAGAGCATCATCAAGGCCCGCGTCACCAAGCAGGTCCTAGCTTGATGATCGCATTTGTCCCAATTATTGTGGTGATTGTGGCAAACCTTGTTTTAACTAAATTGATCTTACCTCAACTTGATGTTTCATATTTAGCCACAGATAAATTCGGTAATACCTCTCTTAACTCTGTTGTTGGTTTATGGGCCATTATCTGCGCCTTAGTACTTGCCTGTTTAACTATTATTTTCTGTAACTGGAACAGGATTGCTGATGTTAAAGAGTCACTACAACAAGGTGTATCTTCTTCTTTCTTGCCTATTTTTAACACAGCATCAGAAGTAGGTTATGGCTCAGTCATCGCTTCCTTAGCTGGCTTCCTCATTCTTAGAGACTTCCTTGTAGGGCTTGCACCTCATAACCCTCTAATCTCAGAAGCAATCGTAATTAATGTCTTAGCCGGTATTACAGGTTCTGCTTCTGGTGGTTTGAGTATTGCCTTAAATACGATGGGTGAAACCTATATGAATTTGGCAACTGAATTCGGAATCAATCCAGAACTTATGCATCGTGTCGCCTCCATGGCTTCTGGTGCACTAGACTCTCTTCCTCATAACGGCGCGGTGATTACCATTATTACTTTATGTGGACTGACACATAAACAATCCTATTACGACATGTTTGTCGTCGCAGTCATTATTCCATTAATTGCACTGACTGGTGTTATTACACTTGGAACAATGTTTGGTTCTTTCTAAAACAAGTTGGAAAGTTATTAATAAAGGAAGATATGAATGACCCATACTATTAATTTGCCAAGAATTATGGAAATTGGTAAAAACTCAAGATTTAAACTCCCAGAAATATTAAAAACCATAGGATGCAGCAAGCCACTTATTATCACAGATAAAGTGATGGTCTCGCTGGGTTATGTTTCAGAAATCCAGAATATTCTCAATGAAGCAAATATCACATCTGAATATTTTGATGAAACTATACCAGAACCGACATCGGGCTCTATTGAAGCAGGTGTAGTCAAAATTAAATCAAGTCAATACGATTCAATTATCGCGGTTGGCGGTGGTAGCCCAATTGATAGTGCCAAAGCTATTAGTATTTTGGGAAAGTTCGGTGGTGAGATTCATGACTATAAATTTCCTCGCCAGGTCAATGAAACAGGTTTGCCTATTATTGCCATTCCAACGACAGCTGGTACCGGCTCTGAATGTACACGTTTTACGATTATTACCAATGATGCAACAAGTGAAAAAATGCTCTGTGCAGGAATAGGCTTTCTCCCTATTGCTGCGATCGTAGACTATCAATTAACTATGTCTTTACCTGCCCGGACAACAGCAGACACAGGTATTGATGCTTTAACCCACGCCATAGAAGCTTATGTGAGTAAAAAAGCAAGTCCTTATAGTGATGCACAGGCTATCGCTGCTATGCGTTTGATCGGTCCTAACTTACAACGTGTCTACCAGGAACCAAGCAATGAACTTGCGCGAGAAAGCATGATGCTTGGATCTACCTTGGCCGGTATCGCCTTTTCAAATGCCTCCGTGGCTCTCGTTCACGGTATGAGTCGACCATTAGGTGCTTTTTTCCATGTACCCCATGGCCTTTCCAATGCCATGTTATTACCCATGATTACTGAATATTCAATTGCAGCTGCATCTGAACGCTATGCTAATTGTGCCCGTGCCATTGGGGTCGCACATATTGATGATCATGATGATGTGGCCAACCAGAAATTGGTATCTGCACTTATTCAAATCAATCAAGAACTACAAGTTCCTACTCTTGCGGAATTTGGAGTTGAAAAGACATATTTTGATGAAGTCGTTCAGACTATGGCAGAACAAGCTTTAGCTTCTGGCTCACCAGGTAATAACCCACGTGTACCCTCTATTCCAGAAATGGTCGAACTTTATAACAAGCTTTGGTAATCCAGGATTCAAAAAATCACCTAATCATATTTATTTAAGGAATTAGATTATGACAACTATCGGACATTTTATTAATGGTGAAACTTGCTTAGAAGCTCATCGCACTCAACCAGTTTTTAATCCATCAACTGGTACTTCAGAAAATGAAGTTGCGATTGCAAGTAAGCAGACAGTCGAACAGGCCATTGCCGCTGCAGAAGCCGCTTTTCCAGAATGGCGTAACACACCTGTACTCAAACGTGCTCGGGTAATGTTTAAATTTAAAGAATTACTTGAGAAAAATGCAGATAAAATCTGCGAGCTGATCGGTAGTGAACACGGTAAAATTGTTCATGATGCAGCAGGTGAACTACAACGTGGTATTGAAAATGTAGAATATGCCTGTGGTGCTCCTGAATTCCTAAAAGGCGAATACAGTAACAACGTAGGACCTAATATTGATTCCTGGAGTGAAATGCAGCCTTTGGGTGTGGTTGCGGGCATTACACCATTTAACTTCCCTGTTATGGTTCCACTGTGGATGTTCCCAATGGCAATTGTATGTGGGAACACTTTTATACTGAAACCTTCAGAACGAGATCCATCTTCTACACTATTTATTGCCCAACTTTTAAAAGAGGCTGGTTTACCAGATGGCGTATTAAATGTTGTAAATGGAGATAAAGAAGCGGTAGATACCTTATTATATGATCCTCGTGTACAAGCGATCAGCTTTGTAGGTTCTACCCCAATTGCTGAATACATTTATACAACTGCTACTTCACAAGGCAAACGCTGTCAGGCTCTAGGCGGAGCAAAAAATCATGCCATTATTATGCCTGATGCTGATATAGATAACGTCGTTAGCTCTTTGCTTGGTGCTGCATTTGGTTCATCTGGTGAGCGCTGCATGGCTTTATCAGTAGCTGTCGCAGTAGGTGATGAAATTGCTGATCAAGTTATTGAAAAATTAAAAAATGAGATTCAAAAATTAAAATTCGGTCATTTTTCTGACAAAAGTAATGATTTTGGTGCAGTGATTACCGCTCAACATAAAGCTAAAGTAATTGGCTATATCGATAGTGCAGAACAGCAAGGCGCCACTATTGTAGTAGATGGCCGTCAGGTAGCCCCTGAAGGCTATGAAAATGGTTTCTATGTAGGACCTACACTCATTGATCAGGTACGTTCAGACATGGTGAGCTATAAAGAAGAAATTTTTGGCCCCGTGTTACAAATCTTGCGAGTAAATACCATGCAAGAAGCGATGGACCTGATTGATCAACATGAATACGGGAATGGGACATGTATCTATACTCGTGATGGTGAAGCTGCACGTTATTTCTCAGACCATATTCAAGTTGGGATGGTAGGGATTAATATCCCACTACCAGTACCAGTTGCATCACACAGTTTCGGGGGGTGGAAAAGATCATTATTTGGTGATTTACACGCTTATGGTCCGGACGGAGCTCGTTTCTATACACGCCGTAAGACAATCACGCAACGTTGGCCATCTGCCAATATTAGAGAAGGTGCGCAATTCTCTATGCCAACCTTAAATTAATTTCAACTATTCACCTCTACGAATGAGCAAATCTTCTAAAGATTTGCTCATTTTTACTCTTTATCTTCAATAAGTTTACTCAGTTCATGTGCTGCATTTCTTAATAATGGCTCAAATGCTAGCAAATCATCTAATGACTTTCTTATCGTGGGTGCATGAGTGTATAAGCAGGCTACAATATTGTCATTTTTTTGAATAGGTACAGAGCAAGCTACCATACCTGCAACAAACTCCTCATTATCTGTTCCTAATTTTTTATTAAAAATTTCTTCCAAGTTTTGTTCTAAAAGCTCAGGATTAGTGATCGTATTTTTGGTAAGTTGAGTAATAGGTAAATGCTCAACAATATTTTTACGTTTATTTTTCGGCTGATAACTTAAAAATAATTTTCCACTCGAGGTACACCATAAAGGTACTTCTGAGCCTACAGGTAAGTAAATTTGTAATGGCCAGTTGGTTTGTACACGGTCGGTATAAAGCATCTGATTATTATTTAAAATAGCAATCCCACAAGTTTCATTAATCTGATTGGATAATTTCTGAAGAATCGCCAGTCGTTCAACTTTTCGAGACTCTTGTTCCCATGTGCATATCAGCATCTTATAGGTACGGTCGGCAATAATATAACCACCATACATATCATAGGTAACAAAACCTTCCTGTTCTAATGTCTGTAACAGTCGATGAATACTAGGCTTAGGGATATCAAGTTGAATGGACAAATCCAAGGGAGTTGGAGGATGCTTTGCTGTAGAAATTGCTTCTACAATATCCAATACTCGTGTAATCGATGATCCCTTTTTCATTCATCCCTCATAAGATTATACAATTTATGATTTTCATTCGCGCTCTTTATTTTAAAGTTACCTTTTAAATTAATCTATGAAAATCGAATTTACTATCTATTAATAAAATATTAATGATTAAAGCAACTCACTAACCTGCCAACCCCATTCTCTATCTGTGCTTTCATCATTCAATGGACACAGTGGATGGTTTTTGTTTTCAGTTCTTAAAAATTGCATATATAAGAATGCCAGTCAATTTGACTGGCATTCTTTGATAAATCATTTGCTTTTCTTATCACTCTTATAAAAAGAGATATCAGTTCAAGAAAAGTAGTTTGACTTACATCGTGGTCCATTCATTACGGACATCATCTGCCGCTTTATTCAAAATGACCTGATCACCTTTCACTTCACTGACCCAGCTTAACGGAATCAGATGATGCTCATTATTTTCGTCATCACTTCTTGTTAATTTAATTGAATCTTGGCCTTCTAAATGGTCCACTTTTCCAACTTGTGTTCCGTCTGAAGCAATTACTGATGCATGTTCCTTGATGTCATTTGGATTTACTGTAGTCATTACAATTGCCCTATTATTAATAGAAGTTGAGAGAAATCAGTCTAGGCAATAAAAATTCGACTGTGTGTAAGGGTTATCAGACTTTAAGTATTACTGGGTTAATAGTGTAATGATAAAAATACAGTGTGTTTCAACAAGTGAGTAGCGTAACGAATTGATGGAAAGATTTAGGGGATTGTCTGTTTAGAGAAATATGGGAATAATATTTTTATAAATTTTTTAGCATAAAAAAAGAAGATTAAGCTTAGGCTTGATCTTCTTTTTGACCGTACATCCAAGTTGCCGCGATATATACACAAAAACCGCTAGCCATCAAAATACCTGTAACCATTGTCTTAGGATCTCTTCGTTTCGATGTGTGCATTATGCGAAAGTTTTATGACAGTTATATGACAATATAAAAAGTATTTTATTTTAAAAATAATTATAAATTTCAAATATTTAAAAAAATAAGTACTATTTTTTGAGTTTTATAACATGAAATATGACAGTTATTATGACATTTTTTATTCAAATTATGACGCGATAGACTTTATCTCTAGATAGATAAGCGCACATTAAACTTTCGCCCAAAAGCCCTGTAAAACGTCCCACAACTTTTATGTTTTGTCATATAATTTAGCCCGCTAGCTATCAGCCCGCTCAAGAGATTTTTGTATGACAACTATTATCAAGCAAGATGACTTGATCACATCGGTTAAAGATGCGCTTCAGTTCATTTCTTACTACCATCCACAAGATTTCATCCAGGCGATGAGTCGTGCGTATGACCGTGAAGAAAACAAAGCGGCTAAAGATGCGATCGCGCAAATCTTAATTAACTCTCGTATGTGTGCAGAAGGCCACCGCCCAATCTGCCAGGATACCGGTATCGTAAACGTATTCGTTGAAGTGGGCATGGACGTTAAATTCGATTTAACGATGAGCTTAGACGATGCGATCAACGAAGGTGTACGTCAAGGTTACCTAGAAAATTCTAATGTCTTGCGTGCGTCTGTACTTGCTGACCCTGCATTCGGTCGTAAGAATACGAAAGACAACACCCCTGCTGTGATCTACCACAAACTTGTTCCAGGTAATAAAGTTGACATTACTGTTGCAGCGAAAGGTGGCGGCTCAGAAAACAAATCTAAACTGGCAATGCTTAACCCATCTGACTCAATCGTGGATTGGGTACTAAAAACTGTTCCAACAATGGGTGCAGGCTGGTGTCCACCAGGTATGCTGGGTATTGGTATCGGTGGTACGGCTGAAAAAGCCATGATGCTTGCAAAAGAAGCATTGATGGAAGAGATCAACATGGACGAACTTCTTCGTCGTGGTCCACAAAATAAACTTGAAGAACTTCGTATCGAAATCTTCGAAAAAGTAAATGCTCTGGGTATCGGTGCACAAGGTCTTGGCGGTTTAACCACTGTTCTCGACATCAAAATCAAAGATTACCCATGTCACGCTGCGGGCAAACCAGTCGGCATGATTCCAAACTGTGCTGCAACGCGTCATGCACACTTCACGCTTGATGGTTCAGGTGTTGCAAACATTATTGCACCGAAACTTGAAGACTATCCTGAAGTAACTTGGGATTCATCTTCTTCTAAACGTGTTGACCTAGACACGATTACTCAAGAAGAAATGAACGCTTGGAAACCAGGTGATACACTGCTGCTTAACGGTACGATCTATACAGGTCGTGACGCTGCGCACAAACGTATGGTGGACATGTTGAACAACGGTGAAGAACTTCCTGTTGATTTGAAAGGCAAGTTCATTTACTACGTAGGTCCTGTTGATCCAGTAGGCGACGAAGTTGTAGGTCCTGCAGGTCCAACAACTGCAACACGTATGGATAAATTTACACGTCAAGTACTTGAAGCAACTGGCATGTTTGGCATGATTGGTAAAGCGGATCGTGGCCCTGCTGCTGTTGAAGCCATCAAAGATAACAAAGCGACTTACCTCATGGCTGTGGGTGGTGCTGCTTACTTGGTATCGAAAGCCATTCGTGAGGCTGAAGTTGTAGCATTTGCTGACCTTGGTATGGAAGCAATCTACAAGTTCGTGGTGAAAGACATGCCTGTATCTGTTGCGGTTGACGTAAACGGTACTTCTGTACATGCAACTGCACCAAAAATCTGGCAAGCTAAAATTGGCAAGATTCCAGTAGTTGACGCTGCTGCAGGCTAATTTAATCTGCAAAAAAAGCACCCTTGATGGGTGCTTTTTTTATTACACTCTTTTCCTATAAAGGTTTAATTACCAAGTACGCGGATCCCATAACTTAAATGGGGTAGTCAATTGTACGTCTTCAGTCGGATTATATTCGATGGCTTTAATTTTCTGGGCTTTCTTGCGAAGTTTCCCCGTATCCTGATCTTGGGCAACAAAATTAAAACTATCCGACTTAAGCTGGGTAAATGCAATTTCATTTAAACCAACAGTTTCAGGCATCAGCATTAGCGGACCTGTAGCTGTACGGCGAGTCGTTATATTTTCTTCATCATATTTAATGAAGTAAGATCTGCCGGATTCCACGCTAAAATCCAGATATTTCGGTTTCTGGAAATGCAGTGCACCGAGCGGACGGCTGGTACTCAGACGATACGTACCTGGTGGCAGCTCAACCCAGTAATAATGATTATGCAACAGACTTGGAATACGTTCCTGATTGATAAAGATACTGGCAGCCACAATTTCCTGGCGGTTCCATTTCGAATCTGGACGATATAAGTAAACCATTGCTGCCTGTTCATGCTGCGGCTTCACTGGTGAAAAACGTTGACCCAGCTTTTGATTGACCCATCCACCAATCGTGAACATGCCTACCTTATGCTGCTCGACAAAACCCGGTTTTTTGTTCAGATCGATATTTTTCAGTGTTGATGTCAGTTGCTGTTCCTGAACGGCGTGCTTCGAATGACACCCCATTAAAGCTAAACTGCTGATGAGTACAATTGCGGCTCCACGCATGCTTATCCCTCACTGCGTCTTTATTATTTTATGTACATTTTTATAAATTTATATGAATGATCAGGCGTCCACGCCTAAGAAACGAGATTAACATTGTGATTTATTTTTGAAAATAAAAAACGTGCGAAAACAGTTCATTTTCGCACGTTTCAGACGAACAGCAGTTAAGCAGACTTGCTATTTACTACCTTTAAGTCAGCCTTGGGAGTAGCGGTCTGTTCAATAGCGGCCTGACGTTCCGGACGGAATTCCGGTTTAGCCTCGCCATTGATCACAGCCTCACTCACCACCACAGTACCAACATCGGTACGGCTTGGCAGGTCATACATGGTTTCAAGCAATGAGTTCTCAAGAATAGAACGCAGACCACGTGCACCTGTATTACGTTCCAGGGCTTTTTTCGCCACAGCGCGTAATGCAGAATCTTCAAAGACCAGGTCTACATTTTCCATATCGAACAGATGCTTATACTGACGAGTTAAAGCATTCTTCGGCTCAGTCAGGATTTGCATCAAAGCTTCTTCATCCAGCTCATCTAGCGTTGCGATCACTGGCAGACGGCCAATGAATTCTGGAATCAGACCGAATTTCACCAGGTCAGTTGCTTCAACTTGGCGGAACAGGTCAGATAGCTTCTTGGTTTCCTCTTTATTGCGTACTTCTGCAGTAAAGCCGATACCACCCTTCTCCTGACGTTGCTGCACAATTTTCTCAAGTCCTGAGAATGCACCACCACAGATAAACAGGATATTTGAAGTATCAATCTGAATGAATTCCTGCTGCGGGTGCTTACGGCCACCTTGTGGCGGGATTGAAGCAACCGTACCTTCGATCATTTTTAATAACGCTTGCTGTACGCCTTCACCCGATACATCACGTGTAATGGATGGGTTTTCAGACTTACGGGTAATCTTGTCAATTTCATCGATATAGATAATACCCTTTTGTGCTTTCTCAACATCGTAATCGGCTTTTTGCAATAGCTTTTGTACAATGTTTTCAACGTCTTCACCAACATAACCTGCTTCGGTTAAGGTCGTTGCATCTGCCATCGCAAAAGGTACATCTAAAAGACGTGCAAGGGTTTGTGCCAGTAAGGTTTTACCCGAGCCTGTTGGACCGACCAGCAAAATATTACTTTTGGCAATTTCAACGCTGTCATCAGCTTTTTTACCATTGGTCTGCACTTTTAAACGCTTGTAATGGTTATATACCGCAACAGATAACGTCTTTTTCGCTACGTCCTGACCAATTACATATTGATCCAGCGCCGCACGGATCTCATGCGGTTTCGGCAAAGGACGATTCGCCCAGTCATTGGTTTCTACCTGTTGACTGGTCTGAACCAGATCCAAGCATACGTCTACACATTCATTACAGATGTAGGCGTCTTCGCCAGCAATCAACTTGCCGACTTCAGACTGCGTTTTACCGCAGAATGAACAATGCTTTTGTCCTTGAGTATGTTCGGACATAGTCTCTCCAATATCTCAATCTTTCAAACTTATGGACGTTTCGTTAGAACTTCGTCCACGAGACCATATTCTTTCGCTTGCTGAGCAGTCATGAAGTTATCACGGTCAGTATCACGCGCGACTTTATCAAAGTCCTGGCCACTGTGTTCTGCCATCAGACGGTTTAAACGCTCTCTGATAAACAGGATTTCACGGGCATGGATTTCAATATCAGATGCCTGACCTTTAAAACCACCCAATGGCTGATGAATCATGACACGGGCATTTTCGAGGCAATAACGTTTGCCTTTTGCGCCCGCATTTAGCAGAAATGCACCCATTGAGGCAGCCTGACCCATACAATAAGTCACAACATCCGGCTTAATAAATTGCATGGTATCGTAAATTGCCATACCTGCAGTCACCGAACCACCTGGCGAGTTAATATATAGATGAATATCCTTGTCAGGATTTTCAGCTTCTAAAAACAGCATTTGTGCAACAATCAAGTTGGCCATGTTGTCTTCAACTTCACCAGTCAAGAAAATTACCCGCTCACGTAAAAGACGTGAATAAATATCAAAAGAACGCTCACCACGAGATGATTGTTCTACCACCATTGGAACTAAAGCGTTTTCAATCGCTGGAACATACATACGTTTATTTATTCCTAAATTTTTTGTGACTTAACCCATAATTACAATATGAGGGATAATGATCTAAATTGCAAAATATTCGCCATGAATTCCATGATATTTTTTGCATTAGTTTTGTGAAAAACGGATTAGGTCATAGAAAGCTAAAGTATTAAAAAAAGGCGCTTAAAGCGCCTTTTTTATGACCAGCTAAACTTAGCCTTGTTGGCGAGCTTGCTGAGCTTTTAATAGGTCTTCATAGC
Organism: Acinetobacter schindleri CIP 107287; assembly: GCF_000368625.1. GTDB lineage: Bacteria > Pseudomonadota > Gammaproteobacteria > Pseudomonadales > Moraxellaceae > Acinetobacter > Acinetobacter schindleri. Next base: position 179,579 of record NZ_KB849574.1, read on the forward strand.
TAACCTTAGTGTCAGTCACTTTAGCAGCAGCTAGGATGTGATCAACAACTTGGTCTTCAAGAACAACTGCTTCGATTTGAGCACGTTGTTGCTTGTCATTTTTGAAGTATTCAATCACTTCAGCAGGATCTTCATAAGAAGAAGCCATGTCTTCGATGTAAGCTTCTACACGTGCTTGATCAACTTCGATTTTCGCGTCAGCAAGTACTTTACTTACCAACACGCCAAGTTTCACTGATTTTTCAGCTTGCTCTTTAAACAGTTCGTCTGGAAGCATGCTTGAATCAAATGCTTTCGCGCCTTGAGCACCAAACTGTTGAGTGAACTGCTGGATCATTTGTTGACGTTGACGGTCAACTTCTTGAGCAAGCATCGCAGCTGGAATTTCAACTTCGTTTGCAGCTACAAGTGCATCAAAAGTTGCGCCTTTCACCTGGTTGCGAAGACCGTTTTTCACTTCACGTTCCATGTTTTTACGAACGTCAGCTTTCAGTTTTTCAACGCCTTCTTCTTCAGTTAAACCGAAAATTTTAAGGAATTCAGCATCAATTTCTGGAAGTTTTTGCTTTTCAACAAGTTTCACAGTGATTTTGAATTGAGCTTGTTTACCCGCAAGGTTTTCAGCTTGGTAGTCTTCTGGGAAAGTTACATCGATAACTTTCTCTTCGCCTTTCTTCATGCCGATGATGCCATCTTCGAAGCCAGGAATCATACGACCAGAACCTAAAACAAGTTTAAAGTCTTCTGCAGAACCGCCTTCAAATTTTTCGCCATCAACTGAACCTTCGAAATCGAAAGTTACTTGCATGTCTTTTTTCGCCATGCCTTTAGTTTCAGCCCAAGCAGCACGTTGTTTTTGAAGATTTTCGATCATCTTCTCAACGTCTTTGTCGTTTACTTCAGCTTCGTTGCGCTCAACTTCAAGGCCTTCAAACTTCACTTCAACTTCTGGGTAAACTTCAACAGTTGCTTCATAAACTAAAGCATCATCTTTCATTTCAGTTTTTTCGATGTTTGGCATACCAACAGCGTTGATTTTCTCTTGTTGGATTGCTTCAAAAACTGTATCACGAATGATGTCGTTAACAACTTCTTGGTAAATACCAGCGCCGTATTCACGACGAATAACGTTCAAAGGCACTTTACCAGGACGGAAGCCGTTGATCTTCGCAGTTTTAGCAGTGCGTTTTAAACGAGCTTCAAATTGCTCATTAATTCGGCTCGTCGGTACAGAAACATTTAAACGACGGGCAACGCCCGAAACCGCTTCAGAAGTTACTTGCATGGCTTCCTCTATATATTTGGTAATAACAGGTTATAAAAAAATGTGCCACATTATATGACATCATTTAAAGATATACAAAACATACAGCCTTGTTACAGTTTTTAGAACCGATTTCTTCACATTATTCCTATTTATGCGATGAATTATTCATTTGATTAAAATATCTATATACACCTTGTTGCAAATGATAAATATTATCATTAATATTGCAAAAATTTGATACACAACTCTAATTTTATCTCCATTATTCTGGAATCTTGGTTATGCGCACTTTCAATCTTCGCCCTCTTGCAGTGGCTATCCTTGGGGTCACATCATCCTCAGTATTTGCTGAAACAACATTAACGCCTACAACAACACATCAAATGTCGACGATTGTCGTTTCTGCAGCAGGTTTTGAACAAGAACTAAAAAATGCGCCTGCTTCAATTAGTGTGATAACCAAAGAAGATATTGAACGTAAGAATGCTACTAATATTGCTGACCTGTTGGTGGATGTCCCGGGTGTCGATGTGCGCAATGGTGTAGGCAAAACTGCGGGGTTAAATGTGAGCATCCGTGGTATGAATGCTGATGATACGCTTATCCTGATTGACGGTCGTCGCCAGACAACCTCTACCGATGTTACCCCGAATGGTTTTGGTGAAGCATCAACAGGCTTTATGCCACCCCTTTCAGCCATTGAGCGTATTGAAGTCATTCGTGGGCCTATGTCGACCCTCTACGGTTCAGATGCCATGGGTGGTGTGATTAACATCATTACCAAAAAAGTTTCAGACGAATGGAATGGGAACGTTACTGTCAGTGGTAACGTTATGGAGCATGGCGCTGAAGCAGATTCATGGAAAACCAGTTTCTTGGTAAATGGTCCATTGGTCAATGATGTGCTTGGTCTGCAACTTCGTGGTAGTTATTATGACCGGGGTCAGTCTGAGCGTGTCGAAGGTTCAACAGGTCGAGATCCACGCCCGACCACCGCACATAATTATGATGTAGGCGGTAAACTTACATACAAAGTAGATGATCAAAATGCCTTGTGGCTTGACTCATTCTACAGCCATCAAAACTATAAGAATGAAGATAGCCGTTTAGGGACTTTAGATACTGCAACAACAGCAAATGGTTATAAAGATAAATTAATTTTTGATCGTACCCAGTTTGCAATCGGGCATGATGGCGACTATAGCTTTGGTCAGTGGAATACTTATATCAGCCACTCAGAAACTGAAACCAAAGGTCGTACGATACCTTCGGCTGCATTACCTGTCGGAAATGCACAAATTGGTGCAGATCGTGTGTTAAAAAATACCGATTTAATTGCAGACAGCCATATTATTTCAACTTTGGGTGCGCATAAGCTGACCGTGGGTACGGAATACAAAGAGCAAACCAATAAAGATAATATCGCCCTGTATTCGACTGGTGTAGACGAATTCGATAAAAAATCCTGGTCAGTTTATGCTGAAGATGAATGGCGTCTTTTGGATAGTTTAAGTTTAACCTATGGCGGTCGTTTTGAAGATCACTCCGGTTTTGGCGGTCATTTTAGTCCACGTGCATATCTTGTCTGGAATACCAACGACATGCTGACTGTGAAAGGTGGTGTAAGTACAGGTTATAAAGCACCTTCCGCGAAAGCCCTCTACGATGGCGTTGTTGGCCTCAGTGGACAGGGACAAAACCTGACATTTGGTAATCCTGACTTAAAGCCTGAAACTTCAACCAACTATGAATTAGGTTTTAATTTACAGCCGACAGATGATATTAATTTTACGGCAACCGGTTTTTACAACCAGATTAAAGATGCGATTGTTTCAGAGAATCTTCCTGTATCCGCTGAATGCTTGACTGCAAGCTCATGTTCAACCAGCGTGAATGCGAATAAAGCCAAAGTTTATGGTGCAGAAGCAACTTTGCAATACAGCATTTTGCCTGAATGGGATATGAAAGCTGCCTATACCTATACCAGAAGTGAAATTACGGATGGAGAAAACGAAGGCACTTATTATAATAACCAGCCACGTAATGCCTTTAACCTCACTTCGACATGGCATCTGGTGCCTGCTGTAGACCTATGGTTACAGTACGAATATAAATCTGATCGTCAACGCTTCCTGACTACGCCAACAGCACCTGCTTCAGGTTTAGGCTCAAGCGACTATGAAGAATATAAATTATTTGGTGACAAGTTAGCGGGCTATAGCATATTCAACCTCGGTGCAAGTTATACCGTTAGCGATCAATTACGTCTGAATATGGCCGTGAACAATTTGCTAGACAAAGATTTTACCGAAGGTGCAAAATCATATGAATATTTAGACAACCGTGGTCGTCTACAAACTGCTACCGGTTATAAATATTTAGATATCGGTTCTAGTACAACAGGTACTTATATTCCAGGCCGTAACTACTGGTTATCTGTTTCATATGATTTCTAATCATATCTAGTCAATAAAAAACCTGCTGCGGCAGGTTTTTTTGTATTTTGAAAATTCTTATAAAATCCCTATTTCATGTATATAAAAAATCCCCATTAAAAAGACTTTAAACACTTATTTCTCCGATATTTATTAAATTCATTAGCTTAGATATATTTTGTTACACTATTACATTTACATTTCCAAGTTTAGCCTAGCTAAACATTGCCAAAACCAATAACAAAAACAAACATTAAACAAATAAGAATAATTATTATTCGCACATCACAAATTACATGATTTAAGTATTCCATGTCATTCATCAAGTCACGTAAAAAAATCGTTTCTTCTGCGATCGCTTCTTCTCTTTCCATGATCGCAGTAAACGCTGTTGCTGAAGAAAAAGTTGTTCAACTTGAAACTATTCATCAAGAAATTGCTGCTGAAAAACAACAAAGCTTAAAAGTAGATAATTCTGCCAATAAAAAATTTGTTGCACCTTTATTAGATACCCCGAAATCAGTATCTGTCATTTCTAAACAAATGATTGAGGATACTCAAGTTACTACTCTTGCTGACGCTTTACGTACTGTACCAGGTATTACCCTTGGTGCCGGTGAAGGTGGCAACCCGAATGGTGATCGTCCATTTATCCGTGGTTATAACTCTGAAAGCTCAATGTATGTAGATGGAATTCGTAGTGCAACTTCGCAAAATCGTGAAATGTTTGCTGTAGAACAGGTTGAAGTCACCAAAGGTTCGGCTTCTGCTATGGGCGGTGCAGGGACCACTGGTGGTAGCATCAACATGATCTCTAAGGTTGCTAAAGCTGGTGATTCTTTAGAAGGTTCAGTTGCTGGCGGTACGGATAATTACCAACGTATTAACTTAGATGGTAACAAAGATTTTGGTAATGGCATTGCCGCACGTGTGGCGGTGATGGGTCATCATAATGAAAAAGCCGGTCAAAAAGACGGTACTGAATATAAACGTGCAGGTATTGCGCCAAGTATTACTTTTGGCCTGGATACCCCTACCCGTGCAACCTTAAGTTATTACTACTTAAAAACTGATGACACGCCAGATTCAGGTGTACCTTATAACAATCCATTTGGTGCCCCAGCTGCTGGTGCAACAGACAATAGACCTTTAAATGGCAATGGTAAACCAATTAATGTTAAACAAGGCGTTTACTATGGTTGGGAAGATCGCGACTTCCAAAAACAGGAAAATCAAATCGGTACGATCAAACTTGAACATGATTTAACCGACAATCTGACAATTTCCAATACTGCTAGCTACAGTAAATCTAAAAATGATTACCTGTGGACCAATCCTGATGACTCAAAAGGTAACATTTATCTAAATAATAGTGTTTTTGCACGTGCAAATTCACGTGTAGCTGATACAGATACTTTTACAGATCAATTAGCACTTACAGGTAAATTCAATACTGGCTCACTACAACATAGCTTTAACTTGGGTGCCGAATATTCTGACCAAGAAAATGACCGTACTCAGTACATTATCAATGGCTTAAATGCTACTGGTAGTGCCTATCAAACATGTCCTGATAGTGCACCAGCTGGTTGGTGTACTCCAGTTCAAAATCCCAACCGAGGCCCATGGACTGGCACAATTAGTACAGAGGGCGCTGATCAATACAACACAAGAACCAAATCTACCTCGATCTATTTCTTAGACAGTATTGAATTTAATCCTCAATGGATTTTGGATCTAGGTCTTCGTTGGGATAAATTTGATACAGAGCAAACCATGACTTATGGCGCGAATAACGCTGCAACAAAGCCAACAACCGTAGATGGTGTTGTCATTCCTCCTAAGAAGAATGTTGGTGACCAAAACACGGTAACAAGCGATACCGACTTTTTCACCTACCAAGCAGGGGTAACTTTCAAACCTGTTGAAAATGGTTCAATCTATGCAAGCTATGCAACTTCAGCTAACCCAGTTGGTGTTGATGCAGGTGATGGCTCTGAAGGTATCGGAGAGGCTTACAGTAACCTTGACCCAGAAGAAAGCCGTACTTTTGAAGTGGGTACAAAATGGGATTTATTCGATGATCGCTTGAATTTAACCGCTGCGATTTTCCGTACTGAAAAACAGAATGCCCGTATCCAGCTTGATTCAACCACCTATGCAAATATCGGCGAAAGTAAAGTAGACGGTTTTGAACTTGGTTTGAACGGTAACATCACGGATAAATGGGCAGCTTCTCTAGGTTACACCTACTTAGATAGTGAACAAACAGATCCAGGTCCATCTTGTACACGTGCTGGTGTGTGCACCTACCCGAATGCTGCAAAAGGCAAACGCTTACCAAATGTTCCTGAAAACAGTGCAACTCTTTGGACGACTTATGACCTAACCCCTGCTTTCACAGTTGGTGCGGGTGCAGTTGCCATGGATAAAGTTTACGGTAATGCCGACAACACTAGATACGTTCCAGGTTATGTTCGCTACGATGCAATGGCGCGTTATAACGTGAATCAAAATGTTGACCTGCAGTTGAATGTAAACAATCTGACTGATCAACGTTATTTCACTAAAGCTTATGCATCTCACTATGCAACTGAAGCAGAAGGTCGCAATGCAGTCCTTTCTCTAAACTTTAAATACTAAATTTTCGCTTCTTCCCTATTTAAAGATAGCCTCATTCATGAGGCTATCTTTATTTCTGTCCTATATATCAAGGACTACTTGAACATACTGTTTTTAACACCTGTTAGTTATCTTATTTAAGTCATGGCTTAAAACCTCAAGAAAATATAGACCTTACCTTTTTTCTATAGAAATCCTGAATCAAATTCTAAAATTTAAACAGTAATTCCATGCACAAAGTTATAACAATGACTAAATTCAATATTGTTAATGATAATTATTATCACTACAATTCGCAAAATTGTTAAAGGCCATAACAATAACTCCATAATTGCTGCTATTTGATGAACTCGAGCATATCAAGGTGGTAAGGGAAATATTATTTAATTCAGGAATTTCGCAATATGGCGCATATCAAAAGCCGGAAAAATCATTATAAGACTTCATTGGTCGCACTTGCTGCAACTCTGCCTCTCATCGCTCATGCGGATAACACCACCAATGAAGGCGTTATTCAGCTTCCAGAAATTACGGTTAAAAACAAAACTGTAAGTGAATATAAAGTAGATCAATTAAGCTCTGTTAAATCTAGCCAAGCTTTGGTAGATACGCCGCAAACTGTTTCGATTATCAACAAAAATTTATTAAAAGAACAAGGTGCGACTACCTTGGTTGAAGCTCTGCGTAATACACCAGGAATTACCTTACAACTGGGTGAAAATGGCAATACCAGTGCTGGCGATGCCTTCCAGATGCGCGGCTTTTCAACTCAAAGCTCCACCTATCTGGATGGCATTCGTGACCTCGGCGCTGTAAGTCGTGATGTGTTTAACCTGGAACAGGTGGAAGTCGTAAAAGGCCCTGCGAGTGCCGAAGGTGGGCGTGGTACGGCGTCTGGTTATGTGAATCTGGTCAGCAAATTGCCTCATTTGGAAAACAGTCGTGAAGTCTCTGCCACCTACAATACGGCTGAACATACGCGTCTTGCCACTGACATTAATCAGGCCATTAATGACAGCGTTGCTGTCCGTTTAAATGCAATGGGTCAAGATGGCGGTGTAGAAGGCCGCGACTTTATCCAGAATCAAGGCTGGGCTGTTGCCCCTTCTATCGCCTTTGGTCTGGATAGCGATACTCGTTTATATCTTTACTCACAACACATTCGTCAGCGTAATATCCCGGATGGCGGTATTCCGACTATTGGCATGCAAGGTTTCTGGAATGCAGATCCCCTAATCGCCAGCGCACCTAAAGTAGACCGTGAAAATTATTATGGCCATGCAGATGACCATGAAGATGTCGATGCCGATATGTATACAGCCAAAATCGAAAGTGACTGGGCTGAAAATCTGAAATTTACCAATATTACCCGTCTAGGCAATACCCATATGCAGCGCACTTTGACGGGGATTAATAGCCTTTCAAGAAATGACTCTACCCATCCTCAAGACTGGACAGTAAGCCGTTCACGCCAGGGCGTCGATCAGGAAAATAAAATTCTGGCTAATCAGAGCACGGTGAACTGGAATATCAAAACCGGTTCAGTGGAGCATGATATGGTCGCTGGTGTAGAACTATTAAAAGAACAGCAACATTCCAGAACACTGGCTACACAAATGCCAGGGCAGCCTACTAACAGTACGCCACCCGCAAATCTATATCATCCTGACCGTCACCAGAATCTGCCTGATCCTGTGTATACGGGCGCTTATTCAGATGGTGAAACCCAGACGGCGGCTGCTTATCTTTTTGATACGCTCAAGTTCGGTGAACGTTTTCAACTCAATGGTGGCGTCCGTGTCGATTATTACGATACCAACTACGATGCATTGGGTTACTCAACCGACAGCAATACCTTGGCAGTGACTGAAACCAAAACAGATTTAAAAGCCCATGACACTTTATTCAGCTGGAAGCTCGGTGGTTTATATAAGCCAACCGCCTACAGCAGTGTCTATGCATCTTATGCCAAATCCCTGACACCACCGGGTAGCAGTAACTTTAGCCTTTCATCCACAGGAATAAACAGCTCAGCCGCAGACCCTCAAGAAACTCATCATTATGAAATTGGCACCAAATGGGATCTGCTAGAGGGTGATCTGGCTTTAAATGCTGCGGCATACTACACCGAAAATGAAAACCAGTTTACCCAAGATCCAATTACCCGCGAGTCTGTTCAGGAAGGTAAAACTACAGTTAAAGGAATCGAATTGGGTGCTGTCGGTAAAATTACTGATGCCTGGAATATTTCAGCAGGTGTTGCCCATATGAAAATCGAGCAAAAAGACCAGTTCAGTGTCAACTCCAACACGGGTGTAGTGACCCAGACCAATAGTGTACGTTGGTCACCTGAATGGACCGCTTCTTTATGGACGACCTATAACATTGCTGGTTTAAAACTGGGCTTGGGCGCACGTTATGTGGATGAGCAAAAACGTGTGATTACCGATAGTATTGCAGCAGCGAATATGCCAAGTATTCCAAGCTATGTGGTATTTGATGCTATGGCCGGTTATACCTTTAATGACCAAACTTCCTTAAACCTGAATGTTTATAATCTGGCAGATAAAGAGTACATCAGCACGCTGAATAATGGAGGTGGCCGTGTGATCTTAGGCCAACCACGTTCAGCAGCTTTAACCCTGAACTATAAATTTTAATTCAGCTTTTATCTCTATCTATCAATATCGTGTATTCTCTTGAATGCACGATATTTTCAATTGCAGGAATGCTTTTAAAATGATGTTACATATCCCGGCAGTATTAAGCAAAGCACAAGTTGCCGAACTGAGACAACAACTTGATACCTCAGAACATTGGATCAATGGGCAACTCAGTGCCGGGAGTCAGGCACAGAAAATCAAAAAAAACCTGCAGCTGGATTCTTCGTCTGCCCTGTATCAGCAGATTAGCCCTATCATTTTACAGGCGCTTAAAAGTCATCATTTAATTACCTCTGCTGCCCTGCCGAAACATATCCTGCCGCCCCTGTTTAACTGTTATCAGGATTCAGGTACCTATCGCAATCATGTGGATAATGCCATTCATTATTCTCCCCTACTTGGACAGCGCATTCGTACTGATGTGTCACTGACTTTATTTTTATCTGAAATCGATGAATATGAAGGTGGCGAGCTGGTCGTTGAAGACCAGTATGGCTGCCATGAAGTGAAACTGGACGCTGGTGATGTGATTGTTTATCCATCGACCAGCCTGCATCGGGTTGAACCGGTAACTCAAGGTAAACGTATAGCAGCTGTCACCTGGATTCAAAGTATGGTTCGGGAAGATGCCAAACGTAGCATGCTATTTGATCTGGATATGACCATTATCAAACTGCGTCAGCAAATTGGCGATACGCAAGAAGTCTTGCAGCTGACCCATCATTATCACAACCTGATTCGTCAATGGGGTGACTTATAATGTCGCAGGACCCAATCGCACCACTGACCCAGATTCCCGCCTACTTACAAACCATTGCCGACTATGAAATGGAGGCAAAAAAACATCTGTCCAGTATGATCTGGGATTATCTGCAAGGTGGTTCTATGGATGAAGTCAGTGTCCGGGATAATCTACAGCAGTTTCAGGATATTCAGTTATTACCTCGAATGCTGAAGGACCTGAGCCAAGGCAGTACTGAAATTGAAATTTTTGGACAGAAATTTCCGCATCCGATTTTCCTGGCACCGATTGGACATCAGCAGCAGTTTCATCCTGAAGCCGAAGTCGCTTCTGCACTTGCGGCAGAAGTCATGGGCAGCAATATCATTCTCAGCACTTTTACGAATACCGATATGCGGGCACTCAAGCAGGATAATCCTCGCAAATGGTTCCAGCTTTACTGGCAAGGGAATCGAGAAAAATCTTTGGCTTTGGTGAAAATAGCTGAAGCACACCATTATACGGCGCTGGTAATTACCGTGGATTCACCACATACCGGCATCCGTGATCGTGAACGTCGTGCTTTTTTCCATTTACCGAAAGACATGCAGCACCCGCATACACCAGCACATATTCCCCTGCCAGAATTAAAAGAAGGTGATCATCCGGTCTTTCATGGGCTGATGAAAATTGCTCCGACTTGGGAAGATATTGTCTGGATGGTAAAGCAGACCCATTTACCGGTCATTCTAAAAGGAATCGTGCATCCTCAGGATGCCCAGCTGGCGATTCAGCATGGGGTAAAAGGTCTGATCATTTCCAATCATGGCGGCCGGGTACTGGATACCTGCATTTCTCCACTGATTGCCCTACAACTAATTAAGAAGGTAGTGCCAGCAGATTTTCCTCTGCTTTATGATGGCGGTATTCGCCGAGGTTCGGATATCTTCAAGGCGATTGCCTTAGGGGCTTCTGCGGTGCTGATTGGTCGTCCTTATATTTATGGACTGGCGACTGCCGGAGCTTTAGGCGTAGCACATGTGATTAAAATCCTCAAAGAAGAATTTGAAATCACCATGGCGCTAATGGGAACAGCAACAGTAACTGAAATTCAGCCGGGCTGTGTGTTGAATAGAATTGATTAATTAGGATTTAGTTGAAAATAAAGATGAAGTTTCAAGAAGTCGGAAGTGCTATGTTCTACTTCTTGAACTATTATTTAAGACCATCTTAAATATTTTATATCTCGATAATTATTATCAATTAAAACTAAACTAGACCCATATTTTATCAATTTGTAGCAAAAACATAGAGTTAATCCTCCACCCTCTGATCCTTTCATCTATTTTTAAAATTGATTAAATTTTATTCATCGCCAATATCAATTCAGAAAGGATAGCAACGATAACAATAATAATTATTATTTGCGAATCCAAACTTAAAAATAAAAAAGAACTATGATGAGCCAGATAAAATCTCGTAAAAAAATCGTTTCTTCAGCAATCGTTTCTTCCCTTTCTCTTGCATCCGCACATGCAATTGCCCAAGAAAACGTGGTGCAGCTTGAAACCATCCGTCAGGAAGTGCAAGTGGAATCTGTGCCAGGTTTAAAAATCGATCAGTCGACAAATAGCAAATTTGTTGCCCCTCTCCTGGATACCCCGAAATCTGTGGTTGTGATCCCTCAGCAACTGATTGAAGATACGCAGGTTACGACCTTGGCAGATGCTTTGCGTACTGTGCCGGGGATTACCCTAGGCGCGGGAGAAGGTGGTAATCCAAATGGGGATCGACCTTTTATTCGGGGTTATAACTCGGAAAGTTCGATGTATGTGGATGGTGTACGGAATTCGACTTCACAAAACCGGGAAATGTTTGCCGTTGAGCAGGTCGAAGTCACCAAAGGTTCTGCCTCTGCCATGGGCGGCGCTGGTACTACTGGCGGCAGTATTAACCTGATTTCAAAAGTGGCGAAACAGGGAGATGCGCTGGAAGGCTCCATTGCAAGTGGCACAGACATGTATGCACGTATCACTTTAGACGCTAACAAGGACTTTGATAATGGTATGGCGGCTCGTGTCGCGGTCATGGGCCATCAGAATGAAAAAGCAGGACAGCATGACGGTACAGAATACAAACGCACCGGTATTGCACCTAGCTTCAGTTTTGGTCTGGACAATGCAACGCGTGGTACTTTGAGTTATTACTATCTAAAAACTGATGATATTCCAGGCTCAGGCATTCCCTATAACAATCCGTTTGGGGCGCCTACTGGTAATAACCCTGATAACCGGCCATTAAATGGCAATGGTAAACCGATTAACGTCAAACAAGGGCAGTATTATGGCTGGAAAGATCGTGATTTCCAGAAACAGGAAAACCAGATTGGCACCCTCAAGCTGGAACATGATCTAAATGACAATTTAACCCTCAGCAATACGGCGGTATTTAACCGTTCTAAAAATGACTACCTCTGGACCAATCCTGATGATTCACGCGGAAACTTCATTTTAAATGGTAATGTCTGGGCTCGGGCCAATTCACGTATCGCAGATACCGATACCTTTACTGATTTGCTGGCTTTAACCGGTAAATTCAACACCGGTATCATCCAGCATAGCTTTAATCTGGGTGCAGAATATTCGGATCAGGATACTGAGCGTACTCAATATATTATTAACGGTCTGAATGCGACTGGCAGTTCCTATGCAGCCTGTGGTACTCCTGCCAATATTATCTTAGGTTGGTGTACCTCTGTAGACAATCCAAATCGGAGTACCTGGACGGGAACGATTAGTACGGATGGTGCAGACAGTTATCATATTGAGACAAAATCCCAATCGATCTACTTCCTGGACAGCATCGAACTGCATCCACAATGGATTGTGGATCTGGGAGTGCGCTGGGATGACTATAAGACCCAGCAAACATTAACCTATGGACGATTCAATAATGCGGTGACAGGTGCCAACAATACGCCGATTACAGCCGTTCCAGGCGATCAGCTCAGCCTTGAAAATGAAGATGACTTTATTAACTATCAGGCTGGTCTGGTCTTTAAGCCAAGAGAAAATGGCAGTATTTATATCAGCTATGCCACTTCCTCGAATCCGGTTGGCATCGATGGCGGTGATGGTTCCGAAAGTATTACTTTAGCTATTGAAAATTTAAAACCGGAAAAAGTCCGTACCATGGAACTGGGGACTAAATGGGACATTCTGGAAGACAAACTCAATTTGACCGCCGCCATTTTCCGTACTGAAAAAACCAATACCCGTTCAACCGATGCTGATGGTACCACCCGTAATATTGGAGAGACTCGTGTTGATGGAATTGAGCTAGGTATCAATGGAAATGTCACTGACAAGTGGGCAATTTCTGCAGGCTACACTTATCTGGACAGTGAAATTGTTGACGATGGTACTGCTACTAATGATGGTAATCAGGTGCAGAACGTACCGGAAAACAGTGCAACCTTGTGGACAACCTATCAGGTCATGCCCCAACTGACACTGGGTGCCGGTGCGGTGGCAATGGACAAAGTATATGGCAATGCTACCAATACCAAATTTGTTCCAGGTTATGTCCGTAACGATGCCATGGCGCGTTATCAGGTCAATTCAAATGTAGATCTACAGCTAAATGTGAATAACCTGTCCGACACACGTTATTTTACCAAAGCCTATTCTTCCCACTATGCAACTGAAGCCGAAGGTCTCAGTGCTGTATTAGGCCTACATTTTAAATACTGAGCTAGCCAATTATCATCAGATTCAGGGATAGTCTGAATTCATCAGGCTGTTCCTTATTTTTTCACCAGAATAATCTCATATATAGATTGTTCAAAACTTCTCAATAAAGTTATCATATAGAGAAATATTTTAGCCATATTGCTTAATCACAGAAAAATCCAACAAAATTAAAATAGATCAAAGAAATATTTTCCCAATTAATAACTTTATAAGAAAATCTTTTTTAAGATACGACTAAAATCCATAGAAAAAGCAAAAACTTTTCACGTTTTCTGGACTAAAATTAATCTTATAGGTTCACCATGCAGGTGTCTGGTCGATCCTGATGATCAAGACTTTAAAAAATACAGGATTGATCTTATTTACCCACACCTGCATGTAAACGAATATATAGACAAAATCTATGCTGTAGACCGAGCAACTGCTACACCAAGCGAGTATGCCAGGCTACCTAAGGAGCTCTCTCATGATGTTGGCTGATCCAAGTAAAAAATACCGTCGCATGTATCAACGTGTGGACTTACCAGACCGTCAATGGCCGAACAATGAAATCACTAAAGCGCCAATCTGGATGAGTACTGATCTGCGTGATGGTAACCAGGCGATCTTCGAGCCAATGAACATCGAGCAGAAGTTCAAAATGTTCCAGATGTTGGTAAAAATCGGTTTCAAACATATTGAAATCGGCTTTCCATCTGCATCGCAAATTGATTTCGACTTCACTCGTAAATTGATCGAAGAAGGTCATATTCCGGATGACGTCTACATCGAAGTATTGGTTCAGGCACGTGACCATTTAATCGCACGTACTTTTGAATCTTTACAAGGTGCGAAACGCGCAATCGTGCATATCTACAACTCTAATTCACCGACATTCCGTCAAAAAGTGTTGAACGTAGACGTTGAAGGTGCAAAACAGTTGGCGATTAATGCAGCGCAAAAAGTGAAAGAATACGCAGCAAAACAGCCTGAAACTGAATTTGTTTTCCAGTACAGCCCTGAATGTTTCTCTGCAACTGAATTGGAAGTGGCGAAAGACGTTTGCGACGCTGTGACTGAAATCTGGGAAGCATCTCCAGAAAACAAAGTGATCTTGAACTTGCCAGCCACTGTCGAAGTCTCTACACCCAATGTGTATGCCGACCAGGTGGAATGGATGCACCGCAACATTGAGCGTCGCGACGGCGTGATCATTTCTGTTCACTGTCATAATGACCGTGGCTGTGGGATCGCAGCGTCTGAATTAGCGATTATGGCGGGTGCTGACCGTGTCGAAGGTTGTGTATTCGGCAATGGTGAACGTACCGGTAATGTGGACGTAGCGGCAATTGCCTTGAACATGTATACCCAGGGTGTTGCACCAGAATTAGATTTCTCCAACATCAACGAAATCATCGCGACTGTTGAAGAATGTACCGGTTTGCCTGTACACCCACGTCATCCATATGCGGGCGATTTGGTGTTTACAGCATTCTCGGGTTCACATCAGGATGCGATCAAAAAAGGCTTCGAATTCCAGAAAAACCAAGAAATCTGGGATATGCCGTACTTGCCAATCGATCCGAAAGACCTGGGCCGTGACTATGACGCCGTGATTCGCGTGAATTCACAGTCAGGTAAGGGTGGTATCGCTTACTTGTTAGAATCGAACTATAACGTGACCTTGCCACGTCGTTTACAGATCGAATTCTCGCAAATCGTGCAGCAAAAAACCGATGAAGACGGTACTGAGATTTCAGCACAAGCGATCTGGACATTGTTTAAAGACACCTATGTTGATGCCAAAGATGCACATTACGCTGCCAAGAACTATAAATTGTCAGATGAAAATGGCAACCAGGTGATTGAGCTAGATGTTGAAGTCAATGGTGAAACTCAGCGCTTACGTGGTGAAGGTAACGGTCCGATCTCTGCGATCTTAGATGCCTTACAATTACCAATCGATGTCTTGAACTATGAAGAACGTAGCATCAGTTCTGGTGCCCATGCTAAAGCCTTGGCATTGGTTGAACTTCAAGTGAAAGGTACTGGTAAATCAGCCTTTGGTGCAGGTGTGCATGACAACATCGTGACCTCTTCAATTGAAGCGATTATCGCATGTACCAATCGCCTGATTGACCAGGGTGTGTTAAGCACTGAACAGGTGATTGCTGCTGCCGTCTAGACACGGTATTAGAATTAGCGATAATTCATAGCACTAAAAAGACTTTAGAAGGATACCTGCAAATGGTATCCTTTTATTTATTCATACTAAAGATTTAAGGCGAATCATTCCCGTGTCTTTTCCAGCTGACTCAGTGGGCCTTGTTGTCCCACAAAAGTTCCAATTCGAACAGCCGTTAGAGCTTGAATGCGGTCGCATCCTCCCCCGTTTTGAACTGATGGTTGAAACTTATGGCGAACTCAATGCCGATAAGTCCAATGCCATTCTGATTTGTCATGCCCTTTCCGGTCATCATCATGCTGCTGGCTATCATCATGAAGATGATAAAAAACCAGGCTGGTGGGATGCCTGTATTGGTCCAAACAAGGCAATTGATACCAATAATTTTTTTGTGGTTACCCTGAATAATATTGGTGGCTGTAATGGTTCAACAGGTCCAACTTCTCCAAACCCTGAAAATGACAACCGCCCTTATGGTCCTGATTTTCCTCTAGTGACTGTACGTGACTGGGTGAAAACCCAAGCCATGCTGTCTGACCGTCTCGGCATTGATGTATGGTATTCCGTCATCGGTGGCTCATTAGGCGGTATGCAGGCATTACAATGGTCGGTAGATTATCCAGATCGTCTGCAAAAATGTGTGATTATTGCCAGCGCACCTAAATTATCTGCACAGAACATTGCCTTTAATGAAGTCGCACGTCAGTCAATTCTGTCAGATCCGGATTTTCATAATGGCCGTTATCTGGAACACGACAGTTATCCAAAACGTGGGCTGATTCTGGCACGTATGGTCGGTCATATCACCTACTTGTCTGAAGAAGCCATGAAGCAGAAATTTGGTCGTGATTTAAAATCCGGTAAATTTATGTATGGTTTCGATGTGGAGTTCCAGGTCGAAAGCTATTTGCGCTATCAAGGTGAACAATTTAGCCGTAACTTTGATGCCAATACTTACCTGATTATGACCAAGGCGCTGGATTACTTTGATCCTTCACGTGAATACCAACAATCATTGGTAAAGGCAATGGCCCAAACCAAATGTAAATTCCTCGTGGTCTCTTTTACAACTGACTGGCGGTTCTCACCTTCACGTTCTGTTGAAATCGTAGACGCCTTAATTACCAATAATAAGCCTGTCAGCTATCTGGATATTGATGCTGAGCAAGGCCATGACTCCTTCCTGTTCCCAATTCCACTGTATGTGAAGTCATTGCGTGCCTTCCTGGGTGGTGAAGAACTGTTAAAATCAACCCCGAAGGAGACGGTGTAATGCGTATTGATCAACAACTGGCAGAACGTTGGATTAAACCGGGTTCACGCGTCCTTGACTTGGGCTGTGGTGACGGTGAATTACTGGCTCATATGAGCAAAAAGCACAATATTCGTGCATACGGATTAGAAATTGATCAAGAAAAGATTGCAATTGCAGTCAGTCGTGGGTTAAATATCATCCAGCAAGACTTAAATCTGGGATTAAGTCGTTTTGCAGACCAGTCTTTTGACTATGTTGTCATGGCACAGGCTTTGCAAGCTGTAGATGCACCGGACGTTTTATTGCGTGATATGGTGCGAGTGGGTAAACAGGCGATTATTACTTTCCCGAACTTTGCGCACTGGAAGACTCGTTCTTTCCTGGCACTAAAAGGGAAAATGCCTGTTTCGGAAGCTTTACCCTATATGTGGTATAACACACCGAACATCCACTTATGTACTTTCCGTGACTTTGAAGCACTTTGCGCGGAAAATAATATCAAAATTATTAACCGACTCGCTGTGAATGGGAATCAACAAGGCAGCATGCTCAGCAAGCACCTCCCTAATCTGTTTGGTGAAGTCGCAATTTATCGAGTGAGCGCTCTATGAAAAAATTATTACTAAGTACGACGCTACTGGCTGGACTTTTTAGCTTTCAGGCCCATGCAGACTATGTTGCTCCAACACCTTCTGTCGCAAGTCAGGCCGCACAATATTCCATCATGGACATTAATAGCCTGATTAAGGCAGCTAAGGCAGGACAGCCAGGTGCACAATTCTATTTAGCAACCAAATACCAGTATGGCAAAGACATTCAGAAAGATGAACGTCAGGCTTTTGCCTGGTATAAAGCAGCAGCCGATCAAGGTCTGGCAGTTGCTCAATTGAATGTAGGCCGTATGCTGGCAGATGGTATTGGCACCAAGAAAGATGAAACACTGGCTCGCCAGTACTTTGAAAAAGCGGCCAGCCGTGGTGATAATCGTGCCAGCTTTAACCTGGCGATGATGGAAGAGAAAAAGAAAAACTATATGGGTGCTTATCAGTGGTATGAACTCTCTACCCGTGACGGCATGCTGGACAATAAAGTGATTACTTTATCTGAAGGCAAGAAAACTGCATTGGCAGCCAACTTGACCCAGGAACAGATCCGTCAGGCACGTGATCGTGCAGACCGTTGGATTCAGGCACAATAAGCTGGATCTGCAAAAGAGCACCTTCGGGTGCTTTTTTATGGCCTGAAAACTGTAGCAAGTTGCTACACTACATATATGTAATTTGAAAGATGAGTAATTGATATGGCTTCAACTGACTGGTTATCCCAAGGCACACTGGTACTGGCAAGTAATAACAAGGGCAAGATTGCAGAATTTGAAAAGATGTTTGCAGAACTCAAACTTCCAGTTGAAGTTATTCCTCAAGGTAAGCTGCATATTGAAGACGCAATTGAAGATGGTTTGAGCTTTGTTGAAAATGCCATTATCAAGGCACGTCATGCATCACGTATTTCTGGCAAACCTGCGATTGCTGATGATTCAGGGATTTGTGTACCAGTTCTGGGCGGTGCGCCTGGGATCTACTCTGCACGTTATGCGGGTGAACATGGTGATGATGCAGCGAACAATGAAAAATTACTGGCTGACCTGAAACCACTGCGTAACGACGGTGAACCGATTGAAGGCATGTTTGTGTGTGTACTGGCTTTAGTTCAACATGCCGAAGACCCTCTACCACAAATCTTCCAGGGCATCTGGAAAGGTGAGATCTTGGAAGCAGCCCGTGGTGAAAATGGCTTTGGCTATGATCCGCTGTTCTGGTTACCTGAACTGGGTATTGCGAGTGCGGAAATGAGCAAGGAAGAGAAAAATAAAATTAGTCACCGTGGTCAGGCAATGCAGCTATTTAAAGCGAGTCTGGAAAAGTAAGTTTCATCTCTCATGGCTCCCTCTCCCGTTGGGAGAGGGCTGGGGTGAGGGATTTAAAATGCATCTTATTCTCTCTCGGGGAAAAGGACTTTTCTGATATTTTTATAAACCCGGCACCAACGCATGCACCACCACTCCATATACGCCGATCAAGATCGCACTGGCAATCGTTCCTGAAGCAATATATTTCGCTGAATAACCTGTGCCTTGATAATGGGTTTCTAGTGCCACAATATTGGCTGCTGGTGGAAGTAGGAAGTACATCATTAAAACAGCATAAGTTAGTATTTGATGCGGAATTGGCAATAAGAAATAAGCACCTGCTGCCAGTCCTAAAGCCAGAATAAAGCGACCACTAATCAAGATTAAACTACGGGTCAAATCACTCAGCTGAATCCGGACATGACGGAGCCACATGCCTAGAATACACATGCCAGCAAAGGTCACCAGAAACTTGTTCGCGGCATAGCCCCACTGAATCACTGGATGCGATTCATAAGCACTAAAATCCCAAGATGATAAAACTGCTGCAACCGTCAGTGCAATCACCGGTGGAGACTTCAGCATATTTTTAATTATGAATTGCGGTGTCTGCTTTTCAGCACTCACTGCTACAACTGCACTGACATTTCCAAATAAAGAACCGCCGATATATAAGGCAACAATGGTATTTAAAGCATCAGGACCAAATAACGCCAAGGCAAAAGGAAATCCCAGCCAGACACCATTCAAATAACTAAAACATAGTGCACGTAATTTATCTTTGGAGAAAAAGTAGAACAGGCCGAACAGAAACAGCGAGCTAAAGATACTAAAGCCAATCAGCCACAAGCTACCCTGCTTATAGAACACCATGTTGTAAATTATAATCAACGGGATCAGCAGACGAGCCAGTAAAGCGGCTATAAATGGACGAACCGGCTTTAAATAATGGATGCCCCAGAATCCAATCAGAAATGAGATAAGTGGTAGGAGCAGTGCCATAAAGAATATAAAGTGAGGAGTAGTAGATAGGCTTTATCCTAGCATATCTCTATATACTCAGAAGGGTGTTGTTTAAACTGATATCTTTATAAATATCATCACCAATACTGTTATTTAGCTAATAATCGGAATAACTTGTTCAACGATCTGCCCTGCTGTTTCACCCTGCTGGGATTTTTCCAGCCACTGCCACTCATCGGTTTTCATTCTCAGGAAATTGGAACAGCGCGTGCCATAAGCCGGACTTTGAATAAAGGTTGAAGACAACAACTGTTCCAGTTCATGTGAAATCCCGGTCTTCGGCAACAACTCCGGAATGATCTTGCGTTCATCTTCCAGAATATCCCAGACGGCATAATAAAGATCCAACTCAGGTATATCGGGATGCTGCATCATGGGCAGGAATTCCTGGGTAAAACGCTTGCGTAAGTGACGGGTCTTTTCCCAATGTTCAGTCAGCAAACCATTGGATACCACATATACACCATGTGCCAACACTTGCGGTGCTTCACCACGGTTGCTCATATAGACCGCCTGCTCTCGATCACCGACAAACAGGTTAAAGCCTGCATAGTCACATTGCTTTTTTTCCAGTTCTTGGGCAAACCGAATTGGTGTTAATTCAGATTCGAGAAAATCCTGAAGAATATGACCGCGTGAAGTCGGATAAGACTTTTGGTCCTGCCCATCTCTAAAATTGGTAATGACTGCCCAACGGCCCGCAGCAGTCACTCCCATCCAGGTACCACCAGACTGCAAATCCTGACCTGCAATAATTGGGCTATTTTGCCAGGCATGTAGGGCGGCTGTCGGACGCTGATAAAACTCATCCCGGTTTGAAATCAGACAAAGTGGCGTGTCATCCAGTACACGCCAGGCCAAGGCAACGATACACATAATTGATGCTCTAGATCTTTACACATTGAATGTACAACATTTTTCCCAAGTTTAGGCTAAAATCAGGACAAAACAGAAAGACAAAGGAAGATGCATGCTCAACTATCCCAATATTGATCCTGTAGCGATTTCGCTCGGGCCATTGCAGGTCCACTGGTATGGACTGATGTACCTGATGGCATTCTTATTTGCCTGGGGGCTGGCGACGTATCGCGCTAAACAACGCGGCTGGACATCAGATATGGTCTCGGATTTAATCTTCTTCGGGGCGCTTGGGGTGATTATCGGTGGCCGTGTTGGTTATGTATTTTTCTACGGTTTTTCCCAGTTTCTGGCAGACCCATTGTGGCTGTTCCAGATCTGGACAGGTGGCATGAGCTTCCATGGCGGTTTCCTAGGTGTAATCCTGGCGATGCTGCTCTGGTGTAAAAAATACAACATGACCTGGTTCCAGACTCTGGACTTTATCGCGCCGTGTGTACCGACCGGTCTGATGTTTGGCCGTATTGGTAATTTCATCGGCGGGGAACTGTATGGTCGTCAGGTGACTGACCCAAACTTTGCTTTTGGCATGATTTTCCCAACCGATCCACTCCAACTGGTTCGTCATCCATCACAACTGTATCAGGCACTTTGTGAAGGTCTGATTCTGTTTATTGTACTGTGGTGGTTCAGCTCTAAACCTCGCCCACGTATGGCAGTTTCTGCGCTGTTCCTGATTGGTTACGGCCTGGCACGTTTTATCGTCGAATTTTTCCGTGAACCGGACAATGGTCAATTGTTTATTGGCTGGATGAGTAAGGGACAATTCCTCAGCCTGCCAATGATTCTGATTGGCCTATGGATGATGTGGTATGCCTACCAGAAAAAAATTTATGACTGGGGTCCACAGAAAAACGTATAAGACATCCTGAACATATTGCGAGGCATCTGCCTCGCTTTTTTATATCTGAAATATGCTAAAGTGCAGATCAACTCTTTTGGATCTTCACGGTTGCCATGCTTGAATACTGGTTTAATCCGCAAATTTCTGTCATTAAAAAATTACTGATTTTTATCGTGATTGCCGTACTGACAGCAGTGCTGTACTGGATAGAACCTTTACCGCTGGATGCGATTCTGATGTTCGCCGGTACTGGAATTATTTTCCTGATCTGCCGTTATTGCAAAATTCATTTTGCTGCAAAGAATCCGACAGGCTTGTTCTATCGCATACTAACCTGGATTCCAATTGCCCTATTATTGGCATTAGTCTTCATGAATATGAAAGATGGCGAGATCCTCGTTGCAGGTGCACAAGGTATTGGCTTTATGGCGATTGCCATCTGCCTGTTTTCGCCACTCTCTTTAATGCATAAAAACACGGACACTCCACCGCCTCATGCTTAATTACTGGTATTCCGAACGCTGCACACGCCAGATCAGGCTGATCGTCTGTATCGCCACCTGTGCAGTGATTTATTACGCTTCTACCTTTGCAGAACTAAATACAATATTTGTCGGCATCAGCCTGGCAGTTGGGATGCTTAGTCATGGTTTACGTACAGTCGCCTTGAAACTGCCTGAGCAGAATCCCTATCGGGAAGGTTTTACACGACTGTTTTTCTGTATTCCGCTGATTGCCCTGATCACCCTGTTTGGCTATCTGCCTGAACAGCACAAGATAGCTTTAGGCATTCAATGCATTGGCTTCAGCGCACTTGGACTGTTTATCCTGTCTATTTACGGGAATCGTGCGAAACGCTTCGAAGATTGAACCATTTCGCAAATGCTAAGTCTAACTTCTAACTTAAAGGTGAGAATCCAGGCGGTAATAAGTGTATTTCACATCAGAATTACGATAAACCGCATAACCTGACTGTCTAAAATCCGATACCCATGCAGAACCTGAGTATGCTGCAATATGCCCATACTTATGCTTGGAAGTCCGGTCAATGATATAGATATCACCCTTTTTCGGACGGTCAAATGACAGGTTGATTTTGCGGTAGCCCAATTTCTGTAAGGTACTGCCCCAGTCAGCTGCTGCTACAGGATGATTCACAATTTTTGCACCTGAAGATTGCAAGCCGATACGAATACTGCGCGCACATTTCTGTGTACTGGTACTACGGGTAATGCCTTGCAGATAACTGGTGAATTTTTCAATATTAAAACGCTGACCATTCATCGCACTAAAAGTCTTGCGTGATTCAGAACTTGTATTACGAGCTGATTCAGAGCTGTTACGCTGAGGCTGACGTTTAGAATTTTGTCCCGACTGGGAACGAATTATGACGTTCGCTTGAACAGGAGCATGAACTTCACTCATATTCACTTGATGATCATAAATCATATTAAACCAAGTACTCCTCGCCCTTAAGCAGGCGTTCATATCTTTTGAAAGGCCCAAATACTAGCCCCATTAATGTTATTTTTCACGTTCAAAATGTAAATAAATTTATCAATATTTAACTGATTAAATTTAAGCCATTATTCTGCATAGAATTATTTAAATGTATTAATTTACAAAATTTTTTATTATTAAATTTTATTGAATAATAAATTAATTAATCGACATGTTTTTAAGCAATAAATTATAAAAATATGACTAGATTCCGACCTACTTAACATTTCTTGTATATGCTCTACCCATTCCCATCTCATTGAAAACAAACACAACATTTCACTACATGATTACATCTTTTCTTTAGCAGCTTCATGTTTAGACTGATTGAGCGAAAAAAAATGAACTGAAATAAAACGGAGAAAATAATGAATCATGATATCCCTACCGTTTCAAATTTTGATCTCACCAAATATTTAGGCACCTGGTATGAAATTGCCCGCCTCCCAATGAAACATCAACCTGAAGACAGCACTGATATTTCAGCTGTTTATAGCCTGAATGAAAGTGGTAGCGTACGTGTTCAGAACCGTTGTCTGGATGGTGATGGCAAGCTGGATGAATCCATTGGTGAAGCAACGATTGTAGATGCTGCCAATGCCAAACTTGAGGTCAGTTTCCTGCCAGAAGGTTTACGCTGGGTGCCATTTACCAAAGGAGATTACTGGGTACTAAAGCTGGATGCTAGTTATCAAACGGCTTTGGTCGGTGAGCCAAGCATGAAGTATCTGTGGCTGTTGCATCGCACCCCAACCATTGATGAAGCGACTAAGCAGGAATATCTGGCTTATGCACAATCGCTCGGTTATGACTTGTCTGATCTGATTGACACAGTACATACCGGCAAGCCAACAGCTTAAAGCAGGCAATAAAAAAGGCATCGATAATGGATGCCTTTTTTATTGCATTTTCTCTCTCCTCCAGTCACCTTCCCGGCGATGTGGAACTGAGAAAAAGTCATGATGAGCGCAATTTTAAGATGAAAGCGCCTTGAGATTATTATGAGATGTTATATAAAGCGGATCGGGAGTCTCTTTTTAATGCTGAACAGGAAATTGAGAAGTTAAAAAATTATTAGAACTCAAAGGTATTAATTCAAATCAGCTCACATAATAATATCGATAGCAGAAAATCACCTATCTTGTCTAGGAGGTTAAATCTCAATCAAGATAGGTGATTTTCTAAAGTTATATGTCAAGAATCAAAGTAAACGTGTTTGCTACCAATTCTCATTTTATTTTGATGAGATGTTTCTATACAGAAAATGGATACGCGATATGTTCATGATATTGATATCCTTCAACTTCAAAATCATCCAATGTCACCCATGTTTCAATATCTTCTAGACTCTTAATATCAGGATTGATATGAAGCTTAGGCGATGGATAAGGTTCACGTTTTAGCTGAACATCACGCATGAGTTGTAATTGATCTTCATAAATATGTGCATTTACTATCTTATGATATGCCTTTCCAGCCTTATGCCCTGTGATTTGGGCCATCAGAGCGAGTAAAGTAAAAACTTGAATTTGATTAAAGTTTTGACCTAAGGGCACATCACATGAACGTTGAGATGAGGTTAAATAAAGGGTATCCCCTACTAAAGAAAAGGTATGAGTATGCATACATGGGCGTAAGCATCCCATATCAAACTCACCTGGGTTATAAAAAGTTAGAATTTCACCACGATCATCAATTCCATTACGTAAGTCATCGTAAATTTTACGAAGTTGGTCAAACTCTTGACCTTCGGAGTTACGCCAATGACGTCCTTGAACTCCATAAACGCGCCCCATATCATCTTCACCTTTACGATGGGGGTTAGCTAACCAAGCTGCATTTTCGTTAGCATTCGCATTCCAAGTATTACAACCAATCGCTCTGAATTGAGCAGCATTGTCATACCCACGTAAGTAGCCTAGCAACTCTGCAATAGCTGCCTTCCAATAACTTTTTCGAGTTGTCACTAAAGGGAACTCATTTGCCCCTACATTGTATTCTAAATCAGCATTAATAACGGTTAAACAACGCTTTCCAGTTCGTTCATTCTCAACCCATACGCCTTCATCAACTATGCGTTGACACAAATCTAGATATTGCTTCATTTAACTACCTTAATTGTTATAGCTTAACAATCTGACTATTGCCTAATTTTAAGTAATTATCAAATTCGCTCAGCTAAATTAACTTCTCATCAGGTCACAATTTCTGTGGCATTTAAACAAAAAATTTCTCCCCAACGAAATCAATTCACATTATAGAGTTTAAGAGCCCTTTTTCACAAATCTATAAGTGATTATCCTAATTTTTGATTAACCAGCATACCAACAGACAAGGCACTTAAAAAAATAAAATATAATTATCAAATGCTTATAATAAATTCAAGTAACTTTTGGACTCCGAATTGATTAATCTTACACTTTCTTATAAACCTTAAAGTAGAATGCTGACTGCTCTATAACCATTAAGTTTTCTCATTGTTAATATGGATTTAAATTATCAGGCTAAAAAACTTTAAATTGGTTACTAACCTCAAAATCTATAATCGAGAAATCAATAAAAGAAGAATAGGTATTAAGCACATATTTGGCAGCACAAAACCTCTAAAATCTTTGTTGAGTGTTATCAAAATAGAGGCAAAAGACTTGGTTTGAGATTCAATTTAATCACCGGAATCTATACATAAAAAGTGATTTACGAAAGAGAGTTCATATTTATATTTCGCTATTCTATAAAAATAAACTAGAGGTAAAATTATGATTTTCTTTTAATTTAATTCATGATTTAAATAATTAAAATGTACATAATTTGGTATTGAAATCCATCTACAAAGAGAGCATAAGGATGACTTAACCACTAGTAAAAAATAAGCCATCCTACGCTGAATTCTTCATAAACTATGCTAAAAATACAGTGCTTGTTTTCTTGTTTGAATACCGCATATTGCGAATAGACTATGCGACTTTTGCCGCTATACCATTTCGACCAGGAAAATCTTTAGCTAGTTCACGTGCATTCGACATTTTCAACCATAAACGTAGGAGTTTTCTACGCTGACTCTGCTCTTCAAAATCTTCAAATGCTGTTCTTGAATGCATGACACTATAATTGTTACAGAACTGCATATCTCCTGGTTCAAGCATCATGTCTAGTCGAAGATCAGGATTATTAATAAAATGATCAAAAATATCAAATGCTTGCTTTTGTACACTAGAAAGTGGTATGCCGAGACGCTCATGCCCTAACTCGATATATGCTCGCATATATCGGCAGCTTAATTTACCTTCCCAATAGCTAAAAATGGGCGTTAAACTTGGCTCTGGATCACCTAAATGATCACAATAGGTCGGATGATAGTAATAACCGAGATATTCAGGGTATTTTTCCAAAATTTGATTATATACAGTGGCTGCACTAACTAGACTGCTAAGCCCGCCTTGCTTTGCTTTACGAATCGATAATAGACCAACGACATCGGACAAATCAGTGTGATATGGAAGATAGGCATTGGTTTCATATACACGTGTTGACTTATTCTTTAAATCACCTACATTTTCAACCTTGCCAAGTAAATCACCATGTGCGTTTTGTGTGACAGGTTGCCCCATATATAAACCAATCACAAAATACAGCGTAGCCATTTGATCTTCAGAATAACGGTTAACATCTAATCCTTTTAAAAGGAAGAATCCATATCCATTTTCTAATTCGTCTGACCATTTGGAAAATTCCGCCAGAATTCCTGGATCTTTTACGGTCAGATGCTCATGATTGATCTGTGCTAGCATAAGTTTTTCCGATTCTATATAAGTTAGATTTTCATCTAAAGCCTGAATTGCATTTGCTGACAAATGATAAATCCAGTCATCTTTATGGATTAGATCTTTTCCAACCCATGCAGTTCTTTCTTGGATTGGTGTTGTCAAAATAATATTTTTATTAAGATTAGATTCCATTGTTACGCTCCCCCTATTCTTTAATGGTTTTCTTGCATTTTTCTGACCATGGCATTGAAAAATTTATCGGCAAAACTACTTTCCTTGATCAGCATTTGTGTGAGGTCTGCACACTTTTGCTGTACTGTTTCAGTCAAATGAACATCTTCTCCTTGCATTGCGTCTGCCTGACACTGAATTTCCGCTGCACGCTGTACTGTCCAGAGCAAGAAAAATGCTTTTTCAATACTGCTTTCACCGACAGCCACACCATGATTACGTAAAACCAAAATATGATGATCGCCTAAACTTTCAATCATGCGCTGTTTTTCGTCTTCGAAAAGCGTAATACCTTCAAAAGTGTGGTATCCAATTCGACCATATAGCTGTGCACCATAGAAATTATCGTATTTAAAGCCCTGCTTTTTTTGTGTAATCGCACTAATTGGTGTTGTATGGGTATGGATCACACAGCGGATATCATCGCGGGCACCATGAACCGCACTATGAAGAGCAAAACCTGCAGGATTGGCATCATATTCGGAAGGCATTACTTTATTGCCTTTTAGATCCACTTTTAATAGATTTTCAGGGGTGATTTCTGTGTAATTGAGACCAAATGGATTCACTAAATAATAATGTTCATCACCTGGTAGACGAGCAGAAATGTGGTTAAAAATCGTCTCTGTCCAGCCAAAAAAATCAATAAGATGATAACAATGAGCAAGCTTTACTCTGAGTTGCCATTCAGTATCTGAAACATTTAAAGGATTTACAGTTGAATTCATGATGCAGCTCCTTCTTGCTTAAGTGATTGTGTGCTAAGAAATTGAGTAAGGTCGTAAATACAGCGTGTCATGGGCATTTCACAGCCATAAACTTCAGCAAGTTCAAAAACTGCGTCTGCAATACTTTCTAATTCCAGCCGATGTTTTTTTTGATAGTCGTACCACATGGACGTATAGGTTGCGCCCATTTCTGTACCAAGTTTCAAAAAAGTAGTGGGATCAATAGTGATACGGGCGCCATAACACGCTGCGACTTGCCTAACCTCTTGGGTGATAGCACGTGAGATAGGATGTAAATATGGATGAGAATAAATTTGGTCTAGGCTGGTATTGGCTACTACTGAAAGTGGGTTAGAACTCAGATTAGCCATCACCTTAGTCCAAATTTGATCACGAATTGTTTCAACTGGTCGAGCTTCAATATTGGTATCCACAAACAGTTCAATAAGTTGTTTTAATCGATTACTAAGTTGATGGTCTGGTTCACCAAAAATCAACAAATAAGGATTAATAGACTTCACTTTTCCAGGTTGCAATAATTGTGCAGTAATAAAAACAACTGACCCGATTAAATTCTTCAAAGGAAATTGTGTTGATAATTGCGCATTGGAATCTAAGGATTTGATATAAGTCTTTTCACTTGAATGCTCTATTCCATAAAAATACCAGAATGGAATTCCATTCATTAATGGAACAATCACCGTATCATCATGCAATAAAGCTTTTAACTGCGGTGTAATCTCAGCCAAGGCATGAAATTTGGTTGCAATAAAAATATAATCCTGTGGTTCAAGTTCACTCACATCACTCACCACACGGTAAGGTCGGATGTGGTGATGACCGGTGAGATCTTCAAGATGGATACCCTCTTGAGAAATCACATGATAGTTTTCCCCACGTGCAATCACGCTGACTTGATGGCCAGCCAGGGTCAATCGAACAGTCAATACGCTTCCTATCGCACCTGCTCCATAAACCAATATCTTTTTAGCTGATTGTTGCATCATCGCCTCCTTTATTGCCGAGTTGCACCCAACAGTTGCGATTAAACCGCCAGAATATCTTGGTGCTTACTATTAATGCCTAAATAGCTTTCAATGATTCTTGGATCTTCAACAAGCTCACTGCCCTTCCCTTGCATAGACAACTCGCCCATTTCAAGTACATAGGCATAATCAGCAAGTTTTAAGGCTGCACGTGCGTTTTGTTCAACCAGTAAAATTGAAACACCTTGACCACGTAATTGATCGATCACTTTAAAGATTTCACGTGTAATAAGTGGTGCTAAGCCCAGACTCGGTTCATCTAACATCAGGAGTTTAGGCTTTGCCATTAATGCACGTCCTACAGCCAGCATCTGTCGCTCACCGCCTGAAAGTGTACCCGCCTCTTGTCCGCGACGCTCTTTGAGACGTGGGAAAATGGTATAGACCTCATCCAAGGTATCTTTCAAAGAACGATCACCTTGACGATAACGCTGGAACGCGCCAAGCATAAGGTTATCTTCGATACTCATAGAACCAAAAAGCTCGCGTTTCTCTGGAACTAAGCCTAAACCTCTGACCACCATAGTTTCAACTTGTGGCCCTTGTTCAATATGCCCATCAAAATCGACCTGTCCTTTAGAACTTAATAGTCCCATGATTGCGGACAATAGAGTGGTTTTACCAGCACCATTTGGACCGACCACTGAGACGATCTGACCTTCATTGACGCGCATATTAAAATTCATCAAAGCTTCAACTTTGCCGTAGGCAACACTCAAGTTTTTTACTTCGAGTAAAGATTTACCTTGATCATTTTGATTTGTATTTATGAGTGTCATGCCACACCTCCAAGATATGCTTCTAGAACAGCCTCATTTTTTTGGATTTCTTCCGGTAAGCCTTCAGCAATTTTTTGACCGAATTCCATCACGACAATGCGATCTGCAAGGTTCATGACAAAGTCCATGTCATGTTCAACCAATAAAATAGCCATACCTTGTTCACGTAATCTGGAAAGTAATTCTGCTAAGGCTTGTTTTTCCTTAAAACGTAAGCCTGCTGCAGGCTCATCAAGGAGTAATAAACTTGGGCTTGCACATAAAGCACGTGCAATTTCGAGAATACGCTGTTGTCCAAGTGCCAAACTGCCTGCTTCAGCATATAAATAGTCACCTAGACCAACACGTTCGAGTTGAGTTTTAGCTTCGTTTAACAAGATATTTTCTTGTTCACGATCTAGATAAAGCATGGAGGATAAAACCCCTTTATCACCACGCAAATGTGCCCCAATCGCGACATTTTCCAAAACGGTCATTTCAGGCAAAATTTTGACATGTTGGAAAGTTCGACTTAAACCTAATTTGGCAATTTCACGAGAAGCTATTCCGTTGGTTTTTTTACCCTGGAATATTACTTCTCCGCTGGTTGGAACATCTACACCGGAAATTTGGTTAAACATGGTACTTTTACCAGCACCATTCGGACCAATGAGTGCCAGTACTTCACCGGCATGAATTGTTAAATTCATATCGTTATTGGCAACAAGACCACCAAACTTTTTGGTAATGTTTTTCGCTTCAAGAATCACTGTTCCTTTTGCAGGAATTTCGGTTTCTTTCAATGTATTTTCGACGGGTTGGATCGTCGGATGAATATCAACTGGTTTAAAACGACTTGGCGTATATTTAACAATAAATGCCCAAAGACCAGCAGGTGCTTTTTGCATCAGAATAATAATGATCAAACCAAAGAAAATGGTTTCATAATGACCTTCACTGCCAAAAATGATTGGCAAAATATCCTGAAGCCATTGACGAACCATAGTAAAAATACCCGCACCCAGTATTGCTCCCCAGATACTTCCCACACCACCTAAAAGTGCCATAAATAAGTAGTCAATACCCATTTGTAATCCAAATGGAGTTGGGTTAATAAAGCTTTGGGTATGGGCATACAGCCAACCTGAAACAGAGGCAAATAAAGATGCCGTAATAAATACCATCATTTTTGAACGGAAAGTATTTACGCCCATCGACTCAGCCATGAGCTGTCCACCTTTCAGGGCACGTATCGCACGTCCTTCACGTGAATTAAGTAAGTTCTTCGTAATAATGATTGCGCCGAACAAAATTAACCAAATGAGATAATAGATTTTGTTGCTGCTATCAAAGGCATAACCTGCCATAGAGATACTAGGGATATTTGAAATCCCGGAATGCCCACCCAAAGATTCAATGGTCGAGAAGAAGTAATAAAGTGAAATGCCCCAAGCGATTGTGCCTAAAGGTAGATAATGCCCTGATAATTTAAGGGTTAGACCACCCACAAGAACTGCTGATACCAGCGTAATAACAATACCTAACAAGAGTCCTAACCAAGGATTACCCCCTGTCCACGCCAAAAACGAAGGAAGCTGTTCGGTCACTGTTAAATACGCAGTTGCGTATGCACCAATACCAACGAGGGCTGCTTGACCGAAACTGGTCATACCACCAACACCCGTCAGGAGCACTAGACCTAATACAACCAGCGCATTCAAACCAATGTAATTCAGTAAGGTCACTTGATAGGTTGGTAGAAAAAATGGACTCACAAATACCACTAAGGCAAAGGCTAAAAATAAATATTTAGATTTCAT
This sequence comes from Acinetobacter schindleri CIP 107287, assembly GCF_000368625.1. Lineage (GTDB taxonomy): Bacteria > Pseudomonadota > Gammaproteobacteria > Pseudomonadales > Moraxellaceae > Acinetobacter > Acinetobacter schindleri. The sequence continues at coordinate 210,999 of NZ_KB849574.1, forward strand.
TCTTCATCCTCCTCGACGTGACGAGCAGTCAAAGATTTCCAGAGTAAGAAAGGAATAATGAGTGTGAAGACAATAATTTCTTTGTAGTCACTTGCCCAAAACATAGAGAAAGCTTCAATGAGTCCGACAACTAAAGAACCTATTGCTGCAACGGGGAAGCTAATCAAACCACCGATAATAGCGCCTACAAATCCTTTAAGGCTAATCACGAAACCTGAATCGTAATAAAGCGTCGTAATAGGCGCGATTAATATGCCCGAAAGGGTGCCAATGAAAGCAGCCAGAATAAAAGTCAATTTACCTGCAAAAATTGGTGAAATACCCATAAGCTGAGCACCGACACGATTCACTGCTGTTGCATGTAAAGCTTTTCCATATAAGGTTTTTTCGAAGAAATACCACAATAAAAAAATTAAAATAAAGAATGCTGCAATAATCACTAGTGTTTGACTATTGACCATCAAGCTACCCAATTCAAATGTTGCATCACTGAAAGGTTGAGTTTGAGCGCCATTCGGCCCAAAGATCAGTAATCCGATACCCACTAAAACCACATGAACAGCAATAGAAACAATTAAAAGGACTAATGGTTTAGCAGCCACTAAAGGCTGGAAGAAAGTTCGATAAAGTTGCGGACCAAGTGGAGTAATGACTGCAAGCGTTAATATAACTTGCCACCACATTGAAAGTTCAGCTAAAGGTAATTTGTACATCGCAGCAATAATGAGCCCGAAGTAAATTGCACTGAATAATGTGACTTTATGATTAAAGGTTGCGTTATGTTTGAATTTTGCATACAGATCTAAAACCGTATTGATGCAAAATAGCGCAGCAACTAGCCAAACGATTAAACTAGGATGACCTGCTTGAATCGAAGCTAATGTTAATGCGCCAAAAACTGAAAATTCACCTAAAGGAATCAATAAAATACGTGTGACTGTAAAGACTAAGATGATGCATAAAGCCAATAATGCATAAATTGCACCACTGGTTATCCCATCCTGTCCAAGAATTAATGCGATATTCAAATCCATAACATCTTCCTAACCATTCTTGCGGATGAATCATCCCAAAGTGATGAATGAATCATCACTTTTGGGTAGTTATTGAATAATATTTAAAAAATGAGGAATTACTTGAGAAGTTTCCACTGACCGTTCTTAACAATAATTAACTCACGACCACGTTTATCGAATCCGCTATGGTCTTTGGCATTCATGTTATAAACACCTTGCGTACCTGCTACTTCTTTTGTATTTTCAAGTGCTTGGCGTAGTTCCTTACGGAATTGAACTGTGCCCGGTTTTGCTTTTTTCAAGGCTACTGGAATCGCCTTTTCTAGTAGCAAGCCAGCATCATAGACATTGGCACCAAAGGTTGCAGGAACCTGTTTATATTTTGCTTTATAGTCATTGATATATTTCAATGCCACTTTTTTCGAAGGATGCGTATTAGGCACTTCGTTAATAACCAACATTAAACTTGCAGCTAAAATCGTATTTTCTACTTTCTTGCCACCAAGTTTTAGATACTGATCCAGTGCAGCACCATGCGTTTGGTAGACTTGCCCACGATAACCTCGATCATAAAGTGCCGCTTGTGGTGGAACGGCAGAGCTACCAGGCGCGGCAACTAAAATCGCTTGAGGCTTTTGACTAATAAGTTTTAAAGCTTGCCCTGTCAAAGAAGTATCTTGACGTTGGAAAGACTCTTTAGCGACAATCTTAATGCCATGTTTTGCAGCAAGGTTTGCAAGTACCTTACCCCAGTTCTCACCATACGGATCCGCTGTTCCAATAAAACCTAAGGTTTTAATTTTACGCTTCACCATATCCTGAACGAGAGCTTCTGCAATAATTTCATCGTTTTGTGTAGTTTTAAAAACCCATTTCTTCTGTTCATTCATTGGTTGAACAATTGAAGAGGTACCTACAGGAGCAAGAAGTGGAACTTGTGCTTTAGCAATTGTTCCAATGACTGCAGTTGCATTCGGTGAACCTGATGGACCGATAATTGCGTCAACCTTATTTTCTTTAATCAGCTTTTCAACAGCTTTTACAGATGCTGTGGGATCACTTGCATCATCAAGTGAAATATAACGCACATTTTCATTACCAATTTTTTTAGGTAATAAGGCAATACTGTTCTTCTGCGGAATGCCTACCATTGCAACTGGACCAGATGATGACGTGACAACGCCAATTGTAATATCTGCTTGCGTAGTACTTGCGGCAGCAATGACACAGCTTGCCATCAATAGTTTTTTAAAATTCATCTGTATCTCCATTATTCAGATTATTCTGTCTTTTTTAGTACTTAGAATTTATAGGTGTAAGTAGTGATAATTCGGTTTTCAACGAAATCTGTGCCTGGTGTATTACCTGCGCCATATTTTGTGGTTGTGTCGATATAACGCCATTCCAAACCTAGCCCTTTGAATGTGCCTTGAGGAACGGTGTAGCCTAAAATGAAGTTGGTTTCAGTTTCTTCATTATCTTTAAATCCAGCACGAGCAATATCGCTACCATGCAAGTAACGTGCTGTCGCACGCAAACCTGGTACACCTAGTGCTTTAAAGTCGTATGAATAAAGAATGTGATAGGTCAACTCTTCTGGTTTAATAAATCCAAGTAATGACCATGTATGTAAAAATGGTTGAGGTGCATAACCTGCCAATGTTGGGAACGGGCTATCGCCTTTATTTTTTTGCACACCTGCTGTAATAGTATGTGGACCGTTGTTTAAATTGGCTTGTATACCAAAAGTTTGGCTGTCGATGTTACCGTAATAAGCATCACCCGCTTCACTGTTATTAAAATAACGTGCATCAAATTTCACCTTACTCTCACCGATTGTGGTGTTATAAGCAGCATTTAAATAATGCTGTTGATAGATATCTTCTAATTGACCATACCAATATGCACCCGTGACACTTGGAGTAAAGTTGTAGTCCAGCCCCAAGTAATTTAGACCATCACTTTCAAATCGCGGACCATTCGGTGCAAATAAACTGAGTTTTTCAAATGAATCATCATTACGAGCATTAATATGGGTAATGCGTCCTAGAGATAGCTTCAAGTTATCAATCGCTTTAGTTTCAAGTGCCACACCTGCATAGGTTGTCACCAGTTGGCGTGAATCATCAATAAATGCCACTGGAGTACGTGGCATAAGCTCACCAATACGCAATTCAGAATCTTGATATTTAAGCTTAAGCGTTGCACCTAACTTATGATAGTGATTCACCTGTTTTCCATCTTCAAATGGCAAAACGGTATCTGGGCGCTCTTCATTTCGATCAGACAAACGAAGTGCGTAATTTGCCGTGAGATCAAGACCTACTTGCAGTGGGGTCTCCGTATAACCAGATGAAAATTTAATACCTGCTGCTTGAGACCAACTGCCAATGTCAGGTTGAGCACTATCAAAATCTCGTTCTAAATAAAAATTTCTAAAGTTTAAAGATGTTTCACTATCTTTGACAAAATCAGCATATGCAACACTGCTACAGCTCAATGCTAATAATGTGTAGGCTGATATAAATTTGAGACGATTTTGTTTCCCCACTTTGACTGCTAATTCCATTATTTAGACCTTTTTATCAAATTAATTTTTATTCTCACTGGCGCTTTTTTAGCTGGCGAGAAATGTATTCCATTGCAGAACTCTCAGCATATTTAAGTTTCCAATACTTAATGATGCTCTTTGATTCTTTTATAATTCCATAGAAAATTCAATTATCTTATAAGTATATTAATATACTTAAAATAAAGAATATTCAATGTAATTTGCAATAATTAAATTAAGCGAATTCCATGCCAATTTAAAATTTTTACGTGATTTTTATTCTTTTTTACAACAGTGATATCTATATTATACTTTTCTATAAATATCACTAACTTATACCTTTAAGAAAAGCGTTTTTACGACTAAATTCCGGCAATATCTCTCAATATTTTAGTGAAATTTTCTTTTTCAATTTCACTATATTTTGAGAACACCTCATTTTGGTGCCTATTTGCGATATCAAATAGAGTATGTGCAGTTTCTTGCCCTTTTTCAGTGAGTTGGAAGAATTGCTCGGTTTCAATTAATAGACCATCTTTTTTCAGGATTTCTGCAGCCTGTTCTACTTGCTGCATTGGCATAGCAATATCACGAGGTAAATCTGCTTTGCTTGAAGTTGTACCACTACCCAACACTAACAGTAAGCGAGCCTCACTGGTTCTAAAACCACTACCCAGTTGTTTAGGAATATAATCATTTTGGTAAAACTTAAAAGCGCGACTCATGAGATAGCAAACATTCTGGTTTAAATAACCGTGATGCATCTTGCCCAATTCACTTTCTTGGATGGACTGTTTCAATTGAACCATGGGATGCGGTGTGACAGCGGAATAAGCTCCTTGATGGTATACCAGTGGGCTACGACCTTCATCATGGAAAGCCACAACTTTACCAATAATAATCCAGTGATCTCCACCTTCAATAACTTGATGACGCTCACACTCAAAAACAGCTGAACAGTTGGCTAAAATTGGGGCATTGCCCTTGCCTGGTTCGTAGTTCACACCATCAAACTTATCTGCAGTACGGCGTGCAAATTTGTTCGATAATTCAATTTGGTTTGCAGATAAAATATTTACCGCAAAATGTGTTGCTTCAGAAAAAACTGAATAGCTTGAAGATTTTTTATCGATACTCCACAAAATAAGTGAAGGATCAAGTGAAACGGAGTTAAAACTATTGGCTGTGACCCCGACTTTCTCACCCACTGAATTTTGTGCTGTCATAATGGTAACACCAGTCACAAAGTTACCTAGAGCACGTCTGAATTTCATTGGATCAACGCTATACTGCGCTTGTGATAATGTAGACATAATATTCTTTCCTTTTTATTCCTAAAGTCGGATCTTAAATATCTAAGACCAGACGAGCAGATTTAGAACGAGAGCAACATACTAAGATTTGTTCATTCTCTGCTTTTTCTTCATCCGTTAAATACACATCACGATGGTCAGGTTCGCCTTCTAATACGTCACACAAACATGTACCACAGACACCTTGTTCACATGATTTTTCGATTTTGATGCCTTCTCTTGCTAATGCATCAATTAAGCTTTCATCCGCTGCAACTGTAATAATTTTATTACTTCGTTGAGCCACAACTTCAAAGGTATCGCCAGTAACATCTATTTCTACGTTGAAATATTCTTTATGGATTTGCTGATCTATAAATTGATTTGCCTTCGCTAAATCGATTACCCAATCCATAAAGCCATTCGGACCGCAAGTATAAATATGTGATTTAGTATCGAGCTGTTTAAAATGGTCTGTCAGATAGTCACGGTGACGTGCACCTTCGGCTTTAAAATGGAATTGTGTAAACTCACCCAGCGGACCATGTTCAATTTCTTCAACAAAAGCACAGCATTCACGACTACTTCCGCAATAATGCAATTCAAATGATTTACCTTGCGCTAGTAATTCATATGCCATCGTAATCAATGGTGTAATTCCGATGCCCCCACCAATCAATATCGAATGAGAAGCGTCTACGAGTGGAAATAAATTTCTGGGTGCACTCACTTGTAAATGCATGCCTGGTGTCAACTCATCAAATGCACAAGTTGACCCACCACGCGATTGTGGATCCTTTAAAATACCTAGACGGAAAATTCCAGTCTGCTTGGGATTCTGACATAGGGAATATTGGCGTATTAAACCATTTGGCAAATGCACATCGATATGTGCCCCTGCTTCTATACTTGGTAATGTAACGTTATTTGCTGAGGTGAGTTCTAGCACAGCAATTGTGCCACCCTCTACTCGGCGGCTTTGGAGTACTACATCAAATAATTCAGTCATATTTTCACCTTATACGCATTTAGCGCATAAATAAGCCACCATTAATGTCCCATGTTGCACCTGTAACAAAGGCCGCCTCTGGCTGAGCCAATAAAGCAATTGTCTGTGCTATAAAATGCATAGAACCAAGTTGTTGGACAGGAATATTGGTCACGAATTTCTCGAGATTTTTTTCGCCGACAACTTGACGAACCATTGGTGAATCCATTGGACCTGGCGCAATTGCATTTACAGTCACTCCTTGTGCTGCAAACTGCTTAGCAAAAATTTTGGTCAATGTTGTAATGGCACCCTTAGATGCGGCATAGTGTGCACCCGTTGCAGTTCCGCCATTTTGACCCGCCAGCGAAGACAGGTTGATCATACGGCCATAGCCTTTACTTGCCATGTATTGACCAAAGACTTGGCAGGCAGTGAACGTACCTCGTTGATTGACTTGACAGACCCAGTCAAATTCTTCTGCTGTAATTTCAAGTACCGGCGTCGCTTTAGTCACTGCTGCATTATTCACTACGACATCTAAACGCTGAAAATTTTGCTCAATAAATACAATCGCATTTTTAAAATCAGCACACTCTGCTATATCCAGTTTCAAAACAGACATATTTGCCAAAAATTGACTTTTAGCAATATTTTGCTGAGCGAGCTCAGGATTCATGTCTGAGACGATAACCTGATAATCTAATGATGCAAAATGTTCTGCAATCGTCCAACCTAAACCTGATGCTGCACCTGTAACTAAAGCGACTTTTTTCATCTTCACTCCATTACAAGATATAGCTAATACCAGCTAAGGTATCAGTTGAGTTAATTAAATTAATGATTTTACGACGGATCTTAAAACCTTGTTCTCCATCGCGAACTAAATGATAAGTAACGTCTGCGGTATAATGACGCAAGTTTTCTTTACGGAATTCGCGTAGGTTTTGCGCACAACGTAATACGATTTCATTGTTGTCATTTTGAAGAATATGGACACGTGATAAGCTACGAATTGTAGTGGCCTTCGGTGAAGTTGAAATTGCTTCACCATTTTCTAAACGCTCTACACGTAGCTGACGCATATGGTGATTGTCATAGGCATAGTTCAGATGATTTTCATAATCGGTTAATGCAGGATCAATCGGGATAATATAGAGACCTTGCTCTTCCCACAGTGATAACCATGTCCGATACTCGGAATGATCAAGCATGTCAGCTTCTGACCAGATAAATGCTGTTACTTCATTCACTAAATTCACATCAATTTTCATTGCATTCTCCTTAGACCGTCATCATCTTTTTCCACTGCTGGTAAGCAGCACGCATGCCTGTTTCCGCACTTACATCACTCTTCAAGCCATCTTCAGTTTTGATTTCGCCTGGTAGACCACGATGTAACATGATCCAAAGATCATTGCCTGCACTTGAACCTTTTTGCACGCGTTCCCATGCTTCTGCATCATCAGGCGTGCCGAAACCAAATGGGCCTTGGAAATGTTCATGCAAACGTAAACGATATTGGTTGGCAATTTGTGGACCGCCATCCATAGTGATGACTGAATGATGAATTTCCGTTTTATCAACTGCTAAAGGCTGCATAACCCGGAAGAATGCCATTGAGCATGCGATATTTGGGAAAATATTCAGGTTAAAACCCGATCCACCCACTGCACGGCATATACGACGAACTTCGAGCTCTTCATGACCTTCGTTGCGTAGTGCTTGAGCAAGTTCTTCAAAGCGTTCTTGAATAGGGCGCTCCATTAACTCTTCTTCTAAATCAATAAGTTCTGGAATCATCACCATGACGCTGTGACCATTACCTAAATCTTCAACGTAACCCGGCTGATTTTCGAAGTTAAAGAGTTCTTCTGTTTTTTCATCAACTGAACTTAAGAAGGATTTGTGTACCAAGGGGAAGTGATACGCATCTGTTGTATTTTCAAGTTGGATTTTCCAGTTGCCCGGGAAAGTAAAACGATGTTCTCCTAAGACTTTAACTGGATAACCTGCACCTTGTTTCATAAATAAATCAATCCATTTTTTCGCAGGACCAAGGAAGTCTGCTAATGGTTCGATGTCTTGTTTGAAGGTTGCGAAGATCATGCCGTTATATTCTTCGACACGCAGACTCACCATTGGCAATTCTGATTTATCTAAGCATTCGCCATAACTTTCTGGAGACGGAACGCCACGTAATGTGCCATCCAATGCATAACTCCAACCATGATATGGACATACGAAGCTATTGGTTTTACCTTTTTTATGTTCACATACTGTTGCTGCACGGTGACGACAACGGTTTAGTAAAACGTGTACTTGTTTTTTACGATCACGTACAACTACAACAGGTTGTAAACCTATATTGATGGTTTTATAACTACCCGTATCTGGGATTTCACTGACATGTGCGACCCAGACCCAAGTATTATTAAAAATCTTATCCATTTCCTGTTCGAAAATAGCTGGATCTTTATAAAGTGATGTATGCACACGATCACTTTGGACTAATTCGTTGTAATCAAGTTCAATATTTTGTGTTGGAATAAGGCTATTCATATCTATTTCCTATTTTTTTTGACTAGTCTTAAGCTTGCATATCTGAGCTATGCGCTTGAGGTACAGGTAATTCAGCAGTGCTATTCCAGTGACCTACAGGACGACTAAAAATGTTTTCCGTTTGAAAGTGTTTAATCTGCCATTGCCCATTTGGGTTTTTATTAAATTGAACCGTTAACTTTGCAGCATTGAGATGGCTCTGATGGCTTTTAAAGGTAGAGGTCTGTAGCATTAACCAACTACCTTTTGCTGTCGTGCCATCTACATAAATCTGCTCGGAACTCAAAAAATGAGCGTTCATAAGAAAATGGGAATCTTTTTGTGTATAGCTTTTGAACATGTCGTAAATAGATTGCCACGTTGTATAACGTCCAAAACTTTTACTATATTTCTCACCAATACCTTCCCAAATACTGTCAGCAGCAAATAGCGCCATGAGCTCATCTAGATTTGTATTTGCATCTAAATTGTCACAAATTTCCATATAGCGATTAATACAATTTCGGATCGCATTAGCTGCTTCTAAATGCTCCACACGTTTAATCAATTGATTAAGATCTAATTCGCTGACATCCATAACACTACCTTCAAACGGTCTAAACTTAACGTTGGATAATCAATTCACGTCCTGTACGTGCTTCAATTTTGCAGTACTTCCACAACTTATAAGGACCTTCACCCACAAGTGTTGTACGCACTAAGTTACATGCCGCATGTACAGTTTCAATGTCAGGTACATCTGCGAGCAGATAAGTTGTCCAAGGAAAACCAGTACTTGGACCAACCATACTTTGGTCATCATCTAAATTGCCGTATACATGTACACCTGGTAGGTCATGAATACCATTCCACATTTCACCAAATGCTGCCCACACTGCTTTTGCTTCTTCTGGAGCAGCATCAAAAAAGTTTTGGTTAATGCCCATGCAGAATAAAACGCGTAAAGGTGATTTTTTTTCCATGAGATTTTTCCTTTTAGTTCATTTTAAAATGTGATCAATTTTGTCTTTTAAATTACAAATAGCCTGGAGTTGGTGGTAAGCCAAAGCTCATTGCTCCTGCATTTAATAATGTTGCATCCCCCATGAATGCATGTTGCGTCACCACATTTGCATCATTGACATAGCGGCTAAATGGGTTGTTGGTATAAATGGCTGTCATACCTGCTAGCATTTGTATTTTTCGTGCGACTTCGGCACTGGTTCTCGCTGCATGTGTACATGAAAGACGCATATTGCTGATTTGTTCAGGGCTTGGTTTTTCACCATTCAAAATTGCCTGCCAAGCATTATCCATCGTCTGATAGAACCAAGAACGAGCCGCTTGAAATTCAGCTTCAGCTTGAGCAAATTCGTACTGAGTAACAGGACGATTTGCGATTTCAGAACCACCTGTGATTGAAGCTTTTCCGGGCGCTAAAGCCTTAAATTCTTCCAGTGCTGCTGCTGCCACACCAATTCCAACCACAGTTAAAACTTGTGTCGCAAATGATAAAGATGGATATTTAAAAAAAGGTTCAGGTAAAGGTGAAGCCACCCCTCGAACAAATGTCCAGTCTTCACTTACTTCAACGTTATCAACAACAAGATCATGACTACCTGTGCCCTTTAAACCGACGGTGTCCCAAGTCATTTCAATTTTCAATTTGCTTGCAGGCATCACTGCAATTCGAGGTAGACCTGAAGCTTCATTGACTTTTTTCGGTGCAATTCCCACGCCGATAATGTCCGCCCCTAAGCATCCACTTGAGAATTTCCAACGGCCTTTGACTCTAAAACCGTTATCTGTGACCTCAGCAGGTTGTGGCGGAAAAATACCGGCAGCAAAAACCACATCAGGTCCATTTTGATAAATTTTTTCCAAAGTAGGGACTGGTAGACACCCTAAATAAGCTGGGCTCATTCCAAAACTTGCCACCCAACCTACGGATCCATCTGCCATTGAAATACGTTCAATACATTCACAGAATTGTCTTGGAGAACATTCATCACCACCAAAACGTGCTGGAACCAAAGCACGATAAATCCCAACTTCTTTTAATTTTTCGATAATATCTTGAGACACGTATCCCTGATCATCAAACTCGCCAGTACATGCACGTGTTTTAATTTCCTGACATAACGCTGTCATATCCGTTATTTCTATTTTTGATTTTTTTTCAGCTAAAGCGTTCATGAGCTAGCTCCTTGTGCAGATTTATTCGCATCTGAAATATATTTTGCTATGGCACAGAGTTGTTCATCTGCATGGTGTTTAGCGACCAGTTGCAACCCTACGGGTTGACCTTGTGCCGTTTCATAAGGAATAGTGATAGCCGGATGACCTGATAAATTAAAAGGTCTTACTAATGCCGTTAAATTTAGGAACGCAACAGTATTAGCAGCATCAACTACTTTAGGTGGAATCTGTGGAAGTGTTGGCAAACAGATCGCATCAAATTTTTCTAAGATGTCATCAATTTCTTTACGGAATTTTTCTCGAATTTGATTTGCATTATCGACTTGTTCCAGTGTTGTAGCAGATGCCTTAAGCAAACGCTGCTGAACATCATCTGCAATTTTTCCAGTCTCAGTTAAATGACCAAAGGCTTGCCATGTTTCATAATTAATCACATGCATGCCTGCTTCGAAAGCAGCCTTAAAAGACTCTGCTTTCACAACCTCATAAGCGATACTTGTATTTTCCAATTCCTGTAACAGAGTCGATTTCACGACTTCTTCTGCATCAACATCAAGTAGTGCTAAGCGTGGCGGCTTATTAATAAGAGGGAAAGGTTTGAAGGTTGGATCAATGCACTGCATTGCAAGTTCAATTGCATCTACAGAGTTTGCAAATGGACCTACACAGTCAAGTGACGTATCCTTAGGATGAACTCCGTTACGGCTAACGCGTGCGAAAGTCGGTTTTAGACCATATACGCCACAACACGCTGCTGGCATACGTATAGAACCACCTGTATCTGTACCCAAACTAAATTCAGCCAAATTTTCTGCAATGGCTGCTGCAGAACCACTCGACGAACCTCCAGGAATCAGTTCAGGATATTTAGGATTAGTTGGCGTTCCAAAATGATAGTTTATTCCTGTAATGCCATAAGCAAGCTCATGCATGACTGCCTTACCGACAATTTGACAATCATGAGCTAGTAAATGGTTTATCACATCTGCATTCTTTGTAGCTGGTGCTACATCAAGTAGTGCACAACTTCCCAAAGTTGTTCGCAATCCCTTAATATCAATTGAGTCTTTTATGATTACACGATGGCGGCCTGAACCGATTAACGTAGCTTCATATACACTATTCAATTCACTTTTCCATGTAATTTTATTAATTAAATCCAATATCTGAAAATTCAATGTAATTGTCAAGTAAATAAGTTATTTATTTTTCCGTAATATAATGAATGCTTGTATAATACGATTTATTTCAATTTACTAGCGTACGATTATGTTGAAAGATTTTGAGAGTTTCTTACCTAACCAGGACCCTAAAAGCCTCGAGAAGTTTCCTTTCTTCTGGATCTCACAGGTGAATGGGAAATATGCTCAACTAATTGATAAATCTTTAAAAAAAATTGGATTAGACAATACAAAGCGTAAAATCATTCTCAGCTTAAATGCGCTCAATGAAGCGAATATTACTGAGATTTCAAATTTATCTACCATTAAGCTTACGACTGCTACAAAAGCAATTTACCGTTTGGTTGATGAAGATATTGTGACCATTTTTTCCTCACCTTTCGATGAACGGATCTCAATGGTGAAGTTAACTGATAAAGGTTATGACCTCGTTGAACAGATTAATCAGATTAACAAAATTACTTTAGCCGGGATTTTAAACTCTTTTGAAGAAGAGGAGCTTTTGCAGCTTAATACCCAATTAAAGAAAATTTTTGATTTAATGCCTACACGCTAAATTGGTATTTAACTTGCTATCTTTGCTGCTTTAATTCTCTTTCCTAAGGCAGCGATTGAAAACTCTTTTGCTCTATTACTTAAATTATCTTATGAACATCCCTCATACTCATATGGATGTATTTGTTGGGGAAAGCTCATGCATATAATCTAAAATCTGAGAGATATAGATATTATTATCAATGCTGCGATAAGCAATTGAAATAGGACTATATGCCTCATTATCTAGGATAGGAATATATTGCAAATTACGCATACCAATAGCACTCGCACTTGCCGGAATAATGCAAATCCCTTCACCAGATGATACCAATCCTAATGCCATGTGAATTTCTCGTACTTCTCTAAGGTTCTGTGGAATTAAATCTAACTCTGAAAATAAACTCTGAATAAATGTCGAGAAACTTGGTTTTGGAGCATTTGGATAAATGTAGATGATTTCGTTAAGAAATTGTGATAGATAAACCCCCTGCTGCTGATATTGAGTTAGAGGATGATCCTTATGTACGGCTAAGAGCAATTTTTCTCGCTCTAGGATTGTTCTACGTATAGATGGGTCACTAATACCGAGACGACCGAATCCCATATCAATCTTACCCATTTTCAAGGCTTCAACTTGATCTCGCGTACCACATTCGATAAGTTCAATTTTAATATCTCTTATATTCTTACGAAGATGATCTATGATTTCAGGCAACTTCCAATAGAACAGTGAACCCACGTAGCCGATTCTGATCGCAGTGTTCTTAACATTGTAGCGGCTTACCATCGTTTTAGCATGTGCCGTAAGTGTTAAAATTTGCACAGCATATTGATAAAAATACTCACCGACTTCGCTAGTTTTTATCGGCCGTGTACCTCTTTCAAATAAGGTAACCCCTAATTCATCTTCTAAATTTTTAATCTGTCTCGTTAAAGGTGGCTGGGCGATACATAATCGTGCCGCAGCTTTGGTAACACTTTTTTCCTCAACCACTGCGACAAAGTACTTTAAACTTCTCAATTCCATTGAAATTTCCCACTATTATACCTTTTAAGTATTTTTAAATACTAAAACATTTCTATTTAAAAAGAAAAATATCAATTAAGGTATTTACAGCAATATATGGATTATAACGCTATATGTACAAGAATATAGAAACTATACTCGCTGAGATACCGACAATTCGCCCTCATAAAATGGCCGTTGCAACAATGCAAACCCAAACATTAGTCTTAATCAAAATTGAGACTGAAGATGGATTTGTAGGTTGGGGTGAGGCAACCACGATTGGTGGCTTAGGTTATGGTGAAGAAAGTCCTGAAAGTATCAAGGTAAACATTGATACTTACTTCTCTCCTCTACTCAAAACTTTATCACATTTGAATATCGCACAAACATTGCAGATTATTCAAAAAAATATCAATGGGAATCGTTTTGCTAAATGCGCAATCCAAACAGCTTTACTGGATATTCAAGCACAACGTTTAGGTTTGCCATTATCAGAAGTTCTAGGTGGCCGACTACGTGACAGCGTTCCAGTTCTATGGGTATTGGCTTCAGGTGACACAGATAAAGATATTGCTGAAGCACAAAAAATGTTGGCAGCAAAACGTCATAATTTCTTCAAACTAAAAATTGGTTCACGCCCAGTTGAGGCTGATGTCGAACATGTATTGACCATTAAGAAAGCACTCGGCCCTGACGTGTCAATCCGTGTAGATGTAAACAGAGCTTGGTCTGAACTAGAAGCGATTAAAGGAATTCAACTCCTCCAAGACGGTGGTGTCGATCTAATCGAACAACCGTGTGCAATTGATAACATCGACGCTATGCAACGATTAACCCATCGATTTGATATTGCCATTATGGCTGATGAATCTTTGATGGGCCCTGCTTCTGCTTATCGTTTAGCAAAAACGAATGCTGCATCTGTCTTTGCTGTCAAAGTTGCGCAATCAGGTGGCCTATTTGAGGGACGTGATGTTGCAACTATTGCAAATCTAGCTGGAATTGACTTGTATGGCGGGACCATGCTTGAAGGATCCATTGGAACGATGGCCTCGGCACATCTTTTTTCTACTTTTAAGAATCTAGCATATGGAACCGAATTATTCGGCCCCCTACTTTTGACTCAAGAAATTTTAAAAACACCCCTTCAATACGAAAACTTTGAACTGCATTTACCCCAAGGTAATGGCCTAGGTATTGAAATTAATGAAGATAAACTAGATCAACTTCGACGTAAATAATTTGAACATTGATATTAAGGAGTGAAACTATGTTGTTTCATGTACGAATGGATGTGAATATTCCTCGTGACTTGCAAGAAGCGCAAGTTAACGAAATTAAAGCTGTTGAAAAAGCGTATTCACAAGAATTGCAACGTCAAGGTAGATGGCGTCATATCTGGCGAATTACGGGACAGTACTCGAATATCAGTATTTTTGATGTGGAAAATAATGAGGAATTACACAACCTTTTACAAGGCTTACCGCTTTATCCATTTATGAAAATTGAAGTGATGGCCTTAAACCGTCATCCATCTTCAATTCGAGATAATGATAGTTAATTGATTTGTCTCAATATCTTAAGATCAATCTAATAAATACGATAAATAGTTAGTAATAAGGATCAGGACAAGATTTTTTCAAAAGTAAAAATTGTCCTAATTAACAAAAAATACTTAAGGAGTAAGTAGCATGAACCATCAAGAAATCGATGCTTTAGTAAAAAAAATGAACGTAGATACTGCAACTGGGCCTGTAGATGCACGTGTACAGCAAGTTGTTGTTCGTTTGGTTTCAGATCTATTTAAAGCCATTGAGGATTTAGACTTAACTCAATCAGAAGTTTGGAAAGGTCTTGAATATTTCACTGATGCAGGTCAAGCAAATGAACTTGGTCTTCTTGCAGCGGGTCTAGGCTTAGAACATTTCTTAGACCTTCGTGCTGATGAAGCTGATGCAAAAGCAGGAGTGACAGGCGGTACTCCGCGTACCATCGAAGGTCCTCTGTATGTAGCAGGTGCACCAGAGTCTGTAGGTTTCGCACGCATGGACGATGGATCGGAATCTGACAAAGTTGATACTTTATTTATTGAAGGTACCGTGACTGATACTGAAGGCAATATTATTGAAGGTGCTAAAGTTGAAGTTTGGCATGCAAATAGCTTAGGCAATTATTCATTCTTTGATAAGTCTCAATCAGACTTCAACCTTCGCCGTACGATCCATGCAGATCAAGACGGTAAATATGTTGCTCAGACCACAATGCCTGTCGGCTATGGCTGCCCGCCAGAAGGTACCACTCAATTTGTTTTAAATAAATTGGGCCGTCATGGCAACCGCCCTTCTCATGTGCATTACTTCGTATCAGCACCTGGTTATCGTAAGTTGACGACTCAATTTAACATCGAAGGTGATCAATATCTTTGGGATGACTTTGCTTTTGCTACCCGTGATGGCCTAGTGGCAATAGCTGTAGACATTACTGACGAAGTGGAAATTGCACGTCGTGGCGTAAATAAGCCATTCAAACATATTCAATTTAATGTTCAACTAGTAAAAGAAACTGCATCTGCGCCAACTACAGAAATCGAGCGTCGTCGCGTCAGCGCTTAATTACTCTTAAGAATGGATAGTCCACACTATCCATTCTTTTCCTCTCTAATTGAATTGAATCATTACTAATCACTATAAGTAAAAATACTGATTAATAATGATTTAAATATAAATTAATATTAGTTTGAGCAATTTTTATGATTAATAAATCAACATCATTACAAACAGCTCTTTCCCAAATCAAGGACGGTTCTACCATTATGATCGGTGGTTTCGGTACAGCGGGTCAGCCTGCTGAGCTGATTGATGGTTTGATCAAACTTGGTGTGAAAGATCTGGTGATCGTCAATAACAATGCCGGTAATGGCGACTACGGTCTGGCTAAATTACTCAAAGCTGGTGCAGTGCGTAAAATCATCTGCTCATTCCCGCGTCAGTCTGACTCGTGGGTATTTGACGAGCTTTATCGTGCAGGAAAAATTGAACTGGAACTGGTACCGCAAGGTAATCTGGCTTGCCGTATCCAGGCGGCTGGTATGGGCTTAGGTCCAATCTACACCCCTACCGGTTTTGGTACCTTGCTGGCGGAAGGCAAACCGACCATGAACTATGAAGGCAAAGACTACGTTTTAGAAAATCCAATTAAAGCTGACTTTGCTTTAATTAAAGCATCTAAAGGCGACCGTTGGGGCAATCTGGTCTACCGTAAATCTGCGCGTAACTTCGGCCCGATCATGGCGATGGCAGCAGATGTGACCATTGCACAGGTTTCTGAGGTGGTTGAACTGGGTGCACTGGATCCAGAGCACATCATCACCCCGGGAATTTTTGTTCAACACATTGTTCAAGTTAAGCCTGCACAATAATTGGCATCGGAGATAAATAATGAGCTATAGCAAACTGACCCGTGACCAGATCGCTGAACGTGTGGCACAAGACATTCCTGATGGTGCTTATGTGAACCTGGGTATCGGTTTACCAACCAAAATTTCCAGCTACCTGCCAAGCGATAAAGATGTCTTCCTGCATTCTGAAAATGGTCTGTTGGCATTCGGTCCTCCTCCTGCTGAAGAAGACCGCGATCCTGAGCTGATCAATGCCGGCAAAGAATTCGTAACCTTACTGGAAGGCGGTTCTTTCTTCCATCACGGCGATTCTTTCGCAATGATGCGTGGCAGTCACTTAGACATCGCTGTACTGGGTGCATTCCAGGTCGCTGAAAATGGCGATCTGGCCAACTGGCATACTGGTGCTCCAGATGCAATTCCAGCAGTCGGCGGTGCGATGGATCTGGCTGTGGGTGCCAAGAAAGTCTTTATTACCACAGATCACGTGACCAAAAAAGGCGAGCCAAAAATTGTCGCTGAACTATCTTATCCTGCGACTGGCCTGAAATGTGTCGACCGTATCTATACCGACCTGTGCGTGATTGATGTCACGCCTGAAGGTATGAAAGTTATTGAGAAAGTCGAAGGTCTGTCATTTGAAGAATTGCAGTCATTGACCGGTGCCAAACTGATTGATGCGACTCGATGAGTATAAATAGACAAACATCGCTATTTTTAAACGACACATTGAATAGAGATTGAACGTTCCTTCTCTTGCGCCATATATGGTTCAGGGAGAAGGTTAGGATGAGGGGAATTTCCAGACATCCTCTCCCTAACCCTCTCCTTCAAAGGAGAGGGAACTTTATAAAGAAGAGAATACTCCATGAAAAACGCATATATTATCGATGCCATCCGTACCCCATTCGGTCGTTATGCCGGTGGCCTCGCCCCTGTCCGTGCAGATGACTTAGGTGCTGTACCAATCAAAGCCTTGATGAAACGCAATCCATCGGTGAACTGGGAACAGGTCGATGACGTGATTTATGGCTGTGCCAATCAGGCGGGTGAAGACAACCGTAACGTCGGTCGTATGTCTTCATTGCTTGCAGGTGTGCCTTATCAGGTGCCAGCAACGACAGTAAACCGTCTGTGTGGTTCATCGCTGGATGCAGTTGCGATGGCAGCACGTGCGATTAAAGCCGGTGAAGCCAATCTGATTATTGCCGGTGGTGTAGAAAGCATGTCGCGTGCTCCATTCGTGATGGGCAAGTCAGAAACGGCGTATGGCCGTAGCCAGAAGATTGAAGACACCACCATGGGCTGGCGTTTTATCAATCCGAAACTGAAAGAAATGTACGGTGTAGAAACCATGCCGCAAACGGCTGAAAATCTGGCGGAACAGTTCAACATCAACCGTGAAGATCAGGACAAGTTTGCCCTGACCAGCCAGCAACGTACCGCAGCAGCGCAGGCCAATGGTTTCTTTAAGAATGAAATCGTGCCTGTGGTGATTCCGCAGCGTAAAGGCGATGCGGTGGTTGTCGATACTGATGAACATCCACGTGCCTCTACCACAGCAGAAGCATTGGCAAAACTGAAACCTGTGGTGAAAGCAGACGGTACGGTAACGGCGGGTAATGCTTCTGGTATTAACGATGGTGCGGCTGCTCTTTTAATCGCATCTGATGAAGCGGTTGCTCAACACGGCTTAAAGCCACGTGCCAAAATTATTGGCTCAACAGTTGTGGGTGTTGAACCTCGTATTATGGGCTTTGGCCCTGCACCTGCCATTAAAAAGTTGCTTGCTCAAACAGGCCTTACTTTAGAGCAGATGGATGTGATCGAGCTGAATGAAGCTTTTGCTGCCCAAGCACTGGCATGTACCCGTGACTTGGGTATCGAAGACGGCTCAGAGAAAGTCAATCCAAATGGCGGTGCGATTGCATTGGGTCATCCACTTGGTGCATCTGGCGCGCGTCTGGTGACGACTGCACTGAACCAGCTTGAACAAACTGGTGGTCAATATGCGCTGTGTTCAATGTGTATTGGTGTGGGTCAAGGCATCGCTTTGATTATTGAACGTGTCTAAAAGACAATTAAAAATATAAACCTCCTCCCTGAATGTAGATTCAAAGTACTGCTTTGAATCAAATGCAAGAAAGGGAGGTCGGGAGGGATTTTAATGCCAACATTTACATCAAATGATGCACAAATTAATTACCAGACTTTTGGTGATGCTGCAAAACCTGCACTGGTTTTCTCAAATTCTCTGGGTACAAATTTCAAAATGTGGCAACCACAAATTGATTTTTTCCAGCAAGATTTCTTTGTGATTTGCTACGACACCAGTGGTCATGGGGCTTCATCTGCACCACAAGGCCCATATAGCATTGATCAACTTGGTCAAGATGTGGTGAATCTACTTGATCATTTAAATATTGAAAAAGCAGCTTTCTGCGGTATTTCAATGGGCGGCTTAACCGGTCAATGGTTGGTGATTAACCGTCCAGAACGCTTTAATCAGGTGGTGGTGTGCAATACAGCAGCAAAAATCGGTCAGGAACAGGCCTGGCTGGAACGTGCCACGCTGGTGCGTGAACAAGGTTTACAACCGATTGCTTCTACTGCAGCATCACGCTGGTTTACTGAACCCTTTATTCAAAGCAACGCAACAGTGGTAAATAATCTTCAAAACGACTTGGGAGCTGGCAGCCCGGAAGGTTATGCAAGTTGCTGTGAAGCTTTAGCGAAGGCAGATCTTCGAGAACAACTAAAGCAAGTTAAAATTCCGGTATTTATCATTGCTGGTCAACAAGATCCCGTTACGACTATGGAAGATGGCTTGTTTATTCAAAAGCAAATTTTTAACAGCCAATTATTTAATATAAATGCATCTCATATTTCTAACCTTGAACAGCCTGAAGATTTTAATAATACTATAATTAATTTTTTAAATTAGTGATAAGCACCTGTATGCCAACCACTTTGAACAAGCCAAACTTCAGCTAAGTCGTGAGCCTTTAGGTCTATGTCAGTTAAAACTGAATCCTGAAATTAAAGATCTATTCGATTTCAAATTTGAAGATATTGAAATTGTCGGCTATGAATCCCATCCGGCAATTAAAGCGCCTGTCACGGTTTAATTTTTCCCAAACCCAAGAAAATCAAAATCCCACTTTGCTTAAAGTGGGATTTTGCATTTTAATAGGAACAATTTTTACTTGTTTTTGAGTGTGGGTATGGCATTTCAGGATTTAGAAGTCGTTCATGTCGTTGCAATGGATCAGCAGCGCTGTATTGGTAAGGACAATGACCTGCCTTGGCATATCTCAGCAGATCTAAAACATTTTAAGGAAATCACCCAGGGCGGTGTAATTGTAATGGGACGTAAGACCCTTGAATCCATGGGACGTGCCTTGCCTAAACGTGTCAACTGGGTCATTACCCGTGATACAGACTGGTCTTTTGAAGGTACTAAAGTCGCACACACGATTGAAGATGCCTTGAACCAAGCTGTTGCAGATGTAAAAGCGTCAGAAAAACCGGAGTCTATTTATATTATTGGGGGTGGTGAAATCTTCAAACAGACAATGAGTATTGCTGACCGTCTGGAACTGACCCATGTCGAACTGGATGTACAAGGTCATGCCTTCTACCCGGAAATTCCTGCTGAATTCAAAAAAGTTTTTTCCGAACAACATATCGACGACAAAACCGGGATTGCTTTTGAGTTTGCAAATTATAGAAAATGAAGAATAATTTTTAATTAAAGATTCAATTATGCATACACAGGGAAATCCTGCACCTCACTGGCTATTCTGGTTACTGAATGCAGTATTTACCCTGTTTGTCATCGCATCAAGTCTATGGCTGTGCCTTGCGATTTGGGTACAGCAACCCTTAGGCATGATTGGCAGTTCTGTGCTGATTGGTCTTTGGATTATTTTAGCCTGTGCAGTTCTCGGCATTTATTTTAGCCGTCATCTGATTTCACGTGGTGTAGATACCCTTCTTTATATTCTGGCTTTTCTATTTAGCCTGTTCTGGTATTTCAGTCTGGACGCTCGTCAGGACCGGGAGTGGAATCCTGAAGTTGCCCGTATTCTCAGTTATGAACAACAAGGCGATCAAGTCACCTTACATAATGTGCGTAATTTTGTCTGGCTGCCAAATGGGAAATATATTGAGCGCTGGGAAAGTCGCAGCATCAATTTAAATCAGATCACCGGGGTCAATGTCATCACCTCTTACTGGATGGGACCGCATATTGCCCATACCTTGGTGAGTTTTGACTTTGCTGACCAGAAGCCACTGACCTTTTCGATAGAAATCCGTAAGGAAAAAAATGAAGATTTCTCTGCTATCGGCGGCT
This sequence comes from Acinetobacter schindleri CIP 107287, assembly GCF_000368625.1. GTDB lineage: Bacteria > Pseudomonadota > Gammaproteobacteria > Pseudomonadales > Moraxellaceae > Acinetobacter > Acinetobacter schindleri. The sequence continues at coordinate 232,067 of NZ_KB849574.1, forward strand.
TCTTCCGCAAGTTTGAGCTGAGTCTGGTGGCGGCTGATGAACGGGATATTATCTACACCCGTAGCAACACCCGCGGTGAGCAGGTATATTTTTTTCCGGTTAATATGCCACAGGCACAAGCCAAGGCGCTTTTCAAAGAATATCTCAACAAGGTGGATGATTTGGCTCAACAGCCGAAGTGGTATAACACTCTAACCAGTAATTGCACTACCCTGGTGTTTGATATGGTTCAGGCTGTTTCCCAGAAACCATTACCAACAGATTATCGCCTGCTGGCGTCGGGTTATTTGCCAAATTATATGTATGACCTGCAAGCGCTGAATCAGGATTGGGACTTAAGCACCTGGTATGCTCGAGCGCATGTAAACCCACGTGTCAAAGAATTTGCTCAGGTCAGTAGTGAACAATATTCTGCCCTACTGCGGCAAGGATTACCTGCGCCAAAAGCAGAATAGAACCTATCATCCCGGGAGCCCGAAGATACAAATTGTATTGGTATCATTCTATTTTTTCTGTTTATATACAGTGATGTATCAAAGAAAAAGAGTAAGCCCAATGTTAAAAAAAGTGACCACAATTGCAATGTTCGTTTCAGCGCTGGCAATAACAGGCTGTCAAACCACACCAGACCAGACCTCTTCCCAAGCGGTTGAAAATCTACAGCAACTTCAGAACCGCACCTGGATTGTCACTCACATTGGCAGTACAGAAATCACCACTGCACCTACCACACGTAATATCCCAAGCCTGCAATTTGATGCTGCCACTCAGCGTGTTAGCGGTGCCGATGGCTGTAACCGTATTATGGGCAGCTATACTGCAGGCAAAGACACTTTGAATCTTAGCCAGATGGCGGGTACAAAAATGGCTTGTCTGAACAATGACAATCTGGATCAAAAATTTAATGAAGCCTTGGCTAAAGTGACCCACTATCAGGTTTTTGGTAAAACCCTGAAGCTGCTCGATAGCTATGGCAACCCAGTCATTCAGCTGGCAAGCCCGGTACAACCGCGCTAAAGCTTAAATAAAAAGCCTGTTTTACAGGCTTTTTTCTATTTGATATTTACAGCGTAGAATAGAGACAGAAACTCGGAATTAAGGACAAGATTATGCAACAGGCGCTATTTGGTGGTGGATGCTTTTGGTGTACCGAAGCGGTATTCCTGCAGATTCGTGGTGTCAGCAAAGTCGTTAGTGGCTATGCCGGTGGACATACCACTCATCCAACCTATGAAGAGATCTGTAATGGTGATACCAACCATGCAGAAGTGATTCTGATTGATTTCGATGAAAGTCAGATCAGCTTTAAGCAATTGCTGGATGTATTCTTTGCCACTCATGATCCAACAACGCTCAATCGCCAAGGCAATGATGTCGGTACACAGTATCGTTCTGTTATTTACTATCTGAACGAAGAACAGCAACGGCAGTCACAAGAAGCTATTGATGCACTGAAGGCTGAAGGTTTAAATGTAGTCACTGAACTCAGTCCTGCTCCGACCTTCTATCCAGCTGAAGATTATCATCAGAACTTTTTTGCCAAAAACCCAAGTCAGGGTTATTGCAACTTTGCCATTCCTCCAAAGCTCAACAAGCTACGTGCCAAGTTTGTAGAACTGTTGAAGTAAAGCAATATTGTCATAAAAAAGCGACCATCTCAGGTCGCTTTTTTTGATCTTGGAAAAATCAGTTATCGGTTGCAAAAGCAATATCGGTGAGTCCGGCTCCACTCGCGCGTGACATCACTTGAGCAACGGTGTCGTAACGTGATTCCTTATCCGCCTTCAATACAATCGTTGGCTGACGCTCTGCCTGCCCAGCTTCATTGAAACGGGTTTCCAGCTGTTCCAGGCTAAGCACATCACCATTCCATGCCACATCACCCTGAGAGTTAATGCTGATGGTAATGTTCTCTGGCGGAAGATCAATAATTTCCGCAGTCGTTTGTGGCAAGGTTAATGGAATTGATGGGTTCGCAACGGTCGCTGTCACCAGGAAGATGATCATCAATACCAACATAATGTCGATCAGGGGAATGAGGTTCATCTCATTCATGCCTACATCGTTGTCTTCACCCAGTTGAAAAGCCATTAAACTTGACCTCCCACTAAACTGTCTTGTGCAACTTTGCTTTCAGCTTTCTTGGCAGATTCCTGTTGCAGCATCGTATCAATCAATAAGCTATGAGCATGGTCTTGTAGTTCATGCGATAAACCACGGTTAAAACGTACCGCGATGTTATAAGCCAATACAGCTGGAATCGCCACTGCCAGACCCAGACCTGTCATGATCAGTGCTTCACCTACTGGTGTTGCCACCTGAGCCAGACCTGCCTGACCGCTCTTACCCACTGCTACCAGTGCATGGAAGATGCCCCATACTGTACCGAATAAACCAATGAAAGGTGAAATCGATGCGATGGTACCCAGAACTGACACACCTTTCTCCGCATTGGCTTTTTCAGCTGCAATCTGGCGTAGCAATGCTTGTTCAGCTACGGCTTTGCGTTGTTCAAAGCCCAAAGGCGCCATTTTTGATTTCAGTTTATCTAGGGCATCAGATAACTGTGCATAAGCCACTTGCTTGAGTTGGCGCGTACCGAGTAAACGCAGTACAAAGATCGTCCATGTCGCAATCGACATTGCCAGTAACACAAAATAAAGTGTTTTACTGACTGCATCAGCATGTTGCCAATAAACTGAAAAGTTCATATTCGAACTCCTAATGGGTTAGCCGTTATCTGGTAATCTGGAAGTCAAAGGGCTGCTCAACACGTGTTGGATAAGCAACGCCATTTTCAACATATTTGGTTAATTGTGCACGACGTACAGCAGACTCGACCTTACGGTTAATCGAAGGACTGCAGCTTGAATTACGTGCTGTCGCAGCCACTACCTTGCCCTGTTCATTCGCTGAGATATCGACCACCATGGAACAGGAACTTTTCAATTCACCTGCTGACATCGATACTTTTGGCGTACGCAACCAGGTTACACCACCACCCAAAGAAACACTCTTAGGAGAAGGAGGCGCAGGTGGTGCCGGTGGCGCAACAGGCGCAGGCGGTGCCACAGGTGCTGGTGGAGGTGTCGGAGCGACTTTGGTTTCTTTCACAACCGTTGGTACAATCGGACTTAGCGTTGGTTTTGCTTCAACTGGTGGTGCCACAACCTTAGGTGTTTCAGCCTTCTTCACTTCCTGGATTTTTTCAACCTTTTTCGGAGGTGGCGGCAACGGTTTTTCAACAATCTTGACCTCTTTCGGCTTCGGCGGCTCTTTCTTCGGCTCAGGCTTTGGCTTCGGAGGTAATGGTTTTGGTGCTTCCTGTAGTTTTACAAAGCGAACCTTCATCGGCTCCTTGTCTACAGGCTTGAGGTCAGGTGCTTCCATCTGGCTGACAGCCCACAATAGGCCAACATGTCCCACCAGCACAGCCGCCATGACAGCTGCAACTTTCTTTTTCATCTGGTTGGGTGGAGTAGGCATCATAGGAGAAGCAACTTGGCTCATTAAATCTTTTACCTTGAAGAGATGATATGAAACAAACAATCAAGCTCATCGGTTAGCACAATTAAAGTACGCCAATAATAAATGAGAAGGGTTTTCATTTGCAATAACAATCCCCAACTTTCTTCATTTTTTTCGACAAATGAGAGAAACAACTCAAAAAAAAAAAGGCATACTTAAAGTATGCCTTTATGAATGATGATGCAAGACTTATTGGAATACCACTGTCTTGTTACCATCCACAATAATACGGTCTTCCAGATGCCATCTTACGGCACGCGCCAGTACATTACGCTCTACGTCCTGCCCCAGTTCACGCAGCTGCTCTACAGTAAAGTCATGGTTTACACGCTCTACGTCCTGCTCAATGATTGGACCTTGGTCCAGATCAGCCGTTACATAGTGGGCAGTCGCACCAATCAGTTTCACACCTTTTTCATAAGCCTGCTTGTACGGATTTGCACCGACAAACGCTGGCAGGAATGAATGGTGAATGTTGATCACTTTCATTTCCCATTTTTGTACAAATTCTTCATCCAGAATCTGCATATAGCGCGCCAGTACTAACAAATCATTGCCTTGCATCAGCTCATCAATTTTTGCATAAGCTTCACGTTTATTGTCTTTAGTCACTGGTACTACTTCAAATGGAATACCAAAATTTTCAACCGATTCACGCAGCGTTTCATGATTCGATACCACTTTGGTGATTTCACATGGCAGACCGCCACGTGCATGACGCCATAACAGCTCAAGTAAAGCGTGATCAACTTTAGACACCAGAATGCCGACTTTTTTCACATCACTTACCAGCGCCAGACGCCAATGCATGTTATAGCGTTCCGCAACATTGACAGCAAAAGTCTGTAACAGGCTTTCTTTACGGCTTTGCAGGTTATCGAGTTCAAACTCAACACGCATGAAGTAACGTCCGCCCTGAGCTTCTGTCGCGTATTGATCAAGCGCAGTAATATTGGCGCCCTGATGATACAAGAAGCTTGAAACAGCCTGCACGATGCCCGGCTTGTCTTCACAAGTAATCAATAAACGTGCGGTGTTAGCAGTCGTCATATTCATGTTGGTAAACGTCACTAATCAGATAAATTAAAAAATAAGCCGAGTATTCTAGCGCGTTTCTTAATTATTCTGAATAGTTTGTTCAGTTTCCCGATCTTTAGCGGATGACAGACTGGCAAAAAGCTCGGAAGAACCAAAAGAGTTCAACAGGCTTTCATAGGTATGACGACTCTCACCACGCAGATAGGCGCCTTCCAGGAACACCATTTGACGCAATGCCTGCCATACCCATTTTTCTTCCAAATGGTTCGAGTCGGTAATATGACCAGACATATACAGGAAGTTGGTCCAGTTGGTCAGCACGATCCACAGGTTGATAATTAAGGCTTCAATTTCCGAATCAGTCATTTCCATTAAGCCAGCATTGACAAAGGCTTTATAGATTTTTTGTCCCTGCTGCATGACTTCACCCGCAAAGCGCGGATACAGCTTGCGGAAGTCTTCATTATTTTCCACCAGGTGATAAACATCACGATGCAGGAAACGATAAGCCCATAACTGGCTGCTGAGCACCTGGAAATAATGAATCTTGTCATTAGCATCCAGCGGACGGTCATCCGGTAATGCCAGCATTTCCAGGGTTTCCTTCTGGTACTGCTCCATCAGTTCCTTGATGATTTCATTCTTGTTACGGAAATGATAGTACAGGTTACCCGGGCTCATACCGAGTTCAGCAGCAATATGATTCGTCGTAACAGAACGCTCACCACGCTCATTAAATAACTGCAAACTGAGCTGCAAAATACGTTCTTTCGTTTTCAACGTTTTGGTTTGGGACATCCTAAAATAACCATTCAGTTCATATACCCGCACGCACCAGCAGCGCATTGACGGTCGAGTACACAAAGTAACTTGACTAATTAGAGTATTTACTCTAAAAATAAATAATCGATTTTCTTAAAAGTGGTAGTGCTGCATGAACAGTCACACAAAAACGACATTAATGACACCACATTTTTTTGACAGCCAGTGCCTTAATGACATTCTGGCACAACAAAAACATGCCTACTTATGTTACCCGCTGCCGACTGCAAAGGAACGTATCGATCGTTTAGCTCGACTTAAGCGTATCTTAGTTAAGTATCAAGATCAATTTGCCGATGCAATTAATCAGGATTATGGCAACCGTTCGATTGGGGAAACCAAAATCGGGGAACTGTTGACCTGCCTAGAACACATCAAATATTACAGCAAGAATCTGACTGGCTGGATGAAACCATCCAAGCGTCACGTCAGTATTATTCACCAGCCAGCCAAAGCCTGGGTGCAGTACCAGCCATTGGGCGTGGTCGGCATTATTGCGCCTTGGAACTATCCTTTACTCCTCTCGATTGGACCACTGGTCTGTGCACTGGCTGCAGGCAACCATGCCATGATTAAAATTTCGAGTGCCTCTGCTCATTTTGGAGCGGTACTTGAAACAGCCTTGGCGGAAGCCTTTCCAAAAGAACTGGTCGCAGTCATTACTGGTGGCGGTGCAGTATCTGATGCCTTTTGCCGCTTGGCTTTCGATAAAATGATTTTCACGGGCTCAACCGCGGTGGGTAAAACCGTGATGGCAGCAGCTGCAGAAAATCTGGTGCCGGTGATTCTGGAACTGGGGGGCAAATCTCCAGTACTGGTTCATCCATCTATTGATATTGAAGATGTGGCAGAGCGTATTGCCGTGGGTAAACTCTGGAATGCTGGTCAAACCTGTGTGGCCCCTGACTACATGTTCCTGCCACGTGGTAAAACCGCTGAATTTATCGATCATTTCCGTAGCTATGTGGAAACCATGTATCCGGATATCACCCATAATCAGGACTACACTTCGATTGTGAATGACAAGCAGTACAATCGTCTGCAAGGCTATTTGGAAGATGCACGTGCACATGGCGCCCAGATTATTGAAATCAACCCGCGTAATGAAACACCGGCAGATCTGCGTAAAATAGCACCGACCATTCTGACCAATGTGACGCCAGATATGGATATCATGAAAAATGAAATCTTTGGTCCACTGCTGCCAATCATGGAATATGATCAAATTGACGATGTAATCGACTTTATTAATAGCCGTCCGCGTCCACTTGCATTATACTATTTCGACTTTGATCAGGCGCGTGCCGATTATGTCGCACAGCGTACCCATTCAGGGCACTTCGGCCAGAACACGGTACTCACTCATGTTGCACAGGATGACCTGCCATTTGGCGGCGTTGGCGCTTCGGGGATGGGTAAATACCATGGGCCAGAAGGCTTCTTCAGTTTGTCGCATGAACGGTCTGTAATGTCCAATCCTAAGCTGTATAGCTTGAAATACATTCTCCCGCCGTTTAATAAGCCGATTCATAAACTGATTTCGAAGACTCTTCTTCGATAAATGATCAAGGCATGAGCTGTTGCACCAACTCATGCCCGGTTTTAGACAAAATCGCTTGTCTTTTAAGCGCATTTTTGGTATAAAACGCCCCTTGAATGAATTCAATCCGTTTATTTTTGACTGGCCATACAGATTTGCTGTTGGCTAAATCAATGGAGTTACACCATGTCTAAGGTTTGCCAAGTTACCGGCAAGCGTCCAGTCGTTGGTAACAACGTCTCACACGCCAACAACAAAACTAAGCGCCGGTTCGAGCCGAACCTGCACCAACACCGCTTCTGGTTAGAAAGCGAAAAACGTTTCGTACGTCTTCGTCTTACTACTAAAGGTATGCGTATTATCGATAAATTGGGCATTGAAAAGGTTGTTGCTGACCTTCGTGCTCAAGGTCAAAAGATCTAAGTAAGGAGTCAGGACAATGCGTGATAAGATTCGCTTAGTTTCTTCAGCTGGTACAGGTTATTTCTATACCACTACTAAGAACAAACGTACTATGCCGGAAAAAATGGAAATCAAAAAATTTGATCCAAAAATCCGTCAACACGTGATCTTCAAAGAAGCTAAAATTAAATAATTTTAGTTTTTTGAAAAAAAGCGACCTTTTAGGGTCGTTTTTTTTTGCATTTTTTTTATTCAGCTTGATAAACTTTCTTTTTGTTTTGGCACTTTTTGTGCTTATTTCCCATAAAAAACTGAAATTTTAAAATTCACCTTAAAGGAGTGTTTAGTGCCACATGACGTAGATCTCATCATATTACTGGCTGTAGGCTTTGGACTGGCGCTGGCATTCGGCTATATCGCTGCGCGCTTGCGTCTACCTCCCTTGATCGGATATCTGATTGCTGGGATCCTGATTAGCCCCAATACCCCTGGGGTGGTTGGTGACATCCAGCTCGCCAACCAGCTTGCCGAATTAGGCGTCATGTTCCTGATGTTTGGTGTCGGGATGCACTTTTCCTTAAATGACCTGATGCAGGTAAGGCGCATTGCCCTGCCTGGTGCGATCCTGCAAATTGCAGTGGCTACCCTGCTTGGCGTTGGTGTATCCATGCTCTGGGGCTGGAGTTTTGGTTCTGCGCTTGTTTTTGGTTTAAGTCTCTCCTGTGCCAGTACTGTCGTGCTCCTAAAAGCACTGGGAGACCGTGGTCTGCTTGAATCCATTAACGGTAAGATTGCTGTAGGCTGGCTGTTGGTTGAAGATCTGGTCATGGTATTGGCACTGGTGTTACTTCCTGCAACCGCAGTTTTACTCGGTGGTCAGGCACTGGAAGGTAGCAGTGATGGGAATATCTGGCTCACCTTGGGCATTACCCTACTCAAGGTCGCAGGCTTTATTGCCTTTATGCTGATTGTTGGTAAACGTCTAATACCAATGATCATGCAAGTTGTCGCGCGTCTAGGCTCACGTGAACTGTTTACGCTAACTGTTGTGGCCGCTGCTGTATCGATTGCCTTTGGTGCCTACAAAGTCTTTGGTGTCTCTATGGCACTAGGTGCATTCTTTGCGGGTATGGTCGTGAAAGAATCTGATTTCAGCCATCGTGCAGAAGAAGAAACCCTTCCGCTACGTGAAATTTTCTCGATTCTATTCTTCGTTTCTGTTGGTATGCTGTTTGATCCGCGGATTATGATTGAGCAACCCCTGCATGTGCTGGCGGTTGTTGCCATTATTATGATTGGTAAGACCATTGCTGCGATGGCATTGGTACTGTTCTTCCGTTATCCAATCAACACAGCGCTGACAGTGGGTGCGTCACTGGCGCAAATCGGTGAATTCTCGTTCATTCTTGCTGCACTTGGGGTATCGCTAAATCTGCTGTCACTGGAAGGGCAAAACCTGATTCTGGCGGGTGCCTTGATTTCAATTACCCTGAACTCTTTTATTTTCGCTGCCATCGAACCAGTACAGAAATGGATTCGCGAACGTTCCAACCTGGCGCGTTTACTGGAGCGCAGTGGCGATCCACTGGCCATGCTGCCTGATGAAGTATCCCAGGACTACCTGCGCGATCAGGTAGTGATTGTCGGCCATGGTGAAGTGGGACGTCGCATCACGACTTCCTTGATGGAACAAAATATTAAAGTTGTGATTGCTGAAGAAAACCGGGAGATTGTTGAAAAATTGCGTGCCAAAGGCATTGCAGCGGTATCGGGTGTGGCGACTGAACCAGGCGTCTTGATTCAGGCGCATATTCAGCATGCACGTCTATTGGTCATTTCCCCTATGGATATTTTGGATATTCATAAAATCGTGGATATTGCCAAAACTTTAAATCCTGAAATTCAGGTACTGGTCTGTGCCGAAAGTAAGGAAGAAGCTGAAGTCATCCGCCGCGATAATGTGGGTGCGGTCTACTATGCTAAAGAAGAAATGGCGAAGAACATGAGTCGTCATATCCTGCATCAGATTCAGATGGCTCATCAACATGGTTCGGCACATTAAATTTTAATTTTTTAAATTGGGCAGATCATGAGTATCTGCCTTTTTTATGACAAAAAAATTGATCGACTTTATAATAAACTCCTAATTTAAATAACTTATAGACTTTTATATTTGATTTTAAAGTCTTTTAAACAGGATTCTTGTGGGGGAATAGTATGCGTTATAAAGGTAAATTAACCACATGGAAAGATGACCAAGGCTTTGGATTCGCGACTACCCATGAAACTTCAGAACGTGTTTTTGTTCATATTAAAAATTTTAGTTATAAGACCAGACGCCCTGTAGATGGTGATGAACTGATTTATAATGTTGTACAAGGGACTAAGAAAAACTTACAAGCAACCAATATTCAGTTTTTACATGATTATGAACGTCAACGATTAAGAGACCAACGCCATCAACAACAAGAAGGTGGCAAAAGCTTATTGTCTAAAATTGCAGCTTACCCATTTATTCTTACCTTATTAGTTCTATTTTTGACAGGACAAATCTCGGTTTGGGTCTTAGTTTATTATGCAGTGATTAACCTCATCACGTTCTTCGCTTATTGGCAAGATAAACAATCAGCCCAAAACAATAAACGTCGTACACCAGAGCAAACTCTGCATAATCTGAGTTTATTTGGTGGTTGGATAGGTGCTTTAGTTGCTCAGCTCAGTTTAAGACATAAATCACAAAAACAAGAGTTCCGAAAAAAGTTTTGGTTAACCACAGTGATCCATATTATTTTTTTTGGTATATATTTAATAATGAAATAAATCCAATAAAAAAGCGCACGTTAAAGTGCGCTTTTTTATTCAGAATGGGAGAGCAATCAACTTAAATATTTTGGTTTTTCATCCACAATTTCAGCCTGCATTTCATTTGCCTGCTTTTCGAGCAGGCCAAATAAAGCCGCCTGAATCATATGCTGAGCAACCACCGGGGTCTGATCACCGAGAAGTGCTTTTACTTCATCATTAAACTGAATAATGACCAATGGCTGTTTTTCTGAGCCTGCATTGCGTAATGCTAACTCACCACTTTCCAGTTGAACGAGTTCTAAAATCGCTTCTTGACTACCAAATAGTTCTTTCAATTGTTCTATAGACATATGTCCTCCATGTTCAACATGGTGGCAAAGCGCAGAATCACTTTGCATCGCTGTTTATTGGATATATGGTTAATAATTTCAATTTCAAGGGTCATTGGTCGGATTAAAATTCCACCATCTCATTGCGAAAACCATCAATCAATTGTGTCAGGTCTCGATGCCATTCACGCAGGATTGCTGTATCTGGTAACCAGGCTTGAGGTGTTTGAGTGACTTTAATAATCAGTTTGGAAGATGTTTCATCTTCAGGCTCCGGCACACTCGGCTCGGGTGTGTACTGACACAAACGATAAGCACGCTTCAGCTCAGCGATAAAGCCGTCTTTAGAAAGTTGCTGCATTACGGTGACTTCTGGAGAGATCTGCCCTTTCGCAGCCATCTGCTCTTCAATCGATTTCAAGGTCGGACTCAGATCATTTAAACGGTAATAACGCACCAGTTCCTGCAAAAAAGCCAAGACTGCACCATGCAAATGGAAAACTGCTGATTCACGATGTGCCTGAGCCTGCTGGACATGATCGGTTTGCTCTGCCTGCTGACAGGCAAGGCGGGCGAAATAAAGTTTCTGATTGGTACGGTCCGCATGATAGCGAGCAACACGAGTCATGGATTTTTCCTAAGTGTTAAAACAAATTTTGGCTTTTATAACTTAAAACCAGATCATTATTTTTACAATGGAATTTATTTTATTTATTGGTTTTTTCAGGAAATATGAACAACCGGGCTGAATTACTAATGCAATTTATTTTAATTTTTGAAGAGTCATTAAATCTCTTTCATAAATCAAAAAATGATCATGCTATTCATACTTAAATAGATATTTAAAGCCCTTATCCCTCTGGAATGAGAGGCACTGCTTCGCTTTATAATGATTAAAAAATGATTTATGACAGAACTCTATTTTATTGAATAGACAATAAAATTTGGATTGAGTTAGTCAATCAGAAGCTCTAACTATTTGGTCATTCAGAAAAGTTATTTCTATAAAAAAGGAGCATTATCTGCTCCTTTTTCTATTTACGCCTGTGGCTTTTCTTCAGCCTGTTTCACACGAATGCCTGTACCATGTAAGCGCAAGGTATTCAGACCTTTGATCGCTTTAACTGCTTCACGGCCATGCGGCATTTCTACAAAGGCAAAGCCTTTAGACTTACCAGTTTCAGCATCCAGCACCAGCGTACAAGTATCTACTGTGCCATATTGCTTGAACAATTCCAGTAGCTCAGCCTCTGTCACAGTACGTTCCAAGTTACGAACTAAAATTTTCATTTGATAACCTTAAGAAGATAGGCAAAAAACATCAAAAAGCACTCGCCTACTCTACTTTTTGCATACAACAATATCTGTCTAGTTTAATCGAGATCAATGCCAAAATCTAAATTAATCGACTGGCGTTCGATTAAGGCACTTTTCACGGTTTGCTGACGGGTCTTGTAATGGGTTTCCGTAGTACACAGCTGGCGAGTTAGGTCATTCATAAAATAACTTTCGACTTTACGGCCCTGCTCATCCACTGTTTCGCGTGCCCAGTGATTCAGATTCTGTTTTGTCAAAATCAACTCATTCTGCGCACGGGTCAACGCTACATACAGCACGCGACGTTCTTCTTCAACATCATCAAAATCACCTTGCGCGCGCGCATGAGGGTACTGTCCCGGTGTCACATTCGCCACATAACAGACCTTCTGCTCTGTACCCTTGGCAGAATGGATGGTGATTAAGGTCACCACATCAGGATCTGACTGGCGTTCAATTTCAGAAATCGATACCGGATCGAGTACATATTCTTCCAGAAACTCGCTCAGCTGGGTATGTTTGGAAGCCAGCTGCTTGACCAGTTCAAAATCACCCTGACGGCGATTCCAGTCTTTTTTGTAATTTTCAGCGAGCTGGTTTTCGATGGCTTGAATGGCCAGACTAACACAGGCTTCAACTTCTGTTTTTAACACAGCCATCTGCTTCATGATCAGAATGGATTCCAATGGAATCTTGCCAAATTTTTCCAGCTTGTCTGCAATGATGTCCATCTCAGGCTCTGCCAAAAGTTGCTGTGATAGTTTGCTGGCACCGACATCACCTACGCCATTCCACAGCGTCAGAAAACGCATCCAGGCAATATCATCCAGCGGATTGGCAACCACACGCAATAAACTCAACAAGTCTTTAACATGTGCGGTTTCTAACAGCTTCATCCCACCGATAAAACGATACGGTACATTGGCAGCAATACAGGCCGCTTCAATATGGCGTGCCACAAAACTGGAACGCACCAGCACCATATGATCAGACCATTTACTGCCTTGTAAGTAATGACGCTCTTTAATATCGATGGCGATCCATTTAGCTTCATCAAACTCGTTCGGGAAGATATGCATTTTTGGCTTAATGCCTTCACCCCGATATGCATCCAGCCGCTTGTCATATTTAATTTCGGATTGATCCAGCAGCCAGTTGGACAGGTCTAGAATCTCTTGAGTCGAGCGGTAATTTTTTTCCAGTTTAAAAATCTGGGCATCGGGTACGCGCTCTTTGAAATGGTGAATATTTTCAAAATCTGCACCACGGAAACCATAAATCGACTGGGCATCATCTCCAACACAGAACAGGCTGATATGATCTTTGAGTGGTTCTAGCAAGGCCCATTGCAATGGATTGGTGTCCTGCATCTCATCGACCAGCATATGACGGCAGATTGAAGCAACATAATCCACCAGTCCTTCTGATTGTGCCAATGCACTCGCGACCACCGCCAGAATATCGTCATAGTCCAGGAAACTACGTGCCTTTTTACGTGTTTCGTATTCTTTCATGATGTCAGCAATCTGGTCTTTCAGCGCCAGATATTCCGGCATCTGTTTTTCCAGTGCCAGACTCAGTTTCTGCCGAGTATTGCGTGCAAAGGAATACAGGTCACACAACTCTTGTGGCTTGGGTAGGTAATTCGGGTTTTTCTTGTCATCACGTCCGCGAATCAGACGGAACATCATCAACTGATCATCACGATCAATAATCGAAAACTGCTCCAGTCCAAATGCTTTGGGAATCCGGCGCAGCAGATACATACAGAAGGTATGAAAAGTCGATGCCCGCAGACCTTTGGCCTCATCCCCCAAAGCCAATTCCACACGCGCGACAATTTCACTGGCTGCACGACGGGTAAAAGTCAAAATCTGAATCTGATTGGCGGGTACGCCCTGATCGATCAGATAAGCTGCACGTGCGACGATGGTTTTAGTTTTGCCACAGCCCGCCCCAGCCAAGACCAAACTGTGCTTTGCTTCAGTCGTCGCAGCTTGTTTTTGTTGGGGGTTCAGTTCATCTATTAGGGTGGCTAAACTCATGATAACTCATCATTCTGTGGATGCGTGTAGTTTAACAGATCACTCTTATAATTATGGCTTTTCATCCGCGCTAAAACAGCACCCAATTTTATCTCTAGATTTGCTATAGGGTCGACGGCATGGATGCCGTCTGCTGGATTGGGGTATATATCCCCTCAATCCAGTAAAGGATTTTTGTTACCTTGCGAAGCAGTGCCTCTTATCCATGAAAAGTAAGATCTGCTTACGCGTTATTATCTACCATTAGGTAAAGCTTTTGCAGCAATGACTATCTTGCAAGAGAAAACTAAGTCCTCGGTTCCAAAATATTTTTAATAGTTTTGGACACTGCTTTTTCCAGATTCACTTCCCCATTTTTTAATGCTTCTTCCAAGCTACAATCTGGTGGATTAATTCCCACAATCTGACTAAAGCCGGCATCAAATAAAGACTCAATTCCTTCACCCACCAGACCAGCAAAAGCTAACACCGGTTTATTGAACTGCTGTGCGACCTGAGCAACGCCAAACGGTGTTTTGCCTAAGGCCGTTTGGCTGTCAATCTTGCCTTCACCAGTCAGTACATAATCCGCTTGAGCAATTTTTTCGGCTAATCGGCTTTGCTCAATAATCAATTCCACACCGGATTGCAACTTGGCATCCGCAAATGCCATAAGGCCAAAACCCAAACCACCCGCTGCACCCAAGCCTGCTACATTCTTTATAGAAATACCTAAACTTGCTTCGACCAGATTAGCATAATGGTTGAGATTACGATCCAGTTGCTGCACCATTTCCGGAGTTGCTCCCTTCTGCGGCCCAAAGATTGCCGAAGCGCCATTCGGTCCACACAGTGGATTATTGACATCAGAAGCGATTAGAATTTCGGTGTTTTTCAAACGAGCATCTAACTGGGAAATATCTATTTGATTAATCTGATCTAGATTACCGCCGCAGACCTGAATCGCTTCACCTGTACTATTGAAAAACTGGACACCCAATGCCTGTGCCATCCCGGCACCGCCGTCATTGGTGACACTACCACCAAGTCCAACAATGATTTTTTCAATACCGCGATCTAATGCCTGTTTGATCATCTCTCCTGTGCCATAGGTTGAGGTCAGCATCGGGTTACGTTGTTCTGCTGCGAGCAAATGTATGCCATTGGCTTTGGCCATTTCAAGGACGGCAGTTCGACCATAATCGACTATGGCAAAATAAGTAGACACTTGCTGAGTCACTAAAGGCCCAGTCACCATACAGGTAATACATTGACCACCCAAGGAGCGCAGCAAGGCATCTACTGTTCCCTCACCACCATCTGCCAT
Source organism: Acinetobacter schindleri CIP 107287 (assembly GCF_000368625.1). Classification (GTDB taxonomy): domain Bacteria; phylum Pseudomonadota; class Gammaproteobacteria; order Pseudomonadales; family Moraxellaceae; genus Acinetobacter; species Acinetobacter schindleri. The sequence goes on from NZ_KB849574.1 coordinate 247,199, forward strand.
AGGCACAGCGATACAGCATGCATCAGGAAAGACCTGCAAAACACCGCGTTGCATAGCTTGGCACGCTTGCTCGGCTGACATACTTTCCTTAAAAGAATCGGGTGCCAGGACAAAAGTATGCATATTCTTCTCAATTATTAATATTTTATGGTTAGAAGTTTCAGTCTATCTATAAGCTCATAGGCCAGTATCAAATTTATTTACAAGCACGACTAAAGTTGTAGGGTAAATTCAGCATTATCCAATCAATGTTTCCAACCCAATTCAATCGCAGTGATCTCATTAATTAGAGTCTGACTTAAAGATTCTGGCATTTTACTTGACGTTTGAGAGGTTGGAATATGCCCTGCCATCAGTTCTGCTTTGGCTTGCGGAAACAAAGGTTGCTGATTAGGAAATGCATATCCCACAGGATACATCGGCTGACCAGTCGCCAGATCATATTTATCTCTGGCTCCAAAGGCATGTAATAGCTCATGTACAAGGACAATCTTGTTTTGTTCAGTCTGTTTCCTGGAAGCGAACAGGTTCACTGATCCAATCCGGCCTTTTTGTAAAGCTGTTGAATGCTTTAACACTTTATGCTGTGCCGGATCATAGCAGTTTAAATATAAGATCACATTGGCCGAAGGATCTGAACTTTGCTGCTGTTGCCAGGCATAGAAACGGAATTTCAGGCTCCAGAAAATGGTATCTATAACTGAGGCCTGCTCAGGAACTTTAGGTGGTAATTCTTTCAGTTCACGTCCAAGATTAAAATAGAAGTAGGTTGGCTGACCGCGATACTGCTGCGCAGCCTTTTCCAGATATTCTTGTGCTCTAGTTAAATCCTGAGCCGAGAGCTGCTGAATATATTGTTGGGTAGCTGCTGAACCATCAGCATTAATTGGATGCAACAAAACAAAAATAGGCTTGGACCAGTCCTGGTTTTGGTCACGATAGGCATTGACTGCGACCACAAATAAAATCAGTAGCAGAATCAGGATTCGGATTTTTTTCCACATGCGTTAAGCACTCTGTTTTTTTATTTTTCTAAGAAACATCTGGCTCATTTCAATCTTAGTTTCAAAAAGATTTAAAGTTTTGATTAATCCAGAAAGTTTGGCACGACCATAATTACGAGAGTCAAAATCAGGTTTTACCGCACTTATGTATTGCCCAACCATACTTAAATTGGCCCAACCATTTTCATCTGCATTATCTTTTACAGCTTTATAAATTAAATTAAGTGTGGCTCGGTCCATCCCTTCAGGTAACTGAATTTCCTTTTGGGCAGATATGGTTTTTTGTCCACTTGTCTTGCTAATATCCGAAACTTTTTTATCAATTAAATCTGTTTCTTCACTATCCTCATTATTTTTAATTTCACTATCTACAAGTAGGTTTTCAATATAAATAAACTTGTCACAAGCTTTCTTAAATGCTTCAGGAGTAGCTTTTTTGCCAAAACCATAGACGGTGAGACCATTTTCACGAATACGTGAAGCTAAGGGCGTGAAATCGCTATCACTGGATACGATACAGAACCCATCTAATGCACCTGCATAAAGTAAATCCATAGCATCAATAATCAGAATCATGTCTGTTGCATCTTTACCTTTGGTATAGGCAAATTGCTGTACAGGTGTAATTGCATGTGGAAGCAAAACATCGCGCCAATTTTTTAAGGTTTCACTACTCCAATCTCCATAAACACGTTTAACACTGGCAATACCGTATTTAGCAACTTCTTCTAAAACTGATGCGATTGCATTAATCGATGAATTATCCGCATCAATGAGCACTGCGAATTTTTTTGTTTGAATATCCACACCTTCCCCAAATTTTATTATTAATCAAATTTCTAAAATTTATTCTGCCATAAAAAATGCCGACTGATGTCGGCATTTTTTACTTTTAGCTTTTAGGCTTCAACCCATTTTCCATCCTGGTAAACCAAAGACCATTTGGTTTGCTTACCTTCAGGTGTCTCTGAACCAATATATTGCGACTGGTTCTTACGGCTGAATTTCACTAGAGTTGGATTACCTTCAGGATCTACATCTGGTGCCTGCAAGATAAACTGATACTTTGGATCCAGCTGCTCTGCAACGGTACGTAGTTCCGCCACCTTCGGTGCACGGGTTTCACGTACTTTAGGGAATTTGCTCGCTGCCAGGAACAGACCTGCTGCACCATCACGCAGGACAAAGAAATCATCATGCTTGGTTGAGCGTAAATGTTCCATCTTGATTGGATCAACACGCGGTGGCGCAGGCTGACCATTTTTCAAAACCTTACGGGTATTTTCACAGCTGGTGCAGGCAAAATAAGGACCAAAACGGCCAGTCTTTAACTGCATTTCGCCATCACATTTGTCACATGGAATGGTTGGGCCATCATAGCCCTTGATCTTGAACTCACCTTCTTCCAGTTCAAAACCGGCACAGTCCGGATTATTACCGCAGATATGCAGTTTACGACCACCATCAATGACATAGCTGTCCATCGCAGTTGAGCAGATCGGACAACGTTTTTTCGACATCAGATCAGCAGTTTCAGCGGCATCATCGTCAGAAAGTGCAGCCAAAGACTCAACTGGGGTCAAGTTCAGTGTACCTTTACAACGCTCTTTAGGCGGCAGGTTATAACCTGAACAACCTAAGAATACACCTGTGGTTCCGGTACGGATCTGCATCGGACGGTCGCATTCTTTACAGTGCACGGCATTGACTTCCACCGGCTGATTACGGCGCATACCGCTCTCACCCTGTGCATTGGTCAAACGCTTCTTAAAGTCACCGTAGAAGCTGTCTAAAAGATCTTTCCAGTTCCGTTCACCATCTGCCACCTTATCCAGCTGACCTTCAAGATCTGCTGTAAAAGCATAGTTCATCAGGTTGTTGAAACTTTCATCCAGACGATCAGTAACGATCTCACCCATTTTTTCAGCAAACAGGCGACGGTTATCCAGTTTCACATAACCACGATCCTGAATGGTCGAGATAATCGCGGCATAGGTCGAAGGACGGCCAATACCACGTTTTTCAAGTTCTTTTACCAAGGAGGCTTCAGTGAAGCGTGCAGGTGGTTTAGTGAAATGTTGAGAAGGATCAAGTTTCTCTAGCTTCAGGACTTCACCCACTTTGACAGCTGGCAATAAAATATCGTCATCTGCCTTGTTGGCACCACGAACTTTGGTGAAACCATCAAATACCAGCGTACGGCCTTTGGCTTTCAGCTCCACACCATTGGCATCGACTAAAATGGTAGAAGATAAATATTCAGCAGGTGTCATCTGACAGGCAACAAACTGACGCCAGATCAGGTCATACAAACGCTGTGCATCTCGTTCCACACCAACCAGGCTATCACCTTTCAGGCCAACGGTTGAAGGACGAATTGCTTCGTGGGCTTCCTGCGCACCGGCTTTATTGCCATAACGGTTTGGCCTGGCTGGTAAATATTTTTCACCAAATTCAGATTCGATGTGACCACGTACCATATTGACTGCATCATCGCTCAAGAACGTAGAGTCAGTACGCATATAGGTAATAAAGCCCGCTTCATACAGACGCTGTGCCAGCATCATGGTTTTCTTCACCGAGAAGCCTAAACGTGTGCTGGCTGCCTGCTGTAGCGTTGAAGTGATATACGGCGCGCTTGGATTGACCTTGGTTGGTTTATCCTCACGGCTCATCACCTTGTATTCGGCATCTTTGATCAGGTTCAACAAAGCATCAGTTTCAGCTTTATTGTGCAGCTTTAAGGTCTTACCGTTTTGTTTCACTGCTTCCAGGCGAATGTCATCTTTTTTCGCTTTGGTATCAGCAAATACTTGCCAGTATTCTTCAGGAATAAAGGCACGGATTTCACGTTCACGCTCAACCACCAGTTTTACTGCAACGGATTGCACACGGCCTGCCGACAAACCACGGGCAATTTTTTCCCACAGCAATGGCGAGATCATAAAGCCCACGACACGGTCCAGGAACCGGCGTGCCTGTTGAGCATTGACTTTGTTGGTATCCAGACGGGTTGGATGCTTGAATGCTTCCTGAATGGCATTTTTGGTAATTTCGTTGAAGACCACACGCTGGTAACGTGAATCATCACCGCCGATCACCTCTTTTAAGTGCCAGGCAATCGCTTCCCCTTCACGGTCCAAATCCGTTGCCAGGTAGACTTCATCAACTTGCGAGGCCAGTTTTTTCAGTTCAGCAACCACATGCTCTTTGCCAGGCAGGACTTCGTATTTAGCTTTCCAGTCGTGTTCCGGGTCTACGCCCATACGGTTAATCAACGCCTGCTGTGATTTTTCCGCTTTTTCTGCTTCAGTCAGCTTGGTTCGCGTTGCTGGTTTTTTCTCTGTACTTTTGGCAGAGCCGCCTGTCGGCAAATCACGTACGTGACCGACAGATGATTTCACAATGTAGTTCGAACCGAGGTATTTGTTGATTGTTTTCGCTTTTGCAGGCGACTCCACAATCACTAAGGCACGCTTATTTCCAGCGTCGGAAGACTTCGCTGTGCTGCTTTTTGATGTGGACCGAGGAGCGTTCGCCATAATTAACCGTTAATCCTGTATATTCTAAAAAATTAAAGTTCAGCCAAGGAATGTAATAGTGCCTTGATGTCATCGAGCTGGGCCGCTTTTAGATCAGCTTCTTCATCCCAATACAGTCCAACACAGTTTGCCTGCATATCAATAGCATAAATGCCTTTTAATGCAATGGGAAAATCTTTAAATTTGTCATCGCCTTGTACCAGCTCAAGCTTTTGATCGACCACACGGGCACGCATCAGTGGCAAACGTGCGTCTGGTATCAGCACACTATAATAAGCCACCATGCTGGCACGCTTTTCAGTGGCCATCGGCACTTTGGTCCAGTCAGGAGCCACAACCAGACGTGGGTGTAATCCCATCTTGCGGGCTTTCTCACGCATCATGCCCAAAGCTCTTTCCCGTGGGCTGACACGCAGACCAAAAATAGATCCCAGTACAAATACAATGATGACGACAGCAACCCAGATTCCTGTATTTTCCATAGCTCAACCTTTATGTTCTATTATTAGAGTTGCATAAGCTCAATATAAAACGCAAGTTTGCGCGACAAAATTAATTCAGGAACATCTCATGGCTGTAGAGAACTTCATGACCATTCCAGTAAATATAGCCTTTCTCCAGCAGTTCCTTCAGCAATAAACGCACATCGGATTTTGGAAATAACTGTTCCAGTAAATCTCGCAATTCATAAATATCTTTAGGCTTGTCACCTTGCAGTTCACGCAGCTTGCGTGCCACTTCCATCTGTACCGGATCAATGCGGTCAAAGTTTTTGAACAATCCCTGTTGTGCAGACTGAATGGCAGATTGTTCTTCAATGACTTTTTCTGGCTCTTCCGGGGTCAATTCAGCAATGGCCTGACCTAGATCCCGTGATGTAGTTGGTGCAGCAGACAGATCCAGTTGTGACCATTGCTTTAATACCTTTTTACGGAAGGCAATCTGATCCTCATAGCGTTTTACAATCTTGAGGTTAATCAGCATTCCGACGACATGCTGTGCTTTGCCTGGCAGTACTTGCAATATATTCGCTACTGAATTTTTCAGGCTTTCCAGTGTGGTTGGCTTGCCTGGCATTTTCACCAGTGCATCACAATATTTTTTCACCAGTTGTAAAGCGGGTTTTTGCTGAATCGTGTCGAGACTTGGGATCTTGAATTTAGGAGAGATTTTTTTATCCTGTTCCGGTTCTGCCTGTACCTGAATCAGGCTACAACTAATGTCAGATGCAATCAGCATTTGCATCAGCATTTCACTGCTGTCCATGGCTGAAATCAGTTCCACATGCGTTTCCGGTTCGAGCAGTGCCATCAGCTGTCCGACAATGACCGCATATTCATATTCACGGTGTTCAGCTTCAGGAATGTCCAGAATGACCACTTGCCCACTGGCGATCCAGCCTGCCAGTTCGGTCAGGTCTTCCAGTTCAAATTCAAACTTACCGGCACAGCTAAACAGGTACAAGATTGGATAATGCTTGGTGATTTCACGTAATAGAGTGGCGGTCGGGAAATTATTTTCAAGATCGAGTAAAACAACTTTCTGTGACATGGAACACCAATCTGAACAAAACCTGGAAGCGCTATTAGAGGGGCAAGCGTGAAAAAGGTCAAATTATTTTAAGCATGGCTAGTTTTACTGACTAGGATTACCCTGCTGAAACAAAGCATAGACCCATTAAAGCGAAAACCCTCACAATCGAGGGTTTTCTACATGACCAATTACATAATTAATAATGCGGTGGTCGATCAATAATCGGGTCGAATTCTGCAATGCCTTCGGACAAATCTGCCGACTCAACACGTTGATATAACAGTGTCATTTGCTTCTGAAGATTGATGATTTCCAGATTCTGCCTGGTCACCTGCTGATTCAACTGTTCAACTAAATCGTCCAAAAATGCAATTCGGACTTGCAAATCTTCAATGGGTGCGGAAAATGACGCCTGTTCATTTAGATTTTGTTGTTTAGTCATTTTAAGTCCTCATCATAGGATTTCAGGAAACCATTATGGCATATATTACCCTAAGGGACGTCCAACTCGCGTTTGGCGGACCTGCACTGCTCGACGGCGCTAACTTTAATTTAGAACGCGGTGAACGAGTGTGTTTGATTGGCCGTAATGGTGAAGGTAAGTCTACCTTACTTAAACTGATTGAAGGAAGCCTGTTACCTGACAGTGGTGAAGTTTCCTTACAAAATGGCATCACAATTTCCATGTTGGCCCAAGACGTGCCGATGGATTCAGGCAAAGTCGCCGATATCGTGGCGGATGGCGCAGGTGAAGCATCAGAAGTTCTACGTGCTTATCATGAAGCCAGCGAAGCCTGCGTACTGGGTGATATGGAAGCTTGTGACCGCATGGGTTCATTGCAGCACAAGATGGATCAGCTGGATGGCTGGGCTTTAGAAACCAAGGTGAACTCTATCCTGAGTAAAATGGGCCTGGATCCGGATGCAGACCTTGCCGATTTATCCGGTGGCCGTAAGCGTCGTGTGCTGCTGGCTCGTGCCCTGCTGACCCAACCAGACGTTCTGTTACTTGATGAACCGACCAACCATCTGGACGTGGAAAGTATTGAATGGTTAGAGAAATTCCTGCTAGATCAAAATAATTTAACGCTTCTGTTTATTTCGCATGACCGTTCATTTGTAGACAGCATTGCAACCCGTATTGTTGAACTGGATCGTGGTACATTGCGTAGCTACGAAGGTAACTATTCACGTTATCTCGAGCTTAAAGCACAGCAGATGGAAGCCGAAGAAAAGCAGAATGCGCTGTTTGACAAGCGTCTTGCTGAAGAGGAGGTATGGATTCGCCAAGGAATTAAAGCGCGTCGTACTCGTAATGAAGGTCGTGTCCGTGCGCTTAAAGCATTACGCGAAGAATCAAAAGCACGCCGCTCACAACAAGGTAAAGTGAGCATGGCAACTCAGGATGCGAGCCGTTCTGGTAAAGTCGTATTTGAGATTGAACATCTCAGCGTGAAATTTGGTGACAATGCACCAATTATTAATGACTTCTCGGCACTGGTAATGCGTGGCGACCGTATTGGTTTAGTCGGTGATAACGGTGTTGGTAAAACCACACTGATTAAAGCGATTTTAGGCCAGCTTGAGCATGGCGGTACAGTGAAAACTGGTACACAGCTTGAAGTGGCTTATTTTGACCAGTTACGTAACGTACTGGATCTGGAAAAATCGGTAAAAGATAACGTCGCTGAAGGTTCTGACCATGTCGATATCAATGGCAGTCGTCGTCATATCTATAGCTATTTACAAGATTTCCTGTTCTCGCCTGAACGTGCCCGTACACCAGTAAAAGCGCTGTCTGGTGGTGAACGTAACCGTATTTTGCTGGCAAAGCTTTTGCTTAAACCATCAAACCTGATTGTGATGGACGAACCAACCAATGATCTGGATATGGTGACCCTTGAACTATTAGAAGAAATGTTAAGTGGCTATAAAGGCACATTACTGCTGATCTCGCATGACCGTGCCTTTATGGACAATGTCGTGACCTCAACCTGGGTATTTGATGGTAAAGGCAATATCGATGAATATATCGGTGGTTATCAGGATTATTTAGAGCAACGTCCGAACCAGACAGCGGTCGATCAAAAATCTGCCGTTAAAAAAGCTGCAGCCAAAGCTGAAGCGGCAGCGGCTGCTCCTGCACCGAAAAAGGTGAAACTCAGCTACAAAGATCAACGTGAACTTGAACAATTGCCTGCAGAAATCGAAGCACTGGAAAGTGAACAGGCTGAACTTTCTGACAAACTGGCAGATGGCTCATGGTTTGTGAAAGATGCAGCAGCAGCGACCAAGGCATCTGAACGTCTAGGTGAAATTGACGAGATTTTGCTGGAAAAAATGGAACGTTGGGATGAGCTGGAAAATATGACCAAAGGTTAATTTTCTTCCCTCTTAAATGCTAAGCATCTGTATTCATACAGATGCTTTTTTATTTTCACTTTTTTGTTTCAAAAAGCTCTTCTGCTACACTGCAGATATCTTGAGGTTTAAATAGCAGATTATGAGTAAAAAGCCAGATTACCAACCCGGTGAATTTCAATGGGCCTTCCTGTCTCCCCAGTATTGGGGCATATGGATTGGCATTGTATTCCTGATGATTCTGGCGATTTTACCTTGGGCGATTCAGTACCGTCTGGCTTCTTTACTGGGTAGCTTAAGTTTTAAATATCTCAAATCTCGCCGTGAAACTACAGTGCGCAATCTGGAAGTGTGTTTTCCAGAATGGTCTGCGCAAGAAGTGCAGGAAAATTCCCGTCAGGTCTTTATTGACCAGATGCTCGGTGTGTTTGAAACCTTAAATGCCTGGTACACGCCAAAGTGGTTTAAAGGCCGTGTAACTATTGAAGGTCTGGAATATATCCAGCAAGCACAAACTGAAGGAAAAGGTGCATTATTACTCGGTACGCACTCTACCCTGCTGGATGCTGGCGGCTACCTGTGTGCCCAATATTTTGAACCGGATGTCGTCTATCGTCCGCAGAATAACCCCTTGCTGGATATGCTGATTTATCGCTGCCGCGCCACAATTTATGCCAACCAGATTGACCATGATGATATGCGTGGTCTGGTGCGTAATCTGAAAAATGGACATGCGATCTGGTACAGCCCGGATCAGGATTTCGGTTTAAAACAAGGCGTAATGGCACCATTTTTTGGCGTTCCTGCTGCAACCGTGACCGCACACCGTCGTTTATTAAAAATGACCAAAGCCGCTGCGATCCCACTGTATTTCTACCGTCACGGCGATATCAAAAATCCAAAATATCATGTCCTGATTGAGCCACCCGTTGAAAACCTGCCAAGCGCAGATGAACTGGATGATGCCACTCGCGTGAACCAGATTATTGAACGCCAGTTACGGATCGCCCCAACGCAATATATGTGGTTCCATCGCCGTTTTAAGACCCGCCCACAGGGTTATGATTCGATTTATTGAGTTCTCGAGCTCTTTCATCATGGATTAATGATTTGTTCCCTGATAAATCCACATGGCTTCAGTCTGTCCGGCACGACTAAAGCCTAAAGCTTGATAAAAGCCGGTAGCATGCTGGTCAGCAACTAAAATTTTTTGATGAAATCCTGAATAACGCTCTAGCATGGCCTGCATAATTCGGCGACCAATGCCCTACCCTTGTAATTCTGAATGAACCAGTAAATGGGAAAATACATCACCAGTTAGCCATCAGAAATGGCATTACCGAGTCCAACCAGTCAACCATTCATACCGGCAGTCACAAGACTATGAGAATGGTTCAAGGCTTCTAAAAGCAGTTACGGTTTTTTTAGCTGCTGACCATCGATTGGCATGATAGAGTTCAAATATTTCAAATTCCTGAGCTGAGTCACTGTCAGAAATAATAAACTGCATACACGTTTTTCAGAAATTATTTCAACTCTATAAATTGTTTTAATAATCAATTAAATAAAAAATAAAATTAAAGCTCTAAAATAGTTTAACCCGGGCTCTACATCCTGTAAAAACCCGGGTTAATGAGGTTGTGCTTTCAACATTTTAATTCTTGGTTTTTTGTGATTTCCATTTCATCATCATATCCATGATGTCTTCATTCAGCTTCGTCTTCCTTATGAGAAATTCCCTTCTCGACTCCCTGTGCTGATATAAGCAGAATATTGGAATCATCGAGGAATAAATATCGTTTAAGACCCCAATCTGTGTAAGCCATTTCGTACACTTTTCCGATAAATCCATCACACTTTTGAACCATTTTTGTAGGTTTGAGCAATTTCATCCGTGACTATTTTTTCTTCTTTCTCAGCTTTTTCAATACCTTCTTGTATAGCTTCCTGAGCCTGTTGCTCATCTTCTTCAGTCTGTTCCAGTTCTTCTTGTACATGATCAAAGACTCGCCCGGTTTGTAGTACCACAAACACCGGAAAATGATCCGAGCCCACATGTGGCAAACGCTCCATATGGACTAAAGCAAAGTCGGTACTGTGAAAGACATGGTCAAGTGACCAGCGGAACATCGGATAATCGGCATGAAAGGTATTCACATAACGGCGCCCGACACGCGGGTCGAGCAAGCCACTAATACGCTGAAACAAACGTGTAGTACGTGACCAGGCGACATCATTCAGATCGCCCATCACAATACAGCTTTCATCGAGATCCTTGATTTGATCTCCAACAATCAGCAATTCAGCATCACGCAGTTTCGAGTCCTTGGCTTCAGTCGGACTTGGCGGTTTCGGATGAAGGCAATATAACTGAACCGGATGGCCAGAACGTAAAGTGACTGTGGTATGAATTGAAGGAATTTCATTACTCAAAATAAATTTCACTTCGGTGTCACTGAGTTTTAATTTACTGTAGAGATGCATCCCATAAAGGTTATCTAAAGGCACAGGTACACGGTACGGATAGTCCGCTTCAATCATTGAGAGTTGTTTCTGCCATTCTGAATTGGTTTCCAGCGTCAGTACCAGATCTGGAGTTAAACGTTGAATCTGTTCGAGTAATAGATGATATTTTTCATTGGTCATTAACACGTTAGAAACCAGTAAAGAAATTTGTTTGCTTGGATCCAGTTGCTGCCGTTTGACCTTCTTCACCTGTTTCTTCCAGATAAAGGTATAAGGCAAGACCATCTTCAACTGGTAGGCTTGTGCCGCGACTAGTCCTACAAAAATACTTTGGTCTATCAAGGTCCAGGAATGCTCCCAAAATATATAAAGCCCTAGTGCAATGAAGCCAATGATCAGAATTTGTAGTCGCGGGAAATCGGCGCCACGGATCCACCATTCATCACGAGGAATCAGGGACCAGAAACTGAGCCAGATGACCAGCACTGACAATATCTGAATAAACAAAATCATAAAGTGACTCTTTTACTATGTTGTTATTTTTTCTAGAAGAAAATCTGCGTTATCAATTTTGTATGTAACATAAACAAGATATTTCGCTCAATATTATTGATGTTTCTATTGTGTAGCTATTGCAGTTGAGTCCCTTTTTGGTACACTCGAACCCCCTTTAATTTTTTAACGCACCGAGGCAAAGTGACATGAAAGTAGGTCTGGTCGGTTGGCGCGGGATGGTTGGTTCCGTCCTAATGCAACGTATGGTTGAAGAGAATGATTTTGCTCATTTTGAGCCATTCTATTTCTCTACCAGTAATGCAGGTGGTGAAGCACCGGCATTTGGTGGTAAAACTGCCCCAGCACTTATGGATGCGACAGACATTGATCGTCTGAAGCAAATGGATGTCATTATTACCTGCCAAGGTGGCGATTATACCACTGCGGTTTTCCCTAAGCTGAAAGCTGCAGGCTGGAATGGTTACTGGATTGACGCTGCGTCTACCCTGCGTATGGATGATGAAGCAATCATCGTACTTGACCCGGTTAACCTGAACGTGATCAAAGATGGCCTAGTGAAAGGTACTAAAACTTTCGTTGGCGGTAACTGTACGGTTTCCCTGATGCTGATGGGTTTAGGTTCTCTCTTCCAGAATAACCTGGTGGAATGGGCAACTTCGATGACCTATCAGGCGGCATCTGGTGCAGGTGCACAAAACATGCGTGAGCTGATCACAGGCATGGGTTACCTGTATAACAATACTAAAGACCTACTCGATGATCCACGCTCTCCAATTTTGGACATCGATTCTAAAATTGCTGAATTACAACGTGGTGAAGGCTTCCCGTCGGCAAACTTTGGTGTACCGCTAGCTGGTTCTCTGATTCCATATATCGACAAGCAGCTGGAAAGCGGCCAGTCGAAAGAAGAATGGAAGGGTCAGGTTGAAACCAACAAGATCCTGGGCAACCAGCAGATCGTTCCAATCGATGGTCACTGTGTACGTATCGGTGCCATGCGCTGTCACTCTCAGGCAATTACCTTGAAGCTAAAACGTGACGTACCTTTGAATGAAATCGAAGATATGATTCGTCAGTCTAGCCAATGGGCAAAAGTGGTACCAAATATACGTGAAGCATCAATGACTGATCTGACGCCTGTCGCAGTAACCGGTACATTGACTGTTCCAGTCGGCCGTCTGCGTAAAATGAACATGGGTAAAGAATACCTGGGTGCATTCACTGTAGGTGACCAGTTACTTTGGGGTGCTGCTGAGCCTTTACGCCGTATGCTACGCATTCTGATCGATTATAAAAATGCTTAATTAAGCGCGTTATAATCAATCTAAAAGCCGATCTTTATTGATCGGCTTTTTTGTGTCACTATCAAGAAAATAGTTGAACAAACATAGACATCCCAATCATCGAGTCATACTGCCCATAATATGACCGATGCTGAGCCTAGAATGAAGATGACTGTATATAAAAAATTTAAAATTGCTACTTTAACCATGATGATGGCACAGCCTGTTTTTGCAATCACGGTTGAGCCAGTTCAGGTTCAATCTGCACCCGGGGAATTACTCTATGCGGAAATGAATTTCCGTCAGTCAGATATCAATATACCGATTGAAGTGAGTTTAGCTACGCCAGAAGATTTAATGACGCTGGGCACTACGCATCAACCTCCCGGTCATCTTAATTTTTTTACCCGTCGTAGTAGCAATGGAACAGGTGTGATTACTATTACCTCTTCACGCCCAATCACTCAAAATGATCTGAATTTTGTAGTTAAGGTTAAAGAAGGCAATGCAGCACGCTTACAACATATCAAGACCACACTCAAACCCAAGACAGATCTGCTAAAAGCTTCAATCAGCGCGAATGAACGAACATTGACCCCAGTCGTGGTGGTGAATGAAAATGAAATTGGTTTAAATTTACCTGTCAGTACGCAATACAAGACTGCAGCAGCGAGTACCAAGGCTCTGGAAAAACCATTGGCTGTACAGCGTCTTGCTCCACCACCATTATCACCAAACTCTATCCCTCAGACAACATCGATAACGACTCCCGCTGTTCAGGCTCCAGCCAAGGTTGAGGAAGCTATTACAGCTGTGAATACGCGTCCAGTCACAAGTACTTTGACGACACCCACACCAATCGCTGAACCGGCAATGCCAGCTATTCAACAAAAGCCTCTGGTCCCAAATAGTCTGCAAAAAAATCCTGCCACCCCTACAACTCAAGTAAAAACTCAGGTAGCGGAAGATACATCAGTAGCACCTGTTGAACAGCAGAATCAAGATATACCAGCTCAAAAAGTACAAAATCAAAAGCCAGTGGCGACCTATCCTGCTGCTGCGCCACAATCGAATTCCAGCGACCCATTAGTTAAAAAATATGCCGAAGAACAAGTCGCAAAACAGAAGCAAGTTACTCCTAAAAAACCGCCTCAAGCAGCTTCGGCTCCAGTGCAACACTCCCCTCAAGCGAGCCCGACATCTACTGCAAAAGCAAGTTATGTGGTTCAATCCAATGAATCTCTCTGGAAAATTGCTGCACGTATTGCTCAGGAACAAAACCGCGGTGTTGGTGAAGTCATGCAGCAAATTAAAAAAAATAATGAACAGGCCTTTATTGGCGGAGATGCGAATCGCCTGAAACGTGGTGCGGCACTGAATTTGAATATTGCGCCCGCACAAAAACAGCCAATTACCGTCAAGACATCTGAGCTTGCACAAGTTCAGAATAAGGCTAAAGGCAGTACCAAATATCGTTTAAATCAAGCTGAAATGAGCCTGGTTGCTGAGAACCAACAAGAAACTAAGCAACTTTCTGCAAATCAAAACACATTAGACCGTCAAACTTCGAAAGAGTTGTCATTAAAAGTTATGACAGTTCGAGAAAAAACCGTTAAATTACAGAGAAACGTAACTGAATTAGAATTGGCGCTTAATCAGAAGGATCAGAGAATTCAATTATTAAATGCCCGTCTTGCCCGACTGCAACAGCAGCTGAAAGCACAACAGGCAGATAAAAAAGCCAATTAACTAATCATTACATACATTGATTTACAGGGATGAGTGGATATATGGAGCCCTCTATCTCTAAGGGGTACTTATCATGCTGATTTATGTGATTCCATTAATTTTATTGATCATCGTTCTGATCGTAGTCAAAAAACGTCAGGATGCTCAAGGGTCAGATAAACCAAAGGCAAATACAGCGAAAGCGAGAAAAACCACCAGTTCAGTACGGGCTACCCCAGCGAAAACCCGGGTGGTTGAAGAAGTTGCAGCGAATCCTCAGGAAGCTATTGCTCTTTCAGCAGATCTGCGCAAGAAAATTGAGCGCCTGATCAATGAAGGAAATTTTTTTGCCGCTGAAGCGCAAATCAATCAGGCACTCAAAAAAGACAACCGCCAGCATGAACTGTATCTGTTGCTCCTTGATATCCATATTCAGCAGAAAGATGAATTTGCCATTTCTCAGTTAATCACACATGTGCGTTCACTCGGTTTGGATGACATTCTTGCGCAGGCAGAAACTAAAAAGGCAGAGTTTGAAAATTCAGCTACTTCAACCAAGGATACAATTGATTTTCCTTCTGCACAGTTAAGCGCTGGCTCATCAGTAACTGAGACAGCATCTATAGACAACACTGCTGCCTTTGAAGAGCTATCCCCAACCCACAGCCCAGTAGTTAATGACCTCGCTTTTGATGAACTGCAACAAGAAAATAAGCCTCAAAAAGCTGTATTTGAGCCGGCGCTATCACAGAATGATATCCAGCCGCTGGAATTTAATTTTGAGCCCACTCTGACTAAACCGGCAAGTGATGCAGCCCAGGATCTCCCAGGAGCTACAGGTTTAGAGTTTAACTTCTCTGACGCTCCTGCATCTGAGCCTACACCGAAGACAACATCAGATACTGCCACATCTGCACTAAACTTTAGCTTTGACTTAGATAGCTCAATAAAAGCTGAAACTGAAATTGCACCTGCTGCCGAGCCTGAAACTGCCGCACCGGTTATGGACTTTAAGCTTGACTTAGGCAACTCAGAAAAACCAGAAGTGACACCAGTACCTACTGCAGAATCAGTTCAACCTCTTGATTTTTCTTTCTCGGCAGATACAACGTCAACCACAGAAACTCAGCCAGAAATCGCAGTACCAGAATTTGATTTATCAGGTTTAGCTACACATGAACCTATAAGTCCAGCAGTACCTGCTGTCTCAGAATTGGACTTTAAACTAGATGCCGTTCCTGAAAAACCAGCCAGCGCGGCAATCAGTTTTGATATTCCATCTACGCCTGTTACTTCAACCGCTCATCAAAATGATCCACTGATTCAATCATTCCCTGAATTAACGGAAACTGATGAAGTAGTATTAAATCTGGAATTGGCAGAGCAGTATATTCAATTGGGTGCCTATGATGCCGCACGTGAAATCCTGACAGAAAAGGAAGCGGACTACAGTCCACAACAACGTACCCATGTTGATCAATTACTGAATCGAATCGCTTCTTAAGTAAATTCGTTCTACACTAAAGCAGTCACTATGGCTGCTTTTTTTATGATGAAAAATATTGCATTGATTTATATGGGAGGTACGTTTGGATGCGTTGGTGATCCACTTGCTCCTATGCCTGCCGAATCTTTTTTTATAAAACTAAAAGACTTATTGCATGAAGACACGCATTCGGTAGAGTGCTTCTGCGCCCCTGTAATTAAGGACAGCAGTGCATGTACTGCTCCTGACTGGCTAGCCTTGATTCAGTTTATTCAGCAACTGCAGGCTCAGAATTATCAGCGCTTTGTTATCATTCATGGTACAGATACCATGAGCTATGCCTGTGCCGTGCTGGCGCATCTTTTAGGGCAATCGGCCTATGTGGTTTTAACCGGTAGCCAGTACCCATTATTAAATGCAGCTGGCAAGCAGCCACGCGAATTCAGTGATGCTTTGGACAACCTATGCTTTGCTCTAGATTCTGTACAGCAGGTCGAGATGGGCGTTTATCTGGCATTTAACCAGGAACTGGTTCATGGCAGAACAGCGTTAAAGCAACATACTACTGAACTCAAGGCCTTTGCCGGCATAGATGCAGAAGTAAAAATTCCACCGCAACTATATACACATACCATTACTGCACAAGATTTGATTAAGGCACAGCAATTTAATTGCCTGAGTATAATGATGCAGCCGGTTGGGCTAGATCAGCAGCTTCATAACCTTAAGCAATTATTGGCTTCACCTCCAAATTTCCTGATTCTGCAGGGCTTTGGCACAGGAAATCTCGCAGTTAATCCTGATCTCATTCAGCTCTTTGATGAGTTCTATAATGCTGGCTGTGCTGTAGTTTTGACTACACAGGTACCTTTCGGGAGCACAGACCAACGCTATGCTATTGCTGAATGGGTGCAGGACTGCCGGATTTTACTCAATGATGCCTATGGCCATGCCGATCTATATGCAAAAGCCCTGAAAATGTATTTACAATACGACAGCGTGGAGCAATGGCATCACCATTGGTCTGATTAGTTGAATCTTGAGGTGAATATGCAGCGTTTTGCAGTCGGTATTGAATTTAGTGGAGCACACTACAGAGGTTGGCAAACCCAACAGCCCGGCGTAGCAAGCGTGCAGGAAACGATTGAAAAGATTCTGTCTAAAGTCGCCAATGAAACTATTATCCTGCATGGTGCAGGTCGAACTGATGCCGGCGTGCATGCCACCAATATGGTTGCTCACTTCGATACCTCTGCTGATCGCTCCGAATATGGCTGGTTACGCGGCTGTAATAGTCAGCTTCCTAAAGATATTGTAATTCAGTGGATTCAGGAAATGGACATGGATTTCCATGCCCGTTTTAAAGCCCAAGCCCGTCGTTATCGTTATGTAGTCTACAATCACCCTGTGCGTTCTGCGCTATTGCATAAACAGGTCACCCATATCCATTACGATTTAGATGTCGACAAGATGATTAAGGCTGCGACAAAGTTTGAAGGCACACATAATTTCGAAAGTTTCCGTGCCTCTGCCTGTCAATCCAATCAACCTGTACGCCATGTGCATCACTGTCGCCTAATTCGTCATGGTCACTATCTGGTCCTGGATATTCAGGCTGATGGTTTCCTGCATCATATGGTGCGCAATATCATGGGCTGTTTGCTGGAAATTGGTCAGGGCATGTGTGACATCGATCAGATTGATGCCATCTTTGCTGCAGAAGACCGTAAAGCGGCAGGTGTGACAGCACCATCAGATGGACTCTACTTTATTCAGGCACATTATCCTGAGCAATTTAATTTACCGAAAGTGCCCTTGGGACCACATTGGTTAAACATGCCAGAATAATTAAATCCTTTTTTATTAATTTACCTCCTCTCCCCCCCTTCTGGAAGGAGAGGAAATTCCTCCCTTTTTTAAAGGGAGGTTAGGAGGGATTTAACGCTGCTTGCGCTTTCTATATTCCACTGGCGTTTCATTGGTCCAACGTTTAAAAGCACGATAGAAGGTACTTGGTTCAGAAAAACCGGTTAAATATACAATCCGCTCTACACTTTCACTGGTGCCTGCCAGTAAGCGTTTAGCCAGACGGCAACGATAATCCGAAAGGATCTGCTGGAAACTGGTATTGGCTTCACTCAGCTGGGTACGCAAACGGCGGGGAGTAATATTCAGCTGGGCAGCGACTGTTTCTAGCGTGGTTTCCCCACTTTCCAAGGTTGAGCCAATGGCACGGCGCACTTCACCCACCAGATCATAACGTGCCAGCTCTTGCAGCTTTTCAATTGCTAACTGCTCATGCAGCTGGAGTAATTCTGGTTCTGCCTGCCAAAGCGGATATTCAAGAATACTTGAATCAAAATAAAGACGTGTTTCTTTCTGTCCCAGACTTACTGGGCATTCATAGACACGGAAGTATTCATCATCAGTTGCGCCTTTAGAAAAATTGAAGTCGATATAAATCGGTTCAAAACGCCCTTCGGTAATAAACTTAAAGAAACGCAGTACACCAGACATGGCACATTCAGTGAAATGACGATTGACGATGTTTTCGGCAAAAAGCTGTTCACCATTGGTCAAATAACAGCGGTCATCTCCCACGACCAGTTGCGCATGGAAGGCATCACTGATGAGGCGCTGGTAAGCTAAGGCACGTTTTAGCCCTTCACCAAAATTTTCTGATGAAATAAACAAATGCTCAATGACCTGACCACGGTAAAGTGGCAGATGTTCACCCAAATGTAAGCCGATATCAGGGTCCTTGCTGACCTCTTCTGCCGCGACCCAGAATGCATACTGTGCACTCAACGGGGTACGGTCATTGGCTTCAACCTGGTTTAAGGCAACTCCTGCTTTAGTAAGCAATTCTTCGGTTGGCAAACCCGCACGACGTATCGCCTGGTAGCCTAATCGCAGTACAACCGATGCATCTGTTAGCTGACCCACTCAAAAACCTTCCTTGTATGTGCTTCATTTATACCTAAAAAGATATTTTTTAGATTAACTGTGATTGACCAAACTGACAACATCAACAAGCAGTTTTTTAGTTAAAATATTTGTACTGATGCTTCGCTTATTTTACTTTCAGATGATCAGTCTAAAGCCTGCTATGCCTTGTGTTATACGAAAAAATTGACTATAATTTGCGCCTTTCTAATTTATTCTTTTAGGTAGGCTATGGCCAATAAAGAGGAACTCATCGAGTTCGAAGGCGTTGTCACCGAGACGCTTCCTAATACTATGTTCCGTGTACGTTTAGAAAACGGTCACGAAGTGATTGCTCATATCTCTGGTAAAATGCGTAAACACTACATCCGTATTTTGACTGGCGACAGTGTAAAAGTGGAGATGACTCCTTACGACTTAACTAAGGGTCGTATCACTTATCGTGCACGCTAAGATTTAGCGTCAGTAAAAAAAGCCACTGATCAGGGTGGCTTTTTTTGTGACTTTAATTATTCATTATTTACCAATAAATAAAACAATTTGACATAGCCTGAGAATTACAAGACTATTCAATTTAATTAAAACAATATTTATAAAAACAATGAATATGAAATATTTGACTCTGCTTTCCAGTTTCCAGCTTGTCTCTTGTTGCATGTGCTACAGGCAGCAATCAGCATCTGCATCATTCTCTACAGCCCTATATCGGTCAAACTGCCGCACAGGTTCACAGCCAACTTGATCTTCGTGCAATGGGATTTAAAACCTCCCAGCACCCCATTCAAACAGCAGACTTTCTCAGTTATACTATTTTCCGGGATGTGAATATTCCGATGGGTACACCTAATATTAGTCAAAGTATCTCCCCTGGTGCACCAATTCCAATGCCTTCGAATGGAGGTTATAACATTAAGATGAAATGCCAAATCTGGTTTGACTTGAAAGATGAAATTGTTCAGGACATTCGTTATACCGGTAAAGCTTGCTAAACTGTGTCCAGTGAAGTTTAAAACCTGTATGAGATTTAATGAGAGGTCCAATTTATCAGGATACTTCTCTCTACCGTGTGTCAAATTACAACAATAAGCTCGTTTTCTCCTCGCTACAATAACCGCAATGGCTTTTGTAGGAGTCAGAAAATATGTTATCTGCATTTCGCCAAATGAAACTCGTGTTACCAGGCATGCTTCTGCTGTTGTCTGCATGTACGCATACGCCTACCCTGTCTCAAGCCGAACGTGACGCTTATTTACAGCAGTATATTGGACAGTCTAGCCAAACCATTTATGCCAATCTGGATTTAAGCAAACTCGGCTACCAGCAGGTAAATGAACCTGTACTTTCAGCCGGGCAACTGGTCTATATCGTGCAGCGTCCCGTTGCACTTCCACTCTCTGTCGCTCAGCATCCGGTTGCCGGCACTGGAACCGTACCCATTCCGGTGACACATAGTCCATCGCGTGGCTATGACGTAAACCTGCAATGTAAAATTGTTTTTGAACTCAAGGACAATATTGCACAAGCAGTGAAATATACCGGCCGAACCTGTTAATTCAGCAGACACAAAAAAACGCAGCCTGAGCTGCGTTTTTTATTGATCAGTTCTGGAGTGAAATTTAGTTCAATGCAGCAACTACTGCCTGGCCCATTTCCACT
Source organism: Acinetobacter schindleri CIP 107287 (assembly GCF_000368625.1). Taxonomy (GTDB): domain Bacteria; phylum Pseudomonadota; class Gammaproteobacteria; order Pseudomonadales; family Moraxellaceae; genus Acinetobacter; species Acinetobacter schindleri. The sequence continues at coordinate 267,720 of NZ_KB849574.1, forward strand.
GTACCGACTTTGCTCATGCCTTCGGACATAATATCCGCAGTACGTAAACCTTGATCCAATACATGACCTACTGCATCTTCAATTGCTTTTGCAGCCGCTTCTTCACGGAAGGTGTAACGCAGCATCATTGCAACAGACAGAATGGTTGCCAATGGATTTGCTAGGTTTTGACCTGCGATGTCTGGTGCAGAACCATGACATGGTTCATACATGCCTTTGCCATTCTCATCTAGAGAAGCAGATGGCAACATACCAATTGAACCCGTTAACATTGCCGCTTCGTCAGACAGAATATCACCGAACAGGTTAGAAGTGACAATTACGTCAAACTGTTTAGGCGCACGTACCAACTGCATTGCAGCATTGTCGACATACATATGCGACAGGTTGATGTCTGGATATTGCTCTTCTTTCAATGCAGTAACGGTTTGTTTCCAAAGCTCAGTCACTTCAAGCACGTTTGCTTTATCGACTGAACATACTTTACCGCCACGCAGACCGGCAAGTTCAAATGCAACTTTGGCAATACGCTTGATTTCAGACTCTGAATACACATCAGTGTTAAAACCTTGTTTTTCACCATTTTCCAGTTCACGGATACCACGTGGTTGACCGAAGTAGATACCACCTGTCAATTCACGTACGATCAGGATATCTAGACCAGCTACAATTTCAGGTTTCAGGCTAGACGCATCAGCAAGTTGCGGATAGAGAATCGCCGGACGCAGGTTCGCGAACAGGTTCAGTTCACTACGCAATTTTAACAGACCACGTTCAGGACGAATTGAGCGTTCAATCGTATCCCATTTAGGACCACCCACAGCGCCAAGCAGAATTGCATCAGCTTTTTTTGCCTGCTCAGACGTCACATCTGGATAAGGTGCACCATGTGCATCAATCGCAGCACCACCCAACAGGCCATGTTCCCAGCTTAGATCTAAATTAAATTTTTCATTTACGCGAGTCAGCACTTGCTCTGCTGCTTTCACAATTTCAGGACCGATGCCGTCACCAGCTAAAATCAAAATTTGTTTAGACATGAGATATTCCATTTATAAAGTCAGCATTTCGCTGACTGGGTTAAATTTTCTGTTCTACAAACTCGGCAATGCCAGTTTCAACATTGTATGGCTTGCAGAAGCGTCGAATTATTTTGGTGTTTTGCAACAGATCTACACACAGTGGATCCGGTGCAGAGGCCTGCAATAAGCTGGTGTTTCGAGTCGAGCGCTGGCGATACATCTTAAAGGTGTACTTATGCTTGGCCTGAAAGTTCTGGAATACATGTAGAACTTCGGCCTTATCCGGACTAATCGGATAAAAGCGTACCACCAGTTCATGCTGCCCCGCGGGTACCGACAGGTAAACCGGATTAGGCTCTTTCAGGCTTTTTGCTTGTAAACGCACAAGTTTGAGCTTGAGCGCTTCACTCTCCACATGTCGTTTTTCAGCATTGATGATCTTGATATCATCCATACGTTCAAAATTACAATCGTGGGTACCTGAACAATAAATCAGGGCATCTGAACTATTTACAGCCGAATCTGTCAATTTCTTCAACTGTATCGTATCGATGGTCTGACATGCTGTCATTAACATCGAAACCGTACCCAATGCAAATAACTGTTTCCAATAGCTGGCCATGCTGAATGTCTAACCCAAACGAAATTTCCATGATTTCACGATATTAGCAAGGGTTAGACTTTCCCGCTATGACAATTTAACTAGATTTAGCCACTAATTTCTGCAAATACCCAAGGGCGCGATTGTTTGGTTTTTTCTTCATAAGCACGAATCGCATCGGCATCCTGCAAAGTTAAACCGATGTCATCCAAACCGTTTAAAAGACAATGCTTGCGGAATGGATCAACTTCAAACTTGAAACTTTCACCTGACGGGGTACGCACTTCTTGCGCTGCAAGATCAATTGTTAATTGATAACCTTCAGTCGCAGCACATTCTCTAAATAACTGATCAACAATTTCTTCAGACAGGATTACTGGCAACATGCCGTTTTTAAAACTGTTATTGAAGAAAATATCCGCATAGCTTGGTGCAATTACGGTACGGAAACCGTATTCATTCAATGCCCATGGCGCATGCTCGCGACTTGAACCACAACCAAAGTTTGCACGTGAAATTAAAATTGATGCACCTTGGTAACGGGGTTTGTTTAACTCAAAATCAGGGTTTAAGGGACGTTTTGAATTATCCTGACCTAAATAACCTTCATCCAAGTAACGCAATTCATCAAATAAATTTTCACCAAAACCGGTGCGTTTGATCGATTTTAAAAACTGTTTTGGAATAATTAAGTCGGTATCTACATTGGCACGGTCTAATGGTGCAACGATACCTTGTTCAACGGTATATTTTTTCATGATTATTTCTCACTGAATCCGTAACCTCTCCCTAACCCTCTCCTAACAGGAGAGGATACTCCTTCTCCCTCTGGGAGAAGGTTGGGATGAGGGCTTAAACTTAGAATGAACGTACATCAACAAAGTGACCGGCAATTGCGGCTGCGGCTGCCATTGCTGGGCTCACCAAGTGGGTACGACCGCCATTGCCCTGACGACCTTCGAAGTTACGATTCGAGGTAGATGCACAGTGCTCGCCCGGCTGTAACTTATCAGCGTTCATGGCTAAGCACATTGAACAACCCGGCTCACGCCATTCAAAGCCTGCTTCAATCAGGATTTTATCTAAACCTTCAGCTTCAGCTTGTGCTTTGACCAAACCAGAACCTGGAACGACCATCGCCTGTTTAATGCTCGGTGCAACCTTTTTACCTTTCGCCACTTCAGCCGCAGCACGAATATCTTCAATACGTGAATTGGTACAAGAGCCGATAAATACACGGTCTAACTGGATATCAGACAAGGCCTGACCAGCAGTTAAACCCATGTATTGATAAGCACGTGTCCAGTCATTGCGTTGTACGTCATCTTTTGCCTGTTCTAAAGTAGGCACTGCCTGAGAGACTGGAATCACCATTTCAGGAGAAGTCCCCCAAGATACTTGTGGTTCAATCTCTTCACCTTGTAATACCACAACGGTATCAAAGTGCGCACCTTCATCAGAATGCAAGGTATTCCAGTAAGCAACGGCTTGATCCCACTGCTCACCTTTCGGTGCATATGGACGGTTTTTCACATATTCAATGGTTTTATCATCGACTGCCACCATACCAACACGGGCACCGCCTTCGATCGCCATATTACATACGGTCATACGACCTTCGATCGACATGTCGCGGAAGACCTGACCGCCAAATTCGATGGCATGGCCTGTACCGCCCGCAGTCCCGATTTTGCCAATGATGGCTAAAACCACATCTTTTGGAGTTACGCCTTGACCCAATTTTCCGTCAACGCGCACCAACATGTTTTTCATTTTCTTTTGAACCAGGCATTGGGTTGCCAATACATGTTCAACTTCAGAAGTTCCGATACCATGTGCCAAACAGCCGAAGGCACCATGCGTTGCAGTGTGTGAGTCACCGCACACAACCGTCATCCCAGGCAAGGTCAAGCCCTGTTCTGGACCCACAACATGCGCAATACCTTGGCGAACATCATTAATGTCAAACTGCACCACCTTAAAAGTTTTACAGTTGTCATCTAAGGTTTGTACCTGGATACGTGAAGTTTCATCTTCAATCCCAGAAATACCTTCTGAACGTTCTTTGGTAGAAGTCGGTACGTTATGGTCTGGCGTTGCCACGTTCGCGCTTAAACGCCATGGTTTACGACCCGCCAGTTGTAAGCCTTCGAATGCCTGCGGAGAAGTTACTTCATGCAATAAATGACGGTCGATATAAAGTAAAGCTGAACCATCGTCACGCTGTTTTACTAAATGGTCATCCCATAACTTATCGTATAATGTTTTTGCTGTTTGGGTCTCGCCTGCCATGTCGATGTACTCCACTGGACTGGGTAAATTCTATCTCTAATTTTGATTATATCGCTGCGGTCACATAAATCTAATTTATCATTTTTATTAGTTAATAAACTTTTTGGAATCTTTAAAATTGGATTCTAAACAGACCAATATTGATTTTTATTTAATCTAATTTTCCGATCATTTTTTGCAAAATATACGTTTTTACAAATTAAATGAGAATTATTATTATTTATTCATACAGAAAACATTGAATTTATTTTTTGAGGAATATCGACATGGCACACGTTCAAAAATTTGTTGTAGATAATCAGCGTATGTTCAAGAAAACCTTGAGCTATTACGTCATGCACATCACGGTAGCCATGTTAGTCGGTTATTTTGTGACTGGTAGTTTAGCCATGGCAATTGCATTAAGTTTATTAGAACCGACTGTTCAGGCTGTTGCTTTCTTCTTCCACGAAAAAGCCTGGGAAGCAAAATCTGAACAGAGCAATAATGAGGAAATCACAGCCTAAATTCTTTTCTGTCCTTATTCCTCGTTTTGCCACCGCTTACCCTCGGTGGCTTTTTTTATTGATGCATATCCGATTTTTATAAAATATTTTTTTGGGTTCGAGCCGCTATTTCCAGCTATCTATTGTATTAGCGATCAATGAATGTCGGATTTTACAACAATAGATACAACTTTTCCTTTGATTTATTCTTAAAATATTACAACAATAGAGATACGCATAAAAAATCTTTATAGGTGATTAAGATGAATCTCGCAGCCTTTGAAGCCTTTGTAAAAGTCATGGAAACTGGATCAATTTCTCTGGCGGCAGATCAGCTTTTTATTACTCAACCCGCCGTGACCAAACGGATTCATAGTCTGGAAGAGTATTTTGGAGTCAAGCTGTTTGAATCAGCGGGTCGTGGTGTACAAGCAACCCATGCCGCGCATTCGCTGTTACCGAAAGTGAAAAACTGGCTGAATGAACTGGGCGATATTCATCATACCCTTAGTCATGAACAAGGCCAGATTCAGGGCAAACTGAAAATTGGTACCAGTCATCATATTGGTCTACATCACCTTCCAGCACATTTGCGTCAGTATGTACTGCAATATCCGGATGTGACCCTGGATGTGCACTTTGTTGATTCTGAACAGGCGCATGAACAGGTGATTGCCGGTGACTTGGAACTGGCTTTCCTGACTTTACCTCCACATGGCGATGAACGGTTGAACTATGTGACTATCTGGAACGATCCATTGGTGTTTGTAGTTGCTCCCTTCCATCCATTGGCCCAGCAGAAGAATCTGTCACTGGACGATCTGGTGCATTACCCGAGCCTGTTACCGTCTGCACAAACCTATACCACGCAAATTACCATGGCAGAGTTTGAAAAGCGTGGTGTCAAACCAAAGATCACCATGAGTAATAATCCACTCGAATCGATCCGCATGCTGGTTTCCATTGGTCTGGGCTGGTCAGTACTACCACAAACTCTTGTAAATCATGATTTGCAACAGCTGGATATTCCTCTGGAAATGAATCGCCAGCTTGGCATGGTCTGGCATCCGGGACGTACCCAGTCCAAAGCTGCACAGGCCCTGGTTGAGTTAATGCAACAGCCTAAACTCTAAATCACTTCATTTTAAAATAAGAGGCTGCGATGGATTCAATTCGCAGCATTTTGTTACCTAAATGAGCAACAACTGCATCCTGCTTTGCATTAAGTTTAGGATATTCCCTGCGCGGACTTATCAGTGGAATATCTTAAAATTCTTCATGGAGTCTGATGGATGCAGCCCGATTCAACCTTATTTAAACCTAACCAGCCAAATAGTAAGTCACCTACATATTTAGCAGACGACAGCCCTTGGCAACAGGGAAAAATTCGCCTGCTTCCAACGCCTAATTTAAACTTTGAAGACATTTCCACAGCGCGCCATGTGATTCGTGAATATTTCCTGAATACCTTTGACACCTACGAATCCCTGTTTGACTGTCTGCGCAATGAAGAAGCATTTTATGTCAAACCGATTAGTCTGCGTCATCCGCTGATTTTCTATTTCGGTCATACCGCTACTTTTTTTGTCAATAAACTGCTGCTCAGCAAACTGATTCCTGAACAGCTGAATCCACATATGGAAAGTATCTTTGCCATCGGTGTAGATGAGATGAGCTGGGACGATCTGGATGATCAGAATTATGACTGGCCTGAAGTCAGTGAAGTAAAAGCGTATCGGCACCGGGTACGAGCCTTGGTACTGAAGATCATAGAAAATGCACCTCTAGAACTACCACTCAACTGGCAGAATCCATGGTGGTCAATCCTGATGGGTATTGAGCATGAACGGATCCATCTGGAAACTTCGTCGGTATTGATTCGACAACATCAACTGCAATATGTGCAGAATCATCCACTATGGCATGCCCGAATCCTGACTGGCCCTGCACCAGAAAACCAGCTTCTTCCTGTTCCTGCGGGAACGGTTCGACTGAATAAAAATTTCACTGATCCATATTATGGCTGGGACAATGAATACGGTCTGCATGAAGCGGAAATCAATGCGTTTCAGGCATCACAATTTCTGGTGTCCAATCAGGAATTTTTCAACTTTGTCGAAGCTGATGGTTATCAGCAGTCAGAATACTGGAGTGAAGAAGGTAACGCCTGGCTGGAATTTATTGAAGCGCAACATCCAAGCTTCTGGATCAAAAAAGAGGATGGCTGGCATTTGCGTATCATGCTGGAAGAAATTCCGATGCCGTGGGATTGGCCAGTCGAGGTGAATTACCACGAAGCCAAAGCCTTCTGTAACTGGAAATCAGCACAAACCGGTGAATCAATCCGTTTGCCGAGCGAAGATGAATGGTATCGGCTGTATGACCATGTCGGCCTGAATCCTAAACGACCGCTACCTTTAGAAGCCAATATCGCCTTGCAACATGCACCTAATCCTTGTCCGGTACACCAGTTCCAGCAAGGCGAGTTTTATGATGTACAAGGCAATGTCTGGCAATGGACTGAAACTGCAATCTATCCCTTTGAAGGTTTTCAGGTCCATCCAATTTATGATGACTTTAGTACCCCAACCTTCGATGATCGGCATAACCTGATTAAAGGCGGTTCCTGGATTTCAGGTGGTAATGAAGCTTTGCATAGTTCCCGTTATGCCTTTAGACGACACTTTTTCCAGCATGCGGGTTTTCGCTATGTGGCTGGGTCAGATGAACCAGTTTCACCCTATCATTCACATTATCAGACGGATGAACTGATTTCGCAGTATCTGGAATTTCAGTACGGTCAGGAGTATTTTGGCATTCCGAATTTTGCCAGGTCTCTCATTATCCTCGCCGAGCCTTATTTTGTAAAAACTGCCAGAAAAAAAGCACTCGATCTTGGCTGTGCCACAGGACGCGCCAGCTTTGAACTTGCGCAGCATTTTGCACAGGTAACAGGTCTAGATTTCTCGGCACGTTTTATTCAGCAAGGTATAGCCTTAGCGCAAGGTGCAACTTTAGGTTATACCATTCCGGTTGAAGGTGAACTGGTCGAATATAAATCCTGTTCACTGCAAGGGACTGGACTTGATCAGGTTGCTCACAAGGTCGAGTTTTATCAGGCGGATGCCTGCAATCTAAAACCGCAATTTAAGGAATACGATTTCATTCTGGCAGCCAATCTGATTGATCGGCTGCACCACCCTAAAGCCTTTTTGCACGAGATTCATCAGCGACTAAATATTGGTGGCATTCTAATGCTGGCTTCACCTTATACCTGGCTGGATGAACATACCGCGCGTAGTGAATGGTTAGGCGGTTTTAAGCAGGCTGGAGAAAATTTTACGACCTTAGATGGAATACAGGAATTATTGAGTCCACATTTTGAAATGCTGGCTGAACCTATAGATGTTCCTTTTGTGATCCGTGAAACAGCGCGTAAATATCAACATACCCTGTCACAGGTCACTTTATGGAAACGCATACGTTAAGATGCCAAAATCAAATAAAAAGCCAGTCATCGGACTGGCTTTTGGTTTTAAGATACATTCAGATTTCGATGGTCGCATCCTCATGCAGGGATTCATTCAGTTGGTCTACCACGATGGCCCATTCACCATCAGACGTAATCTTTTCAGCGAGAAACTGGCGCTGTGCCTCAGACCAGTAGGGTGCATCCAGCAGATTAAAATCCTTATGCAGCTGATGATTGTTAATGAAGGTTGCAATTCCTTCCTCACTGGCATCCAGGCCCAACTGTTCAAATAGGTGCGTCATGCGTGGTCTTACTTTATTCATTTCAACTACCTCTGAGTTTCCCTTATTCTCATTATGCAAATTAAGCTTAGCATGAGCTGCAGTGAGCTAGTGTGACAATAGTTTATTTTTCACCTTGAATCTGTGCACATAAAAAAGCACAACCTGAGTTGTGCTTCACAGATTTGAACGCTGCAGATGATTAAATCGACCAGTCCTGAATTTCCCAGCCCTGCTCTTTCGCCAGTGCTTCTAAACGATCATCCGGATTGACTGCAATGGCATGATCAGCATGTTCCAGCAAGAAGCGGTCATTGATTGAATCCGAATAGGCCCAGGACTCGGTCACATCACGGCCTTCCAGCCACTGTTCCAGGCGGATCAGTTTGCCTTTTTGGTAACAGGCAGTATTGATCACTTTACCGGTATATTTACCATCAACAATTTCAGCATTCGTCGCGATAATTTCGGTAATGCCAAATTCACGAAAAATTGGCGCAGTAATAAAGTCAGAAGTTGCAGTAATACCGACCAATTCATGTCCTGCTTCACGGTGACGTTCAATTGCCTTAAAACCTTCTGGACGCATTTGCGGACGAATGACTTTTTGCATGAAGAGTTGATGTAGTTCAATCAGATAATCATTGTCATGTTTGGTTAAAAATTCAAAGACAAATTCATTATAGGCATAGGGGTCCAGCTGACCTTTTTTATAATCTTCATAGAACTTGTCATTCATGGCACGGTGATGAACAGGGTCAACCAGGCCCTCGTTGACCAAGAATTCTCCCCAAGAATGATCCGAATCTGTATTTAACAAGGTGTGATCGAGATCAAATAGCGCCAATTTCATGAAAATACTCGTAAAAACTGAAATTTAAGAAAAAAATTGTAAATCTATCTCCGCTAGTCGATAGAAATTCGTTAAGATCATAGCAATTTTAACATTTTTAAACTTTGCTTTTTTCGTGCTGGATACAGAAATAAAAATCCCCGAGGGCAAAGGCATAAATTACACAATATTAGGTGCCAAATGATCGACTCTGAAGGTTTCCGACCGAATGTCGGGATCATTTTGGCAAACGATGCTGGACAGGTTTTATGGGCGAAGCGCATTGGACACAATGCATGGCAATTTCCACAAGGAGGTATCCAATATGGAGAAACCCCTGAGCAGGCACTCTACCGTGAGCTGAGAGAAGAAGTCGGCTTACTGCCCGAACATGTCCAAATTATAGCGCAAACCAAAGGCTGGCTGCGTTATCGTTTGCCACACCGGTACATTCGTACGGATTCAGATCCGGTGTGTATCGGCCAGAAACAAAAGTGGTTTTTACTCAAACTGACGGCGTCAGTACAGAACATTCAGCTTGATCTGTCTGACCCGCCCGAATTTGATCAATGGCAGTGGGTCAGTTACTGGTACCCGCTTGGTCAGGTCGTGAATTTTAAACGCGACGTATACCGCAAGGCCATGGTAGAACTATGTCAGCAACTTCCCAAGGAAAAACCTTAAAAACTGCACAAATATGCAGATTTTTTAGGCAGTTATTGTTATAAATAAAGAATATACCGGACCCTAAATTACGAAGGAGCAGCGCGAATGTCGAATATGCAACTGGAGACCCTGAGACGTATTGTTCAAGAGATCAATGCGTCAGCCAGTTTGCACGAATCACTCGACATTATGGTTAATCAGGTAGCCCAAGCGATGCAGGTCGACGTCTGCTCCATTTATCTGCTGGATGAGCGCAACCAGCGCTATCTACTGATGGCATCTAAGGGCCTAAAACCTGAAGCGGTGGGCCATGTGTCGCTGCAAACTGGTGAAGGTCTGGTGGGGCTGGTCGGACAGCGCGAGGAAATCGTCAACCTTGACAATGCCCCGAAACATGAGCGTTTCTTGTATTTACCTGAAACCGGGGAAGAAATTTATAACTCTTTCCTTGGCGTTCCGGTCATGTACCGTCGTAAGGTCATGGGCGTTCTTGTGGTTCAGAATAAAGAACCTCAGGATTTCTCAGAAGCTGCTGAATCCTTCTTAGTGACGCTCTGTGCTCAGCTCTCTGGTGTAATTGCCCATGCCCATGCAGTCGGCAATATTGATGTGTTCCGCAAGCCCAGCAATCTGCCTGCTTATAAAACCTTCCAGGGTGTATCAGGCTCAGGTGGTATTGCTCTAGGTCGTGCCGTGATCCTCTATCCGCCCGCAGATCTGGGAGCAGTTCCGGATCGTGAAGCGGATGACATCAGCGAAGAACTTGCCCTGCTCGACAACGCGCTAAATTCCGTACGTGAAGAAATCCAGTCTCTTGATGACAAGATGCAGGATGCTCTCATGGCTGAGGAACGTGCACTGTTCAGTGTGTTCCTGCGTATGCTGGACGAAAATGCCCTGCCGGCTGAAATCAAGGAACTGATCCGTGAAGGTCACTGGGCGCAAGGAGCGGTACGAATTGTCATTGAAAACCATGTGGCGCAGTTTGCCCAGATGGAAGATGACTATTTACGTGAACGTGTTGCTGACCTGAAAGATTTAGGCCGCCGGATTCTGGCTAAATTACAGGAAGCTGATGAAAGCCATCGTGAACTGACCGATGAAAGCATCCTGATTGGCGAGGAAATCTCGACCGCAGCGCTGGTAGAATTACCTGTTGATAAAATTGCAGCGATTGTCACCACTGAAGGTGCAATGAATTCACATATGGTGATTGTCGCGCGTGCACTCGGTATTCCGACCGTAGTGGGTGTGACCGAATTACCTATCAATACCCTTGATGATGTCGAAATGATTGTTGATGCGCATCAGGGTCGGGTATTTATCAATCCGCCACGTCGTCTGCGTACCCGTTATAAAGAAATTCAGAAAGAAGAAGAACAGCTCGCCAAAGATCTGCGTCAATATGAAACCAAGGATGCGATTACCCCAGATGGTGTGGCTGTACGCTTGTTCGTGAATACAGGCTTGATGATTGATGTGGTACGCGGTGTACAGCGCGGTGCCAAAGGCGTCGGTTTATACCGTTCTGAAATTCCCTTTATGCTGCGCGACCGCTTCCCGGGTGAAGAAGAACAGCGTGCCATTTACCGCCAGCAACTTACTCATTTCGCCAATAAACCGGTGGTGATGCGTACCCTCGATATTGGGGCAGATAAAGACCTGCCATATTTCTCGATTGAAGAAGAAAATTCGGCATTGGGCTGGCGCGGGATTCGTTTTACCCTCGATCATCCAGAAATTTTCTCTTCGCAAATTCGTGCGATGTTAAAAGCCAGTATTGGACTGAATAATCTACATATCCTGCTACCAATGATCACCAGTGTCAGCGAAGTAGAAGAAGCACTATATTTGCTGGAACGTGACTGGGTTGCAGTCCAAGAAGAAGAACAGGTCAAGATCACCAAGCCTAAAATTGGTATCATGCTAGAAGTGCCGAGTGTCCTGTATCAGATTGATGAATTTTCTGAATTTGTCGACTTCTTCTCGGTCGGCTCTAATGACTTGACCCAATATTTACTGGCAGTGGATCGTAATAACCCGCGTGTCGCCAACGTTTATTCGCATTTGCACCCTGCCGTTTTACGTGCCCTGACCCGTTTGGTACAGGATTGTCATCGTAATGAAAAACCGATCAGTATATGCGGGGAAATGGCAGGTGATCCGATTTCGGCTGTGCTGCTGATGGCCATGGGCTTTAATACCCTGTCAATGAGTTCAAGTAATATTTTGCGGGTGCGTAAGACGATTTGTCATGTACCCATGCCGGATGCTCAGGACTTATTGGAACATGTGCTAAAACTGGATAATCCGCTGGTCGTAAAAAGCTGGATGGAACATTATTTCCGCACGCATGGTCTGGGAGATATGGTGAAAGGCGCGACCCGAATCGTGGGAGCTTAAGCTGCTAAATTTAGCAAAACTGCCATAAACAAAAAGGGAGATAGTCGTTTGAGTATCTCCCTTTTTTGTGCTTGCTATAGCCACGTTTTGCATCTTTTTTGCGGTCTGTAAACACTTGGCTTTTGTTGACCTCATGCATGTGTTTGGCCACAAAGTTATGTATTACTGCTTCTGGTAGCTGCTTTTTCTTTGCCATCTTTTCACCTGTTTTTTGACATAGCATCTGAATTGACACTGTGCATATATTGCGCTCTATTCAGTATATTTCAAGTGGTTTTCAATATTTTTAGGATTTGAGAATAACCTTTAACAAGAAGCTATTCTCTCCTCCTTTTTAATATTTTATGAAGATGAGTCTTGAGCTAAAGCCCGTTCCAAAATCCTCTCTACATCTACTTGTTTGGCACTCATCATACCTACTACTCGTCCATGAAACTTGCTGTATCGGGTCTGAATAAATGCATTAAAAATAAATTCAGGTGCATGACGTTGCAGTAATACGGCTTGGGCTAAAATAGTCAAGCGGCTGACCAGACTACGCCCCATAAATTGCAGTTCATCTGCAGGCTGCTGAAACAGTTTAAACAGCGTCTGAAGTTCCTGTTTCAGTATTTCATCCTGCATTGCAGTAGCAGCCAAATCCTGAAACAGTATTTCAATCGATTCCGGTTCACGACCAATGGCACGCAGTACATCCAGACACATGACATTGCCTGAGCCTTCCCAAATGGTATTCACTGGCGCTTCTTTGAAAATTCGTGCCATGATGCCATGATCGACATAGCCATTACCACCAAAGACTTCCATGGTTTCACCGGTCAATTCTACGGCACGTTTGCAGATCCAGAATTTGGAAGCCGGGGTCATAATCCGCTTCCAGGCCAGTGACAAGGCATCATCATTTTCATAACAAGAAGCCAGATAGAAACTCAGCTGTATTGCCGCTTCTGTTTCCAGTGCCAGATCAACCAGCACTGCCTGCATTAAGGGCTGTGCTGCCAGATGCTTGCCAAAAGCCTTACGCTGTCGGGTATAGGCCAGACATTGCACCAGCGCCTGACGTAACATCGCAGTACTGCCAACCGAGCAGGTCAGACGGGTGTAGTTCGCCATTTCAATGATAGTTGGGATACCCCGTCCTGCTTCACCGATCATGATGCCCCAAGCTTCCTGAAACTCAACTTCCGAGCTGGAATTGCTACGATTCCCAACTTTGTCTTTGAGTCGCTGTACATGAATATTATTCTTGGTTCCATCTTCACGCCAACGTGGAACAAAGAAACAGGCCAGACCATCCTGTTCAGTTTTCGCCACGACCAGATGGGCATCACACGTCGGTGCTGAAAAAAACCATTTATGACCGGTCAGCAGATAAGCCTGCCCTCGACCTGATTCACCGATAGGCACGGCAAAGGTTTCATTCGCCCGAACGTCGGAACCGCCCTGCTTTTCAGTCATCCCCATACCCAGCCAGATTGATTTTTTTTGGGCAATCGGCAGATCACGTTCATCGTATTCAGTAGATAATAATTTATCGCCGATTTTGGCCCAAAGTTCCGGTTCACGCTGGATCAAGGGAATACTGCCGAGGGTCATCGAAGTCGGGCACAGACTGCCACATTCTACCTGTCCACTCAGGTAAAACCGTGCTGCCCAGTCGACCCATTTAGATTTTGATTCAGCTTGATTAAAAGGATGTGCATGACTATCAAACTGACGATTGATGCGCATCCATTGATGCCATGCAGGATGAAATTCAATGTAATCACGACGGCGACCACGGGCATCAAAAGCATGCAGAATAGGCGTATGCCGGTTTGCCAAATCGGCATATTGATAATATTCTGATGAACCGACCACCTGCCCCATTTCATTTAAAATTGTCTGATCCTGACTACCATAGCTTTGCAAAATTTCCTGCAAAGTGGTATCAGTTGCAAACAGGTTATAGTCCTGTTTTTCATCAAACTGATTGCTGATCTGATGGGTTGTCCATGTGTTCATCTTATCTTCCTTAATCTTCATTTTTGTTGTGTGGTTTTCAGTCCAGTATAGAGAAAAAGTGGCGAATACCTATTAAGTTTTCAGTAAGACCATCTATTTTTCATGACTGGTCGTTCTATGAGCTGATTGACCAATAAAAATTCAGGTAATAAAAAACCGGCCCTACGACCGGTTTCCTATTTCAAGATCGAAAAATTATCGTTTCACATCAAAACGGTCTGCATTCATGACTTTGACCCATGCCTTGACAAAGTCACGCACGAATTTTTCTTTATTGTCATCCTGAGCATATACTTCTGCATAAGCACGAAGAATCGAATTCGAACCAAAGACCAGGTCTACACGTGTTGCAGTCCATTTCTTCACACCTGTCGCACGTTCAACAATGTCATACTGGTTACGGCCAGTTGCTTTCCATTGATAGTTCATATCCGTCAGGTTCACAAAGAAGTCATTGCTTAAGACACCAACATTGTTGGTGAGGACACCTTCTGGCGCACCACCATAGTTGGTTCCGAGTACACGCATACCCCCAACCAGCGCAGTCATCTCAGGTGCAGTCAGCCCTAACAGTTGTGCACGATCGACTAGCAGCTCTTCAGCCTGAACCACATATTCATCTTTTAGCCAGTTACGGAAACCATCGTATTTCGGTAACAGGTCTTCAAATGAATAGGCATCTGTCTGTTCCTGAGAGGCATCGCCACGGCCCGGTGTAAATGGCACTTTGATATTTACACCTGCTGCTTTGGCTGCCTGTTCAATTGCTGCGCTACCGCCCAATACAATCAGATCAGCAATGCTGACTTTCTTCTCAAGACCCGCCTGAATCTCTTCAAGTTTATTCAATACTTTATTCAGGCGTTCCGGTTCATTCCCTTCCCATTGACGTTGTGGCTCTAGACGGATACGCGCTCCATTGGCACCACCACGATAGTCGGAACCACGGTAAGTACGTGCACTATCCCAAGCCGTATTGATCAGTTCGGTTGGGGTTAAACCACTGATCAGTAATTTTGCTTTGAGTTCCTCAATTTCAGCCTCAGACA
This sequence comes from Acinetobacter schindleri CIP 107287, assembly GCF_000368625.1. GTDB lineage: Bacteria > Pseudomonadota > Gammaproteobacteria > Pseudomonadales > Moraxellaceae > Acinetobacter > Acinetobacter schindleri. The sequence continues at coordinate 282,827 of NZ_KB849574.1, forward strand.
AGGTGTAGTCCACTTTTGGAATTGGGTCCTGCCAGATCAGATCTTCAGCCGGTACGTCTGGGCCAAGATAACGGGATTTTGGCCCCATATCACGGTGGGTCAGTTTAAACCATGCGCGTGCAAACACTTCAGAGAAGTAGGCCGGATCACGATAGAAACGCTCTGAAATTTTACGGTATTCCGGATCAATTTTCAGTGCCATGTCAGCATCGGTCATCATCGGATTACGGCGTACACTGGTATCATGTGCATCAAATGGTTTGTCTTCTTCCTTGATGTTAATCGGTTCCCACTGTTTCCCGCCTGCCGGGCTGACAGTTTTTTCCCAATCATAGTTGAGCAATAGATAGAAGAATTCATTGTCCCATTTGGTTGGGTTGGTGGTCCAGGCACCTTCCAGACCACTGACCATGGTATTCGCCGCGTTACCAGTCCCTTCCGGGTTATGCCAGCCCAAGCCCTGAAATTCGATATCTGCGCTTTCAACATCTGGTCCAAGCAAATCTGCTTTACCATTACCGTGTGACTTACCTACAGTATGACCACCTGCGGTCAAGGCAACTGTTTCTTCGTCATTCATGCCCATACGGTCGAAAGTGACTCGCATATCCTGCGCCGTACGTAAAGGATCCTGTACACCATCCACTCCTTCAGGATTGACATAGATCAGACCCATTTGCACCGCAGCAAGAGGATTTTCTAGCGTTGAACGATCTTGGTTATTTTCATAACGACTTTCGGTCGGTGCCAGCCATTGGCGTTCATCCCCCCAGTACACATCTTTTTCAGGATGCCAGATATCTTCACGACCACCAGCAAAACCGAAAGTTTTCAAACCTGCAACTTCATAGGCCACTGTCCCTGCGAGGATAATCAGGTCACCCCAAGAGAGCTTGTTACCGTATTTTTTCTTGATCGGCCATAACAGACGACGGCCTTTATCGGTATTGACATTATCTGGCCAGCTGTTCAACGGTGCAAAACGCTGGTTACCCGTATTGGCACCACCACGTCCATCTTGCTTACGGTAAGAACCTGCCAAGTGCCAGGCAGTACGAACAAACATACCAATATAGCTGCCATAATCTGCTGGCCACCATGCCTGGCTGGTCGTGATCAGTTCACGCAGATCTTGTTTTACTGCTTCAAGGTCAAGGGAATTAAATGCTGCTTTATAATCAAAGTCGGGATCAAAAGGATTGGTTTTTCTATCGTGTTGAGAAAGAATGTCGAGGTTAAGCGCATTTGGCCACCAGTCCGTATTGTGTGAGCTGGCATTGCTTGCCGCTGTACCTTCGTGTTTTTGATGAAATGGGCAGCCTGATGCTTGCAAATCTTGTGTCATTTTGTAGCTCCAAAACTTTATAAAGTCTGTTTGATCTGAACTGTTTAAACATCTTATTTACTTCAACATACCCCTTTTATGTGACAAGCTAAAACAATTTTTATGAATACAAACCATCGTTTTCTTCTATCTAAAAGCTTGTAAATTCATTCATTATTTATTTTTTGCAATTTTCTAGGGGAAATTGCAGAGAACTGGTGAGTTGATGAAAATTAAACCATCTTCAAGATTGCTTCTGTTATTCGACTAAAGTTATAGAACATAGATGTAAGAAAGGCGCTCCAGCGACAACATGAGTCTATCAATCATTACAAAGATTGATTTGAATCCTGAGATTTTTTAGTTCAAGACGCACTTTTGCGTCTGCTTACTGTTGTCTTTAGGGATGTTATTGGCAAAAGCAAACGCCGTTGCGCCTATTTAAATCAGTGATCTGAATATGCAGTTTAAAAGGCTGCTATTTGAAGATATTTTCTATCCATATCAATTAAAAAAATAGCTTCTTATACACGTCCCTGGGTACGTTCCAGCCAGACGGCCTGAGTTTGTGGTTTCACAAACAGGGTAATAATTTCCGGATGGATCTGTTTGATCTGCGCTTCAATCCGGTTGACGCAGGCTTCAATTTCATCCGAATTCAGATTATCCATAAACTCCAGGCTTAAAGAAGCAATCACCTGATGTGCACCGATCTGTTCGGTCAGTACCCCGTTGGCACTAAACACTGCGATATCCTCCTGCGCAATCAGCAGCACATTTTCCCGCAGTTTCGGATCGGCAGTTTCACCAAGTAACAGCCCTTTTGTTTCACGCGCCAACAGCCAGGCCGATACAGCCAGTACCAAACCAATCAGAATTGAGGCCGCTCCATCTAGCTCAGGGATATTTAGCTGATGTGCGAGAAAAATACCTACCAGCGCAATAAAAAGTCCGATCAATGCAGCCGTATCTTCAAATAACACAGTAAAAGTCGTTGGGTCTTTACTGCGTCTAAAAGCTTCAAAATATCCCATTTTGCCTTTGTGTTTGCGAAAGGCTTTTAAAGCCACGAACCAAGAAGTTCCTTCACATAAAATCGCAATACCGAGCACAATATAGTTAATCATCGGGTCCCGCATTTCTTCAGGGTGGATAATGTGCTGGATACCCTGATAGATTGATACAATGGCGCCCAAAGCAAAGACCATTAAGGCGACAATAAAGGCCCAGAAATATAGCTCACGACCATAGCCAAAGGGATGCAATGCATCGGGGCGTTTTTGAGATTTTTTCATACCGTGCAGCAGCAGAATTTCATTCAGGGTATCCACTACCGAATGAATAGCTTCACTCAACATGGCAGAACTATTGGTAATATAGGCCGCGACAAATTTAACCAGTGCGATTGCCAGATTGCCAAACAGCGCAGCATATACCACAATTTTATTAGATTCAGATGACATGCAAATTTGTCCTGGTTTTTATTGTGAAACAGATGGATCTATTTGATTTTTCATTTTATCTATTCGCATCTTAATAAACTGCCGGCATAAATTGTTTATCGTTTTGTTGTTCTCATTTTTTCCAAGAATCTTTATCCTTACAATGTTTATCATCTGTACTGATCAGCACACTTTTTGACTGGAAGTGTGAGCATAATCAGTATGTTTTCGCCTCATTTGCTGAATGACGTATAGGTCCTGAGGATCTGTCATTAGATTATTGACTATGAGGATGTGCAGCAGGTGCAACTGTTCCATGTGGAACATCAGCAGCAAATTTTGGGTTTGATGCACATTACTGAACAATGCGGGAAATACTGTTTATTGTATCTGATGCGACTATCTTTGACTTAAAGCCTGGATTTGAGCTCATCTGCCGTTCTGAAAGGGATAGAAAAGACATCCCTACCCGGTTCTGCATCAAAAACCAGAAAGGAAGCCCTGGCTTCCTTTCTAAATATTTTTTTAATTTGAATAATACAGTTTAGGATTTAGAAAAATACTGCTCGCGCCATTCCTTCCAGAAATACATCACAATTCCAAACATCACGATTACAATGCCAATAAAGGCATTTGAGCTAATGTGTTCATTATTTAAAGTTGCTCCCAAGACCAACGCAATCACAGGTGTCATCACATTGCTTAAAGACACTGTCGACGCTGCCAAACGACGAATGAGCCAGAAGTAGCACAGCATTGCCACAATGGACGACAAAATCATAGTAAAGACAAACCCAATGATGGCATTGGTACTTGGTATTTGAGTCGGAAAATGTTGCCAAATAGAGGGAATCAATGCCAAGGAACCTAGCGCTGAAAAAATCAGAGAACCCGTGGCTTGTGACATTGGTTTCAGTGGTGCATTAATTTGTTTGACCCAAAAAATGGAGCTGATATAAGAGATCATACTAATCACCATCAGTACCACGCCCCAAGGATTCACATTGCTTTCAGCAGAGTCGGCAAATACAAACGTTAAGCCACTCACCGCAACCGCCATACCGAGCCATTGCAACCACACCAATTTATGAGTCTTTAAAATCACATGACCGATTAAACCCGCAATCAGCGGTGACAAGCCAAAAATTAATGCCATCAAACCTGAAGTTAAGTAATTGGCAGCAAGATAAATAAACAGCTGTGCGCCAATCAAGTTCAAGCTACCTGCCAAATAACTTTTCATGGACACTGCGTCAAATGGCAGCGGATCACGCATGATTTTAAGTAGGGCTAAGGCAATCAGGGACGCACCAAAATAACGGATGATCAGCACCCACATGGGATGCACTTCCGCCACACTCCAGACAATCGCAAGTGGCGTCGCTGCCCAAATGAGTACCAGCAGAGCATAAATACTTGCGGTGACGATCATGGGAGATGATGAATTTGAACTCATAAACTGCTCAATAAAAATGTATTAGACAGAATCGAACCAAATTTATGTTCAAATCTGCATTCAACAATACGGGGAGCGGCAGGGATGCCGCTGGATCGTTTGGGGTATAGGGATATACCCTCAAACGATCAAAAGATTTTTGTTACTTTTAATCTTTTAAAAGTAAAAATCACCTATACGCAAACTTTACTCAAATATAATGACAACTAAGGTCGTGACAACAAAGTAAAGTGCATAAAAAAGCAGACCTAGGTTGCCCAAGGTCTGCCCTTTTGTAAACTCATAAATAACGCAAAGTTATTTCACAAGCTTACGAAGATCTTGGCCTAGATCCAAATATTTATCTGCTTCAAATGCAGCTTGCTTGCTAATCAACTTTTTAAGATGACGCATTTCTTTCGCAGCATTGACCGTAATACCACCTGCGATCACACCATCAGTCACACCAAACAAGACAAATGATGATTCACCACGAAGTTCAGGTTTGATTTCACCACGAACATGCCATTCAGCTGCAGCCATATCACCTACGAATTGGTAGTTAATGTCGAGCTGGTCTGTCCAGAACCATGCTGGGTTTGGCGTAGGATGCTCAACACCCATCACATGACGTGCAAAAATACCTGCTTGAAGATTGGCATTTTCCCAAGTCTCAACACGGCGGTGGTTACCACAGTCACGAAGCTGAGTCGCAACGTCACCCGCTGCATAAATGTCAGGATTTGAGGTTTGGCAGTTCTCGTTGACTTTAATTGCAAGATCAACGTCTAGACCTGCTTTAATCGCAAGCTGTGCATTTGGCACAATCCCAATACCGTACACTACAGCATCTGCACGAAGTTCTTCGCCGTCACCCAATGTCACCACGATTTCTTCGCCATCCAATTTGCAGTCTGCAATTGAAGTTGAAAGACGAACATCCACACCTGCTAATTTTTGCTGTTCAAGCAAGAATTCGCTCAGGATGCGTGGCGATGAACGACCCATCACCATAGGACCCATTTCGATCACAGTTACCTGACACTCTTTGAAACGTGCTGAAGAAGCCAGTTCCAGACCGATCACGCCACCACCAATCAGGACAATACGACGGCCTGATTGCAATACTGGAACCAGTGCTTGTGAATCTTCTAGGTTACGTAGCGTATAAACATGTTTACCCAGCGCATCGAAGTTCGGCAGACGACGAGCTGCGCCGCCTGTAGCAAGCAACAGTTTGTCATAAGCAACAACGTCACCATTTTGAAGTTCAACCGTTTTCGCTTCAGCGTTGATTTTTTTCACGCCATTGCCACGAATGGTTTCTACACCAAGTTCCGCCAGTTTTTCTTCTGACAGGATTTCAATCTTGGTCTCTTCAGGTTTTAGAATCACGTCTTTAGACAGTGGTGGACGCTCATAAGGAAGATGCGTTTCATCACCGATCAGAATGATTTTACCTTCGTATTTGTTGCCACGAAGTTCTAAAATCGCGCTTGCACCTGCCTGGCCAGCACCTACAATTACGATGGTTTCGATGTTGCTCATGTCTTTAACCTTTTAACTCTGCAGATACGATGCCGAAGCCCGCAATCCATTCACTGATTTCTTCATAACAGTGCGTTGTCATTTCGTACTCGCCCATTTCGCTTAAAGCAGCAAATGCCGCCATCCACGAACGAACTTCCTGACCACCACGGCCACCATCACGGCGGATTTCAGCTTCAGTCATGGCTTCTAGTGCAGCGAAATCAGCATTTTTGAATTTTTCAAGCAATGCGATATCCCATTCAGCATTCAGAGGAACTGCAACAGAGGTGTCGCCCGCTGCCAGTTTCTGGCCCACTGCAATAATTTTTGACTGACGCGCGTTACGTGCTTCAGGTGTCGGGTTACGACCTGCAATCAGGAACTCTTCCACTTCTGGTGGTACAGAACCCATTTGCGGAGTTGGTGGATCGTGTGACAGACCACCTGTACCTAAAACAAGGACACGCTCATTTTCAAGGTTCAGAGATTTGATGAACTGACCTACAGCACGGCCTAAAGCGATCGTACGCTTAGTCGTTGGCATTGGTGCTGCAGCACCATTAATGAAAATTGGAATCGTTGGATAACGATCAAGTTTGCCTTCACACAGGAAGTGCAATGGCTGAGTCACGCCATGGTCGGCTTGCATACGGTAAGAATACGCAACGTCCACGCCCTCATCGAGTACACGACGAACCAAGCCCAAAGCTTTGTCTTCAGGTACATCGATATGGTCGTTGTCTTTACCGTAGTCCCAGTCACCTGCTGCTTTTGCACGGATACCCACGCAGAAACTTGGCATCAGGTCATAGAAGAAACCATTGAAATGGTCAGGACCGAAAGTAATGATCAGGGTTGGGTCGTAAGCTTTTACTTCAGCAGACAATTTTTCAAAAGCATCACGAACTTTTTGTTCTTGTGCCTTGTCTTGCGGTGAAGCAAATTCCATTAAAGGACTGTGCGATGCACAAATAAGTTTAACGGCCATGAGAGACTCCTTAAAAGGAAGGCAGCCAAGAGGAGGCTGCCGGTAAGTCTATTTGATTTAGACTAGATTTTTATTCGTCAAAGAAACCGGCACGTGGTTGACGTAAACCACGAATCCCCAGACCACATTCTGCATTGATCAGAACACCAGTCAGTGGACGGTTATTTTGACGAGATGCCAAGAGCACATATGAACCCGTCATATCTTCCGGCTCAGGTAAGAAATTCAGTGGCATACCACGTGCGATTTTCTCAGGATCACGTGCATCAAGCAGACCAAGATTTTCCTGACCTAAAGATGCAGCACCTTTGATGTTCACATTCATACCTGATGGCGCAACGGCGTTCACTCGTACTTTAGGCGCAAGCTCGTAGGCCAGTTCTTTCATAATGCCTACACCGGCATGTTTCGATGCTGTGTAAACTGGACCGCCACCTGCAGAATAAAGTGCAGAATTTGACAGTGTAAAAATGATCGAACCTTCAGATTTCACGAGCTCATCAAGTGCAGCTTTCGCGCCTAAGATCAGAGATTTGGTATTAATCCCCATAATCTCATCAAAGGCTTTTTCCAGCTGCTCACCTGAAGTATTGACGATATCTGCATAGTGATCCCAGATACCGGCATTACCCACGAAACAGTCGAGTTTACCGTAACGTTCTACAGTTGCTTTAACAGCGCGGACGTTGTCTTCATAGCTGGCCACATCACCTGCGATTGCCAGCACGCGATCACCAAAATGTGCATTCAGTGCATCGACTTTAGACTGTGAACGTTGAAGAACGGCCACTTGTGCACCCTCTTCCAGGAAACGTTCTACCAGTGCCCAACCGAGACCTGAACCACCACCAGTGATCAGTGCAACTTCGCCTTGTAGCCAACCCATGATTACTCTCCTGCCATCTCTACGTATAACGCACCATCTTCAAGTACAACTGGGAATGTTTGAATTGGGTCAGTTGCTGGTAAGCAAAGTGCCTGACCTGTTTTCAAACAGAAACGAGCTGCATGAAGTGGACATTCCACTGTACCGTCGTCTTCAAGGTAGCCTTCAGACATAGAAGCATTACCGTGTGAACAGCGGTCGTTCATTGCGAAGAATTCGCCACCGTTGTTGAATACTGCAAGCGCTTCGATACCGTTTACGCCGCAATCCACTTTTAACGCTTCGCCTTCGTCTAATTCGTCAACTTGGCAAACAAAAATCTTATTCATTAGAAGAACACACTCAGGTTATGTGAGTTATAGGTAACTTGGTCAAGCGTGATCTTACGGTTGAAGATCTGGAAGCCCAGGCCGCCTTCAACTTTGCGGATCTTGTCATGACGTTTACCACAGTAAATCGTAACGTCTTTCTCTTTCTGGGTACGGTACAGTAGGTATGTCACGTACACATCGTATTCGCCTTCAACTTCAGTTGGCTCAACAATCACGTTGCTCACCATGTGAGTGGTACGTGATGGAGGCTCTTCAGCCCAAGCCATACCAGTTTCTAGACGTGCAACACGACGTTCCAGAAGATCTTTCGTATCGTTGAATACCCAGGTAGTAGGTGGTTCAACTGAACGACGACGGTCACGCGTTTGAGCGTTTGGTGTAGTACGTAGCGTGTAAGAAATATCTTCAGCCAGCGTGTCTAACCACTCGCGGAATTTCCAGTCATCAAGAAGCTTGGCTTCTTGATACAGGAACTGACTAATTTGGTGATGAAGTTCTAAACTGATTTGACTCATTTCATAAGCTCCTTCTCGTATTCGTCAGCCGCAGCTTCAACGTCTTCCCATTTTTCATGAATCAATAAATCTGCCCAACGGCGGTACATACCACGTGCTGCAGTTTCAGAGAAGATATAGTTAGTGATACCCGGGATACCATCTTCACGTACTTTCTCGTTGCCTTTACCCATTTCCATAATAAGTTTGTTTTGACGCGCTTTGTAACCACGTAAAACTTTTTGGATTTCGATCCAGTTTTCAGAGTCATCTTGCTCCAGGAAGCCTGCAGGACCGAAGGCACGAGTTGCAGAACGTTCAAATGCTGCTTGTACATCTTCTGGTGCGTCCGCATCACAGATACAGAATGCCCAAACTTCAGTTTTGTTTGGACCACGTGGGTGCCATACACGAAGAGTCGCAGTACCGTTCAACCAAGACAATGTAGGGAACATGGTGTTGTGACCCGCTAAACGAAGCGCACGAGTTTCACCTAGGCGTTCTTTCACTTCTTCGTAAGTTTCACGGAAGTAGTTCGCTACTTCACCGTCAACCCATACGTTTGCATCTGGTTTCTCTGTGAAGAAGAAGCCTGAACCGTGACCACGTGAACCGTATTGGATCGCGTCTTTCGCAGTTTCCCAAACTGGACGAGCAGTTTGTGCAGCACCTAATTTCTTAGAAGATTCGTCGTCTGGTTTTGCACCAAGTACCTGAATTGCAGATGCGTGAGAGAACAACGCGTGGTATTGGTCAGATGCGAACTGTTCGGCTGCAAATTTCCAGTTACACTCGATTTCCCATTTGTGTACACCACCCACGATCACAGTACCGCCTTCACGACGATCGACAACACCGTCCAGGTACCAAGCGATATCGCCCATGTATTCTTCTAGATCTGGCGTAGTTTCATCCCAGCATCCGAAGATCAGGCCTTTGTATGATTTAACGCGGTTAACTTCTACCAGACCCCATTGCTCTTTACATGCACCATGTGGGTAAGCACGATCTTCAAGCGGAATGTCTTTTAGAGAACCGTCAATACCGTATGACCAGCCGTGGTACGGGCAAGTGAATGCACGTGTATTACCACAGTCAGCAAAGCTCACACGCATAGAACGGTGACGGCACTGGTTTAAGAATGCTTTGATTGAGCCGTCTTTTTGACGTGCCACGATGATTGGATCTTCACCCATATAGGTATTGAAGAAGTCACCGGCCTTAGGAATCTGGCTTTCATGGCAAAGGAACAACCATGTACGACCGAAGACACGTTCAAGTTCTAATTCGTAAATGTCAGGATCTGTATAGATAGATGGCGTGATACGTCCATTTTGTGCATCGACTAAAGCGTCGATTTCGCGCACATCAATTTTTCCACTCATGAAAAGCTCTCCTGTGACCAGATATGGCACAAAGTAATAGACTCAACTTTTCAACGATGATGGATTTTTGAGTGAATTTGCGGAAATATTTTTTTTGTTTTGATTAATAGATTTCACCAATTAATCACTTGGCGATATTCTCCATTAAAACACTTTTTTTACGACACATTCATTTACTTTGTGAATGGTAAAATAAGCTTCACCATATAGTTGCTTATGCACTATACTGCCTGAAAATTATAGTAATACATTTTTTGGATTACTCGGCGGGCTAGTTTTATGGAATTACGACATCTTCGTTACTTTATTACCGTTGCTGAAGAACTGAACTTTAGCAAGGCGGCACTCAAACTTTATACGGCACAGCCTTCTTTGAGTCAGCAAATCAAAGACCTGGAAGAAGATGTCGGCGTAAAGCTACTCAACCGTACTAAGCGTAAAGTCGAACTCACTGAGGAAGGTGCTGTATTCCTTGAACAGGCACGCCTGACGCTGGCTCAAGCAGATAAAGCGATTGCCATGGCACGCCAGGTATCACAAGCCAAGCAGCAGATGCTGCGCATTGGTTTCGTTCCTGTAGCAGAGATGAAAATCTTCCCTTATGTGCTGCCAAATCTGCGCGTTCAAAATCCAGACCTGAAAATTGAACTGCTCAGCCTGAATAACACTGAACAGATGAAACTGCTCAAAAAAGGTGAGCTAGATCTGACCTTTACCCGTCATAACTTCAACAGTGACGAGATTGAAAGCCAGTTTGTCATTCGTGAACCATTAATCTTTATTCTTCCGAAAGATCATCCACTTGCGAAATATGACCGTATTCCGGTGAAAGCCCTCAATGGCATTGATTTTATTATTCCTTCAGCAGAACAGTCATTGACGCTGCACAATGCTATCCTGGACTTCGCTAAAGCCAATGGTATTGAATTTAATATTGTGCAGAAAGCAGACAATATTCTGTTTAACATCAACTCGATCGGGATTGGTTTAGGTTGTACTATTCTGCCAGGCTATATCGCGCCACTGACCATGAACAATACGGTGATTCGTCCCTTAGACGTTGAACTGCCTTATCTGGATCTGTATGTCAGCTACCGTAAAGATGGCAATTCGGTTGCAGTGAAGAAATTCCTTGAATTACTGACACGTGTATTCTATCTCGATATTAATCGCGATCAGTAAAAATAAGCCTTTAGCTTAATCCCGACGCGCTTACTGACAAGCTCAGAGGCGCGTTTTTTATTCCCCCAATTCAAATGTGTATTTTTTAATCAAACAGAAACATCTGTATTTAACGTTTTAATCTATATTTCTGCCAACCGCTATATTAAAAAAATCTATCAAAATTTCCAAATTGATTATTTAATACTCAAACCACCCCCTGCTTTTACAACTTAAGTCTAATGCGATTTTAAGGGTAAGAAAAAAGGATTTAGACGCCAAAGATATTGTGCAAATTATGTTTAAATCTAAATCAGTGGTTAATGAGAATCACCCTCATTGAATGCATTTAATTTTATCTTTTTAAGTATAAAAAAAGGATGGCTTCAGCCATCCTTTTTCACCGAGCTACGACTTATTTTACGCCGTGAACAGCCAGGTAGTTTTTAATGACAGTATTGAACTCATCTGCTTTTTCAACTTGAGACCAGTGGCCACATTGGCTGAAAATATGTGCATCAGCATTTGGCACGATGTTCAGGATGTCCCAAGTACGAGAAACTGGAATCACCACGTCTTGAGTACCGTGAATCAAAAGTACAGGAACAGTGATGTCTTTCATCTTTTCGAAGTCTAACGGGAATTCGAAACGGTCACGGTCACGTGCCCCTACAACATCCATCAAACGGTTTGATGCATAGTCATTTGCAGCAGAAGCAAAACGTACTTTCACCAATTCATCAGTAATCAGGTCTTTGTTCACAACGAACATAGAAAGTGTCTTTTTGATACCTTCTTCGGTCAATACTGGATTTGCATGTGCTTTCAGTGCAGCAGTCTGTTTTGCACCGCCGGTACCCATAGATACAATACCTAAAACACGCTCTGGATAATCCAGTGCCAATTGGAATGCCAACCAGCCACCTAAAGAGTTACCTACCAACCAGGTTTTTTCAATGCCAAGAGCATCTAGAGTACGGATCGCGTGATCAACCCAGGCACGGATACCATAAGCAGTGTTAGGTGCAACAACAGTTTGACCATAACCAATCGTGTCAATTGCGATACAACGTGCTTGCTCACCAATTGCAGGCAGGTTCAACCACCAGTTTGCAGCAGCAGATACGCCAGTACCAGAACCATGAAGGAATAGAATTGGTGTACCTTCACCAATTTCGTGGTAGTGAGTCAACTCACCTTCTGCAGTTTCAATCCATTTGTCTTCTAAGCCAAAGAATGGATCTGTTTTATAATCAGGGATTTGAACAGTGCTCATGTTGATTCCTCGTACAGTCTTTAGCTTGCGTGTCCATCTATTCAGAGGTCGACGGCAAGTTGACTCTTTAAAAAATGAATTTTTACAGCTTTATATTAACCGCTTAGCACAGCTCAACTGATACAAAATTACGATTGCATACTATAAAAAATATATAATTTAAGATATTGTTTTATATAATTATTTTAAAAATAATTCCTTATGAATACTCAGGCTTTAAATTTCAAATGACATAAAAAAGAGCGGTATTAGTATACCGCTCTTTTAAATTCTCAATTTTAGAATTTATAGGTATAAGTTGTTGCAATACGATGTTCCTGCAAATCAAAGCCACCTGCAATATTGTCATAGTTGGTATCGATGAACATGTATTGGAAACCTAAGCCTTTTAATTTACCTTCAGGAACAACATAATTAACAATTACATTGTTTTCATCTTCCTTACCACGCTTATTGCCAGCACCATTGTCTACGTCCCATCCTTTAAAATGACGTAAAGTTGCAGTTAAACCTTTCGCACCCAGCTCTGAGAAGTCATAGGTATAACCAAGACTCCATGATTTTTCGTCTTTACGAATAAAACTTGCTACAGACCAGTTGTCTAAATATGGTTGTGGAACCCATCCGCCCAGAGTCGGGAACATAGTGGCTCTCGTACCATGATCACCAAACATTTGCTGATAGCCCAACTGAACTGTATGAGCACCCTGATTTACTTTTAGGCCTGCAGAAACCGCCTGGCTATCGATATTGCCATAAAGTTTGTCACCAGATTCACTGTTATCAAAGTAGCGAACGTGTCCATCGAGCTTAGTCTTTTCACCGACAGTTGTTTTATAATCTGTAGCTACATAATGCTGTTTATAGATATTGGTCACATCGGCATACCAATAGCTACTAGTAAATTCAGGTGTGAATTGATGGTCGATTCCTACGATATACATACCGTCATCAGTGGATAGACCTGCAGCTTCAGCTTTAGCAAAATCATTTTGCGGGAACAGCGTTAAATTTTGATATTGATTATCATAACGCGCATTAATACCATCAATATAAGCCAAGGTCAGTTTAGTGTCTTTGATATCTTTAGATTCTAGCCATGCGCCACTATAGGTCGTTAGCAATTGACGAGATGGATCAAAGAACACCACTGGTGACAGGGGTTGTAAGTCACCTACTTTCAATTCAGTTTGACCAACTTTTGCTTTTAAGGTTACGCCCAACTTGGCATTATCACGTTCAGTCTTCTGCTCTTTGTTGCTATATGGCATGTGAATATCATTCACATTATCAGGAGATTTCAAACCTACGGCATATTGTGCTAATAGATCGGCACCTACCTGAACCCCACCACCGATATCGTGATAACCAGACTTAGCATCTAGTGTTACCGCTTGCGTCCAGTTACCATAGTTTTTTTGAGATTCATTATCATAATTACGTTCTAAATAAAAATTCTTAAATTTTAATTGAACGTTACTGTCGTCAATAAAATCAGCTTGAGCAGCTGTTATTCCTAAAGTCGCTGTTGCAGCAATGATTGCTATCCATAAATTATGACGACGCATTTTCTTTGTCCTTAACCAACATAAGAAGTAATGGCTGCATCATGCTGAACAACGTATTTATTTAAAATCCGACCACAGTATTAACTTTTTGATCCCAATTATTTTTCTGGATTTATTTGAATATATTTATCATTTCTTTAATATTTTTAAAATCTTAGATATTTTTTATTATTTTACTAAACAATGAAAATAACTCTTTGTTCTATATTTCAAATTCAAGATTAAAAAATATATAAACTCTTTAAAATCTATTTTTTAATCGTTTTTACGTTTAAGGCTTTTTATAATACCCAAAAACTATAAGTTGTATTTATAAAAAATATGATAGATATTTAATTCAGGGGATTTATTTCGCAGTTCAAATATTTATGTACGACAGCATACATAAGTTATTTCTAAATTTATTTTTAATTGTGTTGCTTAAATATTTTTAAATTTAAAAATAAAAAAGCGCCCTTTCGGACGCTTTTTTAAAACTTGCGTTTTAACAATTAAGCTTGAAGCTCACGTGCTTTCGCCATTGTTAATGCCAAATCTTCGATCATGTCTTCCTGACCACCAACCGTACCACGGCGACCAAGTTCCATCAGGATTTCACGCGCAGAAACGCCATATTTCGCTTCAGCACGTTTCGCGAACAACAGGAATGAAGAGTAAACACCCGCATAACCTAAAGTTGCCGCATCACGGTCTGCACGAATTGGGTTGTGCATCATTGGAATCACCAGGTCTTCAGCAACGTCTTGTACTTTGAACAAGTCAACGCCAGTGTCCATACCCATACGGTTTGCAACAGCGATGAACAATTCAAGTGGTGTGTTACCCGCACCAGCACCAAGACCAGCAGACGCTAAGTCAACACGTACCGCACCTGCTTGAACAGCAGCAACAGTGTTTGATACACCCATACCTAAGTTATGGTGACCGTGGAAACCAAGTTCGATGCTTGGATCCAAGTGTTGACGTAAGTGACCTACGCGGTCGATCACATCTTGAGGAAGCATGTAACCCGCAGAGTCAGTCACATAAATACAGTTTGCACCGTAAGACACCATCTTGTTTGCTTCTTCAAGCAATTTTTCAGGTGAAGCCATGTGAGCTAACATCAAGAAGCCCACTGTATCCATTTCTAATTTACGTGCAGCGGTAATGTGCTGTTCCGAACAATCCGCTTCAGTACAATGCGTCGCCACACGAATGGTAGATACACCAATTTCATGTGCCATTTTCAAATGGTCAACCGTACCGATACCAGGAAGAAGTAATGCAGATACTTTTGCGTTCTTCATACGTGGTACAACAGCAGACAGATATTCTTCATCCGTTGCAGCAGCAAAACCGTAGTTCACTGATGAACCACCAAGACCGTCACCGTGAGTCACTTCAATTAAAGGTACGCCTGCATCATCAAGTGCTGTTGAAATGGCAATCATTTGCTCAACAGTGGTTTGATGGCGCTGTGGGTGCATACCATCACGCAAAGTCATATCATGAACAATAATCTTAGACATGTGGTTGCTCCTTAAGCTTCTTCTTTGTTGAATACGTGTTCAGCGAACATTTCTGCAGTACGTGCAGCTGCTGCTGTCATAATGTCTAAGTTACCTGCATATTTCGGCAGGAAGTCACCCAAACCTTCTACTTCTAGGAAGATAGAAACACGGTTACCGTCAAAAATAGGACCGTTTACAAGTTTATAACCTGGTACATATTTTTGAACTTCTTTAATCATTGCGTGTACTGATTCAGTGATCGCCGCTTGATCTGGTTCACCTTCTACTAGACAGTGAACAGTGTCACGCATCATCAGTGGTGGCTCAGCCGGGTTAATGATGATGATCGCTTTACCTTGTTTCGCACCACCAACTTTCTCAATTGCGCCTGCAGTTGTACGCGTAAATTCATCAATGTTTTTACGTGTACCAGGACCAACAGATTTAGTCGATACAGTTGCAATGATTTCACCGTATTCAACAGGTTGAACGCGAGATACTGCAGCAACCATTGGAATTGTTGCCTGACCACCACAAGTTACCATGTTTACGTTTGGCACTTCGCCAGCTGCAAGCAATGCTTCAAGGTTCACTGGTGGTACGCAGAATGGACCAATCGCTGCAGGCGTTAAGTCAATCATGAGCACGCCAAGTTCATTTAACTTGCGGCTGTTTTCAGCGTGAACGTAGGCAGATGTTGCGTCGAATGCAATTTTGATGTCATCTTCAAGAACGTGAGGAAGAAGACCATCTACACCTTCAGCAGTAGTTTTTAAACCCATTTTCGCTGCACGCGCAAGACCTTCAGAAGTTGGGTCAATACCCACCATCCATACTGGTTCTAACCATTCGCTGCGTTGTAACTTGTAAAGCAAATCCGTACCAATATTACCTGGACCGATCATTGCACATTTAATCTTTTTCATGAATGTACTCTCAATATTCGATTATTCAGCAGCAAAAGCAGCTGTTACTGAACCAAAGCCTTCAATCTCAACGACAAATTCGTCGCCTGCATTTGCGACAACCATTGGCCCTAAAGCGCCTGTCAAAATGATGTCGCCTTTTAACAATGGACGACCACGACGTACCATTTCGTCTGCAAGCCAAACTGCTGCATTCAATGGATTTGCAAGACATGCTTTACCGATACCTTGTGATACCACTTCACCTGCGCGAGTCATGGTCATTTTGCAATTTACAAGGTCAAGGTTGTCGAGTTTCACAGGACGTGAACCCAATACAAAAGCCGCTGAAGATGCGTTATCTGCAACGGTGTCGATTAAACTGATTTTCCAGTTTTCGATACGGCTATCAACCACTTCGACTGCAGGAAGTGCATAGTCAGTTGCACTGATAATGTCTGCGTAAGTATGTTTTTCTTTGGTTAAATCTTCTTTGATCACCAATGCGATTTCCGCTTCAACTTTAGGTTGAATCAAAACACCTGCAGGAATCGCTTCACCATCGCCATAGGCCATGTCGGCAAACAACATACCGAAGTCAGGCTGATCCACACCTAGTTGTGCTTGAACCACTTTAGAGGTCAGACCAATTTTACGACCGACCAAACGGCGGCCTTCAGACAATGCACGTGCTGTATTCACTTCCTGAACGGCATAGGCGATATCCACGTCAGCACTCTCGCCACCCAGCTGTGGGCGAATCGGTGTGATCGCAGTTTTTGATAATTCAGCGCTACGGAGTGCTTGAGCAACTGATTCAACGACAGCAGAATTCGACATCAATGTTTCCTTAAACTGCAAAAATGAGGTTTATACTGGAATCCAGAACCGAGCCAGACCAAGAGCAAAAAACGTTCTGCAATTTGGAAAAGTGGCGGATTCTGAAAAGAGCATAAAAATAAACAGTCTAAGAATCGGAAAATTAATGAATGAATGCCAATAGTTATTTTATTTTTCGCTATAGCTAATAGCTATAAATATTTCTTATGTTAATTCATATAAAACAATAATTTGATTAATTTTAATAGAAAAATACCGAGTGAAATTCTCAACAATTTTGGTCGTTCAAATTGATCAAGTTTGCAGCTTTAGACTAAAAGATTAGACTAAATGCGCGAATTTAATTCAATGACAGACATTTAAACTGTATAAATTGTCTGTCATTTGATAAAACCCAGCATACTGAATTAAATCGCTTCCTTCCATTGGACTTTAGCCAATAAAAACTCATGTAAGCTGCTGACATCATTCACAATCGACAGCGGATTAAACTTCGCTAAAGTCTCTGACGTATGCACACCATAACTTACGCCTACACTTGGCATGACAATATTCAGCGCCATTTCCAGGTCATAAGAGGTATCCCCCACCATAATCGCTTCATGGGCATGTATACCAGTTTCTGCCAGGATTTCAGCCAACATTAAAGGATCTGGTTTAGAACGCGTTTCACTGGCAGCACGAGTCGCATGAAAGAGTTCCAGACTATTGGTCTGCTTTAATACACGGTCCAACCCTTTACGGCTTTTACCTGTAGCGACAGCCAGTTTAATCCCTTGATCTTTTAATGCGTATAGCATCTCAGATACACCTTCAAACCAGGCATCCTCAACAGAGTTCGCTACATAATGTTCTGAATAAGCCTGCAAAATATCCACATGCAATTCTGGCACAGCTGGGAATAATCGTTGTGCGACTTCCGGCAGACCTAAACCGATAATACTTTTGGCATCAGCATCGGTCAGCGGTTGATTAAATTGCTGCGCGGCAAATTGCAGGCTAGCCACAATTTGACCAACTGAATCAAACAAAGTGCCATCCCAATCAAAAATGACCAGTTTTACAGGTGAGTTCATAAAGATTTCCTAGATTTGATTCAGGGTTAAATCCACCTCGAACCTCTTTTGAAAAAGAAGAGTGAGTTTCATTCTAAAATTACTATTACGCAATTTCCCAACAGATATTGGCTATTTGATTGCGACATGGATGTCGCTGTAGATCTGTGGCACAAGGAAGTGCCATCAGATCTACAAAAGATTTTTGTTACTTTTCATCTTTGAAAAGTAAGGCTAGCCTACGAAATAGTTCTTTAATTTATAAAGGTCTTTTGAGGCATTGCCTTGTACTTAACAACAATTAAGAGATTTTAAATATCTCCTAACCCTTCTTTAAAAAAGAGGGAGAACTTTCTCTAAGTATCTAGAAATATCAAAGAAAAATTATGAGGGTGATTACTCATCATCTTCCGCAGGTGTTACAACCTTATCTGCCTTCTGTGCTCTTAACTGTGCCACCAGACTTTGCATATCCTCTGGCAATGGCGCTTCAATGGTCGGATAACCCGGAATCTCCAGACGCATGGCATGCAAACATAAACGGCGTGGTTTTGGCCCACGATACTCCGTCTCATGACCATACTTTTCATCACCCACCAGCGGATGACCAATGCTTAAACCATGTACACGAATTTGATGGGTACGACCTGACAATGGCGATGCATAGACCAGTGTGGCATGCATAAAGCGTTCTGCTACATTCCACTGGGTTTTCGAATCCTTACCTTCTTTAGAAACACGGACACGACGTTCACCATTAGACAGCTCATAACGGTGTAAAGGTGCATCAATAAGTTGCTTATCCAGACTTACTTGCCCTTTCACGACTGCCACATAAGTTTTTTTAATTTTATATTCACGTAATAAATCTTGCAGGGTTTTAAGCACACTACGTTTTTTCGAGATCATCACCAGACCTGAAGTATCACGGTCAATACGATGAATCAGCTCCAAGTATTTTTTACCTGTTGCAGCACGCAGACCTTCGATCAGGCCATAGGCCACACCGCTACCGCCATGTACTGCAATCCCGGAAGGTTTATTGACAACTATCAAACCTTCATCTTCATAGATTACACGTGCCAACAGACCTTGAGCCACCTTGTCAGAAACCGGTGCAGCAGATTCATCTTTTTGTTCATAACGTATCGGTGCCACACGGATTTGGTCACCAATGGCCAGTTTAGTTTCTGCCTTAATTCGTTTTTTATTAACGCGAACTTGGCCTTCACGAATCAAACGATAGATGCGGCTTTTTGGTACACCTTTCAGACGGCTAAACAGGAAATTATCGATTCGCTGTCCATCTTGGTGCTCATCCACCTCAAACCACGTGACGTTTTGCCATTGTTGCGTAGAATTCATACAGTTACTATGACCTAAAAATTGATTGAAATTGATTAATAAATGACCACTTAGGCTATGCTTTACACAAGAAACATAAGCTTAGCCCATAGGCAGATGATTCAAGGTTTGATATAGTCAGCGCACGGAAACCATCGTTTGTGAGTAAAAGTTGGTGCATGACAGATTTATTTCTGTACATGATCATTCAATTAAACCCTCACATAATACGGGAAGGTCCCAAAAGAATTATGCCGACGCCGAAGGCTTATTATATCGGCAAAAAAGCAAACTGTTGCGTTTAATTGTACCTCAGGTACATAAATCAGTTTGTCTGAAAAAATATGTCGCCAACCTAGTTGGCTTTTAAACGTAAACTGATACACATCAGATTAGTCGCACCCTGAAGACGACTTCAGGCTACAGCGTTTGATGCATTGGATCTGCACAGTTTGTAAAGGTACGACGATAATTCCGTATCAAGACACTCTATCTATAAAGAAGGGATGATCTTCGAGCAATGTGACAGTGAAAGTTACTCACATCCAATGCACCGCTCGTCCGCCAGTGAAGCGTTCAGGTGACTTTAATCGTTTAAAGATTGAAGCCGTATTGCCATCATCAATACGTGAATCAAAACCAAAGCTGATCTATATCAAAATAGACGCTGGGAATAAAAGACTCAAACCACAATGAAATTCATTGCAGATTTGAGCCATTGATCCGTGATGTGTGATGTTCGCTACGTGTATAGCGATTTTTTGCTGTGTATCACTATAAGGTGTTACACCCATGAAACGTATGTTGATTAATGCAACACATGCCGAAGAGATTCGCGTTGCACTTGTCACTGGTCAGCGTCTTTACGATTTCGATTTAGAGAATCGTACCCGTGAACAAAAGAAATCTAATATCTATAAAGGTCACGTGACTCGCGTAGAACCTTCTTTAGAAGCTGTATTTGTTGAATACGGTGCGGGTCGTCAAGGTTTCTTGTCGATGCGTGAAATTGCCAATACTTACTACAAAGCAGATCCTCGCCAAACTTCGAATATCCGCGAACTGATTACTGAAGGCACTGAGCTTTTGGTTCAGGTGGAAAAAGAAGAACGTGGCAATAAAGGTGCTGCCCTTTCTACTTTCATTTCTCTTGCTGGCCGTTATCTGGTATTGATGCCGAACAATCCGAAAGGTGGTGGTATCAGCCGTCAGATTTCAGGTTCAGTCCGTGAAGAGCTGAAAGAGATGCTGGCCTCTTTAAATGTACCGCGTGGTATGAGCGTGATTGTACGTACTGCAGGGATCGGCCGCTCTCAAGAAGAATTGCAACTTGATCTTCAGCACTTGCTTGACCTTTGGGCGCAAATCCAAAGCACTGCAAGCTCTGGTCCATCACCAATGCTGGTTCATCAGGAAGCAGGCGTAGTAACTCGTGCGATCCGTGATTATTTACGTGACGACGTGGCAGAAATCCTGATTGACTCTGAACAAGCCTATAATGAAGCCTATAACTTCGTAAAAGCGGTCATGCCACGTCAGTTAGACAAGCTCAAAACCTATACTTTAAATGAGCCATTATTTGCGCACTTCGGTATCGAAAGCCAGATCCAAACGGCTTATGAGCGCGAAGTGAAACTTCCTTCAGGTGGCTCAATCGTGATTGACCAGACTGAAGCATTGGTGTCGATCGACATCAACTCAGCAAAATCGACTCGTGGTCAGGACGTTGAAGATACCGCGTTAAATACCAACCTTGAAGCTGCTGAAGAAATTGCACGCCAGTTACGTTTACGTGATATTGGCGGCTTAGTCGTGATCGACTTTATCGATATGACCAAAGACCGCAACCAGCGCATGGTTGAAGCAAAACTGCGTGAAGCAACCCAAAGTGACCGTGCACGTATCCAGTTTGGTCAATTGTCACGTTTTGGTCTGATGGAAATGAGCCGTCAACGCTTACGTCCTTCGCTTGAAGAAGCCACGGGCTATGTCTGCCCACGCTGTCATGGCACAGGTATGGTGCGTGACCTGCGTTCTTTATCACTTTCAATCATGCGTAAAGTGGAAGAAATTGCTCTGCGTGAACGTCATGGTGAAGTTCAGGTTGAAGTACCTGTTGAAATCGCTGCATTCTTATTGAATGAAAAGCGTCACAGCTTGGTTTACCTGGAACAGACTTCAAGTACACGTGTGACTGTATTGCCGCACCCGCACCTGGAAACGCCGCATTACGAGATTTCTTATAATCCTGAAGGTTTTGCACCGACGAGCTATGAACGTACTGAAGCAACACGTTCAAGTGAAAAAGAACTGGGTTATGAGTCTTCTGAGTGGCATTTAGAAGAAGAACAAAATGCGCATGCAGCTGCACCAGCGCCTGTACAGCAACAAAACAATGGCAGAAACAATAAACGCCGTAATAATCAACATCAAAACCAGCAAAACCAGAACCAGAATGCACAGCAAGCGCCGGTTGCCCAACAGGCCCCTGCTCAGGTTGCTGCAACTGCTGCCAGCCCATGTGCTTGGTTAGAAAACCTGTTTGTACAAAAACAGGCTGCCACTGTGGATCAATCTCGCACTGCCAATAATGCAGCTGCTGCGATTGAACAGCTGGTAAATAATGGCGCAGTCAGTCGTGGTCAATTCGGCCAGGTTACATCACCTGTTGCACAGCAGGCGTCGCAGCATGTCCCACAACCAGCTGCTACACCAAGTAGCAATGCTTACCTTGCACCATCAACTGTGGCACACAAGCCAGAGCGTGATCAGGCTGAAAAGGCTGAACGTGAAGAAAAATCACAACGCAGCCATAAAAAACAGCGCAACAACAAGCACAAAGAGCAACGCGAACCGCAACAACATGATAATGCACCGCAACAAGTGCATGAAGAAGTGGTTCAGTTGTCTCGCCAGGAACAGCGTCAAGAACAACGTGAGCAAAAGCGCAAGAACCCGCGCCATCAGCAGGAGCACAACCAGGATGCTCAAGCTGAACCGCAAGCAGCTGTGCCACGTCGTGACCGTCGTAACCAGCAACGTCCAGAACGTCCTAATCGCCACCGCGATCAAAGCGTACTGAATGAGCAAACGGCTGCTCCACAAGCACCTGCTCAAGTTGAAGCTCCAGCAGCTAATGAACGTCAAGTACGCGTAGAGCTGATTGATGCACCGCGTCAGGACGTTACACCAACAGCTATGATGGTGAATGTCGATCAAGGCCAAAGTGAAATCGTAGCGCTGAACGGTACAGCACCTGTAGTGGCTACTCCGGCTGAAGAAACTGCACCTGAAAAGGCACCAGCCGTAGCAACGATGGCAGCAGAACTGGAAGAGAAAACTGAAGCGGTTGATCTGACTGAAGCCCCTGCTCCAGCAGCAGCGCTTGAACAAGTAACGCCGAAAGCTGAAAAGTCTCGTGCCAGCAATGACCCACGTCAACGTCGTCGTGACCGTCGTGCGGCACAAGGTCAGCAGGCTCAGGCCGCTCAGCTTCGTCCTTCACAAGTACCGACACTTGGTCAGTACACCGTAGGCAGCCTGATCCGTCATGTGTACGGTGAAGACTGTTCAGTACTGATTGAGCAGTTCGGCCTGATGGCGACCTTCAACCGTGCACTGGACAAGTTCACGCAGCAATACAATGAAACTGTTGTTGTAGCAGTGACCGCCGAGAAAAAACCGGTGACGCGTGATGTAGAGGTGAACAAGGCTCAGCCTGAACCAGAACCTGCTCCGGTACTGGATCTGACTCCACCAAAACCTGTGTCAGAAAAGCGTGTAGCTAACGATCCACGTGAGCGTCGTCGTCTGGCAAAACTTGCTGCGGAACAGGCACTTGCACAAGCAAAACAGGCAGCTCAACCGGAAGAAAAACCGACTGAACCCGCTGCTGAAGCTCAGGCTGTGGCAGCACAACAAGCTGAGACGATTGAAGTTCTAAGAACTGACGAGCCTGTTAAACCTTTAGTTGCTGATCAACCTGAGACTGCAGTAACAGCAGCTCAAACTGAGCCAGAAGCTACAGACCAGCCTGAAAATGCATCTGTTACAGCTAAAGCACCAGTTGCTACCGCTGAAGAAGAAGCATCAGCAGCTGAAAATGCAGCTGAAGCAAAAGCAGAAACAGTGGAAACAGAAGCGGAAAAAGCAGAGAAATCTCCTGCCCGTCCGCGTCGCCCACGTGGCCGTCCACCGAAGAAAGCCAATACTGCAACTGAGTCATAATTCGCCCAATTGCAGTAACTAAAAAAAACCTAGTCATTTCGGTGACTAGGTTTTTTTTGCTAGATTTTGTCAAATTAGGTTGATTACTCTTTAAATCAACCATTAAAACTACAACGGACAGTTATTGCATATTCAGTGCACGTATCGGATACGTAAAAGAAATAGGATTACCATGAGCCAAACCACACAACATGATCTGATTGGTATTGCTGATGTCGCAGCCAAAATCCCCGCTTTCCTGAAAAAAGTACCGAACTTGGTCAATGGGCTTAGGCAGGCTTATTTACGTACCCCAAATACTGCTGCAGGTTTGGGTCTCGCTTTTGAAAAAGCGGTACAGCGCAACCCGGAAGGTATTGCCCTGCGTTTTGAAGACCAGAGCTTTAGCTATACAGAACTGAATGGCTGGGCCAACCAGATTGCACATTACTACCTGTCGCTAGGTGCGAAAAAAGGCGATGTCGTTGCCCTGATGGTCGAGAACCGTCCGGAAATGGTCGCCAGCGTGATCGGTCTGGCCAAGCTTGGCGTGACCATTGCCCTGCTGAATACCTCACAGGTCGGTAAGGTGCTGGCACATAGCATTAATCTGGTTAAACCGATTGCCCTGATTGTGGGTGAAGAGTGTCGTCATGCAGTTAACGAGATCCGTGATGAACTGAATATCGCGGCGGACCGTTTCCACTGGTTTGCAGATCAGCCTACCCAACAAAATCCTGGTCAGGCACCTGAAGGTTTTATCAATCTTGCTGAAGTCATTGATACTTTCCCGAAATTCAATCCATCAACAACACATAATGTGCAAGGTAAAGATGGTCTGTTCTACATCTATACTTCCGGCACTACTGGTCTACCGAAAGCCGTAATCTTTACCAATAGCCGCTGGACCCTTGCTTATGGCACCTATGGTCATGTGCTTAACCTGGGTACAGAGGATGTGATGTACTGCACCCTGCCACTGTATCATGCGACCGGCATGGTGGTGTGCTGGTGTGGTGTGATTGCCGGTGCGGGGACATTTGCAATTCGCCGTAAATTCTCAACCTCTTCATTCTGGAAAGATGTACAAAAATTTGATGCGTCTGCAATTGGGTATGTCGGGGAACTTTGCCGTTACCTGATGGATGCACCTTCTTCAGAGCTGGAAAAAGGTCACCGCGTCAAGAAAATGATCGGTAACGGTATGCGTCCAAATATCTGGGATAAGTTCAAAAACCGTTTCGGTATTGAAGAAGTACTTGAACTATATGCATCCAGTGAAGGCAATGTCGGTTTCAGTAATGTATTCAATTTCGACAATACTGTCGGCTTCTCCCCAACTCCCTACGCGATTGTTGAATTCGATAAAGACAAAAACGAGCCGGTACGTGATGCCAAAGGTCACTGTAAACGTGTCAAAAAAGGCACAACAGGCCTGTTGATTGGTAAAATTACCCGTCGTTCGCCATTTGATGGCTATACCGATCCGGAAAAGAATAAGTCTGTCATTATGAAAGATGTGTTCTGCAAAGGTGATGCCTATTTCAATACCGGCGACCTGGTCCGCGACATCGGTTTCCGTCATGCGCAGTTTGTCGACCGTTTGGGGGATACTTTCCGCTGGAAAGGTGAAAATGTATCGACGACCGAAGTGGAAAACATGCTGACCGAGTATGATAAGATTGTAGAGGCTGTGGTGTATGGGGTGGAAATTCCAAACACCAATGGTCGCGCCGGTATGGCAGCCATTACGCTGAAACCTGAAGCTGAACTGAACGATACCGATCTGAAAGAGATGTTGAGCTGTTTCAAGAAATGTCTGCCTGCTTATTCGGTTCCGGTATTCCTGCGTATACAGCAACAGGTTGAAACCACTGGTACTTTTAAATACCAGAAAAATAAATTGAAAGAGCAAGCATTTGATCCAAGCAAGACTGATGAGCGTTTACTGGTGTGCTTACCGGGAGCAGATGCTTATTGCGATGTAACGGCAGAAGTTTTTACTAACATCCAGGCCTATCAATATCGCTTCTAAGTGCTGAAGTTGCCTATTTTTTGTGTATATAAATTCAATTTGTTGCATTTATAATCAAACATGGGCAACTTTGTTATTTTTTACTTGCGCTGATTTCATATCTTGCTACAATACGCTCCATCAAATGATATGGGTCGTTAGCTCAGTTGGTAGAGCAGCGGACTTTTAATCCGTTGGTCCCGCGTTCGAGTCGCGGACGACCCACCATCTTATCCTTCGGGATAGCGCAATTACCAAATCTTGCGTCGTAAAAATGATCTTCATCATTTCTACTCCTCAGGGTCGTTAGCTCAGTTGGTAGAGCAGCGGACTTTTAATCCGTTGGTCCCGCGTTCGAGTCGCGGACGACCCACCATTCCTCTTCCATTCTGCGAAGATCATAATACCTGTATATTCCAATCAAGATTATCAACCGATCACGGCTTTGATTTGTCTTTTCTGAATTCTTGCTCTCTTAATTTTAAAATATGCCGGGATTATTTTAGATATATTTGTGCGTTATTAGTCCAGTTGCTAGAGCAAGAGCTTCTTAAGCTATGGGGCGTGGTTTCAAGTCCTACACAACCACCAAGCTACAGTTTTCTTTCAATCGTTTTATAATTTTTATCTATATCTGGGCTATGTCAACGCATCAGGATTTTTGTGAGTTTTCTTAGTCTCCCCTCGCCTTATTGTGGCGAAGGCAATTGATTATCGACATCTTTTACCAGTTCATAGGCTATACGTGGCAGCACGTAGTGCTGATCCATCAGCTCTTGACGATTCTCTTTCTGGTTTTTTTCAATATTCATCACCAGCTTGGTATTGTCTTTGACAGTATAAAACAAAACCAGGCCCTCTTTACGGTAGACCACCAGCTCCTTACGAGTGGGATTCAATTCCCAACGGTCTTTACGATAGGTTGAATAAGGTGTCGCCATCTTGTTTTGGAAGGTAAATACCTGACCATGTTGCAAGATACTGCGATATACCAGACCATTCGGGGCAAGGGTGAGAATAAACATTGCCTTGCCATTTTTGCAGGGAGAAAAACCATCATCATTACAACTGACTTCCGTGTAATAGCGTCCCACGAAGTCAACCGCATAATCTGGAATAGGCTGCCCATTAAAGCCATCTTCCTCTCTGAAAGTGGCATGACCAGCAATATCAGTCAGTTTCTTGGCTTGAGTACTTTCATCTAGCGCTTGATTAGCGAGAGAAACAGCTACCTCCTCTTTATGGTGCAACTCAAGTTCAGTATCACTGATCGGTTTACCCGAATGACGCTCACACCCCACCAGCCCGAGTGTACCCAGCAATATCACACCGAGCTGATACTCCAGTCTCTTGAAAGCTTTAAAAACCTTAAATTTCATTTAATTCAACCAGATTATGAACAGCCAAGCATTTTTATAAAATCAAAGGCAGGAGATTATTATTAAATTCAGGAACCTTCGTCTTCATGTTAAAGATTCCGAGAAAAATACTTAATCCCAATTTACATAAATTTACGAATAAATTGTATTTAGACACTTTAAAAATAATGACTTAGCTCCATATTTTAAGAGGAACGTCGTTGTTCTTTTATCTTAATTATTAAGGAGACCTGAATGGCCAATGTTGGTTTATATCGCTCTAACCGCTCGAACATGATTACAGGTGTGATGGGTGGTATTGCTGAACGTTTTGGTTGGAATGCAAATTTACTGCGTCTGATTTTCGTGGTGATCTCTATAATGAGTGCCGCTTTCCCAGGTATCTTGGTTTATCTTGTACTTTGGCTGATCATGCCAAAAAAGCAAGCTATGGTTGAACATACGCCGCATCAGTCTACGGGCTATCAACGACCAATTCGTGATGTAAATAAAGATCCGCTGTAAGTTTCCTTTTTATAGAGTAAATAGTAATTCCCTTTTGCGCTGTGGCATTTCCCCTAATGACCACAGCTTTTTTTTGCCTGCTTCAGGCGATTTGATAAATTGTTAAATTATTTCTTTAGCCTTTGCCAACCGGCTGATTTCTCTATAACTTAGTTAAAAACTCCTTGAAATGGATTCAGGATGACGCAGGCTGAATGGATTGTACTGTGCTTATGTGCTGTAGCAGCATTGTTGCATGGGTTGAGTGGTTTTGGCTTCCCGATGATGAGTACTGCGGTACTATCCAGCCAATATCCATTGAGTCTGGCAGTGACCCTGGTCATTTTTCCCTGCCTGCTCCTGAATCTGTTGATGCTGAATGCTGATCCGCGGCACAGTCTGCTGCAGAGCATTCGCTATTATCTCAAACATTATTGGCCACTGATTTTAAGCAGCTTGATTGGCAGTTTGTTCGGAGTCAAACTGCTGCTATGGCTGAATGAAGGCTATCTCAAACTGCTGCTAGGGACAGTGATTATATTTTATGTACTAGATCAGCTTCGCTCCAAACCTTTTCAGAGTAACCCACATATTCTGAGTATGGTATGTTTTGGTTTATTGGCTGGTGTGATTGGTGGAGCGACCAATGCCATGGCTCCTTTCCTGATGATGTACCTGCTTAGCAGCCAGCTCAGCAAGACCGATATCGTCATTATCAGCAACCTGAATTTTATTGTCAGTAAACTGATCCAGTTACTTTTATTGTTCCCAATCCTGACCCAGATTAATCCACAACAACAATCCATTTTGATCGGTATTACCATTTTTGCTTTGATTGGCGTCTGGATTGGCGGAAAAATCCGTCATCGCCTGTCACAGCGGCATTTTAAATTTTTAGTCTTGGGCTTATTGATGGTTTTAGGCATACAGGCTCTATGGCAGAGTACTGCATTATTACAACATTCAAATCATCTTTTTTTAAATTAGTATAATTTGTAATCAAACATCTTTATGATTAGAAAGATTTTTCATAAAAATTAGCTGTATAAAAACAAGGAGTGTGCGTATGACAAGTCAAAACCTTGCCACCCCCACCAACGTTATGCCCAAAGGCGTAATGAAAGGATGGATCCTGATTATCATCGCGGCCATTGTAGCCTTTATCCTGTATCAGGTTTTACCTTATGACCAGAATGCTAGCAAAGGTCTGGCTCTGCTGGCTTTTATTGGTATTTTATGGCTGACAGAAGCAATTCATATCACTATTACTGCCCTGCTGATTCCCATACTGGCAGTACTGTTAGCCATGCCGATGGCCGACGGCGATGCGCTGGTACCCATTACCACACAAGCTGCTTTAACCACCTTTGCCGATCCGGTTATTTTCCTGTTTTTTGGCGGTTTTGCACTGGCAACGGCGCTGCATATCCAGAAGCTGGACAAGAAAATTGCCATGTGGATTATTTCCTTATCCGGTGGACATTTGGGTATTTCAGTATTGGCCATTTTTGCCGTGACTGCCGCCCTGTCCATGTGGATTTCCAATACCGCTACTGCAGCCATGATGTTACCGCTGGCGCTGGGTTTACTTTCGCATCTGGATGTCGAGAAAGAACGTAAAACCTTCGTATTTATTCTGCTCGGGATTGCCTACTCCGCCAGTATTGGTGGTCTAGGTACAATTGTAGGTTCGCCACCGAATGCCATTGCTGCCAAAGCGCTGGGTTATGACTTTGCAGACTGGATGAAAATCGGTTTGCCGATGATGTTCATTATCTTGCCTGCGATGCTGATCAGTCTGTATCTGGTGCTGCGTCCCAAGCTGAATCACAAAGTGCAGTTTGTCACTGAAGATATTCCCTGGACCCGCAGCCGTATTGCCGCAATGGTGCTATTTATCTGTACTGCCCTGGCCTGGATTTTCAGTAAAAAGCTGACCGAGAATTTTGGTATCAGCCAGCCAGATACCTGGATTGCGATTCTGGCCGCATGTATGGTGGCAATTTTAGGTACCGCAACCTGGAAGCAGATTGCAGAGAATACCGACTGGGGCGTGCTCTATCTGTTTGGCGGCGGCCTGACCTTGAGTGCCATTTTAAAAGATTCAGGCAGCTCTCTGGTCTTAGGTCAAACTCTGGCAAATACCTTTGGTGATACTTCACCTTTAGTGATTATCTTTGTGGTAGCAACCTTCATTATTTTCCTGACCGAATTTACCAGTAATACTGCATCCGCTGCACTACTGGTGCCGGTCTTTGCCGCCATTGCCGATCAGATGGGAATGCCTAAAGAAATTCTGGTGATTGTGATTGGAATCGGCGCATCCTGTGCTTTCATGCTGCCTGTAGCAACACCGCCGAATGCGATTGTCTTTGGTACCGGTTATATTCAGCAGTCGGAAATGATGAAAGTTGGCTTTGTCCTCAACATCATGTGTATTTTCCTGGTATCACTATTTATTTACTGGTTCTTTCTCTAAAGATGAATGGATTAAAAAAAGCACGCTACGGCGTGCTTTTTTATTTTTGAAGATAGATCTACATCCGTCCAGATCAGGCACTCAGCTTGAAATGATTTAACTCCTGATATAAAGCAGCAATCATGTCAGCACGGCTAATGATACCGACCAGCTGACCTTCGTCCAGTACCGGAATATAATTAAAGGAACGCTCAACGAAATACGGCACCAGGTCCTGAATCGGCTGGCCTGGCTGTACAGTCACCACCTTCCGGCTCATGATATGCCCGACTTCGGATTCCCAGCCACTGCGAATATCGGTGGCACGCTCAAACCATTCCACCAGCTGATACATCGCCAAAGTTCCAACCAGTTTCTTTTCCGCATTCACTACCGGTAGGCTCATCAGATTCATCTGTCGGAATTTCGCCAAGGCATGCCGGATATCATCACTTTCCTGCAAGCTGGCAACGTCTTTACTCATGATATCCTGACACAGGAATGGGCTGTCAGCACGTTCACTGGCCTTGCTCTGTGCTTCCAGAATAATTTTTTGCAGGTCATATTCACTGATATCCAGCAACTGGGTCTGTTGATCAAGTACAGCCTGAATATCCTGTGGCTGAATCGTCACTTTCTGGGTCGGGGTTGGATCTTTAGAACGGGTATTAATCTGCAGCTGTTGCGGATAAGCCTTACCCAACATCCGGTTAAATACTATCGCTACCACCATTAACAGTACCGAGTTCAGCAAGACCGGATAGAACACAAAAGCATAGCCCAGCTCATGAATGGCATTGCCGCCCAGTACCGCTGTAATCGCCACCGCCCCACTCGGTGGATGCAGAGAATCGGTGCTTAGCATCAATATAATCGCAATTGCTACGGCCAGACTAAATGCCAGGGTCAGGCTGGGAAACAGCAAAGTACAGCTCACCCCTACGATCGCGGCAATAGTATTTCCAACCACCATATTCCACGGCTGTGCCAGCGGACTGGCAGGTACGGCAAACAGTAATACTGACGAAGCACCCATCGGCGCGATATACCAGGCCTGAAAATCGCCCAGTGCCCACAAGCTGATTAAAGACGACAGTGCCAGACCGATCAATGCACCTAAACCACACAGGATACGGTCTTTGACAGGAAGAATTTTAAAATTTGGCTTAAGGCTTTGCAGCCATTCTGAGGAACTATGCAACACGGTTGGCCTGAATTATTGTTTTGGGGAGTGCAGGCATTATAAAACCCTTGGCTTTAAAGATGTATTTATTTTATATCTTTTACTCATTGGTTTTTCTGCTTATGCTGAGGGTGCTCTATCTAAAAAATTATAATCAGGGCCGCGCCTAAGCGGCGTATTTTCTTCTCTCAAACAAGAATAAAAACGATGCATTTTCTAATCCAGCCTTTACAACAAACCAAAACCGGAATTGCAGTACAACTGTTGCTGGCACCTGTACTCGGTTTAGCCTCACTCTATGGCCCTTTGATGTTCGTGCTGCTGATCTTGCACTTGTTATTCCTGGCTATGACTTCGAGCTCACTTCTACTCTCGATGGTGACTTTCATGCTGATCATGTACATTTTCGGACTCCTGTTCTATCTTTGCCTGATCTATATTCCTTTATGTATCAGTCTATTCGTATTACACCATCTACAGCAGTTTCATATCTTCAGTATTGTACTGGTGGGTATTCTGGCAACGCTGATTCTGGCTTATTTCCTCAGTTCCAATGATCTGCTCAGTACTCTATTCATGATTTCCTGTTTTAGCCTGCCCTCTATCGGATTTTTTATCTTTCTCAGTCTGCGTGCGCATGAACAGGCAGTTGCGTCAGGCGAATAAAAAGCGGCGCAGGCAATTCATGGATAACCTTTGCCACACCCTTGTAAAATCCTTATAATCAAGCACAATTTTTCTCTAATTTTAAGTGGATGACCATGAGTCGCGCCATATCGCATATTGATACCTTCCAAGGCTTAATTCTTGCCTTACAAAACTACTGGGCGGAGCAAGGCTGCGTCGTTTTGCAACCTTACGACATGGAAATGGGTGCAGGGACATTCCACACTGCAACATTCCTTCGTGCGCTAGGTCCTGAAACCTGGAACGCAGCTTATGTTCAGCCATCACGCCGTCCGAAAGATGGCCGTTATGGTGAAAACCCGAACCGTTTGCAACACTACTACCAGTTTCAGGTGGTATTGAAGCCAAACCCGGACAATATCCAGCAGCTTTATCTGGATTCTTTAAAAGCCATCGGTATTGATCCTTTAGTTCACGACATCCGTTTTGTGGAAGATAACTGGGAATCTCCAACACTGGGCGCCTGGGGCTTAGGTTGGGAAGTTTGGCTGAACGGTATGGAAGTGACTCAGTTCACGTACTTCCAGCAAGTGGGCGGTGTTGAATGCTACCCGGTAACAGGCGAAATTACTTACGGTCTTGAGCGTCTGGCAATGTACCTGCAAGGTGTTGATTCAGTTTATGACTTGGTTTGGACCAAAGGTCAGTTCGGTACAGTGACCTATGGCGATGTGTTCCATCAAAATGAAGTAGAACAATCGACTTATAACTTTGAATATGCACCAGTCGATAAAATGTTTGAACTGTTCGACTTCTATGAAGCTGAAGCAACGCGTTTAATCGAAGCAAAGCTGCCACTTCCTGCCTATGAGCAAGTGGTGAAAGCATCGCATAGCTTTAACCTGCTTGATGCACGTGGTGCAATCTCTGTGACTGAACGTCAGCGTTATATCTTACGTGTACGTACATTGGCACGTTCGATTGCAACCAGCTATGTAGCAGCACGTGCTGAACTTGGTTTCCCAATGGCAGAACCACATCTACGTGATGAAGTGTTGGCACAATTAAAAGCGCAAGTTGAAGCAGAAGCAAAAGTTGAATCTAAGGAGAGCAAATAATGTCTAAACATACAGTATTGTTCGAATTAGGCTGTGAAGAACTTCCACCGAAAAGCCTGAAAAAATTACGTGATGCTTTGCAAGCTGAAACGGTTAAAGGCTTAAAAGATGCGGGTCTTGCTTTTGATTCAATCGAAGCTTATGCAGCACCACGTCGCCTTGCACTTAAAATTATCAATGTTGATGGCGCACAAGCAGACACTCAAAAACGTTTTGACGGTCCTGCAAAACAAGCGGCGTTTGATGCTGAAGGCAATCCAACCAAAGCTTTAGAAGGCTTTATGCGTGGTCAAGGCATCACTGTTGATCAAGTATCAACTTTCCAGGCCGGTAAAGTTGAAAAAGT
This sequence comes from Acinetobacter schindleri CIP 107287, assembly GCF_000368625.1. GTDB lineage: Bacteria > Pseudomonadota > Gammaproteobacteria > Pseudomonadales > Moraxellaceae > Acinetobacter > Acinetobacter schindleri. Next base: position 316,099 of record NZ_KB849574.1, read on the forward strand.
ATGCTACTTAAAAGATGTCAAAGGTCAAAGCCTTGATGTACTTTTACCACAAATTTTACAAAATGCTTTAGACAACCTACCAATCGCAAAACGCATGCGTTCAGCGGCAAGCCGTACCGAATTCGTGCGTCCTGTAAAATGGGTGGTGTTATTAAAAGACAACGATGTGGTTGATGCAACCATTCAAGATCACAAAGCAGGTAATGTGACCTATGGTCACCGTTTCCATGCACCTGAAGCGATTACTTTAACGCATGCTGATGAATACCTAGCGAAGTTAAAAACAGCTTACGTTGTGGCGTCTTTTGAAGAGCGTCAAGCCATCATTGATGGTCAAGTGAAAGCATTGGCTGATGAAGTAAATGCAATTGCGATTGTGCCTGCGGATCTTCGTGATGAAGTGACTGCACTGGTTGAATGGCCTGTTGCGCTTCGTGCAAGCTTCGAAGAACGCTTCCTTGCGGTTCCTCAAGAAGCGTTGATCACCACGATGCAGGACAACCAAAAGTATTTCTGCTTAGTGAATAGCGATAATAAACTTCAACCGTACTTCATTACTGTGTCAAACATTGAGTCGAAAGACCCGACACAAATTATTGAAGGTAACGAGAAAGTGGTTCGTCCACGTTTGTCAGATGCTGAATTCTTCTTTTTACAAGACCAAAAACAGCCGCTTGCTTCTCGTAAAGAGAAACTGGCAAACATGGTCTTCCAGGCAGAACTCGGTACGCTTTGGAATAAGTCTGAACGTATTGCAAAACTCGCTGTAGCTTTAGCGCCAATTACAGGTGCAAATGCGGCTGATGCTGAAAAAGCGGCACTTCTTGCGAAATGCGACTTAACCTCTGAACTTGTGGGTGAATTCCCAGAACTTCAAGGCATCGCGGGTACTTACTACGCACGTCTTGAAGGCGAAAATGACGAAGTTGCTGAGTCTTTAGGTGAGCAGTATTTACCTAAATTCGCAGGTGACGTTTTACCGAAAACTAAGACAGGTACAACGATTGCACTTGCAGACCGTTTAGATACTTTGACTGGTATTTTCGGTATTGGTCAAGCGCCTACAGGTTCTAAAGACCCGTTTGCACTACGTCGTTCTGCGATTGGTATCTTACGTCTCGTGACTGAAAATGAGCTTGATGTGTCGATTGAAGACCTCATCAAACTTGCTCTTGCTGCTTATGGCGATGTATTGAAAGATCATGATAAGACGCTAAATGATGCTGTTGCATTCCTTGAAGGTCGTTACCGTGCGAAATACGAAGACCAAGGCGTTGCTGTTGATGTAATTCAAGCCGTTCAAGCGTTGTCTCCAAAATCTCCTCTTGATTTTGACAAGCGTGTAAATGCAGTCAATCACTTCCGTGCCTTGCCTGAAGCTGCTGCTCTTGCTGCTGCGAATAAGCGTGTTGCCAACATTCTTGCAAAAGAAGCTGCACCTGAAGGCTCAGTGGTTGAAGCAAACTTGGTTGAAGATGCTGAAAAAGCATTGTTCGCTGAACTTGCGAAAATCACGCCTGTGGTTGAGCCGTTGTTTGCTGCGAAAGACTACACTGCTGCGCTTTCTGCTTTAGCTGCACTTCGTGCACCTGTAGATGCATTCTTTGATGGTGTGATGGTCATGGCTGATGATGCTGAATTAAAAGCGAACCGTTTACGTATGCTTGCACAATTGCGTGACTTGTTTACGAAAGTGGCTGATATTTCAGTGCTTCAACACTAAGTGTTAATTGCTTGAAATCTAAACAAAACCCCGCTATAAATTAGTGGGGTTTTTTTAATATATTTAGAATGCAAAATATCGACGAAATTAGAGAAAGAATTTATTCCTTACTTGGAAAACACCTTATTCGTTTTCAAACAATAGAGATGAGGCTAAAAAGCCTCGTGAAGATGAATAGAACTATTATTTCTAAACCCAATGATCTACCACTGATTATAGAACCATCTGTACAAAATCAAACATTAGGTGGTTTAACTACAAAAGCTTTAAATTCATTGTTTCTCGTGAATCCCTCAGAGGAAGATACGATCATTCCTGAACCTGAAGATGCTCTTCGTCTAGATATGAAAGTATCTTTTAATTTATGTGAACACAGTCATCATAAACTAAATAGCCAACTACAAGAATTTGTTAAAGATCGAAATTTCATAACACATCACTTTCAAGAAAAATATAATTTATCCAATCTCGATGAATCCAAAGCAGCTGTTGATTTTTTATTAACTTTGGAGAAAAAGCATAAGCCTTTTTTAGATCAATTTGATCAATATTTTTTGACGGCTCAAAAAAGCTTAGAGACTCAAATTAATTTTTTAAAATCCAATCTGTTTAAGACACGTTTCCTCTTCCCTGCAGATGAAATTTATAAAGAAATTGAAAGTTTAATCATTAATAATAAAAAAAATGATGGTTGGATTTCACTGACAACCGTAGGCACATCAATTAATAAAAAATTTCCTGATGCTAATCAAAAAATCAAAATGGAATACGGATTTAAAAATCTTAATGATTTAATTCTTAATACAGGGCTATTCTTACTTAAAATCGAACCTACACTTAAAGGTGAAAGAATACTAATTCAGGTAAACAATGGTGAAGCGATATTTGAATTAATTGAAAACTAGTTTTTATAGCCATTTTTCATTCAAATCCCTATACTCAACCTAACAACACTCAACAAGAAAGAATCATATGAAATTTAAAGCTCTTATTTTGACTGGTCTTGCGGGTATTGCCCTTTCAGCGTGTACATCTCAACCGACCGTTCCTCAACTCCAACTGGGCGTATTACAGGAAGTACAGAATCTTGAGGTTTATCCTGAAACGACGAACAACAGCGCAAAACTGACCAAATTCATGGACAAATGCGTGATCGAATTTAGAGGCCAGCTTGAAAGCAGCCGCGTAATTGAACAATGGTCTTTTAAAGGTTTGACCCTGATTGATGCTGGCTCAGCAACTTTCCAGCGCGACAACACCAGCACTGCACAGAAATTTGACCTGCACAGCGAAACCGCTCAAAAGAACTTCCTGGCACTACGTAATCACTTTGCCAAAGAAGCAATCGAACAGTGTAACTAAGCACCCCGCCCTGTATTTACATCAAATATGGGGCAACTTTTCTTTCAAATAGTCTTCCTATCAAATTTATTCTCTACCTATTCTTGAGATCAGCCAGCTTTACTTCCTTCTTTCTCGGATCATTTAAGTGAATCGCACAGAATATTCATTGTTTTTACATTACCTTCCATTACACTGAAAACAGAATTAAGACCGTTATCCCAATCTGCGAGGTCGATCCCTTATGACCCTGAAAAAAACGACGATGAAAAAAACCAAGATCCTCAGCACTGCATTATTGATGTGTACGCCTCTTTTTATCCAGACTGTTCAAGCTAGTGAAACGCAGCAAGATGCAAAACCGATTGTCCCTTATGGTGATAATCCAAACCTGCTGCATGTATTTGCTTATAAAACCCAACAAGGTGTAATCAATACCGCTGAAAAAGTTGGTGCAGCAGCAGAAAAAGGCATTGCCAAAATCAAGCCGGGTGTGGATCGTGCCTGGGACAATACCAAATCCACCGCAGCCACCACCATTGAAAAAGTAGACCAAGGCGCAACACAAGTGGCTCAGCAAACCGGTCAGAAAATCCAGCAGACTAAAGATGTCTGGCGCGGTAATCCGCAACAGCAAGTCCCGATTGAGCAGCAGCCTTTAAGCCAATCTTCAACAGCAACGCAAAGTGTCACACCGCAGTCACCATCCAGTTCAGGTGGTGCAACCAGTTATGCAGTGGATGATCTCTAAAAAATAGAATATTTAAAAAAGCCCGTTCAGGGCTTTTTTAATCTGAAGAGAATAATATCTGGATTAACTAAATCAGATCAGTTCACCTGTCGAATCGGCTGGCCCGCCTGAAAGGCTTTAACATTTTCTACCATCTGATCCACGATGCGTTGGCGAGCATCGACACTGCCCCAAGCATTGTGCGGGGTAACGATCAAATTCGGAATGCCTGGATCGAGCAGAATATTGCCTTCTTTCGGCGGCTCTATCGTCAGTACATCGGTGGCAGCACCTGCGATTTTGCCTGCACGTAATGCCTGTGCCAGAGCCGCTTCATCAACAATACCGCCACGCGCACAGTTAATCAGGAAGGCACTGGATTTCATGGCTTCCAGCTCGGCATGGCTGATCAGGTTATGGGTATCTTCAGTCAGTGGGCAATGCAAACTCAGGAAATCAACCTGTGGCAATAACTCCGCGAATGGTACACGTGAGGCATCCCCCGGACGGTTAGGTAATGATCCGATCATCACATTCATACCAAACGCTTCTGCCAATTTGGCGACAGCTTTACCCAGTTCGCCATAACCCACAATGCCGAGAGTCTTACCAGACAGTTCTACAATCGGTGCATCCAGCAAACAGAATTGCGTCGCCTTTTGCCATTCGCCTTGTTGTAATTTTTGCTGATAAGGCAGGAAAGACGTCGCCAGATTCAGCATTAACATGAGAGTATGTTGGGCGACAGCGGAAGTGCCATAGGCTTGGCAGTTACACACGACAATATTGCGTGCTTTGGCTGCGGCCAAGTCAACATTATTGGTACCAGTCGCAGAGATTAAAATCAGTTTCAGTTGAGGGCATTGCTGAATGGTTTCGGCATTTACCATGACTTTATTGGTGATGATGACATCGACATCTTGCACGCGTGGCAAAAGTTCAGCCACAGAAGTAGCAGGATATAAGGTTAACTCGTCAAATACGCCATGCAGCGCCTGAAAGTCGAGATCCTGTTGATCTAGAGAAGCATAATCCAAATATACGGCTTTCACGGCCTGACCCTCAATCCTGTTAGACAATTTATCCTGCCATTTAAAACAAGTCATACAGGGTTTTCAACCGTTTTTTAGACTTTATCCTGCTTTGTTTAATCGAGTGGTTTATCCAGATGGTTACGCACAGAATGACGAATTTTGTAAACAATATAAACGGTCAGAATCATCAAAAATACGATAGTTGCACTCAGGAAAATAATGGTCGGGTGTACGCTATCTTTGGCGAATGCCAGATTGGGCAGGCCCAAAGTTAGCATTAAAAATATGGTGGCGAACTGTGTAGATTGCATAAGATGTACCCCCTTCTCACGAAAACGATCGCGTGCGGTGATGAAAAATCCATACCGCATAACTACATCTTATGCCAGCAAAACAATAAGTCAAGCCATTGTTTTTAAGTGATATTTCAAGTTAATTTGCTTCACTGCGTGTCACAAAGTGCGTATTTTTGTCACTGTCATCAACAAACGCCGCTGCACCGTATTCATCAGTTTTGAGACTTAATTCCTTATAACCGAACATATAGAAATCTGTATAACGTTTCATCAGAATTGGGTGCATTCCGACCGAAAGCGGTTCCTGTTCCTTGACCAGCTTCATCATATGACGGTCATTCATGACGACGAGATAACGTTCGTCATTCAAGCTGATGGTCAACAGGCCATTGCCGCGCGCATAAATCGGAATCAGGAATTTATGGTTCAGCGCAATCGCCTGATCGGCATAGCTTTCAATCTTGTTACTGATGACATTGAACACCAGACCATGCCCATAGATATCCAGCAGGATCTGACGGTTTTCCTGTGGCAGATTGACCTGAATGCCGAGTTTCATCAGATCATGCTGATCCACCTGTTTATTGCTGAGTAACTCGCGCAAAATGGTCTGCTTCTGATTGGCATCAAAAAACTGTGAATCGAGTTGCAGGTCATTATTTTTCAGGATACGGCCCAAAGCCATCCGATGCCGTGGCAACAGGTTTTCAATCACCTTACGGTAATAAAACTTGCTGTTCTTTTTGACCCGGCGCATCTTCTGATAAAAATAGCTGGCATCAAATTCATGCAGCAGGAAATCATTCACCAGTTCGGAGCTTGCCAACACGGCAATCGCATCGTGATTGGTAAAAGCCAGATGCAATACGTGATGTGGCGGCAGGACTTCTCTGAGCTTATGATAATGCGCACGGTCCTGGGCATAGTGCGGATCATAAATAATAATGTATTCACGATCCTCACTGACATCTGCCTTAGTAATGCGCATCTCGCCATTCAGTTCCGGCTGATAGAACATGTTATAGCGGGCGTCTTTCACATCTTCCGGATCAATCGAGTATTGCGGCACCATGGCTACGGCGCGCTGTACATCCAGAGCATTGGAATATTTAATCGCCGCATAACCGCCCATTGAACCGCCATAGGCAATACGCTGCTCAAATGGTGCAATCAGTTCAGCAATCGCGTCCAGCATGGCCTGCATAGACGCTTGTGGAAACCAGGATTTATCCTTGGGCATAATCCCGAGCACATTGAATTCAAACTTTTGCAGCGACTTCTCTGCATTGATGGTGGTTCCCTTGGCACGGGTAATCAGATCCCCAAAGGAGAAGATCAGTTCTGAAGATGAACCCGGCATAAAGATTGCGCGAATGTGCTCATCTTCAAAGACGATTTGTTTTTCCATAACTTTCCCATGCCTGTAAAGCGAACGCTTCCATTACAAATTCAATGGCGCAAAACGATGCAAAAATGAATATGCTATTTTATAGCGAAGACCAAGATTAAAAAGCGCAAAATATGACACAATCATTACATCCTGCTGCACAACAAGCTTTTAGTAGCGCTGCCGAGCGCTATCAGCAGGTGCGCCCAAGTTATCCTGAAGCATTAGTACCCTGGTTGCAACAGCAGCTTGGCTTACCCCGTCATGCCCAATTACTTGATTTGGGTAGCGGTACCGGTAAATTCCTGCCCCAGCTAAAATTACTCAGTTCGCATATTCTGGCGGTTGATCCTGTCGCAGAGATGTTAACGCAACTCAAGCAGGTTCATCCAGATATTCCGACCTTGCAGGCGATGAGTGACGCTCTGCCGCTAGAAAATGCCTTGATGGATGCTGTATTTTGCGCACAGTCTTTTCACTGGTTCGCCAATTTCGACAGCCTTAAGGAAATTCATCGGATTCTGAAAGATCAGGGCTATCTGGTCCTGATCTGGAACCAACGTGATGTTAATGTCGACTGGGTCAAAGCTCTGGCAGAATTTATTCTCCCCATGGAAGGCGATACGCCACGCTACCATAGTGGTCAGTGGCGCGATGTATTTCAAGATCAGCAGCTGTTTCACCCGGTAGCAGAAACGACTTTGCAGCAGTTCCATTCTGGAACCGTCGAACAGGTGGTGTCCAAACGTCTGCTCTCGACCAGCTTTATCGCCGCCCAGTCTGATGATGCACAGCAGCAACTCAAATCTCAGTTTGAACAAATCGTACGAGAACATACTGGCAAGCAGCCTGATGAACAGATTGACTTCCCCTATATTACCCATGTCTATATCTTTCAAAAAATTCTAACGCCTTGATAAAACTTTAACAGGACAAAACAATGCCAAATATTCAGAATCTCAGCCGAATCACCTTGCTTACATCCACCCTGTTGCTGGTGGCGTGTAATCAGAAAGATGCGCCGAAACAGGAAGCGACTCAGCAAAATGAAGCAGCTGAAGAAGTGATGAAGGAACTGAAAACACAACCGGTGAAAGATTTTCCGCAAACAGCGGATGATCAACATGATATTGCCGTACTGGATGACTTTGAGCAGCGCCTGCAATCCTTAAATGAGGATATTGAAGCTGAAACTGAGCATATGCGTAAGGAAGGTAATCTGACTGAAGAATTTATGCAGCAACGCCAGCGCGACCATATCCAGTCTGCACTGACTTTATTAAAAAGTCTGGAACTAAAAACTGAACAGGGTCGTTATATTCAGGGGCTAATTTATCAATATTGGGAACAGCAGCAAAAACTGCTGGGCACAACCTCTTCAGATAAAGCGATCCAGCATGATGCCAAGGAAAGTGTAAAAGGTTTGGGACAGTATCTGCATGCTCAGGAACAGCTGGAACACTGGCGTAACCAGTATGCAAAAACTCAGGCTAAAGTCCAGTAAGACTGATCTGCTTTCTGTTAAGGACGTTCATGATATTGCGCTAAGGTATCGTGAATGTCCTCCCACTCAGCTTTAGAACCGACATAGAAATGGCAAGTCGGTTTCTGCTCAATCGGTGTATCCAGACTGCCAATACGCAGACGATAAACATCCGGCAGATCTGCTTTCACGCTATAAATCGGAGAACCACATTCGCTACAGAAATTTCGGCTCACGCCAGTCGTGGTAGTGAATGACTTGAGTAATTTCTGTCCTTGCAGCAGATGAAAATCTGCTTTAGCAATCGGACTATTGGTAGCAAAGGCAGTACCGGTAGCTTTACGGCAACGGCGGCAGTGACATTGAATAATATCACCCAGCGATCCACGAACTTCATACTGGATTCCACCGCAGAGACAGCTACCGGCATAATGATCTTGAGTCGACATATCAGCAAACCTCCTTGTGAATAATTTTCGCCCAATATAGCCTAAAAAATTACTGACTGTGAATGTCTAAAATATCTTCGCTTCAAGCAGAATCAGACAGATAAGCCGCGACACCTTCACCCGCTGCACGACCGGTTGCCATACAGGCAGTCAACAGATAACCACCGGTGGGCGCATCCCAGTCCAGCATTTCTCCACATAGGAATACATAAGGATTGGATTTAAGTTGCAAATGTTCCGTCAGCACATCACGTTTTACACCACCTGCGCAGCTAATCGCCTCTTCAATTGGACGGAATCCCTGAAGAGGAACCATCAACTGTTTAATTTGCTGTGCCAGATGTTCAGCATCCTGCCAGATATTTTTAGGCACCAGCTCTCGCACCAGTGCAGCTTTAGCGCCTTCCAGTCCTGCCTTGCGCCAGACATTGCTTAAAGACTGCTTCTTGCTGGATTGCAGTTTATGCGCCAGTTGTGCTGCGTTTTGATCGGGAAACAGGTCCAGATACAGTTGCATGGGCTGCCCACGTTTGACCTGTTCACGCAAACCACGTCCCTGTTTATAGATCAAGCCACTTTCAAGACCATAATGACTGATGACGATATCACCCATAGTCTTGTCACTGCCTTCCACCCAAGCTGCAACCCGTTTCAGTGGCTGACCAAAGATGGGCTGTATAAACCTAGACCATGGATACTCCACTCCGACATTACTGGCCTGAAAAGGCTCAATTTCTTCTGTCTTTAGCCATGCTTGCCATTGACCATCACTGCCAAGCTTTGACCAGGATACCGCGCCACAGGCGAGGATAATCGCATCAAAGAGTTCTGTTCGTAGCTCATCAGTTTTCAGATCCAATAGTTCCAATTGATTCTGTTTTAACTGGGTCACCTGATGGCGGTAATGAAACTGTACCCCCTGCTCGGCCAGACGTTTTAACCAGGCACGTAACAGCGGAGCGGCCTTCATTTCGGTTGGAAACACCCGTCCAGAAGAACCAATATAGGGTTCAATGCCCAAACCTTGCATCCACTCTTGGATCCAGGCAGTATCCCAACGTTTTACCCACGGCGCCAGCCATTCAGCCTGATCATAACGCTGGATAAACTGTTCTACCGGTTCAGCATGCGAGATATTCAGGCCGGTCTTGCCTGCCATCAGAAATTTGCGCGCAGCTGAAGGCTTCTGCTCATAGACATGTACGTCATAATGCTGCTGGCTCAGCACTTCTGCTGCCATCAGCCCTGCCGGGCCAGTACCAACAATCGCAATGCGTTTACTCATGGCTTATTCCACAGGCGCAACATTTTGCCCCTGTAGAGGCTGGAAATCATCAAAGCGGGTGGTATAACCCTCAGGTTTCGTAATAATGAGCTGCTGACAAAGTTCACCACGTTCCAGATATTTGATCTCAAAATGAGTACGGGCCGAATCGGATGCAATGATCTGCTTGTCATAAGGCAGGTTCCATAGCTCTTTCATCTGCTGTTCAGCTTCATCAATATATTCCGGAATATTACTTGCCAACGTAATCGAACCACCTGTTTTCAGCCGTGATAGCAAAAATTCAAAGAACGGCATATTGGCCCAACGCTGTGCCGGGTTATGTGGTTCCGGATTTGGATATAGGACAAAGAACTGCTCTACCTGGCCAGGATACAGTGCATGTACCACCCATGGCAGGGCATCAGCATGTACAGTTTTTAAATTTGGCTGGCCTTCCAATTCATGCTGCTTTTGCATGGCCAGAAATTTTTCACGGGTCCGTTCAATTGCAATCAGTTTGTGCTCTGGATGTGTCCGGGTAAATAACAAGGCATGCTTGCCCTTACCTGCACCAATTTCGACACAAATCGGTTCAGGGCTAATGCTTTGAAAATCACGAGGGGCATGCATACGCTGCGCTTGAAATTGACGAATTGGCATAATCAGATCAAACTAATGAAAACCGCATAAGTCTAACAAGTGCGGCTATGTTTGCCTAATTGAATCCAATTTTTTGTGGAGTATTGTCCATGCCAACGACCCTGAAATGCCCACGTTGTGGTGCACTGACTACGTGGGAAGGCAATGCGTTTCGTCCCTTTTGTTCCGAACGCTGCAAGATGATTGATTTGGGTGCCTGGGCCAATGAAGACTATAAGCTGCCGACTCAAGATGCTCCGCAAGCTGATGGAGGCCGTGAAGAAGACCAGTTTTAAATGAGACTGACCAGAGGAAAGGAATTCGGATTGAATTCCTTTTTCATTTGGTGCTAGACTAGCCTAAAAACACTATATTCTTGATTAATAAAATAAAATTTAAATAACTATTCCAATAAAATAACAAAAAAAGAGGACATGCCGATGTTTATCCTCCTGCTTAAAATTTTTATGCTGTTCTTGCTCTTGCTATGCTGCGCCAGTATTGGCCTTGGACTCTGGAAACAGGACTATATCTTTATCTTGATTGGTATCCTGCTGGTTCTGGCCATTGTGATATTAAGACTGCAAATCCAGCAACTGCAACATGATCCTTTCGCTTGAAGTAAAAACCAAAATATTTGCACAGTCTGTTAGAAACTCTAGCTAAAAGAAGAATTATTTATAAGTTTTATTAAACTAAGGTCAGTATTTATCTTGAATTTATTTTTGGTCAAATGTTAAACTACGTAGACATTCTATATAGTTGATAATAAAATATTTTTTACTTTAAACAAGTAAGAAAACATAAAAAATTATAAAGAATGTCAATGACTTATATTTTTGGGGATTTATAAATGTTAGTAATTATACTCAAGACTGTCATGTTCTTGTTTGTTCTACTATGCTGTCTCAGTATTGGCACGGGTATCATGCGCCATGATTATTTTTTTATTAGCATTGGTATACTCATTGCACTGGCTTTTTGGATTATTAGACTTCAGGTACATAAATTACAAAATGACCCTTTCGCTTAATATGTAATCTGTATAACCCATTAACCCACTCAAATAAAAAAGGAATCTAGAATCGATTCCTTTTTCATTTTTTAGATAGCTACTACGTGTACATTAAGCGCTTAACCTGCTTTACCTGCCACAAAAGGATTATGCTGCTTTTCAAAACCAATCGTGCTCATTGGACCATGCCCTGAGATAAACTGGGTTTCCTCAGGCAGGCTAAAGCATTCACGCTGAATTGAATCAAGTAATTGCTGATGATTGCCACGTGGGAAGTCAGTACGACCAATCGAACCCTTAAACAGCACATCACCCGTCCACAGCAAACCATGATTACGGTTATAAAACATGACATGACCTGGGGTATGACCCGGTGCAAAACGGACTTCAAACTCTTCGTCCCCCAGTTTCAGTACTTCACCGCCCTCCAGCCATTCAGTCACTTCTACCTTTTCCGGAATCGGGAAGCCATAACGGGCAGAGACTTCCTGAATCATCTCCAGCCAGAACGCATCATCCTTATGTGGACCAATCACCGGCACATTCCAGGCTTTTTTCAAAGCACCCACCGCTCCAGCATGGTCTAAATGACCATGGGTCAGCCATAATGCTTTGACCGTCAGACCAAGCGCTTCGACTTCTGCTCTCAGTTTTTCCGGCTCACCTCCGGCATCAATCAAAACTGCTTCTTTGCTGTCTGTATCCCATAAAATGGAACAGTTTTGCTGAAAGGCAGTTACAGGAACAATTTTGACTTGGAGCATAGGCTTTAAAACCTCAAAAAATTAGTGAGCGAGAGTATGAGTCAATGCATCAAGATTAGCCTGTAGCAATGAATTGAGCAATTGCAAATGATCTTCGCGGCTATTCAATGCCGGAATATAGCTATAGCGTTCACCACCATTAGCCTTGAAGGTATCCGCATTTTCCATTGCCAGTTCTTCTAAGGTTTCCAGGCAATCCGCCGAGAAAGCCGGACTCATGACCTGAATTGATTTCACCCCCTGTTTGCCCCACTCTTCAATCAAGGCATCGGTATAAGGCTTAACCCATTCCTGCTTGCCAAAACGTGACTGGAAGCTAATCGCATACTGATCTTCAGATAACCCTAAAGCTTTAGCTACCATTTTCCCGGTGATACGGCAACGGTCAGCATAGGGATCGCCTTTATCAGCATAAGGCTGTGGAATACCATGAAACGACATTAACAGCTTTTCTGGCTTGCCATGAATCGCCTGATAGTCACGCACACTCTGTGCCAATGCCTGAATAAACAGTGGATGCTGATAATAATCACGAATTAGTGATAAACCCGGAAGATTACGCTGAGTCAGTACCCATCTCGCGACTGCATCGTACAGCGGCGCAGTGGAAGTGGCTGAATACTGCGGGAACAAGGGCAACAGGATCACATGATCCTGAGGTTGTGCACTGATCTGGCTAAGAACAGTCTGAATGTTCGGATTGCCATAGGTCATGGCGGGCACCACATTCAGCTCGAATTGTGGATAACGCTGAGTCAATTCTGCTCTGACTGCTTCAACCTGTTGCAGCAGGATTTCACGCATGGGTGAATCTTTAGCCCATACTTTTGCATAAGCCTGCGCAACCCGTTTAGGACGGAAAGGTAAAATAAACAGGCGCAAAATGATCTGCCAGAGCGGTTTGGGGATTTCAATGACACGCTGATCGGACAGGAACTGCTGCAGAAAAGTTCGTACTGCGGGAACGGTAGGAGCATCAGGGGTACCGAGATTTGCCAGGATAATGGTGACTTTCGGTTTAGCAAACATTCAGATCATCCGTCTTGAGGGGTCAACCCCTGTACTTTAACAGTTTTCAATAAATTTATAATATGGATTAATATACTGACTTATATTGAAAAACCCGATCTTTATCCAGTAAATTACTTTCTATCAGTTTCTGGGCTTTAGCCGTGATCTGCCATAGTAAACGCTGACGGTCATCACGGCCAGTCGGTACAATCCAGTCATTTTGTCGCATCTGCATTTTCAGGCTATGCAAGGCACGAATGTTCATCTGTGCACGTGCCACGGCATGTGCACGTGGCATTTCTATACGTGCATCTTCCAGACCGGTTTCATTTAAATATTCATTCAGGCGCTTAGAGAAGAATTCTTCTGGCGTTGAATTGACAAAAGTAGATCCAAGAATTGCCAGAAGCTCGGCCCAGGTCAGTTTTTTCTGAATTTTGAGCTCTTTAAAGTTACCATCCTGATAGGCATGCATGCGATATTCAAAAGAAAAAATTTCATGCATGGACACTTTAGGCAAGCTCAGGAATGGATCAGGCTCACGCTTGCCTGCTTCTGCTTCCATTTGGGCAATACGCGCCTTGAGCTGATCAATTTCATCATGCAGGGCTTGGGCATTTTGGGGACGTACCCAGCCAGTCACCGGATAGCGTTCTAGCATCTGGGGCATGTTCAGGCGAACTGCCATTTCCAGATCACGCAGGCTACGATAGGTAAAGACCTGATCGACTTCATTTTGTAGCAGTTTTCGGAAGTCATTAAATTTTTCACGCAATTCCGCTTTGGCATCATGCAGGGACGGCTCACGAGAGGCAGGGTCATCATGCATAAATACAATAATTGGTTTCTGCTTGGTTACTGCATAGATATATTCAAGGTGCATATAGCCAACGCCAGAAACGGACTGTTCACCATACTGGCTTCCCAGCAGGATTACCACATAGTCACAGTCATCAATCTGACGGCGAGCAAAGGCAGTACTGAGTGGATTACGCTGTTCCAGCCCCCAGGAGAAGAAGCCCATACCCACCAGTGTTTGCGACAAGATGATACGCTCTGGCTGCATTTCCGAACCAGATGTGGATATAAAAACCTGATAACGTTTATCCAGCATTCCAAACCCTCTCCAACTACCGCGAATATGCACAGTTCACCTCGATTTCCATGAGCTGTTGCATATGCGTGCCCCACTTAAAAATATCAAATTTTAAAATAATGTAATTCACTGACTTAAAACTCAGCTTATATATTACTTACAGACCATTGAATATCGTCCGGAATCAGGTGCTGTATAATCGGTTGAACTTGTTCAGCATTTTGACCACTGACAAAAATTTCGATTCTTACACTTTCTTTACGCTCGCCTTCAAATAATAACTCATTTTTGATCAAAATACGGGCGGTTTGTCTTGCAACTGCCAATCCAGAGTCAATCAATGTCATTTTATGACCAAAAATATACTGAATTGACGATTTTAGGAAGGGGTAATGTGTACATCCAAGTACTAAATAGTCTGCACCCTGATCTACAACTGGTTGTAAAATCTTAGTTAATGTCGCTAGACACGCGGGACTCATCTGCTCGCCAGCCTCGACAAAAGGCACCAGATCCAGACAGGTGACTGGAATCACATTTACCCCTGCGGGCTCGGCAAAACGGATCATGACATCTTTGATCAGCTGACCGCGAAAAGTTGCTGGTGTGGCAAGCACGGCCACAGTTTTGGATTGGGTCGCCAAAACTGCTGGCTTTAAAGCCGGTACCAGACCGATAATTGGAAAACGCTCGCCATAATGCGTACGCAAATAATCCAGACTAAAAGCTGAAGCAGTATTACATGCCACGACAGCAGCCTTGCAGCCCTTGCGATATAACCATTCAATTGCCTGCGCGGTGAGCTCACGAATGTCCTGATCCTCACGTGGACCATAAGGCACATTGGCAGTATCGGCATAATAGACGAAACGCTCATTCGGTAAATGATGCGCAATTTCTAGTGCAACAGAGAGGCCTCCGATTCCTGAATCAAAAATCCCAATGGGTGCATCTGCAGTAACATCAATAATGGGATCGAGTGTGGACGAAATCGGATAAATGGCGCTCATACAGGGGCTGTTTGCTCAAATGGACAGACATGGCACAAAGCTTAAACCTCAGGTGCCTAAATGCAAGTCTAAATCACCACTTTTCAAGTTTAATACCGTGTCGCCTTCAGAATTTTCGATAAGCTCACCCATTTCTACCAGATGTAAAAAGGCAGCTCGCTGAATCAATGCATTAATACCAAAACGCACATGCACATAAGGGCGCTGTTCATCACCAAAAGTACGCATGAAAATTGGATGTTCTTTATCTACGATGATTACATCCTGCGTCGTTGTCGTCAGCTGAATATAGCTTTTTCCATCAATTTCTACCTGATCAGCCTGCCCTACAAATAAGGGCTCATCTTCGACTTCAATTTCGATCTGCTCAACCGGGGTTTTGAGATAGAATTTGCCATCTTCCTTCCATAGCACTGTTGAGAACAGGTCAATCATGGCTTGGCGTTTAATCAATTGACCTTCGTGCCACCATTCTCCATTGGCTAAAACCTTCAAATCCATTGCGCCACAATGCTTTGGCTGCCACTGATCTAAAGGGGGTATTGACCTTTTGTGACTGTCCTGTGCATCTTTTATGTATTGTGCAATATTTGTTAAATTTTTATCATCACTCATGGCTGTTTTTTTCGTCGGATGATTCGTTTCTGCTGACTTATCCATAGTAGAAGACCTTAATGACGGAAAAATAATATGTTTCAGCCAATTGGCTTAAACTGGGTTTAAAACTATACTAGCCCACAAGATGAAAGACACTAATCTTTTTGTGTCCAGGAATTATAAATACTCATGGCAGCACCCGATCATCCGATTATGGTTGCCACCGAATGTAATATGAGGAGTCCCACATGGAGCACATCGAACGTGAATCGATGGAGTTTGACGTAGTCATCGTAGGCGCAGGCCCTGCGGGTCTTTCTGCTGCGATCAAAATCCGTCAGCTTGCAATTGAAAACAACCTGAATGATCTGTCCGTTTGTGTCGTGGAAAAAGGCTCCGAAGTCGGTGCTCATATTCTTTCTGGTGCTGTACTTGAACCACGTGCCATGAACGAGCTGTTCCCGAACTGGAAAGAAGAAGGCGCACCTTTAAATGTACCAGTGACTGAAGACAAAACCTTCTTCCTGCTCTCTGATGAAAAATCACAAGAAGCTCCGCACTGGATGGTGCCTAAAACCATGCATAACGATGGCAACTATGTCATCTCACTGGGCAATGTGGTGCGCTGGTTAGGCCAAAAAGCAGAAGAACTGGAAGTCTCGATCTTCCCGGGCTTTGCTGCCTCTGAAATCCTTTACCATGAAGATGGTTCAGTCAAAGGTATCCAGACGGGTGACATGGGCATTGGTAAAGATGGCGAACCAACGCATAACTTCACTCCAGGTTACGAGCTGCACGCGAAATACACGATTTTTGCTGAAGGCTGCCGTGGCCACTTAGGTAAACGCCTGATCCAGAAATTCAACCTGGATAAAGATGCAGATCCACAACACTACGGGATCGGCATTAAAGAACTATGGGAAATTGATCCTGCCAAGCACAAACCGGGTCTGGTCATGCATGGTGCTGGCTGGCCACTCAATGAAACCGGTTCTTCAGGTGGCTGGTGGCTCTACCATGCTGAAAATAACCAGGTGACCCTGGGCATGATCGTGGATCTTTCTTATGAAAACCCGCATATGTATCCGTTCATGGAAATGCAGCGCTGGAAAACCCATCCTCTGATCAAACAGTATCTGGAAGGCGGTAAACGTATTTCTTATGGTGCGCGTGCCGTAACCAAAGGCGGTTTTAACTCACTACCAAAATTCACTTTCCCAGGTGGTTCTTTAATCGGTGATGATGCCGGCTTCCTGAACTTTGCCAAGATCAAAGGCTCACATACTGCGATGAAGTCAGGCATGCTCTGTGGTGAAGCGGTATTTGAAGCAATCAAGGCCGGTGTAGAGAAAGGCGGTGACCTGGCAGTTGCACGTGTAACTGAAGGCGAAGATTTCTTCGTAAAAGAGTTGACTGCTTATACAGACAAGTTCAACAACAGCTGGTTGAAAGAAGAGCTGTATAGCGCGCGTAACTTTGGCCCTGCAATGCATAAGTTTGGTCAATGGATGGGTGGTGCATTCAACTTTATCGACCAGAACGTGTTTAAAGTACCATTTACCCTGCATGACCTGGTGCCAGACTTTAAGACATTGAAAACTGTTGATGCGGTGAACTTCAAGCCGAACTATCCAAAACCGGATGGCAAGCTGACTTTTGACCGCCTGTCTTCAGTGTTTGTATCGAACACTGTACATGAAGAAAACCAGCCTGCGCATTTGAAACTGACCGATGCTTCAATTCCAGTGAACGTGAACCTGCCAAAATGGGATGAGCCAGCTCAGCGCTACTGCCCGGCGGGTGTATATGAAATCATGGAAAATGATGATGGTTCGAAGCGTTTCCAGATCAATGCAGCCAACTGTGTGCACTGCAAGACCTGTGATATTAAGGATCCTTCTCAGAACATTACCTGGGTAACACCGGAAGGTGCTGGTGGTCCAAACTATCCAAATATGTAATCTCTCATGAGATATAAATAAACCCGCTTTCGAGCGGGTTTATTTATATAAGTTTTATAATATCCCTTTTAAAGCACTTAAGTATTTTTAGAAAATTCAATTTTATTTTTCTTTATTGGTTGCTTTTAAATACCAGATTGTTTCACCCCAATCACTTTCTAATTTTAGGAAAATATCTCCTTTTATAAAATACTGTGATTCAGACTGATTCGCGGGACTCCACCTTTTAAATAGAATTCACCTCGCTGTTGATATATCGCTGGACCTTCCCAAGCACAGAGTTTCTAATCTTTTGGAACAGTATATTCAAGATATTCACCATTACTATTCCAGCTCACCCTAATGCAAATATATCTCTCCATTCCTTACGACTTTTTAACTTATCAAAATCAGACTTTCTCATCCAAGAGATACCATTATCCAAACTTCCAGGCGCTGGATTCGACTTTCAATTTTTAACATGTTATACATTTAAACACTCATTATTATTTTTTTACTCATCATTGATATAGCCAACTGCGCACGCTGTAAGACCTGTGACATTTAAGATCCTTCACAGAATATTATGTGCGTTATACTTGATCTTGCTGATGGCCGAACTATCTAATATTTAATTTATTGAATAAAGAATTCTCATATACAGATTTTTTATTAACTTTCAAAACTAATTATTCTGAGTTTTTTCAAATTCATTATTTTCATAAGCTATTTGTTCATGGATAGGCCCTAATTTTTTATCGACTCTTTTACCTTTCCAACTTCGTTTTGATTCATATACCGTTCGTTGTCTAAAGTAACTAAATGGCTCTGCATTATAGATGAAACCATATTTCGAATCGTGTACATAGCTTGAATAAAAATCTACTGCTTCTTGTGAAACATTTTTTTCCCAACTCTGTAATTCCCAATCATCTATATCGACTAAAAACTCATAAGCTTTAGCAAATGGATAAATGATTCTAAATACGTGTTTTATACCTGTTAAATTAGATTGATCAAATGTGGTGAAATTTTTAGCTGCTTTAACTCTTTCAACTTCAGTGGCCATATCAGTAGGACCGGTTGGTAAAGAAAATCCGGCTTCTTCTCGAGCAATTTGACTCACTGAAAGATAAGCTAGATCTTCTTTTGATTTACCTGCTGCTAAATATTGTTGCCGTTGACGATGTAAAGTGCCATAGGCACCATAATGAAGCTTCATATAATTTATAATGTCTTTTTTTACATTACCTGTCGAGGCTCCTACTGCTTTTTGAACGGCTTCAAAAAGTTGCTGGGTTTTTTCTTCGATCTTAAACTCTTCATTAAAGATTTTAATGTCATTATTTTCTAATTCGCTATAACCAAATACTTTCACACCTGATACCGCTGCACTTTCAAGCATATGCTTCAAAGGTATACGAGCAAAATTATTACTAATTGTTTGTGAATTTGGCTCATAACCACCACCCACATCAGAATGCATCCCAGGATAGACTATTTCTTTCCATGTTCTTGGGTTAGCTAATTTTTCATCTATATGGATAGAATCAACTGGGAAAGCGAAGCGTAATTCATTACCTGCCACTAGATGTAAGCAATTTTTTACTCTCGGATCGACCACCATGTCTCGTCCTTTAAAACTAAGTTTATTTGGCATATTGGTCGCAGGCAATCCAAAAGAAGCAACAGTATCAAATATACCTAAAAACTGTATTTCCATTGGTGCAAGTTCTGCTTGACCTGAGATTTGATACTTTAGGCTCAAGTCCTCAGTTTCAGTCTTCCAAATCATTTCATTAGAAAATACCCGTGCCAGTGCAGCCCCGCGTGAGAAACCAAAGATCGATAAATTAACTTTTTTGATTAGACGATGTTCGTTGAGCTTTGCCTCCATTTTAACTATCGCTTCATTTTTTCGCGCTTCAACCTGAGGCTTTAAGGTCGCCTCGGCTTGGGCTATTTTTTGTTTGAGGATGTTTTCAAGGCTAATACTGATTTGAGACTCACCATATTTTAACCGTCTTGTACCTCCAATCCCTGTTACCCCCCCTGTAAGCTCATGGTCTTGCACTGTGGCTATTCTTTTTTCGACTTTGTTTAGCTCACCATTAAACGGAGTTCCAACTCCAGAAACATAAATAGGATGATTTAACTTCACTGGCGACTTTGTACGCTCAATTTCGAATAAACTATAAGATTGTGCATTTCGCCATAACTTTGCTGGGTTGGCGAGTTTTCCTTTATCTTGGTCTGCTTCTAAATTGTTTCCTGTCCCATCAAAAAATACAGAAATATTGACTACATCTGCACAATCTTGCTTGGCTTGTGGAGACTGGTTACTAACATCTTGATTGCTATTTTTTATTTTTTGTAAATGAGAAACCATATTCTTACCTTTTTATTTTTTTATCACTCTCATTTAATTCATCAATTAATTTCGATCTCACTTCTAATCCCATTTTTGTAGCATCAGGCATATTTCGCCCTTCAGTCAATGTGATTTCAACCCTATCATCTGGATAAAGGTGCACAGCTAAATAACTTTTTCCTTCTAAATCCTCTTTGGTTAAATAAGGAACATTTTTTGCGACGTGTTGTTTACGAATATTTGTTTGTCCCCATGTAATATATTGTGGTCCAGTAATAATCGCAGATCGTTTAGTTGCAGCACCAAAGCCTCCTCCAACTTCCTCGCCATTCACTCGTACAATGTATGGTCTATAACTTGGATCATAACCGAACGATGTTGTCGTAAGTACATAAGTTTTACTTGAGCCTGAACTACATCCCACCAAACCTAAAGCCAAGCCTACTGGTAGCATCACAATTTTTTTAAATATATTCATAACATCCCCTATAATTTTTAATTTACTTAAAGAATATGCCTAACTTCACGTTGCTTTGATGATTAATTAATTGTGTTAGCATAAAGTTCATGTTTTATGATTTATTCGTTTTCGTCAACTAAACGCTCTAAATCTTCCATCGCCTGATCCATTGTGACCATCTTATTCTTCACTTTTAGTAGTACACTTTGAAGAAGTTCATCTTGCTCGAAAGTATTTTTATATATCAAAGTTAGACAAATAAAATTTAAAATATCCCGAGTACCTTCCAAACCATATTCACGTGCTAATGCTATTTTTTTCACAACATATGGGTAAAGCTCCCATTCCTTAAAGTCCTCAACCAAGAAAGGATTATTCAGATTTAGATAATAAATCAAATGATCAGGAAAGGTTGCTTCTACCATCATGTCTTCTTGTACTGGCGTAAATGTAAACGGATTTTGCCAATCATAAAATTTCAGAGATTCATAACCATTACCGCCGATGATTTTATGTAATTTGTCTTTTCGATCCCAATACCACCAACTGTGAATAGGCTCTAATAAAACTTTCTTCTGCTGGTCTGATAACACTTGTTGCTTAACATAAAGAGTCTGGTCTGAAATTTGACCGACTAAAGTACCAAGAATAGCTGGATCCCAAAATGCTAAATACATCTCTAATCCACCTTCAAACTGGACATTTAGAAATTGCCTCAAATGTGAATATAAACTATCAAAATCTAAAGGACTTATTATTAAGGTTAATCGAGGAGTCCCAACTACGCGTTTAGAGATATATTGCCACTCGATATTATGATTATGCCCGAGTTGAACCAAATGAGGTGAGATTTCTGCAGCTTTATCACCAGCAGCTTCTGTTAATAAATTGCGGTAATGTAAATGTGAATTCTTTTTTAAAAACCAACTGTCTTGTGCTGCATCAGCCAAAGCATAAATAAAATAAGTCTTATGTTCCCCAGATGGATATTCTTCAAAAAAATAATGTAAATCAGGATGTAATAAACTTATCATCTATGAACCATCCCCTTTATTGACAAATGCCCCACGTTGACTTGCTCTTCGTGCCAGACATTCCCAACACACACTTTGTGGGAAGAATGGTAAGTTCATATTTACTTTCGTGCCAGGTACAAACTGATGCTGCCCTGCCTTCACTTCAAACTTGCCACCAGTGGTGGGCAAAATTCCTGAACTACTGATTTCAATCTGAGAACCGCCCGCGGTTAAAATGATTTTCTTGGCAGCGGTCATTTCGATCAGATCTTCAGTAGAGATAATTTTGATACCTTTACGCGCAATAGCATCTATTTCATCTCCTTGTGCCTGAATCTCGACTTTACCTTTACCTGCATATAAGCGTGCTCCGTCTTGCGCTGCGAACAGGCTTAGTTTCTGGCTGGCATGGGCAATCAAAGATTGTTGTGTACTCAGGTTAATACTCTCTCCTGCACTTTGACTAATCTGCCCATCAGCAGATAGATGAATGTCCTGCTGGGTACTCAGCGCAATCGATTGTGGTGCCGTTAGGATCATGATTACCTGTTTAAAGGCAGCAGCTTTTTTCTGATCCTGTTGTTCAATCTGCTCAATCAGGCTTTTTAACTTCTCAAAAATTTCCACTGGATCAGTTTGCTGATTTTTAGCCACATCACTGAGCACCTGACTCATCTGTAGAGCTGATTGAAGCTGGCTTTTCGCTGGTTCAGCTTCCATATGTGAACCCCTTGCAACCTGCTGTTTGTGGGTCGAAATCAGTAGACCTTCACCTGCCCGTATTGCCCCCCACTGGTCTGTTCTCAGCTCAAATCCCTCTCCACGCCTCTCACTTTCAGCCTGTTCTTTCGGATGGCTCAAATCACCTAGGTTAAGTTGACTCGCAGCATGGCTGCTATGCAACTGTGCACTGATCTGCCCGGTGGTATCATCAAAACGTAACTGGTTAAAACCTTCTCCTTGCACTTCTTGAGAGCGAATACCACTAAGTTTTTGGGTCTTTGGTAAGCGTCCTTTCTTGTCAAATTTTGTTGGTGAACGCTGACCTTCATGAATCCGGCCCACCACAAAAGGCCGGTCAATATTGCCATCAAAAAAGTCGATCACAACAATTTCACCAATACGTGGCAAGAAGCGCACACCATAACCTTCCCCTGCCCAAGGCGTGAGAACATCTACCCAGGCCGAGTCAGTATCACTGTCATTCGTTCCGGCTCCATTATCATGGGTATGATCGTCCGGACGGGTGAATAAAAACCGGATTTTGATGCGTCCCCATTCATCCACATAAATGTCTTCACTTTCTGGCCCTACTACTTTTGCCCGTTGCGGACAGGCTGGTGGTCGATGCAATAAAGGCTGATATTCAGGAACCAAAGGAATATTGCGACGTTGTAAGACTAAATGATTGGTCTGGCGCTCATCAGCATCTTTAACTTCTGTCAGCTGCCACTGGCTTTGCTGGATTAAAGCATTCACCTGTGCATTCAGGTCTTTGGGTAGATTATTCTGGTTATAGAATTGCTTGGAAAGAATCAGAAATTCTTTATCGGCTACCTGATGCTGGTCAATTTCTGGATGCTGATCTAGGCTGAACCAGTAACCGACTTGCGCATCACGTACAGTGGATGTTGCTAAAAACTGCTTGGCCTGCACATCATAAAAATGTTGCAGGTTCTGGTTAACTTCCTCAATTTGCGCATTTGATGCTGACGTAGCCTGATCTTCATGCTTGAGGTCAGTAACCCATGCCGGACTGATATGCCACGCCTGTTCCAGCCCCAGACTGGCATTATCCTGAGTTTCACTATGCTGATGCATGCTTTGTACTGAACCTGTACCTTCCTCCTGACTCAAACGATCAGCATGCCAGCGCTGGATATGCACAGCAGTTGGCTGTAATTTTCGCTCTGCAATAAAGCTGGTCATACTATCAGTCTGTTCGGTAGCACTGGAACGGTGGAAACGGATTACCCGGCGGCTTAGAGCCTGATATTGACTATTATCATCAATCAATCTGAGTTTCTGTACTGTAATCGGTGCAGAGGAATGTAGGAGCAATAGCTCAGATTCATCAATCAGCCAGTTAATACCTTCACTGCGCCATAAACGGGTTAAAAATTCATAGTCAGTTTCATTCGACTGCATACTAAAAGGACGCACATCATAAGTCTGCTGCAAACCGGATAAATCCAGCTTGAGTGCAGCCGCAAATAATGGACTGTTACTCTGCCATTCCTCAAATAATATTCTGGTAATATCGCGAACACTTTTGTCCATAAACACACGGCTATTCCGGCGTTTATGCCAAAGTGAAGTGGCATCTTCCAAAGTAAGCTTATAAAGCGTTAATGCACCATCACTTTGCCCCTGAGTTGCCCGGGTAATAATGCCTGAACTGCGAAAAAGCTGCCCCTGGTCTGTTACCTGATCTACCGCGACCTGTGTACCTATAAAACTTTTGAGAGGAATCAGGGCATTGCTAGATAAACAAATAAGTTCAATCTTCAACCCTTGATTGAGCACATGCTGTCCATCAATACGCTGCAGAAAGATTTCCGAATTAAGCTGTTGATTAGAAAACTGAATATGTAAAGCGCGTTTCTGTGCGCTTAATCCCAATTGTTCGAGTATTTGAGCAATAGAATTTCTGATCATTTTTATTTTTATGCTTATTTTTTTCGGCATTATAATAAATTTAATTGATTAAGCCTAGCCAGTTTGGTCTGATGGATTTGCTTCAATTATTCTCTGACCAGAGAAAATATGTTTGCTTGCTAAAGAGATGAGCTTTTTTAAACTTTATCTTTCTAGAATCAGGTTATTATTGTGAAATAGGCTTCACGCCCGGAAAGTATTGATTAATCGAAGCAGGGCAAATGATTCAGCTCATCTGCCCAACACGTTATTACCCTTTCTTTACCAGATAATGAAACTCTTTATTGCCATTTTCATCCAGGCGTTCTTCCTGTAACAGTAATTCATGCCCCAAGTGCATACAGAATTTTGGAATATCCCATGAAGTCGAATTATCCGTTGCAAACACCTCAACCACATCACCTGACTTGGACTTACGAATCGCCTGATGCAGCATCATCACAGGTTCTGGACAGCGTAAACCGCGAGTATTTAGTTGCAGGCTAGGAGTAATTTCAGCTTCAGACATCGGCAGACTCAGGAGGGAAAGACCAGGTTATTTTAACATAAACATGTGTCTATACCCATGACTGGCTTTATTGCCATTTTCGTTTTAAGTAGTTGACTGCGACAGTCACGGTCGCCTTAAATAATTGCAATAGACAACTGCATTTTCTGCGGTATGATAAAATTACATTTTTTTAGATATTAAGAGTTTTTAGGAAAGATCATGCACGAGGAATCAGGCCCGTCGTGGGGTATGCGCGGCTTACGCAAATGGCTGGGAACCGCTCCCGAAACTCGCGACGAACTGCTAAAACTAGTACAAGATTCACGTCGATTTCTAGAACCCGATACTGTAGCGATGCTAGAAGGCGTACTCGATCTTCCAGCGACCAAAATTCGTGAAGTGATGACACCACGCACTTCTATGATCAGCTTACAGGAAGATGACCAGCTTCTTGATATTCTGCATGTTTTGGTAGAATCAGCGCATTCGCGTTTTCCCGTATTTTCATCAGATCAGCCTGATAATGTGGTGGGCATTTTGCTTGCCAAAGACTTGCTGCCTTTCCTGACCGAACCGACTTCTAAGGTGGATATTCGTGCCTTAATGCGCCAGCCACTGTTCGTACCTGAAAGTGCACGTTCAGATCAGGTTTTGCGTATGTTGAAAAATACCCAGACCCATATTGCAGTCGTAATTGATGAATATGGCTCCACTTCTGGTCTGGTGACATTAGAAGACATTCTGGAAGAGATTGTTGGTGAAATTGAAGATGAACATGATATTGCTGATGAAGAAGCATTGTATATTGTTCCCGACAATGATCCGACCACAGCCAATACCTGGATTGTGCAAGCACTGACTCCAATTGAGCATTTTAACAATATGCTCGATGCCGACTTTTCTGATGATGAAGTAGAAACCATGGGTGGCCTGTTATTGCAGGAAATCGGATTGGTGAGCGATTTAGAAGGTCAGGTGATTGAGCTTGGAAATTGGATCTTTACCATTCTGGAAGCGGATGCCCGTTCTATTCACTCGATTCGGGCTGTGCGCCAATGAGGGCACATTTCGACAAGTTGTTGAAGCAGTCTGAAGGCTCTGAGCAACTTCCACTGATTTATCCACTGCTGCTGTCTTTATTTTCCGGTGCCATCTTCAGTTTTGCACTGGCGCCGTACCACTACTGGTGGTTAGCCATCCTGTCTCCGGCGCTGCTTTATGCTTGTCTGCGTAAACGCAGTGCCAAACAGGCTTTTGGTATTGGCTGGGCTTATGGCATTGGTTTATGGTTTGTTGGTGCATTCTGGTTGTATACCTCGATCCATGAATATGGTGATACCAGCTCATTCCTTAGTGTCGTGATGATTCTGATCATGGCCTTGGTCATGGGTCTATTTACCGCAGTACAGACCTTTATCTACCGTCGCTTCTTTCCGGAAACCCCTCTGACCTTTGCGCCATTGTGGGTACTGTTTGAATGGGCGAAGACTTGGGTCTTTACAGGTTTCCCATGGCTATTTGCCGGCTATGCCTTTACCGAACGTTTGCTGGATGGCTATGCGCCACTCTTCGGTGTGTTTGGCGTATCCTTCGTGGTGATCATACTGGCTTGTGCTTTGGTTGAGATTCTTAATCGTCGTGTGTTCTGGGCAATCCCATCCCTGCTGCTTTTGCTGGGTGCCTGGGGAGCTTCGCAACTGACTTTTGTGGAACAGAAAGAAGGCACTAAGCCACTCAGCGTGTCCCTGATTCAGGGTAATATTCCACAAGATTTGAAATGGTTGACTGAATATCAGGTTAAAACCCTGCTGATCTATGCCAATCTGACCAAGACCGAATGGGGTCGTGATTTGATCGTGTGGCCAGAATCTTCGATTCCGATGTTTCAGGCCGATATTCCTGATTTCCTAGATGCGATGAAAGCACAGGCAGAGAAATCCGGAAGCTCCTGGGTTACTGGTATTCCTTATTGGGATCTGAAAGAATCCCAAGCCGAAGGCACACCTAAGTATTACAACAGCATCATGGCCATCGGTGATGAAGCCAGTGGGCTATATAAAAAACAGCGTTTGGTGCCATTTGGTGAATACATCCCACTTTCCGGCGCGCTCAGCTGGGTACTTCCCGCTTTGCAAAATGATCCATCTATGAGCGGTTTTTCTCGTGGGGCAAATGATCAGCAACCGCTAAATATCAAAAATCAGCATCTGGGCTCTGCGATTTGCTATGAAGTCGCTTATCCGAATCTGACCCGTCGCAATGCCAGTCAAAGCGACTTTCTGGTAACGGTATCTAATGATGCCTGGTTTACTGGAACTGCTGGACCGCAGCAACACCTGCAAATGGTGCAAATGCGGGCCAAGGAAAATGGTCGCTGGTTTATCCGTGCGACCAATACCGGTGTAACCGCCTTTATTGATCATAATGGTCATATCGTGAAACGTGCGCCTATGGATCAAGAAGCGGTATTACGCGGTGAGTTGCCAGCAATGCAGGGTGAAACGCTGTATACGAAACTGAGTGACTGGCCTGTACTGATTCTCTCAACCCTGCTGTTATTACTTGGATGGCGTTTCCGCCCACGTAAAGTGGATGTCAGCTTTAAGTCGAGAAGATAATTTCTTAAGTTCCCTCTCCTGAGCTAATTTTAAAGCACTGCTTTTTAAATTAGCGCAAGTGAGGGTTAGGGAGAGGTAAATTTTTACCCTCTTCTCTTGCAAAGCAGTGCTTTTCATCTCCCAGAGGGAGAGGAAGTTTTATGCAATATTTTAAAAATAAAAACCGAGGCTTATGCCCCGGTTTTTTTTATTGGAAAGATAATTAAATCTGTACAGCAAGATAGGACATCATACTGGCCAATGATAGCATCGGCAGAAAACGGTAGAGCTGAACCACGCCACGCTCAAAGGATGAAATTTCTTCCTGTTTCACCTCCATGACGCTGGCTTTTAATGCCGACCAGAAGCACAAAGCTAACAAGCTGCTCATCAGACTCAGTGCAAAGAAACCTACCATGATCTGGCTGCTACCTTCCGTGCTTTGCCACAAATGCAAAACTGCTTGGCTCACCGGAAGAATGCTTAGAACCAAAAAGACAGATTTCAGCATTGTCCAATGAAACTGATTTATTTCATCTCTTATAATTAATGCTTTCATACCTATCTCCTTTGGCCGAATTTGTGCCATAGAAATCATTATGAGCTTTTTTATAGAAATGAAAAGTCTATATTTATTCATATTTTACGATAATTGTAATCGATAAACATGGAAATAATTCTTATTATGACTATCAAATAGAATGCATTATAAAATTAATTTTAAATTCATATATTTAAATTATATTTATGTATTAAGAGTTATTATCACTTCACTTAGTATTGAGATACCCAATTAAATGAAGTGATATATTCCATAAATAAAAAATTTATAATGATTCTTAATTAAGGCTGATAATAAATATCCGCATCTGTGCCTTCACCGCCAGACTGGCCATCAGCACCAAATGAATAAAGGTCAAATGAACGTCCATCCGTACCAGGAATGACATATTGCAACTCATTATCCCAACTGTCTTTCGGATAACCGCCTTTGACATAGCCACCCGGTAACCAGTTTTTTGCAGATGCAGGTTTGTTGACTAAAGCATCTAAACCGCCTTCCTGCATACTTGGATACTTACCATTATCCAGCTTGTACTGGTCCAGAGACCCGGCCACGCTTTGCAGTTTAATCACTGTAGTATCAACTTTTGCCTTCTCACCACGACCCATCACGTTAGGTACGATCAGTGCAGCCAATACGCCCAGGATCACAATCACGACCATTACTTCGATCAGGGTAAAACCCGAAGTATGTTTGATACGCGTCATACCTGAGCCTGTTTTTAAAGAATCTGGCTGTTCATTCATCATCTCAGTCCTTTTCACTCCATGTCTCTCATTGCTTAATTTTGAAAATCTGTTTGGGCTTATAATTGGAATTCTACCCACACTTTATTTAAATCATATTATTCATATTCACAATTGGCAGCATCACCGCAATTACGATTACTAACACAATACTTGCCATCAGCACCAGCATAAGAGGTTCCAGCAAAGCCAGTAACGTCGAAATCAGTGTGGTCACTTCACGGTCCTGCATGGTTGATGCCCGGTCCAGCATCCGGTCTAGTTCCCCGGAAGCTTCACCACTTCGAATCATTTGTACCATCATCGGTGGGAAATAACCACTACGCTCCAGCTGGGTCGCCAGGTTGCCGCCTTCAGTCACCTTTTCTGCTGCCAGATTAACGGCATCACGAATGACCCAGTTATTGCTGACCGCCGCACCAATCTTTAAGGCATCGACCAGCGGTACCCCAGAACGAGTTAAAATGGACAGGGTACTGGCAAAGCGTGCCGCATTAATCCCACGTGATAGTTTGCCAAATAGCGGTAATTTCAAGGTCAGGCGGTCAAAAGCATAATGTCCTGCGGTGGTGCGTAGAAAACGCACCAGCAGGAAAATAGCAACGGCACTA
Source organism: Acinetobacter schindleri CIP 107287 (assembly GCF_000368625.1). GTDB lineage: Bacteria > Pseudomonadota > Gammaproteobacteria > Pseudomonadales > Moraxellaceae > Acinetobacter > Acinetobacter schindleri. The sequence goes on from NZ_KB849574.1 coordinate 345,395, forward strand.
CCAGCCAACATGAAAGGCCAAGCCATCCGGATAAAGTCACTGGCTTTCATCAACGCGACCGTGATCCATGGCAAAGCATCTTTGCTCTGGTCAAAGGTTTTGACAATGTCTGGAACGACATAGGTCATCAGGCCCATCACAATGGCAAAGGACATCAGCAGCAGAATAATCGGGTAAATCATCGCACCCTGAATTTTTTTCTGCATGGCAAAGCGGTTTTCGGTATAGTCCGCCAGCTGATCCATAATCAGGTCCAGATGTCCGGAACGTTCACCGGCAGCAATGGTTGCAATATACAGTTCCGGAAAGCGGCCGGATTGCTGCAAGCCCTGTGCCAGACTATGCCCTTCCAGCACCTTGGAACGCACCGACATCAGCAGGTTCTGTACATGCACCTTTTCGCTTTGTTTACCGACGGCGCGAATGGCTTCTTCCAGCGGAATACCGGCGGCAACCAGAACAGAGAGTTGCCGGGTCATCAGTGCCAGGTCATAAGCTGTAAGGCTTTTTTCAAACCAGCGCGGCCGGTAATGCTTGTCCTTTTGCTCGACTGGATCAACAGACACCGGAATCAAGGCTTTGTCCCGAAGTTGCTGACGGATCTGACGTGCAGAGTCCCCTTCCAGTACGCCTTTTTGCTGCTTACCCGAAGCATCAAGCGCGATAAATTGATATGCTGGCATTGTAATGCTCTAATTTTCCAAAAATTTGCCCCAACGCAGTTGCGTCAGACCATCAAAATCATTCATATTCTTAGATATAAAATATCTGCTCACTCTAACACAACTGCCTTTTTAGCACGACGAAAATTCATCAGGATGCCTCACTTGCCCATCTCAGATCACCCAGCCTCAACTCCTTCAGTTTATCGTGTTCGTGTTGCTGTTCCTGTTCATCTGTTTGACTGTTTTGATTACAGTTTAAGTGCGGCGCAATATCAGCAGGCTGAGGTTGGTGCGCGCGTGGCAGTGTCTTTCGGCCGGCAGAATCTGGTTGGGATCATTATGGAAAAGCTGCTGCCAGACACTCCACTAGATTCCAGTTTTAAACTTAAAGAGATTACTGAATTACTGGATGACCGGGCGCTCATTGATGACAAGGTACTGAATCTGCTGAACTGGTCAGCGCAGTATTACCAGTTCCCGATTGGTGAAGTGGTACAAAGTGCCTTGCCAACTTTATTACGTCAGGGTAAGCCCTATAACCTCCTGGCCCGGAACTGGAAACTGTTAGATGACCAGGCAGAAGCCAAGGTGCGCCGTTCCGAGCGTCAGCAGGAAGCTTATAAAATTTTAAAATTGCATCCAGTCGGTACCACTGAAACTGTACTGAACCTGGCAGGGATCGAGACAGCTACCCTAAAAGCTTTAGAGAAAAAAGGAATTTGTGAATGTGTGCTGGAACCTCAGGATTTCAGCCCGCAGCCTGTTCAATTGGCACAAATGCCGCTTACAGCCAATCCGGAACAGCAGCATGCCATTCAACAGGTACTGAAATTTAAAAATAAATATCAGGCCTTTTTACTGGATGGTCTGACCGGCAGCGGCAAGACTGAAGTTTATTTGCAGATCATGGAAAAGGTGCTGAAACAGGGAAAACAGGTTTTAGTGCTGGTACCGGAAATTGGCCTGACGCCACAAACCATTAGCCGGTTCCAGTCACGTTTCCATTGTCATATTGCCTTGTTACATTCTGGTTTAAATGACTCGAAACGTCTGCAAGCCTGGCAAGCTGCAGAAACCGGTAAAGCCTCGATTGTGCTGGGTACCCGTTCTGCCATTTATACCCCGATGCCCAATCTAGGATTGATCATCCTGGATGAGGAACATGATCTGTCTTTTAAACAGCAGGAAGGCTTCCGTTATCATGCCCGAGATGTTGCGCTTTATCGCGGGCATTTGCAGCAATGTCCGGTGCTTCTGGGCTCTGCCACACCCAGTATCGATACCTATGCACTGGTTGCCAATGGCAAAATGCAGGTACTGGAACTCAACCAGCGTGCTGGTACAGCCTTAATGCCAAAGATTCATATTTTAGATTTAAAGGTGGCACAGAAACAGCATGGCATCAGCCTGCATCTGATTCAGGAAATACGCAAACGTCTGGAAAAAAAGGAACAGGTACTGGTATTCCTGAACCGCCGTGGTTATGCACCCGTTTTGATTTGTGACAGCTGTGGCTGGCAGGCACAGTGTCCAAACTGTGATGCCAATTTCACTGTACACCGTCAGCCATATCAACATTTGCATTGTCACCATTGTGGCACCCTGCACCGTATGCCGGATCATTGTCCAAGCTGCAATCATACTGAACTCAAAACACTCGGCATGGGAACCGGCAAGGTCGAAGAGCAATTGAATGAACTCTTTCCCGATCATGAAATCATTCGGGTAGATCGTGACTCTACCAGCCGGGTCGGTAGCTGGCAGAAAATCTATGACAAGATTCAGAAAAGCGAGCCGGCGATTTTACTCGGTACGCAAATGCTGGCCAAAGGTCACCATTTCCCCTATGTCACACTGGTCGCTATTTTAGATATTGATTCTGGTCTGCTCAGTGTAGACTTCCGTGCCACCGAACGCACTGCCCAACTGATTGTACAGGTGGCTGGTCGTGCCGGTCGTGGCGAGCACAAGGGTGATGTCTATCTACAGACCTTACGTCCTGATCATGCTTTGCTAAATACCTTGGTGACAGATAATTACCGGGCTTTTGCCAAACAGACCTTAGAGCAGCGTAAGATTGCTCGCATGCCACCCTATCGCTATGCAGTGATGATCCGTTGCGAATCACGTGATCAGGCATTAAATACAGAGTTCTTACAGAAACATGCTGCCTTCTTAAGGCAGTATCAGGACCTGCAACTGGAGATCTGGGGACCTATTCCAGCACCAATGGAACGCAAGGCGGGCCGTTACCAATCACATATGGTACTACTGTCTGCAGACCGTCCACGTTTGCACTATTATGTCAGGGCATGGTGGCAAGCCATGCTGCAAGACAAACCTTCCTCAATGAAGTTAAGCCTGGATGTCGATCCACAAGAACTGAGCTAGTCCTGCAAGCTGCAATACGGAAATAAGATTTAAGGTTGAACATGTCGATACTGTTGCAAATTACATTAATTCTGGTGGCAGCATTGCTGATTGTACCCATCACCCGCTATTTGAAACTGCCAGCAGTGCTGGGTTATTTATTGACGGGCCTTGTGCTCGGTTCTGAAACCCTGAATCTCGTTACTGATCCCCAACTTCGTTCGATGCTAATGCAAATCAGTATCCTGTCTCTGCTGTTCTGGGTAGGTTTACAACTACGGCCACAACGCTTCATCCAGATGCCTCATTCTGCCTGGATCTCAACTGCTGCACTGGTCTTGGGGTCAGGCGCCATTCTGAGCTTATGTTCTGCCATTTTTTTACAGCAAAGTCTCATCACCAGTGTCGTCATTGGGCTGGCTGGCAGCCTGTCTGCGATGACACTGAGTATTCAACATCTGATGCGACAGGAGCAGTTTGCGACTTCCCATGGTCAGCTCAGTTATATCAGTTTATTAATTCAAGCCCTGCTGCTGATTCCACTAATTGCCATTATTCCACTATTTTCCGGAGTAAGTTCGACTGAACATGGCGTGGCTTATTTTGCTGCCATTATGGCAACCTTTACCGGACTGTTCCTGTGTAACCGCTATTTGATGCAACCCCTGTATCGCTGGATTGCCAGAAGCAGCAGCCATGACCTGCATGCTTTGGTGGCAATTTTTGTAATCCTCGGCTTGTTGGTACTGATGCAGACACTGGGACTAACACTATATTTAGGGGCCTTATTTGCCGGAATTCTGCTGGCAGATTCCGATTTCAGACCACACGTCGAAAATGCCACTCAGCCTTTTCATGGCATATTGATCGGTTTGTGTTTTATCAGTATTGGCCTAGCGATTCAGCTAAGTGATGTCTTGCAGATGCCTGGACTGATCATTGGTGGCGCCGTGCTGATCATATTGAGTAAATTTGTGCTCAGCCTGGCAATTGCCCGTTATTATCAAAATAGCTGGCGTACCAGCACCTTGACCGCAGTTAGCCTGTCCCAAGGCGGTGAGTTCGCTTTTGTGTTACTCACTATTGCAGTTACCCATACCATCTTAGATATCAGCTTGTTATCGCCACTTCTGTGTATGCTGGCGCTATCCATGTTAATGACACCAGTGCTCTACTGGTTGCTCGATCAACAAATCTTACCGCGATTAAATCGCTCACATCATCTGGTCGCAGACTTTGATACCCAGGTAGAGCCTTTAGCCACTACACCGATTTTACTGATTGGTTTTGGTCGCTTTGGGCAAATCGTAGCACGTGTACTTCATCAGCAAGGTTTGAGCTTTAGTGTAATGGACAATACGGTTGAAGCAAGCGAGCTACTCAGAGATCAAGCTATTCCTTTCTTTCAGGCAGATGCAACTGAAACCACGGCGCTACAACTGACAGATATTGCTTCCAAAGATCAGGTGATTGTCGCGATTGATGATATTGAGGATTCTTTGCTGATCGTACGTCATTTGTGCTGGAATTACCCTGATCTGAAATTGTGGGTACGCGCGCGTGATCGACATCATGCACATTTGCTGCATGAACTGGGTGTGGAAAATGTTTTCCGTGAAACTTATCTTTCTGCTCTAGCGCTGACACAGTCATTACTGGCAGCAACCCATCAATCTGTAGAACTCGCTGAGCAGACAATTCTACAGTTCCGTCAGTATGATGAAACTGTATTAAAAGCAGAACAGCAGGCTGAATCTGCTCCTAAGTCATTACATGCTCAACAGCACAGCAGCATGGCGGAGTTAAGCTACCTGTTCGAACAGGATCAACATCGTAAAAGTGTAATAAATCCAATACAGAAGCAACAGAATGTCAACGGCACAGGAATTGATACCATAACAGATGATCTGTCATAACTTGTGTTTTACAATAGTGTCACCATTAAAGCAGGGTTATGGAGAATTTTATGTCTGATTTACGCCAACGCTTTTTTATTGAGGATAGCCCTGTTCGTGGTGAAGTAGTGCATCTTCAAGAAGCTTTACAAACAATTTTAGCGCAGCGCGACTATGCTCCTGCCGTACAAATCCTTTTGGGCGAAATGCTCAGTGCGACTGCCCTATTGGCAAGTACGTTAAAAATCAAGGGACGCATCAGTCTGCAGATTCAGGCTACTGGCACATTTAAATGGGCGATGGCGGAATGTAACCATCGTGGTGAAGTGCGTGCGTTGGCTGATTATGAAGAAGATCCCCGTTTTCAGGTGGCAGAAGACAGCAGTACCGTTCTAAAAGCCCTGATCAGTCCTGTACTGTTTATCAATATTGAGCCTGAAGTCGGTGAGCGCTACCAAGGTATCGTACCACTGGATAAACATAATCTGGCGGGCTGTCTGATGCAGTATTATGATCTGTCTGCACAGATTCCAACCCGTATTGTGCTGGCAAGTGACCAAAAGCGTTCAGGTGGTCTGCTGATCCAGCTTCTACCACGTAATAGTGAGGAAGAACAACGCTATGTGGATGAGGATTTGTGGCCACGCGTGACCATGTTGACTGAAACCTTGAAAGCAGAAGAACTGGTTAGCCTGGATACCAATGAAATCCTCTATCGTTTATATAACGAAGAACAAGTCCGTTTGCCTGAAGCAGAACAGCTGAAATTTGGTTGTACCTGTTCTAAAGAACGCTGTGCCATTGCCTTGCAACAGATCGGGGTTGAATCTGTTCGTGAAACTTTAGAATTCCAGAATCCAATTGAAATGGATTGTCAGTTCTGTAACAGCCAATACACCTTTACTGCTGAAGAAGCTTTAGGTCTGTTCGGTGAGCACCTTAGTTAATTACAGGTATCTTTGTTAATAAAAGCACTCAATAGGAGTGCTTTTATTTTTATAAATCCAGAGTTGTCTTTTCTATGAAGAATAAATATTTTTAATCTCAAACTTACCATATCATTCAGCTCTACACGGCTATATGGACATAGCAATATTTGGCCCCACTCTATTCTTAATGAATATAAACTCAATCCCTTATTAATCAATCCTGATTTCCAAGGTGGTCTGATCTGATTATGTGGACCGCTTTAAATGGTTCTTCTTTTTAATCTGCTGATTCAGCAAATATTCACCACGTCCCAAATTTCTCGATTAATGTGATTTTTCATCAATTCAGCTTTTAATTTTTCTTGAAGATATTTGATTATTCGCTGGTAATTAGTAGATTTTTCACGCTATATTAATTCCATAATATTTTTATGCCTTTAAGATTTTAGAAGCATTTTTAATACTGGGGGAATGTGTGATGATGAAATTTAAACTGTTCTGTTCCATGATTGTTGTAGCAGCAAGCATGATTAGCCTGTCAGTATCTGCCAACAATGATCCACTGCTTGGACAATGGAAAACCATTGATGACCGTACCGGTTATTCTCTGGCAGATGTCATCATCAGTAAGGATGCTAAAGATCGCTATATGGCCAAAATTGTAAATGTACGCGAGGTTCCGGGGGCGGTTCCTCAACAAAACTGTACTCAATGCACCGGCTCTCTCAAGGATCAGCCTCTGGTTGGACTGACCATGCTTAAGGGTCTGAGCAGTCATCCAGAAAAGACTAATGAATTTATTAATGGCACCCTGCTCGACCCCATCTCGGGAAAGCTATATCAGGCACGTGCACGTCTGAAAAATAATGGCCGACATCTGGCAATTCATAGCCGAACTGAAGGATCTCCAGTCGGGCGTAATATGACTTGGATCAAAAATTGAAAATTGCGTTGTCCAAGTTAGGCGATATGACTTGGACAAGCTTCAAACATTTTCGATAAAACATGATTCTTCGTTCATTTAACCCGTATTAAAACAACTTTCATCACAAAATAATAAATTGATTTATAAAGTTATTATTTATAAATTAGAGCAATAAATCTATTTTAAAACACGATAATTTCCTAGGATGGATATGAAACAATTAGTACGCGCTTTATGTATGGGGATTTCTTTAGCAACCGTGTCAGTATGCAGTTTAGCCAATGTAGATCCATTGATTGGAATATGGAAGACTGTAGATGACCAAAGTGGCTATTCACGTGCAGATGTCGAAATCCGCAAAAAACCTGATGGCACCTATGAAGGGATTATTGTCGAAACCCGGAGTCTACCAGGTGCCGAAAAACAAGTTATTTGCCATAACTGCCCTGGCAAGCTCAAAGGTAAACCGTTCATTGGCTTACCTTTTATTTGGAATTTTAAACAAAATCCAAATAAGCCAAATGAATACATCGATGGTCAAGTCTTAGATCCAATTGGGGGCAAGATCTATAAAGGTAAAGCACGTTTGAACGCTAATGGTAAACGCTTAACTCTGCGTGGTTATGTAGGCGTTTCCGTAATTGGACGCAGCGTAACTTGGATAAAACACTAATTTAGTTAGTATTTTAAAAAGCCTCTACTCAGAGGCTTTTTTATTGTCATGATTTGAAACAATAAGGTACAAATCTTCACTGTTGTAGTGCACTAAAACTCAGAATAATGGATCGAACACGGTTATTTTTTATCCATTTACTATGTTCAGATCATATACCTATATGCTCCAACGATTACCTGACTCTTTATTAAAAGCGGGTCACGGCACAGGGATGTCCAAAAATAAAAATAAGCAATATGGTGATGCATCTGAAACTATTTTTGACCAATGTTCGGCAAAACAGTTGCTATGGCGTGGCAGATATCAGCCACTTTTAGCTCATCACTTGCCTAACTTAAATTTAAGCAGGTTTTGTACCTCCAGCAGTTTTTGCACGACTGCCACGCATATATTGAATCATGGGAAATCTGATCTCAGGCATTATCTCCAATCCTATCTATTACCATATGCCCCCGATCTGATTCACAGCAATGACTTTAGTCTGGATATTTAAGGAGCAGGCCATGACCACCATTCAATATAAAGAAAATTTTTCTCAGGGTTTTATCCCCTCAGAAATCATGGATGACCATCAATTTGATCTCAGCCATTTTGCAGAAGCATGCGGGCAAAGCCCGGAATGGGTAATACAGCTGATGGAACATGGCATTTTACCTAACCGTAGTCGCAACACTTCCTATCATTTCATTGGTGAAGACGTTACCCGAGCACAACGGGCATACCGCTTACAACGTGATTTTGATGCATCTTTTAGTGCTGTCGCCATGATGCTGGATCTGATTGATGAAGTTCAACAGCTACGTCGTGAAGTGAAGCATCTGCACTTCAAATAACCTCCCCCTCCCTGGTCTATCTCGGCTGAAACTGAGATGGTTCGGGGATTCTTACATTATTTTTTTGAGTTTATAACTGATTATGAAAACCAGAGATTGCAATAAAAAATTAAAGTACATGTTCCCCGAATATCGCGACCTTATTACCCAGCTTCGGGATGAAAATCCGTATTTCGCCCGTATTTTTGAGGAACATGATGAATTGGATCGACAGATTGCACAGCTGGCATTAGACCCGGTAAATCTTGTTAATACAGATATCGAAGCAATCAAGCGAAAAAAATTAAAGCTAAAAGATGAGATTTACAGATTACTCAAGAATTCAGAGGCAGATCCTTTGACCTGATTCAGAATAGTTAAGACTAAAAGCAGGCAGCTCATGTTATAAGAATCCAAAAGTGATTTTAAGCATAAGCAGGAGAATGATTGGCATCCTACTTCCTGCCTCTATAAAAATGCCAAAAACCTAAGGTGGTCTAAATAATTTAGTGGATGATATTTTGTTCATAAGCGAAAGAATCAATTCAGTATTGTTTAGATCACATCTCTGCTGGCAGCAAATTCAATTAACTTTAATTTGCTGCCAGCGCTCTGGTCAAAATAAAATCTAAAAATATGATCAAGACATAATCCTTCAGCAACATCATCGCAAGCGATGCAATTCAAATATTGACTGGATCTAACGGATTTTTCTCACTTAAATCAGCCGGTATTTTTTGATTTTATAAACTTCAGATGTAAAAAAGCCTGCATAAAGCAGGCTTTTTTCAGACTTTAAAAGTCATCTCACAATTAAGCTTGTTCAATGTCTTTCATTGTCAATTTGATACGGCCACGGTTGTCAACATCAGCAACCTGTACTTTCACTTCCTGACCTTCTTTCAATACGTCTGCAACATTGGCAATACGTTCGTTAGAAATTTGAGAAATGTGTAGCAGACCGTCAGTACCTGGCAGGATATTAACGAACGCACCGAATTCAACGATACGAATCACTTTACCTGTATAGATCGTACCTGGTTCAACTTCAGCAGTCAGCGCCTGGATTTTTGCAATCGCAGCTTGTGCAGCAGCTTTAGTTTCACCAAATACGCGTACTGTACCATTGTCTTCAATATCAATCGCAGCTTTGGTTTCTTCAGTGATTTGACGAATAGTCGCACCACCTTTACCAATTACGTCACGGATTTTGTCAGGATTAATGGTAATTACCTGGAAAGTCGGTGCGTGCATAGAAATTTCTGGACGAGCACGTGAAATCACCTGGTTCATTGCATTCAGGATGTGCATACGACCTGCATACGCCTGGTTCAAAGCAACTTCCATGATTTCTTCAGTGATACCTTCGATTTTGATATCCATCTGAAGTGCAGTAATACCGTTTGCAGAACCGGCTACTTTAAAGTCCATATCACCAAGGTGATCTTCGTCACCCAGGATGTCAGAAAGAACTGCGAAACGTTCGCCTTCTTTCACAAGACCCATCGCGATACCAGCCACTGGTGCTTTAATTGGTACACCTGCATCCATAAGTGACAAAGAAGCACCACATACAGAAGCCATTGAAGATGAACCGTTCGATTCAGTGATATCAGATACGATACGGATCACGTACGGGAAGCGGTCTGCCGCAGGCAGAACAGCTTGAACACCACGACGTGCCAAACGACCATGACCAATTTCACGACGTTTAGGACCAGATTCACGACCAGTTTCACCTACAGAGTATGCAGGGAAATTATAGTGAAGCATGAAGTTGTCAGTTTTAGTACCTGATAATGTATCAACCATCAAGGCATCACGTGTGTTACCCAAAGTTGTTGTTACCAACGCCTGAGTTTCACCACGTGTAAACAATGCTGAACCATGTGCACGGTCTAACACGCCAACTTGTACGTCAAGTGCACGAACTGTTTTCGTGTCACGACCGTCGATACGTGGCTTACCAGATAGGATGTTGTCACGTACTGTGCGGTATTTCAGATCTTCAAACAATTCGTTCAAGTCGTCTGCAATACCAGTTTCGTCATTTTCAGGAACGAATTGAGCAACTGCTTCAGCTTGAATTGCATCAAGTGCCGCATAACGGTCTTGCTTAATTGCAATGGTATATGCTTCAGAGATTTTCGCTTCAAACGCTTCTTTCAGTTTTGCCTGAAGATCTTCGTTTTTAGTTGGAGCAACCCAAGTTGATTCTTTTGCGCCAGCTGCAGCAGCAAATTCTTTAATTGCTTGAATCGCGATTTGCATTTCGTCATGACCGAACAATACAGCGCCCAGCATCTGGTCTTCTGAAAGTTCTTTCGCTTCAGATTCAACCATCAATACTGCAGATTCTGTCCCTGCAACCACCAGGTCAAGGTCAGACTGAGCCATTTGTTCATAGTTCGGGTTAAGAACATATTCACCGTTGATCAAACCAACACGTGCGCCACCGATTGGACCACGGAATGGTGTACCCGCAATCGCAAGTGCAGCAGAAGTACCTAACATCGCAGCGATGTCAGCTTCCATAGTCTTGTCAGAAGAAATTACAGTCGCAGTCACCTGGATTTCATTGTAATAACCTTCTGGGAATAATGGACGGATTGGACGGTCAATCAGACGTGAAATTAAAGTTTCAGCTTCAGACGCACGGCCTTCACGTTTACCATAACCACCCGGGATACGGCCTGCAGCATATTGCTTTTCTTGATAGTTTACGGTTAACGGGAAGAAGTCTTGACCCGCTTTAGCAGTCGGTTGGGCTACAACAGCAACTAGTACGGTTACGCCGCCCATAGTAATCACAACAGTATTGGCCTGGCGTGCAACACGACCAGTTTCAAGAACCACTTGGTGCTGACCAAACTGGAATTCTTTACGAACAATATTAAACATCGACATGTTTTATTTTTTCCTAGTTCTTGTGAACAATTATTCTAGTGGAGACCCCTAAGGTTTGGCATTCACGTCCATTTGAACGAGTAAATGACAAAGCTTAGAAGCCGACCTCACCAGAAAGAAACACTAATTTTAAACACAAAGAAGGAGCGAAACATTCGCCCCTTCCTAGGCCTGACTAAAAAGCCAAGCTGACTTTAGTTTTCAGCTGTAAAGCACAATGCATGCAATAAACCCGAAAATAAAGCTTAAATCGAATTAACGACGTAAACCTAAAGCACCGATCAAAGCAACATAACGACCGTGGTCTTTACCATTTAGGTAGTCAAGAAGCTTACGACGTTGGTTAACCATACGGATTAGACCGCGACGGCTATGGTGGTCGTGTTTATGCTCTTTGAAGTGACCTTGTAAGTCATTGATTTGAGCAGTTAAAAGAGCTACTTGAACTTCTGGTGAACCAGTGTCGTTTTCAGCGCGAGCGAATTTAGCGATGATCTCTGCGCGATCTGCGTTTGTTAAAGCCATTCGATTTCTCCGAGATGCTTATATATTTTGATAAAAATCAAAGTAATGAGAATTCAGAACATTGACTGCCGTGCATCACTACAGCAAGTTGCATATTTTAAGGGAAATTACGTTAGATTGCAAAAATAGATCATGCGACGATAGATAGATTTAAAGAAATCCACTCAATTCACTGGAAGCATATCATTTATCTGCAAAATAAAGCTTGTTGAACTGGGTTAGAGATTGAACGAAAAATTATGAAAAACGCCTTAATTATTTCAGACAAATATAGAACAGCTGATCTTTCGCCTCATTAGCTAGATACATGGGTAATTTTATTTAGCCATAAAAAAAAGCCCGAGAGGACTCGGGCTTCTTGTGCGCTGTAGTTTCTTCTTTTTCATTATTTTTTTATTATTTATTGTTTTTATTACGCTGCATCGCGCTTTATAGTTATTATTGTTAATAAAAACTTTCCATGCTCTTACTACAACATCCCTGTGTAGTAGATTCTGCCATAAAGCCGGGCTACTCATAGACGCATTTTTCGTATCTATATGTAAGTATTTTCTTACATTAATTAACCTAAATTGTGATTAATATTACACAAATCTCATTTTTAACCCATCTTGTTCATCTTATATGGATGATTTAGATAAATTAAATAATTTATTAAATTATGCTACCTTTCCATAAACTCAAGATATAAAAAAGCCTTGTAGTCTCTCCCAAAACTACAAGGCTTAGCGGCTGTAAGTTTCCTCTTTTTTCACCTACATCAATGTAAGTTCGCTGTCTCACGACTTTCTTATAATAATTATGCGATTATACTCAACTTTCCTTGTTGAGTTCTTTGTAGGGCCCATCTTCTCAAAAAGGGCAGTGAAGCTCTATCCGCAAATCTCCTGAATCGCTGTAAGCATATGCTTACATTAATCAGTTTCACTATCACCTGAAAAGTTATGACACTGTTCAATGATTTTTTTGCTTAAGCCACTACGACGGGTAGTTTTCAGGCTTAATGATTGTATAAATGCTTCACGATCTACCAATAGTGTGACTGCTTTTTTTGCACGTGTAATCGCTGTGTAAATCAGTTCCTTACTTAACAGGTTACTGGCTTTATGATCCAGTACGACTGCAGTGTGCCTAAACTCTGAACCTTGGGATTTGTGAATGGTTAGAGCAAAGGCAGTTTCAATACTTTTTGGCAAACGCGTTGCTAAAACCCATTTTTCCAGACTCGGAAAATAGATTTCAAACTGGCGCTGTCCAAGATGCTCCCGCAGGAAACAGATCCCAATATCCCCATTCGATAGTCCCAGCTGGTAATCGTTATAAGTCATCATCACCGGACGACCGATATACCAGTCGCCCTGCTTGATCTGCCCGGTTGCAGTGAGCAGGCGCTGTTCAATCTGCTGATTGAGTCGGGTCAGACCAAAAACCCCATGGCGGATCGCAGTCAGAATACGGTAATCATCAAAATGACGGATGATCTGCTCTACAAACCTATTAAAATTTTGGCTGCCTACCCCTGTTTTGAGTGCCTGTACATAGCTCTGATAACCATACATCAGCTGGTCATAATAAGATTGAGCATCATTGAGCAGTACATTTTCCGGCAGGTATTGCAGCTGTAGATGGTCAATTTCGATCTGCTCCAGATCAATGGTCTGCAGCTCGGATGCAGTTACCACTTGCTGTTCAAATTCGGTTAACAGATCATGATCAGGATGTGCTTTCTGAATAAAATGTGCCAGTGCACCAATCCGTGCCCCTTCACTAAACCGTCGAGTTTTCATCAGATTGATCCGGTTATTGACCAAGGCCGGAACCTGCTGTAAATCAGCTAATACTGTGCCGACATCGACAGAAGCCAGCTGATTCGCATCGCCCAGTAGAATCAAACGCGCCCCATCTGGCACCGCTGCCAGCAGCATCTGTGCCAAGCTCAGATCAAGCATAGAGGCTTCATCGACCACAATCACGTCATAAGATAGTGGCTGTCGGGCATGGAATCTTGGCTGTGCAGTTATTCCCAAACCTAAGAGACGATGCAAAGTCACAGGTTGTAACTGTTTCAAAGTTTCCAGATTAAACTGGGCCAGTGCTGGACTGCTCAAGGCATTCTGCAACGCTTCTTTCATACGCTGTGCCGCTTTGCCGGTCGGTGCTGCCATGGCAATCCGGATGTCCGGCAAACTTTCATTCAGCACCGCAATGATATGTGCCAGCGTATAGGTTTTCCCGGTTCCCGGGCCACCCGTAATAATACTTAAACCTTGACTGGCCACCATTTCCAGCGCTTTCTGCTGTTGCAGATCAGCAAGCAGGCTGCGATGACGGTCATTCAACTGAACAGCTTTTAACTGCTGGGATTTGATGCGAACTACATGCGCAGCGATTGCCTGTTCCAGTTTCCAGTAACGGTACAGGTACAACTGCTGGTCCTGAAAAATAAAGGGTGCAATCGCATGCTGATCAGACTCGCCACGGCGCACCAAATTGTGCAGCAAGGCGACTTGATCCTCTGCCGCGTCAATACAGCTGTTACCATTTTGCATGGCTTCCAGTACGGCATGCATGAGCAGTTTGGCCTCATCGCCGAAGTTAGCTGAGCTGAATGGTGGCTGACATATATGCTCGATCCAGAGCATCAATGGCGAAGCCAGCTGTGATATGTGATTTTGCTCATTTTCCACACAGTTATCCTCAAACTTATCCACAGGATAATTTTCTGTTTCTATTATATATATTTCTTAGTTTCGACATTTTATGCTGACTTATTCACCGCATAATAGCCCAGAATCTGATCCAGTTTTTGGATAAATTCAACTTCAGGCTGCCAGTGATATAGCCCCTGTCCGGCCTGCCCATTCATGCCGCGCAGATACAGATAGGTTGCTCCACCCAGATGCTCCCGGATGTCATAACCCTGCAGATTAGCACTTAAATAGCGGTGCATGGCGACTAGATACAGGGCAGCCTGCAACCAGTAACTGGAATGCGTCATGCTGTCATGAATTGCTTCCGGCAGATAATCCTGCTGATTGGCACCGAGATAGTTACTCTTATAATCGGCGATGTGATAACGCTGACCATCAAAATATACCAGGTCAATTGCCCCGGTCAGGTAACGTGCCGATTTGGCTTCATTAAAGTCCGGCATGATCAGGCCATAATCCGCAAACAGCTGCTGAATCTGGCGAATCTGTAAAGGTGCATCATTCAAAGCCAGATAAAACGGGAATTCCGACAAAAAGCTGTGCTGATCCAGCTGGCTTAAACGAAACTCGCTCTGAAGCGGTGTGTTCAGGATTTCCCCGACCCAATCATGCATTAGATTCAGCAGAATATCTTCGGATAATTCCTCAAAGAATAGCCCCGCTGACTGCTGTATTAGTCCAGTCACATCAAGATTTTCATGCGTGCTTGCTTTAGGCAGCTGCCCCATTTCCTGCTCAAACTGCTGAATAAAGGCATCATCATCCAGTTCCAGAAAATAACGCTCAAACTGCGTCATAAATTGTAGAAAATGAGCGATATTTAAAGATGGCTGCTGGAAAAAGCTGTGCCATGTATGGCGATAGGCAACACTTTGGTCATGCAAGCGGATACCGGTCAACAGTTTATAGTTGATGCTGGCCATAACATGCAAAATAGCCTCAGCTAGCGCTTCTGCTTTTAAACTAACATTGCTGGCTACCCGTTTAAACAGAGTATTCAGGTTAATCGTGGCCTGCAGATAATGCTGCTGGAAGGCCTGCTGCAGTAACTCTAGAATCTGAAAGTCCTGCTGGAACTGGTCTTTCAGTTCCATCCAGATATGTGGCGCGGTATTCTTGAAACGGCGTCGGATTTCCAGATTCCAGTAACTGCTATCCTGAAAATCCAGATGCTCAAAAATACTGTGCAAGAAAGTTCCGGCCACAGTACCTTTAGGAAAATTCAGCTTGATCCAGTCCAATGGCTGTTGCAGCACTTCTGCTTCTGTCTGCAGATGGATTTCATCGGCAGCACTTTCTGGGTGTTCATATAGACTGACCAGATCATCTTGCAGTACGGTTACATGCAGCTGATGTCTCGATAAAGCGGTGAAGCTGGTTGTGGTCCGTGGATAGAACTGCTGTTCCGGTAAAGGATGAGCAACTAATTCCAGTGCTGTTTGCATCCGTTCTACCGCAATACGCGGTGGCGCTGTTGTTAAGGTATTTTCCATACAGCTGAGCGGGTGCTGGAAGACCTGCTCACCCTGCCCACGCCAGTAGGCCAGACACGAATCTGATTGACCACTCTGATCCTGCAGCATGGCGTAAACCCGATGGCTGGCACGCGTTAGCGCCACATACCAGAGACGGTGATTCTCTGCAGCATTCCGTGCTGCATTCTGCAGCTGTGCCTGTTCATGCAGATCCTCACGATTTACCGCAATCACTCGTGACTGATTCAGAATATCGTCTTGCTCATGACCAGCCAGCGAGAAGTTAAGGTTACCCTTGTTGACGTCAAACGGTGCATCAGCGCCCATCAGGAATACGATTTTGAATTCAAGACCTTTGGAGGCATGGATTGTCAGCAACTGTACGCCACGGTCACCGGAGAGCTTGCGCTCTTTTTCACTGTCCTTGCCAGAAGGAGACTGTAACTGGCGCAGATACCAATGATACAGTTTCTGTGCACCCTGATAATATTCGCTTTGCTGCGACAGGATTTCGGTCAGATGACGTAGATTGACCACAACCCGCTCATTATCGATGCTTTGGCTCGATACCAGATTAGTCCAGACATCAAACAGGTTCAGGGCATAGTTCCAGGCACTCAGAAAGCCCTTGTCGAACCACATTTCCCGGATCGCTTCGAAATCGGCTATAAAGGTACTTAGGCCAACTGGCTGCTGTTGCAGTTCCAGCAGCTTTTTCAGGTCAAAGCCGAGCAGACGGGTCACTAAAGCACGGCGAACCTTGGCTTCATTAAACGGGTCCATGATCGCGGTCAGCACCGCGGCAACATCTTGTGCCACATTACTGGCAAAGACACTCTGTTTTGATTCCTTATAACAGGCAATTCCCATACGTTGCAGACGCTGTTTGACCTGTTCCAACGCATAATGTCCAAAGGACAGTACGGCAATATCATCCTCAGTTAGAGGAGCAGAACTGTCCTGCTGTTGGAAATACAGTTGTTGCTGTGCAGATTGGTTCAGTAATTCGCGGATTTTCCAGGCCACTTGATCGGCTTCATGCTCCTGCTCACCCAGCTGCATCCAGCGTAATGGATAAGGATTAGCTTGTCCGGAATCAATCAGGTCCGGATGGGGACGGCTACCAGCCTGAATCAAACTATAATTAACGCTTTCACCAAAATCCATCTGGCGCTGGAACAAGGCATCAACCACTTCCACCAAAGCTTTGACCGAGCGGTGGTTCTGGGTCAGGGTATATTCATGGCCCTGCTTTAAACGGACATCAGCATGTGCCTTGTTATAGGTCAGCATGTCGCCGCCACGGAAACCGTAAATCGCCTGCTTTGGATCACCGACCATGATAATACAGCCGAGCTGTACCCGCGCAGCATCCCGCCAGATTCGTGCCAGCAGATCGTCCTGATCCTGGTTGGTGTCCTGAAATTCATCTACCAGAATTAAGGGATAACGAGACTGCACAAACTGGACAAAACGGCGCCCCTGCTCGCCTTGCAAGGCTTCAGTCAGGGTACGGATCTGTTGCGAGAAGGTAGTCTCTCCCTGTTTCTGTAAAGTCTGCGGCAGACGATGCTGCACACTGCGAATCAGGTGATATTCCAGATAAGCCGTGAGCTGTTTGAATTTCTCATCCAGTGCCTGTTTCACATTGCACAGGGCTTCGATGGCACAAATCAGCGGATGGCTGAGGAAATACTGCTGCTCTTCTTCGCTACAGCTTTTGGTAAAACGCTGCTTGCCTGGCTGAAAATCAGTTTTATTACGCAGCAGATAACATAACTTCAGCACCAGCTTGCACAGCTCAGGATCAAAGAAGCACATACCCTTCTGTTCACTTAGCTGTACCGCCCAGTCAGAAAAATTGCTGCAGATCTCCGACAGTTTTACATGAAAGTTTTTATGAAAATATTTCGGGGTTTCGGCGCAGTAAGTCTGTATCTTGAGCAGTTCTGCCGGACTGATATTGACCAGCTGTTCAATACAGGCATCCAGTTCACCCAAATCCCATTCTACCTGGCGGACTGGCTGGAAATGATTGGCGCTAAAATTGAGTGCATCACGTACCAGCCCCACATAGTGTTCAGGAGCTTTGAGCTGGTTCTGTAAATACATCTGGTTAATAACATACTGCGGCTGCTGCTGGATCCATTCCCGTAGCACATCATGAATCAGCTGCTGAATATACAGGTCCTGATCTTCAGTCAGTTCAGCACGTTCAATCCGACCACTTTCAAAAGCAAATTCACGCAGTAACTTTTGACTAAAACTATCCAGCGTGCCGACAAACAACTCATCCAGCTGGTTCAATACCAGCCCCAGACGACGGCGAGCATAGTCCATGCGGTTGCCATAGTCTTTTAACACTTTCTGAAATAGCGGATCAGATTCCTGTTCGATCTGCTGGGCCATTTCCACCGAATTAAGATGCTGATAGCGCTGGATATAACGCAAAGTTTCTTCCACACGTGCGCGTACCCGGCTTTTCAGTTCAGCTGTTGCCTTACGGGTAAACGTCGTCGCAATGACCTGATGTGGATAGTATTTATCTAGAAAAATCCGCACCATCAGGCTAGACAGGGTATAGGTTTTGCCAGTCCCTGCCGAAGCCTCGATCCAGTGCAGACCAGTAAAGGTCATGTCCTGAATTGGATTGGTTGAAGTTTTATGTTGCTGTTGAGGGGCGATGGTCATTTATTTTACCCACTCTAAATGTTGTTGAATCGGAGCATACAAGTCATAGGCAAATTTTAGCAGGCTATGCTGCAACGCCTGCTCTGGATCCTGATCCTGCAAAATGAACTGCCAGTCCTGATGCAATACACAGGACTCATCAGAACTCAGTGGGCGGGTACTTTCATAAGTGTTGTTCCAGGCCGCCAACAGCTTATCCAGATCAGCAATAATCATTTGACCCTGCTCATTGGTTTCCCATTGCCAGTCTTTTTTCAGAATGAGCTCAGCTGGCAACACTACCGGTTGCTGCTGTCCTGCTTCCCAGGCCTTAAACCAGTGAGTCAAATATTCTTTAGCCTGAGAAGATATCACCTTGCAGAATTTTATGGTCTTGTTACTGAACAGCACAATTCGTTCCAGCTCTGCGGTATAACTGTCATCATTTAAATAGGCCAGCCAGAGCAGATATTCCAGCCAGACATGCGCGCGACGGCGCTCTGAGGCTGAAGCGGACTGCATGCTCAGCCAGTACGACGCATTCGGTTGCTGCGGCACAGTAATCTGCAACATCAGATCAGATGAATAACGATAGTTTTGCTGCGTGGTACGAGTAATCTGTTTGTCCAGTTGCTGTAGGCGCTGCTGCAGCAATTCCTGTTCCTGCTGGGTACTCAGCCAGGTTGCTTCCTGGGTTTTTCCGACTGGCAGACGATCCAGCATCAACCGAGTATCTATTTCCTGTTCCTGCTGCTGCAGGAAATCCCGTACCTGATATTGCTGCAATTTATCCAGCAATAATGGTTCCTGTGCCGCGGGCAAGTCTTTATATTTCACGCTGGAAATGCCAACACTTTTCAGGAACAGACGTGCCGGGAAGATCATGTCCCGAATCCATTCATCGCCATGCAGAATCCGAATCTGCTCCTGCTGTACTGGCGGACAATGGATATTAATCCAGCTGCGACGCTGCCCTTCAGCCTTACAAAGAAAAGAAGCCACATCATGCCACTGATCCTGAAAACGTGGGGTACGTAGTGTACTAAAACCAACTGGATCAAAAGGCTGTAAAGGATGCACATGATAGAGCTGCTGGATATGCGCTGCGACTGGCAAGCCATTCATCTCGGTCATCACATCGACATCTGCATCTGGATGCTCGGACTGGCAGATCAGGGCAATATGCTGGATCAATTCCTGCAGTGACGTGGATGGATCACGCACTTCGCCATCATTCACATCAAAGCCGTTGTAGAACAGCCACAGATTTTCCTGTGCTAACAGCAAGGCATCCAGAAATGCACCCTGATCATCATCCAGACGGGAGCGGTCACCGAGCTGTGGCTTAAGAATGCTCATCAAGTCAAACGGTAGCTGCTGATTTCGGCTCGGGAATTTGCCAGTATCCAGATTCAGCATCACCACCAGCTTATAAGGCAGTGGGCGAATCTGGCCAATCTGGCTAAAGGTAATTTGTCCGGTCGGTTCGGCCTGATCCAGCTGCATGTCCAGGCTATTCTGGATTTCTTCCA
Source organism: Acinetobacter schindleri CIP 107287 (assembly GCF_000368625.1). GTDB lineage: Bacteria > Pseudomonadota > Gammaproteobacteria > Pseudomonadales > Moraxellaceae > Acinetobacter > Acinetobacter schindleri. The sequence goes on from NZ_KB849574.1 coordinate 365,487, forward strand.
AGACATAAGGCAATGGTAAGCTCAATGCCACCAGTTCCTGAATCGCATTTGGATCATCCTGATCATGATAATCGGCCAGCGTCAGCATACGCATCTGTTTTTCAATGATTTCTGCTACGGTTTTTAATGACTCAACCCCATTGCTGCGGAATGCATTCACGTCCCGATTTAGATATTCCAGCCAGGTTTTTACCGGTGTACGCTGTCCCTGCTCATGCGCATTCAGCCAGCCGCGACGTTCATTGAAATCCTCATAGATCTGGATCAGGATAACAATCAGCGGAAAATCACTGCTGAGCACTTTGGCATAACTGAGGGTATCTTCAAACAGCTGATGTTCTGGCACCGCCATACCCAGTACCAAGCGATCCAGAGCAAAGCGGAAGCTAAAGCGGTAATCTTCATCACCTTCATATAACTGTTGCTGTAAATGCTGCTGATCTAAGCCGCGCTTAAAGCCGGCATCACTGAGCAGCTGGATGATGCGTTCCACTTGTGCATAGTCCAATGCATAGTACTGCTGGGTCGCACTTAAACTCAGCCAGTCGGCAAAATCTTCAATGCTAAAACGTCGATGCATCAACTGTATGCGGCCCAGCACGGCACGCCAGGCATTGCTGACATCCAGACGGGATACCCCGGATATCTGGATCGGCAGATAAATATTGTTTTTGCGCAGACGGGACTGGCTGCCTTCTCGTTCACGTGGTGGTGGTGCAAAGACACTACGAATCGCCGGTTCCAGTTCTTTCAGGTTTGGACTCAATACCAGGATGTCACTGGGCTGACGCGGTACTTCTTCCGTGCCTTGAGCCAGCCAGTGAATGATCTGTTCGCGCAGTACTTCCAGTTGGCGTAATGAAGAATGACAGACATGGATCTGTACCGAGCTATCGTCCGGCTTCAAGGGATAAGTATGCCGCTCCGGTTCTACCAGATACAGAATATCCGACTGGATTTTTGCCAGCAGATGGTCCTGATAGTCATCCACAAAGGCATCCGCCCAATGTCCTTCCTCACCCGAAGACAGTTTGGATAATAACGAGAAGTGATCCCGTGCCTGCTTACCAAAACGGGTCAGTAAAGGATGACGTGATTCACGGTCTTCAGCATTAAAGTTCAGCTGGAACTTTTTCCAGAATGCAGCAATTTCCTCATCACTCGGCTTGCCTCCACGCGACTGTTCGTATTTGCGGATAAAGCGTTCCTGTACACCCAGGTCATAGCGCGCCTTCCAGCTCGGATCGACACTATCCGCCCAGTATTCCTGTGACGGGTTAAAATGGAAAATATAAATCTCGATGTACTGACCCAGACGGCGCAAGAAATCCAGCTGAGCTGGTGGCAATTCCAGCATGCTAAAGACCACCACCTGAGATGGCAGCTGCTTTAAAGCCTGCGCTCGGGTTTCCGGATTGTCGATGCGTTCCCAGTACAGCTTTTCAATTTCCAGAATTTTGGCATAGTCATCCTGAAATACGTTCTGCCACAGCCAGCGCTGCCAGGCTTCCAGTTCCCGTGCCTGAATTTTGACGAAATCTGCTACCGGAATTTCCTGACCATTTTCATCTTTGGAGATATATAGCATCTGCTCTATTTCTAAAGGCAGATTCTGTCCCCAGTTGTTCAGCCAGTTGGTCGGACAACTACATTGTTGCGGCGGACAATTGCGTGCGCAATAGCCGCGATAATCCATATAGTGACTAAACAGGCGCGATACCTGTTCACAGACCCAGTACAGCATGCTTTGTTTTTTGAGCAGGCGCTCATTCGGCTGTTCCAGACGGTCAGCGCTGTCATAAATCCGCTTTACAATCGAATACAGCGGATGCTGGGATTTGAGTGGAATTTCATCTGCCAAAATGGTCTTGCGCAGCGCCTGAAAGGCTCGCCATTTAATGATGATACGTGGAATATTGGCTTCACGGACTTGCTCCAGCTCTTTCTGGCTGTTTAGCACCCATTGATAAGAAGTCCATTGAAAAGCACGAATTCGGTGGTGAAATTGTGTATTGGCACTGATACCCTTTTTCTCGGCAATTTTCTGGGTGAGCCAAGCTTCAACGGCAGGCGAAGGCACAATGAAATGCTGCGGCTCAAGCACCTGAAAAGCAGTTCTTTTCTGCTGAGTCGTGACCAGCAGCATGCTATCCAAAAGCACATCAATTTTCTGACTTTGAATAACATGAATAGCCATGAATTCCCCAAATTAAAAGAAAGCAGCACTACAAAACAATAAAGATTATTTACTATACACCCTGTTCTGTCTATGTCACTTTTAATCTACACTTAAGTAGAAAAATTTCTTTTAAAAAAGCATCTTATGGATACTTTTTTAGAAAAACAACAGGAAGCTTTAGGTAATCGCCCATGAAATTAGACAAATTTCCCGATCAAATTGATCCAAGTTTAAATCTAGAACAGATCCGTGAAGAATGCCTGGAGCTGATTAAGAAGCGTGCCTATATGTCTGCAGGTGCAGCCGTGATTCCGGTACCGTTTCTTGATGTCTTGATTGACGTCGGCATCCTGTCACAGCTAATTCCTGAAATCAATGCCCGATTCGGCTTGGCACCAGAGCAGGTCAGCGTATTTGATCCAAAAACCAAACAGGTTCAATGGGATGAATTACGTAAACGCGGCGTACAATTTTCTGGTTTTGTGGTGGCACGTACGGCAGTAAAAAAATCCATCAATAATGTTGCCGCAAAATATATCACCAAGCAAGTGACCAAATTTATCCCGCTCGGTGGTCAGTTAATTGCGGCAAGTTTAGGCTACTTCGTAATGAAAAAAGTTGCCGAGGCACATGTGGAAGACTCTTATAAACTAGCCAAAAATATCCAGCAAAAACAGCAAGCTAAAACTGTATAATTTTGATTTAGAATCATCTTATTTAAACGCAGCTTGGTCGTATTAACTTACGCCAAGCTGTTTTAGTATGGTTTTTAAGATTTGTAAACGTGCGCTATCCTTGTCATCGGTAGCAATCACATGCCATGGCGCCTGATCGGTGCTGGTATGCTCAAACATATCTGCCGCTGCCTGCAAATAATCCTCCCAGCGTTCACGGTTACGCCAGTCTTCATCAGTGATCTTGAAACGTTTATGCGGCGTCTGTTCACGTGCCTTAAAACGTTCAGCCTGTTCGTCCTTGGAAATCGCTAGCCAGAACTTGATAATCACAGTTTGTGCCTCAATCAGGTCATTTTCAAACCGGTTAATTTCTGCATAAGATGCCTGCCATTGCGCAGGACTAATCAGTTCTTCAATCCGTTCTACCAGTACCCGTCCATACCAGGACCGGTCAAAAATCGTAATCTTGTCTTCCGGCTGTAACCTGGTCCAGAAACGCCACAGATAAGGACGGCGCAATTCATATTTTTCCGGTGCACCAATGGTATGAATTTCATATTCGCGTGGATCAAGCTTTTTCACCAGCCGCTTGATTGCTCCCCCTTTACCGGCTGCATCCATCCCCTCGAATACAATCACCACATTACGTTGATCCATACGCATTGCACTGGCTACCTTGCGGGTCAGTTTCTTGAGTTCGTCCTTATAGGTATTCTGATCCACCGGCTCCCGCGAAGGCTGCAGCAATGCTTCCGGAATAAATGCCGGGGACCATGTCTTACTTCCTTTAGCAGGATGATCCGGACAGTGTTTCAAGGCCGCAAGAATAGTCTGGGCAAACTGCTGATCACGCAGGGTTTCATCTTCACCATCAATGATGATCCAGTCATTGGTAAAGCGCTGACGCAAACGCTGGATCGCGTCATATTGCTTACGACTGCGCCAATCCAGACCGTGTAAACGATGCCAATGCATCTCACTTGGATCAATATCATCTAAACGTTTTTGTAAAGACTTCCAGGGCAGATCAAACCAGATCTTGATCACATCAACATGGTTATTTTTCAGATCCTGCTCAAAGGCACGCATCTGTTCAATATAATGATCAAACATGCTTTCATCTATAGGATTCGCTACATGCATGGCGGTACTTAGCAAATCTGTGTACCAGTTACCAAACAACACCATGATCTGTCCTTCAGCCGGGATAAATCGTGCATAAGGCTGCCAGAAAGTCTGTCTTTCATTCAGGGGCCTTGGCTGGTCTGCTTTTACCCGCAAATAACGCGGGTCAACCCATTCCCGTAATTGCTTAACCGCTTCTCCTTTGCCGGCCAGTTCAATTCCATTGACCAGTACGACTACACTTTTAGCATTCTTCTGTCCGCGTGTATCTTTCAGGGCATATTGCGCATCGATAAGCTGTAACGATAATTCATTTTCTTCAATCAATTGAAATTGTTGCTGTTCTGTAGACATAACCTGTTCTGTTTTTCTTGTTCCTGAATACAGTATAGACAGGCTTCTTGCCTGGTGAATAGCGATCGCTACGATTTTTAAACGATCTTTTTTGTCGAACTTTTCAACAAATTGACTTCAAATCCTGTGCAACCGGTCAATTTGTCATAGCGCGCCATCCTAACTCGTTCTAAGATTCCCACATCCATAACCATATTTGAACTTCCCATGTCCAAACTTGCGGTTTTAGACGATCTTCTGGAACGTTATTATCAGCTGAACTATCACAAGCAACCGGAACTGCAACAACGTCTGCAAGATGTCCAGCTCTGGCAAAAAGAGCGTATGCAACGCACTCATGCCAAGCAGTTTGCAGAAAAGCAAAATGTGCTGATGTCAGAATATTTCCTGAACCGTCTCTATGGTGGACCGGACTTCGATGCGCTGGCAGAACAGATTGCCCGCTTGACGCGCTATGCACATAAGGCAGAAAAGCTGATTCCGGATAATGCGATCAAGACCGGCACTCACGGAGTAGAGCTGGCCATTCTTGCGGTACAGCTTGATGAGCAGGTGGCACAACAGTTATTGGAAGATTATCATCCAGCCGAATCACTGACTGATGAAATTATGCGTCTGATCTATTTAAAGCTGGATCAGAGCCAGGATCGCCTTAAACAGTTAGCTATGCTGGATCAGCTTGGTACTCATCTGGATAAATATATGCGGTCTTTCATTGTGCAGGCAGCATTTAAAATGTGTAAAGGTGCCGCAGAAAAATACCGTTTTGAAGTCATGTATGAGTTTATGCAGGATGGATTTCTGGCGATGAAACCACTTAAGTCCGCAGAAAAGTTTGTACGTGAATTTACGGCAACTGAGCGTAATATCATTGATCGCGTGCATGCTGGCGATCCACAGCCTTTCCGTTAATTCCCGACAGCTTAAAAAATCTGAAAATATCACCTCAGGATAAGGCTGGCATCTGCTTGCCTTATTCTCTTAACCCAATCAACCAGCTATTTTTAAATCGTAGTAATTTCATCGATACAAAAAAATCACGTCTCAATAAATAGACAAAATAATGGTTCCAAAGCCCTAATCGTATCAATCAGTTATAGTCTTTAATAAAGTTATAAAAATTATGCAAAATTTACAGAAATTAATCTGTTTATGGTCAACGTACTTGATCGGCTTACGTGTTATCTAAGCCTCCGTATATCTTGATTCTTTATAGATGTACCCATGTCAATGAATTTTAGGAAAAATGTAATGGGGTACAAACAGTTATCTATTCGCGGCACTGTACAAATAAACCTGAGACCTTCAATAAACAGTTATAAAATTGATGCTCAAGATATACAGATTGAAAGCCATAAGTCTTTGGATATTTACGGTCAGGCGATGCTTGTTCATGATCTGAAATGCAAGTTAAAGATAGGCTATTTCCATATTGTGATTACCACAGATAAACAACGGATTATCTCTGTTGAGCGTGGGGATTATGCACTCGGAGATGGTCTTTATTATGAACTGGATCAACTGTCCATTCGCTATGGTAAAAACCAGTTCATCCATAAACTGGACGAATCTTAAAAATTCTGGATACAAAATGAAAAACCCCGGCATCCTGCCGGGGTTTTTCGTATTGGTTCGCTTGGTATAACTCCTGTCGTACCTTACTTTCCTTGTATTTATCTATTTTTATTCTTAGAGGGAACATCCTGTTCCTGATGAACTTATCATATGAAATTTCTATCACTATAAAATAGTCGCTAAAAACCTGAATCAATGTAAGCAAAAACGTACAAAGAATTGAGTAGGTTTTGACTCACCATTTAATTAAGCTATGGTGCACCGCATCAGCAGGAAGATATAAAAATTCAGAACGTATATCATGACTTTTTATCATCAATTAAGATCGATTTTTCGGCTGAGATTTCAGCTAAAGACGCATTTTTCTGTATATTATTCATAACAATTGCATGATGATTGCTGTATAACATCTTAGAATCTGTCATTATGCAGTCCATGCACGCATGCAAGATTAACCCCATTGATCTGTTAGGAGTGACTCCAATGTCCAATGAAAATACTACGCCTACCCCTACAGCTGAGTCGGCACAACAAACAGACAAAGTGAGCCCATTCTTAACTGCACCTTTACCACAAGGTGCGCCACAAGGTCAGCAACAGTCTCTAGAACAACGTCTGACTGATACACCTGTCACAGGTAGCATACCGAAATATAATCTGCCACGTGGGGCGAATACCGGTAATGTCGGTCCAACCACTCACTTCGGCTATCAAACTGTCAGCAGTGAAGAAAAAGCACAAAAAGTCGCGGAAGTATTCCATTCTGTAGCCAGCAAATACGACATCATGAATGACCTGATGTCTTTTGGTATTCACCGTCTATGGAAACGTTTTGCCATTAACATGTCAGGCGTGCGCCGTGGTCAGCATGTGCTGGATATCGCCGGTGGTACGGGTGACCTGGCCAAAGTATTCAGCCGTGAAGTTGGTCCAACCGGTCATGTAGTATTATCTGACATCAACGAATCTATGCTGAATGTGGGTCGTGATCGCTTGATTGATGCAGGCTGTACCAATGTCGATTTCGTACTGGCTAATGCCGAAACTTTAGAGCCATTTGCAGATAACAGTTTTGACCTGTTAACCATTTCATTTGGTCTACGTAACGTCACTGATAAAGATGCTGCACTTGCTTCGATGTACCGTGTGCTTAAGCCAGGTGGCCGTCTGCTTGTTTTAGAATTTTCTAAACCAGTCTTTGAGCCATTCTCGAAACTGTATGATCTGTATTCATTCACAGCATTGCCAATCATGGGTAAAATCATTGCCAATGATTCTGAAAGCTATAAATATCTGGCAGAATCGATTCGTATGCACCCAGATCAGCGCACTCTAAAAGGCATGATGGAAAATGCCGGCTTCCAGAACTGTGACTACCATAACCTGACGGGTGGTATCGTTGCCGTTCACCGTGGTTTTAAACTTTAAGGTTCCCATTCATGTGGTCAATTCTGGCACTTGGTGCCGTTGAACGTGTGATTCACCATTTCATTGATCTGGATGCGATTACCCGCATCCAGTTAAATGCATTGGCTGGCAAAATGCTACGTGTAGTAATTGCCTCACCGCAGCTTTCTGTAGATGTATTCTTTGATGATGGCAAGGTTCGCCTGGAGCCAACAGCCACTGGGCATACTGAAGCTGCTTCGATTTTTGAACAACGTCCTTATGAAGCCAACAGCTCACAGAGTTCTGAAGCCACTGCGACTTTACAAGTCGATAATATCATTGACCTACTGAAACTGCTGCTTTCAGATGAAATAGGCAATATTCCGCTGCAAGGTGACTATAAATTATTGCAGGAAATCCAGCGCATTATGCAACAGGCTGAACCTGATCTGGCGGCTCATTTAAGCTCATGGATCGGACCAACCCTTGCACATGAAATTGGCAAATTGCAACTAGCACCCAAACATCTCAAGCGCAGTCTGCAAAGCGGTCTGTTCTTTATGGAAGATACGCTTAAAGAAGACAGCGGTCTATTTGCTGCACGCTGGCAAATGGATGATTTACAGCAAGATACGCGTATACTCAATCAAAATATTGATCGTGTAGAAGCTAAGATTGGTCAGCTTCAGACACAGATTGAAAACCAACAAGATTCAACTCAAAACTAGGTACACCACTTTATGATTCCGCATGTTTCACGTTTACTCGAACTCTGGCGCATTGCCGCGCATTATCGACTCGATACGTTGTTTCCTGCGGAAGAACTCCCAGAAAAAAGCCGTCATATCCTGTCCCTGATTCGTATGCATCCGGCTGCATGGTCCAGCCGAGAGCGTAAAAATCCTCTCAAGCTGAAAGAAGCTTTAGAGGAAATGGGGCCACTGGCAATCAAACTAGGCCAATTGCTATCTACGCGTCGTGACCTGATTCCACCTGAAGTACTGCAACAACTGGTCTTACTACAGGATCGCGTCAAGCCATTTGACAATGACGTGGCTAAAATGCGTATTCAGGAATCGCTGAAAGCCGATGTAAACACCCTGTTCGCCCGTTTTGATGTTCAGCCACTTGCTGCTGCATCAATTGCACAAGTGCATACTGCTGCCCTGCATGATGGCCGGGAAGTCGTAGTGAAAGTGACCCGCCCGAATATCCGTAATCAGATTTTACAGGATTTCGAGATCCTGAGCTGGCTGGGTGATTTTCTAGAAAAACGTCTGGAAGCAGCGCGTGCCTTACATTTGACTGAAATTATTCAGGATTATCGTCAGATCATTCTGAATGAGCTGGACCTGACGCTGGAAGCAGATAATACCCGCCGGATGCGTCATTATTTCACCGGCTCCAGCATGATGTATGTGCCTGAAGTCTACATGGACAGCAAAGATGTACTGGTCGCAGAACGGATTACCGGTGTACCGATTTCGGATATTACCACCTTTGATGAACTGGGTATGGATCGTGCTGACCTGGCACGCAAAGGCCTCACCATCTTCTTTACCCAAGTATTCCGGGACAACTTCTTCCATGCCGACATGCATCCAGGCAATGTCTTTGTAGAAACCATTAATCCGGCCAATCCGCGCTTTATCGCACTGGACTGCGCGATTATGGGAGAGCTGTCTAAGCATGACCAGATGACGGTAGCACGTATGCTGTTGGCGGTCATGAACAGCGACTTCATGCAGCTGATTCAGATTGTGCATCAGGCAGGCTGGATTCCACCAGGTACCGATCAGGATGCGCTGGCACGCGAAATGCGCCGTACTGTGGGTCCAATGGTTTCAAAACCAATGCATGAGCTGGATTTTGCCGGGATTCTGATTCAAGTCATGGACATTGCCCGTCGCTTTCATCTGGAAATTCCACCGCAACTGATGTTGTTATTAAAAACCTTGGTCCATGTGGAGGGCCTAGGCACTGACCTATATCCGGAACTGGATATCTGGAGTCTGGCCAAACCGATCCTGACCGACTGGATCAAGGCACAGATGAATCCGCAGAAAAATCTGAAAGAACTGGGACAGAAAATCCCGGATCTGCTTTTAGGGGCGCAGGATTTACCAACCTTGATGATCGACAGCCTGAACGGTCTAAAAAACCAGTCGGCCTGGCATGCCAAACAGCTCAATGAATTGCAAAGTATGCGCCTGCAAATGGAACATCAGCAAAAACGTAGCTGGATTTTTGGCAGCATCATGGCCATTTTGCTTTCAATTGCAATTATTTCACCATGGTTTGTGTCAGTGATTCTGATTGTGCTGGCAAGCATACTTGCTGTCTGGCGGATAATTAAATAATTATTGTATTTGAATAAGTCCATTTTTAAATGGGCTTATTTTTTGCTTTATCAATATATAAATTATTTAATAGTTATTTTGTAAAAGATATTTAATAGCTGTAGATTTAATTAATTATTTTATTTATTTTTTAAGCTATTATTAGATAGATAACGCATAACTCATAAACAAAGGTTTGGGAATTAGGGAATAACGGCTTTGTTGCACAAAGATTTGAAATGCAAAGCGCCCCTAATTGAGCCAAATTTAAGGCGTAACTTGGGTAAGTGGGCGACCTAATTCCGTAAATCTGTTAAGGACTGCTACACGTGCATGGATCTCATTCACTTGGCTACCAAAACTCCTTGCGCTGAGTTTATCTCCTAATAATTTAATGCAGTGCATCTTAGTTTCAACCAAACTTCGCCGATGATAGCCTGACCATTTTTTCCATAGTGTCCTGCCTAAACGTTTAATTGTTCGAAGTAATTCATTTCGCTCTAGCGAGCTACTCTTTGTATCTTTCCATTGTTTCGCATTTTTTCTAGGTGGAATCACCGCATGCGCTTGCCGATCTGCAATGACCTGACGGCATTGCTTGGTGTCATAAGCTCCATCGGTATAAACAGAGTCAATCCGCTCATCTTGTGGAATCTGATCAAGTAAATCACCAAGCACCTGTGAATCACTGACATTATTGGTTGTAAGCTGAACTGCTCGTATTTGTAGGGTTTTGGCATCTATACCAATATGAAGTTTACGCCATTGGCGACGATATTCAGATCCATGTTTCTTGCGTTTCCATTCGCCCTCACCTAGAAACTTCATGCCTGTAGAGTCCATGAGTAGATGCAGCCCATCGCTACTTTTTTGGTAGCTGATTACAATATCAATATGCTTTTGTCTTCTACAAAGCGTGGTGTAATCTGGAGCTATCCAATTTAATCCGCAAAGTTTAATCAGACTTTGTACAAAGCCAGTAACCATACGTAAAGACAGACGAAATAAGGATTTAATCATTAAGCAGCATTGGATGGCTGCGTCGGAGTAGGTTTGATTTCGCCCTTGTTTGCCTTTTGATGGAGCATACCATTGCGTAGCAGGATCAAACCAAATGGCAATATTTCCGCGACTCATGAGTGCTCGGTTATATGCGGGCCAATTGGTTGTGCGGTAGATTTTGTGTGTAGGCTTCTTCATTTGAAAATTATATCGCTAAAAAAGCCTTTACAGATAGGTTTGTGCAACAAAGCCGGGAATAACTATGAATAATCGTGTATTTAAATTAACAACGTTAGCAATAGCAACTTCATTATTGGCAGCTTGTGGTGGAGGTGGTGGTGGCTCATCGAAGCCCGGTTTTAACTCCAAAGAAATTTCTGGTGTTGCTGTAGACTTTTATTTGGCGGGAGCAGATGTAGATTTCACTAATTCTAACTGTGAAGCGGCTTACCCAGATTTAAAAACAGATGAAAACGGTAAATTTACTTTTAATACTACACCAAATTGCCAGGAAACCGGTTTCATTATTACAGGTGGGATTGATACTGTTACCAAACTTCCATTTACTGGTCAGTTAAAAGTTAAAGAAATTAATTATCAAGCAGCATCAACTACTGAAATTGTTGCAACACCTCTAACGACTTTACAGGCTGAACTACCAGCCGCTGAATTTCAGGATGTGCTTAGTAAGCTAGGTTTTAGTCTGAATGAAGATGTCACGACATTTGATCCGATTACTGAAGGAACTAATAACCAACAAGCAGCAGTATTTGTATTACAACAAATTCTAACTCAACTTGAAGATTCTGGTTTAACTATGGCTCAAGCCGTGAAAGCCATTCAAACAACAGTAGCGACTACGCCGCTTCTTACTAATTTAGGGGTAAATACGACTGCTGTGACCTTGATATTCGATACTGCTGCACAATCTGCCTCAGATGAAGTTAAAACAGCATTACAAGAGAATCAGGCAAAAGTAGAAGCTGTAACTGATATTATCAACACAGCTGTGAATACAACAGAAAATGCTAAGTTAGAAGATTATTTAACTGACAATCCGACTGTTATTGCTGACATTCAGGATAACCTTGCATCTGCTAGTTATAGTGGACTGAGCGTTGCTGGTAAAAATATTCAAGAAATTATTGATTCTCGAAATGATGCACGTCTATCCGTTGATAAGAACGCCATTGATTCTCTAGCTCAAGTGAAGTTTATTTTAAATAAAGCGACTACAGATACAGATTCTATTAAATTAGGCTTCCAGGCTACTGCTGCAATTGGTCAAAATGGCCAGCCTGAAACCTTGACCGCGTATATTAGCAAGGTAAACGTTTCATTTGATAATAATATTGCGATCAGCAAAATTACTGTTCCAGCGGGTGCTGTCATAGAAATTGAAACCACTTTGGCAAATTCACCGAAGGGTTCATTCGAAGTTGCACAGGATACCGAGTTTACCGGTGATTCAATTTCTCTATCAGATCTAGCAAATAAATTTACAGTTTTACGTCAACCTTATACCAACTATAAGAATTTGATTAGTTCAAGCAACTTCGTTAATGCGGATGTATCTGTTTTTGTTGCTCCGACTATTTATCCGGTCTCTGCAACTTTAGGATTAAACCTGGGTACATTTGGTATTCCAAATAAACCTGCAACTGACTTTAGCGGTGTTACCACTACAGGCTACTTTACGGTTCAATAATCAAAAATTAAAAAAAGCCAGTGATTGATCACTGGCTTTTCTCTCACTTCTTATTCGGTAAATAAAGTTGAAAAATCAATCATTACTTTTTATTTTTGCAGCATTTACTATTTCTTATACTTATGCTGCACCCGATGATTTATTTTTACAAGCTACTCCTGCTAAAAATAAACTGACGACGAATGCCAGCTTAGATATAGTCAATGACACTGTGGACTTTTTGGACTTAAGAGAAAGTGAAGGTGTAAAAGGTGATTCAGGAGACTATCTTGGGGGACATATCAGTTCACAGTATCAACTTCATCCTGAATGGGCTATAAATGCTGATTACTGGCGTCGAGAAATTGAGTTCGGAAAAGATACCAATAAGTTAAATTCCGGCGCTTTGGGCCTTACTTACTTTCCAGCAAGTCTATCTACAGATCGCTCTAATCTTGCTTTTAAATTGTCTTTTTGGGGCAACCAGGCGGATGAAGTCGCAAAAACCTCTCCAACTAATATAAATGGTCGTACAATTAATGAGGTAATGGTTTCTAATCCTCGTGATACCCAACTTCAGCTTGATACTATTTATACACATAAAATTGACTTCATGAATCAAGTAAATATATTTGGTTCTTTAGGTTATAGCAAAGTTAAAGTTGATGAACTGGATTTAATGGTTCACTTGACCGGGAATAACCGGGACTGTAAAGCCAATATTAATATTGACTCGAATAATCAGTTAACTGCTACACCTATTGGTCGATGTCTTATCGATGGTCTCATTGTACGGGATATTGATATTGGAAATTATGCTGACCAATTTGATCTCGATGTTAAAAAAGACCTCAATTACGACAGTTACTATGCTTCTCTAGGTGGCTCATGGAACTGGCGTTACCGTCAATTCGAAAGTCAGCTCGCTTATCAATACCAACGTTTATGGCGCAAGGATATTGATGACCGAATCAGCAATTTTGGAAACTCACCGATTAAGGACAACCATACTTTTGGTGCTAAGTTTAGTTATGATTTTACTCCAAAGCTGACAGGCTATCTGCAAGGTCAACTGTTCCAAAACAACCTCGTTGGCTATGTACCTTTTCTGTATAACGGTGTCACAGCATCTCGTTTAGATAAACGCTATGGACTGGCATCTATCGGAATTCAATACCACGGTTTCTAGTTCAAAAAAGCCTGATTTATTCAGGCTTTTTTGTTTGCTGAATGTCATATGACTCTAAAGTCACCTTAGGGCACATCTTGCCATTGGGTCCAAAGGCACAACGCTTAAAATAAGCCCTCACTGGTCGAATATGGGTTAAACCTCTATGCAGATTTTACAAAAACATGCCCCTGCCCTGAAAATCCGTGCCGGGCACTTGGCACGTGAGCTGATTCTGAAAGAAGGTTTACAACCCGAACAGGTGGATATTGTTCCTGGGGCTGCAGGGGGCCCGAAAGGTATCGGTATTCAGGGGTTGGATCAGGCAATTTTTGGTGATTTTCTCCCACGTGCTCCTCAGCGTAGAACCCTGGTGGGTTCCTCCATTGGCAGCTGGCGTTTTGCCAGTATTGCTGCTCATGGTGCTAAACTAGGAACCGAACGCCTAGCTGAACTGTATACCAACCTTTACTTCCATAAGAAAATGACACGTTTGGAAGTGAGCGAAGTCTGCCGCGGTATGTTATTCGACCTGGTCCAAGGCAAAGAGACTGAGTTAGTTAATCATCCAGATTATCATCTGACCGTGTTGTCTATTAAAGCCCAACACATTTTCCAGAGTGACAAGGCCTTACCTTTACTGGCTTCTGTAGCCGGAATTGTCGGGGCAACTGCAGTTGCACGCAAGCACAGCCGTCATTTTATGCAACGGGTCATCAGCCAACCGAATATGGGTGAACAGTTTAAAATCGCTGAAGATGGATTTACCACGCATTATCATGCCCTGACTGAACAAAGTGTCCTGTCCTGGTTAATGGCATCTGCCTCTATTCCGGGGGTGATGGCAGCGGTGAATAACATCCCGGATGCACCGCAGGGCTATTACCGTGATGGTGGCCTGATTGACTATCACATAGACCTGCCCTTCCAGAGCAAAGGCATTGTGCTATATCCGCATTTTACCGATAGCATCACCCCAGGCTGGTTTGACAAGTTATTTAAACGTACCTCAAATCCGGAAAATCAGGCACGAACTTTGCTCATCTCTCCATCGCCAGAATATTTGCAAAGTTTACCTTTAGGCCGTTTGCCAGACCGTAAGGACTTTACTTTAAAAGGTTTAGATCAAACCCAGCGGATTCAGCTCTGGAAGCAATGTATTGCTGAAAGCCAGCGCTTGGGTGATGAATTTCTGGAGCTGGTCGAGAAACAGAATTTTGCCGACCTGATGCAAGCCTTGTAATTGGCCGCAGCTGCCCGATTATTTGTATAATTGCCTTAATTTTTTGAGCTGTTGAGATTTATGCAGAAGTTTTTAGTGGTCCTGCAATATGCCTGTATTGCCTTTGGTCTTTATCTGATCTATAGCGTTGGCATGTCGCTATATACCCAGCAATTCGAGCTGATGGAACTGGTGGCCGATATTGGTACGATTCTGATCTGTATCGACTTAGGGGTGTTTTTATATACCAGTAAAGGTAAGTCTGGAATTAGCATGGAAGAATATGCAAAACGACTGGAACAGCCACCGTCGAAACTGGTTTATGTGACCCGAAAACTGGGGCATCTGGGTATTTTGCTGATCATTACCAGCTGGATTGTGCCGATGATCAATTCATAAAAATCAGACATAAAAAACCTCCCATTTGGGAGGTTTTTTATTGGGTAATTAACGATTACTTGGAACCTTTAATTCCTGCTTGCAATAACAATGCACCCAAACCACCAATTTTTTGCTCTTGTGGTTTAGCCGCTTGCGGTTTCTTGCCCTGAGGACGCTCACCTTGCGGACGTGCCTGCTGTGGACGTTTAGCTTGAGGCTTACGTTCACCACGTGCTTCATTGTTGTCACGGCGTGGCTGACGTGGTGCTTTTGCCGGAGCAGCAGAAGCTTCAGGACGCATCGACAAATTCACGCGGTTACGTTCAGCATCCACATTCAAAACACGCACTTGCACGATTTGACCCGGTTTCACCACTTTATGCGGATCAGCGACAAATTCATTAGCCAGTTCAGAAATATGCACTAAGCCGTCTTGATGGACACCGACATCGACAAATGCGCCGAAGTTAGTCACGTTGGTCACTACGCCTTCCAGCTGCAGGCCTTCAGTCAATTGAGCCACTTCAGTGATATCATCACGGAACTTGGCAGTACGAAATTCTGGACGCGGGTCACGACCCGGTTTTTCCAGCTCTGCCAAGACGTCTTGAATCGTCGGCAGACCGAATTGCTCATCAGCAAACTCTTCAGCATTGACCTGGCGAATGATTTCAGTATTGCCAATAATGTCTTTTACCGTTGTTGCTTTCGCTTCAACAATTTTAGACACAAGCGCATATGATTCAGGGTGTACTGCAGAAGCATCCAGTGGCTCAGAGCCATCTAGAATACGCAAGAAGCCCGCAGCCTGTTCAAAAGTACGTTCGCCTAAACGTGGCACTTTTTTCAACGACTGACGGTTATCAAAACGGCCATTTTCCTTACGGAAATCTACGATCTGCTGTGCAATCGATTTATTCAGACCGGCGATATAACCCAGAATTGCAGAAGAGGCAGTGTTTACATCAACACCCACCGAGTTCACACAGTCTTCAACGACTGCTTCCAGCGTTTTCGCCAGACCGGTCTGATTCACATCATGTTGATACTGACCTACACCGATTGATTTAGGATCGATTTTGACCAACTCAGCAAGAGGGTCTTGCAGACGGCGTGCAATTGAAACTGCACCACGAATTGAGACGTCTAAATCTGGCAATTCTTGTGATGCGAGTTCAGATGCTGAATACACCGATGCACCTGCTTCCGATACAGACACACGCGTCAGTTTCAGATCGCTATTAACAGCCATCATTTCAGCGACTAAAGCTTCAGTTTCACGGCTTGCCGTACCATTACCAATCGCAATCAGATCGACATTGAACTCACGGCATAAACGCGCCAGCTCGGTCAGTGAACCTTCTTTATCATCTTTTGGAGCAAAGGGATAAATCGTGCTATGTGCCAGAACATCGCCAGATTCATTCACGACTGCCAGTTTCACACCTGTACGGATACCCGGGTCAACGCCCAGCGTCGTACGCGCGCCAGCAGGTGCAGAAAGCAGTAAGTGACGTAAGTTTTCCGCAAACACGTTCATTGCTTCAGATTCAGCAGCCAGACGTTTTTCAGTCAATAAAGAATGCTCAATCGTCGGGCGGACTTTACCCAGCCAGAACAGTTTCGCAGTCTGTTTCAGGAAATCCTGACGAGACTGGGGCTGAATGGCCTCCAGATTATATTCTGTTTCAATACGTGCCAATGGAGCATCGTCTTCGCCATCCACTTTCAGGCCCAGGACATTTTCCTGACGGCCACGCAGCATTGCCAGTAAACGATGCGAAGGAACTTTGTTCAGGTTTTCAGAGAAATCGAAGTAATCACGGAATTTCTTACCAACTTCTTTTTTCTCATCAGAAGCAACCAAACTTTTTAAAATGGCAGTTTTTGCAAATGTCGCTTTCAGCTCAGTGGTCAGCGCAATGTTCTGTGCCCAGTCATCAATCAGAATGTGCTGGATCGCATCCAACTGACTTTCTTGATCTGGATAATCTTCATGGCTAAAGCCCGCAAGTGCTTCGACAGGATCAACCGCTTCAGCAAAGATTTTATCTGCAATCGGACCAAGACCAGCTTCTTTGGCTTTGAATGATTTACTGGTACGTTTTGGACGGTACGGCGCGTAAATTTCTTCTAATGCATTTTTGGTTTCTGCCGCATTTACCCGCGCCAATAAATCATCAGATAATTTATCTTGTTCTTTGAGTGATTCAATCACCTTTTCACGGCGCTCATACAAATCACGCAAGTATGATAAACGCGTATCGAGCTGGCGTAGTTGCGTATCGTCTAAGCCCTGCGTTACTTCTTTACGGTAACGTGCAATAAATGGAACACTGGCACCTTCATCAATAAGTTTGATGGCAGCTTCTACTTGAGTTGGACGTACGGCAAGTTCTTTTGCCAACTGCTGAACTAAGTCAGTCATCGTGTTTGATCCCACAAGGATAAGTACTAAATGGCATGATTATAAAGACCAGGCCTATAAAATCCACAATTGTTTTTATTAATTTATCTTTATGAATTATGACAGTGTTGTTCAATATTTGAAGAATGACGTTTAGATCCAGGCGATACCTGCCTCATATTTGCGAAACTTTTATCATTTGCCTGTATATATTTGGTATCCATCCCTTGATTTTAACTGCAATTTTTGTTGCTTTAGAGCATAGTCAATCGCTATAAATGAATCGTATACTCAAGACATCTATTAGTTTTTGTTTAAGACGACAATAAAGAATAAAGGAGCACCTTATGAGTTTAGTTGTACCCGCTGAAAAAACCGATGCAGTACATACCGAAACCGATCGGGTAGAACGCATTCTGGTTGTCGATGACGATGTCCGTTTACGTACCTTGCTGCAACGCTTTTTAGAAGATAAGGGTTTTGTGGTCAAGACTGCGCATGATGCTACTCAAATGGACCGACTGCTACAGCGAGAACTGTTTTCTCTGATCGTGCTCGACTTTATGCTCCCTGTTGAGGATGGTCTGAGTATCTGTCGTCGTTTACGCCAGTCCAATATCGATACACCAATCATCATGCTGACAGCACGTGGTAGCGACTCGGACCGTATCGCAGGACTTGAAGCCGGTGCGGATGACTATCTACCTAAACCATTTAATCCAAATGAGTTATTAGCACGTATCCGTGCCATATTACGTCGTCAGGTACGTGAAGTACCAGGTGCGCCAAGCCAGCAAATGGAAGTGGTCAGCTTTGGGCCATGGTCACTTGATCTTTCTACCCGCACCTTGACTCGCGAAGGTCAGGTGGTAACCCTCACAACAGGTGAATTTGCTGTATTGAAAGCCTTAGTACAGCATCCACGTGAACCGTTAACACGTGACAAGCTGATGAATCTGGCACGTGGTCGTGAATGGGGGGCAATGGAACGTTCGATTGATGTGCAAGTGTCTCGCCTGCGTCGTCTGGTAGAGGAAAATCCGGCTCGTGCGCGTTATATCCAGACCGTATGGGGTGTGGGTTATGTCTTTGTTCCAGATGGGGCTGAATAAGAAAAACTATAAAGGGATAAGGATTACCTTCGTCTATTGTCTCTAAATGCCATTCGCTGCTGTCTGAGCCAAACTTGCATTCCTGGCTGGCATGAAACTTTACGAGTTCAGCGAATGGCACAGTTTTACTGGAATAAAAGTATTTTATTTATTGAAAAGTCTTTTATTAAAGACACAGGCAGTTAAGATTCTATCCCAAGAATATTTCTGTAAAATCTGGAAAACGCCCACAGGATGCTGGTGTGAAACTTGACCCCATCGACCCACAAGAATTTACTGATTTTGTCCATTACTCGGAAAAGAAACGTACCCGTATGGAACGTTTTCTCGACAAAATCAAGCCACGTTCAGCTGCAATGCGAACCGCGGTACTTGTGGTTTTTGTGGTCCTGTTCAGTCTGGTGATGTCGATTTGGTTTTTCTGGCGAACTCTTTATTTGCCGGAAATTCAGCAACATGCCCGCTATCTTGCTGTTGAACTGGAAATCCTGAATAATCCTAGCCTGCGCCTGTATCACCATGATCAGGAAGTAGATATCGATGATTATTTAAAAAGCCGTATCGGGATTGAGTACATTACCGACCCTGCACAGTATCCCAATATTCGTGAAAAGGTAATTGCCGAATTTTTTACCAGCAAAATTGAGGAAAAGCTGGCAAAAGAATTACGTATTGACCGGGCAACTGTATATTTCCAGTTTAAGCCTAGCCCCCAGATCTGGATTCAAACGCCTGAAATGAATGGTCATTGGGTTCGTGAACCTTTAAAAACCTATGCTAACTATAGCCCTGAACTGATTTTTGGCTGGTTGCTGGGTACACCATTGATTGCTGGCATTATTATTCTGACTTTAGTCCGTCAGCTGAATCGTCCGCTACGTCGCTTACAGGAAGCCGCGAATAGCTATAGTGCAACTGGTTCGGCACCCTATCTGGATACTAATCATGGGCCACTTGAAATCCGTCAAGTGAATAATGCCTTTAACCACATGATCTATACGCTAGAACAGACCGAGCGTGAACGCCGGATTATGCTTGCTGGTATTTCACATGATTTGCGCACGCCTCTGACCCGTATCCGCCTGAGTGCCGAGATGATGCCAGACGAAGATTTCCTCAAAGAAGGTCTGATTTATGATGTCGAAGACATGGATGCAATTTTAAATCAGTTTATTTCCTTTATGCGCGATGGTTCCGATGAAGAGCCACAAGAAACCAATGTCAATACACTACTACAAGAACTGGTTACCCAGTTTAAGCCGCTTGATATCCGCTTTACGCCTCAGGAATTACCGCTGATCCAAGCCCGCAGTATGTCGCTTAAACGATTGATTGGTAACTTGATTAATAATTCAAAACGCTATGGTGCCGAACCAGTTGATCTCTCTGCCCAGATTGAACAGGATCGACTGTTGATCAAAGTGGCCGATCATGGTGAAGGTATTCCAGAGGATCAAATTGAAGATCTCATGCAACCTTTTGTACGAGGTAATTCGGCTCGTACTGTTCAGGGGAGCGGATTGGGACTGGCCATTGTAAAACGGATTGTCGATATTCACTCTGGTGAACTATACATTCATAATCGACCTGAAGGTGGATTGGAAGCCATCATTTCACTACCAATTCATCAAGCGGAACCAGAACAGACTGCGACCCCGACCACGCTCGACAAAATCCGACAAAGTATTACTGGTCACTTTTAAGAATAGATTAATATTTATACATTTGATTTTTAGGATTTAATTTCTTATTTATACAAATAATATATTATTCAATATGTTAAAAATCATCATTTATTTTTATACCACTATTTGGCTAAAAAATTAGACCTTAGCCTAACACCTATGCAAAATACTTTTTTTGATCGGTACAATCCGTATCAGTATTCAGGAATTTAAGAGAGTTCAAATGTCTTTAGACCGTATCCGTTTAGCATCCCTACACAATAAGGTAATGAGTGCAGAACAGGCAGCTCAGTTCATCGAAGATGGCATGACTGTAGGTATGAGTGGCTTCACTCGTGCAGGTGAAGCAAAAGCGGTTCCACTGGCGCTGGTACAGCAGGCAAAAGCGAACCCATTAAAGATCACCCTCATCACTGGTGCTTCTCTAGGGAATGACCTGGACAAGCAATTAACAGAAGCTGGTGTATTGGCACGTCGTTTGCCATTCCAGGTGGACAACACCCTGCGTAAAGCAATCAACAAGGGTGAAGTGATGTTCATCGATCAGCATTTGTCTGAAACTGTTGAACAGATGCGTAACCAGCAGCTGAAAAAACCAGATGTAGCAGTGATTGAAGCGGTTGCGATTACTGAAGACGGCGGCATTATTCCTACAACTTCAGTTGGTAACTCTGCAAGCTTTGCAATTTTTGCAGAAAAAGTGATTGTAGAAATCAATACAAACTTAAGCCCAGCATTTGAAGGCTTACACGATATCTATATCCCGACTTATCGTCCAACACGTCAAGCGATTCCATTGACTAAAGTAGATGAGCGTATCGGTACACATGCAATCAATATCGATCCGGCGAAAATTGTTGGTATCGTAATTAATAGTGAATACCATGATTCTCCATCTACAGTAACAGCTCCGGATGATGAGACTCAATCTATCGCAAATCACCTGATTGCTTTCTTCGAAAAAGAAGTAGCAGCAGAGCGTTTACCGAAAAACTTAGGTCCACTTCAGGCCGGTATCGGTTCAATTGCAAATGCCGTATTGACTGGTCTGAAAGACTCTAATTTTGAAGACCTGATCATGTACTCAGAAGTACTGCAAGACTGTACTTTCGAATTAATCGATGCGGGTAAAATGAAATTTGCTTCAGGCTCATCAATTACCCTTTCTGCAAAATACGGCGAGAAAGTATTTAACAATCTTGAGCAATACAAAGATAAACTTGTATTACGTCCGCAAGAAATTTCTAACCATCCTGAACTGGTACGTCGTTTAGGTATCATCGGTATTAACACTGCACTTGAGTTTGATATCTACGGTAACGTGAACTCTACTCACGTATGTGGTAGCAAAATGATGAACGGTATCGGTGGTTCAGGTGACTTCGCGCGTAATGCGCATATTGCGATCTTCGTAACCAAGTCAATTGCCAAAGGCGGTGACATCTCATCTGTTGTTCCAATGGCATCTCATGTTGACCATACTGGCCATGACGTAGATGTGCTTGTAACTGAACAGGGTCTGGCAGATCTTCGTGGTTTAGCGCCACGTGAGCGTGCTCGTGCCATCATCGACAACTGTGTACACCCAATGTACAAAGATGCATTAAATGACTACTTTGATCGTGCATGTGTACGTGGTGGTCAGACACCTCACCTTCTAAATGAAGCGTTGAGCTGGCATGCAAACTTTGAAGAAACTGGTTCGATGTTAGCCTCTGTAAAAGAAGCTAAATCTGCATAATTGAGTGGATAAAAAAACGCCCTTCGGGGCGTTTTTTTATCGGCAAAACTTAATTAAACTTGATTTGATCACCAAGGGTTTTTCCGACTTCTGAGAGACCGTGAATACTTAAAGAACATTCAATCACACCAATCGATATTACATCCTGATTGATCTGTAAGGTTAACTGCCCTTTTTCATTAAACTGAAATACACTATTAAATAATCTCAAACTCTCCTGATTACTCTGTGCAGCTACTGGAAAACCCTGCGGCGTCATTCTTTGCAATGTATAAGCCCGATATAAATCTGTTTTTGTTTGAAATGAACGATCCTGTCCTGACACCAGCGCAAGTAAATCATCATCCAAATGTTCAAGACCAGATGAATCAAAAAAACTTGCAATTGCTGGAAGCTGAATCCCTGCCATTAACATAGCGCATGTATAGCTACAGACCCTATTCATAGCACTGCCTCCTAAATTTCAGCAATATCAAAATAGCATATCAATTTATAATAATATCAACTACTTATCATTATTTTATGAAATATCCACAACAGATCTATGCTATTCATTGAACTATTTCACAAAAAACATGAATATTCAGACGAATAACCAAAGACAAGTTAAGTAATAAAGAATGTCTAGAATTTAAAACTCTTTAATCTTCTCCCTAGTTCTTTCGACCTATTCAACCTTTAAATTCTGGCTATATGCCCTCATACTTCTCCTAATAGAAATATTTAGGAAATTTCATGCGCGTAGATATCTGGTCGGATGTGGTCTGCCCTTTTTGTTATATCGGTAAAAAACGTTTAGAAGCTGCTGCAGAACAAGCAGGTGTAGAACTTGAAGTCCACTGGCATAGTTTCCAGCTTGACCCTGAAGCACCCGTACGTCAGGAAATTTCTAATTCTGAACGACTTGCGCAGAAATATGGCCGTACTGTGGCAGAAGTCGAAGAAATGCAACGTAATATTGCCGAGATGGCCAAGGCAGAAGGTATTGAGTTTAACTGGGAAGGTGCCAACTCAGGCAATACCTTTAATGCTCACCGTATTATCCATCTTGCCCAGAGCAAAGGTTTAGGTAACGAAGCTGAAGAAGCTTTCTTCTATAGTTATATGACCCAAGGTCTAGCCATTGGCGAGCGTGAAACCTTAGAAGATGTTGCAGCCCGTATAGGCTTGAATCCTGTTGAAGTCGATGACGTGCTGAATTCAGAAGAATATGCAGATTTCGTTAAATTCGATCAGGAAATTGCACGCGACCAGTTGAAAGTTACAGGTGTTCCGTTCTTTGTATTTGACCAGCGTGTTGCCTTGGCGGGTGCCCAACCCAAGGAAGTATTTGTACAGGTTCTAGAAAAAGCGCTAGAGCCACCGCATGCTGCGGCAGAACAATGTACTGATGATCAATGTGATCTGCCTAAATCTGAATAAGATAAGGCACATAAAAAAATCCCCATTTCAAATGGGGATTTTTTTGTTCTGTGTTTATTCGACCAGAAAACTGATTTTAAGATTGACCCGATATTCAGTAATTTTATTGTCTTTGATGACAACTTTTTGTTCATTAATCCAGGCACCTTGAACATTCTTGACGGTTTCGGTGACCTTAGCAATGCCAGTCTGAATCGCATCCTCAAAGCTCTTATTGCTACTCGAATTAACTTCAACAACTTTTGCAATCGCCATGATGTAACTCTCTTTTTATGGTGAGTGAAGCGTCATCATAGTGGATTTAAATCCTGAGCAAACGTTCCTTAAACATCGGACAGCAAATCCTTACATGTGTTTTACAATACCGTGTTCACCTCAGTCTAATCAGCATGGCATCACCTTTTAAATCTTTCATATAAAAATCTTTATTCTTATTTAAATTATTATGGCTCTAGACTAGCAGATTTACACTTAATTTTACCTAATGAGGTTCCACAGCTCAGTTGCTAACTCATTAGGTTCCCTCATCCAACGCCATTCAGTTTCTTTAAGATGATAATCAAAGTACTCTTTTGATATGCCGTTAAACTTTGCTAGCCTTCTTTTACAAAAGCTCCAAAATGATTCTATTCCATTTATATGGTATTGTCCTCTAGCAAACTCATTTGCTCCGTGATTTACCCTAAAATGCTTTGAATAACCCACATCAACAAGACCATTATAGCCACGCCATCCATCACTATAAATCACACTCTCAAGTGCAACTTTACCAATGATAACCTCTTGTAAAGTCTTCATTTTACAGTCAGGTACGATTTCAGTATAGACGCGCCCATTACGTTCGAATATTCCAAATACTGGCTGTTTTAGAGTCCCACGACCACACTTTAACTTTCCATGAAACCCACGTTGCCTTTTCGCTCCAAAATAGCTTTCATCTACTTCTATTGAACCAACAAACTTAGCTCTTAAATCTGTTTGATGATCATAGATAGTTTCTCTAAAAAGCATGTACCAATAGTTAATCGTATTACGATTTAAATTGAGTAATAAGGCTGTTTTGGAAGCAGGAATATCAACACAAAAGCATTGAATAATTTTTTTAATCTTGTAGTGACTTAATTTACTGTTTTCTATCATGATTCTAGACTAACATAATCATTCTGCTAGTCTAGAGCCTTATTATTTTTTAAATAAGCCTTATGAAGAATGAGTTTTCTCGAAATTAGAGTAAAAGTTCTAATTTATTGTTTTTTATAAATAAAATTTTAATATTTTTTATAAAATTGCCGAATCAATCATTTTTTAATATTGGTGCTTTGATATCATTTTCACACAAATAAGGTTCTATTTTCTCCCAGTTCAATATATTGAACATCAGCTTATAAAGGTCATATTATGAACGCAATTAAATTTGTTCTGGCTGCAACGGTAATGGCACTTTCAGTAACTGCAACTGCGCAAATTGTCTACACACCTGACTTTCCAGCAAAAAAAGCGGCTGCAGTTGAAACTGTTGCGGCGGATACTGCTGAAACTGTAAAAGAAGCTTAATTTTCTAGCTTCTTTCTTAAAAAAAACAGGCTGAAATATTCAGCCTGTTTTTTATTTTTGCAGTACGACATCACAGAAAACGATTAAATTTATATTCAAGCTTATTTCAATTAACTAAATATTTTGATCCATGATTCATCCAGGTGATCTTCCACACCCTTCCAAATTTTATCGCGCTACATTTCTAGAAAATAATTGATAAAAAATAACATTTTTATATTTTCCTCCATATAATCAAAAAATGATCATTTTTTATATGTGACAAGTTTTGCCATGAATGAATTGCAAGCTTTAGTACAAGGTCAAATTTCACCACAGGCGATTCCACTTGATCATCTGTTGCAGTTAGCCGAACGTTATACCGACCCTAACTCAACTGAATATAAACTGATTGAACTGGCTGCCAATATCATTCTGGCCAAAAGCCTGGATAAAGCACTTAAATATTTATAATAGATGACGATAATGAATGCTCTTGAAAAAGTACGCCTGATTAAAGAACTGCATGAATTAGGACATGATCTGGATCATCGTAGTCTCAGCTTATATGAAGTAGTCCGCTCTAAAAAACGTGTGCAAGAAATTTTCCAGCAGTGCAATGAGCCTGTTTTCAAGAAACAGCTGCTGGCATTCAGAACCCGTCTTCAACCTGAACTTGCTGCACAGGAATTTGCTCGAGAAACCCATTATTACCATAGCTTCCGTGGTTTTTTTCTCAATGCAGATCATCTGAAGGAAGCCCTGTATGCTCACCCGCTTTCAGGTTGGGCTTTCTTGCATGACCCTAAACGTGGCTGGCAAATCTGGCTGATCCCAGCACCTCAACGTACTGCATTGATCAGTGAATGGAACCTTGATATAGAGCAGAGCTTTAGCTGGCTGTTACACCAGCAACAGCTTTCTTCATGTTTGAAAAGTGATCATGAATTACAAGCTACTGCAACCCCATTGTCTTTAGAGATGGTTGAAGAAAAGCTTCCTGAATCGTCTATAAATACTTATATCTCCAAACATGAGATTTGGGCGAATCCTCAAGTTTTGCCCGTTCAACAAAAAGCTTCAAATGTGCTTCAGACAATCGTACCTCTAGCAGAATTAGATTTAAGCCATTCAGAGCCAGACGAACCACAAGTAGAGAATAAGGAAAACATCGCAGTACCCGATATTCCAGCAACTCTTCTAGAATTTCAGGATTTATTATTTCAGGTTTCTGATGTTAGCTTGGTCGAAATAGGTAATCATCATCTTTTTGAATTAAGACTGGCTTCTGATTCATCCCTGCAACATCTCAAAATGGCTTGGCATTATCAGGCACATATAGACTGGAACTCTCAACCAATTTACCTGGCTGAGCAGATAGATAGCACGGGACGCTTTAGCCACTATTGTATGCTATTAGGGACAAGTGAATGGCAGCAAGCCATACAGTTAATGCAGTTCTGGGGACAACAACAGAATTATCATATTGCTGCTATTAAAACGATTAGCGCTGTTGAATTAAGTACTAAATTCTTGCAGCTTGATTCGCTCTATCAAACTTATTCCGAACAGGCCCGATTGATCTGGCAACAAAAGGATTATTTCCCATTTATTCCTCTGCATCAGATTACCACCAAAAAATTTATTCTATTTGATGAGCAGTCAGCCAACTTTCATACTCCCCTTCTGTTACTACAAGAACGTCAAAAATTGCGTGTGATTCATGGGGAACAACGTCTCAAGCTGTCTTCCACGGAACAGATGTATCCGTGCTTGATTCTGAAACGTGATCAGCAAATTAACTGGCAGCTGATCCACCAGATTCTGCTGGAGATTAAAGAGCCTGTGGCGGTAGCAGAACTTTATGCAAGCATCCTGGATAAAGCTTTGGAAAAATTGATGTAATTTTGTAGTTCTGGTTGCTTTTATTAGATGCAATTCTGCAAACTTATTCTTGAAATATAAAGAAAAAGAGCAAGAATAGCCCTATGAAAAAAAGCCGGATTTTGCCCGCATCTTTCTTACTGATCAGTTTAACAAGTATGAGTCCAATACTTTGGGCCGGGCTTGATCAATCTTCTGATACAAGCCAAACAGCCGAGGCCGATGAGCAGGAAGCAGAGCCTTCCAAAAGCTTTAGTTTCCTTGACTATATTCCGCGATTCATAGATAGCACGCCTACCTTTTTACCGGAGCAGTCGAGTGAATCTATCGTTCCCAGTACCCATGAGACTGAGGAAAATACCTGGGTAGATCGAAAACAAAAAGGGATTCGTCACTGGACTAACCGTACTGCAAATAAAATTGACAACTGGTTTGGTGACCCTGATGAAAATGAACCTGCACGTGCGACCCTGAGAGTGATCGTGGATAATAGCTGGAACAAATATGATGAATATGAAGTCAAACCCCGTATTCGCGGCAGAATCAAGCTTCCCACATTAGAACGTAAACTCAGTGTAGTCTTTGGTGATGACAGCCTCGATAATGAACTGAATGGCAATGTCGCAATTACCAATGAGAATCCAGGCAATGCGCCTGACAGACGGCTGGACCGTAGCCGGACACGAGAAAATAACAGCTCTCTCGCATTGCGCTGGTCGGAACTTTCTAAAAAACTTCCTTTTGAAACTGATCTGGATCTGGGGATACGTTCTGGCGATGATATCTATGTCCGTGTAAAAGCAAGTCGAGATTGGGCACTACATAATGACTTCTCATTCCATGCCGAACAGATCTATCGTTACGGGATTGATAGTGAAAACTATCTGCGAACCAACCTGGAATTGACCCATGCGCGCCCTAATCAACCTTTTCTCTCCAACCAATTCAGCCTGATCTATGCAGATGAACAGGATGATGATTTACGCTGGAACAATTACAGTTTTCGACAGCACCAGTTCTTTAATGCTCACCGCTTCAGTTACGGCCTCTATACTGGGGGTTATATGAATGACAAAGATCTACGCCTGAATACTTGGGGACCCTATGCCTCTTGGCGTCAGCCTTTTCTTCGTGAATGGTTCTTTGTGCAGACTGATGTCAATTATTTAAATGACCATCGTGAGGATCGGAGTCATTACCTAGGTGCCGCAGTCCGTCTGGAGGCCATCTTCTAAAATCAATAGTGCTATATATGCAAAAAGCCCATAAAAGATGGGCTTTTAAAACCAGTAAAGCTTTCATTCATTAAATCTTCCTAAACACAATACGGTCGTACGCATGATACGTTCAGGTTGCCAAGATGGCTGACCCAAGCTGGCTTGATTAAAGGCTATATGATTGCTCTGCTGTACAAGCTCAACCCATAAATCTTTCATTTTCATATATTTATAAGAAATTATACGATCCGTACGCATCACTTTTTAGTACTAGTTCGCCATCGTGAGCTGGCTCATGGAGATCAGTAAGGTAGTTAACAGACTTATGACGATACTGATTTTATGATTTATATCTCCATTAACTTAATAATCACTACTATTGATTATTTAATACAATATTATGTTTTTATTTGATGATAGATTCTTCAGATCAAACCTCCTTTATCATCAAAAATTTACAGTAGATAATCATAAAAAACCCTTCTAGTAGAAGGGTTTTTCAAGTTTAAAATTTAAGCTAATAACAGACTGTTAATACGCTTTACATATTCGGCCGGATTCTCTGGTAAACCACCTTCTGCAATCACCGCCTGATCAAAGATGACATTGGCCAGGTCATCAAACTGGGTAGTGCCTTCCAGTTTTTTCACCAATGGATGTTCAGGGTTGATCTCTAAAATCGGTTTCATATCGGGTACAGGCTGCCCTGCATCTTTCAGCATACGGATCAACTGTGGTGATAACTCCCCTTCTCCTGTCACCAGACAGGCTGGTGAATCTACCAGACGAGTTGTTACACGCACTTCCTTGGTTTTATCCTTCAAGGAATCCGTAAGTTTATCGACCACAGGCTTAAACTGCTCAGCAGCTGCTTCAAGCGCTTTCTTCTCTTCAGCATCTTGCAGATCACCGAGATCTACTGCACCCTTAGATACATTCTGCAACGGCGTACCATCAAACTCATGTACGAAGTTCATTGCCCATTCATCTACGCGCTCAGACATGAGGAGAACTTCAATGCCTTTTTTCTTGAACAGTTCCAGCTGAGGAGAATTTTTCGCTGCATTCAGACTGTCAGCCGTTACATAATAAATAGCCTTTTGACCTTCCTTCATGCGAGCTTTATAGTCTGCCAATGAAGTACTGATTTCATCATTGGTTGAGGTTGCATAACGCAGTAATTTCAGGATGCGTTCACGGTTACTAAAATCTTCACCCAAACCTTCTTTCAGCACAGCACCAAATTCACGGTAGAAAGTTTTGAAGTTTTCCTGATCTTTTTCATCTTCAGACTTGGCCAGATTATCCAGCATGGTCAGGATACGACGGGTATTGCCTTCACGAATCGTTTTGACGTCACGGCTTTCCTGTAGTAATTCGCGACTTACATTTAATGGTAAATCTGCACTATCCACCACACCTTGTACAAAGCGCAGATAGTTTGGAATCAGGTTATCCGCATCATCCATAATAAAGACACGTTTCACATACAGCTTAATCCCTGCTTTAGCATCACGGGTGAAAATATTCTGTGGAGCCTTGCTCGGTACATAAAGCAGCTGGGTGTATTCCGTGCTACCTTCCACACGATTATGTGCCCAAGCCAGCGGTGCAGCAAAGTCATGAGTCAGGTTCTTATAAAACTCGACATACTGTTCTTCAGTAATCTCAGATTTATTACGGGTCCATAAAGCACTGGCAGAGTTGATCGCTTCCCACTCGTCCGTCTTCACATATTGACCACCTTTTGGTGTTTCACCCTCTGCAGCTTCTTCTTCCTGCCAGACTTCTTTCTGCATTTGGATAGGCAGGCTGATATGGTCAGAATATTTATTAATAATCTGCTTTACTTTATAGCTTTGCAGATAATCCAAAGCATCTTCACGCAAATGCAGGATAATGTCCGTACCACGGCCATCTTTAGTAATCTGTTCAACTTCGAAATCACCTGTACCCCCACTGATCCAGCGTACGCCTTCAGACTTGTCCGCACCTGCACGACGGGACTCTACAGTGATCTTGTCAGCGACAATAAAGCCTGAATAGAAACCGACACCAAACTGACCGATCAACTGGGCATCGGCTTTTTGATCCCCGGTCAGTTTTGACATAAAGTCTTTGGTACCTGATTTGGCAATCGTCCCCAGATTATCAATGGCTTCTTGCTGGCTTAAGCCAATGCCATTATCAGAAATAGTAATGGTTTTATTGTTTTGATCGAGGCTGACCCGAACACGCAGGTCAGGTTCATTTTCATAATATTCAGGATGATTGATCCCTTCAAAGCGTAACTTGTCGCATGCATCTGAAGCATTTGAAATCAATTCACGCAGGAAAATTTCAGGGTTTGAGTATAGCGAATGTGTCACGAGGTGCAGTAATTGCGCTACCTCGGCCTGGAAACTATGCTTTTGTGCGTTTGACTCGCTCATTCTTCACTCCTTTCATTATTGGAAACAGACTTAAGCTGATGCCTATATGAATGGAGTGAGTTGTTTAATTTTCAATAGTATCTAATGATTTTCATGCAAAAAATTTAATCATTCAAAATGGTCCCTGACGGTAAACCCGATCAAATTGCAAGTCAATCTGCTGCTGGCGCATTTTATATACCTGCATCAGACAGTCGACAGACTCCTGACACTGATCACGAAACTGTAACCACTTGACCTGATCTCGCTGAATGACCGAGCGCGTACCCATGGGCACAAGATGACGGATAATATTGTAACTGGTGGCCATTTTGACATCGGCATCATTCAGTGTCCGATGCTGACAAATCGCCTTTTCAGTTTGTGACTGAGCCTTCTGGCAGTCGAAACTTGCCGCATAGCTTTGAGTCGTCCAGACCATAAAGAAGACCAATCCACTTCTAAGCAACCACTTCATTCTTGATCTTCCTATTCTCTTTATTGTATTCAGATTATCTTTAACTTTATTGCATTCAATATATTTGAACAGGGCGAATCTGCTCAATTAAATCACGTTATAAATCGTTGTTATTTTGCAAAAAAAAAGCCCTATCCGTAGATAAGGCTTTTGGATAATTTCAAAGCTTAGAATTTGTAGCTATAGCCAATGGTGTAAACCATAGGATCAATATCTAGATCAAATTTAGCTGGTACATCTCCAGTCAAAGTAACTTCAGGGCTAATTTGTGCATAACGTGCATCAAAGTAAACACCCCAGTTTTTCGCATCAGCTGGTTGATAGCCGAAGCCTACCTGTCCAGCAAAGCCAAAATCTTCTTTTACATCTACGTCAGTATCGCCTAGACCTTTTGTACGTTCATCCCAAGCAACAAATACTGTACCACCTACACCAATGTATGGAGTAAAGCGAGTTGAGTTTTTAAAATGATACTTTGCAGTCAATGTTGGTGGTAAATGTTTAATTCGCACTACATCTGTACCATTTAATTCAACATCATGATTAATGGGTGCTGCAAGTAATAATTCTGCAGAGATGTTGTCATTAAAGAAATATTCAACCGATGGTGTAAATGCTAATTCGTCCGCAGCTTTTAGCTCAGCATCTGGGCCAAGCTGATACTCACCAGTCGGAGAAACAACCGAGCCACCTACCTTAACTTGCCACTGGCCTGCCATCGCAGATGCGGAAAGACCCATTAATGCAATTAGAGCAACTTGCTTTAACATTTTTAATACCCCACGGGAAGAATAATTATTAAGAAAAATATACCTTAATTAATAATAAACATGGTTAAAATTAATATGCAATAGATATTATAAAATCAAATTATAAGTATTATTTAAGTATATGTAATTAATATATATTTATTTTAATCTGACCAACCTGGTTGGATTAAAATACCAACCAAGTTAATCTGATTTAATTATTATTTATTCCAAGCAGACAAGTCAGAATTAATAGGCACCAATTCAAATAAAATGTGTGAAACATCACACAATCAAAGCACCATTGCCGCAATCCAGCCAAAAATCAGCAATGGAATGTTGTAGTGGATAAAGGTTGGAATCACACTGTCCTTCATATGGTCATGTTGACCATCCATATTCAAGCCAGACGT
This sequence comes from Acinetobacter schindleri CIP 107287, assembly GCF_000368625.1. Classification (GTDB taxonomy): domain Bacteria; phylum Pseudomonadota; class Gammaproteobacteria; order Pseudomonadales; family Moraxellaceae; genus Acinetobacter; species Acinetobacter schindleri. The sequence goes on from NZ_KB849574.1 coordinate 397,637, forward strand.
TGGGCCAAGGGTAGAATCTGACGCTGGCGAACCTGCATCCCCCAGTGCTGCAGCAGTACCAATAATGGCAATAGTTGCTTCAGGACTAAAGCCGAACTGAATGCATAACGGTACATAAATGATGGCTAGAATTGGCACAGTCGAGAATGATGAACCGATCCCAAGAGTTACTAGCAGACCAATCAAGAGCATTAAGAAGGCTGCAAATGCTTTACTTTGACCAATCCATTCTACAGAGGCCTGAACCAGCGCTGGCACCTGATTGGTTGCTTCAATGACTGAGGCGAAGCCTTGGGCAGCGATCATAATGAAACCAACCAGTGCCATCATACGCATACCGGTAATGATCACATCATCTGCTTCTTTCCATTTAAAGATTCCGGCACAGCTAAGAATTGCTACGCCCACCAAACCTGCAAGAATCATAGAATCTGAATACAGCTGCACAGCCAGCGTTGCTACAACTGCAATCACTGCCATCCAGATGGTGAACTTGGCAATTTGAGGTCGAGCTGCCTGCTGTTCTACGCCCAGTTCGGCAGAAATACTCTGCTGCTGTTCGACCTGGATATCTTTATACACACGTGGCTTACGATAGCTGATAAAGATCGCAACCAGCAAACCGATAAACATGCCAAATACAGGAAGCGCCATGGCAGCTGGAATCTGGTCATAGGTGATCTGGAAGCCATAAGCTTTACCAAAAGTATTGATATTCTGACCCAAAATATCATTCAGGAAGATTGCACCAAAACCAACTGGAATCAGCATATAGGTCGCAACCAGACCAAATGTCAGCAAACAGGCCACCAGACGGCGGTCTAACTGCAAGTGATTAAATACAATCAATAAAGGCGGAATCAACACAGGTATAAACGCAATATGCACAGGAATCACGTTTTGAGAGAAGACCGCTGCAATTGCAACAGTTGCAAAAATCATATATTTAACACGATTTTGTGCTTTAATATCAGCCTCACCTTTTAAGGTACTAATCATCTTATAAGCCAAAAGATCAGGCAGGCCTGAACGTGCCAAAGCTAAAGCAAATGCACCTAAAATACCGTAAGCCAAGGCAATTTTAGCACCACCACCCAGGCCATTGTTAAATGCATCTAAAGTTCCCTGGAGGCCTAGACCCGCCAGCAAACCACCAAGAATAGCACCAATGACCAGGGCAAAAACCACAGGTACACGTGCCAAGGAGAGTCCACACATGACTCCGATAGCAGCAAGAATCGCAAACATAATGAATTGGGAATGAGAGAAAGGGAGGTATTTTATCAGAAAATGCGAATAAAAATTCCCCTACATTTTTATCAATCCAAATCCATCTTTGTGATTGGCTTAAGCATGCTGCTGAGTAAACTCACGGATAGACTCTGCAATAAGTTTTGGCTGGCTTAAGATTGCCCAATGATTGGCATCTAGCTCTACCCTGGAAAAGGTTTGCACCCATTTTGGCATTTCATCAACCAGTTGCGGACTGACGAAATTATCCCGCTTTAGCACAATGGCCTGTACCGGACAGATGGCATAGCGTTCACGGGGTTTAAGCAACCTTGGAATAAAATTGGCCCGATACAGCCCAACACCATATTTTCCATCTTTGACAATATTCTGGTTCAATGGCAGTCCTTCTTTGCCTTCCAGTTCCCGAATAATTTTGCCCCAACGTTCAGGATTGAAAAAATTCCATGCAGTTGGTGCCAGCCAAGGCAATTGAAACATGGCGATATACCAGGACTTGCCTAATTGTTTAAAAAATCTTGATCGGTTTTGCTTGAACTGATTCCGCATCCAGAAGGCGGCATGGTCCAGACAGGGACCTGAAATCGTGGTAAAGGAAAGAATACGGCCTTCGAATCTTGGGTCAGTCACCGATTCCCAGGACTGAATCGCCCCCCAGTCATGGGCAACCAAATGAAAAGATTGTGCTGGAAGAACGGCATTCACTACTTCCTCCAGATCCATACTCAGACGCTCTAGACGATAATCATGGATATATTTGGGAATGGATGAATCCCCTGCGCCACGCACATCATAAGTAACGATAAAATAATCCGGCAGATAGACAATTACATTTTTCCAGACCTCCTGATGATCCGGATAGCCATGCACCAAAACCAAAGCAGGCTTGCTGATATCACCAAAAGTTCTTACTGCAAGACGCTGCTGATCACTGGTTGCCACCCATTGAGTTTGTGTTTCCATCTGGTCTTCCTTTATTGTTATTGACCGTTTATTTTATAACTCGGCATGATTTATCAATGCCATCACAATTTTGTTGTTCTAGTATGCATAGCTATACAAGAAAAAAGAATGTCAGTATGAGCCTATTACGTAAAATTCAAAGCCTGCCTTTGGTCACTAAATTTATCTTAAACCGTTATGCACCCTATCGTGGAGCGGGTATCGAAATTGATGAACTGGATTATGCCAACTATCGTATTCGCGTGAAAATGCCACTAACTCGTAAAAACCAGAATATTGTCGGCGTACATTTTGGGGGTAGCCTGTATTCCATGGTCGATCCCTTTTACATGTTGCTGCTGATGCATCATTTGGGACCAAAATATATTGTCTGGGATAAAGAAGCGACCATCCAGTTCCTCTCTCCAGGCCGCGGAACCGTGTATGCAGACATACGCATTGATGCTGAAGAAGTGACTACTATTATGAATTTGGCGGCTGATCATGCTCCTGTCTATCGTAACTATCAGGTCGATATTTATGATGATTCAGGTGTGCGTATTGCAGAGGTAAAAAAGACCATATATATCCGTCGTAAAAAACCTAAGGCTCTCTTTAAAAATAAATAGAAATTGGATCAACACAATAAAAGCGCCTGTAAAGGCGCTTTTATATATTAATACCAGATAGGGCTGTGATTAACGTCGTTGCTCAATCGCCGCGCCTGCACCACCGCCGATCGCACCACCGATTGCTGCACCAGCGTTACCACCAAAAATACTCTTACCAACGGCTGAGCCCACAGCGCCGCCTACACCACTGTAGGTTGCATTGCGGTTAGAGCCGCCTTGAGTTTTACTTCCGACAGCGGCACCGGCACCACCGCCAATAGCAGAACCCCAGCCACCGCCGACACTATTACCCACACCACCACCGACTGCGCCACCGAGTGCTGCAGCACCTACACGTTGATCACGGGCAGACATATTTTCACAACCTGCTAACATAAAGGTTGAAACTGTCACCGCAGCCACTACGCCAATTAACTTTTTCATGATCCAGCTCCCTGTTCGATTCCTCTGTCTTATGAGTTAAGAGTAACTGGAATTTAAGGAGCGATTTATAACAAGATGTTAAATCTTGAAACTCCCCTACGCTATTTTGTAAATAGCACATGAAATTGGATCTTTTAATTTTATTCCGCAGTATCTACCATGAGCAAATCACGAGAGGTTGCACCATCTTCAGTTATCACGGTATGCGTTACCTCGGTTTTATCCGTACCAGTATGTTGCTGCAATTGTAGAGTACGTTTTACAGGTTCAGCCTGATCTTTTTTAAACTCGATCCCTTCAGCATCAATAGTTCTGGTTTGCTGGAGGATTTCACCGTCCTGCTTCAATGTCGTATTGAATTCAATTTTAGAGGTAGGAACAATCACACCCCCCTTTTGAATCACTGGAATTGACAGTTTTTTATCCGAGAACTGCCCCAGAGTGTCATCAAATACCACTTCTTTAGCAACAATATCCTTGCCTTTATTGGTGATTTCCAGAATCGTGGCTTCAACATGACGTACAGGTTGCTGTCCTTCTACTCGACGCAGCACTTCAGTTTTTAGTACAGGAACCACAGCTTTATCTTCAACCATAATGGTATTGGGCATGGGCGCTGCAAATGAAACAGTTGAGACTACGAATAATGTGGTAACCGCTAATTTTTTACTTATAGAACGCATTTTTCCCTCTCAATAAAAAAATAAGACCTGAGCTTAACAAGCGGCGCTTGTACTACAGATCATCGGTATGGATTAGGATTAATAAGTAGCAATGATCAGTGCCTAAATAGATGTAAAGCTTGTTTTACTTTATTGAGTAACAGCTTCTGATGTTGCAACGTCATCTGTTTCTAATGGTGCCGCATCCAAAGGTTGAGCTTCTTCATTTGCAGCTGCTTGATCTACAACTTCAGTTTCATTCGCGGCTGTAGTATCGCCAGGTGCTGTATTTTCTGCTTGATCTTTAGAACACGCTGTCAAACCGAGTGCTAACAGTAGTACAACTGAGATTACTAAATTTTTCATCTTATTGTTCCCATTTTAAGTTTATGTTTTCCTCAGAAATACTGGCATATTTTAGGGTCTGATTTCAAATCATTGTTTAAAGTCGCTGACTTGACAACATCCAGCAATAAAAAAAGCCACCCGAAGGTGGCTTTTTCTGATTTAAAGTGTCTGATTACAGACCGTTAAACTCATCATTAAATGCTTGGCTAAGCGCTTGGTCTACATCAGAGAAGTCATTGTGCAGTTCAAATTCTGCAGCTTCTGCTTCTTGACGACGACGCTCCAAGTGGTAAGCCAGACCTGTACCCGCTGGGATCAGACGACCTACAACTACGTTTTCTTTCAGACCGCGTAGATCATCTTCTTTACCTGTTACAGCCGCTTCAGTTAACACGCGAGTTGTTTCCTGGAACGATGCAGCAGAGATGAACGAGTCAGTAGAAAGTGACGCTTTGGTAATACCCATCAATTGACGTTCAAACTTCGCAGGGAACTTGTTCTGAGCAAGCAATGCTTGGTTCTCTTGAGCAACGCGGATGTAATCCACCTGTTCGCCTTTGATGAAGCTAGAATCACCACCATCAGTGATTTCAACTTTACGCAACATTTGACGTACGATCACTTCGATGTGCTTATCGTTGATTTTTACACCTTGCAGACGGTAAACATCCTGAACTTCGTTCACGATGTAATTGGTCAACGCCACTTCACCTTTCAGACGTAAGATGTCATGCGGGTTCTGTGGACCATCAGAAATCGTTTCACCACGGTTCACATGTTCGCCTTCGAACACGTTAATGGTACGCCATTTCGGAATTAGTTCTTCGTAGATCTCTGAACCATCATCCGGAGTAATTACCAGACGGTTCTTACCTTTGGTCTCTTTACCGAAGCTTACGATACCAGACACTTCTGCAAGGATCGCATGTTCTTTCGGCTTACGTGCTTCGAACAAGTCAGCTACACGCGGCAGACCACCGGTAATATCACGCGTACGTGAAGATTCTTGTGGTACACGACCGATTACATCACCCACACCAATTGTTTCGCCATCACGGACAGAAAGAATTGTGTTTTGTGGCAAGAAGTAGAACTGTTCGCCACCATCTACTGTGTCAAGCACAACAGCAGGACGTAAATCTTTACCAGAAGCAGGACGCGCTGTAACAGGCAAGATCTCAACAGTCGTCATACCAGTTGCATCATCAGTTTTCGATGTTGCAGTTACACCATCAGCAATCTGGCTGAAGCGAACTTTACCAGCTACTTCTGTTACCAGTGGATGTGTATGCGGATCCCAAGTCGCCACGATACCGCCAGCCTCTACAGATTCGCCATCTTTCAGCAGAATAGACGCACCGTAAGGGATCTTATAACGTTCACGCTCACGACCTAGATCATCTGCAATACCGATTTCACCTGAACGTGAAGTTGATACCAAGTGACCTTTCGCGTGTTGTACAGTTTTCACATTGTGGAAACGTACAGTACCTTTGTTACGAACTTGTACGCTGTTTGCAGCAGAAGTTCGGCTCGCAGCACCACCCACGTGGAACGTACGCATGGTTAACTGTGTACCTGGCTCACCAATTGATTGAGCAGCCATTACACCCACAGATTCACCAGGGTTCACTTGATGACCACGTGCCAAGTCACGACCGTAACATTTCGCACATACACCGAAAGTAGAGGCACAGTTTACAACTGAACGTACTTTGATTTCGTCAATACCCGCGTTTTCAATAAACGTAGCCAGTTTCTCGTCAATTAACGTGTTACGAGGAAGAAGAACTTCGTCTGTACCCACTTTCTTAACGTCTTCAGCAACGACACGACCCAGTACTCGAGTACCCAGGTTCTCGATCACGTCACCGCCTTGAATGAACGGCGTCATCACAAGACCATCATAAGTACCACAATCTGGCTCAGTGATGACCAAGTCTTGCGCAACGTCTACCAGACGACGAGTCAGGTAACCAGAGTTCGCTGTTTTCAGTGCTGTATCGGCCAAACCTTTACGCGCACCGTGTGTTGAAATGAAGTACTGAAGTACTGTCAGACCTTCACGGAAGTTCGCTTTAATTGGCGTTTCAATGATCGAGCCATCCGGCTTCGCCATCAGACCACGCATACCTGCCAACTGACGAATCTGAGCTGCGGAACCACGGGCACCAGAGTCAGACATCATGTAAATACTGTTGAATGATTTCTGTTTCTCATCTTCACCCTGTTTGTTCTTAACAGTCGTGTAAGACAAGTTGTCCATCATCGCTTTCGCTACCTGGTCGTTAGTACGTGCCCAGATATCGACAACTTTGTTATAACGTTCGCCGGCAGTCACGAAACCTTGTTCGAACTGTTGTTCGATTTCACGAACTTCAGCTTCAGCTTTACCAATAATCGCCTGTTTGTTTGGTGGAATCAGCATGTCTTCCATACCCACAGATACACCAGAGCGTGTCGCTTGACGGAAGCCTAGGTACATCAACTGGTCAGCGAAGATAACAGTATCTTTCAGACCCAGTTTACGGTAGCAAGAGTTGATTAACTTCGAGATGTTCTTTTTGGTCATCTCAACGTTAATTTGCTGGAAGTCCATACCTTCAGGAACAACTTCCCAAAGCAGACAACGACCAGGGGTTGTATCAACAATGATGGTTTCTTGACGACGGTTGCCATCTTCATCAATCACAGTTTGGTGTACACGTGCTTTCACGCGAGCGTGTAGATCAACCTGACCAGTTGCAAGTGCACGGTTTACTTCGTGAGTATCCGCGAACACCATACCTTCACCTTTGGCATTGATTGCATCACGTGTGATGTAATACAAGCCCAACACAACGTCCTGAGACGGTACGATGATTGGTTCGCCGTTCGCTGGAGACAAGATGTTGTTGGTTGACATCATTAACGCACGAGCTTCTAACTGAGCTTCGAGTGTTAATGGTACGTGTACCGCCATTTGGTCACCGTCGAAGTCAGCGTTAAATGCCGCACAAACTAACGGGTGAAGACGGATCGCTTTACCTTCAATCAGAATAGGTTCAAACGCTTGAAGACCTAGACGGTGAAGTGTTGGCGCACGGTTCAACATGACTGGATGCTGACGGATCACAGATGCAAGTACGTCCCAAACTTCTGGAGTTTCGCGCTCAACCATTTTCTTCGCAGCTTTAATGGTGGTTGCTTGGCCAGATGCTTGTAGTTTCGCAAAGATGAACGGCTTGAATAACTCAAGTGCCATTTTCTTCGGAAGACCACATTGGTGAAGACGTAAGTTTGGACCTACAGTAATTACCGAACGACCTGAGTAGTCAACACGCTTACCAAGTAAGTTTTGACGGAAACGACCCTGTTTACCTTTGATCATGTCTGCCAAAGATTTAAGAGGACGTTTGTTCGAACCGGTAATTGCACGACCACGACGACCGTTGTCTAACAATGCATCCACAGACTCTTGAAGCATACGTTTTTCGTTACGTACGATAATGTCTGGGGCTGCAAGGTCAAGAAGACGCTTCAAACGGTTGTTACGGTTGATCACACGACGGTACAGGTCGTTCAAATCAGAAGTCGCGAAACGACCACCTTCAAGTGGCACAAGCGGGCGAAGATCTGGTGGAAGTACTGGAAGTACGTTCATTACCATCCATTCTGGCTTGTTGTTCGATTCTTTGAATGCTTCCATAAGTTTCAAACGCTTAGAGGCTTTTTTCAACTTAGTTTCAGAAGTTGTTACAGGAATCTCTTCACGCAGGCGAGAAATTTCGGCTTCAAGATCGATGTCTTTCAACAAATCCTGAACTGCTTCCGCACCCATTTTCGCTGTGAATTCGTCACCGTGTTCTTCTAAGGCATTGAAGTATTCTTCATCGTTTAGAAGCTGGTATTTCTCGAACGGAGTCATACCAGGATCGGTTACAACGTAAGATTCGAAATACAATACGCGTTCGATATCACGTAGCGTCATGTCTAGAAGAAGACCAATACGGCTAGGGAGCGATTTCAGGAACCAGATGTGTGCAACTGGAGATGCCAGCTCGATGTGACCCATACGCTCACGACGAACTTTCGCAGTTGTTACTTCAACGCCACATTTTTCACAAATGACGCCTTTGTATTTCATACGCTTGTATTTACCACACAAGCATTCGTAATCTTTTACTGGACCAAAGATTTTGGCACAAAATAGACCATCACGTTCTGGCTTGAACGTACGGTAGTTGATGGTTTCAGGCTTTTTAACTTCACCATGAGACCACGACTTAATCATTTCTGGTGACGCAAGACCAATACGGATGCGATCAAACTCTACTGGAGCATGACCGTCTGAATCCGTCTTTTTGCGCATGATATCGAGCAAGTCTTTCAATTTTTTTCTCCGTGTGTTGTGGAGATTTTCACTCAACAACTGGGTCACAAATATTGTTTTTTACTGAAATTTGGGAATTTTAAGAATCCCCCTAAATCCCCCTTTAAAAAAGGGGGGGACTTCTCCCCTCTTTCTCAAAGAGGGGTCAGGGGAGATTTCTTAGTCACCATTTTTCAGTTCAATGTTGATACCTAAAGAACGGATCTCTTTGGTCAATACGTTGAACGATTCAGGCATACCTGGGTCCATGTAATGGTTACCATCTACAATATTCTTATAGATACGGGTACGACCTTCAACGTCATCCGATTTCACAGTAAGCATTTCCTGGAGTGTATATGCTGCACCGTATGCTTCCAGTGCCCATACTTCCATCTCACCGAAACGCTGACCACCGAATTGTGCTTTACCACCAAGCGGCTGTTGCGTTACTAGAGAGTAAGAACCAGTAGAACGCGCATGCATCTTGTCGTCAACCAAGTGGTTCAGTTTCAGCATGTACATGTAACCTACAGTTACCGGACGGTCGAAACGTTCACCAGTACGGCCATCATACAATACTGTTTGACCAGTACGTGAAATGCCACCAAGCTCTAACAATTCTTTGATTTGCGATTCTTCAGCACCGTCGAATACTGGAGTTGCCAAAGGAACACCTTTACGCAAGTTACCAGACAATGCCAAGATTTCATCATCAGTCAGGCTATCAAGATCTTCTTGCTCACCACCAACTTTGTTGTAAATCTTGTCTAAGAATTCACGAAGCTCAAGCACCGTACGTTGCTCTTGAAGCATCTTGTCGATTTTGTCGCCAAGACCTTTGGCGGCCATACCCAAGTGAGTCTCAAGAATCTGACCCACGTTCATACGTGACGGTACACCTAGCGGGTTAAGAACGATATCAACAGGTACACCGTTGGCATCGTGTGGCATGTCTTCTACCGGCAAGATGTTAGATACAACACCCTTGTTACCGTGACGACCCGCCATCTTATCACCAGGCTGGATACGACGTTTAACCGCTAGATAAACCTTAACAACTTTCAGTACGCCAGTTGTAAGTTCATCGCCTGTAGATAATTTGCGTTTCTTCTCAGCAAACTTTTCATCAATTTCAAGGCTCTTCTCTTTCAAGAACACTTGAATTTGAGTTAAACGCTCAGCAATTGCTTCATCTACTGGTTGGATGTCTAACAGATCAACAAGCTCTAAACCAGACAGAACATCTTCAGACAGTTTGTCACCGCGTTTAGTTGTGCCACCACCGTTAGATTCCTGACCTTTCAACAGACGAATAATACGTTCACGTGCTGCTTCTTCGAAGATTTTGTATTCTTCTTTCAAGTCTTTACGGTAAGCATCAAGCTGAGCTTTTTCAATTGCTTGAGCACGTTCGTCTTTTTCAAGACCATCACGTGTAAACACTTGAACGTCAATCACGGTACCTTTAGTACCCGATGGAACACGTAAAGAAGAGTCCTTTACGTCAGCTGCTTTTTCACCGAAAATTGCGCGAAGCAGTTTTTCTTCAGGTGTTAACTGAGTTTCACCTTTAGGTGTTACTTTACCTACCAGGATGTCACCAGCAGTCACTTCAGCACCGATATAAACGATACCAGACTCATCCAGTTTAGAAAGTGCAGCTTCACCCACGTTCGGGATATCGGCAGTAATTTCTTCAGCACCCAGTTTAGTATCACGTGCAACACATGAAAGTTCCTGGATGTGGATAGACGTTAAACGGTCTTCCTGAAGTACACGCTCAGATAACAAGATCGAGTCTTCATAGTTGTAACCGTTCCAGGTCATGAATGCTACGCGCATGTTTTGACCCAGTGCCAGTTCACCGCCATCAGTCGATGGACCATCAGCAAGAACGTCACCGCGACCCACTTTATCGCCCATGTTCACAAGAACTTTCTGGTTGATACAAGTGTTCTGGTTAGAACGTGTGTATTTGATCAGGTTGTAGATATCTACACCTGCTTCGCCCGCCACCATTTCGTCTTCGTTGACACGAATCACGACACGAGAAGCGTCTACATATTCAATACGGCCACCACGTTTCGCGATCACACATACACCAGAGTCATGTGCTACGTTCGCTTCCATACCGGTACCAACCAGTGGCTTGTCAGCGATTAACGTAGGAACTGCCTGACGTTGCATGTTTGAACCCATCAATGCACGGTTCGCATCATCGTGTTCAAGGAACGGAATCAGTGATGCAGCGACAGATACCACCTGCTGAGCAGATACATCCATATGCGTCACTTTTTCTGGTGGAATACGTACGAATTCACCTTGGTGACGTACAGATACGAATTCTTCAGTCAGGTTGCCATCTTTATCGATTGCAGAGTCGGCCTGTGCGATAACAGTACCTACTTCTTCGATTGCAGACAGGTATTCAACTTCATCCGTTACACGACCATCAACAACTTTACGGTAAGGCGTTTCTAAGAAACCAAAGTTGTTACATTTTGCATATACAGAAAGCGAGTTGATCAAACCAATGTTTGGACCTTCAGGCGTTTCAATTGGACAAACACGACCGTAGTGAGTTTGATGTACGTCACGTACTTCGAAGCCAGCACGTTCACGCGTCAAACCACCAGGCCCAAGCGCTGATACACGACGCTTGTGGGTGATTTCAGACAATGGGTTGTTTTGGTCCATGAACTGAGATAACTGGCTTGAACCAAAGAATTCCTTGATTGCAGCAGCCACTGGCTTCGCATTGATTAAATCTTGCGGAGACAGGTTATCAGTTTCAGCCTGTGATAGACGTTCTTTAACCGCACGCTCTACACGAACCAGACCGACACGGAATTGGTTTTCAGTCATTTCACCAACTGAACGAACACGACGGTTACCCAAGTGGTCGATATCATCGACTTCACCCTTACCGTTACGAATTTCAACTAATGTTTTCAATACATCAGTGATATCGTCGTTCGAGAGGATACCTTCAACTTCACGTGACTTCTGGTCTGTACCCACTTCGTAAGGACGACCCAAACGACGGTTGAACTTCATACGGCCGACTGGCGACAAGTCATAACGCTCAGAAGAGAAGAACAGGTTGTTGAACAGGTTTTCAGCAGCTTCTTTTGTTGGTGGCTCACCTGGACGCATTACTTTGTAGATTTCTACTAGTGCTTCTTCACGACCTGTCGTCGTATCGGCACGTAATGTATCCGCGATGAATGAACCACGGTCGATATCATTTGTGAACAGTAAGTTGAATTGCTTCACGCCGCCTTCTGCAATCTTCACCATGATTTCATGGCTTAATACAGTATTGGCCGCGATCACATCGCCATCTTTTAACTGGATGTCTTCAGCAGTGATACGTTCGTACAGGTATTCATCAGGCACTGCAAGTTTTTCAAGACCTGAAGCTTCCATTTGACGTACGTGACGTGCGTTAATACGTTTACCTTGCTCAACAATGATCTTGCCGTCTTTGTCAGCAATATCAAATTGTGCCATTTCACCACGCAGGCGTTCTGGAACAAGGTCAATCTGATAGCTACCCATATCAAGATATACAGGCACTTTCTCATAGAACATGTTCAGAATTTGTTCGTTGTTATAACCCAATGCACGAAGTACCACAGTCGCAAGCAATTTACGACGACGGTCAATACGTACATAGACTAGGTCTTTGGCATCGAATTCAAAGTCTAACCATGAACCACGGTAAGGAATGATACGCGCAGAATAAAGGACTTTACCACTTGAGTGAGTTTTACCTTTATCGTGGTCAAAGAATACGCCTGGTGAACGGTGTAATTGAGATACGATTACACGCTCGGTACCGTTAATTACGAAAGTACCGTTATCCGTCATCAATGGCATTTCGCCCATATAGACTTCTTGTTCACGTACGTCTTTGATCGATTTCGTTTCACGATCTTTCAGGATCAAACGAATCTTCACACGCATTGGTGCTGCATAAGTTGAGCCACGAAGAATACATTCGCGTACATCAAACTCAGGCTTACCAAGACTATACTCAACAAATTCTAAAGCAGCATTGCCAGAATAACTTTCAATAGGAAAAACTGAACGAAATGCGGCTTGGAGACCGATATCTTCGCGGTTTTTTGGTGATTTGCCATCTTGTAAGAATGTTCTGTACGAGTCGACTTGAATCGAAAGCAAGTACGGAGCATCCATAACGCTAGGCAATTTACCAAAATTCTTACGGATCCGTTTCTTTTCGGTATATGAGTATGCCATCTGGAGTCCTCGGAAAGTGTAAACTAAGCCCGCCTGCAGAACGGGCTCAGAAGGAATTACGCTGGCCGATATGGCCACCACTCTTTACAAATGCTGCAATTTTTAGTGGTATTAAAACGCTTAACAATATTTTTTACTGCAAAAATATTGGTAAGCATTTGATCAATTATGTTTGTTTTTTAAATTTGTATGAATTTCTATCATGCAAACAAAAATCGAGCCGATTATTGTAACGCAAAAAGGCTGATGACCCAAGAGCCATCAGCCAATTTTTGGAGCCGATTATAAAAAAACCGACTCCTTTAAGAAATTACTTAAGAGTAACTGTAGCACCAGCTTCTTCAAGTTTCTTCTTAAGCTCTTCGCCTTCTTCTTTAGAAACGCCTTCTTTAAGAACAGCAGGTGCGCCTTCAACCATGTCTTTAGCTTCTTTCAAGCCAAGGCCAGTAGCTTCACGAACTGCTTTAATTACAGCAACTTTGTTCGCACCGAAAGAAGTCAACTCAACGTTGAATTCTGATTGTTCTTCAGCAGCAGCAGCAGCGCCTGGAGCAGCAGCAACAGCTACAGCAGCAGCAGATACGTTGAATTTCTCTTCGAAAGCAGAGATTAGTTCAACAAGTTCAAGAACAGTTTTTTCTGCAACTGCGTTTAGGATTTCTTCGTTAGTTAAAGCCATGAGAATAACTCCAAATGGAAATTGAATGGTGTGGAAATAAATTTAAGCTTAAGCAGCTTCTGACTCGTTTTTCTCTTTGAGCGCAGTAATAAGGCGACCCAATTTCGAAATAGGAGCTTGAAGAACGTTTGCAAGCATAGTAAGCGCTTTTTCTTGGTTCGGAAGATTCGCAATCACGCTAACTTCAGCACCTTGATAAACCTTGCCATCAAATGCAGCAGCTTTAAGTTCAAATGCTTTGTTAGTTTTTGCGAATTCTTCGAACAAGCGTGCAGCTGCACCCATGTCGTCTTCAGAAGTCGAGAAAGCTAAGATTGTTGGGCCAACAAGGTTGTCGTTCAAGATATTGAATTGAGTATCTTGAAGAGCACGTTTAGCCAAAGTGTTACGCACGATACGTGTGTGAACACCTAGTTTACGAGCTTCAACACGTAGAGCAGTTAATTGCTCAACTGTTAAACCTTGGTAGTCAGCAACAACAGCGGCAAATGCAGTAGAAGCAACTTCAGCAACTTCAGCTACGATCTGTTTTTTGCCTTCAATAAGAAGAGCCATTGTAAAACCTCCTAACGGTGATTTATGTACTTCAAAGAAGTACACTCCCAATTCGCGAGACCATCACTGGACTCACACGCGGAGGATGAACAAATCACACCACCGCGTCTACGCAGGCTGGACTATTAAGAGAAGAGCATAAAACTCCCCTCGCCTGAGGTCTTTGACGCTGATAAATTCTCATTTATCAATTCAAAGTCTGCCTAAGTTCACAAGAGACGGAGCGTTTCTTGCGTGAAAATCAAAGCAGCGCTTTGATTTTCACTCAGGGCTTTAAAATTCTGTATAAGTTAAAACTTATTTAGAAACGTTTTGAACATCAACGATCAGACCAGGACCCATAGTAGAGCTTAGAGTGATCTTTTGAATGTAAATACCTTTAGAAGTAGCAGGTTTTGCTTTCTTAAGGTCAGCTACAAGAGCTTCAACGTTTTGACGAACAGCTTCAGCAGAGAAACCTACTTGACCGATCGCAGCGTGGATGATACCCGCTTTGTCTACACGGTAACGTGCTTGACCAGCTTTTGCATTTTTAACTGCAGTAGCAACGTCAGGAGTTACAGTACCCACTTTAGGGTTTGGCATTAAACCACGTGGACCAAGAATCGTACCAAGTTTACCTACAACGCGCATTGCATCTGGAGCAGCAATGACTACGTCGAAATCAAGGTTACCCGCTTGGATGCTTTCAGCAAGATCGTCGAAACCAACAACGTCTGCGCCTTCAGCTTTAGCAGCTTCTGCAGCAGCGCCTTGAGCGAATACAGCTACACGTACAGTTTTACCAGTACCTGCAGGAAGAGTAGTCGCGCCACGAACAACCTGGTCAGATTTACGAGGGTCAACACCTAGATTAACAGCGATATCCAAAGATTCTTTGAATTTCGCAGCTGGAAGGTTAGTAAGAACTTCTACAGCTTCTTCTAAAGTGTAAACTTTTTGCGCTTCAATAGCAGCGGCAATGGCTTTTTGACGTTTAGTTAACTTTGCCATGTCTTATAGCTCCACTTCCAAGCCCATAGAACGTGCAGAACCAGCAATGGTACGAACACGTGCGTCTAAATCAGCACCAGTAAGATCTGGTTCTTTAGTAGTCGCAATTTCTTCTAACTGAGCACGAGTCAACTTACCAACTTTAGTTTTGTTAGGTACAGCTGAACCTTTTTGGATACCAGCAGCTTTCTTAAGAAGAATCGCAGCAGGTGGAGTTTTCATGATGAAAGTGAACGACTTGTCGTTGTACACAGTGATCACGACTGGGATTGGCAGACCAGCTTCAAGCTTTTGAGTAGCAGCGTTGAATTCTTTACAGAATGCCATGATGTTAACACCACGTTGACCCAGTGCAGGACCAATCGGTGGAGATGGATTCGCTTTACCAGCTGGAACTTGCAGCTTGATATAGCCGTCAATCTTCTTAGCCATTTCAAATTACCTCTGGGTGCAAACGCCGCTAGGCTCCCCAATGATTCTACGTAACGATAACCGTTACAACAACAATACCCGATCCTTTAACAAATCGGGCGTTTTCAACCAATACCGATTAGATTGTTTTTTCGACTTGGCGAAATTCCAATTCAACCTGAGTTGGTCGGTTAAATACGTTGATTGTCAGCGTTAAGCGTGACTTTTCGTACTGAACCTCTTCCACCACACCTTTAAAGTCTGTGAATGGACCGTCAATTACGAGTAATTCTTCGCCTGGTTCAAACATCGTCTTAGGACGAGGTGCTTCACCAGTATTACGTACACGCGCAAGAATCGCATCAGCTTCTTTTTGCGTAATTGGTGCCGGCTTTTCTGCCGTACCCCCAATAAAACCTAATACTTTTGGACATTCTTTAACAATGTGCCAGGTTTCATCGTTCATTTCCATTTCGACTAATACATAGCCTGGGAAGAACTTACGCTCTGATTTACGTTTCTTGCCATCCTTCATTTCCACCACTTCCTCAGTAGGGACCAGGACTTCACCAAAGCTATCGGCAACAGCGCTACGCTGGATTCGATCATTAAGCGAACGCATCACTTGTTTTTCATAACCAGAATAGGCATGAATAATGTACCAACGTTTCATAGCTCTCTTACCCGATAATAAACTTCATTAACCAGCCTAATACGTAGTCAAAACACCATAAAACAACAGCTGCAATGACAACAACAACAAGAACATGCCATGAGGTGGTCATGGTCTCTTGTTTAGTAGGCCAGGTCACTCGACGGAGCTCAATTCGTGCGTCTTTCAGCAGTCGAACAAAGCCTTTGCCTTGATGGGTGGCGTATAATAAACCTAAAGCGCCCACGATACAAGCCAAAATCACCCCAACACGAACCCAAATATCATTCGCTGGTGCCCAGTACGCTGGCAAATATTGATTTACCATCATTGCACCCACCAATAAAATCAAGGCGATAACCCATAGAACAATGTCCAATGGAGAACCAGTTTTTACATCTACAGCAGGATTATTTCTTTGGGGAATTGCCGCGCCGCTCATTGCGTCACGTGATTTATCATTCGACATTTTTGTACTCGTCGTAGGTTTCGCGACTTATTATATGACCAGATTTGCCGACATCAAGCGTCTTTTAAGAAAAAATGATGGCAGGTCAGGAGGGACTCGAACCCCCAACATTCGGTTTTGGAGACCGACGCTCTACCAATTGAACTACTGACCTTCAAAAAGACAGACTGGAGCCGGGGCTCCAGTCAATATCTTATACTATATTATGCAGTAACGCGAGATACTACACCAGCACCAACTGTACGACCACCTTCACGGATCGCGAAGCGTAAGCCTGCGTCCATTGCGATCGGGTGGATCAGCTCTACTGACATCTCAACGTTGTCACCAGGCATAACCATTTCAACGCCTTCTTTAAGCGCGATCGCACCAGTTACGTCAGTTGTACGGAAGTAGAACTGTGGACGGTAACCGTTAAGGAATGGAGTATGACGACCACCTTCTTCTTTAGAAAGTACGTATACTTCTGCGTCGAATTTAGTGTGCGGCTTGATTGTACCTGGTTTAGCAAGTACTTGACCACGTTGAACGTCTTCACGCTTAGTACCACGAAGAAGAACACCACAGTTCTCGCCCGCACGACCTTCGTCAAGAAGTTTACGGAACATTTCAACGCCAGTTACAGTTGTTGTTTGTGTATCACGGATACCAACGATTTCAACTGATTCACCAACTTTAACAATACCAGTCTCAACACGGCCAGTTACTACTGTACCACGACCTGAGATTGAGAATACGTCTTCGATTGGCATCAAGAATGCTTGGTCGATTGCACGTTCTGGTTCTGGGATGTAAGAGTCAAGCGCTTCAACAAGAGCTTCAACTGCAGCTTCGCCATATTGACCAGCGTCACCGTTAAGCGCAAGAAGAGCTGAACCACGGATAACTGGAGTGTCATCACCTGGGAAGTCATAAGTAGAAAGAAGTTCACGAACTTCCATTTCAACTAGCTCAAGAAGCTCTTCGTCGTCTACAAGGTCGCATTTGTTCAAGAATACAACGATGTAAGGTACACCTACCTGACGAGAAAGAAGGATGTGTTCACGAGTTTGTGGCATTGGACCATCAGTCGCAGCACATACAAGGATCGCGCCGTCCATCTGAGCAGCACCAGTAATCATGTTTTTAACATAATCGGCGTGGCCCGGGCAGTCTACGTGAGCGTAGTGACGAGTTGGAGAATCGTATTCTACGTGAGAAGTGTTAATGGTAATACCACGTGCTTTTTCTTCTGGTGCAGAGTCAATTGCAGCGTAGTCTTTCGCTTCACCACCGAATTTCTTCGCACATACAGTTGCAATTGCAGCTGTTAAAGTTGTTTTACCATGGTCAACGTGACCAATTGTGCCCACGTTAACGTGTGGCTTATTACGTTCAAACTTAGCCTTAGCCATGTTCATCTTCCTCGTTTACGTCGAACACAATTCTGAGTAAAACTCAGCTCCGACATATCGCCTAAAAAAATCAAACGCCCAATACTTGAAAAGCAGACTAAATAGCCTGCTTTTGGAATCTTTTGCAACAATGTTGCGATAAACTGTAATCTGGAGCTCTTATCGAGATTTGAACTCGAGACCTCTCCCTTACCAAGGGAGTGCTCTACCACTGAGCTATAAGAGCAAATATTAGTACTTCAATGGAGCGGGAGACGAGGGTCGAACTCGCGACATGTAGCTTGGAAGGCTACCGCTCTACCAACTGAGCTACTCCCGCACGATGTTGGTACAAACCACTTATTGAAGTCTTAAAATTGGTGGTGAGGGAAGGATTCGAACCTTCGAAACTTTCGTAGCGGAGTTACAGTCCGCCCCCTTTGACCGCTCGGGAACCTCACCATTTTTTACACTTACATCAGTGCTGTTCTTTACTCTACACTAGAAACTCTCTAAGATGGTGCCGGCACACGGATTCGAACTGTGGACCTACTGATTACAAGTCAGTTGCTCTACCAACTGAGCTATGCCGGCGTTTCTTAGTGTTTCGTACGTTTCGTATCGGAACGGTGTGCAGTTTAGCAAAACTCAGAAACCATGCAAGTGTTTTTTTCAAAAAAAACGTCAAAAACTCATAAAATCAAACCATTTGATGATAATTCAACCGCTTTGATCACTGCGCGAGCTTTTATTTGGGTTTCATTCCACTCAGATTCAGGATTTGAGTCAGCAACCAGCCCTGCTCCGGCCTGAACATAGACCTTATTTTCACGAATGACACAGGTACGAATCGCAATCGACATGTCCATTTCGCCGTGCCAGCCTAAATAACCAACAGCACCACCGAAAATTCCACGTTTTACCGGCTCAACTTCGTCAATAATTTCCATGGCACGAATTTTTGGTGCACCAGAAAGCGTGCCTGCCGGGAATGTTGCTTTAAAAACATCCAATGCATCTACATCATCACGCACTTCACCTTGTACATTCGAGACAATGTGCATGACATGCGAATAACGTTCGATCACCATTTGATCAGTCACTTGCACTTTACCGATTTTTGACACCCGACCAACATCATTTCGGCCCAGATCAATCAGCATTAAATGCTCGGCAATCTCTTTTTCATCAGAAAGCAGATCTTTTTCTAATGCCAGATCTTCTTCTTTGGTCTTGCCACGCGGACGAGTCCCTGCCAGGGGACGCACAGTAGCAATCCCATTTTCCAAACGAGATAAAATCTCAGGTGAAGAACCTACAATATGGAATGGTGTCTTGTTTTCTAAGGTCTGCCCTTGCACCAAGAACAGGTAGGGTGATGGGTTAAGGTGGCGTAACGCACGATAGACCTGTAGAGGCTCTCCATCAAAATCAGAGACCATACGGTGACCGGGTACTACCTGCATCACATCACCAGCACGGATGTACTCTTTCACTTTTTCAATAGAAGCAAGGAAGTTGTCATGCCCGGTTAATGACTCAAAATGCGGTGGAGTATGTTTTTCTGCTTTCAGACTGATTGGTGTTGCCAGAATATTTTCCAATTCATTTAATTTTTCATGTGCTTTTTCATATGCATTAGCATCATTCGTATCGGCATGCACAATCAAAAACAAGGTATCTTTGAGGTTATCAAATACGATCACTGTTTTAGACAGCATCATCCAGATATCTGGCAAACCTACTGGATCGGCTTCAGGGACATTATTCAGCTTTGGCTCGATATAACGTACCGAGTCATAGCCAAAGTAACCGACCAGACCACCAGTAAAACTTGGTAAAGCAGGTAAGTCTGCTTGAGTCGGCACTTTAAACTGCGCCTGAAAGTCGCGAATGTATTGGAAGGGGTCTGAACAGTGCTGCTTTGCAATCGAGCCATCGGCATGTTGTACCGTCAGTTCACCTGCGTTACAGGAGAACACGGTAGATTCACCCAAACCGATGATTGAATAACGCGCCCAGTTCTCCCCCCCCTCAACCGATTCAAACAGATAAGCCTGTTGATGCTGTTTAAGGCGAGCAAAAATAGAAAGGGGCGTATCAGTATCGGCCAAGCGCTGACGGTAAACGGGAATCAGGTTATAGCCTTGCGCAGCAAGTTGCTGGAATTGTGCTTGAGTGGTCATTCGGTTTTTCTCTTTAAATTAGGGTTACTCAGTGTGTAAATAGAATTGGACTGAGCGACGCCATCGAAAAACCTTAGAACTATTCATTTTAATTCCCTAATACCCTAATTAAGCCAGCAGTTCACGTAGATCATCCACAATCTCCTGAGGATGGCTGTCTGCTATATTCTCACCATGATTATAGCCATAGCTGACTACAATACAATCTATACCGGCACGGCGTGCAGCTTCGACATCATTCACCGAGTCGCCAATCATCAGCACCTGCTCTTTGCTGACAGCATAATGCTCGACACAATGCAGCAATTGACGCGGATCCGGCTTACGCTCGGTAAAACGGTCACCACCAATAGTGTCATCAAAATACTTCGCCATATCCAAAATATCTAAAATACTGCGTGCAGGCTGTTCGGGCTTATTGGTCACACAAATGAGCTTTTTACCTTGTGCTTTACCCCATTGTAGAAATTCAATAATGCCCGGAAATGGTACGGTATCGACACATGGATCAGCATTGTAGACTTCCAGGAAAGTATTTAGTAATTCCTGATGCTGTGCTGGATCCAAACTTCCAGTCAGGTGCAGTAGTACGCTTTCACAAAACTTCGAACTACCTTTGCCAATCCAGACTCGTACCTGTTCTTCAGTCACAAAAGGCAGTTGCAGCACATTTAAGCTCATATTCATGGCACGATATAGGTCAGAAGCCGAATCCACCAAGGTGCCATCCAGATCAAATAAAATCAGCTCACGTTTATCCAGTTGTGCTATAGACATTTCCACTCTCTTTATCTTTATTCATCACACAGCCACAAAAAAAGCATGCGATTGCATGCCTTGATTGTAACCAATACTTGGCTTATTTAAAGAATAGCCAAGCCATAATTGCTAAAATCACAATAACAATTAAAGAAATCAAACCGACTGAAGCATTTTTTTGCTGTTCCTTCATTTCTTCTACACGAGAAACAGGTTGCTCAACAGGAATTGGTGTTGGTTCAGGTTTAACCGCAGATAAATCTATACCTTCAGGAATTGGCGCCGGTTTTGGAATACCGACATTAGTTGGCATACCATCACGAGTCAACTGAACTTCAGCATCACGTTCTTTTAGCTCTGGTATACCCTGATCATTCATCTGATGGGCAGCAGTCTTCTCAGCAGCCTCTTCAATAATACGTTCAGCTGTCTGTTCTAGTTCAGGTTCGACGATGACTTCTTGTGCTGGCTCAAGCACAGAAAATTTCAGGCTAGCAAACTGTACGATATCACCCTGTTTCAGCAATGCTTCTGAATCAATGCGCATATCATTGACAAAAGTACCATTTGAAGAACCTAGGTCTTGTACCCACAGTGCATCTTCCTTCAGCAAAAAGGCAGCATGCTTACGCGAGATTTCTGCAGCCTGCAACACAATATCTGCTGCCTGATGACGACCCACCAGCATGTCACGGTCAATGCTAATTTCCTGTCCTGTCAGATCGCCAGTAATGGCTTGAATTTTCCAAGTCATAACATCCACTTCTCTTTTATTCTGTTACGTTGATCATAACATGCTGTTTGCAACCACCGCACCTCTAGCTTTTCGGACGCAACGTCGTGGTTGTCACTGTATTTCGGGTTTTTTCTACATTTTGTACTGGTTGCACAGATTGCTGTTGCACTACAGGTTCAATTGCAACTGGCGTAGTGACTACTGCCACCGGCTGTGAGGCTACAGGTGCAGTTGGTACAGTTTGGTAATTCGACCCTAGGGGTGTTTTAGAAACAGGGAGACGTTGTTGATATACATCATCCAGGTTTTCTGGCAGTTTGGCAAAATTACCATCCGAATCTAGCGCCAATTGCAAGCTATACAGCTGACTATAGCGCTGCTGGGAAATTTTACGTACTTCATTTTTATCCCCCACAATCGTTGGGTGAATAAAAATCAGCAGGTTACGCTTCTGATTGGATTTACCTTCCGAGCGGAATAAACGCCCTAAACCAGGGATTGCACCCAAACCCGGTACCGCCTGACGACCGTAGCTGGTGTTATCTGAAATCAGACCACCGAGCACAATGGTTTGACCATGTTCAGCCAGAATTGAAGTTTTGATCGCACGTTTACTAGTGACCAGATCTGATGCCTGCCCCTTATCACGTGCAACTGCAGAAACTTCCTGCTCGACTTCCAGACGTACGGTTCCATTTTCACCAATATGCGGAATGACTTTTAGTGTCACACCCACATCTTTACGCTCAATGGTGGTATAGGGATTGGCAACACCTGCCGCACCCGTAGAAACTGAACCTGTTACAAATGGAACGTTTTCACCCACTACGATATAGGCTTCTTCATTGTCCATGGTCACAATCGATGGCGTAGACAATAGATT
This sequence comes from Acinetobacter schindleri CIP 107287, assembly GCF_000368625.1. GTDB lineage: Bacteria > Pseudomonadota > Gammaproteobacteria > Pseudomonadales > Moraxellaceae > Acinetobacter > Acinetobacter schindleri. Next base: position 420,211 of record NZ_KB849574.1, read on the forward strand.
CGACTTCGTGGTTTCTTTGAGTGCCTGAATCAGTGCACCATAGAGCTTTCGAGAACCATCACTGCCTTCACGATAATCACCTATCACGAGTGAGGTCCCTGTACCAATTGCACTGCCTGCCCCTGCCGCACCACCGGTCAGATAGCCGGCAGCAATATTTTTCAGGCTGGCACCAAAGTTATCAAAGTTAATCAGACCAATACCGCTACTCAGATCACCAAGTGCCCATTGCACACCCAGCTGGTCAGCATCCGTACCTTCCACTTCCATAATCGCAGCTTCAATTAACACCTGCTGACGACGCGTATCCAGCTGATTAATCGCTGACTCGATTTCGCGCATCAGTTGTGGATCAGCCTTCACTACCAATGAATTCTGGGTCGCATCAGCAATAATACTGACACCATTGGCATTAAAACTGGTAATTCCTTGCTGGTTATTTCCTAATCCTGAATTTAACTGAATCCCGGAAGTGGAAGCTTCCTGAGACATATTGGATGCAGAGCTGTTATTGCCCAATGTATTCAGCGAAGTTCCTGCGGAGCTGTTCTCTGAAGAAGAGCTCGAACGCCCCTGAGCCTGCCCAGAAACCAGTCCTTGTAAAATTTCAGCCAGGTTTTTGGCACTGGCATATTTCAGGCGAAAGACTTTTAGCCCCCCTAAACGATCCGCTGCAGGCACATCCAGCGTTTCAATAATCTGGCGAATACGCTTACGGGTTGCGGTATCGCCTTTGATGATAATCCGATTGGTCCGCTGATCTGCCATGACCCGCACACGTGAGCCTTTTAAATCCTTGGCAGCACCTGTAGCTGTCATGGACTCAATCAGGCCAATCATTTCCTCAGCCTGACTCGACTGTAAGGTAATGGCTTCCAGATCATTCTGACCGGTACCATCCAGGTTACGCACAATCGTTTCCAGCTGGTAAATATTGCTAGCGCGATCGGAAACGATTAAGGCATTGGTTCCTGGCACAGCCGCTAAATGGGCGAACTGCGGCATTAGTGGGCGTAGTGCTGGAATCAGGTCATTCGGATTGGTATTTTCCAGCCAGATTACTCGGGTCACAATCTGGTCACCAGTCGCACGGTTACGGGCATCATACGGAATACCGGAGTTCTTGACGTTATTGTCTGGCACCAGTTTGATGGTATTCCCGGACGGGATCGCCACGACACCATTAACATTCAAGACGCCAAGAAACAGATCATAGACTTCAGCCCGGTTTAATGCCCGGTTTGAAATGACTGTGACATTGCCGCGCACCCTTGGATCAACGGCAAAATTTTTCCCCGTAATATCGGCTACTTCATTAATAAAAGCAGCCAGGTCTGCATCACGCAGATTGATTTTCCAGGTCTGCGCATAAGTTGCGGTACTGACCATAGCCACCAGAGGTGCGGCAACACAAAGCGCCCATGCTGATCGATTATTATTAAATAAAGCCATAAACCTAAATGCTTCCCAACCCTATATGTGATGACACATCACTTTAAATCCTGTTGAATGGTCATCACCTGATCACCACGTTTAATTTCAAGTTTTACCTGGCCCTGCTGTCGTGCCTGTTCCAGTAACTGCACTTCAGATTGTCCTGCAGTGACGGTTTGACCATTCAGGGATACAATCCGGTCGCCCGGTCTGAGACCGAGACGGTTACGCAGCACTGCCGGAGTTCGCGAAGTGACTTCATAACCCCCTTCACCTGCAGAAACTCCCATATTTTCCAGGTACTGTTCGCGGTTTTCATTCATCTGCTGAATCGCGCGACTAATCTCATTCTGTGGTGAAGCAGGCTCATTTGTTGGCTGATTCGCCGTCCCACCCCAATTCGAGGATGACGATGAACGCCCACTCTTCTGCTCATTACTCTGCCAAGGCTGATTTAAGCCATTTTCCAAGCCCTTAAAGAAAACTTCCTTACTCGCACCATTTTGCTGACGAATGATCACCCGATCCCAGTACACTTCAGCCAGCTCATAACCGCTATTACCCAAGCTCTCGCCAACACGATAGCGATCGACCTGATCATTCAGCTTCAATACTGCTGAAGACAAATAGCTTGGACTGGCAACCATCACCCCTTGTAACAGAATATTGGAGACTTCCGCACTTGCCGCACTTTTTCCAGTTTCCTGAAATAAGGCGAAAGAGCTGATATTCGGAATCCGTGACTGCTGTGAGCCCAACTCTACACGTTCTACTTGCAGGGCTTGAGGCGGTGCAACGACCAGCCAGAATAGGGCTGCCAGTTTCCAGCACAGATACAGAATCAGTAAAACTAAAAGTGCGGGTGCTGCTTTATTAAACGTCTGTAGATCCAGCTGTTTAAATTTATCTATATTGATGGCCATCAGTTTAGGCCTCCCATCAACGGCTGACGGGTGCTGATGACATAAGTGTCCAGTCCAGCTTTACCTTCATAGGAAGGAACATTCAGTAACATACGCTGTGTCAGTTGCACATTCAGCATCAGATCGGGATCAAGTTCAATATTCAGCATTTTCTGATCACGACTATCGCGAACATCTAGCAATAATTTACCTGACTCATCTGCCAGCTTCCCGGCAAGAACAGGAACACTCATCCGCTCTTGACGCTGTGCAAAGGTATAGATCAATTCTCCCCCGGTCCAATTCAACTGACCACTCACATCACTAAAGCCATTTTGTTTCTTATATTTAAAATCGAGCTGCTTAAATTGAATTGCATTGGTTGGCCATTGCCAGTCTGCCAGATTTTTCAAGGTTTCTGGTGCGACCTGTCCTTCCAGATTCCTGGCGACTAACGTTTTGGTCAGACCGTAAGCCATTACACCGGCAAGTTTAGTATTGCCGCTATGTACTTCCACATTTGCCCCGAGACGCAATAATAGCAAATCCAATGGACGGACCTGCCAGTTGAGGCTGCCACGCAATTGACCTTTTTTCCAGTCAGCACTCCCCTGCCAGATATTGCCACTGACGTTATGCAGTACCTGATTATTTTTATAAAATTTTGAAATCAGCCAGGCAGCCGGCACCTGCAAAACCACAAAAATAAAAAAGGCGACTATGGCAAGAATTAACCATTTGAAAGTTTTCGGTTTACTGCTCATCCCACCCCAACCAATCCATCAATTTCAGTTCCTGGTTATGATTCTTTTCTTAATATAAGTACATTATGCATACTTTTTTCACCACGCCAATTGATGGGCATAAAAAAACCAAGCAATGATGCTTGGTTAAAGATATATAGATCATTTCCATGACTGACCTATGACAACATTCACAGTCAAATCTTTAGATCAGAAAATCTTCCAGCTTGGCACCTTGTTCCAGTTCTGCAACCAGCCAGCGTGGCTGTTTACCACGACCTGTCCAAGTTTCTTCCGGATTTGCTTTACTGCGGTAACGTGGTTCTACAGTCTTGCGAGATGATTTCTTGCGCTTAGAGGCACCGAACTCGAGCAACTGTTCAATGCTCATACCTACTTTTTCTGCAATGCTTAATACCTGATTATAAGCATCTTCGATTTCCTGGTCTTTTTTAGACGCAATTAATGCTTCAGCTTCAGCTTGTAAACGCTTTAACTCTTCAACTGATAAATTCGTAATGTCTGGCATCACTCTCTCCATAAAAATAATATTATTCGTTTTATAAATAACTTTTTCATAATATTTAGATTAAATAAAATATTCAATAAAAAAATTTGAACGGATAACAACAAATAATAAAATTAATTACAAAATTAAATAATTTTCTCGTATTTTAAACTGTATGTTCAACCGTATTTTCTAAATTTCTTATTATTTCCTGTACATCTTCAGGAATTGGAATTTTTTGCATGCTATTTTTATTTATGCAAACCAGAACCGCTTCAGAAATTGCCACCACACTTTGCTGCTGCTCACTCCATAATAAATAACTCATACGAAATGAGGTAGTACCTATATCTTCAATACGTGCACCGATTTTAAGTTGATCTGGATAAACCACCGGCTTTAAATAACGACATTGATTCGTAGCCACAACAGTTAATAATGGACCAACCAGTATATTTAATCGATCCAGATAAGCCAGTCGGGCGCTTTCAATATAACGATAATATACCGCATTATTAACATGACCAAAGGCATCCATATCCCCCCAAGCCACGCGTTGCTCAAAAATCACTGGATACTGCGCAAGTGATTCCATATATTATCCCCTATATTCTTGTATCAATAAAATTGGCATTTGATTCAAACACCTGATTCAGTTGTTGTTGTAACTCATCCTGCCCCTGCAAGGCAGATTTAATGCGCAGATAACTCATACGCACATCATCTGGATAGAGTGCAAGCAGTTGCTGGGCTTCCTCTACTCGACCCGCAGCTTGCAGTACATGCCATTTGGCAAATGTTAAGACCGGCACTGCTGTATATTTTTCTTCCCATAATGAAATTTGCTGGTTAATAATTTCATAATCAGGATTTTGTCGAAGTAATTGTTGCTGAAACCATAAATAAAATACGTCCTGATTAAATTGCTGTTCCAATAAATGCACTGCTAGCGCTTCATGCTCGGCACTCATTTCAGGCATTTTAAATAACAACTTCAGCCACAATAGTTTGACCGTATAGTCACGTGTAAATATTTCTTCGCTTAAGTCGATATAGCGCTGTTGCAAGTATTTTAAATCTTCCTGATCCGCCTGTTCAAAAGCCAGTAATAATTGTTCCAGCCAAAGTGTTTTAGTATTTTGCTCTAAATGACCATATTGAGTTGATCTTAAATACAACCAGGGAAACTTTAAGGCAAATTGCCCCCATAATTTGGTTAATCTCTGCTCATAAGCTGATTTAACTTTAAACAGCCACGGGGATAATTCATGCTGATTTAAGAATTCAAGATGGGTTAATGCCTGCTGACCATCCTGTTGCGATAAGTACACTTCAATACGCTGTAATTCAGCCAGTTCAAATGCCATTGGATTGGACTGATTTAAAGATTTCAAAGCCTCATCAAAATCCTGCTGCCCCCAAGCCAAACGTGCATGAATAATATCTTTTAATAATCCAGACTGGGCAAAAGACTGCTGAATAAAATCACGTTGATCCTGTGAGGCATTGAGCAGCCACACCACTGCCAGTTGTTCATAAGGATGTAAATGATGAAAACTGAAAACGCGCTGGTTTTTGCGCTGCTCGCGATTCAGATAACGCGTAACCGCATACCACAGCATATGCATGACAAAGCTGATCGTAACCAGTAGCGCTGCCAGTATCCATAGACTGGTCTGTACCTGCCAGTTACGCCAGTACAGATAGACATACCCTGGTCCGTGACCGTAACTGAGTAGACTTAAAGCCGCAATACCGAGCAGACTGACAAATAAATAGGCAAGCAGAATCTGTTTCATAAGCGATCAGCTCATTAAGGTACGGGCATTCAGAGGAGGAACCGGTGTCAGCGGTATGGTGCGGATCTGTTCCAGCTGTTTAACCCATTGCTGGCTTTTCGCATCCGGTAATTGTTTGAGGACTTCAGCCACGGCACCAAGCGATTGTTGGAAAGGAATTTGTTGACTTTGCTGTAGCGCGTTTTCTGCCATCAATAGACGTAATTGCGCCTCTTTCAACACTAGTCCTCGCTGCATTAACACCGTACTTGGCTGCTGCACAGCTTCAATTTGAATCAGATTGCGCCAGAAGGAACCAGACTCTGCCGGTGTGGCACTGTGCTGGGCTTTTAACTCCCTGGCAATTTCAGCATCCATTTGATTAAGTAAATCCCGGATTTTATTCTGCTGTACCAGACGACTATTGATGAACTGTTGCAACATTACCTGATCTTTACTGAGTACACGCTCCAAACCGTCTAATAAAGCCGGTGCAAGCGTATAATTCGGCAAATCCAGTTGCAGCTGACTGAGTTTTTCCAATGCTGTGCTGTATTGCTGCTGCTGCAAAGCGAACTCAATCAGGCTGAGTTGCTGACGAACCAGTTCGGCATCATGCGATTCAGGTGCAGTAGCTATCTGTGAGTTGGATACAGCTGGTGCATCTTGGCGCTGTTCAGTTACCTGGCGTTTAAGTGCAACCACCTTGTCATTCAAACTGGCATTTTGCTGCTGCAATAGAGTAAAGCTGGAGCTGAGTTCTGTATGGGCCTGGCGCAAACTGAACAGGTCATAACTGATTTTGACCATCCAGGCGAATGCCACAATGAACAGCACGATTAAAATTTTCTTCATGAGTTCCCCAGTACTCGCTTCATCTCCCGTACGATCACATCGCTGCTCAGGCTCTCAAGTTGTACATACTCAAATGCTGCAGCATGATGTTGACGGTATTCCCCTAAAATAGCAGCCAAACGTGGGCCTAAAACCAAATAAATTCCCTTGCTGATCAGGGAGATGTCCTGCTGCATTAGCTGCACCCAGTTTAACCAGCTGGCTTCACTACTCATCAGAACCATATAATGGTGATTGTCCTGCAATCGAGGCAAAAGCGCAGCTATGGTCTGTTGTGACTGAACCGGACACTGACGTTGATACAGTACAAAATTTAGTACCTCAACACCCTGCTGACGCAAATGCTCCATCATAAATAATCGACCGCCCTCACCTCGCCAAAAGGCTACAACAGCATCTTTTTCAAGACTCTCCAAAATCGGTAATTGTAGCATTCCTTCAGAGGTTTCAATCTCAGGCACATGACTTTGAATGCCATATTGTAGCAATGTCTGTTCAGTGCTGCGCCCTACAGCAATCCACTGTATATGGGCCAATGTAGCCAGTTCAATGCCTGCCTGCGCCAGATATTGCATGCCAATTTGCACCGCAGTCGGACTCACCACCACAATGACTTGAGCACGATTCAACTGCTGATACAAGCTATCCAATTCTGCTGAATAAGGCTGTGCAACCAGTTCCAGCAAAGGTAGCTCTACCACAGGAATTTGTGCTGCCTGTAACTGCTGTGTGAGTCGGACAGCACGATCCTGAGGGCGAGTATTGATAAACAGCATGAATCTTATGAATATAGTGCTTTAAGCAAATCACCCGCACCTTGGGCCAATAAATTCTGTGCCAGAGTCACACCGAGCTGCTCTGCCTGATTTACATCACCCTGTAATTCTGCTTTTAATAAGGTGGCACCATCCACGCTACCCACACGGCCTTCAATAGCAATTTTACCATCCTGTAAAGTTGCATAACCTGCAATCGGCACCTGACAACCGCCTTCCAGATAGGCATTAAATGCGCGTTCAGCACGAACACAGGCATCAGTTTCAGCATGTAACAGTGGCAGGATCAGGTCAAGTACAGCCTGATCACGATCACGACATTCAAGACCAAGCGCACCCTGTCCCACAGCTGGTAAACTGACCGCAGGCTTAAGCGTATGACGAATACGATCTGCCAATCCCAGACGTTTTAAACCGGCACTGGCAAGAATAATAGCATCGTAATTGCCTGCATCGAGTTTCGACAGCCGTGTGCCGACATTACCTCGCAGATCAATGATCTCAAGGTCCGGACGTGCCTTTAAAATCTGGCTCTTACGACGCAGACTGGATGTGCCTACTTTAGCGCCCTGTGGCAGCTCGTCAAAGCTGGTATAGCTATTAGAGACAAAAGCATCCAATGGATCTTCACGTTCGCAGATCACCGCAAGACTTAAACCTTCAGGCAGTGCCATGGGTACATCTTTCATGGAATGCACGGCCAAGTCTGCACGACCATCCAGTAATGCAGCCTCAAGTTCTTTAACAAACAGGCCCTTGCCACCAATTTTTGCCAATGGGGTATCAAGAATTTTATCACCCTGTGTCACAAACGTGACCAACTCGACCTGAAGGTCGGCATGCAGTTCCTGCAGACGTGCACGGATATGCTCCGCTTGCCATAGTGCAAGAGGACTTTGTCGAGTTGCAATTTTTAGGGTCTTCATAAATTTCAAATACAGTGAATGAGAACAATAGTCTAAACTTAACCTGATCACTTTAAAATGCAAGTGAATTTATGCAAGTTTCAACTGCAACCCGATCCCATACGCTTCAGAGCTTATGAATGCGTTCACGTAAAAATGGTAAATGGCGCCGACTTACTGCAAGTCTTTCATCCAGCTCACGGCAACGCACCTGATACTGCCCCGAACTGACCACTTCCAGCCCATCCAGATAGTTTACAGACACCAGCGCATTGCGGTGAATCCTGATAAAATTCTGGCCAAATTCCTGTTCCAAGTCCTTTAATGTTTCATCGATCAGGACACTGCCATTTTTATGCCGTACCGTGACATATTTCTGATCAGCCAGGAAATAGTAAATATTTTCCACAGGGACAAGCTCCACCCCGCGATAAGTCTTTGCCGCAATCTGATGGCGGCTGATATTGAGTTCTTCCATATTTTCTTTTTGTTTTAGTTGGCTCATCTGAGCTTGGGTAAGTTTGGTTAAATGCTCGAATACCTGTGCTAACTCCTGTTGCATCACTGGTTTGAGCAAGTAGCCTTCTGCATTCGACTTGAATGCATCAAGCGCATGGTGGTCATAGGCCGTACAAAAAACAATTGCCGGCATTGGGTCAAGCTGGCGCAGATGTTGTGCGCAACGCAGACCGTCCATTTCGGGCATTTGAATATCTAATAGAATGACATCGGGCTCGTGCTGATGGGCCAGATCAAGGGCTTGCTGACCATGGGTTGCGGTTGCAACCACAGTATGGCCGAGCTGGCTGACCAGGCGTGCCAAACGCTCTATGGCAAGAGGCTCATCATCACAGATCAGGATGTCCATTTATCCTCCTTCAGTTAACGGCATGTCATTGTTGTTAAGTTAACTGTATTTTATTGTTATTTATATTGATATTGCACAACCGTCGTAAAAATTCCCTTGCCGGCATAGGTTCTAAAGGTTACTGTCGGGCCATAATAGGCCTTCAAACGCTGTCGAACATTTTCAATTGCAATACCATTTCCCCGCTTTAATGCTGCATGATCCTGTGAATATGGGTTTGTTATAATAATATTAATTTGATTTTGCAGGATTTCAATCAATACGCTTATCGTACTCTTTGTTAGAATTTTTTCAACTCCATGGAAAATACTATTTTCTAATAGGGGTTGTAAAGTCAGTAATGGAATTTGGACTTGTGAGTATAAGTCTTTGTTTTCTAATTTCCATTCAACCTGCAAACGATCACCGAGCCGGATTTGCTCAATCTCCAGATAACGTTGGCACAAATCGATTTCTTCTTGCAAGCTGACCAGCTTTAATTCCTGAAAGCTGGCACGAAACAGTCGGGACAGATTAAGCAGCATATGTTCCGCTTTATCGGGATCAATACTGATCAGGCTGATAGCACTATTTAAACTATTAAATAAAAAATGTGGTTGAATCCGGGCCTGCATGGCCTGAATCCGTGAATTTAACTCGCTATGGCGTTGACGTGTCCATTGCTCCCTTAAGTAAAGATAACGAAAACATAAAGTTCCGAGCAAAATTCCAAAACTCAGGTGCATTCCGACCTGCTTAAAAGCAATTTCAGATGTAAGATCATGCAGATGAAAATTTATCCCAAAATGTATCAGAATGTTTAAACTAACTGTCGTTACCAGCACGATAGCCTGTAATAACAAGAATCCGGTAATCAATGCAGATTTGATCCTCATACGATCAAAATACTGGTGAAACAGTTCTACACAAGCCGCAAATGATAGCAACACCCAGTTAATATAGAGGATGTATTGCAGCAAGTGCATAAAATTGAGCGCTTGCCAGGACTGGGCTTCTGCCAGACTCAGTACCAAAGCCAAAACATTACCGCCAACAAACAGTTCCAGCAGATAACGCCAATTGCCAATCTGGCCAAAAAAATAAGAAGATTGTTGCTGCCCCATCAGATCTGTAACAGATTGAGCAGATGGGACTTCGGCAACAGCCGTTGAATTTGCTATACTCTTTTTCGTTCTACTGCTTTTAATCTTATTGAGCCGACATGACCACATCTTCTAATTCCTCAAATCCATCACAAGCCCAGACTTCGGGTATGTGGGGCGGTCGTTTCTCTGAAGCGACTGATGCTTTTGTTGCTGAATTTACAGCATCTGTACAATTTGACCAACGTTTTTATAAACAAGATATTGCGGGTTCAATTGCGCATGCAACCATGCTTGCAAAAGTGGGCGTGCTGACTGAACAAGAACGTGATGACATCATTGAAGGCCTAACTGCGATTAAGGCAGATATTGAAGCAGGTAATTTCGAGTGGCGCATTGACCTTGAAGATGTGCACATGAACATTGAGTCACGTCTGACTCAGCGTATCGGCATTACAGGTAAAAAATTACATACTGGCCGTAGCCGTAATGACCAAGTAGCAACAGACATCCGCCTTTATGTCCGTGATGAAATTGATGCCATCCTAAAATTATTAGAGAAATTACAAAAAGGCATTTTGAGCTTGGCGGCGAAAAATACCAATACCATCATGCCTGGTTTTACTCACCTGCAAACGGCACAACCTGTGACTTTTGGTCACCACTTGATGGCCTGGTTTGAAATGCTGGTACGTGACTCTGAACGCCTAATTGACTGCCGTAAACGCGTCAACCGTATGCCACTGGGTTCTGCTGCTTTAGCAGGCACTACGTATCCAATCGACCGTGCTTATACTGCTGAACTGCTAGGTTTTGAAGCAGTGGCTGAAAACTCATTAGATGCTGTTTCTGATCGTGACTTCGGCATCGAATTCAATGCAGCAGCATCTTTAATCATGATGCACCTGTCTCGCATGTCTGAAGAAATGATTCTGTGGACATCCGCACAGTTCAAGTTTGTGAATATTCCGGACCGCTTCTGTACTGGTTCATCAATCATGCCACAGAAGAAAAATCCGGATGTACCTGAGCTGATCCGTGGTAAGACTGGCCGTGTGTATGGCGACTTGATGAGCTTGTTGACTCTAATGAAAGGTCAGCCATTAGCCTACAATAAAGACAATCAGGAAGACAAAGAACCACTATTTGATGCAATTGATACCGTTCGTGGTTCATTGATGGCATTTGCGGATATGATTCCTGCACTGGTTCCAAATATCGAAATCATGCGTGAAGCAGCGCTTCGTGGTTTCTCGACTGCAACTGACCTTGCAGATTACCTGGTGAAAAATGGTGTTGCTTTCCGTGATGCACATGAGATTGTAGGTAAAGCCGTTGCGCTTGGTGTTCAGGAAGGCAAAGACTTGTCTGAACTCACCCTTGAACAATTACAGCAATTCTCTGACCTGATCCAGGCAGATGTATTTGAAAAAGCATTAACTTTAGAAGCCTCTGTAAATGCGCGTAACCACATTGGTGGTACTGCACCTGTACAAGTCGCAGCAGCAATCGAACGCGCTTATGCACGTCTGGAAAAACTTTACGCTTAATTGCGCTATCTTAAATTCGGAGTATTGATATGTCTCGACAAGTATTTTGCCGTAAGTATCAAAAAGAAATGGAAGGCTTAGACTTTGCACCATTCCCAGGTGCAAAGGGTCAGGAACTGTTTGATACTGTATCTAAACAGGCTTGGCAGGAATGGCTGAAGCATCAAACTACGCTGATCAATGAAAAGCGTTTAAACGTGTTTGAAGCGGATGCGAAAAAGTTCCTTGAAGAACAACGTGAGAAGTTTTTCAATAATGATGAATCATTGGAAAAAGCTGAAGGGCTAAAGCCTGAGGCGTGATCAAGCGGAGCACTGCTCTGCCACGCCGCAAGACAAGCAGCTATGCTGCGCGTAGGCTTTAATCTAAAAGAATCCCCAACTTGGGGATTCTTTTTTATGCACTGCTCTAAAAATTACGCAAGACAAGCGAAGCGCGTAGTTTCAAATGTCAAGAAGGAGTCTAAGAAGACTCCTTTTTTATGCACTATACCGCCACGCCGCAAGACAAGCAGCTTATTATGCATAGGCTTCAATCTAAAAAAATCTCCATCATTAGACAGACTTTTTATACGACGCTCAACATGATGAAAGACAGGAACCGCCCTCTCAAGTGAAATCCGAAAAAGGTTTTCTTAAAGCATTTTTTAATTTTCTCACCCACCTTTCTCTTGATTGCAGAAATGTACCGTAAATAAGCAAATAAAATCCCTAGAATTCCCTTCATCTAGTTATCTATTTTCTAATCAATAGATCATATCCTGCCTCTTTTCCTAAACTTCTCAGAACAACAGCTTGCGTCAGTTTTAAGATCAATTTTTTTCAATATTATTTATTTTATAGATTAAATTTATTGTAAATATGAAGTTTTACTAATCAATTAAGTTTAAAAATGCTGAATTTAATTATCTTATTTAAAGAATTTAATTATGAGTCTTATTAGATTTAAGCCCTTCATTCATTTCAAAATAATAGATTGTAAACGGCAGATACATGCCACTATAGAAATGCAACATTACACTACAAGAATGTACATGAATTAAAAAATGGATTTCCTATAATAGCAATTAAGAGGATGGCAACATCTTTGTATAATAGCGATAAATATCCCCGATTTCATCCCAGTTCTTCCCCCAAAGGCTGGGTATTTTTTTGCCTGAAAATTACCATCGACCATAAAAAAAGCCCCAGTGACTGGGGCTTGATTCAATATTCGATTAAGGCTGTTTCAGATAGGGCCAGGCCGCTTTCAGGTAGATAAACATCGACCATAAGGTGAGCACAACTGCAGTATAGAGCAATGCATAAGCCAGCATATCTAGCGGCTGCCAGTTAAGCAGAAATACGGTAATTGCGATCATCTGGAAGGCGGTCTTGTATTTGCCGACTGTAGACACCGCCACACTGGTTCGCGCACCCAGTTCAGCCATCCATTCACGTAAAGCTGATACCGTAATTTCCCGTGAGATAATCACAATTGCAGCAAAGGCCATGGAGATCGAAGGTTGCCATTGCACCAGTACAATCAGTGCAGCTGCAACCATCAGCTTGTCTGCCACCGGATCCAGGAATCGACCAAAAGCCGAAGTCTGATTCAATGTTCTCGCCAGATAGCCATCAAACCAGTCCGTTACCGCCGCAACCACAAAAATTGCAGTCAACAGCATATGACGCGTCATATCCGGATTGCTTTCATCAATCCCCATCGCCGGCGGCCAATAGGCCACCAATAGAAAGACTGGAATCAGGACAATACGTGCCAAGGTCAAGATGTTTGGAATATTCAGGATACGACCTGTAGTCATAGACACCGCCAATTGTTCCCCTCATGTACGATGAAAATGCACACTTTTATTGAGGTTTGATCCATCGTTAATAGGCTTCACTTTATACGAATTGGCCAGCAGTGTCACTAGGCAAACACTGTCACTGTCTGTCTGGCAATCGCAATCAGGCGATTTTCAGCATCCCACAGATAGGCATGTTCTGTCGCGTAGCCATCTGCTGCATGATCAGTAAATACTTTATATTTAAACCAATCATTCAACTGATGTTGTACTGGATGCACATAGGTCACCGTCCAGTTGAGGCTGCTGGCTGGTGCAATCTGCTTAAACATCGGCAATACACCGGGTGGCCAGATATCAAAAATTGCCATCAGGTCAGCAACTTCAAATTTGCGGTTTGCATGTCTTTCCGGATCAAAACGGCACCATCCGCCAAAATCAGGATGATCACTCCCCGTGCATGGCAAATTCACTTCAGCCCAACGAACCTCAAACTGCTGGTAACATTCCGGCATACCTATGTTTGGAGGAATGCTAAACAGGCTTTCTGGAGCTGGATAATCCGGAGCAGATGCCTCCTGATGTACTTGAATAGTCGAGTCACGTGCTACACCAAAACTGGCTAACAAGATACTCTGCACTGCATCATCCTGCCACAGGCGAACTTCAACCGTAGTGACGGATTTACCCTCACGCAGAATTTCTGCAGTTAACCTGACTGGCCGTTGCTGGACCGGCCCCACAAAAGTTACGCTGGTGCTTAAAAGATGTTTCGCCGGGTCATTAATGCTCAGCACCGCTTTTTGCATCATCATCGCCGCAGCCAGACCACCATACAGGGTCCGTCCTTGTAACCATCCTGCTGGAAGATCAACCCATTCCTCAACAGCAATCGCTGCATACACCTGTTCCAGTGTCATTGTGCATCCCTGTGGTTCATTTTAGTTCTGATATCATTCAATAAATTTGAATTGATGTGAATGCTCAATGACTTCTCCGTCACTGAGCACTTTGGCAAATGATTTAATTTGGATTTTTATTCATGCAGTACTTTATAAATAGTACGAGCCATGACTTCACCTAAGCCTGGTACTAACATCAAGTCTTTCTCTGAAGCCTTCAGTACACCTTGAATGCCGCCGAAATGGGTCAGCAGGTCACGACGGCGTTTTGGACCCAGACCGGGAATCACTTCCAGAACTGAAGAGCCTCGTTTCTTGTCGCGTTTGGCACGGTGTTTGGTGATTGCAAAGCGGTGTGCTTCATCCCGTACCTGTTGAATCAGATGCAGGGCTTTATGATCTTCGGGAAGCTGAATCTTGGTGCCATCAGTAAAATGTAAAGTTTCTAATCCTGGTTTACGTCCCTCACCTTTGGATACACCCACCATAAAAGCGTCCAGACCAAGATCCTGCATGACTTCCATTGCCATATGCAGCTGTCCCTTACCCCCATCAATCAGTAACAGGTCGGGCAACATGTGCTTTTTATAACGTCGGGTCAGCGCCTGACGCATTGCAGCATAGTCATCGCCTTCGGTAATGTCGTTAATCGAGAACTGGCGATAATCCCGCTTACGTGCACCGCCACTATCAAACACCACACAGGATGCGACCGTTTCCTCCCCCATGGTATGTGAGATATCAAAACACTCAATCCGGTCCACAGGATGTCCCACCACCTGCTCCAGCTGATGGAAACGCTCATTCAATTCAAAGTGATTCGCCAGTTTCGATTTAATCCCTTGCAGCACATTCATTTGTGCCAGTTCCAGCCATTCGGCACGGGTTTCGCGGACCTTGGACTTGATCTGGATTTTTTTATCAAAATGCTGGGCCAATGCCTGTTCCAGCTCGTTACGATCAGTCACTTCTACATTGACGATCAGTTCTGCTGGAATTTCATCCGCAACCTGGAAATAGAAGTTGGCAATAAAATCACTCAGCATCTGACTGAGATCATCACCCTGGATATCCGGGAAATAGCTTTTACCTCCCAGCATTTTACCATTACGCACATGCATGATCTGCACACAGGTCACGCCGGCCTGATGGGCAATTGCCAGAATATCGGCTTCACCTTTAACCTTGTAGATCGCTTGATTGGCTTGAACATCACGTAACAGAGCCATACGGTCCCGATAAAATACAGCCTTTTCAAATTCGAGCTGTTCGGCAGCAGCTTCCATTTTGGCAATCAGCTGCTGATTCAGCTCCTTGGTATCGCCTTGCAAGAAGCGAATCGAGTTGTTGACATCTTCCTGATAGTCTTCAGGTGAAATCAGTCCGACACAGGGGCCTGAGCAACGCTTGATCTGGTATTGCAGGCAGGGGCGCTTACGCTGTGCAAAATAGCTGTTTTCACACTGGCGCACATTAAACAGTTTCTGTAAAACGATCAGGGTATCCTTGGCATTGTAAGCACTTGGATAAGGTCCAAAAAACTTGCCTGGTTGATGTTTTCCTTTGCCTCGACCTGCTGCAATCCGTGGATAAGGTTTATCACTAGATACAAAGATATAGACATAGGATTTATCATCGCGCAGCATAATGTTATACGGTGGACGATGCAGCTTGATCAGATTCTGCTCTAACAGTAATGCTTCAGTTTCAGAACGCACCACCAAAGTCTGAATATCATAAATCCGCGCCACTAGAGCTTGAGTTTTCGGATGTTCAAGGGTCTTGACGAAATAACTAGATACGCGGTTTTTCAGGTTTTTTGCCTTGCCCACATACAGCAATTCGCCATCCTTGCCATACATCCGGTATACCCCCGGAAGTGTGGTCATATTCGCCAGGATTTTTTCAATATGGGGACGCGCGTTCTCGTTCACCTGCAACCTATTTTTCACATGCAATATGCAGATAATGTGATGCTTATTGCCTGATTTTCAAGCGCGGTGACAAAATTACCATCAAGCCTGCCCACAAGCGAAGTTTATAAGTATGCAATCCCGGTTAATTTATAGGCTCACCGTTATACTGTGATTGCTAAAAGCTATAAATTTCAACTGATATCTTTGTTATGCTCGACGGGTTCGTTTTTGAGATTCCCCAAGATGACCACGCAGCATTCCGGTTTCCATATCGTCCAGCCTGGTACCTCCACGCATAGTGCTTCGGAACGTGACCGCCTGATTGGCAAGCCACGCTTTCACTTTGAACCCAAGGCAGTCATGGACCTGCTTCGGAAACGGATTATTGGGCAGGATGCTGCGCTGAATGAAATTGAAAAGATGCTACATGTGGTCAAGGCTGATTTTTCCAGCCCGGATCGTCCCTTGTCCGTGACCTTGATGCTTGGCCCAACCGGAGTAGGTAAAACCGAGACCGTGCGCCTGATCGCCGAGGCTATCTATGGACGTCCAGATGCGTTTTGCCGTATCGACATGAATACGCTGGCGCAAGAACATTATGCCGCCGCGCTAACAGGTGCGCCTCCGGGTTATGTCGGCTCAAAAGAAGGTCATAGCCTGTTCGATGAAACTGCGATTGCAGGTAGTCATACCCGCCCGGGTATTATGCTATTTGATGAATTAGAAAAGGCTTCAATCGAAGTCATTCGAGGTTTAATGAACGTGCTGGATACAGGTCGTTTAACCCTCACAGCAGGCACCAAAACCATCGATTTTCGGAATTGTATGATCTTTATGACCAGTAATGTTGGCGCGCAAGCTGCCCAGCAATATTTGGAAAAACTCAGTTATTTGCCGCAGCAGGTTCAGAATCTGTGCCTGAAAAAAGTACCGACACAGCGCATTATTGAAAAGGTCATGCAGCGTAAATTTGATCCTGAATTTTTGAACAGGATTGACCGTACCCTGCATTATCAGGCTGTACAAAATGATGCTCTGCCACGACTGGTTGAGATTGAGCTGGAAAAACTCAATCAGCGATTACAGCATCAGAAGCGAACTGTGATCCTAACCGATACAGCCAAGGCCTATTTCTATCAAGGGCATGATATTCGCTATGGCGCACGTCATCTGGGTCGCAAGATGCGTATCGAACTAGAACCAGTTTTAGCGGTATATTTTTTAAATCAGCCTGAACAGTCTACGCTGAAGCTAGATTGTATTGAAGGCAATTTAGTGATTCAGCCCGAATAGCTTCAACCACAGAATGAGCGCTTAAGATGCCTGCTGATTCTGTACCGCATTAATAAACGCCATCTGGTCTTTGGGTGAGATCAGTACATATTTATTGGTTCCATCTTCACGATAATCCACGCGTAAACGCTTCAGGGACAAAGCGGGCGCAACAGATGAATAGTCAGTTGGAGTGACCGCCTGAATAGCAGCTACGGGAATCTGCCAGCTAAACCACATACTTTTGACGATCAATTGATCTGCAGTAAGCTGATATCGGGTATTCAGCACAGGCCACCAGATCATTACAATCGTCAGCATATACACCGCAGTATGCAATGGATATTGCTGCATGGTGCCTTTGGCTGACATTACCAGCAATAACTGCACCAAAAGTCCGGTCATACACACCAGGAAGGCCACCAGCCACCAGTCTTTTTTGGAACGAAATACCTGCATGTGTGCTCCCCTATTCTTAAAGCTATTGTAAATCTAAAAATAGGATCTACCAGCAAAATTACTTAACTCATCAGATATTTTAAAAGTGATACAGCATGAAATAGCAATCATGAATTGCCGTATTGATTACTGTTATTTCCCTTTTAGTTTGTACTGTTTCTTGACCGCATACATCTTGTCATCGGCACAGCGGATCAGGCTGGCGCTATCCAGATAGCCGCTATTGGCATCGGCCTGATGAATACCGACACTGAGACTGACCGGCATAGTCAGTTGGCTCAAGGTCTGCTCTACGCGTGGAATAAAGCTTTGCAAGGCATCTGCCTCGGTACAGTTCGGCAATACCACTAGAAACTCATCACCGCCATAGCGGAAACAGTAGTCTTCATCCCGGGCAATCTGCTTTAAGGTACTCGCTACTGCCTGTATCACCTGATCACCATAGAGATGGCCATATTGGTCGTTTAACAGTTTAAAGTCGTTGATATCAATAAATACCACGGTCACAGGTGCATGCTGTTGCCGTGCACGATAAAGTAACTCATTCAACATCGAAGTCAGGCTACGCACATTATAAAGCCCTGTCAGTGGATCCAGCCGGGACAGGGTTTCCATTTCCTGTGCATGCGCACCAAGTGCCATGGCATATTCCTGCAGTTTGTGATGGGAGCTATTCACTTCTTTGACCAGGCTCCAGATATAGGTTTCAACCACCAAGGTAATATCAAAGGTATACAGTTTTTCCAGGGTGTCCTGCACCTGCCGCGCCAGGGCTGCATCCGCTACATACTGTTCCACTAATTTAAAGATGCCTAATTTAATCTGATGCAAGGCAGCCAGATACAGACGCGGCCCTACCCCAATACGTTTATGCACCAATCCATACGCAAGCGGTTATTGACATAAACACTGTCATAGCAGCCAGAAAACAGATCCAGAATATATTGATGCTGGGCGACCTTGAGGCGTTTAAGCGTATCGACATCACCAATCAGATTATTAATTTCAGGTACAGAGGTTTGATAGTCATAAAATTCGGCCACAGTGTCCTGCAAGCCTGGCTCTATCAGTTCACGCACAGTCGCCAGTGCTGCCAGGGCTTCTTCGGTCAGTCCAAGTAATTGCTTGCGTCGCTGGATGTCGGGCAATGAAATCTGCATCTGCTGCATCAGCGTCTGATCTGTCAATTTCATGCAGTGATCTTCTTATTATTGTTCTAGGTTTTTACTTATTTTCACCCATTCTAAGCCCGGTCGATTCACAATCCCAGCCAGCTTATCGGCAAACTACCACCTCACAACCAAACTGCAACAAAGCTGGACTTGGAGCGCGATTTTAATCAGGCTGCAAAACAGCAACAAAGAAATTCTCTGCCCTAAATTGACTTTTTTGACAGTAAAACGATTTTTTCAAAGACTTGAAAAGCCTTGCTATCACCCAATATAAATGGAGTTCTCATTAAAAAATTGTGAACTGAAACAAAATCTTCAGTTCATTGTGCTTGATAAGAGCCATACTGGAATGCATAACAGCCAAAACAGTTCAGGCAAAAATAGATGACCCTTGCGTCACGGCTTGATACAACTTGTTATGTTCTTTTTGGATATAGTTATCGTAAGATTGGCGAAGCATAAATATGCGCAGGAATCGCGCATAGGCTCTTCACAACATCAACTTAGAAGTCCTCCAAAATAAAGGAGATCAGGCATGATCCACGCTGGCAATGCCATTACCGTCCAAATGCTTTCGGACGGAATTGCAGAATTCCGCTTTGACTTACAAGGTGAGTCGGTCAACAAATTTAACCGTGCAACAATTGAAGATTTTAAAGCTGCAATTGACGCGGTAAAAGCAAACGCTGACATCAAAGGTTTAATCGTCACTTCAGCGAAGTCAACCTTCATCGTAGGTGCAGACATTACTGAGTTCGGTGCGAACTTCGCGCAAGGCGAACAGGCAATTGTAGAATGGGCCCTGCCTGTTCATGACATCTTCAACTCTTTTGAAGATTTAGACATTCCTAAAGTTGCTGCAATCAATGGTCAAGCATTGGGTGGCGGTTTTGAAATGTGTCTGGTGTGTGATTACCGTGTGATGTCAGAAGCAGCTGCTGTTGGCCTGCCTGAAATCAAACTGGGGATCTTCCCGGGCTTCGGTGGTACTGTTCGTTTAAGCCGTGTGATCGGTATTGATAATGCGGTTGAATGGATGGCAATGGCCAATCCGAAGAAACCTGCTGCCGCGCTGAAAGACGGTGCTGTTGATGCAGTGGTTGCTGCGGACAAACTGCAAGACGCTGCGATTGATCTGGTTAAACAAGCGATTGCGGGTCGTCTAGACTGGAAAGCAAAACGCCAGGAAAAACTAGATCCTGTTAAGTTGAACATGCTTGA
This sequence comes from Acinetobacter schindleri CIP 107287, assembly GCF_000368625.1. Lineage (GTDB taxonomy): Bacteria > Pseudomonadota > Gammaproteobacteria > Pseudomonadales > Moraxellaceae > Acinetobacter > Acinetobacter schindleri. Next base: position 440,340 of record NZ_KB849574.1, read on the forward strand.
GCAAATGATGGCGTTCAATACAGCGAAAGGTGCGGTTTTAGCGAAAGCAAACCCTGCTCAGTACCCGGCGCCAAAATTGATGCTTGATTCACTACAGGCAGGTGCAAGCCTTCCACGTAATGAAGCATTAAAAGCAGAAGCACAAGGCTTTGCCAAAGCTGCAGTAACACCGCAAGCAGGTGCGTTGATTGGTCTATTCATCAACGATCAAGTGGTGAAGAAAACTTCCAAGAAATATGAGAAAGGTGCACACCCTGTGAACCAAGCGGCTGTATTAGGCGCAGGTATCATGGGTGGTGGTATTGCTTACCAGGCGGCAAGCAAAGGCACACCAATCATCATGAAAGACATTGGTAATCCACAACTTGCTTTAGGTATGAAAGAAGCAAATGGCTTACTGACCAAACAAGTTGAACGTAAGAAAATGAAGCCTGCACAAATGGGTGAAACTCTTGCGCGCATCCGCCCAACTTTAAGCTATGACGAGTTTAAAGAAGTGGACATCGTGATTGAAGCGGTGACTGAAAATCCAAAAGTGAAAGGTATCGTACTGAAAGAAACTGAAGCGAAAGTTCGTGAAAACACGATCATTGCTTCGAATACGTCTACGATTTCAATCACGCGTCTGGCTGAAAACCTGGAGCGTCCTGAAAACTTCGTCGGCATGCACTTCTTTAACCCAGTACACATGATGCCATTGGTAGAAGTGATCCGTGGTGAGAAGACTTCACCTGAAGCGATTGCAACCACTGTGGTACTTGCTCAGAAAATGGGTAAAACACCGATCGTTGTGAATGACTGCCCGGGCTTCTTGGTGAACCGCGTATTGTTCCCTTACTTTGGTGCGTTTGACCTTCTACTGAAAGATGGTGCTGACTTCCAGCAAATCGACAAAGTGATGGAAAAATTCGGCTGGCCTATGGGTCCTGCTTACTTGATGGACGTTGTGGGTATTGATACTGGCGTTCACGGTGCAGAAGTCATGGCGGAAGGTTTCCCTGACCGTATGAAGCCTGACTACAAAGGTTCAATCCAGGTGATGTACGAAAACAAACGTCTTGGTCAAAAGAATGACGTTGGTTTCTACAAATACGAATTGGACCGTAAAGGCAAGAAAGCCAAAGTGGTTGATCCAACTGCATACGATCTTGTGGCTTCTGTTGCAACTACGGAAAAACGCGAATTTGATGCTCAAGAAATCATTGACCGTATGATGCTTGCTTTCTGTAATGAAACTGTTCGTTGCCTGGAAGACAACATCGTAGCAACACCTGCTGAAGCAGATATGGCGATGATCATGGGTGTAGGTTTCCCTCCATTCCGTGGCGGTCCATGCCGTTATATCGACCAGACTGGTGTTGCTGAATACGTTGCGCTTTGCGACAAGTACGCACACTTAGGTAAGGCTTATGAAGCGCCACAAATGTTGCGTGACATGGCTGCTAACAACAAAAAATTCTACGGTTAAGGAGCAACGTGAATGGCTACTTTAAATCCACGTGACGTTGTCATCGTTGATGGCGTACGTTCAGCAATGGGTAAAACCAAAAATGGTATGTTCCGCAATGTACGTGCTGACAGCCTTTCTGCTGAACTTGTACGTGCGCTTGTTGCTCGTAACCAGTTCGATGTCAACGAAGTTGAAGACGTAATCTGGGGCTGTGTAAACCAGACTCTAGAACAAGGTATGAACATCGGTCGTAACATCGCGTTACTGGCAGATCTTCCTAAGACTGTTGCAGGTCAAACGGTTAACCGTCTATGCGGTTCATCGATGCAGGCAATCCACACTGCTGCGGCACAAATCATGACTGGCCAAGGTGATGTGTTCATCATTGGTGGTGTTGAGCATATGGGTCACGTGGGTATGATGCACGGCATCGACCTGAACCCAGAAGCATCTAAGCACTATGCCAAAGCCTCAAACATGATGGGCTTAACTGCTGAAATGTTGGGTCGCATGAACGGTATTTCTCGTGAAGAGCAAGATGCCTTTGGTGTGGAATCACACCGTCGTGCATGGGCTGCAACGCAAGAAGGCCGTTTTAAAAACGAAATCATTGGCATTGAAGGTCATGATGCAAACGGCTTTAAACAACTATGCGACATCGACGAAGTGATTCGTCCAGATGCTAACCTTGAAGCATTCCAAGCTTTACGTCCTGTATTTGATCCGAAAGGCGGTACCGTAACTGCGGCGACATCTTCAGCATTGTCTGATGGTGCTTCTGCTATGTTGCTTATGTCTGCTGAACGTGCACAAGCATTAGGTTTGAAACCACGTGCGGTGATTCGCTCTATGGCCGTTGCAGGCTGTGATGCAGCAATCATGGGTTATGGCCCAGTACCTGCAACGCAAAAAGCACTTAAACGTGCGGGCTTGTCAATTGCAGACATTCAAACCTTTGAATTAAACGAAGCGTTTGCTGCACAAGGTCTATCTGTTCTAAAAGGCTTAGGCATTTATGATCAGCAAGATCGTGTGAACTTGAACGGTGGTGCAATTGCACTCGGTCACCCATTGGGTTGTTCAGGTGCGCGTATCACCACCACGTTGTTGAACGTGATGGAACAACAAGACACGCAAATTGGTCTTGCGACCATGTGTATCGGTCTTGGTCAAGGTATCGCAACAGTGATCGAACGTGTTTAATTCTTAAATACGTGAACAAAAGAAACCCCGCAATAAGCGGGGTTTCTTTTTAAAGATCAAACAAAGTACAATAAGATCAAATACTAGTTAAAAAAATTACTATGACTTACAAGGAAAAATCGCATGATTTTTTAATCAGGGCAGAGTAAAACTTGAAGTGCGACATAAACCACCTAATTAATTTAAAGGGTTTATGGAGTATATAAAATTGTCATACCATCATCTTAACTTTGAAGATCGTACTGCATTAATGCTTGAGTCAAGAAAAGAAGGCTTTTCAGCCAGAAAATTTGCTGAACTCATTAAAAGACATCCTAGTACGATCTATCGTGAGCTTAAAAGAAATAGCATCAATGACGTTTATCAAGCTCGATATGCTTCTGATAACACCTTCGCTAGACGTAGACGTGGTCACAGAAAACTCAAAATCGATTCAATCCTCTGGAAATTTATTGTTGAAGCGATCCGTTGTTTATGGTCTCCTCAGCAAATAGCAAAGCGTTTAAAGACATTTCCTGATTTGGATCAAACAATGAATGTAAGCCATACAACGATTTATTCAACGATACGAGCATTACCAAAGGGTGAGTTGAAAAAAGACTTATTATCCTGTCTGCGTCATGAAAATAAAAAGCGAAAAGCTAACGGTGAACCTAAAAAAGATTCTATATTACAGGATATTAAAACTATTCATGAGCGCCCAGCCGAAGTTCAAGAAAGAAAAATACCGGGTCATTGGGAAGCTGATTTAATTAAAGGTAAAGACAATAAAAGTTCGATAGCAACACTTATTGAACGAAATACACGGCTCTGTATCTTGGCAACATTACCTGATGCAAAGGCAGAATCAGTGCGCAAGGCTTTAACTGAAGCTCTGAAATATTTACCTGCAGAACTGCGTAAAACGTTGACCTATGACCGTGGACGCGAGATGTCAGAACATAAAATACTCGAAGAAGATTTAGGCATAGATGTATATTTCTGTGACCCACATTCACCTTGGCAAAAAGGCACATGCGAAAATATGAATGGTTTAATTAGGCAATATTTACCTAAAGGGATTGATTTAAATCAGGCAGATCAGCATTATTTAAATCAAGTTGCCATGTCACTGAATACTCGTCCTAGAAAGGCGTTAGATTGGCTTACACCATTAGAGAAATTTGCTCAGCTTGTTGATTATCATATGGCTTTTGAAACTGTCGCACCTCATGTTTGAATTCGCCCAGCTTAGTGCATGAATTAAGAAAAATGCCTCGTGAAACTACTTGGTTAGAATTTAAAGAAAATATTTCTGAACCCGAACGAATTGGCAAATATATTTCCGCATTATCTAACTCTGCTACATTAGCAAACAAAAGTAATGGTTATTTAATTTGGGGGATTAATGATGAAACTCACGATGTAGTCGGTACCTCATTTCAACCTCATCTTGCCAAAAAGGGTAATCAAGATTTAGAAAGTTGGCTTATGCAACAATGCAGCCCTAAAATCTATTTTAAATTTTATGAGGTAAAAATTTCTGTTGCATATGAAGATGTTTTTATTGAAAAAAATGTAGTGATTTTAGAAATTCCTCAAGCACAAAATCAACCAACATCTTTTAATGGTCAACAATACATCCGTATTTCATCGAATGTTAAACAATTAGATCAATTCCCCGAACATGAAAAAAACCTATGGTTATGTTTTGACAAGACACCTTTTGAACAACAAATTGCCGCTCACAATCTAACCCCTTTAGAATTATTTAGTTTGATTGATTATGCGGGCTTTTTTGATTTAATTTCATTTCCATTACCTACTAACCACGCCAGTATTTTAAGTCACTTAGAATCAGAAGGTTTAATTGTTAAAAATGAAAGTGGAAATTGGGATATTAAAAATTTGGGAGTAATCTTATTTGCAAAGTCCTTAAATAAATTCTCTCATTTAAAAAGGAAAGCTATCCGAGTTATACAATATGAAGGAAATAATCGTATTCGAACAATTAAAGAACAAAGCGGTGATAAGGGATACGCAATAGGCTTTGAAGGTTTAATTTCATATGTTGATAATCTTTTACCTAAAAATGAAGTTATAGGAAAAGCATTAAGGCGAGACGTCAGTATGTACCCTGAGCTATCAATTCGAGAGCTAATCGCTAATGCAATCATTCATCAAGACTTTACTATTCCTGGCATGGGTACAACTATTGAAATTTTTGCAGACCGTATTGAAATAACTAACCCAGGAAATCCTCTTGTTAATATTGATCGCTTACTAGACAGCCCTCCACAATCTAGAAATGAAAGTATTGCATCATTAATGAGAAGAATTGGTATTTGTGAAGAACGAGGGAGTGGTATAGATAAAGTAGTCCATGAAACTGAATTTTTTCAACTTCCTCCTCCACTTTTTGAGAATTTTGACAATGCAACTCGAATTGTTCTGTTTGCACATAAAGAATTTAAAGAAATGGATACTCAAGAGAAAATTCGTGCTTGCTATCTACATGCATGTCTAAAATACGTTCAAAGAGATTACTTAACTAATGCTAGCTTACGTGAGCGATTTAAAATTGAAGCTCAAAATAGTGCTATAGCTTCTAGAATAATAAAAGACACTTTAGATTTAGGTTTAATAAAACCTTTTGATCCAGAACAAGGACGAAAACATGCACGATACATTCCTCATTGGGCATGATTTATTTACTAAAAATTCTGATTCTTTATTGATAAAAATCAGTAAAAAACCATTAATTAATTTTTTTACTAATATAAATCAATATGTTGCTTTTTGATGGTTATTTGATAGAAGCCCTAAAATCTCTTTTATTGAGTAAGCTGTAAATCTCCTGCTTATTTATAAAAATATCTTGTTTTTCTGATAGATACTTTTTGATGGTTATTTGATTTTCATTACTTCCATCTAATGTTACATCTTTGTAAAATTAGTGTATTTTTCAACCATTAAAACCTTAAATATGAATCACTTAAATTCTTATAAATGTATGATCAAGCCTCTTTTTTTCATACTTCCTTAAGGGGTTTATATGAACACGCTTAAAACAGTGATCGCGACTGCAATCGTAGCAACTTCCGCATCTGCAATGGCAGCCGAAGCACCTGCAACAGCTCAAGCAGCAGTTCAAACTGTTGCTCAACAAGCAGCTGCACCTGCTCAAGCGAAAGTTGAAGCGGCTCAAGCGACTGCAACGAATGCAAAACAAGCAGCAGAAACAAAAGTTGAATCAGTAAAAACTGAAAATGCGGTAAAAGCAGATACAGCAAAAGCAGCAGCTGAAGACAAAGTTGCAGCAGTAAAAACAGAAGCTGTCGTAAAAACTACAGAAGCAAAAGAAACTGCAATGGCTAACGCAGCAGAAGTAAAAACTGAAGCAGCTCAACAAGTAGAAGCTGCAAAAGCTGCACCTGCTGAAGCAGCAGTAAAAGCTGAGAAAAAAGGCTGGTTCTCTTGGTTTAAAAAAGCAGCTTAATCCTGCGATTTAAACTGCAAAGGGATGTCATCTGACATCCCTTTTTATTACCTTCTATTTTTAAATACGGCCTGCGACTAAGTAATCAGCCTGTATTTTCAAATATTAAAAAAATTAAGCTGAGACCTTCTGCGCCAGCATCGTGGCAAAATGTTGTTTGATCCGGTTACCCTGCTCATCCCTGCGATATAGCTCACCAATATTCTCATTGTATTTAATCAGCTTCCAGTCTTTATAAAAGGCACTTAATTCACCTTGCTTAAAGGCAAAAGGAAAATCTGGCTGGGCTGGAATGTCATCAGTATCCATGGCACAGACAATCAGGTTATAACCATTGATTTTGGTCGCCTGCTGCATTTGAGTAATCAGTGCTGGAACAGTCTTGGCTTGCAGGAACATCATCACCACAGTGCAGCAGATAAAATCATAACTGCCAGAAATGCTTGGATTTGCATTCAAATCCCGCTGTGCAATATGAATCTGCTGAATATCTTCAGCATCAACAATTTGCTGAAATTTTTCCAGACTCTGGGAGTTCACATCCCAGGCATCAACCTCATAGCCCATCTGGTTTAAATACAACGAATTCCGTCCTTCTCCGCAGCCGACATCTAATGCACGACCACCCGTTAAATAAGGCGTAGCAGCCATAATTTCAGAATGTGTTGGAGAAATCGCATATTTTTTATGAAAATAATCTTGTGGGGCGCAATAGAATTTTAACTGGCATTCCACATCTGCACTGGCAGAGACAATCTGATGCCAGCGCTGCGGTTCAATCAATGGTGGTTGCTGCTCAGGTGTAAAAACATGAGTAGATTGCACCTCTCCGCTTTCATCAACCAAGGCAAAAATCAGCTCACCTTTTAAGACTGTCAGTTTGGCCCAAGTACCCGCCTTGGTATTATGCGGACGCTGAAAGCCCTGAGGAATCTGCTCCTGTGTCCAGACCGGCATTTCCTTATAACAAACTAAGTCCTGAGTCATGCAGCATTGCTCCTGTTCTCGCACCATTTTATTCAACTGATAATTTCCTGTTTATCTATAGCATGCTTCTGTTTTTGGCACCATGCTCAGGATGATTTATAGCTAAATGACGCTTTCAGGCTACAAAGCTTCTTCGACAATTTTCTGATTTTTGGTCTTAATTTGCTGCATCTGTTTATTCAGGTTTTCAATATCTTTATACAATGCGATAAAGGGCTGCACCGCTTTTTCATCATGGAACATAAACATGCGGTTGCGTTTTTCCCATTTATATTTCTTGAGCAAGGCAAATAGCTGATCAGCCTTGGCCAGACTCTGCTTTTCAATTGCAAAGATGGCATAGGCATCACTTTCCTGCTGGGTTGCTTTCAGGTTCTGTGCCAACTGCTGACGATAACGCTGCTTGATATCGAGTCGCTTGACCTGTTCAATCTGGCTTTCTTCACGGCGCTGGATGGTCTGCTCATAGTTCTGCACAATCTGATGCACCTGCTTGAGCATGGTCTCAGTTTCTTTATAACCTTGAGCCTGATCTTTCTCCAGACGATCAATATCCAGAAAATGCTCCCAGTTCGCTGCTTTCAGATCTCGCAAATACTGATTACGTTCTTCAGCGCGGTCTCGCATCTGTCCCAATACATATTCCGCCATGACCGCGTAATCACCATCCAGACGGTCTTCTTCAATGTCTAACTGAATCGGCTTGCTCCAGTCCTGTGCCTGATCAAAGATTTCAGCTGTCTTTTCATTCAGAACAGTTTCATATTCGATCAGCTCGGCTTCTTCCTGCTGTTGCGCAGTGTATTGATAAAATAGCCATGCAAAGACAATAAGTGTCGCACCAGCCAGGACTATAAAGACACGCGGCATGCACATGCTCCCCTGCTGCAAGTTATGTATAGGTTTCCTTTTAACCAATATGCTGATTTTTTAAACATAAATCAATTGTTCTATACAAAAACCCTATGCAGGGACATAGTTCATCCTAAGAGGAAATTTCACTGAAATTCCTTTTTTAAGCCAGCTCTGAATCGTTTAATCCTGCCTAGCAACCGTTGGTAGCACACCATTCATTAATCAGCGTTCGGTCAACATTATTCGGATTAAACTGTTCCCGAGCCGCCTGAACTGAAGTGGCATTGCGGTTGATACCAAATGGCACCAGCATCAGATAAATACCGTCACGTGGATCAGGAGAACGCAAACCATCGGCAATGGCCTGCACATACTGTTGCAGCCCTGGTGGCAGGTTATCCAGTCGTGCCGGATTGGTGGTAGGCAGAATCTCGATATCACCCGCGAAGTCAGCATTAACCGTATAGTCTTGCAGTTCGCGTTCAATCTTCATCATTCGCATCTTTAAGGCCTGTTTCTGGCTGGATTGTTCTTGCAAGGGAAGCATGAACTCGGTTTCTTCACGCAGTTCACGATCGGCCATCACAGTCAGTGTCGGCAAGGTGATGGAATCTGGTGCAGCATGTGCATTAACCAGACGCAGTGCAGTAAACAGACTCAGTAACATCAGAAAAGTTGTGTCGAGGGGACGCATAAGGAAAACCTCCGCATCGTCATTTCAGTGGGAGAAACCTTATTCTTGCTTGAACTTATGTAAAGGTGCTGAGTATTACTGTGAGCGTCGATAGACGGTTAATACCGTATGATTACTGGTGTTCGATGTAAACGGTTTTTATGCAGATTGCTTTTGCATAAAAGATAAATCTCTCGCAAATTCCAGATATAAAAAATCCCCGACTGACGAGGATTCAAAGACTTAGGACTAGACTGATTGCTTCCAGCTTAAGGGATAACAGGGGAAAGTTTATTGAAATAATCCTGCATACCGAGTTTGATCGTGCTCGGATTAATTTGCAGTTGAAAACGATATTCGGCAGATTGGCTATTGCTACGATCAATCCCCAGCGGCTGTAGCATGATATTTAAACCCTGAGTTGGATCACTGGATTGCAGGCCTTGGGCAATACTCATGACATATTGCTGCAGCATTGGAGAAACCGAACTAAAGTCAGGCTGGCTCTGCGGCTGAAAATCCAGATTTTCGACCACCTGTGCATTCAGTACAAAATTCTGGGCTTCCTTGGAACTGCGCATCACCTGATGCTGTAAGGCACGCTGAGTCTTTTCTTCCTGGACAAAAGGAACATAACCAGTTTCATTGCTCAGTTCAGGTTCCGCCATCACGGTCAAGGTCGGCAGCGTTACCGCTACTTTATCATCGTCAGCTAGTGCTCCCATGCTGAATGCGCTCAGCATGATTCCAAATGCAGACCAAAATGCAGAAATTGTCATAATATTCATTGTCTTGCCCCCTGATTCTCTATCACCCAAGTTGTATAACTGCAGAGGTCATAAACTGCTTTTAATATTCTTATCTATTAGATTACATGGATTATTTGGACAACTCATGCCTGCTCGGATGAATGGCATCTCAGGAAAATGATCTCGAAACCTAAAAGCGTATGACGCTCACAGTTTCAAAGCCGAGTAATCAAGAAAGATTATTTTCTGTTGAATGACAAAATGACAAACGAAAAAAACCTCAAACATGGTTTGAGGTTTTTTGAATATGGTGGCGAGACCCAGGATCGAACTGGGGACACACGGATTTTCAATCCGTTGCTCTACCTACTGAGCTATCACGCCGATGCGGTGTATTAAGCCGTATCTGTACACATTAGTCAATCGAAATTAGAAAAAAAATGATTGAATGTGTAAAATTTGACCCAAAAAAAATCCCTGATGGGATCAGGGATTGAAAACTTTAAATCGTTTTGAATATGGTGGCGAGACCCAGGATCGAACTGGGGACACACGGATTTTCAATCCGTTGCTCTACCTACTGAGCTATCACGCCGATGACGCGTATTAAACCGTTTCAGCCCAATGCCGTCAAGCATGAAAAGTATAATTTTTATCAATCGTCTACTTTTGCAGCAGATTTAATTATCACTTGCTTAATTTTTAATTAAAACGGCCTAAATTATTCATTTTCGGTCAAAAATTTGCATAAAAAAGCAGCCCTAAGGCTGCCTTGATACCGGAAAAGTTTAAATTTTTTCGATATGTGCCAGACAACGATGAATCGCGCCACAGCCAGGTTCAAACACCTTCACACCTTTTTCTTCTTCCATTCGGCAGGCTTCACTAACCAGCCTTTCTGCAACTCCACGTCCACGATTAGCCGGATGTACAACGACATACTCCAGCAGGCGGGTTGCGCCTTGACCCGTGCACCAGATCGCACCAATAATACGGGTATTAAATTCTGCAGTATAAAGTACGGTATACTGTTGCAAGTTTTGCTCTAGTTGTTCCATGGCATCGGCCCCATCACTAAACTCCGGGCTGGTGTCATACAGTCGCTCAAGCTGGCTGCGCACTTCATCATTTTCCAAAGAAGTATAGGCATGTACGGTTATAGGCATTGATAAACCCTCCTGAGCAATCTAATATGCGGTGACGTCGTCACGGCGAAAATATTTTCTACATCAATCATTTTGACGTATTTGAGGAACGTGTCTATGACAGATCGTATCAGTGAAGTGGTAAGAAATACCAACGAAACCAAAATTCGAGTTCGCTTGAATCTCGATGGGTCTGGTCAAGGCACTTTAAATACTGGTATTCCATTTTTAGATCATATGATTGATCAAATCAAGCGACATGGTCTGTTTGATATTGATATTCATTGTGACGGCGACCTGGAAATTGACGATCACCATACTGTAGAAGACTGTGGTATTACCCTGGGTCAAGCCTTTGCACAAGCATTGGGTGACAAGAAAGGTTTACGCCGTTATGGTCACTTCTATGCCCCGCTTGATGAGTCTTTGAGCCGTGTCGTGGTTGATCTGTCTGGTCGTCCGGGTCTGTTTATGGATATTCCATTTACCCGTGCCATGATTGGCCGTTTTGATGTAGACCTGTTCTCTGAATTCTTCCAGGGCTTTGTAAATCACTCGCTGATGACTTTACATATTGACAACCTAAAAGGTAAAAACAGTCACCATCAGATTGAAAGCGTATTTAAGGCGTTTGCCCGTGCATTGCGTATGGCATGTGAAGTTGATCCACGTGCTGCCAATACTGTTGCTTCAACCAAAGGTACCCTGTAATGACCCGTATTGCCCTTCTTGACTATGGCATGGGAAATCTTCACTCCGCTGCCAAAGCATTAGAACATGTCGGTGCTAAAGTAGATGTGACCAATGATCCCAAGCTGATTGCTCAGGCAGACAAGATTGTTTTCCCGGGTGTAGGCGCAATGCGTGACTGTATGCACGGTATGCATGAAGCGGGTATTGATGATGTGGTACGTCATGCGGTGTTCAATAAGCCGGTACTGGCAATTTGTGTCGGTATGCAGGCGCTGATGCAACGTTCTGAAGAAAATGGCGGTGCAGATGCACTGGGTATTTTTGAAGGCGAAGTGAAACGCTTCCCGGATGTGGAAGGTTTAAAAGTACCGCATATGGGCTGGAATCAGGTGCATCAGGCTGATCCAGGTCATCCAATGTGGAAAGATATTGAACAGGATGCACGTTTTTATTTCGTACACAGCTTCTATGTAGAGCCAAAAGATCCAAGCATCGTGGCTGCGACATGCAACTATGGACTGGAATTCTGTACGGCACTGCATAAAGAAAATCTGTTTGCGACCCAGTTCCACCCGGAAAAAAGCCATACCGCAGGTTTACAACTGCTGAAAAACTTCGTGGAATGGAATATCTAATCCTCTCCATGCTTAAAAAACCCGCTTAAAGCGGGTTTTTTATTGCTCAATATTTAATCTTTTATTTTTTAATAAATTACTATATCATTCATTTACTTATAAAAATCTTAATGATAAAAACAAGGAAATAACAATGAGTAATTTAAATGATTCTGCTTTAAATGCAGGGGGACGTTTTGGGCGTCGTTCATATCTGGCCTGGAATATGCTAATGGGCTTTTGTTTAATGCTTGTCGGTATTTTAGCTGCTGTCATTCTACCAGGCGCAAATCCATTTCTGAGTCCAGATGGCTCCTTGCCTATGCTATCACTGGTAGTCATGGGATTAATTTATATTGCAGTAATTTATTTCAGTATCATCTTTTTAATTCGTCGCCTGCATGACCGAAATCATAGCGGCTGGCTGTCTTTGCTGATGCTGGTACCTATCGCCAATATTTTATTTGCCTTGTATGCCCTGTTTGCTCCGGGTAACCGTGACAGCAACCAGTTTGGCCACCCCCGTACCACACGTGGCTGGGAAAATGTACTGGCGATTCTTTATATTCTGCTGATTGTTTTGGGGATTGCAGCGGCCATGGCGGTTCCGTCTTATCAGGACTATGTCAATCGTGCAAAACAGGCAAATTTGCAACAGCAATAAGTTTAATCCAGTCAACTCAATTCAAAAGCCAGATCTAAAAATAAGTCTGGCTTTTCATCTTGATTTAAAAAAAATTCCTTAAAAGCGCTTTAGACTGAATTTAAAAAGTCTTAAGCTGCATCTTCATACACGGACCCACACAGACTCGTCATGGATGCCCTTCATTCTCCAATTTTACCCACCAAAGAAGATATCGCCACACTTCCAAGATTTCAAAATATCTCCTTTGAAAAAATTATTGTAATTCAGAATCTTCAACAGGCAGAAGTAATACGTGAAGAACTTGAACAGGTACAAGTCTTTGGCTTTGACTCAGAATCCAAGCCCATATTTAAAGCCGGTGAACAGTCTACAGGACCGCATTTGATTCAGTTAGCTACCCGAGAAAGGGCGTATTTATTTCAAATGAATACGGAACTATGGCATTTTTTACAGCCGATATTTGCCAATCCCAATCAGATGAAAGCTGGCTTTGGCTTAAAAAATGACAAACATCTGTTCCGTAAAAAAGGTATTGAATTAAATGGGGTACTGGAACTCTCCAAATGCTTTGGCAGTTTTGGGTTCAAACAGGCTGTTGGGGTCAGAAATGCGATGGCACTCCTGTTCCAGGTCAATTTCCCAAAGTCCAAAAAGATCAGTACCTCTAACTGGGCAGCACGGAAACTCAGTCAGGCTCAAATTGAATACGCGGCTGCGGATGCTTATGCCTGCATTTTGATTCTAGAAGAACTTTGGCAACGGAAACTCCTAAGCCGAGAATTGAAACTTTCCTAAAGAAAATAATCATTGCTTCTGGATATTTATTAACACTAATACTTGAGAAATTAAGCGCTGATCGATTGTAAGATTATGTAAACCATATAACGCACCAAAATTTAGCAAATGAATAATCACTTTTCTAAAAACCTGAGTAAACTACTCAACTTTTTTACTATTCTTTTAATCGAACATTAAGCTAAACAATAAAAATGCACAAAAATAACACTACTCATCTTTTAGAAGCACCAAAATAACCAATATAAATCATTGTTTTTAATTACATTTTTTCACAAAATATAAAATTAATATCAATCCTTTGATAAACATGAATTTTCCATAACATTTTCCTGACTTATGATCAAAATTATGGTTCTAGGCTCTATAAATTTGGCAGATTTTTGCTAAAACATGATGTGCATAACAATTCTCCATCGTTAAGTAGTTCAAATTTCTAGAGGGTAAAAATCATGGCAAGTTTATTGGGCGGCGGTAAGTTCAATGGGGTATTCACATTGGCAGTGCAAGGTATTAGCAAAGCTGTAGGCTTCCTGACTAAGGCGGTTATTACCTTAGTTGATGAAGTGGTTGAAACAGTCAGTACTCTGACGGCACCTTTGACGGACGCACTGACACAATTACCTGTAGTTGGCGATACGCTAAAAACTGTCTTGGATACCAGTACAGGACTTTTAGCAGATGTGAGTCAAAGCGTGCATGCCGTATCAGACCAGCTATTACAGGGAGATTTATCTGGTGGTATAGACACACTGCTAAATGGAACTACAGACCTGGTCGGTCAAACTTTAGATGGCGTCTCTGATATCTTAGATAGCGTTTTAGATACTACGGCGCCGCTGACTGCTCCACTGCTTTCTTTGCCAGTCATCGGTGATGTGGTTGCATCAGTCGGGCAGACTACTTCTAACCTGAGTGGACTGGTTTCAAAAACGGGTGATTATGTTGCTGGCATTCAGCCACTAGATCTGGTGAATGATGTACTCAGTAATCCGGTAGCGAGTGTGGGCGGTGTCCTGCAAGATGTCTCAGGCACTGTCGATGCACTGCTGGATGACCTTGCCCCGATTACTGATACTGCAGCGGATCTGCCAGTTATTGGCGGTATCGTCACAACGGTAGGCGCCACAGCAGGTGCAGTCAATGACGGTCTTTATGACCTGGGTACTCAGCTTGGTAAAGTAGGTCCACTGGATCTGGAACTTCAACTCGCATATGTTTAATTGAATTTCATCCATGCTGAATGATCAGCCTGATCAGATATAAAAATAACAATGAGCTGTACTCACTCACTCCAACCTGTCCATGACAGGTTTTTTTCATATGCGAGATTCAGTATTTAGATTTAGAAATCCGCCGTTTATTTGTTAAGATGGCAGCCATTCAAATTCAATCGACGATTAGGCCAGGAGCGAAAGCATGCTGATCATCCCTGCAATTGACCTGAAAGATGGCAAATGTGTCCGTTTAAAACAAGGTCGTATGGAAGACGATACTGTATTTTCTGATGATCCAGTGGCTACTGCGCAGCATTGGGTAAATGAAGGTGCGCGTCGTCTCCATCTGGTTGATCTGAACGGTGCTTTTGCAGGTACCCCGATTCATAAGCCAGTCGTAGAAGCGATTGCTAAAGCACAACCAAACTTACCGATTCAAATCGGTGGTGGTATCCGTTCACTGGAAACCATTGAGCATTATCTAGATGCAGGTGTGTCTTATGTAATCATTGGTACAAAAGCAGTGAAAGAGCCTGAGTTTGTTGAAGAAGCCTGTAAACAGTTCGCTGGTCATATCATTGTTGGTATTGATGCCATGAATGGCATGGTCGCAACGGATGGTTGGGCCAATGTGACTGATGTGAAAGCGACTGATCTGGCTAAACGTTTCGCCGATGCAGGCGTGTCCAGTATTGTCTATACCGACATCGCACGTGACGGCATGATGCAGGGTGTAAACATTGAGCAAACTGTGAACCTGGCAACTTACTCAGGTCTTCCAGTGATTGCGTCTGGTGGTGTCACTAATATCGATGATGTTCACGGCTTAAAAGGCCAACCAGGCATTCTTGGCGCAATTACTGGTCGTGCGATCTATGAAGGCACTTTAAATCTTCGTGAAGCACAAGCGGTTTTAGACGCTTAATCTGAAAGATTGATGTTGCTGTAAAAGAGGTCTTCGGGCCTCTTTTTGTTTTTACCTGAATACTGATCTCCCATGTCTACCTTATCCTCTGAATCCTCAATATGGAAAGCGAAGCTCCCTCAGCTTTCTCTGATTTTAATTACCATCATTTGGGGTACAACCTTTGTGGTGGTGAAATACGGACTGACCTTTGCCAGTCCCGTGCTTTTTGTAGCCTTGCGCTTTATGGCTGCTGCTATTGCCGTAACACTCATTTCCTGGAAATATCTCAAAGGCATGACCGCTTTTGAAGTTTTTGCTGGTGCGGTCATCGGATTGCTCATTGCACTGGGCTATGGCACGCAAACAGTTGGACTACAAACGATTAGCAGTAGTGAGTCAGCCTTTTTAACCGCATTATATGTTCCACTCGTGCCTATCTTGCTATGGCTGCTGTTTCGTAAAAAACCACATGTCATGACATGGATTGGGGCAGCCCTTGCCTTTTTAGGTCTGGTCTTCTTAACAGGAAATGGCTTTGGTGCGATTCAACTGAGTTTTGGACAACTACTGACAATTTTAGGTTCGATTGCAATTGCACTTGAAATCATCTTTATCAGTTACTTTGCACCGAAGGTAAATACGCGCCGCGTGACCGTGTTGCAGCTGATTTTCGCATCACTGTTCTGCTTTATTATGGCAGCAATGCTCGGCGAACCTCAGCTACCTGAGTTCCATCCTCACCTTGCCATCATTTTAGTTGGCCTCGGTATAGCCAGCGCAGTGATTCAACTCGTCATGAACTGGGCACAGGAAATGGTTGATCCTTCTCAGGCTGCCATTATCTATGCAGGTGAGCCGATCTGGGCCAGTCTGTTTGGCCGACTCGCTGGAGAACGTTTACCCGCTCTGGCTTTATTGGGCGGATTAATGGTGGTACTGGGTGTAATTGCCAGTGAATGGAAACCGAAGTTTTTAAGAACAGAAAAAAGGGAAGAATTGAAGGAAGATCTTTCTTAATTTTTCCCTCCCCCTAACCCTTTATGAATTCCCCTAGATCCCCCCTTAAAAAAGGGGGAATTTTTTATATTTATATTGAATTTTAGAAAGATACCATTTTGCCCGGATTGACCAAGGTACCTAAGCCATAAGCCATTTTCGCCATTGGAATTACCACTGGTGCAAGTACTCGACCAAACAGGATATCTTGATGCTGGATACTGGTTAACATATTAAAGTCATCGGCTTTGCCACAGAAGTCATCCGCAATCGCTTTACCAATACGTACAGTTTGCGCCACGCCATGACCACTCCAACCTTGTACTGCATAGATTGGAAATTTATCACCAAACTTACGGCTGTCGGCTGCGCCATTCATGGTCAGATCAGTAGTTCCGCTCCAAACAAAATCTAGCTCAACACTTTTTAGTTGTGGGAATACATGCTTGATCCGACCCAATAAATATTGATGGGTTTTTTCAGGACTCCAACATGAACCTGTGCCCTCACCGCCAAACAGTAAACGGTTTTTCGATACCCCACGGTAATAATCAATTTGGAATTGCGTGTCATACACAGGCGCGTCTGTTGGTAGTAACTCTTTTAAATCGACTTCTAGTGGCGCTGTGGTACACACGTAGGTATAAAACGGAATCGTGGTTTGATTGTTCTTTTGCAATAATTTAAACGATGCATGATGTACCCCCATCACTACACTTTTACGCGCTTTAATCACACCTGATGGCGTGGTCACATAAATTCCATCTTCACGTTCTTCAATAGAGGTGACTTCGGTCTGCTCAAAGACCTGTCCACCATGTTGGCAAAAGCCATAAATCAAGCCACGATTCAATGCCAACGGATGAATATGACCACCAAGAGAGTCAATTAAACCACCGCAATAATTTTCAGATGCGATATATTGTTTGAGCTCATGTTCACCAACAATTTGGGTATGGTCTTCACCCAAATACTTACGTGCATCTGCACCTTGCGTTAAGCCAACCAAATGCCCTTCATGCACAGCAGCAGTAATATGCCCACGTTTACGTTGCAGTTCTAAATCATAACGATCCGCAATTTGATCGATCAATGTCATCGCTTCGGTTGAAGTAAAGTGCCACAGTTTTTTGGCATCTTCATAACTAAAATGCTCGATCATTTCAGCAGCTTCCCAACGTGCAAGCCCTGGTGTGAGTTGTCCACCATTACGACCTGACGCTGCGCCGCCAATACGGTTTTTCTCCACCAAAACAGTGTCGACACCTTTTTCAGCCAAATGTAATGCAGTTGATGCACCGAGTAAGCCCCCACCAATCACGGCTACATCACATTCGATATCCGCATTTAATGCAGGAAATCCATAGCCAATTTCAAGTGAACTTTCATAGTAATTAGAGGGATGATCGAACTGACCATGCTTTGGATTGAGCCAATTCCACTCTTTTCCACTTTGCGCATTGATACTGGCTCTGAATTCAACATCTTCAACAAATTTTGGCTTATTCATTTGATTTACTCGCTTCATTTCTTTCATTTTCGACATATTTAACATTTCGATTTTTTAATAGGCACTACTAATCACAATATTTTGCTTACGCAGACGTTTATAAGTAAACAGCAACACACCAAGGGCTAACCAAACACAGCCACAGATCAGTGCCACACGTTCAAGGTTGAACCACAGCCCCATCATCACCAAGACAGACAACCATGGTAGAACCGCATTTAAGAAGATATGTTTTAGGCCATGACGTTGACCATCTTTCACATAGAATTTCATAAAGACTGAAAAATTCACCGCAGTAAAGGCAATCAAAGCACCAAAACTCACCATGCTGACCACTGTTGCAAGGTCGAGTACGATCGCCATCAATGAAATTAAACCAATCGTAAGTACGGCATACATGGGTGTACCGAGTTTGGCATGCACTTGCCCAAAAGTGCCTTTATGGAAAATACCATCACGACCCATAATATGAATTAAGCGTGATGCGCTGGCATGCGTTGCCAAACCTGAGGCAAAGGTATTCATAATTTGCGCCACCAAGAAAATCGCTTGGAACAGTGCCCCACCCACGTACAACACAATTTCAGGCAGTGCTTCATCAGGGTTGTTAAAACGCACATTACTTGGGAAATACAATTGGATAAACCAAGAGGCTGAGAAGAAAATCACACCGCCTGTTAAAGTTGTGAGTAAGACTGCACGAGGAATGTTTTTCTTGGGTTCTTTGGTTTCATGCGACATTGTCGTAACTGCATCGAAGCCTAAGAATGAGAAACAGAGAATGGCTGCACCTGCGACTAAAGGGAAAACACTGCTATCGCCATTAAATAATGGTGTAAGTGTTAGTACATGTTCATAGCCTTGTTCGGAACCAATACCTCTGACTACAAGGTAAATAAATACCAACATCAGAAGCAATGGAGCTGCCACAAAAATAATGCTTAAATTGGCTAAGATGTTAATACGGAAACAGTTAATCAGTGTGACTAGCGCAGTAAAGACACAGACCCAAGCCCAATACGGCACACTTGGCATAATTGCCTCAAGATAGATTCCTGCCAATAAGGCATTCACCAAAGGCAATAAAATATAATCCATCAGCGCACACCAACCCACAAAGAAACCGGCATTGGTCCCACACGATTCTGCTGTATAGGTATAGGCCGAACCTGATTTCTCTGTTTGGCGGGCAAAGCGCGCATAGCTAAATGCCGTTAATAACATGGCAAACAAGGCCAATAGATATGCCAATGGTACACGCCCATCTGTGATACCTGACACGATGCCAAATGTATCAAAAACGACCATTGGGGTCATGTATGCCACCCCAATAATGACCACTTGCCATAAGGACATTTTTTTAAACGAACTTTGCACTTTTTCCATGCATGTCACCTAAAATTTATTTATTTTCGTTATTTTTTCTTTTGCAACCTCCATGCCATATAATAAAAAAAAGAGAAATTAAAATTTTGGAGTCATAAATGGCAAAGTACAGTTTAGAAACTAAAAAAGCAGCACTTCAAATGTATAAAAAGACTGATTACAAAGTGGCAGTGTGTAAAGAATTTGGCATCTCTAGAGTAACTTTGGATGCATGGATTCGACTTGAAGAAGAAACAGGTGACTTAGTTCCAAAACCGGCAAAAAACCGTGGTGCACCGAGCCACATCAAAGACTGGAATGAGTTTCAAGTATTTGTAAAAAATACGAAATTTAAAAATATAAGTGATTTGGTTCCACTTTTCGAACAACGTTTTGGCTATTCAGTTTCTTATGCAGTTTTAGTCCGTGCTATTCATATCTTAGGTTTACGTCGTCGTCGTGGACGTTTTTATAGCTAAATAAAATCGTAAATAAAAATTTAATATTCCATTCCGATTATTTAAATAAATAACTGTACATTAATGTAAATCTATTTTATTAAAAAAGTAAATTTTATATATTAAAAACATAAATTAATAAAAATAAAAAAGTAAACTATTAATATTAAAAATGTAATTTTAATTTTTTAAAAAAGTAAAGTTTATATGTGAAAAACTTATTTCTATTATTAAAAGGTGTACTCAAATGTTCTGTGTATGCAAGATATTGGTGCATTTTTTAGTATCCCAATCCAAAGAAATAAAAAAAAAGAGCAGTTAAAACTGCTCTTTCATTGTCACTAAGTTTGTTATGAAGCTTGATACATCGGCAGATTATCATTCAAACGCATAATCCCGCGAATTGCACGATACACAATCCAGATCCAGGCCAAGCCAATCACAATCAGGCAGAAAGTGGTGGCACCAAATGCTACACCTGCAAACAGATCCGGATCTTCACCGGTAAAGAACAGGAAGAAAAATGGAACAAAGGCAACGATATTCCAGAACAGATACCACCAGAAGGTGCGGATCTGCCAGGTAAAATGGCTCTCGAAAATTGTGCCGCGAACCGAACTGCGTTTCACATAGTTAATTACCAGCGCAATGACAGCAAGCAGGCCACCGGTAAAGATCGCCACAATATAAAGAATATATAGAATAAGAGTCAGTGTGCGGTTAGGGTCCTTGTCAATCGAATAGTTCATACCCTCTCCTTTTTATCAATTTCCCTTAAATATTTAAGCCGTTTAAAGGGGAAATAAGCCATAGAATCAAAATGATGTTAAAGGCTATGGTACAAAAATAAATCTGACGGAATGGTTGTTTTTGTGTTTTATGTCTCAGTTTTTGTTGGGCCAGCCAAGCTGCCGGCCAACCTCCAAGAAAAGCCACCAGATGTAGCGCATTTTCAGGAATACGGCGATTACCGAGTTGGGCTGCTTCCTTGTCTTGGGCGTAGAGCCAGTAACTCAATACATTCATCAGGCTGATCAGCAACACTACCATCCCGCTCAACAGGCCACTGAAACTGAGTACCACAAGCGCCAGAATATATCCCACACAGAGGATTTGCATCGGCTGCAATTTTTCTTTTTTATTCTTTATGACTGTTTTCTGTTTAGCCGTCAACGCCTTGATCTGGGCAGCTTTGAGATAAGTCACCTGCTGAGCACGATAACGGCCCTGATCATCCAGAATCACGGCATAATCCAAGGCACAACCAACAATCGGGCGCGGACCAGGGCGCGCAAAGTCCTTAATGTGCAGGAACACACGTTCCTTGCCGGCATCATTCGGCTGAATAAATCCATAGCCTTTTTCATCAAACCATTCCACCAAACGCCCTTGATCACGCATATTGTTGTTCCTGTTGGTTAAGCGGTAACAAACTTAAGTCGTTCGATCAACATATTACGCATTTCTTCCGGATTCTTTTGCAGAATATCGTTTCCGGTACGGCCTTGAGCCGCATTTTTCTGTGCCACTTGTAAACGCATCATCCAGAAACGACCGGCTGCCATCGCCAGGTAAAGCTGCAGACAGGCTTTTTCATCCTCAGTCAAGGGACGGATACTTTCATAAGCCTTTAGAAAAGCAACCGCACGTTCTTCATTCAAGGTCACTGCGGGATAATCTGTGCAGAAGTCATTTAAGGTAATGGCAATATCAAACAGCAGCTCATCTTTATTCAATTCATAAAAATCCAGAATGCCATTGAGCTGATCTCCCTCAAACAGGGTATTGTCACGGAACAGATCTGAGTGAATAAAGCCACGTGGGCGATCAGTATAAACGGCTGTCAATGCCTCATACAGGCCGAGCAACTTACCCAACAGGACATTATCAGCAGCATTCAGGGTTGGCTTGATTTCCTGCGCCACGGCATACCAGTAGGCATGATCACGTACGAATTCGCGTTCCAGTTTAAAATCTTTTAGTGCTACATGCATTTTTGCCTGCGCAATGGCAATGGCTTCGGCCTGAGCCTTAGTCGCTGGCATAGGATGTTCGCCTAGCATCCGTGGCGCGATCTGGGCTGGCTTACCCTTGATGCTATGAATGGCCTTGCCTGAATGCGATAATGGGACGGGCACAGCCACCCCTGCCTGTCCCAGATGCTTAAGTACGGGAACCAGTTCACCAGCAGCCTGTTCATCCATGTCCTCGAACACAGTCAATACATATTGCTGGTCTTCACAGACCAGAAAGTAGTTGGTGTTCTGGATACCTCCTTGAATGGGAATCAGATCAATCGCTTTGAGACCATAAGGCGCTGCAAAATCCTGAACTTCCTTTAAAGTCAAAGTGGTATAAACCGACATAGAAAACCTGCGAAAAAACTTACATATTTTTGCTAGAATACCGTTTCCATCTGCCAAGGTGTAGCGCTTGCGTGGGTGAGTTTCATAATCGGCTGTAATAATTGGAAAAATTTATGCTAGCTAAACGTATTATTCCTTGCCTCGACGTTGATAATGGTCGTGTGGTCAAGGGTGTTCAGTTCCTTGATATTCGTGATGCGGGCGACCCGGTCGAAGTGGCGCGTCGCTATAATGAACAAGGTGCCGATGAAATTACTTTCCTTGATATTACCGCTACACATCATGGACGTGACACGACTTATCGTACTGTAGAGCGTATGGCCGAATCTGTATTCGTACCGTTAACTGTAGGTGGTGGTGTCCGTAAAGTTGAAGATATCCGTTTACTGTTAAATGCTGGCGCGGATAAAGTCAGCATCAACTCAGCAGCTATTTATAATCCTGAATTCGTCCAGGAGGCTTCTCAGCGTTTTGGTGCACAATGTATCGTGGTGGCTATTGATGCCAAGAAAACCGGCGAGAATAAATGGGAAATCTTTACTCACGGTGGCCGCAAGGAAACAGGTATTGATGCGATTGAATGGGCCGTGAAAATGGCGGACTACGGCGCCGGTGAACTGTTAGTGACCTCAATGGATGCTGATGGTACTAAAGCGGGCTATGACCTGGCACTCATGCGTACCATTAATGACCGCGTTAACATTCCAACAATTGCTTCTGGTGGTGTCGGCAACCTGCAACATCTGGCGGACGGGATTTTAAAAGGAGGCGCAGATGCTGTACTTGCAGCCTCAATCTTCCACTTCGGCCAGCATACCATTCCAGAAGCAAAAGCCTATCTGGCAGCGCAAGGCATTGAAATGCGTCTTTAATTCTTTTTAGAGACAAGATCTGAAAAAGGCATGTTAATCATGCCTTTTTTATGACTTGAAAATTTGAGCACATGAATTATGGACAAAAAAAAAGGAGTCTTGCGACTCCTTATAAAACCAAGAATAGACTACAGCGCTTGGTGTCAACATAACCAGTAAAATCTAACCATAACTCAAGTATTCATAACAACCTGTCAGCGTTAGGCTATATCGCTGACAGGTGTAAATATAGGTCAAAAAACACCCCGAATATTGACAATTTAAGCAGGATTTATTGACAAATCACGACAAAAATAGCGTGCAAATGCATTTTATTTCCTTATCTAAAACTTCTAGGTTTCTTTTAAGGATTTAAGGCTCTATTTTTCTCAATCCATTTGGCTGGAAAGATCTGCTGAATACTGCTGCTCAGGGCTTGAGAAACCGTTTTGGGTAGATAGATGCCGAGTGGATTTTGTTCCTGTAATTCAGGCGATGAAATCACCCGTGTCCCCATAACGTAGTCGAACCATGGTCGGGTCACACACCAGTTGGCATCCTGATTACTATTCATATGATGGTCATAATGCCAGGGAATTTTTCGCTTGGCCCATTCTGGTTCCAGATGTGCCCGACGATGCACATAATAATAATTGCAGGCACTATAAAGCACTGCGAGCGACATTCCTTTTGAAACCGGATAAAAGGCCAGACCAAATACACTGGCAACAACAACCAGAGATCCAATTTCATTACGGGTACGCCAGTTCTGCCAGCCTTCTACATAGCCATGATCAGAGAATGCCGTCTTACGCACCTCCCGATGATGCTCCCAGTGTGAACGCATGCTCTGCGGTACTGGACTGTAGCGAGCCTGACCTTTGCGAGGTATACCATGCAGAATATATTTATGCGCAAACCATTCAAAACCATTGGCAATTACCAGTCCTGCCAGAAAACCTTTTAGCATTGTCTGTCCCTCCTTTTTATTTACTATAGGTGAGCTAAAAGGCTAGATATTGACCAAAAAATTCAATATGATTGACAAAACACGACAAAAAAGAATTAAAAAATGCACAGCATACAGGACGATGCAGGCACGGTTTATGGAGGTCTGGGACATTTGTTGCTGGAGTTCTATCTATCCAAACAACTCCCCATTCCAGAAAAACTACTCGCTATACAGGACGTTGAACGCTTTGAATTTGTCATCTGGCGTGAGTTGCTCATGCAATTACAGCAAAAGTTGCAGACTCCTGCCTTAGGCCTGGAAATTGCTAATTTCGTACAACCCCGACATCTCGGCATTATTGCCTATCTGGCGCTGTCCTGTGAAACCTTGAGCGAAGCCATGATGCGCTATCATGACTATCATCGTCTGGTCTATGACGGCAGTCCTTTAGAAGTCCGTGTCGAAAATGACTACCTGTCAATTGCCTGGGTCGATGTTCCTCTAAATCTGGCGACTCAATTGACAGATGAAGTCGCCATGGCATTGATGCTGAAATTTGTACGTTCGCTGATGGCTACCGATGATATTCACTTACATGAAGTTCATTTCCGTCAGCCGACCAACAAGTATCTCAATCTGTATGAACAGTACTTCCGTTGCAAGGTCCGTTTTGATCAGCCAAAGAGTGTGATTTTTATGCATGTTTCTGAACTGGCAAAACCATTACGTCAAGGTGACCAGACGCTACAGAAGCTGTTAAAACAACAGGCAGAAGCCTTATTGGAAAAACTGCCGAATACTTCACAGATAGATCATCGGATTCAGCAGGCGATCCTGACCGGACTGCAAAAAAACATGTTTCAGATTGAGCATATTGCCCGTCAGTTACACTGGTCGGTTCGGCAGTTACAGCGTCATTTGCAAAAACAGGGCAAGACCTATCAGCAGCGAATGCAGGAAATCCGTTTTATGCTAGCCCAGCAATATTTGACCGATGAAAATCTAAGCCTGCACGAGATTTCCCTGTTATTGGGTTATTCAGAACAAAGTGCCTTCCAGCGTGCCTTTAAGCAGTGGACCCGTCAGACGCCGCAACAGTGGCGCTCAGATTATCTGAAAAACAAAACATAGGAGAAATTTTTAGATTACCCGATGCAGGCCAATCTCAATACCCAATATCAAATTTAGATTTTTGAGTAAAAATAATAAAAATAATTCAAGAGAAATAAACTTTTAAACCTGAATAAAAAAAGCTCATATTAATCCTGAGCTTTTTCTGTTTCGCATGGAAGAGTCATGAAATTTTAAAAAATGACCCATTATAAAAATGGATTATCAATTTCCTGAGCGTCATCACGCTGGATCTTGTCAGGCAGATCCGGGGTATTTTCCAGTTGCTGTACCACATCATTGAGTAGCGCCTGCAAGGCCTTGGCTGCTTTCAGTCCGGCCTGATCCTTGGTTAACTGCAAGTTTCCATAGAGGCTGACACAGTCCACATCATTTTCAATGGTCAGGTCATGAATCGCATGTGATTCGGTGCCGTTTTCATAAGGTTTAAACATTTTCTTCTGTCGCTTCCTTGTTGTTTTTTAATTGTACCGGACAGATTTATGCTACCTGAATCCTGTCTGGCACAACAGAATTATTTCAAAAGCTGTAAAATGAACTGTAGCACTGCTTCCAGCAACTGCTTGATCAATGCACCTTGCGGATCATTATTGCCTGCTGCGTCACTAGTGGAGCCCTCAGATGTTGAAGTATTCCCGCTCACAGACGTACGACTGCCACCAGAACGTTTGAATTCCTCTTGTAATGCTTCCAGGTCACTTTTGGATACATCTTCGGCGCACTGGCTTTCTGCATCCCAGTTTGCATAGGTGATTGGCTTATTGGCCTTCACCTCGCTGGCTTTCAAAGGCAGCTTATAAGTATTACGTTTCTGTTCTTCAGTCAGTTGCGGGAAGATGTTGATATTAACCAGTTCCTCTAGGGCACAGACGCTGATGATCTGGACTTTTGGTGCCGGATTTTTCAGGTTGTTATCCACATAATACACCCCGGCTGCACCAGTTTTCGGCATATATACCGCTTTATAGGTCGCATTCGGTACGATTACACCTTTGCCAATCGTCTCCAGCTTTTTCGCGCTATAAACCGGCCCCGTAACCACATAGACATCCTGTTTCTGTTTGGTCACCACCGCACGAGTGGCTTCTTCCAGTTCACGCCACGCCTGCTGATTGTTCTTCGGGGCTTGCGGTACCATATTGGCTAAGGAGAAACTGTCAAACTGTGCCTGCTTGGTTGGCATATCGGCATTTGGTGCCATATGTCCACGGTCATAGCCAGTACCGCGGTAATCTGCCAGAGTTGCGCGATGCGCCGAACTGACACGTTCTTCCTCATGGAAGCTGTCTTCACGCGGAATCTTTTGACTCAGGCGAGATGGCGTCAATAGTTCTGCCACCCATAATGGTGTTTTGGAGACACCAGAGTACATGACATTAAAGCCGTTAAAGCACAGTGCATAGCTGTTCTTTTTTAAGCTATCCTTCATTAAGTAAGGTGGCACATCCCGGTAAAACTGATCCAGACAGGCAGAATTTGATGGTGAAGACAGCGATACCCACTGGCTGATTTTTTCTTGACCAAAGGCAATCGCAAAACTACCCGATGCCACCACACCCAGGATAATTTTTACAGTATTTTCGTTAAGGAACTGAAAGACAGGATTTTTTTTGGTACGTTGCTTCTTGGCCATGATTACAGCTACTTTAGAACATCTACAGCGGGTGTTGCCGAGCTTAACAAGCCCTGTAAGCCATGTATATCACGACTTTTCTAATCGATTAACAAATAAGCAATATGTAAATAAACATCCATTAAGTATGTAACAGCCTGTCTGTTTTTTACGAATACTTGGACTAGATTTCAACCCATTTGTGTAGCTTTCCTTGCTGCCCACTCTTTAATTATGCAATTGTAAGAACCTCTAATTCCTCGAAGAAATATACGAAGGAGCATTGTGATGTTATCGCTGAAGAAAAACTCCCATACTTGCAAAACTCATTATTCAAAATTACTGGCTCTAGGTGTATTTACCAGTGTAATGAGCCTCAGTGCATTGGCTGAACCACGGGTACAGCCGGGCGAAACATTAGAAAGCCTGTCCAAGGCACGAATTAGCACCACTGTAAACGGTCAGAATGCTTCTCTGGAAAATCTGGTCAATTCTGGTCAGATTCGTTTAGTGCAGCCAAGTCAGGCACCTGCTATGCAAAGTAATCCGTCGTCTGGCATGCAATCTGGTCAGCCGGGCATGTCTCAGGCTCCGGGTATGATGCGCCATTCTCAAGATCCTGCCATGATGCGACAAGATGCAACTCCAGGCATGCAGCAACCCAACGATCCACGTACTCTGCCTGAGATGCAGCAAGATTCCCCAATGACACCAGCAGGCTCTACTGCTCCAGGTGTAACTACTCCATAACAAGTCTGAAACAGATATTAAAAAACCAGAGCTAAACTCTGGTTTTTTTCATTTTAAATATTGTTGCTAGATTTCGATCTGGCTACCAAGTTCCACCACCCGGTTAGTTGGAATCTGATAGAAATCACTCACCGGACTGGTATTACGTTGCATTGAAATAAACAGTTTTTCACGCCATGGTGACATGCCTTCTCCGATTGCATGAATCACCCGGTCACGAGAGATAAAGAAACTGATCTGCATCAGATCATAATCAAAGCCCCATTCCGTGTAGGCTTGCTTGACCGCCCGTGGAATATCAGGCTGATCCTTGAAACCAAAATAGGCATAAATCCGGTAAAAATGCTCATTCAGCTTTTCAACTTCTACCCGATCTTCCTCTCCCACAAAGGGAATATCCCGGGTAATCACCGTAACCATGATATTACGTTGATGCAGTACCTTGTTATGCTTGATGTTATGCAGCATGGCATGTGGTACGACATCCGGAGTTCCGGTCAGGAAAATGGCATCACCCGGCACAAACTGAGTCCCGCCACCGGTAGAAACACTCTTGATAAATAGCTCAATTGGCAAGGTATTTTGCTGCATACGTTTGAGTAACAGTTCGCGGCCATCTTTCCAGGTCATGAGTATCGTAAACAGTACGGCACCCAGCATGATTGGCACCCAGCCACCGGAATAGATTTTCAGTGAAGTGGATGCGACAAAAATCAGATCGAGCGCCAGAAAAGGAGCCGCGAATAATACTACTTTCCAGATTGGCCAGCGCCAGAAACCATAAGCTAAAATGGAGATCAAGATCGTGCCACAGAGCATGGTCATGGTTACTGCCACCCCATAGGCGCTGGCAAGTCTCGCACTGTTCTCAAATAACAAAATCAGAATCACGACCGAAATAAACAGCATCCAGTTAATAAATGGCAGATAAATCTGGCCACGTTCTTCAGCTGAAGTGTGTTTCACGCTCAAACGTGGTAAATAACGTAGCTGAATTGCCTGATTGACCATCGAGAATACCCCGGTAATCACGGCTTGTGAGGCAATGACCGCAGCAGCCGTTGCCAGACCAATCATTGGATACAGGCTCCATTCCGGCAGCAGCATATAGAATGGATTAGCCAAAGCTTCTGGACTACGTAGCAGAAGCGCACCCTGCCCTGCATAATTGAGTAACAGACATGGCAAGACAATAATGAACCAGGCCAGACGAATTGGCAGGCGACCAAAATGTCCCATATCTGCATAAATCGCTTCACCTCCGGTCATGGTCAGAATCACTGCGCCCATGGTCAGGAAAGCCACATAGGGTTGATCCACCACAAAATGATAAGCCCAATAAGGGTTGATCATATGCAGGACCATCGGTGTCTGGATGATACTCCATAGACCAAAGCCACCAATCGACAGGAACCACAGTAAAGTCAGTGGACCAAAAAATTTACCCATGGTCCCGGTGCCATGACGTTGTACCAAAAACAGGCCGGCAATGATGCCGATGGATAAAGGCTCCAGCCATTTATTAAACACCGGCGTAGCAATACTCAATCCTTCAATGGCAGAGAGTACAGAAATCGCAGGTGTGATAATCCCGTCACCAAAGAACAATGAAGCACCAATAAAGCCTAAAGCAATCAGGTAAATCTTTTTCTTATCCGAGATTAGTGTGGTTCGCAGGTTGAGGGCCAGCAGTGACATGATGCCGCCCTCACCATTGTTGTCAGCACGCATGATGATAGTGACGTATTTAAAACTCACCGTCAGCATGATGCACCAGAAGATCAGGGAGAGAATGCCCAGTACCGAGGCTTCGCTGATGGCAAGATGCGAGGTCAGGAAACATTGGCGCAGTGCATAAAGAGGACTGGTACCAATATCACCAAAAACGACCCCAAGCGCAGCCAGCGTAATGACTGGTAAAGCTGCTTTTTGTGCAGTACTTTGCATATATTGTCTTCGTTTTAGAAAGCATTTTTGCGAATCATAGCACTGCCTCTAAACTTTTTCTGCAAATCAATTGTTTCAAGCTTGGCAGACTGGTTTTTTTTCTATATCATCCACCGCCATGGTGAGGTGTCCGAGTGGCTGAAGGAGCACGCCTGGAAAGTGTGTATACGTTTATAGCGTATCGAGGGTTCGAATCCCTCTCTCACCGCCATATTTTACGGAACTGCAATCTTTAGCAGTAAATAAAGGCTTAAATCTAAAGGGTTTAAGCCTTTTTTGTTGTCTATAATTAAATATCATGCTGCAATTTCACTATTGGCTATTCCTTAACGCCTTCATTTTTTAGCTTCTATAAAAGAAAAAATATTTAATCAGATTCTTTAATTTTTATGGCTTAATAAAGGAAAATTCATTAAGTACTTCGGCTAGATTCCATTTTTAGAAGTTACGGTAATTTTAATTTTATGAATCACTATCAAGCTTGTAATATTCTGCCAATTGTTTGAAAAGTGATCTAATATAAAATGTGTAATCAGAAGCTTGCTGTAGTTTCTTTTCCAATTTAATACCTCCTTCCTTATGATGGAGGTATTTTTTTTATTTAAAAAAATCAGTTCTTATACAGTGGTGAATTCTCTTATACTCTTATTATTCAGCCCCGGATAACAACTAGAAAAGACGATGAAAAAACTAACCTTTACCACCCTGCTCGTTATGTTTGTTATTGCTGGTTGCCAAAAGCAGCCTGAGCAGGCAGAAGCCGCAATGTCGACAGATAAAAACTCTGTAGATGTCATTCAGTTTGAACAGGCGGATCAGAAAATCAGTGGTTTTCTGGACCAGTTAGATAACCCGGCTACGCCTATGGAACTTCGCAAGAAAATCATATGCGAAGATTATCCTGAGGTGTATTTCAAAGAATATGTACCTGCCTTTATAAAAATTGCGCCAGAAAACACAAAAGAACAGTTAGCACAGGATCTGAAGCTGGCACTGGATTTTTATAAGAAGAAGGACAATGTCGTTTGCTAATGCTTGCCTTTTGATTAATGAACAAATGAATTGCCCTCTTTTCCCTATATATACTTCATGAAAGTTATACAAAAAATTCAGTTACTGAATTCTAACTTGGCATAAAAATAGCTTAATTTTATTGTCATCATCGCTATGTTATGTTGCTCTTAGCGGGCACATAAAAGGAGAACAAAAACCAGTAGATCTAACCAACCACGCCATTGATCTTGATTCAAACTAAAAGCTAAAAGATAGACACACTGCTATTCGGGAGCGAACATGAATAACAGCGCAAACTATGCCAAACAGATCAAAAATGCTAAACGTGGCGGTTACACTCCGACCATTGCCAAAGACGTCAACAAACACAAGATTCAAAAAGCCCTCAGACTCATCGAACAGTGGAGAAGCCTCGCTCAAGAACTCAAACCTCAAATGCAGTTTGATATGGCCTTTACCTTGGAGGAATGTGCTCAGGATCTGGACCGTATCCTAAAAAGCCGATAAACCTAGTTTTTATTCATCTCTGAAACCAGTTTAAATTTTCCACCCTCGCCCACACTTTCGCATGTGGGCGATTTTCATGAAGCCAGCTGATGTATTTCAAGTTTTGCAGCTTTTCGTATCATGCAGAATTCAATCAAACTTAAAATTTCACCAAAGCATTTAAACGGTTATTTTTTGGCTTGCATCACCCCAAAAAATCTGTAGAATGCACACCACAACGCCGGCATAGCTCAGTTGGTAGAGCAACTGACTTGTAATCAGTAGGTCCACAGTTCGAATCCGTGTGCCGGCACCATTTTCTTAGCCTCGCTTTTTTAGTGAGGCTTTGATGTTTCTGGAGTCTGCATTTTCTTCGGGCTTGATCTTTTCAGGCACTGTTCTAGTGCTTTGCTTTCGCGCTGATCTGCACATACCGCACCACACCTTCTTCAAAAAGCTTTCGGCATATTTTTGCGGTCATCTGAATTTTAAATTCATCTAGTCTGGACGTCTTCACAGACTGAACCATTTTTTTTGAATTTAAATCCTGCTGTACATACCTGGCAAAACCGGCAAATACTGATTCTGACAGATCTTCAACCTGAACATCTGTGAATTCAAACTGATCCAGACATTCATATAGCGTACCGAGCGGCATCAAATCACTTAAATTGACATCTGCTGATTTCAGCAAAAGCTGGTATTTACGCTTTTGAAATGAATTTAAAGTTTTCCAGCGCTCAGACAAAACTAGATGATGAAAACCGATTCGCGCTTTTGAATTCAAAACTGGGACTATCTGTTCCAGCAAGCTTGGTACGCTATTGTGATAAGCCGCATCCAGACACAGCACAGCGTCAAATTTATGTGGGAAATGGATATCTTTTAGTCGAAGAAAAGAAGCATGATAAATTGCATTCAGTTCAGGTAAATGCTGCTGAATCTTGGTAACACAAGTTTTCTGTAGCTCTACGCCTGCTAGGTATTGCACCTGATAGTGCTGCTGCCAATGCAGCAAACTGGCACCCTGGCCGCAGCCAAGATCCAGTAATTTATCTTTTGAATTTAAATGAATAGTTGCAGCCAGATGATCAGCCAAAGCCTGACAAGCAGCAACATAGTCTTGCTGCCCTATCTGCCAGTAACCAAGATTGCTCCAGGGCAATAGCGAAGTATCTCCAAGCAATGCTGCATTGATAGCATATTTATGCTCGGGTAGACGCTGCCGAAAGGCCTGGAACAGTTTCATGCTTAATAACCGAGTTGTGGTGCAACCTCAATATTCGGTTTTAATCCCTCGAATGGCAATGGTGCACCAAAGATTTCTGCAATCTTCATCGCTGAAGTAACTGCAGATTCCAGAATTGGCAAGCCATCACATGACCATGAACCACAATAGAATACCTTACGGCCCTGATCCAGATGACGTTGCTGTAATTCCTTGTTCAAGGCTACAGTATGCGCATCAACCACTGCGCGGGTCAGTGTCACAGAAGAAATAACTTTCTTCGGATCGATATCAGTCACCGGGCGCCAGGTCTGGAATACCGGAGATTTACCCACTAATGTTGGTTCAACCGCATTGAGCCATACCGTGAACTGCTGACGGGTAAACTTGCGGTCCATCATATAGCTTAGTACTGCCCAGTCTTTACGTTTCGGCGGCATCACGCTGGTATCAGTATGAATCACCAATTGCCCCTGCTCAAACTGGAATTTTTTCAATAATTCAATATCTGTTGCAAACTGGTCTTTATCAAGAAATTCCTCGATCTTGTTGGTGGGTGTAGCAACGATGACACGGTCAAATAACTTGGAATAACCCGCCGCATTTTCTACACGGACCTGATCACCCTGCTGTTGTACCAGCGTAGTTGCTGCACCACTGACAATGTCGATGCCTTCAATCAGTTTATCCACCAAGGCTGGTGTACCGCCCTGCATACGCAATAATGCATCGCCATCTGTCAGCTGACGCAGGAAAATCAATAAGGGCTTGGCTGGCCATTCACCAATTGTTTTCGGGTTACAGGTACAGATGGTATACAGTACCGGCATTACCGCACCATGCCAGAATACTTCTTCAATATCATTGCGATTAATAAATTCTGCCAGGCTGATATCCTGATTCTTAGATTTAAAGAATTTGTTCAACGCTGTTTTCAGTTGTAATAAGCCTTTAACCAGACGCCAGCCATACTGCTGAAGGCCTTTACGGTTATTGATAATCGGAAAGTTACCAATCCGGCTACGCGAAGTTGTCAGCCAGGTTTCAGTCCGATCCTCAAATAACCAGCTGCACGCCATATAAGTGCGTACCGGATAGGTCTTGATCCCCAGATGAGTCGCAAGACTTAGCGTATTTTTCCACAAGTACGGATTCATCACACGCAAAGGAGCATCGACCAATCCACCTTCAAACTCGAGGCTGTGACTGTCCATGCCGCGCCCTTGCAGCGCTTCAAAAATAGTGATGTGATGTCCTGCATCCTTAAGAATTCTGGCTGTAGCCAGTCCGGCCATGCCACTACCAATTACTGCGATATCCAAACTGATCATCCGTCATTGAGAAACTTTTAGAAATTATGTACCAAGCCTGCCGTAATTAGGCTATTAAAATCTTCCAGATTGCATTTTTTTCAGATGGACTAAAGCGCTTGAAAATTCATAATTTTTTACATTTTTAATATAAAAAGTTTACACTGTTTAAATTTATGCTTTTATTGATATTTTTTGTATTTTTATAAAAATTATCCTTTAAAAACAATACATTTAAATTAACCAATTTTTTAACTTTCGTTTTACAAAAGATACAAGAAGCGCTATAATTTTCTGCATAATAAAATGATAACTCCATCGCCCTCCACAGTGTTGAAGTTATTTAAAAAATCTTATAATCAGAAGAACTTACAGCGCATAACTATTTAAAAGCCTCTGCACTGCAGAGGCTTTTTTCTTTCTGGACTGACATTTTTATTCAGCAGCTACCGGAATTTCTCCAAATTTACCCTGATTAAAATCCTGGAAGGCCTGGACAATTTCTTCCTTGGTATTCATCACAAAAGGACCATAACCTTGAATAGGTTCCTTCAAGGGTTCACCGGTCAAGACTACGAATTTGCTGTCCTGATAAGCCTGAATCTGGATTATAGGATCGCTATCCTGAGCAAATATCACAATAGAACTGTCCAGAACTTTCTGGCCGGCATTCACTACCAGCTCTCCACTCAATAGCACCAGCAAAGCATTATGACCGGCAGGTATCTGCAGCATCGTTTCATAATCTGCTTTGAGCTCACCGTCCCAGACATTGACCGGACTAAAGGTATGCGCCGGACCATGATGCCCATCAAGTTCACCAGCGATGACCCGAATATGCCCTGCACCTTCATCCATTTCAATCCGAGGAATATCAGTTGCCGTCAGTGCCTGATAACGCGGTGTAGTCATTTTGTCTTTGGCAGGTAAATTTACCCACAGCTGGACCATTTCAAACAGACCACCATTCCGGGCAAAGTCTGGAGAATGGAATTCTTCATGCACCACGCCTGCACCTGCAGTCATCCACTGTACATCACCTGCCTGAATCGTACCGCCACCACCGCCAGAATCCTTATGCGTTACTCCACCCTGATAGGCGATTGTCACGGTTTCAAAACCACGGTGTGGATGTGAACCGACACCCTGCTGCACCGTAGTCGGATCAAAATGATACGGCGCTGCATAATCCAGCAGCAGGAACGGACTGATGACCTGACCAAGACGGTCATAAGAAAACAGGTTTTTAACCGGAAATCCATCACCGACCCAATGCATGTGTTGATTACGGTAAACGCCTATGACTTTTTTCATCTTTTTACTCCTATCTGAATAGGATGAACATGCAGTCATTGTATGCGTTGTGGACAGCTATCGATACTATGCCAATGAAATGCAGTATCCCGAATATAAGACAATACTGGTGTCAGTACTGGTACCCTACAACTGGTTTATACCTTATGTAAAAGCCAGCGTCGGGTGATGAAAAAACTGATCGAGCATCTGATTGAAGGTTTGCGTGCCGTAGCCGGAAGTCATCAAGGCTATATGATTTAATTGTCCTTTCATTTTCGAATAACCATAAAAAAATCCAGCGCTGAAGGCTGGATTTTTTTAGATTTGATAAAGATTTATCGAATTAGATTTTACCTACCAGGTCGATTGAAGGAGCTAGGGTTGCTTCGCCTTCTTTCCATTTTGCAGGACATACTTCACCTGGATGAGCATGTACGTACTGAGCTGCTTTTACTTTACGAAGCAGTTCCTGTGCGTCACGACCGATACCACCTGCGTTGATTTCAATGATCTGGATTTTACCATCCGGATCGATCACGAAAGTACCGCGGTCAGCCAAACCTTCAGCTTCGATCAGCACTTCAAAGTTTTTCGCCAGAGCCCAGGTTGGATCGCCAATCATTGGATACTGGATTTTACCAATCACGTCAGACGTGTCATGCCAAGCTTTATGCGTAAAGTGCGTATCCGTGGATACACCATAGATTTCTACACCCAGTTTCTGGAATTCAGCATATTGATCGGCAAGATCGCCTAATTCTGTTGGACAAACAAAAGTGAAGTCAGCAGGATAGAAGAATACAACAGACCATTTGCCTTTCATGTCCTGCTCAGATACTTCAACAAATTGACCATTGTGGTAAGCAGTTGCATTAAATGGCTTAACTTCAGTATTGATTAAACTCATGTGATTTTTCCTATCAGTTCGCGGGAATTCATTCGATGAACTAAGAATACGCAAAAACTAATAATAGATAAAACCGTAACTTTTTATAAAAACTATCGTTTTTTTAGATTTATAAATTCTATTAATTTTTTACTTATTATCTTTTATTCCAATTTAACTCCTGACCTCTACCGAGAGAAATGCTGTAAAGAATCCCAAACTGACTGCGCCAAAGCAGATGCATGTTTTTGCGGAGAATCCTTGACTCGACCTGCCAGCCAGGTACGGCAATAGCTTTCTGTCGCGCCAATTACTAAAGAGGTCAGTAAAGCAGGTGGTACAGCTTGCAGACAAGCGGCATCTGACTGCTGGGCCAGCCATTTCTTTAAATCCTGATTGCGCTGGCTGGTACGCTGTTCCAGATCCTGACGCAGTTCTGAGGTATGTACCACATGATGGGCCGCATAGAGAAAACGGGCAAAGTCTGGATAACTGATGACCCAATCAATATAACTTCGGATAATGGCATGAATACCCTGTTCAGCACTTTTCGCTTGGGATAAGGCATCTAAACGTCGGCTGGACTGATCCTTTAAAGCGGCTAGATACAGCGCAGCTACGATCCCATCCTTGTGATGAAAATGATGATAAATTGCGCCAACACTGGTTTCTGCCCGATCCCGAATCATTTCAATTGTCGTTGCAGCTATGCCACTTTGTAAAAATTCCTGTAGCGCACAATTCAGAATTTGACGCTTTAAGGCCAAGCGTCCGCCTGGATAACTCCCTTCCAATACATCCATACCTTGCAT
Organism: Acinetobacter schindleri CIP 107287; assembly: GCF_000368625.1. Lineage (GTDB taxonomy): Bacteria > Pseudomonadota > Gammaproteobacteria > Pseudomonadales > Moraxellaceae > Acinetobacter > Acinetobacter schindleri. Next base: position 476,722 of record NZ_KB849574.1, read on the forward strand.
TCTCCTTAATGTGCTCGGCACCGTTAATCATTAACTTGTCTATTTTAAACACTTTTCTTGTGAGTCCTGCAAATACAGAATATTATTCTGTATGAGGATCTTATTATTATTCACCTCTTACGCAGGATCGCGACCATGAGCTAGGCTCTAAAAATATGGAAAACCTTTCACAAAAAACCAGGTGGTAAATACATATTTTCCAGATTACTTTGCATCAAAATACCTTATTTCAGCAGTATTTCCCCATTGCTCGAAACGCTTGCTCCGTATTATTGCGAAGTGAGCATAAAGAAACATGCGGCTGTACTCAATCATCTAGATACAATCCATGCGATTGCCATATGCAATCTGGCTGAACTGGCAGCAGGTACCATGACCGATGCCAGCGTCCCCAAAACCCATTCCTGGATTCTAAAAGGTATGCAGGTCGAATATCTTAAAAAAGCAACGACCGATTTAAGAGCCATTGCCACACCTACAAAGTTAAATATTGAATGGCATGAAATCGCTGAATACCAGGTTAATGTTGAGGTACTGGATATGGCACAAGAAACCGTATGCCGTGCCCTCATTACAATGTGGGTATCTCCTAAAAAGAAGAAAATAAATAAACGTGCTTAAAAAAACCCGTCGGGTGACGGGCTTTTAAGGATGCTCTTCTGTTTTAAATTTTAATCAAAACGGTAAGTCATCATCCAGGTCTGCTGCAGGCGCTGCAACTGGAGCTGGTGCAGATTTTGGCGCAAAACCGCTTGGATTGTTATTGCCATAGCCATTGCCACCCGCAGGTGCATTATTGAAGCCACCTTGCTGTGGTGTATTATAACCTTGTTGACCAGCATTGTTATTGCCATAGCCGCCCTGGTTATTGTTGAAACGTGGCTGTGCAAAACCGCCATTGTCTGACTGTTCACCTTGAGGACGGCCAGAATCCAGCATTTGCATCTGCTCACCACGGATTTCTGTGGTGTAACGCTCTTGACCACTTTGGTCTGTCCACTGACGGGTACGTAGTGAACCTTCGATATAGACTTTAGAACCTTTACGTAGATACTGCTGTGCAATTTCACCTAAACGGTTATGCAGCACAATGCGGTGCCATTCTGTTTGCTCTTTACGCTCACCAGTATTCTTATCCGTCCACGAATCACTGGTCGCGATAGAGAATTGAGTGAGAGAACCCCCATTCGGGAAAGTTTTTGTTTCAGGATCTCGACCTAAAGTACCTACTAAAATAACCTTATTTACACCACGCATGAGACCTATACTTCCTATTTGTTTCTATATTTTACTTTATAAGAGTTATGCTTAAATGGCTACCTCTTTACCCAACAAGTGCGTTAATTGTTGTCGCGCAGTATCATTAATCTGCTGTTTATCAACCTTGACGTAGGCCACTTGCTGTTCCGGCATCACCACGACTTCTTCAATACCATGAATAGATAAAAGCTGTGAAGTCCATTCATCTGTTTGTCGATTTTCAGGCAGGCTTAAAACCAGGGACGAAAGATAGCGCGGCTGAGCCAGACCAAAACTGATGAGCAGCCAAATTATAGCAACCGCAGTCAGAATACTCCAACCCATGGAAGTGTCATTCAGCAACAAAAGTTGTCCGCCTAGCGTACCGCCAAAGAAGGCACCGAGGAACTGGCTGCTGGCATTCACGCCCATCGCTGTTGCCTTGGACTGAATTGGCGCAACCTTGGATAACCACGATGGTAATAAGGCTTCCATTACATTGAAGGCAATAAAGAAGATCCCTAAACCAGTGAGCAGGATATATTTTGATTCAAAGCCAAAAATCAGTACCAATAGGCCAACGATAATTCCCGCAATTGCAGTCAGGAAAATACCACGCATTTTGCGGTATTTTTCCGCCAGAATAATGCTTGGAAAAGCAAAGAACAGACTAATCACGAGTAAGGGCAGATACACCCAGCCATGATTGGCCAAAGGAATATTAGCGAACTCAATCAGCTGCGAAGGCACATAGATAAACATTGCCGTGAGTAACAAATGCAGGCTAAACACAGAGACATGCAGGCGATTCAGGTCGCCCATTTTTAGAACTTGTTTCAGCTGGATCAGATACCCCTGCTGAAAATTACGATGATGCCGGGTCACTTTCGGCACCATCAGCAGCATGGCAATTGCCGCCAGCCCCATTATGGTAGTCACCCAGAACAGCCCAGAAATCCCCACCAGACCCGTTAACCAAGGGCCTAAGGTAAATGCCACCACAAAAGATAAGCCGATACTCATGCCCATGGTTGCCATGGCTTTCATGCGGTTTTCTTCACGGGTCACATCGGCAAGCAATGCCATGACCACCGCCGAAACCGCACCGCCGCCCGCAATGGCACGCCCAATAATCACTCCATAGATTGTGTCCGACATGGCGGCAATTGCACCACCCAATGCAAATAGCAATAACCCGATGACCACCAGCGGTTTGCGACTGAAACGGTCTGCAATCAGGCTAAATGGAATCTGTAGAATGGCCTGAGTCAGACCATAAACCCCTACTGCCAGGCCAATCAGTGCCGGCGTAGCATATTCATATGACTGTCCTGCAACCGAAAATACAGGGATAATCATAAACAACCCCAGCATGCGCAGTGCAAAAATGCTGCTAAGCGCAAAGGTTGAGCGACGTTCTAGGGCATTCATCATAAATTATGGCAGTTCAATTGATGGATCTTCAGGCGAAGATTATAGGACATTCGGCCGGGATGGATGCAGGAATTTTATTTGAAATAAAGATGATGCTGATCTAAAAAATAAAAAAGCGCAGCCGAAGCTACGCTTTTCATTCAGGGGCAGCGCTTTATTTGTCTAAAGCTGCCTGACGCTTCTTGTACTGAATCGAGGCAATCACTGCCCAGACAATAAAGGCCACACCGATCAGACCGGTCACCAATTCTGGTACATGCAGGCCGGTTCCGCTGGCAATCATAATAAAAGCCAATGCACCGATGGCATAATGCGCACCATGTTCCAGATAGATATAGGCATCCAATGTGCCCTGCTCAACCAGGTAAATCGTCATTGAACGGACAAAGATCGCACCAATTGCCAGACCGAGCATGATGATCACCACGTCTGAGGTAATCGCAAAGGCACCGATCACGCCATCAAAACTGAACGAGGCATCCAGGACTTCCAGATACAAGAATCCGCCGATACCAGCTTTCACCACGCCAGTAGGTACACCATTTTCATCATGACGAATTGCATTACCATTTTCATCCACTTCAGGTTCACCACCGAGCATATGACTCAGCACCTGCACCCCGATATAAATCACGATGCCCCAGATCCCCGCCATAGTCACTGCCAGACGCTTAGCTTCATCGACATTGGCTGCCATAATTAACAAGGCTACCAGTGCGATAAAGACCGACATCGCCGGTACATTGGCCAGATTGGACAGACGGCGTTCCACCCGTCTGAACCAATGCGTGTCTTTTTCTTCATCCAAGAAGAAGTTCAGGAATACCATCAACAGGAAAGCACCACCAAAAGCAGCAATCTCAGGATGATGTGCCATTAAACGTGCTGAATATTCTTTCGGATCATTCAGGGCCAGACGTACTACTTCCATAAAGCCCAGGTCTGCAGTCACTGCAACAATGACCACCGGGAAGATCAAACGCATCCCGAAGACTGCAATCAGAATACCGACTGTCAGGAACAGCATTTTCCAGAAATGATCCCAACCCCGTAGGACTGAGGCATTGACAACCGCGTTATCAAAGGACAACGACACTTCCATAATCGCCAGAATAGCGGTAATGGTCAGCGCTGTGAGCATGGTTTGCAGGCCTGCGTCAGGACCATGGGTATAACCCCAATACGCAGACAAACCAAGACACACGATCGAAAATGCAATCGAGAAACCAAAATGTTTCAACATACACAACGACCTTGGATAAATTAAATAAATGTATGGCTGCGAGAGAGCAGCAATACGAATAGGAAAAGTTAAGCTAATTATGAAACTTTTAGCGCATAAACCAAAGCACTTCCTGAGCTGTTTTATCTTATTTTCTGTTTTTAAAATTTGCCGATCTTTTAAACAGCCGGATCTTTGCTATAGTGCCGCATGGTTTAACTTGAACTGCGAAGGATTTTCAGCATGAGTTTTTCACAAGAGGTATGGCAACGTAATCTCGGACTTTATCAGAAGACCCTGGCCCTGCCCTTTAATCAGCAACTGGCGCAAGGTACTTTAAGCCGCGAAGCCTTTAGTCATTATGTGATTCAGGATGCGCATTATTTACTGGCCTATGGCCGTGCACTGGCCGTGTGTGCCGCCAAAGCTTTTGAAGCGGACGATGTAATTCAGTTTGCCGAGGCAGCCAAAATTGCGATTGTGGTGGAACGTAGCCTGCATGATGGCTTTATGCAGGATTTCGGCATTAGCAAAGAGCAGTTTGAAAATACCCCGCTGACTCTGGCGTGTCATCACTATACCTCTTATCTGACTTCGACCGCCTGGTCAGAAAGCTACCCGGTGGTGCTGGCCTCGTTGCTGCCTTGTTTCTGGATTTATGCCGAAGTTGGTAAAGATATTGTCGACAACTCTGCGCTGAATAATTCGTATCAGGCTTGGGTGAACACCTATTCAGGAGAAGAATTCCACACTGCGGTGCGGAATGTGATTGCGACCGTTGACCGTGTTGCGGCACGTGTCGATGCCGATACACTAGAAAAAATGCATACAGCCTATACCCATGCAGCGCGTCTGGAATGGTTGTTCTGGGACAGCGCATTTGAGCAACGCCAGTGGCCTGGTCTGGATTGATACAAGCTGAATTCAGCCCTGTTCAATACGGGGCTTTTCATTTTTTCTACAAAATTCTAAATAGACACAATCATCCTAATTTTTATCTTGGATCGATGCTCAGCAATTCTACGCACTCTGTGTTTTTTTACAGAGCTTAAATCCATGTTCAAATGCTTTTATTAAAAGCAGGACCAAAAGTTTAATCGGAAAAAATACTTGATACATTTTTAACTTATTGCTTTGGTACTGATCTTTTGACCAATCACCGACATAACTTGACGTTTAAAATACTTTTATTTGCACTTGAACATTTTTCATCCGGTATCATATAAGGGTTTTTGATGAATATTCTAGGATCATTGCATGAGCCAAAGTCACATCCGTATTCGAGGCGCACGTACCCATAACCTGAAAAATGTGAACCTTGATATACCACGCGACAAGTTTGTGGTGATTACGGGACTGTCTGGTTCAGGTAAGTCCTCACTGGCATTCGATACCTTGTATGCCGAAGGTCAGCGCCGTTATGTCGAGTCATTGTCTGCCTATGCACGCCAGTTCCTGTCCCAGATGGAAAAACCGGAAGTCGATTCGATAGAAGGCTTAAGTCCGGCCATTGCGATCGAGCAGAAGTCGACCAGCCACAACCCGCGTTCAACCGTGGGGACTATTACTGAAATTTATGACTATCTGCGTCTGCTGTATGCTCGCGTCGGTACACCTTATTGTCCAGAACATGACCTGCCGATGGTCGCGCAAACTGTGAGTGAAATGGTGGATGCGGTAAAAGGCTTGGAAGAAGGTACTGGCTTAATGCTGTTGGCGCCTGTCGTACGTGAACGTAAGGGTGAATATTCCGCATTATTTGAACAGTTACAGAGCCAGGGTTTTGTACGCGCCCGCGTGGATGGCGAGATCATGGAAATTGATCCTCCGCCAGAACTGGATAAAAAGAAAAAGCATACCATTGAAGTGGTGGTTGACCGCTTTAAAGTGCGTGATGATCTGGGTAATCGTATTGCCGAAAGCTTTGAAACTGCACTTCGTCTGGGTGGCGATATTGCCATTGTCTCGCGGATGAAAGGCGAACGGCCAGATCGTGTTTTCTCAGCCAAACATTCCTGCCCGAAATGTGATCGTGCGGTGGCGGAACTGGAACCACGTCTGTTCTCGTTCAACAATCCATTTGGTGCCTGCCCGGTTTGTGATGGCCTCGGTACGCGTAGCCATTTTAGTGCAGATAAACTGATTCCAAATCCTGAATTGAGTATCAGTCAAGGTGCAATCCGGGGTTGGGACCGTCAGCGTCCATATTATTACAGCATGATCGAAAAGGTCGCCAATCACTTTGGCTATTCGTTGGATACGCCATGGAATCAGCTCGAAGCCGATGTTAAAAAGAAATTCCTCTATGGTACCGGTCGTGAAAAGATCGATCTGAGCTATATTGACGAACGCGGTCGCCGTCATAATCGTGTGATTGCTTTCGAAGGTGTACTGCCGCATTTAGAACGCCGTTATCGTGAAACTGAAAGCAATTATGTCCGTGATGATCTGGCACAGTACTTGTCCAATGCCGCCTGTGATGCCTGCGATGGTTCACGTCTGAATGAAATTTCACGTAATGTCAAAATTCTGGACAAGACCATTGCTGACATTACCCGCATGTCGATTGGTGATGCCGAAAGCTACTATCAAGGTCTGAATCTTGAAGGTGCCCGCGGTGAAATTGCCGATAAGATTTTTAAGGAAATCCGTGAGCGTCTGCACTTCCTGGTGTCTGTTGGTTTAAATTACCTAAGTCTGTCCCGTTCAGCTGAAACTTTATCTGGTGGTGAAGCACAACGTATCCGTCTGGCTTCTCAGATCGGTGCCGGTCTGATGGGTGTCATGTATGTGCTGGATGAACCCTCGATTGGCCTGCACCAGCGTGATAACGACCGTCTGCTACAAACCTTGGTACGTCTGCGTGATCTTGGTAATACAGTATTGGTCGTTGAACATGATGAAGATGCGATTCGTGCCGCCGATCATATTATTGATATTGGTCCAGGTGCTGGCGTACATGGCGGTCATGTGATTGCCGAAGGAACCTATCAAGAACTTGCTGAACATGAAGATTCCCTGACTGGTAAATATCTGTCTGGCAAGCTGAAAATTGAAGTACCGAAAAAACGGATCCAACCACCAAAACCGGAAGAACAGATCAGGCTGATGGGTGCAGCAGGCCATAACCTGAAAAATGTCGACCTGACCATTCCATTAGGGGTGATGACCTGTGTCACGGGTGTATCAGGTTCAGGTAAATCGACGTTAATTAACCGCACCTTGTTGCCACTAGCAGCAACACAGCTCAATGATGCAACCACTCAAACTTCAGAGAAATTTGATTCGATTGATGGTCTGCAATTCCTGGATAAAGTTGTAGATATTGATCAGAGTCCGATTGGACGTACACCACGTTCCAATCCAGCGACTTATACCGGTCTGTTTACTCCGATTCGTGAACTGTTTTCACAAACACAGGAAGCCAAAGCACGTGGTTATGCTGCTGGCCGTTTCTCGTTTAATGTGAAAGGTGGTCGCTGTGAAGCCTGCGAAGGCGACGGTATGATCAAGGTAGCAATGCACTTCCTGCCGGATATGTATGTACCGTGTGATGCCTGTCATGGCAAGCGTTATAACCGTGAAACGCTGGAAGTAAACTACAAAGGCAAGAACATTTCTGATGTACTGGAGATGACTGTTGAAGATGCCATGCATTTCTTCGATGCCATTCCAGTGATTCACCGTCGATTGGAAACCTTGCATCAGGTTGGCTTAGGTTATATCCGTCTGGGTCAGTCTGCGACAACACTTTCTGGTGGTGAAGCACAGCGGGTGAAACTGGCACGTGAACTGGCAAAACGTGATACCGGCCAAACCCTGTATATTCTGGATGAACCGACGACTGGCCTGCATTTCCATGATATTGCCAAACTGCTGGATATCCTGCATCAGCTCCGTGACAAGGGCAATACCATTGTGGTGATTGAGCATAACCTGGATGTGATTAAGACTGCGGACTGGATCGTGGACTTAGGTCCTGAAGGGGGTTCAGGTGGTGGTATGATTATCGCGGAAGGTACGCCTGAAGAAGTGGCAAAGAGTAAGACTTCGCATACCGCGCGGTTCTTAAAGCCGTTATTGAAATAAGGAATCTTCCCTAGCCCCTCTTTTTAAAAGAGGGTTAGGGCGGATTCTAAAGAATTAGATTTTGCTAAAACGGTAATTTATTCATCGTTTTTTTATTTTAAAAACATGGATATATAAAGTAAAAGACATTAAAAACATATGAACTAAACCTCAGCCACTGCATTACGTCCTTGACCTTTAGCCACAAACAAAGCCTTATCCGCTTTGGTAAATAGGCTGATCCAAGACTGCGCACCTATCGCCACCCCCACACTGACCGAAACCTGAATCTGATCACCATTTTCACTTAAAATATAAGCATCCTCTACTTCGCTTCGAATCTTATCGGCAATCTTACGGGCATTATCGAAGTCAATATTTTCAATCAGAACCAGAAATTCATCCCCGCCATAACGTACCAGTAAATCAGAAGTACGGACATTGTCCTTCAGGCACTGCGCCACAAACTGAATGACTTCATCTCCGACAATGTGTCCATACTGATCGTTCACCTGCTTAAAGTGATCAATATCAATAATCATCAAACACGTCTGACTAAACTGTGAAGGATGTGATTCCAGAAAACGGGTGTATTCCTCCAAGGCGAATCGATTCGCCAGTCCGGTTAAAGGATCGGAATGAGCAATATTTTTAAGCCTGAATTCTAAGGCATCACGTTGCTGCAACATCTGTTGCAACCTTTGAATGGCAGTAAATAAGGATTCAGATTTAGTATGGGCATTCGATGATAAAGCTTTGGTATCACCATTTTCCGAAAGCGTAAACAGAATTTGACGCGCTTCAATCAGCGGCTGAAATACACTTTTACGTGCAAAAATCATCGTCGCAATTGCTGCTCCTACAGACACAAATGAAAGTAAAACTGTCCAGAGCAATTGCTGCAAATGAGAAGATTTTTCCCGCTCTGCAACCTGATTACTGTACTCAAGCAAATAGCTTTGCAGGTCAACAACGGTAGCAAATTTATCAACCATCGCATTGGTGAGTTCTGTTCCTGTCAAATGATAAGGAGCCTGCTGAATGCTCTCTTCCACCAGACTTGAAACGATTGGTAAGCCTTTTTGGATAAAGACCGTATCGACAGCATTATGCAACCGGTTGAATTCTTCAGTCTTGTCCTCTTCTGGCTGCAATGTGCCGATTAAATCCCAAAGATAATGGATCCGATATTGGACTTGCATGGCACGGGTCAGGTTTGCCGCAGGAATCGGTTGGTCGAAAGTCACATAAGCCATGATTATAGAGGCGGCACGCCCTGCCTGATCCCTCAAGTCAGATAAAAATAAAATCTGAGAAATAAAATTATTTTGTGAGGTAGAGGTGGTATTAGAAGCAATTACTACTCCTTTTAGGATAGTACGACAACTGTCCCAGGCCTTAAACATTGCAGCAATCGCCTGATCAAGTGCTTGAGCATTACGCTGTTCCCAAGGAATTTTTGCATAACTATCGATCTGTAAACGTCCCTGCTCCAGACTTGGTCGAACCGCACTTTCCAAACGTTGACTTAAATGCGGGAAGCCCACTTGCTGTAATACTTTTGCTGTATGCTCGAACTGCTGATCTACTTCTTTACGGTAAATTTCGAGTTCTTGTTGTCGTTGGTGAATTTCTTCAGGCGTACTGGAAAGGACTTTATTGGCAGGAGCTCTTTCCTTGGAAATCTTATTGGCCAGAATGGCAACTTCTTGCAAGGCATGTAATTCGTCAGAAGTACGCACAGCCTTAAGGTAACTTTGAGTGCTATTCACAATGAGAGGAATGCAAATGAACAGCAGACATAGAATAATGACAGACATTGCGCAATAAAGATGTTTACTGATTTGTTCAGAGCGCAGAGTATTCATTGTCTTAGCGTACGCCCTCAGACTAATAATAAAGTATTTGATTTATCTTAATTATTATACAAAAAATCCATTTCTTCAGAAAGAAAAAAATTCTTTATATTAACTGCTTTTATATAACTTTACTGAACTCAAAAGTCATATAGATATTAATTTATGTTCTTATATTTAAAGTAAAAATTTTTAATTTCAGCAAATAACCAGCAGATGTATCAAATAGTTTCAAAAAAAATTGAAATTCATATTGTTTACTGTTTACACATGCAACAATTAAGTGCATAATGCACCGCATTAGGGCGAATTAAATTTTTCCTCAGCAGATATTTTAATTTACCCGCAAATTTTGGCTAAAAAACCCCAATTTTCATTGAAAATTGGGGTTTTTTTTATCTATTTCATTTTTTATATAATATTTTACCAAAGGTAATGCACCATCGTAGTGCTTTAATTTCTTTTAAAATATACTTTAATTTGTTTAATATTTATACTTATTGATTAGTCTTTATCCCCTTCACTCATCTCTACTTAAGTTTCAGGCAAAAAAAAGCCCAACCTTGGGGAAAGCTGGGCCGATAAAACACAAAATTCGTGGAGAATCAGGTCAAATAAAGAATTTAAGTAAATACATCATCTAACTTGATGAATTAATTATCGTAACTTTCATGTAAAATGTAAAGCATATTAAATTAGTTGGATTTAATATTTGTGTGTTTTTTACACAAAATCAGATTTAATTTAAATAAAAAATAAATTTAATGAATTAGAAAAGAATTATTGAATCAATTAAATAAGTGATCTAGGCATTTTTAATCATTTATATGGAGAGGTTTGACTCTATAGAATTGGTTTTTCCAATTCTTATATACATTTGAATTAAATTAAACAATAACTCCCCTATTATAAATGTGAATTTTCACGTGTTTTATATTATTTCTTTTTATTTAGGTAATTATTTGTTCTATCAGTATTTTTTTAAGACTAAGCAGTTGAATAATAAATTCACAATCTTTACAAAAACATAACAATTAGAAAATTCATATTTGTATGATTTTAAAAGATTTATTGACTTAATAAATTGTTACAATACAATTAACCCCTGTTTTACCTCCCTTTTGAAAAACGGTAATAATCATGAAAAAACTAGGTTTAGCCACTGCTTTATTATTAGCGATGACCGGTGCTCAAGCATATCAATTTGAAGTTCAAGGTCAAGCAGAACACATTGACAATACTGCCAATGACAAAGACTTCACTGGTGCTGTTCAAGGTACTTACTATCTCAAGGACGTTGATGCTTCTAAAGGTCCTTTAGCTGAAGCAGCATTCCTAAACCAAGCTTCTAACGTGTCTTTAGCTTATACATACGGTGAATACGATGTAGCGGCAGATACTCGAGTTTCAGAAGAAGGCGTAAACCAAACTTCTCATACTTTCGGTGCGAAAGGTGAAGCCTACATTCCAACTAAACTTGTTCCAGCATATGCAAGCGCTTCTTATAGCCATACTATTACTGACGGTAAAGATGGCCAAAAGAATGACAATGGCGATCGTTATGCATTAGAAGTGGGTGTATTACCTATTCCTAATTTCCTAGTTGCTGTAGGTTATACAAGTGTTGCTGACCAAGCTTCTCTTGATGCTTTCAATATCGTTTCTAATGGTGTTGCTAAAGCTGCTCTTGAGACTATGACTATCAATGAAGATCAAGATGCAATTACTGCACGTACTAAATACGTAGGTGCAATCGATGGCACAAATATGTCGATCGGCTTTGAATCTGGTTTAGTTTACGGTGAAGACACTGCTTATAACCTAGGTACAACGCTTTACCTCAACCCTAAACTAAGTGTTGGCGTTTCTTATATGGAATCTAGCTATGCAGGTTCTCCCGATAAAGCTTTAGGTGCGAACGTAAACTACTTCGTTACTCCAGCAGTATCTGTAGGTGCTAGCTACGTTAATGCTAACTACGAAACTAAAAATGCTAATCTGGATCAAGATGTTGCAACAGATACCCAAACTGTGGGCTTGAATGCTAAATTCCGTTTCTAATTTCTGATTAGATTCTGAATACAGAAAAAGGACACTTTATGTGTCCTTTTTTTCTTGCTCTGATTTTCTATGCGGTAAATGAGAAATATATTGCAGCCCCACCAGTCGAGAGACTATCAGTGCCAGATACATCACGCCAAAGAACATCTGGATCATGGTGAGCATTCTGGCAAATGGGCTCACTGGCATGGTATCCGCCAATCCTGTCGCGGACTGCACACTAAAACTCAAGAACAACAAATCTAACCAGGGCTGATAAGCTTGTAGATCTGGATCAGCAAAACTATAGGGAACCAATAACTGACAGATACTATAAAGAAAAGCGAACCCCCAAGCCATCAAAGTAAAGGCTGCGCCTGCCGCAAATAATTCATCTTTGGTCAGGTAACGGTCATGAAACATATAACGCAATAAACCATAGGATGCACTAAAATAAGCACATGCTTCAAAGGCATGGGCGGCAATTAAGACCCAGACTTGTTTCATCCCGAATAAAACCAATGATGAAAAAAATAGCGCACCAACAACGAAACTTAATCCCAGTAAGGTAAATACGGGAGTTTGACGAATGACCCGGGCGATCACCAGTAAAACCAACACGCCTAGTACCCAAGTTGCAGCCCGATAAGGTGCGTATTCATAGCTCAGTACTGACAGGATCAGAATGATGAATTGCAGACAAAGCAGCCATGCGGAAGGCAGGCGCTTAAAGGTCGTCCAGCACATTAACAAAGCTTGCTTCATCTAATCCTTCTTCTTCATGACACTACAATCTGCAGTTTTATTGTTATCTGCTCAAACTTAACATGTAATCATGTCATATGCAGAGCAGTGCTTTGTATCAAAATGATGTATTCATTTAAAAATATAAACAGTTAAATCAGATCTAATTTTTTAGTTTATTAATATAGAGTTTTACTTCATCCTTTTAGGAGCTAATCATCTATATTTTTATTAAAGAATAAATGAAATTTTTATTATTTATAAATAAGTTAAGGGATCATATCCTTGTTAAATTTCAAGATAATCCGAATAAAAAAGGACACAATATGCATCCTTTTTTATTCGGTTTGTTAGGTTAATCAAACGACAGCACTTAGCGCACCCTGCTCAAGAAGTGCAGATGCCGTTCATACTGATCCAAAATATCCTGCAAAAGATCTTCCCGGGTCCATTCCATCACATCATAGTTTTGCCCACCTTCATTGAGGAAGACTTCAGCCTGAAAATATTGTCCTGCATCTTCATCCTGAGAGGGCATAAAACTTGGCGGTAAGATCTGGCGTGCAACCACTGCATAAACGAAATTCGCTTCATCCTGATGATCTACTCGTAAGCAAAGCCCCTGCTCTATTTCATCAATGATGACGGCATGATGACGGCGTTGAAACTCTTTCTGAATACTTAAAAATGCCTGTCTGACTTCCGACTGGATATACGCTGTCACTTCCTGTTCATTATGAGCATAATGCATGATGAGTCCCAAACGCTGCTGCCAGCTACGCGGATTATGAATTGCTCGTGGTGTAATTCGGGCTTCTTGTAATGCATGCATTTTGGTGACTTCTAGCCGCAGTGCTTTGATCAGCCCCCAACTAATCACCAACATGATCAAGGTAAAAGGCAAAGCACTCAACATGGTGGCCGATTGCAGTGCAGCCAGGCCACCTGCATATAACAGCACAATTGCCAGTAAAGCCATGATCACTGTCCAGAACAGACGCTGCCAGGTCGGAGACTGATCAGATTTCGCAGTCAGATAATCGGTAACCAGTGCACCAGAGTCAGCCGAAGTGACGAAAAATAACATCACCAAGAATGTGGCGACTACACTCATCACTGCCGAGAAAGGCATCCCCTGCAGAAATTCAAACAGTGCCACAGATGAGTCACGCTGTACTGCCTGCATCAGGTTAATATTCGCTTCATGCAAAATGCTGTAAAGCGCAGCATTGCCCATAAAGCCCATCCAGATCAGGGTAAAGCCGGTTGGAATCAGTAAAACACCCACGATAAATTCGCGAACGGTTCGACCTCGAGATACCCGGGCAATGAACATCCCGACAAATGGTGACCAGGAAATCCACCAGGCCCAGTACATAATAGTCCATCCGCCAATCCAGCCATTAGGCTGATAGGCATACAGATTAAAGGTCATACTGAATAGACCAGACACATACTGTCCGACGTTTTGAATAGTCGTTTGCAGCAGATAAATAGTCGGTCCTGCCAGAAAGACAAAAAGTAATAGTCCCAAAGCCAAAACCAGATTCAGTTCGGATAGGCGCTTAATCCCTTTATCCAGACCAAAAAATACCGAGAGTGAAGCCATCGCACTGACAATAATAATCAGGATGACTTGTACTCCAGTACTTTGCTCAATGCCAAACAGATAGTTCAGACCAGAATTGATCTGTGTTACTCCGAAACCCAAAGTGGTGGCGACACCAAATACGGTTCCAATCGTTGCGAAGATATCGACACCATCCCCGATCGGGCCGTAAATTCGTTTGCCAATTAAAGGATAAAGAGCCGAGCGTATTTTCAAAGGCAGCTGATGCCGATAAGCAAAATAAGCTAGTGATAATCCGACAAGTGTATAGATCGCCCAGGCATGGAGTCCCCAATGGAAGAAGGTAACCCGCATCGCCTGCTGTGCCGCCTGAATGGTTTCCGGTTCACCCGATGGAGGCGTGACATAGTGCATCACCGGTTCAGCCACACCGAAGAACATCAGTCCAATCCCCATGCCTGCAGTAAACAACATGGCAAACCAGGAGGTATTTTTATAATCCGGCGTACTATGGTCCGGGCCTAGCTTAATCTTGCCCATGTCCGATAGTGCAATAAAAATCAGCAGAATCAGAAAAATTGCAACAGAGAGTACATAGAACCAGCTAAAAGAGGTCGTCACCCACTGGTTCAGTTGCTGCGTCATCAGTTCAAACGAATTAGGTGCCAGGACCACCATTAAAAGAAATAGTCCAATGATGATGACAGTTGTTAAAAACACACGAGGATTCACATTGGAATACCAGGATGTGGTTCTGGAAGACATATCCACTCCATTTTTGCTTTTTATTAATCAGACCAGATCGGTCCCACGTACATTACTCAAAAAGAAAACTTGAATAAAAAAATGTATTTCGATCACATATCGAAACTTAAGTAAAATGATAAGTTATTGTTCTTATTCGCTTGGTTGTACTCCTGTGTCCTTCTCGTAACATGTCATAGAAAAGACTTGATCTTCTATTTTTGCCAAAATCTAAAAATCCAGCTATGCAATAAAGGAACAAAAAAATGAACTTCTTCATGAGTGTTGGCATCTACAGGCAATAAAAAAAGTCCCTTGCGGGACTTTTTTTATAGGTGATCAAATCATCTTAGTGATCAGAGGCACCTGAGATACCAATACCTGTTTGTGAACGTACAAACTGTGCATCGAAAGCTTTGCGTTCTGCTTGAGCCTGTGCAGAATTATCCGTCACAGAGAACAACCAGCAGCAGAAGAACGACAATGGCATTGCAAAGATTGCTGGACCATTGAATGGGTTCACCGCAGTTTCTGCAATACCCAGCGTATCCACCCAAACTGCTTTAGACAGTACGATCAGTACCACTGCAGTTACCAGACCAACGATACCGCCAATCACCGCACCACGAGTGGTCAAGCCTTTCCAGAACATCGACAGAACCAGTACCGGGAAGTTGGCACATGCTGCAACCGAGAATGCTAGACCCACCATGAAGGCAACGTTTTGCTTTTCGAACAGGATACCCAGAATCATCGCGAAGATTGCAAGACCAAGTGTTGCGATCTTAGACATACGCAGTTCAGATTCAGGCGTTGTTTGACCTTTCTTCAATACGTTGGCATACAAGTCATGTGAAATCGCAGAAGCACCTGACAGAGTCAGACCCGCGACGACCGCAAGAATCGTTGCGAACGCAACTGCAGAAATGAAGCCCATGAACAGGTCGCCACCCACTGCATCTGCAAGGTGAACCGCTGCCATGTTGTTACCACCTACAAGCTCTAGCTTGCCAGTGACTGCCATTTTTGCAACATCAAGGAATTGCGGGTTATTCGATACGTATAGAATCGCACCGAAACCAATGATGAAGGTCAACAGGTAGAAATAACCAATAAAGCCTGTCGCAACAACTACTGATTTACGTGCTTCTTTCGCATCTTTTACTGTGAAGAAACGCATCAAAATATGTGGCAGACCTGCCGTACCAAACATCAATGCAAGACCAAGAGAGATTGCATCGACTGGGTTAGATGCCAGGCTACCCGGACCCATGATTTTAGCTGCATCAGCAAGATTCAGATCATGTACTTTCGAATAGACACCAATCGCCTGTTCAAACATATTAGTAAAGCTGAAGCCCACGCCTTTCATGACCATGAAGGCCATGAAAGTTGCACCAGATAACAGCATGACTGCTTTAATGATCTGTACCCAAGTGGTTGCTAGCATGCCGCCGAAGATCACATAAGCCATCATCAGCAAGCCTACGATCACCACTGCGATGTTGTAGTTCAGACCGAAAAGTAGCTTGATCAGCTGACCTGCACCAACCATCTGTGCAATCAGGTAGAACGCAACAACCACCAGTGAACTGAGCGCAGCCAAGGTACGTACCGGTTTTTCCTGCAAGCGGAAAGAGACCACGTCTGACAGGTTATATTTACCCAGGTTACGCAGACGTTCTGCCACCAGGAACAATACGATCGGCCAACCCACCATGAAGCCTAATGAATACAGCAAGCCGTCAAAGCCAGACAGGAACACCATCGCGGAAATACCTAGGAAGGATGCTGCCGACATATAGTCACCGGCAATTGCCAGACCATTCTGGAAACCGGAAATACCACCACCAGCGGTATAGAAATCCTTGGTACTGGTGGTTTGTTTCGCTGCCCATTTGGTAATGAACAGGGTTGCTCCGACGAAAATCAGGAACATGATAATTGCAGGCCAGTTAGTCGCCTGCTGTTCTGCTGCACCTAAATCAGGACCAGCCATTGCGATGCCTGAAGCAACTGTTGTGGTCGCCAGGGCAATAAGAGAATTCCATTTCATCTTAACGTGGTCCTTTTTCATGAGCGATTGCTTCAACTTCACGGATTGCTTCTTCGGTCAATTGATCCAGTTTGTTATTGGCAATGTAGGAATACACACCACACAAGAGAAACGACAAAACAATGATGCCCAGACCTAGAGGGATCCCCCAAGTCGTCACACCACCTGAAAGTGAAGACAATAGAAACTCTTTGTTATAGCCGACCAAAAGCATGAAGCCGACATAAACGAATAACATGATTGCCGTAAGCGTCCAGCTAAGACGACTTTTCTTGGCGACCATTTCCTTGAATTTTGGATTTTGTAGAATGCGATCTACTTGTACCTCATCCATAATTACTCTCCTGAAGCCCAACCTTGGGCCGACTATTTTTTAATTCGAATTATCACTGTTACAAATTATCAATAATCGTAGGTGCTTGTAATTTAGACTTTGGTCGTTAAAAAATGATCAATTTAAACTGTGGCGTTCACGATGCGTTATCATAGCGGCATGCTCAGTACACATCAGGCTATATGAACAGTTGGCTCATCATAGGGGTACTTGCCCTCTATATCGCATTACTCTTTATCTGCGCTTTTTACGGGGAAAAACACGCCAGCAGGCTCAGTACCCGTGGGCGCATGCTATTGTTTAGTTTAACTTTAGGAGTGTACTGCTCCTCCTGGACCTTTTATGGTGCTACGGGTGCTGCAGTACGTGAAGGGATTATTTTCCTGCCGATCTATCTGGGTCCGCTGTTATTCGTTGCCGTGGGCTATGATATCTGGCGCCGGCTGGGACGGGTACGCCAGCATCATGCCATTTCTTCGATCGCTGACTTTGTCGCAGCACGCTATGGTAAAAGTGGCCCACTAGCCTCGCTGGTGACCATTCTGGCAGTCATTGCGATTATTCCCTATCTGGCCTTGCAGTTACGTGCCATTGCCCTGAGTGCTTCCGTGATTCTGGAGCCTTCAGCAGGCATTGCCAGCACCACCAATAGTGTACTGTTCCTGACTGGAGTTCTGGCTATCCTAGCCATGATTTTCGGTACGCGACAGATTGCCAATACCGAACAGCATGGCGGTCTGATGCTGGCAGTTGCCTTTGAATCTTTCGTTAAGCTGTTTGCATTACTGGCAGTTGCTGGTTTCTTCATGTTTGCTGCACCAGAAAATTTGTCGCAGATTACGGGTGATATCAAAACCACCTTCCATGAAGTGCAGCTGTTTGGCGTACCAGAAAGTTTCTGGGTACAAACCCTACTCGCGGCATTGGCGATTATCTGTTTGCCGCGTCAGTTCCACGTGGCCGTGGTCGAACTGCGCGATGAAAAGCATATCCGTGGCGCCCGCCGCTGGTTTGCAGTTTATCTAATTCTGACTACCATCGCGATCATTCCAATTGCCAGTTGGGCACTACATGCGGCACCACATTATCTGGCGATTCCAGACGTAGCAGTCCTGTCTTTGCCTTTAAGCTATAATCAGGACTGGCTGACGCTATTAGCCTTCCTCGGAGGATTCTCGGCATCCACCGGGATGTTATTGGTGTCTTCCGTTGCCCTATCGATCATGCTGAGTAATGACTTGATCATGCCGGCGCTGTGGCGTTTTAACCTGATTTCACGCCATGACAAACGTCTGCCACTGGTACTGAAATTTACCCGACGCATCTCTATCTTAGCTGTAATGCTGATGGGCTTCCTGTTCTTCAATTTCTTTAATGATATTGATCAGCTTTCTATCTTCGGTCTGCTGGCCTTTAGTGCGGTGGCACAGTTTGCCCCTGCCCTGATTGGTGGTCTGTACTGGCGGGGTGGCAGTAAACAGGGTGTCTATGCCGGCTTGCTGACCGGTTTTGCTTTGTGGGCTTATACCTTACTGTTCCCGACCATTCTGCGTAGCCTGCCCGAAACATATCAGCAGTTTAGCCACGACTTTCTCAATTATGGCCCACTGGCGCTCAACTGGCTTCGTCCTGAAGCATTACTGGGTTTTGAATCCTTTGATTCCTTGACTCATGGTGTGGTGTGGTCACTCGGTCTCAATTTACTGCTCTACATTTGGGTGTCACGCATCTTCCGTCCAAGTGTGGCAGAGCAGATTCAGGCGGAAAGTTTCTTCTACTATGAAACCAAACCCCTGCCTTCACAGAGCCCAACTACTGAGGTGAGCTATTCCCATCAGGATGTGGCCCGTTTAAAAGTCGGTGACCTGATTACGCTGGCCAAACGCATTACCGGTGAAGAACCCACCACGCGTGCATTCAAGCAGTTCTGTACCCAGAATAATGTCGAGCTGAATGAAAATAGCAGTGCCAATGGCATGTGGTGGCGCTTTACCGAGCAATATCTGGCTGGCACGATCGGTGCTGCCTCAGCGCGTACCTTATTGACCACTGCGATGGTAAATAACGGTCTGGCTCTTGGTCAGGTTGCCAACATTCTTGACCAAGCTTCCCAGTGGCAGCGCTTTAACCAGAACCTAATCATGACCATGATCGACCATATGACCCAAGGTGTCAGTGTCGTCGATGAAAACATGTGTCTGGTGGCCTGGAACAATCAGTATCTGAAGCTGTTTGATTATCCAAAAGATATTGTCTATGTTGGTTGCCCGATCGCTGACCTGATTCGTTATAACGCCGAGCGCGGTGAATGTGGGCCGGGTTCGGTCGAAGAACATGTGCGTAAACGGATTCACTGGATGCAGGTCGGTAGTGCACATGAATTCGAGCGGATCCGTAAAGATGGCCGTGTGATTCAGATGCGTGGTAATCCGATTGAAGGCGGTGGTTTTGTTACGACCTTTGCGGATATTACCGCCTTCCGTGAAAATGAAGCCGTACTGGAAGCACGTGTGCGTGATCGTACCCAGCAGCTTGCGGATGCCTTGTCCGAACAGCAATTGGCTCGTGAACAGGCAGACAAGGCGAATATGTCCAAAAGCCGCTTTATTGCAGCAGCCAGTCATGACCTGTTACAGCCGATGCATGCAGCACGTCTGTTCAGTACGGCACTGGAACAAAGTGTGCAAAGCGAAGAAGATCGCAAGACCTTACAGCAGCTGGACCGTGCCTTGTATGGTGCAGAAAGCATGCTTTCTGCCCTGCTGGATATTGCCCGTCTGGAAGGTGGAACGATTCAGCCGAAGCGTCAAGCTTATCCATTGCATGATCTGCTCAGTGATCTGGAATTGCAATTCAAGTCGATTGCAGCCCAGCGTGGCATCAAGTTCAGTGTGCATGATGCGCAGTTCTGGATTGATACTGATCCACAATGGATTCGCCGGATTATCCAGAATTTTGTCAGCAATGCGCTCCGTTATACCGCCAGCGGTAAAGTGATTGTGGGTGTACTGCGCTCCAGCAGCAAACCGAATCATATCCGTATTGGCGTATGGGATACCGGGCCGGGTATTGCCGAAGAACAGCGGATCAAGCTGTTCCAGGAATTTGAGCGTTGTGGTCATACCTCTCCGTGGGGTGAACAAGGTTTGGGGCTGGGTCTGGCGATTGTGCAGCGTATGACCAGCATGCTGGACTATCCGGTACACGTCTACTCTGAATATGGCAAAGGCTCCTGCTTCATGATTGAAGTACCGCTCACTGAGGCACCAAAAGTTGTGGCAGCTCCAGTGCAGGCAGTACCGCTGAAGTCCAAAGCCTTTAAAGTGCTGTGTCTGGACAATGATGAAACCATTCTGGAAGGTATGTCGACCTTGCTGACCAAATGGGGATATCAGGTATTTAAAGCTACAGAGCCTGAACAGGCACAGGAGATGATTGAACAGGAAAATATTCAGGTCTGGCTGGTGGATCAGCATTTGAATCATGACCAACGCGGTCTGGACTTTATCGTAGATAATCGTAAGCCAAATGTACCGGTTGCCTTGATCACTGCGGATTCTGATCCTGAACTGCCACAGCAGCTTAAGGAACTGAATATTGTGCTGCTGAAGAAACCGCTGAAACCTGCTTCATTACGTTCATGGCTATCGGGTTTAAAAATTTCAGACAGTTAAGTGATTATGGTTTCGATAAGTGCCTGTTTTACCGTTTAAAGCAGGCACTTTTTATATTAAATGTCACAAAAAATTTCAATATTTGCATGATTTTTAAGCGCATGTGCCAAAAATATCAGAATCAGGCTAAAAATCCTTACATCAATTGACCAAAAACATCATTTTAAAAATCGCTATGGCAAAACTTCACCATTCCTGACGTGAACCTGTGTGTACTTGGTTACAATATTGTAAGTTATTATTTTATATAAACTAATATAGGATTAACTTGATTGTTCGAACTTTAGTCGTATTTTTTCATGCCCCTATTTCGCTCTAAAAATATGACTTAGAAACGATCAGTATCTATTCATGCCTATATTCTTCATCCGCATGTCAGCTGATCATTTATTACTGCATAAAGGATGACTAATCATGAGCTTAGACGCTATTACTGAGATCAATCAGAGCCGACAGTTTCATCGTCAATACGGTGCCAATGCCATGCTGCCGGCAATCGACTGGAATAATCTGTTTAAGTACAGCAAACTTGATCCTGCTCAAATTGAAGCGCTAGAAACCCTGTATCAATCTGCAGTTCCTCTCGCCCTACAGGTATTTGATGAGCTGCACTTTGATGTGTTTGAGCCTTTTGCCTATAAACCGCAAGGTCTGGGGCTGTTCGAGCGTCTGGCAGAGCAGGAGTCGAAGCTGATTCAGTCTCTGGAAACCGAAGCTGCAGATTTAAGTGAAGATACCCGTCATCAGATCTGGAGCATGTTATTGCGCGGTGGTGCGGTACTGGTATTTAAAGCATGGTTGGCCAAGGTTAAAACTGGCGATGATCAGCTGGATACCTCACAGTTTGATGAACTTTCTGAACTGCTCTTTATTAAAACCTCACCAATTGAGCTGGCAGAGCGCCTACGTGTCGATCCAAATTCAGAACAGGATCATATCTTTCTGATGTACGGCAATGATGTTTACCTGGATCGCTTTAATAGCCTGGAAACGGCTGCGCTGTTTGTCGACCTGGGTGTGTATGATGCAGCTTTTCTGAGTCTGCGTGATGACCGTGTTGCTGAATACCTGATGTCAAAAGGCTATGTGACTCAGGAACAGATTGATGAACTGCAATGTGCCTTGAACCCGCTGTTCTGTGCGGACCTTACGCCAAAACAGGATTGTATCGCCTAAAAGCAGATATTCAAGCCATAAAAAAAGACCTCTGCGGAGGTCTTTTTTGTCGCTTCGAAAAGCTTAGATTTTCTTTTCTTCAATATTCAGCGCATTGATCGCCAAGACAGCCTGGGTACGGTTCTGTACGCCAAGCTTACGGAAGATCGCCGTCACATGGGCTTTAATGGTTGCTTCTGATACATCCAGTTCATAAGCAATCTGCTTGTTCAGCAAACCTTCTGCCACCATCATCAATACGCGGAACTGTTGTGGGGTCAATGACTGAATACGTTCGGCCAGTGCAGTTTCATCAGCCGCACGCGGATCAAAGTTCATATTGGCGGGCAGATTTGGCGGTAACCAGATTTCGCCTTCCAGTACTTCACGAATCGCTTCACCAATATGGCTTGGATGTGCTGATTTTGGAATATAACCCATCGCACCATGTGCAATTGCGCGTTGAATGATGCTGACTTCTTCGTGAGCCGATACCACAATAATTGGAAGCGAAGGATATTGGGCACGGACATGCACCAATGCAGAAAAGCCGGAAGCACCCGGTAAATTCAGATCCAGCAGCACAAGATCAGGTTCAGGACCATTTTCCAGGCGTTCATAAAATTCATTGACTGCTGCAGTTTCATGAATTTGTGCTTGCGGTAAGCTATAACGAACGGCTTGAATTAAAGCATGACGAAACAGTGGATGATCATCAACGATTAAAATATTCATAGGACGTGAGAGAGATCTTGTGCACGGTAGCTTATATTCTACCTGTAGTCGGTAGGTCAGCGATATGCAAGACTGTACAATTTTTAAAAATAATATCCAGTTTCGTTACATAAATTCTAAAATATCGGTATTTCACTAATTATTTAATTCTCATCATTTTTTTGTATATACATTATTAGCTGACTAAAATGCTTATTCTTATTCAATATAAGTCAAAATATCAATGTATTAGTGGTGATTGGCTTTCCAAAAAGCAAATATTTCAGTTATATCTCAAATTTAGATAACTTTTCAGCTTTTCCTTATTTTACACCCATGAGCGCATTTTGGATTAATAGGCTCATTCCGAGACTAACCCGTTTTTAGGTTCCAAAATGTCAAATCAAGATCTACAAAAGCCGCTCAATATCGTTGCCGTTTCTGGTGGTTTAAATCATCCTTCTAAAACTGAAGCGCTGGTACAAGCGATTATTGATGAGCTGGGTGAAGCCACACCTATCAATGTACATTTCATTAAATTCAGTGAAATTGGTCAGTTACTGGGTGGCGCAATCTACCGTAACCAGTTACCGCAACGCGTTCAGGATGATTTGGCAGCTGTAGAAGCAGCGGATGCACTGATCGTTGGCACTCCAGTTTACCGTGCCTCTTTCACTGGCCTGTTCAAACACTTCTTCGACTTTGTAGAGCAAACGGCGCTGGTCGATGTTCCTGTCCTGTTAGCAGCATCCGGTGGCAGTGACCGTCATGCACTGGTGCTTGAACATCAATTACGTCCATTATTCAGTTTCTTTCAGGCACAAACATTACCAATTGGTGTGTACGCAACGGATCGTGACTTCACACCTGAATATACCATTCACAGCGAACTGCTTCGCGCACGTATCACACTGGCTGTCGCACGTGCATTACCAATCCTGGAATGGGCACCCGCCAAAGGTCAACGTGCTGAAGTGATTAAAGAAAAGTCTCAACAAGCCAACCAGAACCTGGGCATAAATAAACAGATCGAACAGGAAGAAGTGCTGCCTTCAGCAGCGGTGCCTAGCCTGGATGCAGCGGAGTCTCGCTTACACAGCAAAAAAGCTCCAAAAACTCAAGTTGCTTAACGAAGAACTTCTTTAGAGGGTGAGAAGGATGTCAAATAATAAACATATTACTTTTGCATATTGGGTTCCAAATGTGAGCGGTGGTCTGGTGGTGAGTAACATCGAGCAGCGCACCGACTGGAGCTATGACTATAATGTACGTCTGGCACAGACAGCGGAAAAGGCTGGCTTTGACTATGCCCTGACCCAGATCCGTTTTACTGCAGGCTATAACGCAGAAAATCAGCATGAATCAGTCAGTTTTAGCCACGGTATTCTGGCAAAGACTGAACGTTTGAAAGTCATCGCTGCGATTCTGCCAGGTCCATGGAAACCTGCGCTGGCTGCTAAACAGCTGGCAACCATCGATCACCTGACCAATGGCCGTATTGCAATTAATGTCGTAAGTGGCTGGTTCCGCGGTGAGTTTGATGCGATTGGTGAAGAATGGCCGGAGCATGACCAGCGCTATGCGCGTTCAGAAGAGTTTATTCGCAGTTTGAAAGGTGTGTGGACTCAAGATCATTTCAGTTTTGATGGCAAGTATTACCAGTTTAATGACTATAGCTTGAGTCCAAAGCCGGTACAGAAACCGCATATTGAAATTTTCCAGGGGGGCAGCTCCCGCGCTGCACGCGATATGGCTTCGCGTGTATCCGACTGGTACTTTACCAATGGCAACACACCTGAAGAACTGAAAAAACAGATTGATGATATCCGGGAAAAGGCCAAAGCCAACAATCACCAGGTGAAAATCGGTGTGAATGCCTTCGTTATTGCGCGCGATACTGAGGAAGAAGCACAAGCAGTACTGCAGGAAATCGTTGCCAAGGCCAATGTCCAGGCAGTGAGATCTTTTAGTGATGCAACGCGGGAAGCAGGTGCAGCAACCGCAGAAGGTGAAGGTAACTGGGCCAAGTCTACTTTTGAAGATCTGGTTCAATACAATGACGGCTTCCGTACCAACCTGATTGGTACACCGCAGCAAATTGCTGAACGCATCATCGAACTGAAAAAAGTCGGTGTGGACCTAATTCTGTCTGGCTTCCTGCACTTTATTGAAGAAGTTGAATATTTTGGCCAAAAGGTCTTGCCTTTGGTCCGTGAACTTGAAGCACAACAGGCAACAGCTGTGCAACAAGAAGACGCTGAGCTCGTATAAGTATTCTAACAAATCTCAGCGCTTTCCATTCACTCCCCTAAGGCTCGGCTTAGGGGATTTTTTTATCTGGGCAGAAAACCAGGCAGTACAGTACAACGCTAGCCGGATTCTGTATTCCTCCCTACAATGTGATGCAATTGCAAGAATAGATGTTTTAACTATGTATACCGGTATTGTCCAAGGCCTTGAAAAGGTCGTCGAAATTCGCAAAGGCGATGGCTTTGTTACGATCATTGTCAGTGATCAGCAAGGTTTCTTTGCAGATGTGTTTATTGGTGCCAGTGTCGCAGTAAATGGTGTATGCCTGACCGTGACCACGATTGACCGTGAACAGCAACAGATTCATTTTGATATTTCTAATGTCACGCTTGAACTCACCACCTTAAAATCGCTTAAAGTCGGTGATGAAGTGAATATTGAACGTTCAGCAAAAGTGGGTGCGGAAAATGGCGGTCATAATCTGTACGGACATATTGAAGGCACAGCTCAAGTCACTCAGATCGAGCGTCGCGGTGAAACCTTGCATATCGACCTGCAGATTCCAGCTGGCAATATCAAATACTTTTTCCTAAAAGGTTTTATCGGACTGAATGGCTGCAGCCTAACGGTGAACTATGTTGATCGTGTCAAAAGTGAGATTTCGATTGACCTAATTCCAGAAACCCTACGCCTAACGACCTGGAAATCTGTTCAGGTTGGTGATGAAGTGAATTATGAAATTGACCAGATGACCCGAACTCTGGTAGATACGCTGGAAAATATCCATCTCGCCAAAGGCTAATACCTTCAGAGCTGATAGTGACAAACTTCAGCTCCTATCACGTTAATATTTCTCTACTATTTCTGTTTGATCAGATTATCTAGAATGCATGGCATCTTATTGGTTTAGAAAACTGTCATGCATCTGATCTGGTTCCGGAATGACTTACGCCTTCATGACCACGCTGCCTTATGGCATGCAGCACAAAGCAGGCAATGTCTGGCGCTGGTCATCCTGTCACCTGAACAATGGCAACTGCATCAGGATGCACCGATCAAGATCGACTTCTATCTGCGCCGGCTAAAAATCCTGAAACAGCAGCTAGAAGCATTGAATATCCCTCTTCTTATTTTAAATATTCCACTCTGGAAAGATATTTCAGAGCAGCTCTTGGCACTGTGCCAGCAATTTCAGATCAGCACCGTGCACTGCAATATCGAAACCGGGCTTAATGAGCAGCAGCGTGATCAGGCTGTCGAGCAATTATTGCAACAGCATCAGATTAGTTGTGAATACTATGAAGATCGTACCCTGTTTCCTTTAGGTTCGATCCGCAATCAGAGCCAGCAGCCTTATCAGGTGTTTAGTGCATTTAAAAAGAAATGCTATGAACGGCTGCTTATCGATGTGCCTTCCTGTTATCCAGATATTGAAGTACAGCCCAAGCAAGCTATCGATATATCTCAATTTGATTTGAATGTTTTCGCTCAAAATTATCAGCAAGAGACAGCCAACCCGTATTGGCCAGTTGAAGATAAACTCGCCTTTGAATTACTGAATGAATTTATCGCAGACCGGCTAAAGGATTATAAAACCGATCGGGATTTTCCAGCGATCAACGGTACCAGCCAGTTATCGCCGTATCTAAATATCGGTATTCTTTCAATCCGGGAATGTGTGCAGGCTTTATTCACCTCTTCTCAAGGTTATTTCCAGCTTGAAGATGTCGGTCAGCAGACCTGGCTGGATGAACTGCTCTGGCGTGAATTTTACCAGCATACCCTGCACGATTTTCCTAAAGTGTCCAGACATCAGCCATTTAAGGAAAATACCAAGGCGATAGAATGGCGTGATGCTCCAGAAGATTTAGCTGCCTGGCAGCAAGGCCGGACGGGGATTCCGATTGTTGATGCTGGTATGCGCCAGCTGCTGGCAACGGGCTGGATGCATAACCGGGTACGTATGATTACTGCAATGTTTCTGAGCAAAAACCTGTTGATCGACTGGCGGCTGGGCGAAGCCTGGTTTATGCAACATCTGATTGATGGTGACCTAGCTGCTAACAATGGCGGCTGGCAATGGTGTGCCTCGACCGGCATGGATGCAGCACCTTATTTCCGGATTTTTAATCCGGTGAATCAGTCACAGCGTTTCGATCCCAACGGCGACTATATCCGTGAATGGGTTCCAGAACTGGCACATCTGGATGCTAAAACCATTCATGAACCTTATGCCAAAAATCCAGATTTAGGGCTGCATTATCCAAAACCGATTGTCGATTTAAAACAGTCCCGCGTCCGGGCAATTGAAGTATTTAAACAAATTTAAGTCAAAATACTAACCAATAAAAAGCCTCCAAATGGAAGCTTTTTAAAAGATGAATCAAGCATAAAAACTTGGATCAGGCACTTTACCCGTCAGTATCCATTCACCTATTTCCTGATATTTATAATCCACCGGATCATGCAGGGTCTGGGTGCGTACATTGCGCCAGAAACGGTCCAGATTTAGCTTGGCAGTCGTTGCCCGTGCGCCCATGACCTGGAAAATATTCTGGGTAATATACAGTGAAGTATGGGTTGCGGCAATTTTTGCGGTGGCAATGGCAATAGATACTTCACCACGCTCTTCAACTGTTAGATCAGGCCCAACATTCCAAGCCTTTTGCAAAGTCTGAATGGCTTTATTTGCCAATAGACGTACACCTTCTAGCTGTACATAAAAATCGGCAAAATGCTTCTGGGTAAAGGGATCATTGACTGCATTTTCAACCAGTGATTTCGACCAGGCTTTCTGACTTTGTACCGTCTGCTTGGCTACTTCAAAAGCCCCTTCCGCTACACCGAGGAACATATGCACAAAAATCAGCTGGGCAATCAATGGACGCAGGCTGGAATATGGTGTACTCAATGGTCCTGGATTCAATAACAGCTCATCTTTATGAATTTTCACCTGTTCAAAATGACTGGTACCACTGTCTGTTTGACGCTGGCCCATATTATTCCAGTCACCCAGGAAGCTGACGCCTTCACGCTGGGTCGGAATTACGCCAATCAGTAGTTGGCCCTCTTCGTTATAACCTGAACAGAGCAGGATGTCTGAGTCGATTGAACCGGAACAGAAGCTCTTGTCTCCATGGAAAATATATTCTTGGTCAGAAACTTTAATGGCTGTCGTACGTCGATCCAGCGGGTTTAAGGTATTGCCCCAGAATAGGTTTTTACGTGCAGTCTGTTCAAACCATAAGCCATATTGTTCCGGCTGTGAGAACAGCTGTACCGTCGCAATCAACAGATGATGAAAGCCATAAACATGTGCCAGTGAACTGTCTACGCGTGCAATTGCCTGAATGGTCTGGAAAATTGTCTGCCAGTCTGCACCCAGCCCGCCATATTGCTTTGGAATAGACAACCCGAGCAAGCCACTGTCACGAATCAGGTCGCGTTGCTGCTTGGGATTGCCCCCCTGTTTATCACGTTCAGCTGCGCTCAGGGCAAACTGATCTGCCAGAGACTGAGCAATATCAAGCGGAGATTGATTCAGGTATTGTTGTCGCACATTCATTCTTTTGTACTCATTTCAGCTATCTACAGCATGCCAGAAGCTTAACAGATCAAACTCGGAGCCCATATCCGAAAGCATGCAGAGCTTATCAGTGATATAAAAATACCGGCTAAAGAAAGCCGGTATTCTCTTGATTTTATAAAAATTTAAGCTGTTTTTTGCACTTCAGCAATCAGGTTATCCACCACCTGTGGTTCGGCTAAAGTTGAAGTATCACCTAAGCTATCCAGCTCATTCGCTGCAATTTTTCTCAAGATCCGGCGCATGATTTTACCAGAGCGGGTTTTCGGTAATGCCGGCGCCCAGTGCAGTGCATCTGGCGTCGCGACTGGTCCAAGAATCTTGCGCACCCAGGCCACCAGTTCAGCACGCAGTTCTTCCGTACTCTCGGTTCCTGCCTGCAGAGTCACGAAAGCACAGATACCCTGACCTTTAATATCATGCGGCATACCCACGACTGCAGCTTCAGCTACAGACTCATGTGCCACCAACGCACTTTCAATTTCAGCTGTTCCCAGACGATGACCTGATACATTCAGCACGTCATCGACACGACCAGTAATCCAGTAATAGCCATCTTCATCCCGACGGGCACCATCACCCGTGAAATAGGTCCCCGGATAAGTCGAGAAATAAGCCTCGATAAAGCGTTCCGGATCACCCCAGATGGTGCGCATCTGACCTGGCCAGGAATCCTTGATCACCAGATTACCTTCCACTGCACCTTCCATCTCTTTGCCTTCAGCATCAACAATCGCTGGCTGCACACCAAAGAATGGCCGGGTTGCAGAGCCCGGTTTCAGATCGGTCGCACCCGGTAATGGGGTAATCATGAAACCACCGGTTTCGGTTTGCCACCAGGTATCCACGATCGGACAGCGACTTTCACCTACCACACTGTAGTACCAGTTCCAGGCTTCCGGATTAATCGGTTCCCCGACTGAACCAAGCAGGCGCAGGCTGCTGCGGTCACTTTCACGCACAAAGGCATCCCCTTCACGCATCATGGCGCGAATCGCAGTGGGTGCGGTGTAGAGAATAGTGACATTGTGTTTGTCCACGATATGCCCGGTGCGTGCCCAGCTTGGATATTGCGGAACCCCTTCAAACATGACTGTGGTGGTACCGTTCGACAATGGACCATACAGTACATAGGAATGACCCGTAATCCAGCCCACATCAGCTGTACACCAGAACACGTCATCCTGCTTGATGTCGAAAATTTCGCGGAAGCTAGAGTTCACATACGTCAGATAACCACCGGTGGTATGCAGTACCCCTTTTGGCTTGCCTGTTGAACCCGATGTATACAGAATAAACAGTGGATCTTCTGCATTCATGGGTTCAGGTGGGCAGATCTCATTGACCGTCATGATTTCCATGTGATACCACAGATCCCGACCTTCCTTCATTTCGATCGGATTACCCGTGCGATGCACCACCATGACGTGCTCTACTGATTCAGTACCAGCAATTTTCAGGGCTTCATCCACATTGGCTTTCAGCGGAATGGGCTTGCCGCCACGCATACCGGAGTCAGCTGTGATGACCATTTTCGCCTGACTGTCCTCAATACGGCTAGCCAGCGAGTCTGGCGAGAAACCGCCAAATACCACGCAATGTACTGCGCCAATACGGGCACAGGCCAGCATGGCAATCGCAGCTTCAGAGACCATTGGCATGTACAGCACCACACGGTCACCTTTCTTGATGCCGTTCTTTTTCAGGACATTGGCAAAGCGGCAGGTTTCATCATACAGCTCATGAAAAGAGATAATCTTGTGACGGGATGGATGATCCCCTTCCCAGATAATTGCCGGCTTATAAGGATGTTCTTTTAGATGGCGGTCCAGACAGTTGGCACTGACATTCAGCTGACCATCAGCAAACCATTCGATCTTGAAATTATCTTTGTCGAAGCTGGTATCTTTAACTTTGGTAAATGGCTTGATCCAGTCAAGGCGCTGGGCTTGCTCGGCCCAAAACTCATCCGGTTCTTCAATAGAGCGCTGATAGCGTTCGAAATATTCAGCCTCGGTGGTCCGTGCGGTTTTTTTAAATTCTGCTGGTACAGGATAGATCTCTTTCATTATTTACTTCCTTGATCTTATTCCCTCTCATCACGAGAGGTTCATGCCACGTTATTGATTGTTTTTTATGCATAGCTCAGTATGAACGGCTTATCTCAAATTGGACAATCATGCTTTGGTCGTATTCTGATCAATTCATTTAAAACATAGGTTTACAGATGAATCCAATACATTCCTGTCTAGTTTTCGTATCTCACCATTCCGTTTAATCTTATAATAGTGTTGAATTTTTATACTTCCTTACAGGCAAACATGTTTGCCTGTTTTCAATTACTTGAACTGGCTCAGCCCATGAATTCTAAAGATACTTCGCCATTCTTCTCCCGCTCTCCGGCACCTTCCAATGATAATCCGCTATCTCTTGAAGGGCGCTTTGGCCGGCTCAGCTTTATTGGCTGGTACGCTTTCCTGCATATCATTTTTTTCTTTGCTTCGATTGCCCTCAGTCTGGTCAGCGGTATTTTCAGCCTGACCACCTTGTCTCTGGATAATCGGCAGTTTGTTGATGCACTGACTGGTTTGGCTGGCTTGGGCTATCTGCTGTTGGTTGTGTTCTATCTGTATTTCTATATTGTGGTAGTGGCACGCCGCCTGCATGACCTGAATAAATCTGGCTGGCTGATGCTGCTGATGCTAGTGCCGGTGGTTAATATTTTATTTATTTTCTATCTGCTGCTGGCAAGAGGCACAGCAGGACATAACCGCTTTGGTGCACCGCGACCAACTGCAGTCTGGGAAAAAATTCTGGCCTGGCTGATAATACTATTGACCGTGTTAAGTCTGTTTGCTGCTAGCAGCATGGTATCCTTCATGATGGGAAGTGGTGAGCTGGAAAGTCCACAGGAAGTGATCCAGCAAGGGACAGAATATTTTTAAGCTTATGTTAAATTTTGCTACCACCCGCAAGGGCTATGCAACTTTCTATTAAGTTCAATGTAAAAATCAGGCAAAATAATGCGATTTTTTTATAATCGGGATACTCGTGGCTGAAAAAGACAATGCTCTAAGCCAAGTGACTGAAGGGACCACTGAGCTGTTGCATCAAGCAACTGAAAAAACTGCTCAGACCGTCATTGAGCACACGGCTAAATATAATGATGCGTATTCAACCGTCGATAAATTTATTGAGGCGTTTTGGGAGCGCCTGCCTTATATCTGTATCGCACTGGTAGTTTTCAGTATCTTTTACCTGCTTTCGAAACTGTTCAAGTTTTTTGTACGTAAAGCGATTGGTGAACGGAGTTACAGTAAACAGAACCTGGTATTGGTACTTAACCGTGTCGGTACATCTGCAATTATTTTTATTGGCTTCCTGATTGCCATGGTCATTGCTATTCCAGGCTTTACACCCGGGCAGCTGATGAGTGCCTTGGGGATTGGTTCGGTGGCGATCGGTTTCGCTTTCAAGGATATTTTCCAGAACCTGTTGTCCGGCGTGCTGATTCTGCTCGGTGAACCGTTTAAAATTGGCGATGACATTATTGTCTCAGGCATGGAAGGCACGGTAGAAGATATCCAGATCCGTGCAACTTTCCTGCGCTCACCCGATGGCCGCCGTATTGTGATTCCAAATGCAACGGTTTATACCAGTGCCGTGACAGTAAATACGGCTTATCCGCGCCGCCGCTGTCAGTTTGTGGTTGGTATTGGCTATGAAGATGATGTGCAGAAAGCCAAGAGTATCATTATGGCAATTCTGGACAAGGATCAGTTGATCCTCAGCCAGCCCGCTTTTAATGTCAATGTGACTCAACTGGCTGACTTCTCAATTAATCTGACGGTAACTTGGTGGGTCGATACCCAGGAAAATTCTACAGGTAATTCAATTAGTACCGTTCAGGAACATGTGATTGAAGCCTTCGCGGAACATGGCATTTCAATTCCCTACCCTGTACAGGAAGTAAAAGTGTACCGTGGTGAAAATACTGAAGATGATTCAGGCCGTGCCAAACAGTCGACCTAAGACATAAGGGATTACTGTTTCAGTACGGATAATACGGTTGCCAAGGCTCACAGCCTGGCAGCCGTTTTTTATAAGCAGATCTATTTCATAAGGAATAAAACCGCCTTCTGGTCCAATCACCACCGTACACGGATGCTCAATTGCAAAAGGCATTTTGCTTTCAGCATAAGGATGCGCCACATAAGCCGGGCAATCTGTGCGAATCAAGGTCGGTAGTACATCTTCTACAAAGGGTTTAAAACGTTTATAGAGTTCAATTTTCGGCGCAATCGTATCCCCGGCCTGTTCCAGTCCCAGCTCTATATAATGATCTAACTGTTGTAAAAATGGAGTTTGCCAATAGCTTTTATCAACCCGATAACTATGCAGCAGAATGATCTTCTCTACCCCAAGTGTCGCCGCATCCATAATTAAACGACGCAACACTTTCGGACGTGGTAAAGCCACAATCAGCGTCACTGGCAACTTCGCAGGCACAGCTTCTTCTTTTAAGGGTTTGAAACGAACTGTTTTTTCTGTAATTTCGATAATTTCCGTAAGATACCGTTTGCCTTCACGGATACCCACTTTAAGCGTATCACCGACTTGAATATCCAGATGCTGTTGCAAATGTTCCAATTGACGTTTGGCACTGATCGCCCAAATCTCAGATTGGGTTTGACGAGGATCAAGTAGGACGATGTTCATAACTAAAAACCAATTAAAAGATTTAATTCAGTAACGCATTGTCTGCACGACAATCATCAGCACAACAATGAGTCATATAGGAATCACAACTCAATATAGGAATCACAACTCGCCATTGGCATTCGTGACAGGTGACATGGATGTTACCCGTTTGATTGGGGTACATGGATATATCCTCAATCAAACAAAAGATTTTTGCTACTTTTCATCTCTGAAAAGTAGGTCATCTCTACAATTAAACTTTTAGTAGTAAACCGATATATGCGAGTGTGGTGCAGTTTTACAAATACTGATCTATTACTGCAATATGCTTGGCAAGCGAACCCTGATTCTGCTGCATAATCTTTTGTGCTGCGGTATTTAAACTTTCTGCCTTGGATGAATCATTTAGAATCTTCAGCAAAGTCATAGCAGCCTGCTGAGCATTTTCGACCACTTCTACAGCCTGAGCTTCCACAAACTCATCCACAATAGTCTGGAAATTAAAATAATTCTTGCCCAAAATAGTTGGCACATTCAGCGCGATTGGCTCCAGAATATTGTGTCCACCCCCTGGCTCATTCAATGAACCACCGACATAACAGGTCTTACTTAAAGCATACCATAGCCACATTTCACCCATTGAATCTGCCAGATAAATCTGGGTATTAGCTTCAACTTTCTGCCCTAAACTACGGCGCTGGGTGCGTAAATTTAAAGCTTGAGCTGCCTGAAACACTTCATCAAAACGTTCCGGATGACGTGGCACCACAATACACAGTAAGTTTGGATCAGTATCTAGAGCCGGTTTTAATTCGGCCATCAGCTGCTGTTCTTCCGGTGCATGGGTACTGGCCAAGGTAATGATCTTACGGCCTTGTAAAGTCCATTCCCGTTTTAACTCACTCGCATGCTCAATAAACTGCTGTGGTGCCGTGATATCAAACTTGATATTGCCTAAAACCTGGGTTTTTTTAGTTTCGATGCCTAAATCAATATAACGTTGTTGGGTTGCAAGATCCTGAGCCAATAGCTGCTGCATTGCGTTCAGCATGCCACGGGTTAGCCCTTTGACCTTGCCATAACCTTGAGCTGATTTTTCTGAAAGACGGGCATTCAGCAACAGACAAGGCACCTTATAATTCTTTGCCTGATCAATGAGATTTGGCCAGAGCTCAGTTTCCATTAATAGCAATAATTTCGGCTGATATTTCTGATAAAAATCCTGAATCAGATGTTTTTGATCGGCAGGTAAATAAACTGCCTGAAATAAATTTAAATAGGGTTCTTTAAGAAAAAGAGATTTAGCGCGTGCCTGACCTGTTTTAGTGGTATTGGTCACCAGCACCGGATGGCCTGATTTTAAATAATATTCAATCAGTGGCTGTGCTGCATTGGTCTCTCCAACCGAAACCACATGAAACCAGATGGCATGTTTGTTTTTTGGGGTCTGAAACGGACCAAAACGCTCAAGCAATTCCTGTTGTAGTTGTTCAGGACTTTCCGCACGCTTGCGAATACGTGACTGATATAAAGGCTTGATCAGTGTCAGTGCCGCGTTGTACCAAAAAGGAGTAGCCAAATGTTGCCCCGAAATTGAGTGAATCGGCAAAATATAACAGAGCCACATCGACATGTTAACCGATGTAGCTCATTTTCAGATTATTCTATTGTGCTTAAAACTTTTACTTCGGCCAAAGTCGGGTAATCAATATAACCCTCAGCCGCCTGACTGCCGATCATATTTTCCAGTTTTAGCTCGTTCAGCGGTGCATCTTGCAGCAGACGCTCGTATAGGTCAGGATTGGCAATATAGGCCTTACCAAAAGAGACCGCATCTGCTTTACCTGAGGCTAAAAGTTGAATAGCATCCTCACGGCTCAAGCGCATGTTGGCAATATACGGCACGCCACCTGAACGCTGTTTCATATATTCAGAAATGCTGTCTTCAGCCAGATATTCACGGGTAAAGAAAAACGCGATCTGACGTTTGCCCAGCTGCTCCATCGCATAACCAAATGTTTCACGTGGATCATCATCACCCATATCATGCTCGTCACCACGTGGTGCCAGATGCACACCAACACGATCTGCGCCCCAGACTTCGATCAAGGCATCCACCACTTCCAGCAGGAAACGAGCCCGGTTTTCAACAGAACCACCGTATTCATCTTCACGCTTGTTGGTCTTGGTTTGCAGGAACTGGTCAATCAGATAACCATTGGCGCCATGCAACTCTACTCCATCAAAACCGGCGTCTTTGGCACGAATAGCAGCCTGCTTATATTGCTCGGTAATGGCATGAATTTCTGAGATTTCCAGCGGACGTGGAAGAACATAAGGGCGCTTAGGACGTAACAGGCTGACGTGACCGGCCTGTTGTACTGAACTTGCAGATACCGGTGTTTCACCATTTAACAGCTCTGGATCAGAAACACGCCCCACATGCCATAGTTGGGCAACGATTAAACCACCCTTCTCATGTACAGCATTGGTTACCAGTTTCCAGCCTTCGACCTGTGCATCTGTAAATAGCCCAGGTGTATTGCGGTAACCATTGGCTTCTTCAGAAATGACAGTCGCTTCAGAAATGATCAGGCCTGCACTTGCACGTTGGGCATAATACTCAGCCATCATCGCGGTTGGGACACGCTCATCAGTTGCACGACTACGGGTTAAAGGTGCCATGATGACACGGTTTTTTAATTCAAGCGCACCCAGTTTCAGGGGGGTATTTAATTCAGCCATACTGACTCCGACCTCCAGATATGTTTTAGAGGTATTGTTGTAGATGTTCGATGTACTGCTGAATCAAAGCTTCGTTGCGGGAGAAATATGACCATTGCCCATGTTTGGTGGCGGTAATTAATCCCGCCTGCTGTAACACGGACAAATGATTGGACATGGTGGACTGCGAAACTTGCCCTAATTTTTCAATCTGGCCCGCACAAACACCACGCTGAAAGCCGCCACATTCTTCGGCAGACAGAAACTGCTCTGGTGTTTTTAACCATTCCAGAATTTGCCGGCGTGTGGGATTTGCCAGTGCTTTAAAGATCAGATCAAAGTCCATAGTCACATCACATAGTCGTGCGCAACAAAGCTGATTGCAGCATTTATCCCATTATATCGTATTTTTTCGATTTATATATCGAATATTTTAGATATAAGAGTCACAAACTGTATCTGCTTTGCTACGCAGAGAGTTAAAAGGTCTGCTTACAGGCCTTGTTTCAAGCTTGCTTCAATAA
This sequence comes from Acinetobacter schindleri CIP 107287, assembly GCF_000368625.1. GTDB lineage: Bacteria > Pseudomonadota > Gammaproteobacteria > Pseudomonadales > Moraxellaceae > Acinetobacter > Acinetobacter schindleri. The sequence continues at coordinate 513,357 of NZ_KB849574.1, forward strand.
ATTTATCCAGATCACCATCCAGAACTGCACCTGTATTTGAATTTTCAACACCAGTACGTAAGTCTTTGATACGTGAGTCATCCAGTACATAAGAACGGATCTGGCTACCCCAACCAATGTCAGACTTCGAGTCTTCTAATGCCTGAGCGGCTTCATTACGTTTGCTCATTTCCAGTTCATAGAGTTTTGCACGTAACTGTTTCCAGGCATGGTCACGGTTGGCATGTTGTGAACGCTGGTTTTGACAGGCCACCACAATACCGGTTGGAATATGGGTCAGACGTACCGCAGAGTCAGTTTTGTTAATGTGCTGACCACCGGCACCCGAGGCACGGTAAGTATCGGTACGGACATCTGAAGGATTGATTTCAATCTCAATATTGTCATCTACTTCAGGCGATACAAATACTGCAGAGAATGAGGTATGACGGCGGTTACCCGAGTCAAATGGTGATTTACGTACTAGACGGTGTACACCTGATTCGGTACGTAACCAGCCATAGGCATACTCACCTTCTACACGGATCGTAGCAGACTTAATCCCGGCTACATCACCGTCAGACTCTTCCATCACTTCTGCTTTAAAACCATGACGTTCAATCCAGCGCATGTACATACGCAGCAGCATCGATGCCCAGTCTTGTGCTTCTGTACCACCTGAACCTGCCTGAATTTCCACATAGCATGGATTCGGATCCATCGGATTACTGAACATACGACGGAATTCAAGCTTTGCCAGCTCTTCCTCTGCTGTTGTCAATTCTGCCTGTACATCTTCAAGCATGGCTTCTTCATCGGCTTCTACAGCCAGATCAAGCATGGCTTGTGCATCTTCAAGCTGATTCGCCAGACCATCCAGTACATTCAGTACATTCTCAAGCTCGCCTTTTTCTTTGGCCATAGCCTGCGCACGGTTCTGATCATTCCAGATGGCTGGATCTTCTAATTCACGGAGAACCTCTTCCAAACGCTCTTTTTTCAGATCGTAGTCAAAGATACCCCCGTAGTGTTTGACCACGTTCGTTCAAGTCTTTTAGCTGGAGTAGATAAGGATTAATTTCCACGTGAATTTCTCTCAATCAATAAGGCATAAATTTTTAGCAGGCAATTATATCACAGTCCTTTCCCGCAGTTTGAACAGGACATCTGTATGATTTCTGCCTGCCATAAATATTTATTTCAATAATTCAACTCAATCAATTTAGCAGTGTTGATTCATCTTCATATAGAGAGAAAATGCATTCAAAATGAATTTTATTAACGAAAAATTTCTAATTTTTTAAAACTCAACGAGTCTATTTAATCATAAATTTTCTGATTATTTATTAATCAAAATGTCTAAAATTCACAATCTTTACATAGTTTTAATAAAACAAAACATTGTTCTTTTTATTTATATTTCAATGAATTAAAATCATAAAATTACACAAAATTACTGAATTGACATTAATGTAACTTTCCCTTGATTGACGATCTGCCGATTTGGGCTAGACTGAAACTGTAACAAAAAATGTATTAAATCCCAGCCAAAATTTCAGAGGGGAGTATCCGCATGAAAAAATTAGCAATCGCTTCAGCACTAATTTCAGCCGTAGCTTTTACGGGTACCGCAGCACATGCTTATCAAGCAGAAATTGGTGCATCAGCAGGCTTAACAGATCCGGACAACGGTAGTTCAAGCGGCTCTTTCGGTGTAGATGGCACTTACTACTTTAATCCTGTACAAACGCGTAATTCACCATTAGCCGAAGCTGCTTTCCTTGATCGTGCAAGCAATGTGAAAGCTGAATACCAGTATGATGAAATTGGTGATGCAGAAGCACATCGTTACGGTGTCGGTGCAGAATACTTTGTACCGAATTCAGACTTCTATCTAGGTGGTAAGGTAAGTGGTCATGATTTACAAGACAATGATGACTTCGATAATGACCTGACTACTTATGCTGCAGAAGTGGGTTACCTTCCAGCGCCAGGCTTATTGATTGCTGCTGGTGTGAAAGGATGGGATAACGACCGTGATGACGGTGTAGATCCAACACTTCGTGCAAAATATGTGACTACCTTAAGCAACGGTAAAGACATTAACCTTGAAGCTGGTGCCGCTTTTGGTGATCTTGATGAGTACAACCTGAAAGCTGACTACTTTATCGATAAAACTTTAAGCGTTGGTGCTGACTATCAGAACAATGACCTTATCGACCGTAGTGAATTTGGTGTGAGTGCACGTAAATTCATCAACCAGCAAGTTAGCCTTGAAGGCCGTGTAGGCTTTGGTGAAGCAGGTAATAATGACTACAACAAATTTGGTGTAGCTGCAAAATACCGCTTCTAATTTAAGTTAGACATAGCTTTAATAAAAAAGCCCTTCTTCGGAGGGGCTTTTTTAATGCACCAAAATAAGACCAATGGTCTTGACCATAAGAATAAAAAACATACAATTTGTTACAAGTATAAAATTTCAAGTTTTATCAATAACAACCGAGACTTTTACATGTTAAAAAAAATTGTACTTGTAACTGCCCTGCTGGGTACATTTGGTTTGAGCCATGCTTATCAGACTGAAGTAGGTGGTAATCTGATTTATATTGATCCCGATCAAGGAGATTCTGCAATCGGATTTGGTCTAGATGGAACCTACTACTTTAATCCTGTACAAGTGAAAAACGCCCCATTCAATGAAGCTGCTTTTTTAAATCGTGCCAGTAATGTGAATGGTGGGTTTGCCTATATTAGTAATGATGACATCGATACTACGAGTTTAGGAGCAGGCGTAGAATTATTTGTACCTAACTCTGATTTCTATATCAGTGCTGACATTAGCCATAATGAAACAGAAGTTGAACTTGGCCCTGTCACAGCCGAATCAGATCTAACCACGTATGGTGCTGAAGTAGGTTATTTACCAGTACCAGGCCTACTACTTGCAGCTGGCCTGCGTGGTTGGGACAATGACAATGATGATGGTGTTGATCCAACTTTACGCGCTAAATATGTTGCACCATTGGCAGGTAATGACATCAACCTCGAAGCTTATTTCGGTCTCGGCGATTTAGATGAATTCTCATTACGTGGCGACTACTACTTTGATAAAACCTTTAGCATAGGCGTTGACTATTATGACAATGATGTCTATGACGAGTTTGGCATCAATGCAAAAAAATTCTTCAGTCCTCAAATGAGCCTTGAAGGACGTATAGGCTTAGGTGATGATGAAGATTCTTTCTCTGTTCGTGCAGCATATCGCTTCTAATTAAATATTACAGAGTATAAAAAAACCGCTCTTTTGAGCGGTTTTTTTATTTACTGTTCCAGATGTGCAATCCGCATCTGCAAACTGACATTGCCATTAAAGATATTTTTGTCCAGTTCATAGACCAGACGTACATTGTCCTGCATTGGGTCAAACTGATATTTGCTGGCTGCATTAAAGGCAATCGCATCCACCACTTGTCCATTTTCCAGCGCCACTCGCAGCTTCAGATGTACCTCTTTAAGCCAGCGATAATCCAATACTTTAAATATGCCTTCAAATATAGGTTGTGGAAATTTCTGTCCCCATGGGCTCAGATTATGTAGAAGATCTACTGTATCAATCTGAAATGCAGAGGCTGGCAGCTCACCATCAGTCCATAACGTTGCAGTAAACAGACTTTCATCCATACTGCCTATTAACTGTTCAAAGGTCTGCTTAAATTCAGCAAAATGTGCTTTTTTAATGGTCAGGCCTGCCGCAGCTGCATGCCCACCAAAGTGACTGACAATATGTGGATTTTGTTCAGCCACCCGCTCAATCGCATCACGGATATGAATCCCCTCAATTGAACGTGCAGAACCCTTGATATGAATGCCATCTTCATCTGCAGCAAAAACAATACTTGGACGATGAAACTGTTCTTTTAAACGTCCAGCGACAATTCCAATCACGCCTTGATGCCAATGCTGTTCAAACATGATCAGGGCAGCCGGCAGCTCTATTTCATCCAGCTGGATTTTTTCCAGTTCAGCCAGCGCCTCCTGCTTGATCTTGCCTTCGACCTGACGGCGCTCGACATTGAGCTGATTCAGCTGTTCTGCGAGTGGATAAGCAGTTGCCAGATCTTTAGCGAGCAGACATTCAATCCCGATATCCATGGTTTCCATACGTCCAGCCGCATTAATTCGCGGGCCCAGCACAAAACCGAGATCTTGGGCTTTTAACGTTGCTGCATCCCGCCCTGCGATTTCCAGCAGTGCACTAATCCCTGGACGGCATAAGTGCTGCTGAATCCGTTTCAGCCCAGCATCAACCAGAATGCGGTTGTTATAGTCTAGGCTAGCTACATCTGCATAGGTTCCCAGTGCCACCAGATCCAGATAGTTGGTGATTACTGTAGAAGACTTACCAAGCTTCTTACGATGGGTAGATAGATTGGCTAATACATAGAAAGCCACGCCTACCCCAGCCAGTGCCTTGCTTGGGAATTCACAACCGAGCTGATTTGGATTGACCACTGCTTCAGCAGCAGGTGTCGGTTTGGTGGTAAGATGGTGATCAGTGATAATCACTTGCATACCATGATCTTGTGCCTGTTTCACCCCGTCATGACTGGAAATACCATTATCCACAGTAATGAGTAGATCAGGGGTAAAACTGGCAAATGCCAGATCAGCAATTGCCGGCGTTAAGCCATAGCCATATTTAAAACGGTCGGGGACCAGATAATCAACATCCGCTCCCATATCACGCAGTGCCAGCAGCATTAATGCGGTACTGGTGGCACCATCGGCATCATAATCACCGACAATCACGATTTTCTGACCTGCATCAATCGCTGCATCGATCAGCTGAATGGCTTCCGGCAAGCCTTTCATGCTCGGTGCCAACAGATGCTTGAGTTTCAGCTCAAGCTCCTGCTGCGATTCCACTCCACGGCGTGCCAGAATCTCTGCAATAAAAGACGGTACGTCCTGAAAAGATTCAGGACGGGTCAGTAAAGGGCGCTGCTTGATTTCAAGTTTTGGCATTTATGGCATCAGTCGCTGCAATGTCCAGGCATCGTCAGTCCTGGTATAACTCAGACGATCATGCAAACGATTTGGACGTCCTTGCCAGAATTCATAATAATCAGGTACTAAACGGTAACCACCCCAGAATTCTGGCTTATCAAGCTGTTCCTGGTTCGCCATCGTATCATGGTAGTCCCAGAAACGCTGCTGCAGTTCATCGCGACTGGCAATCACACCACTCTGGGGCGTACTGACATGCGCAGCAATCTGACTGTCACGTGGACGCTTATGATAATAATCTGTGGATTCTTCTTCAGAGATTTTAACTACACGCCCAGAAACACGGATTTGTCGTTCCTGCTCCTGCCAGTAAAATAGCAGCTCAGCATAAGGATTTACCTCAAGATCCATCCCTTTCTGGCTATCATAATTGGTATAGAAAGCATAGCCATCTGGAGTCGCCCCACGTAGCAAGACTGTGCGTACATGCGGACGACCTTGCGCATTTGCCGTAGCCAGTGACATGGCATAAGGCTCATGCAATTGCGCTGCCAGGGCATGGTTAAACCAGAGCAAAAACTGTTCATGTGGATCCAGTTTAACCTGATCCTCAAGCAGCTCGCCTTTCTGATAATTCAGGCGTAGTTCACTCAGATCTTTAATTAAATCAGTCATTCCATCTCTCTATAATCAGTCAGCAAGTTTAGGCAGCATTGGCACGTATAGCATCTGCCAATGAATGGGCCAGTGTAGTGACTTCATCCAGGTCTTCGCCTTCCACCATAACACGAATAACCGGCTCAGTACCTGACTTACGAATCAGCAAGCGGCCACGGCCTTTCAGCTGTTGTTCTGCTTTTTCAAATTCAGCAGCAAGCGCAGGGACGGCGTACGGATCAAACATGGCATCCAGACGCACATTGACCAATACGTTCGGTAACAAGCGGAAATCAGCTACCAGTTCATGCAGGGCTTTCTTCTGCTCAACCATCACTGTCAATACTTGTAGCGCAGCAATAATGGCATCACCCGTGGTGCTCTTGTCTAATGTCAGGATATGACCGGATGGCTCACCGCCAGTGACCCAGCCCTTTTGCTCCAGACCTTGTAATACATGACGGTCACCCACCTTGGCACGCAAGAATGGGACTTGGGCTTTTTCTAGAGCCAGTTCCAGCGCCATATTACTCATGAGTGTGCCCACAATTCCTGCTGGCTTATTTTTGGCCTGAGTGGCAAGGATATACAGAATATGGTCACCAGTAATCTGCTCACCGTTTTTGTCGACCATAATGACACGGTCAGCATCTCCATCAAAGGCAATCCCAAGATCAGCCTGATATTCAACGACTGCTTTTTGCAGATTCTCAGGATGAGTTGAGCCACAGTCTTTATTGATATTGAGACCATCAGGATCATCAAACATTGCAATAACTTTTGCACCCAATTCACGGAACACTGCAGGACCTACGTTATAGGCTGCCCCATTGGCACAATCCACTACAATCGTTAAATCATTCAGATCTAAATGATAAGGGAATGTCGATTTACAGAATTCGATATAACGACCATTGGCATCTTTGACACGGAAACTTTTACCCAGGTTCGCCGTATCTTCAATACTTATTTCTTTTTCGAGCTCCTGATTAATTTCATCCTGCAAAGCATCTGGCAGTTTTTTGCCCTCACCCGAGAAGAATTTAATCCCATTATCAAAATACGGATTATGAGAAGCTGAAATAACAATACCCAGACTGGCATGCAGTGCACGGGTCAAATGGGCAATTGCAGGAGTCGGTAATGGACCCAGTAAATGTACATAAACACCTGCTGCGTTCAGGCCTGCCTGCAAGGCAGATTCTAAAATATAGCCTGATAAACGCGTATCTTTTCCCATCACCACCAGCGGTTTATTTTTCTTACTATATCGCTTGAGTACCTTTCCTGCAGCAAAGCCTAATTTAAGCGCAAACTCAGGCGTAATTGGCAATTCGCCAAACTTGCCACGGATACCATCGGTGCCAAAATAACTCATCGTTGTCTCACTTCTTATTGGGTGATTTCCATCATCCATTTTTACAATGTGTGACACTTTACACCAAAATAAAAAAGCCGTCATTGCTATGACGGCTTTTTTCGAACGAGTGCAGAAAGGAAATTAGCCAACGCGATAATTCGGCGCTTCCTTGGTAATCGTCACGTCATGTACGTGAGATTCAGACATACCTGCAGAAGTGATTTTCACAAACTTCGCATTTTGGCGAAGATCTTCAATTACTGCAGAACCGGTATAACCCATAGATGAACGCAGACCGCCCATCATTTGATGCACGATGTTACCCATTGGACCTTTATAAGGCACACGCCCTTCAATGCCTTCTGGAACCAGTTTCTCGGCACCCGCTTTAGAATCCTGGAAATAACGGTCCGCAGAACCTGTTGCTCCAGCCATCGCACCCAATGAGCCCATACCACGGTAAGCTTTATAGTAACGACCCTGGAAGAACTCAACTTCACCTGGTGCTTCTTCGGTACCAGCCAACAGTGAACCCACCATGATGGTGCTTGCACCAGCGCCAATCGCTTTTGCCATATCGCCAGAGAAACGGATACCACCATCAGCAATCAATGGAATCTGTTCTTTCAATGCATTCGCAACTGAATCGATTGCAGAGATTTGTGGCATACCAATACCGGCAACAATACGCGTCGTACAGATTGAACCAGGACCGATACCCACTTTAACAGCATCTGCACCAGCATCCAGAAGTGCAAGTGCAGCATCACCCGTTGCAATGTTACCGCCAATCACCTGAACTTGTGGGAAGTTCTGTTTTACCCAACGTACACGTTCAATCACACCAGCAGAGTGACCATGTGCAGTATCGACGACAATCACGTCTACACCAGCTTCAACCAATGCTTCAACACGGCTTGGTGTTTCTGCACCCGTACCAACTGCAGCACCCACGCGTAGGCGACCTAAGTCATCTTTACAGCTGTTTGGATAGCTTTCAGCTTTGCGGAAATCTGTAACCGTGATCAAACCTTTCAGTTCTTGCTGTTCATTTACCACCAGAACTTTTTCGATACGGTGTTTTTGCAGTAAGGCCTGGATGTTTTCTTTCGACTCACCTTCACGAACTGTGACCAGACGATCCTGACCTGTCATGATGTTACTGACTGGCTGTTCAAGATTGGTTTCAAAGCGTGTATCACGACCTGTCACGATACCAACCACTTTGCCATCTTTAACAACAGGTACACCGCTAATATTGTTTGCCTGAGTTAAGGCAATCAACTCACGAACGGTAGTTTCTGGGGTAACAATGATTGGATCTTTCACCATACCCGCTTCGAATTTCTTCACACGACGTACTTCAGCAGCCTGTGCAGCAATATCCATGTTCTTGTGCAGAATACCGATACCACCATTTTGCGCCATTGCAATCGCCATACGGGATTCAGTCACCGTATCCATAGCTGCAGACACAAGAGGAATATTCAGGTTAATGCCACGAGTCAGGCGTGTCTTTAGAGAGACATCTTTTGGGAGAACAGTAGAGTAGGCAGGGAGTAATAGGACATCATCGAAGGTTAACGCGTCTTGAACGATGGTCAACATAACAGTCTCACTGGTAATTTCCGTGCGCCATTATAAACAAATTTAGCTCTAAATTTCATTGCAATTGCAAAATTTATTTTGTCGAAATCTGGACTTAGATTTAATTTAACTGCCTAAATTTATAAATTCGACTATTCAATCAACAGTTTAAATATTCCAGCTTGGCAAGAAGAATTATTAAGCTTACAAAATCATTTATGCACTTCTTCTTTTCCACAGATAGTGAAATAAAAAACCAATCATTCAGCGATAATAATTTACCTGTAAATTTGAAGCTCAAGCATGCCAATATTTATCTCCAATAAAAAACAGAGCCGAAGCTCTGTTTTTTAAAATCTTAAATTCAAGATTTAACTGACGCGTTCAAAGTTATCGTCATTCTCGGCTTCATCCCGATCGATCTGGATGAATGGAATCATATTATGGGCAATGCGGGCTTTATTACACTGCGCATCTGCAACCTGTACTTCCTTACATGAAGTACTGCGTAGCTCATACATACCACAACTGACCTGCTCACCAATCGTACCTTGTAATGCAATACAGCGCGGATTTTTCTGATTGGTCCCTGCCATACACGAATACACCGATGTAACAGGTTCCGTATAGTGCTCCGGCATCGGAATACCCTCTGCCCAATAAAACGACACCCTGAAATGGGCGCAACATGCGCCACAACTTAAACATGCATCCTGTGTTGGAACTTGAGACAACATTTTTTATAAATTCTCGTCATCAAAAAGATTTTTTGGAATTCAAAAATATAAAAAATGTTGTTTTTTCACTCAAGTATTTTTTTAATTTTTCCTGTTATTCCGGACAGGTAAATACCGTTTCATCCATTAAGTCAGTGCCACATTCCAGGGTTTCAATCCAGTCCAGGAACTGATTGATCTGCTCTTTGCCCACAAACGGTGTACCGTGCTGTGGCACGATCATTTCTACATCCATGGTACGTACCATTTGTACCCAGAGACGGATCACCTTGTTATTACACATATAGCGCTGGTGAAAGCCTTTCATTTTCGGGATATGCGCCGCAAAGTTTTCTAGTGGACGCGAAGCGTCTTCGACCATAGACGCGCCCATATCGCCTGAAAACAGAATTTTTGCAATCGGGTCATAGAATTGGAAATTACCGACTGAATGCAGAAAATGAGCAGGAATTGCCACAATATTGGAATTACCCAGTTTGATAATCTGGCCATGATCCGGCAGCTCCACCAGACGATCTAACCAGTTACCTTTCATGCGGTCACTCATAAAAGCCGAGTTCAGGTGCGGCAAGAAACGTGCCCAGAGCTTGGACGCAACCACTGTGGCATCGGTATAGACTAACCAGCGCGGCATCGAAGTGATAATGTCCGGATCCTGATGCGAGGCCATGACATAGTCCAGATTGGCCAGACGGGTATATTTGTTCAGTTCCATGGTGAGCGGCACATAAGTCAGGTCACCCCCCGGATCCAGTACTGCCGCACGGTTATTATCAATAATTAAAAACTGGTTGGCCTGAACGCCTTCACCTTTTACCAAGCTGGTAAAACTAATGCACTTGTGGATGCCATCATCAAATAAAACCTGTGATGTGGTACGTTCAAAAGCCATAACTTTCCCCAATTTTATACATTTAAAAATGATTTTTGTGTTGTTGTTAACATATAAGTATTCAGAGAAACTTACAATAAATAAAAATGTCTATATAGCCTTATTTATCAGCATTTTGAGAGCTATTTCACAATAAAAAATCCCGAGTTTTTAGCTCAGGATTTAATATATTATTCTTATGAATTAGAAATAATAATGTTTGAGCAAGGTACCAATACCAATCAACAAGAAGATCAACGCACCAATTTTGTGAATCAAGGCGATTGGCAGGCGGTTTGCCAGCTTATCCCCAATAAAAACTGCCGGTGCATTGGCAATCATCATACCTATTGTGGTTCCCAGCATCACCCAAAGCACACTGTCAAAACGTGCTGCCAGGGCTACAGTTGCAACTTGGGTTTTGTCACCAATTTCTGCCAGGAAGAATAGGATAAAGGTCGCACCAAATACTCCCAATTTTTGCCATTTATTGATGCTAGAAGATTCATCACCAAGTTCATCCGGAATCAGCATCCAGATCGCCATGGCAATAAAGCCAATTGAAACAACCCATAACAACACATCTGGACTAATGACCGTGGTAATCCATTGACCTAATACCGCAGACAAACCGTGGTTGATCAAGGTCGCTAGCAAGATCGCAACAAGAATAGGAACAGGCTTTCTGAATCGCGCGGCAAGCAGCAAGGCAAGCAATTGGGTCTTATCGCCCATTTCGGCAAGTGCTACGACGGCAGTTGAAAGAAGGAATTCGTACATGTGTCTTTCTCTGGCTGGCATGTGCTACCGATGATTTACCCTTCCCGCCAGCCAAAATCTGCAGAATGGTAAATCAAAGGTCTTGCCAACAAAAGAAAGCTTCGAGAAGCTCATTTGGTTCTTTGCTATGATGACCATGTCCGGTTCAGGACAAATATGTTGACCATCACCCTTTCGCTTTGCGCAAAAGGCGGCTACTCCCCAATGAAGTAAGCTCATTATAATCAAGAGTATCCATATTTACAAATCGTAATATAAAAAAACCCTGCCGGAGCAGGGTCTTTCTATTAAAGCATTAATGAATTAGATCAATAGGCTACGAATATCTTTTAACAATTTGCTTAACTTATTGGTGAAGCGTGCCGCATCTGCACCATTAATCACACGATGATCGTATGACAATGACAATGGAAGCATTAAGCGTGGATCAAAGCCCTCACCATTCCAAACCGGTTGCATGGTCGCAGGTGAAATACCCAGGATTGCAACTTGTGGCCAGTTCACAAGTGGGGTAAACGCTGTACCACCAATTGCTCCAAGACTTGAAATCGTGAAGTTCGCACCTTGCAGATCTTTCGGCGAAAGTTTCTTATCACGTGCTTTTTGACCCAGTTCACCCAATTCTTTCGAAATTTGCTTAATGGATTTTTGATCTGGATTACGCAGTACAGGAACCGTCAAACCATCTGGTGTTGCGACTGCAATTCCCATATGGATTTCGTTACGCAACAGGACTGACTTACCGTCATCTGCCAAATGACCTGCAAATTCACGCTCTTCTTTCAGCAGGTGTGCTACTGCCTTGATAATGAATGACATAATGGTCAGGCTTAGGCCTTCTTTCTTAAAGTTGCCTTTAAGTTCATTACGCCATGCTTCAAGTTCAGTAATATCGGCCAAGTCGAACTGTGTCACTTGCGGGATGTAATTATTGAGAGACAACTGCGGAATAGAAACCTGCTGCAAACGGGTCAAGGCTTTCTCTTCCACGCCACCAAATGCATCGAAGCTTGGTAGTTTTGGCAAGCTTACGGGTGCAGCTGCGGCTGGCGCAACTGCAGCAGGTGCCGGCGCAGTCAGACGTGTTTTCACATATGCAAACAGATCTTCTTTCATCAGGCGCGCATGCGGACCAGATGCTTTGACTTCAGCAAGTACCACACCCAGCTCACGTGCAAGCTTACGAACTGCGGGACCAGCATAGACTTTGGCATTGGCAGCGTTCTGCTCTTTGGTGAGCTTGTCTGCATTTTGCGTTTCAGGTGCAGTAGTCTCAGCTTTTGGCACTGCAGCTGGTGCAGGTGCAGCTTTAACTGCTGGCACTTCTGCTTTGGGAGCCGGAGCTGTCGCAGGTGCTGCCTGCCCTGCAGCTTCAATCGTAATCAGAGCAATGCCTTCAGAAACGTTCTGGCCGAGCTCGACATGAATTGACTTGATCACACCTGCAGTCGTGCTTGGCACTTCGACAGTCGCCTTATCCGATTCCACCACGATGATACTTTGGTCTTTCTCAACCTTGTCACCGACCTGTACCAGAATTTCTGCTACAGCAGCTTTGTCGACACCCAAGTCAGGTACTTTCACTTCCACATCACCCGCAGGCGCTGCGGGTGCCTGTGTAACTGTTTCAGCTTTGGCTTCAGGTGCTGCTGGTGCAGAAGCCTGTTCAGCCGACTCAGGAGCTGCTTGCTGAGCCGGTGCTGAAGCCGCAGTTTTCACTGTCAGAATAACCACACCTTCTTTAACGGTGTCGCCTTCCTTAATTTGAATAGCTTCTACTGTGCCATCGACGGTGCTTGGAACTTCAACAGTCGCTTTATCAGACTCTACGACCACGATGCTTTGATCAACCGTGATTTCATCACCGACCTGTACCAGAATTTCACCCACCAGTGCTTTTTCTACACCGATATCTGGCACTTTCACTTCAACAGTCGCAGATGCAGTACTATTAGCAGCAGGTGCCTGGCTTTGTTTAGCCGCAGTGCCCGGCTGATGTGAAGCCACTTCCTGGAGGATTTCATCATCAGGTAATGAAGTCGGGGTATTTTCCGAAGTTTTATCAGACACATCAGCTTGCTGGGTTTCTACAGCATTGGCATCGTCTTCAGCCTCTAATTCAATAAGTACTGCACCTTCAGATACTTCATCACCCTGATTAACCAGAATGCTTTTTACCACGCCTGCTGAAGTGCTAGGCACTTCAACAGAGGCTTTGTCAGATTCCAGCAGTACAATACTTTCATCGATGGCAATGGTATCACCCACTTTCACCAGAATTTCAGCAACTGTTGCCTTATCTACACCAATATCAGGAGTCGTAATTTGCATGATTAGTTCTCCTCCTTATAGTCAGCAACAGCGTGTAGTTCAGGCGTTGCTTGTGGCGCCCATGCAACTGGACGGTCGGTATCCAGCTCGAAGCTAGAAATCGCATCTTTCACTAGACGAGCATCTACTTCACCTTCGTCAGCCAGTTTCTTCAATGTAGCAACCACAATATGAGCAGCATCTACACCGAAGTAGCTACGAAGTTTAGCACGTGTATCGGAACGGCCATAACCATCAGTACCTAATGCAACGAATGGGCGATTGTCTGGAAGGTAGGCACGGATTTGCTCACTATACGCACGCATATGGTCTGTTGCAGAAACTACAATACCGTTTGTGCCACGTAATTGCTGAGCAACCCAAGACTCTTTCACCTCTTCAGCTAATGGATGTAAACGGTTGTACTCTTCACACGCCATACCATCACGTGCCAGCTCATTGAAACTGGTTACGCTGTATACGTTTGAATGGATTTGATATTCTTCACGCAGGATCTTCGCAGCTTTGATCACTTCACGCAGAATCACACCTGAACCAAGCAACTGGACAGTAGCTTTCTCGTCTTCTTCCAGCAGATACATACCACGTTTGATGCCTTCTTCAACACCTTGTGGCATTGCAGGATGCTCGTAGTTTTCGTTCATTACGGTTAAGTAGTAGAACACACGCTCTTGATTCACGTACATACGCTTCAAGCCATCGTGAACAATCACGGCAAGCTCATAACCAAAGCAAGGATCATAAGAAATACAGTTTGGAATCGTATTCGCAAGAATATGCGAGTGACCATCCTGGTGCTGTAAACCTTCACCATTCAATGTAGTACGACCCGCTGTGGCACCCAGCAAGAAGCCTTGTGCTTGCGCATCACCTGCTGCCCATGCAATGTCACCAATACGCTGGAAACCAAACATAGAGTAGTACATGTACATTGGAATCATTGGCAGGTTATTGGTTGAATAACTGGTTGCCAATGCAGCCCAGGCACTCATCGCACCCGCTTCGTTAATCCCTTCTTGAAGCATGTGACCGTCTTTTGCTTCACGGTAATGCATCAATTGTTCCTGGTCTTCAGGCGTGTATTTTTGACCATGTGCAGCATAAATACCGAGCTGACGGAACATACCTTCCAGACCAAATGTACGTGCTTCATCTGGAACGATTGGAACCACGCGGTCTTTGATCGCTTTTTCTTTCAATAATGAAGAAATTAAACGGACCATCACCATGGTGGTTGATTGTTGCTTACCATTAGAACCTGCAAGTACTGCATCAAATACAGACAGTTCTGGAATCGCAAGCTGTTCGCTCTCCTTACGACGTGCAGGCAGGTAACCACCAAGCGCCTCACGACGTGCCTTCATGTATTTCAATTCAGGCGAGTTTTCGCTTGGACGGTAGAATGGAACTTCTTCTAACTGCTCATCAGTAAATGGCAAGTTGAAACGGTTACGTACATATTTCAACGACTCAAGCTGCATTTTCTTGATTTGGTGAGTCTTATTCACCGCTTCAATTTCTTCAGACAGGCCATATCCTTTCACTGTTTTCGCCAAGATGACGGTTGGCTGACCTGTGGATTTCATTGCCTCTGCATAGGCTGCATATACTTTGAACGGGTCGTGGCCACCGCGGTTCAAGTTATCGATGTCTTCATCGCTTAAACCTTTAACCAGCTCTTCAGCTTCTGGGTATTTACCAAAGAAGTGCGCACGTGTATAAGCACCACCTTTTACTTGGTAACGTTGGTAATCACCATCTACCGCTTCTTCCATAATTGCTTTTAGAGCGCCAGTTTCATCTTTGGCAAGCAATGGATCCCAATGACGGCCCCAAACGACTTTAATGACGCGCCAGCCTGCACCACGGAATAGCGACTCAAGTTCCTGAATGATCTTGCCGTTACCACGTACCGGGCCATCAAGACGCTGTAGGTTACAGTTGACTACCCAAATCAGGTTATCTAACTTTTCACGACCAGCCAGAGAGATTGCACCGGTACTTTCTGGCTCATCCATCTCGCCGTCGCCCAGGTAGGCCCAGACTTTACGATCTTCTTCCTTGATCAAGCCACGGTTCATCAAATACTTTTGAATGTGTGCCTGGTAGATCGACATAATTGGACCCAGACCCATCGATACAGTCGGGAACTGCCAGTAATCCGGCATCAAATATGGATGTGGATAAGAAGGTAAGCCAACGCCATCTACTTCACGACGGAAGTTATTTAAATGGTCTTCCGTTAAACGGCCTTCCAGAAATGAACGTGCATAGATACCCGGAGCACAGTGACCTTGATAATAGATCATATCACCGCCGAAGCTGTCGCTATTGGCACGGAAGAAGTGGTTAAAGCCTACATCATATAATGTTGCGGATGATGCAAAACTGGCCAAGTGGCCACCTAGATCATCGCCAGTTTTGTTCGCGCGAAGAACCATCGCCAGTGCATTCCAGCGGATCAGCGCACGAATACGGCGCTCCATGTCCTGGTCACCCGGCATAGGTGGTTGTTCTTCAACAGAAATCGTGTTTAAGTAAGGAGTATTTAAACGCTGAATGGGAACATGCTTAGCAATCGCGCGCTGATAAAGTTTCTCTAATAAGAAAGCTGCACGCTCAGTGCCCATGTGTTGCAAAACAGAGTCAAAAGCGTCTTGCCATTCTTGAGTTTCTTGCGCGTCTGTATCGCCATAAAACGCCATAATCTACTGTTCCTAAAGATCTACATTAATCGTTTATATGTATCATATTTAGGGCAGTGACAGGTATCGCCCACGCTGAATGCGCGAATGCTGGGGTATTTAGCAGCTAAATACCTGTTGATCATTTATTACACAAAGATACAAATCTGAGTCAGTAAAGAATCAAAATTATACATTGCTCATATTTTTTAGTGATAAATTAAGACCTGAAAGCAATAAATCTCCAGTTTCTCTCATTTTAGAAAGAGACCAGAGATTTATTACTTTTAAATATGGATGTGCTTTTTCTGTAGGTGTTATGTACAGGGTAGCTTAAATGACCTGACAGGCCTTATGGCAGCATGGCAAGATAAGTCGAAGGATTCTTGCGCTGACCGTCTTTTACTACTTCATAGTGTAAATGCGGGCCTGTACAGCGACCTGTACATCCTACGTTTGCAATGTGCTCACCTGCTTCTACGCGATCACCCACACGTGCAATCAGTCGTGAAGCATGTGCATAACGAGTCAGGTAACCATTACCGTGGTTAATTTCCACGTATTGGCCATAACCTGTACCCCAACCTGACTTGGTCACAATACCAGGACCCGTCGCATAGATCGGTGTACCGCTTGGTGCAGACATATCCAGACCAGAATGGTTTTCAGCGCGACCATTCATGGTACGACCACCAAAGTCAGAGCTGACACGTTTCAGGTTTGGCAGAGGATGTGCAACTAACCAGGAATATGGAGAAGATGAAAAACTTGAAGAAGATTTAGATGTAGACTTAGAAGCGCCGTATTTTTTCTCAATCGTTGCATTGTTGAGCTCAACTGGCTTCTCACGGAGCTGAACGCTTAATTTGGTTTCAGCAGGAATATAAACATCATCTGATTGTGTATATGCGCCCTGTGCTAAAGTCCGTGTAAGCTGCTCAAGACGATCGACGGAGCCACTTTCCTGATTTAGATCCACTAAATCTGCGAATGCTACAGAAGCAGCTGAACTCGCCAGGGAAAATGCCAACAAAATACGTCGCAAATGCATAAAAAACCTCTCTAAAACTGTTTTAATCGAGTTCCTTGGGTGATCTCTTCCTTGATATCTACCGAAAAGAGCGCATAAGATTAAGGCATAATCATGTAGGAATGATGTATGTCTGAACCTGTCAACGTTTTTCAACAAACAAGAAAACACATAAAAACAGGAAACTTCTCGTTTCTCTCATCACAAGTTGCTGCATGGCAGAAACTTACAAAACTCATTCAACCTTTGTTGCCCCAACCGGAACATTGGCAGGTTGTCTGCTATCAAAATGGTGTGTTAACGCTTACTGGTGAAAACCAGGCCATGATTTCTCAATTGGCCTACTTACAGAAGCAATACGTTTCACAACTCTCTCAAATTAGCGAATTAAAGGACTTAACCAAACTGCAAGTGTGTTTACGAAATCCATCCAAAACACCTTTGATTACAGAAAAATCCGAAAGAGCCTTAAGCCCAGAAACACAGGATATGCTCCGTAGTGCTGCTGACTTTATAAGCGACCCTAAGCTTAGCCAAGCTTTACTACGTTTGGCAAGCAATAAAAAATAACATACAAATCAAATTATGTTGATTTACAATGTAAATTGCGAGAACCAGTTCTCATTCTACATTGTTATAATATAACATACACACTAAAAGACAATGACTTATGTCACATTCACATAAGGAATTGGACAAGTTTCAATGTCATCAAATGTTACAATTTCATAGCTATCCGGATCACTGCTGACATTACGCAAAAGCTGGTTATTTAAGGCATGTCCAGACTTGTAACCGTCGAATTTAGCGATAATCTGGTGACCCATCAGATATAAGTCACCGACAGCATCCAAAATCTTGTGACGCACAAATTCATCTGAAAAACGTAACCCTTCTTCATTGACTACCCCAGTTTCATCCACGCCAATCGCGTTTTCCAGACTTGCACCAAGTGCCAGATTATTGGCTTTGAGATAGTCCAAATCTTTCATAAAGCCAAAGGTACGTGCTTCACTGACTTCATATACAAAGGTTTCAGTAGAGAAGTCGATGGTGGCAGACTGATATTCTTTCTTGAAAGCAGGATGATCAAAGTCGATGGTGAAGTTAAGCTGAAAGCCTTCATGCGGGCTAAAAGCCGCACGCTTATCATCAATAAGCGCTTCTACAGGTTTGATGATTTTAATAAATTTCTTTGCTGCCTGTAGCTCCTGAAGTCCACCCTGCATCAGTAGATAGATAAATGGACCGGCACTGCCGTCCATGATGGGCACTTCAGAAGCTGATACTTCAATAATCAGGTTATCGATGCCCAGACCGGCAATAGCACTCATGACATGCTCAATAGTACCCACTTTGGCATTTTCCTGAACCAGATTCGAGCACATGAAGGCTTCCTGGATCAGCATGGCATTGGCGGGTATATCAACCGGTGGATTCAGATCGATGCGTCGAAATACAATTCCCCCATCGGCATGGTGTGGCACGAAGTTAATCATGACTTTCTGCCCACTATGAAGACCGATACCGCTCGCTTTCACGACACGTTTCAGGGTACGCTGTTTCAACATGCTTTTATCATCTGTTCATCAACAAAACCGCTATACGTTAGCATATTTAGCCATTGATAAAAAACAAAAAGGTGGCCTTACAGCCACCTTTTCTGTTGAATCATCGTAAAAACATATTGTTACATATTACTTACGTTGTTGATTTTTAAGATAATCCTGAATACTCATTGGCGTTGGACGTGGGCTTGAAACAGAGGCAGCCGGCGTCGCTGCCGCACCTGTACCAGTTTGTTGACGCTGAATCGCTGGCACATCATCTTCATCTACTGCAGCCGGGGCTGTTGCAGGACGTGACTGCTGTACATTGGTACGTTTCGCAGGCTCAGCAGCATCTGCCGAGTTACGGGTCAGACCTGTTGCGATTACAGTTACGCTAATTTCATCACGCGCATCTGGATCGAATACGGTACCATAGAAGACTTGACCTTCGTCCAGATCCACGATCTGGTTCACAACATCGGTAATTTCTTCAATTTCACCGAAGGTTACATCATCACCACCAGTCACGTTAATCAGGATACCTTTGGCATTCATGATAGTGACGTTATCCAGTAATGGGCTGCGAATTGCCTGTTCAGCTGCCTGGCGTGCACGGTTTTCACCACGACCAAGACCTACACCCATCATGGCATAACCACGTGTGCTCATCGCTGTTTTCAGATCGGCGAAGTCAAGGTTGATATGACCTGGACGTACCACAAGATCAAAGATACTGCGTACTGCATTTAACAGAACGTCATCTGCCTTCTTGTAAGCATCTTTCATCGAGATGTCACGGAATACTTTCAGCAGGCGCTGGTTTGGAATGATGATCAGGGAATCCACGTGCTGTTCCAGGGCTTGAATACCTTTCTCAGCGGACTGTAAACGGCGTTTACCTTCAAAGTTGAATGGCGTAGTAACGACACCAACTGTCAGGATACCCATTTCTTTAGCAATTTCTGCAACCACTGGTGCCGCACCGGTACCTGTACCGCCGCCCATACCAGCAGTCACGAATACCATATCTGTGCCTTCAAGATGCTGGCGGATCAGTTCACGGCTTTCTTCTGCTGCCGCTTGACCGACTTGTGGGTTTGCACCTGCACCTAGACCACGGGTACTTTGTTCGCCCAGCTGAATTTTAAATTCAGCTTCCATGCGATCCAGTGCCTGTTTGTCAGTATTGGCACAGACAAATTTTACACCCTGGATGTCTGATTGCAGCATATGCTGTACAGCATTACCACCCGCACCCCCTACACCAAACACAGTGAAACGGGCTTGACCAATGCTATCGTCTTGATCGTCTTCAAAAAATTCAAATGAGGCCATGACCTATAAAATTCCTAATTTAGTACTGGCAGTCACTAAGCCCGTATACTGCCCTGATCTTAATAAAAAATTGTTTTTAAGAATGCTGCTCCACAACTCAGTTGTCAAGTGCAGGCATTTTTTACTACAACTTCTCAACAATATTCACAATAAATGTCGACTAAAAAATTGACTTCAATGTTTCATTAAAGCCTGACCAAGCACGTTTAACGCGCTGAGTCACTGACAGTCTTTCATTTTCTTCCGATTCTACGATGGTTTCCTGCGCGTCACTCTGGCTGAACATCAGCAGACCTGCAGCTGTAGCGTACTGCGAACGACGCAGCGCTGCCTGATGTGCTTCATCTGCATGTACTGGCGCTGGCGGATTACCCAAATGCGCCGATATACCTAAAGTGCGGCGTACATAGCTGACCATACCTTCAATATGGCTGGCATCACCCGTTAATACCACACCATGGTACAGCCCCTGCATTGCACCACTGTTTTCCAGTTCATCACGCACCAAGCCCAGAATTTCACTATAACGCGCAATAATAATCTCGGTCAGTTCAATCCGGCTAATAGTCTGCGGACCATCAATACCCTGGAACTGAATCATATGGTCCGGTTTTACCACTTTCAGATCGACACAACCATATAACAGCTTAATACGTTCAGCTTCTTCAGTGGTAGTCTGTAACACCGCTGCGATATCACGTGTTACATGTTCTCCACCACGCTGAATGGTATGGGTAAGTGCCAGACGACCATCCAGATAAACTGCAAGATTTGTGGTTCCGGCACCGATGTCGACCAGACATACCCCATACTCTTTTTCATCTTTCAGCAAGCTGGCTTCAGCAGTGGCCAGACATGATACCACCATGCGCTCTACACCAATATTGGCACCTTTCAGGGCACGGTCAATATTCTGCATGGTGCTAATTGGCAACATCATTAAATGATAATGCCCAGTCATGCTGTGCGCCGACATACGGATCGGATTCAATACCCATTCCGGTGCATCATCCAGCTCAAAACCTAGTGGAACTGCGCTAACCAGGTAATGATCTGAGATCTGATGACTGGCTTTGGCCAGTTCAAGCGCACGCACCACTTCACTGGTGGTAATTGTATGTTCTGTATTGTCAACTGAAGTACGGCCTGAAGCATAAAAGCTTTTCAGCTCCGCACTTGGAATTGAAATCCAGGCTGAATGTACACGGCATTCCGCCATGTCTTCCGCTTCTTGAACGGCATTTTTTATTGCGGTAATGACTTTATCGAGACTTACAATTTTCCCTTTATTCATGCCTCGGTTACGAGCAGTCGCCATCCCAATGACCTGGATATTGTCTGGCGCATGTACCTTACCAATCAAAACTGAAACTTTGTGCGTCCCAATGTCAATCGCAACAACTGAGGGAACAGCTTCATTCATTATTCGTTACTACCATTACCTGTGTTTAATTTATGGCTCTAAGCCTCTATTTTTCAAAGCCGAACATTATGGCTTTACTGTAACGCCGTTCTCAACGCCGGTGTCATTATTCGTTACAATAAAATGACCATTTTGTATCTTTGGTGGAACTGCATTCTTCCACTGAATCGCAAGCCCATTTCTATAGCGCAGATCAATTGAAGAAATTCTAGACCAAACTGGCTTCAAATCGCTATAGGAAAGATGGCTAAGACGTTGCAGCTTGCTCATGGTTTGATCCTGATCCACAATCACGCGTAATCCCGAATCAAACTGCATAAACCATGTCATGCGCTCTGTTAGATATAATTCTTTTAAACGAATGCCATGCGGTGCGAACAGCTGATTAATTTCGTTATAGCGACGCATCATGGTTTTGGCCTGGCTGGCAGGACCATGCAGTAACGGTAATTCAGGATAACTGCGAGGAAGTACTTCAGTAAAAATTTTCCCGCTATCACTGAGCAGACGTCCAGTGCCCCAACGTGCAATTGCATGGTGCGGCATTACCCTTACCCGAATTGCATTCGGCCAGGCACGTGATACCACAACACGATCTACCCAAGATAATTCTAGAGTTTTATCACGGACTGATCTTAAATCCGAGGTAAAATAATTTTCGGTAATAATTGGCGATACATGTTGCAGGATCTGACGTTCTTCTGCCACCGAACGAAAACCAATCACCTCAAGCTCTGCTACCTGGGCATCGGTCATCACACGATAGAATCCCAGTATTCCTGCAGCAAGTACTACAAACGCCACACACAGCAGTAACCAACCACCTAGATTGGCCATTTTTTCTTTTCGTGTGGGCGGCTTGTCGTGAATTGATGTAATCGCAGCACGTTTGCGGCGCATGGATGCAGGAAGTTGAGCCATATCTTAGTGAGCCACACCGTTCAGAGTTTGTTCCAGAATCGCCACACATAGCGCTTCAAAACTATAGCCTACTGCTGCTGCCGCTTTTGGCACCAAAGAATGACTGGTCATGCCTGGCACCGTGTTCACTTCCAGTAGCCAGAACTTACCGTCCTGATCCTGCATGGCATCAATACGACCCCAACCGCTAGCACCTACTGCCTGGAAAGCCCGTAAAGCCAAGGCTTGCAGTTCTTTTTCTTCTGTTTCGCTTAGACCGCATGGAATGCCGTACTGTACATCATTACGGTTATATTTGGCTTCATAGTCGTAAAAAGCCACATCTTCTGGTGGTTGCAAACGAATTACCGGAAGTGCCTGACCATTTAACAAAACAATAGTGAATTCACGACCGGTAATCCATTTCTCTGCCATCACAATGGCATCATGTTCAGTCGCTTTCGCAATGGCAGTGGCGAAGTCTTCGATTTTCTCAACCTTGCTCATACCAATGCTTGAGCCTTCATGCACTGGCTTGATAATCAGTGGCAAGCCCAGTGCTGCAACGATTTCTTCAGCATTCGAATCTTTGGTCACAATACGGTAAGGTGCTGTTGGCAGTTCTGAACCTTGCCAAACCTGCTTGGTTTTAACCTTGTCCATACCAATCGCTGAACCCTGTACGCCTGTACCGGTATAAGGAATATTCAGCCACTCCAGTGCACCTTGAATCTGACCATCTTCACCACCACGACCATGCAGCACAATGAAAGCACGATCATAAGCCGTCAGCTCCGTGATGCTACGCTCCTGAGGATCGAAGCCTTCGGCGTTCACCCCAGAACGCAGCAATGCCTCAAGCACTGCCGTACCACTGTCTAGCGAAACCTCACGCTCTGCAGATTTACCACCAAGCAATACGGCAACTTTTCCGAATTTTGAAGCATTTGACACGTTTATATCCTTAAACTTTTAAATCTGGTCAATTCTATCTGAGCCACACACGGCGACTACTTTACATATAGATGATTCTGAGCAAGTTCAATTGAAATTGCACCTACATTACCGGCACCCTGAGTCAGCAGCAGGTCATTTGCTTGTAGCACATTTTTCATGACATTGCTGAGGTTTCCTTCAACCGGATCAACCAGAATCGGCTCTACCTCACCACGCAGACGAATACTGCGCGCCAGAGCACGGCTATCTGCACCAACGATTGGTTTCTCCCCTGCTGAATAAACTTCTAGTAATAACAACTGATCTACCGTGGACAATACATCAACAAAGTCTTCAAAACAGTCACGGGTACGGCTAAAACGGTGCGGCTGGAACATCATTACCAGACGACGGTCTGGATGGCTGGCACGTGCCGCCTTGATGGTTGCTTCCACTTCTTTAGGATGGTGACCATAGTCGTCCACCAGCTTCACATCACCGCCTTCAAGCTCAAACTGACCTTGCACCTGGAAGCGACGACCAACACCGCTAAAGCTTTCTAAGGCACGGCAAATCGCAGCATCAGAAACGCCTTCATCAGTCGCAATACCAATTGCTGCCAGTGAATTCAGAATATTATGTGCACCCGGCATATTGATCGTAACACGCAGCGGCTCACGATCTTTACGCAATACCGTAAAGTGCGACTGCATGCCATCCTGTTCAATATCAACTGCACGAATGTCATTGTCTTCATTGAAACCATAGGTAAGGAGTGGGCGACCGATCCGCGGCATAATTTCGCGTATATTGGCATCATCACCACATACCACGGCTAGGCCGTAGAACGGAAGTTTTTGCAGGAACTGAACAAAAGTATCTTTCAGCACGTCAAAGCTGCCGCCATAAGTATCCATATGATCAGCATCGATATTGGTGACAATCGTCGCCATTGGTTGCAGGTGCAGGAAAGAGGCATCTGATTCATCTGCTTCTGCCACGATATAACGACTGGCACCCAATGCAGCATTCACACCCGTACGATTCAGCAAGCCACCGATCACATAGGTTGGATCAAGATTTTCTTCGGCCAACATACAAGTCACCAGACTGGTGGTTGTCGTTTTACCGTGAGTACCTGCTACTGCAATACCGTGACGGTAGCGCATCAATTCACCCAGCATTTCAGCACGGCGAACCACTGGAATACGCTTTTCAATCGCAGTCTTAATTTCCGGATTTTCAGGATCAATGGCGGTTGAAACCACAATGACATTGGCACCCTGAATATTTTCAGCGGCATGACCGATGTAAACCTTAATTCCATTTTCTTCCAGCTGAGCCGTGGTTTTGGACGCTTTAATATCTGAACCAGAGACTTTATAACCCTGGTTTTTCAATACTTCAGCAATACCACACATGCCAGCACCGCCGATCCCCACAAAATGAATGTGTTTGATACGGCGCATTTCTGGCACTTTGATTAATTTTTTCGCTTGGTCAGCTGGAGTTGATGGAGACATAATTTACTCGGTTTACAATTCTTGAATTAAACGAACCACGTGTTGGGTTGCATCTGGTTGAGCCTGCTGGCGTGCTTTTACAGCCATTTCCATAAGAAGCTGGCGATTCAGCATCGGTTCCAGCAACGCTTTTAAACTGTCTGGGGTCATTGTGGCTTGCGGGCAGATTTTTGCTGCGCCAAGATTTGCCAGGAATCGGGCATTGGCGGTCTGGTGATCATCTACCGCACTTGGTAATGGCACAAAGATTGCGGCCACGCCTGCTGTGGCAATTTCAGTTACGGTCAACGCACCGGCACGGCAGATAATTAAGTCCGCATCGCTATAGGCCTGTGCCATATCTTCAATAAATGGCTGTACTTCAATATTTAAAGTTGCAGGTGCATCAGCATAACGGGCACGGGTCGCATCTGCATGATTTTGACCACACTGATGATAAACATTTAATGGGACATTCAGCTGTTTTAAGGCTTCAGGCACACATTCATTGAGTGCCTGAGCGCCCAGTGAACCCCCGACAATTAAAATACGCAGTGGCTGGCCAGCTTTTTCCCGTTCCTGATAACGCCAGGACGGATTGAAAATTTCAGTAATTTCTTTACGTACCGGATTGCCTGTAGTGACAATTTTATCCTGGGCCGGAAAAGTATTCGGAAATGCCTGACAGACTTTTTTGGCAATACGGGACAGCTGGGTATTGGTAAAACCGGCTACAGCATTTTGCTCATGAATAATCACGGGAATGCCCAGCATTCGCGCTGCTAGACCACCTGGACCGGCGACATAGCCACCAAAACCGGCGACAGCATCCACCTTCAGCTGTTTCATATACTTCATGGCGCTAAGAGTGGCTTTTAGAATTTTAAACGGTGCCACCAATTTACGTACTACGCCATTGCCGCGCACGCCTTGAATATCAATCTGATAAATTGGAATATTATGGTTTTTTAAAAGTCGGTTTTCCATGCCTGCCGGAGTTGCCAACCAGGACACTTTGATCCCCTGCTGTTCTAAGTCTTTTGCAACGGCTAACGCTGGAAATACATGTCCACCGGTACCTGCGGCCATCATCATGACATGTTTAGGCTGTTTTTGCTGAGCATCGGTCACGGTCTAATTCTTCAATTCTAAAATATAAACAGGATGTGTAATTTAAGTCGTCAATTGTAATCACAATCGCTAAGCCATGAAAGTTTATTTACTTTATTTCAACGAGCGTTTCATTGTTTTTTTTCACACGATTTTAAAGTTTAAACTGTATTTATAATCAGGTCTGCATTTTTATTCAATTTTCAGAAAAAAAACGGATTTTATTAATTGATTTCAATGATTTCTTTTTTATAGATATAAAACAGATTTTATCGCAGGATGAAGCGAAAACATTATTGCACTGATCACTATTTTTCAGACCTAAACTTAGGTCTAAACAGCATGAAATTTATTCTTTTTCTATGTTATTTATATTCTTAATAAATAACATCAATTCTTTAATGAATTGATTTAACAGATAAAGCGATGACAGATGTCAAAAATTTCAGTGCATGATAGCTGGGTGATCCTGGCAGGTTATCTGGCGGCCATTCATGTCGGCAAACTCTCTGCCGTAATTCCAATTTTGCAGCAGGACTTAGGACTCAGTTTTACCCAAGCAGGTTTTTCCCTGTCTCTGGTTCAGGGCGCAGGCATGCTGTTTGCACTCAGTATTGGTGCATTCTCTGAAAAATTTGGTCTAAAACGTTGCCTGATTCTGGCGCTAACGATTCTAGGGTTCAGCAGTATTGCCGGACTCTGGACTCAGCATGTCGCTGCATTATATTTTTTTCGTTTTACTGAAGGCATCGGCTTCCTGACCATCTCCCTGTGTGCACCAGCCATTCTGAAAAGGATCAGCCGGCTAGAACATCTGAATTTCAAGATGGGGCTGTGGAGTTCCTATATGGGTGTAGGGGTGAGTCTAGCCGTTCTGTGTATTCCGATATTGCTGGAATGGCTGCATTGGCAGACCATCTGGGTTTTACTCGGTGGATTGTGTCTGTTGATTGCCTTAATGGTACATCGTTATCTGCATCTTGAACCGCAAGTACCTACCTCTGAAACCGCATCATCATCGGCTACCAGTTCTTCTTTCTGGGAAATTGTTCGGGTCACCATTACTCATCCACCAATTTTATGTCTGGCGGTAATTTTTGCCTGTTATACCAGTCAGTGGCTGACTGTAATCGGCTTTTTACCGAGTATGTATGTCGCGAATCAGATTGATTTAAAAACTGCAGGTATATTGGCTTCACTGGTCGTGGTTTCCAATCTGGGTGGTACCTTTGGTGCCGGTATGCTGTTGCAACGTGGCTGGCAGCCGAAAACCCTGCTCTGGACTGGTTTTATCAGCATGATGCTGACCAGCTTTCTGGCCTTTGCTGCTCGTTCCTGGTTGATGTTGGAATTACAGGTACTGAGTGCTGTATTGTTTTCACTGATTGGCGGAATTATTCCGACGACTGTTTTTGCCATTACTCTGAAATATGCACCTCAGGCCAATGCCGCGGCAGCCAGTGTCGGCCTTGTTCTTCAAGTTTCGGCATTTGCACAGTTTTTTGTCCCGCCACTGAGTGCATCACTGGTTTCTGCGACCGGACAATGGGCCAATATTGCACTGGTTACTGCCTGCCTTTCGGTACTCGGTCTGATGATGAGCAGCTATCTGTTCCGATGGCATGGTAAATAAAAAGAGCCTCAATGGAGGCTCTTTTTATTTATAATTACAAAACTTAGGCCTGCTTGACCCCTGCTTCCAGCACATCAAACAGGTCATCCGCAATCGAAGTCCCAAACTGGGTATCAATTTCACGGATACAGGTTGGACTGGTCACGTTAATTTCAGTGACATAGTTACCAATCACATCCAGACCCACGAAGACCAGACCTTTTTCACGTAAAAATGGGCCAACTTTTGCAGCAATGGCTTTATCATTTTCAGTTAAAGGACGCGCTTCCCCCAGACCACCTGCTGCCAGGTTGCCGCGCACTTCACCATTTTGGGGAATACGTGCCAGACAATAAGGTACCGGTTCACCATTTACCATCAAAATACGTTTATCGCCTTCAACAATTTCTGGAATATAACGCTGTGCCATGATGGGCTGAGTCCCATTATTGGTCAGGATTTCGATAGTCGAACCGATATTTACTCCGTCCTGATACAGACGAAAAATCCCCATTCCCCCCATGCCATCTAAGGGTTTAACAATGACATCACCATGATCTTTAATGAATTCACGTATCAGGCTTTGTTGTGAAGTCACTAAAGTTGGTACTTGCAGTTCCGGGAACTGGGTGGCAAACAGCTTTTCATTACAGTCACGCAGGCTTTGCGGCTTGTTAATGATCCAGGCACCTTCACGTTCAGCCTGTTCCAGGATATAAGTTGCATAGACAAAATTCATGTCAAAAGGTGGGTCTTTACGCATTAACACCACATCATATGCCGCGATGGATTCTTTACGCTTTTCACCTAATTCATAGTAATGATTATAGTCTTCAAACACTTGTAGTGGTGAGATCAAACCAAATGCTTTACCCTGATCAATATACAAATCTTGCTGTAATGCATAACCCAGTTCATGACCACGGCGTGCGGCTGCCCAAAGCATCGCCATGGTTGAATCTTTTTTCAGGTTTACATTTTCGATGGGATCCATCACAACAAGTACGCGCATATTTCTGTGCTCTTTTTTCAAAATGAATTTGGCAATGAGTATAGCCGAGATTATTCTTTTGTTTATTCAGATTTTGCATGAGTATGTATGCATTCTTGTGTTAAGGATGAATCTAAAGATGTTGCAAGCTATCGTCGGTTTTCATTTAGATGAGGAAAATCATTGGGTCGCTGAACTGGCCTGTGGACATGGTCAACATGTACGGCATGATCCGCCCTGGCAAAACCGTCCCTGGGTCATGACTGAATCAGGTCGAAGGGAAAAACTGGGCATAGAACTGGACTGCAAAAAATGTGAGGAAACACAGCAGTCCGATAAAGATGATTGATTAGAATAACCCTGACTGCTCATCACAAGCTTTCTAATTTTTAAATAAATCTTTCAGCTTCTCTGGAATATTTAAACTATCTGCATTGTTAAGTGGTCCTGTATTATTGCCAAATCCCTGCAGAACTTTTATGCTTAAAAATAATACGCATTCTGCGATTCAAGGTGCTTCGTGCTGCAACGCTTTTTTCAACAGGCCTGGTTTATCCTGCTGATGGTTTTTGCCATCGGCTGGGGCACTATGTCTGTAGCATCCGCGAACTCCATGCATCTGATTCAAATGCAACAACAGCCTTGTGCCAAACAAATGGTACATGGTGATCAGCACGCCTCACAGATGGCTATCATAGAACATGCAACGCATGCTCCCGCTTCTCAACACTGTGATAATCAAGCTTCGACTCAACAACATGAATGTCTCGATTGTAACTTTAGTGCCTGCCAAAGCATGATGAGCTGGTTAAATACCGAATCGCAGCCGTTGACTATATTGCACCCCTACGAAGCCAATACCGCACTTTCTTTCCCTTATACTGCCCGCCACCTTAGCGGTTACTGGCAAGATATTCTCCGTCCTCCCAAAGCCTGATCCAAATTTTTAAATATTTTTAATAAATTTCAGGATCAAGTTATGTCTATTAAATTTCGTCACAGCCTGTTTGTAGGCTTATGTGTGATCTCATCATCTGCTTTTGCCGCAGTGAAAGAATACCATCTGATTATTGATGAAGGTAAACTCAATCTGACCGGGAAACCTCTGCAGCGTATTACCGTCAATGGTCAGTTCCCGGCTCCGACACTTGAATTTACAGAGGGCGATGAAGCAATTATTCATGTACAGAATAATCTGGATCATCAGGATTCTTCCCTGCACTGGCACGGCCTGTTATTACCCGGCCTGATGGATGGTGTGCCTGGCTTTAACGGATTTCAGGGCATTAAGCCCGGACAGAAGTTTAGCTACCGTTTCAAGGTACGCCAGAATGGTACCTACTGGTATCACGCCCATTCCAAAGGTCAGGAACAGGATGGGCTGTACGGTGCGCTGCTGATTCACCCTAAAAATCGAAATACGATTCCTGCCCATGAAAAAACTGAGCGTGACTATGTGGTGATGCTTTCAGAATTTCATGAACAGAGCAGCCAGTCTATTCAGAATAACCTGAAAAAATCAGCAGATTATTACCAGAACCAGCGTGAAACAGTGGGTGATATTTGGCAGCAGCTCAAACGTGATGGTCTTAAGGCAACCTGGTCAGACCGCAAGATGTGGAACCAGATGCGCATGCTCAAAACCGACCTGTCCGATGTCAGCGGCTATACTTTTCTGGTAAATGGCAAAACGCCTGAACAGAACTGGACCGGACCGTTCTAGTCGAATGAAAAAGTGCGTCTACGCTTTATCAATGCCGCAGCCATGTCCTTTTTTGATGTACGTATTCCAAATCTGAAAATGACTGTAGTCAGTGCTGATGGCCAGCCCGTCAAACCGGTCAGTATTGATGAATTCCGCATCGGTGCCGCAGAAACCTATGACGTGATTGTAGAACCAACTGCAGCACATTATCAGATCCAGGCGGAATCGATCGACCGTTCCGGCTTTGCCTTAGGCAGCCTGCATGACCAGACCCAGCCCATGCCGCATCATATCAGCCAACCCGCAGCCCGTCCCCGCGCTATATTAACCATGCAGGATATGGGACATGCTGGACAACATGAAATGCCACAGCATATGCCTGCGGGTCATAGCATGTATTCGGAAAAATCCTCAGATGATGAGTCTGCTCAACATGAGCTGCATGCACAGCATTCCATGCCAGAACAAAAACAGCCTGCTGGAGCCGTTGAAGGCTGGGCCAATGCGTCTACCCCTGCGGATCATAAAGCCCTGCAGTATGGTGACCTGAAATCATTATTTCCTCAGCCGGATGTTCGTGAACCGGAATCGGAACTGGTGATCCGCCTCGGCGGCAACATGGAGCGTTACATCTGGACCATCAATGGCAAGAAATATAGCGAAGCTGAACCTTTACAGGTGAAGTATGGTCAGCGTATCCGGCTGAAATTCATCAACGACAGCATGATGGCACATCCAATGCACCTACATGGCATGTTTATGCAGCTGGAAAACGGTCAGCCTGCAGGTGATCTGCCCAACAAGCACACCATTGTGGTGCCACCCGGCAAAACGGTTACCGCGCTACTAACTGCCGATGAATTGGGTGAATGGGCAATTCACTGTCACCTGCTCTATCACATGAGCGCTGGTATGATGAACAAACTGATCGTAGCACAGGTTAATGATGACCACACCAATACCCCGCCTGCTAAACCGCAATCAGCCCAACAACAAGGAGATGCTCATGCACACCATTAAAACAGTGAAGTACTCCCTGTCGTTGGCAGTGACCCTGTTGATGAGTTCTACTGCATTTGCCGAACCAATGCAGCATGATCACACCATGATGCAAGCATCTGTCCCTACTCATGTACATCAACAGCATACAGATATGCAGCCCTCACCGCTTGTTCCTACTGAAAGGATAAAGGAAATTAACCATAAACATGAGCATGGTGGCCAGATTTATACTGTGCTTGAACTGGATCAGCGCTGGCAAACCACGGGACATGGTCAGGGCACATTTCAGTCAGACAATGAACTGAAAATCGGTACGGATGAAAACAGACTGGTACTTAAACTGGAAGCTGAAAAGACTGAGTCCAGACCAGAGGAATACACTGCAAAAATACTGTATAGCCGTATGATTTCAGACTTCTGGGATATGCAGGCCGGTCTGGGTTATCAGGAACATTCGCTTGAAGTGAACCAGCAACATACCATGCAGGAACGCTGGAATGCAGTGCTTGGTTTACATGGTTTGGCACCCTATTTCTTTGAAACTTCGGCTTATCTGGAAGTGGGGCAAGATGACTATGTAGCATTGAATTTTGAGGCTGAACGCGACCTGCTTTTGACTCAAAAACTGATTCTACAGCCTTATATCGAAGTGGCAGCAATCTTAAATGATGGTTCCCCTTATGCAGAAAAGACTGGACTACGTGAAGCTGCGCTGGGTTTGAATACCCGATATGAAATAACGAAGCAGGTCATGCCTTATATTGATATTGCTTACCGTTATGAGCAGGAAAGCCAGTGGGAAAATGATCAGCTCAGCTCAAATTCCGAAAAAGATTAGGTGTATGGGCTTGGGGTGAAGTTTAGATTTTAGCCTCTAACCTATATGTAGTTTATAAAAAAAGGAATTGATCCTGAGGATTTAGGGATCAATTCCTTATATATCATTTTGGTATGAGCTAGATTTCATATAATGTCCATTATGCTAAATGGAAGCGGCTAGCTGGGATCTGTGTAGCTTTAAGTCTGTTGTCATGTATCCAAATACAGATTGCACCTCATATTCAATTTATAAGAATTTTAGACTTTAGACAGCACTCTTTAATCAAGTGTTTGTACACCCCCACCATTTACAAATAGGGTTTGTCCAGAAATCCATGATGAAATAGGTGAGGCAAAGAATAACACTGCTCTCGCAATATCTTCAGGTTCACCTAACCGTTGTAATGGTGTGTGAGAAAGCATTGTTTTTTCAATCTCAGGCTTCAGTACTTTTTCTAGTGCTGCGGTACGAATCGCTCCAGGACCTACAGCATTAATACGTATATTTGGACCAAAATCATGTGCCAAATTAGCGACCATATGGTTTAAAGCAGCTTTTGATGATGCATATCCACTCAT
Organism: Acinetobacter schindleri CIP 107287; assembly: GCF_000368625.1. GTDB lineage: Bacteria > Pseudomonadota > Gammaproteobacteria > Pseudomonadales > Moraxellaceae > Acinetobacter > Acinetobacter schindleri. Next base: position 545,844 of record NZ_KB849574.1, read on the forward strand.
AGCAGGGCTTTTGTTAATTGAACTCATAGAGAGCTGATATTTATGATTGAGCCGTCACCCGCTTTATTCATATGCGGTGCGACGAGTTGACACAATCGCCAAGCGGCAAACACATTAAGCTGAAAATCACGTTCTATAGTATCTACGGTAATTTGATCAGGAGATTCACGGCCACCGCCACCTCCTCCAGCATTGTTCACTAAGATGTGAATGTGACCAAAAGTTTCGATTGTTTTATTCACTGCATTGACCAATTGATCATCTTGCAGAATATCGCATGCAACATATTCTATGTTGCGTCCAGTTAGCTTCTTGATCTCTTCAGCTGTATGTTTAGCTGCTTCTAAATTTAAATCGGCAATCATAACGTCCGAGCCTGCTTGTGCAAGAATGAGAGCGCTGGCTTTCCCAATACCTGCTGCACCGCCTGTTACAAGTGCTATTTTATTCGTCAGTGATAATAAACTTGGTGGCATCATTTTGATTTATTTCCATTTGTATATTAAAACTCGAAATATTTAATTTTTATACTGCGTAGCTTTATTTTGAGTTCAAAATCCTAAATCTACCGTATCATTTTGAATTGCAGGTATTTACAGTTTTCCCTTGTTCAACTGAATTGATAAAGCTTCCAATCAGGAATTCACTTTGTCTTAAAGAGTCACGGTGATCTCCATTCTTGACGGGGTGAAAGGAAATAGGTTTTTGCTTCTTACATACTTGCTGATAGTAAGCATAAGTATCACGATAATCTACAAGCTGGTCTTTATCACCTTGTACAATTAGAAGCGGCACAGTAGGTGTCATATTCTCAATAGACTGTTTTTTTAAATAATTTGTCAAAGGTGTCAAATTTATATTCGGTTTAAAAACTGTTTTAGGTGCTGCCTTTAGATCAGCTTGTAATTCTGACAAACAGCGACTACGTGCATAGTTTAGAATTTCTCCCATTTCTGGGCTAACTAAATTTGCTGGAGCAAGGCTAGGATCTGCAGCTTCCGCACCGAGAAGAATGATTGGAAAAAATGCCGCAACACTTGTTTCAATTTGAGAATGGGTTGCTACGTATTCAGCGATTCCTTGGTATTGATAGCCACCTGGTGCGAGTGCAATGGCACCTCTTAAATTGAGTTCAGGTGCATTTTTTAGGCCATCAGCAGCAACCTTAAGGGAAGCTGCGCCTCCTTGACTATGACCCATAACATACCAATTTTTACTAAATTTATAAGGCTTTAAAAGGTGGGTCGCCCGTACGGCATCAACGACAGTGTGCAACTGGCTTTGTGCATTCATATAGGGATGACCACCTGGAGTTCCTAGACCCTGATAATCTGGTGCAACAACTGCATATCCTCGCGCAAGCCAGGCATTTAAAGCTTTAGCAGCTATTTGCTGATATACATGAACTGGTCCATCGACATAGTCTGCAGAGGGTGCACAAGTATCTGCTACACCGGTTGTACCATGTGCCCAGGCCAAAACTGGCCAGCCATCTTTAGGAGGATTGCCTTTAGGCAATAAGATAAACCCGGAAGTAACAATAGGTTCGGACTGTATTCCTCTACTACGATAAGTGATTAAGAACCGCTGTGAAGCATTCGTAAATAGATCGATATTCTCTTCTTGTATGGATAAGATTGTTCCTGGCGTTTTGCTAGAGATATTAGATGTTTGGACTTTACTATTATTGGGAAAGACAGGAGAGGCTATTGCATATGTTGAATTTAAGCAAAGGTAGCTTACGACCAATTTTAGAATGGGATGTTTAATTTTCATTACTGCCACCATCTTTTTTTATAATCTAATTCTTAATGTAGCAGATTTATCTTATTTTCTAAATAAAGCATTAAAAAATTGGTATGAATTTAAGTTTTATAATGATGGTTGAATGTTTCTTTTATTATGTTATTTCCATAAGGATTATATAATTTTCTAGAATAGATCTCTTGCGAAAGTTAATTTAAGAGCGTCCAGTTCACCATTCCAGCAATTAAATTCATTCTTAGACCAAATCGTTTCCGTCTATTTCTATAGCGTTCTGTTAATATCCGAAAATATTTAAGTTTGCCGTTGATATGTTCAATTGTGATCCTACGCCGACTGATTTCTTGGTTGATCTGTTTTGCTATTTTGGGTAATGATAAATTCTTAGGTTTCTTGATTGGAATGAGTAACTTACTCTTAATCTGATGAAATCCTTTATAGGCTAAATCTGCCATAATACAAGGATAAATGATCATCTCCTTAAAATACTTACGCGCAATCGTCAGATCATGTTTTCTGCCACTTTCGACCTGTATACTTACAATTTGCTTTAGTCTTGGGTTAAAAATGACCTGTGTTTTTAGCGTATGTTTCTTCTTTTTACCACTATAGAATTTTCTTTGTTTTTTTGGGATGCTCAATCTGTGACTCAGTGACATCAACGATCACATAATCCCCCTCACTAAACTTTTGATTCCTTTTAGGCAATGCGAAAATCCGTGATTGAATCAGAGCATTTTCAACTTTATGAATAGTACGATTCACATTGCTTTCAGCTAGGTTATAGTCAGCGGATAACTCAATTTGAGTTCTATAACAGCGTAAGTAATTTAAAGTTAACAACAATTGATCCTCTAAACACAACGAATGAGGTCTTCCAGATTTTTTCTTGGCAAGTTCAGCGTGTTGTAACACCGATACCATTTTTAAGAATAATGGACGAGGAACTCCAACGAGTCGTTTAAATTCCCCATCATTAAATCGAGTTAAATTTTCATATTTCATGGGGCTAGTATAAACAATTTTTTACTTTCGCAAGAGATCTAATTAATATAACGTATAAAGCATAAAAATAATTCAATTATTAAATATAAATCATATACTTATTTAAATATGAAATTTCATGTTTTTAAAATAGATTTTTTATGTTTCATATTTAATATTTCAATAAGTTTCACAACTTTATATATCTTTACTAAATAAACTCTAAAAAAAGGAAGCCTCAGCTTCCCTTTCTTTTATATAAGCACTGAAATTTTAGATCCCATATTTCAAACGATAGTCTTCCATTTTTGCTAACGCATCTTTGTCGCCTTTAGTATCGAGGTAATCCATCAAGTCTTTCATGGTAATCAGTGCATGCACCGGAATTTCCAGTTCTTTTTGTACTTCCTGAATCGCAGAAAGTTCACCCTGACCTTTTTCCTGACGGTCTAATGCGACCAGCACACCCGCGATTTGCGCACCGGCATTTTTCAGAATAGTGACCACTTCACGAATTGCAGTACCTGCTGTAATCACATCATCAATGATCCAGACTTTTTTACCTTCTACAGCAGCACCAACAAGTACACCACCTTCGCCATGATCTTTGGCTTCTTTGCGGTTAAAGCCCCAAGGCACACTCACGCCATGATTTTGCGACAGCGCCACTGCGGTTGCAGCCACAAATGGAATACCTTTATATGCAGGACCAAAGATCACTTCAACATTGTCACATTCAGTCAGTTTTGCTGCATAGCCAGATGCCAGGCCAGTCAACGCTTCGCCATCATTCAGCAAACCTGCGTTGAAAAAATAAGGACTCACACGACCTGATTTTAAAGTAAACTCACCAAATTTAAGCACACCGCGTGATAATGCGAGTTCGATAAAAGCTTGCGGGTTAAACTGAGCTGGCGTTGACATGAGGTGCTCCTAAATCCATTAATTAAGGTAAGACTTGCGCATGATACCAAAGAGTAGCTATCCAGGTGATCAAAAAATTCTTCGTGTCGTTTCAATTAATGTCAACGGCTTACGTTCATCCGTGACCAAAGGTCTGCTGGAGTGGATGGAAAAATCTGACGCAGATGTGATTTGCATGCAAGAAAGCCGGATTACCCATGCGCAGTGGACCGATAAATTTAAACCTGAAGGCTGGTATACACACCTGTTCCCGGCTGAACGTCCAGGTTATGCCGGTACCGCAATTTATAGCCGCCTGCCTTTTGTTTCCCTGACCGATGGTCTGGGCTTTGAACTGGCAGATTCTCAAGGCCGCTTTATTGCTGCCGAATTTGACTTAGGTTTAGAGAAAACAGCACATATCTGTTCGCTGTATCTGCCATCCGGTTCATCGGGTGATGAAGCACAGGCGCGTAAAGATCACTTCTTGGATGAATATAAAAAGATCCTGAAACAATGGCGCGACCAAGATAAATCTATCATTGTATGCGGTGACTACAATATCGTGCATAAACGCATCGACATTAAAAACTGGTCAGGTAACCAGAAAGCCTCGGGTTGCTTGCCACATGAACGCGCTTGGTTAGATCACATCTATGATGAACTGGGCTATGTCGACACTTTCCGTGAAGTACGCAAAGAAGCTGAGCTATACTCATGGTGGTCGAATCGCGGCCAGGCCCGTGCCAAAAACGTAGGCTGGCGGATTGATTATCAAGCCTGTTCACCCGACTGGAAAGAACGTACCGTAAATGCCTGGGTGTATAAAGATGAATGGTTTAGTGACCATGCTCCAGTGATTATTGACTACAAACTTTAATCCAACAGATAAACTCAGTGAACAATTATTCACTGAGTTAGTGTTAATCACTTACATAACAAGACGTATTAACAGCTATTTTTATAGCTAAATACAGAGCATTATATTTACACGGCACAAGGACATGTCAGGATGACAGCAAAAGGACAGGAAGCCGTAGGAAGAAATAAAACAGACTACAAGATTTAGCTTGTTTTGCATGGATGTGACATCGGACGTTGAGATGAGACCCGCATAATCAGGATGATTAGATGCGGGTTTTCTCATTTTAGCGCCTTTATAACATTATTGGCTTCTCATTTCTTTTTATTTCGTGCCTTTATCTTCATCACTATTTTGCACAAATCAGATGTCAATTTCATGACATTCCTGTATCTGCTATGTATCTATTTTTATCTCATTTTTTACTTTGGGTTTTCTTCATAGTCATGGTTGTAATCATTAAATTTCGCTAAGCTACAGTAAAGTTTAGATGGGTGATGATCATGTTGAAGATCTATGGAATTAAAAACTGTAATTCAATGAAGAAAGCATTTGATCTGCTGGGTGAACTGGGTTTGAGCTATGAGTTTCATGACTATAAAAAACAGGGAGTCGATGCTGAAACTGTAAAGACCTGGCTGGATACATTGGGTCAGGAAGTTGTGCTGAATAAAAAAGGTACCACCTGGCGCAAACTCAGTGAAGAAGAGCAGCAAACCGCCTTGGCAAATGAAGAGAATCTGCTTGCTGCCTTAATGACTCATACCAGTCTGATTAAACGTCCAATTCTGGCAACTGGTTCAGGTTTTATCGCGGGTTTTGATGAGCCTGCCTATCGTGCGCTGAATAATTAAAGCGAACTGATAATAAAGTTCAATATAGCAACCGATTTATAGCCACAAAAAAGCCTGACAATCGTCAGGCTTTAACAGTCTCAGACTCAGAATCAGTTTGCACGAATCCAGGTCTGGTTACGGCCCAGCGCTGCTACACCAATAAAGCCACGTAGTTGCAGCTTCTTACCACCATCAGCCAGGTTACCTTTTAGCTTATAGGTCTTACCTGATTGCGGATCAAGAATCGAACCACTCTCATAGTTAGTACCGCCAACATTTTTCAGACCTTTAACAATGGTCAGGCCTTTCAGAGATTTGTTGTGATATGGACCTTCACATTTCGTGCAGGCATTTTCTTCACCTTTAGTCAAAACCTTCTGAATGCTGGCACTTAAAGTCCCATTACTTTGTTCAGTAAATTTTACAATCGCCTTTGGCTGATTGGTTTTGTCATCAATTGTTTTCCAGACTGTTCCGTTTAAAGGATCTGCGGCATTCGCCAATGCACTTAAACCCAGTAGTCCTAACATAAGCGCGATTTTTTTCATTTTTGTTTCTTTCCCTAAGTCTGTGAGTAGACCGTTGTAGTATTAATTAAGTCACAACAATTTTTCAATTTCTGGATGTGACTATCTAGTGTAACCTTGTAAATATTGTTGGTAAATAACATACCAGACCAATGAAAACATAAAAAGATGGAAAGAAAATGAAGATTAGTCCCCTTACGAAACAGTTAATTACAGAAACGATTTTAAAGACTTCCATCCGTAAACCCAGCCAGTTTAATCTCCCGCCTGCTGCGCTCAGAAAAGTCCTTGAACAGTTCTGCAAACTTTTTCCTGTAGACAAAAATATTGAAATACGATCCTTAAAACTGGCAGGGCTGAATGCAGAGGAAATCAAGCCTCAACAAGAAGCTACCCAGCTGATTTTCCATATTCATGGGGGTGCCTTTTATTTGGGTTCAATGAAGACCCATCGTGCTTTTATGAGCCAGATTGCTGCCCGTACCCAAATGCAGGTGCTGCATATAGATTATCCACTTGCTCCTGAAGCACCTTATCCAGCCGCACTGGATGCCGTTTTCAATGTGTATATGCAACTGTTAGATCAAGGCGTGCAAGCCAAAGATATCATTCTCTCTGGAGATTCTTGTGGGGCAAATTTGGCATTGGTGCTAGCCCTAAAAATTCAGAAACTGGAACTTCCGCAGCCCAGTGGTCTGATCCTGCTTTCTCCATTTGTTGATCTGACCCTGACCAGTGAATCCTTGCGCTACAATCAGGTACATGATGCCCTGTTATCCATTGAAACATTAGAAAGTGGCATTCAATACTATGTACCTTCGTCGATTGAGCATGGCAATCCTGAAGTATCACCTTATTTTGCTGACTTAACTGGTCTGCCACCCATGCATATTCAGGTCGGTTCCAAGGAAATTCTACTGGATGATGCGCAGCGTCTCCGTGATAAGGCCCTCGCAGCAGGGGTTGAAGTAGAGTTCAAGCTATATACTGGTATGTGGCACAATTTTCAGATGTTTAGCGCTTGGTTTGATGAGGCCCGACAATCTCTGGCTGATTTAGCAAACTTTGCACACCGTCTGGATCGGGACTAAAAGCCCAGTTTTTATATTTTTCAATTTTCAGGATGATGCAGGAAAATTTTCTATTTGGTAAATATTTAAAAAGCCAAATGCATCACTGTGACCTGCCCATCCTGTAATCTTTTCGCATGTTACAACGATGTAAATTTCAAACTTTACTAAAATGACCCAGCTGTACAAAATATAACCATTCTCTTTCGCAGTATATTCATGTTATCTTAAGCCCAAGAAATAAAACATTTTATTTATTACGATATTTATAATTTAGAATGGTCATTATAGGATACAGCCTTGTATGAAGCGTATCTCGCCTGCTCTGCAAGCTATTTTCAAGTATAAAATTACCAAGTATCTGGTTGAAGAAGAAGTGGTGATGAATTGGGGGATACTGAAAAAATGTATCCTCATGCTTGTACTTGGCTGTGGTATCCATCTCAGCTGGATGCTTTGGGATATCTTTGTTTTACTCAGTCCTGAATATTGGCAATATGTGGATATAAGCGTGGCAAAAATGCAGATTATCCTCAATAGCCTGTTTTTACTGATTCTGCTTTGCCTGATTTATCCCTGTTATAAATTTCGAAATAACACCCGCGTCGAACGTTATCTGCCCTATATCTCAGTCGGCATCTTTGTGGTTTCCCTTTGCCGTGATGCCTATATTGTTGGTGTCGTCAGCCCAGTAGCCATGATTGCCTATGTGAGCCTGATTACGGTAGGGCTGGTCCTATTTTCTCGAACGCTGGTATATAGCATGCTGATTCCAGCCTCAATTTTTCTCAGTATTTGCGGTTATTTGAGCTATACCGGTCAGCTTACTTATTCACCACTTTTTACCATTCCAGGCAAACTGTTCTATAACGGTTTCTGGCTGGTATCCATGTTGTATTTTATTCTGCCTATTCTGGCTATCTGTATGATGCTGTTTGAAATCCTGCTCAGCCAGTGGCGACACCGTGAAAAACTGATCCAGCACCTAAGCCAGATTGACCCATTAACCAATCTGTTTAACCGACGTAGTATCAATCAATGTCTGGATAAACTGAATAGCATGAAACTGGAAAGTTATGCCTTAGTTTTGTTAGATCTGGATCATTTCAAGAGAATTAATGATTACTATGGGCATCATAAAGGTGATGAAACCCTGATCCGGGTTAGTGAGGTGCTCACCTTGCTGCTACGTGAAAGTGATGTGGTTGGCCGTTTTGGTGGTGAAGAATTTATTCTGATCCTGAAAAATTCCAATCTGGAAAAGGCGCGTCAGGTTGCAGAACGTTGCCGTGCTGCAATTCAGCAGCTGGAAATTTATAGTGATGATGGTCAGCGCATTCATGTCACTGCAAGTTTTGGTATTGCATTATCTAGTCCAGAACTTCGCCCACAACAGTTATTGAGTCAGGCAGATAAAGCCCTGTATCAGGCCAAAGCGAGTGGTCGTAATCTGGTTAAAGCCTATAACGCTACACTTGATGGCGGGATGCAACTGCATCATTCGTGATTTAATTGACTTTTCCATAATTGCACACTGCATAAAATTATTTTATTGCGCTTGAGCAAAACGTTCTATTTGTTCTAATAATTCAGCTTCAGTAAAAGCCCCAGTCAAACGCAAGCCGCGAATTTCCCGTTGTTGATCATTCAAGAAGAGATATGTCGGTGGACCCAGAATTTCCCACTGATTTAACAGTGCTTGATGCGTTACATCATAATGACTGAGATCCAGTTTGATCAGAAAATACGGTGCCAAAGCCTGCTGTACCTGAGCTGATTTTAGCACCCGGTGTTCGATGGGCTGACAGGCCACACACCAGTCGGCATAGACATCGACAATAACTCGCTGCCCTTTTGGTACTGTAGCCAGTAACTGCTCAAAATCGGTAGCAGTCGCTGCGACATGCCAAGTCGCCTGTTGCTGAGAAGTTTCAACAAAAAAGCGCTGACTGTGCTGATACTGACTATAAATAATATACGGCACTGCCGTTGCCAGGCAGATGATATACAACCATCGCAGTCCGGTATTTATCCAAAACAAGCGTGCCAATATGTAGGCCACAAAGCTTAAACCCAGCCCAAGAGAGAGCCACTGTAGTGCTGCTTCTGAAATCAGGGGGCGAATAAAATACAATGCCAGCGCCAGCATGATAAAGGCAAACAGAACCTTAACTTGATTCATCCAATGTCCCGCTCTAGGCAATATACGCGAACCGAGAACACTGGCTAGTAGCAAAGGAGTTCCCATACCAAAGCCTAAGGTAAATAGAAGCAAAGCACCCTGCCACTGACTTTGGGTTTGAGAAATAAACAGTAATGCCCCTGCCAGCGGTGCTGTCATACAAGGACCCACCAACAGTGCTGACACCATGCCCATAATACTGGCACTGACCAGAGTCCCGCCCTGCTGCATGGCTTGAACCTGATCCAGTCGATGTACCAAACGCTGTGGCAACTTGATTTCAAACAGACCAAACAGGTTGAGGGCAAAAGCCACAAATAATAAGCTAAAGGCAATTAAAGTAGCGGGCTGCTGTAGCCAGCGCTGGAAATTCAGTCCGGCAGAAGAAGCAATCAAGCCTAGTAATGCATAGACCAGAGCCATACTGGTGACAAAGCACAAGGCAACCATCCAGGCCTGCATTCCGCGTCGATCCCGCACAATCAGTGAGGTCAAGATCGGTAACATTGGCAAGGAACAAGGCGTGAAAGCCAGCAGCATACCTAAGCCAAAAAACAGCAACAGGCCATAGCCTAATGAACTTTCTGCCAGTTGTTCAGACCATTTCTGGTCTTTGGCAGCAAAGCTGGAGCCATCCTTACTATCTAATGTACTCACCTCGACAGATTCAGAACTATTATTCAGAATAGTATTTTGCTGGTCTGATGAATTGCTCAGATCAAGTAACCGTTTAGAACTAGCTCCTGTAGGCTGATATTGTACCAAACCGGATAGATCAGTTTTGAATTCAACCGTTTGTGGCGGATAGCAGAGCCGATCTTTGGCACAACCTTGCCAGGTCACCTGATAGGTTTGCGAGGCTTGTGTCGGAATATTGAACTGCAGTTGCTGATAATAAACCTGAGTCTGACCGTAATTATTATCATGCAAGTCTTCAGCAGGTGGCAAATCCAGTTGCAGTATTTGGCCACCCTGCTGAACTTCCACCATATGCTGATAGATATAATAGTTGTCTGGAATTTCCCAGCTGAGTTCCGCCTGCTGCGGACTGCTGGAAACCACCGTAAATGGAAAAGCCTGCTCAGGCGACAATAAAGGTGCTTGCGCCTGTACTGCACAACTTAGCAGCAGGCTCCCGAACAGGATTCGGGAGCCAGATCTACTCCAGGCTTTCAGTTTTTCAGCATCCATGACGACTGGTCAAAACTCCTAGAACAGGAACGCTACGCCCAGACCTGAGGTATAACTCTTGTCAGCACCATTCAGATCCACGCCCACGCTGGCATCCAGCTGAACACGATCATTCAGGGCATACATTACGCCTGTACCTAGCCCATATTCATAATCCTGGCTTTCAGCCTTGCGATAGACAAATTCCGAGAACCCTGACCATTTGTCAGTAATTTTATATTCCAGTGTGGGTACGGCTTGGACGGCCCACTGGTCATTTTGCCATTCATAGCGCATGGTAATTGAAGTATTGACCAGATCATTATATTGATAAGCCACAGCTGAACTTAAACTATAAATATCTTCTTCATTACTAAAGCCTTGATTACCCGTCGCAATCAGTACTTCAGCCAGTAAAGCCATCGAAAGTCGCTCATCATCCAGATCAATAGCTTTTTTCAAACCAATACTGATATCACCGAGGCCATCATCTTCTGATTTAATACCATCTATTTTACTTTTAGACCAGGATGGGCCCTGCCAGCCCAGTTGTAATTCCAGGCTGTCACTTAAACCGGTACGCAACAACATATCGGCATTGAGTGTAGTGCTATAGTCATTGCCTGATTCAACATAGCTGGCAGAAGGCAGGCTCTGTTCCCAGGCTAACTGCCCTACTGGTATCGTCGTCGTGCTAAACCCCGTGCCTGGACGGTCGAAAGCAAAATCTGCAGCAAATACCTGCGCGCTCGCACTTGCCAGTACCACAAAACCCAATGTCTTTAATATTGTCATAGATTGCTACTCTTTCTTTTTTAAGTCTTAACCGAGTTCTTTGGACATCTTCGCGCCACGGCTACGCAGCAGTTCCAGTGTCTGCTTTTCTTCTTCTAGTGCTTCTGCCCAGTTAACTTCATCAAAGTCACAGTCAAAGAAAAGATCACAGATTGAAGATAGAATAGTCAGGCCATCTTCATCCCGGGTATTTGGATCGACATTTTCATCCAGTAAACGTTGTACGGCCGGTACACAGGCAGCACTGGCGGCGTCCCAAAGTGGACCATAAATTTCTTCGGCATCCCACAAGTGCAGATTCACTTTGGCTGCAATCAGGGCATCCAGAATATCAAGATGCACTTGAAGCTTCTGTTGTTTTTCTTCGTTAGATAGAACATTGCCTGCTTCATAAGCCTCGCAAACTTCTTCCCACCATTTGAACAGACCATCTGACCAGACAGAAATGACCGGACCTTTTTCCATATCAATAAAATTTGGGTTGAGTCCATCTGCCAGGAGCTTTTTCACCTGATTCAGATCCAGTTCTTCGAGTGCTTGCACAAAAAGCTGTTGTTGCGCAGTTAACATGATGGAGCTCACTTCAATTCGTTTTCGACTATTATGCCGAATAAAGCAGGATTTGTTTTATTCTCATTCGTTTATTTTATCTAAAATTGAAAAAAGCCCCGTAGGGGCCTTTTTCATCTGCAAACTTTTTATTCTTCTATATCTGTAACCGTTTCTTCGGCAAGTTTTAGCGGATTACCACGCACATTGTCTTTTTTCTCAATTACATGTTCCAGGCTGCGTTTTAAACGATCAATGGCCCCACGAATTGCGGTATCAATATTGTGACCATGATGGTTGACCACAATTGGCTTCAAGCCAGCAGGACGTGCTTCGATCATGCAGCGAATATCATCATCGCCACCTTTTGCGGCATTTTCATCACTAAGATGCACGGAGAAATGGGTAATACGCTCACTGTGGCGCTGGAATTCCTGATTTAATTCGGTACGAACGTAAGTAATTAGACGATCACTATTGCGAATATTTTTATCGGTACGGAGTTCAATGTTCATAAAATACCATCCTCAAATCATTATAACTTTTTAGTGCAGATTTTTTATCTTGGCACGTTTGTAGCTTGCTGTTTTGTATTGCATTTCACTTCTTCAAATCGTTTTGGATTAACCCTCCACATTGAATGATGAACACATTTTTGAGTCTGCAGAACCGTGTCCTTATACTTTGAATATCGGTCCTCTCTTAAAAATATGCAAGTGATATTTTGATTTTTTTAGCAAAAGGACAACCAATAGTGACAACTGCTTACTTACGCGGAAAACAATTGATTGAAACGATACAAAAGCAAGAATATTCACGCGATTTAATCGGCTATCACGGCAAACCACCCCATGCACAGTGGCCCAATGCTGCCCGAATCGCGGTACAGTTTGTATTGAACTATGAAGAAGGCGGTGAAAATCATGTTGAACATGGTGATAGCGGTTCCGAGCAGTTTCTGTCCGAAATCGTGGGTGCTGCCAGTTTTCCAGCAGTACACCGCTCCATGGATTCAATGTATGAATATGGCTCACGTGCTGGCTTCTGGCGTATTCATGAGGAGTTTCAAAAACGTGGCTGGCCTATGACAATTTTTGGAGTCGGTATGGCACTGGCTCGTAATCCTTATATCGTCGAGGCCATTAAGGCGGCTGATTATGATGTGGTCTCCCATGGTCAGCGCTGGTTGCATTATCAGGATATGGATATTGAAACTGAACGTCAGCATATGGATCAGGCCTTAAGCGTGCTGACTGAACTCTTTGGTGAAACGCCAATTGGCTGGTATACCGGACGCGACAGTCCTAATACACGTCAATTATTAGCTGAATTTTCTCAGATTAAATATGACTCTGATTATTATGGTGATGACCTCCCATTTTGGAGCACCTTAACTGAACCAAATGGTCAAAAACGCCCTCATTTGATCATCCCCTATACATTAGAGTGCAATGATATGAAGTTTAGCTCTCCGGGTGGTTTCAATTCAGGTGAGCAATTTTACCAATATTTAAAAGATGCCTTTGATGTGCTCTACAGTGAAGGGGAAACTGCACCAAAAATGATGTCAATTGGCATGCACTGTCGCCTGCTCGGACGTCCGGGACGCTTCAAAGCCTTGCAGCGCTTTATGGATTATGTACAGAGTCATGACAAAGTATGGGTCTGTCGTCGTAACGATATTGCACAACATTGGTACACCCACCATTTTCCTGCGCACCAGGACTAATCATTCACTGAAATCACCCAAAGAGAGCATGCTGCTCTCTTTTTTATTTTGACCTTCTGGTGGACTCGCTTGTCATACGATTATCGGCACTTTGGCATTGTTATTGCAATTTCCAGTGAGAAACACAGATCACAAAGCTTAAATTATGCAATTAACTGAATTTAACCAGGCATCTGACAGCGATATTGAACTGCTGCTCAAGCAGTGTGTGCATATTGACCGTTGGGCTGAAGAATTAAAGCAGCAACGACCTTTTACTTCAAGTGATGAGCTGCTCGAAGCTGCCAAAAGACAGGCACAGACCTGGACTTGGGAAGAGATTTCCAAGGCACTCGCAACCCATCCTCGGATTGGTGAAAAGCAGGCACAGACCGCTTTAACCGCCAAAGAAGAAGGTTTTTCCGAGCGAGAACAAGCCACGATTTCACAAGATGAAGAAACTCAAGCCGCTTTGCTAAAAGGCAATCTGGCCTATGAGAAAAAATTTGATTTCATCTTCCTGATTCGCGCAGCAGGTCGTAGTAGCGAAGAGATTCTGACAGCATTGAATTACCGCCTGGTGAATGACCTGGATACTGAAAAGCGTATTGTTCATCAGCAACTTTTAGAAATTGCTTTGTTACGTCTGGCACAGGAGATTGATGCATGATCAGCACCCATATTCTTGATACTCATCTGGGTAAACCTGCAGCCGATGTTGAAGTCAAATTAATGGATGCCAGAGGTCAGGTATTGGCGACTGCTAGCACCAATAGTGATGGCCGGGTACTGGTGCCGGATTTTGGCTTAGACAGTATTCATGCCGGTGACTACTGCATCGAGTTTGCGACCAAAGCCTATTTTGATGCCCAAGGCCTGGCTACCTTTTTTCCAAAGGCTGTGATCCATTTCAGCATTTTAGATGCTGCTCAGCATTATCACATTCCATTATTGATTAGCCCTTTTGCTTATTCGACCTATCGCGGTAGTTAAGTTAGCCCGCTCATTATTCAGAATAGAGAAGGATTTTATATGTCAGAACAAGAAAAAACTGTCTCACCCGAACACGAATTTTTAGGGGTTGGAAAAAGTGCGGCTTATGGCTTGCAGCATGTATTGACCATGTATGGCGGTATTATTGCCCCTCCCCTAATTGTGGGTACTGCCGCAGGCCTGAGCGGTATGGAAATCGGTCTGTTGATTGCCGCAGCACTATTTGTGGGTGGCCTGGCAACGATTTTACAAACAGCAGGCGTAAAATATGTCGGTGCTCGTTTGCCTTTGGTACAAGGGGTATCTTTTGCTGGCGTAGCCACTATGGTGGCGATCGTGACCACCGGAGGAGGATTGCAGGCAGTCTATGGCGCGGTAATTGTCTCTGGTCTGATCGGTTTCTTCCTGGCACCCTATTTCTCTAGAATTATCCGGTTTTTCCCACCGGTAGTCACTGGCTGTGTGATCACCATCATTGGTCTGTCTTTACTGCCAGTTGCAGTACGCTGGATGATGGGTGGCAACAAAAATGCTGAAAACTGGGGTAGTGCAGAAAATGTTAGCTTGGCGCTAATGACCTTAGCTATTGTGATTTTGCTGAATTTATCCCGCAATGCCACAGTACGTCGTTTGTCCATTCTGCTATCTATTGTATTAGGAAGCATAATTGCAGGTTTAATCGGCTTTGGTGACTTTTCTAAAGTGGCAGATGGTGCATGGTTACAATTCCCGAGTTTTTTTGCTTTTGGCATGCCCACGTTTGAGTTGACAGCCATTCTTTCCATGCTGATTGTGACTTTGGTGATCATGACTGAAACCACGGCTGATATTATTGCAGTCGGTGAAATTGTTGGTACCAAAGTCGATGCTGACCGTATTTCTGATGGTTTGCGTGCGGACATGCTATCGAGTGCCGCAGCCCCTATCTTCGGTTCGTTTATGCAAAGTGCTTTTGCACAGAATGTTGGACTGGTGGCGATTACTGGAGTTAAGAGCCGTTTTGTTGTGACCGCAGGCGGCATTATTCTGGTGGTACTGGGCTTGCTACCAATTATGGGTCGTTTAATTGCGTCTATTCCTGTACCGGTGTTTGGTGGTGCAGGCCTGGTATTATTTGGTACGGTCGCAGCGAGTGGTATTCGTACTTTAGCGAAGATCGACTATAACGAGCAAAAAAACCTGATCATTGTGGCGACTTCAATTGCTGCCGGAATGGTGCCTATTATTGATCATAGCTTTTATGCAGATTTTCCAAAATGGGTTCAAACTTTATTCCACTCTGGCATTAGTTCAACCTGTTTAATGGCCATTTTACTGAATATCTTATTCAACCATTTAAACTGGTTTCAGCCTAAGAATTTGGCCAATGCTGAACCGGTAGTAGATAGCCACCACTAAACCTGGGTTAAAAAAGTTGGTCGGAATATTGCATATAAATTTCAGTTACCGATCAATTTTCACTTTATTTTTACTTATTAATCTGTATGCTTTATCTGCTTTCTTGGGGGAGAGATATTAAATGAAACTTAAACAAATCGCGGCACTTTGTGCATTAGCTTCCACTGCGGCTTTTACTCAAGCAGCGCCTATCTGGCAAGATTTTAGTATCACTGGTCTTTATGGTGAGAACTATGAACAAGTGTTTACAGTTGAACCTGAAGAAGAACAGGCAACTTTAACTCTTGAATATGCTGCTGGCTTAAAATATGGCGATGTATTCTTCTTTATGGATCGTGCACGAACTGATGCAGACAGTAAATCAACTTATTTCGAGTTTTCACCTCGATTAAGCCTTGGTGCAGTATCAGGTAAAGATCTTTCTTTTGGCCCAGTCAAGGATGTCCTAGTATCAACTACTTGGGAAGGTGGTGAAGGCTTTGATAACTTCCTATACGGTATTGGTTTTGCACTAGATATTCCATATACTAGCTATGCAAATATTAACTTCTACCGAGCAAATAACGAAAATACTAAAGATGATTATCAAATGACAATCACTTATGCAGTGCCGTTTAAAATTGGTTCTGAAGAATTCTTAGCAGATGCTTTCTTGGATTGGTCAACAGGTGAAGATTCAAATCACAAGAGTGAGTTGAACTGGACTAGTCAGTATAAATGGAATGTAGGTAAACACATTTCTCCAGATACTAAATTGTATGTAGGTGTTGAACATTCTGTTTGGGAAAATAAATATGGTTCTAATAAGAGCCAAAATGATGTCAGTGCTCTTGTGAAGTATCACTTCTAAGAGATGATATCTTAAGAGCAGAACTTCGGTTCTGCTTTTTTATTTCTTTAATTTAATTGATCAATAGGTGCCTCAATGAGTGCAGTTCAGATCCGTGAAGCAAATGTAAACGACCTTGAGAGTATCCGTGATATTTATAATCAGGAAATCCTAAATGGTACTGCGACCTGGAATCATACTGCGATGGCACTGTCGGATATACAGACTTGGTTTAAGGCACTTCAAGATCAGAACAATCCAATACTCGTTGCAGAACATCAACCTACAGGCAAAGTGATTGGCTATGCTAACTATGATGAGTTCCGTAGTATTCAGGGCTTCTATAAAACAATTGAGCATGCTGTCTTTCTACATCATGATTACACTGGCCAAGGAATAGGAAAACAGTTGTTATTACGCTTGATGGAAATTGCCACAAGTCAGGGCATGCATATTATGGTGGCAGCAATTGACTCGGAAAATATAGCTTCAATTTATCTGCATCAAAAACTGGGCTTCATACAAACTGGCTATATGCCGCAGGTTGGAGAAAAATTTGGGCAGTGGCGTGACCTGGTCTTACTTCAACTTAACCTGGATCAAAATTCACTTTAGATTTCCCTATATTCAAAACTGACAGGAATAAGAAAATACAGATATAAAAAAAAAGGGCTTGCGCCCTTCTGCTGATAAATTACCATTATTATTTTATATGCTTATTATCATGAATTTTCATGCAATTTTTAGTCCAAAGGATTGCCAATAATATTACTAATAATACCTTTCATGATATGAGGGCCATTTTCGCGGCGTAATTCTTCATACCATTCCATCGTCACTTCTTTATCTTTCATATGGGTGACATCACAGCGTTTGCGCGCACGAAGCACCAATTCATTCGCACGTTCATTGCGTTTATTCTGATAGCGACGTAACGAGTCCTGCAATCCCAGTGTGTTGATCTGAAGTGCACGAGCCAAATAGATGGCATCTTCCATCGCTTGACATCCACCTTGACCAATATCCGGTGTTGTACTGTGGGCTGCATCACCAACAATGACCACATTGCCTTTATAAAAATCGTCAAATGGTTCAATGTCATGAATCTCGACACGGTTGGTACGCTGCTCATCAATCGCATCAATCAGTTTTTGAACCTGAGGACACCAGCCTTTAAAGTATTCTTTGAGTAGCGTTTTATATTGGCTACGGTCATTTTCCAGACCTACTGGCAACGGCACATCAAAAAAGAAATAGAAACGGTTATTTGCAACCGGCATCAGTGAAGCACGTTTGCCCTCACCGACAAAAGTGGTCCATTGATCAGCAGGGGCTAAATCTTCCGATACCTCAACCAGACCATTCCAGTTCACATAACCGGCATATCGACGCGGTACATTTTCACCAAGCACATAAGCACGGGTCATGGAATGGGTTCCATCGGCACCAACCAGCAAGTCTGTTTGAATTTCTGAACCATCTGCAAAGCTAACGGTGACCTGTTGTCCATCATCATTGAGCGCCACCATTTTTTTACCGAGATGAATATCAGCATGACCAAATTCATCCATCAGCATATTCTGTAATTCGGCACGAGAGACCGGATATGGACGCTGTCCTACTTCTTCAATCAGCGGATAAAGGCTGAACTGGGTCATCACATCGCCAGTCAGACCATCAACATAAGCCAGATTATCCATCTGCCCGCCCAGTTGGGCGACCTGGTCAGTTAAACCTAAATAATTCAGGCATTTCACCCCATTGGACCAGAGAGAAATCGCAGCACCCACGGGCAAAATCTGTTCGGCCTGCTCATAAATGCTGACCTGATGTCCGAACTTCTTTAATGCAATGCCTGTGGTTAAGCCCGCCATCCCGGCGCCAATAATGGTGATATTCATTGTTCCCCCTAAGTTCATAAATGTTGATCCATCTCAGGGAGACAAAGCGAAAAGTGTGCCATTTTCCGAATAGCTTCAAATACCCAGATTCAAGTTGGCACATGCTGTGCATTATTTTTTAAAGTACTGCCTTGTTTTGGGGAGAAAAAAACAGGGCATTGGCTATCTTTAGCCTGTAAAAAATGACAGTTGAATAAATTTAGAATGGAAGATTGATATGGCGACCCTGTTTGCACCTGCTTTTGAAATACCTGCACAGTTACAGCAACTTACTAATCTGGCAGATGAACGTATTGGTGCAAAAGTATTGCAATGTTCAGATGATTTTTTTGCTGAAGCACAGCGCATGCTCCAATTTACAGCACCTATTTTTGTCGAAGATAAGTTCGATGATCATGGCAAATGGATGGATGGTTGGGAAACCCGCCGCAAGCGTCATGCCGGCTATGACTGGGCAATTGTAAAGCTCGGTGTTGCAGGAAAAATTAGTGCACTGGATATTGATACCACTTTTTTTAGTGGCAACTATCCTGCCTCCGCTGCAGTTGAAGCCTGCTATGCACCAGATCAGAACCTGGAGCAGGTTGAATGGCACCAAATTTTACCAAACAGTATATTAGGTCCAAGCCAGCATCATATTTTTCAAGTTGCTTCAGAAAACACTTATACCCATTTGCGTTTAAATATCTACCCGGATGGTGGTGTAGCTCGTCTACGCGTTTATGGGGAGGTCCAGATTCAGTTAAAAGACAGCAATGAAACTCTGGATCTGCTGGCACTAGAAAATGGCGGCCGTGTGATTGCCTACAGTGATGCACACTTTGGGCATCCACGTAACCTGATTAACCCAGGTCGTGGCATCAATATGGGCGATGGCTGGGAAACCAAACGTCGCCGTGCTCCAGGTTTTGACTGGTGTATTCTGGCTTTAGGCCAAGCTGGAAAAATTGAAAAAATTGAAATTGATACTGCACACTTCAAAGGCAACTATCCAGCAGAAGTCTCCATTCAAGCCGTCTATATAGAAGATGCGACTGATCCGCAACTGATTCCACAAAGTATGTTCTGGCCTTTCCTGCTTGAAGCCCAGCCCATGCAGATGGATCATGTGCATAGCTTTATCAATGAAATTCTGGCACATGAAAAGATTTCACATATCCGTGTGAATATGATTCCTGATGGCGGTATTAGCCGTATCCGTTTATGGGGAAAGGTAGCTGATTAATGCGATTGACCCTCCCTCTCCACAGGATGGTCAATCGAACAGCTGTTTTAACAGATGGCAGTGGACCTGATCTCAGAATCGGGTTCACTGCCAAACTTTATCCATACTTTCTGACAGATCGAATCCGCTCATTTACTTTCTACTCACATTTTCTTCAAAGTATCCTTCTTGCTTACTTAATATACAGGGATAAAATAGTGAGATTAATCAAGAAAGTCTTGTTATAAAAACACGCGTAAATGGAATGTAAAAGAATGAAAAATACCATCCAAATTCAGCTATTAACCAGTGAAAACTTTGCTCGTTTTGGTGAAGTTATCAGCTGTCAGGGTAATGACTATTTCCATATCAACGATGCACATACCGAGCGTTATCATGCACTAGTGATGACTGAAATTATGGGAGATGCCAAAGCGGGGATCAGTATTTTTAGAAATATTAAAAGTACTCAAATTCCTTTTGAAATCTCCATGCTGGAACGACATCCGAATGGTTCTCAAGCCTTTATCCCCATGCAGGGACAAAAGTTCCTGATTGTCGTTGCGCCAAGTTTGGATACAGATACTCCGGATCTGTCTCAGCTTTGTGCATTTATTACAGATGGGACACAGGGGGTCAATTACCGGGCAGGTACCTGGCATCATCCCCTGCTGACCCTAGAGGCACCCAGTGATTTTGCCGTAGTCGACCGAATTGGTACCGGACATAATTGCGATGTATATCAATTTCCTGAAACTTTCAAAATCGAAGGAAATCTCTTCTAATCACAAGACCAATATTTACTTGAAGTATGCTGTGTGTTTTATTCAGAATAAGAATTAAAACTGAGCAAAACCATGTATAAGTCTTTAGCTGCTATCACCCTGACTGCTTTGAGTCCTCTTTGTTTTTCAGATACCCCCTTTCAACAGGAATTACGAGCTGGCTGTGCCAAGGTCAAAAGCTATGCAGCCACTGGTAAGCAATTCTATGATCAGAAACAGTATGCCAAGGCCGTTGAACAGTTTGAACAACAGGCAGCATGGTCAAGCTTTTGCAGTATAAATGTAGAAGATGGCGGCATTGCTTTTACCGAGCACGCAATTAGTACTGCGTTTAATAATGTTGGCCTGAGTTATGCCAAACTAGGCAAACCGCAATGGGCACGTGCCTGGTTTTCTGTCTATCCTGACGCTAAAAACAGCCAGTTCAACTTGAAACAGCTTCCTGCCCCAAAGCAAAGTTCTCACCTGTCTGGAAAATATGTACGTTACGCGGGTTTTGGGCAATGGAATACTATTGAAGTGAAACGTACTGCAAAGTCCTATGCAATAGAATTTAATGGCTTATATATGGGAATTCGCAGTCTGATTTATGGACCAAATATCGGTGAATTCCAGACCACCATGCCATTTAATAAAACTCAAACCAGCTATCGTGCAAATGACTGTAAAATTGATTTGGATTTTAAATTTGATTCAAAAGTTGGGCAGCAGCTTCATGTAAAAGAAACTAACATCATGAGTTGTGGTTTTGGTCATAATGTGTCGGCGAGTGGAGTTTATTTGAAAGTTGAATAAATCTTCAATTTTATAAAAATTATCATTTAATATACCGCAGACAATAAAAATAGATTAGAGGGAAACGATGGCAAAATTTTTAAATACCAGCGCAACGAATTTCTTCCTGGAAGAGCTGATTAAGAGTGCAAAAGAACGTTTAATCCTGATTAGTCCATACTTGCGTTTGAATGATCGAATTAAAGAATTATTAGAAGATAAAGACCGGCTAAAAATTGATATTCGTATCGTATATGGGAAGAGCGATCTACATCCAGAAGAGATTAAATGGCTGCAAAAACTTGATTATGTCCGTCTTAGTTTCTGTAAGAACCTACATGCTAAATGCTATCTCAATGAGTCTGAATGTATTATCTCAAGCTTAAATCTCTATGAGTTTAGCCAGGTCAATAATAATGAGATGGGCATTTTGGTTCGCAAATACGAAGATGATATTGTCTTTAAAGAAGCCTACGAGGAAGCTCAGCGGATTATACGTATCAGTGAAGAAGTCCGAATTAGTCTAGATGAAGTAAAAAATGAATCTGGTTCTAAAGAAACTGAGATAGATGAAGAAAGTAATACTTTTTCTAGACTTACCACGTCTAAACTCGCTGCAAAGCACAAAATTAAAACAGCTGATTTGCTCGATAAGATGACAGAGAAAGGTTTTCTAAAACTCAATGAAAGTGGTAAACACCTTCTAACTGAGCAAGGAAAAGAAATTGGTGGTGAGTTTAGACCAAGTCAGTATGGCGGCTATTTCCTCTGGAATGAAAATACCGAGATCTAAATAAAAATTTTAAGTCTCCTCTCCTTCTAGGAGAGGGTTAGGGTGAGGTCGTAAATCCTCCAAAGATTCCTATACTAAGGGAAAACTAAGCCACTGCCTGATTCTGACAAGCTGACATGACATGCAATACCGCAGCCGTCCGTGTTTCTACATAGAGCTTTTCAAAGACATGCTCAAGATGCTTGTTCACCGTCCGCGGGCTGAGCTGTAAGATCTCGGCAATATCCCGGTTGGTCTTCCCCATCGTGACCCAATGCATCACTTCTGCTTCACGCGGCGTCAGGTTGGGACAGGCGTGCGCGATTTCCTCTGCGCTCGGCATTTGGGTCTGCTCTTTCAACTGCACCAATACATGTTTAGAGATATGCCCTGCATACAGTTTGGTGAGCAGGTTAAGCTGTAACTGCTGATGGCCATGACCGTACTGACCATGCAGTAAGTGTGCTTGATCTGGCTGCTTGAGCAAGTCCTGTAGCCACTGATTCAAACTGGACTGAAAATACTGTACATCCACCTGATGATTTTTCAGTAATTCACTGACGATGGGGGTCTGCCAGATAATTTCACCTTCCAGATTCAACGATAGAATCGCACTGCCGGTTGCATCCAGCATTTGTCGCTGCTGATGCATCAGACGCGCCTGCAATAAATGAGTTTTTACCCGCGCCCGAACTTCATCAATATTTAAAGGCTTGGTGACATAGTCTACCCCACCGACCTGAAAGCCTTTGAGGATATGTTCGGTTTCTGTCAGCCCGGTCATAAAGATCACCGGAATATGTTCAGTCACTGGACTGGCTTTAAGCTGAGTGCAGGTTTCAAAACCATCCATCTCCGGCATACTGCCATCAAGCAGGATCATGTCAGGCTGAATGCGATGCGCAATTTCAATTGCATCAAATCCATTGGTCGCCACAAGTACCTGATAGCCAGCCTGATCCAGGCTCTCATGCAACAGACTTAGATTTTCAGGTATATCATCCACAATCAAAATACTTTCCAACATGTCCACCTTACCCCTACTTCAGCACATCTGCATGCTCATGAAGTCGCTGAATTGCTCTTTTAAAATCAAATTGTTTTAAATCCTGCTCAATCTGATGCCATATATCGTTATATTGTTCAAAGTGCTGGCCACATTCATGCAGTACATCTTTTGCCCCCCGGATAAAACCAATACTTAAATGCTGTTCCAGCTGAATGACCACCTCTGCCACGCTCAACAATGGAATGGATGGGTTCAATTCATTTCTGCTTTCAACCACAACCGTGGAGATCTGTACTTTCTGGTCAGAAGGCTGTTCTTGTTCTTGTTCTGGCTGCTGCTCATGCTGATGAAGCCAGCTTAAGCCCAGCTTATCGCCAATCTTGTTTAATAATAAATTGAGATCGACCGGTTTTACTAAAAAGTCTTCATTCAATACATCCGTTTCCGGATTAATCATCCGCTCATTGGCATCTGCGGAAATAATAATAATCGGTACATTGGTGATTTTATTCTGACGCAGCAATTTCGCCGTTTCCCAGCCGCCCAGTAAAGGCATACTTAAATCCATCAAAATCAGATCAGGATTAAATTCTGGAACCTGACGCAAACAGGCTAAACCAGATTCTGCCTCTTCTAAAATAAAACCTAAGGGTTTAAGAAAATTCAGAACCAGGCCACGGTCGGTCGCTTCATTGTCAACCACCAGTATTTTACGGCGTTCTCCGGTATAACCGGTTACAGTATTAGAGGCAACGTCAGCGATCGGATGGATCAGGGATTTAGAAGGCAAATACAGTTTTATTTTAAACACTGAACCCTGTTTTAATTGGCTGCTCAGGGTCAGCTCGCCACCAAGAATATCAACCAGAAGTTTTACGATCGGCAGCCCTAAACCCGTGCCGGCAAAACTGCCCTGTACCACATTACGACCACGCTCAAAAGGCTGGAATATCCGCTCAACATCCGACTCAGCAATCCCACAACCGGTATCCTGAATTTCAAAATAAGCAGTTTGAAAACGGTAATCGACCTTAAATTTGACTCCCCCCTCCAGGGTAAATTTCAAAGCATTACCCAGCAAATTAATCAGTATCTGTTCCAGACGTTTTTTATCAATACGGACATACTGTGGAATCTTGCTACTGATCTCCACATCAAAGTTCAGCTGCTTTTGGGCAAACTGTGGCTCGAACATATGCACAATCTGTTTAAGAAATTTTGGCAGGTCGATATTGGAATTTTCCAAAGAAATCTTGCCAGTTTCAATCCGTGCCAAATCCAGCAGACCATCAATTAGAGAAGTCAGATGCTGACCGCTCCGGCTAATCACGCCCAGGGCAGATTCGCCCTGTTCAGACAGTTTTTCCTGTTTCTGCAGTAGCTGGCTATAACCGAGAATACTGTTCAACGGCGTGCGTAATTCATGACTGATACCAATTACATAACGGCTTTTGGCTTCATTGGCTTTTTCTGCCTGAATGCGGGCATCCTGTAACTGGCGATCGGTAATTTTATGCGCTTCAATCTCATCCATCAGCAGTTGGGTCTGGGTATTGCTTTCCAATTGCGCCTGACGTCGACTTTCATCATTCAGCACTAACCACCAGGCGGCTACACACAGTAGCAGGAACAGTACGGCATAGATTTTGACGAACAGCATTGTCAGCGCATCCTGCTGCTGTGACAAAGCGCCCAGGCTGGCAGACTCCTGTAAATAAATCAGGCTCAGACTGACTGCCAGCACCACGCCCAAGACAAAAATCAGCAGGATATACAGACTTAAACGGGTATTAATATGTTGTACCCAGTATTTCGGCAGGAACCAGGCCGCAAAAACTCTGAGCTGTGAAGACCAGCGTGCATGCGGCTTACACAGGTCATGACAACGTGCTTCAAGCGTGCAGCACAGAGAACAGATCTGACTGCTATAGGCTGGACAACTGGCCATGTCTGCAGTTTCATAATCATGCTCACAGACTACACAGGTTTGGGTTTCGAGCAGCTCCAACTCAGGCTTTTCTTGACGTGCCAAGTAATATTTACCTTTGGTAAACCAAGCAATTAGCGGTACACATAACATCGCCGTACCGAGTGCAATAAAACCGGCCAAGGATCGGGCAATCTCTCCAAAAACGCCCCAGTAACACAGCATGGATAAGACCGATGCAATGATCAAGCTACCGACTCCAACCGGATTAATGTCATATAGATAGGCTCGTCGAAATTCAATTCCTTTTGGACTCAGTCCCAGTGGTTTACAGATCACCAGATCCGCAACAATGGCACCGATCCAAGCAAGGGCCACATTACTATATAAGCCAAGGACACGCTCCACCGCATGGATTACCCCAAGTTCCATCAACAGCAAAGCGATAAAGATATTGAATACCAGCCAGACTACGCGCCCTGGATGGCTATGCGTCAGACGCGCAAAAAAGTTCGACCAAGCCAATGACCCTGCATAGGCATTGGTAACATTAATCTTGATCTGAGCGACGCAGACAAATAAAACCGTCAGAAATAAAGCGATCCCGGGATGATTGACCACCTGTTGATAAGCAATCCAGTACAGATAATTGGGGTTACTCAGTTCGGAATCAGCAACCAGATACTGCATTGCCAGCGCCATGAGCAGCATACCCATGAATATCTTAATAAATCCGCCTAGAATCCAGGCCGGTCCACCTAAAAAGACTGCCCAATTCCATTTACGCTGAATATGTTTTTTATCGGGTAAAAACCGCAGATAATCCGCCTGTTCTCCGATCTGGGTGATCAGGGCAAAGAGCACCGTGCAGGATGCACCAAAAAAAGACAGATTAAAGGCAGCGCTCTGACTTTTTGCGCCCTCAATCAATGCAAGATTACTGATCAAATCAGGTTGCTTCACCAAGACAAAGCACCATGGTAATAGAAGCAGAAATAACCAGAGTGGTTGAGTGATGGCCTGCACCTTATTGATGAAGCCAATACCTTTGACCACCAATGGCAAAATCACCAGTGCTGAAATCAGGTAGCCAATACTCAGGGGTATCCCTAAGCCTAGCTCCAATGCCAGCGCCATGATGGCGGCTTCAAAGGCGAGAAAGATAAAGGTGAAACTGGCATAGATGACCGAGGTAATGGAGGAACCAATATAGCCAAATCCGGCACCACGGGTCAGTAAATCAATATCGACATTATAACGGGCAGCATAATAACCAATCGGCCAGCTGGTCAGGAAAATGATAATCGCCACAACCACCAGTGCCCAGAAAGCATTACTGAAACCGTATTGCCAGAGCATGGTGGCCCCAAGTGCCTCCATTGCCAGGAAACTGACGGCTGCAAGCGCCGTGTTGGTCACTGTCCATAGTGACCATTTCCGGACGGATTTAGGCGCATAGCGCAGGGCGTAATCCTCAATACTTTCATCGACCACCCAGGTATTGTATTTACGCCGGGTATGAATGACGCGCTGCGGTGCCTGACTGGTATTGGCTGTTGGGTCCATACAGATCAAATCAAGCTAAATATCTGCTCTTAAAAGCAATAACTATGCCCAGCCTATCAGTATCTAAAAATAATCCGACTGAAGGTTATATACGTAAAGTGACGTATATGCTCATTTTTTAACTCCCCTTAGGCTTAGTTCCATACCAAGCGCAAACCAATGATTAAGCGCATCAGCACATCTAATTCTATAGGGGAACCCGACATGAGCTTGAAATCAAAAGTGAAGACATCTGGATTACTGGCAGGTTTACTTGCTGTTCCATTCCTGCTGGCACCAGCACTGACCAATGCCAGCGTACCTGCAACAGCAAAGGTCAATACCACCAAACTTAAAGTCGATGACAAGTTTGTGTATGTAGGGCAGCTACATTCAGCAACCGGTACCATGGCAATTTCTGAAACCGGTTCGATTCAGGCAGAACGTCTGGCCATTGAACAGATCAATAAACAGGGCGGTGTTCTCGGTCGACAGATCAAAATTATTCAGGAAGATGGTGCTTCTGACTGGCCAACCTTTGCAGAAAAAGCACGTAAACTGTCTGAAAAAGACCGTGTTGCTGCAATTTTCGGTTGCTGGACTTCAGCCTCTCGTAAAGCCGTATTGCCGATTATTGAACGCAACAACTCTCTACTTTATTACCCAACCTTCTATGAAGGCTTAGAACAATCTAAAAACGTGATCTACACCGGTCAGGAAGCAACTCAACAGGTACTTGAAGCACTGAACTGGCTGGCAAAAGAGAAAAAAGCCAAAACCTTCTATCTGATTGGTTCTGACTACATCTGGCCGCGTACCACCATGAAAATTGCCCGTACCCACATCGAGAAAGTACTGAAAGGTAAAGTGGTTGGCGAAGAATACTATCCATTGGGCCATACCCAATTCGGTTCCCTCATCAACAAAACCAAACTGCGTAAACCAGATGCCATCTTTGCAGCAGTCGTGGGCGGTTCAAACGTATCCTTCTACAAACAAATGAAAGCTGCGGGCGTAACAGGCGACAAACAGACACTGCTTACCCTTTCAGTGACTGAAGATGAATTGCTGGGGATTGGCGGCGAAAACATGAAGGGCTTCTACTCTTCAATGAAATATTTCCAAAGCCTGAATAACCCCAATAATGCTGCATTCGTAAAAGCCTTTAAAGCGAAATATGGCCCTAAAGCGGTGGTAGGTGACGTAACACAAGCAGCCTACCTTGGTCCATGGTTATGGAAAGCCGCAGTTGAAAAAGCCGGTAGCTTCGATGTCGCGAAAGTGACTGCCGCATCTAAAGGCCTAGAAATGAAAACTGCACCTGAAGGCTATGTAAAAATTGACCCGAACCACCATTTATGGAGCAAATCACGTATTGGTCAAGTGCAACCAAATGGTCAGTTCAAAGTTGTTTACGAGTCTAAAGGTCTAATCAAACCAAACCCATTCCCTAAAGGTTACTGAGTTAACAGCCACATGATCAGGGGAAGCCATTCTCCTGATCTTTTTATTCCACACAATTTTTTAAAGCTTGGAGGATGATGCGATGGATCTATCATTTGCAGAATTCGGTGCAATATTTGCCATGCAAGGCTTTAATGGTCTCTCTGTGTTCTGTGTGCTGTTATTGATGGCGCTCGGCCTTGCAATTATCTTTGGGCAAATGGGCGTAATTAACATGGCACATGGTGAGTTTCTGACCATTGGTGCATATACGACATTTTTCATTTCCACACTGACTGAAAGTTTTTTCCCTCAACTCCTACCTTACTATTTCCTGATTGCAATCATTGCAGCCTTCCTCACAGCAGGCATTATCGGTTACATGGTGGAACGGCTCATGATCAGCCGGCTCTATCAACGGCCACTCGATACACTTCTTGCAACATGGGGCTTGAGCCTCATCATGCAGCAGTTGTTTCGTTCTATTTTCGGCCCTAAGGAAGTCAGCCCGACTCTACCTGACTGGTTAATGGGTTCTTATCAACCGACGGAAGCCATCGATATTCCAATCAACGGTTTATTCCTGGTGGGCGTCACCCTCTGTGTTACTGCATTTGTCTACTTTCTGATTTACCGTTCACGCTGGGGTTTACAGCTTCGTGCAACCAACCAGAACCGCTTTATGAGTGGTGCTGTCGGGATCAATACCAAACGTGTTGACAGCTTAACCTTTGCCTTGGGTTGTGGGCTTGCAGGTATTGCCGGTGCAGCCTTTACAACCATCGGTTCTACTGGTCCTACAGCCGGTTCTCTGTATATCGTCGATACATTCTTAGTCGTGGTCTTCGGCGGCGCTGCAAGCTTGCTTGGCACCGTTGCCTCCGCATTCAGTATCGCGCAAGCACAATCTATTCTGGAATTCTTCCTTTCTGGTTCTGTCGCTAAAGTCCTCACACTGGCTACAGTCATTATTATCCTGATGCTGCGTCCTCAGGGTCTCTTCTCAATCAAAGTACGTAAATAGGGATTCAGGAGAGATATTATGAAGAATCTAATGAATGCCTTTTTAGGCGGTAAAGAAGGTGCGATTGGTCTGGTGATTCTTGCCGTACTGATCCTGCTGGTCATGCCAATGTTCCTGGATATTTTCCGTCTGAATCTGATGGGTAAATATCTGACTTTTGCTTTTGTCGCAATCGGCCTGGTTCTGTGCTGGGGACACGGTGGTATCTTAAGTTTAGGTCAAGGGATTTTCTTTGGCATTGGCGGCTACTGCATGGCCATGTTCCTGAAACTTGAAGCTTCAGACATGCAATCTACAGCAGCGCAAACCACGCCAGGAATTCCAGACTTTATGGACTGGAACCAGATCACCAGCTTGCCAGGCTTCTGGGAACCTTTCCATAGCTTCGGGTTTACTTTGTTTGCCATCATCATCATTCCAATCTTGCTTGCCTTCATCATCGGTTTCGCGATGTTTACCCGTCGTGTCGGTGATGTGTACTTCTCGATCATCATGCAAGCCATTGTAGCGATCCTGACCATTCTGATTATTGGTCAACAAGGTTTCACTGGCGGCATTAACGGGATTACAGACCTGAAAACCCTGCATGGCTGGGATATCCGTACCGATGAAGCCAAATATGTCCTGTACTACATCAATGCCCTGCTGCTCATTGCAGTGATCATGATCAGCCGTTTTGTCCTCAGTTCTAAACT
The DNA here is from genome assembly GCF_000368625.1 of Acinetobacter schindleri CIP 107287. Taxonomy (GTDB): domain Bacteria; phylum Pseudomonadota; class Gammaproteobacteria; order Pseudomonadales; family Moraxellaceae; genus Acinetobacter; species Acinetobacter schindleri. The sequence goes on from NZ_KB849574.1 coordinate 575,493, forward strand.
CGGTCGTCTGCTTTCTGCGATGCGTGACAAAGAAGAACGTGTACGTTTCTCTGGCTATGACGTGGCCATGTATAAAGTATTCATTTTCTGTTTCGCAGCTGTGGTGTCATCTATTGGTGGTGCGATGTTTACCCTGCAAGTCGGCTTCATGTCACCAACGATTATCGGCATCGTACCTTCGATTGAAATGGTCATTCTGGCTGCAGTCGGTGGTCGTCTGTCGCTGATTGGGGCAGTGTATGGTGCTGTTCTGGTGAACCTGGGTAAAACTTACTTCTCTGAAGCCTTTCCTGAAGTATGGTTGTATTTCCTCGGTGCATTGTTCATCGGTGTGGTCATGTTCTTACCGAATGGCTTAGCGGGTCTGTATGAAAAATATGTTCGTCCATTGTTCCTGAAAAAGAAACCGATCGACAGCACTTCACCACCGCCAAGTAGTAATCCGGATAAAACGATCGATCCAATTGTAGAAGGAGGCGTGAAATGAATAAAGTCGGCGTAGAAATGAATAAACCGGTTCTGGTCATTGAAGATCTCACCGTGTCCTTCGACGGTTTCAAGGCAGTCAGTGATCTCAACTTCTATCTGGATAAAAACGAAGTCCATGTGGTGATCGGTCCCAATGGAGCCGGCAAAACCACAGTGCTGGATCTGATCTGCGGCAAGACCAAAGCAACTTCAGGCACGATCAAGTTTAATGATATTGAACTGACCAAACTGAAAGAGTTCGACATTGTCCGTAAAGGGGTTGGGCGTAAATTCCAGAACCCGAATATTTATGAAAATCTGTCGGTCTATGACAACCTGGAAATGTCCTTCCCGCGTGGCCGTAATGTCTTTGGTGCGCTGTTCTTCAGATGCACCAAAGATGTCGATGAGCGTATTCGTGAAGTTGCTGGCAAGATTTTCCTGACTGACCTGCTGGATACCTCCGCCGGTCTGCTCTCTCATGGCCAGAAGCAGTGGCTGGAAATTGGCATGTTACTCATGCAAGACCCAGAGCTGCTCATGCTGGATGAACCTGTCGCAGGGATGAGTGTGTCAGAGCGTGAGCAGACGGCGCAACTGTTGCGGGAGATTAGCAAAGGACGTTCTGTGCTGGTGATTGAACATGACATGGAATTTGTCAAAACCATTGCGGACAAAGTCACGGTACTGCACCAGGGCAAAATTCTGGCAGCAGGCAAAATGGACGATGTGCAAAATGATCCGAAAGTGATTGAAGTTTATCTGGGACACTAAGGAGGCCACTATGAGCGGATTATTAGAAATTAATGCTTTGTGTTCAGGATATAAACAAAGTCAGGTGATTCACGACCTGGAACTGAAGATCCAGCCGAAGGAAATTGTAGCGATCATGGGCCGTAACGGCATGGGTAAAACCACCCTGTTTAAAACCCTGATTGGTGATATTAAAAATAGCAAAGGTGAAATCAAGCTGGATGGCAAGAATCTGGAAAAACTGGATCCTTACCAGCGCGTAGAAAACGGTGTGGCTTATGTGCCGCAGGGCCGGATGATTTTCTCCACCATGTCGGTGCTGGAAAATATTCAGACCGGTTTACCGGCTTCTGCCCATGGCAAAGTACCGGATGACCTGTATGAGCTGTTTCCTGTGCTTTGGGATATGCGCAAACGTAAAGGCGGAAACTTATCGGGTGGGCAACAACAGCAATTAGCAATTGCCCGTGCTCTGGCGACCAACCCTAAAGTACTGCTGCTGGATGAGCCGACGGAAGGGATTCAGCCCTCTATTATCAAGGACATTGCCAGAACACTAAAAGAGATTCGGGATCAGCGTGATCTGACCATTGTGGTCTCTGAACAGGTGCTGAGTTTCACCATGGCGATGGCCGATCGCTTCCTGGTGATCGATAAGGGCCGCTTTGCTTATGAAAATGTCCGTGAAAATGTCGATGAGACGACCATCAGTAAATATCTCTCTGTTTAATCTTCTTGGTTTAATCTGGTTGTAATTTTTCTCCACCTCCCCCGATTCGTCGGGGGATTTTTAATTTCTATTTCACTTAATTAATCGGCAGCTGATTTTAATATTTTATTTGATTATTCACATTTAAAAATTCTTTTCAGTCTCCGCCTCCATATACGCAATTCAACGTATTTTGCTGTAACGCATTTCACGCGACACTCGAATCATAAAGTTGAATCGATAAAAGAGTTGGAGAAATTTGAATGCGTCACGGTGATATCTCAAGCAGCCCAGATACAGTAGGTGTAGCAGTTGTAAACTACAAAATTCCTCGTTTGCATACCAAAGCGGAAGTTCTTGAGAACGCAAAAAAAATTGCTGAGATGTTGAAAGGAATCAAACAGGGTATTCCGGGTATGGACCTGATTGTTTTTCCTGAATACAGCACCATGGGCATTATGTACGACCATGACGAGATGATGGCAACCGCTGCCACCATTCCAGGCGATGAAACCGCGATTTTCTCGCAAGCCTGTATTGAAGCCAACGTCTGGGGCGTGTTCTCAATTACCGGTGAACAACATGAGGAACATCCAAACAAGGTGCCTTATAACACCTTGATCCTGATTAATAACAAGGGCGAAATCGTTCAGAAATACCGCAAGATTATCCCATGGTGCCCGATTGAAGGCTGGTGCCCAGGTGATACCACCTATGTGACTGAAGGGCCGAAGGGCATCAAGATGTCACTGATCATCTGTGATGACGGTAACTATCCAGAAATCTGGCGTGACTGTGCCATGAAAGGCGCTGAACTGGTCGTGCGTTGCCAAGGCTATATGTACCCGGCTGCAGATCAGCAGATCAATATGGCGAAATGCATGGCATGGGCAAATAACGTTTATGTTGCTGTTGCCAACTGTACCGGTTTTGATGGGGTCTACACCTACTTCGGTCACTCAGCAGTAGTCGGCTTCGACGGCCGTACTTTGGGTGAATGTGGTACGGAAGAAAACGGCATCCAATACGCGCAATTGTCACTGCATGAAATTCGTGATGCACGTAAATACGACCAGTCACAAAACCATTTATTTAAATTGCTGCACCGCGGCTATACCGGTGTCTATAACAATGGTGACGGCGATAAAGGCGTTGCGGACTGTCCATTTGACTTCTACAAGACCTGGGTTCTGGATGCTCAAAAAGCGCAAGAGAACGTGGAAAAAATTACCCGCTCTACCATCGGTGTTGCGGAATGCCCAATCGGCAATCTGCCACATGAAGGCCTAGAAAAAGAAGCATCTTAAGTTTGGTCTGAGAGGAGGTATTCGATATGACATTTGCCAGCGACCGCATCAGTGCCAATCAGGAAAACCTGGCCAAACAGCGTTATGAGATGCAGAGCAAAGAACGTATTGCACGTACCTCTCGCTTTAGTTTTGATCCTGAAAAAGTCATGCAGCATGTCCGTGGTCATATCATTGGGCAGCGTGCCGCACTGGATGAAATTGAAAACATGCTCTTAACCGTCAAGGCAGATTTTAATGCTCCTACCCGGCCACTGGCAGTCACATTGATGCTAGGACCGACGGGTGTGGGGAAAACTGAAACGGTTCGGCTGATTGCTGAGGCAATCCATAGCAAGCCCGATGCATTCTGCCGGATCGACATGAACACACTGGCACAGGAACATTATGCTGCAGCACTGACAGGTGCCCCTCCAGGCTATGTCGGGTCTAAAGAAGGCAATACCCTGTTTGATGAAGCCCATATTCAGGGCAGTTTTTCCAAGCCAGGTATTGTGCTGTTTGATGAAATTGAAAAAGCCAGTACCGAAGTCATTCGGGGTCTGCTCAACGTTCTGGAAACCGGAACCTTAAAGCTGACCGCGGGTACCAAAGTATTGGATTTCAAAAACTGCATGATCTTTATGACCAGTAACGTCGGTGCCAAAGATGCCCAGGCACGTTTAAGACAGCTGACCAAGCTTCCAAAACCCATCCAGAAACTGGCCCGACTGGCCAAACTGGATGACAGCCAGATTACCGAACGCGCCCTGTACAAGAAATTTGATCCAGAGTTTCTGAATCGTATTGAACGCATTCTGAATTATGAAGCGGTAGAAGCTAATTTTGTGCCAACACTGGTCAGCCTGGAAATCGAGAAACTGAATCAGCGACTCTGTAAGCAGAGCCGCACGGTTGAACTCACACCAGCTGCAACTCAGTTTCTATCTACCGGACACGATGTTCGCTTCGGTGCACGAGGCTTGAGTCGCCGCTTTCGGGTTCTGGTTGAGCCACAACTCGCCAGGTTTTTTATTCAGCATCCAGAAGCCGGTCAAATCATCATTGATTATGACGGCAAAACGATCCAGGTTCAGTCAGTTCCTGTTGAAAGCGTGATCGAAGATCCGCTGTTCATCATGGATGACACGGGCAATAACATCAAAAACTAGCTTTATTCGACCTCAACACAGGGGATAAAACATGCAACATATTAAAATTAAACCGGGGGTTCCGCTGGCAGAACAGGCGGAAATTGGACATAACCGCTGGCATCCGGATTTGCCATTTCTGACTTCGGTAAAACCGGGTGAAGAAATCCTGATTGAAAGTCTGGATTTCCTGGATGCGCAGATTAAGGATACCGATGACATTTCTGATGTCAAAAATGTCGACCTGACCCGTGCCCATCCATTGACCGGACCTTTCTATGTAGAAGGTGCTGAACCAGGTGACTTGCTGGTAATTGACCTGCTCGACATTCAGCCAATTTCAGATGTCGGTTTCTCTGGCGTATTTGCCAAGGAAAATGGCGGTGGCTTCCTGGCTGACTATTTCCCTGAAGCTGACAAAGCCATCTGGGACTTAAAAGGCTTATTTGCGACTTCACGTCATATTCCGGGCGTGCGTATTGCCGGCTTAAAACACCCTGGCTTGATGGGAACTTTGCCATCGCATGATTTGCTAAAGGAATGGAATCGCCGTGAAGCTTTACTGGTTCCTAAAGGTCAGGCTAATCCGCCTGATCCACGTACTGCTGTTCTGCGTGGCGTAACAGGTGCTGAATTCGACCGTATGGCAGCTGAAGCGGCACGTACTGTTCCACCACGTGAACATGGCGGGAATACGGACATTAAAGACCTGGCAGCAGGTAGCCGTATTTACTTCCCTGTTTATCAGAAAGGTGCTGGCTTCTCGATGGGCGATCTGCACTTCTCGCAAGGAGATGGTGAAATCGGTTTCTGTGGCGCGATCGAAATGGATGGTGTTACCCGTGTAGGCTTCGACCTGATCAAGGGCGGTATGGAGAAATATAATATTGATTCTCCAATCTTTGTGCCAAGTAATGTCCGTCCGGCTTATGACCAGTGGCTGACCTTTGAAGGCATCAGCGTTGAAGATGGCGTAAACCATTATCTGGATGCCACTGTGGCATATCGTCAGGCGTGTTTAAAAGCAATCAAATACCTTGAAAACTTCGGCTTTACCGGTTCACAAGCATACATGTTACTGACTGCGGCACCAGTTGAAGGCCGTATTGGCGGTATCGTGGATATTCCAAATTGTGCATGTACCGTATCTCTGCCAACTTCAATTTTTGAACAGAATATCCTGCCTCAGGGTGCGCTGAACGATGATAAGTTCTGGGGGCATAAACGCTAGATTTTACGATTTATTATTGTTTTAGCTTCACAACGGGTAGTCATCCAACCTAAAGCCTTCGGCTACCCGTCTTTTTAATTTGAGGCCTTCATGCTACAGGAGTACAGAAATGCCGTTATATGATTTCCGCTGTGAGCATTGCGAGGGAATTTTTGAACAACGTGTTCCAATTGCCCGTATCTCGACCGATACGATTGAATGTAATTATTGCCAACAGCAGACTTTAGCTAAACCGATGATCACCGGTCATCAGCAAATTAATATGAAAAGCAAATGGCGTCCGGGTTCAGGTGCTGAACAACTTGCAGGGCCTCTGGTAGAAGGACCCGGTACCAATAAAAATAGCGCACGCAGCTCGGTTTTACATAATTGCCGCGGCGTTAACTGTTCTTTATGCGATGTCTAATCTTTATTCATAAAAAATCCCGCTCTGGCGGGATTTTTTGATTACTTAAAATCGGTAGTTTAAACCACCAGATCTGCCAGATTACCTTTTTGCTCTAACCAGTCTTTACGGTCACTGGCACGTTTTTTCGCCAGTAATTTATCCAGTAAACCTGCGGTATGATGGGCATCATCTAAATCTAGTTGCACCAGACGGCGCGTATTTGGATCAAGTGTGGTTTCACGCAACTGGCTGGCATTCATCTCACCCAAACCTTTGAATCGAGTAATTTGCGGATTCTTGGTTTTGCATTTTTTCAGAATGCTATTTAGCTCGTCTTCATCCAGGGCGTAGTGCACGTCTTTGTTGTCATCAATCCGGAATAAAGGCGGCATTGCAACATATAGATGGCCTTCTTCGACCAGTGTCGGGAAATGTTTCACAAACAGTGCGCACAGCAAGGTCGCAATATGCAGACCATCCGAGTCGGCATCGGCCAGAATACAGATCTTGCCATAACGCAATTCAGACAGGTCATCTGAACCCGGATCCACACCAATGGCAATCGCGATATTATGCACTTCCTGAGATGCTAGAACTTCATCAGAAGACACTTCCCAAGTATTTAAAATCTTACCTCGAATCGGCATGATGGCCTGGAAGTTCTTGTCACGCGCTTGCTTGGCTGAACCGCCTGCAGAATCCCCTTCTACAATAAACAGTTCTGACTGGTCCAGATCATGGCCAACACAATCCGACAGTTTTCCGGGTAGTGTTGGACCCGCGACGATTTTCTTACGTTCTACTTTTTTCGCTGCTTTGAGACGGCGACCGGCTTTGGAAATTGCCATCTCCGCCAGTTGCATGGCGATATCTGAATTCTGATTCAACCATAATGCAAAGGCATCTTTGGCAATATTCTGCACCACCCCGACCGCTTCACGACTCGACAGGCGTTCTTTGGTTTGACCTGAGAATTGCGGTTCTTGGAATTTCAGTGACAGGATATAGTTCACGCCGTCCCAGACATCTTCGGCAGACAGCTTCATGTTACGCGGCAACAGATTACGTAATTCACAGAATTCACGCATCGCATCGGTCACACCCGAACGCAGGCCGTTGACATGAGTACCGCCCTGCGCAGTTGGAATCAGGTTGACGTAGGATTCCTGGATGCTTTCGCCACCTTCAACATTCCAGCAAATGGCAAATTCAGCACTGGCACGTTCGGCATCACCCGTTGCAACAAAAGCGGGTGCTGGGATGATCTCACGGTCTTCCAGCTCATCCATCAGATAATCGACCAGACCATTTTCAAACTGCCAGGTGATCTTCTCGTCATTAATCTGATCGATATAATTGATCTCTAAACCCGCGGCCAGAACAGCTTTGGCTTTAAGATTATGTTTTAAGGCTTTCAGGGCAAATTTTGGTGAATCGAAGTATTTGGCTTCTGGCCAGAACTGCACCGTAGTCCCAGACGCGCGTTTGGGTGCCTTACCTGCCTGCACTTCCAGCGGACCTGTCGGTTCACCATTTTCAAAGGCCATTTTGTACAGGTTACCCTGACGTTGTACGGCCACTTCGACACGGGTCGACAGCGCATTGACTACTGAAATCCCGACACCATGCAGACCACCAGAGAACTGGTAATTATCGGTACTAAACTTGCCACCGGCATGCAGTTTAGTCAGGATGATTTCAATCCCGCTCTGACCATATTCCGGGTGAATATCCACCGGCATACCACGGCCATTGTCTTCGACTGATAACGAGCCATCTTTATAGACTGTCACGGTAATTTTGTTGGCATGTCCGGCCAGTGCCTCATCCACAGCATTGTCAATCACTTCCTGCGCCAGATGGTTTGGACGAGTGGTATCGGTATACATGCCCGGACGACGACGGACCGGGTCCAGACCAGACAGAACTTCAAGAGATTGAGCCGTATATTGAGACACGTTATTCGGTTTCCTTTTTTATGCAGTCCAATAAAAACTGTAACACCAGCGGAATTTTCTCCGCAAAATCATCCATCCCGTGATTGCCATTGGCCTCAGTCATCAGCATCGCCGGAGGATGAGCAGCACTATAATAGCGATGTGCTTCACGATAATCCAAAACTTCATCGCCTTGTTGTAACAGTACCAGTATTTTGTCTGCATCTTGTGCAGTTGGCAGTGACAGTCCTTCTAGCTGATTAAGATGTGAATCGTCCAGACGCCAGTTCGGATGCACCTGTAACGGCAGCTCATCATCGAACAGTTCGCGGAACAGCTGCCATGGTCGCATGGCCGGATTGATCAGTACAGCCGGCACACTGTACTTGGCGACCAGATGTGTCGCATAAAATCCCCCCAGGCTACTGCCCACCAAGCTTACATGGTCCAGTGACTCAATCAGCGCTGACATGTAATGAATCGTATCCACAGGTGACATGTTCAGATCTGGCAAATGCACCTGAATTTGTGGATTTTTTTCGCAATACTGCTGAAGCAGCTGGCCCTTGATCGAGGCAGCGCTGCTTCGAAAGCCGTGTAAGTAAATGACATTCATCAATTATTAATAAAAACACCTATATTTTAATCAAAATCTATTTTATATATCAGAGATGGATCATCGTTATCTAATCTGTTTTTGGTGAATTGTCCGACAAAAAACACCGCAGTTTTTCACGTTCCTCGGTATTTTAAGAATATTCCCAGAAAAATTAGAAACATCAAAGTTCAGAAGAATTTATACCGCGAACATCTTTAAAAAGAAAGGTCTCAGATATTCGCATTGATGAAAGGAACGGATCCAATGACAAGCTTAACGCCATTGCATGAAACCTATTGCAAGTGGGATCGTACTCCTCCTACCCAGGCAGATGTACTGGAAGGACTTGCTCAGCTTGTTACCATGCGGTTTAATGATGTTGCCCAAGAACTGATCAAGACTATCCAGCGTGAAATCTTATATAGTTTCTTTGGTTTAAGTGAACGTCATTCAGAAAAAATCCAGAACCTGCCTGCCATTGTCCGGCTCTATCAGCGTTCCTATGACCTGTTGTTCCACTATGGCAATACCATGGTTGCCCCTGGACTGCGCCGTATTATTACCAAATTTCCACGCCTGCATGACAAGCCGCTGACACCAAGCCTGCATTTTCTGGTAAGTGTATTAAATGGCATTATTGGCGACTATCTGATCAAGCATCAAAATCCGATGGCGTTGCCGATGGTGATTTATGATCATTATACCTCACTACAGCAGGGCGAATTGACGGGTCGAATTACTATCTTCGTGCATGGTTTATGCATGAATCATCTGACCTGGTCCAATCATAAACATGAAGGCATTGGTGAAAAGCTGCTGACGCAGCGTGATAACAATACCATGTTGTACCTCAACTATAATTCCGGACGCCGTATCTCCGCCAATGGCCGTAGTCTGGCCAATACCCTGCATGACTTGATCACCCGCAATCCCGGCATTACCAGTATTGATCTGATCGGACACAGTATGGGCGGATTAGTTGCTCGTAGTGCCCTGTTCTATGGTAAACAGCATGTCTATGAATGGGTCAATATGGTCGACAATCTGGTCTGCCTCGGCTCACCACATCATGGTGCAGCATTAGAGCGCTTTGGTTTTAGCCTGCAGGATAAATTGGGACGCTTCCCGTTTGGAAAGATTATTGGTCATGTGGTGAATATCCGCAGTAATGGCATTCTGGATCTGCGCCACGGCAGTGTTCGGGATGATGACTGGGAACATAATGAAGTCAGAATTGGCCTAATGGATGATAACCGTAAACCGGCACCGATTCCGTCGCATATCCAGACCTATCTGGTGGCCGGTACAATTGAATATGAAAACCGGCATAACCGCACCCGCAATGTGATTGGGGATTATCTGGTCAGTGTCAAAAGTGCGCTCGGTGAACATCCAAACCCGCGTTTTCAGTTGAAAGTTCCAGACTCCCATAAAGCGATTTTCTATGGATTGAACCATTTTGAAATCCGGTTTCACCCACAAGTGGCTGAACAGATCGTGCGCTGGTTCTATCCGAGTGTGGAGGACAAAGTCTTTGACCAGATCCATGAATATATGATGGATCTGGAAAGTGTTGAAGGCATTGCTCTGACCTGATTCAGTTATAAAAAAAACCCTCAAATGAGGGCTTTTATTTGCATCAGTATTTATCTCTTAGGCGTTTGACTGGCGCCGTCTGATATTTACGGAATAACTGCCATAAACTGACCAGTAACAAGATACAGAAAAATACCAGTGACCAGACTGGTAAAGACTGCCCCAGAAAAGTCCAGTCCACTTTGGCACATTCACCTGAACCGCTGAGTACCTGCTGGAACACCGACTTCATTGGCAAGGTTTCCAGCCAGTAATCCAGACCCGGACCACAACTTGGGATTTTATCCGGCGGCAGGTTTTGCAGCCAGACATGACGTCCTGCTACACCTGCGGACCACAAAATACTCAGTGATCCTAAAAAGGCATACAGGCGTTTCATGCCATTTGCTTTCGGATTATGCAAGAAAGCAATGAAAGAAATAATCCCCAGACCAATCAGGCCAATACGCTGAAAAATACACAACGGGCAAGGCTCAAGGCCCTGCACATGTTCTAGATATAATGCAAATGCCATCCCCATCACGGATGCGGCAAATAACGCACCACTCACGAAGCGGTAACCCCATTTCATGGTCGATCCTCTTGTTTTTTATCGAAATTGAGCGAGATATTCAGCAAAGCTGATGCTGCTATCTTGCTCGAGTTCCTGCTGTTGCTGCAAGGACTTTTGTACTAACTCATCAAAATATGCAGTGGTTTTTTTACTGAGCTGATGCGCTTGATAAACCGCAGCATGCTGCTGTGCCAGCACCTGGCCGAAATGCCACATGCCACCCTGCTTACGGATATCACCCACCACAAGCGCAGAAAGTGTCGCATCGACTTCATCAACACGGATTTGCATGGTTTTCATGGCCGTCGTGTAAAGATTATTGCCATATGCTGCATCCAATAATTCTGCCAGCGGCTGCATGCGCGCCAGATGAACTGCACACCAGTCTTCGATTAGATATTTTTGACCATTTTCCAGAATAGCCGCATTCGGAGCACGACCACGATTGACCACTTCAGCCTGATTCTTTTCGATGATGTCCTGCTCATCGCTCAGCAGTGCCGGGCTGTCCTGCAATAAACAGTACAGTGCAACTACTTCCAGGAAGCCTGCGGTATGTTCATCAATCCCGATCGGGCTGTATGGATTGACATCCACTGCACGCAGTTCCACATAGCCAATACCACGATTTGCCAGTGCCTGTGATGGAGTTTCACCGGCTTCTGGCACCTGCTTTGGACGTACCAGACTGTAATATTCATTTTCGATCTGTAGCACATGATCATTGATCTGGATTGGTTGTCCTGCTGCATCTTCAAGGCCCAGACGGGTAAATTGTTTATATGGTGTTTTAACTGCTTTTTGCAGACCTTCCAGATAGTCCTGCAAGTTATTGTAATGAATACCGAGCTGCTTTTGGGCTGAGTTCTGATAACCGAAACGGCCCATGCGCAATGCAGTTGAATATGGGGTATATAAGGTGCCGCGAGTAAGTGGCAACAGCTGATGGTCACGACCGGTCATAAAGCATTGGCACACTGCCGGGCTAGCACCGACCAGGAACATCACCAATGGTGTCAGTCGGATAAAATTACGGATCAGCCCCATATAACGGTGGCTACGGTAATCCTGCAGGCTTAAGTTACGCAGTGATTCATCACTTTCGTTGGCCTGTAGCGCTTCGAAGAAATGATCCGGGAAAGACAGATTATAATGTACGCCCGAAATGGTCTGCATACGGCGACCATAGCGCACACCTAGACCACGACGGTAAAGTGTCTTGAATAAACCAATATTGGAAGAACCGTACTGCGCCAGTGGAATGCTGTCATCGCTGCTGTCGAGCATGCATGGCATCGACATCGGCCACAGCTTTTCTTCATCTTCCAGTTTGCGATGTACGATGGCATGGATATCCATCAGGTAATCCAAAGCGCCACGAATACTGTCTTTTGGCGGAGTAATAAACTCCATCAAAGCTTCAGAATAGTCAGTGGTGATATGCGGATGAGTCAGGGCTGAACCTAGTGCTACAGGATGCGGCCTTTGCGACAGAAAGCCATTACCTTGCATACGCAGGCTTTCTCGCTCAATTCCGCGCAGCATCCCCTTGATGAGCGACGAATCCACCCAAGTTGGTAATACAGCTTGGCTGGTCGATTCAGGTTGACTCATTACAATCTCGCTTAATGGGCTAAACTATTAAAATAAAATCATCATTTTATAAGAGTATAACGTGATTTTAGATCCGCACATTACACCCTGCCTGCTTTTCAGGCAAACCATTGATTTTAATTCCGCAAATTTTTAACACAAACTTTCTCTATAAGACATGTGAAATTTGTGATTTTATTAACAAATAAATGCTAATGAATTGTAAACCTTATGAATTATCAAGATATTTTGGACTTCTGGTTTAGTGCCGAGAACCAGCCGAACTGGTTTGCCAAAAGCGACCATTTCGACCAAAGTTTGACTGAGCAATTTTCAGAAATTCTGGAACAGGCAAGTCAGGCCGAATTATGGTCCTGGCGTAAAACTGCCGAAGGCCGTCTGGCAGAAATCATTGTTCTGGACCAGTTTTCTCGCAATATTTTTCGGGGTACTGCACGTGCTTTTGCCCAGGATAGCCTGGCTCTAGCTCTGGCACAGGAAGCCATTAGCCTGGATCTGGACAAGCAGCTCAGTCCGGAACAGCGGGCTTTTTTATATATGCCGTTCATGCACAGTGAATCCAGACTGATTCATGAATATGCCTTCAAACTATTTCAACGCCTCGGTAATCCGTCTAATCTCGAATATGAAATCAAGCATAAAATCATTATCGAACGCTTTGGACGCTACCCACATCGCAACCAGATTCTGGGCCGTGAATCTACCGAGGAAGAATTAAGTTTCCTGACCCAGCCGGATAGCAGTTTTTAGGTATTTTCAGGTACTGCTGTCGCTGGATCACCCCATCAGGAGAACGAAGATGAAGAAGACCATCATCGCCTTAGCATTTGCAAGCACTGCCCTGCTTTCAGGCTGTGCAACGACGCCTTCCAAACCACTGACCTTTGATCAGCTCGGCCAGTACAGTACTACACCTCTCAATGCCCAGACTTACCGGATCAGTTTCAAGGCGCGTCCAAACATGAGCTTTGGGACAGCTGAAGAAATTACCTTAGTTAAGGCGGCCCAGACGACTATACAGAATGGTTTCCAGTTCTTTCGGGTGCTGGATGATCCAAGCAACCGTACCCAACGACCTCCGCGTGAAGCAATCGTCTATCCCACACCCATGCCATATCCCTATGGCTATTATCGCCGTTATCCATTTTATTGGCCTGATCCCTTCTATGACATGCCGTATCGTGTCACTGTAGAGCCAGCACAGATTGCCTATACGATTGAATGCTTTAAACAGGGACAGGCGCCCAAAGATGCCTTCGATGCTCGCTTGATTCTACAATCGCTCGGCGCTAAATATGGTCTGAGCCCAACAGGTGAGATACTGCAGCCACAGCCTGTGACTATGACTAAATAGGAGTCTTTATGCAGACAGAGACCAGTTCACCGAGCCTGCAACGCAGTAAACGTTTTGCCACCATTGCCTTAATTGTGGCTGTCGTCACCTGGCTGGCACTGATGGTCGCTGCCAAATTACTGCCAGAATATGTATGGTTGATCCATATCCTGATGCTGTCTGCAGAAGCAGGTGTGGTAGGTGGAATGGCAGACTGGTACGCAATTACCGTTCTGTTCCGCAATCCTTTTGGCAAGTTGCCCATTCCCAGGTTTCTGCGTGACCACACCGAGATCATTCCACGCAATAAGGCCCGTATTGCCGAGTCGATGGGTCGCTTTGTGCAGGAAAACTTCCTGTCTCCACAAATTGTGGAGCGTAGTCTGGCCAGTACCGACCTGAGCCTGGCAGCAGGCCGCTGGCTGGCAAATCCGGAGAATAACCGTCAGGTGACTCAGGTCATCCAGCAGACTGCTCCACGGATCTTTGAATTTGTCGGTCAGGAACAGATTTCCGGCTTTATTCAGAGCAATAGTGTGCAATGGGTGAAAAGCACCCAGATCAATCATCTGGCCAGTGAGATGTTGCGCGCTGTACTGGAAAATGATTTTCATCAGGATGTTCTGCAACGTGGCCTGGATCTGGTACATGCCTGGATGACGTCTCATCCGGAGCAGACCCGTGAACTGACCCGTACCCTGTTTAAGGAAATGGGGGTGTGGAAATTGGCAAAGGGTGCCAGCTGGATCGGGATTGACGTGCAACAGCGCAGTATCGACTCGGTAATTCAGCGCGTCGAAGCCATGCTGGCAGATCCGGATCATCCTTGGCGCCTGAAGATTGAAGAGTCCGCCCATCAGCTGATGCTGCAACTAGCTGACAATGATAGCGATGCCAGTCAGCGTCTAAATTCTGCTAAAGATGCCCTGCTGGACAGCCCACAGGTACTGAACTTCATTAGTGGTGCCGTGGTGATTCTCTGTGATGCGATCAAGGCAGATCTGGAAAAACCGGATTCCGGTATTGCAGAGAATCTACGTATTGCCATTCAGCAAGTGGGTGAAAATATCATTTCCAACAGTTCAGTGCGTGAATTACTGAATAACCGTATGAGTAATATGGCAGTTGACTTAAGTGATCAATACAGCGAGAAAGTCATCCGTTTTATCAGTGAACGGATTCATGAATGGGATTCACGTGAAATGATTGACAAGATTGAAAATGAGGTCGGTGGCGATCTGCATATGATCCGGGTCAACGGCGTGGTGGTCGGGGCCTTTATCGGTCTGGTACTGGGGATTATCCGGGCCATTGTCGAATATGTGCTTTGATTCTTAGCTTATGCTCAAATCTCAGGGATTGAGCCATCATTCAATTTTCTATTTGCCAGATAAGAACTCTAGAAAACCTTAAACGTGTTTTAAGCAGTACAAGGTCAGGTGTAGTTCCTGCTAGAACAATCTTGGTAATCCTTTTGTTCTGCTTAATCTCAAAAAGCTGGAGATCTTCCGGCTTGCTCTAGTGCAAGCCAGAGTCCTGAAAATTGATCATTCGGGCCAGCTGTATACTTTTCAAAATCGGCAGGTAAATCAACTCAATCAACGCGTGAGTGGTATGCAATCAATAAATCTACTTCGGTAGTTGTGAGCCACTCATATCCACCAACAGGCCAGTGAGCTTACGTACGAATGGCAACAATAGCAGCACGATCGGAAAAGCGAACGCCCAGGAAATCATCCAGTTATGCAGCCATAATGAAATAAAACCTTCAATCCAGCCCAAAGTACGCAGCATATTAATGAAAGAAATGATACCGCTCATCAGGCAGGACAGGATGAAAGGGATAATTATCAGTGCCCATTTAGCGGGAAGTTTAGGAGTATTGCCAAAGATAACCGGACGTTGTTGCGAATCCACTGCAAGCTCTTTTTGTTATTTCAATCTGGTTAATATAGGCTATTTTCAGTGATTGAGGATTCATTTTTATAGCAAATTTTGCAACTTGCTTATTACGATATTCTTTATGTGATATACGAACGAATAAATGACAATTTTGTATAAATCTTCCAGCTACCGATCGTATATTTTTTATTCCCCATAAATGGTTTTACCTAAAGAGTCGGAAATTTGCTATATTTGCTGTTTTTCTGCGATATCTATTTTCGACTGATTATGAATACGGCAATCCAAGCAGCTCTCGATCATGCAGTGCAAACCTTACAGGCACAAAACGTACTCCCATCTGACTGGAACAATACAAGTAATTTGACGCGTACCAAAGACCGTAGCCACGGTGACTTTGCATCAAATATTGCCATGATCGCGTCTAAAGCTGCGGGTATGAAGCCGCGTGATTTAGCAGAAAAAATCCTTGCTGCCTTGCCAGAAGTTGCAGATATCAGCAAAGCCGAGATTGCAGGCCCGGGTTTCATTAACTTCTTCCTGAATGCTGACCAGCGTTTCGCAGTTCTGGACCAGATCCAGGCGCAACAAGCGACTTATGGTCGTACCCAGGCCAATGCGGAAAAACGCATCCAGGTGGAATTCGTTTCTGCGAATCCAACTTCTAGCCTGCATGTGGGTCATGGCCGTGGTGCTGCATATGGTATGACCGTAGCGAACCTGTTAGAGGCAACAGGTGCCAAAGTTGACCGCGAATATTATGTGAATGATGCTGGTCGTCAAATGGATATTCTGGCGACTTCAACTTATTTACGTTATCTGGAATTGACTGGCCAAGAACTGGTATTCCCGAAAAATGCCTATCAAGGCGACTATGTTAAAGAGATCGCACAAAGCATTATCGACCAGGATGGCGATGCCTATGTACGCCCGGTAGCAGATGTCTACAAAGACGTACCTGAAGATGTGCAGTTTGCGGCTGAACCGGATGCTGAAGGCAATAAAGTCATACTTTCAGGCGATAAAGAAAAACATATCGATGGCTTGATCTTCAATTCTCAAAGCTTAATTGGCGAAGGTTACCGCGTGTTCCATCAAGCAGCGCTTAAAGCGATTCTTGATGACATTAAAGATGACCTTGGTGAATTTGGTGTAACTTTCAACCAGTGGTTCAGTGAAGCGTCTTTGACAGAAAAAATTGAAGAAGCATTACAAACGCTGGATCAACGTGGTTTCTTATACGAAAAAGATGGCAATATCTGGTTCAAATCAACTGAATTTGGTGATGAAAAAGACCGTGTGGTCAAACGCCGTAATGGTCAAACGACTTATTTCGCATCAGACATTGCGTACCACTTAAATAAACTACAACGTGGCTATACCGATATCATTGATATCTGGGGTTCAGACCATCACGGTTATATCGCACGTGTAAAAGCCGCAATTGATGCACTGGGTTATGATTCGAAGAAACTGACTGTGCTGTTAGTGCAGTTCGTCAGCTTATGGCGTGGTGGTGAGATGGTGCAAATGTCATCTCGTTCAGGTCAGTTCGTGACTTTACGCGACCTGCGTAAAGAAGTAGGTAATGATGCAGCACGTTTCTACTATGTAATGCGTAAGTCTGAACAGCATATTGACTTTGACCTTGATCTTGCAGTGTCACAAAGCAAGGATAACGCTGTGTACTATATCCAGTATGCCCATGCACGTATCTGCCGTATGTTAGAAAAGGCTATTGCGACTGGCGTGAACTTTGATGCTGTGGCTGCACGTAGTCTGGCTGCCAAACTCGAGCTGGATGCTGAAACTGAAATCCTGGCAAAACTGGCAGCCTACCCTGAGATTGTGGTTCGTGCTGCAAACAGCTATGAACCGCACCAGGTGGGTAACTATCTGAAAGAATTGGCTGCATTGTTCCATGGTTGGTACAATGAGAACAAAGTACTCGGTGATGATGCTGAACTGACTCAAGCTCGTCTGCTGTTGTCTGTAAATGTACGTCAAGTGCTCCGTAATGGTCTGGAACTTCTTGGCGTATCAGCTCCTGAGAGCATGTAAGCAAAGCACTGCTTTGCATGCTCGCAAGACGAGAGCTGGGCTCGAAGTGGAAATGTAAAGCATTGCTTTTACATTTGACGCAAGACGAAGAACTTTGTTCAGAGTAAGCATGCAAGTAGACAGCCAAAACTATGAATTAGATGTCCGATTTGACATCTAGTTCATAAAAATATCCTGTGGAGTGGGTGATTTGTATAATGACATTTGTATTACGATCACATACGATGCAGAGAGTAAGGCATAACACCGGTTATGCCTTTTTCTGTCTGGTAAAATAAATACAAGAGGAAATCCCCAGTGTTTGGAAAAACGCAACGCGGTGTATCTGAACGTCCGAACAAGCCAAAGAAGCCATTGATTCCTGCATGGCTAGGCACACTCGTGATCATTTTAATCGTGTTAAGTTTTCTGGTGGCGCTCATGCTGTGGAAGCCATGGGAACCTGTAAAACCAAACAATGATCAGATCACTTCTCAGCATTATGAAGAGGAAGACACCAACAAGGATTATCGCTTCTATGACCTGTTGCCGAAACAGCAGGTTACTCCAATTCCTGAACAGGCTGTGCCTGAAACCAATAAACAGGATGCTGTGGTCATTGTAGAAGCTCCTCGAACTGAGGAAGCTGCACCTGAAACTGTGAATGAGCCGGGACTGGTAACTGAAGAACCTGTTGCACCAGTAGCGACCTATATTCTACAAGTACGCAGTTTTGATGATCCGGATCAGGCAGATGCACGCCGTGCCGAGATTATCCTGAATGGCCTATCTGCGGATGTGGTCAGAAGTGTTGAAAATGGCAAGGTCTGGTACCGTGTGGTTTCCGGTCCCTATGATTCTGTAGAAGCGGCGGTGATTGCACAACAGACTTTGCAGCATAGTGGTATCGATTCGATTGTTGTGAAGCAATAAATAAATTCTAGATCTAAAAAAGCGCCTGATGGCGCTTTTTTTGTACCTTTTAATTCCTCCCTTTTCAAAGGAAGGTCGGGAGGAATTTTCTTAAACGGTATGCCCTAAAGCTTCACCCATCAACACTGTTGAATTGGCTTTAAACTTCTCATCCCATTGCATCTTGTTTTCTTCAAACAGAATGACAGCCGTTGAGCCCAGGTAGAAACGGCCAAGTTCTGCACCTTTTTCTAGAAACAGATTATGCTGGTTCAATTCAATCCGGCCTGAAGGTTTTACTTTACCCGTCGCCACGGTTTCAATACCGGCTACAATCATGGCCCCAACAAGCACCACTGCCATACGACCAAGCTCAGTATCAAACAGGCACACCATGCGCTCATTACGTGCAAACAGGCCTGGAATATTTTCTGCTGTCGTCTGATTGACCGAGAACAGTTCACCCGGTACATACAGGGTTTCTGTCAGTGTGCCAGCAAATGGCATATGCACACGGTGATAGTCACGTGGTGACAGATATACTGTGGCAAATTCACCGTTTTTGAATGGCTGCGCCAGTTGTGGATCGGCAATCAGATTTTCAACTGTAAACTTTTGGCCTTTGGCCTGGAACACATCACCATTTTCAATCTTGCCGAGCTGGGAAATGGCGCCATCGGCAGGAGAAACAATACTGCCCTGGTCAGCGTCAACCGCACGCACTCCGGTTCTTAGACCGCGGGTAAAGAAATCATTAAATGACTTGAACTTCAAGGCATTGGTCTGCTCCGCAATCGACATATCGATGCCGTATTTGGCTTTAAAAGCAGAAATCACCGCAGTTTTTACAACCGGATTTTCACTGGCTGCAATTTTACCTACCACACGAGACAGACGATGCTGTGGCACCACTTTCTGAGCCTGGATAAATAATTGTTGTTTTAAACGCGATGTGATGCTCAAGATGGCAACTCCCCTGTAGCGATTGGACTATCGAGGCGGTTGCCCCATTCACTCCACGCACCGTCATAAGCCTGAATTTTCCAGCCGAGCAGACGTCCTAAGATATAGGCCAGCCCGGAGCGGTGATGTGACTGACAGTACACCACCACAGGCTGCTTAAGATTAAAACCCAGTTGTTCCAGGCGCTGTTGTGTGCGCTGCAAAGGGTGTAATTTTAAATGATTTTCACGGTTAAGGGCAGTACTCCACTCAAAATGACGTGCTCCCGGAATGTGACCGCCGCGTCGCGCTGTCAGACGCAAGCCGGTATATTCATCTTCAGTACGGCAATCCCAGAGCTGGATCTGCCCTTGATCGACCTGCTGACGTAGGGCTTCATAGTCAATCCGTACTACATTTTCCTGATTCAGGTTGATTTGCACCAGTTGTTCGACTGGCTCCAGCTTCACCGGATCAGAGGAAGTCGGCAGCCCAGCCGCTAACCAGGCATGAATACCGCCATTGAGTAAGCTGGTGTTCTCAAATCCTAAACAATGTAAGTTCCATAACAGACGCCCTGCCCAAGCCCCACCTTCATCATCATAAGCCACGACATGATGCTCAGGAGAAATATTCAGATAACGAACCAGTGCTTCTAGGCCTTCTTGATCCGGTAATAAACCCAAAGCTTGCTCTTCCTGACGAACCAGCATTTTTGGCTGTAAATGGAGTGCATACGGAATATGCAACTGTTCATAAACAGAGGCACGGCTCAGGTCAACAATACGGAGTTTTTCATTGCCCAGATGCTGCACCAAGTCTTCTGTTTCTATCAGCAGACCCAAATTAAAAGCTAAAGCTGTCATCGTTATCATAGGTGTTATGGTTCAAATCAGTCTGATCTTAGCACAGCTCATTTTTACAATTATGCGGTTTTTATTGAGTTATTTATCACAATTTATGCTAACGACCCTAACAGACAGGACATTGCATAAAAAACCGTCTCAAGTTTGAGACGGCTGATTGGGATTATTATTCAGCGACTTCGCTGATGTCAAATACCTGACGCAGATACGCAAGGAAGGTATCATTGTCGGTCATGGTTTTTCCTGGACTGTCGGAAATTTTTGCGACTGACTGACGGTTACATTCCACCAGTTTCAGCACGATATTCAGCGGTGTCTGCCCCATGTCATTGGTCAAATTCGTTCCGATCCCGAAGCTAACCTGGAAGCGATCTTTGAAGTACTGATGCAGTTTCCAGGCTTTTTCCAGATTCAGGCCATCACTGAAAGTCAGCATCTTGGTTTTGCTGTCTATTTTCAGTTTTTTATAGTGGGCATAGGCTTTATCGCCCCATTCATAAGGGTCGCCACTGTCATGACGCAGGCCATCAAACAGCTTGGCAAAATACAGGTCGAAATCACGTAAGAAGGCATCCATCCCGACCACATCAGTCAGGGCAATTCCCAGATCACCACGATATTCCTGTACCCAGGTTTCAAGTGCTGCTTTCTGGAAATCACGCAGGCGTACATCCAGTGCCTGGAAAGCTTGCAGGAATTCATGCGCCATCGTACCAATTGGCGTAATACCCAGTTCTTTGGCTAATAGTACATTACTGGTTCCACGGAAGACTTGTGGCGCTGCCTTATTAAATTCTTCCACCACATGCTTTTGCCACTCGAAGCTGTAACGGCGGCGGGTACCAAAATCAGATACCAGAAATGGCGGATCATTTGAATCCTGCGAAGCATCGTACTGTTTCAGTAGTTGCATTTTGGCCTGCAGCCGACGTTCACCTTCTATCAGCACTTCTGGAGTACGGATCCGGCTAAAATACAGTTCGTTGACAATCGCTAGGACAAAGATTTCAAACATCATGGCCTGAACCATTGGGCCTTCAACGGTAATGTCTAAACGACCTTCACTGTCGATGGTCGCCTTGATAAAGCGGCGTTTGAGCTGGAACAGCTCCAGATAATCCACAAAATCACTTTTGATAAAACGCAAGCTGCGTAAATACTGCAGTTCATCTTCTTTAAATTTCAGCTGGCACAGCAGATCAAGCTGATGGTTCAGATCATCCAGGATATCCGTGAGTGGATAAACCGTATCTTCAAGATTACGGCAACGGAAATGATAAAGACTGTGCGTTTGCGGAAACTTGTGTAATACCACTTGTAACATGGTGAATTTGTACAAGTCAGTATCAAGCAGGGATTGGATGATTGGCGCCATAACTTAGGAAATATCGCTGTGCTTATCTTTGCATTAAAGCATAAAAAGCCCTGCAATATTGCAGCAATTACATACAGCCAGGAGAAATATAGACCAAAGTACTACCATAAATAACAGCTTATTTGTCTGCTTTTACTTTAGGTTTTTCTGCTTCCTGGATGATTTTTTGTAGCTGTTTTTCCTGGCCAATCACTTTAGCAAATTCAGCCGTGGTTTTTTGTCCGGCCTTTTTGGCTTGGGCATCACAATCCATCTGACGCAGCTGTTTGGCGATGGCAAATTCCATTTTGAACAAGGCCCCCATTAAAGCGGTATTGCCGCGGTTGTCTCGGGCACAGCGGTCTGCACCATGTTTCAACAAGGTTGTAACAATACTCTGATGACCATAATAGGTCGCCATCATCAGCGGGGTATAACCGTCTTTATTGCGCACATCGACCGGAAAGCCATGTTTTAAAAATTCGTTGATGACTTCGCTATTGCCAATTTTGGCAGCAGCGAAGAAGAGGTCGACCAATTCCTGTTGTGAAGTCATCTGAACGCTTGCCACAGTTTTTGCAGGGGAGACATTCTTCACTTCAGCAGCAGTTGCAAATGCGGAACTGAAGGCAAGAATACTGGCTAAAAATGCTTTTGGCATAAATTTCATGATGAACTCCAACAGAAATCGAAAAGAAAATTTCAGTCACTCAGGATTCAATTCACCTGAGATGAGATAGAAACGGAGTGCCTGTAAAACTCCCCCTAGGGTGCAGGAAAGGTTTGGAGTTTTACAGGACTTTTCGGAGGTGATGTGCTATACCCTAGTCACCAGTTCCTCAAGACCAATCGAGATTAGTCTTTTAATTTTGCAGCTTTGGCTTTAACCGTCGCCAGGTTACCGTTGACTGCTTTGGTCATACGGGTACCGTAGTCTGCATCTGCCTTGTAGAAATAAGACAACATGATGTGCTTGGTTTCTGAATCTTTCACTGCACCTAAGTCAGCAGCCAGGTTCATGATCAGGTCATCTTTCTCTTTAGCTGTGTATGAGCGGTAAAGTTCACCAGCCTGCTTGAAGTTCTGTTCTTTGGCACCGATCTGTTGAACTGTGCCAGTAAGTGGAGTTTGAACCGCACGTGCTTTCGCAGTTGCAGCTTTTGGCTCTTTACGGCTAGGCTCATAGTTCACATCTGAGTCACGCTCAGATACATTCATGTAGCCATCCTGGTTGTTATTATTCACATTCACCACTGGGCGGTTGACCGGAATCTGCTGGTGGTTTGCACCCAGACGGTACATTTGTGTATCTGAGTAAGAGAAGATTCGACCTTGTAGCAGACGGTCTTCTGATGGCTCGATACCTGGAACCAGGTTACCTGGCGCAAATGCCGACTGTTCAGTCTCGTTGAAGAAGTTCTTCGGCATACGGTTCAGGGTCAAGGTACCGACTTTAGTTTCTGGAACCAGCTCAGTTGGCCAGATTTTAGTTGGATCTAGCGGATCGAAATCAAACTTGCCCAGGTCTTTAGGATCAAGCACCTGAATATACAGATCCCATTTCGGGAAGTTACCTGCATAAATGTTGTTGTAAAGATCATTGGTCAAATGGTTGAAATCTTTACCTTGCTGCTCAGCCGCTTCTTTCACGTTCAAGCCCTTCACGCCTTGTTTAGAGCGGAAGTTGAATTTCACGTACTTGTATTCGCCTTTGTCGTTATACAGTTTGTAAGCGTGAACACCAAAACCGTCCTGTTCGCGGTAGCTGGTTGGAACACCTTGCTTGCCGTATACATAGGTCAGCATGTTGGTTGCCCATGGCTGGCTCGACAAGAAATCAAACACACGGTTGGCATCTTGTACGTTAGTCACCGGGCTTGGCTTCATGGCATGAATGAAGTCTGGGAATTTGATCGCATCACGGATAAAGAAGACTGGTGTCTGGTTACCGACCAAGTCCCAGTTACCTTCTTGTGTGTAGAACTTCACTGCGAAACCGTGCGGGTCACGTAAAGTCTCTGGTGAACCTTTACCATGAATTACGGTAGAGAAGCGTAAGAAAACTGGAGTTTTAGTACCGGCTTTGAACAATGAAGCAAGGGTCAGATCAGACAGGTCTTTGGTTGCAACGAATTCACCATATGCCCCTGTACCACGCGCATGTACCACACGCTCAGGAATACGCTCACGACCAAAACGTTGTAATTTTTGAACTAATTGTACATCTTGAAGTAAAACGGAACCTTTTGGACCAGCAGTGATCGAGTTCTGGTTATCCCCCACTGGCGCGCCGTTATCTTTAGTTAATGGGGCAGCTTGTGCGGCTGTGACAGTTGCAAGCATTGCAACCAGTAATGAACGCTTAAACATTTCTAAATCTCTCAATTTATTACCTTTCCTGCATGGGCTAAGATACTCGAGATTAAAAAATAGATAAAACAGATAATTTTTATAAATTCAATCGTGTTTTTAGATTTCTTAAAATATTATCAAATATAGTCAATAGATTAGAATACATTTTAAGCAGAGCTAATCTGCAGACTTGCTGCGGTTCTTGTACAATGCACATAATTTTCAGTTTTTGAGTCAAATATGCGCGCATTATTACAGCGAGTGCTAGAAGCCAAAGTCGTTGTTGAGGGTGAAACAACCGGAGAAATTCAGCACGGTATCTTGGTCTTTTTAGGGATTGGTAAGGAAGATACCTTAGAAAAAGGCCAGAAGCTGATTGATAAAATTCTGAAATACCGTTTCTTTGATGATGAACAGGGAAAAATGGGCTGGAACGTTGCCCAGGCGAGCGGTGGCTTATTGCTGGTTTCACAGTTTACCCTGATGGCCCAAACCAAAAAAGGTTTACGTCCTGACTTCGGTCCGGCCATGCCACCGGCTGAGGCCAAAGCGCTGTATGAGCAGCTGGTAGAGTATGCTCAAAGCCAGTTCGATCATGTACAAACTGGTATTTTTGCTGCCGACATGAAAGTGCATCTGGTCAATGACGGACCGGTGACGTTTAATTTAGAAGTTGAATAATAAGCTCTCAGATACTTTTTTCTCGAAATTTTTTCTTTATAAAGTATTCTTTTAGATCAGTCCTTATTACTTTGGTTTTGCCCGAATGAGAAGTGGAGCTTCGCAAGGGAGGCATCTTGCGGAGCAATGCTCTTCACTACAAAACTCGTCAGATCTGATTAATGAATATATATCTCGCAGAAACAATCTCTTTTAGCTCTAGTCTTGCCTGAAACAGTTGCGGATGATATTTCATATATTTTCTAAGCTCGAAAAAAATGCTAACCAATTATTTAATTGACTAGCATTCCAGATCTTTTAAAAAATTTAAATCTTATTTACCCGTTTTCTCTTTGATGAACTGACGTACCAGCTTCACCTTTTCTTTGACTGGTTTTGGCAATTTTGGTGGAAGCATCTTTGCCACCTGGTTAAACCAGACCAGCAAGCCAAAGTCACCTTCCATTTTGATAGTGCCATTTTGCATGCCGGTCATAAATGCGGTTGGGTCACCTTTCATCAAAGTTTTAACACCCTGCTCGCTGTCTGCAAACTGCAATACAAAATCTGCTGGCTCAGCATTACCTGATACAGTATCAATATCACCGTTATTGACAATAATCTGGCGCGCCAGACCTTCATCTGTACCGATCTGAATACGGAACTGACGCTCATGGACCAATTCAATAAATTTTGGACTGGTACGTGCCAACTGCTTCATACGCAAAGCCAAGCCTGCAACCAGTAAATCAAGCGGGTCGGTACTGAGATCGACCAAAGGAAGTTTCAGGACAGGAATTGACGACAGTTTCATGAGTTATGCCTATTGTAATTGTACGAAAATTGATAGCTATCCTAGCATAAATTACAAGGAGGTTAAGCATGCAGTTTGTAGATGATCGTTAACAAAAAATGCACCCGAAGGTGCATTTGTTTTTATTGTTTTTAATAGCGCAATTATCGGCTGGATAACTGCTGCTGGTCATCTTCATAAACAGGTGTATGTTCGATGCAGCGGCGCTTGGCCAGTGCGCGCTCGGCACGACGATCTTCACGTAGCAACAATAGAGTTACTATGACCATCACGCTCGATAACGCCGCTAAATAACCATAGGTCATTGGCAGTTCAAATAGTGTCTGTGTTCCCAGGCGAATGACTTCAATCAGCCCCCAGGTAAACATTCCAGCCACCATAAAACTTAACCAGCGACGATACGGCGAGAAGAACACAACAAGTACAGCAGCGGCTACCAGACTAAAGCCCACAATTGTTGCTAAATTCGCTGTTACCATAAAATCCCCTCCGTCCAACCCCAGATCATGCAAGTAATGCAGCGGTTCTCATGGTTGAATGTCGTAAAATCCACTTCGTGGAATATATTGATTTGTCTATCTATGCCAGCATTATGATGAGTTTTTTGACTAAAAAAAGTCCTTTATTTCTGTTCAACGACATATTCTGTCGCGATATTATTTTGTCATTACATTTTTTATTTTTAGAGTTTTTCCGAAACATTTGCCCCATCGATGCTGGCGTGTCATTACAAAATAAACGCCGTTTTTCTGGACTGAAAAAATTATTTTTCCGTTTAAGATGATCGGTATATTTCTATATAGTTCCCTCTACTACTCTTCAGCGCGTGATCAATCAGCATAAAAAAACGCGGCCATTTGACCGCGTTTCTATCTTAAAAATCGCTAATCTCAGGCACGGCTGAGGTCTTTGTCATGTACACCAAGCAGGTACAGTACGCCATCCAGACCGACACTAGAAATCGCCTGATTGGCATTCTGACGGACCAGTGGCTTGGCACGGAATGCCACGCCTAAACCGGCAATCGATAGCATTGGTAGGTCATTGGCACCATCACCCACGGCAATTGCCTGTTCCAGGGAAATACCCATCTCTTCAGCAATCGTCATTAACAGATGCGCCTTACGCGCACCATCAACAATATGACCTTTGACTTCACCTGTCACAATCCCATCCTCAACATCGAGGACATTGGCATGGACCTCATCAATGCCTAGCTTGGCTTGCAGATGCTCAGCAAAGTACTGGAAGCCGCCAGAAAGAATTGCGGTGCGATAACCCAGTGCTTTCAAGGTAGAGATCAGACGTTCTGCACCTTCAGTAATGGTCAGACGTTCTGCGATCTTCGGCAGCACAGATGCATCCATGCCTTTTAGTAGTGCTACACGTGCACGGAAGCTTTGCTGGAAGTCTAACTCGCCCTGCATGGCACGTTCGGTGATTTCAGCCACCTGTGCACCGACACCTGCTTCAATTGCCAGCTCGTCAATCACTTCCTGCTCGATCAGGGTCGAGTCCATATCAAAGCAGACTAGACGACGGTTACGGCGATAAACATTGTCTTCCTGAACTGCAACATCGACATTCAGTGCCGTAGACAGGCTTAGGCAGGCTGTACGCATTGCTGCGGCATCCAGCATCTGACCTTTCAGGCTGAACTGTACACAGGCACGTTTTGGTCCAGCCTCCGTATCATCATCGTCCAGTACCGGACGACCGGAGAGTCGGGTTACAGTTTCAATATTAAAGCCTTGACTGGACACGATCTGGGTCACGGCTTGCAAGTGGGAAGCCTTTAATTCCGGGGCCAATGCGGTCACGATATAACGGGTCTGACCGCCTTCTTTGACCCATTGATTATATTCTGTGACAGAGATCGGTTTAAAGCGCACTGTTAACCCGATATCATGTGCTAGAATCAGGATTTCCTTCATGGCTAATGCGGTAGCGGTCTGGTCGTCCGAAGATACAACAATACCTAAGGTCAACTGGTTATGAATAACCGCTTGTCCAACATCCAGGATCTGTAAGGAATGAGCGGACAAAACCTGCATTAATCGTGTAAATTGATTAGGCTGGTCGGGTCCTAAGAATGATATAAGAATGATTTCTCGCATGAATTGACTCGGGTCTGAGCTACAACTATTGTTAGAATCATAATCGAATTTGAATAGAATTGCCTTGGAAGTTTACGTTGAATGCGCCTAGACAAGGGCTATTTGCTAGCCTACTGATTATAAGTTTTGCCCTTCATACCTTCTTACTGGTATTGGCAACCACTCACCAGCTGAATGAAAACCGTGCCAGCCAAGGTCAGCTCATGACCAGTCAACTGGTGACAGACAGCCTAGCTGAGCTGGATCCAGCCAATCGTGTTTCATTGGCTTTACTGGCAAATCGTTATTCCACTAACCCAAGTGTTGCCTCAATTCGCATCCTGGATGCAAATGCTCAGGTTTTAGCCACTGGTGGTCTGACGAAAACCCGAGATGGTGAGGTTTTTGTCCGCGAAGCATTACTTAACGAGAAAAAAGTCGGTTCAGTTGAGATTACTTTGATTGAGCCAAGTATCGGTGAAATTCTGCGTACCCAGTGGACAGCGATTTTATTCTCTTTCATTCTGCATAGTTTATTATGGTTAGCTTATCGCGCCATTGCCCGTCCAAGCCGCAGTGAATACCTGGCGCGCATCAATAATGAATCACGTCTGAAATTTGAAATTCAAACGCTGACTCAGGCACTGGAACAGGAAAAACACAATGCGGCTTTGGCAATTGCTCAGGCACAGCAAGCGGTTCACAATAAGCCAAAGGAAAAAGACAGCACGCCGGCTGTAGTCGAAAAAGATACCCTGTCGCTGAATATCCAGTTCTATGATCCCAAACAGCTGCTGGATTCGGTCAACAAGACTGTGTCTGTGCCTTATTTCAACTTGTGTCAGATCTTCCTAAATAAGGCCACTGAACTGTGCGTACAACATTATAAACTGAACAGTTCGGATGTCTGGACGGTACACAAGTTTGATGAAAAAGGTGCAACACTGAGTATTGCCGCAGACAAGCCCAATGCCCTCGCCTGCCTCACCCTGATCAGCTATGTCTTCCAGTTACTTTCTGAAGTGCTGTACAAACGCTATCGTGAAGATAAACGTTTTGTCTTGCAGACACGCAGCGCGATCGCTTCAAAAGTGGATGAAATGCAGCTGAATTCAACTCAAGCGGCTGAACGTCTGGCACAGCAACTGATAGCGCGTGAAAGTGCGGTACATGTCCCGAATTTCTTACTTAAATCTATTTCTGATCACTATGAACTGGTCAGCATGCCAAATCCAACCAATGTCCTGACCCGTCATGCTTTCGTGATGAATGGGATGGATGCCGAGATGGCAGAACTGGCGCAAAGCTTCCGAACCGATATCCTGAAATCGAAACAGTCCAAAGCCTCCTAATAAATTTTGAAGAGTAAAAAGCCCGATCTTAGCATCGGGCTTTTTTTATTCCTTGTTTCTGCTGGCATCAGTTCTGCTGATCCGTCTCAGCGGGTTTTCTAGCTGCCCAATAAGTAGCCAAGGCTGGTCCAGAAATATTGTGCCATAAGCTAAAAATGGCACTCGGTACGGCTGTGATGGGAGATGCAGCAAAATGGGTTGCAGCCAAAGCCACACCTAGCCCTGAGTTCTGCATCCCCACTTCAATCGACACCGCACGGCAGTCAATTTCAGCCAGTTTGAAGATTCTGCTAGCCCAATAACCAAGCAAATAACCCAGGCCATTGTGTAAGGCAACAATGCCTAAAATCATTAGTCCGGATTCCAGAATCTGGGTTTTACTGCCAGCAATAATTGCGGCGACAATTGCGACAATCGCAATCACCGAGATCAGTGGCATTACCTGGATATAAGCCTCAACTTTAGCCTTTAAAATGGCACGGATAATCAGGCCCAAAATAATCGGAAATAATACCACTTGCAGAATTGATACCAGCATTGACCAGGCATTGATCTCAATCCACTGACTGGCCAGCAGATAGAAAATAGCCGGGGTTAAAACAGGTGCCAGCAAAGTTGAAACCGAAGTACAGGCCACAGACAGGGCGGTATTGCCTTTGGCCATGTAGGTAATCACATTGGATGCAGTTCCACCCGGGCAGCAACCCACCAGGATTACCCCTATCGCAATTTCAGCCGGGAGCTGGAACAGCTGACATAGGAGAAAAGCCAGCCCTGGCATCACCATAAACTGGGCCACCACCCCAATTGCCACTGCTTTTGGACTCTGTAACACACTTTTAAAATCGCCTACTGTCATGGTCATGCCCATACCCAACATGATTAGGCCCAACATCCAGGGAATATAGGCACGTAGCCAGACAAAAAGCTCCGGTAGCATCAGGGCAATGGCAGAAAACAGAATCACCCACAAAGCAAAGGTCTTTTGGACAAACTGGCTAAATTGAAGGAGTGCTGACATGGGGAAATCCAGGGGCATTTAAAAGGAAATCGAGGCATCGTTTGATGCCTCAAAATATATAAATATATCAACTCGTCTGAAAGCAGATCAGCTCAAAAATAATAAAGCCAGCGTTTAGGCCACATCGATTATATCTTTCAGATAAATCCTTTTTACTCCTTGAGCCAGCATATCCTGCCAGGCATGTTGCAGTGAACCATTTAGGTCAATGCCTTTAGTAGCATCCGCAATTACATAGGACTTAAAACCCAGTTTGCAGGCATCCATCGCTGTCCACGCCACACAGAAATCGGTGGCAATTCCAACAATAAATACCGTATCGATACCACGTTCTCGCAGATAACCTGCCAGACCGGTACTGGTTTTCCGGTCTGCTTCCATAAAAGCAGAGTAACTGTCGATATTTTGATGAAAGCCTTTGCGAATAATCAGCTGCGCTTGTGGCAGATCCAATTCTGGATGCAGTTCAGCATCCGCAGTGCCCTGCACACAATGGCTTGGCCAGAGCACCTGAGGGCCATACTCTAGCTGGATCGTGTCATAGGTAGCTTTGTCAGGATGATGAGCTGCAAAGGAAATGTGATTTTCTGGATGCCAGTCCTGGGTCAGTACAATATTACTAAAGTATTGTCCTAGTTGATTGATATTCAGAATAATCTGATCCGCACCTGCGACTGCCAGATTACCTCCCGGGGTAAATCCCTTCTGAACATCCACAACAATCAACGCGGCATTCTGCTGCATACGCTCTCATTCCTTGAAATCTTGATGATGCCCAAGCATAGCCTAAAAACCATGCTGTTTTTTAGTCCCGGTGACAAAAATAGAATGACTGCGCATTCTGACAAAAATCGTATTCGGGCAATTCTTGGGCCAAATGGCGTACAAAACATAGGTAGATTTTGGCTTTACCTAGCGATGCCACATGAAAGTAACAATAAGCCCGTGTATAACGTCTTATATAGCCAATCAAAATATTCCGGCATTGCATCCAGCTTAAAGACAATGATGTGTAGATTGACATCATCATACGCGCTTGATTTTCAAAGTTGAGCTATGCCCGTCGAGAAAGAGAGTGTGTTTGAGTTTCAAGGAGATGAGGTAACTCAAGCTGAATTTCGCCCTGAATGCTCTATAGCGTATAGTTTTGATGTTGTTATAGGAAATGCGCAATGCGTAGTTTTTGAGCCAAGCACTCTTTCCTATTTGTAATTATTTTTCAGTGCAATCATGACAAATATGGCTAAAGTCGAATAGCGATATAAGTTTTAAGAGGTTCATTTATGTCGTTTGAATCATCCTTTGAGGCATAAAAAAACCCGCATCCTGCGGGTTTTTTTATTCAGTTTCGCTTATGCCGCACTGTTCATTTTACGAACCAAGAACAACATGAATACTGCTGAGATAATAATACATGGGATCGCTGCTGAGATTACACCCGCCGCACCGAAGCCTGCAGTTAACAGACTACCTGCAATTGCTGGTCCAAGCATTGCACCAATACGGCCTACTGCTGATGCAACACCAACACCCGTACCACGAACTTCTGTTGGGTAAACGATACCACCGAAGGCATACAATACACCTTGACAGCCAATAACGAATGCACCCACTAGCGCTGATGCCATGTACATTTGTATTAATGAACTTGCGGCGTTTAGCGCCAATAGACCTGCCAAGATACCGCCGTACATTAATAGAATGACGTATGCTTTCTTCCAGCGGTCAGTTAACACACCTAAAATCACTGTACCTACAGTCGCACTTAGCATGAAGTAGAACTGAGCAGTAGCACCTTCTTTACGTGTGAAGCCAAGTTCTTGGAATAGAGATGGCAACCAGCTCAGCATGATGTATACCACCATCAATGTGAAGAAGTAGCTTACCCAGATGAACATGGTACGTAGCAGGTTTTGTGAGTTAAACAGGTCTTTAAACGCACCTTTAGGCGCAGCATCAGCAGGTGCATTTTCTGCTAGATCTTTCGCTTTTAAGTACTCTTTAGACTCAGGCAATAAGAACATCATCACCGGAATCACGATGATTGGTAATAATCCCCCGAGGTAGAAAATGTTTTTCCAGTTTGCACCAAATTCAGTCGCTGCAATCAATGACAGAATTGCTGCACCGACTGGCATACCACAGTACATCAAGCCGACTGCACGACCACGATTTGCAGGTGTTACAGCTTCAGATGCAAGCGTAATTAAGATTGGCATTGCCGCCCCGAGACCCGCACCTGCCAAGAAACGTACAGCCAATAATGAGTTAAAGCTATTGACCCATACTGTACAAAGTGTGAATACAGCGAACACCGCTGTAGACCAGATCAAAACAGTCTTACGGCCAATACGGTCCGCAATACGACCACCGACCAGTGCACCAGGCAATAGACCCAGAATCCCTGCACTGAAAAATACACCCAATTGTGAGCTATCGAGACCAAAATGCTCACGAATACCCGCTGCTGCAATACCTGCAGCCTGAATATCTAAGCCTTCAATCACTGCAATCAGAAAACAGATCGCGACCGTGACGATAGCATGCTTATTATCTGATTTTTCCATTGGATTATCCTTGTTCAATCAGCGTTCAAATAGAGCCGTCATCATCTATGAGACCGAAGTCGGATTTAACTACCAATAAGTTGAATGTTTTAGTGGGATATACAGATACAGGAGTCGGTGCTGTTGTTTGAGATAGAATCCTTAGAAAGTCGCAAAAACAATTATTGTCATTGCCAGAAAATTCCTGTTTAAGGATTTAAGGCTTACAGATCAGCTAAAAAAATCCAACATTCAATAAATATTTAAGGATTCACTAATATCTAAAAAGAATTATTACAGGGATTTCAATGCATTTTTAACCATGTCTATCCTTGTATTATTGATATGTTTTAGCTATTGGATAATCATTTATAAATCTTAAATAATCGCTTAACTATTTGAATTTCCAATGTAATAACCTACTTAAACAGTCATTTATATGACAATTCTATTTAAGTGTCCAATTATCCAGACCATGTGAAAATACTCTTCTCTT
Organism: Acinetobacter schindleri CIP 107287; assembly: GCF_000368625.1. Classification (GTDB taxonomy): domain Bacteria; phylum Pseudomonadota; class Gammaproteobacteria; order Pseudomonadales; family Moraxellaceae; genus Acinetobacter; species Acinetobacter schindleri. The sequence goes on from NZ_KB849574.1 coordinate 608,463, forward strand.
TTTATCGTTTTACAAGAAGTTTCATTCTTTTTATTGCTTGCTTGTTGTTACAGAGCTTTGTATAAAGAATTGAGTGGCTTTCAGCAAAGCATATTGTTCTTATGCTGCTGATCAGTCATAATTTGCATACGCAATATTCAATTCGGCGCAAATGCATTGAATTTGCTACAAATCAAAATACAAACCCATCCCAAATATGTTTTCTTATTCTCTTCGGATGGACAAATAGGATAGTTTTTTAAAATGACTCAGCAAGCACAGACCATTCAGGGTTCCATTGTCGCAATCGTCACCCCTATGTTTGAAGATGGCAGCGTAGATTGGAAGGGTCTCGAGAAGCTGGTTGAGTGGCACATTGCAGAGGGCACCAACAGTATTGTCGCGGTTGGTACAACAGGTGAAGCATCTACACTCAGCATGAGTGAACACACGCAAGTGATCAAAGAAATCATTCGTGTCGCGAACAAACGTATTCCAATCATTGCCGGCACAGGCGCAAACTCAACACGTGAAGCCATTGAGCTGACCCAGGAAGCCAAAGACCTGGGCGCAGATGCTACACTTCTAGTCACTCCGTATTACAACAAGCCAACTCAAGAAGGCCTGTATCAGCACTATAAAGCGATTGCCGAAGCAGTAGACCTGCCGCAAATCCTGTACAACGTACCAGGCCGTACCGGTGTGGACATGTCAAACGAAACAGTGATTCGTCTGGCAGATATCCCGCAAATTGTCGGGATTAAAGATGCGACAGGTGATGTTGAACGCGGTGCTGCACTGATCGCTGGCTTACAAGGCAAAGACATGACCGTGTATTCTGGCGATGATGCAACGGCGTATCAGCTGATGGCACATGGTGCGAAAGGGAACATTTCTGTGACCGCCAACATTGCACCAAAAGTCATGAGCGAAGTGTGTGCCGCTGCTATTAGCGGTGATGATGCTGGTGCTGAAGCGCTTAACGCTCAGGTTGCAAATTTACACAATATTTTATTTTGCGAATCGAATCCAATTCCTGTGAAATGGGCACTCCATGACATGGGCCTCATCGGTACAGGTATTCGCCTGCCGTTAACACCACTTGCAGAACAATATCGCGCTCCGCTTCATGAAGCACTTGCTGCAGCGGGCGTCATTAAATAAGAGCACAATACTATGCAATTACGTTTAGGACTTATCCTTGCCCTTTCAGCATTCAGTTTAGCGGGTTGTAGTTCAATGGCCTTTAAAAATGGCACTTTGGACTACAAGGACACCACTACGCTAGAGCCTCTGCAATACCCTGAAGGTGCTATGGTTCGTCCTGCAACGCCATTGTATCCTGCTCCGACAGTAGATCCGCTTGCGATTGAACATGCACCAAAACTGGAAAATGAACGTGGCAACCGTTTTGCCCTGCCACGCCCTTCTGCTGAGCCAGTTCGTTCAACTCAAGCTGATGAAACTGTTACAGATATAACGGGAAAGCCGCAACTGGTGATGGATGGAAATCAAAATCCGTTGCTCAAAATTGATGGAAATGCTGCTACAATATGGCAATACACTCTTGCCACGCTCAGCAGCCTTAACCATTCCATCGTTGGTCAAAGCAAAGATCGTTACCAGGTAACGATTAAGGTCGATCAGCAGACCTATGTTTTAAGACTCTCTCCTGCAGGTTCGAGTAACACCCTGGCTGTGTTTAATCCTGATAACAGTTTTGCCGATCGCGAAAAAGCAGCAGAACTGTTAAACCAGATTTACCAAAATTGGCCAGCCTAGACATTTTCTAGGCATTTTTTTTTGTAGAAGGTTCCCTCATGTTAAAACAAACCTTGCTCTATACTGGTAAAGCGAAATCTGTCTATACCACAGACAGTGAAGACCACCTGATTTTAGTTTTTCGTGACGATGCGTCAGCATTCAATGGCGAAAAGATCGAACAACTGGATCGTAAAGGTAAGGTGAATAACCGTTTTAACGCCTTCATCATGGAAAAGCTGGCTGCTGCTGGTATTGAAACTCATTTTGAGAAGCTATTAACGCCAAACGAAGTATTGGTAAAAAAACTCAAAATGATTCCAGTAGAGTGTGTTGTACGTAACTATGCTGCGGGTTCTTTATGCCGTCGTCTTGGTGTTGAAGAAGGTAAAGAGTTAACACCTCCTACATTCGAATTGTTCTTTAAAGATGACGCCCTTGGCGATCCAATGGTGAACGAATCTCAAGCGATTGCTTTGGGTTGGGCAACTGCTGAACAACTGGCAAAAATGAAAGAACTGACTTACCAAGTGAACGAAGTGCTTAAAGCATTATTCCAAGCGGGTAATATGCTTCTGGTTGATTTCAAACTTGAATTCGGTGTGTTCCACGACCGTATCGTACTGGGTGATGAATTCTCTCCAGACGGTTGCCGTCTATGGGATAAAGATACCAAGAAAAAACTAGACAAAGACCGTTTCCGCCAAGGCCTGGGCGGTGTGGTTGAAGCGTATGAAGAAGTTGCTGCACGTTTAGGTATTGATTTAGACAATATCTGATCTGTTATCGACAGATTCAAAAAACCGGGCTGAATGGCTCGGTTTTTTATTTTTATGCTTTTGTAAATCATCAGTTTAAATATCATTTCCATGTCAGCACATGAAATTTTTCTTATTTTTAGGTAGCATTAACCCATCTGTCCATTTTGCCATCGGCCTAGGATGAGATCCCTCGACTTATCAGGAACATTACATGATGTATAAAATTGATGAACTTACCCGTCTGGGCCAAGGATGCTCAAAAATTGTTTTTCAGCACCCCGAGCAAGACGATAAGATTATCAAGATCATGAATCCGGATCGTGTAGATATTGATGGAGGCTGGAAAGGTCATGGCAAGATCAAGCGCCAGTTATCTCAAGGGGCGTATAAACAGTTCCGCCGTGAGTTATTGCAATACCTGCAATTATGCAAGAACAACTATCAATATAACCAGTTTGAGTTCCCCGTTGAAACTCCGTATGGTTTTGTTCAGACCGATAAAGGTTTGGGGCTAGTCGTTGAAAAAATTATCAGCCCAAATGGCAGAGGAATTACCCTGCATGAGCTTTGTCGTGAAAAACAATTTACCGAGAAGCATGCACAGGCTTTGGATCTCTTCTTTGATCAGTGTTGTGATCTGCATATTGTCTATGGTGAAGTGAATATTGCCGGCATTATGTATACCGAACAGCGGCATAATAAACCTGAATTTGTTCTGGTCGATGGTATGGGTGAAAAACTGCTTATTCCATTACGTGCCATGAGCAAGCGTATCAATGCTAAAAATGTACGTAAAGTTGAGACTAAAATTAAAGCGCAGATGCAAAAGCTGCTCGAAGCTTAATTTACATTTTTTTGAGCTGAACCACTCAGTTATTTAATTTATTTATCAAGAGCTTAAAATCGTATACCCCTTTCACCAAGGGTATTGGGTGGGCTTTTTCGTGTATTTTATGTTACATTACGGTTAAAAATTCTCCCATTTATTTTATTCAGGTCTCTATGATGTATCAACTTAATGATCTTACCCTTCTAGGTAAAGGCGGTTATAAACTGGTTTATCAGCATCCGACTGATGAAAGTAAAGCCATTAAAGTGATGAACCCAAACCGTATCAATGATAACGGTGAATGGGCACATCTCGGCCGTTTTAAACGTGGGCATGCTCAGGGTGTATATAAGCAGTTCCGCCGTGAAGCATTGCAATACCTACAGCTGTGTAAAAATCACTATAAGCACAACATTTTTAGTTTCCCGATTGAAACACCCTATGGCTTTGTGGAAACAGATCAGGGCTTAGGGCTGGTTGTCGAGAAAATTATCAGTCCGAATGGCAACGGCATTACCCTGCACGAACTCTGCCGTACTGGTGAGTTTAATGACACACATGCCAAAGCACTGGATGAATTTTTTGATGCCTGCTGCGATCTGCATATTGTTTATGGGGAAGTGAATATTGCCGGCATCATGTACAGTGAAAAGCGCAGTGGTAAACCGGAGTTTGTCCTGGTGGATGGTATGGGAGATAAACTGTTTATCCCGCTACGTGCCATGAGTAAATCTCTGAATGCCAAGAATGTACGCAAAATTGAAGGTCGAATTCGCCATAAAATGGATGAATTGCTGCAATCTGCTCAGCAGAATCAAATCGAAAACCGGGCTGCCTAGCTCGTTTTTTTATTGCCTTCTACAATCATCGAAAAAACAAATTCTATTAATAAAAATAATCAGTTTTACATCTCTGATCAAAGCTCTTAAAATCATTTCTATAGCAGGCGAGGTCATGATGTTATAAGTTATTTTCGCCAGACTTGCCGACCAGAATTCTTTCTACCCTCTAGGATGTATCTCCCCCAAGGACATCCTATTTTCAGCCCGGTTCTCCCTGAACTGGGCTTTTTTTTGCGCACCGTTTTAAGTTTCTAAAAAAGTGATGGACTTGCAACTGAGTTCAGCCTGAGTTGACCGTACAGCTTTTGGCAGGAAAACCAATAAAAATGGACACCTAAAAGGATAAACCGTAGATATCCGTAGAAATTTTTATTGCTGCTGTTGCTGTTGTTGCCAGCGGCGTTGCTGTAAGCGTTCTCCTTCAACCTCACGTTTATTCCGTGCTGACTCATACAACCTGGTTCCTTTCAGTTCCGGTGGCATATAATCCTGTAGTACAAAATGTTCTGGATAGTTATGTGGATATAGATAGTCCACACCATAGCCCTGCTCTTTCATCAGCTTGGTCGGTGCATTACGTAAATGTAATGGTACGGGCAGATGAGAAGTTTTATCTGCCAGCTCCATGGCTTTATTGATGGCCAGATAGGTGCTATTGCTCTTGGCACTGGTGGCCAGATAAACTGCACATTGTCCTAAAATAATCCGGCATTCCGGCATTCCAACGGCCTGAACTGAACGGAAGCATTCTCCCGCCAGTAACAATGCATTTGGATTGGAATTGCCAATATCTTCAGATGCTGCAATCAGCATACGGCGTGCAATAAAGACTGGATCTTCACCACCCTTTAACATCCGTGCCATCCAGTATAGTGCTGCGTCCGGATCACTGCCACGAATCGATTTGATAAAGGCTGAGACCAGATCATAGTGCTGCTCACCAGACTTATCGTAGCGGGCAATATTTTGCTGCGCTACCTTTACCACCACCGCGTTGGTGATGATATTTTCCATATCCGGTTCAAAGGTGCTGGCAACCAGATCTAACAGATTAAGTGCTTTACGTGCATCTCCTGCTGCAAACTGGATCAGGGCATCGAATTCTTCAATTTGAATATGACGTTCTTGTAAGAAACGATCAGACTGAATCGCCTGAGTAAGTAAAGTCTCAATTGCCTCGGCACTTAAAGCATTTAGAGTATAAACCTGACAGCGTGACAACAAGGCACTGTTGACTTCAAAAGATGGATTTTCGGTGGTGGCACCAATCAGGGTAATCTTGCCTTTTTCGACCGCATTTAACAAAGCATCCTGCTGAGACTTATTAAAGCGGTGAATCTCGTCAATAAACACCACGGGGGTCAGCAGATCACCACCGTCCGCAATGACTTCACGAAGTTCTTTCACCCCGGTATTTAGTGCAGACAGGCTGACAAAGGGCCGGTCCACTGCCTGTGCCAGTAAAAGTGCAATTGTGGTTTTGCCTACACCGGGTGGACCCCAGAAAATGATAGACGGTAAATGCCCCTGATCAATCATCTGACGTAAAGGTGCATTTTCACCGAGCAGGTGATCCTGTCCAATAATTTCCCTGAGGTCACGTGGCCTCAAACGTTCAGGAAGAGGGATATGGCTGTCTGACATTTTATAATGGGCTCACATTTAATCTGTTTGCATTCTAGCATTAGCTGTTTTTAATTCCGAATATGAAGTTTGTCTAGCTTCTGTCTCTGTACCGACGTATGACAATATTTTTTATCATTTCAAGTGAATTAGACCTTGCATCTTCATACAAATTTGATCATATTCTTTTTAGATCAGCTAGCGCTGAATGAATGTTCTTTTATTCTAATAATAGATAAGTGGGTCCGGGGTTAGATCAAATAAAACCTCTGTATCGGTGAATACATGGAATTTGATAAGCAGAATTTGGACACTTTTGCCCGGTTTGAATCACCGGATTCTTTACCGTCAGATACTTTCAGGTCGACCACTGGCCCAGAGCTGACATGTATCCAGGATTTTGCTGATGCCCTCCCTCAACCAATGTGGTTGCAGACTCGGGATGAGATTGAATATTTTAATACGGCCATGCAGGACTATCTCGGGATTGACCTGAATGAGTACGGTCGGGAATACTGGCAACAGTTTATTCATCCTGATGATTTATCTAATTTTATTAGAGAATGGCATACTGCACTAAATAAACGTCAGAATGCAGAACTGCAATGCCGGATCCAGAAACTGGATCACGGTTATCGTATGTGTTTGCTGAACATGAAGTTTCATTATGAAACGGGTAGCCTGCTGCACTGGGCTATCACCCTGACCGATGTGCATGATTATTTTGAAATCCAGCAGCAACTCTCTCAGATCATTGCTACTCAGCAAAATATGCTGGATGCAAGCTTGGACTGCATTAAAATCATGACGCCTGATGGTAAATTGAGTCATGTAAACCGTTCTGGCCGACAGGCTTTGGGACTGTCTGAAACTGAACAGCATTTTGGCATGTCCTGGCTGAATCTGCTGCCTGCCGAGGTCCGTTCATCTGGCAAGCGTGCGCTAAAGCGTGCTGCCCAAGGTATGAATGCCCGTTTTTCTGGCACTAGCCAGCTACAGGGTCAAGCACCAGAGTATTGGGATAATTTACTCACTCCAATCGTGGATGAACACAATGTGACTCGACAGATTCTGTGTGTTTCACGTAATGTCAGCCAGCAAAAACAGGTGGAAACCCGGCTGAAAGCAGTCACAGAAATTGATGAGCTGACTGGACTATATAACCGCGGCACTTTCTATAAACAGTTTAAACGCGTCCTGTTCAGAGCACGGCAACAACAGAGCCAAGCTGGACTGCTCCTGATTGACCTAGACTATTTCAAGCATATCAATGACACCTTGGGGCATATTGCCGGTGACCATCTTTTACATGTCTTGGGGGAACGCTTCAAGAACAATCTTGGACCTGAAGCCATCGTCTCCCGTTTAGGGGGTGATGAATTTGCTGTCTTGGTCCAAAATCTTGAGCATGAATCACAGCTGTTAGAGGTGGCTAAAAAGGTCTGTCAGCAGATGCAAATACCGATCAGTTATGCCGGTAGAAGTATTAATAGTGGCATCAGTGTTGGTGGTGCCATTTATCCCCGTGATGCCATCAACAGTTCCAACTTATTAAAATGTGCCGATATCGCACTCAATGATCTGAAGAACAGTGGTCGCGGTGGCATCCGCATGTTCAGTCAGGAAATGTTTGAATCGCTGGACAAGATGACCCGTCAACTAATTTTGGCGCGTAAAATTATCAATTCAAACCAGATTATTCCTTACTATCAACCCAAGGTACGCCTGTCCGATGGTGCGGTGATTGGTTTTGAAGCACTGCTGCGCTGGAAAGATCAGCACCACCAGGTTCAGCTGCCATCCCGTATTTTCTGTGCCTTTCAGGACTATGAACTGGCCTCACGAATCAGCGAAACCATGCAGCTGAAAGTCTTTGAAGATATGACCCAATGGCAGGAACAAGGCTTAGAAGTTCTGCCAATCTCGATCAACGCAGCACCTGTCGAATTCCTGCGTGACGATTATGCTGAAAAGTTATTAGAACGCCTGTCTCGCTTTGATATTTCGGCAGACAAGGTTGAACTGGAGATTACCGAACAAAGTCTGTCAGAACGTGGGGCTAATTATGTTATTCGCGCACTGAACTTGTTAAAACAGGCGGGCATTCATATTTCTTTAGATGATTTCGGTACCGGTCATTCTTCCCTGACCCGTTTGCAGGAATATCCGGTGGACTGTATCAAGATTGACCGTAACTTTGTGGAACGCCTGAATACCGATCCCTCGGCACTGGCAATTGTCAAAGCCATTACCCAGATCGGTTCGAGTATTGAGCTTGATGTACTGGTAGAAGGTATTGAAAATACCGAGCAACTTTCTACCCTGATTAATTGTGACTGCCAGATCGGACAAGGTTTTTATTTCTATCGGCCAATGGCGGGTAGTGCAGCACAGCAATTACTGCATAGCACTGTGTGTTAGAATGAAACTTCTAGCGCACCCAGCGCACAATATGATCTTCCATTTCATCTTCATCGACTTCGAGCTCACTCAGACAGCGGCCTGCGGCTGACTTGCGCGCTTTAATGACACTTTCACGTGAACCGCTGATCAAGTAATGCCAAGACGGCAAGTGTTTTCCTTCAGCCACCCGGCGATAGGCACAACTGGCTGGCAACCAGTGAATAGTCGCCAATTTTTCAGGCGTGAGCTGAATACAGTCAGGCACGAATTGTAAACGGTTGGGATAATCTGAGCAGCGCGCGGTCTGACAGTCAAGCAGTTTACAGGCAACGCGTGTATAGGTGACTTCCTGAGTATCTTCATCTTCAAATTTAATGAGACAGCAGAGCCCGCAGCCATCACACAATGCTTCCCACTCCTGAGGCTTCAGCTCGTTCAGGGTATAGTGTTTCCAGAATTCAGGACGCAAAGTATCAGTCATAACAGCAGGCAGAGATGAGACAGGAGAAATCTATTATAGCAGCCCTGTACAAAACAAACGTACTGTAAGCATCTGATAACTATACTCACACGATTACTAACTATTAGACAGATTATCAACAAAAGGTTAACAGTTTGAAGAGCTTATTATCCCTATACTAATTTTGAGAATAAAAACACATGGAGATTCAAAGATGTTTCGTTGGGCTATTATATTCGCTGTTATTGCATTGATTGCCAGTTTACTGGGTTTTGGTGGAGTAGCTGGTCTGTCTAAGGATTTCGCGATTATTCTGTTGGTAATTGCGGTTATTCTTGCAATTGTTGGTTTCTTGTCCCGCGGTAAGGTCTAGAGTAACGGATCTTGTCCTGACTCAAGACCATCTACCGATGGAATAAGAAGTAAAAAATAAGAGCCTCATGGCTCTTATTTTTTTATATGAATTTTATGGTTTCAGATGTCGTGGTCGGAAACCGGTCAATACCAATGCGAGCAGATAAACTGTGACTCCGACAATACACAGCCCGATGACTTCAGCCACACGGATCCATTGCGATACCTCACCATTATACCAGGTCAATGCATATGCCAGCGCTGCGATCATGGCACAGTTGGCAAAACCAAACTGCAACATGAGCTTTTTCCAGTGGCCACCAAAGCGGAAAATATCACGCTTGTGCAGATAGAAATATAGCATTCCGGCATTGACCAAAGCTGAACCTGAAGAAGCTAAAGCCAATGCCATGTGTTCTGCATGCCAGTCAATCAGCTTGAAGAATCCAATAAACACAACATTCAGAATCGCGTTAGCCGCTACTGCAATTAAACCGACACGTACCGGTGTTCTGGTATCTTGCTGGGCATAGAAACCTGGTGCAAAAACTTTAATCAACATGAATGAAATCACGCCAGCACTCATACACTGGAGCGCCATTGCTGTCATCTGGGTATCTTCTAGATCAAACTGGCCACGCTGGAACAGCGCCTGAATGATCGGCGTAGAAAGCATGAACAATGCAATACTGGCCGGTAGGCCGACCATTACAATCACTTTCGCCGCCCAGTCGATCATACTGCGGAATTTCACCTGATCCTGTTCGGCATGACGTGCCGACAAAGATGGCAGAATCACGGTACCAATTGCCACGCCAATCAAGCCCAATGGCAACTCCGTCATACGTTCAGCACTGTAAAGCCAGGATACCGAACCATCCTGCATAAAGGATGCCCAAATAGTATTCAGCAGCAGGTTGATCTGCGTCACCGAAACACCAAACAGCGCTGGCAGCATCAGTTTCATGATGCGGTCTACGCCTTCATGCTTGAAGTCGATTTTGGGTGGAATCAGCAGTTTCTTGCGCCATAGTTCCGGAATCTGAATCGCCAGTTGCAAAGCACCCGCAATCAATACTGCCCAGCCCAATGCCATGATCGGTTCGGCCATATATGGGGTAAGCCACAAGGCGCCGGCAATCATTGCCACATTCAAAAGCACCGGTGCAAAAGCGGGTGTAGTGAATGAACCGTAGCTGTTCAGGATACTGCTGGCAAAAGCCGTCAGTGACATGAACAGCAGATAAGGAATGGTCAGGCGGAACATGTCCGATGCCAGTGCGAACTTCTCTGGATCTGCATGGAAGCCAGGTGCATAGACATAAATAATGGCAGGTGCAGCCACCATGGCCACGAAGGTCAGCAGGCTCATGACGGTAGACAGACAGCCAAATACCCTACTAATCAGGATCTGTACCTCGGCATGCGTCCGTGTGGTTTTATATTCGGTCAGTACCGGAATAAAAGCCTGTGAAAAAGCCCCTTCCGCAAACAGACGCCGGAAGAAATTGGGAATACGGAATGCGACTACGAAGGTATCGAAGTCCTTACCTGCACCAAAGACATTGAGCAGTACAATATCCCGGACCAGACCCAGTACCCGTGACAACATGGTCATCGCACTGACAATGACGGTCGAACGCCACAGCGCCATACTGTTCACCTAATGTTTAAATTTTGCCTATTGTAATGAAACTTCTGGTAGAAGTTCATTGCTTTATCACATTCCTATTCAGGTATTGATGTATTTTTATAATGATGCAATTGTTTACGGAATGCGACCCAGTTGAAATGTAGGCCTGGATCAGTTTTACGTCCCGGGGCAATATCAGAATGTCCGGCAATATGTTGCTGGATTTTTGGATAATGGGCTTGCAGACAGGCAGTCACCTGTACCAGTGCATCGTACTGTGCCTGTTCAAAGGGAAGGTCATCGCTGCCTTCAAGCTCAATCCCGATAGAATAATCATTGCATTCTTTCTTAGCGAGATAGGTCGAACGACCCGCATGCCAGGCCCGGTCATTAAAATTGACAAACTGCAGCACTTCCCCGCTACGCAGAATCAACAGATGGGTGGACACTTGCATGCCCTGAATGGTCTGAAAATAAGGATGTACTGACCAATCCAGCTGATTCTGGAAAAACTGCTCAATATAACCACCGCCAAATTGTGAGGGCGGCAGGCTGATGTTATGCACCACGATCAGTTGAATCTCGGTATTTTCCGGACGCTGGTTAAAATTGGGTGAGGGAATCTGGCGTGCACCGATGAGTTGTCCATCCTTCACATGAAACGCAGGTGCTTGTTGCATAAAAACTTTCCTATCCCCAATCAAAATGACTGCTGCGCAATGCAGCTGGCTTAATGCTAAAACTTTCGTATCCAAATCTCAATTCAGCTGTGATGACTGTACGAAAAATCGCTCATTTTTATGTAACAGTGCTAATATAACGCGCAATTTTCACGGCTTACAAAAGATACGGAAATACTCATGAGCATATCTCAAGCTTTGCTAGAACAGTCGATTCAGATCAATATTCAACAGGCATTGGCTGAAGACATTGGTGATGGTGACATCACTGCCCTGCTGACACCTGAAGATGAACAGGCGACTGCCACCATTATCAGTCGTGAGAATATGGTGCTGGCTGGGCAACCTTGGGTGAATGCTTTGATTCAAGCCTACGATCCAAAAATTGAAGTGATCTGGCTGAAGAATGACGGTGACCGTGTCGGGGCAAATGAAGCCTTCCTGAAACTGGCAGGTTCTGCGCGTAGCCTGCTCACGGTAGAACGTCCGGCACTGAATTTTGTCCAAACCCTGTCTGCAGTCGCGACCAAAACAGCAAGCTATGTCAAACAATTAGAAGGTTTAAATACCAAACTATTAGACACCCGTAAAACTATTCCCGGCCTACGTATTGCACAGAAATATGCCGTAGCGATTGGGGGTGGTCAGAATCATCGTCTGGGGCTGTTCGATGCCTTTTTAATTAAAGAAAATCACATCATGGCGGCTGGTGGAATTGAACAGGCCATTGCCAAGGCACATCAGATTGCACCAGGTAAACCGGTAGAAGTCGAAGTAGAAACCTGGGATGAGTTAAATCAGGCACTTGAAGCCAAGGCAAATATTGTAATGCTGGATAATTTTAGCCAGCAGCAAATGATTGATGCGGTGAAGCATGTAGCAGGTCGTTGCAAACTGGAAGCTTCGGGCAATATTACGATTGAGAACTTACGTGAAGTGGCTAGTACAGGTGTAGATTATATTTCGATGGGCGTTCTGACCAAGGATGTGAAAGCAATTGATTTATCCATGCGTTTTAACGCCTAGATCTTGCTGAATACGCGATAGAAGAAGGGTGCGAAGCACCCTTTTTTTTTATTTTTCGATTTTTTTGTGCAAAAACTGCACAAAAAAATAATAAAGATGAATGAAGTGACACTTGGGTATGATGACTATATGATGACTAATTGGTATTTTGTCCTGCTGGTGCAGAAGCACCATCCCGATCTGCATCACGGGAATTATTATCACAGGCAGTCAGACCAAGAACGGTACAGACTGAAAGTGCCATGAATAATATTTTCATACGTCGACCCTCTATAGTTAAGTAGATTGAAAATCATCTCTCGAAACACAGCGATACAGTAGATAGGTCCTGTTCAATTTTTGTGAGGCAATATTGAAGCCTAAGAATACCCATAAAAAAACGCATCCGAAGATGCGTTTTTCACTAGAAGATAAATTACCAGCCTAAAGCTTCTTGCTGTTTCTTGATCAGCTCTTGGATGCCCTTCTCAGCCATTTCCAGCATGTCATTGCATTGACTACGGGTAAATGGCTTGTCTTCTGCAGTACCCTGAATTTCAATGAATTCACCAGCTTGAGTCATCACGACATTCAGGTCAGTCTGGCAGTTAGAATCTTCTTCATAGCAAAGATCTAGTAATACTTCATCTTTGAAAATACCCACAGAAATTGCAGCAACCAGACCTTTAAGTGGATCTTGCTTGATTTTTTTCTTTTCAAGCAACACATTCATCGCATCAATCAATGCTACCGCAGCACCGGTAATAGAGGCTGTACGTGTCCCGCCATCTGCTTGGATCACATCACAGTCGATGGTAATCGTATTTTCACCGAGTTTTTTCAGGTCCACCATAGCGCGCAGGCTACGGCCGATCAGACGCTGGATTTCCTGAGTACGGCCACTCTGTTTGCCACGTGCCGCTTCACGGTCGCTACGGGTATGTGTTGAACGTGGCAGCATGCCATATTCTGCGGTTACCCAGCCTTGGCCCTGACCTTTCAGGAAACGGGGTACCGAGTTGTCAATGCTGGCAGTACAAAGCACTTTAGTATGACCAAATTCAACCAATACTGAACCTTCCGCATAACGTGTGTAATTGCGGGTAATTTTGATGTCACGTAATTGATCTAATGCTCGCTGGTCGATACGCATAAATAAGTCCTGCTTTGACTGAAAAATAATTGCGGCTCAGTATAGCAGAAGCCTCTGCCAAGATTGCCCGGCCCTTGGCATGATTTACAAAATCAATTCAGTCTTGTTCGATCAAAATACAAAATCAGGCCATCTGAATGGCGCTGCGTGATTGCCGATTTTTTGTTAAACTTAAAGGGAAATATCGAGAAGATTTTTATGTCTTTACGTGCAGAACGCAAACAGCAAAGTCATCAGGCAATACTAGATGCCGCACTGGTACTGAGTAGCCGTGGTCGTGCATTTAGCAATATCAGCCTGCGTGAACTGTCCCGTGAAGTTGGACTGGTGCCGACGGCGTTCTACCGGCATTTTAAGGACATGCAGCAATTGGGTCTGGAACTGCTCGACCAAGTCGCCATTAATTTAAAAGGTGTCTTAAATCGGCTGGTAGAAGCTTACTTGTATCAAGTACATTCAGACACTGAAACCTCAATTGGTCTTTTCCTTCAGGCTGTTGAAGAACATCCTGAGCCATGGCTATTTTTTAGTACAGAACGTTGGGGCGGATCAGACTTTTTGCGGACCAGTATTGAGCGAGAACTGCAATTTTTAGTTGCTGATCTGGTCGATGAGCTGGGAAATCTTTATTCCGCTCAGGGAATCAAATCGCCTCAACACTTGAGGCTGCTGATCCAGATGCTCGTGGATTTATCCCTGAATTGGGCGATGGGTTGGCTGAGTATTCAGGGTCTGTCAGATGCCAATCTTCAACAAAGTCGCGCAGCAGAATTTAAAGCTCAGACGGTTATTCAGATGCAACTGCTATTTCAGGGCATTCATGCATAAACAGCCTTCAGGCAGCTAGAATAGATATTTTCAACAATAAAAAACCTGCAGCAATGTGCAGGTTTTTTAAGATCAGGCAGAAATTATTTTGCCTTACGCTCTTTTTCTACCAGGAAATTTACCACCTGAATTACTTTGGCATCATCACCCTGAACGACATACTTACCATTCACGGTCACGGCTGGCACACCCGTTAACTGATAAGATGCGGCTAGATTTTTCGCCTGGGCGATTTTTGAAGAAATCGGGAATGATTTATACGTACTGTTAAATTTCGCTTCTGAAATACCATAACGGGTATAGAACTTGGCGAGTTGTGCTTGTTCTAAAATTGGTTTTTGCTTCGCATGGATATCATGGAACAACTGCAAGTGCGCTTTTTGACGAACACCCAGGGCTTCAGACACATAATAGGCACGTGCTGCCTGTTCCCATAGTGGGTTCATCGCAGCTGGAGTACGGACAAAACGAATATCTTTAGGCAGTTGTTTCAACCAGGTCTGCATATGCGGTTCAAGTGTGTAGCAGTGACCACAGCCATACCAGAAGAATTCACGTACTTCGATTTTCCCTGGCTTTTCAACTTTAACTGGCTTAGCCAGCACTTGATAGTCTTGGCCTGCTACAAAGTTGGCCATCGCACTACCAGAAAATGCTAAAACAGATGCAGCAACAGTGCCTAAAATAAATTTTTTCATTGGAATTATGATCCTCAAAATCTTTATGATTAGCTTATGCAGATACTTTGACATCCTCCCCCAGCTAAAGCAAGGGGATTCCTACTGCTAGACGCTCATGCCCGAGCGCAAGAATATTCAGTGCGGAATTTACATCCCGATCCCATGAGCTACCACACTCACCACACTGCCACTCTCTTATTCCTAAACCTGCTCTACCTTTCGGACTACTGGAGCGTGAGCCACAGCACGAACAAGTTTGGGTGGTATAGGCTTCATTGACTTCTTCATACCATACCCCTGCGTTCTCGCATTTATACTTGAGCATGGTTCTTAGTGTTGTCCAACTGGCATCTAACACAGACTTGGCTAGTTTGGTTTGCGCTAATGCTTTGGCATTCACATTGCCAACGAAGATTGCTGCATGTTCTTTTACCAGTTTATGGCTGAATTGATGCAGCATGTTTTGTCTTACATTTTTAATCTTGGCGTGAATTGCTTTCACTCGTTTTTTATTTTTTGCACGTTGAGCAATACCAAGTTTTTGTTCATATTTCCGATAGATTTGAGGGGCTTTAAGTTTTACGCCATCTGAACAAGTGGCTAAATCTTTTAAACCTAAATCTATGCCAATTGAGGTTATAGCGGCGGTTTTCTCTGTTTTAGCATTGTCAACTACAAGACATACATACCAACGGCCTCGGCTATCTTCAACGAATGAGCCTGTTTTAACCCTGTATTGACTTAAACCGTAATTATCCCATAACTTGAATTGGTGTTTACCATATTGAACACAGCCATCAGCATATTTGATTGCAACCTTTTTAAACGGTATCCAACCCAGTGAGCGTCTAGCTGATTTTTTATTACTGACACGCCATTTTAGTTTTGCTTTTTTGAACTGCTTGCGTCTTGTGACCAATTCTTCTGTCACTGCCTGAATAGTTTGACTGTGCAAGTTGCATTCTTTCGATGTGCCTTTCGTGTATTTTGCAATATCGTATGCTGAAAAGAATTGTTGTTTTTTTTGAAGATGTTTAAAACACAAATCATTGACATAATTCCAAACTAAATTTACTTCGGATGCTAACTGATTTAGCACCTTGCAATGTTTGTCTTTTATGCGTAATTTGAGTGTCTTCATCCAATTATTTTAACAGTATTTTTCTTAATAGTGACTATAGTACAAGTATTTAAAACGACATTTCGTGTCGTTCATGTGGTTTACTCCAGTCGCTTATATCCTCGTGCTGAACCACGAGGTTTTACGCTCCAGTGGATAAATCAAATATGCGGCTTTCGTTTTTATTCTGTGAACTTTTTTAAGGCTTTTATCGCTTTTTTTGCAGGAAGCGCTACACTAATCAACATTGAACTTTTTTAAAATATAATGACTTGATTGAGGTGACACCGATGTCGCAATTGAATGTTGATCCACAAGAAATTGCCAAATTTGAAGCTTTCGCAGCCATATGGTGGGATCAGCATTCCGAGTTCCGCCCTTTGCACATGATTAATCCACTACGTCTGAACTGGATTGACGAATATGCTGGCGGCTTGAGCGGCAAGAAAGTTCTGGATGTGGGCTGTGGCGGTGGCATTCTGGCCGAAAGCATGGCACGCCGTGGTGCTGATGTGCTTGGTATCGATATGGGTGAAGCACCACTGAATGTGGCACGTCTACATGCGGAACAGGAAGGTGTCAGCAATATTCAATACCGTCAGGTTCCTGTTGAGCAACTCGCCGAGGAACAGGCGGGACAATACGATGTGGTGACCTGCATGGAAATGCTGGAGCATGTTCCAGATCCGGCATCGATCATTCAGGCTTGCCATAAGCTGGTAAAACCAGGCGGTCATGTGTTCTTCTCGACCATTAACCGTAATCCGAAGTCATATCTGTTTGCCATTATTGGTGCAGAATATGTGCTGCGTATGCTGGCACGTGGTACGCATGATTACAGCAAATTTATCAAACCATCTGAACTGGCGCATGACATCCGCAACGCTGGTCTTAAACTAAAAGATATGACGGGTCTGCACTATAACCCGCTGACCAAACGGTACTGGTTAGCGCCCAATGTAGATGTTAACTATATGGTCTATACGGCAAAAGAACAGGCGAATGGAGCTGCTGAATGAAAGCAGTTCTCTTTGACCTCGATGGTACCTTAATTGACACTGCTGCCGACTTTGTCCGCATTATTCAGGATATGTGCCGCGAAGAAGGCCGTGAAGTAGTAGCACCAGAGTTGATCCGCACTCAGGTTTCAGAAGGTGCTCGTGCCATGGTCAAGCTGGTCTATCCGGAACTCGAGCTGGAAGATCCTCTCCTGCTGGCGCATCGTCAGCGTTTCTTAGACCTGTATGGTGCCGATATTGCAGTAGATACTGACCTGTTTGACGGCATGTATCCACTGCTGGAAGCTTTGGAGGCACGCAGTATTCCTTGGGGTATTGTCACCAATAAACCACGCTGGTTAAGTGAATCGCTGCTTGCGGCATTGAATCTCTCAGAGCGCTGTTCGGTACTGGTCTGCCCGGAAGATGTGGGCCGTACCAAACCGGATCCGGAGCCAATGTATCTGGCAGCAAAACAGATTGACCTGGCGGCTAAAGACTGTATCTATGTCGGCGATCATCCACGTGATATCGATGCCGGACGTGCAGCCAATATGTATACTATTCTGGCAGCCTATGGTTATCTGCCTTTAGAACATAAAGATAATTTAAACGCCTGGCAGGCCGATTGTATCGTGCATAGTGTAGAAGAATTACATCAACGAATTCAGGATCTGGTTTTAAAGCCAGTACTCGGCTAAAACTCAGGTTCCGGTCAGAACATTAAACTTCACAACAATAAGCAAGAAATAAGGAGGTCGTTCATGAAGTATTCAGAATATCAACCTCGCTCAGACCTGTTAAAGGATCGTATTATCCTGATCACAGGTGCCGGCGATGGCATTGGACGTGCAGCAGCGATCAGCTATGCCCTGCATGGTGCGACGGTAGTGCTGCATGGTCGTACCCTGAACAAGCTTGAAGTCATCTACGATGAAATTGAAGGTTTGGGTGCACCACGCCCGGCAATTCTGCCTTTACAGCTTTCCAGTGCTTCTGAGCGTGATTACGAACTCCTGTTCGAAACACTGAGTAAACAGTTTGGTCGTCTGGACGGAATTCTGCATAATGCAGGCATGCTCGGTGAACGGATTGAACTGGCAAACTATAGCCCCGGCGTCTGGGATGATGTAATGGCTGTCAACCTGCGTGCACCCTTTGTGCTGACTCAGGCCCTGCTTCCTCTGCTCGAAAAATCTGAGCATGCTTCCGTGGTCTTTACCAGTTCAGGTGTAGGCCGTCAGGTGCGTGAACGCTGGGGAGCTTATTCAGTTTCCAAGGTTGCTATTGAAGCGGTAAGCCAGCTATTTGCCAAAGAAAATGTACATCCACATGTGCGCTTTAACTGCATTAATCCGGGTGCAACCCGGACTGCGATGCGTTCTAAAGCCTATCCGGATGAAGATCCACTAACCTTGCCAACCCCGGAATCGATTATGCCGGCTTATCTGTACCTGATGGGTGATGACAGCCTGCATATGAATGGTCAAAGTATTGATGCGCAGGATTAACTGCTGATTGAAGTGAACATGATTGAAATGAGGGAGCCTTGGCTCCCTTTTTCATTGCTATTTTAGACAGAAATAATGCATAAATCTTCTCTGACTCCACCCTGGTCGCATTGAGTTTCGTTAAAATTCACCCATACTATCGCTAACAGATTTTGATTCGAGTGCAACATGACTGACCTAAACAACATCACCGTGACCACTTTGGAAGATGGCATGGTGTCACTTCTGATTGATCAGCAGCCAGTTTCTGAAAAATACGGCGTGAAGTTTGAAGCCAGCATTGTGGACGACATCAAGGCACTCGAAAATGGCAGCAAGCTGAAACTATTCGAGCAGTTTATCTTTTCCCATACCGATCTGAACTTTGAACATGCTTATTACTATGTGACAGGTATTGAAAAACTGGATGATGGCTACCGTCTGGCTAAACATTTTGTGTATCGCATTAAAATTGAAAATCAGCCAGATATCGAACATGTAATTAGCAATCAAGGCAAGCCCATGACCACGGATGATGTACGTGCCTTTATTAATGCACATATCCAGAAGTCCCTGACTGACTATACCGATCTGAACTACGCTTACTAAGCCAGGTTTAAACCGATATAAGAGCACGCCAAGCGTGTTCTTTTTTTATTCGGGAAACCTATTAAAAACAGCTATAAATCGGTTTTTTACATACTAATAATAATTTTATTCGGTTTTTCAAATTAAAGCCTGAGCGCTATGATACCTGTATTCAAGATGATGACCAGATAAAGGAGAATCCAGCATGGCTGACCAAAAACGTAAAATCGAGACTATTCGCCATATTGAAAGCCTGCAATTATCAGCTAGCTTGATTCAAGCTTTAGATGATGCCACTGAAGCGGAATGTGTGGCTGAAGCAATCCAGTCGTTACAGGGTTTGACTGAACAATGGAACTAGTTCAGACCTGCAAATATTGAGGTACTATTCGACTGGAATACAGGAGATAAATTGCCCTAATTAACCGAGTTTCTCTTGACCTCACCATACATTAGCCTCAGGATAGTATTTCACAGCTTCTCAAGCGCTTAGCCTGTATGAAGTGTTCAAAAACTACTGAAATCATGGCATAGTCATAATCTCTCTGCATTCTTTAAAGAATACATGCCTGATCTTCACAGTTTCTCTGCAATTTTTGCGTAAATTAGACTGTAGAAAATGAACAATTGATTGAGGGTTCACCATGAAAAAGCTTTTGGTTGCTTTGACAATGTCTATCAGTACATTAATGCTGACGAATGTTGCCAATGCTGCGCCGCATTTTGATGATGAACGTCATATGGATCAACGTCAAGGTCAGTCTAAAAAATTCCGTGATCGCGCAGATGATGACCATGAAGACCGTCGCCGCATGCGTGAAGAGCGTGGTGTAAAGCGTTTACAGCAAATGAAATGGCAACCCGGCTATGTGATGCCACAGCATTATCGCGGTAATGGTTATAAAGTTGAATATAAAGACCACAAGTTGCCAAAACCTGACCGCAGACAGCAATGGTATAAAGTCAATAATGAATACATTCTGGTCGATTCGGACAACAACAGTATCATTCGAATTCTTGGACATTAAATCCTCACATTTTCATAGACCCAACTTGTTTGGGTCTTTTTTATTTTAGTCAGGTGGTATTGGATGCTGTTCTTGACTAAAAAAACCTGTAATTCACTCTTATTCTTCTTTTTTTCTTCATAAATTTAACAATTCGCCTAAATTGCCCTCACGGTTTCTCTCTACTGATTCGCTAATTTAGTCTCATCGAAACGATAATGATGAATTCAGGTGAATGCCATGAAAAAAGTGTTAACAACAATCGCTTTATCCTTGAGTGCTTTAGTTGCAACTTCTGCAATGGCTGCACCGCAACATGATCCGCGTTATGCGCCACATAAACCGGCACCGCATTGGGATCATAAAGATGCGAAAAAATGGGAAGATCGCCGTGATGACCGTCGCTGGAATGATAAACGCTATAACAACCGCGTGGTAAATCCAAGCCGTGACTGGCGTGTCGGTCAAAAGCTGCCTAACCAGTATGACAACCGCCGTTTTGAAGTAAGTGGTTATGAAGCACGCCGTCTGCCAAATGCAGGCAGAAACCAGCAGTGGTACAAAATTAATGGTGATTATGTGCTAGTCAATGAGCGTAATGACAAGATTATCCGTATCCTCAACTAAATCTCAATTCTGTATCTTTTCTCCATTGCACCTGAAGCCCACGCTTCAGGTGTTTTTTTATTGCTGTACTTCGTTCCCGGGTTTTTTTAGAATCAAATTCAATTAAGTATTATTTTCTAATATAGGCCTGCGCATGAACCCAGCAGAACCGTCTCAAAGCACAACTTTGCAATATGTGCATTGGTTTCGCCATTCTGCGCCCTATATTAATGCGCACCGTAACAAGACCTTCGTGATCATGTTTGATGGCGAGGCGGTGCTGCATGACAATTTCCAGCATATTATTCACGATATTGCCCTGCTGCATTCTCTCGGAATTCATCTGATTCTGGTGCATGGTGCGCGTCCACAGATCAACCTGAATCTGGCAGCAAGTCAGATCAGCACGCCTTTTCATCGTCAGCGCCGAATCACAACCCGTGAATCGTTGAGCTGTGTCATGAATGCCGTCGGTTCAATCCGCCTGCAGATTGAAGCCCTGCTCTCGATGGGACTGGCCAACTCACCCATGTATGGCGCCCGTATTGATGTCGTATCCGGTAATTTTGTTACTGCCAAACCTTATGGGATTCGTGACGGTATTGATTTCCAGTTAACCGGTGAAGTCCGTACCGTAGATACCAATGCGATTCAGCGTCATCTTGACAGCCATAACATTGTGGTGCTTGGACCAACCGGTTATTCCACTACTGGCGAAGTGTTCAACCTGCTGGCTGAAGAAGTTGCGACCAAAACTGCGATTCGTATCAAGGCAGACAAGCTGATTTTCCTGGGTAAACAGCATGGCCTGCTGAATACAGATGGACAATTGCAACGTGAAGTACAACCAAGTCAGCTGGATGCTTATATGATGCAGGATGCTCAAGACCTGCCATCCGAACTGAGCTTGCAACTTCGTGCCGCACAGGAAGCTTCAATGAATGGCGTCAATCGTGTGCATCTGATTTCCTATGCTCATGATGGCGCGCTGCTGGAAGAACTCTTCACCCGAGATGGTTCCGGCACCCTGATTACCGATGCCCATTATGAAGATGTACGTATGGCTACCATTCAGGATGTTGGCGGTCTGATTAACCTGCTACGGCCTTTGGAAGAAGAAGGCATTCTGGTGTATCGCTCACGCGAACGTCTGGAAAATGAAATTGAACAGTTCGCGGTCATTGAACGTGACGGCATGATTCTGGCCTGTGCCGCGCTATACCCGATTCCAACCACAGGCAATGAGCTGCGTTCTGCTGAAATTGCCTGTGTCGCTGTCGATCCAAGTTATCGCAAGTCCAACCGCGGCAGCCAGATTCTGAATTATCTGGAAGATAAAGCCCGGAGCATGGGTATTCAGCAACTGTTTATTCTAACCACCCGCACTGCACATTGGTTCCTAGAACAGGGTTTTGAACAGTCCTCTGTCGATGATCTGCCCGATGCCCGTCAGGCGCTATATAACTATCAGCGTAATTCCCTGGTTTGTAAAAAGTCACTTTAATGTGACTTTTTATTTGTTTATATATCTTATTTTTTGCTAAAGATATGTAGATTTCTCAAATATTTAACTTAAAAAGCTTTGCATGGATTTTCATATCCATATCTTTATATTTTATTAAAAAAATTATATATATATTTCAATAACTTAAATTATATAAAAATTAAATTCCATAAAAATTCCAAATCACTTTTCTATATAAGTTTTGCGCTTTTTTATTTATCTTTTTTTCTCATTAGAAATTCCCGAATTGTTATTTTTTTGGAAAATAAAAAACGATTAGCGTATGCCTAACTTGTCTATTCCATCTAATTGGCTTTTTGTCAGGAGCTTATATTCATGCGCCAATCTACGGTTAAATTCATTGCAAAAACAGCAGCCCTGAGTACTGCTATTGCTGGCGTAATGTTGCTCTCTGGCTGCTCTAAAAAAGAAGAAAGTGTAACGCTGAATATCGGTTTCCAAAAATATGGCGTCCTTCCAATCTTGAAAGAACGCGGCACGTTGGAAACTGTATTAAAACAACAAGGCGTAAATGTGAAATGGGTGGAATTCCCGGCAGGTCCACAATTACTTGAAGGTCTGAATGTAGGCAGTGTGTTTTTTGGTGAAGCCGGTGAAGCACCGCCAATCTTTGCTCAGGCAGCCAACTCAAATCTGGTGTATGTCGCAAACCAACCTGAAGCACCTAAGGCTGAAGCTCTGATTGTACAAAAAGACTCAAATATTCAGTCCGTCCAGGACCTGAAAGGCAAACGTGTCGCACTCAACAAAGGCTCAAATGTTCATTATTTACTATTAAAAGTCCTTGAAGCCAATAATCTGAAACTCAGCGATATTGAAGTGGTGTACCTGCCACCTTCTGATGCACGTGCCGCTTTTGAGCGTGGAGCGGTTGATGCCTGGGTGATCTGGGATCCATTCTTTGCGGCAGCAGAACATCAGATTGGTGCACGTGTGATTGCAACTGGTGAGAATATCGTGAGTAATCATCAGTTCTATCTGGCTGATCGTAAGTTCGCTGAAGCGAATCCACAGATCATTGATGCGGTAGTGAATGAGCTGAACCTGACTACTGAATGGGTATCTAGCCATCAAGATGAGGCAGCGAAACTTCTAGAAAAACCAACAGGCTTGGCATTTGACGTATTGAAAACTTCAATTTCACGTATGGGCTTTGGGGTAAAACCGCTCACACCAGAGGTGGCGCAAAAACAGCAGCAGGTTGCTGATGCCTTCTATGGCCAGCAACTGATTCCAGCAAAACTGAATATTCAATCAGCAATTTTAACCAAATAAATCATAGGAAAATATCAGGGGATCTAATAATGACTCAACATCAGCGACACAACAAAGCAATCACATGGTTCAAGACCTCCAGTCATGCTATGAATGCCGCATTAGTTGCTTGTGCGATGTTGGGTTCAAGTGCCGCTTGGGCAGTTGATCCGTCAGTGAAACAGCTTCGTGTAGGCTACCAAAAAGCTTCGGTAAACCTGGTCATTGCACAACAGCAAAAGCTGCTTGAACAGGAATTTCCAAATGCAAAAATCAGCTGGAACGAATTTCCAGGCGGACCACAAATTTTAGAAGCATTAGCTGTAGGTTCTATTGATATCGGTGCGACTGGAGACACTCCTCCTGTCTATGCTCAAGCTGGTAATAAGCCATTGCATTATTTTGCTTATGAAACTGCAAAACCGCTCTCTTCTGCCATTCTGGTACAACACAATTCCAAAATTACCAAACTGAGCCAGTTAAAAGGTAAGCGTGTCGGCGTTCATCGCGGTTCCAGCTCGCATTATTTACTGGTCCAGGCAGTACGTAAGGCAGGTTTGCAATGGACCGATATCCAGCCAATCTGGTTAAGCCCTGCGGATGCACGCGCAGCTTTCCAGAAAGGTGCGATTGATGCCTGGGCAATTTGGGACCCGTACTATGCTGCAGCGCAAGTAGAAGATAAAGCCAGAGTCTTAGCTTCAGGGAAAGGCTTAAGCCCCAATTATACCTTCTATCTGGCTTCAGAAAATTTAATTAAAAAACACCCGCAAGCATTAAAAGGAATTATCAAACAGGTCAATGTTGCAGATAAATGGGTACAGCGTCATAAAGCTGAAACTGCAAAAATCTTTGCGCAAAGTACTGGCTTAACACCAATTGTCAGCCAGACCTTTATCCAGCGTCGTCCTAATCCATCTGGTGCTGCACCGCTCACCAAGAAAGTGATTGCCGACCAGCAAGAACTCGCGAACCGTTTTAGCGAACTCAAGATCATTCCAAAATCTATCAATATTCAGCAAGCCGTTTGGGCAGGCAAATAATTCAAGGATCAAAGACATGAAAATTTTCTGGTTTATTCCGACACATGGTGACAGCCGCTACTTAGGTACCAGCAAAGGTGCACGCCAGGTCGATCATGCCTATATGAAACAGATTGCAGTTGCGGTCGATAACCTGGGCTATGAAGGTGTACTGATTCCAACAGGCCGTTCATGTGAAGATCCATGGTTAACCGCAGCCAGCCTGATTGACGCGACCAAGAAATTGAAATTCCTGGTTGCGCTACGTCCGGGTGTAACGACTCCTGCACTGGCTGCACGTATGGCAGCAACCTTTGACCGTTTATCTGGTGGCCGTGTCTTGCTAAATCTAGTCACTGGTGGTGATGAGCAGGAACTAAAAGGCGACGGCGTGTATGAAGATCACGAAACCCGCTACAAGACTGCAACTGAATACACGACAATCTGGCGTGAAATCCTGAAACGCTCTCACACGGGTGAAAGCTTCACTTTCCACGGTGAACGCTTAAGTGTAGACGATGCAAAATTGCTCTATCCACCTATTCAAGAACCTCATCCTCCACTGTGGTTCGGCGGTTCTTCAGATGCTGCGATTGAACTTGCAACAGATCAGGTTGACACTTACCTGACTTGGGGTGAACCACCTGCAGCAGTCAAAGAAAAGATTGAAAA
Organism: Acinetobacter schindleri CIP 107287; assembly: GCF_000368625.1. Classification (GTDB taxonomy): domain Bacteria; phylum Pseudomonadota; class Gammaproteobacteria; order Pseudomonadales; family Moraxellaceae; genus Acinetobacter; species Acinetobacter schindleri. The sequence goes on from NZ_KB849574.1 coordinate 633,736, forward strand.
TGTCCGTGCCAAAGCTGAGGCGAAAGGCCGTAAGCTTAGCTACGGTATCCGTTTACATGTGATTGTTCGTGAAACCAATGAAGAAGCATGGAAGGCCGCAGAAGAGCTGATCCAGTATGTAGATGATGCAACCATTGCAGCAGCGCAGGCAAAATTCAAGCAAATGGATTCAGTCGGTCAGCGTCGTATGGCTGAACTGCACAACGGCGACCGTAGCAAACTTGAAGTCTCTCCAAACCTTTGGGCAGGTGTCGGTCTGGTACGTGGTGGCGCAGGTACAGCACTGGTAGGTGACCCTGAAACTGTCGCAGCACGTATTCAGGAATATGCTGACTTGGGTATCGATACCTTTATCTTCTCAGGCTACCCACATCTGGAAGAGTCGATCCGTTTTGCTGAACTGGTATTCCCACTTTTACCACTTGAAACCCAGAAAAAATTGACTCAGCCAAACCTGACAGGTCCATTCGGTGAAATTGTGGCGAATAACTACACACCAGATGAGAACAAGAAAGCTGCGAGTGTTCAGGAGCCAGCTTAATGTCGAAAGTCGTTTCTGTTGAAACCATCGCAGAAAAGAAGGTTTCACGTGGAACACAACTCAGGCAGCGTTTGCTGCCCTGGTTAGTTCCCATTGGATTAATTTTGATCTGGCAGATCGCGTCTAGTACCGGCCTGCTGGAAAGCCGAATTTTACCTGCACCGAGTGCAGTCATCGCCGCATTCTGGGCTCTGCTGATGAGTGGCGAACTCTGGACCCATGTAAAAGTCAGTGCTGGCCGTGCCCTGAGTGGTTTACTGGTGGGTGGGGGTTTGGGGCTGCTTCTAGGTTTACTCAATGGTTCATCCAAAGCTGCCTCTACCCTGTTCGATACCACTTTACAGATGATCCGGAACATCCCTGCCTTGGCCTTAATTCCACTGGTGATTTTATGGTTCGGCATCGATGAATCAGCCAAGCTGTTTCTGGTCGCCATCGGCGTGTTCTTCCCGATCTATATCAATACCTATCATGGCATTCGCTCAGTCGATCCGCAGCTGATCGAAATGGGTAAAAGCTATGGGCTCACCCGTTGGCAACTGTATAAAGAAATTATTTTACCAGGCGCAATGCCTTCGATTCTGGTGGGTTTACGTTTCTCGTTAGGTTTAGTGTGGGTACTGCTGATTGTGGCTGAAACCATTTCTGCACAGTCCGGGATTGGTTATATGACCATGAATGCACGTGAATTCCTGCAAACCGATGTGGTACTGGTCGGTATTTTACTGTATGCCCTACTTGGCAAACTGGCGGATGTTCTGGCGGTTGCCTTGGAACGTTTCCTGCTGCGCTGGCATGCTGGCTATCAAAAATAAATGAATAATATTGAGGAGCATGTGATGACTGATCTCAGCTTAGGGCGTCTCGCCAATGACCAAACTGCACCACAAGACTATGCTGCGGCAGATATTGATCCTCATGCAGTCATCGGTGCCGAAATTATTATTGAACAGCTGCATAAGTTCTATGGCTCGGTCAAGGTTCTGGAAGATCTGGATCTGCATATTCAGCCGGGCGAATTCCTGGCAATTGTCGGTCGTAGTGGTTGTGGTAAAAGTACCCTACTGCGTCTGATTGCCGATCTGGAAAAACAGAGCTACGGCGAAATCAAGTTCAAGTCAGCACGTCATATTCGTGAAGGTATTACTGCGGACGATATCCGGGTGATGTTCCAGGATCCGCGTTTGTTGCCATGGCGGAGCATTGAACAGAATGTGCAATTGGGCTTGCCGAAAGGTCAGCATGCCAATGCATCAAGCATGCTGGAGAAAGTCGGCTTAAAGGAAAAAGCAGGGCTATGGCCATCGCAACTGTCGGGTGGTCAGCGTCAACGTACAGCCTTGGCACGTGCTTTATCCCATAAACCACGTATCCTGCTCTTGGATGAACCATTAGGTGCCCTGGATGCCTTGACCCGCCTTGACATGCAGAACCTGATCGAGAAGTTATGGACTGAACAGGGCTTTACTGCGATCCTGGTGACTCATGATGTCAGTGAAGCCGTACAGTTAGCAGATCGCATCATCCTGCTGGACAAAGGTCATATTGCCAAAGAGTTCCGTGTCAACTTGCCACGTCCACGTCAGAAAGGAATTCAGTTTGCTGAACTGGAACAGCAAGTTCTGAATGCCGTACTGGCAACATAAAAAGAAACAAAACCCGGACTTAGCTCCGGGTTTTCACTTTGAAGGATAGATAATTCTTAGAATTTCATCAAAATTAAAATTACAGTCCATCTTAAAAATAAAATGTCATGAATCTGACATTAATTAAACTGATTTCTCAATAACAAAAGGCTTCAAAATAATTTAAACATTTTCAAAAGCTTGATTTTTATACTGGGATTCGCTAGTTTTGTAAGGATTACATAGTTGATCTACAGAATAAATCATCATTATTCAAAAAATTAGACTTCTACTTTGTGCACAAATCTGATGATTTGCCGTACAATTCAATATTCCCTTTTTTAATTGTTTTTATATTGCTGATGGAACAAAAAAAGAGTACTCAAAAGCGCAACCAGCTGCTCAGTGCCGCTCTAGACGTTTTTTCCCTATATGGTTTTAGTGGGGCAAGTCTGGACGAAATCGCACAAATTGCAGAAATGCATAAATCTAATATTTTCTATTACTATGAAAATAAAGAAGCTCTCTATGTAGAAGTGTTAACCACCGTACTGCAAAAGTGGCTTGCACCGCTGCAAATGCTTGAAGCCGAGCTAGAACCGGAAGAAGCGATCACCAATTATCTCATGCAGAAAATTGAAGTATCACGCACGCAACCGAAAGCATCTCGCCTGTTTGCATTGGAAGTGATCCAGGGGGCACCACATATTCTGGAAATTCTGAAAGGTCCACTGAAAAAACTGGTGAAACGTAAAGCTAAGGTGATCAGTAACTGGCAGGAACAGGGCAAGATTTCTAAAGATATTGACCCTGAACTGCTGATCCTGAATATCTGGGCAGTGACACAGAACTATGCCGACTTTGCTATACAGATGGAAATGGTGACCGGCAAAACGCTGCGTAACCGTAGCATGCAGCAGCGTGTGATTCAGCACACTGTACATATGATGCTTTACGGTGTACTACCACGTCCTGAACAAAACGCATAAGTTTTGCTTGGCATACGACCATAGTCATTATGGTCGCCGATCCGGTCTTTGACCTTATTCTTATTTTAACATCTGATATAAAAATAACAGTTTTTGCGCGCCTAACAATAAGTTTTCCTCCCAGTCGAGATGCGCTGTGTCATTGGCACCATCGGTAATGTATTTTACAGAAATCAGGCGTACGCCGAGTTTCTTGCATACCTTGGCCAGTGCATAGCCTTCCATGTCGACCAGTTGGCAGGGCACTTTCGGTTGTCCTGTTTCGAAGCTATCTCCGGTTCCGCAAATACCCTTGGGCAAATGATCAAAGAAAGGCTCAAGCTCGATTGCTCCCGGGAAATGCTGATCCATCGGGGTTAAGCCGACGTCAAAACCGAGTGGTGAAACATCCATATCGCGCTGCACAAAATGGCTGACTTCGACCAGGGCATGCGCATCAAAATGCGAACTGCCTGCCGTACCTAGGTTCAATAAAGTCTTGCAGCCTGTGTTCTGAATCACTTCAAAGGCTTTAAAGGCTGCGTTGACTTTGCCAATACCGCTATAATGCACATCAATACCTTGTGCTTCAAATAAGCCTTTGGATTCATTGGGCAAAGCCATAATCAGTGCATGTTCAGACATTGGGTTTCCATATCAATTTTAAAATACTGGACTATTAAAAGATAAACAGGTGAGCGCTGCAAATAAAAATCGATTTCTGCTCAGCAGAAAATGGTTTCTCCCCTGTCTGCTATAAACCTGTTTAAACTGCCAGAAAAATAGAGATAGCTCTGATTATTAGAGAGCTAAGGAAGCAGGAAATATTGATTAATTTTTATTTTATTCAGCCGATTAAGTTCTAGGCTAAAGATTTTTAAATAAAAGATATTGCATAAAAACACAACAACAAGACGAAACGTAAAGATTATGGCAATATATAGCCTCTTCGAATTTCCAAGCACCTGATTCGCCCATGAAGCTGCTCCGTCTAAATGCCTTATCGTCTCGCACAGAGTTACCTAAAACGGTGGTTACCATTGGTAATTTTGACGGTGTACATTTAGGTCATCAGGTCATGATCAAACAGCTGAAAGCCGTGGCGGAACAGCAACAGCTGAAAAGCGTGGTCATGATCTTTGAACCGCAGCCACTGGAATATTTCAAAGGCTATGAGGCCCCACCCCGTATATCATCTTTACGCGAAAAGGTGGAATACCTGACTGAACTGGGTGTGGACTATATTGCGGTGGCGAAATTTGATGAAAGTTTCCGTAGCCTGAATGCAGAACAGTTTGCCGATATTCTGAAAGATAAACTGAATGCCGAGCATCTGGTGTTGGGTGATGATTTCCACTTCGGTAAACACCGTCAGGGCAATAGCGAATTCCTGCGTAACTATGGTTTTCAGGTCACCAATCTGGATACCGTACAACTCGACGGCGAACGTGTCAGTTCGACCCGTATCCGTCAGACACTACAAGCAGGCGATCTTGCCCTGGCTGCCAAACTCCTGGGGCGCCCTTATAGCATTACCGGGCGGGTACAGTATGGTGACCAGATTGGCCGCACCATTGATTTCCCGACCATTAATGTGCGCTTAAACCGTCATAGACCGTGTTTGCAGGGTATTTATGGCGTGGAAGTGGTGTGTGAAACCGAATCTTTAAAAGATAAAGCTATAGCTGATGATGCAAGCAAAACAGGCATTGCTGGCTATGACCCCACCGGTCTGTTTGGCGCCGGACATGTCGGGACCCGTCCGGCCATTCAGCAGGAACAACCAGAATGGCGATTAGAAGTACATTTCCCTGATGTTTCTGCTAATCTGTATGGCCTGTTGATGCGGGTGACATTCTTAAACTATTTGCATGGCGAAAAGAATTATCCTTCGCTTGAAGCCCTAAAAGCCGGAATTGATGACGATGTCGAGAAACTACTTGAGTTTCGTCGAAATCACCCCACATTTCCCTTTTAATCCCCCATATTTTTATTGTAAAACGTGTCTGTCAAATGACAGATTGAATTGGAAGACAACTTGCATGAGCGATAAGCAAACTCCTGAAAATGCAGTGGATTACAAAGCCACGCTAAACCTCCCAGGTACTGACTTTGCAATGAAGGCAAATCTGGCAGTACGTGAAGCGAAATGGTTAGAAGAGTGGTATGCCGACAACATTTATCAGCAGATTCGTGCGTCGCGTATTGGCAAGAAAAAATATGTACTTCATGACGGCCCTCCGTACGCAAACGGCCAAATCCACTTGGGCCATGCAGTCAATAAAGTCTTAAAAGACATCATTATTAAAAGCCGTGTCATGGATGGCTTTGATGCCCCATATGTACCGGGCTGGGACTGTCACGGTCTTCCAATTGAGCTTAAAGTTGAAGAAAAAGTCGGTAAAGTCGGCGTGAAAGTCGATGCGTCTACCTTCCGTAAAGCTTGCCGTGAATATGCCTACACCCAAGTTGAATTACAAAAGAAAGATTTTGTACGTATGGGTGTGTTCGGTGATTGGGACAATCCGTACCTGACCATGAACTTCAAACAAGAAGCGGATATTGTTCGCTCACTGGGTGCAATCGCAAAAGCTGGTCATATCGAACCAGGTCTGAAACCGGTCAACTGGTGTCTGGACTGTGGTTCATCTCTGGCTGAAGCTGAAGTTGAATACGAAGATAAAAAATCGGATGCAATTGACGTCGGTTTCACCGTTGTAGATTTAGCTGATTTATCTGCACGTTTAGGCGTAGAAGTCACTGACCGTACTGATATCGTGATCTGGACCACAACGCCTTGGACGCTTCCTGCGAACCAGGCCGTTGCCCTGCATGCTGAAATTGAATATCAACTGGTGAAAGCACGCGGCGAAGAAAAAGAACCACAAAACTTTATCCTGGCGAAAGATCTGGTGGAATCTGCAACTGAACGCTACGGTTTTACCACTGTTGAAGTCATTGCTGATTTTGCCGGTAGCAAACTTGAGCACCTGGTTCTGCAACATCCACTGATTAACGATCGTCAAGTGCCTGTAATCTTGGGCGAACACGTGATTGCCACCAGTGGTACCGGTGCAGTACATACGGCGCCTGGCCATGGTGTGGACGACTATAAAGTTGGCTTGCTGTACAACCTGAAAGTAGAAAATCCAGTCGGCGGTAACGGTGTGTATTTACCAACGTCTCCGCTGTTTGCTGGCGAGCATATCTACAAAGCCAATCCGCAAATTATTGCTGCATTAGCAGAGGCCAACAAGCTTTGGGCACATCAGCCAATCAAACATAGCTACCCGCACTGCTGGCGTCATAAAACCCCAATTATTTTCCGTGCGACACCACAATGGTTTATTAGCATGGATGCCAAAGGCTTACGTCAAGGTGCATTGAATGCGATCGAAAACGAGATCAGCTTTGTGCCGGACTGGGGTAAAAACCGTATCCAGGCGATGATTGAAGGCCGTCCAGACTGGTGTATCTCTCGTCAACGGACCTGGGGTGTGCCAATTCCGTTCTTCGTGCATAAAGATACCAATGAATTGCATCCACGTACGCCTGAACTGATCGAAGAAGTCGCTAAACTGGTTGAACAGGAAGGTATTGATGGTTGGTACAACCGTGATGCACGCGAGTTCATCGGTAATGATGCTGAACAGTACAATGCGGTACGCGATACCCTGGACGTATGGTTCGACTCGGGTACAACGCACTACGCTGTATTACGTGAACGTGAAGAACTGCAAGATCCTGCGGATCTTTACCTTGAAGGTTCAGACCAACACCGTGGCTGGTTCCAGTCTTCGTTGTTAACCTCGATTGCCATCAACGAACGCGCACCATATAAAGGCTTGCTGACGCACGGCTTCGTGGTGGATGAGAAAGGCCGCAAGATGTCGAAATCGTTGGGTAACATCATTACCCCACAAGACATCATTAAAGATATGGGTGCAGACGGTTTACGCTTCTGGATCGCATCGGCGGACTACCGCTATGAAATGACTGCGGGTAAAGAAATCTTTAGCCGTGCATCAGATGGTTACCGTCGTATCCGTAACACACTGCGTTTCTTGCTTGCCAACTTGAATGGCTTCAAACCATCAACTGATGCGCTTCCTGTAGATCAATTGATCGCGCTTGATCAATACATCCTGCAACGTGCAGCTGAAGTACAGAAAACTGTTCAGCAAGCTTATGAAGATATGAACTTCCATATCGTAACCAATGCCTTGACCAATTTCTGTATCAATGACCTGGGTGGTTTCTATCTCGACATCATCAAAGACCGTCAATACACCACCAAAGCTGATTCTCAGGCACGTCACTCTGCACAAACTGCACTGTACCATCTGGTACAGGCATTCGTACGCTGGATGGCACCGATCTTGAGCTTTACTGCACAAGAAGCTTGGCCACTGATTCCTGAGCAGTCAGAGAAATATGTGTTCACTGCTGAATGGTATGACATTCCAGCCGCATCTACTGCGAACTTGGTGACTGAAGCTGAATGGCAAACGCTGATTTCGGTAAAATCTGCAGTGAACAAGTTTATTGAAGCGGCGCGTACTGAAAAAACAGTGGGTTCGAACCTGTCTGCCAAAGTTGAACTTTGGGCTGCTGCCGAGTTGAAAGCGGTATTGGACAAACTGGGTGATGAACTGCGTTTTGTACTGATTACCTCTCAAGTGATCGTGAGTGACTTTGAGGCTGCCCAAGGTGAAGCATCTGATCTGGAAGGTCTGAATGTGAAAGTTTCTGCAGCAGACGGCGAGAAATGTGTACGCTGCTGGCATGTACTTCCTGATGTAAACACACATGCATCACACCCAGGCTTGTGTGGCCGCTGTATCATCAACCTGCCGACAGGCCAAGGCGAAGAGAGAAAATATGCCTAATCCACAAGAGAAAAAGGGCTTATTCCAGTTCTATCCTCACAACTTGTGGTGGTTAGGTCTGACTATTGTTTCAATTATTCTGGATCAATGGACCAAATGGATTGCGACCACTAGTCTGAATTACGCAGATCCAGTACCTGTCCTGCCCTTTTTAAATTGGACATTACTGCATAACTATGGCGCAGCCTTTAGTTTTCTGTCCGATGCCGGTGGATGGCAACGTTATTTCTTTACTTCGCTGGCAGGAGTAGTGTCTGTGATTTTCGTGTTCTGGCTGATGCGTATGCCAAAGAACATGAAAGTTTTACCTTTGGCCGTTGCCCTGATTCTGGGCGGTGCCATCGGCAACCTGATTGACCGTGTTTCTCTCGGCTATGTAGTCGATTTTATTCATGTTTATTATCAGAATAGCCACTTCCCTGCCTTTAACCTTGCAGACAGTGCCATTACGTTAGGTACTATTTTAATGCTGATTGACACCTTCTTCTTAGAAGGAAAACGCAACCAACAGCAGGCGAAATAACATGACTGATTTTATTAATCCTAACGAGGAAACTCGTATTGAAGCTGGCTCTAAGGTTGAGCTTCATTTCTCAGTAGCCATTGAAAATGGTGTTGAAATTGACAATACCCGCAGTCGTACTGAGCCGGTAAGTTTGGTGATGGGCGATGGCAGCTTGCTACCAGGCTTTGAAAAAGCGCTGTTCGGTTTACGCGCCGGTGACCGTCGTACCGTAAGTCTTCCTCCTGAAGATGCTTTCGGTCCATGGAATCCTGAAAACGTACAAAAATTTGATACTGTGAAATTTGGCGAACGTCCAATTGAAGGTCATATGATCGAGTTTGAAGACAAAGCGAAACAAAGCCTGTATGGCGTGGTGAAAACCGTCGGTGATGACATCACTGAAGTGGATTTCAACCACCCGCTAGCTGGCAAGAATATTACTTTTGAAGTAGAAATCTTTAAAGTAACCCCAGCCGGTCAACAAGGTGTGAAATTGATGTAAGCATTATTTCAAGACAAAGCGCCTTCGGGCGCTTTTTTTAGTGCAGATATCAAGATACAAATCATGCCTATTCATCCTTGCTTATTCTGATTAATTTAAATTGAGTGAAGCAATGACAGGATAATAAGATGAAGATTTACATCATTGTAGGCAGTATTCGCGAAGGACGTGTAGCGATCAAAGTAGCTGACTGGATCTTTAAACAAATTAAAACCTATCACTTCAGTACATTGGAAGCTGAAATTGTCGATCTGAAAGAATGGGACCTGCCGATGTTTGCTGGCGCACATCCTCCACTCACCGGTATTTATGACCAGCCTAAACAACAGGAATGGGCTGATTTCATTGCACTCGCAGATGCCATTATTTTTATCAGCCCGGAATATAACCATGGCTACAGTCCAGCCCTAAAAAACGCCCTGGATTATCTGGGTAAGGAATGGCAAGGCAAACCGGCGGCTTATGTCGGCTATGGTGCGACCAACGGTTCGCGCTCTATCGATCAGATCCGTCAGGTTGGTACGCAGCTTGGTTTAGTGGATACCAATGCGGTAATCGAAATCCGTGATATTTTTAGTCGTGCGAAGGACTATACCTTTGAAGGAAATGAATTTGATAATAAAACCCTACGAGGTGTAGTAGACAAGCTGATTCAGTACGTCAGTGCATAAGTTGCTGCGGACAGCCACGTCCGTTTTAGCTTACAAGCCAAGCAGAAATCACTGCTATTTGCCTACAAATATACACGCTATATTTAAGTCATCACTGGACAGGATGTCCAATAGCGATACAAGAATAAGAAAAAGCGCATCACAACAGGAAGTTGCCAGATCCGACAGGAGTCAGATCTTCATAGCAAATCCAAAAGGCCTCGACATCCTGTCGAGGCCTTTTACTTCCTGGGTTGTCTATAAGCTTAAATATTCCCGCTCTCTTGCTGCAAATTTCAGCACCACTGTACGCTATGGCGTACAAGTATTGGGGAGAATTGAGGCTATACCAAATCCGGAATTCCTCTTATAGTTAAGACATACAGGACAGGATGTCTTGAAGAATAAAAAACAATAAATGCAGCAGGAAGTTGATCGGTATGACAGGAGTTATACCTTGATAAATGAATCTGGAAAAGCCCTGACAGGATGTCAGGGCTTTTTCTTTTATACCTTTATAAGAAGCATATTTTTACTCTTAAATGAAAAGAGGATTCCTAAGAATCCTCCTATCTATATAAAAATTATGACTTAAAGCGCTGTGACCTTTAACAAACGTGCCTGAGGACCATCTTCAATCACCCAGATGCCCCCATCCTGAGCCTGTACTGCGCCACGAATCCGTGCTTTCATATCGAGCCGTTGAACTTCTTTGGCAGGTTGCTGCATTGTATCTATAATAATAATTGCCTTGGAAGAAAGACCTGTGGCTATCGCTTTATTTTGCCATTGCGGGAACATTTTTCCGGTATAGAAGTTCAGGTCAGATGGAGAGATTACCGGCGTCCAGTCCAATACAGGTGCTTCAAATTCAGGTCGGGTACTGTGGTCAGGAATTGGCTTTCCATCATAATGATCACCATTTGATACTAAAGGATAGCCATAATTTTTAGCCTTGATAATCTTGTTTAGTTCATCACCGCCCTTCGGTCCCATTTCAATGACCCAGAGCTGCCCTTTGGGATCAAACGCCATTCCCAGAGGATTACGGTGTCCAAGACTCCAAACCTGCTGGGCAATTTCACCCTGATTCATAAAGGGATTATCGGCAGGGATCGAGCCATCATCGTTCAGGCGAATAATTTTACCGGCGTTAGACTTCATATCTTGTGCAGGATCAAACTGTTGACGTTCACCCGAGCTGATCCAGAGCTTGCCATCCGGCCCGAATACAATTCGGTGTCCATAGTGGCCCTGCCCCGAAGAAAATTTAGGAACCTGAGTCCAGATTTTTTCGATCTGGGTGAGCTGTGGTGTACTACGCTTCAAATCCAACTTGCCACGAATTACTACTGCGCCATAACCGCCTTGACCCTGTTCAGCATAGCTCAGATAGATCCATGGGGTATTGGCGAAATCAGGATGTAATGCGACATCTCCCAAGCCGCCCTGACCGCCATAAGCCACTTTTGGGGTGCCTTTAATTACAGTCTTTTTCTTGGTTTCTGGATCGAATAAATACAGTCTGCCTTTACGCTCGGTAACCAATAGATGACCATCCTTTAAAGGTGCTATCGCCCATGGTTCATTAAACTCGGCAATATTATTAACCTTATAGGCTTGCTGTACTTGAGTGGAAAAAGGTGTAGTTACAGTTTCAGAAGTAGAGTTTGCCGCTTCCGGACTCTTATTCAGTTCCTGTGACGTCTTGTTCTGTGCATGACAGGCAGTCAGGCTATAAGGGATAAAGCCTAAACACAACATTGCTGCGAGATGAACCTGTTTCATTGTTATTCTACATACTTATTAAAACGAATAACTTACAATTTAGCATCTCAAACGCTCACTAAAAGCATAAAAAGGTTAACAATCGTAAACGAAAATAACCCTAGCTTGCGCCGATAAGTCTTAACTATATTGAAACTATCCCTTGATACAGGCTGAATTACATTAGATTTTCACCTGATAGATCTGTTGGCCCGCAGTTTTCAGTAAGCAATCAATTGATCAGATCTCTCCCATAAAAAAACACCCCCTTCTATTGAAGGGGGTGTTTAGAATAATGAGCTGGCGATGACTTACTCTCACATGGGTAATCCCACACTACCATCAGCGCTAAGAGGTTTCACTTCTGAGTTCGGGAAGGGATCAGGTGGTTCACTCTTGCTATGGTCGCCAGCACAACTGGTATG
>NZ_KB849575.1:0-76276 GCF_000368625.1 Acinetobacter schindleri CIP 107287
CAGTGAAGTGGCTGATACCATACTTCCAGGAAAAGTCTCTAAGCTTCAGTTAAACAGGAATCGTACCCGAAACCGACACAGGTGGTCAGGTCGAGTAGACCAAAGCGCTTGAGAGAACTCTGCTGAAGGAACTAGGCAAAATGGTACCGTAACTTCGGGAGAAGGTACGCTGCCGGCGGTGATAGGACTTGCTCCTTGAGCTGTTGGCAGCCTCAGAAACCAGGCCCCTGCAACTGTTTATTAAAAACATAGCACTCTGCAAACACGAAAGTGGACGTATAGGGTGTGATGCCTGCCCGGTGCTGGAAGGTTAATTGATGTGGTTAGCGCAAGCGAAGCTATTGATCGAAGCCCCAGTAAACGGCGGCCGTAACTATAACGGTCCTAAGGTAGCGAAATTCCTTGTCGGGTAAGTTCCGACCTGCACGAATGGCATAATGATGGGGGCGCTGTCTCCAGCAGAGGCTCAGTGAAATCGAAATCGCCGTGAAGATGCGGTGTACCCGCGGCTAGACGGAAAGACCCCGTGAACCTTTACTGCAGCTTGACATTGAACTTTGATCTTACTTGTGTAGGATAGGTGGGAGGCTTTGAAGTCGCGACGCTAGTTGCCATGGAGCCGTCCTTGAAATACCACCCTGGTAATATTGAGGTTCTAACTCTGTCCCGTTATCCGGGACGAGGACCATGTCTGGTGGGTAGTTTGACTGGGGCGGTCTCCTCCTAAAGAGTAACGGAGGAGTACGAAGGTGCGCTCAGCGTGGTCGGAAATCACGCGTAGAGTATAAAGGCAAAAGCGCGCTTAACTGCGAGACCCACAAGTCGAGCAGGTACGAAAGTAGGTCTTAGTGATCCGGTGGTTCTGTATGGAAGGGCCATCGCTCAACGGATAAAAGGTACTCTGGGGATAACAGGCTGATACCGCCCAAGAGTTCATATCGACGGCGGTGTTTGGCACCTCGATGTCGGCTCATCTCATCCTGGGGCTGAAGCAGGTCCCAAGGGTATGGCTGTTCGCCATTTAAAGAGGTACGCGAGCTGGGTTTAGAACGTCGTGAGACAGTTCGGTCCCTATCTACCGTGGGCGCTGGAAATTTGAGAGGATCTGCTCCTAGTACGAGAGGACCAGAGTGGACGAACCTCTGGTGTACCGGTTGTGACGCCAGTCGCATCGCCGGGTAGCTATGTTCGGAAGGGATAACCGCTGAAAGCATCTAAGCGGGAAGCCTACCTCAAGATAAGATTTCCCTGTGACTTTATGTCACCTAAAGAGCCGTTGAAGACTACGACGTTGATAGGTTGGATGTGGAAGTGTAGCGATACATGAAGCTGACCAATACTAATTGCTCGTGAGGCTTGACTATACAACACCCAAACAGTTGTTGTGTAACGCTCAATTGATTTCATATTGATCTAACGATCAGACGAAGCCTTGATTTAGTTAAGCTAATCGAACAAACTACTGCAACTCAGATACATCTGTTAATGCATTCTATTTGAAGAAAGCTAGGCAAACGAAGCGCAAGCAACGTAGATAAGACCATAGCGAGTAATCATACCAGTTGTGCTGGCGACCATAGCAAGAGTGAACCACCTGATCCCTTCCCGAACTCAGAAGTGAAACCTCTTAGCGCTGATGGTAGTGTGGGGTTACCCATGTGAGAGTAAGTCATCGCCAGCTCATTATTCTAAACACCCCCTGTCAAATGGCAGGGGGTGTTTTTTTATGCGTGGGAAAAATAGGTGGGTTTAAAGTATTTGATAGGCTTGGTTTAGTTTCAGCTATCGTATATAAATTATTAAAACTTAAAAAATTATAAAAAGGGATAAGTGTGTTTGATGTATTTGCACAACTTTGTGGTGGAATAGGTTTATTCCTGCTCGGCATGACCTTGATGACCGACGGCCTGAAGGATATTGCAGGTGAATCTCTGAGACAATGGTTAGGTAGATTTACGGGTTCTCCTTTAAAAGCGATGAGCTCAGGTATTATCTTTACCTTGATTGTGCAGTCTTCAACAGCGACAACACTTGCTACTATTGGTTTTGTAAGTGCAGGAATACTAACTTTTGCTCAATCTGTTGGCGTGATTATTGGTGCAAATATTGGAACCACCAGTACTGGCTGGATGGTAGCACTGCTTGGTGTCAAATTCTCGATTGGAAAATTCGCTTTACCCTTAATTGCAGCGGGTGCATTACTCAAGATCTTAGCTCAGGGTCGGCTGGCTTTGACTGGGCTGGTAATTGCGGGATTTGGTCTGATTTTCTTTGGAATTGAGTTATTGCAGGTGGCAATGTCTAGCCTGGCAAATCGTATAGATCTTTCTATATTTAGCACCCAAAACTTTTTCTCAAAATTATTATTAGTCTTGATTGGCTTGGTGATGACGGTCATTTTACAGTCATCTAGTGCCGCAATTACGACAACAATTACTGCATTGGCGAGCCAGATTATTCAGCTGGAACAGGCACTTTTGCTGGTTATTGGCCAAAATATTGGAACTGTGGCTACGGCAGTCTTGGCGGCAATTGGGGCGAATAGCAATGCACAAAGAACGGCTGCAGTTCATGTGATTTTTAATCTGAGCAGTGCAACTTTTGCCTTCCTGGTCTTAATTCCACTTTTTCTCTGGTTATCCCACCAAGGTCACTTGCTGGCTTCTTGGGATTCTGTAGTAATTGTTGCAGCTTTTCATACGGCATTTAGTTTATGTGGGGCTGTATTATTAATGCCTTTTATCGAACAGTTTAAGCATTTTCTGACTTGGCTCATTCCTACTGATGAGGACAGTTTAATTCAGTCTCTGGATGAGTCGAGTCTTTCAGTACCCGCAGTCGCAGTTGCGAATGCTGAACATGTCATTGATCAGACAGTATGGCAACAATATGGCTGGTTTATTGCAGCATTTAAAGATGGACAGCTGGTTGCAGCCAATCAACTCAAACAACAAGATGAACTCATTGCAAAGCTTAAACAATATTTGGCTCAAATTACCGTGTCTCAAAATACCGAAGAGCAAGCACATTTGTTGGCCTTACTCAGGAAAGTGGTCTATCTCAATGTATTCCGCAGTGATCTTGAACAATTATCCTATAGTTTGGATATCCGGACTCAGCCTGCTTTATATCAGGTTATATTGGATTTTATTGAAATTTTTGATAGTTATTGGAAGGAAGCTTCAGATTTAAAGGATTATGATAAAACTTGCATGTTACAAAATGAACTGATTCTGCTGGAACAATGGACGAAACAACATCATGCTGAACTTCGTGAAAAGATTAATCAGTATGCTTCTAGCAATCAATTGAGTGCTGCCAGAACCTTGGAATTACTCGCAGCACATCGCTGGCTGGATCGGTTTATTTCCCATAGCCAGCGCTTTGTAAATGTATTAAGTGAAAATGAACTCAATGCTGATCAGCTAACTGACGACGCGCATGCTTGAGTGCAGTACGTAAGCCCTCTTCTAGAGTCGGATGATAGAATGGTTTTTCTAGGATCTGATCAATTGTCACTCCTTCACCAATTAACCAGGCAAGAAGATGTGCTAGATGTTCTGCCTGTGCACAGAATAGTTCTGCACCCAAAAGTTTACGCGTAGACCTGTCTACATATATTTCAGCACCACCCATATTGGTAGCTTCCACCCGCGCTCGACCCTGTCTTTCATAAGAAATAAAACCTGTAACGAAATCAGTTTTTGCTTTTTGTAATTGCTGATAATTTTTTCCAATAATGGCCATTTCAGGCTGACTGAACACAATTGCCAAAGGGGTTAGTTTTGGAATTGCTTGTACATCTGGATAATTTAGGCAATTTTTAACGATTTTTTTACCTGCATATGCAGCTTCATGCTGAATTGGAGCATCAGGAGCTGCATCACCAATAATAAAAATTGGATAGTTAGCTAACTGTTTTGTAGAAAGATCAATTGGAAGATTTTTGATGTCTGTATATGAGGGATCGATTTTTTCCAGGTCGAGTTGATCAAGATTACTGCTTCTTCCAGTTGCAGTTAATACATAGTCAACCTCTAAATTTTCTGGTTGATCATTTTGCTTAAATTTTATCTGGACTTGATCACCTTGTCGGATCATTTCATCAGGAACAGTTTTAAATTTAATCTCAAGTTCTGAACTGAGTTGCTGTTGAGCAAGTTCCTGAAGCACCGGACTTGTAAGAGAACCGACTTTTTGACTACGGGCAAATACAGTGGTCTTAACTCCTAAGCGTTGCATGGCTTGAACAAGCTCAATGGCAATCACTCCGCTACCAATCACTGCCAGTGACTCAGGTAGGGTAGGAAGCTCAAACACCTCATCAGAGCTAAGAAGTCGCTCACCGAGTACTTCTTTTTGTTTTGAATCGATATTTGGTCGTGAGCCTACAGCCAAAATAAAACTTTTAGCTTGATAATATTGTCCATCTACTTCTATTGTTTGGACATCTACAAATTTGGCATGACCTGAAATTTTATGTTTTGGATTCCATTGATTGACTTCTTTAAGGGTGGCTTGAGTAAAGAAATCACGTAATTCACGAACACGTGACATGACATTGTTCGGGGTAACTTCACTATCAATATTTAAAGCTAAATCAGGTGCATGCTGAATCAGGTGCATACGATTGGCTGAAGCAATTAAAACTTTACTTGGCATACATCCGACGCGTGCACAGGTCGTATCCCAAGGGCCAGCATTAATGATCAGAATATTATCCGTATGTTTGATTGCTTCTTTATAGGCAGTGATACCTGCAGTGCCTGCACCGATAATGATGAGGTCGTACATTAATTGCTCTTATTGAAATCAATTTATGAATATAAGCTAGCATAAAAAACATTTAGCTTACCTTTATTTACATAAATGCTTAACTATGATTACATATCGCATAATGAATAAAGATTGATAACAAACTCTATAATAGAGGGTCTTGGGGATTTAAATGATTAGTAAACAATTAGGTATTAAATTATCTGCTCTTACTTTGGCACTAATGTTAGCAGGCTGCGGGGGCGGTGGAAGTGATGGTTACTATAATAATGATGGCTCTAGTTCTGGAAATATTACTACGAACCCTAGCACAGGTGAAGAAGTAAAATCTGTTAATATTAGTACTATACAATTGATTGATCGAAATGGTAACTTGACTCAGGCAATCGCTGCAGAAGGTGTGAGCGCTCAAGTCAAAGTAACTGATCAGTCGGGTAAAGGAATTAGTGGTGCATTAGTTACATTTACAGTGACTGGTGGTGTTGTTTTAGGTAGTTCCAATGGTGCTGTTTTAACAAATACAAATGGTGAAGCGAGTATCTCAGTTAAACCTGAAAACTTAAATACCAATGGTGCCTATCAAATTTCTGCAGTTGCAGATTTTGATGGTACCGAAGCATCAACACCAGCACTTAATTTCTCACTTCAAGCAACCAATATTATTTTAGTCGATTTAACGGCAGCTAGTACTCAATTAGAATCTGGTGGTTCAACAAATATCACGTTAAAAACGCAAGATGCAAATACAAAAGTCAATCAGAATAATGTCAATGTCGAATTCACTGCACCATGTGGTAAATTTGAACCTGCTACAGTTGTTTCATCAAATCAAGGAAATGTTACGACAACTTATAAAGCGATTGGTACAGATGGAAAGCTTTGTACAGGAACACAAAAAATTTTGGCAACAGGTTTAAATATCCCAGAAGTTGGAATTGATGTCAGTATTAAGGCACTTGAAGCTAATTCACTAGTATATACATCTAATAAAGTTAATTTGGGGATTAGAAAAAGTGGCTCAGCATCATCTGGTCAAATTGAATTTACTTTGTATGCAAATGGTGTACCTATAGCAGATCAAGATGTTTTGATTGAGAAAGTACAAGCACCAGAAGATTTATCGTTCGTATCATTTGGAAATCAAAATAACAAAACTATAAAAAGTGATTCAAATGGTAAAGTGATTGTGAATCTTTATCCAGGAGATAAACCTGGGCCTGTAGAGATAAGAGCAACTTTAGTTTCAGACAAAAATGTTTCGGCTGTATCTAAAAATGTATCTGTATCCATTGGTCGAGTAACTCAAGATGGATTAAGTTTATCAGTATCTAAAAATTCATTACAGAATGTAATTGATGGTGACACTGCAACTATTACAGCGAGAATGGTTGATCGTACACGGAACCCTGTTCCAGATGGTACAGTAATTAGCTTTGTTTCTGAGGGAGGGAAGGTTGAACCTAATTGTTCAACAGTCCAAGGAGTATGTTCTGTAACTCTAACAACACAAGAACCTCGTCCTTTAGATAATCGTGTGACTGTATTGGCTTATGTTGAGGGTGATAAAAGCTTTACAGATTTAGATGGCGATAATCTTTATACTAAAGGCGTAGATCGACTTCTTAGTAATATTGGTAGCTTTTTCCGTGACGATAACGAGGATAATCAATATAACAAAGATTATGGTATTGGTGAATTTCTTTATAATCGTGCGGTATTAGGAAACAAAGCGACCTGTGCTCCATCTACAATTAGACAGCCGAATATCGCAGACACATGTGACGATAATTTAGATACGGTCATCCGTCAGCAATTATTATTTGCATTTGCTGAAAATACACCAACCTTTACTAATGTAAAGGCAAGTGGAAGTTTATTGTCTTTTAATATGTATGGAAATAGCGCTCAAAGTGTGCCTATGCCAACAGGTACCACAATAAGTGTTACGCCTGAGGATAATACAAAAGCTAATAATTTATCTTGTACTGCAGAGTTAGCAACAGGAAGTTCACCTGTCGCAAATGTCTTTGATCTTTTGACACCAAGCACTTTCAAAAATAGTAATCAAAGTTATTATGGCTATCGTCTAAAAGAATGTGCGGTAGGAGATACGTTGAAAGTTTCTGTTTCTTCGCCAGATAGTAAAGTATCAACAATTTATGTAGATTATCAATAGAAATTATATTTGTATAAAAAACAGCGCCGAAGCGCTGTTTTTTTTTATGGGAACTAAAATTTAAAAAACTAAATTGATGTTCCCACACTCACACCCACAGTCGGTCGAACATTCATCGAACTACAACCAACAAAACTTAAACTTAAACAAATGATCAGTAAAACTTTATTCATGAATTAATCCTTGGTCCTTCGCCTTGTAATACAAGGCGGCAGAGCGTGTACCACTACGGCAAACCATTAAAATGGGTTTAGGTAAGTCATTATAGTATTTGGAAAACTCTTCAATGTTCTGTTGTGTAATTTTTCCGCTAATCACTGGCTGATAAATTACACTGGCATGATGGCGCTCTGCGATAGTGCGAAGCTGAATAACCGATACTTCATTACCTGTTTCCTGATCTGGACGATTGACAATGACAGACTTAAAACCCTGTTTCATTAATTCTTGAAACTTAATGCTATTCATTTGTCCAGCTACACTTACTGTAGGAGTTAATGGCCGGCTTAATTCTGCAGAAAAACTGAGTGTAGCAAAGCTTAGACCGAGTCCAAGCATTGCACATTTCCAGAAGCAGGGATTAGTCATCCAATAAATCCATTTGTTTTGCGATCTGGTACAGGTTATTAGAACGGTTACCAGTACGGCAGAACATCAATAAGGGTTTTGGTAGTTCATTATAGTGATTGGCAAAAGTACGGACATCGAGTTCAGTGATCTGACCTGCAACTACAGGTTGATGCACATAATCCAGACCTGCTGCACGAGCAGCCTCTTCAATTTGTGCACTGGTTGGCTGATCCGAACCACCTTCCATATCCGGGCGGTTATTGATAATGGATTTAAAGCCTTTCTCAACTACCTGTTCGATATGTTCTGGACCAATTTGACCTGCAAAGCCTACATTTTCACTCATGATGTCACTCCATCATTTCATTTATAAAGATATGCTTTATGATAGCATTAAGCTCAAAAATGAGCAGAAAGATCTGAAATTTTTATAAACGAATACAACCATAAAATAACGCAACGGAGCGCGTATGCATGTATATACAGTTGAACCACTGTATGTCAAAAGCGGTCAAGATGTCATTGCTGCCGATTTTTATCGTCCCAAGAATATACACAAACCAGCAGTCATTTTAATGGCACATGGTCTGGCTGCCTTACGTCATTTTGAACTGGTCAAATATGCCCAACGTTTTGCAGCAGCGGGTTATGCCGTCATTTTGTTTGATTATCGCTACTGGGGTGGAAGTACCGGACGACCACGAGAACTGGTTTCAATTAAAGCCCAGCTTGAAGACTGGCGAACCATGATTGCTCACGTTAAAGCACGTAAATCCGTAGATGCTAAACGTATTGTGCTCTGGGGAACGAGTTTGAGTGGCGGATATGTACTAACACTTGCCGCAGAATCCAAAGATGTACAGGCCATTATGGTCCAAGTCCCATTTGTGGATGGTGCTGAAAGTGCCAAATTGTATCCTTTACAGCAGCTGCCTAAAGCGCTGAAAATTTCCAGTCAAGATTATATGGGCTCTAAAGTCGGGATGACGCCACGAACTTTACCCGTTGTAGCCCAGAATGAACTCTGTTTCTTACCAACACCCGATAGCTACGAAGGTTATCTGTCAATTGTTCATCCAGACCATTACTGGAGTGGGGAAATACCAGCCCGGGTGTTCTTTAAACTGATCCGCTATCGACCGATTCAGGATGTGCGTAAAATTACAGTACCGGTTCTGTTTATCGCTGCGCAACAGGATAGCCTGATTCCGATTGAGTCCAGCCGTGAAACGGTAACCAATATCGCACCATTTGCCCAATATCATGAGTGGAATATGCGACATTTCGATATATATCATGGTGAATGGTTTGAAAAAGCAATTTCGACCCAATTAGAATTCTTACATCAATATATTGGAGTTCGTTAGATGATCATTGTATGTCCGTCATGTCAGGCCAAAAACCGTGTGCCTGAAGATAAACTCACCGAGAGTCCTGCATGTGGCCAGTGTCATCAGGGCCTGATTCCACTTGCACCGATTGAACTCAATGAACAGAATTTTAGCCAGTTCGTGACTGGCAGCGATTTACCGATTCTGATTGACCTATGGGCAGACTGGTGTGGCCCATGCAAGATGATGGCTCCGCATTTTGCAACAGTAGCACAGCAGTATCCAAATGTGGTATTTGCCAAAATTGATACTGAAGCGAATCCACGACTCAGCGCTGCATTTAATGTTCGTAGTATTCCAACACTGGTTTTGATGAATAAAACTGATGAAATTGCTAGAATAAGTGGTGCGCTCAGAGCACCTCAGCTGCAACAGTGGCTGGATCAGCATCTGAATGCCAAATCCTAATACCCAGGCCTGGAGTTAACGTGTCAGATTCTCATGTAAAACCAGAGGGAGTTCTTTCCCTACAGACGATTGCAATGCCAGCAGATACCAACTGGAGCGGTGACGTATTCGGTGGATGGATTGTTTCACAAATGGACTTGGCCGGTGCGATCCATGCAGAACGTTTTTCCAAAGGACGTTGTGCGACAATTTCGATTAATCAGATGACTTTTCTGGTACCGGTAAAAGTCGGTGATGTGATCAGCTGCTATACCAAGATTCTGAAGGTGGGGAATACTTCGATTCAAATGCAGATCGAAGTGTGGGACAGTCACGATGATTCCCGTCCGCCTGTTCGTGTCACAGAAGGCGTGTTTACCTTCGTAGCGGTGGATGTCAAAGGCAATAAGCGTCCGATTCCAGATGAAGCAAAACAGAAGTTCCTTGACGCTCAGTAAACGAATTGATGAATGCAAAAAACCAGACAATTTGTCTGGTTTTTTTATTTTTGAAAATTTAAATTCTTAGGCAATGATTTTTATTGCTTATCCTGATTTTAAAGCTAAAAAATCAAATAGTTTTTAAGCTGAGACAAGGAAAACAGTCATTATCTTGATAGATGATGAGGATACTTTTAAATAATCCCCAATTTATTTAGCGTATATTCTTAAAAAATTAAGATGCGGCTTTGGTTTTAAGCTGCGATTTAGCGATCCAGGCCCACAGCATTTCACACTGAATTGGTGCTTCACCAGATTCATCTGTTATGACAACCTGCACCAATGTTTCGCCTTTATCTGTACTTTGCATCAATTGCTGCTGTTCAGCAGTCAGAGTGGCTATAGCACGCATTGCCCCCTGGGTAGGACGTTTATAATCAATTTTGATACTTTTAATAAGGACGACTGCAGAATCAGGCACGTTCATTGCGGTGACAAATCCTGTGGCTGTTTCTGCAAGCAGTGCCATGGCACAGGCATGAACCTGACCAATATGGTTCTGCATAGCCTTATGATTGGCCATGCTGACCATGACCTGATCATGACTCACCTGTTCATAGCGAATTCGGGCAGAACCGACCATCGGCACCACACGTCCAAAGGTTTTACTCAGCAGTGCAGTACGAATGCCTTGTGGAAGTCGTGAACTTGCTTTTACCAGTTTGGAGAGTTGATTGCTTTTGGCCATGGTTCTATTATCCGAAAATAGACTGTCTTAGTCTTTAAAGTTGTTGAACTGTAAAGGCACACCAAATTGCTGTTCTTTGAGGAATGCCATAATTTGTTGCAAAGTATCGCGTTTTTTATCGGTCACACGAATCTTGTCGCCTTGGATAGAAGACTGCGCTTTAATGCCACTTTCTTTAATGGCTTTATTAATTTTTTTTGCGGTATCTGAGTCAAGACCGTCTTTCAGTTTAATCACCTGGATATAGTTTTTACCTGAAGGTGCACCTTTTTGCGGATCAAGCGCCTGAATATCTACTTTACGTTTAAAGAAGTGATTTTCTAACATGCTATAAACTTGTTCACACTGAAAATCACTTTCAGTCTTGATTTTGATTTCTTTATTTTTTTCGTTCAGCTCGATTGAAACGTCCTGACCACGGAAGTCAAAACGGGTCGCAATTTCTTTTTGCGTGTTTTGAACTGCATGGTTTACTTCAAAAATTTCTAATTCAGAAACAATATCGAAAGAAGGCATAGTTTAGACCTTTACAAATGGAAAGAATATCTGAGATGCTAGGGATGTTTTCTTCATTTGCCAAGTGTTGTTTACATCAAAGGAGTGCGCAATGATCCGTAAACAAGAAATTACAACATTTGAGTTCCCAGAAGGTGCTGTAATCTGGGATGTACGTGATTCTAATGCTTTTGCTGAAGCACATATTAAGGGTGCGGTAAACCAGCCCATTAACGATCTTTCAGCAGATAGCCTTACTCAAGTGTCCACGGATCAGCCGATTTATATCCTGTGTGGTGGAGGTAGTAAAGCCCCTCGTGCTGCTGAAAAACTAGAGGGTTTCGACAGCTCTCGTGAATATGTCATCCTGATGGGTGGTACACGTGCTGCCCGTGATGCAGGCTTGCCGCTGGAACAGGGTGCCTGATTAAGCTTTAAAAAAAGAAAAAAGCGCCGTCAGGCGCTTTTTTCTTGGCTATATTTCTTCAATGTTCCCCTTTGAAAAAGGTGAGCCATATATGGCGCAAGAGGGGGATTAAATTCTTCCTATAAATCCTTCCCTTGCGGAACAGTGTTCCTCACCCTTTAATAAAGGGAAGGGCTTTAACACTAAGGTTTAAAATAAGGCTTCTTGGTTTTGATTTTCTTTTCAAAGCGTTTGACATCCAGCTTCTTCACTAGATTTATGGATGCAGGACAAGCCTCTCCTAGAATCTGTGCAGCCAAAATTTCACTACACAATGGAGCAAATAGAAAACCTTTGGAACCTAAGCCAGCCAGACTATAGATTTCCTGATCTGATTTGAGTTTTCCAAGCAAGGGGAAATAATCTTTGCTTTGGGCACGAACCGAAGCACGACCTTGCCATTCACTGACATCAGCCAAACTCTGTGCATACTCTGGAAATACTGAATGGATCAGTTCAAGGTTATGGATATGGTCTTCTTCCAGTACCTCTGTATCATCACGATTCAGGCAGAATGAAGCACCGAGCAGCAAATGCTGTTCATCAAACTGGATGCAGTATCCGCCGTAGCTATAGGCAATATTCGGATTAAGTGGTTGATCGCTATTTTTGAGCCAACTGACCTGTCCACGAATGGGTTTAAGTTCAGGATGCTCTTCAAGCAGCTGTGGCGTATTTAATGCGGTACAGACGATGACATGATCAAACTGGCCGAGTGAGCTATCACCATCAAATAATTCTGGACATGAGTGTGGTTCAATTCGGCTAATTTGGGCCTGGATATAGCGAATATTGCTATGTTGCAGGATTTCATCACGCAACTGATGAGGCGATACA
The DNA here is from genome assembly GCF_000368625.1 of Acinetobacter schindleri CIP 107287. Lineage (GTDB taxonomy): Bacteria > Pseudomonadota > Gammaproteobacteria > Pseudomonadales > Moraxellaceae > Acinetobacter > Acinetobacter schindleri. Next base: position 12,287 of record NZ_KB849575.1, read on the forward strand.
GCTCCCGCCTGTAACAACGACAATGCTGGATATTTCGCTGTTAAAGACTGCTGATTTTGATCTGGAACTTCTAGAATACCATCAGGATACTCATCAGCCAGAGCCAACAGGTTTTCTGGATTTTTCAATGCCAGCTGCTGAACCTGAATCGCGCGAAAGGCTTTAAACTGTGCATAATGATTTAGGGCGTGTTGCCAAGCCTGGGTCATTAAATGTTCAGCGCTTTGTGCAATCGGTGACAGTTTCGGATTGAGTAGCGCTAATGGATTACCAGAACCACCGGAAAGTGGTGCTGTTTGATCGAATAGGCTGACTTGATGACCACGTAGAGCAAAAGCCCAGGCTATACTTAAACCGGCAATACCAGCACCAATGACAGCGATCTGACGTGCCTGACATTTCAACTCTTTATTGAGCGAAGTTTTTTTTTGAGTATGATGTTCAGGAATTGCTGTTACTGGCTGTGCAAATTCAGGCAGATTCCAGATGGCTTTCAGCATTTCACGTTTATGACCAAAGCCACGTGGACGTGAAATCGAAATACCATGATTTCTAAGACCGCGTTTCAGTATACCTGCGACACTAAAAGAGGCAAAGGTGGTGCCATAATCCGAGAGTCGAATAATATTGTTCAGGACATTCTCTTCCCACATATCCGGATTGCAGGAAGGCGCAAAACCGTCCAGGAACCAGGCATGTACTGACACAGTTTTTTCAATGACTGGAAAGACATCTTGTGCATCACCTAGCCATAAATCCAGAGAAAAACGTTCTTCAGGAAAACTGAGGCGATGACAGCCAGCAATTGGGAGTGGATATTGGGAAATCAGCTGATCTGCAAGGGGTTTTAGTTCCGGCCAGGCATTTAAAGCACGAATCAGATCATCTTTTAATAGAGGAAATTTTTCCACTGAAATGGCATGCAGATGGCTCTGGTTATCTGGACGAACCTGTTGCCACAGTTGCCATAAGGCCAGAATATTGAGTCCTGTACCAAAGCCCGTTTCCCCTATGCAAAAATATTCAAAAGGTTTGAGATCCGTGAGCCGGGTACCGAGATCATTACCATTTAAAAACACATGGCGTGTTTCAAGCAGACCATTGTCCTTGGAAAAATAAACATCACCGAACTGTTTGGAAACTGGCACGTCAATGCCATCTACCAACTGCCAATCGAGATCGGCAGTTTGAATTGCATGAGACAAAACGGATACAACCTTGAATACGTCAGGAGAGGGAATAGCTTACCACTGACGACGGCGTTTGGTATAAACATAACTCGCGATCAGGAAGCCAAGTAGTACCCCAACTGCCAATGTCGCAGCACCGTAAAGAAACATTTGTGCACTACGTTCACTTTGTAGCACCTTCACCTGAACGCCGAGATTATCGTTTTTCAGCTGTAGTTCCTGATTCTGGGTCAATGCTTCAAGATTGGCTTTTTCCAGTTGTTGCAGACGTGTCGCCTGATCTTTGACCAAAGCCTTCACTTTGGCATCTTGCTGAGCTTTGTTCTGTGCAATATCTTCTGCAGTCAATGGCTTGGCAGCAGGATTTTGAACAAGAGGATTATTCGAAGCAGCCACTGGCATGATGCCAGGTTTATTGGCAGACAGTGTTTGCGGTGGCGTATTGGCTACCGCGGGTTGCACAGTTGCTGGTGTATTTTGCGCTGGGGCAGCAGATTCCGCTGCCAATGTTGCTTCAACTGCCCAAGCAGTTGTACAGGCAAAAGATAAACCGATTAAACTGGCAATTACAGCGTGCATGAACCTTATCCTTGTGGGAATGCTTTATTGAATGGTTTAACGTCAATATGCGCATAGACGCCTTCTTTTAAGAATGGCTCTTCCTGTAACCATTCCTCCAATGCTTCACGGCTGTCAAAGTCCACAATGATGGTGCTGCCATAAAAACCTGCTTGAGGATTACCTGGTTCTTTTGGCATCGCGCCGGCAACGATTAAACGACCTTCATCATTTAATTTTTGCAGACGTGCAAGATGTTGAGGACGAATCGCAAGGCGTTTTTCGACAGTACCTTCCTGATCGGTACAGCTGACAACAAATAATGGCATGGCAGTTCTCGATGACTTAGTCTAACTTTTATTCAGCAGTTTTAAAGTATTTGCGCAATACAATGAACTGAATAATGATAAAGGAAAACATCACGATCATGTCACCAAATGCGGTAAATTCTCCCCAATATTTTCCATCCATAAAGATATAGGCAAAGAAGCAATGTAAGAAAGACATCACCGCAAACATTGCTGCCCAAGCATAGTTGAGCTTAAACCAGCCTTTTTCAGTTAAATTAAAAACTGGTCCAAACAGACGTTGGATTAATGGTTTTTTATCTTTACTGAACCATGGTGAAAGCAGGAATACGCCAGCAAAAACCAGATTTAGCAAGACAGCTTTTAAGCGGATATAGAAATCATCACTGAGTATTAAAGTGATTCCACCGAAGATTACTGTCATAAACAATACGATCCATTGCTGTTTGTCCAGACGGAATTTCTGTGAAACAAATAACGCGCCATAGACCACTAACATGGAAATGATCAGACCTGTGGTTGCCACAAGAATATTGTTATTGTCGACACCGCCTGCGGAGCCAATCAGCTGGAGTAATGGATGGTTGGTGTCTTTAGGATCTACTGTCTTATATAAATAAAAGAAAATAATGAGTGGCACAAAGTCTAAAAGTGCTTTCATGTTAGAGTATCTAAATCTGATCAAATAAATGTCATAGTATAGAGATGCACGGCGTAGATTTACATACACACAGCAATATTTCTGATGGAACCTTAAGTCCACAGCAGCTGGTTGAGGCCGCGGCAGCGAGCTTTATCCATACGCTGGCCTTGACTGATCATGACACCATGGACGGTTTAGAGCTGGCGCGTGAAGCCGCTAAAGATCACGAAATTAAGATCATTTCTGGGGTAGAAATCTCCAGTCAATGGTCACGTCCGGCCACCAAGAAGAATTATGGCGTGCATATTGTGGCGTTAGATGTTCAAAATCCTGAGCCATTGCAACAGGCTTTAGAACAGCAAAAACAGATTCGCGCTGAACGCTCAAAAAAGATTTGTGATCTACTGATACCATTGATTGGACAAGATATTTATCCAGATGTAGTCGCTAAGGTTGATAATATTCCAGACCGTGTCACGCGAACCCATATTGCCAAAACACTGGTTGAAAAGGGGATAGTCACCCGTCCACAACAGGCTTTTGATAAATATATCAAGGAAGGTAAGAAAGCTTATGTGAAGTTTGATGGACTGGGACTGGAAGAAACCATTCAGGTGATTCATGCCAGTGGTGGTTTTGCAGTGCTAGCGCACCCCACCCGTTATGATCTGTCTGCAACCAACAACCGTTACCTGATAGAAATTTTTGCCAGGTTCGGTGGGGACGCCGTTGAGCTGCCACCAGCAGTTGATCCGGCTTCTACCCGGCAGATGGTAGATCGGATGATTGCTGAACATGGGCTAAAAGTATCTGTAGGCAGTGATTATCATGGGGACAATATGCCCTGGATTAAGCTCGGCCATATTCCAACAGTTAAAGACGGGCAAGTGGGCATCTGGGAAAGTTTTCGGTAACAGGCGTCAGGCTTCAATAAATGGAGACTGCTTTTGCTGCTGGATTTTTATGCCTAGAAGGCAGGCCAAAGCTAAACTGTAATGCCAGTTGCCAAGTTGTTGTAATCGCTGCCATCAGTAATAATGCTGCAATAAGCGTATAGTTCAGTAAATTGCGATAAAGAAAAGGATGGTTCCGGGAAATTACCGCCTGCTGGATGTCTGGATGATGTTTGAATTCTCGATAGCGTAGAAAATCGATCAAATTCGCGAGCGCCAGTTCCAGCTTGTCAAAATGTACTGCCTTGCAGGACATCCGATAGTACTTACCATAATTGGTACTCAGCTTAAGCGTATAAGTTGGAGAGTCATCTTCACGACTCGCCTGAATATGTACAATTCTTGGTAAGTCCAGCATGAGTCGACTGGGAATATGGTCGAAGTAAATCCGTCCGCGGAGCGGTGTCGCGATATAGTACTGCAAATGCTGAAAATTCTGGTCTCCATCATGTGCATACAGTTGAACAATCCAGCGTGTACGCCTCAGGTAATAGACCAGAACCTGCTGGCCGATGAGCGCATCACTTGGTTGAACATGGATATCCAGATACGACTCTGTGTTAAACAGCTGATTCAGATCGACATTAAACCATTATGGGGCTTCATGATCATTGATCTTTAATAGGAGTTGCTGCTGTTTGCGTAGCGGGGTCGTGTGAGTCTGACGTTGGCCCATAATTGTAGCATCTGAGCTGCGTAAGGCTCTTTCACGGATATCCCGAGCCAGTTTCGAATCAATCAGGTGTTGCTGAATCAGAAAAGGAAATTTGAAATATTGTTTCCGGTCATAGCTTAGACCGAATACCAGTATGAAACTGATGAGAAGCAGTAAAATCCAGTATTGTTCTAATCCAGTGAATAAAATATCTTGCCAGGCCAATACACAGCCAAATGCGAACACGGCTCTGCTACAAAGCAGTAAAGCCGCTAAAGTTGCACCCAGACGCGTCACCGGTTGCGTTGTATAACGATGAATCCGTTGCTTGATAGTCATGAGATCTTATTTTTATTGTTTTCATTATTTTAATTTTGAATTGAATATATGAGCTGCGTTCAGCTGTAATCGTACTTATTATAATAGATTATGATCTTGGGCTTGAATAGGTGGGGGGGTGGGTTTGCCTAAAGTACCCAATAGTTCAATTTCAATGGTACGTACCATTGAATCAAGGGGTAAGTCATTGCTTTGCGTACCAAAAGGTTCTTCAATTTCTGAACTGAGCGCATCCAGTCCCAAGAAAGTATAAGCCAAAATTCCGACCAGCAGCGGTGTCACCATTCCAAGGGTCGAACCCAGACTAAATGGCAGCATAAAGCAGAAAAAATATACGGTACGATTCAGCAAGACGGAATAGGCGAAAGGTAGTGGTGTGGTGGCAATCCGATCACAACCTGTCTGTACAATACTCAACTCAGCTACATGCTGGTTCATCTGCGCATAAATGATGTCTGAAATTTCGCCTTCTTTCAGGGCCTGCATAAATTCCCATTGAATCAGACTGAGGGTGTACTGTGGGGCATTGGCCTGTTGATAGAGCTGTTGCAGGGCTTGAGGACTCATACCACTGGTCTGTACCAGTTCGGTTGGATTGGCAGTCTGATGGCGCAAACGATCGCGCAGTACATTGGCAAAGACAATTACATGCTGGATGACCCGCTCACGGCGTGCCTGCGTCAACATACGGCAGTCTCGGTCAAAATGACGTGCATTGGCAATTAGGATCCCCCAGAGTTTGCGCGCTTCCCACCAGCGTTCATAGGCGGCAGAGTTCTTGAAACCAAGGAAAATCGACAGTACTACTCCGATCAGGGTAAAACCGACTAAGGGTAATTCCGGTAAATGTAAATAATTGGTATAAGATAGCCCGCCAATAATGGCAGAAATGAGCATGACCACGCCTAGAGGCGGCAGTACCTTAGGTAAAATCGTTCCCCGCCATGAAAATAATACTTTAAAGATACTGGGTTGGTCACGTACGATCATTTATTGGAATCATCACAATTTTTTTCATGATCTTGTTGAGTTGTGTCTGCTTTGTCAAGTGCTATCGTTCAGGGTTTTACCGTATTAATGAGTTGCTGTTCTGCAAAGGAAAAACTGCCTTCCCGGGCAATGATACAGTGATCAATCAGGCGGATTTCGACCAGGTGACAGGCCTTTGCAATCTGCTGAGTGAGCTCAAGATCTGCTGCTGAAGGTCGAGGCTGACCGAGTGGATGATTATGGGCAATCACAATCGATGTTGCCTGTTGCTGAATGGCATGGCGTAGTAACTGATTAATCGAAATCTCACATGAATTAAGCGAGCCATAAAACATTTTCTTAAAGCTGATTTTTCTTAACCCGGCATCCAGACACAATACAGCAAAGACTTCCTGAGTTTCTCCTAAGAGTTCAAAGCGCAGATAGTCCATAATTTTGCGGGAATGATTCAGTTCCAATGCATCTTGGCGAAGGTGCTCGGCAATATAGCGCCGTCCCAGTTCCTTAACAGCCATCAGCTGGGTAAATTTACTGACACCCATCCCGTGAAACTGGCTGATCTCTTGCAGTGGGGCATCCAAAAGAGTACTTAAATGACCAAAATGTTGAATCAGAAGTCGAGCTAGTTCCACTGCGGAATGCCGCTGGGAGCCTGAGCGCAGGAAAATTGCCAGCAATTCGGCATCGGAGAGGCTTTGTGGGCCTGACTGTAACAGGCGTTCGCGTGGACGTTCCTGTTCAGGCCAGTGTTTAATCGAAAATTGCATGTTTATTAGACTTATTTATTATTAATTATTGTTTTTCACACAAGAAGGTCTCTTGGGCATGATTCTATTTAATGCTATTGTGAGCGCCACTGCAACAGAAAGGTAGCCTGTTTGTGAGCTTCGACGTAAGTGTAATTCCTCATAAAAATATTATTTTAGCTGTGACAGGCGGTATTGCTGCCTATAAAAGTGCAATTCTGGTCCGTCGTCTGAAAGATGCCGGTTTTAATGTTCGTGTGGTCATGACTCAAGGCGCACAGGCCTTTATCACGCCGCTGACGTTCCAGGCACTGTCGGGTAATCCTGTCCATACTGAATTACTGGATCCAGAAGCTGAAGCAGGCATGGGGCATATTGAACTGGCACGCTGGGCGGACCTGTTACTGGTCGCCCCAGCAAGCTGCGATACTTTGGCCAAATTCGCTGCCGGTCTGGCCGATGATTTGCTCAGTACACTTTATCTGGCGACCAACGCACCGGTCTGGGTAGCGCCAGCCATGAATCAGCAGATGTGGGCAGCCAAGCCGACGCAACGTAACTTGGCCACTTTGATTGAAGATGGCGTGCATGTGATTATGCCGGATGCAGGTTCACAGGCCTGTGGTGATGTAGGTTTGGGCCGTATGCCGGAACCGGAAGATCTGGCACGTCAGGTAACCGGGTATTTCCATAAGGCGCAACGAGCGATTGCAGAAAAATTTGGTCAGCTTGCGGGAAAGCGGGTCACGATTACAGCAGGCCCAACGCGTGAAGCGATTGACCCGGTTCGTTATATTTCCAATCACAGTACCGGAAAAATGGGTTTTGCCTTGGCGGCAGCCTGTTATGCTGCCGGTGCGGATGTAACACTGATTGCAGGACCAGTGACGCTGGATACGCCAAATGGCGTCAAACGTAAAAATGTCAGCTCAGCCGTGAAAATGCTGGATGAAAGTCTGCATATGCTAGAACAGGGCTGTGATATTTTCATTGCGACCGCTGCGGTTGCGGATTACCGCGTAGCACAAGTGGCAGAACATAAGATTAAAAAAGCCGGTGATGAGCTGAATGTCGCACTGATCAAAAATCCGGATATCGTTGCAACCATTGCCCAACAGGAAAAACGTCCATTTATGGTTGGCTTTGCCGCAGAAACACGAAATATTGAAGAATATGCAGCTGGCAAACTGGTCGCTAAAAAACTGGATATGATTGCCTGCAATGACGTTTCCCGTGCAGATATTGGCTTTGCCTCAGATGAAAATGCCATGACGGTATTCTTTGCAGAATCTTATCATATGGAAAAACGTGATCTGGAAAAGGCTTCCAAACAGGAAATTGCCCAGCAACTGGTTGAAGCCATTCATGATGCCCTACATCATGATCCTTCTAAGGATGATGATTTCTAAGTTATTTTATAAAAAAGCCCTGCATAGTCAGGGCTTTTTTATTTCTGCAGAATTGACTGAATGTTCAAAAGAAAACCAAGTATTTTGACCTTGAAAGACACTTTTGGCTATTTCGTGCCCAGTTTGAAAAAGATAAAATCACCCTATAAGAATCAGAATTTTTTTATTTTCCAGCCTCACTAATTTGAGCACTGGGGGTGGTATGAAAAGAATAAGTCTATTGTTTCTGACCTTGCTATTGTTTTCCTGCAGTTACTTTGTCTCTATTGATGAACTGTCGCGCAATATTCAGTCTCAGATGCAACGTGAATTTAATTCCAGTCTGGATTATCGCCATTACCGGTTAAAAGTCATGGATGTAAAAATCATGGAACGTTCTGGTGATCATTTTCAGGCCATTTCCCAGATACAGTATCAGGGCCAATCTTTTCCAGTTAAGGTCTCTATCCAGAAGGTGGAGCAGGGTTATAGCTGGCAGCTGGAAGATGATGCTTTTGCCTTTATTGATGAAGTTGAAATTCAGCGTTATGAACAGCAGTTACAGCAGGAACTGGCTATGATTTCTGCAGAATTCGAACAAGATGAAGGCTTTCGGAACGAGAAGGTCAATGAGATCACTGAGGCTGCAACGCGGGAATCCAGGACGACATCACAGCGGGTTGAAGAACCCATTCCTGTGGGAAATATTACCGCTTATACCCAATAAATTCTCTAGTCAAAAAGCCTTAATAAAAAAAAGCACCGGGGAAACGGTGCTTTTTAAATTAAAGATTCTGGGTTTGCTGTTCGAGCAGGTAGTCTTCAGTGCGTTTGATCGCCTCCTGAATATTGAACAAGGCATTTTCTACATCTTTTAAGGTTTTGGCATTACCACCGCTTAATGCCTGACGCCATTTACGCGCACCTGGCAAGTTCTGGAACAAGCCCAGAATATGACGGCTAATAATCGAGAGTGGTGCACCTTCTGCCATACGCTGGGCAATATACGGCATCATTTGTTGCATGATCTCAAAACGATCAGGAGCTTCAAGATTCCAAAGTTGGCCTAACTCGGCCAGTAAATACGGATTGTGATAGGCTTCGCGACCAATCATCACGCCATCCACATGTTTTAAGTGTTCAACCGTTTCCGCATAGGTTTTGATCCCGCCATTGATTTCAATCAGCAGCTCAGGACGTTCCTGTTTTAAACGGTAAACATCTTCATAACGTAATGGGGGAACTTCACGATTTTCCTTCGGGGATAGGCCTTGTAACAGGGCAATTCGGGCATGCACGATAAAATTATTACAACCCGTCTTCGCTACGGTATCGACAAAATGCAGCATCTCTTCATAAGACTGCATATCATCAATCCCGATACGATGTTTCACCGTCACCGGAATATCCACGGCATTGCGCATCTCACCAATACATTCTGCGACTAGATCAGGCTCCGCCATCAGGCAGGCACCAATTTTATTGTTTTGTACCCGGTCACTTGGGCAGCCGACATTCAGGTTGACTTCGTTATACCCCCAATCCTGTGCCATTTTGCTACAGGTGGCCAGGTCTTTGGGATTAGAGCCACCAAGCTGTAACACAACTGGCTGTTCTTGCTGATTAAAGTCCAGATGACGTTTGGCATCACCATGAATGATGGCACCTGTCGTTACCATCTCGGTATAGAGAATAATATTGGGATTAAACAGACGTGCAAAGAAACGATAATCTTTGGTGGTCCAATCCATCATCGGCGCAACACTGATTCGTGGTTGAAGTTGTTGTTCAATGGTCTTGAGATCAGTCATTCAAAATCACGCCTTAAGTTAGAAATGGAAGAGACAGCACGCCGTTGGGGCTTTGGGCGCTCACCGGCAGTGATACGGCCAGTAAAAGAGGGCGCAATATTAGCATAAAAATAATCAGGCTTCATGGCTGAGTACTAGCACTGCAAGAAAGCTTTCTAGGAAATTAAAAAGTATTGAATTCATTCAAATAGATGCAGAGGTCAAGGAATAGTTTACTAAACAGTAAAAGAGTTTAAGATAAAGAAAACAGGATAAAAAAAGGAGAAAAATAATGATGTTACTGGAAGAGATTTACAAAACAACAAAAGCTCAGCGTTCAGAATATTTCAATCTACGTGTTCAACGCAGTCTAAGCTGGTTAAGAAAAGCGGTAGAGTTACAGGCCGATTATGATTTTCAGTTTCTGAGCCTGTGGATTGGTCTGAATGCTCTTTATATACAGGAAAATGAAGATAGTCTTGATCAGCAGGTCTTATCACAATTTCTCCATCTCATCCTTAGCAAGGATCAGGAGAAAAGAATTTCTCAAATTTTATTGGGTCGCTATGAGATTACGCTGCATGCACTATTGAATAATCAATATCTCACTCAGCACTTTTGGGATTATCAACACAATAAGATTAGCCAAAGTGATTGTCGTGAAATGCTGAAGCAACAAAAAATAGAGGCTCAACAAGCGCTAGGACAGCAGGATATATTGAAGATGCTGTCAGAAGTTTTTAAGCGTTTCACTATTTTAAGGCAACAAATTCTGCAGGGTGGAGTGAGTTATGCCAGCGCCCTCAGTCGCAAGCAGATGCAGGAAAGTTGTAGTCTATTTTCAGCCTTGCTGAACACCTTTATCTATATATTGCTGGAACATGCAGCAGTAATGGATTCCGGCAAAGCCTACTATCCAGTGGTTCAAGTAAATTAGATGATCATTAGTTGGTTTTTACACGCGCATGATAAAACTGATCAATCAGGGCAAAGACGGTGGCAGCTAGTGCAAATATGAATCCAGTCAGGCAGCTCATGCTCCAGCCACCATGATGCCACGCGTATACTCCCGCTGCAGAGCCACAGGCACCTCCAATAAAATACAGGGTCATATAAATAGAGTTAATCCGGGATTTGGCATCCGGACGCAGGCGGAAAATTACATTCTGGTTACAGCTATGGGTAATCGCCAGTCCCAAATTAATTAGCGCATAACCTGCAATATAGCTAATCAACGATGTGCCACCAAAATAGAGAAACAGCCAGCTGCCTGCCAGAATTGAACAGCCAATCCAGCTCAGCAGTTTGATATAACCTCGGTCCGCCCATCTCCCAATTATTTGGGTTGATAATGCGCCAAAGACTCCCACTAAAGTGACTAATCCCACCATAACATCTGCCAGATGAAAGGGAGACTGTGTCAATAGCAGGGCAATGGTAGAAAACAGAATACTCATCGCAGCAAAGGCAAAAGCACCGGTAAGAGAACGAAATACCAGTCGTGGTTCTTGGGCCAACAGACTGCCCATAGAGTGGAAAATTCTGGCATAGCTGATTCTGAATTTTGGCAGCGTCGGTAGCTGCCCACGTAAATAGATTCCCAGGCACAGCATCGAGACTGAACTCAATGCATAGATGACTTTCCAGTGAAACAAGTCAGAGAGTAATCCGGCAATACTGGTCGACAGCAAAATCCCGACCAGTAAACCACTCATCAGAAAGCCAATCACTTCACCAGTTTTTTCCGGTTTAACGGTCATGGCCGCTAAAGGAATCAGCACCTGTGCCGCCACAGAAAATAAACCGGCGATAACCGTCCCTAACCAGAGCATGGGCAAATTGATTGCTGTGGCACAGATCATCAGTCCCAGCGCAGCCCCCCACATCAGGGCAGGAATCAGCTTGGTCTTATTCAACATGTCACCCAATGGCACGATGAACAGCAGGCCCAGTGCATAAGACACCTGAGCAAAGGTCACGGTCAGGGCGACTTGCGATTCAGGTACCTGATAATATTGCTGAATTGATGAAATCAGAGGCTGACAGTAATAATTCGCCCCAGCACATAGACCACATGCAATTGCCATCAGCCAGAGCAAAGGCTTATTTTGACTGATATCCAGTGCAGGATTCATGACAGCTACCTTATAAGAAGCAGAAGACTATTTTTGATAATGGCATCAAAAAGATGCAAAGATTGCAGGCACTATAGGTCAAAATAGCACATGATAAAAGTAGAAAAATACAACAGAAATTGAAGACAGATCTAGTTATTACCATCTCTGAATATCTTCAAAACCATAACTGATGCGTATTTAATCTTTTTTTTCTTACAAAGTATCTTAAGTTGTCGAAACGGCACTGAAGAAAAACATTGCAATTGAGTCAGAGATAAAACTGTATTCTATTGCACAAATATAGTGCAAATTTGACAATTTATGATGCTGAGCCAGTTTAAGGTATTAATATAATAAATGACTCAAAAATTATTTTTTAACGATTATTAGCGTAGTTTTAGACTTGAGTAGAATAACTCAAAAGAGCCAATTAAATGAAACATTAAACTCAACTGATTTAAAAATTTTATGATTAAAAAAGGAAAAAGTTATAGGAAAACATGGTTTTCAGGAGTTCCAAATGAATCAGTATAATTCAGTTAAATTTGTCAAAGAAGTCAAGGAATCAAAAAGTGCCCAATAAAAGTGCCTAAATTAGAGCATTTTGGCATGGCGGAAAAGGGAAGGAGTACAGCAAAAAAAATGGAACGACTGTCAGAATGATCAATGTAACAAAGTACAACAAAAATTAAGCTAAGAAAAAATGAACAAAAAAGGAAATATCCTTTAAGAGAATGAATATCGTTTATAAATTCAGCAGATCAAAAAATCAGGGCCTAACTTATAAATGATATATGACAACATCATTTTTATGAATCATCAGTTCAAAATATAGGTATTTATTAAATAAATATTGGGTAGTATTTTGGAATGGTTTGATTAGAATCCAAAAATTCAACAAAAACACATTCTGAGGGGAAACATCGTTTTTGCGATGTTTACTTAAGAAAAAATTAGCTTGAGGGACGCTCATGCAAATCGGAATTCCAGCCGAAACTGTCGTCGGTGAACATCGTGTCGCTGCGACACCTGAGACAGTAAAGAAATTGATCAGCGCTGGTCATAGCGTGATTATCGAACGTGGTGCAGGGGTAAAAGCTGCCTATATCGATAGCGCTTATGAACAGGTTGGTGCAAAAATTACGGATGATGCCTATACCGGTAGCCAGATGATTTTGAAAGTTCGTGCACCGAAGGGTGAAGAAATTCAAAAATTACCTGCGAATGCTACAGTTGTGGCGATGTTTGACCCATACCGCAATACCGAGCTTGACCATTTCGCGGCACAGAATGTGTCTGCATTTGCATTGGAACTTTTGCCACGCACCTTGTCTCGTGCGCAAAACATGGATGTCCTGTCTTCTCAGGCGAACCTGTCGGGTTATAAAGCAGTGCTTCTTGCTGCAGCAGAATACCAGCGCATGTTCCCGATGCTGATGACTGCGGCAGGGACGGTTAAACCGGCTCGTGTCGTGATCATGGGAGTAGGGGTTGCAGGTCTGCAAGCGATTGCAACTGCAAAACGTCTCGGTGCTGTTGTAGAAGCAACCGACTTGCGTCCTACAGCTAAAGACCAGGTTGAATCTTTGGGTGGTAAGTGGTTAGACGTACCAATGTCTGAAGAAGAACAGCAAAAAGCAGCTGATGCGGCTAAAAATGGTTATGGCTGGATGCCAGGTGAACAGTATATCAAGGATCAGGCGATCATCGTTGATAAAGCAGTTTCCAATGCGGATATTGTGATCACGACTGCACTATTGCCAGGTCGTGATGCGCCACGCTTAATCCGTACCGAGACCGTTGCCAAAATGAAACCAGGTTCAGTCATTTTAGATATGGCGGTTGAAACTGGCGGTAATGTAGAAGGCTCTCAATGCGGTGAAACGGTTGTGACTGAAAATGGCGTGAAGATTCTGGGTATTCCGAATATTCCTTCAACCTTGTCGACTGAAGCATCTGCACTGTATGCACGTAACGTTTTGAACTTCGTTGAAACTTTATTTGATAGCGAAAAGAATTTTGCCATCAATCCAGAAGAAGAAATTCAGAAAGCCCTACTCGTCACTCACGGCGGCCAAGTGCTGTTAAAGCGTGGTTAAGGAGAGTACTCATGGTTGAAACTATTACGATTTTTGTCCTTGCCATCTTTGTAGGTTACTACGTGGTATGGGGCGTGACTCCAGCTTTGCATACGCCGTTGATGGCGGTAACCAATGCACTTTCTTCAATCATTATCGTGGGTGCGATGATTCAGACTGTTGGTTTACCCATGGTCGGTGTTGAAGGCAGCGTAGACTTCCAGACCATTAACGTGGTGAGTGTACTTGGCGCAATTGCAGTATTCCTGGCGAGCATTAACATTTTCGGTGGCTTTGCCGTGACTGCACGTATGCTGGAAATGTTCAAACCAAAACAAAAGAAAAAAGAGGGCTAATTGATGGAATTCATTCGTGAATATGCAAATTGGTTCTATTTGGTTGGTGCCATTCTCTTTATCTTGACGCTACGTGGTTTGTCAGGTCCTAAAACAGCAATTGCAGGTAACCGCTACGGTATGCTTGCCATGGCGATTGCGGTATTGACGACTTTCTTTGTCGCAGAAAATCCGGTGATCTGGATGATCCTTGGTGCAATGGTGCTTGGTGCAATCGTAGGTATTGCCCGTGCGAAAACTGTACCTATGACTCAAATGCCTGAAACCGTCGCGCTGATGCACTCTCTGGTAGGTTTGTCCGCAGTTCTGATTGCTATTGCTGCGATTATCCATAACAACAAGTTAATCGAATTGGGTCCAGACCTTTTAGCTGCAAATGGGGTAACTTTCCATGAAATGAGCAAAGTGCATTTGTTCGAACTCTTCGTGGGGTGTTTCGTCGGTGCGATTACTTTTACTGCTTCTGTATTTGCTTACGGTAAACTGGCTGCGAAGAAATGGGCAAAAACCATTTCAGGTGCTTGGGTAAAACCAATTCAGGCATTGATCTTTATCGCAATGCTGGCAGCAGGGATTCACTTCTTCCTGACTGGTAACATGACATCCTTCTGGGCAATGACTGGTCTAGCACTGGTATTCGGTTGGGTATGGATTGCACCAGTCGGTGGCGGTGATATGCCAGTTGTGGTATCGCTCCTGAACTCTTTCTCTGGTTGGGCAGCTGCAGGTATCGGTTTTACTTTAGAAAACAACATGCTGATCGTTGCTGGTTCGCTGGTGGGTTCTTCAGGTGCAATTCTGTCTTATATCATGTGTAAAGCGATGAACCGTTCGATCATCAACGTTCTGTTCGGTGGTGCGATGGGTGGAACCGCAACAGCAACAGCGGGTGCAGGCGAGCAGGTACAACGTAATCATCGCTCAGGTTCTGCAGATGATGCTGGCTTCCTGATGTCGAATGCAGACAGTGTAGTCATTGTACCCGGTTATGGTATGGCGCAAGGCCGTGCACAGAATGCGGTGAAAGAGTTGGCGAACTTGTTAAAAGAGCAGGGTGTGACTGTACGTTTCGCGATTCACCCGGTTGCAGGTCGTATGCCTGGTCATATGAACGTATTGCTGGCTGAAGCTGACGTGCCATATGAAGACATTCTGGAAATGGATGAGATCAACTCTGACTTCCCGGCAACAGATGTAGTACTGGTAATCGGTGCGAATGACGTGGTTAACCCGGCGGCCAAAGACGATCCAAGCTCACCAATTTACGGTATGCCAATTCTGGAAGCGCACAAGGCACGTACGATTTTGGTGATCAAGCGTTCTATGGCAACAGGGTATGCTGGTTTGGACAATGACCTGTTCTATAACGATAAGACCATGATGATCTTTGGTGATGCCAAGAAAGTTGTGGAAGATATGACCAAAGCCATTAATGGTACGGGTCACTAATTCCTAAAATCTTCTTCCAGATCCTCTTTTGTAAAAGAAAGGTCGAGATGAATTAAAAGATTTAGAAAAAAACCACCTTCGGGTGGTTTTTTTATTTTTGCTCTTATTTCTTATGCACCACAATTGATTGATATTTCATTTCAGGTGGATATTTATCTTGTGAATTAGGAATTATTTATCTATGAAAATTTGATGGGTTCACCATTAAACTACTTCTTCAAATAATTTTAAAATTCATAAATTGTATGGCATTGTTCTTGCTATTTCCTCATTAAGAGCTAGGGGGATTACATGACAAAAATAAAATATTTAGGGTTATTACTGGGGTTGTTGAGTTTGCCTATCTATGCAGCTGAACCAGCAGAAATGGTAAAAAATATCCAGGAAATCCGGATATCGCTGGACAGTGTCTGGGTGGTGATGGGCGGTATTCTGGTGTTCTTCATGCAGGCGGGTTTTGCACTGATTGAGAGCGGCTCAGTCAGAAGTAAAAATAGCGTGAATGTTTTAATGAAAAATTATATGGATGCCTGTCTTGGAGGGCTGGTTTTCTGGCTGATAGGTTTTGGGCTTATGTTCGGGATTAATCATACCGGGTGGTTTGGTAGCTCACATTTTGCACCGGATAATTTAGATAGCTGGAGCTGGAATTTACTCTTCTTCCAAATGATGTTTGCCGCAACAGCAACCACCATTGCCAGTGGTGCCATGGCAGAGCGTATTCATTTTGTCGCCTATGTGGTGAGTGCCGCTTTTGTGAGTGGCTTAATTTATCCAGTTTTTGGCAGTTGGGCGTGGGGGAGTCTATTTGAGGGTGAAGGCTGGCTCAAAGCCATGGGCTTTATTGATTTTGCTGGTTCAACTGTAGTGCATTCGATTGGTGGCTGGGTTGCTTTGGCGGGCATTATTGTATTGGGTCCACGTATAGGGCGTTTTGGCCGTAATGGTCAAGTGCACTATTTACCCGGCCATAATCTGCCTTTAATTGCCTTGGGTGGTTTTATTTTGTGGTTAGCCTGGTTTGGCTTCAATGCCGCTTCTACAGTCAACGCCGATGTCAGCATCGGGCGGATTGCTTTAAATACCCATCTCGCAGCGTGTGCGGCGGCAGTGGCTTATATGCTATTTGCCCTGGTACGACGTAAAGCAATTTTAATAAGGACTACGATTAATGCTTCCTTAGGTGGGCTAGTGGGGATTACAGCGGGTTGCGCCACAATGAGTCCTATGTTTGCTGTTATAACCGGACTGGTAGCAGGGTTGCTGGTTAGTGTATTGCCAGCACTACTCGAGAAAATGCGTATTGATGATGTGGTGGATGCTGTCACTGTACATGGCTTTTGTGGTGCTTGGGGGACGCTAGCTGCGGGTATCTTTTATGAAAGTAAAATGTTTGATAGCAGCATTATTGCTGTTCAGGCAGTAGGCGTTGGTGCCGGATTTGCCTGGGGCTTCGGGGTGGCATTTATTGTATTTAAAGTGCTGCATATTATTTTAGGTGGTTTACGTGTGAGTGCACAGCACGAGCAGCGTGGTCTGGACTATACCGAGCATGCTGAACTGTCTTATCCAGAATTCCAGCGAGATGTAACTTTCGATACGGATCACATTACCAAACGACATTAATGGATAGGAGGGTATAACATGAATGCAGAAGTGCTCAATCTAGAACAGCGCCGCCAGGCTATTCAGCGTGGGCTACAGCATTATTTTCAAGGACCTCACCTAGAACAGATCGTAGGATATTGGGAACAGGAATATAGCGGGCAGCCTGCTTTTGTACTGAATCGCTTTCTTAGCGAGATTTGTACTACAGAAGAGCTTAAGCAGAACCGGAAAGATATGCTTAAACAGGTACTGCATGAACTGACCATTCTGGAAAAAAGTGAATGGATCGAGTCTGAAGATACAGAGGCAGTATCTCTTAATCAGAAGGCACAGTACCAGGCTTATATTGAGTTTGGAGAATCAGTTCTTGATCAGGTCAAGCTAGAAGATCAGCAAGACTTTTATAGGGAGCTGGCACAACAACTGGTACAAGACCGGATTTTGTTCCAGGAAACTATTCAGAAATTGCAGAAAAGTGCGGATTTGCTGAGCTATGTATCTTCAAAACTTTATGCACAAGCCATTACCAGTCTATATCAGGTATTCTGTGACTTCTATGGCCCACAACGTAGTGATCAGGTCTATGCTCAGGCCAAGAATTTGATCAAACAAAAATACCCAGAAGCTAATTTACAGCAACTCCTTTGAATCTTTTCGGTTAAAGTTTATTTTGAGCCAATAAAAAAAAGCGGCCTCCATGGGCCGCTTTTTTAAGAATCTGTTTTATGCCACTGAATCTGCAGGAGCATTGCTCCACAGGCTTTCTAGGTCATAGAATTTACGCGCTGTAGGAAGCATGCAGTGAACCACTACATATCCGAGGTCTAGGAGAATCCATTCAGCATCACGTTCGCCTTCGATGCCAAGTGGACGGAAGCCAGCTTTACGTGCTTCTTCAGCAACATTGTTGGCAAGAGATTTGATGTGACGGGTAGAGGTACCGCTGGCAATGACCATGGCATCAGCAACATTGCTCATACCGCTGACATCAAGCACAACAACTTCTTTGGCCTTTACATCTTCAAGTGCAGCATGCACAACTTTCAAGCAGTCTTGTACAGTCTGTAAGTGTGAATTCATAGTAAGATCGTGAGAATTAGAAGCGCTGGGCGATGGTTCTAAATTCATGGGGGATATAATTTCCTAACAATTATGCATGATCTAATATAGCGGTTTTGCCCCGAAATTTCAAATCAGCACATTGTTCGGTTTGTAATCAATCTGCAAAATATCGGGTCTTCCAGCCAAAAGACGCTGCTGAATGCTTCAGCGGGCGATATTCTGCTGCCACATAGCCTTGATATTGGCTATTCTCTAACCATTGAAAAATCTCGACATAATTAACAATAGCTGTACCAGGTTCATGTCGCCCTGGACAGTCTGCAAATTGAATGTGTCCAATTGTGTCAATATTCTCTTTTAAAGCTTCAAATACATCTTCACCCATCATCGCCATATGGTAACAGTCATATTGCATCTTTAAGGCTGGATGTTGGACTGCTTCGAGCATTTCCTGTGCTTGAGCTACATTTTGCACCAGGAAGCGTGGCATGTCGGTCCCATTGATCATCTCAAAGACTGGCTGAATACCATGATCTGCCAACATCGAACAGGCCATTTTCAGATTATCTGCCAATGTATTCAGGCAAGGTAACAGGTCACTATCCAGCGGCTGTTTACCTGCCAGAATATTGACGCTCGGTACTTTCAGTGCGGTTGCATATGTAATCGCTTGTTGCATCGCTTGATGAAATTCAATCTCCTTGCCGGGTATGCCAGCCAGTCCATGACCGCCTTGCATCAGGTCACCTGCTGGGACATTGATCAGGCATAAACTCAGCTGATGCGCTGTCAACTGTGCCTGAATCTGCTCGATAGTCAGTTCATAAGGAAACTGGATTTCTACATGGTCAAAACCATGCTCACGGGCAAGGGCAAAACGTTCCAGCAGGGGAACTTCCGTAAAAATCATGGAAAGGTTGACTGCGAATTTTAACATCTGAAGCTCCTTGCACTAAATATGGAAATAATCGTGAAAATGAAGTTATTGAACGTGCTGAATGACAGTCGCTAGATCCGTTTCGCTATAGCCATTCTCTTGATGAGCCTTGAGCTGAGATAAAGCTTGAGAAGCAACCGGAATATTTAGCGCATGTGCTGCTGCAAGCTGTACTGCATTATTGAGGTCTTTGGACAAGGTCTGAACTTTCCATTGCACCGGTTCAAAGGTCTGGGTGGCCATACGCGGTGCCAGAATCTGATACGGTTTTGAATCCGCGAAACCACCGGCCAGCGCTGGGGCAAGCAGGGTGGTATCTACTCCAGCACGTCCAGCCAGTGCCACAGCTTCGGCAATCAGTGTACTGTTTGCCGCGACAATCAGCTGATTACAGATTTTCGTCGCTTGTCCTGTACCTGAGTCACCCATGCGAGTCACGCGATGGGAGAGGACTTGGTAAATTGCAGCTAAAGAAGAAATAATCTGTTCATCACCGCCGGCAAAGACCACGAGACTGCCTTGTTCAGCACCGGCAGTACCGCCAGAAACTGGGGAATCAATCCAGATCACCTGTTGGGCCTGCGCACGTTGTGCCAGTTCCAACGTCTGCTGCACAGATAAACTGGAGAAATCTACAATCACCTGTTGTGCAACCAGATAAGGCTCAATCTGTTCATACACTACTTTAACGGCTAAATCGTCCGCCAGACAGATGAGAACTACCGGATAATTTGCAATCTGCTCAAGCTGCAATAACTGTGCACCTTGAGCAATCAATGCATCACAAGCAGAAGCAGTACGGTTCCAGACAGCAACTTCAAAGCCTGCCTGAATCAGCCGACTGGCCATACGGCTACCCATCAGGCCTATACCGAGAAATGCGATTTTAGTGGTTTGATCAAACTGCATGATGCTATCCGATATCTACTGAGATGATCTTATGAATACTGGCGAGGCTGGAACTGGACTTCTGGATTCTTGTCTTTCTTGCGTGCCAACTGGCTGTTTTTGCCGAGGAGTAATTTTAACTGCCAGATTTTTTCCATACGTAAGGATTTGTTTGGTTGATGTTCCATGGCATCCAGCACATATTTAGACGCCATTAAAGCATCTGGAGAACGCTGCAACATTTCTTCAGCCAAGGCTTGTGCTTTTGCTAGAGGTTGCTCATCTACATGAGTGATCAGGCCGATCTGCTTGGCATAGTTACCGTCAAAAATACGCGCGGTCAGTGTCAGTTCTTTGGCTAGATCCAGACTGATTAAGCCTTTTAACGAACGGCTCAGACCCATATCTGGTACTAAGCCCCAACGGCTTTCCATAATTGACATTTGAGTCTGTGGATGAGCAATCCGAATATCTGCTGCCAGTGCCAGCTGCATGCCTGCACCAAAACAATAGCCTTCCAAAGCTGCAATCACGGGAACCGGTAATTCTTGCCAGATCAAAAATGCTTTCTGAAATAGACTCTGACCCGGACGCAGCAGTTCCCAGGCTGCATAGGCACGATTTTTTGGATTATTTAAATCAGCGAGATCAATCCCGGCACTAAAGACCTGTGCTTCACCTGTCAGAATGACACAGCGGATACTTTTATCCTTTTTGATCGTGTTGGCGGTTGCAACAAGTTCACGCAATAGCGCAAAACTCATGGCATTACGTTTGTCCGGACGGTTTAAACTCACCGTAGCAATTCCATTATTTTTTTCTAAACGAACCAGTGACATGGCTAAACCCTTCATTTTTATTGCCCTGAGCATAGCATGTGCGTTAGATCACGTGCATGACACTTAAGTCACGCTTTGTGATTGTTCTTAACTTGCGCATTAGATCATATGCTTATTTAGCACCTGTTGTGCAGCCTGTTCCACCTGGCCAATGCCTGCTTTAAGCTCATCGAGGCGTTTCATCACCTCCTGAACAAAGGCTTCATCAGCTTTGCGACGTTCTTTACGTAGGGTAGAAACAAACTGTTCAAAACTGCCTGTCAGCTGTTGCAGGTTCGGCGTACCCACATAACGTGTCGCGCCGTAGAGCCGATGCAGTACATGTTCCAGTTGTGGAAAATCTTCCAGTTCAATCAGCTGTTCTATTTCACTGAGTTCAGTTTCAAAACTGTCGACCAGCATTCTCAACAGATCTACGGCCAGATCTTCCTTATTGGCAGCCAGTTGCAGACTTTGCTGCCAGTCCAGAATATTGCTATCCAGAGCATCAATGACATTCGCACGTTCTAGCATGGGTGCCTTGCGGAAATTTTCCGTGGTCCATTGAGTCAGAATCTGGATGATCTGTTCAATCTGAATGGGCTTGGTGACATAATCATCCATGCCACCCTGTAGCAATTTATGCTTTTCATCAGACAGGGCATGTGCAGTCAGGGCAATAATTGGCAAACGTCGATGGTTTTCAAAGGTGGATTCCAGCGAGCGGATGGCACGGGTTGTATCCATGCCGGACATCACCGGCATCTGAATATCCATAAATACCAGATCAAATGGACTTAAACCTTCTTCATGACGTTGCTGGATAATATCAATCGCTTCCTGACCGCTAGTGGCCTTGGTCGTGGTGACATTCAGTTCACCCAGTAGCGCTTCCAGTACAATCAGGTTGGGTAAATGATCATCGACTGCCAATATATGCAGCCCTTGACCATTAAAGTCTTCATGAACCTCTTGATCGAATACGGGCTGGTTATTCAGGAGTTGAATCAGGGCACTACGGCTAAGTGGCTGGTATAGCGCACGGGCACGGTATTCATTCAGCATATTTGGATCAAGCTGCATCTGATAGCCATAGACTGCCAGATTGCCATGATAACGCGCACGAATTTCTTGTAGCAGGGCCTGACTGTCACCGCTATGATCAACGATTAGCCAGGTATTTTCAGTCGTAGTTTTTAGATGATTCAGACGGCTAAACAGATCCAGAATCGAAGCACACTCAGTATGCTTCACGTTATAGTTTTCCAGATAATGACGCAGTACATTCGCTGTTGCTGGATGTGCCAGATAAGAGACCACAGTCAGATTGCTAAAGTCTGGGTGTTCGATCACATCATCTTCATCGACCAGGAACTGGGCGGTAAACCAGAAGGTCGAACCTTTCTCGGTTGGGGCGCGTTCCTGGTTATCTTCAAAGCCGATCTGGCCATGCATCAGACTGACCAGCTGTTTGGAAATCGCCAGACCCAGTCCAGTGCCACCAAACTGACGTGTAACTGAGGTATCGCCTTGTGAGAAGGATTCAAACAGCTTCTTGCGGTCAGTGCCGCTGAGGCCGATACCACTATCCTGTACGCTAAAATGCAGCAGACATTGCCCGATATCATCGTGTTCCATTCGTACCCGCACGATGATTTCACCATCCGGCGTAAACTTGATCGCATTGGAAATCAAATTAGTCAGAATCTGCTTAAAGCGCAGTGCATCACCATTGACGCATTTTGGTACATTGTCGGCATAGTAGAAGGCCATATCAATATGCTTCTGCGCTGCCAGTGGCGAGAGCATGTCCATTACATCAAAAATCGCTTCTTCCAGATCAAACAGCGCCGTTTCAAGTTCTAGTTTACCGGCATCAATCTTGGAAAAATCTAGTACGTCATTGATCAGGGCCAGCAGATGCGCCGATGATTTGCGGATGGTTTGTAAATACAGACTCTGCTCATTACTTAAATTACCCTGACGCAGTAGCAAATGAATAAAGCCATCAATACTGTTTAATGGGGTGCGTAATTCATGTGAAATATTGGCTAAAAATACTGACTTGGCCTGATTGGCAGAAATCGCCTGGTCACGGGCCTGACGGTAGGTGATGTTCTGCACTTCGAGAGTGTCGAGGGTGCGGCGCAAGTCATCTTCGGTCTGTTCAGTATGTTCGCGCAGTTCCAGAAAACTGAAATGCAGCCGTTTTACCACATTGGCAATATCGCGCTGTAACAGGCGCAGTTCACCAGTACTGTTGATGACAATATGCTGATCCAAAGTATCCGCATTCAGGCGTTGTAACTGCATGCGGATTTCATACATTGGTGCAATCCAGCGGCGCGAGTAAAAATTTAGACACAATAAAAGTAGCAACAAGGTCAACAGGCCGGTGGCAATCAATACGATCATCACGCGGTAGCGAGCAATTTCGAGGGGTTGATTGTCCAGCTCAATCGCAAGCCAGCCCGGATTGCCCGTATTGTCATTAATGCGAACTGCAAAAATGTGATTATTCTGATTGATAATCGGGCCAACAAAACTAGCTTCCTGCTTCAACTTTGGCCAAGGTGCCTGGTCCTGAAAACCAATACCGAGGCGGTTTTTGCCTTGAGGATCCAGAATTGCAGCACGAATCAGATGCTTCTCATTGAGCATGTTTTGCATGGCATTGCGTGCCTGTTCATACTGCCAGGGGGAGTAATTGACAATATCCAGCGCAGATTCAGAAGTGGCCTGAAAACGGGTCAGAATGGCAATCGCCATCTGTTTTTGCTGGGCACGGGCTGCATTGGAGGTTTCTGTCAAAACTAGGGCTGCACCCACACAAGCCAAAATTGTAATTGGCACAAAGATCAGGGCAATCAACTGGCCGTAGGCATGATTTAAGTGTAGGCGTTTAAACAGCTTTTTATTGATATTTGACATGATTCAAGCAGTGTTTTCCTTATGCTCCGCATATTAGCACGCTTTAATTCTTCAGTTAAAATTTCATCAAGGTTTTTCGCAATATCAAATTAAACAGACTTTTTAAGAATAAATCTGGATATGAAAAATATTCAAATAGATAGCGTATAAAATGCTAAGAAATGAAAGCTTTTAAATCTGAAATTGACCTGAGAAATATTGAAATAACAGCGTTTAATTTACAAATAAGCTACTGACAGAAATAATGTTTTTTAATTTTTAGACCATGCTGCACGAGTTTTGATCGGTTTTCTGAAAAAGACTGGCTAAATGGGTGCAGGGAAATGCAAATTTTCATACAATAGCCGCACCTCGACATAGGTGCAAATAATGAGTAATACAACCCCTGATTTTCAAGCAGACGAATTTTTACTGGACTACTACGTAGGCAAAACGCCACTGGTACGTCTACAGCGTCTGGCAAATCACACTCAAGCGACAGTGTTAGCAAAGCTCGAAGGCAATAATCCTGCAGGTTCGGTGAAAGATCGTCCGGCCTATAACATGATCATGCAGGCGGAAAAGCGTGGTCAGATCAAGCCAGGTGACACCCTGATTGAGGCGACGAGTGGAAATACAGGGATTGCATTGGCGATGGTTGCGGCAATGCGCGGCTACAAAATGAAGCTGATCATGCCGAATAACATGAGTCAGGAACGTAAGGATGCCATGCGTGCTTACGGTGCCGAACTGATTGAAGTGACCAAAGAGCAAGGCATGGAGGGTGCACGTGATCTGGCACTGCAAATGCAAAACGAAGGCAAAGGCCTGGTCCTAAACCAGTTTGGTAATCCGGACAATGTTGAAGCGCATTATCTGACCACTGGTCCGGAAATTTGGCAGCAAACGGGTGGCAAGATCACTCACTTTGTCAGCTCGATGGGTACGACCGGTACTATTATGGGTGTATCTAAATACCTGAAAGAGATGAATCCGGATATTCAGATTGTGGGTTTACAACCTTCTGACGGTTCAAGTATTGCGGGGATCCGCCGCTGGCCAGAAGAGTATCTGCCAACCATTTTCGACCGTAGCCGTGTGGATCGTATTATCGATATTCCACAAATTGAAGCTGAAAAAACCATGCGCAAGCTGGCACAAAAAGAAGGGATCAGTGCTGGAACTTCTTCCGGAGGTGCAGTCTGGGCATCAATCAAGCTGGCAGAAGAAAATCCAGGTGCCGTAATCGTGTGCATTATTTGTGACCGTGGTGACCGTTATCTGTCTACAGGTTTATTCTCTGTACAAGATCCTGAATAATTCCTGAGTAATCAATTTATGCGCTTGCCTGTTTTAACGTTTGATATTGAAACCCAGACCGATCTTAAGTCAGGCGCACATCTGTTTGGCCTGGACCTGCCGGAACAAAGCCTGGATCAGGCCCTGACCAAACTGCGTCGTCAGGAATCGGGTTCTGATTTTCAGCGTCTGCCACTACATGAAATTGTCTGTATTTCCGGACTGTGGATTGATGAGCAGGGCATGAAACTGTTTTCCTTTAGTCGGGAACAGAATTCAGAAGCTGAAATTTTACGAAAATTTTTATCGATTTTCGATAAGCGTCATCCAACCCTAGTGAGTTGGAATGGTTCACAATTTGATTTGCCCGTGATTCTTTACCGGGCCATGTACCATGGCTTGTCTGCGCCAAGTCTGTTTGATCAGGGCGAAATTGATACGCAAAAGCGCTATAATAATTATCAGAACCGCTACCATCAGCGTCATGTCGATTTGATGGATGTGATGGCCATGTTTCATGCCCGTCATTTCCAGAAATTGGATGACGTGGCGCACTTGCTCGGTTATCCAGGCAAGCGTGGCGATGGTGGCTACCATGTGCCTGAATATGTGCGCAATCAGGAATGGGACAAGCTCACCAGCTATTGTGAAGGTGATGTCCTGAATACCTGGCTGGTCTATATTCGCTGGCAGTTGCTAAAGGGACAGTTATTGCTGCCTGATTATCAACATCTGGTACAAAGTACGATCCAGTATTTGCAAACGCAACCGCAGCATGCGGACTTTTTATCGGTCTGGCGTGAAACGTCGCGACGGACTGAATTTACTCAATTTGATTTTCCCATCTCCACACATTAGGTTTTCATGAAACATCGAGCTCAACCACGGCCCAAGCAGCAACCCGAATACATCTTCCAGGTTGAGTCACTATCGCACGAGGGGCGTGGCATTGCTCACTATGGTTCACATCCGGACCATCCAGCGGACAAGCACGGTAAAAAAGTTTTTATTCGTTATGCACTGCCCGGTGAAACAGTGCGTGCCCGAATCACCCGTGAAGTGAAAAAGCTGGAAGAAGCTGACTCGCTTGAATTGTTGAGTGAAGCCTCAGAAATTCGCATACAGCCCCCTTGTCCACATTTTGGAAGTTGTGGTGGCTGCAATATGCAGCATATCACTCCGGATGCACAGATTGAGCTCAAACAGAATGTGCTGAAATCGCATCTGCAACATTTTGCTGGAATTCAGCCAAATGAATGGCTGGCGCCATTGCGTTCACAGCGTGAAGATTACCGTCGTAAAGCCCGTATTGGCGTACGCTATTTACCTGGTAAAGACAAGCTGGTGGTGGGATTCCGTGAAAGCCAAAGTAACAAGCTGACTTCGATTGATCGCTGCATGATTCTGGATCGGGAGTTTGGCTCGGTTACACGTCTTAAACAATTGCTCCAAAGTCTAAATGGTAAGGCTGACGTTGGTCATATAGAATTGGCCATGGGTGATCAGGAAATCGCATTAGTAGTTCGTGAAACTGCACAATTACCTGAACAGGATGTCAACCAATTACGCGAATTTGCGTTACAGAAGGGGTGGCAGCTTTATATTCAGCCAGCAGGTCAAAACCAACTGACGCGTATTGATCAACCGCAATTGCCTGCGCGGCTGCATTACCGTCTGGATGATTTTGATGTTGAGTTTGGCTTTGATCCGCTAGATTTTACCCAGGTCAATTCCACAGTAAACCCGCAGATGATACGTCTGGCATGTGATTTGCTACGACTACAACCAGGAGAGCGTGTTCTGGATCTGTTTTGCGAATTAGGAAACTTTTCCTTGCCATTGGCGCGCTGTGTTGGTGCGAGTGGAAGCGTCGTAGGTGTTGAGGGTAGTGAAGAAATGGTGCAACGTGGTGCGGAAAATGCCAAAATAAATGGTATTGCACAACTTTCATTCCATTCGCAGGATTTAACCCAGGATTTTTCGCATCATTCTTGGGCAAATCAGGGTTTTGATGCATTACTAATTGATCCGCCTCGTTCCGGCGCAGAAGAAGTGATGCAATATATTCCTAAGTTTGGTGCAAAAAGAATCGTTTATGTATCATGTAACCCGGCAACTCTAGCCAGAGATGCCGGATTGCTGGTACAACAGGGGTATCGTCTGAGCAGGGCAGGTGTGATGGATATGTTCACACATACGGGCCATGTTGAGTCGATTGCCCTGTTCGAAAAAGAAAATTAAATAAACGATTAAAGAGATGATGTATATAAAAGTAGGAGAATGGTATGGTCACAGTACGTGAACAGCTGCCTGGGCGACTGAATGAGTTGTCACAGGAGGCGACTGTAGAACATGCCGATCAAGCCCTGCAGGATATGACCGAATGGTTAGATCGTGTACGCGGCATATTAGATGGGAACCCATTAAAACAGCTCGAAGAAGTCGCCCATCTTACTTTAGAAAATGAGTTAGAAACCACGGTTCAGCATCGCTCCAATACTTTCTATACCGGTATTGAGATGGCGGATATCCTTGCCCATTTGCATGTCGATGAAGACACTTTGTCTGCAGCCATGCTGTATCGTTCGGTACGTGAAGGTGTCACACCGCTTGCAGACGTACTGGAGAAATTCGGTGAGAGTGTACATGGCCTGGTGAAAGGCACTCTGTCGATGGGTAAGCTGTCCGAGCTGATTGAAAATAACAAACGTCTGGAAGACCATTTCAATAATAACCAGCGCGAGCATTTGACCGGCATTTACAAGATGCTGATCTCAGTCACCGAAGATGTCCGTGTGGTACTGATCAAGTTGGCCGAGCGTACCTATGCATTGCGTGAACTGGCGAAATCACCTCGAGACCGTCAGGAACGTGTTGCACGTGAAATTCTGACCATCTACTCGCCACTAGCCCATCGTCTTGGTATTGCCCAGTTGAAATGGGAGCTGGAAGATCTAGCCTTCCGTTATCTGGCACCAGAACGTTATAAAGAAATTGCTTCTTTACTGAATGAAAAGCGCTTGGAGCGTGAACATTATATTCAGTTTGTGATCGACAAGTTGCGTGGTGAACTGGCTGAGCATGGCATTGAGGCCGAAATTACCGGTCGGGTCAAACACATTTATTCGATTTATCGAAAAATGAAGAGTAAGGATCTGAGCTTCGATCAGCTCTATGATATCCGTGCTGTACGTGTCCTGGTAAATTCAGTACCTGAGTGTTATCACACTTTAGGTATCGTACATCAGATCTGGCGTCATATTCCGCACCAGTTTGACGACTATATTACCAATCCGAAAGCCAATGGTTATCGCTCACTGCATACTGCCGTAATTGCAGAAAACAAATCGCTTGAAGTGCAGATTCGTACCTATCACATGCACGAAGAGGCAGAGTTAGGAGTATGTTCACACTTTAACTATAAGGAAGGGGCAAAAACCACAGACCATTCCTTTAACCATCGTCTACATTCTTTACGTGCCGTATTGGAGCATTACCAGGAACGTAATGATGCCAGTGCACATAAAGATTCTGAGGCAGAAGTTGAGAATTTTGAACAGATTCAAGACTTTGAAGGCTTTGAGAAAATCTATGTGTTTAGCCGCGATGGAGATATTAAAGAATTGCCGCGTGGCTCAACAGTCTTGGATTTTGCCTATCATGTCCATACCGAAGTGGGTAACAAGTGCTATGCCGCACGAGTGAACCAGCGCTATGTGCCGCTGACTTATACTCTGAAAACCGGGGAACAGGTCGAGATTCTGACCAAAAAAGACCGTGAGCCAAACCGTGACTGGCTGGTGAACTCGCTTGGTTATATCAAGACTGCACGTGCACGTGACAAGTTACGTCACTGGTTCCGTCAGCAGGATCGCAGCAAGAATCTGGAAGTTGGCCGTGAGATTTTGAATAAAGAACTCTCACGTCTGGCAATTCACCCGAAATCGATCGACTTGGGCGATTATTGCAATCACTTTAATGTGAAGAGTGGCGAAGACATTCTGATTGGTATCGTAAATGGCGATATCAGCCTGCATGCGCTGATCAATCAGGTGAATCGCCATATGCACCTGGATCAGGATGAACCTGAACTGGTACTGAAGCCGGCGCTGAATCCACGTGCCAGTCATACTTTGTCTGCTCATGGTATTCTGATTGATGGCTTAGACAATGTTGAACTACATGTGGCGCAATGCTGTCAGCCTGTACATGGCGAGTCGATTGGGGGCTATATCACGCTCAATCGTGGAGTAAGCATCCATAAGGTGGCGTGTCCGGATTATGTGCGTATGATTTCGCAGGAACCAGAACGTGCCGTAGAAGCTGATTGGGAAATGCAGCCAACCCGTGGTCAGAGTGTCCAGATTGTAGTAGAAGCTTATGACCGCCGTGGCCTGCTCAAAGATCTGACGCAAGTGATCTTCTCTGATCAGATCAATATCCGTCAGGTAAATACCATTTCAGAAGCTGATGGTATTGCCAATATGAAACTATTGATCGAAGTCAAAGGTCTGGCCCAGCTGTCCAAACTGCTGGCTCGATTAGAACAGCAGCCAGGGATTATCAGTGCCCGTCGTTTGGTACAAGGTAATTAAATCTACTGATTAATTTGTCTAGAAAAGCCTGCCATTTATTGGTGGGCTTTTTTATTGTAAGGTGCTCAGTAGCACTTAATAAAAATGAAGTCACCCAATTGCGATGAGTACGACAGAACTATTTGAACGTAGACGGGAAAATCTGAGCAGGATCATTGATCAATGGATTGCCAGTCAGCGCTTTAAAACAGGCAAAGAGATCTGTGAATATTATGGCCTGTCTGCGACTTATGTCGCTCAGTTACTGAATAGCAAGCGCCAGATTGGAGAAAAGGCGGCTCGGGAACTGGAACAGCAACTCGGCTTGAAATCCATGAGTCTGGATCAGCAAGAGCTTCAGATAGAACAAGTAAAAAATACTCTGGTTCCTCATTTATATAGCATGCAGGCGGTGGAGCAGGAACTGTTTTGCTTAAAGCCTCTGAATGCTGTTCATTATGAAATAGAGCCTACTATTCAGTTGCAGGCGAATCACTATGCGATACAGATTAATGGTGAAGCCTATGCACCTACACTAAAATCGGGTTGGTGGTTGCTATGTGACCGTCAGCAGTCAGCTCAAACAGCTGATTGGCTTTGCATACAGTTCATCAATAAATTCTGTTTAATTTTAGAATTACAGCGAGAAACTGAGCAGGAGTTACAATGTCAAAGTCTGGATGGCAAACGTCAGGTTCGTTTTCAGAAACAGGACGTTCAGCAAGCTGAGGTAGTGATCGCCATCCTGCATCCAGAACAGATTCAACGGCGATAAAAAAGCCCATCTGTAGATGGGCTTTTCATATTTTAAAAGAAGGCTGAAATTATGGAATTTCGTTTTCTTCCTCAAACTCAGGTTTCACTTGCACAATGAAATCCTGACGGTTCAGGCCACGCCATAAAGCAAAGGCTGTACCGATATAGATGGATGAATAGGTACCTACAAAAACACCAACAAACATTGCGATCGAGAACCATTTCAAACCATCACCACCCATGATCATCATGGCTACGACTACCAGCAATAACGTCATAGAGGTATGAATGGTACGACGTAAAGTTTCAGTCAAGGCAATATTGATGATTTCCAATGGTTCAGCACCACGGATTTTACGGAAGTTTTCACGAATACGGTCAGAGACCACGATGTTATCGTTGAGTGAGAAGCCGATAATCGCCAACAACGCTGCCAGTACGGTCAGGTCGAATGGCCATTGCATCATGGCAAAGATACCCAGTGTCACCACGATATCGTGGAACAAGGACAGTACTGCACCAATCGCCAGCTTGAATTCAAAGCGGATGGTGACATAAACCAGCATCAGCAGCAGGGCAAGGGCAACCGCACCTGCAGAACGCACGTACAGCTCATTACCGACCTGACCACCAACCACATCAACTTTTGGTACTTCAGCTGCATTACCTGGCAGCTGAACTGCTGTGGTAATGGCTTTGGTCAAGTCTTCTGCTTCAACATCTTCCTGAACAGGCATACGCACCATCAGGTCACGATCTGACCCTAAGGTTTGTACCACAGCATCATTAAAACCAGCTTCACTCAATGCCTGAGTAACTGATTCTGGCTGAACCGGATTAGTATAGTTCAGCTCTGCTGCCACACCACCAGTAAAGTCCAGACCCAGGTTCAAGCCTTTAGTGGCAATAAAGAAGATGCTGGCAACCGTTAATAAAATTGAAAACAATGCCGCAGGCAAAGCAATTTTCATAAACGGGATAACACGTTCGTGATCCGGGCGGCCGTATTGTTTTGAATTAGGTTGAGTATTCTCAGTCATCAGTGATCTCCTTAAATGCTCAACTTTTTCAAGTTACGTTTTTTGCCATAGATGATCTGTACAATCGCACGAGTTACAGTAATTGCTGTAAACATCGAGCAGACAATACCAATCATCAGGGTCACGGCAAAGCCTTTGATCGGGCCGGTACCAATCGCGAACAGAATGAACGCCACCAGGAAGGTAGTTAAGTTCGAGTCGAAAATGGTGTTATAGGCTCGGTCATAACCGGCCACAATCGCCTGTTTCGGCGAAGCGCCCCATTTCATTTCTTCCCGTATTCGTTCACAGATCAGGACGTTGGCATCGACCGCCATACCAATGGTAATCACGATACCGGCAATACCTGGAAGGGTAAGCGAAGCACCAATCCATGACATGACTGTCAGGATCATCGCCAGGTTAAATACCAGCGCAAAGTTGGCAATCACACCAAACAGACGGAAGAACACGACCATCCAGATCGCCACCAAGATAAAGCCGATTTGGGTAGACAATACACCTTTATCAATGTTTTCCTGACCCAGACTTGGACCAATCACACGTTCTTCAACAAAGTACATTGGCGCGGCCAGTGCACCGGCACGTAACATCAAGGCAAGTTCAGATGCTTCCTGTGGAGAATCCAGACCGGTAATACGGAACTGAGAGCCCAATACCGCCTGAATGGTTGCCGCGTTAATTACCACAGATTCGGTATATGGCGTACGAACTTCAGTTTGCTGACCTGTTGCAGGATCTTCAACATAGCTGATCTTCTGCTTGTTCTCGATGAACAGTACAGCCATACGTTTGCCAACGGCATTACGTGTGGCATCCGACATGAGCTTACCGCCCGCAGCATCGAGGGTAATGTTCACCTCAGCACCACCAGTGTCCTGGCTAAAGCCACTTGAGGCATTTTGAACACGTTCACCCGTCAGAATACGGGTACGGTTCAGCAATAACTGACGACCGCTGTCCAGAGATTCATAAGCAAATGCTTCAGTACCAGGGGGCAATGTACCTGCTGCCTGACCCGTATATGGATCGATATATTGATCGTTCAGATCTGAGACCAGACGGAACTCGAGGTTTGCAGTACGGCCAAGGACACGTTTTGCCTCAGCAGTATCCTGAACACCAGGAAGTTCAACCACAATACGGTTGCTGCCCTGAGTTTGTACCAGTGCTTCAGCCACACCTAGCTCGTTAATACGGTTACGTAGTGTGGTTAAGTTCTGGTTGACTGCATAGCTTTCAATTTCCTGCTTACGCACATCGGTATAGTTCAGGCGCAGGGTAGATCCGGTATCCGTCGCTACAGCCTGCTGGGTGAACTCATTGTCATTACGGCGCAGAAAGTCCATTACCGCAGAACGATCATCATTATTGGCAAACTGCATGGTAATGGTGTTGTTGCTAAGGGTCAGGCTGTTGAATTTCAGATTGTTATCACGTAATTGACGACGCAGGTCAGTTGCCGATGTTTCCATACGCTGCGCAATCGCCTTGTCCATATCCACTTCTAGCAGGAAGTGAACACCACCACGTAAATCCAGGCCCAGCTTCATTGGCTTGGCGCCAATTTTTTGCAGCCATTCTGGTGTTGTTGGTGCAAGGTTCAATGCTACAACATAATCATCGCCCAGGCCGCGACGCAGTGCTTCCTTGGCTTTGAGCTGTGCTTCGCTAGAATCAACACGAAGTAAGGCCGCATTGTTGCTGAAGCTGTTGTCATGAGTTGCAATATTTTCAGTTTTTAATAATTGCTCTGCTCTTTGTACGATGCCCGCATCGATCTGAGTGCCGGCTTTGGCACCCGAAATCTGTACGGCAGGTTCATCTGGATACAAACTAGGCAGGGCATATAATGTACTGATCGCCAGGACAACCAGGATCAGTACATATTTCCATGCTGGGTAACGCATTTGTTTTCTTCTTAAAATTAAAAAGTCGTGCAGGGAGCACGACTTCTTTTGATTAAATGTTATTTAAAGTGCCTTCAGGAAGTACTGAGACCACGCTCGCACGCTGAACTTTTACTTCTACGCCACGGTTGAGTTCAACCACAGCAAAGTCACCTTCAATTTTTGTGATTCTGCCCATTAAGCCGCCTGCAAATACCACTTCGCTACCAACACCCAGACTTTCAATCAGTGCACGATGTTCTTTGGCACGTTTAGATTGAGGACGCCAGATCAGGAAATAGAAGATTGCTACGAATACCGCAATCATCAAAAGGTTCGCCATCAGGCTTGGTTGTTGTGCAGCTTCACCTGCAGCGTGAGCAGTCGAAATAAATAGGCTCATTTACATTTTCCTAAACTAAAAATGGTTAATTAACTGAATGATAATAAATTGACTTGTTCTGCAATTTACCTTGTCTTTTTCTTTAGCGCAAATACTGAAAGATTAATCTTCAGGACAAGGCGGCACTTGCATGCCACGGCGGGCATAAAAGTCCTCAACAAATTGCTCGAATGTGCCTTGATCCAGTGCTTCGCGCATCGCTTCAGTCAGGCGCAGGTAATAGCGCAAGTTATGAATCGTACCCAGCATAGAACCTAGCATTTCACCGCATTTCTCCAGGTGAAACAGGTAGGCACGGCTAAAGTTTTGGCAAGTGTAGCAATCGCAGGCTGGATCAAGCGGACTTTGGTCATGACGGTATTTCGCGTTACGGATACGTACTAAACCGCCGGTCACAAAATAATGACCGTTACGTGCATTTCGGGTTGGCATTACGCAGTCGAACATGTCGACACCACGGCGTACTGCTTCCACGATATCTTCCGGTTTGCCGACACCCATCAGGTAACGTGGTTTGTCTTCCGGCATTTTCTCTGGAAGATAATCCAGCACCTTGATCATTTCTTCTTTCGGTTCACCAACAGACAGACCACCAATGGCATAACCATCAAAGCCAATTTCAAGCAGGCCTTTTAAGGATTCATCACGCAAATCTTCGTACATACCGCCTTGAATAATCCCGAACAGGGCATTGCGGTTTTTCAGTACGTCGTGATGTTGAGTCTTACAGCGTTTGGCCCAACGTAAAGACAGTTGCAGCGATTTCTGTGCTTCTTCATGCGTTGCCGGATAAGGCGTACATTCGTCAAAAATCATCACGATGTCAGAGTTCAGGGTGTGCTGAATGTCCATCGAGATTTCAGGAGACAGGAATACTTTGGAACCATCAATCGGCGAGCGGAAGGTCACGCCTTCTTCCTTGATTTTACGCATCGCACCGAGGCTGAACACCTGGAAGCCACCAGAATCGGTCAGGATCGGGTTGTTCCATTTCATGAACTGATGCAGACCACCATGTTCACGGATGACGTCCAGACCTGGACGCAGGTACAGATGGAAGGTATTGCCCAGAATTACCTGAGACTTAATTTCTTT
The DNA here is from genome assembly GCF_000368625.1 of Acinetobacter schindleri CIP 107287. Lineage (GTDB taxonomy): Bacteria > Pseudomonadota > Gammaproteobacteria > Pseudomonadales > Moraxellaceae > Acinetobacter > Acinetobacter schindleri. Next base: position 47,126 of record NZ_KB849575.1, read on the forward strand.
AATGTCACGAGGCAACATGCCTTTTACCGTGCCATAAGTCCCCACCGGCATGAACATTGGGGTTTCAACCACGCCATGCTCAAGCGTTAAACGGCCACGACGGGCACGGCCCGACTGCGCTAATTTTTCAAACTTCATAGGAGTTCCAAATCAAGGCGAAAAAACAGTTCGCTGATTGTTAATGCTAAAACCGGCTATTTTCCTTGATTCTGACCGTAAACACCAGCGCTCCATCCAGTCCGGGCTGTTTTATTTATGTTGCCTGTATGAATAAAAAATGAAGAATAAGCTTGTGATCTAACGTTCAAACTGGCTGATGTGCTCCTGAATTTCCGCTTGTGTCATGGCACAACTGCCATCAATTTCAGTTGCCATCGCTGCGATATGCTGGATCAGTTTCTGGATATAAAAATTGGCATCGACAAAATGCGGTTCCAGGGTCAGTAAATAGGCCTGATGGGCAACATGTAAATAATCATAAGCTTCTAACTTGACCAGCTGCGCCAGATCAATCAGCAGATCTTTATCGTTCTGGTTTAGCTTAAATGACTTTGACATGGCAGGTTGATTGGCAGGCTGTTTGCTGAACAGAAACTGTTGTCTTAATGGACTTTCCTGATTTAGAGAAATAGCCGATTGGAATTCTATTTGTGGCTGTGTTGGCATATGGATAAAAAACACAATCCGGTTTAAGTCCAAGCCATAATCCTGTTCTAAAGCATCACGTGCCTGTTGAAAGAGCTTTAAAAGTACATCCAGCGTATTGGCCTGATCGGTCTTGCTATGTTCCAGCAAAGGGTTGCCGAAACTATGCTGGTTCTTGAAATAGCTGTCCAGCAGTGCACGAAACTGCGTCATACCGTTATTAGAACTGTGGACGGTACGGTAACGCCATTTCGCTGCATTCCAGCGTTCAGTTTCAGGCAGATACTGTGCACGATCTTCCTGATCATTAAAAATACTACGTTCGGTTGATATGGCGAGGTAATCCACTCGCAGAAACTCGTCATAGACCAGGGGCTACAGGCATATATTCCGTCGTCACTATAATGATCATAGAGTTGATACAACTCCTTGATCAGGACTTCCTTTAAGGTATCGAGATGATCCAGCATAGTTTTTAATTCTTTATTTTTATTCTGAAGCAAAATGCCTTATCTGGAATCTCCTGATTCATCGCTAAGGCAGTTAGGTATTTCTTATCATCGCATAAATATACGTCAGGGTTTAAAAATTCGGACGATAGTCAAAACTTTGGGTCACGGCCTGATCGCGGAAAGGACGCACAGCTTTCTTTTGTAGCAGCATGTTATTGACTATATTATGCGGGAAAACCTGAATCTGGTTATTAAACAGTTCAACATTACGATTATAGATACTGATTGCGGCACCGACATTTTCATTCTGTTCTTCAATTTCGTTCATCATTTTCAGATAAATTTCATTGGCTTTCAATTCAGGATAGTTTTCGATCACCACATTCAGGTTATGCATCAGTTCCCGGTTCAGGCTTTCGATCCGTTGTAATTGCCGAATATCGGCATCTTTAATATTCAGGTTCATGATGTTCTGACGCAGTTCAGTCACTTTCTCCAGCGTGCCTTTTTCGAAACTGGAATACTGTTCGACCAAAGGTTGCAGGCCATCTAGAATTTTCAGTTTCTGCCGTTCATAGCTGGCAACATCAGACCATGCCCGAATTGTGGCATTATGATAACGTACGATGCTGTTACGGATCATGATGATGGCAACAATCAGCAGAATCGGGATAATGACAAAAACAACAAATCCCATAAAAGCAGTCCCCAGAGAAAATAATTATTTTAAAAACTGAATCAGGTCAGTTTGCAGCTTTTCCAGTTCTACTAATTTAAACGTTCTCAGATGTCCACGCAATGCAGAAATATCCTGGATATTTTGCTTGCGTTCAGGCGCATTAAAAATGTCATGTGGCCCTAAATAGCACAGCACACGTTGTTGGGGATGAAAAATAAGATCGCCTTCACGGTATTGGAAAAATTGACTTAATCGGAGCACAAAACCCGGGCTGAGCTGTTTGGCCATTTGCATGGGATCTGTGCCATAAAATTTTAAACGCTGATTGGTGCGTATATCACTGCTGTGCCAAGGATGGCGATAAGGTGAGGGGAATGGACGTCTTGATGTGCTAATGGCAAGCCCCTGCACAGAGACATCAAAGACAAATGCACCCCACAAATTTTTATGTTGTTCAATGAGTTTGACGGTATTGCCATTTTTATCGATGGTTTTAATTTCATCTACATAGTGGTATTCAAACAGCAAGACTTGGTGTTCTTGTTCATTTTCATCTAACCATGTGGTGCTGGCATAACGTGAGATGTCATTGTGTAATGAGCCACGTTCAAACACAGGAAAAAGGCGTTTTAAATTGCCAATAAATTGCCGAGGATTAAGTGGCATTGAAATATGCTGTGGCTGTTGTTGAAAGTGGAGATGATATTTATGCGTCAGCACACGTTCTTCTAAATATTCAATCACATCATTGATGGAGCGCTCTTGCTCATAAATCAGATAGGCCCAAAATAACATGCCAAAACCCAAGGCAAAATTGCATTGCAGCCAGAAATTGTGCGGTGCAATGATAAGGCTGAATACTTGCATCAAGCCAAAGAGTGCCAAGAACCACGGCAGGGTGTTTTCAAATTTTAGAGAAATTGAACCTTGCCATGGATGCAAGCCATTAAGAATGTCCTGATGGCTTTTGGCATCACTCGATAAGTGCCACAGCCGATCGATATTTTTAAACACCACTTCATTTTTCTTACGACGAATATGAATGGAGCGTTGCACTGCATCGATCGGCATAGATGGGTCCTGTAATTATTTAGCCTGATCAATCAGCATGGCATCACCATAGCTGAAGAAGCGGTATCTGCTTTCTACGGCATGTTTGTAGGCATTCAGGATATTGTCACGATTTGACAACGCTGAGACCAGCATCAGTAGGGTAGATTCAGGCAAATGGAAGTTGGTAATCAAACGATCTACCACTTTAAACTCATAACCTGGATAGATGAAGATTTGGGTGTCACCAGTCCAGCCTTTCAGCTCACCACCATTGGCCTGTGCCGCACTTTCAGTCGCGCGAGTCGCTGTTGTACCGACAGCAATGACTTTATTGCCACGTTCTTTGGTGGCTTTAATCAGCGCCATAGATGCATCAGACACTTGGCACCATTCGCTGTGCATGATGTGATTTTCAATATCGCTGGTGCGCACGGGTAAAAATGTACCTGCGCCAACATGCAAGGTTACGAAAGTTTTTTGAATGCCTTTTTCTTCCAGCTTTTTCAATAAATCTTCGTCAAAGTGCAATGATGCGGTCGGGGCGGCAACGCTGGCAATTTTAGTCGGATCGTTAAAGACCGTCTGATAGCGTAAAGTATCAATCTCTTCCGCTTCACGGTTGAAATAAGGTGGAATAGGCAGGGCGCCGTATTGATCCAGGACATCTAAAATCGGCTGGGAGAATTCCACAACAAACAGATTCTCATGACGGCCTTGAACAGTCACTTTAACGGCATTTGGGCCAATAAACAGTTCAGCACCGGCTTTCGGTGTATTGCTGGCTTTAATGTGACAGTGCGCGATGAACTGATCCATCACGCGTTCAACCAGAACTTCAACTGCACCACCTGAAGCACGTTTACCTTTCAGGCGGGCTTTCATCACCTTGGTATCGTTCAGAACCAGCAAATCACCTTCATTCAATAAATCCAGAATGTCGGTAAATTGGTGGTCATGATATTGACCTTCAGCATCGAGGTGTAAAAGGCGGGAAGCACTACGTTGTTCAAGCGGATAGCGAGCAATCAGCTCATCGGGGAGATCAAAGCTAAAATCAGAAAGTTGCATGACAAGTTACGGTAATAAAAACTGGGCTTAGTATAAACTTTTTTCCTTTTTAAGGAGGAAATTGCAGCTTTATAGATCAAAAAAATGAGTTTTGTTTTAAAATTAAACAAATGCAGAGAATCTGCGTTGACATCTGTTCGAAACCGGGTAATATACCTTTCATCCACTCCCGAGGTGGTGAAATTGGTAGACGCGGTGGACTCAAAATCCACTGTCAGCGATGACGTGTCGGTTCGAGTCCGACCCTCGGGACCATATCTTTTAAGATATATGGATTAATATAATAAAATATCTTTGTAAATCCTGCATTTATCTAAATTATCAATCGTTATATCACGTTATATTCCTTGATACACCTATGCCAAATGAGTACCTTAATGAGTACCTCATATGCTCAAGGTATTGATTTGGAATGGCAATAAAAGTTATACCTCTAACTGATACTAAATGTGCTTCTGCCAAACCTAAAGATACAGAATATCCATTGCATGATGGTGATGGTCTAATTTTACTTGTTAGACCCTCTGGTACGAAAAGTTGGCAATTCAAATATAAAAATAAAATAGCTGATAAAGTGTCTAAAATGACGTTAGGAACCTATCCTGAACTAAGTTTAGCTAAAGCTAGAGAATATCGTTCAGCTTACAGAACAATGCTTGCAGAAGGTTTAGATCCAAAAGAACAAAAGCATTTACAAAATCAGAAAAAAGATAATCAGCACACATTTAAGAAAATCACACTTGCTTGGTTAGAAGTTTATGCAAAAAAAGCTGAATTAGATGAAGAAACTAAGCATAAAAGACTAAGAAAATTTGAGAATCATGTTTTTCCAATCCTTCAAGATAAACTGATTGAAAAAATTACATTAAAAGAATTGATGAATCTTTTAAATAGAATCTATGAAAAGTCAGCAGATCATGCACAGAGAATCAGAGCAGACTTGATATTAATCTATGCATATGCACTACAGCATGGTTTTATCGAAACAAATATAGCTAGAGATTTGAAAGATACTTTAGATTTATCTGCTCCCAAAAAACATAGAGCTACTTTTAAATCACTAGATGAAATCCCAAACCTTATAAAAGGGATTAAGAAAGATACTGGACATTTTCTAACTAAGAGTTGTTTAAAACTAGTATTACATACATTCCTTCGTTCTTCTGAAGTTAGATACGCACGTTGGACTGAGATTGATTTTAAAAAGAAACAGTGGCGTGTACCTGCTAGAAGAGAATTAATTGAAGGGATTAAGTATTCGAATCGAGGGGCAAAATCAAGAAGAGAACATCTTGTGCCATTATCTCCACAGGTGATAGAAATCTTAAAAGAAATTTATACTTATAGTGGTAACTGTAATCACGTTTTTCCAAGTGTGAAAGACAAAAATAAATTCTTGAGTGGGGAAGCACCTAATAATGCTTTAAAGCGTATGGGATATGACAAAGAAGAGATTTGTTTACATGGTTTTAGGGCTTTAGCAAGATCTTCTTTAGCTGAAATGGGTTTGTTCCAAAGAGATGCTTTAGAAAAGCAAATGAGTCATATAGAAAAGAATGATACCGTTGGAGCGTATACTCATATTGCAGAATACTTAGAAGAACGTAGAAAAATTATGAATATATGGAGTAACTGGCTAACCTATATTGAAAATAATCCGTATATAACTCCTCATGAATATGGAGACTTACTGAATTTAAAATCAAAAGAGAAAATGAATGAAGCTCTTCTTAGCGAATAGTAGGGTTGTTAAATGTTCAGTCAAAGATTTAATGAAATACCAAAATGTTGAATCAATTTTGGCTGAAGATATAAGTGAAAATAATGATGTTTTATCTTATGCGATTGAGTGCTGGATAGGATATGGTTTAATTTATCCAAAAATTGAAAATATAAAATTAGATGATCTAAGTAAAATAATTCCAAAAGTATTTTTGTTAAGAAATGATGATAATAATATAAAATTTTTTAAAAATTTTGGTCATATTGTGTTTAATTTAAATGAGTATGAGAAAGAAGTTAGTCATCTAATTTATTATGGTAGTTTTTAGTTGAAATTTGACTTTTATAATATAAAGCAGTATAATAACAAGTATAAAATATATATTTAAAAATAATAAAAGTTCATATTATATATATTAAGGCGACAATTGTTTAATTTTTTAAAATACTATTTTAATTTTGAATCCATAATTTTTTTATTGGGTTCTATTTTTTGTTCCTAATTTGGAAAAATTATAAAAAAAAAGGAGATTTTGATATGAAGAAAAATAATAATTATGAAATAGATTGGATTGATTTTGATTTATTTGTTGATGGGAATGCAGAGAAAATTACAGAGGGTTCAATCTTGTATACAACTTTGCATTTAGATACAGTCGATGACGTTTATAAATTGTCTGATCAAAATTGTCAGATAAAATTTAAGCCTAAAATTATATCATCTGATAAAGGTAAAACTGTTACTTTGACATACAAAAAAGATTATATTCATGTTTCAGGAAATATTTATAAGTGGTTGAAATCACAAAATGTTACTGGTGAAAAAAATTTAGTTAATTTGATTGTGGAATTTGTTAATGTTTTAAAGTCTAAAGATTTGATTTCTTTTTCAGAAGAACAGTTTAAGAATATCAAGAATGGGAATTTCAGAGTATATCGAGTTGATGTGAAACTTGATTATATTTTTGCATCTAAGCAAGATGCTTTAAGATATTTAAATAATGTACAAATGCTTGGTTATTTTCCTTATAAGGCTAAACAACTATATAAAAATGGCTGTTATTTCGGTATGAGTAGTAAAACTAGATGGAGTTTAAAGTATTATCACAAAGGAAATGAGTTGAGAGAAAAAAATCAAAGATTTTCTATAGAGCCAAAAATTTATGAAATTGCTGAAAGAATGGTTAGAGCAGAGTGTAAAATTCTAAATGCTCAACTTAAAGACTGGAATTTGATGTATGCAAGCCAATGGAATGATTTAGAAAAAATAAGAAGAATGTTCGATGATGTATTTTCTAAATTAAAGCTTCCCAATGTTGATAAGAGAAATAATATTCTAGATATAGAAAATAAATCTGATAGAAAATTTATAACACTTTATGAAGAAGGCTGTATTTCAGATTATTATTCTAGGACAATGATTCATTTAAAGAAGAAAAAAATTTTAAATGAGTATGGTATAGACTTAAATATAAAAAATGAACAAAGAAAGCTACTAAAATGAAAATAATCATAAGTGATAGAAATATTGATAAATCTAAAGCAAATCTAGAATTAAGAATAATAAGAAATATAAAAGAAAAAAAGGGGGAAGAAAATGATAGAAATGAAGAAATTAAGACTAACAAAAAAAGAAGTGTGTTACATGTTGTCTATAAAACAAGATAAATTGATTAAATTAATTAATAATGATGAAAAATTTCCTCGTCCAATTAAGGATGGAACTAATAGACAATCCGCCGTATATTTTGATGCTAAGGCAGTAGAACTTTGGTGGTATAATAAAACCAATCAATCAATAACACAATGATTTTAAAGGCGATACTTTTGTATCGCTTTTTTTTTACTAATTTTTTAGAACTCTATACACAGTTGCTATTGCACACTCGACGGCTTTTGCAATTTCTTCTTTTGTTAGCCCTTTAATATTTAGCTCTTTAATTCTTCGATGCTTTTCTAAGTTCGCCTTTTTTCCAGTTGGAATGTAGCCACTTCTCATTAAACCTTGCTTAATGCGTTCTCTGCGTTTGTCATTATCTAATCTAGCCATAGTGGCTAGGAGATCAATCAGCATATTATTAATAAGAGTTAGAATTGAGCTAGTGATACTTTCATCTTGTGCAACTAGCATATGTGTAGTGGGTAAATCAGCAACTATTAATCTTAATCCCTTTTCTTTGATACGATTCTTCAGTATTTCAAAATCATTTTGAGAAAGCCGTGATAAGCGGTCTACACTTTCGATTAATAAAATATCTCCATTGGATGATTCTTCAAGTAATTTGTTTAGAATTGGGCGTTCCAACTTAGTACCTGACTCATTCTCAATATATTGTATTAGGTCACTTTCAATATGATTTTTTGCAAATTTTTTCAAGTCATCTAATACACGTTCTGCATCTTGTTCTTTCGTACTTGCTCTTACATAAATTCTAACAGTCATTATTATTTACCTATTAACTTGCAACGAAAATGATAAATTAATAATTTAATTCCTGCCAGGAACTCTTTTGATAAAAAAATAAGGCTTTTAAGAAATTATTTTAAAGGTATAGTCAAATAATAAAGAACTAGTATGTTTGCTAGAATGTGGAGTTGTTATTTTAAAAGTACAAATGGCTCTAGAGGTTTAGAACCATTTGTTAATTTTATCAAAGAAGTACTTTAATAATTTCAATGGTTGTTTTTGCAGATACTAGACACGCTATTCTATGGAAGTCATCATTTTTTCCTGGTGTCCCATTATCAACAACTGCTTTGGCACTAAAAAACATTGGTTTAAAATCTGTTAATCTTGCCGCTTCATAAAGAGCATATGATTCCATTTCAAATGCTGCAATTTTTCTATGTTGCATATTTATAATCTTATTAAAATTTTCATCTGCAACTACTGCACTACCACTAGATAAAATACCTAATTTAATGGAAGTGCTAATTTTTTCAAGATGTTGAGGTATTTCAGATCTATTAGGGGAAATATCACTAAGGATATGATTAACAAATCCCTCTCTAGAAATTAATTCTTTGATCTTTAATTTCACTGTATGATCAAGCTGAATTGAGTAGGGTTCAGGTGTAAATCCATCTGCAGTCCATTTACCAGAATCATGTTGGTAACATAGTTCGGGAATAGTAATATCATAAATTTCTGCTTCCCCCTCTATTCCTGCACAAATTCCACTCATTGCAATCAGCTTAGGTTTGAATATCTGTAATGCCATAGTTGAAGTAATAGCTGCATCAACTAATCCCATCCTTGGGCAAGTAATTACTAATCCTTTGTGGCTGTCTAGTTTAATATCTAAACAGTCTAGACCTTGAATTGATTTAGATTCAGAAATGTCTAGACCTATACTTCTATATGCATTGGTTTCTTTTGGTAAAGCACATACAATAACAAAATCATATTTGGGTGGGGGGAGATTATCTATTAAGCGCTGTAGAAGTGGTTTTCTCCAAGCTTCTTTTTCACAAGAAAAAGTTATTACATTGATATTATGACTATTTAATTCTTCAAAATTATCAATAGCAACGGCATCAAACTGTGTTAGAGCAAGTACAGGAGTCCTAATATTTGGACAATCTTCATCTCTTAAGTCATATATAATCGATCCACTTAAATCGATTGGGTCACTTTGAGGATGTGTAGGTACAATTAAATCAATAATAATTAGATCATAAATTTCACGCTCTAACTTTTTGATAAAATTAGTACGATCTTCAGAACGATCAATTTTTATGTCAGGGTTAAAATTTAAAATTTCTTCTGAAATTAAATTAAATTTATGGGTTTCATCTTCAAGAATTAAAATTTTCATACGATTGTAAAAGCTCTTTGAGGTCTTCTTTCCATGTTGTTGTATCTTCTGAATATTGTATACATCCTAACACGGTACAATCTAGCAAATCTTTAATATTGGAAGAGGCAAGATCAATAGGAAAATATTCACCACATATTTCAACATCAGGATATTGAGTCAGAACGATACAATCATCTTTACGATCTAAATATTGAATTTCAAGAATTACTTGTAAGCCTCCATTCAGCAAGCTTATTGGAGAACCTGTTCCTGATTCTATAGGATGGCTTGGTATTGCCATATCAACTAATATTAAGTGAAAAATAGATTCATTGATTAGGGTTATAGCATTTTGAAGGTTTGTAGCTACTACAATATTAATATTTACCATATTAGCATAGAGAAAATCCTTTAAACTTTTTAATTTAAAACTATCATCCTCTACAATTAAAATATCAAACATTATGTAATACCTTATATGAGAATATTATATTTACTTTGCGGTTTGAACATTCAATTTTTTCAATTACGAAATTATTGTCATATTTCATAAGATGGTATAGTTTTTTTATTCCGCTTCGATCTTCAGATAATTGTGCATTATCAATGTCCATTTCTTGATCGACTTGGAGTCTGCTATTGATATAATCTTCGTTGTCGCTATCTTTTATATCAGAGCTAACAGAAACTATAATTTTATAATTTGATGGATCAATTGTATAGAATTTTTCTAAATGGCTAGTTGGTTTTCCATGTTTCGCTGCATTATAGATAATCACATATAATGCATCATATATAACATGATACGCTCCACCAAATAACTCGAAATCGAATTGATTATCTCCATCTATATCTTTGAACAAAGGAAACGTGTCTCTGACTTCTTCAATAACAGCTTTAAAAAGAAGTGATAAACTTGCTTTAGGAGCCACTGAATGAGGTCTTTTGAACCATTCATATATAGAAATAAATTTATCATTAATTGTTCTATGTAACTCTAATGTAAAACTAGTTGTTAGTTCTTTAATTCTTTGATTTTGATTGATTTTTAATTGTTCTATTTTTGTTTTATTTAATATTTCATTTTTTTGATTTTTAAGAAAATCATTAATATTTCTTAAATCAATTACGATTAAGCGCCAGCAATATTCAACAATAACGGTACTTAAAGTACTAGTGCCATTTTTTGAAATAAATTCAGAAATTATATTCTTGGCACAAGCGTAAGCAAGGCGAATTCAAACATGAGGTGCGACAGTTTCAAAAGCCATATGATAATCAACAAGCTGAGCAAATTTCTCTAATGGTGTAAGCCAATCTAACGCCTTTCTAGGACGAGTATTCAGTGACATGGCAACTTGATTTAAATAATGCTGATCTGCCTGATTTAAATCAATCCCTTTAGGTAAATATTGCCTAATTAAACCATTCATATTTTCGCATGTGCCTTTTTGCCAAGGTGAATGTGGGTCACAGAAATATACATCTATGCCTAAATCTTCTTCGAGTATTTTATGTTCTGACATCTCGCGTCCACGGTCATAGGTCAACGTTTTACGCAGTTCTGCAGGTAAATATTTCAGAGCTTCAGTTAAAGCCTTGCGCACTGATTCTGCCTTTGCATCAGGTAATGTTGCCAAGATACAGAGCCGTGTATTTCGTTCAATAAGTGTTGCTATCGAACTTTTATTGTCTTTACCTTTAATTAAATCAGCTTCCCAATGACCCGGTATTTTTCTTTCTTGAACTTCGGCTGGGCGCTCATGAATAGTTTTAATATCCTGTAATATAGAATCTTTTTTAGGTTCACCGTTAGCTTTTCGCTTTTTATTTTCATGACGCAGACAGGATAATAAGTCTTTTTTCAACTCACCCTTTGGTAATGCTCGTATCGTTGAATAAATCGTTGTATGGCTTACATTCATTGTTTGATCCAAATCAGGAAATGTCTTTAAACGCTTTGCTATTTGCTGAGGAGACCATAAACAACGGATCGCTTCAACAATAAATTTCCAGAGGATTGAATCGATTTTGAGTTTTCTGTGACCACGTCTACGTCTAGCGAAGGTGTTATCAGAAGCATATCGAGCTTGATAAACGTCATTGATGCTATTTCTTTTAAGCTCACGATAGATCGTACTAGGATGTCTTTTAATGAGTTCAGCAAATTTTCTGGCTGAAAAGCCTTCTTTTCTTGACTCAAGCATTAATGCAGTACGATCTTCAAAGTTAAGATGATGGTATGACAATTTTATATACTCCATAAACCCTTTAAATTAATTAGGTGGTTTATGTCGCACTTCAAGTTTTACTCTGCCCAACATCTGTTTTACTAGGAGAATTTAGGTCAGTTTGTATTAAACCATCTTTATTTTTGGTGGATTGAATATGTAAATTATGTCGAATGATATTATCAATTGTTTTCTCATATTCATTTTTCCAAATTTTCCATTGGGTTAGAAAGGAAGGGTCGGACAGAAGAACTTCGTATTGTTCCTCTAAAGGGATAATTACATTTGAAAACAAATGTCCTTTAAAAGTACCATGTCTAATTCTCCGACCAAGATATGATGAAATTCCAAATATTTTATTACTACAAAATTCAAAGTATGCTTTTTCTATTAGTAATAATAATTGAGGAGAGTCATAATAATCTAATAAACCATTTTGGCTCAAACTTGATAAACAGCTATTAAACTCCCTTAATATATCATCGCATATCCATTCATTAAATCTAAAAGAATCGACATAAATTCTGTTGTCATCAATTTCATTTCTTATTCTATTAATTTGATGATCAATTAGAAGGGTTCTTGCTCTATCATTATATTGTCTGTCACCTGTAAAATCACCCATCCAAGTATGTAGATCTGCTCTTGTTTCAGTTATTTTTAAAGTTGTAGGAATAATTTGAGACATTGTTGCAATGAAATCTTCTGTGCATAATTCATAAGTATACTCAGCCACAGCTTTTGATTTTGTCGATAAGTATTTTACAAAGTCGACTAAATTGCTATTAAATCTTTCAATAGTAATTTTTTGAATATATTTTTTTAGTCGATGATTATCTTTTTCATTTCTACTTTTTTTACCTATAAGGAGATAAAAAATGATCTGTGATTCTAGACAGTCCGTTTTTTCTGCTGCCATTCTTAAGTATTTTTGATCTACTGTCCGTGATAGATCTTGGGTTCTTCCCATTAAATTATATAAACTTGATAATGAGATTATTACATTACCTTCATTTTTCATCATAATGTGATTAAAAATTGAAGAGCGTGTTATAGATCCAGATTCTTCTAGGATTTTTAAATCTAAATAATTAGATCTCTTGCGAAAGTTAATTTAAGAGCGTCCAGTTCACCATTCCAGCAATTAAATTCATTCTTAGACCAAATCGTTTCCGTCTATTTCTATAGCGTTCTGTTAATATCCGAAAATATTTAAGTTTGCCGTTGATATGTTCAATTGTGATCCTACGCCGACTGATTTCTTGGTTGATCTGTTTTGCTATTTTGGGTAATGATAAATTCTTAGGTTTCTTGATTGGAATGAGTAACTTACTCTTAATCTGATGAAATCCTTTATAGGCTAAATCTGCCATAATACAAGGATAAATGATCATCTCCTTAAAATACTTACGCGCAATCGTCAGATCATGTTTTCTGCCACTTTCGACCTGTATACTTACAATTTGCTTTAGTCTTGGGTTAAAAATGACCTGTGTTTTTAGCGTATGTTTCTTCTTTTTACCACTATAGAATTTTCTTTGTTTTTTTGGGATGCTCAATCTGTGACTCAGTGACATCAACGATCACATAATCCCCCTCACTAAACTTTTGATTCCTTTTAGGCAATGCGAAAATCCGTGATTGAATCAGAGCATTTTCAACTTTATGAATAGTACGATTCACATTGCTTTCAGCTAGGTTATAGTCAGCGGATAACTCAATTTGAGTTCTATAACAGCGTAAGTAATTTAAAGTTAACAACAATTGATCCTCTAAACACAACGAATGAGGTCTTCCAGATTTTTTCTTGGCAAGTTCAGCGTGTTGTAACACCGATACCATTTTTAAGAATAATGGACGAGGAACTCCAACGAGTCGTTTAAATTCCCCATCATTAAATCGAGTTAAATTTTCATATTTCATGGGGCTAGTATAAACAATTTTTTACTTTCGCAAGAGATCTATTATGTTTCGTCAAACTTTGGGAAATGGATAGTTCATCTAAACTTAAATTAGCTATCCATTCATTTATTATATGTAGTCGTTCTTTAATTTCTATTTTTCCCATGGATTCACTATAGAAATTGTCATTTAAAATTCTATATTTATAAATATCATCGATCTCATACCATGCACTGGAATGTTTGTAAAATATATCTTCACTATCTGTTTCGTAATTATTTATATAGAATTTCGCTAAGTCATTTAAATCTATGGATGGGTTTTCTATTGATATAACATTCTCAATAGTATCTAGATCTTTTAAATTTAGAAAATTATTGTTATATTTTAAAAAAAACAAACCATCAATTAAAGAGCTTTGTATATTGCTTAATAGTTTTTCATTTATTTCTTCAAGATTGTGGCTTTGTAAATATGTGAATGGTATTTCTGATATGTGTTTGCAAAACAAGCTTTTTTCATGTCTATTAATTATAGATTTTTTAAGTCCTAAATAATCTATATCGATTTGATAGCATTGCTGTAATGAGCTAATAATTAAATTTCGACCTGTAGAATTGTATTCACTAATAAATTTTTGAACAAAATTTAGATTATTTTTATCATTATTTAATTCTTTTATTAGAAGAATTTTCCTTAATAAAAAATGACTATAACCAAATTTCTGGTAAATTTTTTCAATTTCAGAATCAGATTCTTTATACTTTTTGGTTATAATTAATTTATTTAAACCATCTATTTTTTTAAAAAAATCATTTAACTTGTTTTTATTTTGTAATGCTAATAGTTCTACGATCTTTACTTGTTTTTTAAACTCAATACATTTTAGGCGTTGAAAATCATCATAAACTTGGGCAGTAGTGGGGAAGTGATCAGGAATAACTTTTCTTTCATAATCTTCAATCTTAGTTAGAGCATTATAAATTTTTACTAAATCTTTGTACTGATAAAGTTTTCTAAACTTATTTAAAACTTTAATTTGATCTTGGTTTGGATCAAAGAGAATCGGTCGTAAAAGATTGCGAGAGGCAACATCTAATTTCTTAAAGTTCTGAAGAAACTCTGATTGATTAATTGTCATTTTTTTAATATTAAAGTGATTGGTATTTGTATTCATCTATCTTTTCCGCCCCCTTGATTGAGCTAAAGATTTTACTGCTAATTTGATTTAATTTCATTCACTTTTAATTGGGCTTAGGTCAATAATTTGCATCCTTGATTAATCCAATTTTATTAGATAAGGAAACACAATGAAGTTAAAAGATGCGTTTGACTATATCCTTGATAAAAATAATGCTTTAAGGGATTTCAATGCATACATGATAGGGGTGGCATATGATGGCGATGATTCTTTTTTATTCGTAAATCTGACCATAGATGATGAAGTAATAGAAAAGAATACGCTTTACTACCATACTCATGTTACAAGTGGAAAAATTCGAAGTTCAGAGGGAGTAGAGGATTTTTACTGTGCAGAGACTATTGAAGAATTAATTGTTCAATTACCCTTGATTGCTTCTGATTTAAGCTATCATGTTTATAAGCTAAAAGAGGATGTCTTAGAGCTAAGTAGTGAATATGCGTTAAAAGCACTTTTTCCTAGGCTACCTAACCCTGACTTTCACGATCTTGATGACTTTAAAGTAGAAGCTATTAAGTTGGTATCTGCGCTTAATCATTAAGATTTTAGGATTGTTTTTTATTTAAGTTATTGTAATAGCAGGGTTTCTAAGTTTTAAAATGAGTACCTTAGTGAGTACCTTTTACTTTTTTAATTTTAATAAGTTTAATTAAAACAATTAGATATTCATATAAATTGATCCCGACCCTCGGACCAAAATTCTAAAAAATCCCAAGCATATTCAGTCTTGGGGTTTTTTATTGCCTGATATTTTATTTAACTATTTTAATTCCTTTAATTTCAGTAACTAAAGTGTTAAATGAATTCTTTGCTATAAAAAAATCCCTCTAAATTTAGAGGGATTTTTTTATTTCAAAAGCTTTAGGGTGCAGGATTTGGTGGAACCAGTTTATCCAAATCTTTATCGGACATCTGGTCGAGCTCAGCAATATCAGTTTTGATTTTCCATTGAGATTCATCATCCACCGGATTCGGCAGGCGTGCTTCTAACCAGTCACATACCACATCCGGCGGGAAATCTGCATGATTGCATTGAATCACCCAGCACAGGAAATCCTTCGCTTCACCATTCATATACGGAGGAGGGGATACTGGTAAAAACTGCGTCGGCAGGCGTTCATTCTTGGAAATATAATTCAGAACATGACTGAGTTCCTGTACAGTTTGCCAAGCCAGCGGATGGTCTACATCAATACGAAACTTGAACCACCATGCCTGCTTGCCATCAGATCCATAGCTATCAATCAGGTTTTTTTGAACACTTGGGACTTTACAGAAATATTCATATAAACGATCAAAACTTAAATCGGACACGATGTTGGACTCAAAATTCGGAAAATCAAAGTTTAGCACAAAGCATGCACGCAGCACCTGAGCCGCAGCACAAATGTCTTTTCACTATCGGCTGTAAAACCTTGTGGTATAACTGGATAAATTCATATTTCCTCCGTAAATTCTGTATAAAATATAGGCAAACCTATCAAAGGAAGTTCCTATGAAAATCATCTTGTCCAGCGCCTGTCTAGCTGCACTATTATTTGGAGCTTCTGTCCCAGCTGTAGCAGGAAATAACTGGGCCGGCTATACCAGCAAAGAGACTTATAAACGCCCGCAGCACCCACGCCCACCACAGCAGCATTATCCGCAGCGTCCGCGACCGCCTGCACATCATTATCCGAATCAGTGGGGCCATCCACCGATTCAAAATGGGGTGAGTATTCGTTATCAGGCACCGACCACTGTTTATCAAAACTCGACCAGCTATAGCTGGGTAAATGGCGATCCGAACGTGGCACATATTGAAAGCTCACGTTATGTACTGATCAATGACTGGCGCCGTTTGGGTCTGCCTGATCCGCCTACTGGAATGCACTGGATCTATGAAAATGGACGTTATGTGTTGGTGAATAATCGTTAAACCGCCCTGAATGAAGAGATACTGCGGTTATGCGTCAATAACTCAAAAAAACAAAATAATTTCCTCACCGGTGAGGAGAGGGCTAGGGAGAGGTGATCTGGAATAATATGTTTCTCAAATTCTAAATGAAATTGACACGTATACATTAAGTCCCTCTCTCTAACTCTCTCCCAAAGGAAGAGAGGATTCTTCAATACAGTTATGAATAAAACATTTTATGCCAACTCATCATCTTCAGGGCGAGGGGTCTTGCCTTGAGGAACTGGTTTTTCAGTATGTTTGTCTCGGATAATTGATGGATAGTTCCAGGATGCATAACGCACAATTAAAATGGCGAAAGCCAAAATGAGGATAGAACCCGTAATAATCACTTGATCCATACTGGCTTTATGCGTGTGTTGAATATCAGAAATCAAGAGACGTGTCAGCGCAGTAATCGCAATGTAGATCAGGAATCGAACTGGCATATGATTGGTTTTAAAATAAATACCCACCATCGCGCCTAATTCCAGATAAATAAATAACAGCAGAATGTCATCAATACTGGCAAATTTTTTGACTGTCAAAATGTCGATGACGGTATGACCGGCAGACCAGATCACCATACAGCCAATAATGAACAGGGCGAGATAATGAAAACTTTCTACGGCAAGATTACCGCCGCGGTCGAGGAGGGCTTCTATTTTCTTGGCTTTGGAATTAGGTTTCATCACTATGTCCTCCTGATTAAAAATAAATGATTTATAAATCTTAGGAAATTTTCTGCAAATTTCATGCAAAGAAAATGAAAATATGGAAAATAAAAATGTAAAAAGATGAAAAAGTGTACTTTTTTCATACCAAATTGCTATATTGTAGAAGTTATACATCGAATAATGAGGGAGAAAAAAGATGTTAGAAAAAATCCAAAATAAGATTAATCAATTAGAAACAGGCAAAAAATTAATTCTGGGTACAGGGATTAAAAGTGATGACATGCAGAAAGTATTAGAGTTGTGTGAATCTTTGCAGTCTGAAGGGGAAATCCGAATTGTGAACAAGCATCTGAATCCTAAGGTGGCCAATCAGCCAGATACGATTCTGATCGAAAAAGTTTAAAAGCATAATAAAAAAACGCCTGCAATTGCAGGCGTTTTTTATGGCTTAAATATTTTAAGACTGAGTTGTGAAGTATTCTTCAGAGAACTGTGTTAATGCTTCTGAACCTGCTTTGACTTTAGTAATACGCAGTGCCAGTTCAGGCAGAATGCGTTGTACGAAATAACGAGCAAGACCCAGTTTGTTCTGATAGAACTCACCTTGTTTATCTTTCGCAGCATGGGCAATGCGCGCGAACATATAAGAGAAGCTCAACAGGCCTACTGCATGCAGGTAATCTACTGCTGCACCATTCGCATATTCTGGATTTTCTTTCGCAGCTTCAATAATATGCTGGGTTACTGCTTCAACTTCTGCAGCCGCATCAAGGGTCGCATCTTTAATGAAGTTCAGGTCAGCATCCAGTGCATTGGTAAAATCACGGATTTCCTGAATGTATTCAGCAATAAATTCACCATTACATTTAATGGTCTTACGGCCAATCAAGTCTTGTGATTGAACACCGTTAGTTCCTTCGTAAATCTGTGAAATACGTAAATCACGGATACACTGTTCCATACCCCATTCACGAATATAACCATGACCACCGAAGACCATTTGTGCATCAAGTGTTGCATTGAAGGCTGTATCAGTCAGATACGCTTTCGCGATCGGTGTTAACAGTGCAACACGATCATTGGCTTTCTTGATTGCTTCTGCATCAGTCGAGAACTTGGTGATGTCAAGCTGTTGACCAACGTACACAGCGAATGCACGAGAGGCTTCATTGTTTGCACGCACATTTAAAAGCATACGACGGACATCGCCATGTACTAGAATGCTGTCTGCTGGTTTGTTTGGAGACTGAACGCCAGAAGCACTACGGCCTTGCAGACGATCTGTCGCATATTGTGCCGCATTTTGGTAAGCGAATTCAGAAGCGCCTAGGCCCTGGATACCCATAGACAGACGTTCATAGTTCATCATTACGAACATGGCTGCCAGACCTTCGTTTTCTTTACCTACCAGATAACCTTTGGCACCGTCGAAGTTCATGACACAAGTGGCAGATGCTTTGATCCCCATTTTGTGTTCAATCGAACCTGGACCTACCGGATTACGTTCGCCCATCGAACCATCTTCATTCACAAGGAATTTAGGCACGATGAACAGGGAAATACCGCGAGAGCCCGCAGGCGCATCCGGTGTTTTTGCCAATACCAGGTGAATAATGTTTTCAGCCAGGTCGTGGTCACCACCAGTAATGAAGATTTTGGTACCGGTAATGCTGTAAGTACCATCACCATTGCGTTCAGCTTTGGTTTTGATGATACCGAGGTCAGTACCCGCATGTGGTTCGGTTAGACACATGGTACCTGACCATTCGCCAGAATAGATTTTTGGTAGGTAAGTTTCTTTTTGCGCTTGAGAACCATAGCTGTTCAATGCCATACCCGCACCGACAGACAGCAATGGATACAGCATGAAAGAGGGGTTAGTAGCGAAAAGCATTTCATCTGACAGAACGGTCAGCATTTTTGGCATTTCCTGACCGCCCCATTCAGCATCAGCACCAAGGCCAATCCAGCCGCCTTCAGCATATTGTTTGAATGCTTCTTTAAAGCCTACAGGTGTGGTCACAGCGCCATTTTCATATTTCGCGCCTTCTTCATCACCGGTACGGTTCAATGGAAGGGTGACGTTCTGCGCAAATTTAGCCATTTCTTCAAGAATTGCTTCTGCTGTTGCAGCGTCTAAATGGGCTAAATTTTCATTGGCTTGCCAGAATTGTTCAGCATTGAATACATCGTTCAGGATGAATTTCATATCGGCAAGTGGCGCGTTATAAATTGGCATAGTGGGTCACCTGTTTCTTGTTTGAATCGATTGATTTTGAGTCAGTCTAATGCATTAAAAATCTTATTATTAGACGACTAAAGGTTAATTCTGTAACGCTTTATAAAGAAAAAGGACGCTTTAAAAGTAACCGTCCTTTTCCTTGTTTCTGCATTTAAAATTGCATCAGCTTAGAATGCGAAATGTTCCGCATCCAGGCTCATTAACGGCTCTACACCAGTCGCAATCACGTCAACATGCGAGCGTACACGTGGCAGGATCTTCTTGAAGTAGAAGCGTGCAGTGGTTACTTTGGCATTGTAGAAGTCGACATCGGTAGTACCCGCAGCCAAGGCTTCTTGTGCAACCAGTGCCATACGAGCCCATAGGTAAGCAAGCGTTACATAGCCAGAGAAATACATGTAATCAACTGCCGCAGCACCGACTTCTTCAGGGTTTTGCATTGCACGCATACCAATTTGCATGGTCAAATCGCCCCATTCTTTGTTCAGCGCTGCAAGCGGTTCAACAAATTCTTGCATTGCTGCGTTGTCTTTGTTGGCTTCTGCGAATTTGTGAATGATCTTGGTGAAGTCTTTCAGCATCGCGCCTTGCGTACCCAGAACCTTACGACCTAACAAGTCAAGTGCTTGGATTTCAGTAGTACCTTCGTATAAGCAAGCAATACGTGTATCACGTACGATTTGCTCCATACCGTGCTCGGAAATAAAGCCGTGACCACCAAACACCTGTACACCGTGTTTTGCAGCTTCTGAACCGGTTTCGGTCAGGAAGGCTTTGGCAATTGGCGTCAATAAAGACAAGATGTTGTCAGAGAATTTACGATCTTCTTCAGTTGCACCTTGTTCAACGATATCTGCGTGTAGACTCAACAGATGCACTAGTGCGCGACCACCTTCTGCAAATGCTTTCTGCGTCAACAGCATGTTACGTACCGCAGGATGCACAATGATTGGATCTGCTTCTTTTTCAGGGGCTTTCGGGCCAGAAAGTGAACGCATTGCCACACGGTCTTTGGCATAAGCCAATGCACCTTGGAAAGAACCTTCAGATGCTGCAAGACCTTGAACGGCTGTACCAATACGCGCAGTGTTCATGAACGTGAACATGCAGTTTAGACCACGGTTTTCAGGGCCAATCAAGAAACCTTTCGCGTTATCAAAGTTGATCACACAAGTTGCGTTACCATGAATCCCCATTTTGTGTTCGATTGAACCGCAACGAACTGCGTTACGCTCCCCTAAAGAGCCATCTGCATTTACATTGAACTTTGGTACGATAAATAAAGAAATACCCTTAGTACCTTTAGGTGCGCCTGGTAAACGTGCCAATACGATGTGCACGATATTCTCTGCCATGTCATGTTCACCAGCAGAGATAAAGATTTTCTCGCCAGAAATTGCATAGCTACCGTCTGCTTGTGGTTCAGCTTTAGTACGGATAATACCTAAGTCAGAACCTGCATGAGATTCGGTTAAACACATGGTTCCGGTCCAGACACCTGATACCAGATTTGGCAGATAGGTATCTTTTTGTTCTTGAGAACCGTGGTGCTCAAGGGTACGTACCGCACCGTGAGATAGACCTGGGTACATGCCCCATGCCCAGTTTGCTGTACCTACCATTTCTGAAATCACGTTTCCTAAAGAAACAGGTAGACCTTGACCGCCATATTGCTCTTCAGCAGAAAGCGATGGGAAACCCAGTTCGATATATTTTTGATACGCTTCTTTAAAGCCGGTCGGCGTGGTGACTACACCATCGTTCCAGGTACAGCCTTCGCGGTCGCCCACCTGGTTTAAAGGAGATAATTCGTTTTCACAGAAGTCTGCAGCAGCTTCTAAATATTGGTCAACTAACTCACGGCTTACGTTTCCAGAGAATGCAGGGAGTTTTGCATAATGTTCTTCAGCATTTAATAATTCATGCAAAACAAATTGCATATCACGTAGTGGCGCTTTGTATTGTGGCATATCGGTTTCCTCAATACTGGTTTATACCAGCGTTATAATCCTGAATTAAATTGAAACGTGCCTTCATTGACACGTATTGACATGGTCTAATCGTGCAACATCTTCCTTGTTGGCACAAGCATTTCAAGGCTATTTCTTGGTGACTGTAAAGTCAAAGATAATTACCCTTGAAATCTTAAGTATATTGAGTGTAAACGTTTTTATAAAAAAATATCTGACACGAATGGTCAAAAACCTGCACACTTATATAGACTTAGTTCTAACAATCAACACGCATAAAAAAAGACACCCGGAAGTGCCTTTTTAACAATAAATTTGAAACGTTCAGTTAAGAAGTCTTAACGGCTGGTGCTTTAACTGGAGCATTTGGCTGGAAACGGACGTGACACTGACCATTAATGGTTTTTTCACCTATTTTGAGCTGTACAGCTGCGCCATCTTTTTTACCCTGACAGGCCTGAACAGCAGCTTTTTGCTGTGCCTGACGTTGAGCCAGACGCTGGTCGAACTGTTTTACCATTTCCGCACGTTGCGCATCAGTCAGTGCTTCACCACGGTTTAATGCTCCGCGAAAGTCACCACGCATTGGGCGATGTTCACCTTTCATACCACGGAACTCGCCACGCGCAGCTTTCATATCTTTACGGTCTGCTTTGAAAGAGATCTGACAAATACCGTCTACAGTTTTATCACCGGCTTTCACCTGAACTGTACTGCCAACAGCTTTGTTATCACAGGCCTGTTGCATTTGCTTATGCAGCTGCACACGTTGTGCACGCATTTGCTTGAACTGTTCGCGCTGTTCTGGAGTCAGATGACGACCTTTATGATCTTGTTGATGTTTCATCATTTGCGGATGATCTTCACTTGGTGCATGCTTGGTCGATTGACACGCGGTCAATGCCCCCATTGATAACACACTTGCACCCAGGACGATGATTTTTGTCATTGCTTTCATTGTATTTGTCTCCAAGCCACGAGCCTGATCTGTATGTTGCAAAGAATAAACAATAAAGATGAAGAAACAATGAAGAGTTTTTTCAGCTTGTGTTCGCTACAATAATGAATCTAGAGGAAAAACTGAGAATCTGCTTTTGAATATTCGCCGCATTCCGATTGCACTCCGGCTGTTTTTAACAGTGCTGTTTACCACCTTGGTGATTACCACGGTGAGTCTCGGTGTGCTTCATCTCAACATGCAGCGTAATTTCACTCGCTATGTTGCCGATGTGGAAATGCAGAAACTGGATCATGTCATTGAAAACCTGGCCGAAGTCTATGGCGTTTATAATGACTGGGGCAATGCAATTCAGGCTCAGATTCTACAGATCGAAGGTGAGGCAGCGCCGGATGATTATGACCGTCTGTCACGCTGGTGGTTACGTCGTCAGTATGATATTGCCTTACAGCAACGTTATTTTCAGGATCACACCTTAGCCAATGTAGCACCAAGCCTGATGGGCACAGATGCTGAACAACGTACTGTAAATGAGGAAGAACTGCGTGTATTGGCAGCAAATTTACCTTCGCAGTTTCAGCCTTTTGAAGGTTTAAAGTTCCCGCTGAGTTCTAATCAGAACCTGTTTAGAACCGATCGTAAAAATGGCTCGCAGTTAACAACACAGCCGCAAGCGGGTAAAAAACAGTTTATCCAGATGCCTGACCGTTTGGGTCTGAGCTCACGTCTATCGCTCTATGATGCCAAACGACGTTTTGTCGTGGGTGAACCTTCCGATGAGCAGATTTCTTATCGCCCGATTATGGTAGACGATAAAATTGTCGGTTATCTGGGGCTAAAACCGGTACTGGATCAGGAAGATGCATTAAGTATCAATTTCTTTAGTAATCAGAAACGTTACCTATTCCTGGTATATGGCCTCAGTATCCTGACCAGTCTGATCGCTGCACTCCTGTTAGCGACTTATTTCAAAAAGCCGATTCAACGCTTGTTGCAAGGTACACGTGAGTTAACCAAAGGTAATTATCAGCATCAGGTTAAAGTCAACCGCAATGATGAGCTGGGTGATTTATCCAATGAGTTAAATCAATTAGCTGTCATTCTCAATCAACATGAGACTTCACGTCGCCAATGGGTAGCGGATACCTCGCATGAGCTGAAAACACCACTAGCCGTGTTGCAGGCACAGATTGAAGCGATGCAGGATGGAATCCGTAAGCCAACCCCAGAACATTTTGCTTCGATGCTGGCACAGGTGACCAGCCTGAAAAAACTGACTCTAGATTTGGCAGCCCTGGCACAGGCTGATGCCCAGCAATTGCAGATGTATGTCAGTACGATTAATCCATGGGATGTGGTACAGCAGGAATTAATGAACTTCCATCCAAAGTTTGAACAGGCGCAATTAACTGTGACTGCGGAAGGTGAAGGCGCAGATGTAGAGCTGGATCTGGACCGCTTTAAACAGATCGTGGCTAATTTGCTGAGCAACAGTATTCGCTATACTGAAGCGGGTGGACAGGTACATATTCATACTGAACAGAATGACAAAGAATGGACCTTATATGTCGATGACAGTCCGTTTGGTCTGACCGATGAACAGCTGGCCCGAATAGGTGAACGTTTCTATCGTGTAGATGACTCGCGTACCCGTGCCACTGGTGGTACCGGACTGGGTTTGGCATTATCGTGTAAAATTACGCAAGCATTAGGTGGAAGTTTAAGCTTCGATCATTCGCCACTCGGTGGATTACGTTGCAAGCTGACTTTTCCTAAACAAATAAAATCATAAGGAAGTTTATTCATGAAACACATTATGCTGGTTGAAGACGAAGTCGAACTTGCACAATTGGTGCGAGACTATCTAGAAGCTGCTGGTTTTGAAGTCAGCATGTTTCATGATGGACAGGAAGCTTATAACAGTTTCACTCAACGTAAGCCGAGCCTGATGATTCTGGACCTGATGGTGCCACGTATGGATGGCCTGACCATCTGCCGTAAGGTGCGTGAGCAATCCGATCTACCGATTATTATGGTGACGGCACGTACTGAAGAAATTGACCGTGTACTCGGCCTGAATATGGGTGCAGATGACTACATCTGTAAACCATTTAGTCCGAAGGAACTGGTCGCGCGCGTGCAGGCAGTTCTACGCCGTCTGGATCGCAAAGCCGAACCGGAAAGCAATGATTTGTTCCGTATGGACAAATCACAACAGCGCATCTGGTATCAACAAAAAGCGCTGAACCTGACCCCAACAGAATTCCGTTTATTAGAACTGTTTTTGGAACATGTGGGTCAGGTGTATTCACGTGCGCAATTGCTGGATCATATTAACCCGGACAGCTTCGATGTGGCAGACCGTGTGATTGACAGTCATATCAAGAACCTGCGCCGCAAGATTTCCGAGGCTGCTGAAACGGGTAACCGTCATGAGTGGATTCAGGCAGTTTATGGTGTAGGTTACCGTTTTGAATATCCTGAGGACTAACTCTGGTTCAAGGAAATCACGAAAGCGAATAGATTTTCTCTATTCGCTTTTTTATTCACTAAAGAATACTGTGGTACGTTTTACTATAAAAATAGCGCGATAAAAGCAACTTAAATGGATAACTGAATTGGTGAGGAATAGGAGATCGATATTCGAGCACGTAAAAATTTAATGAAAGAAACCTTCTTAAATAAAAAATAAAAGTTTAAGAAGTAATCACTTAAATTTATGAGTTAGCTGATTGGCAATAGACTCGATACAATCCCATTTTTTATTCATCATGGGAATATGTTTTGGAGAGTGAAACACCGCAGCTTCAACGCCGTTTGAAGAATCGTCATATCCAGCTGATTGCCATGGGCGGTGCGATTGGTACCGGTCTATTTCTAGGCTCAGCTCATATTATTCAGTCTGCTGGTCCATCCATTATTTTGGGTTATCTGATTGGCGGTTTGATTGCTTTCCTGATTATGCGCCAACTCGGTGAAATGATTGTACATGAACCTGTAACCGGTTCATTTAGCTATTTCGCCTTTAAATATTGGGGGAAGTTTCCAGGATTTTTAACAGGCTGGAATTACTGGATTCTGTATATTCTGGTAGCGATGACTGAGCTGACTGCAGTTGGTAAATATATCAATTACTGGTGGCCAGAAATTCCGGCATGGGTTTCGGTTTTATTTTTCTTTATTCTGGTCACTGGCATGAATTTGACCAATGTAAAGATTTATGGCGAATCTGAATTCTGGTTATCAATGATAAAAGTCCTTGCGATTGTCGCGATGATTTTATTTGGGATTTATTTGCTGGTCACTGCTGATGTTGATTCTACTGCTTCAATAACGAACTTATGGGCACATGGCGGTTTCTTCCCGAATGGCTTTGAAGGACTGTTTTATATGCTGGCCTTTATGATGTTTGCATTTGGTGGGATTGAGCTGATCAGTATGGCTGCTGCGGAAACTGAAAATCCGGATCAGAATATTCCAAAAGCTGTAAATCAAACTGTAATTCGTGTATTTCTATTTTATATCTGTTCACTTGCAATTCTATTATCACTTGTGCCGTGGAATCAGCTGAATTTAGGTGATTTAGAGCATAGCCCGTTTGTGATGATTTTTAATCTGATGGGTATTGATTGGGCCGCCCACTTATTAAATTTTATTATTTTGACAGCCTCGCTATCGGTGTGTAATAGCGGGATGTATGCCAATAGCAGAATGCTATTAGGTCTGGCAGAGCAGGGTAATGCTCCAAAAGCCTTTAAGAAGGTGAATGCACGAGGAATTCCAGTGCCAGCGGTGCTATTCTCAGCATTACTGATTTTTGGCTGTGTTTTATTAAACTATTTTGTACCTGAAAAAGCACTAAGCTATCTAATTTACATTGTGGTGGCAGCAGCAGTACTGAACTGGATCATGATTACACTGATTCATCTTAAATTTAAGCAAGCCATTCGCCTCCAAACTGTACAAACTAAATTCCCTGCATTGTTTTCACCCCTGAGTAACTATCTGGTTTTAGTCTTTATGCTGACAGTGCTCTATATCATGTGGGATCAAGGTTTCATGTTGTCAGTGCTGATGCTGCCAGTGTGGATTGTAATATTATTTATTTTTTTCAAAATATTACAAGCCAAGAAAACTTAAATTTTTTATCCTTTTAAAAATGGGTTCATTAGAGCCCATTTTTATGTGCCTTTTTTCATGCTTTAGTAGAAAATAATAATGTGATTTATATTTGCTTGATTAATTGAAATTGGAATAAATTGATTTGTCTATATTCTATTTAAAACAAGGTTATAAAGTTTTTATTAAGAATAAATGTAGTAAATAATTAGAATTATTTTCATAAAAAATAAGTATTAAAAGATAATTTAATTGAGGGATTGATTGAATCAAAAAAAATAGAATTTTATATTAATAAATACTTTTTGAATAATTGGGTTTGAAATAATTTATATTTTTATTTTCTATGGATTTGTTATATATTTTTTAGGCTTCTTAATAATAAAAATAAATACCTATTAAAAGGCGAATTATAAGAATTAATTTATTATTTTAATAAGGATTTTACTCATGAAACTCAATATTATAGCAACAATGCTGCTTGCCTCTACGGGAATGATAATGACTGGCTGTGGTTCAGATTCAGGCAGTTCTGGTAGCTCTACACCACCATCTCAAACGACCCCGGAAGAAACCGTCACGCCAGCAAATGGAGTAGAACGATTAATCATTACCGATGCAAGTCATCTGGCGCTTGCAGATGCTGACATTCGAATTTTATCAGCTGCACAATGGAGTAATAACGTCACCAGTATTTCTGATAATAATACGGTTGATCACAGTCTCTTTGTCCAGTATGACCGTCTTCCGATGATTAATGATTTTTCCTCGGCACGAGAATATACAACAGACCATTTGGGTGTTTCTGGTTCAGTTCATTTAGCACCAGGTATTTACTATATTTTGGTCAGAAAGCATTCTGAAACTGCAATCGTGCCATTCATTATTCATCCGACAAATACCAATAAGGAATTGTCGATCAATGTGCCTTTGACTTGTAATAATGCTGAATGTGAAACGATTCATCCGGTAAATGAAGCAATTATTGGGACACTATCAGGGCAAGTTTTGGCGCAAGGTCAGCCTTTGGCAAATGCACAGGTTTCATTATCAGGTGGTGCCGCTACCAATGGCGCATTCGTTACAGCATTAACTGATGCGAAAGGATATTTCAGTCTAGCTTTTAATGTATCTGATGAGCTTGGCGATACCTTAAAAAATGCAACGCTTATGATCAGCGCACCCGGGTATATAAGTCTAACAAAGCAGGTTGCAGTGACGTCCTCTATTTCAGGGGGTAGTCAATTTACCTTGATACAAAATACTGAAGCTACGACCAGTATTTGGCAGGAAACTTTTGAAGAAGACTCTGCTACCCGAGATGAATGGGAAAATGCCTCTACAGTTGAAGAAACAAAATGGTCTTTACTGCAAAAAAATCACAAGATTATTAATAAAGATATGAATCGTTTAGTGACCTTGGCACCAGATGATAGCAGTAATGGCAAACTGCCAGATCCTGCTCAAGGCAATTATGCATATTGGTATGGCAATGGTGTTGCAGGTAGTTTCTTAAATAAAGAAGCCAGTCTTTTAACCGAGGAAGGGCAGCCAGTAGAAACAAGACTGAATGGTGGAACGTCAGCACAGGCGTATTATGGAACACTGACTTCACCAGTAATTGACCTGAGCACTACACAAAAACCAATCAGCTTAAGTTTTAAAACCTGGTGGGAAATTGAATCAGTAAATCCAAGTAGCAGAGGGTATGATGCCATGGATGTGGAAGTTTCAGTCAATGGAGGGGAATTTAAAAAACTGGCGCGATTAAATCCGCTGTCTGATCCGCAAACAGATTATAACCGCTGGTCAATTCCATTCTCAAACTTTGGCTTTAACCTTGCACCTCAATTTGCCCAGCAAGAAGCTATTTCTTTAGATGAATATGCGGGGCAATCCAATGTTAAAATCCGGTTTAAATTCGATACTGTCGATCAGTACTATAATGCATATCGTGGCTGGATTATTGATGACATTGTGATTCAAAACCAGCCTGGTACTTTCCCGCTTTATAGCGACAATGAGGAAGTAGATGACGAGGTTTCGATGTTTGTCGCAAAAGCAGCGAAAGCTTTAATGCAATCGGCATCGAGTTCCCGATGGATAGAAAATCCGCCAGAGCGTATTCAATAAAATAGCATGTAAATAAATCATATAAAAAAGCGAGCAGACTAATCTGCTCGCTTTAAATTTATAAGAAATTCAAAATGTTTTTTAGAAAAATATAAACCTTTCATCTATATCTTTCCGGTTGCTCCTAAATAACTTACCTGGAAGTGAAACGACCTCGGTCATCGCGTGGCGGGGTATTTCTTCCGCCTCGACCTCCCGAACGACCGCGATCGTCATCATCATCGTCATCACGGCTGCGACCACGGCCTCGACCGCCAGAATGACCGCGATCATCATCGTCGTCATCACGGCTGCGACTGCGTCCACGACCACCTGAGCGACCACGATCGTCATCATCATCGTCATCACGGCTGCGACCACGTC
>NZ_KB849575.1:76941-105907 GCF_000368625.1 Acinetobacter schindleri CIP 107287
CCACGATCATCATCATCGTCGTCATCACGGTTGCGACCGCGACCTCGACCGCTGGAACGACCACGATCGTCATCATCATCGTCATCACGGCTGCGTCCACGACCTCGACTGCTGGAACGACCGCGATCGTCATCATCATCGTCATCACGGTTACGACCACGGCCTCGACCATTTGAGCGGCCACGATCGTCATTATCATCGTCGTCATCACGGCTGCGACCACGACCGCTGGAACGACCGCGATCGTCCTCATCATCGTCATCACGGTTACGACCACGGCCTCGACCAATTGAGCGGCCACGATCGTCATCATCATCGTCGTCATCACGGCTGCGACCACGACCGCTGGAACGACCGCGATCGTCCTCATCATCGTCATCACGGTTACGACCACGACCACGACCGCTGGAACGACCCCGATCGTCATCATCATCGTCATCATAGCTGCTGCGGCGTCCTGAATGACTACGGCTACCAGCTTCACGGGCTTCTTCTGAGGTAAATTCATGTGCATTACCGCTTCGATGAGCCGCACGTCCTGCTTCTCTGGCTTCTTCAGAGCTAAATTCGTGAGCATTTCCACTGGCATGGGCAGCTCGACCGCCTTGACTTGCTATTTCTCGTTGTCTTTCGGAGTCCATACTTGCAAATCCGCGATTTGAAGTACCTGTATCGTTATCATTATCTTGAGTTGCCATTTTTTTCCTTCCTTTAAATTATTTTTTTCAGCAAAGGTTAATTTGCCTGTACTAAGGTAGGAGCTAAAAGCTAAATACAGAATGGATATTATGTGACTGAATTTAAAAATAGTAATACCAGTTTTTATTTTTATTATTAGAAAATGAAGAGTTAGTGTTCGATCTGTATTTTTTAATTACAGAGAACGACAATTCAATTTTATTATTTTACGCATAAAAATAAAGAGAGTAGGAAAATAGGAGTTATGTATATATTCTGAGACTTCTCACTATATTTTTTAAGTTTACTAGGTTAAGTCTGTTAATTATTTTATTAAAATAATTGAGGAATAAGCTCATTTATAAATTTAAAAAGAATTAAGAAAATAAAAAAATAACAATAATATAGGAGATAATAAATAATTTTTTTAGAAGGCAAATAATTTGATCTGCTTCAATAGTTCAATATCTTTCTGCTTCATTCGAGATAAATTAAAAGCCACCTGTTGATAAGAGTTTTTTCATCAACTCTTTGATTGGAGATGCATCGAGATTTGGCTCTTCCAATCCTATAATTTAATGTTTTTTATTCATATGCCAACTGATGCGGATATAAGGGTAAATATCTCGTAGTATTTTTCTATATTCAATTTTCAGCTTAACTGTATACATCACTGCTCTCACTGAACGATTGGGTACAACTGACCTCATGGAGAGAGTGTGATTTTCAGATGCTATTGGGTACAAGGTCATAAGCTTTGAATAATTTAAAGAAAAGTTGTGGATAATTTAAATATTATCCACAGCTTAGTGGAAAGTTGTGAATAAATTAAGATGAACAACTCACCATGACTTCTGGGACATCACTTGGTAAAGGGCCTAAATCTTCAGGCTGTTCGAGTTCTGATTGCTTGGTAAATGGCTGGCCAAGTAACTTGAACAGGCGATCTACTTCTGAGAAGTCATCTGCTTCAGCAAGCTCGATAGCTTTCTGGGCCATATGATTACGCAAAATATAATATGGATTAGCTTTAGTCATTTGCGTATCCAGCTCAGTGGTATCTTGAAACTCGCGAATAGTTTCATACTGGCTCAAGAAACTTTCAAAAGCACGACGGTCTAAGCAATCATCCTTAATGACGTCATACTCTTTATTCTGCAAACGGATAAAGCTTTGCGTGTAGTCCAATTGCTCAGATTGCAAGATACGCAGGAACGCCATGGCACAATCAAAACTGTCTTTATGAAAACCTGGCAAGCCCATTTTCTGATTTAGACCGAGTTTATAGTGCTCAAGGAAAGTCGGCTCGTAATGCTCTAAACAAGCTGCTAAATCCTGCTTCCATTGTTCCCTGTCATAGTCAGTAGGGCAGAGTGGTACAAGATTATTCAGCCATTGCCATAAATTCCAGTGAGCAATACTTGGTTGCTGTTGATAGGTATAACGCCCTTGATAATCCGAGTGGTTATTGATCCAGTTCGGGCGGAAACGCTCCATAAATCCATAAGGACCAAAGTCCAGTGTAGAGCCGGTGATATTCAGGTTGTCGGTATTCATGACGCCATGAGCAAAGCCGACCAGTTGCCACTTCGCAATCATCACAGCCGTACGTTGAATAACTTTTGTTGCAAACGCCAGAATCGGCTGCTCTGCTTCAAGACATTCTGGATAATGCCACTCCATACATTTCTGGGCAAATTCACTTAAAATATCAGGTTGATACTGATTGATCCATTCAAAATGACCAAAACGAATATGACAGTCGGAGGTCCGTAACATCATCGCGCCAGGTTCAAGTTTTTCACGCTGAATCCCTTGAGCAGAGGAGGTAAAACCAACAGCATTACTCGAAGCAATACCTAAACAGTTTAGGGCATGGCCTGCAAGATATTCACGAATGACTGAACGTAATACAGCACGACCATCGCCCATGCGGGAATATGGTGTAGATCCGGCACCTTTTAAATGTAGTTCAATAGTCTGATTATTTTTATCCAGAATTTGCGCAATCAACAGACCGCGTCCATCACCGAGCTGTCCCGCCCATTGGCCGAACTGATGCCCGGCATATACCATTGCGAGGGGTTCAAATTCAGCAAAAGTTTTCTGACCACTACAAATTTCTATCCATTCAGCTTTGTCCTGTTCCGACCACTGCAGCCGATCAGCCAAAGCCTCATTGAAATGACCTGCTTTAGGTTCTTTTAATGGAACCGGTTGTTGATGATGATAGAGGCGGGGAGGGAGCGTGTTATAACGAGCATTAAAGTGCATAGCAATCAGATTTAACGTATGTTTAGTTCACTATAACAAAGAATGATAACGAAAACTGTTGATCATTTTTGACCAGCTATAAATAGAAAATGCCCCGAATTCGGAGCATTTGTACAGTATCTAAATTATTCAGATACTGGCGTTTTTTTCAGGTTACGAACCAGTAAATTCAAAGTTTCACGGTGATGAGACAGGCGTTGTTCCACCAGCTGGAATTCCATCTTCAACTTGTCATCCATCTGATGGATTCTTTCAGCAACTGCTGCCTTTTTCACTTGAATTTCTTTTTCTTTCAGCTTGGCCCAGTCATTCAGGGTTTGTGTGAAAGCATCATATTCAAGGGCAATCTTGCTTTTGACATTGGCAATGTCTTCATTAACATCATGACCATACACGGCAAGATCTTGCTCGGCATATTTAAACTTCATTGCCAGCTCAGCTTTCTTGATGTTAAAGCTTGGAATACGGCGTAGGTTTTTTGCCAGCCCCAGTTTAGAGCAGGTCCAGATCAACCATTTTGTTGGATCATACTGCCACCATTTCACCCCATTACGGTAATCGTACTGGAAAATGTGATGGTAGTTATGATAACCCTCACCCCAGGTTGCAATTGCTAACCAGAAGTTATCACGTGCTGTATTTTCATCGGTATATGGACGTGAACCCCACATGTGACACAATGAGTTAATGAAGAAAGTCACATGATGGCTCAGGATTAGACGAACCAGACCACCGAGTAACAATACGCCCCAGACATCGCCTACTGCCCAGCCAATAGGAAGCAGAATCGCAGTATGCACAGCAATCACCAGCGGTACATAGTACTTGTGCTGGAACATCACGACTTTGTCATTCTGTAGGTCAGGTGCATTTTTGTAGTTCGGTTCTGCTGCCGGATAATCACGAAGCATCCAGCCCAGGTGCGCATACCAGAAACCATTGTTGATCGAGTATGGATCTTTTTCGACATCATCGACATGGCGGTGATGGGTACGGTGACCTGAGCCCCAGTATAAAATACTATTTTGTACAGCAAATGTACCCATGATCATCAGAATGATTTTTAGTGGTAAAGTCGCTTCATAAGCACGATGTGCCCAAAGACGATGGTAACCCGCTGTAATACCAAGGCTACTGACGCCAAGTAAAACAAACATACTGATCCAGGCAGCAAGACTGAAATCATGGTGATACGCATACAACGGGATCGCAATGACAGCTACGATTGGCAATGCAACCAAAGCAAATACAGCGACCCAGTTAATTGGGGCTTGAGGTAGGGGAGCATTCATCTCCAACAGCACTCCTGGAACCTAGGAAGAAGATGTTTCTGAACCTAGGAAGGTATATCTAAAAGGCCAAATCCTCTAAGCTTTATAGGGGATTGAACTTATGCATATTAACATGGGCAATAGGGTGGCACTAGCTTTATTGCACAGGTGTATTGTACTTATGAGTAACAGAATAATTAAAACGAAATGTGACATTTTTAAGCTGTGATAAGGTGCAGTTTTTAACTATCAAAATTAAGAATTTGACCTGTTACGAAGCAGAAAATTTCTATTTAGTTCATGCGTGTATCAGTATTAGCCATATAAAAATAAGTTCAAAACAAATAGTTCTAAAAATGTATTATCAGTCATGACCATCAGGTCAGTACTTTCATGGAAGCTCTCCATAATGAGTACACTGTTAATAAGATTAGATACAGATGTATAGCAATACGTTTACTCAGCTTTTCACTATCTGATAATTAAAAGAAAACCTCTTAAATCTAAGAGGTGGAGAAAACAAAAAAATTATTATCTTTAGAGTTGTTGCAGCATAAGTTTAGGATAATCAGTAATTAAACCTTGTACACCTAAATCACGTAATTCTTTGGCACGCTCAATATCGTTGACTGTCCATACACTGATATTCAGTTGGGCAGTTTGAGTTGCCTTAATCATTTCTTTGTTGGCCAATTCATTCATCCAACCAATCTGACAACAACCCAGTTTAAGTGCCTGATCAATGGCTTTATGTTTTACATCAGTTTCAATCAATAAACCACGCTTAAACTGTGATTTTTGTTGTTGCAGTGCAGCATGAATTTTGGCATCAAAACTGGTAATAATAGCTGAATGTTCAAAGCCCTGGAGTTGTTGCTGTAATTCCAGGGTGATTTGTTCCGCGGCAGCTTCGGAAGCCACTTCTTTGATTTCGACTTCGATATGATCAAAGTTCTGAATGACATTTAAAGTCTGGTTTAAAAGGGGAGTTGGTTCAACCTGATTCCATTCAGACCATTGTACGGCATGATTATATGGGGACAGTTCTTCACGGCTGCATTCATAAAGATGCTTTTGCTGGCCTGTGGTACGTACAAAATCATCATCATGCATAATAATCAAGGCATTGTCTTTAAGTTGACGTACGTCAAACTCAACCGCGCGAATCCCGATTTCCTGAATATATTGAAATCCACCGAGGGTGTTTTCTGGTGCTTCCCCACGCGCACCACGATGGCCGATTATACGCATGTTGCGATAACCTGAAAAAATAAAGATAAATACATGATGTCGAATAATTATGACGGAACAATGACGATATTCTGCGCCATTGGAACTTTATTGCAAAGATCGTCGACGCAGATTTTTCTGTGGAGTTTAATAAGTTTTAGCGGTTTTATTAATCAATAGTTTCATTGATATTTTTCTGCCATAGTACTTCAGAACCGCCTTCAGCACGTTGTAAAGTACGTGAAGCTACAAATAACCAGTCTGATAGGCGGTTAAGTAGTTGAAGTGAGGTTGCCTGAATATTCTGGTCACGGCTGTGTACAGACATGACACTGCGCTCAGCTCTACGGCAAACAGCGCGCGCCTGATGGGCATAGCTACAAGACAATGAACCAGCCGGCAAAATAAAGTCTTTCAGCATTGGTAAGGCTTCATTCATACGGTCAATATCATTTTCTAAAAAATCAATAGATACCGGTTGAACCAAGTTAAAACCGGGAATACAGACCTCACCACCCAAATCAAACAACCAGTGCTGGATCAGGCTAAGTGATTTGTCCCAAGTCGCTTTATCTTCAATTGGACTTATACTGATCTGGGAGCGTAATACACCAATGGTTGCGTTGAGTTCATCGACATCACCCAAAGCGGTGATACGTAAATCATCCTTGGCAACACGTGAACCATCACCCAGACCTGTGGTACCTGAATCGCCGGTACGGGTATAGATCTTACTTAAACGGTGGCCCATAATAGATCCTTAAATAATTAAATGCTGTAAATAAAAAGAATCATGCCATAGGCATGACATGATTCTCAAAAGTATTTGTTCAAGCTGGATGAAATTAGTATTTGAAAGTTACACCGGCAGAGGCAAGGCGGCCGCCGTTGATGTAGTAACTGCCGCTACCATAAGCTGTACGATATTTGCTATCACCCACATTTTGAATATTAGCAAATAACTTCACAGCTTCATTAACGTTGTAATAACCATGCATATCAATATTGAAATGACCTGGAATACGGACATTATCGTATGCGCTATTATCAGAAGATGAGTTAGCAGTCAGGGTAGTAGAAAAACCAAAAGTTGGTTCCTGCCAACCAGTCGTAAATGCTGCTTTTTGACGAGGGCGACGGCTCAAATCTTCATTTGTGGAATCATCTTGGGCCCGTACATAATTGTATGTTGCATTCGCATAAAGATGTTCGCCAGCCCATTTCAGGTAAACTTCAGTACCCTCAAATGTCGCCTTGTCCAAGTTTTTAAATTTATAACCCGTTGCACCAGTCGCATCAATTAAATGATCTACTTGATTTCGATATAGGGAAATACCACTACTAAACCCATAAGTAAGTTTTTGATCTAAACCGATTTCATAAGAAATACTTTCTTCCGGTTTTAAATCCGGATTGCCAGATGAACTATATAGCTCATTCAATGTGGGTGAACGGAAAGCTGTACCGATATTTGTATAAATACTAGTTAGTGGCAGAATCTGATAGCGAACAGCAGCCTGTCCTATTGTATGAGTACCATATTGTTCATGATCTTCAATACGAAGGCCAACCTGTGTGTTTAAGCCAGAATGATTGTATTGGTGTTGAATGTAATAACCTTGAGAATCTACGTCGGTATCATATTTTTTGCCATATGATAAAACGTCACCTTTAATATTCTGGAAAGTGGAACCAAGTAAAATATTTTGGTGAGGGGTGATTTGCCATTTACCGTATAGTTCAGCTTCCTGAGTTTTACTTAATACATAATCAAGTTCGCCAAGGTAATTAGGATCATTTTGATACAGATCATCTTTGAACTGAGATAATCGTGCATTTAGTTCAATAGAAGGCTGGACTTGAATATGACCTTTCAGGTTAATAATTTCATTTTTGAAATCCTGATCGGTCAAAGCACCAAAATTATCATATTGGCTGTTGCCTTCATTTTGGCTGTAGTCTAAAGACAGACCGTAAGCATCTTTATCTACACCAATTTTGGCACTATAGCCTTTTTGTTCGAAAGCAGCTTTAGGGTTATTTTTAATTTCTTTAACTGCTGTTCCATCTGTTTCTAAGCGTTGACCACGGATTTGGGCATAAAGTCCGTCTTCGGCCAGATCAGCGCCTACCAATGATTTATAAGTTTTATTTTCGCCGATTTCTCCAGTAACAAATGCACTTGTTTTTTCAGGCGTTTTCGAAATGAGTTGTATCACACCACCAATAGCATCTGTTCCATAAAGTACAGATGCTGGGCCTTTGAGAATTTCAATTTGCTTGATATCGGTCGTATCAAGGAAAGGAATACTTGCAGCACCTGTAGTTGCGGTATTTAAGCGGACACCATCCCGTAGAACTAGCGTTTGAGTCGAGTTTGTACCCCGAAGAAAAATTGAGGATTGCTGTCCCAAGTCACCTAATTGGACAATATTTGCTGAAGCTTCTGATTTTAAAAGCTCAGGAAATGAGGCTATAGGAGATTGCTCAAGGACTTGTGGCTCAATAATCGAAATTCGCGCTGGCACATTTTCAATTTTTTCCTCAGAACGTGTAGCGGTCACTACAATCGTATTTAAAGATGCTCTAGCAATATTTTGTTCAGCAGCATGAACAGAAGATGTGAAACCCAACGCAAGTGCGATCGAACCCGCTAAAGCAGCAGGCTGAAATTGAATAGTCATGATATGTGTTCCATACATTCACTCCCCGTGAATGATTGAGTTAAAGAACACAACAAGCAGGTATCCGGACTTAAATGTGCAGGGCCGTTGCCATGCTGCCAATCCACCTTCCCACATCTCTATATCGTTGTATGCAGTGGTGTAAACCTGAGGTTTAAACTGATTGACGTTTCATTTTTTACCGTTGCGGGGGCAGTGCTGGATTTACACCAGCTTCCCTAAAGCAGAAAGCTTTAACTTGTTGCAAGTTGAGCGCAGTATAAGTCGAGCATGTCATTTAAACAATCTGAATAAATAAATATCAGATCGAACTTTACGCAAGCTATAAAAATTGCTTTACAATGATTTGCTCAATTTTATAGATCGGCTATGACATTGAGGAAATTTTCGAGCCAAATCAATATGCGAACCCGTGCCAAAATTTGTGGAATTACCCGAGTTGAAGATGTACATGCTGTAGTCAATGCAGGCTGTGATGCGATTGGATTTGTATTTTATCCGCCGAGTCCACGTAGTGTGACTTTAGCGCAGGCTGAAATACTGATTCAGACGGTTCCCGCTTATGTACAGGCAGTGGGATTATTCGTAAATAGCAGTGCCGATGAAATTCAGACTATTTTAAAAACCGTGCCGCTGGATATCCTGCAATTTCATGGTGATGAAACTCCAGAGCAGTGTTGGTCGATAGCCAGACAGGTTGGACGCCGTTGGTACAAAGCCATTCAGGTCAAACCCGGTCTGGATGTAGTAGCTGAAATTCAAAAATATCAGGATGCAGGCGCAAGTGCAGTGCTGTTAGACGCATGGCATCCAGACTTAAAAGGTGGAACAGGGCATAGTTTTGACTGGACCACTTTCCCTAAACTCAATATTCCTTTGATCTTGGCAGGGGGGTTAAATCCTGACAATATCGAACAGGCAATTCTCACCACACATGCGTATGCGGTGGACGTGAGCGGCGGTGTCGAGTCCGCAAAAGGTATTAAAGACCAACAACTCATCGAACGCTTTATGCAAGGAGTCCTACGTGGATCAGCAAAATAATGTGATTGACTATACCCAATTCCCTGATGCAAAAGGGCATTTCGGTATTCATGGCGGGCGTTTTGTGTCAGAAACACTTATGGCAGCTCTGGAAGACCTGGAGAAGCTGTATTTCCGTATGAAAAATGACGAACAGTTTTTGGCAGAATTCGACCGTGACCTCGCTTACTACGTAGGTCGTCCAAGTCCGCTTTATCATGCTGAACGATGGTCGAAAGAGTTGGGTGGTGCGCAAATTTACTTGAAACGTGAAGACTTAAACCATACAGGTTCGCATAAAGTAAATAACACGATTGGTCAGGCGCTGTTAGCAAAACTATCTGGTAAAAAACGTATTATTGCGGAAACTGGTGCAGGTCAGCATGGTGTTGCAACAGCAACCATCGCAGCACGTTTGGGTCTTGAATGTGTTGTATATATGGGCGCAGATGATGTAAAACGTCAGGCCATGAACGTGTATCGTATGCGTTTGTTGGGTGCAAAAGTTGTTGCAGTAGAAAGTGGCTCTAAGACTTTGAAAGATGCCATGAATGAAGCAATGCGCGATTGGGTGACAAATGTTGATACCACATATTATGCAATCGGGACGGTAGCAGGCCCACACCCGTATCCGCAACTGGTTCGTGATTTCCAGTCGATTATTGGTCGTGAAGCACGCCGTCAGATTCTGGAACAGGCGGGTCGTCTTCCAGATGCTCTGGTTGCTTGTGTCGGTGGCGGTTCAAATGCGATTGGCTTATTCTATCCATTCTTGAATGATCAAGATGTGAAAATGTATGGCGTTGAAGCAGCAGGTCATGGTATCGAAAGTGGTAAGCATTCTGCGCCATTGAATGCTGGTCATGTCGGTGTGCTACACGGTAACCGCACTTATCTGATGTCTGACGAACAAGGTCAGATTATCGAAACGCATTCGATTTCTGCGGGTCTGGATTATCCAGGTGTTGGACCGGAACACAGCTTCCTGAAAGATATGGATCGCGTGAAATACGTACCGATCAATGATGAAGAAGCATTACAAGGTTTCCGTGACCTCACCAAGATCGAAGGTATTATTCCTGCGCTAGAAAGCTCACATGCGATGGCATACGTGACTAAACTTGCTCCAACGATGTCTAAAGACCAGATCATCATTGCCACTGTTTCAGGTCGTGGTGACAAAGACTTGATGACTGTTGCAGGCATTGATGGCGTGGAAATGGTCGAGATGTAAACAATCTCCTTAACCCTCTTTATCAAAGAGGGAATAGCCCTCCTTTGAAAAAGGAGGGTTGGGAGGATTTAAAAATCGTATTCAAGCAATTGAGTGCGATTTTTTATTTTTAAAAAGATGGAATATTTTCCAGAAATTTGAATCGTGAATCAGCGACATGGATGTCACCCGTATTTCTGTGAAACAGGAAAGTAGCATCAGAAATACAAAATAGTTTTGTTACTTTTGCCGAAACAAAAGTAATAATTTACTAAAGAATCAATATGCAGACTTATAATGAAAATGGGTGTGCGAGAAAAATGCTTCAAAAACTTTTCTGCAGGTAGATATTACTTTGGAAAAGCCCAAAGTAACCAAAGGTTTTTTAATCAGCAGACATTACATCCTGATAATGCTGCTCAACGGGCGACATCCATGTCGCAAAAAAAGTCTCCTATACAGATAACTAAAATTTTGGATCCTCAGAAAAAGAATAAGATTCAAATGAAATCAAATTCTTGCTAGTAATTTGGCGATAAACGGTAGAAAAATTTCCTTATCAAGACTAAGGAATTAGCATAATATTGAACACGGCTGTATAAACTCTCCGACTTAGATGGAATGCCTTATATGGATTTAATTCAGGCAAATGGACAACCCCGTTACGGACGTTTCAAAGAGATTCCCAAAAGTATCGATTACAATGCTTACCAGTACAAAACTCCTTATGGCCAGATTGTTGCCGGCTGGCGTAAGCATCTTAAATACAAAAAATTCAAATTCTGTAGCATTCAGCATGAACACTACAGTATTGGCGTAGCGATCGCTGATATTGCCTGGGCAGGGCATGGTTTCTTCTATATCTATGATCATCAGACCAATGAAGTACGGGAATGGAATGCGATCAATTTTCTGTCACGTCACACTGTTTTAGATGAACAGCCGCTGTTTAATCATAGTTATTTCCATAAATCTCCTTACCAGATTGAAATTCAGCATGCCAATGGTGTGCGTTATATCACTGTGACCAAATATGGAGATATAAAGCTGAGTGCCCGGATTTTCTGTGCCGGAACAGATCCACTCAGTATGTGTAGTCCAACAGGTATTAATGGCTGGACTTATACCCAGAAATTAACGACTTTAGGCTGTGAAGGACATTTTGTTAACAAACAAGGGCAGACCATCCAGTTTAATGAACGTACCTTTGCTTCACTGGATGATACCTGTGGTTTTCTGCGTCCCGAAACAGCATGGTTCTGGTTATCCTGTAATTTTTGGGATACCAAGCAGAACCGGATTGGAATTAATCTTGCATCAGGCGTAAATGAAAGCTTTGGCAATGAAAACTGTCTATGGGTGAACGGTAAGATTTATGCCTTGACCGACGTGCTGTTTCAGCAGGAATCAGAAAATCAGTGGAGTATACACTCACTGGATGAGAAGCTAAATTTGCGTGTGACTACGGGCTGGCGCCGTTATGAAAATCTGAATCTGCGTCTGGTCGGTAGCCAGTTTAGCCAATGGCAGGCACGAGTATCCGGGACCATTCAGCAGGATGATCAGGAATATGTATTGCTAGATGAATATGTTTTGCTTGAACAGCATTATGCCAAATGGTAATCATCAGCAAGAAAAAAGCCTTTAGTTAAAGGCTTTTTTCTTTTATTTTTTTAGTCTTTAGCTGCTCGCCAGAATGCTTCACCTGCCTGAATTGGATCATCGGTTTCACTCAGTGTTTTTACCCAGACGTCGTATTGAGCAATCACGGGATGCTGGCTAGGATGGAAATCCTTTTTAAACCAGTCACGATACTGTTTGCCCATACGGGTCAGCTTGCCTTTTCTGCCAAAGAACCATGGCAGGCCGCGAATATTCATCTGCAGACGTTGGCGTGGCGTAAACCCGTCATGCTTTAACATCACATTGGCCCGATAAATGGTAAAGCCGATCATCAATACACTGGTCCATGCTAAGGTGAACTTTCGTAGATTTTCTGGTACATCGCCCACTTGTTTCATTACATCAAACGCAACATCACGATGTTCCATTTCCTCGATTGCATGCCAGGCAAACAGGGCACGCACATAAGGATGCGCTTCTTTCAAGGTGTCTTTATAAGCATAGAAGGTTTCTGCCATCAGCGCAGTCATATGCTCAGCCGCAGCGGTCATGGCAATGTTGTATTGAGGTGAGCGTTTTTCCAGTTCGAATTTAAAAATTCTGTTTAAACGCTGAATGAATTGATCTACCGGCATACCTTGCTGTTTCATGATCTGGTTCATCTTTTCATGCGCAATACCGTGTTGTGCTTCCTGACGGATAAAGTCTGCTACACGTTTTTGCAGGTCAGGATCGGTAATTTTATCGCGAAACAGGCGTACGCTTTGAATGAAGTAGCGTTCACCATCCGGGAAAGTCAGGCTCAAGGCGTCAAACATACGGGTTAGGAAAGGATCACCGCCAAACCAGAAGCGAGGAATTTCATCAAGTTTAAAGTCAAGATTGGTGCGAACCACCGGCTGTACAGTTGTTTTTAATGGTGCATTCATCTTTTGTCATTCTTGTTGATGTCGATGCTGACAGTATGTCGACCATTACACAAATTGTTTTGACAGTTATTGCCAATTTTTATACATTTTACGCCAAATGAAAATAAAACTTGTCAAATTGCTGCACTCATCGAGAATTACACATGCAGGACATAAGAATATCAAATGGTTATATTCAACTGTGGGCTACGCATCTGCGCAGCCTGAATATAGAACCCCTGCAGGCTGATTTTCTTGAAGATCTAAATACTCCACTGCGCCATTTAATTGATCAGCCTTTTGATACTGAAGTTCCTCTTGAATTATTAAACACAGTTATTGAAAGGACCCAAACGTATCTGCATTGCCCGCAATTAATTTTTGAAATTGTCCATTCTATTCGTCCGGAGCATTTTGGGGTATTGGGTTATATGGCCTCGAAAAGTAGCAGTATTTCCGAGATGATCGGTTATATCATGCGTTTTCAACGGCTAGTAGTGGACGGTAGTGAGTTTGTCCCTCTGCAGATAAAACAGCATGAACAAAGTATTGAACTGTACTGGGATTTTCTGCATGAGAAATACCAGTTACTGAATGAATTAACGATTGCAGCGATGGTGCAACTGGGTCGTTATATTTTACAGGATCATCCGCTGGTATTACGTTGTGTTCGGTTAGCTCATGCACCGTTGATGGCGCAACGGCATTATCAGAAATTCTTTGGCGTGGACGTGCGTTTTTCTCAGGCCCATTATGGTTTTGAGCTGGACTTACAAGATTTACAATTCAGGTCAGAACAGGCTGATCCGATGCTGTTACAGCTGCTCGTCCGCCAGGCTGAAGAAGCCATTGCTACCAGGTCTTCAAATGAATCAATATTACAGCAGGCACGAAAAATTATTGCTGATCAGCTACGTACTGAATATCAAGCAATTAAAATTGAACAACTGGCACAGCAGCTATGGATGTCATCACGGAGTTTGCAGCGTTATTTAAGCGAGCAGGGCAGTTCCTTTAAAAGGTTGCTGGAACAGGAGCGAATGAAACGCTGTGAGATGTTATTACAGCAGGGACTTAGCCTGACTGAAATTGCTCAGCAGCTGGATTATTCTGATCAATCTGCATTGGCGCGTGCCTATAAGGCAGCAACAGGACAAACACTTTTACAGGCACGAAAACTCTTCAATACAAAGGAAGAAAAATAGAAATAAAAAAGCGACCCATAAGGATCGCCGATTTTTACTTTTACTGCTTAAGCATTTGCTTTGAGTCGGGGAAACCTAAATGCAATTGCCAGTACTGCAAAGATCGCCAGAATCCAGCAATAATAAACGCCACCAATCAATTCTACCGGAGACAGCTTGGCAATCGAACAGGCCAGCAATAGTTGTGCGCCGTAAGGAATCAGACCTTGAACTACGCAAGAGAAAATATCCATCAAGGCAGCAGATCGTTTTGGATCAACGCCATATTCTTTTGCCACTTCACGTGCCATATCACCAGACAAGATGATCGCCACGGTATTATTGGCCACAAACAGGTTCGAGAAAATTACCAGAAAACTGATACCAATTTCACCGGCACGTTGACGGCCAACTTTAAATAAACGGGTTAGCGCATAGATGCGTTCAATCAGCCAGCGCAGGCCACCTTCACGTTGCATGATGGCGGACAAACCACCGAGGAACATCGACAGCAAAGCGACTTCGAACATTCCCACAAAACCATCATAAATTGAAGTATTCAGTTTGAGCAGGTCAAACTCTGATGTCGCGAACAGACCAAATAAGCCGGAAAGTAGCACCCCAATAGTCAGCACAGCCAGAACGTGTAAACGGCTAAAGGCCAAGACAAAAACCGCAATATAAGGCAGGACTAATAGCCAGTTAAACTCCTTATATTCTACGCCGCTTGTTGTGCTGGTGTGAAAGAAATAAATCGCAATAGTGACAATTGACGCAGGCACCGCAATCCAGACATTGACCCGGAACTTGTCCCGTAGCTGGACTTTCTGGCTGCTGGTCGCCGCAATCGTAGTATCCGAGATCATCGACAGGTTATCACCAAAC
The DNA here is from genome assembly GCF_000368625.1 of Acinetobacter schindleri CIP 107287. Taxonomy (GTDB): domain Bacteria; phylum Pseudomonadota; class Gammaproteobacteria; order Pseudomonadales; family Moraxellaceae; genus Acinetobacter; species Acinetobacter schindleri. The sequence goes on from NZ_KB849575.1 coordinate 91,915, forward strand.
ATCGCACCACCGACAACAGCACCAATGGCATGAATCACGGTAATATCTGTGGCTTGAGTAAAGCCAAAGGCAATCGGTGCACAGGCAGCAATCGTTCCCATTGAGGTACCCATTGCAGTTGCAATGAATGCCGAAATAATAAATAGCATCGGCAAGATAAATTCTGGTGGAATCACCGATAGACCCATTTGCACGGTGGCATCGACACTGCCAATGGCACTGCTGACACTGGCAAATGCCCCCGCCAGCATAAACACCATGAACATCAGAATCAGGTTAGGATGGCTGGCACCCTTAAGAAATTCTTCAATGCCCTGGTTGAGTTTGCCGCGATACACTAATGCAGCCAAGATAATCGCAGGCAGGGCAGCAACAGGCGCTTTCACCTGATAGAACGCGAACTCGGTTCCAATCATGGTGTGATAAATCCCGCTGCCTAAAAATATTGTTAAAAATACAATAAGCGGCAACAGTGCAATGGCCCGTGCCTGCACTGTAGCTTCTGAATCAGTCTGCATAGGAGATAGAAAAGTAAAAAAGTGCGCGTAGTATAAAGCAGGTTTTGCAATTTCAGAAAACTTTAAATATATGCGCTAACACCTGTGTTTTTATTCAGTTTTTGGTGATAAAAATAAGTTTATCTAAACATTCAATATTTTACAGAATAGCGAAATTAGTCATCTTTGATCATTGAGAAAAAAATCAAAATATTCGTAAATACTGTCTTTCGGGTTGTTCTGAAATCTTCGCGCAGGAAATGAAATACAATACCGCTTCGCTGTGTACTGTTCAATGAACAAAAAATAGCGTTACAATGCGGTGTCTTGTATTTCTACAATAGTCAACGCTTCAAGTTTGAAAACACGTTAAGGAACGCACAACCCTATGTCACGTTTAGCCACACGATTTGGACAACTTAAATCTCAACAGCGTAAAGCTTTAGTTTCTTATGTTATGGCTGGTGACCCGCATCCTGAGGTGACTGTACCTCTGCTCCATCAAATGGTAGATGCCGGTGTCGATGTGATTGAACTGGGTCTTCCATTTTCAGATCCGATGGCGGATGGTCCCGTGATTGCACTTGCTGCTGAACGCGCACTTGCAGGCGGAACCAATACCCTGAATGCTCTGGAAATGGTGAAAGAGTTTCGTCAGAAAGATAACGAAACTCCAGTGGTTCTGATGGGTTATTTAAACCCTGTTGAAGTGATTGGCTATGAAAAGTTCGTGGCTTATGCTCATGAATGTGGAGTCGATGGTGTACTTCTGGTGGATCTGCCACCTGAAGAAGCAGATGATTTGAAAATCGTATTGCAAAAATACGACATGGATCAAATCTTCCTGCTGGCGCCAACTTCGACCGATGCCCGTATTCAGCACGTGGTAAAACAGGCCAGCGGCTTTATTTACTATGTGTCACTAAAAGGGGTGACCGGTGCAGCAACTTTAGATGTATCTGAAGCTGCAGCCCGCATTCAGAAAATTAAGACCGAGACAGATGTTCCTGTTGGCGTTGGTTTTGGTATCAGTGATGCTGCATCTGCGAAAGCGATGGGTGTTGCTGCCGATGCAGTGATTGTAGGAAGTGCGTTCGTGAAGCAGTTTGCAACGCTCGCGCCAGAACAAGCCGTTGTCGAAACGGTGAATAAAGTCAAGGAGCTTCGAGCAGCGCTCGATGAGTTAGTATGAGTCAACCAGTCAAATCAGGCAAAATTCTGAGCCCATCGACCCCATGGACGGAACGTACAGTTCCAGGTATTGATGTTCCTGATGAGCAAACCGCACTTAAGGCGACATTTACTGAGCCAACGATTGAGTGCCCAGAATGTCATGCTTTGGTGACACGTACCGCGATGTCATTTAATGCCTATGTTTGTCCACAATGTGATGAACATCTGAGAATGAAGGCACGTGACCGTCTGAACTGGTTCTTTGACCAGGTACAGACAGAAATGGGGCAAGAATTTAAGGCAAAAGATCCATTAAAATTTGTCGACAGCAAAGCCTATCCAGACCGCATGTCAGAAGCGCAGAAAAAAACTGGCGAAACTGAAGCCTTAGTTGTGATGCAGGGTCAGCTGAAAGGCGTAGCAATGATTGCAACTGCTTTTGAATTTGATTTCATGGGCGGTTCAATGGGTACTGTGGTGGGTGACCGTTTTGTGCAAGCCGCTGAACGTGCGATTGAACTGCAACAGCCATTGATCTGTTTTGCCGCTTCAGGTGGAGCACGTATGCAGGAAGGCATGTTGTCTTTGATGCAGATGGCTCGTACATCAGCTGCAATCCAGCGTCTGAAAGAAGCAGGTCTGCCATACGTAGTCGTGCTTACCCATCCGGTTTATGGTGGTGTAACTGCATCTCTGGCTATGTTAGGTGATGTGCATATTGCTGAACCGAAAGCAATGATCGGTTTTGCGGGTAAACGTGTCATCGAACAAACAGTACGTGAAAAGCTGGAAGAACCTTTCCAACGTGCAGAATATTTGCTTGATCATGGTGTGATCGACCAAATTGTTCACCGTCATGCATTACGTGATACAGTCTATCGTATTGTCACGAAATTGATGAATTTGCCTTGAACACAGCAGCACCTTTAGCAACAGATTCTTTAGATACATGGCTCGATTATTGGAGCCATGTTCACGTTACGGGTATTGATTTAGGTCTGGAACGGGTCATTCCAGTCGCTGAAAAGCTGGGCGTTACACAGCCTGAAGCCAAAGTGCTGACCGTTGCTGGAACCAATGGTAAAGGTTCGACCACGACCACCTTGGCCGCCATTCTAAATGCACAAGGTTTGAAGGTGGGTCTGTATCAATCCCCGCATGTGTATCGCTTTAATGAGCGCGTCAAACTATGCGGTATTGAAGTTGAAGATCAGTTGCTGGTAGATGCTTTTGTTGAAGTTGATCAGGCTCGCCGCGAATGTGGTTTGAGCCTGTCTTTCTTTGAAGCAACCACACTCGCTGCCTTTGTTATTTTTAAAAATGAAGCGTGTGATGTATGGGTGCTGGAAGTAGGGTTGGGTGGTCGTCTGGACGTGGTCAATGTCGTCAATCCAGACGTTGCAGTGATTACCAATATTGGTCTGGACCATACCGACTGGCTCGGTGATACTATTGAAAAAATTGCCTTTGAAAAAGCCGGCATTATCCGCCCAAATATTCCGGTGGTTTTTGGCGGACAGCAGGACATTCCTCAAGCGATTTTAGATAAGGCTGCCGAATGTACAGCGCCGTTATATACCATCAATCGTGATTATTTTTATGAAGCCTTTGAAGATGGTGCATCCTGGAGTTTTGCATCTTCCGGGACAACACTGAAACTTCCGACAGGTTCATTGGCACTGGATAATATCTCGACAGCTGTTGCAGCAATTCTGGTGAGTGGTCTGGAAGTCAGTCAGGAAGCCATTGCACAAGGAATTCAGACGGCAAAATTGCCAGGTCGTTTTGAGATTCGTGAAATTACAAATAAAACTGTGATATTTGATGCCGGGCATAATCCGCATGGGGTCGAGTTCCTGTTAAAACAGTTAAGTCACTATTTAAATCATCATTCGCAGATTTCGGAAGTAGTCTGTGTCTTTTCGATGTTAGGTGATAAAGATATAAATTCTGTAGTCGGGTTATTGAAAGACAGTATCCGATTATGGAAAATTGCACCGTTAAATGTTCCACGTGCAGCAGAGCTGTCGGTATTGACTGATGCTTTAGCCGGGCAAGCGGTGGAAACCTATAACAATGTTAAATTAGCTTTTCAATCAGCGCTGGATGAAACGAATAATAATCAGCTGATCTTAGTGTGTGGTTCATTTCATACGTTAGAAGCGGTATGGGAGTATTTGGAAGAATGTCAATGAATAACAAACAACGCTGGATGGGAGGCGTTGTTTTATTAGGTGGTGGTGTTTTATTGGCAGCATTACTCCTGAAAGGCAAAGCAGAAATTGATCATCATAGTGTGAATGTGCCAGAACAGCCAGCTCAGGTAGAAAGTCGGGATGTAGCTGGTCCGAGTTCATTGACGGTAGATGTTGAAACTGAAAAACGTCTTCTGGAGCAGCAGCGCCGTGACCGTGAAAAGGCCGTAGCTGAGCAGGAAGCACGTGCAGCAGAATTCCTGGCGATGCAACAGCAGGCTGAAGCGGATGCAGCACGTAAGGCGGCTGAAGAATATGCTGCCCTAAATGCACACCGTATGGGCCAGCAAAGCTCAGACAATATTCCGCCAGAACTGGTAGAAGATGAACAGGCCAAACAGAAACGTTTAGCCGAGGACAAAGCGGCCGCGCAAAAAAAGCTTGAGCAGCAGAATTTAACCCAGCAGCAAGATTCTTCTGATGCTCTGAAGAAAGAAGCTGAGCGTAAAGCTGCAGAGGAAAAGCGCAAGGCAGAAGAGCGTAAAGCGGCTGAGAAGAAAGAAGCTGAGCGCAAGGCTGCTGAAGAAAAACGTAAGGCGGAAGAAAAGCGTAAAGCCGAACAGCAGAAAGCAGAAGAACAGCGTAAAGCGGCTGAGAAGAAAGAGGCTGAACAAAAAGCCGCCGAAGAGAAACGTAAGGCTGAGGAAAAACGTAAAGCTGAAGAAGCCAAGAAAAAGGCCGAAGCTGAAAAAGCACGTAAGTTGCTGGAAGGCGAAGATGACAAGCAGTGGATGGTTCAGGTGGCACTGGCTGCCAATGAAGCCAATGCTGATGCGATTGCCGCAAAACTGCGTGCCAAAGGCTATAAGGTGACCAAGAGCCCAACCTCAAAAGGAATACGGATTATGGTTGGTCCATCGAAAGACCGTGAAGCAGCTGATGCGATCCGTAAGAAAATCGCCTCTGATGCCAGTTTGAACATGAAATCAGCCTGGGTTAACGATTGGGTGCCTTTAGATAAACGTTAATTTAAGTCTGCTTTAAACTTCAAGATGGATCTGTGAGTTGCTCTCGGATCCATTTTACATTTTCAGGAGTAAATAATTTTTCAATATTGCGCCAGATACTGTGAAAACCATAACCGCCATGTTTCATTTCTGTTACCGCATCATCAATACTCCAGTTCTGAAAAATAATCCGGTACATGGCTACACTGGTACCGGTACGATCAGAACCGTGATAGCAGTGTAATAATACCTTTTCATTATTTTGCCGTGCCTGCTGAATCAGCTGCATCACCTTGAGTAAATCTTCACGTTGCATAGCCCAGGTATGAATGGGTATATGTCTCAGCTTGAGATTTTCATTGTCGAGTATTTCAGAATCTTTATCACGTGAACGCAGGTTAATGACCACATCAATGTCATACTGTTTCAACAAAGGCTTCAGTTCATGGCTGGGCTGTTCACTGCGATAGAGTTCATTACTAATCTGATAGAAATTATATTGTTGATGAATTTCCTGTCCCCAATGCGCAGGACGCTGATATTCTGGTAAGGCAGGTGTAGTCATACAACCAGCTAAGGCAAAGATAGAAACGATAAAAAATGAATAATAATTTTTCATGGTGCTCTGAATTGTAGTTTTAATCACTATTTTAAACAGAATAAAACTTTTCACAAAGAAAAAGCCTGTCTGAAGACAGGCTTAATAGGAAGCTCGATAACCCGGCTCATCAATAGGTTTTAATCACAACATGGAAATGAATATTTATGATTTTGACTATTTGCTTTCCATGGTGGAGAGTTGATTACAGCTTAATTTTAGTTTAATGAGCAACTCGGCTTTAGTTTACCGCTTGAAGCATGGCTTCTCGTCTGCATGCGGAATATATTCCTCAGAACGGAACATTGTTCCTATTTGGAAACTACGCGCTTCGCTTGTCTTGCGAAAAACTAAAGCAACGCTTTAGTTTTAACTCGAAGCATAGCTTCTCGTCTTCTTGCGGAATATTCCTCAGGGCAAGGCAGCACCTTGCTGATCCTTTACTACGCACTTCGTTTGTCTTGCGCAAAATTAAAAAGGAGTCCTTTTAATTTTGCTCAGGCTGGGGCGTTAAACGCAGGTAAGGAGTTACTGCCTTATAACCTTTAGGGAAGCGCTGTTTGATTTCTTCCTCGTCTTTCAATGAAGGAACAATCACTACATCATCGCCCTGTTGCCAGTTGGCAGGCGTTGCCACTTTATGGTTATCAGTCAACTGAAGTGAATCAACCACACGTAGAATTTCATGGAAGTTACGACCAGTCGATGCGGGGTAAGTGATGATCAGACGCACTTTCTTGTTCGGATCAATGATCACCAGAGAACGTACGGTCAGTGTTTCACTTGCATTGGGATGAATAAAATCATATAGGGTAGACACCTTACGGTCCTGATCTGCAATGATCGGAAAATTCACGCTGGTATTTTGAGTTTCATTAATGTCTTTGATCCAGCCATGATGTGAATCTACATCATCTACGGATAAGGCGATAGCTTTTACACCACGCTTTTCAAATTCATCTTTAAGCTTTGCAGTAAAGCCAAGTTCAGTGGTACATACTGGCGTATAGTCCGCTGGATGCGAGAACAGAATGCCCCAGCTATCACCTAAAAAGTCATAGAAATTAATTAGACCTTCGCTTGATTGTTGTTCAAAGTTCGGTGCGGTATCGCCTAAACGTAAAGTCATGATATGTGCCTCAAAATTCTGTTATTGGTTTGGATAAAACTAATATGAACCAGTTTTTTTATAATTAAAAATAGCGTTTTTAGCTTTTCTTATGAGCAAAAGTGCATAAAGATAAAATCCATCTATCTGCTTTTGAATCAAACAGCCATGCATTTTACTATATTGCGTGTTCAAAATTTGCTACATTACGTTGCCTTAGATCTCCGGGCTGGAAGCTGGAATAAGGTTTTTTTATTAAAACCCTTGTAGTTCAAATTTCTAGCACCATAATAAACGACTAAGAACATATTCATTTGACAAGCAAGATTTAGAGAGTCTATTCATGTTGGCAAGTCTGATCGGAGGAATCTTCGGTACCAAAAATGAGCGCGAACTCAAACGCATGCGTAAAATCGTAGACAAGATTAATGCGCTCGAGCCGACGATATCAGCCCTAAGCGATGCAGACTTATCTGCAAAAACTGAAGAATTCAAACAACGATATAATAACGGCGAAAGTCTAGATAAATTACTCCCTGAAGCGTTTGCGGTCTGCCGTGAAGCAGGTAAACGTATTATGGGAATGCGTCATTACGACGTACAGCTGATCGGTGGTATTACCCTGCATGAAGGCAAAATTGCCGAGATGCGTACTGGTGAAGGTAAAACCCTAATGGGTACCTTGGCCTGTTATCTGAATGCTTTAAGTGGTCAGGGCGTACATGTCATTACTGTGAACGATTACCTGGCACAGCGTGATGCTGAGTTAAACCGTCCATTATTCGAATTCTTGGGTTTGAGCATTGGTATCATTTACTCCATGCAAAACCCGGCAGAAAAAGCTGAAGCTTATAAAGCCGATATCACGTACGGTACCAATAACGAATTCGGTTTTGACTATCTGCGTGACAACATGGTGTTCTCGCTGGCAGAGAAAAAGCAGCGTGGTCTGACTTATGCGATTATCGATGAGGTCGATTCGATCCTGATCGATGAAGCACGTACACCATTGATCATTTCTGGTCAAAGTGAAGACTCTTCTCAGCTTTATTCTGCAATCAATAGTATTCCACCAAAATTACATCCGCAAAAAGAAGAGAAAGTGCCGGATGGCGGTCATTTCTGGATTGATGAAAAACAGCGTTCTGTAGAAATCACCGAAACCGGTTTTGAATTTGTTGAAAATGAACTGATTTCTATGGGTTTGCTAGCTGAAGGCGAGAGTCTGTATTCAGCATCTAACCTGAATCTTGTGCATCACGTGACTGCGGCAATTCGTGCGCATTACCTGTATCAACGCAATGTGCATTACATCATCCATGAAGGTGAAGTCATCATTGTTGATGAGAACACGGGTCGTACCATGCCGGGCCGTCGCTGGTCTGAAGGTCTGCATCAAGCGGTAGAAGCGAAAGAGGGTCTGGAAATCCAGCCTGAAAACCAGACGCTTGCAACCACAACTTTCCAGAACTATTTCCGTCTTTATAAAAAACTGTCTGGTATGACCGGCACAGCGGATACTGAAGCTGCGGAAATGAAAGAAATTTATGGTCTGGATGTGGTGCTGATTCCAACCCACCGTCCAATGATCCGTAATGACCAGAATGACTTGATCTACCTGAATCGTGAAGGTAAATACAACGCGATTATTCAGGAGATTCAACGTGTTCATGAAGCTGGTGTAGCACCGATTCTAATTGGTACTGCGACTATCGAAGCTTCTGAAATTCTTTCTGACAAATTGCGAGAAGCGGGCATTCAGCACGAAGTTCTGAATGCAAAACAGCACGAACGTGAAGCAGATATTATTGCCCAAGCTGGTGCACCACGTGCAGTAACCATTGCAACAAACATGGCAGGTCGTGGTACCGATATTTTGCTGGGCGGTAACTGGAAAGCCAAACTCGCTAAAATTGAAAATCCAACAGCTGAAGATGAAGCTCGCTTGAAAGCTGAATGGGAAGATAACCATGAAGCCGTATTGGCCTCAGGTGGCTTGCATATTATTGGTTCTGAGCGTCACGAATCGCGTCGTATCGATAACCAGTTGCGTGGTCGTGCTGGCCGTCAAGGCGACCCGGGTGTATCCCGTTTCTATCTGTCACTTGAAGATGACTTGATGCGTATCTTCGCAGGTGACCGTATCATTGCCATGATGCGTGCCATGGGTCTGCAAGAAGATGAAGCGATTGAGCACAAGATGGTATCGCGCTCAATTGAAAATGCACAGCGTAAAGTTGAAGCGCGTAACTTTGATATTCGTAAAAACCTGTTGAAATACGATGACGTAAATAACGAACAGCGTAAGATTATCTATTCTCAACGTGATGACATTCTGGCCGAAAGCTCGCTACAAGATTACATCGAAGAAATGATCCGCGATGTCATGAAAGGCATGATTGCGAACTATGTTCCGCCAGAATCTATTCATGACCAGTGGGATATTGAAGGTCTAGAACAGGCATTGAAAGAAGACCTGAACTTCGAATTACCAATAGGTCAATGGTTAGAACAGGACCGTCGTCTGGATGAAGAAGGTCTGGTTGAACGTATTACCGATGAAGTGATTAATCGCTACCGCGAACGTCGTGAACAGATGGGTGCTGAATCGGCAGCGACTTTGGAACGTCACTTCCTGTTGAATTCTCTGGATCGTCATTGGAAAGAGCATCTGGCTGCGATGGATTACCTGCGTCAAGGTATTCATCTACGTGGTTATGCACAGAAAAATCCGGAACAGGAATACAAGAAAGAAGCGTACAACCTGTTTGTGAATATGCTGGGTGTGATCAAATCTGATGTGGTGATGGACCTGTCCCGTATCCATGTACCAACTGCTGAAGAACTGGCTGAGATGGAAGCACAGCAACAGGCTCAGGCTGAAGCAATGCGTATCCAGTTGTCTCATCAGGAATTTGACAGTCTGCTGGAGGGTGGGGAAGAAGATCATACCCTGCAAAATGCCAATACAACTTCAGTTGCACCGGTATTTGAAGCGCCTGCAAGTCGTAATGCACCGTGTCCATGTGGTTCAGGTCTGAAATACAAACAGTGTCACGGTAAAATTTAAGTGATATAAAAAATCAGAGCTCCAGGGCTCTGATTTTTTTATGTGAAAAAGTTTTTCAAAAGCACATTTTGAATTGCAGTCCATAACATTAAGTGTTATTTAGTTGCTCATTGGACATCAAATTGCGGACAGACAATGAAAAAAGTATTAAAACCGTTGATGATTGCTGCTTTGGCAATCCCTACATTGAGTTTTGCAGCTTCAGAAACCACAACTGTAGATAAAGTCAAACAAGCCATTGGCCCAACGACTGCACCTGTTCAGGTAGATGCAAGCGGTCAGGTGACTGTGGAAAGCCCTCGTACAGGTATCCGTTATACCTTTGCCAATCCGAACCGTCCGATTGTACTACAAACTGCTGCAATTACTGCTGCCAATGCAGCCAATGCTGATCGTATTGTGGCATCTAATCCGGCATTGTCCACGACTAGTCAGCAACAGGCGAAACAAGCATTGCTAAATGAAGCTGCCCAGCTGGCAAAAAACTAAGTTTTGCTGAGCTTAATAAAACCAGTCACTATGCTGGTTTTTTATTGTGAAAAACCATAAGAAAAGTGAGCGTCTATCAGGCTTTGGCTCGATTTTTTGTCTCAGATCAACTAAGCTGTATTTTTCTAAAACTTCAATATTGGACATTTTAAAATGGCAGTTGGTGACGTATCTATGCCACAGATGCATGTGGTGAAAGGGGTAAAAATTGGTTCGGCAGAAGCGTATGTGCGTTATCAGAACCGACGTGACCTGGTGATATTTGAACTGGCTGAAGGCTCCAATGTTGCAGGGGTATTTACCCAGAATGCTTTTTGTGCAGCACCGGTTCATGTGTCTAAGGCACATTTGACAGTAGGCAAACCACGTTATTTAGTGATTAATACGGGTAATGCCAATGCTGGTACAGGCCCAACCGGTATGGCAAATGCAGAAGCAACTTGTGCAAAGCTTGCTGAGCTTGCTGGCGTAAAACCAGAGCAAGTGCTTCCATTCTCAACAGGTGTGATTGGTGAGCAACTACCAATGGAGCGCCTATTGAGCGGTTTACAGCCAGCACTAGACTCATTGTGTGATGATGCATGGGTAGATGCAGCGACTGGGATCATGACCACAGACACCACACCAAAAGGTGCTTCTGAACAGTTCGAAATGGATGGCATCACCTATACCATGACTGGTATTTCTAAAGGTGCGGGCATGATTCGTCCAAATATGGCGACCATGTTAGGGTATGTAGCCACCGATGCACCGATTAGCCGTGAACTGGTTCAACAGTTGCTATCTACAACAGTGAACGTGTCATTCAACCGTATTACCATTGATGGCGATACTTCAACCAATGACTCTTGTATTTTTATTGCGACTGGACAGGCGGGCGGTGCTGAAATTAGCTCTACTGAAGATCCACGTTATGCAGTAGTTCTTGAAGTACTTACACGTACCATGAAACGTTTGGCTCAATTGATCGTACGTGATGGTGAAGGCGCGACCAAATTTATCACTGTGGCAGTTGAGGGTGGGGCGAATACACAAGAATGTTGTGATATTGCCTATAGTATTGCCCATTCTCCGCTGGTGAAAACAGCGATCTTTGCTTCTGATCCAAACTGGGGGCGTATCCTGGCTGCGATTGGTTATGCTGGTGTGGCAAACTTAGACGTTGCAAAAATTCAGGTTTGGTTAGATGATGTACAAATCTGTAAAGATGGTGGTGCAGCGGCAGATTACACGGAAGAAGCTGGTGCGCGAGTGATGTCTCAGGCAGAAATGACCATTCGTGTTGACCTTGGACGAGGTACAGCGAAAGATACGGTTTATACCTGTGACCTGTCTTATGACTATGTCCGAATCAATGCGGACTATCGTTCATAATGCTGATTTAATTCAAAAGCCTCCGTTTGGAGGCTTTTTTATACTTTTTAATTTTTTATTGAATGGTCAAAAAAAGGCATATTGCCAAAAATGACCGGTATGTGATGTAGGGTGGATGTCTGGCGTAAGGCAGGCATATAGGAAAAGAGAAGATGTTGTTATGAATGATGCAACCAAACTGATAGCCAATGAAGCCAAATCAATTGTGCAGGCACATTTGGACCGCCTGGGTGAGACGAAAGAGCATCAGTTAAGTGAACAGGCCAAGCAGGAAAAGTTTGCACAGATCCAGGCAGAGCTTAAAAAGCGTGATGCTGTACTGGTCGCACATTATTACTGCGATCCTGAAGTTCAGGAACTGGCAGAACTCACCGGTGGTTGCGTATCTGATTCATTGGAAATGGCTCGTTTTGGTCGCGATCATCCAGCGTCCACTTTGGTCGTCGCTGGTGTGAAATTTATGGGGGAAACTTCTAAAATTTTATCACCGAATAAAACTGTACTTATGCCAACATTAGAAGCGACCTGTTCACTGGATCTCGGTTGTCCTGTCGATGAATTTACCAAGTTTTGCGATGCTCATCCTGATCATACTGTAGTGGTTTACGCCAATACTTCGGCAGCTGTAAAAGCACGTGCGGACTGGGTGGTGACGTCAAGCTGTGCAGTAGAAATTATCGAGCATTTAGATAGCTTAGGTGAAAAAATCATTTGGGCGCCAGATCAGCATCTTGGTCGTTATATTCAAAAGAAAACCGGTGCCGATATGTTGCTATGGGATGGTGCGTGCATTGTGCATGAAGAATTCCGGTCACGTGGCATTGCCAATATGAAAGCGTTGTATCCAGATGCTGCGGTACTGGTACATCCTGAATCCCCTATGTCTGTAGTTGAAATTGCAGATGCTGTTGGAAGTACCTCGCAACTCATTAAAGCTGCTCAGACTTTGCCTAATGAGCGACTAATTGTGGCAACAGATCGCGGTATATTCTACAAAATGCAGCAGGCTGTACCGGACAAGATCCTGATTGAAGCACCAACTGCTGGCGAGGGAGCTACCTGCCGCTCATGTGCGCATTGTCCTTGGATGGCGATGAATGAACTTGATGGTATTCTGCATGTGTTGCAACATGGTGATCAGGAAATTCATGTCGATCCTGCTTTGGCACAACGGGCAAAATTACCACTTGACCGGATGTTGGACTTTAGTGCCAGTCTAAAACGTTAGGATTTGTATAAAAAATGTCTGAAATGCTTGATAAATATACGCTTGAAGCGATTTTTTGATTTTTTTTAAATATAGGTGTTGACGTCTTTGGGCGTCGCGCCTAGAATGCACACCGTACCAAGCGATTAGCTTGATACGAAAGCTGAGATGAATCGGAGCATAGCACAGCCTGGTAGTGCACCTGGTTTGGGACCAGGGGGTCGTAGGTTCGAATCCTACTGCTCCGACCAATTCTTCAAGGCGGATGATAAGTATCATCGGTAAAGCGCTTGTAGCTCAGTTGGATAGAGCATCCGCCTTCTAAGCGGATGGTCACAGGTTCGAATCCTGTCAGGCGCGCCATTTGGTTGCCTGGTATTTTAGAATCAAAATGATGGTGGATGTAGCTCAGTTGGTAGAGCCCTGGATTGTGATTCCAGTTGTCGCGGGTTCGAATCCCGTCATTCACCCCAACTTTTAAAGTTGAAATCGGAGCATAGCACAGCCTGGTAGTGCACCTGGTTTGGGACCAGGGGGTCGTAGGTTCGAATCCTACTGCTCCGACCATCTCCTTAAAGATGGTCGAGATAAAAGATACCGCGTTAAGCGGTTTTTTTATGCCTGAAATTTAATAATTCAAATCAAATTAGAATGAGTTCTTAAATTACTTCTCAATTAGATTACTTATTTCTTTAAGTATTCTGCTTTGTATATTGTCTGACTTTACTGAGATAACTTTGCTTTCGTCTGATGTGATCACTGATTGGTGGTCCAATAATATAACCATAAGTAATAACGATGCTGAAACCATTATTGCGACACTACTTATTGAAAATAACGAGCTTGAAGTAATTATCTATATTTCGCTAAAAGATATTTATCGGGGTTTTTCTTGAGGATATGTTTTAAAAGTATGAAAAATTATTTTTTGAAATGATAAGAATGAGCGGCTGCTAAAATAAAAGATAATGAATATTTAAATAAAAATTATATGAAGAGTAATCAGTTTATATGCAGATTTAGAAAAGTAATGAAGCTTTTTATAAGAAAGACAAAGAAAATATTAAGTAACGTGCCTGATTCTGTACCATTTTTAGTCAAAAGATAGAGAAAAACTGGTTTTTTGTAGAATAAATAAACAGACGGTAATTTTTGTTGAAAAAGGGGGTTGCACGTGGTGTGAAATACTGTAGAATGCACATCCATCGGCGGTGATGAAGATTAAAACTTCTGATAAAACAGTAACTTAGTTAAGATTGGTTGAGTTAGGTTTTA
>NZ_KB849575.1:110591-111104 GCF_000368625.1 Acinetobacter schindleri CIP 107287
GTTCCAGTCCAACGTTAATCGGGGCTGGGTGAGTCGCCCCCTAAGGCGAGGCCGAGAGGCGTAGTCGATGGGAAATTGGTTAATATTCCAATACTTCTGTTTAATGCGATGAGAGGACGGTTATTAAGCTCTGTGATTTATCACAGTTGACTGTAGTCCGACGAGGATACAGTGAATCATTAACAGAATATATTTGAGTTGAAATAATTTGTTCAAACTCGTTTTAAGATCAACATTAACAGTAATTTATTACTGAGACATGAAGATTAAGAAATGAGTTCTAGCGATTAAACTGAATCAAGCGTTTTGGTATATGAATCTAATTGAAGCTGTACGGTAGTTAAATCTACGAGACGCCAACTGTATGAGAGTGATGAGTAATCATCATAATCTGTTGCTTATCCTACTTGTAGGGATAAACGACTGTTTGGGGTTGTATAGTCAAGTAATTAAGTGCATGTGGTGGATGCCTTGGCAGTCAGAGGCGAAGAAAGACGTGATAGCCTGCGAAAA
>NZ_KB849575.1:115434-182193 GCF_000368625.1 Acinetobacter schindleri CIP 107287
CCCAGTAAACGGCGGCCGTAACTATAACGGTCCTAAGGTAGCGAAATTCCTTGTCGGGTAAGTTCCGACCTGCACGAATGGCATAATGATGGGGGCGCTGTCTCCAGCAGAGGCTCAGTGAAATCGAAATCGCCGTGAAGATGCGGTGTACCCGCGGCTAGACGGAAAGACCCCGTGAACCTTTACTGCAGCTTGACATTGAACTTTGATCTTACTTGTGTAGGATAGGTGGGAGGCTTTGAAGTCGCGACGCTAGTTGCCATGGAGCCGTCCTTGAAATACCACCCTGGTAATATTGAGGTTCTAACTCTGTCCCGTTATCCGGGACGAGGACCATGTCTGGTGGGTAGTTTGACTGGGGCGGTCTCCTCCTAAAGAGTAACGGAGGAGTACGAAGGTGCGCTCAGCGTGGTCGGAAATCACGCGTAGAGTATAAAGGCAAAAGCGCGCTTAACTGCGAGACCCACAAGTCGAGCAGGTACGAAAGTAGGTCTTAGTGATCCGGTGGTTCTGTATGGAAGGGCCATCGCTCAACGGATAAAAGGTACTCTGGGGATAACAGGCTGATACCGCCCAAGAGTTCATATCGACGGCGGTGTTTGGCACCTCGATGTCGGCTCATCTCATCCTGGGGCTGAAGCAGGTCCCAAGGGTATGGCTGTTCGCCATTTAAAGAGGTACGCGAGCTGGGTTTAGAACGTCGTGAGACAGTTCGGTCCCTATCTACCGTGGGCGCTGGAAATTTGAGAGGATCTGCTCCTAGTACGAGAGGACCAGAGTGGACGAACCTCTGGTGTACCGGTTGTGACGCCAGTCGCATCGCCGGGTAGCTATGTTCGGAAGGGATAACCGCTGAAAGCATCTAAGCGGGAAGCCTACCTCAAGATAAGATTTCCCTGTGACTTTATGTCACCTAAAGAGCCGTTGAAGACTACGACGTTGATAGGTTGGATGTGGAAGTGTAGCGATACATGAAGCTGACCAATACTAATTGCTCGTGAGGCTTGACTATACAACACCCAAACAGTTGTTGTACGAACTGCGCAAGCAGTGAGCAGAGATTGATTCATTAAAGACCAAACGGTCTTGAAATACTTGATTCAGCTAACGCTAGAACATACAATTCGACTCAGATATTATCTGTTAAACTCATTTGACCAAGCAACGGCAAGCAAAGCAGCAATGCAAAGCGAATAAGACCAAACGCAAAGTCATACCAGTTGTGCTGGCGACCATAGCAAGAGTGAACCACCTGATCCCTTCCCGAACTCAGAAGTGAAACCTCTTAGCGCTGATGGTAGTGTGGGGTTTCCCATGTGAGAGTAAGTCATCGCCAGCTCATTATTCTAAACACCCCCTGTCATTTGACAGGGGGTGTTTTTTTATGTAATTTTTTAATTTATTTCCAATTTTTAAAAGCAAATAAGATCATTTGATAAAAATAAGATACTAATTAATATTAATATTTAAAATAAATAGCTTAAATAGTGCATAAAAAATACAAGGAATTGTATGTAATTTAACAAATCTATGTTATAAAAAAATAAAGCGGCATAAAAATTGCTTAGAAAGCGCGGTTTGAATAATGAGGGGTAACAATGAAATTATCAGTGGGCTTAAAAGTTGCGAACTCGCTGTCATTAACTCCACAATTACAGCAAGCAATTCGATTATTGCAACTGTCGAGTCTGGAACTTGAACAGGAAATTCAGTTACAGCTAGATAGTAATCCTTTGCTGGAAAAAGTTGAAGAACAATCAAATTTAGAAAGTTTATCTACTTCTGAAGTTGAGCATGACCAAAAAGACTTAACCAATGAATTGAATGCAGATCATTTGCCTGATGATTTGCCTGTGGATACTGATTGGGATGATGTATATACCCATCAGCCCACTAGTTTAGGTGCAGCTGAATACGAAGAACGTGAGGATAATCGGCAGGGACATTTAAGTCTGCAGCAACATCTGATTGAACAGGTAAATCTGCTACATTTTTCTAAAATTGATAAGTTGATTGCGCATTGCATTATCGATTCTCTGGACGATAAGGGCTTTCTTGAAGTCCAAATTTCGGAAATTACCACCTCAGTTCAACACTTGTTACAAAGCATGGGCTATGAGGAGGAAATTGAAGATGATGAAGTCCTTGTAGTACTCAAACATATTCAACGATTAGAGCCTATTGGTGTCGGTTCGCGCAATTTGGCTGAATGCCTGATGGTTCAGCTGGATAATTTGCCAGTTTCCACACCTTGTCGTAATGATGCAATCAAGCTGCTACAGCATTATGAACTACTCATTACCAACGAATTACCTCGGCTAATTAAGCAAACTGGTTTGAATCCAGAGCAGTTACGCTGTGCAGTAGATTTACTTAAAACCTTAAAGCCACATCCTGGTCTGGAATTTGAAGATCGTGAATCTGATTATCAGGTGCCCGATGTTGTCGTGTTGAAAAAGAATGACTGCTGGCAAGTAATGTTGAATCCTGACGTGATGCCAAAACTACGTGTGAATTCGTTTTATGCCAATATGATTCGTCGTGCGGATCAAAGTGATGACAACCAGTATTTAAGAAATCAGATGCTGGAAGCCAAAAATTTCATTAAGAGTATCGATGAACGTCATAAGACTTTGTTAAAAGTAGCCACTTGTATTGTCGAACATCAAAAAGCTTTTTTAGAAATTGGTGCTGAAGGGATGAAACCTCTAGTATTACGTGATATTGCTGAAGAAGTGGAGCTCCATGAATCAACAGTTTCTCGGGTGACAACCAATAAATACATGCTGACACCGCGTGGTCTTTTTGAATTGAAATATTTCTTTTCCAGTCATGTCGGTACGACTTCGGGTGGGGAAGCATCTTCAACTGCGATTCGTGCCAAGATTAAGAAATTGATTTCTGAGGAAAATATACGTAAGCCGTTGTCGGATAATGCAATTGCCAATATGTTAAAAGAGGAAGGTATTGATGTAGCAAGACGTACAGTCGCTAAATATCGTGAATCGTTACATATTCCTTCATCTTCTGAACGAAAGGTCTTGATCTAAGTTTTAAAATCTGACTATTCTAGAGATTCATCATGACACTATGATGAATCTCTTTTTCTTTTGAGGAACCGTAAAATGATTTGATCCAATTTCTGAACTGTAACCTTGCATTGGTTATTGTCATCGAATCATTTGACTGTGACTCGTCTAATCCTAACGAAGTTGAGGGATAGAACTATGCAAATAACAATTCGTGGACATCATTTATCTATTACGCCAGCAATTGAAGATACTATAAAAACAAAGTTCCAGCAGATGACTAAACATCTGGATCAAGTGAACAGTATGCAGGTTAAACTTTCAAAAGATCATCAGATTGATAAGCGCTCTAAAAAAGGAAGCAGTAATCATATTGCGGAAGCGATTATCAGATTACCGGGAATCGAATTTTTTGCGCATGCCAATGCCGATGATATGTATACCTCGATCAAGCTTTTGACAGAAAAATTAAAAAAACAAATTGATCGATATCGAAAAATGAACCTGAATTATCAGCCATTGGCTTTATAATCGGGCAGAATGGAAAAAGAGGTTTTTAAAAGCCTCTTTTTTTATATATATAATGTATGTGACTAATGAATTATTTTTTTTATTTATAGTAAAATGATCCGTTTTACACCCTTAGTCCTATAAGAGGTCTTGTGATGAATAATGAACAGCTCGCTGAAATCTTAAAAGCCGCGTTCCCAGAGGCTGACATTGCTGTGAGTGGTCAGGGCGGCAAATATGATCTCCGTATTGTGGATGATCAATTCGATGGTAAGCGACCAGTTGCTCGACAACAAGCTGTTTATGCTCCTCTCAATTCTTATATCGCCAGTGGTGAAGTCCATGCCGTAACAATTCGCGCAATGACCAAAGAAGAATGGCGCAAAGCAAGCTTATTTGGAGCTTAATAGATTAATGGATAAATTTTTAATTCAGGGCGGCAATAAGCTCGAAGGTGAAGTGCGTATTTCCGGTGCGAAAAACGCAGCACTTCCACTACTGGCTGCAATGATTCTTGCAGATACTCCCATTACCTTGACCAATGTGCCTAATCTGAAAGATGTAAACACATTGGTTAAACTTATTGCCGGTCTCGGGATCACCATGAAATATGAAGGTGATACTGTGGTTGCGGATACTTCAACCCTGGATAACCAGTTTGCACCATATGAGTTAGTAAAAACTATGCGTGCATCCATTTTGGTGCTTGGTCCATTGCTGGCGCGCTACGGTAGTGCACAGGTGTCTTTACCTGGCGGTTGTGCGATTGGTTCTCGTCCTGTTGATCAGCATTTAAAAGCTTTGGAAGCGCTTGGTGCTGAAATTCAGGTGGAAGCTGGTTATGTCCATGCCAAAGTTGATGGTCGTCTGAAAGGTGGCGAAGTTGTCTTTGACATGGTGACTGTGGGTGGTACCGAAAATATTCTGATGGCGGCTGTGCTGGCAGATGGCGTAACGACAATCCGTAATGCAGCACGTGAACCTGAAATTACCGATCTTGCGCAAATGCTGATTAAAATGGGTGCCAAGATTGAAGGTTTAGACACAGATACGCTGATTGTCACTGGTGTTGAAAGCCTGCATGGCTGTGAATATGCTGTGGTTGCTGACCGTATTGAAACTGGTTCATATTTAGCTGCTGCTGCAATTACTGGTGGTAAAGTAAAAACAACGAATACAGATCCAAACCTGCTTGAATCAGTATTGGAAAAATTTGAAGAAATGGGTGCAGAAGTTACACGTGGTGACGACTGGATCGAACTGGATATGATGGGTAAACGCCCGAAAGCTGTCAGCTTCCGTACTTTGCCGCATCCAGAATTTCCAACAGATATGCAGGCGCAGCTAATGGCAGTGAATGCAATTGGCCGCGGTTTTGCGACAATTTCCGAAACGATTTTTGAAAACCGTTTCATGCATGTTCCTGAATTGGCTCGTATGGGGGCGAATATTCAGGTGGAAGGTAATGATGCTGTGGTGACAGGTGTGGAAAAACTTTCTGCAGCACCAGTGATGGCGACAGATTTACGTGCTTCATTCTCTTTGGTACTGGCAGCGCTTGCCGCTGAAGGGGAAACAGTGATTGACCGTATCTATCATATTGACCGCGGTTATGAAGATGTCGAAGCGAAGTTACAAGGTTTAGGCGCCCAAATTAAGCGAGTAAGTTAATGAGCGATATGAGAAACGATGATCCAAACTTTGACGTAATGGGCAATTTTGATCATGGTTTAACTTTAGCATTAAGTAAGGGCCGTATTTTAAAAGAAACTCTACCGTTACTTGAAACGGCAGGTATTAACCTGCTGGAAGACCCGGATAAGTCTCGAAAGCTAATTTTCCCGACAACCCATAAACACGTTCGTATTCTGATTTTACGTGCTTCTGATGTGCCAACCTATGTTGAAAATGGCGCAGCAGACATCGGTGTGGCAGGTAAAGATGTGTTGATGGAGCATGGCGCGCAAAATGTCTATGAGCCATTAGATCTAAAAATTGCCAACTGTAAACTGATGACAGCAGGCAAGGTTGGTATGGAACGTCCGAAAGGCCGTCTTAAAATTGCGACTAAGTATGTGAATTTAACCCGTCAATATTATGCAAGCCTAGGTGAGCAGGTTGATGTGATCAAGCTTTATGGTTCTATGGAACTTGCACCACTTGTAGGTCTAGGCGATTATATTGTTGATGTGGTCGATACAGGCAATACCCTTCGTGCCAATGGTCTTGAGCCATTGGAAGAAATTTGTAAAGTGTCGTCACGTCTGATTGTCAATAAAGCCAGCTTTAAGCGTAAACAAGCCTTGCTCAATCCAATTTTGGCACAGCTTGAACAAGCAGTTGAAGCACGTGAACAAGCGAAAAAAGCTTAATTTTTATTGTTCTAAAAGACCGTCTGCAAGGACGGTTTTTTTTATATTCAGAATTTGATAGAGAGTTTAGAGAAATCATCAATTTTGCCGAATGCTATTTCCAATAAAACTCATGCTCAAGAAAGTAGATAGATAACCACAAAGCCTGTTAAAACAGGTAAACTAATCTTTTCCATATCAACCTTGTGGGTAAATTGATGCGACGTTTATCGACTCAAGATCAAAACTTCAAGCAGGTATTTGCTGACTTGTTAGCTTTTGAAACAGTGAGTGATCCTGAACTTTTAAAAACCGTAGATCAAATCATTGCTGATGTGCGTCAGCATGGTGATGCTCATGTTCTTAAACTTACTCAGCAGTTCGATCGACATCCAGCGCATCAATTTTCAGATCTGGAACTGACTCAAGAACAATTGAAAGCTGCCTTTGATGGTTTAACAGTTGAAGTGCGTGAAGCTTTAGAACTCGCTGCCAACCGTGTACGTGAATTCCACCAAGCACAAAAGCAAGATGGCTGGACCTATGTCGATGCTTTAGGTAATACCTTAGGTCAAAAAGTCACACCACTTGATCGTGTGGGTATTTATGTACCGGGCGGTTTGGCATCGTATCCATCTTCAGTATTGATGAATGCAGTACCTGCCCATGTTGCAGGTGTACCTGAAATTATTATGGTGGTACCTGCGCCAAATGGTGACTTAAATCCATTGGTACTTGCAGCAGCATATTTGGCAGGCGTGACCCGTGTATTTACCATTGGTGGTGCGCAAGCGGTTGCAGCATTAGCCTATGGTACAGAAAGCATTCCATCTGTAGATAAAATCACAGGCCCGGGTAACCGTTTCGTTGCTGCGGCAAAACGTGCGGTATTTGGTCAAGTCGGTATCGATATGATTGCCGGACCTTCTGAAATTCTAGTGTATGCAGAAGGTGAAAATAATGCTGAGTGGCTGGCAATGGATTTATTGTCACAAGCTGAGCATGACACGGTTGCGCAAGCAGTATTCATTACACCTGATGAAGCGTTGTTGAATGCAGTTGGCGAATGGATTGAAAAACACTTAGAAGCTTTACCAAAAGCTGAGATCGCACGTACGTCTATCGAGAACCGTGGTGCACTGGTATTAGTGAAAGATCGTGCTGAAGGTGCTGAACTCATTAACCAAGTGGCACCAGAACACTTGATGCTGTGCTTAGATGAAGCACAGGAAATGGCGGAAGATATTCGTCATGCTGGTGCGATCTTCATGGGGCGTTATACACCTGAAGCGATTGGTGATTACTGTGCAGGGCCAAATCATGTCTTACCAACCTCAGGGACAGCACGTTTTTCATCACCACTGGGCGTATATGATTTCCAAAAACGTTCAAGTCTGATTATGTGCTCTGAACAAGGCGTGAAAACTTTAGCGAAAACTGCTGATATCTTGGCGCAAGAAGAAAATCTTGATGCACATGCACGTTCTGCACGTTATCGTTATCAATAAGATATTAAACAGAAATTTATTAAGAAATAAATTTTCCTCTCCCTTTGGGAGAGGTTAGGAGAGGGGGAATTGATACACCTCTCCCTAACCCTCTCCTAGCAGGAGAGGGAATTTTGAGAATTTAAAAATGAATATCACCACAGAACAAATGCGTTTTTGGAGTCCTGAAGTACGTGAGCTTGAGCCGTACACACCAGGTGAACAGCCTAAAATCCAAAATCTTTTAAAATTAAATACCAATGAAAACCCATATCCACCGTCACCAAAAGTGGTGGAAGCAGTGCAGAATGTCTTGGCAAATGGTGCGGATGTTTTACGTTTGTATCCTGACCCTGATGCCTCTGAACTGAAGCACGCGATTGCGAAACAGCAAAGTGTGCCAGTTGAGCAAGTCTTTGTCGGCAATGGTTCGGATGAAGTTTTAGCGCATATTTTCAAAGCATTCTTCGTTCAAGAATTGCCATTGCTCTATCCAGATATTACCTATAGTTTCTATCCTGTATACAGCCAATTCTTTGGTGTCGAAACCAAAGTATTGCCGCTCAATGATGATTTTGAAATTGTAGTCGATGACTATAAACAGCCAAATGGTGGCATCATTATTACCAATCCAAATGCACCAACCAGTATTGCACTGGGTTTATCTGCAATTGAAGAAGTGCTTCAAGCTAATCCAAATTCGGTTGTGGTGATTGACGAAGCCTATGTCGACTTTGGTGCAGAATCAGCGGTGGCGTTGGTTGAGAAATACGACAATTTGGTGGTCTGCCAAACCATGTCTAAGTCCCGCTCATTAGCAGGTCTACGGGTTGGTTTTGCGATTGCGCAGCCACATTTAATTGCAGCATTGGAAGCGGTTAAAAACAGCTTTAACTCTTATCCAATGGATCGTTTTGCCATTGCAGCAGCAGTAGCTTCCTTTGAAGACCAAGCTTACTTTGAAGCGCAAAATGCCAAAGTGATAGCGAGCCGTGAGAAATTGACAACACAGTTAAAAGAACTTAGATTTAAAGTTTTACCATCGGCTGCCAATTTCATTTTTGCATCATTCCCAAGCAAAGATGCAGGTGAGTTAGCATCTGAATTACGTGAACATGGTATTATCGTGCGCTATTTTAATAAGCCACGTATCAATCAGTTCTTACGTATTACTATTGGTACAGATGAGCAGAATCAACGTTTGATTGATACATTGAAAAATGAGATTTTGATTTAAGTGAATCTATCCCTTGCGGAGCAATGCTCATCAAGGGGTGAGATTCATAAAAAAACGACTCAATTGAGTCGTTTTTTTATTTATTCAGGTGTGTACCAAGTATTGAGTAGATTCAACATAGCTTCGACTTTATCAAAACATTCTTGGTATTCGGCATCGCAGTCTGATGAAATGGTAATCCCGCCACCAGCCCATAGTGACATCTCATTTTGGTATTTCTGTATTGAGCGGATCAGAATATTCCAGGAACCAGTTCCATCAAAATTAAAATACCCCATTGAGCCACAATATGCACCTCGTGGCGCATCTTCAAGTTCTTCAATAATCTGCATGGCACGGATTTTAGGTGCACCAGTAATAGATCCGCCAGGAAGGGCGGACATTAAAACATTAAATGGATTTACATCTTTTTTTAATGTAGCTTGTACCTCACTAACCATATGATGAACTTGATTAAAGCTTTCAATATTGAACAGCTTTGGTGTTTTAACTGAGCCAGTTTCCGCATAAACACTTAAATCATTACGTAATAAATCCACGATCATCACATTTTCAACTTGATCTTTCTCAGAATTTTTTAAGGTCTGTTTGGACTGCTCATCCAATATTGGATCTATATAACGCGGCATCGTGCCTTTGATCGGTTTGGTAATAATCCGTCGCTCAGATTGAAACTCAATAAACAGTTCTGGTGAACAACTTAACAGCTCAAACTCACCTACGCGTAAATAACCAGCATAAGGTGCATTGGTTAGCTGCCAAAATTGTTCTGCTGTAGCTAACACAGAGCCTTTAGCTTGTGCTGAAAATTCTTGAGTCAGGTTGATCTGATAACAATCACCAGCTTTGATATATTCCTGAACCTGACTGAAAGCCTCCTGATAAGCCGATTTATTCCAACGCGCTGTACATGGAGAAACTAAATTAAATTCAGACTTATCCTGGAATTGATCAAGTAAAGCCTGAATCTGCTGAAAAATATGTTTCGCTTGAGGATCACTACTTTTAAAAATCCATCCTTGAGGGTTGAGTTCTAAATAAGTAGAGAATTGCCCAATAAAAAGTGCTGGCTGCTGGCGCTGTCTATAATGAACTTGCTGCTGAGCTGCGTAGTCATAAGAAATGAATCCTACAAAGCCGCCATTAAATCTTGTAGAGTCCGAGGTTGATTTAGACGTGAAATTAATAGTTAAATCTGGCGCAACGACTTCATACTGATTAAAAGAAACAGCCTGATAAGTTTGTATAATATCATCCTGTATAACTGTATAACGTTCAGCACAGCAGGCAATAAATGGCGTACCGTTGTCATATAAATATACAGCATGATCCAGGGAGCGCAATGCTTCCAAAATGGCATGCGGGGAACTATTTGAAGCAGACAGGAGATGTTGAAAAGTTAGGCTATGCATTCAGTTTAAAGCATTCAAGAGACTGAGATGATTCTATCTCAATTATCAAGAAAAATGAGGTAGAACTTGTATATACCGTTTATCGGTGAATAACGAAATGCGACCAACAACAGTTGAACAAAAAATGACACGCAGCTAATTTAGGGGGGCGAGCAAATCACTCAAGGATTAATTGTTCGTGCTGTCGTAAAATAAAAATACATCATGGACAAAGAGTGATTCACAACGGCTTTGTTGCACAAACCTATCTGTAAAGGCTTTTTTAGCGATATAATTTTCAAATGAAGAAGCCTACACACAAAATCTACCGCACAACCAATTGGCCCGCATATAACCGAGCACTCATGAGTCGCGGAAATATTGCCATTTGGTTTGATCCTGCTACGCAATGGTATGCTCCATCAAAAGGCAAACAAGGGCGAAATCAAACCTACTCCGACGCAGCCATCCAATGCTGCTTAATGATTAAATCCTTATTTCGTCTGTCTTTACGTATGGTTACTGGCTTTGTACAAAGTCTGATTAAACTTTGCGGATTAAATTGGATAGCTCCAGATTACACCACGCTTTGTAGAAGACAAAAGCATATTGATATTGTAATCAGCTACCAAAAAAGTAGCGATGGGCTGCATCTACTCATGGACTCTACAGGCATGAAGTTTCTAGGTGAGGGCGAATGGAAACGCAAGAAACATGGATCTGAATATCGTCGCCAATGGCGTAAACTTCATATTGGTATAGATGCCAAAACCCTACAAATACGAGCAGTTCAGCTTACAACCAATAATGTCAGTGATTCACAGGTGCTTGGTGATTTACTTGATCAGATTCCACAAGATGAGCGGATTGACTCTGTTTATACCGATGGAGCTTATGACACCAAGCAATGCCGTCAGGTCATTGCAGATCGGCAAGCGCATGCGGTGATTCCACCTAGAAAAAATGCGAAACAATGGAAAGATACAAAGAGTAGCTCGCTAGAGCGAAATGAATTACTTCGAACAATTAAACGTTTAGGCAGGACACTATGGAAAAAATGGTCAGGCTATCATCGGCGAAGTTTGGTTGAAACTAAGATGCACTGCATTAAATTATTAGGAGATAAACTCAGCGCAAGGAGTTTTGGTAGCCAAGTGAATGAGATCCATGCACGTGTAGCAGTCCTTAACAGATTTACGGAATTAGGTCGCCCACTTACCCAAGTTACGCCTTAAATTTGGCTCAATTAGGGGCGCTTTGCATTTCAAATCTTTGTGCAACAAAGCCGTATTAAACCTGTACAAATGACTGCTGATGCCCAAAATTCATGGATTGACCCGGAAACAAAACAAATTACCAATACACCAGGTTATCTATTCAGAGTAGGTGACTCTACTACCGAGAAACTCAAGATTGAACAAGGTCGCTTATATAATGATTATATGATTGCTGGTAAAGAGCGTTTTTATAAGGTTTTGACCGGTAAGAGTGTGAGTTATAACTTAAATGAGAGTGAAAAACGTGAGCTAGGTCTGTGGCAGCAAACCGGGGGAACACTGAATTTTGCTGGTACGATGGATCTTTATAAAATCTATCCAATCACACATTTGGACCGAAGGGTTTTCACGACTCAAAATAATGTAAGAAATCAAGAAAATTATTTTTTCCCGCTTTATGGAAATTTAAAATTTACCTTAACAAATGATTCAAACAGAATAATTAATTTGGGCATTGTGATTGATGAAAATGGTGATATTCGTACGAATATTAAACCTGCTACAGCAAAAGTTGATGAATGTAGTGCTGAATACAATCCATCTACAATGCAAACAACCTATTTGGTCGAGGATTCTGAGGATACGGATGCGGTAGAAACAGTACAACAATATCGTATTGGAACCGTTTCACGTGCCTTTGTACCTGCAGCTGTGAGAAAGAAAACAGACAATACACTTTCTATTCGTATGGTTTTCGCTAATGAGGAATTAGGCGATTTGAACGGTGCTCTCATTGGTATGAATTCCACCATCAAGACCTCAACTGATGGTTCTTCCGAATCCATAGTGGTAGGGGGAGCATTAGTGAATTTGACTGATTTATTTAATGTGAGAGTAACAGGTGACGGTACGAATACTCCTAAACCGACGATCAGTTTGACAGACTCTGAAGGGAATACGGTAAAATGGGCAAATAGCTTTGCTAGCTTTAGCCAAGTTTATGGTAAACAGAATCCTTCTGATGAAAGTGTTAAGAGATTATCCAAACTTGCAGGAGGTACAGTTAGCCTGACCGCTGCTGAATGCTATAAAGTAAAAGCGAAATCCTAATATAAAAAATTCAATAAAAAACCAGTCGCATCGACTGGTTTTTTATTATTTGGTTCAGCTATTTTTCCAGACGGGCCATGTTGTTACATGAACCCTTCAAGCGGAAGCCAAGACACAAACTTTAATAGGGCTTTTTGATGCCATTTCATTTTCGGTTCTTTGGTCAAAGTTTTAATTTCACCATTCGGTTGCTGGATCTTCCAGTTGATATTCTGATTGGCATCTAATACCAGCTTATAAGCATATTTACTTAAGTTCTGATCCATGGTTTTATGCACAGCTTGTGCTAAGGAAGGGCTATTGAGTAATACACCAATCTCTGTATTTAGATAGGCTGAACGCGGGTCAAAGTTAAAAGAACCAATAAATACCTGTTTCTCATCTAAGGCCATCAGTTTTGCGTGTAAACTGGAACGACTCAGACCTTTCAAGCTCACTTTAGCCTTGTCAGCAATTTCCTTGGTATTGGCATTCAGGTTTGCTGCATCTGGCGCCGCTAGAAATTCGTACAACTGTACATCATGTTCCAGTAAATCTTTACGGTACTTAGAATAAAAAGCATGCACAACAGGAACGTCATTGGCTTTATAAGAATTGGTGAGTACTCGAATCTTTATATCTTTTTGAGCCAGACTTTTGAGCCGTTCTGCACCTTCTTTTTCTGGTACAAAATAAGCAGAGACAATATCTACACTTTGTTCAGGTTTTTCCAGATGCTGTAACAACTGGAAATTCAGGTGTTCTTCTTTTTTTGCCTTGGACTTGATCTTGGTAGGCGGGTCTTTGACTACTTCTGCTTCAACCCAATCCAGCTGGATATTATGATCAAGCCATTTATCAAAAGCCTTAGACCTGTTAGCTAAGTCGAGGTAGTTTTGTACTCGTGGGTCATCCTGATGTGCTTTTAGCTGCTGTTTAAGGCTTTCAAAGCGTAGGCTATGGTGACGTGGATTAACAATATTCCGCACTGGATAGGCATAGTCATCATTCCAGTATTCATCAAAGGAATGGATAATCTCATCTGAGGCAGCACCAACCAGCAACACATCTACATCGGAAAATTGATAGGCATCACTTACATTGTAATACTGATTACTCATATTACGTCCGCCAATCAAGGCAATCTGATTATCTGCAATAAAGCTCTTGTTGTGCATACGACGATTGATACGTTTCAAATCCAGTACCATATCCATGGCACGATGCTGGCGGAAGCGATAGGGATTATATAAGCGAACATCGATATTTTGATGCTGATCCAATGCCAGATAAATGCCTTCCATCTTCTTGGCATTGTTGTCATCAATCAGGAGGCGGACCTTTACTCCACGGTCGGCGGCCTGAATAATGCCATTTAAGGCCAGTGCGCCAATCCGGTCATTGTCCCAAATATAATATTGCAGATCTAAAGTCTGCTCGGCCTTATGAATCAGTTGCATACGGGCTGCAAGTGCTTCAAGTGGATCATAGAGAACATGATATCCAGTCAAACCTAGATATTGATCACGTAAAGGTTGAACAATTTTAGCCAGGGAAGTCTGTGAAGTATCAGTTTCAAAGGCAGTATGTGAAGGTCGTTCTACCTGCGGAGGAAGCGTGCTGCAGGCAGGGATCCCCAGAACAAGGCTCAAACCCAGTAAAACAGCAGATTTATATGGAGTATTACGTCGGGAAGTGACCATGGGCTGGTCAGCCTTGGAGCGGGGAGCATTCGTCATATGAATCTAAGCGTGATAAATTAGGTTTGAGTATAATTGCCAGCTGTGAAAAGATAAATACAGAGCAGAGAATGTACTAAAGAACTGGACAAGGCGAAATTATGGGGAATATCGATTCCGTGATCTTATATTTCTATATCGGAATGGCGATTTTGGCGCTGTGGTGTATATCGCAGGCGTGGATCAGTCAGTCACATACCCAGACGATTCATCCCTTTAAAGCCTTTACCCATCTGCTCGCTTATTATCTATCTTATCTACTGATTCCTTTATTTTTCTTTAGTATTTATGGCGGTTTTAATGGATATTATTCCATTCATGAGGCAGTATTTATCTGTCTGCTCAGTGGGGTACTGTGTTATGCACGTTTTATTGAGCCGCATTTAATCCAGATCAAGACTACTCGTTATCAGATTAATACTGATAAAAAAATGCGGCAACCTGTTCGTATTGCTTTAATTGCGGATTTGCATATTGGTTTATTTTCTGGTCATGAACGTCAGCTAAAACAAATTGTACATAAATTAAATCAGCAGCAGCCTGATTTGGTAGTGGTCGCAGGTGACTGGACCTATGAACCGGAAGATACCCTGACCCAAGAACTCGCCATTCTGCAGGAAATTCAGGCACCGGTATATTCTGTGAATGGTAACCATGATGAGCAGTACCCGGGACCGCCCATTCAAGAGTTATTACATACTGCTCTAGTAAGCAATAATGTTATAGATATTGAAGGGCAAATTGTTGAATTTGATGAATTTCGCCTGGTGGGTATTGGTGATCTCTGGGCGGGTAAAGCGGATATGCGGTTCTTGCCAGAGTTGCCGCAAGATAAGCCCTGGGTGATCCTGTCACATAACCCGGATACGGTAGACATGGTGCCGAAATTGCCAAGCCGGCCATTGATGCTTTCTGGACATACGCATGGCGGGCAAGTGGAATTACCGTGGTTGACGGACTATGTGATGAAACGGGTGTCAATTCTCGGACATAAGCGCGGCTTATATCGACATGAACATGCCGATGTATTTGTCACTGTCGGAACAGGTCTGGTGGGTGTACCTTTCCGTTTTCGTGTACCACCCACCATCGATATCATTGAGTTGATATAAATGATTTGGCGGATTTCAGTATCTAGCCAACCATCCAGATAATTAGCAGAATCAGAAGAATAATACCTGCAATGATCCAGATCAGATGCGGTCCATTTTTTGCAGTGACCGGTTCAGCGACTTTTTCCTGTAACTCTTGGGTCGACTCTGGAATGGGTGGGCGGGTAGCATGATCTTGTGTAGCACTTGCAGGGATGGAGACTGCAATAGAGTCGGTTAGCGCTTCAGTCTTCAGCTGTGGATTAATGGTGACATCATCACTAAATCTTGCGCCTTGTGTCTGTACCTGTAAGGCAGCATCATGCTCCATCACGATCGCGGCAATCACTTCAAGCGCCTGCTGTTGGTCTAATGGCGTATGTTGAACAATATATTGGATGGCTTCGGTTTTCTTATCTTCTTCCAGTAAGACCACAATATGAACCAGCTGGTCTTCGGTCAAATATTCGATTGGATCCTGCATATCTTATCCTTTTCGTTATGAATCCGTTTCTGTATTGTTCCGTAAATAGAGGAGGAGAAATAGCAGTTTTTTGTTGCACACCAAATTTCGGAAATAAAAAAGCCAGTGCATTCACACTGGCTTTTTAGAGGGTAATCCTAGAATTAGATCTGATTGTTTACATCATCATTCTTGGTTTCACGAATCAGCAGGAATGCCAACAGTGACAGGATAGAGGCTGCTGTCAGGTAATAACCCACGGCAGATAAACCATATTGTGTTGCCAGCTTGGTTGCGATTAAAGGCGCAAAAGATGCACCGAAGATGCCTGCCAAGTTGAAGGTCAAAGCGGAACCTGTATAACGTACTGAAGTCGGGAAGATTTCAGACAATACGGTACCAATTGGGCCATAAGTTAAGCCCATGATCGCAAGTCCGATACACAGGAACAGGAATACGATAACTGTACTGCCTGATTCAAGCATGTCGGCAAAGAAGATACCGAAGATCGCAGAAACGATACATACACCGATTGAAGTCGCTTTACGACCGAACTTTTCTGCGAATACAGCAGATAATGGAATGAATGCAGCAAAGCATAGCGTTGCAACTAATTGCAACTGAAGAAATTCTTCACGTGAATAGCCTAGCTGCTTAGTACCCCATTGCAGCGCAAAGACAGTTGTTAAGTAAAATACAACAAAGGTACAGATAGCTGCAATTGTACCCAGTACTAACATTTTAGAATGTTTTTTAAATACTTGAACAAAAGGTACGTTTACTTCTTTTTGCTTGTCCAAAACGTTCTGGAATGCAGGTGTTTCATGTAGTTTTAAACGAATCCAAAGACCTACAATAACAAGAAGCGCACTTGAAATGAATGGAATACGCCAGCCCCAAGCCATGAAGTCAGCTTCAGACATCAATGCACCGAGCGTCAAGAATGAGCCAGTTGCCAGGATAAAGCCAATTGGTGCACCCAGTTGCGGGAACATACCATACCAGGCACGTTTACCTTCAGGTGCATTTTCAGTTGCAAGTAAGACCGCACCTGACCATTCACCACCCAGACCAAGGCCCTGACCTAAACGGCATAATGCCAAAAGCAAAGGCGCTACAATACCAATTTGAGCATAAGTTGGCAGTAGGCCAATCGCTACAGTAGACAGTCCCATGGTCAGCAAGGCAGCGACCAGAGTAGCTTTACGACCAATTCTGTCGCCGAGGTGACCAAACAATGCCGCACCGATCGGACGCGCAATAAAGGCAATTGCGAAAGTCGCAAGTGACTGGATCGTTGCGGTCATTGGGTCTGTACTTGCCGGGAAGAACAAATAAGGGAAAATAATGACAGCGGCAGTGGCATAAATATAGAAATCGAAGAACTCGATTGTAGTGCCTACTAAACTCGCTGTTAAAACGCGGAATTTTGAGTTTTGTGCTGGCTGAGCAGCAGAATTTGACGACGCCATGAATGACCTTACACTTACTAAAAATAAAAGAACTTAGTTTTAAAAGCGTAATCTTTTTAAAAAAGGCGTAATTTCTTAAAAAAACAACTGCAATCTTCTCAATTCAACTCGCTCAGGGTCACTGAAATGGAGAATGAGAGGATTAAATCACGTAAAGATAGATAGACAGAAAATGTGATCCTGCGCCTATCAATACAAAAATGTGCCAGATAGCGTGCGTATATCTTACTCTTTTTAATGCATAAAACAATGCACCCACCGTATAAGCAAGTCCCCCAATGATGAGAAAGGTTAAAGATTGTACTGATAAATATTTTTGCATATCATCAATAACTAACAGTGCAAGCCAGCCCATTGCGAGATAAGCAAACAGGGAAAGTTTCTGAAAACGATGAATGAAAATGAACTTGAATAGTGTTCCAAGGACAGCAATGATCCATAAAGCAATCAACAAATACTGGGCTTTGGCCGTTGGAATGGCAATTGCCAGAAAGGGGGTATAAGTACCGGCAATCAGATAATAGATCGCAGTATGGTCAATTTTTTTATAGAAATAACGTCGGTCTGCAGTTGTGGCCATGTGATACAGCATGGATGCAGAAAAAAGTACAATCATGCTCAGTGCATAAACCCATAAGCCAATCCATTGACCCGTACTAAGATAAGAGCCTTTAATCACCAGTAAAATACCGGCAATTACTGACAAGGCAGCACCTACACCGTGACTGATGTAGTTGATGCGCTCTTCGACAGCATCATAATCCTGGAGTAGTGGTGCATTTGACATAGTTATCATTCTTCTTAAATATACAAATGTATAGTAATTCAATTTTGCTTTTAGGGTAAGAACATTTACACTTTAACGGCAATTCATTTCAGGTTTCTTTTATGTCCATTTTGGCTTCTCTCTCGGTTCAAGAACAGCAATTTCTGGATACTTTCCAGCAAGCTATTGAAACAGATCAATTTGATCGTCTGATTTTAAGTCAGTATAAGGGCGAACTGGAACAACTGGAGAAAATGACCTTACGCGTCATTTGGCTGAATGAGCAAAAAGTACTGAGTTGTCTGTACAGATATAAAACCCAGGACGTCACTAAAAATTATCCTTTAATTGAGGCTTTGTCTCAGGTCACTGAATTATTGGCCTGTTGCAAGCAGGCCAATCTCATCACTACAGCCGAAGAATTGCAGCTGAAAAAAAACAAGAAAAAAATCATGCTGACCCGCAGCAAAACTCAACCTGTCGTTAAATCCAAAACTGCTGAACAGGGCCATGACCGGGTCAAGCAGCGTTATGTGGATCAGGACAGTGTGTTTCTGCAGCATCTCGGCATTACTGATCAGCAAGGTCAGGTCATTCCGAGCATGGCGCGCAAGTGGAAACAGATTAACAAGTTTGTGGAAATTTTCTCGAATGCGCTTTCGCAGATTAAAGCCTCTCAGGAAGGTCTGCAGGTAGTAGATTTTGGTTCAGGTAAGGGCTATCTGACTTGTGCCTTGTATGACTATATGCAAAAGCATGGACAGACACCGTGGGTGACGGGTGTAGAACTGAATCCGAAAATGGTCGAGTTTTGTCAGAAGGTGGCAGACCAATCCCAGTTTAACCAGCTCGATTTCTTCCAGGGTGATGTGCGCACCTATGAGCCTGAGCATCTGGATGTGATGATTGCCTTACATGCTTGTGATGTGGCCACGGATTTTGCCATTCATACCGGCATTCGTCTGAATGCGCAGATCATCATGTGTGCCCCATGTTGTCACAAGGAACTACGCCCACAGTTACAGGCGCCAAAAGTTTTGAGTCCAATGCTGCAATTCGGGATTCATGCGGGCCAGCAGGCAGAAATGCTGACAGATACTATTCGTGCCTTGTTGCTGAAAGCCTATGGTTATGAAACTAAAGTATTCGAATTTGTTGCGCTTGAGCATACCAGTAAAAACAAAATGATTCTGGCGGTGAAGCGCAAGGACGATCAGGAACCGGATCAGGACGTGCTGAATCAGATTCAGGCTTTGAAAGAGATGTATGGGATTCAGAAACACTCCCTTGAATTATTGCTCAAGGATGAATGGGATCAACAGGGGATTGGTTGTAAATGCTAAATCATGCTGAGCTAAAAATTGTTGCAGGCACTTGGGCCGAGCTGGCTGCCGCAGCCAGACTGATTCGCGAAGCTGTGTTTATTCAGGAACAGCATATTGCATCGGAAGATGAATGGGATGCAGAAGATAAGCTGTGCACCCATTTTGTGGCTTATCTGCATGATCAACCGGTTGCCACAGCCCGACTATTAACAAGTAATAGTATCGGTCGTGTTGCAGTACTGAAATCAGCGCGTGGTTTCAAGATCGGTCAGCAGTTAATGCAGGCAGTGATTGACTATGCATGCGCTGAAGGACGGCAGTTTATCAAACTTTCCTCTCAAGTCCACGCTATCGGCTTTTATCAGGTTTTGGGTTTTCAGCTACAGGGTGATGAATATCTAGACTGTGGAATTCCACATATCGATATGTATTTACAACTTTAAAGATTCATTTTCAGATATAAAAAAGCGAGGCATGAACCTCGCTTTTTTTATCGTAAGATCTTAATGATCATGTGCACCATGTTCGGTATCCATATGGGCATGTTCATCTGCTGACATATGCTGTTCTTCAGCAGCTGTTGATTGCGGTTCAGTACCTTGTTGAGCTGCTGCACGTGCTTCACGATCTGCCTGAGCTTTGGCAATGGCTTCTTCTGACATGGTTGGGGCATTTTTAAATGCGTGTTGCTGGGTATCCTGTTTCTTCTGCTGGCTTGGCATGTAGTCCGGTTCATTGCTGACAGCTAACCAGAAGATAAACATGAATATACCACCAATTATGCAGAAGATAATCAGTGCTCTCCAACCCCAAGGCGAATTTTCAGGAGTATTTTGATCAGACATGGTATGAACCCAAAGAGGATATAGAATCTATGTTACTTTATAACATAGATTGGCTGAAAAGCAGACTGGATTTGCACTGTAAAATATGATCATTTTTTCAGTAGACTTATAAAAAGAGGAGCTGAACGCTCCTCTTTATTCTGTGCGAATTAGATTAGAAAGTTTCAGCAGCAGAAACCTTATTTTTTAACAGTGCCGGTGCTTTAAAGCGTTCACCATATTTTTTTTCCAGTACATTGGCACGTGCCAAGGCCTTCGCCAGTCCATACTGATTTAAATACTGCACTGCACCACCGGTCCAGGCAGGGAAGCCAATGCCAAAGATCGAGCCAATATTTCCTTCTGCAGTTGACTGCAACACGCCTTCTTCCAGGCAACGTACGGTATCCAGTGCCTGTACAAACAGGAAGCGTTCAATCATCTCCTGCTCAGAAATCTCGGTATTTTTATTCCAGTGACTGAGGCCTGACCAGAGTTGTTTTTTCCCACCTTCAGGATAGTCATAAAAGCCCGCGCCAGCTGCCTTTCCTTTGCGATTAAACTGGTGAATCATGGTTTGAATGACTGCATCGGCAGGTGAGGCCTGACGTTCTTTACCTTCTGCCTGAAGTACCTTGCGCGTTTCATTGCTAACATGCTCGGTCAGGGTTAAGGACACTTCATCCTGAACTGCCAATGGACCAACGGGCATACCAGCTTTTAAAGCAGCCATTTCAATACGTGCTGGATGCACACCTTCTGACAGCAGACGCAAACCTTCTTGTACAAAAGTACCAAAGACACGGCTAGTAAAGAAACCACGACTGTCATTCACGACGATTGGCAACTTGCCGATCTGCTGCACGAAATCAAAAGCTTTGGCGAGGGTTTCGTCTAAGGTATTTTGCCCCCTGATGATTTCTACCAGCTGCATTTTATCCACCGGACTAAAGAAATGCAGACCGATAAATTTATCTTGATCCTTACTTGCCTGTGCCAGATTGCTAATTGGTAAGGTCGAAGTATTTGATGCCATTACGCCGTCGGCAGCCAGATATTGTTCTGCTTCCTGAATCACCTGAGCTTTCAGTTCCTGATTTTCAAAGACCGCTTCGATGATCAGGTCACAGCCCGTCAAATCTTCTGTGTTTGCAGTGGGATGAATCAGATTTAAAATCTGTTCGCGCTGTCCAGCTGTAAGTCGACCTTGACTGACTTTCTTGTCCAGCAGTTTCTGGCTATAGGCTTTGCCTTTTTCAGCAGCTTCGATCGAGATATCTTTTAGAACGACCTGAATACCTCTGCTGGCGGTGACATAAGCAATTCCAGCGCCCATCATCCCTGCACCCAAAATCCCAACTTTCTTGGCTTGCCATTTGGCACAATCTTTTGGGCGATGAACCCCGGATTTAATACTGTTCATGCCATGCCAGAAGGTGCCGATCATGTTTTTCGATATCTGACCGGTCGCCAGATAGGTGAAATAACGGGATTCAATACGGAGGGCTGTATCGACATCGACCTGCGCACCTTCAACTGCTGCAGACATAATCGCTTCAGGTGCTGGATAACAAGCTTTGGTTTTATCACGTAGCATCGCAGGAGCAATTGCCAGCATTTGTGCCACTGCTGGCGTGGATGGTGAGCCGCCTGGAATCTTGTAGCCTTTTTCATCAAAAGGTTGTACGGATTTAGGATGGGCTTTAATGCATACAACTGCTTTTTCCAGCAGCTCATCAGGGCTATCAGCCGTGTCATGAATCAAGCCCAATGCTTTAGCTTTTTCTACACCGAGCTGCTTACCTTCCATCAATAAAGGAAGAGCGGTTTGCAAACCCAGCAAACGAACAGTGCGGACTATGCCGCCACCACCGGGTAGCAGACCTAAAGTCACTTCAGGTAAACCAAATTTGCTTTTTGGATCATTCAAGGCAATCCGGTGGTGGGCACACAGGGCAATTTCCCAGCCACCGCCAAGAGCGGTGCCGTTCAAGGCTGCAACCACCGGAATACCACGGGTTTCGATATAGCGCAGCTGTACTTTCATCTCTTCAATCATGTTGAAGAATTCAGTGGCATGTTCTGGTGTAGCTTGAATCAGTTCATCCAGATCACCGCCAGCGAAAAAAGTCTTTTTGGCTGAACGGAAAATAATTCCGGAAATTTCATCATCTACTTTAAGCCTATCGACAACTTCGCTAAGTGCAGTGCGAAAGTCGGCATTCATGGTGTTAGCAGACTGGTTTGGAGAGTCAAAAGTCAGAACAACAATATTGTCCGCTGTTTTTTCAAATTGAATGGCGCTCATGGTTCTCTCCTTAAACCAGTTCAATAATAGTGGCAATACCCATGCCGCCACCGACGCATAAAGTTGCTAATCCACGTTTTTTACCCTGGCGTTCCAGCTCATCTAACAAAGTACCGAGAATCATGGCACCGGTTGCACCCAGTGGATGTCCCATG
Organism: Acinetobacter schindleri CIP 107287; assembly: GCF_000368625.1. GTDB lineage: Bacteria > Pseudomonadota > Gammaproteobacteria > Pseudomonadales > Moraxellaceae > Acinetobacter > Acinetobacter schindleri. Next base: position 137,889 of record NZ_KB849575.1, read on the forward strand.
GCAATGGCGCCACCGTTAACATTGACTTTGGCTGGATCAACGTTGAGTTCTTTAATAAAGCGCATAACGACTGCGGCGAAGGCTTCATTGACCTCAAACAGGTCAATATCATCAATGCTGAGACCAGCTTTAGCCAAAGCTTTACGTGCAGCCGGGGCAGGGCCGGTGAGCATAATGGTTGGATCAGCGCCCACCAGAGCCGTTGACAAGACTTTGGCACGCGGTTTCAGGTTCTGCTCTTTAACAGCCTGTTCTGAAGCAAGCAGGACCAAGGCAGCACCATCCACGATGCCAGAAGAATTTCCCGCATGGTGCACATGATTGACTGTACCGACTTCTGGATATTTTTGCAGGGCAATTGCATCAAAGCCCATCTGTCCCATGGTGGCAAAGCTTGGGTTGAGTTTGCTGAGTGTTTCAATTGTCGTATTCGGTTTAATGAACTCATCTTTATCCAGAATCACCACACCAGCTTTATCTTTAACTGGCACAATCGATTTATCAAAATGACCACTGGCCTGAGCTGTTGCCGCTTTTTTCTGGGACTGTTCTGCAAAACTATCTACATCATCACGGCTATAACCATCAATGGTCGCGATCAGGTCGGCACCAATGCCTTGTGGAATAAAATCACAAGCCATATTGGTTTCAGGATCGAGCGCCCAAGGGCCGCCATCCGAACCCATCGGTACGCGGGACATGGATTCGACTCCACCCGCAACCACTAAATCCTCCCAACCTGAACGGACTTTTTGTGCGGCCATATTGACTGCTTCCAGACCAGAAGCGCAGAAACGGTTAATCTGTACACCAGCCACATCGTTATCCCAACCCGCTGCAATTGCTGCAGTTTTGGCAATATCAGCACCTTGGTCACCAATCGGAGTGACACAGCCCAAGACAATGTCATCAACCTTGGAGGTATCTAAGGAATGACGCTCTTTCAGTTCATTGAGCAGGGTAGTGAGTAAACTGATCGGTTTGACTTCATACAAGGATCCATCCTTTTTTCCCTTGCCACGTGGTGTGCGAATGGCATCGATGATATAGGCCTCGCTCATACAATTTCCCTTTTTTGAATGAATAAGATTTGTTCTAATCATTTTGAGTGTAATGATTCTTTAACTAAGCGCAATGACGAGAACGGACCAGGTCATTTGAGCAATCTGGTCAATGGCGATGATTCAAGAAAAAGATCAGACGAAAAAATGCCCAAGTCTGGAGCTTGGGCATGAACTGAGATTAGCAAAAGAGCTAATATTGAATATGAAGAGAATGTGGCTTAATGGTAACCATGTAATTGGCGATATAAACCTGGTGTTACACCGGTCCATTTTTTGAAAGCACGATGGAAGGTGCTGGTTTCACTAAAACCAACTTGCTGCGCGACATCTTCCAGGGTTAAATCTGGATTTAACAAGAGGTGGATGGCAGCATCTCGACGCAGTGCATCTTTAACGCCTTGATAACTCTTGCCTTCAGCAGCCAGACGACGACGTAAAGTTTGTGGAGATAGATATAGCATGGAAGCGACATCATTCAGCGTCGGCATTTCTTCGCCGATCTGGCTCTTCAGTACATCACGAATACGGGAGGTTAGAGAGTTGGTATTTTTGAATTTTACCAACAGTTGAGCAGGTGCAGCTTTCAGGAACTCTTCCAAGGTTTCTTCATTCTGACGGATGGGTAAATCGAGATAATCCGCTGCAAAAGTAATTTCAGTACGTGGCGCGTCAAACTGCATCACGGGTGCAAAAAATAATGCGTCATACTCATCCGCATGATTTGGACGTGGATAGCTGAAATGTACTCGTTCCAATGGAAGGCGGCGTTCAATCAACCACGAAGCCAGACCATGCCAGATCATTAGCATGCTTTCAGTGATGAAATGATCCGGGTCCATCTCTTTCGGAATTTGAGGGACTAAACGTGCTTCATGCTTGTCACGTTCCAGTGTCACCGCCCAGTCATCGCCAAACAGCTTGTAGAACTGGGAAGAAAGTTCCAGCGCATCACCTAAAGTTTTAGCATGGATGATCAGCTGACACATGATTGCAAATGTGCCCAGACGGCGAGGCTGTTTGTCAAAGCCGACATGCTCGTCCTGTGTCACCATCCACAGCATTTTAATAAAACGGGTATATTGTTCTGGCGAGATACGGGCCTTAGGCTGATGCAGAAGTTCAGCTTCAATACCAACATGAGACAATAACGTATCGACGTCCATGCCGAGACGCTTCACGCCGTAGAGTGCAGCGTTAACGAAATGGATACTGATCGTATCGCGACTCATGTTTAATCCTTCAGTCTCTTTGATGTTCACTAATGCTTGACCTAATTGACAACAAATAATAAATCAATGGCAATTTACAAAATCGGATTTGCCATTTGTTACATATTAAATTGCCGAAATGATCAAGGTAAATGGCTGAACATGACATTGTTTTTGTGTGTTTATGTTTCTAATATGCATAAAAAACCATCATAAATAGAGTAATTATTCTAATGTCCTATGCATTAAAAGGATTGAAAGTCCTCGATTTTTCTACACTTTTACCTGGTCCTTTTGCCACCATGTACTTGGCAGACCTCGGTGCCGAGGTTGTGCATATTGAATCACCAACACGTCCTGACCTATTGCGATTAGTGCCACCATACGCACATGGACAGGCAACTGCACACAATTATTTGAATCGTAACAAACAATCTATCACGCTGGATCTTAAAAATCGTGACTGTATCGAACAGATCAAAACCAGGATTTCGGACTATGACATCGTGGTTGAACAGTTCCGTCCCGGCGTAATGCAACGTTTGGGACTGGATTACGCCACCTTGGCTGAAATCAATCCGCGACTTATTTATTGTTCCATTACTGGCTATGGGCAAACTGGTTCTTATAAAGATAAGGCCGGGCATGATATTAACTACTTGGCCTTATCCGGAATTGCCGGACATAGCGGTCGGGTTCAGGGTGGTCCACCGGCTTTAGGTATTCAGGTCGCTGATGTTGCTGGCGGTTCCATGCATGCGATTATCGCTATCCTGGCAGCGGTGATTGAGCGCCAGCGTAGCGGAATGGGACAGTATATTGATATTTCCATGACCGATTGTGCGGTGACCTTAAATAATATGGCAGCCGCCGCCAGTCTGGCAGCAGGTGTGCATGCCCAACCGGAATCGGGGCATCTCAATGGCGGCACTTTTTATGATTATTACCAAACTCAAGATGGACGTTATCTTTCTATTGGCAGCTTGGAGCCACAATTTATGCAGGGTTTGGCACAGGCATTGCAGTTACCAGTTCTGTTAGAAAAAGGTTTATCCTTAGATGCTCAAGACCAGAAAGAAGTGAAAGCAGCAATTCAAGAGAAAATTCGCAGTAAAACTCTGAATGAGTGGCAGACTATATTTGCTACTTTAGATGTGTGTGTGGAGCCGGTATTACACCTGGATGAAGCCTTAACTTCACAACTGGCACAAGAGCGGGGCTGGGTGGTGCATGTTCCAGTCAAAGCAGGGGAACAGGAGACTGAGCCACAGCTGGCCTGTCCAATCAAATTTTCCCGTTCTAGCTCACGCTATGATTTTATGGGACAGGCACTAGGTGAATCTGAACAGTGGTAAGTTTTTAGATTTTTTAATGATTATTTATTAATCAGCAGAGGTGAGCTGCTTTTATATGAAAATAAATGCTAAAGATTTAAAAAATAAATCATTATTCGTTGAAAAGGAGTTTTGCTCGACAAATCCTTTAAATCACTGAATTTCTGGTAGGCTTATCAATAAAATCGCTATGAAATATGTATAAAAAGCATTTTATTGATAGTTTTAATCTCGTTATCCTTGCCGACGATATAATAGAAACTACTAGCTGTACGCCATGTATTTATATACTGATTTCGATCAGCAACTGATTAATGAACGTGTTGCACAGTTCCGTGACCAAACGGAACGTTACTTAGCGGGCAAATTGACGGAAGATGAATACCGTCCGCTCCGCCTTCAAAATGGCCTATATGTACAACGTTATGCGCCAATGCTGCGTGTAGCAGTACCGTATGGTCTGATGAACTCTAAACAGTTACGTAAAATTGCGGAACTGGCAAAAGAATACGACCGTGGTTATGCACACGTATCAACACGTCAAAACTTCCAGTTCAACTGGCCTGCACTGGAAAATGTGCCAGATATGCTGCAAGAATTGGCATCAGTACAAATGCATGCGATTCAGACATCAGGTAACTGTATCCGTAATACGACGACTGACCAATATGCTGGTGTCGTTGCAGGCGAGATTGCAGATCCGCGTCCAACATGTGAATTGATCCGTCAATGGTCTACTTTCCACCCGGAATTTGCTTTCTTGCCACGTAAGTTCAAGATCGCTGTTTCAGCACTGGAAGAGATCGACCGTGCAGCAACTTCATTCCACGATATCGGTGTATATATCGTAAAAAATGAAGCGGGTGAGATGGGCTATAAAATCAAAGTCGGTGGTGGTCTAGGCCGTACACCAATTATTGGTAGCTTTATCCGTGACTTCCTTCCACGTGAAGACCTGATTGCATACCTTGAAGCTGTACTTCGTGTATACAACTTGCATGGTCGTCGTGACAACAAATATAAAGCGCGTATCAAAATCTTAGTAAAAGCACTCACACCTGAAGTATTTGCTGAGAAAGTAGAAGCGGAATTTGCACATACCATTAAAACATTGAAAATCGATGCTGAAACCTTGGCAAAAATGGATGAGAACTTCACGCCATTTGCTTATCAAGATTATGCAGATGAAGATTTCTCTGAACAGTTCGCGGCGCATCCGAAATTCAAGCAATGGTTCAATATCAATACCAATGCGCACAAAGTGAAAGGCTATCGTATCGTTACGATTTCACTGAAACGTACAGGTGTGGCTCCTGGTGATGTAACCACTGAAGAGATGAACCTGATTGCAGATCTTGCAGACAAGTACACTTTTGGTGAATTACGCACGACTCATGAGCAAAATATTGCCCTTGTTGATGTCCCACAAAAAGACCTGTTCGAATTGTGGACGATCCTGGAACAAAACAATCTGGCACGCGCTCACATCGGCTTCTTGACGGACATCATTTGCTGCCCGGGCGGTGACTTCTGTTCATTGGCAAATGCAAAATCAATTCCGATTTCTGAAGCAATTTCACGTCGTTTCGATGATCTGGATACGATTTATAACCTTGGCAAAATCGACCTGAATATTTCAGGTTGTATGAATGCCTGTGGTCATCACCACGTCGGTAATATCGGTATTTTGGGTGTAGACAAAAAAGGTGCTGAATTCTACCAAATTACTTTAGGTGGTAATGCAGACCATGATGCATCGATTGGTGACATTCTTGGTCCATCATTTGCTGCTGACGTAGTGCCGGATATCATCGAAGAAATCCTGAATACTTATCTTGACCTGCGTCAGGAAGGTGAAGAATTTATCGATACCTATCGTCGTGTTGGCATCCAACCATTCAAGGAGCGTGCATATGCTTAATACCGCACTACAAGTGCTCTCTAAAGATGGCACGATTGCAGACAATACTTATCAGTTAATTGGTGAAGATGGCGTATTGCCACAAGGTGATGTGGTTCTGACTGTTGAACAGTTAGAACAAATCGCCAATGTTCCGGGTAAAAAAGCACTGTACTTAACGGTAGATGCTTCTCCTGAAACCAATGAATTTCCACTTGATCAGTTGGATGCAATCTTTATCGAGTTTGCCGGTTTTAATGATGGCCGTGGTTATTCATTTGCAGCACTTCTTCGTCGCCAGGGTTTTCAGGGCGAGCTGCGTGCAACAGGTGATGTATTTAAAGACGTACTGAACTATATGAAGCGTTCGGGTTTCGATACTTTCGTGATTAAAGAAGGTAAAGATATTCAGGAAGCGGCAGCGGGTTTAAATGACTTTAGCAATCCGTACCAAGCATCCACAGCTGTGCCAAAACCGAACTATCAGACTGGAGCTTAATCCGTCTTCAGTTAAAAGCCTCCAAATGGAGGCTTTTTTATTTCTAGAAATTTGGACTACGTTCTTCTAATAGACAGTTAATCATCCACTGCACACCAAACTGATCGGTACAGGCACCGTAAAGTGCGCCCCAAAAAGTTTTTTCCAAAGGCATTTCAATTTGACCCTTGGCAGATAAAGCCTCAAACAGTCGTTGAGCTTCGGCTTGTTCACTAGCACTTAAAATAATTGCAATATAGTGATTGGTCCCTTTGGTAAAAGTAGGGGGGCTAGGACTGTCTAGCTTTTCATTAATATCTGATCCCATTAATTCAGTATATTCATTGATAGGAAGTGAAATATGCAAAATCTGGCTTCTATCCGTATCGGAGAGGTCAATGCCTTCCTGTCCGGGCATATCGCCATAACGGCTCAAATTAGAAAATTCACCACCAAACACTGAACGATAAAAAGTAAAAGCGGCTTCAGTTTCACCTTGGAAGTTGAGATAGTGATTAAATCGCATGGAGGTTTCCTTTTTTCTTGTTTTGATTCTCTCTAATTTACTCTTTGCAACGTGTCTGATTGATAAAGAAGCTTTATGAAAATGTAAGTAAGGGAATTCTTCTATTGATAGGATAATCAAGACAAAAATAATTTTTAGTTTAAGACCCGGTTTTAAATGATTGTTCGAGTAATGCTTTAGTAGACATCATTAAGGCCAGATTTTGGATTAATAAAAAAAGAGGGCTTTAAAAGCCCTCTTCAGTCGTTTGACTTTTTGAAAATTAGATTAGCTCAATCGCGACTGCAGTTGCTTCACCACCACCGATACATAGAGCTGCAACACCTTTCTTGCCGCCAGTGCGCTTTAAAGCATGGATCAAAGTCAGGATAATACGAGAACCTGTAGAACCCACTGGGTGACCTAGTGCACAAGCACCACCATTAATATTGACTTTTTCAGGATCAAGCTTGAACTCATCCATTGGACACATGGTGACCATGGCAAAGGCTTCATTAATTTCCCAAAGATCTACTTCTTCAGCTGTCCAGCCTGCTTTATCCAGTACTTTCTGAATAGCACCAACTGGAGCAATTGTAAACTCGGATGGATGCTGAGAGTTTGACGCATAGGCAACAATTTTTGCTAATGGGTTTAAATCTTGAGCTGCTGCATTGTCAGCAGAAGTTAAAACCAATGCAGAGGCACCATCAGAAATAGAGCTGGCATTTGCTGCAGTAATGGTACCATCTTTAGCAAAAGCAGGACGTAATGTTGGGATTTTATCAATATTGGCATTGAATGGCTGTTCGTCTTTATCAACCACTACATCACCTTTACGGGTGGAAACAGTGACTGGCACAATTTCATCTGCAAAGTAGCCTTCATTGACCGCAGTTTGTGCACGTTTTAATGAACGGATAGCGAAATCATCCATCTGTTCACGCGTATAACCTTTGGTATTTGCCATATCTTGGGCAAAAGAACCCATTAGGCGACCAGTTTCTGCATCTTCTAAACCGTCCAGGAACATATGGTCTTTAATTTCACCATGGCCCATACGGAAGCCGCCACGTGCTTTAGGTAATACATAGGGCGCATTGGTCATCGATTCCATTCCACCAGCAACTACATAAGTTGCAGAACCGGCCTTGATCATGTCAGCAGCTTGCATCACTGCTTTCATGCCTGAACCACAAAGCTTATTAATAGTTACAGCACCTGTGCTGTCTGGAAGACCAGCCTTACGCATTGCCTGACGGGCAGGACCCTGTTTTAAACCGGCAGGAAGAACACAACCCATAATGACTTCTTCGATGTCTGTTGGTTGTAAACCTGCACGTGCAATGGCTTCTTTGATCGTGACAGCACCTAGTTCAGGCGCAGTCACACCTGATAAGCTGCCTTGGAAGCCACCCATGGCTGTACGTGCACCATTGACAATTACGATGTCAGTCATTGTTGTATCTCCATATGAGTTTTAGTCTTTTATTCTCGACCTAAGCAGTATATTGAAAAAACTGCAAGATTAAAGCCTCAAAAAAATTGAATCATAAACCGGACAGTTTTCTCAGCATGTATTTAGATTCTCTTTACGCAGATGCCCCATTTTGCTAAGTACAATTTTGTAATAATAGGAATGCTGAAAAGAACAGTAGTAAAAGCTGCCATTGGAGCCAATAGGTAAATTGGTTTGAGCCTGATAGTTGATACTTGGGACACTTAAAGCACCTCTCCAATCCAGCTGTCCATATTTAAGCCTTAGATGATCAACATGCAGTACGGTTTCGCCGGCATCAACCTGTCTATTTTTATTTTGATCGACAAATACCAGCCAGGCATTGCTCCACTGATTTGTTTGACAGGTCGATAGATTTAATGTGGGACAAATCACAATATTCTGCCGTAATACTGCCGATTGACTGCGTGCATAGCGATTCACTGCTGTAATCTTCTGATAAATACTGTTAGCTTCTTGTTTTGACTGATATTCTTGAAACAGAGGAACTGCTAGGGTTGTAAGTATTGCAAGAGTGGAAATAACAACAATAAGCTCCACAATTGTGAACGCATTATTTCTTTTTATATACATGGTTTAACCTATTTATATATTATTTTTATTTGAAACATGCTATTAATTAGGCGTTTTTTAATGCTTTTTTTTATTTACCTAGTATTTTTGTACTTGAAATAGGAGAAAGCTGTTAAAATTAGGTAAGAGACAATAAGGTATTCACAATAAAAAATTGAGTAAAAATTTACCGAATTACAACGGAAATTGTAAGTAATTTTGTCAATAATTTACTTGATTAGATTAATCAAGCACTTGGAAAATTTATTCAGTGTTTGTATGATTCCCTGTGAATAGCTTAAAAATAAAACTGGGGTAAAAGAAGCCTATCTCAGGAAAGCCAATTTAGGCTTGAGCTTGAACAACAATTTGTTATCTCTGGAGGATAAATCCATGAAAATGAGTCGTATTGCTTTAGCAATGCTTGTAGCTGCTCCTTTCGCTGCTGCAAACGCAGGCGTAACTGTTACTCCATTACTGGTTGGTTATACTTGGCAAGATACAAAACACAACAACAGCTATGAAGATCATCTATATGGTGAAACTCCTGAGCTTCAAGACGACCTATTCGTAGGTGCTGCGCTTGGTGTTGAACTGACTCCATGGTTAGGCTTTGAAGCTGAATATAACCAAGTGAAAGGTGATATCGAAGACAGCGAAGCTTCTTACGGTGAGTATAAGCAAACTCAAATCAATGGTAACTTCTACGTTACTTCTGATCTGATCACTAAAAACTATGACAGCAAAATCAAACCATACGTACTTTTAGGTGCTGGTCACTACAAGTATGAATATGATTTAGATGGTGATGCGCGTCTTAAAGATGACGAAGGTACTTTAGGTAATGCTGGTCTAGGTGCTTTCTGGCGTTTAAACGATGCTCTGTCTCTACGTACAGAAGCTCGTGCAACTTATAACATTGACGAAGATTTCTGGAACTACACAGCGCTTGCTGGTTTAAACGTAGTTCTTGGTGGCCACTTGAAACCTGCTGCGCCAGTCGTAGAAGTTGCTCCAGTTGAACCAGTTGCTCCAGTTGCTCCAGCTCCACAAGAGTTGACTGAAGACCTGAACATGGAACTTCGTGTATTCTTTGATACAAACAAATCTAACATCAAAGATCAGTACAAACCAGAAATCGCGAAAGTTGCTGAAAAATTGGTTGAATATCCAAACGCAACTGCTCGTATCGAAGGTCACACTGACAACACTGGTCCACGTGCACTGAACGAACGTTTATCTCTTGCTCGTGCTAACTCTGTGAAATCTTCACTAGTTAACGAATACAACGTTGATGCTTCTCGTTTGTCTACTCAAGGTTTCGCTTGGGATCAACCGATTGCTGACAACAACACTAAAGAAGGTCGTGCTATGAACCGTCGTGTATTCGCGACTATTTCTGGTAGCCGTACTGTACTAGCTGAACAACCAGCTGCTCAATAATTCATTATTGAACACTGATTAAAAAAAGCGACTCTCTTATGAGTCGCTTTTTTTATTGCCCTGATTTGACTACACTGCATAGCCCTAAACCTGTTTTTGAGTCTGAGCATGAGTGTGGAACTTCCTGAAGATTTACAAAATCTGGAGGCCAATAGTGGCCTCTATGCGATCTGGATGATTTTTCATCACTATGGTATAGATCTGCATATTCCGGATCTGGTACAGCTCACACACCATGATCCTGAAATGGGAACCTCCAGTATTGCGCTTGCAGTTGCTTTAAAAACACTGGGTTTGGATGTTCATTTTTATACTGAACATGACCCAGATAAACAGCCAATTGAAATTGAGTTCTATCAACAAGCATCTCGTTTACAAATCCCGGTTATAGAACAGCCATTGTCTTATGCAGACATTCAGGAAAATGTAGAAGCTGGTCGTTTTGTGATTGTGTTCTATGACACCCTGGAGGGCGTAGGGAATCATTCTTTGGTGTACGAAATCAATAAAAGTGAAATCAGCTTCTTTGACAGTTTTGAGTCCATGCGGAAAGAAGTGTTTGAACAGCAGCGTCGGGTAGAGGGGATTTGTCAGCAAACTATCGTCATTGACGATCGAAATTTTGTTATGCGCCACAGTTAATACAATAAAAAAGCAGCCATTCAGGCTGCTTTTTCAGATCGAAAATTATTCATGATCTATTTTCATCGGCTGAACATCCATCTCTTTATAAGAAATGAGTTTGGTGTTGTGTTTCCACTTATAACCTAACCAGATTGCCAAGAATAAGAAAATACCAATGTAAGTAGAAAGTACTGCAAGCCATTCACCACTCAGTACTGCTTGATAGTTTTGCCCCAGGACCACAATCGCACATAGCACAAAAGCAAACCATGGTGCAAATGGGAAGAACTTGGCACGATACGCCAGATCCTCAAGTTTATAACCTTGAGCCAGATATCCTTTACGGAAGCGGTAATGAGATATTGCAATACCCAACCATACAATAAATCCACACATACCAGACATATTGAGTAGCCAGTTAAATACTTCCTGTTCACCAATAAATGTTGTCAGAAAACATAAGGCTGCGATTGCAGTGGTGGCATATAGTGCATTCATTGGCACACCGCGCGCATCCAGACGACCAAACAATTTTGGTGCACTGCCTTTACGTGCCATATCAAACAGCATACGGGTAGAGGAGTACATGCCCGAGTTACCTGCAGACAGAATTGCAGTCAAAATCACCGCATTCATCACACTGGCAGCAAAGGCGAAACCAGCTTGTTCATATAGCAAAGTGAAAGGCGAAAGCGCAATATCTTCACTAGACGCTGCCTGTAAAAGACGTGGGTCATCATAAGCAATCAGGGTGCCGATAATGAAGATACACACAATATAGAATAACAGGATACGCCAGAAAATTTGCTTGATTGCTACTGGAATGGTTTTCTGCGGATCTTTAGATTCACCTGCAGCGACACCGACCATTTCAGTTCCCTGGAAGGAGAATCCGGCAATCATCGCCACCCCGATCAGGGCAGATAAGCCACCCACAAATGGTGCTTCACCTTTGGTCCAGTTGGCAAATGTAGCAACCTCAGGAGTTAACATGATTTTTGCAATCATGAAGATACCAATGATGATAAACGCAATAATCGCCAGCACTTTGATTAAGGAGAAGAAAAATTCAGATTCACCAAAGCCTTTTACCGTCAGTGCATTAATCCCGAAGACCACCGCCAGGAACAGGGCACTCCAGTAAAAACCAGGAATGTCTGGAAACCAGAATTTCATGATGAACTGGACTGCGACCAGCTCAAAGGCTACGGTGATTGCCCAGTTATACCAGTAGTTCCAGCCTAAAGCGAAACCAAAACCGCCTTCGACATATTTAGTACCGTAAGTAAAGAAAGCACCTGAAGTCGGATTATGGGTTGCAAGCTCCCCCAAGCTGGTCATCAGGAAGTAAATCATGACACCAATGAGCGCATACGCAAGTAATGCACCACCTGGTCCGGCATTGGCAATAGTTGCACCTGAAGCCAGGAACAAACCTGTACCAATTGATCCACCGATGGCGATCATATTCAGATGACGAGCACTTAGCTTACGCTGCAGCTGTGTGCTGTGTTGAGTTTCGCTCATCATGATTCCTTAACATTTTTTTGAGTGCTGGCGAAAAGCACTTTGAAGCCTTGTTGATCAGTTTTGACGGTGCACTGGCCAAAGCTTTGCTCAATTAAAATCGGGTAATTTAAGAAGCGGTTCGCCACAATCCATAATTCACCACCAGACTTGAGATGACGACGTGAAGTCTTGCACAGATTTTCACTGGCATCATAGTTGGTCTGAATACCCTGATGGAAGGGTGGATTACTGACGATAGCGTGCAAAAATAATGGTGCATCTTCAATCCCGCTCACTGCCTTAATTTCAAGCTGCTCAGGCTCAAGCTGATTTTTCTCAAAAGTCATTTTGGTAGAGGCTAATGCAAAAGCATCTACATCTAAGGCAAAGATACGATTGTTCGGATTGAGCTTGGCAAGATAGGCACTAATGACGCCGGCACCACAGCCAAAGTCGGCAATTTTACCTGAAGTCACTTCAGACAGGTAGGGCAGGAAAACCGCTGTACCGACATCCAGATGATTCTGGCTAAATACACCAGGGAGTGCACAGATTTGTAAATCACCTTTGGGAGTAGAGACGCTATAGGTTTGTGCCCAGTCAGCTAATGCCTTTTTCTCGACGTTGCAGTCTAGTGTCAATTGCCATAATTGGCAATGTCGTGCGCTATCGAGTTTGAGGCTTTTACCATAGGGTTGCAGCTGTTTTGCCGCGCGTTCCACGCCACCTTTTTTCTCACCTACCAAAAATACCTGGCTGCCTTGTTTTAGGTAAACCGCTACATTGTGAATCAGGTAATTAAGTAATTCTCTGGATTTTGGAACAAAGATTACAGCCTGATCAAATTCACCTTCAGGAAATTCTGCACCAAAATGTACATTAGCTTGCTGGGCCTGAAAATACAGGTAGTCATTATAATTCCATGTCCACACTGCAGCCTGAATGGATTGATCAAATTCAGCCAGCAGATGATCCGTTGGAGGATTAATCAGCAGTACACGACCCGACAAATAATCATATTGTCTTAATAAAACTTCGCTTTTAGCATCCATAGGAATCTCTCCAATAGAAAAACACTGTCCAAGTTCAACTCAGACAGTGTTTTCTGGACATGAACTTACTTCTTTGTTTCAGGAAGTACAATATTTAGAATCAAGGCCGCAATACCGCCGGTCGCAACACCAGAACTAAAGATATTACGGAATAATTCAGGAAGATGTTCCAGAATCTGTGGAACCTGTGCCACACCCAAGCCTAATGCAAGAGAAATTGCGATGATCAGTAGAGCACGACGGTCTAGGTGAATACCAGACAGAATGTTAATACCAGAGGCAGCGACTGCACCAAACATCACCATCACTGCGCCACCAAGAACAGCTTGAGGAACCGCCTGAATCACGCCAGCCACGGCTGGAAGTAAACCCAGAATGACTAAAAGTGCTGCAATCCAGATGCCGACATAACGGCTCGCTACACCAGTCAATTGAATCACACCGTTATTTTGTGCAAATACAGAACTTGGGAATGTATTGAATAAACCCGCAAGTAAAGAGTTTGCACCATTCACTAATACGCCACCTTTAATACGCTTCATCCAGGTCGGGCCATCGACTGGCTGGTTAGAGAGTTTAGATGTTGCAGTAATGTCACCAATCGCTTCTAGTGAAGTCACCAAATAAATAAACGCCATTGGAATGAATAAGCTCCAAGAGAAGCTTAATCCAAAATGCATTGGTGTCGGGATCTGAACCAGTGGGGCATCTTTTAAGCCTTCAAAGTTCAGGTGACCCATAAAGCCAGCAAGAATATAACCTACAACCAGTGCGATCAGAATTGCCGAACTTTTTACCCAGGTAATGCGCACACGATTCAGTAAAATAATCAGTGCCAGAACTGTACATGACATGATTAGGTTATCAGCATTAGCAAAGGTTTTATCATTCATGGCCTGATAACCACCACCCATGCTGATTAGGCCTTCTTTAATTAAAGTCAGACCAATCAGTAAAACTACAATCCCTGTTACTAAAGGTGTGATCAGCTTTTTAATCCATGGCAGGATTTGCGATACGCCCATTTCAATAAATGAACCTGCAATCACCACGCCAAAGATCGAAGCCATGACAGCTTCTACGGGTGTACCGGCAGCAACCATCGCCGAACCAATACCAATAATTGGACCAATAAAGTTAAAACTGGTGCCTTGAACAATCAGCAAACCTGCACCAAATGGGCCAACTTTTTTGGATTGTAAAAAAGTCGCGATCCCTGAAATTACCAATGACATGGATAAAATCATGTTGGTATCTTCTTTAGAGACACCAAGTGCCAGACAGATCAGCAGGCCAGGAGTCACAATTGGGACAATAATGGCCAGTAAATGCTGGAACGCTGCTAGAAATGCGATAAATGGTTTAGGGCGATCTTCAAGGCCGTACACGAGGTCAAGTTGATCTTTGGAAGAAGGAGATTGATTAAAATCAGACATGTGTCAATGCAAATTAAGGCTGGGTGGCGCTATTCTAATCGAGTTACACGTCATTACAAAAGGCATTGGAAAAAAAATTGACGAAGTCAACAAACTGTCACTGTCAAAAGTTTGTATTTTTCTGTATAATTTGCCCTCAAATTTAATACGTATCGAATTTACATGTCAGATATTAAAACTCTCCGTAACATCGCCATTATTGCGCACGTCGATCATGGTAAAACCACTCTTGTAGACAAACTTTTGCAACAATCAGGTGCTCTCGGTGATCGCGCGGGTGAGATCGAGCGTGTCATGGATTCTGGCGCTATTGAAAGTGAACGTGGTATTACCATTCTTGCAAAAAACACTGCAATCAAATGGACTGATGCACGTACTAACACAGAATATCGCATTAACATCGTGGACACCCCGGGACACGCCGACTTCGGTGGTGAAGTTGAACGTGTTCTTTCGATGGTGGACTGCGTATTGCTTCTTGTAGACTCACAAGAAGGTCCAATGCCACAAACTCGTTTCGTAACGCAAAAAGCGTTCGCACGTGGTTTAAAACCAATTGTCATTATCAACAAAGTCGACAAGCCAAGCGCACGTCCTGACTGGGTAATTGACCAAGTATTCGATTTATTCGATAACTTAGGCGGTACTGACGAACAGTTAGACTTCCCGGTTGTATATGCATCTGGTCTTCGTGGTGTAGCGGGTCCTTCTCCTGAAGAACTTGCTGACGACATGACGCCGTTGTTCCAAACAATCGTAGACATTGTTGAACCACCAGCAGTTGACGTTGATGGTCCATTCCAAATGCAAGTGTCTTCACTTGACTATAACAGCTTCGTAGGTGTAATCGGTGTTGGTCGTATCCAACGCGGTTCAGTGAAATTAAACACGCCTGTGACTGTGATCGACAAAGAAGGTAACACTCGTAACGGCCGTATCTTGAAAATCATGGGTTACCATGGTTTAGAGCGTGTTGATGTTGAATCTGCTCAAGCAGGCGACATCGTTTGTATCACTGGTATTGATGCACTAAACATTTCTGACACAATCTGTGATCCGAAAGCAGTTGAAGCGCTTCCACCATTGTCTGTAGATGAACCTACAGTATCGATGACATTCCAGGTAAACAACTCACCGTTTGCTGGTAAAGAAGGTAAATTTGTAACTTCACGTAATATCCGTGAACGTCTTGACCGCGAATTGATCCACAACGTAGCACTTCGTGTTGAAGACACTGACAGTCCAGACCGTTTCAAAGTATCTGGTCGTGGTGAGCTTCACCTTTCAGTTTTAATTGAAAACATGCGTCGTGAAGGCTTCGAAATGGGCGTGTCTCGTCCACAAGTCATCATCAAAGAAATTGATGGTGAAAAACAAGAGCCATATGAAAACGTAACGTTTGACGTTGAAGAACAGCACCAAGGCGCTGTAATGGAGCAAATGGGTCACCGTAAAGGCGAAATGACCAATATGGAAGTTGACGGTAAAGGCCGTATCCGTATTGAAGCAACTGTACCTTCACGTGGCTTGATCGGTTTCCGTTCAGAATTCCTGACCATGACTTCTGGTACGGGTATCATGACGTCTAGCTTCTCGCATTATGGTCCAATGAAACAAGGTACTGTTGCGAAACGTCAAAATGGTGTACTGATTTCTATGGTTCAAGGTACTTGCCTGGGCTATGCATTGTTTACGCTGCAAGACCGTGGTCGTCTATTCGCTAAACCACAGTTAGAAGTTTATGAAGGCATGATCGTAGGTATTAACTCACGTTCTGATGACATGGTTGTTAACCCAACTAAAGCTAAACAGTTAACCAACGTACGTGCCTCTGGTACTGATGATGCGTTAACGCTTGTTCCTGCAATTGAATACACGCTAGAACAAGCGCTTGAATTCATTGAAGATGATGAACTTGTTGAAGTAACACCTAAGTCAATCCGTATCCGTAAGCGTTACCTGACTGAAAACGAACGTAAGCGTAACCGTGCTAAATAAGTTCGATTACTAATAGTTTAAAAAACCGCTGACATTGTTCAGCGGTTTTTTTATATATCTAGATAAGGTTGGACAAGATTACATAAACCTGATCAATTAGGCTTAAATAGAAATATCTAACTCCTGTATAATCTATCGCAAAATTGAAAATTGTATAAGAAACAGGTGACTTTATGAGTATTATTCAAGAATTTAAGGAATTTGCGGTTAAGGGCAATGTCATGGATCTCGCAGTCGG
Source organism: Acinetobacter schindleri CIP 107287 (assembly GCF_000368625.1). Taxonomy (GTDB): domain Bacteria; phylum Pseudomonadota; class Gammaproteobacteria; order Pseudomonadales; family Moraxellaceae; genus Acinetobacter; species Acinetobacter schindleri. The sequence goes on from NZ_KB849575.1 coordinate 154,749, forward strand.
TGTGATCATTGGTGGCGCCTTCGGTAAGATTATTGACTCGATGGTAAAAGATGTCATCATGCCTTTAGTGAGCTGGGTTCTAGGTGGTGATGTCGACTATTCCAACTGGTTTGTTGTATTAGGAGATAATCCAAACAATATAAGCAATCTGGCTGCTGCACAGGCAGCGGGTCTGAATGTCCTTGCTTATGGTAATTTCCTGACGATTTTAATTAACTTCCTGTTATTGGCATGGGTCGTATTCTGGTTAGTGAAACTAATGAACAAACTGCGTCGTAAACAAGAGGTAGACCCAGAGCCAGCAGCAACACCGGAAGATGTTGCATTATTACGTGAAATTCGTGATGAGTTAAAAAAACGACCTGAAGCTTAAGCTTTCTTGATAAAAAAACGGCGCTTAAGGTGCCGTTTTTTTATTTAATTCCTTCCAACCTCTTTCCTAAAGGGAGGAGAAGTTCCCCTTTACTTATAGAGGGATTTAGGAGGATTAAAAATCCATTCGGAACTTGATTTCTAGCAAATGAAAACCAAACTGACTTTTCACTGGTCCATGTAAAACACGTTCGGCAGCAGTAAAAACCAGTTTATCAATCACTGGGACCAGCTGACCTTTTTTCACTTCACCCAGTTCACCACCACGTTTAGCTGAATTACAGGTCGAATATTGTTTAGCGATCTTGGCAAAATCTGCACCTGCTAGAATCTTTTTCTTGAGCTGTTCGGCAGTTTCTTTATCTTTGACCAGAATATGACGGACGATTGCAGTCTTCATTAGTTTTTACCTCGTACAGCTGCTGCACGTTTGCTAGAAAGCTTTACCTTTTTTAGCGGCTGGCATTCAGGACAGTAGACAGATGCACGCTGTCCCAACTTCATGTTTTCCAGCGTGGTTTCGCAGTTCACGCACATTTCCCCGGCACGGCCATAAGCCAGCAGTGTTTGTTGGAAATAGCCATTTTCTCCCATGGCATTGGTATAGTCGCGTAAGGTTGAGCCACCCAGATCAATCGCCTGTTTTAAAATGCGCTTAATTTCAATGACCAGCTTTTCAATCTGCTCAAAACTCAATGTAGAGGCAGGTTGTGCAGGATGAATGCCCATATTGAATAGGCTTTCGGTTGCATAAATATTGCCTACACCCACGACAACATGGTTATCCATAATTGCAACTTTGGTGCCAACATTTTTATTTTTTAATTTTTCAAATAGATATTCAGCATTAAAACTATCACTGAGTGGCTCTGGCCCAAGTGTATCAATCAGCTTGCTTTGAGACTGTGCATCTAACCACAGGATGCAGCCGAAACGGCGTGGGTCATGATAGCGCAGCTGGATATCTTCAAACTGAATAATCAGATGATCATGCTTACGCAATTCTTCACTGGCTTCACATAAGCGAAAACTGCCTGACATGCCTAAATGCCATAGCATCGTATCCTGTTCAAATTGCGCCAGAATGTATTTGGAACGACGTGTCAGTTGAATCAGGCGTTGTCCTTGCAGACGAGCAATATCCTCAGGAATCGGCCAACGTAAACTAGGCTGACGCACTTCAACTTTTAGCACTTGCTGATTAAGAAGGGGAAGGAGGCTGGTTTTGGTGGTTTCAACTTCTGGTAATTCAGGCATAACATTTAGCAGCTAATATCATGAGGCTAATATTGGGCGTTTTATAGTTGAATGCAAGTCCTGTTTAAAAGAGAACTGAAAACTGAAGATGGAAATTTATTTTAACAATTGTTTAAAAAATAAACTTTAATATCAGGTGTGTTTTTACTGTTAGGTTTAAAGAGAAACAGATTTTAGACCTTGTTAATTAATTAAATACCTGAAAAATATACATTATATAAATTAGATTTTATATAAAATATTATTTCTTATAACTTAAAGTTTTACCAATAATAAAAAAAATGCTGTGTATTTAAGTGAAAAGTTATGTAACGTTCTGTATCAAGTCATACAGGGCAAGTCTCATGCTGCCTTTACTCTCTCCGTATGTTTAGGTTTTATATGAAAAAGTTAAGTCTCGCTTTACTGCCATTCATGGTAGCCATGACTTCAGCTCAAGCTGAATCTGCATTTGATCCTCAGGGGCAGTACCTGTTAGGGGACTGGGATGGCAAGCGTACAGAACTTGCCCAGCAAGGTATCAAGTTTGAGGCAAATATACTGACAGATACAGCTTATCTGGCAGAGGGTGGCCGTAATGAAGGAGCAGATCCATTAACTTCTGCACAGTTATGGTTAGGTACCCAGTTAGATATGGAAAAACTGGCAGGCTGGGATGGGGTGACTGTTCGTGCAGTAGCTACCGCACGTCAAGGCCAAAGTACTTCAGTGCGTGATTTACAAGGAAATGCGCCTCACATGGCCAATGTTCAAGGTACTTTTGGTCGTGGTAACCAGGACAGCCGTTTAAGCGAACTGTCAATTGAGAAGACCTTCCAAGACCAAGGATTGAGTATTAAAGCAGGTCGTTTAGGTCTGGGTATGGACTTTAATGTCATGGCTTGTGATTTTGCCAGTACAGCATTCTGCGCTGCACAGATGGGTAAATGGCAGGGTAATATCTGGATGAATACCCCAGTATCTCAATGGGGGGCACGCGTTAAACAACAGTTAAATCCTGAAGTTGCAGTTCAAGTGGGTGTTTATGAATTTAACCCGGACAATGGTAATGGCAAGGCTGAAGGTCAAGGCTGGAGTCTGGATACCGATCATGCGGATGGCGTAACCATTCCGGCAGAGGTGGTCTGGACTCCAAAATCACTCATCAATGGCTTGCCAGGCAGTTACCGTGTTGGTGGTATGTATAACACGGCTGATGATATTGCTAACCAAAAAGACATCGCAACAGGTGAAGGAAAAAACCGTACCTTTGCAGGGTGGTTAGCAATAGAGCAACAGTTAACATCGACAGGTAGTGGCCGTCAGGGTTTACATTCATTTGCCAATTTTACCTGGCATGACCGTGATACCAATAAAGTGGATAATTCACAACAAATTGGTGTGAAATATATTGGTTTAGTGGATAGCCAGCCAAATGACATTTTAGGTCTGGCAGTGAATCGTGTGCATGTGAATGACCGTTTTGCAGATTCACGTCCATCATTTGATGCTAGCGCTGAATACAATATCGAACTCAACTACAGCTATAACGCAACAAAGTGGTTAATGCTACGTCCAAACCTGCAATATGTAATAAATCCAGGGTCTAGCAATCAAGTAGACAATGCATTAGTACTAGGGTTAACTACACGAGTGATCTTCTAAAGTTGGATTGTTCACGCTATAACTAAACAGGCTCTTGGGAGCCTGTTTTTATTTTGAATATCAATCAGCCGATAAGAAGAGGAAACACCGCGTGACATTACTATTTCAGCCCGTGCAATTTGGATCATTGCAACTTGATAACAAAATCGTAATCGCTCCGATGTGCCAGTACTCTGCAACAGAGCAGGGTGAAATCACCTATTGGCATGAGCAGCAATGGGCCAATTATGCTTTGTCTGGTGCCGGTTTATGTATTGTGGAAGCGACTGCGGTACAGCCACAAGGCCGGATTAGCTATGCAGATCTGGGATTGTGGAATGATAGCCAGACAGCACAGATCAAAACCTTACTGGAGAAGGTGCGATCTCTTTCGCCAATGCCTTTTGCAATTCAGCTGGCACATGCTGGGCGTAAAGCCTCCACAGATAAACCCTGGGAAGGCAAGGGGCAAATTGCACCAGATCAGCCTTTGGGCTGGCAGACTGTCTCTGCCAGTGATATTCCTTTTCAGGCACATGAGCACCCACCAAAAGCCTTAAGTCTTGAGGAAATCCAACAAGTAATTCAGGACTTTGCTGCCAGTGCCAAGCGAGCGGTTGAAGCAGGCTTTGAGCTGATTGAGCTTCATGCTGCGCATGGCTATTTGCTGCATCAATTTATGTCACCTCTGTCGAATCAGCGCCAGGATCAATATGGCGGTTCATTTGAAAACCGAATTCGTCTGACTTTAGAGGTCTTTAAAGCGATGAAAGATGCGGTTCCTGAAGGCTATCCAATTGGCGTGCGTATTTCTGCAACCGACTGGATGAAAGATGTTGAAAGCTGGAACATTGAGGCTGCTGTTGAACTTTCTAAAGCGCTGGAAGCATCGGGTGCAGCCTATATCCACGTTTCGAGTGCAGGTTTACATGTAGACCAGAAAATTGATGTGCATCCGAATTATCAGGTTCCTTTTGCGGAAGCGATTAAAAAGGCGGTCAATATTCCAGTGATTGCGGTCGGTTTGATTACGGAAGCAATGCAGGCAGAAGGAATTTTGCAATATGGACAGGCAGATGCTATCGCGCTTGCGCGTGGCATTTTGTATGATCCACGCTGGCCATGGCATGCAGCTGCGACACTCGGTGAAACAGTAGAGGTGACGCCTCAGTATTTACGTTGCCAGCCACACGGTTTGCGTGATCTGCTTAAGCCTTTCTCTTCAGCGGACAAATAAAACTGCTTGTTAAATGAGTGGAAGTTAATCGTTCAGGGATGAACATATTAAGGAACAATGCAGTAAAACTGCAGAAAATTAATGTTATTCACTATTCTATTTCCAATTTGTGCCGTCGTATTTTTAGGTTATATTGCTGCACGAACCCAATTTATCACCCCCTCGCTGATTATGGCGATGAGCCAGTTTGTAATGAAGATTTCCATGCCAGCTTTTCTGTTACAAGCCTTGGCAAGTAAACATCTCAGCGATATCTGGAGTCCACAGTATTTTATTGCCTATGCAGGTGGTTCTTTGCTGCTCTATGGCGTGGTATTTTTCTGCTGCCGCTATTTCTTCAAGGCTTCTCTCACTGAGTCAGGGGTGCTGGCCATGGGTGGTTCCATGTCCAATACCGGGTTTATCGGCACGGCGATACTGACCTTATTGATTGGTTCACATTCAGCAATTTATCTTTCATTGACTCTTATTGTAGAAAATCTGCTGATCGTGACCTTGATGCTGATTCTGGCTGAACGGGGTCTGCAAGCCCCCGGTACAGCTGGTAAAAGTATATTGACTGGAACATTGCTACGGATCTTGAAAAATCCGGTGATTCTTTCGATTATGCTGGGTATTTTGTGCATAGTTCTAGATATTCAACTACCAGAATTACTTAGCTCTACCTTAAAAATGTTAGGGCAAACCGCATCGCCACTGGCCTTATTTGTGATTGGTGGTAGCCTGATTGGCATGAATCTCAGCTCACTGACGGCCTTTAGCTGGTTCCTGACAGCCATAAAAGTCATCGTCATGCCATTGCTGATTTTCAGTTTATTATCGGCTTTCGATGTCAGTCGTGAGATGCTTTTTATCGGCACATTGCTGGCGGCATTGCCAATGCCAATCGCTTTTGGGATTTTTGCCCAGCATTATGGGGTACAGGACAAAGCTTTACCGCCATTGGTACTCAGTACCTTAATGGGATTTATTGTGGTGGCAGTCATCCTGACTCAGTCTGGTTATTATCTCAGTTAAACATTCCAATAAAAAAGCCCCGAATCAGGGGCTTTTTATAGCTTAGGTTAGCTTTTCTTTTGCGCCGTTGGTTGAGCTGGTTTCTTGCTTTGTTCAGCAATCATTTTCTCTACTGCCGCCAGAGACTCTTTGGCTTGTGGAATATTTTCCTGAGCCAAGGCACTAAAGATTTTCTTCGCTTCAGGCAGGTTTTGCGGCACGATATTACCATTGGCAAACATGTTAGCGACTGCCATCAGGGCAGGGATATAGCCTTTCTTGGCAAGCTCCTGAATCGAGCTTAAACCTTGCTGAATCGGTTTTTCATCTTTATTTTTAAAGCCCAGGCTGATGTCATACAGGGCTTTGGCATGAATTGCCTGGAAATTATCTTTTTTAATCAGTGGTTGAAGTTTTTTCAGTGCTTGCTGATCAGAAGCAGGTTTTCCTTCAGCAAAAAGTAACACTGCCAGATCCACAGTAGCATCATCAAAACCGGCACTGGATGCACGTTCCAGATATTGTTTGGCTTTGTTCAGATCCTGTTTCAGCCCCATTGTACCGCCTGCATAATTTTTACCGAGGACATAGTTGGCAACCGGGTAGCCTTTGCTTGCTGACTGTTCATACAGTTGTACCGCTTTTTTCTCATTCTTTGCGGTGCCCTGACCAGTCTGGGTTAAATAGCCTAAGTTATACAGTGCTTGAGCATTTCCTTTCTGTGCTAACTCATTCAGTAAAGTGTGGGCACCTTTAAAGTCATTGGCTTTGACTAGGGCTTCAACCTTGGCAAATTGAGGATCAACTGCTTCAGCTTTGGTATTTGCATTGGCAAGTGCATATTGAGATGAAACTGCGAGCATCGCAGCAAATATTATTTTTTTCATGGTTCCTGGACCTTGTTGTATGCAACACCTGATTCCGTGGTGTTTTTTAAATTATTACAGCTACATCATAAAATGATTTTATACTTTGTAAATATCCTAATTGTCACGAAATACAAATATAATGAAGAGAAGATGAAAACTATCTTTACCACAAAACTTTGAAATTCTATGAATCTCTGATTAAATCCGCGTTTGAGCCATGAAGTAGGGTGAAACAATGTTTATTAAAGGCATTAAACGTGCATATGATCAAATCAGTAAGGATGACAGTATCGCTGATGAGGATAAATTTGATGCATTACTCATGCGATTGGGTCAAAACTTTTTAGTCAGCAATGAAGACCGTGTATATATTTTTGAGCATGAAGGTAAAACTGCACGCTTCGATGCGAAACATGCACGCGCTTTTCATTTTAAAGATTATGTGATTAAAGACATGAACAAATTGTTCCATGATTTTAATCTTTAAAAAAAATCCTCCATATTAGGAGGATTTTTTTAAGGCGGTCTTCTTATTGTGGACGAGCCACGTCACCACTGAGTGCTTCAGGCAGGTCGAGTACAGTCAAACCTAATTCAAGAAGTGCTTCCGGTTTGGCAACCACGAGTGCTTTAAAGCCGCCATCAATATTGACACTGTTTACGACTTCTACATCATTATTCAGTTTGCTTGCGATAGCAGGTGCTTCACCTGTACCTTGGACCAGATGCAACCAGTGTTTCGGTTTGGCTTTGAACCATAAACGGGCAATGACTTCCTGACCGAGGTAACACCCCTTGTCATAGTGGATGCCTTCACGCTGATGCAGGCGCAGTTCTTGTGGCTGGAATTGTTCTGCGGTTGCTGCCTGAATCCATGCCTGACCTGATTCAATTGCATTCATTTCCCAAGCTTGAGTATCCGTTGCTTCAGGACTAAATTCGCTATGAATACCTACAGTAACTGGATAAGCTGAACCTACTTCTTCTAACTTCATTTTGGAGAAAGCGCCAAACTTGCGGATGTGCTTGGCAAAGTTTTCGGCCTGATCAGCAGTCACAACAATTTCAAAGCTTTCAGCATTAATTTTTTTCAGCCATAAACCAAATAGAATGCGTCCTTTTAAACTACAGATTGCGGTATAGCGCGTCTGGTTTTCAGCCAAGGCTTCAGTATTTAAAGTCACTTGACCTTGCAGGAATTTTTGCGCATCTACTCCATTCAGCGTAAATAAGGTAAAAGCAGGAGATGTTGCCATGATCAGCCTCAGTTTGAATACTAAAAATCAATCAAGCTATTGTGCAGCAAGCATTATCTCTAGGCAAATAAAAAAGCCCGCAATATCAGATGCAGGCTTTTAATTAAAAGCGAGAGTTAATGATGATGGTCATGTGAACCAGGTAAATCAGCATTACAGTCAAATTTCCCGCCACAGATTCGTACATATTCCATCATGCCCTGATCTTCATGATCGAGAATATGACAATGCTGTACAAAGTCACCTTCGAATTTCTTGTAATGACTTCGAACAATCACTTCATATCCCGGTTTAACAAAGATGGTATCCTTGAATTGTCCTTTTAAACCTCGGTACTGGACATCATCCAGCTCATTGGGCGTGGTTGCAGGTTCCGATATTGCTTCACTTACGTCTTTTTTATCCGGGTTTAAAATTTTAACAATCTGGAACGGATTGACATGGATATGGAAAGGATGTCCCAGATTTGCGCTGGTCAGTACCCATTCATCGACTTTACCTATTTCTAGTTTGCGCACATATTTGCCATTGACCACACTTTCTCCAGTGAAGGTTTCTCCAAAACTATAGATGCCTGGATGATCAGCATAACGATAACCGAATTTACCATTTGGACCAAAAGAGGCATCAAAAGTAGAGCGTTGTTGTGGTCGGTCTTGAATCAGGTTATCTATTTCTCTGGTCATCAATGAGGGATGATCAGTAAAGGCAGACAGATTAAGTTGCGCTAATTGCGCCTGAATCTCCTTGCTTAAGCCGATTTTCTGTGCCTGATCTTTTAAAAACTGAGCAGCAGTTTGCGCCTTCAACTTGGTGGATTTTACATTTACCCAGCCCAGCAGCTGTGCATTTAGCCTGCTATTAGGAGATAACTGTGGGGTGATTTCACCGGAAGTTCTGATATTAATTTCATCATCAATATTTAATCTTGAATCGAAGATGCAGTATTTATTGGTGGAGGGAAAGCTGAGCATGGCATCGTGACGATAACCTGGCTGGAACACGGAAAGGGTACGGGGCTGAGCCTGGCTCATCGTTAATCCGTCTTGGGCAATCGTGTGAACTGGCAGGCTGGTCAGTTGATCGAAAGCAACTTTTGAGGCGGGAATGAGAATATTCCCCTGATAGGAAAGACAGGCATCCACCGTTTGCTTGGCAGTATATTGGCTGGAGCCAGGTAATTCTTTAATGATTAAGCCAATAGTGTCCCGTACCCCTCCATGAATCATACGCCAGCGGTTAAATTCATTTTGATTGACCTGAATTTCGCCTAATACTTTGCCATTAATTGAAGTGTAGTAGTTATTTAGCCCCCAAGAGTTGAAGCTATTCAGACCAGCATAGTTTTCCATCGTGCCTATGCCTGCACCTTTACAATCATTGCTGTTTAAAGATTGGCCTTCAGTGTCAGTACAGTCATATTGAATTTGCTGGAAGACCAGGATTTTTTCATTTGCATCATTATGCTTGGCTTTATCTTTCCATAAAATATCGAGATCACCTGTAGAAGTCACCTTGCCATTTTTCACTTTAGGTACCCGGCTTCCTTCCACAATGAGTGGACCAGCCATCCCACTAGATACCTGAATTGCGGTCGAGCCATGTAAATGGGCATGGTACCAGTAAGTGCCCGCAGGATGATTGGGTTCAATCTTATATTGATAATCAAGATTCGCCTGTGGGGCAATTTTCAGAAAGACATTGTCACTATTTCCCTGAGGGCTGACCCAGAAACCATGTGTATGCAGGTTGGTGGTATTAAAACAATGGGGTTCATTCGGATCGAGAATATTTTCACAGCTTTCAGGTGTTTCATCAGGTAGCTGATTATTTAAATTAATCGACAAGGTTTCACCCTGTTTGACCCGAATCTGTGGACCAACCAGTTCATCCACAATTCCGGTTTCACGTGCTTCCTGCCTGTTCAATAAACTGGCTTTAGTCAAATAACCCCGAACCAGTAATTGATCCCATTGCGATTGCCTCGGGTTATAAATCTTATTGGTCTTATATGCCGCAACCAGTTCGTATTTACCTTTACCACCTTTTTGCAGCAAGGGTGGATTATTAATGAGTGACTCCGATTTACCAGAGGCGGGAGGGAAAGGGGGAGAAGGATGATCCGGTTTAGTGGGGTGGGTAGGAGTAGGTTTAGTCGGATTGTATGGATCGGAGGGCTTTTTCCCTCCAATCCAGCTGGAAGCCAAAACTGCCACTAATACAGTAATGATCCCAATAATGGCGATCTGTAACATGTTATTCACCTTTATTAATTTTTTATGTTGTGTGTTGTTGTTATGAAGTACTTATCGCTTAGATGTACTGAAATGTTTTAAGGGTGAATATCACCAAATTGGGATATACAGATAGATGACAGGAAAAGGTCAAAACTATTCAGATAATAAACTACTAAGAATAAGTATTAAGTTTTTGAATTAATTATGATATTTAAAGTAATTTGCAAGAAATCATCGACTGTAAAAAAAATCTTAAAAAAGTTAGGGATTTTAATCTAGCTCACTTGCTTTACAGGTTTCCAGGTATCAAGCGCATATTGTATTTCCCTCAAAATTAAAAAGAGCTAGAAATAAACTTGGAAAATTTTATTGATGCTATGGTTTATTGTCAGGCTAAGGATCTTGCCAAAGATGGAAAAGAGTCAAAAAAATTATCTATTCAATAGTGCTCTTTCTACCCAAAAAACTCAGATCATTTAAAAACCGTCTTTTGCCTTTAAATGAAAAAATAAAACATACCGTTAATCTTAAATAAGTCTATTTTTTGAGCTATAAGGCTATTCTTATACTAAAGAATAAGAAGGATTTGCCCGGTTTTTTTCTAAAAAATAAGGATTTAAAGCCATTCTTTTAAAGAATATGTATCCATTTATTTCAAAAACGCTGTTTTTTATATATAAGTTTATGAAATATAAGAGATTTGGGAAATGGCTTTTCCACAGTGTACTATGCCTGCAAAACGATGTGAAACATCTACAACAAGTATGCAGTACAGAAGAACGATTCAAGAGGCAGGTAAGCTATGAACAACAACTACCGTAAACCACTGCAAGGTACCCAGCTGGAATATTACGACGTGCGTCAGGCCGTTGAAGATATTCAGCCAGGCGCATATGCCAAACTTCCCTATACCTCCAAAGTGCTGGCAGAGCAGTTGGTACGCCGTTGTGATCCTGCCATTCTGGAACAGTCACTGCGTCAGCTAATTGAGCGTAAACAGGAGCATGATTTCCCGTGGTATCCAGCCCGTGTGGTATGTCATGACATTTTGGGACAAACGGCACTGGTTGATCTTGCCGGTCTGCGTGATGCGATTGCCGATCAGGGCGGTGACCCCTCCAAAGTCAATCCGGTGGTGCCAACCCAACTGATTGTCGACCACTCGCTGGCGGTGGAGTATGGCGGCTTTGATCCGGATGCATTTGAGAAAAACCGTGCGATCGAAGACCGCCGTAACGAAGACCGTTTCCATTTTATTGAATGGACCAAAACGGCTTTTGAAAATGTTGATGTGATTCCAGCCGGTAACGGCATCATGCACCAGATCAATCTGGAAAAAATGTCACCGGTGATTCAGAACCGTGACGGTGTTGCATTCCCGGACACTTGTGTTGGTACAGATTCGCATACGCCACATACTGATGCATTGGGTGTAATTTCGGTGGGTGTTGGTGGCCTGGAAGCTGAGAACGTGATGCTGGGCCGTGCATCTTGGATGCGTCTGCCAGATATTATCGGCGTAGAGTTAGTTGGACAGCGTCAACCGGGCATTACCGCAACAGATATCGTTTTGGCCTTAACTGAATTCCTACGTAAGGAACGTGTTGTGGGTGCGTACTTAGAATTCTTTGGTGAAGGTGCTGACAGCATGTCAGTGGGTGATCGCGCCACAATTTCTAATATGACCCCTGAATATGGCGCAACCGCAGCCATGTTCTATATTGACCAGAACACCATTGATTATCTGACGTTAACCGGTCGTGAGCCTGAGCAAGTCAAACTGGTTGAAAGCTATGCCAAGGAAATTGGCCTGTGGTCATCGGAAATGACACAAGCAGAATATCCACGTGTATTGCGTTTTGACCTGTCGACTGTGACCCGTAATATTGCTGGTCCATCGAATCCGCATGCGCGTGTTTCAACTGCTGACCTGAAAGAGAAAGGCATTGCCGGAGTAGTAGAAAACCGTACCGATGGCCTGATGCCAGATGGTGCGATCATCATCGCGGCAATCACTTCATGTACCAATACTTCCAACCCACGTAATACTGTTGCAGCAGGTTTATTGGCACGTAAAGCCAATGAGCTTGGTTTAGTGCGTAAGCCATGGGTGAAATCATCTTTTGCACCGGGTTCTAAAGCAGCTGCGCTGTACTTGGAAGAAGCGGGTGTACTTGAAGATCTGGAAAAACTCGGCTTTGGTATCGTGGCTTATGCCTGTACCACGTGTAACGGCATGTCGGGCGCACTCGATCCAAAGATTCAGCAGGAAATTATTGACCGTGACCTGTATGCCACAGCGGTATTGTCCGGTAACCGAAACTTCGATGGCCGGATCCATCCGTATGCAAAACAGGCTTTCTTGGCATCTCCACCGTTAGTCGTGGCTTATGCAATTGCCGGTACGATTCGTTTTGATATCGAAAAGGATGCACTAGGCACAGACAAAGATGGCAATCCGATTTACCTGAAAGACATCTGGCCATCGGATGAAGAAATTGATGCGCTGGTAAAAGAATCAGTGAAGCCAGAGCAATTCAAGAAAGTGTATATTCCAATGTTCGATCTGGGTGAGCGTGAGCAGGCAGCAAGTCCGCTGTATGACTGGCGTCCGCAAAGTACTTATATCCGCCGTCCGCCATACTGGGAAGGGGCATTGGCTGCACCGCGTACTCTGGCAAATATGCGTCCGTTAGCCATCCTTGGCGATAACATCACCACTGATCATTTATCTCCATCGAATGCGATTGTGTTGGATTCGGCAGCGGGTGAATACTTAGCAAAAATGGGTGTGCCCGAGGAAGACTTTAACTCTTATGCGACGCACCGTGGCGATCACCTGACTGCACAGCGTGCAACCCTAGCGAATCCTAAGTTGTATAACGAAATGGTGGTCCGTTCTGATGGCACCATCAAGCAGGGTTCTAAAGCGCGTGTTGAACCTGAAGGCGAAGTGATGCGGATGTGGGAAGCAATTGAAACCTACATGAACCGTAAACAACCTTTGATCGTGATTGCTGGTAAAGACTATGGTCAGGGTTCAAGTCGTGACTGGGCAGCCAAAGGTGTGCGTCTGGCTGGTGTAGAAGCGATTGTGGCTGAAGGTTTTGAGCGTATTCACCGTACCAATCTGGTGGGTATGGGCGTTCTTCCACTTGAGTTTAAGCCGGGTACAGACCGCAAGACTTTAAAGCTGGATGGTACTGAACTGTATAGCGTGATTGGTAATATTGCACCACGTTCGACTTTGACACTTGTGATTGAGCGTGCCACGGAAGATGGTAAGGAACAGACGATTGAAGTACCAGTGACCTGTCGTCTGGATACTGAAGAAGAAGTATCTGTGTATGAAGCAGGTGGGGTATTACAACGCTTTGCGCAGGATTTCTTGGAAGGGAATGTGGCTTGATAATTTAGTTTAAAAGTTGTTGATATAATTGTAGAAAAACCCTACTTTCGAGTGGGGTTATTTTTTAGAGTGATAAATGAATACAAATATTGTAAAAAAAGATCGTGCCTTCATTTTGAAAATAAGTGAAGAATTTTTTCAGCAAGAAAACATTATTAAAAAACTTAATGATTTTAATGAGTTTGATGTAAAAGGATGGGAAATTTGGCTTCAAGTAGAATATTTTCTTTTTTCTAAAAATCATTCGAACGTAAAAAAAGTTGATAGGGAAATTCGCTGTTCTTTAGATGGGCGTAAAAGTAAAATTAAACGTTCAGCAGTATTAGATTTTATGATTCGTGAAAAAAACAAGACTTCTGGAATACCTTTAGAGATTAAACAAAATGTAAGTCCTACTACATGTTTAAGGTATATGATAAGTGATGTTAAAAAATTCGAAAATATTAAATATACAGGAATCGATACAGCTAGACCTTTATGGTGTTTAGGCGTTCATTTAGGGCAACTTAAAGAAGAACAGGTGAATAAATGTATATATGAGATAACTAGTAAACCTATTTTAGGTACGGATTACTTTTATACACTAATTTAATTGAATCATTTTATTTTTTATTCAGAAGATTACAGTATCTGTCTATGAAGCGGGGGACAGCGCTTTGCATAGGAATTTTTAGAAGGAAATATGGCTTAAAAGTTAAAAAAACTTCCAAAACCCTCCTTTCCAAAGGAGGGAATCCCTCCCTTCTAGTTTTGAAGAAAGGACGATGAAGGTTAAAGTTATTGAATTATATATAAAAATAATTTACTTTAATAATAATTTTTTCTTACCTATAAGAAAATGGACAATAATACTCTCACCGCCCTAGCAACAGCTTTCTTAGTTTTAGTTGGATTAGCTCAGGTATTAATTCTGATTGGACAACTATATTTATCGCGTAGCCAAAAAAAGAATCAAGATATAACGGTGGTAGAGGTATATCGAACAAGATGGTTTGATCATCAGGATAAATTTGGTTGCCTAGTATATTTGGGACGAGAGCTTAATGAGTATTATCAGACAATTGATGAAGTTGAAATCAAAAAATTAAATTCAAAACTAAAATTAGTAAAAAATGATAAACCTACGATATGGGCACGAGATGCAGTTCGAGATGTGTCGATTTTGTTAAGTGATATTTGTATTAGGATTTTACAGGGGAGTTTATCAATTCAATCTGTATATCCAATTTTAGGAACAACTATTCTTAGACAAAGCTTGCCTTTAAGGAAATTACTTGAAAGTGAATATGACTCGAGTTATTTACGGCTATCTAATAATTTAGATCCTAAGTATATGATTCATCATTCTGTAAGGAGAGAAGTGCAGGACTGGTTGATATATCATGCAGGAACTAGAAGACGATGTTTAATTCTCATTGATCTGTTATGGGCAGAAGCAGCAAGACTGCAAGATTTACCACCAAGTGATTTAAAATCAGCAGCTGACGCTAAGATGAAAACAGGTAACGAAAATAAATTAAGAATTAAACAAGAAGTTTTATTATTAAATACTTACAGTAAATATGTTCAAGCAATTAAATTAGCTAATTTTTTAAAACATTCAGAATATAAAAGGTTTTTTGGGACAAAAGGAATTTCAAAAAGAAAATTAAAAAAAATGGAGGCAGAATGGACAGAGCGTCTTTTAGAGAATCATGGTCTAAGCAGACCATAATAGATCCATTTTTAATTAAACTTAAACTTTTTAAAATTAGCCCAAATGCCATCATCATTTACAAAAATGGACAATAGACATTCATTACAACAGAGTTATACTGCTTAGACCATTTTCTAAAACAACGGAGAACAAAGATGGTTATTGCTGGCTCTAAACCGGGAACAGGTTTCTATTTTTGTGTTCAATGCGGACATCGCGTTTACTTAGAAATTGGTACAGACCGCTTACCACCGTGTACCAAATGCCAAGGCACCCAATATAACGATAAGGTTGCCTAAGCTACAGCAAAAAATAAAACAGAAAAACCTGTTTTAAATAAAAGCCCTATTACCCCATAGGGCTTTTTGCTATTTTAGAGAGAAAGAAAAATCACCCATCGCCACAAACAGGTTTGGAGCGCAGTATGGAAACGATCCTCGGTTTATGTATTGGTATTGGACTCAGTGCAGCGTGTGGCTTTCGTATATTTGCACCTTTGCTGGTCATGAGTATCGCTTGTAATCTGAACTGGTTTGAACCGATCCAGGGCTTCGGCTGGCTGGCTTTACCCTCGGTTTGTTTGACATTGGGCATCGCAACCTTATGTGAAATCATCGCTTACTATATTCCTTGGGTGGATAATATCCTTGATATTATTGCCACTCCCGCAGCTGTCATTGCTGGAACCGTATCTACGATGGCAGTAAGTAGTGGGGAAATGTCGCAGTTTATAGCTTGGGCAACCGCATTAATTGTAGGTGGAGGCACCGCTGGAGCAGTACAATTTGGTACGGTGGCTTTGCGAGGTTTATCAACTACCACCACCGGTGGAGTAGGAAATCCGGTCATTTCTACGGGGGAGTGGGTCAGTGCGATCTTGATTTCAATTTTATCCTTCTTGGCACCTGTAATGCTGGTGATAGTATTAATTATTGCTGCCATCTGGTTTGTACGCTGGTTTAAACAGATCAAGAAAAATAAAGCTGATCCTGGCATAGCATAAATTCTCTAAGTCACTGTTTTATAAATCTAAAACTAAATAGTAAGTTCATGTGAAAGGACTAAAAAAACTCTAAAAAGTGATTGATTTTTATTCATTAAAGGCATAATTTTAGTATGGGATTAATAAATACATACTTTTATTATGGTTTTAATCCCTACCTTTATAAAAAAGAATATGGGGAGTTTGCATGGATATGATCAAGTTTGTGATTGATGAGCATACGACAGACAATGGTGCACATCTGATCCATAATTCAACGATGGGGTGTGAAGACTTGCCTGATCCTAATGCTCAGATTCTGATTGGTTATTTTGCCAATTATGAACTGGCGTATAAGCGTGCGCGCATGAACTGGCCTAGAGAGAAAGTGACCGGTTGTGAAAAATGCTGCAAGGCATAACTCATGAATCAATCAGTAATTGAAAATGAATATGATGTTGAGATTTTTGACCCTGCCATTGTGTAGGGTCATTTTGTTTCAGCTTTCATCTTTCTATGTTAAAAAATAATAAGCAACATGTGCCTATACATATGAGATCAGGAAAATGAAAATAGCAAAACTTGCAGTTTTTTTCAGTACAACCATATTGATCTCGAATGCAGCCGTAGCGCAACAAGCTTTAAAGCCCCAACAGCGCCAGTCACAACAAGATCAAAAAACTTTTCAAGCCTATGTCCCTAAAAACTATTCTTTCTTTGAAGTAGTAAAAGGTGACTTGAATAAAGATGGTGTGCCAGATGCTGTACTGATTGTCAAAGCTACAGATCCTAAAGCTTTAGTTAAAGATGAATATCGTGGAACCTTAGACCGGAACCGCCGAGGTATCATTGTTCTTTTGGGGCAAAAGGACAAGAACACTTATAAACAGTTTCTGCAAAACCTGAACTGTTTCAGCTCGGATCAGGAAGATGGTGGGGTGTATTATCCACCTGAACTGGTGCCTGAAATTAACAAAGGACTACTGCAGCTTACGTATCAGCATGGACGTTATGGCTATTGGAGCTATAAATTCCGTCTTCAGAATCAGGATATGCGACTGATTGGCTATGACCAGTTTTCTCATCATGGTCCTTTACTTGAGTCGAAAACCAGCTTTAATCTGCTGACTGGCAAAAAAATCTATAGTAAAAACCTAATCACGGATCCGGAGCGCAAACCAAAATATAAAGAAACGCACTCAGTGCATAAAAAGTCACCTATTTATTTATCCAAAATTAAAGACTTTGATCAACTCACATTTTAAATATCTAACTGCCTGAAATTGGCGCACATTTTGCAATTTATTTAATACGAGGATGCAAAGCTTCATTTAATCATAAAGCTTTGACTTAATTTAGTGCGCTTTTATGCACGATAAAGAGGGCAATTGAGTATGGATATGACCAACCACGTTTCTGAATCCCCGAAACTACCGCTTTCTGCACATGCCTGTGCGGCCTGGTCGCTCATATTTGTGCCTTTTTGTGGGGTAATTGGGCTGATCTATTTTGCGCTGGCTTATCTGATCAATCTGAAAGTACTGACATCTGAATTAAGCAAAATGAATAAAGTACTGGCAATTATCATGTCCGGGATGTGTGCCATGAGTGGCTGGTGGTTTACTGCACAATGGTTGCAGGGAACTTTTTAAAGTGAAAAAAAGGAGAAAAGGGGTAAATAAAATTCCAATAAAGCTCATTTTTTTAAAATAAAACGTCATAAAAATGAACCAATGAGATTTATTTCTCTGAATTGTCTTTTAAATCGGAATAATTTTTCAAAAATTAGAAAAATGATAAAAACATAGGAAATTAATTCCGTGTGCTCAAGGCTAATATATGTCTCAAGGGTGTGACGGGATCGGAAAGAGTAGCATGCTGTGAGCGGCGCAAAACGCGAGAGCAGTACTTACCCAAAAGGTCTTGATCCGGCTTAGGACGCTATGAACCAGAAGTTTGTAGGCTATAAGATCAATTCTTACAAAGATTGATAGTTGAAGTAAACCATCGCGAGTTTTCCCAACACCCTAAAAAATTCTCCAGTAAAACCCATTAGAAAATATAAAAATAACTCTTCTATTCAAATCTCCTTAACAGTGTTATATCCGCCATTTCTTTTTATTCAGTCAATTTATGCTAGTCTGGAAATTGAACCGTATCCTTTAGGGGAATCACGATGGAGCTTGATTTCTGGCGGCAATTTTTACTGTATGCATTGTTCGTTAATTACAGCATATTAATATTCTGGTTCCTGATCATTGTCTTTGCCCATGATTGGGTCAAACAGTTGCATGGAAAATGGTTCCAGCTATCAGACTCAACCTTTGATGCCATTCATTATGCGGGTATGGCACTCTATAAGATTGGTATTTTTCTATTTAATCTAGTGCCTTTATTGGCTTTATATCTGATGTAAATATAGAGAGAAATAATAGATTTGAATCTTTTATTAACGTGACTTTAACCTGTGGTCGAATAGTAATCTCAAAGACCCAGTTCAACTTATTAAAATTATCCAACTAAAAACAACAACATCGCTAAAAGGAGTTCAGGCAAATGAATCAGTTTAAACCCGCCCTGATTTTAGGTGCACTCATCGGCTTAGGAATGATTATAGCGGGATGGATTCTGGGGAATAGTGCCGTCAAGATCAAACAGTATGAACGAATTGTTTCGGTCAAAGGCCTGTCTGAACGTGAAGTTAGGGCAAATGTCGCGGTCTGGCCGATTCGTTTTAGTTCAGCCAGTCAGGATTTATCTCAGCTTTATGACGTGATGGAACTACAAACCCAGCAAATCCAGACTTTCCTGAAAGGTGAAGGCTTTAAAGCCGAAGAAATTACCACGGGAGCACCCGTCACCACAGATAAATATGCACAGCAGTATGGCGGTGATGCCAATGTTGCCCTGCGTTATACCGCACATCAAACCATTACCGTATATACCCATAATATTGATGCAGTACGGGCAGCACAAACCCGTTTAGCAGAACTGGGTAAAAAGGGCATTGCCTTTGGTGGCGATGATTCTGGACAACGAACTGAGTATCTATTTACTGGCCTGAATGACATTAAACCAGCGATGATTGAACAGGCCACACAAAATGCTCGGAGCGTGGCAGAAAAATTTGCAGCTGATTCGCAAAGCCGTCTGGGAAAAATCAAAACTGCTAATCAGGGGCTGTTCAGTATTGAAGATCGCGACAGTAATACACCCTATCTTAAAAAAGTTCGTGTCGTATCTACAGTCGATTACTATCTGGCAGATTAAATTGACCGGAAGCAATTCAGCAGTACGATCTGAGCAGCTTGAACCCGGCTGGCCAAGTCACAAACTGAGTATAATCTCCTTAAATCAACTTCCTGTAAACGTTCAGATTGACACACTGGATTGACATTGTTATTTTGCGCATCTTTCTCCCCATGCAATTGCGCCATGCCACTAAACGATAACTTTGTTTACTGCCCACCTCAAGATCCACTCAAAATTCTCTATGAAGATGATGATCTGGTGGTGATTGAAAAGCCGGCAGGGTTGTTGTCGGTGCCGGGTCGTCTGCCAGAGCATCATGACAGCGCGTATTTACGTGTGCGCGAGCAATTTCCGGAAGCACGAATTACCCATCGCCTGGATATGGCTACTTCCGGAATTCTGATGTTTGCCAAGCATCGTGATGCAGAAGTAGCAGTCAGTAAAATGTTTCAGGCGCGTACGGTGAATAAGCATTACATCGCTTTGGTACAAGGCAAACTGGTAGGGGAGGGCGAAGTCAATGCCCCACTCATCACTGACTGGGAAAACCGGCCATGTCAGATGGTACATACGGAACTGGGCAAGCCCTCTAAAACCCTGTATCAAATGTTGGATTACGATGTGGCACAAGATATTAGCCGTGTCTTATTAACGCCGATTACCGGGCGTTCGCATCAACTGCGTGTGCATATGATGCATATTGGTCATCCAATTACTGGCGATAAAATCTATCACCCTGAACCACTGCGCAGTCCGCTGCAACGTATGGCCCTGCATGCCAGTTATCTTGCATTTACCCAGCCCTTAAGTGATAAACCGGTAGAAATTCACGGTAGTGTGCCTTTTTAATATTTTCTAGTTTCGACTCCATGTTTTATTAAATAATATTTGAATTTCTGGAATGAATGCAGAACACTTTACTCATCTATTGCGTTGTATAAAGTGTGAGAAAATATTTCATATTTTTTCTTTAATTCTCCAAATTTACTTATTTTTTGATCTAAAAAGCATTAGTTTAAATATAGTTATGTGCTTTGTTGAACTATGTAAATTTATAAGTTTACCTATCTTAATACTGTCTCATGAAGAAAATTAAATTTTTAAAAAGATCAAAATTTGGTAAATTTAAATCTATGTTATCAAACAATATTATATTTTAATTTTGATAAAAATTAAGAAATATAATATTATTTCATTAAATTCAATAACTTACTGTCTATCTTATAAGTTAATTCATACTTAAAGCTTTAATATTTTTATTCTGGCAAGATTTCAAGAGATAAAACAGTAAAATTCAACAAAAATATCAATATTATTAAATATTTATACCTAATTCTAGTGATAGGATTTTTGAGAAAATCAGTGCAAACTAAGAATCTTTCATAAGTTCTTTGATTTGATTTAAAGCATTTTTCTTATTGTATTTTTTTAATTAGGGCACGGACGATGTCAAGTATTATTTTATTCGTTCTGGTGGGGATACTATCTGGCGTACTTGCAGTCACACTAAACAAATTAAAATCCCTGCGTGGAAACCTCGATGTTTTACAAAACAATCTGGATCATGCACGTCATAAACTGACAGATTATGAACAACAGGTAGAAGATAGTGAGTACGAGTTGTCTCAGCTACGCGTGCAGATCAGTAGTTTACGCACGACTTTAGAAAAATATAAGAAATACCAAGAGATCTGCGAAATTGAACAATATGTCATTAACCGTACCTTACAGGCTGAAAATTTTGTAGAAATGACCAAGGTTGATGCTTCAATCATGGTGGATGACATTAAAGGCTATATCGAACGGGTGAAAGCATTTATAGAGGATTATCAGACCAAGGCAATTCAAAAGGTGGATCAGCAGGCACGGGAAAAACTGCAACGTTATTATAAACAGGCACAAGAAGAATATCGCTTGCAGGATGTGGTTACTGCCTTAGAGCATAAAATTCATGGTTATCAGTATGGATTCTCGCTAGCAGCTAAAGATGTTTTGACTGAATTAATAGAGGGTTATCAGGAGCAAGATACTGCAAGACATTTACAGGATATTCGTGAGCAAATTGAGCAGGCGATTCGAGACAAAAAAGTTGCGCAATGCAACTATGTCGATGAAGATCGCCGTAATACCACCATGGATATGATCAGTCTGGCCTTTAACAGCCGTGCCGACCTGTATCTGTCTCGTTTAACTGCAGATAATCTGGGACAGATGCTACAGGCGCTGCAAGATGATTTTTATTTAATTAATCATAAAGGGCAGGATTTAAGTCAGGCTCGCATTCAGCAATCGTATCTGGATTTACGTTTGCAAGAGCTCAAGTTTGCAGCCTTACTTCTGGAATTAAAGAAAACACCAGGAAAAGTTCTTCACCTGGCTTAAGCCGCTTAGTCAAAAAAATTAGGCGTAAAATGAGGATGAAAATATCTCCAAAATAAGCAGTCAAAAGTATCTCTACTAGTTAAAAGTTAAAGAGATACTTTAAAAATAAAACTTCGATTTGATATATAAAATCAGTCATTTAAAAACTGTAAAAAATGTTATTTTTCCTATCGTATCCTGTATAAAAATCAGCTAATCTAATTTGTATAATAAAACGGCAGCATAATAAGGACAGCCCTATGTCACGTGATTATCAGCAGTTCCCGGATGATGAAAATGGTAATGTACTCTGGCAGATGTTTCAGGATGGCGATGATCTGACTGAAGCACATGAAATTGAATTTTCGATTGCATTTAATGAAGAATCTCAGGCTGATCGCTGTGCTTTGCATCTATTAAAAGAAGAACAGAAAATCAGCCTGTTTCAGGATGAAGAAAGCGATACACTCGAGTGGGTGATCACGATTTTCGTTTATATGGAACCGAGCTACGAAGATATTGTTGATCTGGAGCAATGGTTTACCAAAATCGCGAGTGAATTTGGTGGCGTTTATGATGGTTGGGGCTGTATGGCTTATGTATATGACGACATCGACGATGATGATACGCCTTTGACCAGTTAAAGCTAAACAAAATTTTTATAACACAGAATGAAGAGTATAAGCCCAGCCCGTCTGGGCTTTTTCTTCTGGTGAATCAACAGTTTATTAATGAATAATTCAAACTGATATTATTTAAAACGAATAGAGGAATTGTAGAAATTAAATCCATATAAAATATAAGGTATAAAATGCTATAATGATTTTTTAATTTATTCATTTCTTATTTTTATTTTTATTTTTGAGGTTCTTATGAGTCTACCCCATTGTCCAAAATGCCAGTCTGAATACACCTACGAAGATGGGGATTTACTGATTTGTCCTGAATGTTCGCATGAATGGAAAGAGGGTGAAGATACAGAAGAGCAGCTAATCATTAAGGATGCCAATGGTAATGTTCTTGCTGATGGTGATAGTGTAACAGTGATCAAAGACCTGAAAATTAAAGGTTCCTCATCTGTGGTGAAAGTTGGAACTAAAGTAAAAAGTATTCGCCTGTTGCCAGATGCAGCAGATGGTCATGATATTGACTGTAAAATTGAGGGTATTGGCGCAATGAAGCTCAAGTCTGAATATGTGAAAAAAGCATAATCCAGTCCTGATCTGTTTTAATCTATTAAAGTTTGAACCAGAATGGCGGTTTAAAAAATAGGCCGTCATCACCTGCCTTGGCTTACATTTTATTTCAGACGGGGCATAATCAAGAAAAAATACTGAGTAAATAAAACCTCATGCCTCATCTTCATATTGAATATTCAGATAATATCCAGAATCTGGAGGTCAAGCCGATGCTGCTTAAGATTCACCAGGCCTTATATACTGCAAATTATATTCAGGATCCGAATGATTTAAAAAGCCGGGCAATTTGTCAGCAGAATTATGTGATTGGACTGGATTTGAATACCACTCAGGCCTATGTACATGCAAAAGTATCCTTATTGTCGGGGCGTAGTCCTGAATTGAAACAGGCAATTTCCCAGTGTGTCTTAGCAGTGCTACGACAGCATGTACCAGCCCAGCAGGGTTTGACAATACAGCTCTGTGTAGAAATCATAGAAATGCCAAAGGACTGTTATAGTAAAGCCTTTATTTAACTTTAGTTTAACAATACTTGTATGTTGTTGAAATTATAAGTATTATTTTTCGGGATTGTTATGTTGTGACACAACTAAAATCTAGCAAACAGTGAAAAATAACTTAAATAAGCTTAAATTAACTGGGTTCCTTCTTAAGTTTGATGGAAGTTGTTTAGCTAACAATAAAATGATCTTTAAAAAATGAACTTTATGGGGCTTTTAATATATTTGATGATCTTAACTAGTTAAGGTTTTTTTGCTGTAATTCTAAAAAAATCTATGTCCTTCTGTAGGGGCAGATTGCAGTGATTATTTGACCATTTAAAAAATATAAGAGAATAGAGATGAAAATATTCGGGGACGCATCTTTAGGTAGAGAAATAGTTGATTTATTACATGAATGGGATAGTGCAATAACAGGCTTGGATATTCAGAATGTGCTTAAGTTGTGTGTATCAGATGTCAGGTTTTTTGATTTAAGTACAGAAGTTCATGGTCTGGAAGCTTATGAACAGAAATGGAATCTTTACAAGCCTTATATGCTGCATGGAGTGACCATACAGCGACATGATGTGACAATCCACGTAGAGCCTCATTTAGCTTTCATTCATGGTTATGTAAAACTTACACCAGCAAATGCTGAAAAAGTAAAATGGCTTCCCTCAGTGAAATGGTGTCGTACTAGCTTATGTTTGAAAAAGGAACAAGGGCAATGGAAAATGATGCATCAGCATATTTCGGTACCGGTAGAGATTGAAACACATAGCATGAAAGTATTAGAGCTAACCATTTAAATCTATAATGACATTATTTATATGAATTCATTCGCTATTTGAGTCCTCTACTATAGGACAATATTTTAAGTTGAATTCCAATAAAAAAAAGAGCCTGAATGATTTAGGCTCTTTTTATTTGCAGAATGAGTATTAACCAAAGCGTTTTGGAATTTTCTGTCCATTAGGTATAGGGGTTTCAGCATTTTTTAATACACCGAATAACCAGGTTTCAGCATGCTGTACGGCAGTCTTGAGCTGATCGCCTAATGCTAAACGACCGGCAATGAAACTGGCCAGTGAACAGCCTGAACCATGATATTCACCCTCCAGACGAGCACAACGGGTCTGGTTCACCAGCTCACCCTGAATATATAAACTGTTCTGGATATAATCGGGAGTATCTTCATGACCTCCTTTGACCAGTATAGCTTTGGCACCCATGGCAAACAGTTTTTGTGTCGCAAGTTCCAGATCCTGCTCACCTGTCAGTGCACGTAATTCCACTGTGTTCGGTGTAATAATAGTTGCATGAGGGATCAATTGGGTAAAAGCCTTGACCAAGGTTGCTTGATCTCCCAATGAGCCACCACTGTTCGCGACAAGTACCGGATCAAGCACATAAAAATATTCAGGATGCTCAGCAAGAAACTCGGCTAGGGCTGCAATATTGTCAGTAGTACCAAGCATGCCGGATTTGACACCACAGATGGGCAAGTCACCGACTACCGCATGAGCTTGTGCAAGCAGCAGACTTTTTGATGTTGCTTCAAAACCAAATACCTGTTGAGAGTTCTGAATGGTAAGGGCGGTACAGGCTATCGCAGCATGAGCCCCGCTTTGGCCAATAGCTTCAATATCAGCCTGGAGACCTGCTCCACCTGAAGGATCCAAACCTGAAAAGCATAGTACTGTAGGGCGCAAAACGATGTCCTTAAACTCTAGATTTGCGTTAGTATAGGCAAAATTTCATGAACACTCGATACTCATTTGCATCGAAGTAACCGGAGGACTGTGGTGATTCAGAATATCCTGATTGATCTGGATGGAACCTTAACTGATCCTAAAGTAGGGATTACTACTTCAGCACGTTATGGCTTGGAAAAAATTGGTCATCCTATTAGTCTCGATACCAATATTGACTGGATTATTGGACCACCGCTTAAAGCCTCACTCGCTAAAATTCTAAACGTTGCAAGCAATCACGTGCTGGCAGAGCAGGCACTAGAAGCCTATCGGGAACGTTTTGCAGTCACCGGGCTGTATGAAAATAAAGTCTTTCCCGAAGTGGCTGAAACTTTAGCTGAACTCAAACGCCGTGGATATCGACTATTTCTTGCGACTGCTAAACCCACCGTTTATGCACGACAGATTCTTGAACACTTTGAGCTAGATCAATATTTTAAAGGCATTTACGGCAGTGAGCTAAATGGTGATCGTACCAACAAAGGTGACCTGATCGAATACCTCTTGCAGCAAGAGCAGTTAGATCCAGCTACTTGTATCATGGTTGGAGATCGTGAGCATGACATTTTTGGTGCTAGACATAATGGGATAGAAACTATTGCAGTTACTTATGGCTATGGTTCACCAGAAGAATTTGCTCAAGCTGAGCCCAAATTTCAGATTCAACGCTTTAATGAAGTTTTTGATTGTCTAGGTAAATAATTTTTATATTTTAAAATTCTACGCTTTGTATATTTAAAATAATCTCGATTTATATTTCATGATTCGAGATTATTTTCTAGTTATTTAATTAACATATTTATATAAAGAGTAAATTAAATTATAAACTTATTATATTAAATTTAAGCTATTAAATAGTGGATTAATAACCTGTTTATAAATTTGTAATTCATGTGTTAAATCAAGTAACTTATTTGTTGTTAAGTGTAATTAATTTACAAATATACAATTAACTAGATATAAAAGCTTATAATTTAATATAAATCATTGAAATACATAATAATAAAATTAATATAAATTTTCTAATATAATTCATCAATAAATTGTATATAAATATAAATCAATAGCTTAAATCATATTAATTAATAAAATTAAACTTCAATTTAAAATTACTACATAATAATAATAAAATCTTACTTATTTTATGGTTTTAACTTGGATTTACTCCTGCTATGAAGAGCTGGTTGGGAATTATACACGGCGCGACTCATCATAAGAATATTCAGGAGTTTCTCTCATGGCTAGCATTGATATATTGGCTAAGAATAATGGACAAATTATTCAAAGTTTAAATGCCGATTCGGTTATATTAAATCAAAATTCCGTAGTTAAAATTGGCGTCAAAATAGAGGATGTTGCCAATATTTTAAGAGAAGGAAATGCGGCAGTTATCACACTTAAAAACGGTGAAAAAATTGTTGTAGAAAATTATTTCGACCCCGCGGTGAATGAAAGTTTACTTGTTTTTGAAGGGAATAATGGTGAGCTGTACTGGGCAGAATTTACCGACAGTTCAGGTCAATTATTAGATGTAGTTAAATACAACCCGATTACTGAGGAAGCCCTTCTTGGAGGAGAGGCAACTGACTTACTACCTTGGATTGGTGGAGCATTAGCTGTTGGGGGAATTGCAGCAGCGGTAGGTGGATCGGGTGGTTCAAGTAGTTCAAAAGATTCTACACCAGTAAATCCAATGGAAAATGCTGAAAGGCTAGTATCTCAAGCTGAAACGACTTATCAGAATGCATTAGAAATACTAGAACAAGCACAACAAGATGGCTTAATTACCCCTGAAGAACAACAAGCAGTTCAGGATGCGATTAATACAGCGGAAGAAGCAAAACAAGTTGCCCAAGATGCAGTAAATACTCTACCAGCTGGTACTGATAAAGAAGGTCTACAAGATCGCCTGGATGACCTTGTCGATATCGTAGTTCCACCGGTGAATGATGCCAATGAAAATGGCATTGATGATGGAGATCTTGAAGCCGAAGCAGCTGCCGAATTGGTTGCAGCAGCAGAAGCAGCACGTGCTGAACAACAAGAGATCTTGGATGGTCTTACAGATGCAGATGACAATGGTCTTATTACACCAGAAGAATATGCACAGGCTGAAGAAAGATTAGAAGAACTGCAAGGAATTGTAGATGTAGCGAAAGAACTTGCTCAAAACGCTGTCACAGGACTAGATGATGGTCCTGCAAAAGACACATTACAAGATCGTCTGGATGCGATTGAGGATCTTGTAATTCCAGCAATCACTGACTTTGATGGTGATGGTGATGTCGATGCTGATGATGCTGCAATCCAGGCACAACTTGATGCAGCGACAACAGCAGTAGAAGATGCTGAACAAGCGTATGATGATCTGGTTGCTGCCATTGATGCAGCTGGAGATGAAGTCAGCTCGGAAGAGCGTGCTGATTTATTAGCGCAATTAGAGGCTGCACAACAAGCGAAAGA
>NZ_KB849575.1:183903-365191 GCF_000368625.1 Acinetobacter schindleri CIP 107287
GATGCAAAAGCCCTTGTGGATGCATTACCTGAAACGATCCAGGCAGAAAAAGATGCCTTGGATACACGCTTAGACGGCTTAACAGATCCAGAGATACCAGCTGTAAGCTTTGCTTATGATGACAATGTAAATCTAGATATGGGGAGTGAAATCACAACAACCGAGACAGCTGTTGTTGATGAGAATGTTCAAGTGATTAATTTACTTGAATCAACTGGCGGTGCGGATGCAGGAACAGAAGTGGTACTTTCTGGTTCTACAAATAGCCTTGCAATTTCAATTTCACAAACATCATTACTTGCAGTAGCCGATGCGTATCGTGTTGATGTTTTAGATGAAAATGGCAATATTGTGTATTCAGCAGTCACCCAGGACTCTGAATTAGTCGGTGATGTTGCTGGGTTAGATATCTTAGGTATTACTGGTGACAATACATTAACTGCAAATGTAACAGGTCTACCAGCAGGTACATATCATGTCGTAGTGAGCAATGACGCAAGTGCATTAACGAATTTACTTGATACAGATGGTGGTGGTGTTTCACTTCAAGAACTTGGTGATGCTGGTGTGTTGTTAGGTGCTGATAATCAACAAGTCATTCTTGATGCTGTTAGTAATGCTTTAGGTGGTGGTGCGATCGCAACATTGGTGACAGATATCATATTACCGCCTGTGCTCGCTTTAGTGAATGGTCTACCAGTAGATGAACTTGTTGGTGCATTAAACGAAAGTCTCTTAAGTAATGCTAATGCGATTTCTATACTCGGTTTCAGTGTAACTGGTTTGTTAGATACAATTGTTGATGCAGCAGCAACTGCGCTGCTTTCCAATACCTTGACCTTATTGCAGCAAACCACGATTACGACACAAGTAACTTCCACAACATTTGAAAATAATACTGTGGAGGATAATGTCTTGGCCAATGATGAGGGTGGTACTTTAGCAACGGTTACTCAAATCCAATTTGGAGTAGAAACACCTCAAAGTGTGAGTGCGGCTGGTACAACAATCAATGGAGAGTATGGTGTTTTAACCATTTATTCTAATGGGTCATATACTTATGTTGGGAACGGTGAATTTGCATCTATCGGACAATCAGAAGTATTTACTTATACAGTGTTAAATGGAGATGGAGTAACTACTGATACTGCAACTTTAACTATTAATATTTTGGATCGTTATGCGCCTGATGCACCTACAGTTAATCCAATAAATAATATTAATGATATTACAGGTACCGCAGAAGCTGGCTCAACAGTGATTATAACTACTGAGGGTGGTAATGAAATTGGCAGGGCAGTAGCAGGGAGAGATGGTTTATGGTCAATCCCAAATCCAGGCTTAACAGATGGAACAATACTGAATGCCGTAACCATTGATCTAGCGGGTAATCCTTCTCAAGCCGCAAGTACAATCGTTGATGCCCAAGCTCCAATAATAACTCTTGTGACAAATACAACAGGTGATAGTACGCCAACTTTGCAAGGTGCAATTAATGATCCTACTGCAACAGTTGTTGTGACTGTAGATGGCATTAATTATGCAGCAGTAAATAATGGTGATGATACATGGACACTTGCTGATGGCCAGCTTCCAGAATTAGCTGATGGTAGTTATAATGTTACTGTGCAAGCTATTGATGTCGCAGGTAATGAAAGTACAATTACAGAAAGTTTAGTGGTTGAGGCGGTTCTATTTGCCAATGACGATTTAAATAATGTGAATGTACTAGACACGGTTGTCGAAAATAATCTGACCAATAGTGGTTTTATTTTTGGATTAGCTTCCGCTGATGTGTTATCGGGGCTAGCTAAGATTAATTTAAGTGCGGGCGCATTTAACTTCACGGTTGAAGCTGATACGACTCAAGATGTTTCGATAGATGTGAGCGGTGCAACAGGTGTAGATTTAAGTGCATTAATTACCTCAATCGGAGCACTATTCGGTCAAACACTTTCTGCAGATTTAATGCTGGTGAATCTTGATAGTGGTGAGGTTGTGGCAACAGCAGCTAATGCTCTTCAGCTAACTCCAGCAGTACTGACTACTGTGATGAGAGCAGACAATATTGAGTTTACTAGTATCCCAGAAGGTAATTATACGATTGCTTTCTCTACTCCATCGGGTAATGGTCCTCTAAGTCAGTTGTTAAATGCGATTGCTGATGTAGGACTACTCAGTGGTGTTAGAATCAATATAGATGCATCAACGCAATATTCGACAGCAGATGCTATAGGTAATGTATTAGCGGGTGGAACGGGTACGGATGTAGCAGATATCGGTGATGGTATGAAGGTGACAGAAGTCATTTCTGCTGAAACGACATATGCCGTCAATACGCCAATCGCAAACATAGGAGAGACAGCAATTGCAGGCAGTTACGGTATTCTTTATATGCAAGCAGATGGGTCATACCGTTATGTAAGTAATGGTGATGCCAATGATGTAGCTAAAGTTGATACATTCACGTATACAGTAGCTGATGCAGCTGGTAATACCTCGCAAGCCTATCTTAATATCCGTACTGATGCAGAAGGTGCAACGATTATTTGGAATGAAAATGATCTTCAAGCTGATGGGGTGATTACTGTAAATGCACTTGATGATGAGACAACTGTATCAATTGCCCAAATTAATACAGTCAGTGAGCTGTTATCAAAAGTTGAAGTTGTAGGTGCTCAGGCTACCGGAACTAATGGACCTGTTACAGGAAAGATTATTACTAATACAACTTGGACAAATACCTATACGCTCTCAGAAAGCTTTAATATCACAGAAAATACTGTAGCTAATGGAACATTAACTGTTACAGCTGAATTATTAGGTACGGTATTGAATAACTCTGTAACTGAGAATTGGGGGAGTGTTACTGCGACTTACACACTTACTGGTCAAAATGGTGAAGTGACATCGGGTATTTTAACTTTAACTGCGAATAACTCAGTGTCTGATGGTTATTATACAGCAAGCATTCCACTTAATGATTTAATTGCGGGTGATTATGTACTTAATGTTAATGTGGAAAATATAACCACTAATACAGGTGTGGGAGTAAGACCTGCAAATAATGGTGAGTTTACAGTTGATACAACACTTTCAGTGATTGAAACTTCGTTAAATGACTTTACAACTATAGAGGGTATATATAGTGAAGAGGGTAATTTACTGGAAGATGATATCGTTTCTAATATAGCGACTTTCACCATTCAACAAGGCGCAGAAATATATCGCTTTGAAAATGGGCATATTTACCAGAATGATGTTTTGCTGCAGAATCAGGATTCTGTAAATATTACTGGTACTTATGGAATATTAAATGTTGAAGCAAGTGGTAAATACACTTACACAACGCAAGATGGCAACAGTATTGGTCAAATAGAGAGCTTTACTTATACTGTAAATGATGTGGGCGGTTTATCTGATACTGCGAACCTGAATATTGGAATAGGCGCTTCAATTACAGGCAGCCGTTATGATGATAGTTATTCAAGCCATGTAGGCGTAGCAGATACTGTTATTTATAATGTACTTGAAGGTGCAGAAACA
Organism: Acinetobacter schindleri CIP 107287; assembly: GCF_000368625.1. Classification (GTDB taxonomy): domain Bacteria; phylum Pseudomonadota; class Gammaproteobacteria; order Pseudomonadales; family Moraxellaceae; genus Acinetobacter; species Acinetobacter schindleri. Next base: position 187,450 of record NZ_KB849575.1, read on the forward strand.
GATGCAACCGGCGGAAATGGTACAGATATCTGGACTGATTTCAGTCTCACTGAGGGTGATGCAATTGATGTGAGTGCATTGTTAACAGGGGCAAATGCAGAGAATATTAGTGAATATATTTCTGTAGAAGTAAATGACAACAATGCCACAGTGATATCAATTGATCGTGATGGAGCTGGTACGCAATTCCGGGACAAAGTTGAACTTATTACTCTTGACGGTGTGAATACGAACTTGGAAGAGTTGCTTTCAAATGGTCATATCATTTACTAAAACTAAGATAATTATTTAGAAAATGACTAACACAAAGAGGCTTCTCGAAGCCTCTTTGTTTGTTTATACAGATAAAAAGATTTTTTGATCAATTTCAGAAAGATTAAGGGATTTGATCAGTAGTGAATAAATATTAAACTCTTATTGGCATGACCTGTTCAAAAATAAGTTTTTAATTTACTTAAAAAATATAAATAAATTTCATTAAAAAATTTTGAATAATTATTAAGATTTTGATATTTATATAAATTTCATTTTTAAACTACTTAATAATATTTAATTTATATTAAAAACAAACAATTTATATAAAGAGGTGTAATATATTCTCCATATAAGTGTGATTAAGGCGACACATTTAATGTCTATCTCCCAATTATCCAAGGCTGTATATACATGCTTGGCTGCTTTGCTATTGGCAAATACTGCTACTCATGCTGCGGATGGACTTAGTACAGAAAATCCATGGATGTTAGGCGACTGGAATGGTCAGCGTACTCAACTTCAACAACAAGGTTATGATTTCAGTTTTGGTTATACCGGTGAAGTAGCAACACTCATTGATGCTAAAAACTCATCTGATCACGGTACTGAATACGCCGACCAGTTCGCAATCGGGGCCCATCTGGATCTGGAAAAAATTGCAGGATGGAAAGATACCGAAGCACAAATTACGGTGACTCAGCGTAACGGTCGTAACTTATCCAATACTGCTGAAGCGCTTGATGGACACTTAAGCTCGATGCAGGAAGTATGGGGACGTGGTCAAACCTGGCGTTTAACTGACTTGTGGATCAAGAAAAAATTCCTGGATCAGAAACTGGATGTCAAAGTTGGTCGCTTTGGTGAAGGTGAAGACTTTAACAGTTTTGATTGCGATTTCCAGAACCTGGCATTGTGTGGTTCACAGGTAGGCAACTGGGTCGGTGACCAATGGTATAACTGGCCAGTATCACAGTGGGCAGCACGTGTGAAATACAACGTCACACCTGAAATCTTTACCCAAGTGGGCGTCTATGAATATAACCCTGAGAATCTGGAACGTGGCAAAGGTTTTAACCTGAGCACAGACGGCTCTAAAGGCGCGATCATTCCGGCAGAAGTAGTGTGGACACCAAAACTCGGTGAGCGAAAACTTCCAGGGGAGTATCGTGCCGGGTATTACTACAGTACCGCAGATTCAAAAATTCTTGACGGTGTAACGCCTCAAGAGATCCAGACTAAAACAGACCATCATCAAGGTGGCTGGATTGTTGCCAAGCAACAATTGACGGCACAGCAAGACGATATATCTCGTGGTCTCAGCGCATTCGTAAATCTCACCCTTCATGATGCCAAAACCAATGAAAAGACTGATATGCAAAATATTGGCCTTGTGTATAAAGGCGCGATGGATGCCCGTCCACAGGATGAAATCGCTTTGGGTGTTGGCCGGATCAATATGAACAATGATGTATTGGGTAACCGTAGTGAAGAAGTCGATGCAGAAATCTATTACGGCATTCATGCCACGAACTGGCTAACCATCCGTCCAAACCTGCAATATGTCCATCATGTCGGCGCATATAAAGACGGTGAAAGCGTTTGGGTAGGCGGTATCAAGTTTAATACCTCCTTCTAAAAAGAGTTCTTAGTTGCAAATACATAATTGAATCTCCCATGACTTTGAGGCATTGATAAACAGATGCCTCAGGTATGTATTTATAACTAAGAACTTAACAATATGGTGCTCATGCATTCGAATTGCATGAGCGAAAAGAAATCTTATAAAGGTGTTCAATATGAATACTTCGTCTTCAGGTTCAGTACTGAAAACGGTTATGGCAGTCATTGCTGTTATTTTCGGTCTGGTACTACTGATCGGAGGGATTTACCTGGCAGTACTTGGTGGGTCTTGGTACTACATCATTGCCGGTATTTTCTTTATTGCGACCGCAGTGTTATTACATAAACAGAAAAGTACAGCACTGATCGTATATGCCGTGCTGATTTTAGGCACAGTGGTATGGGGGCTATGGGAAGTTGGTTCGGACTTCTTCGCACTCGCACCTCGTTTAGACATTTTAGGCCTGTTCGGTTTAGCACTTCTCATTCCAGCCGTGACGCGTGGTTTTGGGGAGACGAAAGGTGCCAAGATTGCACTCACCAGTACTTTGGCAATTACCGTTGCGGTAATGATCTATTCTGTATTTAATGACCCGCAAGAAATTCGTGGTGAGTTAAAATCACAGCAGCCTGCAGTGCATCAGTCTATTCCCGGTATTGCTGACGAAGACTGGCCAGCCTATGGCCGTACTCAATCTGGTCTACGTTATTCTCCATTGAAACAGATTACTGTTGATAACGTAAAAGATCTGGAGCTGGCTTGGGAATTTCATACCGGTGATGTAAAAACGGACAAAGATTCTGGTGAAACTACGAATCAGGTAACCCCGATTAAAGTGGGTAATAACCTGTTTATGTGTACCACTCACCAGTACCTGATTGCACTTGATCCTGCGACGGGTAAGGAAAAATGGCGTTTTGATCCTAAGCTGAAAGCGGACAATACCTTCCAGCATTTAACGTGCCGTGGAGTGTCTTATTACGATGCCAATAACACTACCGGTTTTGAAAGCAGTCTAGCTGCTCGTTCTACAACGTCTGCCGAATGTCCTCAGAAAGTAATCTTACCAGTGAATGACGGACGTTTGGTGGCGGTCAATGCAACTACAGGTAAGGTATGTTCCGACTTTGGTAATAACGGCGAAGTCGATCTGCAAAAAGACATGCCATTCCCATATCCAGGCGGTTATAACCCGACTTCACCTCCTGTGGTGACAGGTACAACCATTATCATCGCCGGTTCAACCACAGATAACTATTCAACTGAAGAACCTTCAGGTGTCATTCGTGGTTATGATGTAAATACTGGTGAATTGCTCTGGGTATTTGATACGGGTGCGGAAGATCCAAATGCGATTCCTGCTCCAGGGCAAAAGTTTGTACATAACTCACCAAATGCATGGGCACCTTTAGCTTATGATGCCAATCTGGATATTGTTTATGTACCTACAGGTGTCGGTACACCAGATATCTATGGTGGTCATCGTACTGAACTGGACGAGCGTTATGCCAATTCAATGCTGGCATTGAATGCCTCTACTGGTAAATTAGTCTGGAACTTCCAGACTACCCATCATGACCTATGGGATATGGACGTACCAGCTCAACCAACATTGACTGATATCAAAGATAAAAACGGGAATATGGTGCCAGCCATCTACGTGCTGACCAAGACTGGTAATGCCTTTGTATTAGACCGTCGTAATGGTGAAGCGATTATACCAATCACTGAGAAACCGGTGCCTCAATCTGTAAAACGTGGTCCACAAACCAAAGGTGAGTGGTATTCAAAAACTCAACCATTCTCTGACTTCAACCTGGCTCCTCAAGATAAATTGACGGATAAGGACATGTGGGGTGCCACCATGTTTGATCAGTTAATGTGTCGTGTATCGTTCAAAAAACTGAACTATGACGGTATTTATACACCACCCTCTGAAAACGGGACGCTGGTCTTCCCGGGTAACCTGGGGGTATTCGAATGGGGCGGTATGTCTGTGAACCCAGACCGTCAGATTGCATTGACCAACCCAATTGGTTTGCCATTTGTATCTCGTCTGATTCCGCAAGATCCGAACCGTAAGCAGACTGCCAAAGGTGCAGGTACTGAGGCGGGGGTACAGCCAATGTATGGGGTGCCGTATGGTGTTGAAATCAGTGCCTTCCTGTCTCCATTTGGCTTGCCATGTAAGCAGCCTGCATGGGGCTATGTGGCGGGTATAGATCTGACCACCCATGAAGTTGCCTGGAAACGCCGTATTGGTACGATTCGTGACAGTATGCCGGGTATTCCATTACCTCCATTTAAAATGGGTGTGCCAATGCTCGGTGGTCCAATTTCGACTGCGGGTAATGTGATGTTTGTTGGTGCAACTCAGGATAACTATATCCGTGCCATTAACGTAAACAATGGGGATGAGTTATGGAAAGGTCGTCTGCCAGCAGGTGGTCAAGCCACTCCAATGACTTATGAAGCCAACGGTAAACAGTACGTAGTAATTATGGCGGGTGGTCATGGTTCCTTCGGTACCAAAATGGGCGACTCTTTAGTGGCCTATGCATTACCAGACAACAAATAATGAAGTTTTGTAGTTAAGTAAAAAAGCCTGATTCGTCAGGCTTTTTTATGCAGAATACAGGCTGTTATAACAATGAATCTTAAGCAGCAAATCATGATTGGTCAGATGAGCATGTTTATAAACATGATGCACTGATCTCATGCTGCTGAGCATTCGAGATACAGCAAAAAACACTTTATAAATATTTTGGCTTCCATGACATGCATAGACGCCAGACTTCAGGAATATAAGTTATGTACCTTCATATAAGACGGTTACCGATGAAATCAACATTGTCCTACCTGATCGTCTGTATCAGTCAAGGCATTCATGCGGAAGAACCAGTGACGGAGATACAGCGACTGGCACCCATCGTGGTTGAAGCAACCCGTACTGACCGTACATTGCTAAACACCCCGGCTTCAGCTTATTACCTGAGTCAGAGTCAGCAAAATAGCCTGAATGTAAATCTCTCTGAAACCTTAAAAGGTGTACCAGGGTTGCAGCTGAATAACCGCGAAAATTACGCTCAGGATTTACAGATCTCAATGCGGGGCTTCGGCGCACGCTCGACTTTCGGTGTGCGAGGAGTACGTTTATATGTGGACGGTATTCCTGCGACTATGCCGGATGGGCAGGGGCAAACCTCGAATATTGACCTGAATAGTCTGGATCATATTGAAGTGCTGAGTGGTCCATTTTCCTCGCTATATGGTAATTCTTCTGGCGGAACCATCCTGACACAAAGCCGTGAAGGGCAAGGACCTGATTCAGTCACTTTAGGATATTCAGGTGGCAGTCAAAATAAAGGCCAAACCAATCTGGTGCTGCAAGGCGGTGCGGACAATGCTTCTGAGCCAAGTTATGTTATCAGTTCATCCTATTTTGATACGGACGGCTACCGTGACCACAGCAGTGCGCATAAAGTCCTGAATAATGCCAAGCTGACCTGGGAGCTGGACGATGGTTCTAAGATTAACTGGATCAACAACTATGTCAAAATTTCTGCCGATGACCCGGGTGGTTTAAACCGTGAGCAATGGCGAGAAAATCCTAAACAGGTTGCAAATAATGTGCTGCTTTATAACGCCCGAAAAGAGATTGAACAGTTTCAAACAGGTTTAACCTGGAACAAACCTATTGATGATCAGCATGAATTGTACGGTATGGCGTATTGGGGGCAGCGTGAGGTTACCCAATATCAGTCTATTCCTAAATGTAGATTTGAAAATAACATTTGTGTGCCAGATACTAGTCAATTAGCTGCTAAACATCCAGGTGGGGTAATTGATTTTGACCGTCAGTTTTATGGGACTGACTTGCGTTGGACAGGGCGAGAGATTCTGCCAAATACCAAACTGATTGCTGGTGTCGCCGTAGATGCCATGACCGAAGAGCGGAAAGGCTATCAAAATTTTGTGGGTAATACTTTAGGTGTTAAAGGTGAATTACGTCGTAATGAAGACAATACCTTATGGAATGCAGACCCTTATTTACAGATATCTTATAACTTTGTGCCAGACTGGACTTTAGACGCAGGCTTGCGTTATAGCAATGTGCATTTTAAATCTGATGATCATTACTTAAGTAATGGCGATAATTCAGGTAAAACCACTTATGAGAAATTACTGCCTTCAGCCGCGCTAAGCTGGCAGATTCTACCCGAATTGATGGCCTATACCAGCTATGCCCAAGGCTTTGAAACACCAACTTTTACAGAAATGGCCTATCCAGCGGATAACAGTAATAACAGCTTGAGCTTAAATGCGGCAGAAAGTGAAACTTATGAAATTGGCTTAAAGGCTGCTAATCGCTTCGGTGACTTTACTGCAGCCGCTTTCCAGACCCAGACTGAAAATGACATTGTGTCTGCAGGCAATGATAATGGTCGCTCTACTTTCCGTAATGCAGATAAAACCTTAAGAAAAGGGCTAGAACTTTCCTGGAGTAAAGACCTCTGGCGTGATCTCACTGCTCAAGCCAGTTATAGCTATATAGATGCAACTTTTGATGCAGATATTCCTGCAATTCTTAATGATGAAGGAGAGATTGTAGTATCTAGAGTGGCATCCGGTAACTACATTCCGGGTATTGCTAAAAATCAGGCTTTTCTTGGTTTAGGCTGGAAACCTGAAAATGGCTTAAATGCGGGTTTAGATGTACGTTATTCAGACCGTATTTATGTCAACGACATTAATTCACAGTATGCGCCAAGTTATACCATTGCCGGTGCCAGTGTTGGCTATAACTGGAATATGAAAGACTGGTCTGTCAAAACTTTTGCGCGTGTAGATAATTTGTTTGATAAAGACTATTCAGGTTCAGTCATCGTCAATGAAAGCAATGGTCGTTTCTATGAGCCGGCAGAAGGGCGAAACTGGAGTGCCGGATTGAGTATAACCAAAGCGTTTTAATTAAAATAATTTGTGGCTGCTCAATTTTCAAAATAAAAAATCCCGCTTCCTGAGCGGGATTTTTTTATATTTAAGCTTTGACCAGTTGATTTGAGATAAAACTAAATCGTTTTCTGATTCACTCGTTTTGATAATTCCTCGGCACTTTCCACCCGTTCAGAATATCGATCGGTGAGATAAGCAGACTGACCGCGAGTGAGCAGGGTGAACTTGTAGAGTTCTTCCATCACATCCACAATGCGGTTGTAATAAGGTGATGCTTTCATGCGCCCATCTTCCTCAAACTCAAGGAAAGCTTTGGGTACAGAAGACTGATTTGGAATGGTGATCATCCGCATCCAGCGTCCTAAAACACGCAACTGATTCACTGCATTAAAGGATTGTGAACCACCACAAACCTGCATCACGGCCAGTGTCTTGCCTTGAGTGGCACGAATTGCACCAGCTGCCAGAGGAATCCAGTCAATTTGGGCTTTTAAAATCGAACTCATCGAACCATGACGTTCCGGTGAACACCAGACCATGCCTTCTGACCAGGCCAAAAGCTCATGCAGTTCTTTTACCTTAGGATGATTCGTATCTGCATCTTCAGGTAAGGGTAATCCTTTGGGATGGAAGATTCTAACCTCGGCGCCAAAATATTCCAGTATCCGGCCGGCTTCCTGAACGGCGAGGCGACTGTAGGACCGTTCACGGTTTGAACCATATAGCAGCAGAATACGGGGTGGATGATCCAGTGCTTTGGCCTGAACTTTGTCCAGTGTCGGTGTTTCTAGCAGATTCACATTGATATTCGGGAGATCCATCGGGTTATGCCTCTTTAAACACTTTTTTTCTTAGCCATAATGAAACGCTGACCAGCGCAATCAGAACTGGAACTTCAACCAGAGGGCCAATCACGGTGGTAAATGCCACAGGGGACGCGAGACCGAAAGTGGCAATCGCAACTGCCAGCGCCAGTTCAAAATTGTTGCCCGCTGCGGTAAAAGAAATAGCCGCGGTTTTAGGATAATCATTGCCCATCCACTTGCTCATAAAGAAGCTGATAAAGAACATCACCACGAAATAAATGGTCAAGGGAATGGCGATTCTGAGTACATCCAGTGGCAGGCTGACCACATCACCGCCTTTAAGGCTAAACATGGCAACAATAGTAAACAGCAGGGCCAGCAGGCTGAGCGGACTGATTTTTGGAATAAACTGCGTTTGATACCATTCCAGACCTTTTTGCTTGACCAGAATTAAACGTGTCAAAAAGCCCAGCAAAAATGGAATACCCAGATAAACCAGAACCGCGTGGGTAATCGTCCAGAAACTGACATCAATCACCTGTGCTTCAACACCAAAATAAGGCGGCAGGAAGGTCAAAAACAGCCAGGCATAGGTACTGAAAAACAGGATCTGGAAAATACTGTTAAATGCCACCAGTCCGGCCACATACTGGTTATCGCCACACGCCAGACCATTCCAGACTAAGACCATGGCAATACAACGCGCCAAGCCGATCAAAATAACACCCGTCATATATTCAGGATAGGACTGTAGAAAAATCAGCGCCAATGCAAACATCAGGCAGGGAGCAATCAGCCAGTTTTGAAGCAGAGACAGGGTGAGCGTGCGTTTATCCTTAAATACCTGCGGCAAGGTGGCATAGTCCACCTTGGCAAGTGGCGGATACATCATGATAATCAGACCGATAGCAATCGGAATATTGACCGAATCAATACTCATCCGGTCTAAAGCAATCGACGCCTGAGGAAAGAAAACCCCAATCCCGATCCCCAGCAGCATGGCGATAAAAATCCAGATAGTCAGATTTTTATCTAAGAATGACATTTTTGAAGCAGACATGAAATTGGGCTCAGGATAATTCACAAGATGTTGAAATGGTGGATTTTAATTTTTGAATTTCCGGATCTTGTGCGATGACTGTTAATACTTCATTTGCCCAGACCGGCAAATCCGGATTTAAACGGTAATAAACCCATTGCCCCTGGCGTTGATCCAGCAAGATACCCAGATTTCTCAATAAAGCCAGATGACGGGAAATTTTGGGCTGGCTCAGATTTAATTGTTCTGTGAATTCACAAACACAGACATTCTGTTTGGCCATGACCAGCTTTAAAATATCTAAACGTGTTGAATCGGCAAGACATTTAAAAAAATCGGTCTGATGCATCGCGATATCCTGATATATTTACTATTGCGAATATACGGATATCCATATATAAAAGCAATATTGTTTATGCACTGAGAAAAGTCATGTCGCAAAAGATCAAGATTTATCATAATCCCGAGTGTGGAACCTCTCGAAATACTTTGGCCTTGATCCGTAATACCGGTGAGGAACCACAGGTGATTGAATATCTGAAAACACCACCGACCAAAGAGGAACTGATTCAGTTAATCCAGGATGCGGGTCTGTCGGTACGTGAAGCGATTCGTAAAAATGTAAAGCACTATGAAGAACTGAACTTGGAAAGCAGTGATTGGACAGATCATCAATTGATTGATTTCATGCTGCAACATCCGATTTTGATTAATCGTCCATTTGTGGTGACTGAACTGGGTGCGAGATTGTGTCGACCATCAGAAGTTGTTTTAGATATTCTTTCCGCTCCGCAGCGCGCAGCTTTTAGCAAGGAAGATGGGGAGATGATTATTGATGAAGCAGGTAAGCGGTTAAAATAACTTTCAGAATTTAAAGTCGATCGCTCAGATCACAAAAAAGCCACCGCAAGGGTGGCTTTTTATTTAAAGCTAAAATGACAGATATCGGATCATTTTAAGCTCGTCATGCGACACAAGGTTTGTCATTTCGATACTTATTAATTCAATTACTTAGAAAGCATTGCGACACATGATGACAAGAATCAGCGACACAACCTATGTCAATTTTTTGATAAAACGACACAACCTGTGTCAATTTTTGAAAATGTGTTTTCAAGAAGCAGTTCTATTGCAATTTATAACAACAACTTGAATTTTACCTTCCTGAGCTGATCGACTATTTGCAATTAGCATTTCTTGTAGTTCCTTAGGAGTATTAGGAACTGGTTTTCCTCGACCTAACGTTTTTAGCTTTTTATTATCAGATCTCTTATCAAACCAAAGCACTAAATAAATACCCCTACCTTCGGCTCTCCAATCAGTGGTATATAATTTATCAAGTTGTTGGTCAGCTCCTGTCCAAAGGTCGCGATGCCACTGACCTTTTATTTCAATTGGTAGACGAAGTTTACCTACAGAGCAAGTGATATCAACTTCTTTATCATTTGCAACATGTGCTTCAGGTTCATATGTGATTGTATTATCACCTTGACGAAGTAAACCGATTAAATGGTCACGACATCGTTCCTCCTCAAAAGGCTTACCTTGATCATTAAAAAATCCCCGCCAAGATTCAGCATCATCACTTTTGATTTTTGCCTGAACAATATTTAGTTCATCTAATACAAATGCTTGTAAATCAATAATTGTTTGAGGATGTTGATCATCCATAATTGCTTTAATTGATTGAAGCGTAGGAACAGAGTAGAAGCTTTCAGCTCGCATTTGCTTTTGTTCAAAGAGCATTGTTTTGATTAAATCTGTGTAGTCATCAGTAGGTGAATCTTTAAGTTTTTGAAGTGCATCACAGGCTTGGTCACTATGGTTTTTGGCTAATTGTTGAATAATGCTGATAATAAATTCAGAAGCATCCCATGCATTTCTATCTCCGCCTGACACACCATTAGGGTGACCTACATTAGGATAGAGTTTTCTAAAAGTTGAAATAATCCAAAAAAATAGATCTATATCTAATATAGCGTGAGATTTATTCTCTCTATATCTTCCATCAAGACGATCTCTAAGTTTCCATATTAAGTTTGGATCAATAGGCTGGGTTTCCAATCTTTTTAAAGTTGCGTCGAAATCAACGATAAGGTTAATAGCAATCCAATTTAGTTTTTGTTCATCATCCGTTATTATTTTCTGTGTTTGAGCTAATTCACGTATATCATCATATTGTCCTGTTTGAATTAAACAATCGAGAAGTTCAGTTTCTATATTTGCTGGCATATCTGGATAGTTTTTTAGCCATTTTTTGGCTAGATCAATTGCGATAGCATTATTCTCACTCATCCTCATTAAACGGGATAACCCATCTATATGCTCAGATCTAGCTTGAAACTGTGGCTCATAAAATGCTTTTAACGCTTCTAAAAAAATTCTTCTTTGCTGAATTTCATTTTCAATAATTTCAAAAATACTTGGTATCCCTGCATGTGTATCATGACGAATATGTAGTAATGAGTAATATCCCGCCAATAATCTTTCATTAGGAAGATCAGCTAAGCCTTTTTCTTTTCTAATACGTTCTGCTATAGCAACAATTAAAATATGGCTAGCTTCATAAAACTTTCCTTGAGGTAAAATATTTGCAATATCTTGAGCAGTAACTTTTGGAGGAGATTGCATTAGAAAAGCCTCGAAACCTTCCATACATACTTCTGATATATCAGCTCCTATCCAATCAGAAATACGCTGATGGGCTGGTGTTTCTTTACTGATATCTGAAAAATGTTGTAGGTATACTTTTGCAGGTTTGATTATCACACCGTACTCACCTTGGCGTAATCGTTCAATATTTTGAAGATAGAATGCTCTTTGCTCTGATCGAGATACTAATTTTTTTTCTTCTATTTGTTTTTTCCGCTTAAGATCTTGAATCTCCCAATCTGCTAGCTGTCTGATTGCAATTTGGTTAAGCCAATTCTTAGTATTTTGATCCTTATTAGTGAACGGTAAAGCTGCTTCTCGCACATCTTGTCCAATTTCACCATCATAGTAAGCTAATTGAACAAGTTCTTTCCATCGAAGATCGTTTTGATTCTCTACATATAATCTCTCAAGTAATTGGATTACATCTTCGGGCGTAACTGAAAGACCATGCGAACATCTGTGTAGTAAAAGATTCTTTAGTCTAATATTATTTTCACTTGGTCTTTTAAGTAAAGCAAGATATTGAATAGCATGTCTTAAATCGTGATTGTTTCTAAAGTACTTTGCAAGTTTATTAATATATTCATCATGATATCCAAATGTATTGTGGAACGGCTCAAGCCAATTCAAAAGTTTTTCTGCTGAAATATCATAATTTTCTAAAAAACGTAAAATCAAGTGACATGCAAAATTTTTAGCTTCATTCTTAATTTCTGAATCACTAGAAATAGCCATCCTTTCGATTCGAGAAACAAAAAAGTTTAGGACATTTTCAATTTGTTCTTTAGGTAAATTTTCTTGTAAGAACCATAATGGTCCAAGGATATGATCACTCATTTCCAAGTGGGATATCGCTAGACTAGCTATTAACTCATCATTAGCTTTATCGTAACCAGTGTCTTCTAATAGTTCTATTGCAAGTCTGATAGATGATTCGTCTGCTAACGTAGAAAGATGAAGATAAATGTTATCCCAATCGATAACTTGCTCCTGAATAGCCAAAGCTTCACCAGCAGATTTACGAATTGCAAATTCTATATTGGGATCATTAACAAGTTGTTTAAGTATTTCAATAAAATCTTTTGGCAGTTGATTTCCTTTAATAACATCAACTAAAAAAACTCTAAAGCTAAAGGGTATATCAGGTTGACTTAGAATCTTTTGGATTAGCGATAGTAATGTTGGTGTTGCAAATGCTCGGATGTAGTAGGTGTCTTTATTGTGAAAATTATAAAATCTAGGGTTGTTTTCGGCTAAAAGATAGATACTGTCTAGTAAAATTTTGGCTTGATCCGTTGTTAAGCTATCTACATCGCCATATTCAAGAATACCAATAGGATCCTTTTTAATGATAGCTGAAGCTAGAGCAGGATCATTCATTAACCATGAATGTAAACCGCGTAAGTTAGTGGGTACAAACTCATAACTATGAAATAAGGATAGAAGACGCTTACGCTTTCGATCAGTATTTGCTTGTTTTAATAACCATTTCGCACCTAAGAATTCTCCAATTCGGCGGTGAAGGTAGCTGAAACGCTCTATTCCAGTAGATCGAAAAAGGCGAGAGCCTAGTATAAATTCAATTTTCTCAGAATCAGGGAGTAATTTAATCTCGCTTATAGGTAATTCACCATCAATTATATTTGCAACTGCTTTTCGAGAAATTGCTTCATTACCAGTTAAAATAAGACTCGCAAATGCTGCTCCTGCGGCATCAAGTGCAATTGTACTTGGTAGTTGTCCCTCGGCTTTAAATTCTGAATGTTCAATTATTAACAGCTTAATAGCTTGTTCAAATAATTGAGTAATAGATTCAGGTAAGTTTTCTTTTTTTGCAACAGCCGCAATGAAGCTAAGTGTCTGAGGATTACCTAATAATTCATGGAGCCCTCGATCTATAAAATGATCAATGATTTCCTTCGCTCTTTCTTTACTAAAATTAGATTCTAGGAATTCAATCATATCCTTTTGAGTAAAAGGCTCTAAATGAAGTTCTAAGGGGATTTCTGAGTATTGTTCTTGTATGTTTCTTAAACCAGTTGCGCTTCTCCAATCTGCTACACGACAGGCTAGAATAAATTTTGGATATCCTAAAACTTCAAGTTTCTGTAATACTCTATCTACACTGTCCCCATCATTTTTAGAACTTACTTCATCAAGTGCATCAATAACTAATACATTATTGCTGCCGAGTAAAAGACTTGGATTTACTCGATTTAGTAGTCGACTAGCAGTACAGTAAGCATAATTTTCTAAATTTCCTAGCCATTCTAAAAGGCTAGATTTTCCCATTCCTGCTTCACCTACAATAACTAATGGGTTCGTTATTCCAGGTATTTCATGTTGACTGACTTTTTTTTTAGTATCATCAGCTTGATACCACAGAGTTCTAGGGATCATGATCTAACTTAATTGATATTGTGGTATGAATTAGTAACTTACTCATAATATTAGCATGCTTTTTTATTGATTAAAATTTTGATTTGAAAGGGAAAATATAAAATGGGTGGTAAGTGAATTTTACTCTTTTTTTATTTCGAACAATTAAGGTAATTGTCGATAATAGTGGGTTTATCGCCAAATTTATTATAGGCATTGGTATATGTCTTATCCTCTTATATTTTTGGCATATTGACTACTTTCCTACAGATTTATCATTAGGAGATGGTCTTTTATTTTTCTTAATTACAATAAAGTTTCTATTAGTCTATGCATTTTTTTTGGGTTCACATTATACACTTGGCAGCGTTGTTATATTTGTTATTCGATGTCTAACAAATTTTTTCAAAGTCTTATTTTCTCTACGAGAAAGTTTATCTAAAGGATTAATTGATCTAATTTTTATCAAGATAAGTTTTCATAAAATTTTGAATTATCTAGGTAAAAATTTTATTAGGCTTTTATTTCTAACTTTTGGCTTGGTCTTTGTTTTTATTTTTTATAGTGGGAAATCAGTAAGCCTATTGATTATGGTCTTTTTAAGCATTCTTTTAAAAATATTTATTGATAAATTTATAGAAGATTTTAAGACTACAAACGTGAAATTAACAGACGATGAGAATAAAGATAAAAATATAAGACTTTCAATGATACTGCTTTATATTCTACTTGTTCCTAGTTCTGTATATGTTTTTTATACTGAAAAATCAAAAAATATTTTTATCAATATGGCACTAGGTTCTGTACGAGAAGATGAAAAAAATAGCTTAATTTTCATAAAGTCAGAGTTTAAAGAGTTCTTCCCAGAGTCGAAAGATGCTGAAAAAAAGGGTGGATATATTGAGATAAAAGGAGGAGAAATATTATTAAAAGGGATTGGTAAAAATGCTTTAATTCAATACTCAGCAAAAACTAAAGATAAAAACGGAAATGAAGTTAAAATCAAAATTAAAGTAGAAGTCCCGAATGAAGCGCTTTTAATTGTAAGAAGATCCCAACAAAAGGACTAGATGGGATCGGGGAACAATTTAAATTAATTTATTAATTACAAAGTTTTAAAATATCAACTTTCTTAAAAAGCCGAACTTTTTTATCTGTTTTACCTAAATAATAAGGTGTTATAAGATCTTGGTTCTGTAAGTTAGTGATATGAGAGTGACGCATACCTAAGAGGGTACTTGCTTCAGCACCTGTGACGTATTCCTCTTTTAACTTCAAAATTTTAGCTAATTCATTTTTCTTGATAAGTTTCCAATAGATTAAATCTTCAATGTTTAAAAATCCCGTATCACACCAATATGTTTTCATCCAATTGATAGGACAATTTAATTGCTCTGATGCTTCTAAATAAGGAACATAATCTTGGCAATTCAGTTTGTTCTTAAGATTAAATAACGAACTAGCCTGGATTTGAATTGAGAGAGGATTGTCTTTATCTTTGCTTAGAATACCTCTTTGAACTAGTACAGCAACCTTATTTGGACTAATTTCTAAAAGTGTAGCTGCTTCTTTTAAGGAGTAATAATCTGTACTGGTAGTTATTGATTCCGACTTGTGTTTATGTCTACCTGTACGTGTTGGATAGTGTTGAATTACCTCTAAATCAGTTGTACTAATATCTTGAGCATCTGTCTTTAAAAAAATATTAATGGGTGTTGAATCAATATGAGGTCCATGAACGGGCTTAATACCTATTGATGCTAATTTCTCCACGAGATTTGTAGGGGTTACGTTCAACCGTTTTGCTAAAGGTGCGATCAGCATATATTTTTTATCAAATTCATGCAGTTTGTTCTTTGAATATTGCTTAGGAGTATCTATATCTAGTTTATTTTGTTCTAAATTGAACCATCCAATATTTGCTAGTTTACGAGCAGTTTCATAATTGATTTCTAAAACTTCAGAAATTTCTTTTAGAAAAATGTGGTCATTAACGATAGTCTTGTTACTCAGTGTGTCAGCTATAGATTCATCATTGTCTATTAAACCTAAAAGAAAGCGTTCTATATCTATACTCGATATATTTCCACGATAAAGCTCCTTTTTGCCTAGCTTTAGATAGTCGCTTTCAATCAATTTCTCAAGCTCAAAACGTGAAACTTTCAAAATACGTTTTATCTGATGGTTTCTAAGTTTTCTAGAAATACTTTTTTCACTAATTTTGTATTCATCAGCATTTTTTTCAATGACTTTAATGTGCTTCTTGAAAAAATTCTCATACTTTAAAAACGGTATTAACTGCACTCTAGGATGTGAGTAATTGATTCTAGAATTAATAACAGCACTGAGCTTGAGTGCTGAAAGTTCAGGATTATAAAAATATTCATAGACAGAAAGAAAAACTTTCAAATCGGTGTTAGATCCATCGAACTTAAAAAAGTCATTAAAAGCATTCCAGCAAGCTGCAAACTCTTTGAATAATTTGTTGGAGTTGAAGTTTAGAACGTCGATAAACCAATAAATGGTTTCAATAGACTTTGCTTCTCTGATTGGGGCTTTACCAAGTTCATAACCACAGCAAGAACAGTTTTGAATACCTGCTTTTGATGTAATTGGATTCTCACAATTTGGACAGGAATCAATTAAAAAGCATGAATGAATCGGACATGCGTAAATTGGTTTGAGCATCCATAATTTTTTTAAATATGCACTTTCTCCAAGACAAATCGGACAGTAGCGTATGTTGTCTAATTCAAATAACTCATGAGGAACTTCAATAGCACCTATTGTTCTTGGAGATCTATTTGTAGGACCTGATCTTTCAAAAGCTAGACAAGCATATTCACTATCTATATTTAAAGCGTTCAAAACTAAACTAAAGCGAACATCATCCGCTAGATGGTAATTAAGAGATTTTTTAATGATGGATTGATAGTTTTCTTTGCCAATTAAATTAAAGATTGAGCTATGTGCATTAAGTTTTGCTGTTCTGAGTAGGAAGCTGATTGGCGATTCATCTTCATAAGGGATTGCTTGTATTAAAAGAGAATTTTGCATATTTATGTTTATTTCATGAGTGATATGATTTGAGAAATATTCATTTCGAATGGATTTTTACTTTGTTTGCTAATGTATAGTGTGATACCTAGTTTCCAGGCATAACTAAAATCATTAGAATTAACGACTTGCCTCCCATCGTTTAAAGCATGCGTAATACTTTCTCTAATCAGACTCATGATGTATGAGTGATAACCTTTCGTAGCTAATTGAATTTGCATACCGACAAGTTGGCTATCTAGTGCCGGCATAAAAGTGATATTTTGCTTATTAAGAGTTCTTGAAACTTCGGCAAGAAATGCAAACATACTGCTACCCTGTGATGGATCAACAGTTAATGGGCTTAGGTGGTAGATGAATGGAAATCTACGTGCAATTTGGCTATCAATTTGAAGTAGTGGAACAAACTCAGGTAAACCAACCAAACAAAAGCTGATCCCAGTTCTATTCACTAAGGTTTTAATCCAATTCCCTGTAGTCCTATTCATTCTTGTAGACGTAGGTTTACGCTCAAATAAATGATGGAACTCATCTAAAAATATGAGCTTAGTTTCGCATTGAGCAAGTAAATGAATAAGCCTACTTGTTAGGTAGTCAGTCGTTCCATATCCATTTTCACAAGTAAGATCCCCTAGTTCTTTGAGCATCATTATGGCTAATGACTTTACGGTGGCAGGTGAGGGTACTTCGACATAACATACTGGAATAATAGATTTTTTATAATCCTTTTCTGTTTTTTCTGAACGTGGCATCAAACTTAAGATTGTTTTGCACAACGTTGTTTTTCCTAATCCACCTTCTGCGAGCAACATACTTCCAACTGGTTCACTATAGGAAATGCTTCTGTTGACACAATCTTGGATACCTGTAAAAGCTGCCATAAATTCATTTGAAGTAATGACGATATTGTTAATAGATCGAATTTTATCGAATCGATTATCAAATTTTTCCATGTTTAAATACCTCCAAAGAACCAAATTTCTCAATTGGAGTAGGTATATTTATAGGCGATACAGACTGTTCAGAAAGATCCTTTTCTTTAGAAAAAAGTTGTTCTTCAACTTTTTTTAATTGTTTGGGAAGTTCTAAAGTAAGGGGCTTTAATCTCGGTTTATGTTTAATAAGATTGTTTTGTATCTCGTGCATAAGTTTATACAGGTGGTATAAGTCCGACATTGGACCAATCCTCTGTTTGTCGGATCGAGTTTGGGCTTTCTTTAGCTTTTGCACTTCAAGATGTGTTACGCGTGACAAGCCAAATGTATAATTTTGATTGGTTGAGTCTGCTTGAATAACCACATCTTTATTATTAGGGTCTACAACATAAACTTCATTTAAATTTAAATCATCAATTAGCACAGTAACGGTTTTTATGCCTTGTGCTTGTAAAGTAGTAAGTGAATGAGAAAAATAACTAATGCCGTCTACTCGGACTTGACCGTGATTAATACTTCTTTCAATAGGCCTGCGACATAAAATTTTTGCATCTATATCAGTGAGAAAACTGGGGCGAATATCATCAATTGCATCTTGCCACATAATAATTGGAGAGCGGCCAGTCGTATGGTGAATAGATTTGTGATAGACATCGTGGATCCATGTATCTATATATTGTTTCAATTGTTCTAAAGTTAGTTGAGCAATTTTATTGGAGTTATAACTTCCTCTATCTATCGGATTTGAAAAAGTTGTGCCAGGTAGCTTTTGAAGGATCCCATGAGTGAGTGTGCTAAAAAAGCGTTCAATATGAGGTTTGTTATTTGGAGTACCGACTTGAGATGGAGTTAAAGTAATTTTCAGCTGTTCGCAGACTCGCGCAAGTGAATTATTTTTAAATTCAATTCCATTATCAGGAATGATAATACTCGGAATACCTCCTGGTAATTTATGATTCGGCCGAGTAACCATGTCCTTAATTGTTTCTAAAGTAGTTGCAGCGCTAGGTGGATACATATTGATATATGTACCTACAATTGCTCTTGAATAAACATCAATTGCACAAGCAAGAAATGGTCGTCCTAAAGCAACCTTATTCTTTGGGTCTACTATAATAATATCGAGATAATGTGTATCAATTTCGACCATATAAAGAGCAAAAGGACTAATAATGCTTTTGCCGGCAGCTTGAAAAGTTTTCTTCGCTATACGAGATCCTTTCTTTATTTTTAATTCAATATAAGGGTCTAGTTTTTTGATGTGTCGTTGGATACTCCTCAGTGTTGGTAACTGTTCCAATGATATCCCTTGCTCTATGAATCGACCAAGCATATAGGCTTGTACGTCTTTACCAGTTCTATATTCAGGTTTTAAATAGACTTCATTAATTGCTTGATTCAGAATTTGGTAGACTTCAGGTGGGAATCTTAAGTGATGATTACCTATATATTTATCTTGTAAACAGAGCTTGTTCTGCGAAAAATTTTTATATTTAGTAATCCACCTTGCGACAGTACGGCAGGAAGGAGGGTTGGGATCTTGAATTTCAGTCGAGATATGCTCTATTAATTTTGATAAATTTTGAGGGCTCGTAGGGGATTTTAGAGTTTGAAGAGCACTTATAACATAACGTTCTTTACGGTGTATTTCTGAACTGTGTTTAGGGTTGATCATCAGCTTATCAGGTGAAAATACACATAGAATTTCACCTTCTTTGTAGCGGTTTTCAAACTCATTCGGAGTAATTGAAAATGACTTTCCACCAGCGATGGCTGCATATCGTATATCATTATAGGTTACAGAACCGATTTCAAAAATATAGTCAGGATGTTCTTTAAAATAAAAACGAAAACCTGGTTGTGGGGTTAAAAGAACATTGTCCATGTCAATAGGCCTCACTGATTTCTTGTTTGACTGGGCCAATTGTTATTCTTTGATGAAAAAATAAGTAATCAGCTAGTTCTTGTTTGAGGCCTATTGATTCAAGTGTTTTATAGGCTTGATGTGAGTTTTCAAATTCATTGAGCTTTAACAGGTCTAAAGCATAATTGACTTCAAAAGTACTCCAGCTGAATCGATGTCCTCTCTGATACCAGTAAAGCAGTTGAGATATTTCTGTTTCACTTGGTAAGTCTGTGTGATCTATTAGCCTAAAAGTAATATCCATTGAGTGGAGTAGATCAGAAAGTATTGTAAAGCGGTTTAAGTCATTAGTTGACAATGATGCTATAGATGGTTTGACTTCATGAACCTCATAAGCACCATCTTTGGTTTGAACCAAGAAATCTGGATAACAATACTGTTCATTGGCTAGCAAGATTTTTAATGCTTGTGAGCGATAATTTAAGATATTGGGATCTTGTTCTAATGAGATTGCATGAGCGAGTTCAAGTCGGCTTTCTAAGGGGATTGCTCCACAACACTTTTCACTCGGGAAAAGTGAAGTTCGACGACCAAAAGCACCTTGGTAGATTTTACGTTGTCCATGAAGTGTGGCTGCTACATTTGCAGTCGATTCAAAGGCTATCCTGATTTGTTCTAGGATACTTGTTTGAATATCAGTTTTTAACAATATGGTTTGAAAAGGCATATCTGTTCATCCAGAAGTAATCCTATTCTCAATAGATTTTTGAGAATGAGCTAATCTGTACTATTACTATTGAATAGCACTCACTTGACTGGTGACGATATAGAGAAGATACTATGATTCTCAGGTCTTTATATTCTTCTATATAAAGTCACAAACGGATCCTTTAAAGGGTCCGTTTTTTTTATTGATTTTTTTTCTAACTTTTCATAATCACTCCAAGGTCATTTTCGATTATTGAGAATTTAATGGTTATCTTGAGAATCTAAAATAGCATTCCTTTGATTTGCTAGCCATGTAGCAACATCCTTTACTAAGGCATATTTGCCACGCCGATTGGGGATACTAAAAACAGGAACTGGGACTGTTTTACGCGTTAACGCTTGTCGAAAGGCTTCCGTGGATTTGTAGCCTAAAGCGATTCGTAGTGCATCATCTGTCATTAGCGGGCCGTAACGATCGAATAACTCTTTTTCTATTGTAGTTGCATCGACTATGGGATGGATTTCCATTGAGTTCCTGGTAGTAACCTGTCTCAACAAAAGCTTATACTTGAGACTATATCTGTACAAGTTGAATAAATCACTAAACTTTTTCCGGAAATATTTTTTTAAACAATTAATATTTAAGGATTTTATTTGAATTTTATGGGTTATGTTTTGCAAAACGAAAATATTGGAAAAGTTAGAATTAATAAAAGGGATGTAGTCGATCAAATACGGGTTGCACTATGGTATTCGCGCATAAAGCTTGGTTTAGATGCGCAACTACCATCTGAAATAGCAAAAATAATTGAGCCTGATAAAATTAGAGTAGTGAATGGGGGGGTAACTGATAATGATCGGAAGTGGAGAAACTATAAGAATGGTTTAAATGTTCCTCATCCAAAACTTATAGATAAAGCTGAAGCAGCCGTACAAGGTAGTTCGTTAATAATTAATCATGTGCTTTGGCAAGCCATGAAAAATTCAATAAATTTAGATTTACTTTTAAAAGACGGTATTGGAAAACTGTCGTGGGAAGTTCAAAGGATACTCTATAAACCCAATAAATATAATTGTGATAGGAAGTTAGTTGAAAGTTTATCGTCTAAAAAACTGATACAGCTGGAGCGATTAGCTAGCTTAGATGCTTTAGCTGCACTGGTAATTTTTTATCGAATGGGAGTCGAAGACACTAGTAGCATTGTCGATATCAGTCGAGCTATTTATCGAACTTTACTTATTATTTGCATGAAAAAACCATATTCAAATTTTAGTGAAAGTTTAATTTTATTGATGCATTCCCAAGTGTTTTCTTTAGTGGGCCCTAAGGAATCAATATTAGGCGATAGCTTCAAAGAAGATTTTCTAATGGATCTACAAATGTTAATGACTCAATTTTCAAAGATGAACAGTGAAAAATTGGTTACCAATACTTGGAAAAAAGACGTTAGGATCTCATCCGATTTTTTGGAAAAGGTAAGGTTTCATAATCTCTTTAAAGAATCAACTATCATGACAGTAGATGCTATTTAAAATACTTTCGAGATTCTTTTATGAGCGCCTTACATTTCTAGTCGCTTAGACAGTCTTTCTTCAGCATACATTTGTTTAAGAGCTAAATTTTCTTGTTCCAATTTATCTAATCGAATCAAAATTTGCTCATTAATATCTATGTAACTTGCTTTCCAACGGTAGAAAGTAGCGACACTGATTTTATACTCTTCACAAATTTGTTCGACAGTTGTACCTGCTAAATTCTTTTTAACAATATTGTTGATTTGAGCTACAGAAAATTTTTGCTTCACAGTGAATTCCTAGACTATTGTTCAATGATTATTCAAAATAAAAAAATTCAGTAAACAGATAGGGTTAAATTAAAAATATCCTATTTTGGGATATTTTTAATTGTAACTGATATTGAGCCATGCGCTCAATACACGACCCTAGGTATCAAGACCTAATTAAGAAACTTATAGAACTTCGTGAGTCTAAAAATGTGACTCAGGTTGAGCTTGCACGTCTTTTGAATAAGCCTCAATCGTATGTTTCAAAAGTTGAAAGATTGGAAAGAAGACTTGATGTGATTGAGTTAATAGACTGGTTAAAAGTATTGGATATTAATATTTTAGATTTTCTAACACTCTGTGATTTTTAAATTAAAAGGCTCAGAATATTTCCTAAGCCTATTGTTTTTAAATAGATATAAGTTTATTACCTTGTTCTGTACTATTAATTCTTAATACTGGTTGTATACCATCGCCTTTAAAATCATAAACTATGACATCAGGATGATTTTTATCGATCCCTTGACCTATTGCTACACATGCAGCATTTGGAGCAATGACAAGTAAGTGGACCAATGCTATTCCATAGTCACTTTTTAGTTTTATTAACAGTTTTTGGATTTGTGCTGTTAGAGCCTTTACATTTTTAGGATGAGGGATACTTTGGCTACCTCTACATTGTTCTAGGTTCGTAATTTCGATAATTTGTATATTCTTTTCTGCCGCTATAGCTCTAGCTGTTTGTTGTAAAGGTTCTGCAATTGCTGTGGCATGAATACATAATACTATTTCAGATTGTTTCTCGAGATTATCTAAACCAGTGACTTCATTTATTGGATCAATCATAGCAGTACTAGGCCATTCCCATTTTTGAGTGTCTCTTGATTTAAACATAGGAATAAACTCTCCTTTATTTCCCAAGAGTGCTCCTAATCCAATCAAAGCTGGCATAGGACCAAATGCGAATATTGCGGCCTTATGATTGTGGTGCTGAGTTTGTCTTAGAATTATATTAGCTTCTGTTTCAATACATTGTATAAAAGCTTGATCAAATAAATCAGGATGAGGTATTGAGGATTGAGGAATTAAAGCACCATTAATTCTGTAATTTAAAGGATATAAACTAGTTGAAATTTCTTTTAAATCAGGTGTTGAAGATACATTCCCATGAACTGGCCATAAAATGGAATATACTTGAATTGGTTCAAAGGCTAGAGCATCTAATAATTTTTCAGAATTTGTCTTATGCATTTCTCTCATTTTATTTAGAGTGAGAGCATCATATTCTGCAGCTGCTACTTTATCTATTAGGCGATGATGTTTGTCACAGAGTAGAAGAACATTTTCTGCTTTATTTGAAAGTGCTTCTGAAAGGTACGGTAATCCTCTTTCTCCATTATCTGAAGAGGCGATATTGTGTGCGTTATATGCATAGTTGCCTTTTCGCCCAGTTAGTTTGTCAATATTTAAGTTTTCTCCACATCCTGTAAACATACAACGGCCATGACTATCTAACATTACTTGGTGAATAGTTTTGCTAGTAAATGGATTGCCTCTTCCTGTTTTGATTTCATTACTATAAAAAGTTGTAATGAATTGAGATTTTTCAGTTTTGTTTTTAAGTACAATTGATGTGAATTGGTAGTTAGCCCAAAGATCTTGTAAAAGGTTAAGATTGATAACTTCCTGATGGGTTATTTGTTTATCAGGAATAGATCGAACTTCGAGTGATTGTCTAGGTCCTAGAATGTACTCGACAAATTCTAAAAATTCATTTTTATTCAAATTTACACGGAAAGCTGATTGTAATTCCTCAGTTTTGTAGATAAGAAAAATTAAATTATCTCTTGTACTATCCCTTAAAAGCGTGACTTTATCCCAAGTTAAAATAGGCTTTACATGATCAATAAAGGCTTTAGCAAGTATTAGACTATCAAAGGGAAGGTGTTTGGTTTGAATGAGATCTAATGTTAGCTCAGAAGATGTAATATTCATAAAGTAATTAAAACCTAATGACAGAAGCAGTATTCAGTAAATTTTTTTTGAAACGAAAAATTTTAATTTCCTGGACTCCAACGATAATAAAAAATAAATTTCGATCTACATTTCTTGCTATACAGTGTTTCCAGTCCTCCTCATCAATGCTAGATTGAATTGGTATGTTTTGGGGATGGCTATGCCATGTACCCAAATAAACAGATGTACCATTAGATTCTTTATACTTTTTATCGAGAAACTTCTGGTGAAATGGATCTTTCATCACAAAGTTATACCTAGTTCTAATGTCTAGTTTTTGTGGAGTAGTAACAAATTCTACTTGAAATATTTCAGTACCTTGAATTTGATGTCCTATCAAGATTCCGCACGCTTCTTTAGATTCAGATGAGATTTGACGATACTGTTCCCATATTTCAATGATGTCTTTATTGATGTGAACAGTAGCGTCAGAAACATGAACAGTTAATTGGTCATTCATTACAAATATCACATTCTGGATTCAATAGTGGTGTGATTAGTAATGATTTTGAAAAGCTATAATAACGATCAGTTAACTCTAAGTTTTCATTTAAAGCGTCTACATCAGAACCTTTCCAGCTTACCTTTGAAGAATTTTTTACTTTCCCTTGTAAAAATTTTAAAGCTAAATCTGTAGTGATGTTGGCGGTCTGAATGGCAGATAAGTTTGAATAGGGTAGAAAGGCATTTCCACATCCTGAAAGATTCCTAGTCAAATCTTGGTTTGGTTTTAAAAAGTTAAGATTAGAAACTAAGCCCCTGCATAGATTTTCATTATCAACATAAGCACATCTTAAACAACCTTTTTGCTCAGGAATATCTAAAACTGCATGTCCACCAACTCCATAACCTTCTGTCCATGTGTTAATTACAGATGTTTCTACGTCATTCTTAATACAGTAATCATGAAATATTCGTTCTTTTGTTGGAGAACCTATTGCAATAATAACTAGATCAAATGAATTCAAAATAGAAACATCTCGAAGATCTAATAAACTTAGCGAAACAGGTTTAATGTTGATCCAAGGATATTTTGTTGCAATCCTAAAATGTAAACCTTTAGTTTTTTCCCAATTTAAATAATCAATTGAAAGGTAATGCCTATAGGTGTTTTCAATTGATATTGTATCTGAATCAACTAGAGTTAGGTTTCCTAGCCCACATGATGCTAGTTGATCTGCTATATAACCACCTACAGACCCACAGCCTACTAATAAAACGTGTTTGTCTTGAAGATCACAAAAAGCACCGCCACGGGGTATTAAGCTTAATTTATCAAATAATTTAATCGAGCATGCCTCTATATTCCATTCGGCGAAGCTTTCTAGTTTAAGCGGAAGGGTCTTATTAACTTTATTTTTTTTATGCTGAAATTTTAATCCAAACCAAGATTTTCCTGATGGAGTGTCAATATTGAATATTATCCAAAAAATATTCTTTCTAATTTGAGCAAAAGTAGTTAAGAAGCGTTGTCTTGTATCAAAATCTAATAATTCAATATGTTCTAAAAACCATACAGGAAGGTCTGATACATTCCATGGAATAGAGGAAAGATCAGGTAAAGGGAGAACACAACCCAAATCAGGACTCTTTTTTCTTTGAGCTACTTGGACTTTAAAAAAAGGTTCTTTTGTTGCAAGATCATAATTTTCAGGGTGAACTAACACGCTACTTTTTAATCCATATTTCCCCTCAGGTGCATAAACTTTTAATTTACAAAATTCAGGTGAATCTACTAGACAAAGAACATCATTAAATTTTGTATCATTTAAGCTATACCAACTAGCTAAAAATTCTCTTAATAGTTCATCTTTATTCCAAGTCGAATTGGTTAAACTTTTTGTTAGTAATTCAATATGTCTCTTTAAGGAGTCTTCAAATGCAATTTCTGGAACTTCATAATTAATTGAGACAGAATCTGTGACATTTACACATAGACTAGCTAAATTGAAATCTTTGTAAGATGTCGTATGTGCTAACCTAGGGAACTGTTGTGGATTTTTTAAGTAAAATACGGGCATTGAAGTTATTTCATCAACTTCAAAATGAATAAGTGTAATGGTATAACTACCAATAGTCACATTAACTTCTATAGTATCTCGAGCAAGTACATTGGCTGCAGATACTGAGTATCCACAGCTTTGTAGATGCTGAATTATTAATTGATAATTCATGCGCCTTGAGATGTTCCTACAGATCCAGCTGAAGGGAATACAACCTTAGCTGCTTCATTTTTTGAGTTATTTTTAGTACCTTCAGGGAAATCTTCGCCAAATATTTCTCTTAATAGATCGCATTGTTTGGATTCATCTGATTCATCAATGACGTTCTTTAAGTTATTTCTCAAGGTGGATAGTTTATTTTTCAATTGAGTACCTGTATCTATACTACTGCCAGAGAAAATATCTCTGTATGGTGATACGGGTAAATCAACTTTTACTTTCCATTGACTCTCATTTTGGTATAAAAAGTAATTTGACTGATCTAGTATTTGATCGATAGTATTCTTCAAAGCTTCTAGATCATTTTCAAGACCTTCATCATTAATCGAACTCTGAAATTTTTCTTTAATCATCACGGTTAGACCGATTGAAAAAATTTTTCTACATATGTCTTCATGGAATTTGATATTTCTCCATCTTTTTATATATCTAGTTACTCGTTTAAATTGCTGGAGTTTCTGTGTTTCATAAATACCTGAACTATCTTTAGCATTGATCCAATCAATTAATCCTTTGGGATCTGAGTCAGACCACTCCCTATTATTTTCATCAGAATTTTTCTTGCCTACAGCTAATTTGTAATAACCGCTCTCCGATTTACTATAAATAGGGATATCAATATGTAAATCCTCATTTTTATAGTCAGCAGTGACACAAGGTTTTTTTATTTTAGCGTTCTTGAAACCTCTATTTTCTAGAATTTCTAAGACAACCTTCTTCGGTATAGTTGGATCAGTAGGGGCGTCATTTTCATTGATGACTATCGCTCTATCTATATCGAAGTCTTTTCCTTTTTCCTTGATTGCTGTGTTAGTTGCTAAAGAACCTTGAATGAAATCTTCTTGAACAGGATAGCCATTTTCTCGAAATTTTTTGCGAATGTCTTCTGTAATGCTATCGTCTTTTTCACGTGCATTCTTATATTCCTCGCTTTGACGAGTTATGTAGATATTGGTGTTAAATGTTAAAAATTTACTTTGTAAGCCCATTTTTACCTTCTTAATCGATTATTTATTTTGAAATTAATTATTTGTTTGATTATTCAAAGCACAATTACCCCTTAGCCAGAATTAGCCAAACTTTTATATTCAATTTCAGATTTAAAATTTTAAAGTGATATGTTTTTAAGTTACCCAATAAGAAACCTAGATCTCTTATTGGGTATATATTGAAATTAGCATCAATGATAATTTCTGTGTCTATTGATGTTTTGACAAACCTTGCGTCGTCTTATGACAAACCATGTGTCGTTTTTGACAAACCTTGTGTCGCATGACGAAGCTAAACCTCACCAGCTTAATGCACCGCCAGTTTGGTAATCTGTTACGCGCGTCTCGAAGAAATTCTTCTCTTTACGCAAGTCCATCATCTCTGACATCCACTGGAACGGGTTATTCACACCAGCAAATTGTTCAGGCAAGCCCAACTGCGCTAGACGACGGTTCGCAATGAACTTCAGGTATTCTTCCATCATGCCAGCATTCATGCCGAGTACACCGCGTGGCATGGTGTCACGCGCATATTCGATTTCCAGCATAGTGCCTTCAAGAATCATCTGGATGATTTCTTCCTGGAATTCAGTGGTCCATAAACCCGGGTTTTCGATCTTGATCTGGTTGATCATATCGATACCGAAGTTCAGGTGCATCGATTCATCACGCAAAATGTACTGGAATTGCTCGGCAACACCATTCATCTTGTTACGACGGCCCATCGACAGAATCTGGCTGAAACCGCAGTAGAAGAAGATACCTTCAAGTACACAATAGAATGCGATCAGGTTGCGAAGCAGAATCTGGTCGTTTTCAGGTGTACCAGTTTTGAAAGTAGGATCACTTAAAGACTGGGTATATTTTAGGCCCCACGCCGCTTTACGTGCAACTGACGGTACTTCGCGGTACATGTTGAAGACTTCGCCTTCATCCATACCTAAAGATTCGATACAGTATTGGTACGCATGCGTGTGAATCGCTTCTTCAAATGCCTGACGCAGGATATATTGACGGCATTCAGGGTTGGTAATGTGACGATAAATCGCCAGTACCAAGTTGTTTGCAACCAGTGAATCCGCAGTCGAGAAGAAACCAAGTGAACGCATCACGATGGTACGTTCATCTTCAGTCAAGCCATTTTCAGACTTCCATAGCGCGATGTCGTGGTTCATATTCACTTCTTGCGGCATCCAGTGGTTTGCACAACCGTCTAGATATTTCTGCCAAGCCCATTCGTATTTGAATGGAACAAGCTGGTTCAAGTCCGCCCGACAGTTAATCATTGCCTTGTCGTCAACTTGTACACGTTGCGCGCCCATTTCAAGCTCTTCCAAGCCTGGAGCAACATCAAGCTGCTCTAGGGAAGCAGATGCTCTTGCCAGCGAATCGGTTGGATTTGATCCTCGGTTTTGAGTGGCTCTAAGGGGTTGTGCAGCTGCCACATCCGACGATGTGTTGCTTGCATCAGGTACCACCTGTGAATTAGACGCTTTTTGCGGCTCGACGGGCGCAGGCTGCTGTGTTTGTGCAGCTGGTTTTTGCGAATCATCTTCGAAATCGTCCCAACTTAAGATAGACATATCAGTTCTCTCTTCGATGCTTATATCTTTTATTAGACATTCAGCCTCGCTGAAATGTCCTACTATACGCTCAATTTATGTAAGCAAAATTAAGTTTTGTCGATGACTGCTCTGCTTTTGTACGGAAGAGCAAAAATCCCCACTACTTATTTTGCTTGCGCGATTTATGAGCCTTTAACCAGAAATAGGCAATTGGCAAATAAAAGGTAAGTACAAAGGAAACGACCAGTGCCACAAGTCCTAACAGGTAATTGTGAGTCATATGCGGCATGGTGGTTTCCTTTATTTTCTAATTTCTTTTGAATCCCCCTAAATCCCCCTTTTGCAAAGGGGGACTTTCACATGTCAGATGACTGAGCTGTGATCCCCCTCCTTTTAGGAGGGGTTAGGGGAGGTCAAGCGAAGCTTACTGACAAGCCTCACAATCTGGATTGTCAATTGAACATGCCATTGGCACTGGTGCTGCATTTGCAAAACCTTCTTCCTCTGCAGGAACTTCAGGTTTCGCTTCAACTGCTGGAGCGACTGCCGCAACCGGCGCTGCAGTTGCAGTCGCTTTAACAGCATTTAGTGCGCCAGTGTTAATCGTCGATTTCTCAGCAGACGTTGCACCCAATGCACGTAGGTAATAAGTTGTCTTAAGACCACGTAACCAAGCCATCTTATAAGTAATGTCCAGTTTCTTACCGTTTGCACCAGCGATGTAAAGGTTCAGAGACTGAGCCTGGTCAATCCATTTTTGACGACGTGAAGCAGCATCTACGATCCAGCGAGTTTCAACTTCAAACGCAGTCGCGAAGATCGCTTTTAGCTCTTCAGGAATACGGGAAATCTTCTGCACAGAACCTTCGAAGTGTTTCAGGTCGTTGACCATCACAGCATCCCAAAGACCACGTTCTTTCAACGCACGTACCAAGTACGGGTTAATCACGGTGAATTCGCCAGACAAGTTCGACTTCACATACAAGTTCTGGAATGTAGGCTCAATTGACTGAGACACGCCACAGATGTTTGAAATCGTTGCAGTTGGCGCAATCGCCATCACGTTTGAGTTACGCATACCGTCTTTTTGAACTTTGGCACGTAAAGTATCCCAGTCCAGACGTTGAGTGCGGTCGACTTCGAACATACGTTCTGGGCGAGTTTTCGCAACCAGGTCAAGCGAGTCAATTGGTAAAATACCTTGATCCCACAGTGAACCTTTAAATGTTTCATACGTACCACGTTCAACAGCAAGGTCACTTGAAGTTGAAATTGCGTAGTAAGAAATCACTTCCATCGATTCATCAGCAAATTCAACCGCCGCTTCAGAACCATAAGCAAGGTTCATTTCGTAGAGCGCATCCTGGAAGCCCATGATACCCATACCCACTGGACGGTGTTTCAGGTTTGAATTACGTGCTTGAGGAACAGCGTAGTAGTTGATGTCAATGACGTTATCAAGCATACGAACTGCAGTTTTAACAGTGCGAGCAAGTTTTTCGCGGTCTAGTACACCACCTTGAACGTGTTGAACCAGGTTGATTGAACCTAAATTACATACTGCAATTTCTTCTTTGCTAGTGTTCAGCGTAATTTCTGTACACAGGTTAGAAGAGTGAACTACACCCACGTGTTGTTGTGGTGAACGCAGGTTACATACGTCTTTGAATGTGATCCACGGGTGACCTGTTTCAAACAGCATCGACAGCATTTTGCGCCACAAATCTTTTGCACGGATTTTCTTGTGCAACATGTTTGTTTCTTTGGCAATGCTTTCGTAGTAAGCATAACGCTCAGCGAATTCAGCACCAGTCAAATCATGCAGATCAGGCGTTTCAGAAGGGGTGAACAGTGTCCACTCTGCATCTTCGAATACACGTTGCATGAACAGGTCAGGAACCCAGTTCGCTGTGTTCATGTCGTGGGTACGACGACGGTCATCACCAGTGTTCTTACGCAGTTCCAGGAATTCTTCGATGTCCAAGTGCCAAGTTTCAAGATATGCACATACTGCACCTTTACGCTTACCACCTTGGTTTACTGCAACAGCTGTATCGTTCGCTACTTTCAGGAACGGAACCACACCTTGTGATTTACCATTTGTACCTTTGATGTATGAGTTCAGGGCACGAACTGGTGTCCAGTCATTACCTAAACCGCCTGCCCATTTAGACAGCATTGCGTTATCACGCATCGCGCCATAGATATCAAACAGGTCATCATCAATCGTGGTCAAGTAGCAGCTAGACAACTGTGGACGAAGCGTGCCTGAGTTAAACAGGGTCGGCGTAGATGCCATGTAGTCGAAGCTAGATAACAGGTTATAGAACTCGATTGCACGCTCTTCACGGTTTTCTTCGTTCAGGGCCAGACCCATTGAAACACGCATAAAGAATAATTGCGGCAATTCGAAACGTACGCCATCCGAGTGGATGAAATAACGGTCAAATAATGTTTGCAGACCTAGATAAGTAAACTGGTTAGAGCGTTCTGGTTGAATCGCTGCAGCCAATTTAGTCAGGTCAAAGTTAAGAAGTTCAGGTGAAAGAAGTTCTAGCTCAATCCCTTTTTTCAGGTAAGTTTCTAGCGCATCGCCTTCAACGGTATCTGTAGGTAAACCCAGGAACTCTAAACCAGTTGCCACCAGGTCATTACGTAATAGACGAGCAGTTACATAAGTATAGTTTGGTTCTTGTTCGATACGGGTACGGGTCGCCATCATCATGGTTGTAGAGATATCTGACTCTTTTACGCCGTTATACAGGTTTTTTACGGTCTCATCGACAATTGCCTGAACGTCGATTCCTTCAAGGCCTTCAGCAGCTTTAGCAACAGTTTCAGTCAGTTGGCTCAGGTCAAGCGGTTTGAGTTTGCCCGCTGCATCAGTAATTTGCAGGGTAGGGTGATGGTTGGCACCCAGCTGCTTACGAGCGTCAGAACGTTGTTCGCGATAGATGACATAGGCACGCGCAACTTTCTGTTCGCCGGTACGCATAAGCGCAAGTTCAACCTGATCCTGGATTTCTTCAATGTGAATCGTCCCACCAGAAGGCAAGCGACGTTTGAAAGTGTTCATGACCATTTCCGTCAGCTGCTCAATACGATCGTGAATACGGCTTGAGTCAGCACTTTGTTGGCCTTCAACAGCCAAAAAAGCCTTACCAATTGCGACAGAAATTTTTTCTGCATCAAAAGTGGCAACATCACCGGTGCGTTTAATCACCTGAAGTTGACCAGGAGTTGAAGTAATTACGCTCATTTTAGCATAGCTCCATTGTCATCTATTTTTATGTTTATGGACCGTTTGAACTGGGCAATTTTTATGCCACAGTGTTTGAGGAATAAACACAATACCTAGTGGTTTAAAAATTAATTGAACACAAGATACGGGAAAATTTAGGGTAGATCAATATTGACATTTTAATAAATATTTTAGTGAAACAACCTGAGAAACTTTATTAAAAAAATCCTTTTTTTATCATCTTGGTGCAAGCCTTATTCGGCAAGGCATAGCATAACAAAGCTGGCAAGAAGTCCTTATAGATAACATTGTGGATAACTCTTTTTGAGCAAATTGAGGGGCATTTTTTATTCAGATAGACGGTTACCTAGCCTAGATTTGTTCAATGTTTTGTATAAAAAATGTCGCTAACAGAAATATCTGCAAAAAAATATTACAAAATGCTACTTTGATGTATCAGTTTGGTGAACGCTATCTTGTTTACAATGTAAACGTGTGTATATTGCTTGCTATATCCACCGTATCTATCAGATTTCAAAAGGATACGTCCATCGAATAAAGGTGCACAATATATGAGCCAAGAAGAAAAGTTACCCAAAATTCTAATCGTTGAAGATGATGAGCGTCTTGCTCGTTTAACTCAAGAATATCTTATTCGTAACGGACTTGAGGTAGGGGTAGAGCCCGACGGTAATCGTGCGATTCGTCGCATTATCGCCGAGCAGCCAGACATGGTAGTTTTAGATGTTATGTTGCCAGGTGCGGATGGATTGACCATCTGTCGTGAAGTTCGTCCACATTATCATCAACCGATTTTGATGCTGACTGCACGTACTGAAGATATGGATCAGGTATTGGGTCTGGAAATGGGTGCGGACGACTATGTCGCTAAACCGGTTCAGCCGCGTGTGCTATTGGCGCGTATTCGTGCCTTGTTGCGTCGTACTGATAAAGTACCTGAAGATGAAGTGGCTCAACGTATTGAATTTGACGATCTTGTGATCGACAATGGTGGCCGTTCTGTGACCTTGAATGGTGAATTGGTAGACTTTACCAGTGCAGAATATGATCTGTTGTGGTTGCTTGCATCAAATGCAGGCCGTATTCTTTCGCGTGAAGATATTTTCGAGCGTCTTCGTGGCATTGAATATGATGGCCAGGACCGTTCAATTGATGTTCGTATTTCGCGCATCCGTCCGAAAATTGGGGACGATCCAGAAAACCCTAAACGTATTAAAACAGTTCGTAGTAAAGGTTATCTGTTCGTTAAGGAAACCAATGGCATGTAAATACATGCCATTCCTAAGCTGAATAAGCGGGAAAGCTTATAAGTGTTCAAACACAATATATTTTTGCGTATTTATGCAGGACTTGTCATTCTGGTACTCCTGGTGACCCTGTTCGGCTATCTGTTGGTGCAGATTATTAACTACCAGCGGGCGCAGGTATATCGTGAGTCCTTGACTGATGGTATGGCCTATATCATGAGTGAAGGGGTGGCACGCCAGCCGAATATGCAGCAGAAACTGGACTGGATTTCGGATGCTTCAGATTTGCTGGAGCTTCCGATCTATTATGTAGAAGCTGAAAAAGTTGATCTGACCCGTGCAGAGAAACGTCGTATTGAAGACCGTAAGGCGGTAGTGCGTTGGGATGCACAAACCTCAGTGGCTTATGTGGTCATTGGATTGCGTGATGATCCAAAGCATTTTCTATATATAAAGGCAGACAATATTACCGAGCGCCAGATGAAGGCGCTGCCGGTATTTATTCTGGACTATCTGGTTTATTACCCAGGTCAGGAAAAAGAATATCTGGAAAAGATCCAGAAGTATTTTTCTTATCCAATCAGTATTCAGGATGTGCAAAGCCTGCCGCTCGATTCAGAACAGATTGGCCGTCTACGTCTAGATCACAGCATTATTCTCTATCGTGATAGTGCCACGATTCGCGGTACCACTATTTCAATTGTTTCTCCGATTCCGAGCTCAGTGTCTGAAGTACTGGTGATGGGGCCTGTGCCTTTGTTTAACTGGATGCCATTCCAGTTGGCAGCCGGGATTACCTTGCTAAGTATGTTTGTGCTGAGTCTGGGGGTATATGGTTTGCTGGTGCCGATGCAACGTAAGCTGCGTGAAGTTAGCTATGCCCTGAACAAGATGAAGTCCGGTAACATGTCAGTGCGTCTGGCGATAGATGGTAAGGATGAAATGGCATTATTGGCATCCAGCTATAATGCCATGTCGGATCATATTCAGCGTCTGATCGAAGCTCAGCGTGAGTTGATGCGTGCAGTTTCACATGAACTGCGGACCCCTGTTGCGCGGATCCGTTTTGCTATGGAAATGCTGGCGGATGAAGATGATTATGAATATCGTCTGCAACAGATGGAACAGATCGATAAAGACATCGAGGCTTTGAACAAGCTGATTGATGAGATCATGACCTATGCCAAACTGGAGCAGGGCACACCTTCCCTTGATTTCGAGAAGATTAATCTGCATGAAGTGCTGGATCAGGTTGTGGCTGAAACTGAAGCGCTAAAAACTGGCAAGAAAGTCGAGCTGCATCAGGTGCCGATGGATATCGAGGTTGAGGCCGAGCGTCGTTATTTGCATCGTGTGGTACAAAATCTGGTCGGGAATGCTGTGCGCTATTGTGATGAAAGAATCATGATTAGCGGTGGTATTGATGCCAATCATCAGGCTTATATCTGCGTAGAAGATGATGGTGCGGGGATTCCGGAAGAAGATCGTGCTCGCGTCTTTGAAGCCTTCTCGCGCCTAGATGACAGTCGTACCCGTGCATCTGGTGGTTATGGCCTGGGTTTGTCGATTGTTAGCCG
This sequence comes from Acinetobacter schindleri CIP 107287, assembly GCF_000368625.1. Classification (GTDB taxonomy): domain Bacteria; phylum Pseudomonadota; class Gammaproteobacteria; order Pseudomonadales; family Moraxellaceae; genus Acinetobacter; species Acinetobacter schindleri. The sequence goes on from NZ_KB849575.1 coordinate 222,387, forward strand.
GATTGCCTTCTGGTTTGGTGGCAAGGTCGAAGTAGATCAAAGTCCTAAACTGGGTGGTGCACGCTTTACCATGAGCTGGCCAGCACAACGTTATAAGAAGAAATCCCGCTTTAAGGCTGTTGAAGAGCATAAAGAAGACCTGGATTCCTTATAAAAAGGTGTCTGTAGATTATAAAAAACGATGCATCCGCATCGTTTTTTTATTGAGGCTAATTTATGAAAGCACTCAGGTTTTTTAATTCGCTTTATTCGTGGATTTCAGCATCGGGCTCAATGATCGGTTTACCTTCGCGTAAACTTTTGGCCGCTTCCGAATTCAGATTCACCAGAAGGTTATTGTACTTTCCATCGATGTTATAGCCTTGAATCAGTTTTTGGTCGCCATGCAGAGTTTCCACGCGATATTCATCAGCAATATTTAAAATGCCTTCTAAATTTGTCGAGGCAGAAGCGAAATCCTTGCCAAATAGATCATAAATATCCTGCAAGTTGAAATTAGGAGCATTTTCCTCAGGATGCTTCACAATATAGTTTTCAAGATGTCGAACAAATAGCTGGGCATAGAGAAAATAATCAGGTTTATGGGTGAACTTTAAACTCATATATTCAATCCTTCTTGTTCATTTTTATGCTGTTTATAGGAATAACACAAAGAGATAAAGGGATGAAGTTGCAGATGCAAGTGGTTGCAAAAAGTACACAATTCACAGGCAGTAATTATGTTTCAGTAGAATCAGCCATTAAAACAATTAAACTGATTTTGGAAAAAATAATGAATTTATTGTTTTTGATTTATTAAAGCGATTATTTCGCAACATGGGCGATAGAACCTAGAAAAATCGGGTATTCGTCCAAAAAATCATCCAAAAGACTAAGGCTTATAAGCTAGCAAGTGAAATCCAAAATCAGGTACAATTGGCGGGATTAATTTTGTGTTTGGTGTATTTGAAGGCCAATACATACATTCTTTGTTAATACATAGGCCTGCCAGGAGTTATCCCCGCATGAGTGCCATTACTCCATACGAATGGGCAATTATTGCCTTCGTGATCGGCGTTACATTTTTATGCGTCTTTATGCTTACTGTCCCATTACTCCTCGGGGGTAAATCATGGGGCCGTGCCAAGCAGGAGCAGTTTGAGTCAGGCGTAGTCAGCGCAGGTGGAGCTCGTATCCGCTTGTCTGCAAAATTCTATTTAGTTGCAATCTTCTTCGTCGTATTCGATTTAGAAGCACTTTATCTATATGCATGGGCAGTTTCTGTTCGTGAAGTGGGTTGGATTGGTTTTGCAACTGCAGCTATCTTTATTTTAGTTTTACTTGTCGGTTTGATTTACGAATTATCCACCGGCGCACTTAACTGGGCACCTTCAGACAAACGTAAGGCGACAGGAGTTAAAACTAAGATTGGTTCGCCAAACATGGATATCGCAGAAATCACTCGCTTCAACTCAATTGAAGAATTGGTTATAGACCCGACTGGTCAAATTCCAGCTCAATCATCTGGTCGTGTGAAAGGTTCACCGGCTCCATTATCTGATAAGGAGTAACCCGGGATGAAATACACTCTAACCCGTGCGAATCCGGATGCTGATCAATATCCACTTCAGGAACGTATTGTTGTCGACGATCCGTTACTACAAGAAGAAGTGAATAAAAACGTATTCATGACTCGCTTAGAAGATGTGCTGCACACTGCAGTAAACTGGGGTCGTAAGAACTCAGTTTGGCCGTTCAACTTTGGTACATCTTGCTGCTACGTAGAGTATGCAACGACCTTAACCGGCGTGCATGACTTGTCACGTTTCGGTGCCGAAGTTATTCGTGCTTCACCGCGTCAGGCGGATTTGATGATTGTTGCAGGTACCTGCTTCGTGAAAATGGCTCCGGTGATTCAACGTCTGTATGAACAGATGCTTGAACCGAAATGGGTTATTTCAATGGGTGCATGTGCCAACTCAGGTGGTATGTACGACATTTATTCAGTTGTACAAGGCGTGGATAAAATTATTCCGGTGGATGTGTACATTCCAGGTTGCCCGCCACGTCCTGAAGCATTGATTCAAGCACTCATGCTATTGCAAGACCAGATTCAACTTGAGCGTCGTCCGCTTTCTGCGGTGATTGGTGATGATCTTCAGCCAGTGTATAAGCCAAAGATGATGCCAGAACGTGACCGTAAGAAAGATCAGCGTATTGCTGTGAAAAATCTGCGCTCAATGGATGAAATTAAATAATTTAAGCGACAAATTTCTTTATGCACCCGACTTGGGTGTAGTTGTCGTTTAGGTTGACTGAATTTGTATTAAATAGGAAGCCAAGCCAATGGCTGAAACTGACATTGCTATGCCAGAATCAACATCTGTTGATTCCCGCCCTGCATTTGCAATTGTAGAAGAGCTCAAAACCAAGTTTGGTGAGAACTTCTATGTGCAAACAACTTTCGAGGATTTCCCGACGGTTTGGGTTGAGCGCGCACGTGTACAAGACGTTTTAATGTTCTTGCGTACAGTGTCACGTCCATACGTGATGTTGTTCGACCTGTCAGCGGTAGATGAGCGTCTGCGTACGCACCGCGACGGTTTACCTGCGTCTGACTTCACCGTGTTCTATCACCTGTTGTCGCTAGAGCGTAATACGGACATCCGTATTAAAGTTGCATTGAGTGAGAGCGATCTCAATATCCCGACTGCAACCAACATCTGGCCAAATGCCAACTGGTACGAACGTGAAGCCTACGATATGTTTGGCATCAACTTCGAAGGGCATCCAATGCTCCGTCGTATCCTGTTGCCAACTTACTGGGAAGGTCATCCACTTCGTAAAGAATATTCTGCACGTGCGACTGAATATACCCCGTACCGTCAGAACCAGGCGAAGCAGGACTACGAACAGGAACATCTTCGTTTCGTTCCTGAAGACTGGGGCATGAAACGCGGCACAGCCGATGAAGACTTCATGTTCCTGAACCTGGGTCCTAACCACCCGTCTGCGCATGGTGCATTCCGTGTGATTTTGCAGATGGACGGTGAAGAAATTAAAGACTGCGTACCAGATATTGGCTATCACCACCGTGGTGTGGAAAAGATGGCTGAACGTCAAACCTGGCATTCATTCATTCCGTATACAGACCGTGTCGACTACCTTGGTGGTTGTGCGCAGAACATGCCATACGTGATGGGTGTAGAGCAAATGGCGGGCATTACTGTGCCTGAGCGTGCGCAATGTATCCGTGTCATGATGTCGGAACTGTTCCGTATCAATAACCACTTGCTGTATATCGGTACTGCGATTCAGGATGCCGGTGGTATGACGCCAGTATTCTATATGTTCGCCGACCGTCAAAAGATCTATGACGCGATTGAAGCGATCACTGGTTACCGTATGCATCCAGCATGGTTCCGTATCGGCGGGACTGCGCATGACCTTCCAAACAACTGGCAGCACCTGATCCGTGAAATCCTGGATTGGATGCCAAAACGTTTGAAGGAATACCACACTGCAGCACTAAAAAACTCAGTATTTGAAGGCCGTACCCGTAACGTTGCGCAATACGATGCAAAATCTGCATTGGCTTGGGGCGTAACAGGTACTGGTTTGCGTGCAACAGGTATCGACTTTGACGTACGTAAATACCGTCCATACAGTGGTTATGAAAACTACGATTTCGAAGTGCCGGTGGAGTACGAAGGCGATGCCTATGCACGTGTGATCGTTCACTATCGTGAAATTGAACAATCGCTGAAAATCATCAAGCAATGTCTGGACAATATGCCGTCTGGTGCATACAAAGCGGATCACCCACTGGCTGTTCCACCACCAAAAGACAAGACTTTACAAGATATTGAAACCTTGATTACGCACTTCCTGAGCGTGTCATGGGGTCCTGTAATGCCTGCAGGTGAAGCATCTGTAATGGCGGAAGTGGTAAAAGGTGCATCGAACTACTACTTGACTTCAGACAAGTCAACCATGAGTTACCGTACCCGTATCCGTACACCGACCTTCACCCACTTGCAGCAAATGCCTTCCGTGATTAACGGCAGTCTGATGTCTGACTTAATCATTTATTTAGCGACAATTGACGTCGTAATGGCTGACGTGGATCGCTAAGGGGTAAACGCTTTATGATGATTTTGACTGATAAAAAGCCACGTGTGAATGTTGAAGGGATTTTGACAGCTGACGAAATCCACGAGATTGAACATCACATTGGTCACTATCCGTACCCACGTGCAGCGTGCCTAGATGCGCTGAAGTGTGTACAGCGTCGCAATGGCTGGGTAGACGATGCACAGATGAATGCCATCGCGCAGATGCTGAGCATGAGCCTTGCCGACCTTGAAGGTGTTGCGACTTTCTATAACCGTATTTACCGTCAGCCGGTAGGCCGTCACGTGATTTTGTTATGTGATTCGATCGCGTGCTTCTTGATGGGTGCGGAAACTTTAGCAGAAGCTTTCCAGCGTGAATTGGGGATTTCGTTTGGTCAAACAACCGCTGATGGTCGTTTTACTTTGCTACCAATCTGCTGCTTAGGTAACTGTGACAAAGGTCCAACCCTGATGATTGATGAAGATACTCATGGTCTGGTTGAAGTGACCTCAATTAAACAGTTATTGGAGAAGTATGTATGAATACTGAACCAAAACCAATTTATGGCGACGGTAATCCAGAAACGCATCCATTGACCTGGCGTTTGAGCAAACAAGCCAATGTTCGTAGTGTGGATGACTACGAAGCTTTAGAAGGTTATGCAGGCTTTAAGAAAGCGCTCACCATGCCGCCTAAAGATGTGCTTGAAATCATTAAAGCAGCGACTGTTAAGGGTCGCGGTGGTGCAGGCTTCCCGGCAGGTATCAAGTGGTCTTTGATGGCGCCAAATGACAATTCAGGTCCTCGTTACCTGATTTGTAATGCCGATGAGATGGAACCAGGTACTTTCAAAGACCGTCTGTTGATGGAAGATCTTCCACACCAGCTGATTGAAGGTATGTTGATTGCAGGTTATACGCTTGAAGCAACCCATGGTTATATCTTCATCCGTGGTGAATACATCGAAGCTGCTCAGTACTTAAATGAAGCACTTGAGCAAGTTCGTGCCAAAGGTTACCTGGGTGACAACATCCTGGATTCAGGCTGGAGCTTCGAATTACACGTGCATACCGGTGCAGGCCGTTATATCTGTGGTGAAGAAACCGCATTGATTAACTCGCTTGAAGGTCGCCGTGCCAATCCGCGTACTAAACCACCATTCCCGCAGGTTGCAGGTGCTTGGGGTCGCCCTACGATTGTCAACAACGTAGAGACCTACAACAACTTACCGGCAATCATGCTGCGTGGTCCTGAATGGTATATCAACTTGTCTGCGGGTAAGTCGAAAGATCCAGGTACCAAAATTTATGGTGCTTCAGGTAAGGTGAAATTCCCGGGTTTATGGGAGCTTCCATTTGGTACGACAGCACGTGAAGTGATTGAAGACCATGCGGGTGGTATGCGCGACGGTTTGAAACTGAAAGCATGGTTACCGGGCGGTGCATCAACTGACTTCCTGGCTGCCGAGCATATTGATCTTCCTATGGATGCGGAAAGCATCATGAAGGCAGGTTCGCGTTTAGGAACTTGCTTATTGATGGTGGTAGATGAAACCCAATGTATGGTTTCAGCGACACGTAACCTAGAAGAATTCTTTGCACGCGAATCATGTGGTTTCTGTACGCCTTGCCGTGATGGCTTACCTTGGGCGGTGAAAGCGCTTAAAGCACTAGAAGATGGTACAGGTAAGAAAGAAGATATCGATCACTTACAAGAGCTTACCCGTAAGCTTTGGATTGGTAAAACTTTCTGTGCTCACGCACCAGGTGCGATGGAACCGTTAATGGGCGCACTCAAACATTTCCGTGGCGAGTTTGAAGCAAAAGTGGTGAATGCCGCAGCTCAAACCAGCAACGTAGAACAAGCTTAAGGAATTCGACTATGGCTACAATTCATGTCGATGGAAAATCGTATGAAGTCAACGGCTCAGAGAACTTGCTACAAGCATGTTTGAGTCTGGGCATCGACATCCCATACTTTTGTTGGCATCCATCCTTAGGTTCTGTCGGCTCTTGCCGTCAATGTGCTGTGACCCAGTACGCGAATCCAGAAGATACGCGTGGCCGTTTGGTCATGTCATGTATGACGCCTGCGTCTGACAATACCTATATCTCGATTGAAGACAAAGAAGCAAAAGATTTTCGTGCTTCGATTGTTGAATTCTTGATGACCAACCACCCGCACGACTGTCCAGTCTGTGAAGAGGGTGGTCACTGTCACCTGCAAGATATGACAGTAATGACACAGCATGACCGTCGTCGCTACCGTTTCACCAAGCGTACGCATTACAACCAGGAACTTGGTTCGTTTATTGCGCACGAGATGAACCGTTGTATCGCATGTTACCGTTGTGTGCGTTACTACAAAGATTATGCTGGCGGTACCGACTTTGGCGTATATGCCAATGCATCACGTGTGTACTTCGGCCGTCCAGAATCAGGGACTTTGGAATCTGAATTCTCGGGTAACCTGACTGAAGTATGTCCGACTGGTGTATTCACCGATAAGACTCACTCAGCACGCTATAACCGTAAATGGGACATGCAGTATGCGCCTAGCGTATGTCATGGCTGTTCTTCAGGTTGTAACATCTCTCCGGGTGAGCGTTATGGTGAATTGCGTCGTGTAGAAAACCGTTTCAATGGTGATGTTAACCAGTACTTCCTGTGCGACAAAGGTCGTTTCGGTACAGGTTACGTAAACCGTGAAGATCGTCCACGTCAGCCACAGTTCCGTACAGGTAACAACGTAGAAACTATTTCAGTTGATACTGCACTGGATACTGTGATTGCAAATATCCAAGGCAAAAAAGTTCTGGGTATCGGCTCTCCACGTGCGTCACTTGAAACCAACTATGCATTACGCGAGTTAGTTGGTCAGGACAACTACTCAACTGGTATGTCTCAAAAAGAGCAAAACCTGGTTGAACTGGCTGCTTCAATCATGCAAACCGAGGGTGTTTACAACCCGAACATGCGTGAAATCGAAAGTTACGATGCTGTTCTGATTCTGGGTGAAGATCTGACTCAAACTGCGCCACGCATGGCTTTATCTGTTCGCCAAGCTGCGAAAAATAAAGGCAAAGAAATGGCGGCAGAGCGCCGTACACCAGACTGGCTGGCTGAGCCTGTTCAACGTATTGCGCAAGATGCAAAATCTCCGATTTACATTTTGGCAGCAACACAAACACGTCTAGCTGACGTAGCAACAGGTGAAGTGGTTGCATCTCCAAATGACATCGCGCGTTTAGGTTTTGCCATTGCGGCAGGTGTGAAAGGCGAAAGCATCCTTGGTTTGGATGACGATGCCAAAGCATTTGCACAAACGATTGCAGATACGCTGAAAGCTGCGAAGAAACCACTGATTGTTTCTGGTACTAGCTTGCAAGACGCTGCGATTATGGAAGCTGCTGCACAGGTTGCACAGAACCTTGATAATGCTGGTCTGACTTTGACTGTTCCTGAAGTGAACTCAATGGGTCTGGCAATCTTCGGTGGTCACAGTCTTGAGCAAGCATTCGCTCAAGATTACGACACTGTGGTGATTGTTGAAAACGACCTTTACCGTCGTTTACCAACCGCTCAGGTAGATGCTGCACTGGCAGGTAAAGAAGTGATCGTGCTTGATCATTCTGAAACTGAGACAGTGAAGAAAGCCAATATCGTACTTTCTGCTGCATCGTTTGCTGAAGGTGACGGTACTGTAGTCTCGCAAGAAGGCCGTGCACAGCGTTTCTACCAAGTGTATGACCCAAGCTATTACAATCCTGAACTGGCCATCAAAGAATCTTGGCGCTGGTTGCATGCCATTGAAACTGGTGTGAAAGGTCAGTCAATTTCCTGGACTGTACTTGATGACGTGATTGATGCAGTAGCGAAAAATGTTCCTGCACTTGAAGCGATTCAAGACGTTGCTCCAGACGCGGGCTTCCGTGTTCATGGTCTGAAAGTTGCACGTGAACCACGTCGTTACTCTGGCCGTACTGCAATGCGTGCACCGCTTTCTGTACACGAGCCGAAACAGCCGACTGACCAAGACACTGCGTTAACCTTCTCGATGGAAGGTTATGTGGGTGACCAGACTCCATCTCCACTTGTGCCATTTGCATGGTCAGCGGGCTGGAACTCTCCACAAGCCTGGAACAAATTCCAGGATAAAGTGGGTGGTCATCTGAAAGGTGGTGATTCTGGTATCCGTCTGTTCGACCTGTTACCGAAACGTCCAGCGCGTACTTTCGTTGCACCAGCACCTGTGCTTGTGAACGCTGAAAGCTTCCGTCTGGTACCGATGCATCACATCTTTGCCTCTGGCGAATTCACGATCAAAACACCAGCAATGGAATCACGTATTCCGGATGCAGTATTTGCAGTGGGCGAACAGGATGCTACACGCTTGAACCTGCAAGACGGTCAGAAGATCACTGTGAAAGCAGGCGAGACTTCAATCGTTCTTCCTGTACAAGTGATTGAATATTTACCTACAGGTTATATTGGTTACCCAATTGGTCTAGCACCGACGGTATCTCTTGCAGAGCCTGTTTCAGTCGCGGTAGGAGTATAATTCATGGAACAAGAATTGATCCGTCAGACGCCGCTGTGGGCTGAAAACTGGCCAATTGCCTATTCAGTCATTCAAGCGATCGTGATCTTGCTGGTTGTGGTACTGATCGCAGCGTTGATGTCATTCATTGAACGTCGTTTACTGGGCTTGTGGCAGGACCGTTACGGTCCTAACCGTGTAGGTCCAGGTGGTATGTTCCAGATCGTTGCCGACATGCTGAAAATCATGTTCAAGGAAGACTGGACACCAAAATTTGCTGACAAGCTGACTTTCCGTATGGCGCCTGCAGTGGCGATGGCAACTGCTGTGCTGTCGTTCATGGTTATTCCTGTTTCACCTTACCTGGGTGTTGCAGACATGAGCATCGGCCTGTTGTTCTTCATGGCAATGGCAGGTATTGCAGTTTATGCAGTACTGTTCGGTGGCTGGTCATCGAATAACAAATACGCGCTTTTAGGTGGTTTACGTTCTGCAGCTCAGACTATTTCTTATGAAGTGTTTCTGGGCATCTCGTTGATGGGTGTAGTGGCAATTGCTGGTTCATTCAACATGCGTGAAATTGTAGAAGCACAACGCGATGTATGGTTTGTGATTCCTCAGTTCCTTGGCTTCCTGATCTTCGTGGTTGCAGGTGTGGCGGTGACTCACCGTCATCCATTTGACCAACCAGAAGCAGAACAGGAATTGGCTGAAGGTTACCATGTGGAATATGGCGGTATGAAATGGGGTATGTTCTTCGTTGCGGAATATGTCAACGTCGTACTGATCTCTGCATTGATCGTAACCTTATTCTTCGGTGGCTGGTTAGCGCCTTTCAACCTGGAAATTTCATTCATTCCACCAGCATTCTGGTTCATTATCAAAACAGCATTCTTTGTAATGATGTTCGTACTGGCACGTGGTTCATTAATGCGTCCACGTTATGACCAGGTGATGAACTTTGGTTGGAAAATTTGCTTGCCATTGGCGTTGGTTAACCTTTTGGTGACTGGTGCTGTGATTCTGATGAATCAGGCCTAAGACAGCAGGGAGAACAAAATGTTTAAATTTCTAGCTGGATTCGGGTCAATCGTTCGTTCGTTGTTCATGGTGTTCAGCCATGCAACGCGCAAACGTGACACCATCTTGTACCCAGAAGTACCAGCCGAGGAAATCGTGCCACCACGTTTCCGTGGCCGTATTGTATTGACGCGTGACCCAGATGGCGAAGAGCGTTGTGTTGCATGTAACCTGTGTGCGGTTGCCTGTCCGGTAGGCTGTATCTCTCTGCAAAAAGCAGAAAAAGAAGATGGCCGCTGGTATCCGGAATTTTTCCGCATCAACTTCTCACGCTGCATTTTCTGCGGTATGTGTGAAGAAGCATGTCCAACCACTGCAATTCAAATGACACCTGATTTCGAACTCGGTGAATATGTTCGTCAAGACTTAGTCTATGAAAAAGAACACTTACTGATTTCTGGTCCTGGTAAATATCCTGACTATAACTTCTACCGCGTAACAGGTATGGCTGTAACTGGTAAAGAGAAAGGTCAAGCACAGCGTGAAAGTGCGCCTGTTGATGTACGGAGTCTATTACCATGATGTGGCCGTTTTATCTGATGGCGCTTGTGGCCATCGTCTCTACGGTTCGTGTAGTGACTAACGCGAACCCGGTACATGCTTTGTTAAGTCTGATTGTTTCACTTCTTGCAGTTGCAGGCATGTTCATGATCGTGGGAGCGCCGTTTGCCGGTGCTCTTGAGATCATCGTTTATGCTGGTGCGATCATGGTCTTGTTCGTATTCGTGGTCATGATGCTGAACCTGGGTGAACAAACCATTGAGCAGGAGCGTAAGTGGTTAACTTCAAGTGCCTGGGCTTACCCGGCACTCATGAGCTTCCTGATCGGTCTGATCTTGGTTTGGGTGCTGAACTCAGATTACGCTCAGCCATCTCTGGTGATGGGTGCGGAAATTGTTGGCCCTAAAGCAGTTGGTCAAACGCTCTTTACACAGTACTTACTATTGGTAGAAGTTGCTGCGATGTTACTGTTAGGCGCACTTGTTGCTGCTTACCATCTTGGCAAACGTGAACCAGGTGCAGAAGAGGACAATAAATAATGGGCAACATCCCTTTAGAGCATGGTTTGATCGTTGCATCCATTCTTTTTGCACTGGGTTTTTACGGTGTAATGGTGCGACGCAACCTGCTATTCATTCTAATGAGCCTTGAAATCATGATGAACGCTGCTGCTTTAGCGTTTGTCCTGGCGGGCAGTGCCTGGGCACAGCCAGATGGTCAGATCATGTTCATCTTTATTCTGACGCTGGCTGCGGCAGAGGCGTGTATTGGTCTTGCGATCGTCCTTCAGTTCTATCATCGCTTCCATCATCTGGATGTGGATGCTGCTAGTGAGATGCGCGGATGAGTTATTTATATCTAACAATTTTATTTCCGCTCATTGGTTTTGTCCTTTTAGCGGCAGGGCGTAACAAGCTTCCTGAATCTGTTGCAGCCATTATTGGTGTGGGTGCCGTAGGTCTGTCTGCATTATTTGCACTGATCGCGGGTATGGACTTTACGGCTAACGGTTCCGTTGCTCAAGTTCAGCATCTTTGGACCTGGTTCAATGTAGGCAGTTTTGCTCCTGGCATCAGTCTGCATTTAGACGGTCTATCTCTGTTAATGCTTGGTATGGTGACTGGCGTTGGTTTCTTGATCCATATCTTTGCATCATGGTACATGCGCGGTGAAGAAGACTTCGCACGTTTCTTCTCTTACTTCAACCTGTTCGTTGCGAGCATGTTGCTGTTGGTTCTAGGCGATAACCTAGCATTATTGTTCCTGGGCTGGGAAGGCGTAGGTCTGTGTTCTTACCTGTTGATCGGTTACTACTACGAGAACCCGAAAAACGGTTTAGCTGCAATCAAAGCATTTACTGTTACTCGTGTCGGTGACGTATTCCTGCTGATCGCAATGTTCCTGATCTTCCAGCAATTTGGTACGCTGAATACTCAGTACATCGTCGAAAATGCTGCGACTGTGATGACTCAAAGCTCATCACTGACCATCTGGACTGCATTAATGTTGTTCCTGGGTGCTGCAGGTAAATCTGCACAGATCCCGTTACAAACATGGTTGGCAGATGCGATGGCTGGTCCTACGCCAGTATCTGCCCTGATCCACGCTGCAACGATGGTTACAGCGGGTGTTTACCTGTGCTGCCGTCTGTTCACAGTATTTGAACTTGCGCCTGAAGTGATGATGTTCATTTCGATTACTGGTGCGGTGACATTACTTGTAGCTGGTTTTGCTGCGCTGGTTCAAACAGACATCAAACGTATCCTTGCTTACTCAACCATGAGTCAGTTGGGCTATATGTTTATGGCTGTTGGTGCTGAAGCGTATCAGGCAGGTCTGTTCCATATGCTGACTCACGCATTCTTCAAGGCATTATTATTCTTGTCTTCTGGTGCAGTGATTCTGGCTTACCACCACGAACAAAATATCTTCAAGATGGGCGGTCTGTTCTACAAGAACAAATTCCTGTTTGCTTGTTTCGCGATTGGTGGCGGTGCATTGGCTGCAATTCCATTCATCACTGTGGGCTTCTTCTCGAAAGATGCCATCCTGGGTGCGGTATGGGTACAAGGTCAATCAGTTGCAGTATATAACTCACTGTACTGGGTAGGTGTTGCAGGGGCATTCCTGACTTCAATCTATACCTTCCGTCTGATCTGGGTTGTATTCTTCGGTAAAGAAAATACCCCTTATCACGAAATCAAGGGTGTGACTTACTGGGGTCCATTGGCGATTCTTGCGGTTCTTTCTACTTTCGTGGGTGCAGCATTAAAAGCACCTGTAGAAAGCATCCTGAATTCAGCTAAAGTTCCTGCGTTTAATATTCCTGAAGCACTTGAGCATGGCATGCATACTGCAGAATATATTGCGGTAGGTATTGCACTGGCAGGTCTTGCGCTAGGCGTAGTATTATTTGCCTTTGCTTATAATGCAGTGAAATCGTTTGCTAAAACTTCACTGGGTGCTGGTCTTGCGAACATTTGCCGCAATGCACTTGGTTTTGATGCACTGTATGACCTGATCTTTGTGAAGCCTTATTTATTCTTCGCGAAATTGTTCGGTCGTGATCCAATTGATGGCTTGTGGTTAGTACTGCCTGCACTTGTAAAAGGTGGTCACAGCTTTACCAGCTCACGTCAAACTGGTTCACTGCGTGAATATGCATCTAGTATGGGGCTCGGTGTCGTTGTCCTACTGATGATCTTGCTCGTGATTCAGGTAGTGGGGAAATAAAATGGAAGCTCCAAACAACATGATTTTGCCGGCTCTGATCCTCATTCCGTTCATTGCAGGTTTTGTATGCTGGTTGGTCGACAAGCTCGACCAGTCTCTACCGCGTTATATCGCGTTAATCGGGATGCTGGTAACCCTGGTGTTAACCGTGGTTCTCTGGCAAAACGGTACTTATGTTTATGAATTAGGCGGTGCTACACCTTCGTGGGCTGCTGAGTTCAAATTGCCTTGGATTCAAACCCTGGGCATTAATATTCACCTAGCGGTGGATGGTTTATCTTTACTGATGGTTGGCTTGACTGCACTGCTTGGTGTATTGGCAGTCGGCTGTTCATGGGGTGAGATTCAGAAAAACGTTGGTTTCTTCCACTTAAACCTTTTATGGTCTTTGGGTGGCGTAATTGGTGTGTTCCTGGCAATTGACCTGTTCCTGTTCTTCTTCTTCTGGGAGATGATGCTGGTACCGATCTACTTCCTGATTGCGCTTTGGGGGCATAAAGGGGCAGAAGGCAAGTCACGTGTATATGCTGCAACCAAGTTCTTCATCTACACACAGGTTGCTGGTCTGGTGATGCTGATTGGTATCCTGGGTCTGGTGGTTGCTGGTTACTCAATGACTGGCGAAATCCGTTTTGACTACAACTTCCTGTTGGGTGTTGCGAATACACTGGATACGCAAGTTCCAGCATTGGCTTATGCCTTCATGATCTGTATGTTCATCGGTTTTGCAGTCAAACTTCCAGTTTTCCCACTGCACGGCTGGTTACCAGATGCGCATGCTCAGGCACCAACAGCGGGTTCTGTTGACCTTGCAGGTATCCTGATTAAAACTGCTGCGTACGGTTTACTGCGTTTCGTTATGCCGTTCTTCCCGGCAGCTTCGGCTCAGTTTGCAGACATTGCGATCATTCTGGGTCTGATTGGTATTTTCTACGGTGCATGGTGTGCATTCCAGCAAACCGACATGAAACGTCTGTTAGCGTACACATCTATTTCACACATGGGCTTCGTTCTACTTGCACTTTATGCAGGTAACGTACTGACTTTCCAAGGTCTGATGATCATGATGCTAGCTCACGGCCTGTCATCTGCGGCATTGTTCATTATGTGTGGTCAGGTGTATGAGCGTGTTCATACACGTGACATGCGTCTGATGGGGGGGATGCGCGGTCAGTTCCCATACTTGGCATTCTTCCTGATGTTCTTCGTAGCAGCGTTGGTGGGTATTCCTGGTTTAGGTAACTTCATCGGTGAATTCCTGATCCTGATGGGTGCATTCGGTCAATATCCGACTTATACAATCCTTGCTGCAATCAGCTTGGTGTTTGCTGGTCTGTACGGTCTGATCATGATTCACAAGTCACTGTTTGGTACGCCAAACGAAGAGCAAAAACAGCATTACACGAATCCGCTGAAAGATTTAAATGCGCGTGAAGTGGTAATTCTGTTGATCTGTGCGTTTGGTCTGTTATGGCTTGGTCTATATCCACAAAGCTTCCTTGATATTTCAAACTCAAGCATGGCGTGGTTAGCAAATAGCTACATTCCTGTGTCTGAAGCAGCTGATGCTGTGCAGCAAGCTGCCGTTTCAGCTGAAAATGTGGAGATCCAATAAGCCATGAACTTCACAATGTCTTTTTCTGAGCTTATGCCCCTAGCACCTGTGATGATCGTGGCGTTGACTGCGATCGTTGCAATGCTGGTGACAGCAGTTAAGCGTAACCATAACCTGGTTGCGACGACGACAGTTATTGGTTTAAACCTGGCTGCGTTATATATGATCTTCGTCCTGTTGGCGGGTAAATTTGCACCTGCCAACGTGATGAACCTGTTCATTGTAGATCCGTTTACGATGCTGTACCAGTTTGTGATCTTGATTGCTGCACTTGCGTGTAGCACACTGTCACATGCATACATTGAAACCTATAAAGACAACCGCGAAGAACTCTACATCTTGATGTTGTGTTCGGTTGCAGGTGCAATGTTGATGGTGGCAAGCACGCACTATGCTTCATTCTTCATCAGCCTTGAGTTAATGTCGATTCCGGTTTACGGCCTGTTGGCGTATACACATCAACGTTCTCAGTCGCTTGAAGCGGGTGTGAAATACTTGGTATTGTCAGCAACTGCATCTGCAATGCTGCTGATGGGTATGGCTTACATCTATGCGTACACAGGTACACTGAACTTCACTGCTGAACCAGGCAAAATGTTCTCTGCATTTAGTCAGCCAGCTGTGGTAATCGGTCTTGCGCTAATTGTCTTTACTGTGGCATTCAAATTATCGCTTGCACCATTCCACAAATGGACACCAGACGTATATGCAGGTGCTCCATCACCGGTTGCAACTTTCCTTGCGACTGTTGCGAAAGTGGCAATGTTGGGTCTGTTTGTACGTTATGTATTGTCTTCAGGTTTAATCCTGGCAGACAGCTTCGTCACTATCATTACGATCCTTGCAGTGCTTTCGATTCTTGCTGGTAACTTGCTGGCAGTGAAACAGGTGAACCTGAAACGTATCCTTGCATACTCTTCAATTGCTCACTTCGGTTATGTACTGGTTGCCATCGTTTCTGCACGTAACTCCGACTTCCTGCAAATCCAGGGCTTCGCGACATTTGAAAGCGTGAATGTGTATATCATCACTTATGTGTTGACGACAATCGGTGCATTCGGTGTAGTAACTCTGATGTCTAGTCCGTACAACAACACCGATGAAGCAGGTAGTTTGGCTGAGTACCGTGGTCTGTTCTGGCGCCGTCCAGTATTGACTGCTGTATTAACGGTGATGATGCTGTCTCTTGCTGGTATTCCATTAACAGCGGGCTTTATTGGTAAGTTCCTGGTTATAAAAACTGCGGTAGCAGGCGAGTCTTGGTTCCTTGCTGCAATGGTCATCCTGGGTTCAGGTATTGGTCTGTATTACTACCTGCGTGTAATGGTGGTAATGTACATGACTCCACCAGAAACGCCTCGTCTTGACGCTGTAAATCACTGGGGTCAAAAAGTGGGTGGTATTATGGTGCTGGCAGTGGCTGCACTGGTATTGATCCTGGGTGTTTATCCAGATCCAATGATTGCATTCTCTAAGCTTGCTTTCTTTGCAATCTCACCTGAGCTTCAACAGTTCATTTTCACTCTGGTGCAAAGCGGTTATAACTAATTAATCGAAAGATTAGAACGTTATTACAAAAAAAGCCTCCTCGATAGGGGGCTTTTTTATTTATATAAAAACGAAAATCGCTTTATAATAAGCAGCAATTTATCTTTAACCTTTTAGGTGTTCTCCCGTGGCTATCCATGAAATCCGTCATCCTTTAATCCGACATAAACTCGGTTTACTTCGTCGTGCAGACATCAGTACCAAGAACTTCCGTGAGCTGGCTCAAGAAGTGACCATGCTCTTGACTTATGAAGCGACCAAGGATCTTCCTGTTGTTGAGCATGAAATTGACGGTTGGAACGGCTCAGTCACTGTAGACCGTATCGCTGGTAAGAAAATTACCGTTGTGCCAATTCTACGCGCCGGCATTGGTATGCTGGATGGTTTTCTGAACCTGATTCCAAGCGCTAAAGTATCTGTACTGGGTCTTGAGCGTGATGAAGAAACTTTAGAAGCACGGACTTACTATAAAAAACTGGTACCAGATGTACAAAACCGTATTGCGATGATCATTGATCCAATGCTGGCGACGGGTTCTTCTCTGGTGGCTGCAATTGATGTGCTGAAAGCAAGCGGCTGTAAAGACATTCGTGTGATGGTACTGGTTGCTGCACCAGAAGGTATTAAACGTGTTGAAGCAGCACATCCAGACGTGGTGATCTTTACGGCTGCGGTGGACGATGGCTTGAACGAAAATGGTTACATCGTTCCAGGTCTGGGCGATGCGGGCGACAAAATTTTTGGTTCGGTTCAAAAAGACTGATTTTTGAAGATGAACAGGAAAGGGGCTTTTATAGCCTCTTTTTTATATACTGAACAATATAATGGTCAGATTAGGGTACGTAAATGAGTTCTGAACAATATCAAGGCAAAGTCAAACAATACAATGCAGAGAAGGGCTTTGGTTTTATTTCATCTCCAGAAGGTGATGTATTTTTCCATATTTCGGATTTTCCTGCAGACTCAGGTGAGCCGAAGCGTAATGAGCGGGTAAAGTTTAACGTGATTCAAAATGGTGATAAGTACAAAGCTATTAAAATTGAACGCGTAGCTGATAAGTCCAAGAAAGCGAAAAAAGCCAAGGCTGTCGCGGTAAATACTTCAATTACCACTGAATTATTGTCTAGCTTAAAACGTTAAATTTTTACTTTCCATTTAAACTGAAAAGGGGCTTTAGAGCCTCTTTTTATTTGATTTTTTATTTAATGTAATTTTATAACGAGTTTTTTAACTTAAATGCTGTGCGATGTTGCTAAAACAATAAAATACCTACTAAAGCTCACAATATATCTTATAGCCTTCCACTTAAAATACCCATCTATGATGATTCAGGGACATATATCATGTTTACAGATGGAAGAGTTAAAACCTATGACTCCCTAAGCGGGACTGGAAGCATTGAACTGGCAAACACGGCACAGGAGTTAGGTTTCCAGTTACAGCAATTACCTTCACCTGAGATAATGCCTCAAGTTGGGGAGCGGCTTAAATTCAGAATCATTGAAGAACAAAATAAGATTCAACTGGAAAATATGGTGCGTCTAGATATTAAACCCCAACAGGAACTTGTTTCTGAAGTAGTCGTACTGCCATCTCTAGCACCTGCCATGGTGGCTGTTCCAGTACGTAACAGTATTTTCTTTAGTCCTACACTCTGGCTGGCTTTTGTATCAGCGCTTGGATTCATGATATTTGGAGAAATTTAGGTCAGTCTTCAGTTTTTAATAAGATATTTGTCCCATTCTTAAAAAAGCGCCTTAAGGCGCTTTTTTAATTTGAACAGAAATTTAGGCTTCACAGAATTTCATAAAAGCTTTTAAACCTGGACCTTGATACTTCTGACGGTGTACCAGCATAAATAATGGACGGGTTAGAGACCAGAAGGGTGTATCAAGAATCACCAACTGACCTTTTTCACGTAAAGGTTCAATTGCCAGTTTAGAAATACAGGACATACCTATGCCACCTGCAACTATCTTCAGAATTGCCTCGTTATGACCGAGTGTCAGACGGATATTAGCATCTGGAACATCTTGCAGAATAGCATTGTCAAAGACTTCGCGCGTACCTGAACCTTCTTCACGAAGAATCCATTCTACAGATTTAAAGTCTTCAGCAGTCAGTGGACGGTTTAACTGAGCAAGTGGATGATCCGGAGCACAGCACACTGCGAGTTCATCATCACGCCAATGGATGCATTGCAGCTGTGGTAAGTGACAAGAACCTTCAATTAAAGCTAAATCCAGCTGGAACTGGTTCACAGCTTCAATCATCTGGCGAGTATTACCCACCTGAAGTTGCAAGTGTGCCTGTGGCTGGATTTTTAAAAAATCCGCCATTAGGTCTGGCATCAGATAGTCGGAAATGGTCAGGGTCGCACCGAGACGCAGGTCAATGCTTTGCAGTTCACCTTTAGCAGCTTGTTCAAAAGCTTCACAGCGACCAAGAATTTCCAGTGCTTGCGGGAGAAGAAAACGACCTAAATCATTCAGCTGTAAACGCTTGCCTAGACGGTCGAATAAAGGTGCGCCAAGACCATCTTCTAAATCTGCTAAAGCCATACTCGCCGCACTTTGGGTGAGTTTGACTGCATCACTGGCTTTGGTGACGGTACCTTCTTGAGCAACTGCTACAAAAACAGCCAACTGGCGTAGAGTCATGCGCATGAATAGAGCCTTAACATTTAAAAAATATTAATAAATTATGCTGTCATGCTACCATGAGCATAGTCTTTGATGCCACGTTTGAATCATGTCTATTGAAAAATTTAGCTTAGAAAAGGTTTTATCTGTACACCGTTGGACCGATACGCTGTTTAGTTTCACCATGACCAGACCTGCACACTTCAAGTTTACTGCAGGGCAGTTTGCGCGTATTGGCTTGAAGATAGGAGATGAACTCGTTGTCCGGGCATATTCAGTGGTGTCTTCACCTTTCGATGAAACCCTGGAATTTTTCTCAATCGTGGTGCCTGAAGGTAAATTTACTTCAAATTTACAACATCTTAAAGTGGGTGATGAACTTTACCTGGAAAAGATTCCTTATGGCTATCTGACCCTGGCACGTTACCAGCTGCCATTACCACAAGATTTATGGTTACTGGGAACAGGTACAGGTTTGGCGCCATTTTTATCCATGCTGCAAGACTTTGAAACCTGGAATAACTATAAGCAAATTAATCTGGTCTATAGCGTGCGTACGCAAGCTGAACTGGCTTATGTAGAGCGTATTCAGGAAATTGCAGAAAGCTTTGGTGAAGGACATAGCGGTTTTAAATTTATTCCAATTATTACCCGTGATCCTGAAGCAGCATTGCATGACCGTTTACCGGTTCTGATTGCAAATGGTGAACTGGAAAAAGCCGCAGCTATGCAGCTTAATCCTGAAACCAGCCATGTCATGCTCTGCGGTAATCCGGATATGGTTGAAGATACCAAAGAAGCATTAAAAGCACGTGGCTTGACCATGAACCGTCGTGGTGAAGGAAATATTGCAGTCGAGAATTATTGGTAAGCATTATTCTCTCTCGTTCTTCGGGGTGAACAGTATCGCTGCGCAAGGGAAGGGATTAAGTTAAAAAATATTTCCTGAAATCAGAATCCCCCTAAATCCCCCTTTAGTAAAGGGAGACTTTTATTTTCTTTAAACACAAAAAAACCTCCATGTCGGAGGTTTTTTACTTTGTATCTCTTAATGGACAAACATATCCATAAAGTCCCGGATTTCCTGGATCGCTGTCTCTACATCAGAGGTCAGCCACGTCGGTTCAAAGAAACCGGCATAATGTTCGATGCGTTCCGCAGGCACGACCAGACGTACCGGACATTCTTCTTCCAGTAAGCGCCATGGAATGATGGGTACGTCATTGTCGAGCCAGGCTGCGACATTACGCACATCAATGATCATTGCATTCACGCAGTCCGGGAATGGCATCACCGACATTTCTTCGGTACGACGACGGAAATATTCCAAATCCTGCCAGCGCAGCAAAAAGCTTGGCTTGCTGAATTCAATAATTCCAATCAGATGCTGATCGCGGGTGTGGTGTAACGCACATTGATGTGTGACGTCAGTGTCAAGATCAAGCGATACACTTTGTTGACGATACGCCATAAAAATCGAGTGTATAAATAGGAGGTGGATGATTATAGCGCATTTCGTACCGATAGGGCAGCGATTCAGTTTGCTTTCCCTGGACAATGGATGAACTGGTACGGCTTATGCATATCCTCAGGGAACAAAGATAAAAACAAAGAGGTTGCTATGTCAGAGTCAAAAAGTGTCATCGATACCGGCGTCACCGAAACAACAGTACAAGAAGATTATTTTGCCCTGCGACAGCTGAAAAAAGGTGCCGTAGGCTGGCTGCTGCTTGTGGGTTTAGGGGTGGCCTATGTGATTTCCGGTGACTTTGCCGGCTGGAATTTTGGTTTGGCTCAGGCGGGTTGGGGCGGGATGTTTATTGCCACTGTTGTGGTGGCATTGATGTATTTATGCATGTGTCTGGCCATGTCGGAAATGTCGACCATGCTGCCGACTGCTGGAGGGGGTTATAGTTTTGCCCGGACTGCTTTTGGTCCCTTTGGTGGCTATCTGACAGGTAGCGCGATCCTGATTGAATATGCGATTGCACCGGCAGCCATTGCCTGTTTCATTGGTGCCTATTGCGAAGCTTTATTTGGCATTGGTGGCTGGATTATTTATCTGGTCAGCTATCTGATCTTTATAGGCTTGCATCTGAAAGGTGCTGGTGAAGCACTTAAAATCATGTTCGTGATTACCGCAATTGCTGCGGTAGCTTTGATGGTATTCATCTTCGGCATGTTGCCGCATTTTAATAGTGCAAACCTGTTTGATATTGCGGTCAGTACTGAAGCGGCGGGTGCCAGCACTTTCCTGCCATTGGGTTATCTCGGTATCTGGGCGGCCGTGCCTTATTCAATCTGGTTCTTCCTTGCTGTTGAAGGCGTACCATTAGCGGCAGAAGAAGCCAAAGATCCGGCAAAATCCTTACCGCGAGGTCTGATTGGTTCCATGCTGATTCTGGCATTTTTTGCTCTCAGTATTTTACTTCTGGGTCCAGGTGCTGCTGGTGCAAATGCCCTTAAAGATTCTGGTGCGCCACTAGTCGATGCCTTGGTTGCAGTCTATGGGTCTAATACCTGGATGGCCAGTTTTGTGAATTTTGTCGGGCTGGCGGGTCTGATCGCGAGTTTTTTCTCGATTATTTATGCCTATTCCCGTCAGATTTTTGCACTGTCACGTGCCGGTTATTTACCGAAAAAATTGTCTTTGACCAACAACAATCATGCACCTTATTTGGCCATCATTATTCCGGGGATTATGGGCTTTCTGCTGTCACTTTCAGGTGAAGGTGATCTGCTGATCCTTATGGCCGTTTTTGGCGCGACGATTTCCTATGTCTTGATGATGATGTCTTATATCAAACTCAAAGTATCTCGACCAAATCTGGCACGTCCTTATCAAGCGCCGGGCGGTATTGTCACGGCATCGATTGCTTTAGTGCTTGCAGCCATTGCAGTGGTCGCTGGCTTCCTGGTCGATCCAAAAGTCTGGTTAATGGCAGCTGCGATTTATGTCGTACTGATTCTCTACTTCCTGTTGTATAGCCGTCATCATCTGGTGGCAGGCACACCGGAAGAAGAATTTGCCCGTATTGAGGCAGCAGAAAAGGAATTGAAATAAATCATCTTGAAGGGAGAACATGCTTATGCTGTATCAGATCAATGTGGCCAGTCAGCACTATATTTTTGAAGACTTAAAAACACTGATGGCCAAGGCTAGCCCTGAACGGTCTGGCGATCAGCTGGCAGGGATTGCTGCCCATGATGCAACTGAGCGGGTTGCTGCACAAATGTGTCTGGCAGAAGTACCATTACAGCAGTTTTTGAATGAAGCTTTAATACCTTATGAACAGGATGAAGTGACCCGACTGATTCTGGATGAACATGATGCCGCTGCCTTCTATCCGATCTCGCATTTTACTCTGGGGGATTTTCGTAACTGGCTGTTGAGTACAGATGCCACCACTGAAAAAATTACGGCCTTAAAAATGGGGCTGATCCCAGAAATGGTGGCAGCGGTCAGTAAAATCATGCGCAACCAGGATCTGATTCTGGTGGCAAAAAAATGCCGGGTGGTGACCCGATTTAGAAACACCATCGGGCTGGAAGGACATCTTTCCACCCGCTTGCAGCCGAATCATCCCACCGATGATCTGATGGGAATTTCAGCATCGATCCTGGATGGGCTGATGTATGGCAGTGGTGATGCGGTGATCGGGATTAATCCTGCGACTGACAACCTGCAAAACCTCTCCGAGTTATTAAAATTATTGGATCATATTATTCATGAATATCAGATTCCGACCCAGTCCTGTGTGCTGACCCATATCACTTCAGGGATTCAGTTGGCGAATAAAAATATCCCGATTGACCTGATGTTCCAGTCCATCGCGGGAACTGAAAAAGCTAATACCGGCTTCGGCATTAATCTGGAACTTTTACAGGAAGGTTATGAAGCGACTTTAAGCCTGAAACGTGGCACAGTGGGTCAGAACGTGATGTATTTTGAAACTGGACAGGGCAGTGCTTTGTCCAGTAATGGTCATCATGGGGTCGATCAGCAAACTCTGGAAGCACGTGCCTACGCCGTGGCACGTAAATTTAACCCTTTATTGGTCAATACCGTGGTCGGCTTTATCGGCCCGGAATATCTGTATAACGGTAAGCAGATTATCCGGGCAGGACTGGAGGATCATTTCTGTGGCAAGCTGCTCGGCGTGCCGATGGGTTGTGATATTTGCTATACCAACCATGCCGATGCAGATCAGGATGACATGGATATCTTGCTGACTCTACTCGCCAATGCCGGACTGAATTTTATCATGGGGATTCCGGGTTCAGATGATGTGATGCTGAACTATCAAACTACCTCTTTCCATGATGCTTTATATATTCGTCAGTTATTAGGCTTAAAACCGGCGCCTGAATTTGACCACTGGCTGCAACAGCAGGGTATTCTTTCTCAGCAAGCCCATCAGTTGCAGTGGCCGACTGAATTACCCAAACAGTTTTCCCGTTTGATGCTGTCTTAAGGAGTGATGATGAAACTGGTTCCTGATGTGCAATTTCAGTCACAGCTGCAAGACAATCCCTGGCAACAGCTCAAAGCCTATACCGATGCGCGTATTGCCTTAGGCCGGGCAGGTGGCAGTTTACCAACCCGACCAAGTCTGGAGTTTCAGCTGGCACATGCCCAAGCCAAAGATGCTGTGCTTAAATCACTTGCTGCTGATCAACTTAAAGAAAGTCTAAGCAGGACTGGTCTAACGATTTTAGACATTGAAAGCCAAGCAGTGGAAAAGGATTTCTATTTAAAACGCCCGGATTTGGGTCGTATCCTGTCTGATGAGTCTAAAACGATGTTACAGCAATACCGGAATGAACATCATGACACTTGGGATGTGGTGATTGTCGCGGGAGATGGACTATCTGCACGTGCTATTGAAGAAAATACACCACACTTTATTCCTGCTTTGGTAGAAGCTTGCAAAGTACAAGGCTGGAGGTTAGCTCCTGTAATTATTGCCCGTGGTAGCCGTGTCGCACTGGGAGATGAGGTTGCAGAAATTTTAAAAGCCAAAATGCTGGTGATGCTCATTGGTGAACGCCCAGGGTTGAGTTCTCCGGATAGTATGGGAATTTATTATACTTATAATGCTTTTAAAGGCTGCCATGATGCACTCAGAAACTGTATCTCCAATGTTCGTCCGGCAGGTCTGTCCTATCCGCTGGCGATCCAACGCTTAATCGCACTCATGCAAAAATCCTGTGCATTGCAGCTTTCGGGCGTACAGCTAAAAGATGAACATGAAACATTGGTTGAAGTTCGGCATGAGCCAGGCAAAGGATTATTTAAATAACCAATAGTGTAGAAACTTCTACGCTGTTACAGACTTACACGCCGTCACCATCTCACTTATTTTTGTCACACAAGTTAAAAAATCAACTTGTTATGATGAAATCCACACATGAATAAAAAACAGTGAGGATGGTTATGGCTAATGATTTCAACAAAACACCACCTTCAGGCTATGATGAAGATACACGGCAGAAGAAAAGAATTCCTGTCTATATTTTAATTTTAGTGGGTGTCTTCCTGCTGGCGTTGCTACTTTATATGTTTGCCGATATTAAGCCTTCACCAGAAGAAGCACCTCCGGGTCATCCAAATCCGCAAGCTCAACCAGCAACCATGAACAATACGACCCCAGCTCAGTCAGAGGAAGGGCGTAGTCAGGATCTGAATCAGCCTGCGAACTTAAGTGGTGTTACTGGTACGACTGAAGCTACCGCAGAAGATACAGCGGGAGGTATGGATGTTGGTATAGCAACCGACTCAGAAGGATCTAGTCGAGGTGCTGGTCAGTAGGCACCCTCTTAAAAAGCCCTGGTTAAGAATCAGGGCTTTTTTGCAATCTAATGTGCGGATTTGTTGTAGTTGTGCATTTCTCAATTGAATAAAAAAAGCTCCAATTCTAATGTGAATAATGCATGACAGACGGCTTTACAACTTTCCAAAAAAGAAGTCTGTAAATACTTATAAATAAAGTAAAACCATAGAGGGCATGACAACATGAATGAATATATGAGAGGCCCAGGCGGTTATGATGCCATGTACTATTGGGAACAGTTTCATCCCATATTAAGTGCAGTGGCGATCCTGCTGATAGGCTGGGTTATTGCATTACTGGTCTCTGCAGGCGTAAAAAAAATCCTGCAAAAGCTTGGCACCAATGAGCGGCTAAACCATGCGACTGGCCATCGTTCCAATATTGAAAATATCATCACAAGAATTGTCTTCTGGTTAATCCTGATTATGGCAGTTATTGGTGCACTGAATGTGCTGAATCTGACCAATGTCAGTGGACCGTTCAGTAACATGATTCAGCGCTTCCTGCTGTTTATCCCTCAATTGCTTGCTGCGATTGCTGTCGGATTCATTGGCTGGATTGTTGCCAATCTAGTCAAGGTGGGACTACAGAAGTTGCTTGACCGCACTCAACTGGATGAAAAACTCAGTTCAGAAGTTGGTGTAAAGCCATTAAGTGAGAATATCAGTGAAATTATTTACTGGCTGATTCTGTTGTTATTCCTGCCTATCGTACTCTCGATTCTGGGTTTAAGCGGTCTGCTGTATCCAGTTCAGAACATGGTCAATGATGTTGTTGGTTATCTGCCTAATATCTTTATTGCCGGTGTGATTGTTTTTGTCGGCTATATTCTGGCGAAAATCATCCGTGGCATTGTAGAAGGTTTATTGCGTAGTCTGAATGTACAGCAACAGGCAGAAAAAGTTGGCATCTTCAAGAACTCTAATGTTCCTCAAGTAATTGGTTCCTTCATCTTTGCTGTAATCATTATTACAGCGCTGATCATTGCTTTTGAAGCTCTCGGTATTGAGGCGATTTCACAACCTGCAACCGCGATGTTGTATGAGGTAATGAATGCCATTCCAAATATCATTGCCGCAGCCCTGATTCTGATTCTGGCTTATGTCGTATCGAAACTGGTCGCGAAGCTGGTTACTGAAGTTCTGGCAGGTACGGGTGTAGATGAAGTTCCGGCCAAGCTAGACTTACAACGTTTCCTAGGTACCACTAAAATTTCTCATGTCGTGGGCGTCCTAATCATTCTGTTCACTATGCTTTTCGCTGTGTCTGAAGCGGCGAACCGTCTTGGTTTTGAACAGGTAAGTAGCCTGATTGCGATGTTCATTTACTTCGGTGCGAATATCCTGCTCGGCGCAGTGATTCTGGTGGTTGGCTTCTGGCTGGCAAATGTGGTTGCGAATGTAGTGCAGCGCGGTGAATATAACAGTTCCCGCTGGTTAGCCAATCTGGTTCGTGTCCTGATTATGGGTCTGGTAGTTGCAATGGGCTTACGCGCAATGGGCATTGCCGATTCGATTGTAAACCTTGCATTCGGTCTGACTTTGGGCGCAGTAGCAGTGGCTTTTGCCCTGGCATTCGGTCTTGGTGGTCGTCAGCCGGCAGAACGTGTTCTGACTGATCTGATTGATAAAGCCAAACGTGAAGGCAAAGAACCAAATCCCTTGAAAAAAGATACCGATATCATGACTTCAGCTTTTGGTTCAGGTAGTGCGACTTCTGCGACTGAACCAGCTACTACAACAGGAGCGAGTATCGTGCCTACTCCAGGTCAGAATGATGACAATGCGCCAATGCGTACGGACTTATCGAATAGTACCCCTGCATCACTTACTACTGCACCGCAGGATGATGAAGCATCAGGTATTGATCAGGTTACTCCAGATATAGATCAGGCTGTACCGGACTCACTCGACGTCGATCCAACTCATCCACCAGCTAATAATCCATTTGGCTCTACAGGTGAAGACGAACCGAATGTCGATAGTCGTCCAAAGAAAGATGACCTGAATTAACCTATTCCAATCAAATAAAATCGGCCACGCTTAAGTGGTCGATTTTGTTCAGTCATGAGGAAAAATGAATGAATGCAAAAAAACCGAATAAAGTTCTCGCACCTTTAGTGATTGCAGGAATTACGATTGGCTTTTTTACTGCTGCCTATAGATTTATCTTTGTTAAGAGCAAAGCAGATAAGCGCTCTGAACAAGCGCTGGAAAAGAATATACCGGATACAGACGAATTTAACTGAAAAATCCTGTTAATTCGTTGAAATAGAATTGTCATGTTGAAAATATAGAATATTCAAATGAATACTAAATTAATTTTGGTATTTTTATTGCATTAATAATATAAAGACAAAGGAGATCAACAATATGTGGAAATTAAAACAGTCTAAATTTATTAGCTCTACTGCAAATGCAGCACCATATTATCTGCAAGAAGCCGGCCGAAAAATGCAGCTGACGATTGACCGTCTTGAAAATACGGCCAATCTTAAGCTGTTTAAAACAGACTATCTAGAGTGAACTTGAGACTGACTTTAGAGTATTTATAAATTAAACATATTCTGATGCGGCATGCGCCGATGACCATGCCCATTGGAAATTAAATCCACCCAGATGTCCGGTAACATCCAGAATTTCACCGACAAAGAACAAACCTTTTTGTTTCTTGCTTTCCATGGTCTTGGAAGAAACTTCAGTCGTATCTACACCCCCTAGCGTTACTTCGGCAGTACGATAGCCTTCGGTGCCTGATGGTTTCACTTCAAAGCTGTGCAAACGTTTGGCGATCTGTTCCAGTTTATCATCACTGATATTGCCAATCGAGGTTTCTGCAACCTCAGTCCAAATCAGATGCTGTAATTCCAGTACCACACTTTTGGGTAAGTACTCGGTGAGTAGGGTCCGTAACAAGACTTTTGGCTGGCTTTGTTTTCTGGATTTGAAGAAATCAAACAGATCCACACTTGGCAGGAAATCGACCTTAAAGCTTTGACCCACGTCCCAGTAGTTAGACAATTGCAACGAGCTTGGACCACTTAGGCCACGATGGGTAAACAGCAGGGCTTCAGTAAAGCTGTTCAGCTCATTGGATAAAGTTGCTTCTACCGCATTACCACTTAAGCGCATCGTAACTTCTTTAAAATTATCCGAGAAGGTAAATGGCACTAGACCGGCACGGGTCGGATAGATATAGTGCCCAAATTGCTTGGCAATCTCATAGCCAATACCAGAACCACCCAGGGTCGGAATTGACAGGCCACCGGAAGCCACCACTACAGATTCAACTTCTAAATATCCCAAAGATGTTGCAACCTGCAAACCTTGATCGTCGACCGCGTTGACTGCTTTGACTTCACAACTCGTTTTAATATCGACCAGACCGGTCTTATTACATTCAGACAGCAGCATTGCCAGAATTTCTTTGGCGCCATTCAGCGTAAACAGCTGCCCATGCTTACGCTCTTCATATTCAATACCGTACTCGCATACCATACCAATGAAATCCCAGTTGGTATAACGGGTCAGGGCTGAAATAACAAAATGTGGGTTATGCGAGATAAAATTTTCCGGCTCGACGTACAGGTTGGTGAAGTTACATTTGCCACCACCAGACATTAGGATCTTTTTACCGACCTTATTGGCCTTTTCAACCACGACAACACGACGACCACGTTGCGCAGCCATATATGCTGTCATTAAACCTGACGCACCTGCACCTATGACTAGAACATCGTATTGCTTGGAAGACATGACACACTCAAGGGAGAAGAAAAGGAAAGCATTATAGACAATTTTATTTCAGCTTTCTCTATTCATCCTGAAGCAAATCGAATTACAGATATTCATCAGACATTCATCACAACTGATTTGAAATACTGAAAAGCTGCTTCTATAGTTTTATACATGAGGATAGAAAGCCCAGGGAGAAAGACTGATGGCGAATATCGAACAATTAAAACAATATAATCTGATCACTTATATTCTGTATATTCTGGGCTTCTTTGTCGGCCTGACGCCGATTGTTGCTATTATTATGAACTATCTGAAACGCAATGAAATGCGCGGCACCTGGCTGGAAAGTCATAGCGACTGGCAGATTCGAACCTTCTGGGTCAGTTTAATCGGTTATCTGATCGGTGGCTTATTAACCACGATTCTGATTGGATTCGGGATTCTGTTTGTAGTGTTTATCTGGCACATTTACCGTCTGGCCAAAGGTTTGATGGCTTTAAATAATAATGAGCCGATTAATCCGGTTTAATTTGTATACAGCTCAGGGATTTTGCCTTGCAGGCCTCCAGTATGAATAACCAATAGCTTTGATCCAGTAGGGAAATAACCCTTTGCAATCAGCTCAGTCAGGCCCATCAACATTTTCCCGGTATAAATCTGTTCTAGAGGAATACCGTATTCAGCTTCAAAGTCCTGAATAAACTGAATCAGTTCAGCTGTAGTTTTGGCATAACCACCACAGCAATAGTCATCCATAATCTGCCAGTTTTTCTTGCTGGTCAGTTTGGCGACATCTTCTGTTAAGAATGTCCCTTTCAGTGCAGAAAAACCTAAAATGTGTTGATGATTTTGACTGGCTTCAATCAGTCCTGTAATTGTACCGCCTGTACCCACTGCACAACAGATCACATCAAACTGTCGATCTCCAGGTTTTAAAATTTCCTGACAGCCTTGAATAGCAAGCGTATTGGTACCCCCTTCAGGAATCACGTAATGATCTAGAAACTGCTGCTGTAATTCTGCCAAAAAATCGGGTTGCTGTTTACGTCGATAATCCTCACGGCTGAAAAAATGCAACCGCATGCCAAAGTCTTGCGCGGTCTTTAAGGTAGGATTTAAGGGTTTTTCTTTAAGTTCTTCACCACGAATAATGCCGATACTTTCAAAACCAAACTGATGCGCCGCAAATGCCGTCGCTGCAATATGATTTGAATAAGCACCGCCAAAAGTCAGCAGCTTTTTAAACCCTTGTTGTTGCGCTTGCAGAAAATTATATTTCAGCTTAAAAAACTTGTTGCCCGAAATCCGTGGATGCACCAGATCTAACCGACGTATGGTCAGTTGCATACCGTGTACATTCAGGGTTTGGTCTATGAATTGCTGGGCAATCGAATCAAACATGGCAATCTTAAAAGTGAGAACGGCAACAGTATAACCAATTTGAGCGTACCCGAAAGTGACTTTATTCCTATTCTAACTACATTCTTGGATGATGCAGCTTGTCACAAAATAATTGAATAAAAAACAGACATAAAATGCTAATCTAAAACTAAGAGAATCTGTCAGGAGGGTAGCAAATGAAACATCTATCCTATGTTGTGCTTGCGTTACTTCTGTCCAGTCTGGCTGGCTGTGATAATGACAAAATGAATAAACCGAAAACTGAAGTCAGAACCATGATCATAGGCGGAATGCCGGTACATGATCACGACTATCATTTGTCTAAACCACAATTCATCGTCCAAGACGTTCAGTAAACCTAAACTGAATATTTATTAGATAAAGTTAAGATTTTGCACCATAAAAATGCAGCATTCGTGCTGCATTTTGCTTAGAATAGCGCAATCAAGATTTAACCGGGTTGTGTTGTGGAATCATTCTGGATTTTGGGCTCAATTGCCTTTGCATTAATGTTAGGCGCAATGAGCCCTGGGCCGACATCGATTTATGTGGCAAAAAATTCAATTGCTATTTCGCGTAAGCATGGCCTGTTTACGGCATTAGGAACCGGTACAGGTGCCGCCGTTTTTGGTCTGCTCGCAGTTCTAGGCTTACAGGCATTTTTACTGGCTGTGCCCTCTGCCTATCTGGCTTTAAAAATCTGTGGTGGGATCTATTTGCTCTGGCTGGCATTTAAAATTATTAAACATGCCAAAGAGCCGATTAATACCGATGAAGACAGCAATACCCAGATGTCACTGCGTCGTGCTTATACCACAGGCTTGATCACTCAATTATCTAACCCCAAAATTGCCATTGTATTAGCCAGTATTTTTACTGCACTTTTGCCTAAAGAAATTCCGACCTATTTCTATGTCGTGCTTCCGGTCCTATGTTTCTTTATTGATGCAGGATGGTGTTCTTTGGTGGCAGTTGCCTTGTCTGCAGAAAAGCCACGTCGTGTGTATTTAAAATTCAAAGCAGGCTTTGATCGTGCTGCAGGTGCAGTCATGACCGTGCTTGGCTTAAAGCTGATCTTTGGGATGAAGTAATCATTTCCTATAATCTCCGCTGCAGATAAAAAAAACCCCTGTGAAATAGGGGCTTTTTTACGATAGCATTAAAAAATATTTTCTTCAGAATTCGCAGAAATACGGTGAATGGACAGGTCTGCACCGGTAAATTCTTCTTCCCGGGTGAGACGAATACCAATCCATACTTTGAGCAGGCCATAGATCAGGAAGCCACCTGCCAAAGCAACAATAATGGCGAGAACTGTACCAACTAGCTGTGAAATTAAAGAAATGCCACCCATGCCTCCCAGCCATTGCTGACCGAAGATACCCACAGCAAGACCCCCAAAAGCTCCGCATACACCATGCAAAGGCCAGACGCCAAGCACATCATCCACTTTGAGTTTATTTTGGGTATACGTAAACAATTTCACAAAAATCACGCCTGCGCTGATCCCGATAAAAAGCGCACCCAATGGATGTACCACATCTGAGCCTGCACAGATCGCTACTAAACCGGCTAATGGTCCATTATGCAGAAAGCCCGGGTCATCTTTACCTGCCACTTTGGCTGCAATTGTTCCACCGACCATTGCCATTAAAGAGTTGATGGCGACCAGTCCAGAAATAGCATCGAGGCGCTGGGCACTCATGACATTAAAACCAAACCAGCCGACAATTAAAATCCATGAACCTAAAGCCAAAAATGGAATCGATGAAGGCGGATGTGCTGTAATCCGGCCATCGTTTTTATAGCGGCCATGACGTGCACCAAGCAGAATTACCGCAGCCAGTGCGATCCAGCCACCCATGGCATGCACCACCACTGAACCCGCGAAATCATGAAAGCTGGCACCAAATGCCTGAGCCAACCAGTCCTGGAAACCAAAGTTACCATTCCAGATCATGCCTTCAAAAAACGGATAAATCAGGGCAACCAGAAATAACGTTGCTAAAGCCTGCGAGCGCATTTTGGCCCGTTCAGCAATACCACCAGAGATAATCGCTGGAATGGCTGCAGCAAAGGTAAGCAGGAAGAAACAGCGCATCAGGTTATAGCCATGATCAGCTGCTAAGGTATTGGCATCATGGAAAAAATGCTGTCCATAGGCAATATAGTAACCCACTAAAAAGTATGCGATTGCAGAGATGGCAAAGTCAGTTAGAATTTTACTTAAGGCATTGACCTGATTCTTATGTCGAACTGTTCCAAGTTCCAGAAAAGCAAATCCTGCATGCATGGCAAGTACTAGAACTGCACCGAGAAGGAGAAATAATAAGTCTATATTTTGCATGGTGAGTTCCAATTTAGTGCGTAGAATCACAAAAGAAACCCAGTATATAGAGGCAAACTGATTCTAAAAGAGGCACTAGCAAGGGAAATTTTGATGAAGAATTTATTGAAATTAATAAGACTCGATATAAGGCATAATGTGATTTGTCTGCACCAAACTAAGACACTACAAGAGACGATAAATTTAAAATTTATACCTGATTTTTAAATATTTAGATTTATCGGACTCAATTGAATGCTAAAAATGAGTGCTAAAGGTGCACAATGAATGTGAAGCAATTTTTAAGAAAAAATTTAAAAAGTTAAGTGAAGTAGCGGATTTTAATTCTCAATCTAAACGTGATTTTTGAGTCTGAGATCTTTAATACTTATTGGTTAGGTGTTTATAAAATAAATGAAACCCTAAAAGCTTAGGGTTTCATAGCTGAATATTGCAATCACAGTATTCAATTAATCTTTAAAGTGTACCGGTATCCACTGATAGCTTTGACCATCTTTTGAATAGATATGCCCAATCCCGGGGAAAGGTAAATGTGGTGCAGCAATCAACTGACCCGCTTTGGCATATTCAGCAAAATGTTTAAGACGGGTTTCGACTGCTGCCTTAGGGTCTATATCAAAATCTACCGCTGTTTTTGGTGCATCAAACTGCAAGGTATGTGAATGCACGATGTCACCAATAAATACCACTTCTTGAGCATCGGTTTTCAGTTTAAAGCTGTAATGCCCTGGGGTATGACCGAAAGATGGCTTAAATTGAATATCACCCAAAGCGAAAGCTTTGTCTGAAAAGACCTTAATTTTTTTGGCTTTTTCATACGGTGCAAGTGCGGCTTTAATTTTCTCAACTGTGCCTAAAAATTTCTCTTGGTTTTCTTTGGGTAGTTTCTTGATGGTGTTTGGACTGAGCCAGTAGTCATATTCGGTTTTGGAAATATGCAGTGTGGCATTTGGGTAATTTGCTACACCGTTATTTGAGATGCCGCAGACATGGTCAGGGTGTAAATGGGTCAGGAAAATGCTATTGACCTGTCCAGGCTGATACCCTGAAGCTTTTAGGTTGTTATAGATTGAACCTAAGTGTGTGCCAAAGCAGCTTGCAGCACCGCTGTCGACCATTAGTAGTTGGTTGCCTGTATTGATTAAAAAAGCATTGACTGAGGTTTGTATGCCTTTGTCGTTGATGGCAGCGTATTTTTTGAGAATGCCCGTTTTTTCGCTGTCACTTAAGCCCTTAAATAAAGCTGGGTTTAAATAGTTTGTACCATCGAGTAGGGCGGTGATTTGAGTGTTGCCGATTTGGTGATGGTAGTAGCCAGCGACTTGTTTTTGAGCTGGAATAGTGGTTTCAGCCGCTTGGGTGGTGAGGGCTGTGGTGCTTAGAGCAAGTGTGAGGAATAGGGGGTTAAATGTTTTCATGGGGTTCTTATAGCTTTTAAAGAGATAAATCATTTTTAGCATGTTGAGAAATATTTTTCATTGGGTTTTAATTTTAGTAATTCATTCTAATTAAAAAAGAGTTAATCAAAGTTCATGCATAGCTATATTTCAGAGCCTAATAAACATATCGAAGACTACCTGGACTATTATTTCGATGGAAACAAGAATTTTGAATATGCTGTGTTATTGAACGGAGGCTTTGTTGCACAAAGATTTGAAATGCAAAGCGCCCCTAATTGAGCCAAATTTAAGGCGTAACTTGGGTAAGTGGGCGACCTAATTCCGTAAATCTGTTAAGGACTGCTACACGTGCATGGATCTCATTCACTTGGCTACCAAAACTCCTTGCGCTGAGTTTATCTCCTAATAATTTAATGCAGTGCATCTTAGTTTCAACCAAACTTCGCCGATGATAGCCTGACCATTTTTTCCATAGTGTCCTGCCTAAACGTTTAATTGTTCGAAGTAATTCATTTCGCTCTAGCGAGCTACTCTTTGTATCTTTCCATTGTTTCGCATTTTTTCTAGGTGGAATCACCGCATGCGCTTGCCGATCTGCAATGACCTGACGGCATTGCTTGGTGTCATAAGCTCCATCGGTATAAACAGAGTCAATCCGCTCATCTTGTGGAATCTGATCAAGTAAATCACCAAGCACCTGTGAATCACTGACATTATTGGTTGTAAGCTGAACTGCTCGTATTTGTAGGGTTTTGGCATCTATACCAATATGAAGTTTACGCCATTGGCGACGATATTCAGATCCATGTTTCTTGCGTTTCCATTCGCCCTCACCTAGAAACTTCATGCCTGTAGAGTCCATGAGTAGATGCAGCCCATCGCTACTTTTTTGGTAGCTGATTACAATATCAATATGCTTTTGTCTTCTACAAAGCGTGGTGTAATCTGGAGCTATCCAATTTAATCCGCAAAGTTTAATCAGACTTTGTACAAAGCCAGTAACCATACGTAAAGACAGACGAAATAAGGATTTAATCATTAAGCAGCATTGGATGGCTGCGTCGGAGTAGGTTTGATTTCGCCCTTGTTTGCCTTTTGATGGAGCATACCATTGCGTAGCAGGATCAAACCAAATGGCAATATTTCCGCGACTCATGAGTGCTCGGTTATATGCGGGCCAATTGGTTGTGCGGTAGATTTTGTGTGTAGGCTTCTTCATTTGAAAATTATATCGCTAAAAAAGCCTTTACAGATAGGTTTGTGCAACAAAGCCACAGTACTCTATTCTACATTTTCTTCATCAACGTCTTTCCAAACTTAAATTCAGTTATGAAGCCCAAAAGAAAACCGCCTTATGGCGGCTTTCTTCGAGTTTCAATACTTAGCGCTGTTGTCCGCGTTGATTTTGTTGATCACGCTGATGAGCTTGTTGTGTTGAATCTTGCTGTTGACCTTGTTGATTAGGCTGCTGTTGCTGTTGCAGATCCTGCTGATTCTGTTGATCTTGCTGGTTCTGCTGATTTTGCTGACGTTGATTTGGGTTCTGTTGATTTTGCTGGTTAGGCTGTTGCTGTTGCTGTTGATTTGGATTTTGCCATTGGTCTTGCTGATTTTGCTGACGCTGTTGCTGATTCTGGTTCGGATTTTGTTGGTTTTGGTTAGCCATTGGAGACGCTCCTTTTTCCTTTATAAGTAAATGAACCGATCTTTACGAGTTCAGTATTTACTCTACAGCCTTCTGCATAAACTCCAAGTCATAACCTGTTACAGACTAATTCAATGTAAAATAAATTGATTTAAACTATTGATAATCCATTTTTACACTTACATTATTTACCCAAGCATCTCGTAAATAATAAGAATAGCTACTAATATGTGCAGATGAAATCTATATCTAAAAAAATGCAAAATTCTACTTTTTTAAAATATAAATATTTTATTTATAATTCGTAAAATTATTAACTATAAAACTTAGATTTAATATTTTTTCAAGACATCAAAACCTATATAAAGATTCTAAATACTTTATACAGGGAAGATCAAAAATTGGTTATACACTCAATTAAAATATAAGTCATTTTTGAGAAGATTAAACAATTGGGTTAAGTATGGGGCGAAGACCCAATTACCGATCATTCTAGTCTAAATATAGTTAAGTCAATTAGTATATCTTTCCATCATATTATAATTTTGTATATAAGCAGAATCGTCAATCCCATGCGCTACGACATAGTTTCCGCAATCTGTAACCATCTGAAGATTGATCAATACATTCACTTATGCAAAAAGACCAAAAATAAAAACCAAAGGAATCGCCGCTGATAAAAGTTTTTCATGATATTCCCCTAAAAATGAAGGGAAATTTTATTTTTAATTATTAATATATGATTAAAACGAGGAACAAAAACAAAAAAAGTAACCCTTTTAAGATATTAATTACTGCATTATAAACACTTTAATTAAACATAATAATAAATAAAAATAAGTAAGCAAACATTTTATAATATATTGTTATCTAATAGTTTATTAAAAAACCTCTAAAAAAGAGGTTTTTTCAATCTTATTCAAATTATTAATTAAATCGCGACCATTTTTACAATAATCGTTTGAGTATCTTCTTTTTCATCGGGTAATTGCAAACGTTTTAACTCCTTGCTTTTCACCTTTAGTTTTAAATTCTGGTAGGTAATAATCGCAGGAATCTGATCAAAATACTGTGCATCCGCATCAATTTCTTCCTGAAATAAAGGGGTACCCAACTGATAGTCCAGACTTTTCAGGACTACATATTTAACTGTAGTTTTCATTGTAACAACCTACTTTCATCAAGCACTTTATTTTTATTTTTACCACTGTTTAAGCTTAGATGATACCGTTAAATGCAAATTTTGCTTAACTCTTGGTCAAACACACTCATTCGCTGAATTTTGAACATGTGTATCTCATATTTAGCTTTTAACAGCATGTTTTGTATAAATGTATACAATCGTAAGGGTGATTGAAGAATCCACATTTCGTCTATACATTGAATACATCACCCTCAAATAAAAATGATAGCCATGTTAAAAGAATGTTGTGATTTACTCGAACAAAAAAAACTGAAAGTTGCTTTTGTAGAAAGTGCAAGCTCAGGCTATTTAAGCAGCCAGTTTTCGCTTTATAAAGAATGTGGTGCACAAATTTTACTCGGTGGACTGGTTTGTTATGATGCCACGTGGTGTAATCTGGAGCTATCCAATTTAATCCGCAAAGTTTAATCAGACTTTGTACAAAGCCAGTAACCATACGTAAAGACAGACGAAATAAGGATTTAATCATTAAGCAGCATTGGATGGCTGCGTCGGAGTAGGTTTGATTTCGCCCTTGTTTGCCTTTTGATGGAGCATACCATTGCGTAGCAGGATCAAACCAAATGGCAATATTTCCGCGACTCATGAGTGCTCGGTTATATGCGGGCCAATTGGTTGTGCGGTAGATTTTGTGTGTAGGCTTCTTCATTTGAAAATTATATCGCTAAAAAAGCCTTTACAGATAGGTTTGTGCAACAAAGCCGGCTTAAAGAAGAACAGCCTACATGGTTTAAGTTAATGGATTTTTGGGATTTACCTGAATTAGAATTTGAACGATTAATTAAACAGGCTAAATCCGAAATTGAAAGTAATGGTTTACAGCATACCTCTGATGTATTGCATACAATAAGTATGCTAATTTATTTAAAGAAAAATAATTTAATTTTTTTCTCTGTAGAAGATCTACTACCTATTGCTAAAAAACATTGGAAAAGTCTATTTAGTATTAATGAAAGAATGAGAGAGATAAAGGATTTTAGTTTCACTGAACATTCTGGCTCTTATGGCTTTTATGCTAAAGGTATATTGGAATTTGATAAATTTATTAAAGAAGTGATGGCTTCATATGAAGAGAAATATAGTGAGCAAGATATTGAAAGAGTAAAAAATTTATTAGATCTAATGGATACAGATGGTTGGTTATTTGCTCAACGTATTAGCCTTACCAATAGCGAAGAAAATTATTATTACGATTATCCAATTTTAAAAGAAATTGATCCAATAGTCTTTGCAAAAAAACTTTGTGATACAAATAGTAATCATTCTAATAGTATTCTTCATGGACTTTGGAATCGATATTCAATTAAAGGTTCATTTGATATGTATGCTAAAGAAAATAAGTGGTTTGCTAATGTAGAAAATAGTATTAAATCAGATATTTTACCTTCAGCACATAAGATATTAAAAGCAAAAATCAATTTAAGAATTTTGCCTAAAATTTCAGAAATTAAAAAAGAGTCTAATAAATAATAAAAATAAGGCCATTAAGACACTTTATCACCCGGTTTAGAACCAGATTCAGGTGAAATTACCCAAACACCGTCGCCATTATCCGCAGCGAGTACCATACTGTTTGAAATACCAAAACGCATCTTATGTGGTCCAAGGTTATCAACTATTAACATTAACTTAACATTGAATAGTTGAAATTTATAACAGACTAATATTTAAAGTATTTTGAGGCAACATGGATGTCGCCGTTCACTTATGGTACAGGGACGTATCATTAAGTGAACAAAAGATTTTTGTTACTTTTGATCTTTCAAAAGTAAAGCAATTCCTACGCAAAGAAAATATTTTTTATAAATTTAGAATGCGGCAATGATGCAATATGACCTCTCCCTAACCCTCTCCTTTAAAAAAGGAGAGGGAACTTACAGGCATAAAAAAGCCCCTACAACGTAGAGGCTTTTTTACAACTAAAAATTATTTTTTACATTCTGGCTGTGAACGATCAATCACCTGCGTACCTTCAACACGGTAACCGATCTGCCCTACAATAAATGCTTGATTCAGTTGAGTAATAACAACATCAGATAAAGCCACAGCACAACGATCTTTCTCAATTGCACGATCTACCGCTGTTTTGAAGTTAGGAATACCTAATGGGAATAAAACTACCGGAACCTTATCTTCACCTGTGACACGTTGACCTTTCACAAATTGGTTTGAGTTCAAGTTATAGTTCTTTGTAGAAGCTACGGTCATATCTGCCATACGAACTGAACAGCCTGTAAATGCAATTGTTGACATCGCTAGAACTGAAACTAGTAATTTTTTCATGTTTACCCCGAATAGTTATAAAAAATAAAAAGCGCTTTGATTTTATCGATATATTTTTTTAAAACAAGGAAATAAATTATATAAATGGTATAGAAAAGCCCCTACATTAGTAGAGGCTTCTTATTTAAGATCTAAATCTTAAGACACTTTATCACCCGGCTTCGCACCAGATTCAGGTGAAATCACCCAAACACCTTCGCCATTACCCGCAGCTAACACCATACCGTTAGAAATACCAAAACGCATCTTACGTGGTGCAAGGTTGGCCACCATCACCACCAATTTGCCTTTTAAATCTTCAGGCTGATAGAACTCACGGATACCGCTAAACACGTTACGTGGCTCAGCTTCGCCGACATTTAGAGTCAATTGAAGCAGCTTATCAGAACCTTCAACCGTTGCAGCGTCTAATACTTCCGCTACACGAAGGTCAACTTTCATAAAATCATCAATATTAATGATTTCCGCTTCACCGACTTTAGGCTCAGCTTTCTTCTCTTTGGCTTTCTCTTTTTTCTTTTCAGCTTTTGGTGCTTCGGCAGGTGCAGCTAAAGAATCTTTAGATGCATCCACCATAGCAGCCACAGCTTTTGGATCAACACGTTGCATTAACGGTTGGAACAATGCAATTTCGTGCGCTACTAATACTTGCTTACGAGATTCAAAGTTAAAGCTGTCTAATTGTAAGAACGCTTGAACTTGTTCAGCCAATGTTGGCAATACAGGCGCAAGGTAAACCGCCAATTGACGGAACAGGTTAATACCCACAGAACACACGTCATGAACTTGTTGTTCTTCGCCTTCAATTTTCGCTAAAGCCCAAGGCTTTTTCTCATCAATATATTGGTTGGCTTTGTCAGCTAACGCCATAATTTCACGAATCGCAGTCGAGAATTCACGTGCTTCATAAGCGGCAGCGATTGAATCACCTGCATCAATAAAGCTTTGCACCAATTCAGGCTCTGCACAAGTCGCAGAAAGTTTATTATCAAACTTGGTGTTAATAAATTTCGCACAACGACTTGCGATGTTTACGACTTTACCAACTAAGTCTGAATTCACTTTTTGAACGAAATCATCAAGATTCAAGTCAGAATCTTCAACTTTGTCAGAAAGTTTAGATGCGAAGTAGTAACGTAAATATTCAGGGTTTAAATGCTCTAAATAGGTTTCAGCTTTAATGAATGTGCCACGAGATTTAGACATTTTCTGACCGTTTACAGTCAAGAAGCCATTAACAAATAAGCTTGTAGGCGTGCGGTAGTTTGCACCTTCAAGCATGGCAGGCCAGAACAAGGCGTGGAAATACACGATGTCTTTACCAATGAAGTGATACACCTCATTTTGAGAATCTTTTTTCCAGTAATCCTCAAAGCTTAAGTCAGGGCGTTTAGTTTTGATGTAGTTTTCAAAGCTTGACATATAGCCGATAGGCGCATCTACCCAAACATAGAAATATTTGTTTGGTGCATCTGGAATTTCAAAACCGAAGTAAGGTGCATCACGAGAAATATCCCAATCCGACAAACCTGCTTCAAACCATTCATCTAACTTGTTGGCAATCGACACAGGTAAACGACCTTGATCACGTGTCCATTTTTGCAGGTATTCACCAAAGTTCGGCAATTTAAAGAAATAGTGATCTGAAGATTTCTCGACAGGCGTCGCACCGCTTAACGTTGATTTTGGATTTAACAGTTCAGTAGCGTTATAGGTCGTGCCACACACTTCGCATGAATCGCCATATTGATCTTCCGCTTTACATTTTGGGCATGTGCCTTTAATGAAACGATCCGACAAGAACATGCCTTTTTCAGGGTCAAACAATTGCGTTACAGGGCGAACTGCAATATTGCCCGCTTCACGGTTCTTGATATAAATCTCAGATGCGCGAGCCTGGTTTTCGGCACTGTTGGTTGAATCGTAGTGGTCAAAGTCCACTTTAAAACCAGCAAAGTCACGTTCGTGTTCTTTTTGTACATTGGCAATTTGCTGTTCAGGGGTAATGCCATTGGCTTCAGCACGCAGCATAATCGCCGTACCATGCGCATCATCCGCACATACATAAGTCACGTTATGACCCATTGCACGCATCGCACGTACCCAAATATCAGCTTGGATATAACCGAGTAGGTGACCCATATGGATCGGACCATTGGCGTATGGAAGGGCGTTAGTGACTAAGATATTACGCACGGATCTGACTCTCTCATTCGTATTTTATGCAATGGGCGGTAATTTTACATGAGATAGACATGACTTGCATAAGGCTTTTGGTGAATTCTTTTTCAATAACAAAGTTGCACATCGATGAAATGCTACTTTATGGCAGGATTATCAGGGATAATAGCCTATCCGCCATTTGCTTGAGTGCTTGACCATGTATGACGATTACAATGATTTTGAAGATGATCAACCAGTCAGACGGATTAAATCGAATATCAAACAACAGACTTTAGGCAAACGTATCCTTGAAGATGCTCAAAGCTATTTAGATCAGATCTCACAAGGCGAACATACATTTTTAATCAATATCTTACGTGAACTCGCACAGCAGGATGAGTATTTTAATGTGTGGGCAGATCAGCTCGATCAACCTGTCGGTTCAAAAGTGGCCAATGATGCCTTAAACCTGATGCATTTTTGGCAACAGATTCATGCCTATGAAGATGTTAAAGCCTTTAACCTACTCGATGTCATCAATAGTGAAGACTTCCAAAAAGACGTACTGACTGCTTTTGATGCGATGCAAATAGATGAAGCCCATAAAGCCTTACGCCGTCCTGTGATTGTTGAAGCCTTTAAAATGTATAAATTGGGCTGTTATGCAGGTTGTGTACCTTTGCTCTATGCACAGCTTGAAGGTTTACTCACCGACGTCTTAATCCAACAAGGTTTTTTAAAGCAAAACGGCACCAAGTTTGTCGATGTCTATAAAATCGTTCCCGGTTTAAAGGGCAATGAAATTAAGAGTCTATGGCATAAATCTAAAATCGCTGCAGAACTGAATCCATACTTTGCAGAACTGGCTGCTTATAAAATGGATTCTAGTTCGAACGTCACTTCAACACGCCACAACATTTTGCATGGTACAGATGTGTCACATTTCACTCAAGCGCGCAGTTTTATCCTGTTCATCTGGTTGTTCTCGGTAGTAAGTTTTATGAGTACCGTGCGTGCTTAAACTAAGGTCGTTTGATACCTTTAGTTTTATTCATTCTATAAACGTTTAATGTAGATCGATCATAAGCATCCTTTAGCTTGAAAAATCAGGCTATAACAGCATTTGAATAGGTAAGCTAAAGGAAATGCAATGTCATGATGACAGTAAAATACTAATCGATGGTGCAAGAAATAAAATAAATAGAATCTTTAAAATACAGAACACAATCTCGTCCAGTTGGTGGTGATAAAAATTTAAGATCGTAAGGTTTGTGCTATCTGATGCAATGATCAGCAACAACATGTACAGGCTTTGTTGCAGTTTGCTTAATTCATCCGATTCATTCTCTGCTTTATGCTAAATAATTGTCTGATAACTTATATGACTTACCTAAGGAGGGTACTCATGACTCAGAATAACCAGACTAGTACTTCTAAGCAGAACCAAGATAAACAGCAACATGCACGTGAAATGCATGATCAAATTGAGAAAGAGCAGAAGCAAAACGAGATCGACAAGCAGCACAAACAGGAACATCAGGAAGTACTAGAGGCTCAGAAGAACGGGTCGGATGATAAATCTGAAAAGCAGAGCGCTAATCACTCA
Organism: Acinetobacter schindleri CIP 107287; assembly: GCF_000368625.1. Classification (GTDB taxonomy): domain Bacteria; phylum Pseudomonadota; class Gammaproteobacteria; order Pseudomonadales; family Moraxellaceae; genus Acinetobacter; species Acinetobacter schindleri. The sequence goes on from NZ_KB849575.1 coordinate 264,760, forward strand.
GATAGTGAGCAGTCAGATAAAAAAAATGAAACGACCAAGATGGATGACTTAAAGGCCAAGGCGATTGCTATTGGTGAAGAGCTATTACAGAAAGGCGAAAAGATTCTGAATGAGCTAAAAAATGGCAAGTCTGAAGCCAAGCAGAATGATGATACAGATGATTCCAAACAGGCTGCGCATAAAGATGGAAAATCAGACCAGCAACATGGCAATGGTCAAGATCAGCAGGATCGTATGACTCATCTTAAAGATGAAGCCTTACATAAGTTTGATGATACCAAACAGAAGATTACTGAATTGGTGAATGAAGCTTCTGTCAAACTGGCTGAGCTGAAACAGATGGCCACCGATACGATGACTAAAATGAAAGAGAATTCATCTAAAGATCAAGACGCTAAAGATGACACCTCTAAGGAGAATACGTCTGATAAAAAAGAGGCTGCCAAAGATAAGGATTCAGAATCTGATGCAGACCAGTCTAAACAGGATCAAGGCAAAAACACCAAGGACCAGCAAGATAAGTCCGAACACAATAAAAATCATAAATAAGCTTTGATCGCACTGCCACTTCAACCATAACAAGGTTGAGGTGGCTGAATCTAATCAGACTCTTATTGTAAAAATAATTATTCGCATACTAAAAACTACCTTATTTCTTATTCTCTTTCACTTTCCATTATTTCTATTCGCCACAAATTAATAAAACCAAGTAAAATGGTTGGAAATTGAAAATATCTCCCTCATCTTAATGGGCAGAATGCTTAACCTTAAGTGAAAAGCCCGTTAAACTAAGCTATTTAGATATCGATCTACATTTTTGGAGTAACCTATGTCGTGGCTTTCTTCGCTTAAATCGGTTTTTTCGCCTTCCAAGGAGGTGAACGAAGAAGCTGTGCAGAATGTACTGCAAAATTATATCTTGCCAAATTCTAACAATGCCTTGAAAGATCGGATTACTCAGGTCAATGTACAAGGTGAGATCTTACAGATCACGATTAATACCTATCCTGAAGAAAAAGAGCAGCTACAGCAGATTCATGATGAACTGGCTGACGCATTGGAAAAATGTGGCATCAAAGAACTCAATATGCATGTGATCCAGCAAAAAACGGGGCATAAAAAAGAGGGCGGGTGCGGGCATCATCATGCTGAAGGTGAAAGCTGCTCTAGCCAGCCAAAAACTCCAGTAGCACCAAAATCGAGTTTACCACCCGTGGTGGATGCATCTGCAAGTACTGATGCTGTAAAGCAGGCGAATGAAAATTATCAACCTCAACAAGAAGAAGCGCCTATTCAAAAAGCTGCCCCGCAACAGCGTGATGTGCCGAAGCATCCACGTATTCAAAATGTGATTCTGGTGTCTTCTGGTAAAGGTGGTGTGGGTAAATCAACCACAACAGTGAACCTGGCCTTGGCTTTACAAAAACTGGGTCTAAAAGTCGGTGTACTGGATGCGGATATTTATGGTCCAAGTATTCCAACAATGCTCGGTAATGCGGGTAAAACTCCGATGATTGAAGCTGAAAACTTTGTACCATTAGATGCCTATGGCTTGGCGGTGCTGTCAATTGGTCATTTAACCGGTGATCACAATACACCAGTGGCATGGCGTGGTCCAAAGGCAACGGGTGCATTAATGCAATTGTTTAATCAGACACTTTGGCCAGATCTGGATGTCCTGATGATTGATATGCCGCCAGGTACAGGGGATATCCAGTTGACTCTAGCGCAGCGTATCCCAGTCACTGGCGCAGTGATTGTGACAACGCCACAAAATGTGGCATTACTGGACGCTACCAAAGGAATTGAACTGTTTAACCGTGTACAGATTCCAGTCATGGGTGTGATTGAAAATATGTCGACTCATATCTGTTCAAATTGCGGCTATGAAGAACAGATTTTTGGTACTGGTGGTGGCGATAAATTGTCAGAACAGTACAATATTCCACTACTTGGCCGTCTGCCTTTAAATGCTGTAATCCGTGAAAATGCCGATGCCGGAACGCCGTCAGTGATTGCTGGAGATGAGGCTGCTGATAGCTATATGGCGATTGCCGAAAAGATTGCAGCCAAACTGCCAAAGGCTCAAAAAGATCAGTCCCGTATTTTTTAATAGAGATCATTGATTAAAACCTCAGTCCAGGCTGGGGTTTTTATTTTAAAGCTGACAGTAAAATGAAAGTATTTCCTAGCAAGTAGGCCCAATAAAAGCAAGAAAATAAATTAAGACAATAAGTAGAAATAAGCTGAGTGACTTTGAAAGATTTGAAGATGAAAAAATCAGAAATGTATTAGGGTCTGTTGACATTTGTTGATTAAAAAAATAGCGAGATAGTAAAATTAAATCGCCAAACCCAATTTTACACTCGCTATGCCTCGAACAATGCTAAATGATCAACACTGGTCCAAGTTACTTGCTATTTTCCGTCACTTTAATATTTATCTCAAATTAAATTTACGGAATTTTATTGAAGCGATTTTATTTCGAATTAGAACAGGCTGTCCTTGGCGTGATTTACCTCAAGAGTTTGGTAAATCAAATTCTATTTTTAAGAAATATAATCGATGGTCTAAAAATAGTAAGTTTATGAATATTTTTAAATTATTCAGCCAGCATGCTGATAAAGAGTGGATTTTTATCGATGGGAGCCATGTACGAGCGCATCAACATTCAGCTGGTATTAAGAATCAAAGTATTTCCAAAAGTATTGGTGGTAATAGTTCAAAAATACATTTAGCAATCGATTCAAATGGTAATCCTATTGAATTTATTATTTCAGATGGAACTTCACATGATATTAAGGTTGCACCTGATCTTGTATCAAAATTAGATTTAACAGAGTCAGAAATGCTATGTGCAGATAAAGGCTATGATTCAGAAAGTTTCAGAAAGAAAATTAGAGAAAGTAATACGAAAGCAAACATTCCTCGAAGATCAAATGCCAAATCTAGCAATGATGATATGGACTGGTATATGTATAAAATCAGACATTTAGTTGAAAATGCATTTTGTAGATTAAAACAATTTAGAGGAATTGCCACAAGATACGATAAGCTAAAACGTAACTATCAAAGCGCTGTTGCTTTAGCTTGTATATTTATATGGTTGCCTCTTTAGCTCAATTTATCGGCTGTAAATGTCAACACACCCTATTAGATGAATCATTTTAAAGATATAAAAATTTAATTTTTGAGTTAGTGTTTTCAGTAGAATTTTCTCATGAATAAGTCGGAGTCAACTAAAATGACTCTATCGTATATCACTTAATTTTAGCATTATTTTTATATAAGTTTTTGAATTTAAATTATAATTTAAATCATTCCAAAAAATTATAATTCTTCTTACAAATAAGATTTTGCAGGTAAAAATATTCTGATCTATGCTGCAAGCATTACAGCGAGGTCAACCCATGATTTCTTGGTTATTTATTGGTTTAGTAGTCACAATTTTATTGACTCCAGGCCCAACCAATACCTTATTGGCATCTTCCGGGATCCATGCAGGTTTTAGGAAATCATTTTATCTTATTCCTGCTGAAGCGTTAGGCTATCTGCTTGCGATCAGTTTTTGGGGAATCCTGATTGGCAAGATTTCAACCCATCTGCCAGCTTTACCGAATATCCTGAAATTATTTAGCGCCTGTTATATTCTCTATTTGGCAATCAGATTATGGCGTACAGCAGAAGTTGCTGACAGTTTAAGTCAATTCACCATTCGTGCCAGAGAGTTATTTTTAGCAACTTTACTGAACCCTAAGGCCTTATTGTTTGCATCGGCAATTTTCCCCGTAATTGCATGGCAGAACAGTTATTACTATGTCGTACATATGCTGATGTTTATAGGACTATTAATTCCAATTGCAGTTTTATGGACATTCTTCGGTACTTTACTGGGTCGTAATAATAATCGCTGGCTCAACCAAAAAAATATGCAAAAGACCGCATCATTGGTACTGATGAGCTTTTCTGTACCGCTGAGTTATTCAGCGATTATGAGTCTGTAACTTCACTCAAAAAATCTTATTAAAATTTCAAAGTAGCATCAAGAAAGAACACTTATTTTCATTGAGGTGAATTTCAGTTAAAGTACGTCGCAATAACTGAATTTAAGATTTTTGGATTAGTACCAATGGCAATTAAGTCTGATCGCTGGATTCGCGAAATGAGCGAAAAGCATGGCATGATCGAACCCTATGCAGAGAACCAGGTTCGTTTTGATGAGAATGGTGAAAAACTCATTTCTTATGGTGTATCAAGCTATGGTTATGATGTTCGTTGTGCACGTGAATTCAAGGTATTTACCAATGTGCATTCTGCAATTGTAGATCCGAAACACTTCGATGAAAAAAGCTTTATCGACATCGAATCTGATGTATGTATCATCCCGCCTAACTCATTTGCGCTTGCACGTACTGTAGAATATTTCCGTATTCCACGTAATGTACTGACTGTTTGTCTAGGTAAATCTACCTATGCGCGTTGCGGTATTATTGTGAATGTGACTCCACTTGAACCAGAGTGGGAAGGTCATGTCACCCTTGAGTTCTCCAATACGACGAACCTTCCTGCACGTATCTATGCGGGTGAAGGGGTAGCACAGATGCTGTTCTTTGAATCTGATGAAGTTTGTGAAACTTCATACAAAGACCGCGGCGGTAAGTATCAGGGCCAGACTGGTGTGACTTTGCCAAAAGCATAATTAGTTTAAAGTATTGAATAAACGGGGCTTAAGGTCCCGTTTATTTTTTTGAGTTTTCATTCATCGGAAACTTGGCTATTCAGCACTTTGCTTTTTGCATCTGAATGGAAAATAAGCATAATGGATGCAGAAATCTAATTAAAAGATGCACGATGCATCATTCAAAAATAGAAATTGCAGCTGGGAAGCTGAAAGATAAAGATGCGGAGCATCTGATAATAAAAGGACAGTGAAGATGATTTTGAACGGTAAACATTCCATCTTTAAAAAATCGTGTTTAGCAAGCATGGTGAGTTTGTTATGCATGCCTTCTACCTATGCTTTGCAGCAGTTATCGGATGAATCTTTAGCAGATACGACAGGGGAAGGGATTGCACTTACTCTAAATGATTTCAAAATGGTATTTCAGGCACCGAATGATGTATCGGCAGGCTCTAGTTATACCCGTGACATTGATAATCCTGGTCAAGCAGATACAGGTTTCATTCGCATTATTCCTACAGGGGAAAACTATACCCAGTTAGGACAACGTGCCTATGATCGTGTGTATGCGGATACATACAATAAAAGTGTATTACAGGGGAAAGCAGATCAAAATTATAGTATGCTGTATAAAAATACTTATGACACCACTTATAACTCACAATATTCTACATTATTAACTAGTTATAGCGCTAATATCGAGACTGATGCTGAAGCAAAAAGAGAAACCTTTTTGTTAGATACGCGTGAAGCATTGTTCAAGACTCCTATTATTCAACAATATTACACACAACGTCTTGCAGATTATAGGAATGGAACATGGGGATGGGATGGTATTTATAAAGATGGCCCAGGATTAGCAACAGATGGCACCACAAAACATTCTCTATCATCCGTAAGTCTTGATCCTACAGGTATTTTAGGTTATGAAAAAAAAGCCAAAGAGTATGCCCTTGGTAATACTTATGAAATGATTAATTTACTTTATGGTCCAGGTGCATTGACTGCTAATAGTGATCTTACCAATTCGACATTTTATAAAAGTCTAACTAACTTCGTCAGATCCGATCAAATTACTGTAACAGTTAATAGTCTGATTTCTAATGAAATTACTCGAGAGCGTCTTGCTGCAGAGTTACGTGCAAAATATAATGCCACTCAGCTCGCTGAAGATGCTGCAGACGCAGCAACGCAACAAATCTTGGCATTAATTATTGCGGCTGCTGAAGCCAGCGCATTACAGGCGGCAGCAAATTCCCCGGTCAAATCCTTAAAGACCAAGGCAGATGTTTTTATATACGGTCTGGCATTATCTAAAAGCGATGGTTCTTTAAGTACTCGTTATAGTAATCAAGGATTTAATTGGGGAACAGCAAGTAATCCATGGCTATTTCGTGCGGGTACAGAAAATGTCAGACAATTTAAAGATAAAGCAGAGAATTTGGGATACTTGGCATTAGAAGCTCCCTTGGCCAAAACAGCGTTAGAAGATCCGGCGAATATAGAAAATACATCTTTTAATATTAAACTTGGATTTTGGTCAGATATTTTCTCTCGTGAGTTAAATTCTAGTCGTGAAGTAAATCCAATTACTGGTGCTCCCATTTCTGGTCTGGACAAAGAGTATCGCTTGCGTACCCAATTTATTGCTAATGGTTTAAGTTTAAATGGTTCGCAAGTGCTTATGTTCCAGACTTTAGAGTCTGATAACAAGAACTATAACCAGACATTCGGTATGGCAAGCCTACTCCGTTTAAATACCAACGATAATCCTGCTGATTTAAGTATCAGACAGACAGATCTAGATCGTAAAGGGATTCGTATAGGCACGGCAACTTTAGATGATTTGGATAGTGAAGTGGCAACCCCGGCAATGAAACGTGGTTCACTGGCACCTATTTTTCATAATACCGAAGGATTATATTTATATAGCCCGAATATCAACTTGGTACTCGGAAATATGTACCAACCATTTATTGTGGGTTCGGAAGGTAATAACATTATTCTAGAAGTAACTCGAATTCCTAAAGTTGCTTCGATTTATAACCAGATTTATCAAAACTATGGTGATGGACTGGGAACAAGTGATCTAAAGGGTTCTACTTGTAATGTCAACTCATGCGGTACAGCTATTGATATCAAGAGAACAAGTTATCAAGGACGTAATGCGACTCACAGTAGTATCGCTATTGGAACGACAGAACGCTTGTCGAATAACATGTTAAGAGCTAAAGATGGAGCTGATGCGACAGGTGTAGTTTTTAAAGGCGTTGATGGATCAATAAAAAATTTAGGTTCTGTCGCAATTGATGGTGTTCTGATTCAACACCTGAAAATTAGAACTACTGGGTTATAAGGGAGTATGGCAATGTTAAATAGACTTTTTCTCACCTTAAGCCTTGGTATAGCACTCTCTAGTCATGCCAATCTGGTAAGTATGTCCACTGCACAGTTAAATGAAACTACGGGTCAGGGAGGAGCAGATTTGAGTTGGACGCTTTCTTTAAACCATGTCTATGCAACAGATATGTCTAAGGAAGATATATACAATAGAAATAATCCACTTGAAGTTTTTTATAAATTGAACCCCACTGCATGCGGTGATGATAAAAAATTCTGTCGTCTCGCTATTTCTCCAAATAACCATGTTGATGCTCAAGGAAATAAAAAATGGCTCGTATTCAAAGGTATTCAAGGAACAATTCAGATTGATAAATTTTCTATAGACGGTACTACAATTATTAATCATCAAAATAATGCTCAATCTGCTATGAAGGTTACATTTTATGACGATAAACCTTTGAAAATACGTAATCTTGGTTTTGAAACCCTAGCCATTGAAACAGGTACCAGTGGTAAAGAAGGTTATGCCAATACTGGAACTTATACAACTTATATGGATCGAACTTATAAAGCAGATGGAAACCCTGCCGAGGTAGAGCAAAATGTTCCTGATTTTGACTTAGGTGCTGAAAAAGGATTCATGGGTCTTAACATGCATGGCAATTTACATATGTCGGGAAACCTGAAGATTTTTAGCTACAACTGCACTGGTAATGGAAGTGGACGCTGTTAAGTACAGGTAGAAATAAGCACAGGAATCAAGCATGAAAAAAATAATAAAATTAAAATTGCTCACATTAAGTATCTGTTTAGCTCATCAGGCGTATGCACTTGAACAAATTGAAGAGCGTGATTTAAGTGGTGTAACTGGTCAAGATGGTATTATTATTACACATGAAATATCACATGCTACTATTAACCAGTTGAATTGGTATGATCCGAATCCTGCTGCTAACCAGAAGATGGGCTTGGGGCTACATAATGTTAAAATTAATGGTGTAGATGACAAACCAATAATAAGCCAGTTGGCAATTGATCTAGGAGGTACGGATCGAGGTACTGGATTACATATTGATGCTAGCCTAGCACCTTTTAACATAATCGCAGACTTAAATCTGGTCAAAAAGCAATGTGTTGGGAGTACGTGCTCAACGGCATTGACTCAAAGCTTAGGACAGTTGGGAATAAGCACTAAAACACCAATTGGACTTGTGTTGAAGACATCGGCAGGGCTGTTTAATATTAATGATACAGCCTATATGGATTTTCAACTTCAAAATGCCAATATTAGTCATAAACTTGGTAATAACAGCCTGATTTTAAATGATCTGAATTTTAATTTTGCTGGTTCGGGTTACATGTATCTGTCTGAACATGACGGTATTGTCTTAGCTACTAATAACGGCTTACAGGATCATTATATTGATTTAGGCCGTGTTGCAGATACGACTGATGTATCTCCTGAACGTAATAAGGCGACGAATCCTGGACTGAATCTTGACTTGCGTTATCAGGCTAATGGTCAAACAAAAAATATTATGCGCATGGGAGCATCAGGTGCACTCACTAATGCAAGGTTATCTGTAGGTGCAAATCAAGAAGGCATCACCGATTTTGGGACAGCAGGACGTTTAAATGGTGGTAATACCACCGCTAATAATAGTTATGATGCTATAGGTACAGGTGGCTTGCGTCTTGGCATGTCCGCAGAATTTAGTAGTGAGAGTGATACGAATCGTCCAGATCAGTTAAAACCAACCACACTTGAAATCGGCCATACAGGTAAAGACAGTTACGCAGTAGAGTTTTCCAATTTAAGACCATTAACAACCCATGATGCAAATGGTAGCGCACATAAAAAGAATGCTTATATTGACTTTGGTAATATCTATATTAATACCATTCAGGCGAATAACTTAGATTTCCAAATTAATAATAAAATCAAGCAAACTCTGGGCAAAGACAATAATATTGTCCAGCAAATACTTTCAGATGGCCAAAATAACTCGAATTTTGCCTTAATTGCCATACGGGATATGGATTTCCAATCCATAGCGGCTAAAGCACGATTCATATCAGATAATTCACTTGCTGAACTTGGCGGTAGCGGGGGAACTTGGGGGATTGGTATTCCAATTTATAATTTAAATGCCAATGTTGCTTTGTCTGGAACACAATATGGACCTGAAGATAAATATGGTATCGCTTACAACATCACAGCTTCCACTGAAGGTTATGGCATAGACACTAAAACTAAGTTACCAAGTACTACTTCAATGATTCTGATTGATGGTCAAGATGGTGTACATGGTGAGGCGGTTAACTATTATGCTGGCTTTAGAAATATAGATGCGCTCATTCAGTCTGAAGGCGTGATAGGTTATGAGGACGAAGGTATTTATATACGAGCCGATAAATTGCTAATAGCAGCAAATGCTGAGCTGGCAATTGGTCAATTACCAGGTTCTAAATATAACTGTCAGGTGGGTACAGGAAATAACTGTGGTCAGTTGGTGCCTTTTGATAACTTTTCCAAGCGTGATGATGTCCTCACTAATATTGCCTTTAAACTGGATGGCAATGGGGAGTTAATGATCATTCCAGGTGTGGATCCAACTCCTTCCTCTCCAAATAGCAATTTTCTCTCATTTGATGCTAACTTCAAATTTAGACCTTTAAGCGTCGAAGAAAAAGCTGATAGTAATAACTTGGGCAGTTATTTTAGTTTGAGTAATATAGATGGCCCAGAAGATAATTTGAAGATTTCAGCAATCAATTTTAATCGTATGGAAGGGCATTTAGCACTTAAAGCTAAAGTTAAGCTCAGTGCTGATACTGTGACTTTAGATAATCAGGTTCATTTGAACAAAAGCAAGGATATCAATCAGCCATTTCGAACTAATTTTGCTATGTTGACTAATAATAAAATGCAAAATATGGCCAATATTGCCATTACAGGTGGCACCTTGCGCAGCACTATGGGAATCACACCGCGCTAGGTATAAATACAGGAATATAATTATGAAAAAAATGATTTTAAGCACTCTTTTTGTCTCAATTTTAGCGAGTGCTAATCCTGCTTTAGGTATGACTTCTTTGAATGATCAAGAATTGTCAGCTGTAGAAGGACAAGCTTTGTTAAATATGGAAAAAAATTACGATGCTTCACAAGGCCTGAATTTCTTTAAACTGAGTATTGAAGCGATCATGGAACTCAATGCTAACATTAAGAGTTTGCAGCTTGGATGTGGTGGTGATAATGGTGCACAGGGTTGTGATATTGATATTTCGAATATTGCTCTCAGTGGTTATACTTCTAAGACAGATCAGACAGGAAGCCCGTTGTTTGAGGGAGATCGTGCTGCTACTAGTGCTGAGATCACCAATCCATTTCTGGAGTTTGCAATTAAAGGAGATAGTGCTGCAACGCGTGAAGTTGTAGGATTTCGCTTAGGAGCAGAAAAGATACTAGGCTTATTAACTTTAGGAACTGAAAATACGCAAAATCCAACAGATGGTATCAAAAGTTTCAGTGGGTATATGAAGATGGCACAAACTACTGGTCACTCTTTTACTAAAAAGGCAACCTTTGGCGCTAGTTCAGATCAAATCATACAAGGTAACTTGACTGCATTGGGGCAAGACCGAACTTATACCAGTAAGCCCGGTGCTGAAGGTCATACTGGTATTACTGTCCCTTCGATGCGTGCAGACTTTGTGATGCCAGAAACAATAGTAACAGGTAGGCGTATCAATTCTGCAACTGTATATGGTATTCGTTCTACTTTGAAATCTATTCCGCTTGCTGCAGCAGAATCTGGGAAATCTTTACCAGGTGAAGTGGTAGGAACTCCAGACTTTAGTAAAGATCAGTTATATGTAGAGTTTCCAGCCCTGATTAAACTTGGTTCATTAGAGGTAGGGGATCACTCCTTTTTCAAAATGAGTAAAGGATCAACACTTGAGAACCTGAATTTGGATATTACTTTTGTTCAGGCACTCAATATGATTCATAATATTCCTTTAAGTGGTAGTGGTGGGTATTTATCTCTACAAAAAAATCCAGTACATTGGTTGGGTGCAGATGATGCGGATACTGCTCAATCAGGGTGGTGGATGTCTTTTAAAGATCCAATTCAACTGGGGCATTTACAGACTTTAGAACAAGTAGATGTATCTGCCGTATTGCCACAAGTTGCTGAAGCACTTACAACCGAATTAATGCAATCTTATCATAATGTTGATGTAAACTTACTTGAGGCTCTAGGCTCACTGGCAAAAGTACCTATTGAACGTAAGATGAATATTAACGTTGGTCCTTATACTAATTATACCAATGGTTCACCAGCAACTCTAACTCTAAAAAATCAGATTTTAAGTAACCAGTCAGTTACACCCAACTGTTTCGGTGGTCACAAATTCTGCTAATACAATATAAAAAAATCCCGCATTTCGTGGGATTTTTTTATATTCAGAAAAAAATTATTTTGCAATTTTTGCTAATAACTCTTCTTTAGAAAGGTTGACTGATTCAGCATCACGGCGACCTTTATATTCAAAAGTGCCTGCATCCAGACCTTTTTCACCAATCACGATACGGTGTGGAATACCAGTTAGCTCAAGGTCAGAGAATTTTACCCCTGGACGTTCATTACGATCATCCAGCAGTACGTCATAACCTGCAGCTTGAAGCTCTGCATAAAGCGCTTCAGCAGCTTCTAAAGTACGCGGTGATTTGTGCGCATTCATCGGCACAATGGCAACTTCAAATGGTGCAATTGCAGCTGGCCAGATGATGCCTTTCTCATCATAGTTTTGCTCAATTGCAGACGCAACCACACGAGTCACACCGATACCGTAACAACCCATCGTTACAGTAAATGGCTTACCATCTTCACCAAGGACTTTACAGCCTAACGCTTCTGAGTATTTTTTGCCTAACTGGAAGATATGACCGACTTCGATACCACGCTTGATTTGAAGCGTGCCTTTACCATCTGGAGATGGATCACCTTCAACTACATTACGCAGGTCATAAACCTCAGTAAATTGTGCGTCACGGTCCCAGTTTACACCAGTCGCATGCTTGTCAGCTTCGTTTGCACCCGAAACGAAGTCAGACAGTACAGAAGCAGCACGGTCAGCAATGACCGTAATCCCTTTTTCTACCAGACCTTGTGGACCTACAAAACCTGCCGTTAAGCCAAGTTCAGCAAGTTGAGCTTCAGTTGCAAACGCTAAAGGAGCAGCAATTTGTGGATGCTTTTCAGCTTTAATTTCATTCAGTTCGTGGTCGCCACGAAGGAACAAAGCAACAACTGGAGCAGGCTGATCCGCTTCTTTTGCAACGCCTTGAACGAGGAGAGCTTTCACTGAATGTGCAGGATCAGTACCCAGGAAGTGAGATACATCAGCAATGGTTTTTTGATTTGGCGTGTCAACAACTTTTAATTCTTGAGCGGGTGCAGCGCGTTCACCAACCAGAACTGCTTCAGCCATTTCGATGTTGGCTGCATAATCCGATTCAGTCGAGAATGCGATGTCATCTTCGCCGCTTGAAGCCAGGACGTGGAATTCGTGAGAACCTGAACCACCAATTGAACCAGTATCCGCCTGTACTGGACGGAAATTTAAACCTAAACGGGTAAAGATTTTGCAGTACGCATCATACATCTTGTCGTAAGTTTCTTGCAGTGATTCCTGGTCTGCGTGAAAAGAATATGCATCTTTCATGATGAATTCACGTGAACGCATTACACCAAAACGTGGACGAATTTCGTCCCGGAATTTAGTCTGTACTTGATAGAAATTGGCAGGCAATTGCTTATAGCTTTTTAACTCATTGCGCGCAAGATCAGTAATGACTTCTTCGTGTGTAGGACCAAGTACGAAATCATTGGTATGACGGTCTTTGAAACGAAGCAGTTCAGGACCATATTGAACATAACGGCCAGATTCTTCCCAAAGTGAAGCAGGCTGAGTTACCGGCATCAACACCTGTAATGAACCAGCACGATCCATTTCTTCGCGAACGATCGCTTCAACTTTATTTAATACGCGAACGCCCATCGGCAGCCAGGTATATAAACCTGAAGCCAACTTACGAATCATACCGGCACGAAGCATTAGCTGATGTGAAATAACTTCAGCATCGTTCGGGGTTTCTCTCAACGTTGCAAATAAAAAGCGACTCGCGCGCATGGAAACTGTCCTAAAAAATTAAGCGTTAAAGCAGAGATTATACAATAAAAAATGAGGTGAACATTTCAGAATGTCACCCCACTGTTATGCAATAAATTATGACATGATTTTACGTGTATGGCGCAGCATAAAATTTTTAAAGTCCTCTAAATAAGTAAAGATGACTGGAACAACGACTAAGGTCAGTAGGGTAGAGGTGATCACCCCACCAATCACCGCATGTGCCATAGGTGCACTCTGTTCACCACCTTCACCGAGTCCAAGTGCCAAAGGAACCATACCCATGACCATAGCACTCGTTGTCATCAGGATTGGACGTAAACGGGTTTTACCGGAAGCGATAATGGCTTCATAGCGATCTTCACCACGGTCCATGGCTTTCTTGATGAAGTCAATCAGCAGGATAGCATTTTTGGTCACTAGACCCATTAACATAATGATCCCGATGATCGAGAACAGGTTCATGGTCGAGTTAAACAGGAACAGGGCTAGGAATACACCAATCAAGGACAAGGGCAATGAAGCCATAATTGCAGCTGGGTGAATAAAGCTGTTGAACTGTGAACCTAATACAATATAAATAAATACAATCGATAAGGTAATCGCAGTCAGGGCATAACCTGCAGATTCAGCCATATCCGCATTCGAACCTTGGGTATCAAAACTATAGCCGGGTGGTAAGTCAAAATCAGCCTGTACCTTGCTAATGTCCGTACCGATATCACCTGCAGGACGACCAGCAGTATTGGCTTCTACCAAGACTTCACGCGCCAGATCACGACGGTTAATCTGGGATGCTCCAAGTTTTTCCTCAAATTTTGTCACACTTGAGAGGGGAACCATGATTGGTTGACCATTCGCATCAGTCTTATTTGATGTGAGATACATATTTTGTAAGTCACTTGGTAGAGTACGTTTATCTTCAGTCAGACGTAGATTCACGTCATAGGTTTCACCTTTTTCATCTTGCCAAGAGGTGACATCATCACCAGCAATTAACGGACGTATGACATTGGCAATCTGATTGACTGAAAGACCAAGATCACTTGCCAGTACACGATTGACCTGTACACTTAGAGTAGGCTTGGGTTCTTTCAATGAACTTTCAAGGTCAACCACACCCTCTACTTTGCTAATCTCTGCCATAAAGCGGTCAGAAATTTTTTGTAATTCATCCAGATCTGGCCCTTTAATAGAGATCATGATGGGCTTTTGCCCACCAGAAACAGTTTCGTCTGCGGAGGCGACTGAAGTAATGGTAATCCCACCTACAGACTGCAAGCGCTCACGGAATTCATTGTTAAGGTCGTTCAGAGTTTTTTCACGTTCAGTCCGTGGCGTCACGGTGACGCGTAGACTGACATGGTTTTTGCCCCGGTCGGTAACCCCATTAATGACGCCATAAGTCGCACGTACATCCGGATGTTTACGGATGATCTGATCAACCTGCTGGAGTTTGGCTTGAGAATACTCCAGAGATGAATCAACCGGAGTTTCGAATTTAATCCGGATTTCACCTTTGTCTGGCACAGGTACAAATTCGGTACCAATCAATTTGGAAAGTCCGAGAGCACCGAATAGAGAAGCAACCGCAATCAGAATCGTGATTAATCTAAAACGCAGTGCCAGTTTGAGTAATTTCTCGTAGACATCGCTTAAGCCATCGAGCTTATTGGAAATCCAGGTAAAAAAGCGTTTTACCGCGTTGGGTTTTTTATTTGGGTCCTTTTTACGCTCTGCCCAATGCGCAGACAGCATTGGATCCAGGGTAAAGCTGACAAACATGGAAATCAGCACAGCGGTACTCACCGCGACGCCAAATTGGAAGAAGAAACGACCAATAATACCGCCCATAAAAGCAACGGGTAAAAATACTGCAACAATGGTCAGAGTTGTGGCGAGAACAGCCAGACCAATTTCTTTGGTGCCATCCAGAGCGGCAGTGACATGGTCTTTGCCCATATCACTGTGACGTACAATATTTTCCCGGACCACAATGGCATCATCAATCAACAGACCAATACTGAGCGAAAGTGCCAGCAGCGTCATCATATTGATGGTGAAACCAAAGGCCCAGATAAAGGTTAAGGTACCAAGCAGGGCAATCGGTAAAGTAAGGCCAGTAATGACAGTAGAACGGAAAGAACCTAAAAATAGCAATACGATCAGTACTGCAAGCACAGCCCCTTCAATGATGGTTCGTGCCACATCGCCAATCGTTCCACGAATGCTTTTGGAGGAATCAACCACCACTTGCAAGGTCGTACCTTGCGGGAGCTGGGCTTTAATGCTTTCTAAAGTTTTATAAGTTTCATCGACAACTTCAATAACATTAGAGTCAGAACTACGCAGAATATCAATAGCCACTGCTGCCTTGCCATCCAGGAAAGCACCTGTTTCCAGTTCGGCCTGACTATCCTCAATCTTGGCAACCTGTTTCAGGAAAATAGGCGCACCATTTTTATTGGCAATGACCAGATCCCCAAAGGCTTGTGGATGCAGCACTTTGGAATTGATTTCAATCACCAGCTCTGAATTACCAGATTTCAGCGTACCACCAGGAACTTCAACATTTTCAGATTTCAGTGTGTTAATGACACTGTCTACACCAATCCTAAAAGCTTGTAATTTTTGTGGTTCAACCTGAATACGGATCTGACGCTGGGCATCACCGAGCAGGTTGACTGTACCCACACCGGGAACAGTACGTAGCTGCGGTACAATACGTTGATCAAGATAAGAACTTAATGATTTGAGATCCATTTTGTCGGATTCAAATACAATCGACATGACTGCATTGGCAGATGGGTCATAACGCTCAACCACGGGTTCCTGAATTTCATCACGAAAATCAGCAGTAACAGACGCAATTTTATCTCGCACATCCTGTGCAGCAGTGGTTGATGGTACATCCAGATTAAATTCTGCCGTAATCATCGACAGGCCTTCACTGGATTGTGAAATCACTTGCTTAAGGCCAGAAATGGTATTGATCTGGTCTTCCAGTTTTTTGGTGATCTCAGATTCAACCGTTTCAGGAGAAGCACCTGGATAGTTGGTATAGACCACCACAAAGGGAAAATCCACATCTGGAAACTCTTCCACACCCATACGTTGCCAGGAAGCGAGGCCCAGTACCATCAGACAGAACATCATCATGATGGTAAATACAGGAAACTTCACACTAATACGCGTCAACCACATCTTGATAATCCTTTTATGATTTTAGTTCTGACCAAGGGTGACGGTTTTATTAATATCGGCATCTGTGAAGCTGATTCGGCTGACCCGATCACTACTTTCAAGTCCGCGAACGACGGCAAGATTATCGTTATAACGTTGTTCTAGTACATCCACATTCACTTTGATGATCTTATTCTGGCGAACAGCCCAAACATAAGGCTTGTTCTGAATATCCCGAATAGTATCCAGAGGTATCAGTTGTCCGGAAATCTGACGAGCACTGAGAATCTCGCCATCCACAAAGGAGCCGATACTTAAAGAAGTAATGGTTTCATTTGGACGAGCAAAGAATTCAATCTGACGACTGGCCTGATCTGCAATAGGAGAGATCCGACTGATACTGGCAGTAAGCAGGTTTGGATTGCCCTGAATACGGTATTCAATTTTACTGCCAGTTTTCAGGTCAGCCTGCATGTCGCTCGGCACTTTAGCCTGAATTTCCAGTTGATCTGGATCGACAATTTCAAAAATGGTTTGACCGGGAGCGACAGTCTGACCTGGCTCAACCTGACGTTGGGTAATTACCCCACTAATCGGGCTGCTAATGATGCCATCCCGATCTGCCTTTTGTGCAATATCGACATTGGCCTGTTGTGCACGAACATTTTCTAATTGTGTTTGATAGTCGACACGGCTTTGTTCATATTCAGCTTTGGAAATAAAACCTTGATTGAGTAGGCGCTGCTTACGTTCCATCATGAGGCGTGCCTGATTCGCCTGTGCTTGAGCCGATGCACGATTGGCCTGGGCCTGTGCAAGACGCGCAGTATTGTCTTGATTATTCAGGCGAACCAGCACCTGACCTTTCTGAACGCGTTGCCCGACTTGAGCATTGACACTGGTCGCTGTAGCGGTCACCTGAGCCTGAATGCTACTTTGATTTACCGCACGGATAGTCCCGGTAAATGCTGTTTTTTGCACAGCATTGCCTGTCTTTACCTCAATCAGGTCTTGAGCAATCAGTTCTACAGTGTTTTGATTTTTTGATGGCGTTGAATCAGCTGTTTCTTGTTTATTACATGCAGTTAAGAGCAGACTCATACAGAGTAGACTCATGACAAAAGTAGAGCGACTGGTATTATTTTTCGAAAAATAAGTATGCTGTGCAGGGTGCATAGGAGTCCTTTTTATAGCGCTGACCACAGAAGCAGCATCAGGAATAAAAGATTATTCAAGCGCTTTTAAACGCTGGATAATTCTGTCGTATTCTGCTTCCTGATTTCGATAGCGGCTTTGTAAAGATTGAATATTTTCTTTTTGTGCAGTCAGGTTTTTTTCATTGGTAACTAAGGTTTTTTTAAGGTGCTCAGGTACATTTTTACCTTTACGTAGAAATTCACGTTCCTGACGTACAAACATAATCCGATCTTTTTGTAGCTGCTTAAGTTGCTCTTGTTGGAAAGCCATTTGCTTTTTCAACTGAGAGAGTACTTCATTCTTTTTTTGTAATGCAATCTGACTATTATTATAGGCACGTTTTAACTTCTGGTCTTCTGCCTGTTGTCTGGCAAGTGCTGCGCGTTGAGGTGCCTGACGAATATCTGCTTCAACATTATAAGGTTTGGCACGCTGAATCACCTGCATATTCTGATCTAGTGCTTCATAGCCATAACGAATATGGTTAGGGGTCACGTTGCTGCTAATATTTGCTACCCCCTTATGATCATAATAACGATACCATTTTGCCTTTTGAGGCACGTTATTTGTTGCGGATGCATGGCTAATAGTCAACATGGTTTGCAGCATAAGTACCATTAAAAAAGCAGTCTGCCTGATTATGGATTTTCTTTGACCCATATAAGCAGGTTTTTCCCCAAACTGGCGCATTATCGGCTCCGCGAAAAAAGTTTACTAATAAAGTTCTTTTAAAGTTGACTAAATTACTTAATTAGAAGTGATAATATTGGTATATTATTCCTAATTCCGACAATAAAAAGCTATTACCACTCAAAAAAAAATCATTGAAACAGGGAAAGTGTGAAGTCGTTATTGAAATTATAATTTTTTGACTACTTGTGTAGAAAATGCTCGTTGATAATCTCTGGACAGGTATGTTAAAAATAATCGACACTTATATAAAATTCCGCTATAAGCCTGTGGACGCTTATGGTTTCTGAATGGGAAGGGGTAAGAAATGGACGATAAATTCCAAAATCTAAAAGTGATGGTCATTGATGATTCAAAAACCATTCGTCGTACAGCAGAAACTCTTCTTCAGCGTGAAGGTTGTGAAGTCATTACCGCAGTAGACGGTTTTGAAGCATTGTCAAAAATTGCAGAAGCAAATCCCGACATCGTTTTTGTAGATATCATGATGCCTCGCCTTGATGGGTATCAGACTTGTGCCTTAATTAAAAACTCGCAAAGTTATCAGAACATTCCTGTTATTATGCTATCGAGTAAAGATGGTTTGTTCGATCAGGCCAAAGGCCGTGTGGTAGGTTCAGATGAATATCTCACCAAGCCATTTAGCAAAGATGAGTTGCTTACCGCAATCCGCAATCATATCAGTGCTTAATTTATTTGATTTTTTTCTTGGGGAAATTGGCATGCCACGTATTCTAATCGTAGATGATTCACCGACCGAAACTTTTCGTTTCCGCGAAATTCTATCCAAGCACGGCTTTGACGTGATTGAAGCAGCAAATGGGGCTGATGGGGTGACCATGGCGCAGGCAGAATTGCCTGATCTGGTGTTAATGGATGTCGTCATGCCAGGGGTAAACGGTTTTCAGGCGACACGTCAGATCGCTCGTGGGGCAACAACCAAACATATTCCAATTGTCATTGTAAGTACCAAGGATCAGGCAACTGACCGTGTATGGGGTAAGCGTCAGGGTGCAGCAGATTATCTGACCAAACCTGTAGATGAAAATCAGTTAATTGATGTGATTAAGCAACACCTCAATGCAGGATAAGCGCTATGGCAGCGAATGGATTTATCGAACTGCTTCGGATTGCGAAACGGGGTAACAAAAACTACGTTTCCAATGACAACGAAGTCAACCGATGGTCAGGCATTGCTTTTGAAATGATGGGGCAATATTTTGTTGCTCCGCTCGGGGAAGTATCGGAAGTTATCTATCCGCCAAAATATACACCTGTTCCCAATACTCAGCCGTGGGTAGTGGGACTGGCAAATATTCGGGGCAGACTGCTTTCAGTCTCAGATCTGGCTCAATACATGTCTGGACATAGAAGCCAGTATTCACCTACTCAAAAAGTATTATGCATTAACCATAATGATCAGTATGTCGGCCTGGTTGTAGATCAGGTTTTGGGGATTCAACACTTTAATAAGAAAAGTTTCTTTTCTAAAACAACTGAATTAGACAAAAATTTACAGGAATATTGTCAGGGGTATTTCCACCAGCATAATCAGCAGTGGCATGTCTTTTTATTCAGTCGTTTGTTGCAAAATCCAAAATACATGAATGCATCTATAAAATTTATAAATTAATTGTCGCACGAAAGTAAAAGGGCGTAAATTCGGGGAGAAGCTTTATGGGCTTTAAGCTTAAGAAGAAAAATACAGGCGAGAGTAGCAGCCGCAGCGGCGGTAATGCTTTTTTAGCCAAGATTCAATCACAAGCAGATCAGCTATCACGTGTATTTGGTGATAGTGAAAAGTCTAAGCCACTCATTTACGGAGCAATTGGCTGTCTTGTTGCTGCAACTATCACACTGTTATACCTTTTCTATAGCGTTCCTCGTGCCAACGAACTTACACAAAGTTTGGGTGAATTGCGTCTACTTTCACAAACCATTTCGCGTCAAGCAACTGAAGCGACTGCTTCCGGCACGCCTGAGGCAATGAAGAAACTGACCGAATCACAGCAGTCATTTGCTGAAAATCTGGAAACGGTAAAAAGTATCCATTCGAATAATGAAGCCCTGCAAGCGGTAGACAAGCAATGGACTGAAGTATCTTCAAGTATTGACCTGATTTCTTCACAACAAAAAATCATTAACCAACTTTACGATACTAACATCGCGATTGGTGAAGCAATTCCAGGAATTCAGGCAGAATATAACCTGATGGTCGATCAGATGGCACGTCAGGACATGCCGTCGAACCAGGTGGTTATTGCCAAAAACCAGGTATTCATTGCAGAACGTATCTTGCGTTCGATCAGCTTGGTGTTAACCGGTACAGATGGTTCACGTGAGTCTGCAGATGACTTCAGTTCGGATACTGAAACATTCGGTGCTTACTTAAATGCACAGTTAGATGGTTCAGCACAACTGGGTGTACAACGTATCGATGATCCGAACTTACGTGAGTCATTAGAAGGTATTAAAGCTGAATATGATGATGTATTACAGTCAGCTGCATCTACAATTTTGAAAAACTCAGCGCAGATTGTAAAAGTACGTCAGGCATCTGCATCTATTTTTTCTCAATCTGACCAACTATTAGATAACCTGAACAAACTGTCAGGTGGTTCAACTTTAAAAACAGTTATTCCGGCAATATTGTTACTTACCTTCCTGGCTGGCTTCATTGTTTGCGTATTCCGTTTGCTTTCATTACGTGGTGCATCGGATAAACAGCGTGTAACTCGCCTACAAGAAGAATATGACCGTAACCAGAATGCGATTCTTCGTTTACTTGACGAAATTGCTGACCTTGCAGATGGTGACTTACGTTCATATGCAACGGTATCTGAAGACTTTACCGGTGCGATTGCTGACTCGATTAACTTCGCGATCGATCAATTACGTGATCTGGTATCGCGTATTACTGAAACATCTCAGGAAGTTGCACAATATACTGCAACTACTCAGAGCATTACCAACCAGTTAGCCGAAGCATCTGAACACCAGGCACAAGAGATTGCCGGTGCATCTGCAGCGATTAACGAAATGGCACTGTCGATTGACCAGGTATCTGCCAACGCCGAAGAGTCTGCTGTCGTTGCGGAACGTTCAGTACAAATTGCAGCAAATGGTGCAGACGTTGTACATCGTTCTATTGAGGGTATGGATACGATTCGTGAACAGATCCAGGAAACCTCTAAACGTATTAAACGTTTGGGTGAGTCTTCTCAAGAGATTGGTAACATCGTCGCACTAATTAACGATATTGCCGACCAGACGAACATCCTGGCACTGAACGCTGCGATTCAGGCATCTATGGCGGGTGAAGCAGGCCGTGGTTTCGCCGTAGTTGCCGATGAAGTACAGCGTCTGGCAGAACGTTCTGCATCTGCGACCAAGCAGATTGAAGGCCTGGTAAAAACCATTCAGACCGATACCAACGAAGCTGTAATTTCGATGGAACAGACTACTGCCGAAGTTGTGCGTGGTGCGAACCTGTCTAAAGATGCCGGTGTGGCACTAGACGAGATTCAAACCGTATCGAATAACCTTGCAAAACTGATTGCGAACATTTCCGATGCAGCAAAACTTCAGGCTGCATCTGCGGGTCATATTGCAACGACGATGAACGTTGTACAGGAAATTACTTCACAAACAACGACTGCAACCTTCGATACGGCACGTTCAGTATCTGAACTTGCCAACATGGCCGATGCATTACGTGAATCTGTATCTGACTTTAAACTTCCAGAATAAGTCAGACAAATTTGGGGGAAGGAGCGTGTCTTAATTCCGGTTAGGACACCTCCACATACAGATCAAGCCTCGACAAGATGTACTTAACTTCAAACGTTAGGTCTCGCGTGACGGTCACAATCAAGTTTGAGCGCCCTTCTTGGCGGCAGAACGTAAGAAGCCTTAGCTATGAAAGAAATATTAAAAGATCTAGTTGAAACAACAGCGCTTCCTGAAGATAGTTATCTTGATCAAGATGCTGAAATTTTAGAGATATTTGTCGAAGAGATTGAAGAAATCTTTGTCGAGTTAAATGCTTTATTGCCACAGTGGTTTGCCACACCAGATCATCAAGAAACATTAACCACCATTCGCCGCCACTTCCATACGCTGAAAGGTTCGGGTCGTATGGTCGGTGCGAAGCAGGCGGGTGAAATTGCCTGGGCAGTTGAAGATACTTTGAACCGCGTACTTTCCGGTTCAATCAAATTAACGCCAGTCATTCAGAAGTTCGCGCAAACAACTTTAAATATCTACCAATATGTATTGTATCCATGCTTTAAGCAGGTACAGCCATTAACCGTGGATTTACGTCCAGTCGTACTTTTAGGACAACAATTACAACAGCAATTGAGTCCAGAACCGGCACTTGAAGAATTATTGCTACTTGCGGACAATCTGACTGCTGAAGGTCAGCTAACAGGTCTTGAACTTGCGGATACTGCAGAAGCAGATTCATCAATAGCAGAGATTGCTGAAACTGCTACCGCAGAACGAGTAGAAGTTGCTGAAGAACGTACTGACCTTGAAGAAACGGTGGCGATCTTTGTTGAAGAAGCCGAGGAACATCTTGCGACAATCCATGATTTCCTAAAACATGAAAATAGTGCCAAGCAAGACTATAATGGCCTGATTCGTGCATTGCATACCCTGCGTGGCAGCTCTTCTATGGCACAAATTGATGATATCTGTGAGGCCAGCGTTAAAGTAGAGAATTTATTTAAAACGCTGGTTCAGGATGAAATTGCTTCAACTTCCAAAGAAACAGCACTATTACAGCAATATTCAGAATTTATCGGTGATTATTTACATCTATTGAAACAAGGTAACACTGAAAAGCTGGCAGGGATTTCTGCTACTTTTGAGGATGCCTGGGATGCCTATGGCTTTACTGTGACTGAAGAGCAGGATGCTGATCAATCTCAAGGTATGGTTACACGTCTGGTTGAACTGAATATTGATCAGTTGCTGGATGCCGAATTTGAGTTTGATAAGCGGGTACTTGAAGAATATCCAGATTATATTGAAGCTTTAAGCCAGCAAGCCGCAGAGCTGATGGTACATACGGATAACCGTGCATCGATCGGTATTCATGAATTCGCATCCCAGTTAAAAGCAGCTTATGATGCTTTGCTGGCGAGACCGGTCTTGCTTGAAAGTGATTATGCCTTTGAACTTTTTGCACAGGCACACCAGGAATTTATTCACCTGTTCGATACGCTCGCGGCAGGACAGCGGGTGATTTTGAATGCCGAAGTTGAAAAACTTCTGGCGGATCTGTCTGCCTTTGTACAGCAAGACATCGAAGTATTCGCTACAGACAAAGTTGTTGAAACTGAGGTACCTGCGCCAGTAGAGTCGGATATATCCACAGCAGTTGATTTTACTGGGCTCAGCCAGCGTATTGCAGCTGATCGTCAGCAGCAGGACGCTGAAGATGCCAACCGTGATTTCGATGAAGACTTGCTGGATATCTTCCTGGAAGAAGCAGATGAGTTGCTGGCAGGCATTGATGAAGACCTGAATACCTGGTCCAAAGAACCTGAAAATACCCACTTATTGAACAATCTGATGCGTTATTTGCATACCCTGAAGGGGGGTGCAAACATGATTGCTGCCACGCATATCGGTTCGATTGCACATGAGCTGGAAAGTATTTATGAGCGCGTGATCCGTCAGCAGATTACCGTAACACCTGCATTGATCCAGATTATCCGCCTGGTACAGGATAACGTGTCAGACCGTATCCAGAGTATTCGTGATGATAAGATTGATTATCCGGCACCTGAAGCTATTCATATGCTGCAAAATATCCAGGCACTTGTGACTG
This sequence comes from Acinetobacter schindleri CIP 107287, assembly GCF_000368625.1. Taxonomy (GTDB): domain Bacteria; phylum Pseudomonadota; class Gammaproteobacteria; order Pseudomonadales; family Moraxellaceae; genus Acinetobacter; species Acinetobacter schindleri. The sequence continues at coordinate 288,894 of NZ_KB849575.1, forward strand.
GAACAGCTACTGCAACTCCGGTAGCTGCTGTTGAGACGGTAGAAGCAGAGACTTCTGTAGAACTAGAAGTTATTGACGATGCATCGGAATCTGCTGAGATCGTTGCGGAATCACAAGCGCTTGAGCGAGTAGACAGCTTTGAAACTGAATCTGTTCCTGCATCAGATGAGCAAATTCAGGAAGATCAGTCAGGCGAAACACTTACGGCTGAGTCAGCTGAATCTATGCTCGCTGATGAAGATGATCTGCAATCGATTGTTGAAGAAACCTTCCTGGAAGAATCGCAAGAGATTCTGGAAAATGCAGAAAAATTACTGAACCAATGGTTCGATCAGCGAAGTGACCGTAGCTTATTGCTGCAACTTCAGCGTGCTGCCCACAGTATCAAGGGTGGCGCCCGCATGATCAGCAATGAAAGCATCGCAAGTATTGCTTATGGTCTGGAAAGTGCATTTGAACAGTTTGCTGTTCATCACTTTAACTCCAATGCCTATGACAGTCTGCTGCAAAAGACCCTAAAATGGCTGGGTCAAGCCATTTTTGATCATGATTACAATGGTTTTGAGCAAATCAAAGCAGCGCTGGATGCGATTGAGTTTGTAGATGTCACTGCACAGCTACCTGAACGTCTGACCAAAACTGAAAGTCTGGAAATTACAACTGGCTTCGAGTTTGTTCAAGGTGATGGTACTGAACCACCAAATATGATGGGTGAGTGGGCTGAAAACACCTCAAGCGATAGCAGTAACGAGATGATCCGTATTTCAGCCGAACTGGTCGAGAAGATGATTGACCTGTCAGGTGAAAATGCAATTAACCGTTCGCGTATCGAGATGGATCTGGGACAGCTCGGCAATACCTTAAATGAGATGGAACTGGCGATCAAACGTCTGGCTGATCAGCTGCGCCGTATGGAAGGCGAGCTGGAATCTCAGATTATTGCCAAACATGGCTCAGAAAACTCACGCTATGCTGACTTCGATCCGTTGGAGATGGACCAATATTCATCTCTGAACCAGTTATCTAAATCTCTTGCTGAATCTGCATCGGACTTGGTCGACTTTAAGACCACGTTGGCAGAAAAAATCCGTGATACCGAAGGTCTGCTATTGCAACAATCGCGTATCCAGGCTGAGATTCAGGAAAGTCTGATGCGTACCCGTCTGGTACCATTTGACCGTATGTTGCCACGTTTACAACGTATTGTGCGTCAAACTTCGACCACACTGAACCGTCCGGCAGAGCTGATTGTTCAGAATACCGAAGGTGAACTCGACCGTACCATTCTGGAACGTCTGGTAAACCCATTCGAGCACATGCTACGTAACGCGATTGACCATGGTCTGGAAGATACTGCAGAACGGCTTGCGCTGAATAAGCCAGAAGTCGGTTCAATTGTCTTGAACATTAGCCGTCAGGGTACCGATGTCATTATCTCCTTTAGTGATGATGGTAAGGGGATTGATGCGGAGAGTATTCGAGCTAAAGCCATCAGCCTGGGCTTGATCAAAGCGGAACAGCAGGTGGATCAGGAAGAATTGCTGCAATTCATCTTCCATCCAGGTTTCAGTACGGCTAAAGCAGTCACCCAGATTTCTGGTCGAGGTGTTGGTCTGGACGTGGTACAAAGCGAAATCAAAACGCTGGGCGGTCACGTTTCGGTAAATTCTGAACTGGGCAAAGGCACGACCTTTACGATTCGCGTACCGACCACTGTGGCAGTCAGTGATGCCTTAATGGTGAAAGCGGGTGACCAGCAATTTGCTATTTCCCTGGCACAGATTGATCGTATTGTCCGTATTGCACCAGCAACACTGGAAACTTACTTCAACAGTAAGGATGATTACTTCAAGATTGATGGTGTGAACTACAAGCTGCGCTATCTGTCTGAGTTTGTCTCTAATCAGCCAATTCCACGTTTGAATAATGTCGCACATTCATTACCAGTACTCCTCATCAAGGGTAATGGTGGTCAAAGTATCGCTTTGCTGGTGGATCAATTAGTTGGCTCACGTGCACAGATCGTAGTGAAACCGATTGGACAGCAGTTTGCCAGTGTGGGTGTGATTGCAGGGGCAACCATTCTTGGTGATGGTCAGGTCTGTCTGATTCTGGATGGTCAGAATATTGCTCGTCAGGTTCAGGCGACTCAGCGTATCAAACAGTTATCTGATCAGCAGGATCTGTCACGTCGTGGTAATGCACGTCGTCTGGTCATGATTGTCGATGACTCGGTAACTGTACGTAAGGTAACGTCACGTCTGTTAGAGCGTCAGGGTTATGATATTGTCACTGCCAAAGATGGTGTCGACGCGATTGAACAGCTGGAAAATGTCCGTCCAGACCTGATGTTGCTGGATATTGAAATGCCACGTATGGATGGTTTCGAAGTAACTAACCTGGTTCGCCATCATGATATTCACCGCAACTTGCCAATTATCATGATCACCTCACGTACTGGGGAGAAGCATCGTGAGCGTGCCTTCAGTCTGGGTGTAACACACTATATGGGTAAACCGTTCCAGGAAGCGGAGCTGCTTGCCAATGTTCAAGAATTAATTGCTGCTCAACAGGGGTAATGAATGAATAGTCAGACTAATGTGAACGCAGTGTCGGCCGATAAAATCAGCCAACAGGAGCTACAGCATCTCATTACCGTATCTACGGGATTTATTGATGCGTATATCATCGACTGTCATGGCAAGGATCCGATGTTGCTGCCGCAGAACATTGTTCTGTCAGCGCTGGATAGTGCTACACAGGTAAAAACTGTAGAGTGGCATGATGCACAACTTCCGGTTTATGCAGTGAATGATCCAGACCGTAAGAATGGTGTAGCATTAGTTATTGAAGGGGATGAAGCGAATCAGCGTTTTGCTCTGATGTGCAATGAAATGCCCAAGACCATCCGTTTACGTATTTCGGAAATTGTCGATGATGAACGCGAAGTGACAGATCCGACGATTTTCCAGTATGTACGTATGGGCGAGGAGATGTACCATATTCCGCAGATGGCACATATTCAGTCCCTAGTCGGCCATTAAGCTATATAGATCTAAGAATATAAAAAAGGAACTCAACGGAGTTCCTTTTTTATTTGGAGCTTTTCAATTTGGCTTAGTTTGCCAACAGATTGATCAGGATTTTTTCGTAAATTTCAGCCAGTGGTTCTAGATCTGCAATATCGACATGCTCATTGATCTGGTGGATGGTGGCATTTAATACGCCTAGCTCAAGGACTTGAGCACCGGTAGGGGCAATGAAACGGCCATCTGAAGTACCTCCAGAAGTTGACAGTTCGGTTTCAGTACCAGTGACATCACGAATCGCATCTTTTGCAGCATTCACCAGTTCACCGACTGGTGTCAGGAATGGCAGGCCAGATAAAGTCCACTGAATGTCATATTCCACACCATGACGATCCAGAACTTCTAAAGTGCGTGCTTTTAATTCGTCAGCAGTCACTTCAGTTGAATAACGCCAGTTGCACAGCAAATTCATTGTGCCTGGAACAACGTTGGTTGCACCTGTGCCAGCATTGATATTGGAAATCTGGAAAGAGGTTGCCGGGAAGTATTCATTGCCATTATCCCAAACAGTTTCACAGAGTTCAGCGATGGCTTTAGATGCAGTATGAATTGGATTCACAGCAAGATGCGGATAGGCCACATGACCTTGTTTACCTTTGACAGTCAGGTTGGCATTCAATGAGCCACGACGGCCGTTTTTAACAATATCACCAAGTTTATTGGTACTAGATGGTTCACCTACCAGACACCAGGTAATTTTCTCATTACGCGCTTCTAAGGCCTGAATGACTTTTACTGTACCATTGATTGATGGACCTTCTTCATCAGAAGTGATCAGGTAAGCAATTGAACCTTTATGATCTGGATATTTCTCTACAAAGCGCTCAGTAGCAACGACCATGGCTGCCAATGCAGTTTTCATATCTGCACTGCCGCGACCATAAAGTTTACCATCACGGATTTCTGGCAGGAACGGGTCAGAGTTCCAGGCATCCAGATTGCCGGTTGGCACTACATCTGTATGACCTGCAAAACAGAACACCGGGCCTTCCGTCCCTTTGCGCGCCCAAATATTATCGACATCTTCAAAACGCATGTTTTCGATGTTGAAGCCTACCTTTTTCAGGCGTTCTGCCATGATGTTCTGGCAATCATGATCGACTGGAGTAACGGAAGGCTGACGTAACAGTTGCAGGCTTAAATCGAGAGTTGCGGAAGATGTCATATGAGATTCATTCATAAATCAAGAATATTGTGTGCACTATGATAGGCGAAGAAATAGTAATTTGGGAATCTCAGGCATAAAAAAACCCTGGCAATGACAGGGTTTTTTTATTGGCGCAGTCGAATTAATTGCGACGGATTTCTTCAGAAGTTTTTTCTGCTGTACCTGTTACTGCATCACCAGCTTTAGATACATCTTTACCGAAACCCTTAAAGGTGTTACAGCCTGTTAATACAAATGCCATTACTAAAGTCGTAGCTAAAATTTTTTTCATCATCATCTCCGTATTATCAATAATAAAATTATTATGATGTGGAACTTAGATTAGAAAATATACGAAAGAAAAAATATATGGTTTTCATAGTGCTTGAGTAAATTAATGTAATATTTATCAAATTTTCCAGTAATCAGTTAGAGCAAGGTAGGAATCCGAAACATATAAAATTCTTCGCTCAGTGCCGATTTATATAAACCATTGGTCCACCACTGTGGATAGTCACTGCTCATATGCAGGTTCGGATAGATCCATTCATGCCGTTGCAGGCGATAAAAGTATTTCTCCTGGGTGGGAATCTGATAGCCCCAGCGACCCAAACGCCGTCCGGTATTGACCCAGTCTGGAATAGGCGCGATATGGTGAATCGGTAAATACAGTTGACCTTTCAATACACAGAAACGCTGATCAATTGGATAATCCAGCGCATCCTGAAACTGGAACTGCTTTTGGGTGAAATGCTTCAGCTTGCGATTCAATGTATCGCTTCGGTTTAATCCATACCAATGCGGCAAGCTAAAGTCTGCTTCAGCCAGATAATATTTTAAAGCAATTTCCCAGTGTTCGATTTTTCCGGTGAGTTTATTGAACAACAGAAAATCAAGTTCACCTAAGGTTTTGGGTCCATCAATCTTCTGAATACTATGTCCAAGCAGGGTATAGGGATGATAACCCTTATCCAGCAGCCAGAACCAAATCAGCATTTCAAAACGTAGCCCAAGACGAGTGCTTTTGAGTTGTGCAACAAAGTTTTCCAAAGCCTGTGGATTTTGATCCAGTTCTAAAAGTCGTGGATGATAATTTTCCAGATGCTGTTGCCACATCTGATCTGGATGCAAGTCAAAGGCATGCTCTAGTTCAAGTTCGTCAGGCACCTGAGAAAGGATATTTGGACTGCCAACAGCGAATGCCAGCTGACGTACCAGTGGATGCTGATACTGTTGCCACGGTGCAATAAAATCCTGAGTCAGGCAGGGTACAGGCATGAAGAGTCCTAGCTAAATATGCAGAAATACAACGGATAAGAATCAAAAACACCTTATACTACCCCAATTCCGTGGTTAGGGTTGCTGTATGAAAGTGTTGTTTTGGCGAAGTCTAGTGGTCATTTTTGTGACATTGGGCTTTATAGGTGCAATTTTGCCTGGCATGCCAACAACGGTTTTCTTGATTCTGGCCACATGGGCTGCCTCTAAAGGCTGGCCGCAGATGGATGAATGGCTGCTGAATCACCCTAAATATGGACAGACTTTACGCGACTGGCGTGCCAATCGGACCGTGCCGCGTAAAGCCAAATGGTTTGCTAGTATCATGATGCTGGTTAGCGGGATTATCATGTTATTTACCAATGCACCGCTGGCTGTCAAAATCTTTACTGATCTGACCATGTTGATCGTGGCAATCTGGTTATGGTGCCGCCCGGAACCCAAGCCAATCTCTGAAAAGCATATACCGTCTGAAAGGGAATAAATGTATGCAGCAATGGACTATAGAACAAGCCGATATTCAGATTAATCTGGCTGCACAAAAACTGTATCTGCCTCGTTTTGCCAAGAGTTATTCAATTTCAAGCGGTAAAAATGGTATCGGAGAAATAGAAAATAGTGGTAAAACGCCTCGAGGCTGGCATAAAGTTGCGCAAAAAATCGGGGCTGATACACCATTGAATAGTGTATTTATTGCCCGTCAGGCTACAGGAGAGATTTATTCTGAATCACTGGCAGCAGAATTTCCCAATCGGGATTGGATTCTGACCCGGATTTTATGGCTGAGTGGTTTGGAAGACGGTTTTAACTGTGGTGAAGGTTGTGATACTTACCGCCGTTATATCTACATTCATGGCACGCCAGACACAGAACCGATGGGGATACCAATGTCACATGGCTGTATCCGTATGCGTAATACCGACCTGATCGAGCTGTTTGATCTGGTTAATGAGCAGGCTCTGGTTTATATCTCAGAACATGCTTTAGAAAAATAGTCTCTTACCAATGTTTTCATGGCTCCTATTTTAAATCTCTACAGAGAGTGAGATAGGGTAGAGAGCGTAAAAGGATTTTATCTCACTATTCACATTTAAATATGAGTGACCAGGTAGCTGTAGAGCAAAATGAAAAACATCGTTTGCCTTTGAAATAAGCTGAATTTCCTCCTGAATCGAAAAATATGGCATAAATCCCGCCTTATTTCTGATTAAAAATAATTGCAGATACGTTTTTACATGATCACAACGTGTCCTTAGATAAAGCTTTGTATACTATTTCGGCTAAATAGCAGCTTTTGGACCGTATGGTGTATAAAAGGAACGATCCCGCAAGCAATGAATACCGCCTTTATCTGAGTTCGAGATTCAATAAATTTCGGTATGGACTTAAAAAATAAACAAAAAGTGTTGTTTTTTTTGGCGATCAACCTATTTTTTAATCACTCGAGCCTAAAAAGTGGAAAACATTCGGAAAAGCGTTTGACACGCTGTGAAGATTCTCTATAATGCACCTCATCAAGCGATGAAGTCGATTTGAAAGGGCGCTTAGCTCAGTTGGTAGAGCGTCTGCCTTACAAGCAGAATGTCGGCGGTTCGATCCCGTCAGCGCCCACCAAGTTTCTTTCAAAGTTAAGATCTTTTAGTGCAGCGGTAGTTCAGTTGGTTAGAATACCGGCCTGTCACGCCGGGGGTCGCGGGTTCGAGTCCCGTCCGCTGCGCCACTTTAAGTTCTTGATGAATCGTTTGCCACAATAGCGACATTGTGTAAGTGCAGCGGTAGTTCAGTTGGTTAGAATACCGGCCTGTCACGCCGGGGGTCGCGGGTTCGAGTCCCGTCCGCTGCGCCATCCTTAGAATCGAAACAGTTTGACCCTTTAAGGGCGCTTAGCTCAGTTGGTAGAGCGTCTGCCTTACAAGCAGAATGTCGGCGGTTCGATCCCGTCAGCGCCCACCATATCTTTTATAGATATACGACACGCAGCGGTAGTTCAGTTGGTTAGAATACCGGCCTGTCACGCCGGGGGTCGCGGGTTCGAGTCCCGTCCGCTGCGCCATTTTTCATTTCCTGATGTGAAAAATGTGTTATCAAAGTCCAAGACTACGCGCTTCGCTTGTCTTGCATCATAAAAAATAACGATGTTATTTTTTATTCTTCAGGGCGCTTAGCTCAGTTGGTAGAGCGTCTGCCTTACAAGCAGAATGTCGGCGGTTCGATCCCGTCAGCGCCCACCATATTCTCTCTTGCTTAAAATCTCAATTTTTCTTAGAATCCTAAGTCTATAATAATTTATAAGATTTCATGGCTATGAGAAATCCATATCAGCGCAAGGCCGCGGCTAAAGCTCAAAATACTCCTTACGATCCTCTACAAGTTTATAAACAGTTCATCGAAACAATTGTGGCACAAGGCTGCATTTACGCCTTATACCAAGATGGCTGGGCACTCTGTGCAACGCCAGCAGGGCAAAAGGCTTTTGCAACCTGGCAGAGTAAAGGCTTGGCAAAACTGCTCATCAAAGATAACTGGGAAAAATACGAAATTCAGGAAATCAGCTTTAAAGATTTTATTGAAAAAGTGATTCCTTTCCTGCGTGAAGAGCATACCGCTTTATCTCTAGATCTGACGCCTGAAGGGCAAAATATTCTGGTTGCACCAGAAAAAATGCTGCTGGATATCAAGAATTATCTGTATCAGATTTATGTGCAGAAGCCAGAAATATTTAAAAGTGGTCATATTCCATTGCCACGCCAGATCCGATTGCATTGATTTTCGTCTTTTAAATCACTCTTTTTAATATTCATTCAGCAACCAGCCGCTAAGAAAAGCAAAATACTCGCGTAGCCACGAGTTATAGCGAATATATAGTGGTGTTTCTGCGCTAATACTGATGACCTGTGTATAGCCCTGATGTCTGGCTATGGCACGAGTACGAATGCTATGAAAGTCACTGGTGATAATGGTAATTGGATCATTCAAAGTAATCTGATGACTTTTTAAAATCTTTTTGGAGTTAATCAGATTGAGTTCGGTGCTGGTACTTTGATCTTCCATTGCAACTGGATTACGAACAGCAGGATATGACTGTTTAAGGTAAGCCTGCATCACTTCGGCTTCAGTATATTTCTCCTGAAAACTCAAGCCGCCCGTCATAATGATCAATGCTTCTGGATGCAATTGTGCATATTTAGCTGCAGTGTCGAGACGTTTTTGCAAGGTTGGCGAGGGTCGGTTGTTTTCTATACCACTACCTAAAACCAGGATTGCCTTGGTTGGCAATTGGGTATTATCACTATTGATATTGCTTTGAATATAACCAAAGAAGATCAGAACACTGGCGACCAAGGTAAAAAGTCCAATCCACATCCATTTTCATACACTGGAACGAAACCTGGAATGCTGGTGCCATTGCTGGAAATAGGAAAAGAACAGGGCGTAAATAATCAGTAAGACGCCAATCAATAGTGGTAGCAAGATTCCCAGATGAATCTTGTCCTGTAAGAGTAACCAGAGACTGTCTGCACTCAGTAAAATCCCTGCAATACTACTGATCAGGCGTTTATAAAAATCTGACATGAATGATCCTGTAATTTTCATATTTTATTGTAAGCATTTCAGTCTTATAGGCAATTAAAAAAACCGGGCAACATGGCCCGGTTTTTTTCATCACTTACTGATTAATACACATCACGGCGATAACGACCGTCCTGACGTAACTGATCAACAGTTGATTCACCTAGAATATCAATCAGTGCCTGATCGACATCACTGGCCATGCCATCAATGCTACCGCAGACATAAATCACAGCACCATTGTTCACCCAGGTTTTCAGCTCATCCGCCTGTTCACGGAGCTTGTGATGTACATAAACTTTTTCAGCCTGATCACGTGAGAATGCCAGATCCAGACGTTTTAGTGTACCTACAGTCAACCAGGCTTCCAGGGTTTCCTGATAGAAGAAATCGTGTGCACGCTGACGTTCACCGAAGATCAGCCAGTTTTCATTATAGTCCTGACGGTTACGAGTATGCAGTAAACTCATCAGGCCAGCGATCCCGGTACCATTACCAATACAGATAATTGGGCGGTTATCATCCACCAGATGAAAGGAATCATTGCTGCGAATACGCAAGGCAATAGGTGCATTGAGTGCGGCATATTGTGTTAACCAGCCTGAACCTAGACCAAGTTCACCAGAGGCATCCTGTTGCTGACGAACCACCAGACGCAAGATCTGTTGGCTTGGAATACTGGCAATAGAATATTCACGTGTTGGTAACACGGGTAACTGATTCAGTAATTCTTCTGAAGAAATAAATGGAAAAATTGGCTGAGTCAGATCACGATTCCAAAGGATGTCTTCTATACGTTGCTGCATAGAGGCAACTACAGTACCTGCGGGAATTTGGTGTGCTGCCAGGAATTGTGCAATGCGTTCAGCACTGTTCCCTGGCTGGATTTCTGCAATATCACCCGCTTGCCATTGTGCTTCATGTTCAGGTTTAAATTCCAGGTTAAAGGCTGGAGCTCCCAGACTGCCTGGATTCAACACCTCACGTTTTACAAGGGTCCAATGGTCAAAGGTTTTATCAATATCCATGGCCTGAAGTTCTAGCTGAGTTGACTGAGCGAGTGCGGCATTCCATTGCTGGATATGCTCGTTACTGGCATTGTCGACTTCAATAGTGACAAATAATTGCTGAGCACCATTATTTTTCAGCCATTGATCAATACGGTGACCAAAACTACAGAAAGTATCCGGATATTCTTTAGAACCCAGCGCCAGTACAGCATAATGAAGATGACTCAGGTCAGCCTGACCGGACATAATTTTCTTCTCAAATGACGAAGCCAGGTCTGGTGCTTCACCGGTACCATAAGTACTTGCAATAAAGAGCACCTGTTCAGCCTGTTGCAGATCAGCCAGCGTCAGCTGTTGTACGGCTTTTACTGTTGCTGGTTGATGTGCTTGTTGCAAGGCAGTTGCGGTACGCCATGCCAGCTGTTCAGAAACACCGGTTTGTGTGGCATAAGTAATCAGCCAAGACTTGGCATTTGGATCAATATCGATGGCTGTAGCGCCTTGACGTGCGGCAAGGGTTAATTTCTTCTGTTTACGACGCTTCAGATACAGCATCCAGCCAGTCACAAAGAAAAGTGGCATGAGCAGTGACGTGACCATGGCAAAGAACTGATAAATCGGACCAAAGAAGCTGCCACGGTGCACCGGTAGCATACTGCTCATGATCTTTTCATTCAGCTTTTTGTCTTCATACATTTCTACCGATGTAAAAGCTGCATCCTGATAGTTATAAGTAGCATTATTACGGGCACGCTCATGCTGAACTTCAACATCGGTAAAGCTGAGTTTTAATTCACCATCGGCTTTTTTAGGAATATTAAAAGTAACTGTTGAATATTTGTCATTAAATTCATTCTGGAAACCTGCCCAGCTCTTGTTCAATGCAGTAAGTAGAAGGGTATCGTCAACACCTTTCTCGCGACCTTCACCGCGATTTTCGCGCTGACCTTCGCTTCGTGGACCACTTTCGCCTGCACCTTCACCACGAGAACCACGTTGACCTTCACCACGTGATTCGCCAGCACTACGACCTTGTTCTGCACCACCACGGCCGCCTTGACCTTGCTGCATTTCAGGTTGTGGACGTTCTACACCCAGTACCTTGAACATACCGTTGCGCCACCAGTCATAAGACCAGTACAGTCCGGTACACGCCAGGATCAGGTAAAAAATCACGACCCAGGTTCCAACAACCGCGTGCAGATCCCAGATAAAGTTACGACCTTTCAGTTGCGGCTTCACAGCTAGCCACTGCTTCATTGAATGGCGTTTTGGCCAGCGTAGGTAAAGACCCGACAAGACAAAGAAAATCAGCATCAGGGCACACGCACCTGTGATCTGCTTGCCGACAGGACCCATGGTTAAATAACGGTGTAACTGCTGTATGAACTGGAAGAACTCGCGGCCTTTGATTTCAGGCAGTACTTCAGCCGTATATGGGTTGACCATCATGTTGTAGCCACGACGAGCACCTTCTTTGGCAATATTAACCGTACTGGATCCTGTTGGACTGGCATCCAGGCTCACGCTGTTGATCTGCATTTCAGGATTTTGCTGCTTAAAATGCTGATACAGCTCAGCCGGGCTGAGTTTCGGCCCTGATTGTGCCTGTACGGTATAACTGTCCGTATTGATCCATTTCAGGATCTGTTGTTCATAGGAATATATCGCCCCGGTAACGCCCATAATTGACAGGACCAGACCGGCAGTAATTCCAAGAAACCAGTGGATCTGGAAAAAGGTTTTTTTAAACATGGTCGTTGGATGAAAATACGAATATTAGAAAATGGTCTGATTATAAAGGAATATCGCAATAGAATGATGGATTTTGCGGATAATATTTATTCTCATTATCGTTTACAGTTATGAATACAAAAAAACCTCCGTACCTAGGTAGGAGGTTTTTTAATGAAAATTCGTATCAGATTTCTTTCGGTTCGCCTACTTCTTCACGTAAATGCTTGCGAATGGTTTCGAACGAGAAATTTTTGCTATCCAGGCGTTTTGGCAGGATATAAGCACCTTGCTGACCTTTAACTTTGAAATTAACCAGCATGAATTCAGGTGTATTGTACCATTCATAGATGTCTTTCCAGCCAATCGCACCTACACCTTCTTGTAGACCCATTTTCTGACGCATCACGATCCCGTGAGGTTGTACACCCAGACGAATACCTTTAATTTCCTGAACTGGAAATTCGTTCATCTTGCGCTTTACATACCATTCCAGACCAAAAGTACGGATCAGGTAGTACAGCACGACACACACCAGTGCCACCCAGCAAAAAATCGTAGAATAGTTCTTGAGCATGATAATGCCCAGAATAGAAAGTGCCACAACTGCACCCATGATCAGCCAGGCTTTCATGCCAATTTTATTGGTACTGCGCCAGATCATTAGCTGAGCATGACGTTGTTCCTGTTCTGTCACTTCATAGTTCACAGGCTGTAGGGTATAGGCGTATAAATTTTTCGCGGTCATAGTGAAATTTACAAATTTAAAACTGCAAAAAGTTTAGCATTATTTGTACCAATTCAGTGAGTATATTGTTCCAAAATCAGTCAAATTATAATGAGGCTAATTCGGTTGCCTGTTCATCACGTTCATGGCTTAAACCTTGCTTTAACTGACTGAGTTGATTCAAGATACTGAACATTAAGGACAGTTGCTGCAAAATGATCAGGGATTTCTGGTCTTCATCCTGCTGGTGTGACAGGCGTTGACGAATATTGTGGATCATATTCTGTGCACTAAGATCGGGCACTTCATCGGCCAGTAATGCTCCACGAATGTCTTCAAGCGCTTGATCTAGCAGGCTTAAAATTTCCTGATCTTCGATTTTCTCACGATGTGCACCTAGCGCAGCAATATAGCTGATCAGGGTATGATTCAGACAAAGAAATTCGAAAGCCTGGCTCTTTTGCAAAGGATCAAAATCGGGCTCAGTCGCCAAGGTCGAAATCAGGGAGGCAACTTCAGCATCGGTATTATGTGCAGCGCGACGCACGATCCGGTAACGCAGACCATTGTTACGCCCAGTTTTATACTGTTCAATCACTTCGCTAAGATAATCGACCTCAGCATTTAAAGAACGTTTGATTGAACGCGGCAGACGGCGGAATTTCCAGTCAGGGAAGATAAAGCTCACCCCGAACCAGGCAATCGCACAGCCAATGAGGGTATCAATCATCCGTGGCAATGCTGCGGAAAAGCCCACGCCATCCAGGTTAAAGTTAATCAAAGCCAGAATGGTGATGAAGGCTGTAGCTTGCGCATACTGCTTGCTGCGTAATTCAAAGAACAGCACGCCACTCAGGATCAGAAGCAATAATTGACCTTCGATTGAAGGGACAAAATACAGAACGGCAAAGCCCAGGCTAATCCCAATCAATGTGCCGACTATCCGCAGGCGTAAACGGCGCTTGGTGGCATTAAAGTTGGGCTGACTCACGAACAGGGCAGTCAGCAGAATCCAGTATCCATATTCGATATTGGTCAGCTGTACAAAGATATAAGAAATCAGCAGTACAATTGACAAACGCACCGCATGACGGAACAGCACGGATTCCGGGGTCAGATGCTGTTTGATCCTGATCCGGATATCTTCCCAGCCTTTTAAGTCGTCATCTTTGAGCTGGTTTTCAATATGTTTGGCACGCTCGAACTTAATATTGCGTTCGGTTTCCAGGTTACGTAACTGGGCATCAATCGATTTTAAGTTCTGATACAGAGAAAATAGTGCATTGATCCAGACTTCATCATACTGCTGTTCCTGACGTAACTTATCCAGCGAATAGCGCAGGTTCTTAAAGGCATGTTTAAAACGCGAATTATGCTGGTATGTTTTGCGCTGAAGGATACTTTCGCTCAGGTCCTTACAGGCTTTGCCCTGAATCGACAAAATGCGCTGAAAGCGGAACAGAATATCGCTATGCTCAAAAATCTTTGCCAGTTTCTGATAATCAATATGCGCTGAGTCCGCCCGCTCATGAATGTCTTGGGCAATAAAATAATATTGCAGGCTGCGACGGGTGTCTTTCTGTCCTCGATCTCCCTTGAGTCGGGTCAGTAAAGCAGCTTTCATATCATTAAAAATCGCAATTAATTTGCCATTTTCAAGTGAAAGTTCAATCATGCTTTGCTGATAACTACTCGATGTCATATCAACATCAAATAGATTCGATTTAGCATAAAGAAAGTTACCGAGCGACGAATAGCATTTGGCCAGATTATCTTGTGCCAGACGCGCAGGGAACAGCAGGAAACTGATTGTAGATAACAGGCCATACCACATGGCTCCAATAACCAGCAGGCCTGCCTGGGTGTACCAGTTATCAAATAATTCTACCCCGAGCATGGAGTAGACCGAGATCACCAGACAGCCATATGAAATCGTAGCATAACGCCGTCCCAGTGAGCCGAGCAGAATTAAGCCAATACAGGACACGATGAGTGCCAAGGCGAACAGGATCGGATAAGGAAATAATAGATAAACGGCAGAGGCTGTAATAAAGAAGCCAATATAGGTATAGAGGAGATTCAGAATCCGGACCGAGAAGCGGTCGTCAATATCGCTTAAACCTGCTGCCACCACGCCCAAGGTCAGTGGAATGGTCATTAACTGCTGACCCATCAGATAAGGCACAAAGGCAGTTCCTGCAAAGGCAATGATCATCCGCAGATTATACATAAAGGTCGTATTGCCGGTGGTTTGCTTGAAACGAGTGAGCCAGGATTTCAAGATTCGTCCTTCTATACCACTGTCTTTAGATAAAGACTTAATAAGTGTGTGAAAATTTAGCAATAAAAATAAGTAAATTTGCTTCACAAATCATACTATGCCCTGTGTAAACTTGTCTGCACAGCGCTCATTTAAATTCTAAATATCATTATGTCGACAACAACGACCAATAAAAACTATGCCATGTCCTGGATCATATTACTGGCATCCCTCACGGCACTTGGCCCGCTTTCTATTGATATGTATCTGTCGGCATTGCCACAAATGGCTGATGATTTTGGTGTCACTACCCAGCAGGTGGCAAACAGTTTGCCTGCCTATTTTCTGGGGCTGGCGATCGGGCAGCTGGTCTATGGTCCGGTTAGTGACCGTATCGGACGTAAACCGCCATTGTACTTTGGTTTAGCCTTATATGTAGTGGCAAGTCTGCTCTGTGTATTTGCCCAAAATGAATGGAGTCTAATTGCCGCACGGGTGCTGCAAGCCTTAGGCGGATGTGTCGGTGTGGTAATTGCCCGTGCTGCGATCCGTGATCGCCTGGATATGCATTCAGCAGCTCAGGCTTTCGCCAGCATGATGATTGTCAGTACGATTGCTCCAATTCTAGCGCCGAGTATGGGTGCCTGGGTATTACTGGTATTTGAATGGAATATGATTTTTGTATTGCTGATGCTGTTTGGTCTGGTGATTCTGGCATGCGTACATTTTTTCTTTAAAGAAACCCTGGAGCCAGAACGCCGTTTACAACTAAATTTTACCCAGGTCATGAGCCTGTATCAGGCAATTTTTCAGGATGAAAGTTTCAGAAAGCCGATGTTTGCTGGTTGTTTTTCCAGTGCAGTCCTGTTCTGTTATATCACCTCATCTTCAGCGATTCTGATGGATCATTTTCATTTAAACGAGCAGCAGTTTGCCTATGTCTTTGGTGGCAATGCAGTCGGGATTATGCTGTTTTCTACCTTGAATAAAAAGCTGGCACATCGGTTTGGGATTTTAAGTCGTTTAAGAATTGGAACGACCTTACAACTTGGTGGCGTAATTGCTTTGTTGGTGTTGGGGATAATTGAGACTGAATCTCTAATTCTGGTCATTATGGCCATGTTTATGGTCGTGGCATCCATTGGTTTTACCGGACCAAATGCCATGGCAATTGCGATGTCTGAGCAAGGTACACGTGCCGGAACTGCCAGTGCCATTATGGGCAGCATGCAGTTTGCCTGTGGTCTGCTTGGCGGGATTCTACTGAACTTTATGTGGTGGAATCCTTTATTTAATATGGCGCTGGTAATGGCGATCTTTGTTGGGATTGCGGCAGCGACCATTTATCGTCTGCAGCTGCCGTCACCTAAAGGGGATTAAACGCAGGGACGGCATAACTGCCCGGGATAAGCTTACAAGTTCAGGCGATTAGTCATTTAAAAAGACAGCAAAGTCCTCAACCGGCACACGTGGTGTAATGAAAGTATTTACAATATCCTCCGGATCTGCATAGCCGAGTGCTATGCCGCAGACCAGTTCTTCATCTTCGGGGGCGCCCACCACGTCTAGCACAATAGGATGAAAATGGTTCCAGGCTGCCTGCGGGCAAGTATCTAATCCACGTGCTTTAGCTGCCAGCATCACGTTCTGGATCATCATGGAAATATCCATTTTCGAGCCAATGCCTAATGATTTGTGTACAGTAAAAAATAAACCTACTGGGGCATCAAACAGCTGGAAATTACGCAACTGCTGGCGTGCCATTTTCTCTTTTTCGCCTTTCTGAATATTCAGCAAGCCATACAGTCCCCAGCCATTTTCACGGCGACGGTCAATAAAAGGTGAAAGCCATTGTTCCGGATAATAAGAGAAAGTTTCTTTATATTGCTCAGCCAGTTTTGGATTCTGATAAATTTCCATTTGTGCCTGACATACTTTCTCGACCAGTTCATCGCGTTTTTTACCTGTAAGTACATAGACTTTCCAGGGCTGGGTATTGGTACCGGAAGGTGCGCGACTGGCAACCGTTAAAATATCTTTCAAGGTATTTTGATCTACAGGCGTATTCAGAAAAGCACGAACTGAATGACGGGAAGTGATGGTTTGATCCACAGCATTGACGATTGTTTGATCCATATGAATTGTTATTTCCTTGATGATAAGTTCTGACTATAAACTAAACAAATGATAGTAGCTGATGCGATGAAGTAAGTTCATCCATAAGCAAAGGTTAAACTAAAAATATTGGTTTTTAGGAATTAATCAATACTTCATATCTCTAAAACATGCAGCTGCACCTCTTATTCTTGGCTAAATCCAATATTAGCTATCTATAAATTAATTTTTTCTTAAATATCTTGTGATTAAGATAAATAAAACTTTCATAAAAATGTTGTATAAGCAATATAGACTACAATAATCCTAATAAAATAGATCGAAGCTTCAATGAATCTCCATTAAATATGCGGTATTTATAATGAATTGTTAAAACTTTAAAATAAGGAAAGATAGATCAAAAAAATATCTATTTATGAATTATTTTTATGAAAAGTCGAGCTATTGTTAATAAAAAACAATAATACAGTGCATTAAGACACCGCATAATGTCCGACTTTTCATCTGAAGGTTCATTCTAAACATTCTGAACGGATCGTAAATATAAAAAACTGTGGTTATCGCGGTATTTCTGTAGCGTATCTGTGGGTTTGGAATGAATTTAAAAATATTGTGCTTCGAGATCCTGCAGGATGATGAAGCTTTTATCTCATCTTTCGATGCAGAACCGACTGTTTAACAGCCTCAAGATTTCGCACATTGTATTTTTAAGATGGTCTTAGGGTTATATGCAATCTGCCAGATTGCATTAACGAATTTGAATCAGGTGCTGAATTGTTTTGTTTTTCTAAAAGAGATTACTGTCCGTGTTGACTGATATAGGGTAGGGAGGTGGACATCATCCACTAAACTTAAGTCAAAAGATTACTTTTAGAACAACAAAAATTCAGAATCATCTTGGGCAAATAATTATGGATTTTACTTTTAACGCATTTTATACCTTGATTGCTGCAGTGATTGTCTTATTGCTCGGTCGTTTCCTGGTCAATAAAATCGATTTTCTAAAGCGCTATAACATTCCAGAGCCTGTTGCAGGCGGTCTGGTTGCAGCGATTATCTCCCTGATCATCCACAGCTTGTGGGGTTACAGTATTACCACAAGCGCAGAATTGCAGACCAGTTTTATGCTGATCTTCTTCGCATCGATTGGTTTGAGTGCAAACTTTGCCAAGCTGCGTGAAGGTGGTATTGGTCTGGTGATCTTCCTGATCGCAGTTTCAGTGTTCATCATAGTACAGAACACTGTCGGTATGACGTTGGCTAGCCTGTTGGGTATTGATCCACTGATTGGTCTGATTGCAGGTTCAATTACACTCACTGGCGGTCACGGTACGGCAGGTGCATGGGGCGAGATTATGGAAACGCAACATGGTATCCAGGGTGCCCTGGTGATTGGTATGGCCAGTGCGACTTTCGGTCTGATCATTGGCGGTATCATCGGTGGTCCTTTGGCGAAAATGCTGATTAACCGCTATGAATTAGCCACTCCACGTACTGCGGCTCAGGTTGAAAAACGTGATAATACTCCGCTAGATGTGAATTCAACTGAATACATTCCATTTGAATATCCACACCGCGTACGCCTGATTACCGCAGATAATGCGATTACTACACTAGGTCTGTTTGCAGGCTGTCTGGCATTTGCAGAATTTATGACCGGTTTCAGTAAAGGTACTGCATTTGAACTGCCAACCTTCGTTTGGGCGCTGGCAGGTGGTGTAATCCTGCGTAACGTACTTGAAGGTGTGTTTAAGGTTAAGGTCTTTGACCGCGCGATTGATGTATTTGGTAATGCTTCATTGTCACTTTATCTGGCAATGGCATTGTTATCTCTGAAATTATGGCAATTAGCCGACCTTGCGGGCCCACTGATGGTGATCCTCGGTGCACAGACTATTACCATGGCACTGTACGCAGCATTTATAACCTTCCGTGTCATGGGCAAAAACTATGATGCGGCTGTCCTGGCAGCAGGTCACTGTGGTTTCGGTATGGGGGCAACACCGACGGCAGTTGCAAACATGCAGGCCATTACCAATATGTACGGTGCATCACATAAAGCCTTCCTGATTGTACCGCTCTGTGGTGCATTCTTCGTAGACTTGATCAATGCCACTGTGATTCAGGTAATTCTGAAATTCTTTGTGTAAGGATACATATGCAGAGTCATAACAATAAATCTAAGACGGATAGAAAGGATTGAATATGAATGAACAGCTCAATGAAACCCTGCTGGGTTGGGTCAATGCCCTAAATGGTCCACTTTGGGATTTTCTGGTCGTCTTCCTGGTGGCAGTGGGTATTCTGTATACCATCATGACTGGGGCCGTACAGATTCGTCTGTTCTGGCACAGTATGAAAGTCATGAAACGCAGCCGGAATGAAACCAAGGATGAGCATGGGATTACGCCATTCCAGGCCTTTGTAACGGGTTTGGCTAGCCGTGTAGGTGTGGGTAATGTTGCTGGTGTTGCGATTGCCATTGCCATTGGTGGCCCAGGTGCCGTGTTCTGGATGTGGTTTACCGCTTTTCTGGGGATGAGTTCGGCATTTGTTGAATCTTCATTGGCACAGCTGTTCAAGATTCGTGATACCCAGAACAAGCAGTTCCGTGGTGGACCAGCGTATTACATTACGCAAGGTCTGAAACAGAAATGGTTGGGTATCCTCTTTGCTATCGCACTGATTTTGACGTACGGCTTTGTCTTTAATGCGGTGCAGGCCAATGCGATTATTGGTGCAACTTCACATGCTTGGGGCTGGGATCAAGCGAATCTGAACTTGCCATTGGGTGGTTTTGACCTTGAAGTTTCATGGTTAGGTCTATTTCTGGTCTTGATCACTGCGGTGATCATTTTCGGTGGCATCAAGCGGATTGCAAAAGTTGCTGAAAGCTTTGTGCCATTTATGGCCCTTCTCTATCTGATTGTGGCGCTTTATATTGCTGTGATCAATTACGATATACTGCCATCTATCTTCCAGCTGATCTTCACTAAAGCGTTTGAGTTTGAAGCTGCTGCAGGTGGTTTCTTCGGTGCCATGGTTTCTATGGCGATGATGATGGGTATCAAGCGTGGCCTGTTTTCCAATGAAGCAGGGATGGGTTCTGCACCGAATGCTGCTGCTGCGTCGGATGTAAAACATCCGGTGAATCAGGGCCTGGTACAGATGCTCGGTGTATTTGTAGATACCTTTGTGGTGTGTTCATGTACCGCGATCATTATTCTGGTGTCTGGACTGTATGAAAATGCCGGATTTGAAGGCGTAACCCTGACCCAGATGGCACTAGAAAGCCAGATCGGTGCCTGGGGGGATGACTTCCTGGCATTGATTCTATTCCTGTTTGCATACTCTTCCATTATCGGGAACTATGCCTATGCAGAAGGGAATGTGCAGTTCATCAATAACAATCCAGGTGTGATGATGATCTTCCGTATTCTGGTGCTGTTCATGGTGTATTTCGGTTCGATTGCCAGCGTACCACTGATCTGGAACATGGCAGATCTGTTCATGGGCGTGATGGCAAGTATTAACCTGATTGCGATTCTGTTATTGATGCCATTTATCCTGATGCTTTTGAAAGATTATACCGGTCAGTTAAAGCGTGGGGTGAAAGAGCCAGTGTTTAAACTGGATCAACATCCTAAGTTTAAAGACAAAGTCAAATCCGATATCTGGTAAAACCCTATTGAAAAAGCCCCGAATCATTCGGGGCTTTTTTATTAATCCAGTTTATAAAAAACTGAGATAGCTATAATAGACTGCGAAGCCTGCAATCAGGCTGAACCAGAGTGGAAGTTTTGACCGCAGCAGGTAAATCATCACGATTACAAATACCACATCTTCCCAGTCTTTCAGATAACTTTGTCCAAGTTGCAGGACCAGATAAAGTAACAGTCCGACCACTGCTGCATTAATCCCTGCCACTGCATGACGGATCACAGCTTGCTGCATCAGCCAGGACCAGTAAGGTAAGCTTGCAAAAATCAGCAAGAATGAGGGCAGGAAGATAGCAATAGTCGCCAGTAGTGCATTAAGCCAGAGCTGATCCGTCCAGTCCAATAAAGCACCAAGATAAGTAGCAAAACTGAACAGCGGACCAGGCATCAACTGGGCAAAAGCATAGCCTAGGTCAAAAGCCTGTGCACTGACCAGCTGGGTGCTGACAAAGTCCTGATGAAGCAGGGGTAAAATGACATGTCCACCACCAAAGACCAGAGAACCTGTTCGATAGAAATCGGCAAAGAAACCGAGTTCAGACCAGTGCAGGTACTGAACCAGAAGGGGGATACTTATGAAGGGTAGCAAAAAGGCGATAAACCAGTAAACTGCATGATTTTTCTGAATATAGGGGGTGTCTAGAGTGGCATTTTTCACTGGTGTCGATTGTAACAGTGCTTGACTTTGAAACTTGCTCATCGCAATACTGATCAAGCCAGCCAGTAGAATCACCAGGATCTGGTTAAAGCTGAGTGGGACGACAGCCAGAAAGATTGTGGCAGCGATCATTAGACTATATTGCCACCAGGATTTACAGAAGCTACGCAACATTTGCCAGAATGCCCAGCTGACCACTGCAAACACAATAAGCTGGATCACATGAAAGCTATGTGAGTTTAAAATATGAAAGTAGCGCTGTCCGAGCACGGCAACCAAAGTCATTAACAGTGCAGATGGCAAAGTAAAACCTAGCCAGGCCATTAAGGCACCGCTATAACCTCGTTGCATATAGCCGATGCCGATGCCGACCTGACTGCTACTGGGTCCTGGCAGTAATTGGGCCAATGCCACCAGTTGTTGATATTGGGCATCATTCAACCAGTTCAATTGACCGACCATCTTATGGTGGAAAAATACCAGATGTGCAGCAGGTCCGCCAAATGCGGTACATCCAAGCTTGAAGAAAGTCAGAAAAATCTGATAAAGGGTAGGTGACTGCATGGTAATACAGGTTTAAATAGCTATAAGTTATTCAAACTGTATGACAAATTTACGAAATTCAACAGTTAATTTAACATGGTGTTTATACACTATGCAGCTATTAAAATGAGGATAAGTGCTGTATGCGGAACTATGGGTTGAGCTTCATCATGCTGGGACTGTTTTTGAACGGCTGTCAGAGCATGCCTGATCAGCGAATGGTGGCAATGAAGGCAGGTATTCAATCCAAGCAAATGCAGTACAGCACAGCACAAGCACGTCCGAATCAAATCGATTTTCTGAAGATTAAAATGACCGAGCAGCGTCCTGTGGTTGCGCTGGTTTTAGGCAGTGGTGGTGCTCGTGGTTATGCGCATATTGGCGCGATTGAGGTACTGGAGCAGGCAGGCATTCAGCCGGACATGATTGTGGGAACCAGTGCTGGCAGTATTGTTGGTTCTATTTATGCCAGTGGCAAACCTGCGATTGAGCTGCGCAATATTGCGCTGAGCATGAAAGCCAATGATGTTCGTGATTTCAGAATCGATCTAAAAGGCTTCTTTGATGGCAAAAAAGTCGAAGACTATGTCAATTTGCAGGTAGACAATGTTCCTTTACAGGACCTGAAGATTCCCATGTTTGTGGTGGCGACAGACCTGAAAGAAGGCAAAAAAGTCGTATTTAATTATGGCAATACCGGTCAGGCGGTACGTGCATCGGTCGCGATTCCAAGTATGTTCATTCCCACCATGATTGAAGAAAAGGAATATGTGGATGGCGGTCTGGTTAGTCCGGTACCCGTAGATGTTGCTCGTGAACTGGGTGCAGATATTGTCATCGCCATCGATATTCTGGCGCAGCCAATTCATACCGAAACGACCAATGTCTGGGGCTTGTTCAATCAGAATATCAACATTATGCAGAAGCGGCTTGCCTTTGAAGAATTAAAACATGCGGATGTAGTGATCCAGCCAGACTTGCGTGAGAAAGGACATATTTTTGATGTGCGTGGCAGAACTATGACTATGGAAGCGGGTATTGAAGCGGCACGGGGGAAATTGCTTGAAATTGAACAGGTATATCAGAAACATGATTATGCAAAAGGACATCAGATTCCACAATTACTGGCCCGTGAAAAATAATCTCTAAAGCAGCTATTCAATTAAAACCCTTATTTGTAATAAATGAGGGTTTTTTAATTCGTATATTCAAAAAAATAATAAGAATTACTTATAAGAAAATATCAATCTATAGAAAATATGAGCTAAGTGTTATTAAGTATATATTAATAAAAAATAATCAGCTTTAAAAATATAAGCCACTGAAATTTAAATAAATTACTAGTATTAATATATTATTAAAGTATATATTTTTAGAATCTTATATGGTTATTTATA
Source organism: Acinetobacter schindleri CIP 107287 (assembly GCF_000368625.1). Taxonomy (GTDB): domain Bacteria; phylum Pseudomonadota; class Gammaproteobacteria; order Pseudomonadales; family Moraxellaceae; genus Acinetobacter; species Acinetobacter schindleri. The sequence goes on from NZ_KB849575.1 coordinate 312,141, forward strand.
TACTTAAGTTTATCAATTGTTTGAAAATTCAATCAGTCATGTCAGAATGCAATTAATGAAAACAGATAAGATCAAATCTAGGATGACATATGAATAATCTTGAAGTCGGGCAGCAGGTCAAACTGGCTCAGTTCGAGCAATACATCTTTAAAGTGACTGCTACACATCAGGATGGCACTTATACCGTAGAAACACAGCTCGACGGTCAGCAAGTATTGAGTTATCAAAATGTCGCTCAGGAAATGTTAAGACTCAGTGCTGACTAAAGGATGAGTAGAAGAATTTATCTATGAGAAGTTATGAAAACAGTCTGGATAAATTCTTAATTCCATCTATATACAGATTATTCATCATGAAAATAATAAAGAAATAATGATTTTCTGAAATACAGGTTCGATGGAATATCATTCAAGCGGCTTCTATTATATTTATTTCTGTATGAAATCATTTTTCATATAAATAATAATGATGGATTTTTTGCCGAATAGAACATTTAATTAGTAGTAAAAACGATATAATAATGTGCTTATATCATTGTCATTCAAAGAGTTCAAAGAAAGCGATGGCCCCATTAGATCAAATTGCACCAGCTTCAGACGATCAGTCAGAATTAACAATGACTGTTCTTATGACGCCAGACATGGCGAATTTTTCAGGAAATGTCCACGGTGGTACCATTCTGAAATTGCTGGATCAGGTTGCTTATGCCTGTGCGAGCCGCTATTCAGGCAGTTATGTGGTTACGCTGTCCGTGGATAAAGTGAATTTTAAAGAACCTATTCACGTGGGTGAACTGGTGACTTTCCTGGCGAGTGTGAACCATGTGGGCCGTACTTCGATGGAAATCGGGATCCGTGTAGAGGCGCAGAATATCCAGAAACGTACTGTGCGTCATACCAACAGCTGCTACTTTACTATGGTGGCAGTCGATGAAAATGGTAAACCGCAACATATTCCGCCACTGAATCTTGATAATGACTGGAAACGTTGCCGTTTTGAAGCAGCTGAACAGCGTAAGATTGCTAGACTGCAAGAAAATCATCATCCTTCTTGCAGTATTTATAAGAAAACAGCCCACAGCTAATTTCTATAAAGTGAAAAAAGACCTCAAATTAGAGGTCTTTTTTTGGCCTGTGCTTTTCATACGGACTGGTCATAACCCTATAAATCATCTATTATGAAACGATACGTATCGTTTCGTTTTTTAATGGATTATATGATACTAGAAGAAAAAGGCTCACGTCGTCAGAAATGTATTTTGCAGGCGGTGGCGGAAGCATTGACTGAATATGAATATCATCAGCTCACCATTGAAGATGTCGCTGCACGGGCGGGGGTGGGTAAGTCCACCATTTACCGCTGGTGGAAACATAAGTCTGAACTGGTTCTGGATACCTTCAGAGCACATACCGCGTCTATTTTTGATCTGGATTTTTCCAGGTCTTTGGAAGATAACCTGGTACAGCAATTAATACGGTTATCTCAGGCACTAGATCATCCGGTAGGACGGGCATTACTGGTGGTGATGGCTAATCATCGTGAACTTGCAGGGGAATTTTTTACCCAGTATCTGCTACCGCGTCGAGAACAAATGCGCGGCTTGATCCAGCAAGCGATTGAGCGTGGAGAAATCCGTGCGGACTATAATTTTGAATTGATGCTGGACTGTTTGTACGGTCCGATTCACTACCAGATTATCTTTTTTAACAAAATGCCGGATGAGAATTATATTCGCGCGCTGGTTGCACTGAACCTACAGCCTGCAAGACCTCAGGCCTGATTTTAGAATTTTCTGTATATAGTTGGTTTTTATGTTTAGCACGACAGCTCCCTTATGGAATCGCTCATTTATTTTGTGCGTACTGAATAATTTATTTCTATTTACCTATTATTTTGCCCTGATCGCGATTTTGCCAATCTACATCACCACGGATCTGGGTGGAACGGTGAAAGAAGCGGGCTTGGCGCTGACCTTATTTTTGGTGTCTTCTATTGCCATTCGTCCTTTTTCAGGTTTGATTATTGAGAAATTGGGTAAGAAACTGGCGATGCGTGGGGCAGGACTCCTATTTGCGCTGTTTGCCTTTAGTTATCTGCTGATTGATAGCATGAGTTCATTACTGATCGTGCGTTTTCTGCATGGTATCTGGTTCAGTATTTTGACTACGGTGACCGTACCGGTAGCCAATGACTTTATTCCGGATCAGCGTAAAGGGGAAGGTATGGGCTATTTCGTCATGTCGACCAATCTGGGCGTAGTATTTGGTCCGCTGATTGCCTTGACTACGATTCAGTTCACCAGCTTTCAGATGCTGTTTGGCATTCTCGCCGTCCTGATCAGTTTGGGATTGATCTTCAGTTTAATCTTGAATATTCGAGAGCTGCCTCAAGCGAAAGTAAAAACTGCAGAAAAATCGCGATTAAGCTTGCAGGATATTATCGAAACGAAAGTCCTGGCTGTGAGCTTTGTAGCACTACTTACTGCATTTGCTTATTCCAGTATTACCAGCTTTATTACGGTCTTTGCAGAAACCAAGCAGCTGTTGGCCTATGTCAGCCTGTTCTTTATTGTCTTCGCGTTGTCCATGTTGCTCGTGCGTCCTTGGGTCGGTAAGTTCTATGACAGTAAAGGTCCAGATGCCGTGATCTATCCATCATTGATCTTTTTTGCCTTAGGTCTGGTGCTGGTCACTTTAGTCAATAATCAATGGATGTTGTGGCTCTCTGCTGTTTTTATTGGGATTGGCTATGGTTCACTTTTCCCATGCCTGCAAACTCTGGCGATTCAGGCGGTGGAGAAACAGCGTATGGGACATGCCATCTCAACCTTCTTTACCTTGTTTGATCTTGGTTTAGCAGTCGGGTCTGTAATGATGGGTATTTTTATAGCGCATTGGGGGTATGAAACCACATATATGTTATGTGCGATGATCGTGATATTGACTCTGCTGGTCTATCGATACACCATATCCAAAAAACGAACAAAAATAGCGATATAACAGGAATAAGAACATGGAACTTAGACATTTACGTTATTTTTGTATGGTTGCACGCGAACTCAACTTTACTCGTGCTGCGGAAAAGCTAAATACAGTGCAGCCTTCTCTTAGCCAGCAGATCAAAGATCTGGAACAGGAAGTTGGGGTCAAGCTATTAGAACGTTCTAACCGTAAAGTTGAGCTGACCGAAGCAGGAGAGGTATTTCTCAAAGAAGCTTTGCAGAGTCTGGAACATGCTGAACGGGCGATCCAATTGGCTCGCCAAGTCGCAGAAGTGGAAAAAGAGCATTTGGATATTGGCTTTGTACCTGTGGCAGAAATGAAAATTTTCCCTTACATCATGCCGAATATCCGTGCGCATTTTCCGGATTTAAAAGCCCAGTTCCATAGCCTGACCGATGCTGAACAGTTTTCATGGCTTCGTCAGGGGACAATTGATATCGCTTTTACCCGCTATCCAGATCCTTCAGCAGAATTTGAATCGATCAAGATTTTTGATGAGCCATTAACCTTGATCGTACCGCGCGACTCCGATGTAAGAGATATACCTGCCTTAAGTATCAAGAATTTTGCAGGACGTAACTTCGTGATCAGTGATGAACAGGCTTCACCTCAGCTGTTTAATATCATCCATGAATTTCTGAAGAAGTCCGGTATTAAGGTCAATGTGGTACAGCATTCCACCAATATTTTGCTGAATGTGAATCTGGTCGGTATGGGAGTAGGCTGGAGTTTAGTACCGGCTTATGTCATTCCGTTATTAGGTGAAAATATTATGGTGAAAAAGACCATCGAGCCGCTCCCGATGATTGGTTTGTATGCGACTTATCGCAAGGATCAGAAACATGAAGTGATTAACCTGATCCTGAAAGTGTTAAAAGAAAAATTCTGCCTGGATTTATTTTAATTTAGGGAGAGGGATCGGCTAGGGAAACCGACACAGATGAGGATGAAATGATTGGTAGCATATCCTCACTAATCTCACTCTAAAATAACGCTATAGTCAGGGAATAAAATAAAGCATAGGTTCACGATTATGATGACCTTATATAATAATCCGCAGTCTCGCGGCCTGACTTTGCTGTCCTTGCTGAAAGAGCTGGAGATTGAAAATCAGCTTGAGCAGATTGAAATTGCTTATACTGAGATGCACCAGCCAGCTTATGAGCAGATTAATCCCATGGGTAAGGTTCCATGTCTGGTGGATGATGGTATTGTCATTTCAGAAATGGCAGCAATTTATGTCTATCTGGCAGATAAATATCGGGAGAAAGGTCTGGCGCCTGCACTAGATGACCCTAAGCGCGGAGCTTATCTGAAATGGATGTTCTTCTGCCATGGCCCTTTTACTGAATATATTGATATCAAAAACCTCAAGGTACTTCAGACAGAGATCGAAAAGAATCGTAGAAGCCTGAGCTTTGGTCACGAAGATTCTGTATTTAGTTTCCTTAAGCAGGAAATACAGAGAGCAAATCCATATTTACTTGGTGAAAAATGTTCGGCTGCAGATTTATATGTGGCTTATTGTTTAATCTTTGCTATTTCCTCCGAAATATTACCGCCTTTTGAGGAGTTCAAGCCTTTTTTACAGCAGATGGCGTACCGTGATTCACTCAAAGATATTCCATGGTTTGAGCGATACCGTACTTAGCTGAAACCTTATTTATTGTCATCCATAAATAAAAAAACCACGCCGTAGCGTGGTTTTTTAAGTCAGGTCAATTATTATTTAACATGGAGCTTGTTGAACAGCGCCTTGCTTGTGCTTTCCATAGATTGAGGAATGGCAAGGGCAGCAACGAAGCGGTCTGGACGCAGGATGACGATAGAATCTTTGGTCTTGCCAAACCATGTACGGATATCAGTGCCGATATCACCAATGGTAATAACATCTTCATATTGCTTGCGCTGTTGATTAGACAGCTGAACCGCAGGAATGACCTGAATGAACTTCACGCCAAGTTTTTTCCATTGCTGCATTGATTCCTTGCTTAAGCCCCATTTCGGATCTACACCCCAGGCAATGATAGCAAAGTCATTACCAATGACTTCATCCAGTAATACTGTTTCACCAGATTCCAGTTTGACCTGTGGCTGAATGAACATTTTCCCGATTGGAGAGTCTTTCTGAGCATTCGCCAGTAACGCACCATCATGATATTTAGGCATTGGTTTAAAGCGCATTTCCAGCAGGTACTGTTTGATTGGCTTAATATAGTTCAATGCATAGGCAATACCGTCACGCACAAAACCTTGCCATTTTTTCGGTGGCGCTAGCACATGGCCTGCCATGACTGAAAGATCGATCATCGCTTTGGCATGGTCCTTACGTTCTACCTGGTAAGAGTCCAGTAAGTCTGGGCCTGCTTTGCCTTGTACCACTAGTGCTACTTTCCAGGCCAGGTTAAAGGCATCACGCATACCGCTGTTATAGCCTTGACCTTGCCATACAGGCATAATGTGCGCAGCATCACCGGCAAGCAGAATACGGTCGGCACGGAATTTGTCCGCAATACGCGCATTATGGGTATAAACACGCTGACGGATCACTTCAATACCATCAGTATTTGGCAGGACTTTAGACAAGAGTTTGGCAATATTTTCTGGCTTGCTCAATTCTTCCTGCGTTTCACCTGGCATGACCATGAATTCGAAACGACGGATACCGTGAGGCAGGGCAGCAGATACATAAGAACGCACCGGGTCACAGCACAGGTAAATATGCGGGGTTGCCAATGGGTCATTGTCAATATCGATCACAATCCACTGGTTTGGTGCAGTTTCACCCTCAAATGGAATATTTAAAGTACGACGCACATAAGAGTTACCGCCATCACATGTGATCAGGTATTGCGCGCGTACAACTTCCGAACCACCATCTTTGCTCTGAACATTTAGTGTTACGCCGTCAGCATCTTGGCTGAAATGAGTCAAGTGACGAGAGAACAGTACTTCAGTTTTCTTATACTTTTTTAGACCTTGCAGTAGAACATTGTCTACCTGTGGCTGAATAAATGCGTTACGGCGAGAGAAGCCAAACTCACGCGTCAATGGTTGAATATCCGCAAAACAGCGACCTTTCGGAGTCAGGAAACGCATCGCATGGTTGGGTGTGGTATGTGGAAGAACCTGATCCACCAGACCTAATGATTGAATCGTACGCAATGATTCATCATCAATGCCAATTGCACGAGGGTAATCAATCAGGCTGTCCAGCTGTTCAACTACAGTGACCTGTACGCCCTGTTTACTCAGGTAGTTAGCAATCGTCAGACCTACCGGACCTGCACCCAAAATGGCTACTTCAGTTGTGTAATTTGCATTGCTCATCGCAAGGTTCCTTAAATCCGTCCACAATGAAGTGGATTAAGGGCCAAATCCAAAGTCTAAACAAGCTATGCCATAGTCGGTGCTACATAGTTATAATGCATGGTGAAAAAACAATTTTAATATTCATATTATTGATAAATAACAAAATTTATTAATATGTCTCATAGTCTGGAGTGATTTAATAATTATCATTTATTATGATAGAAAGTAAAAAGAGCTTAGAAAAATGGCTGAATGCAGAGGTCTGCAATCAGCCATTTAAAGTTCCTGTAGAGTATGGAGTATAAATCCACTGGAGAGTTACCCAACAGGAGCTATGAGTACCCGAATGAACGGCTACTCATTATCGGTAAAAGCAAAATTGCCTTATTGAGCAGATGATGCTTTTGGTGTTTTAGTTGCAGGTTCTGCAGCTGCTTCTGAAGCTGGTTGTTCTGCAGTCGCCGGAGCAGTTGCAGCTTGAGTTTCAGGAAGCTCCTGAGTGCTCACGACAACTTTTTCTTCTTCAGATGTTGTTTTGCTATCTGTGGTTTTAGTTGCTGCGAAGCTAGTTGCCGCTGCTGCGCTGAGTGTAGTTGCAAGTAGAATTTGAGCATAGTTCATGTTTGGCATCCTTATAGGTTTTATTCACAAGTCATTTATTGTGTTGACCATCACATCAACACAACAGGGACTTATGCTAGGGGCGGAAAATTCGTACCGCAATTGATTTAACAGAAGCTATAGAACAATGTGTACGTCCGGTATACAAAACTCAGGGTTATGTTTTATTTTTGTTAAATTTAACCCCAAAAAATCAATTAAAATGTTTTAAAACATTTCATAATTGACTAAATTTTAATCTTATGTCAGTGGTTGCCTACGCTGAAAATTGGTAAAAACTGACAGAATTGAAGTTTTGAGGAACTTACTAGTTACGTCAGTAAATTAACTCCCTGCAAGTCAAATGGCATTGTTATAATGTATCAATTTCCTCATTTTCATTGCTATGTGAGCTCGCCTTGAAACTCCTTTCTCCTTCATCTGCAGTGCCCGTGCATATTATTTCCGGTTTTTTAGGGGCAGGAAAAACCACACTACTGAAGCATTTGCTCAGTCAAAAGCCGGAAAATGAAGTCTGGGCAGTATTGATGAATGAGTTTGGTCAGATTGGCGTGGATCAAGCCTTATTACCACAACATGAAGGCTACGCAGTCAAAGAACTATTGGGTGGCTGTTTATGCTGTAGCAGTCAGTTGCCAATGCAGGTGGCATTGTCGCGATTATTATCCGAATCCAAGCCAGATCGACTGTTTATTGAGCCGACCGGGTTGGGGCATCCAGCGCAGTTATTGGAACAGCTCACAGAACCGCACTGGCAGACTCATCTGAAGATGCAGGCATTAATGACTGTCGTCGATGGTTCGCGTTTGCATGATCAGGTCTGGACGACCCAGAACCTGTATGCCGATCAGCTCAAGGCTGCCCATATTGTCATTGTGTCGCATACCGATTTAATGACTGCAGAAGATCAGGAAAGTTTGAAACAGCTACAGCAAGAGTACCAGGCTTATAACCAGGTCTGGTTATTTAGTGCAAATGGCCAGATTGATATTGAACAGCTCAAGCAGGACTATATCGGTTCTGTTCGTCAGATTCAGCCCTTGTTAAAACAGCAGCGTTCCCTTGGTGCAGATGAGGTTGCAGTGAAAATCCAGCAGCTACCTTATCATTATGTGGAATCCGCACAAGGTTATGCAGTGGCTGGCTGGAAGTTGCCAAAACGCTGGCAGTTTGATTTTTATGATCTGATTGATTTGCTCTGTGAACAGCAGGACTGGCTACGTATCAAAGGGATTTTTAATACCAATCAGGGCTGGAAAAGCTTTAACTTTAATCCGGAGCAGTTTAACTATCAGTCAGCAGAAGAGGGTATTGATAACCGGGTCGAGATTATTTACCAGACTGAACGTGACTGGCTGAATTTTGAAACTGCGCTGATGCAATGTCGGATTGATGCGGAAGCAGGACATTCTGCTAGCTAAATTTTCTGGCATGGCGATAAATCTGTTCAGCAAAATCGATATAAATCTTATATGCTAGGCGCCAAATTTGAGGATTGTGTTATGGCGCTTAAAGCAACGATTTACAAGGCTGACCTGAATATTGCCGATATGGATAACCATCGTTATCAAGACTATCAGTTAACGATGGCATTGCATCCTTCGGAAACCATTGAACGTCTAATGGTGCGTGTTTTGGCTTATGCACGTTTTGCTGGTGAAACGCTTGAATTTACTAAAGACCTGTTTGAAACTGATGAACCTGCTCTCTGGGAGAAAGACCTGACCGGTCAACTGATACAGTGGATCGAAGTCGGCTTGCCCGATGAAGATAAGGTCAAAAAGGCAAGTGCCCGTTGCAAGAAAGTTGCCGTCGTGGCTTATGGTACTTCTGTTGATGAATGGTACAAGCGCAGTTCTAAACTGAAGACCCTATCCAATGTGGAAGTGTGGAAGCTGTCTCCGGCGAGTACCGAAGCCGTACAACAACTGTGTGAACGCACTATGCAGTTGCAGCTAAACATTATGGATAGTGAATGGACTTTGATTGGCGATCAGGCACAGGCTGTAATTGAGTGGGAACAGTTACAATAACAACTCACAAGGATGCAAGTTTCGACTTGTATCCTCGCCCCAATATTTCGTATATCTGGAGAGAATAATAAGGTCCAGGGACGAAGCATGTATCATGAACTTTATGATTTGCTGTTAGCAGTCGTGATTGGTGCAGTTATTGGGGCAGAACGGGAATATCATAGTAAATCTGCCGGACTGCGCACCATGATCATGGTCAGTCTGAGTTCCTGTCTATTTACTATTATTTCCTTAAAAATCGGTGTGGCCAACCCCGACCGTCTGGCAGCCAATGTCTTAACTGGCCTGGGTTTTCTGGGAGCCGGAGTAATTTTAAAAGATGACAACCGGATTTCTGGTATTACCACTGCAACCACGATCTGGATGACAGCTGCACTGGGCATGGCAGTTGGTGCTGGCTATGAACTGTTAAGTGTCTGGGCAACGGTGATCGTGCTGATCGTACTGGTTCTACTGGTCTATGTACAACGTGGGATTGAGCATCTGAATCAAGAAAGAAACTACGAAATTGTCTGTCCTTTTGAGCAGCATGAGCCGGATCATTATGAAAAACTGTTTAAACAATACAAATTAAAAGTCATTCATTCCAGCCAGCAAAAAATCGACCGACGGATCACAGGCCGCTGGATCCTGATGGGTTCGGCTAAAAATCACCAGAAATTAACCCAGTATTTATTACAGGATAAGAAGATTCAGGAACTCAGCTTTTGATCCATTGCAGTTAAAGTCTGAGGAATTTGGCTCAATCGCGTTTATACTAGTGCTATTTGCAAAATGAAGGATATGGGCGATGACCAAAGAACTAGAAATTATTGACCTGGTGGTGGGTGAAGGTAAAGAAGCGGTAAAAGGTGCACTGATTACCACGCATTACACTGGCTGGCTGGAAGATGGAACCAAGTTTGATTCATCGCTGGATCGTGGCAACTATTTTGAGACGGTCATCGGCACTGGCCGTGTGATTAAAGGCTGGGATCAAGGCATTATGGGCATGAAAGTAGGGGGTAAACGTAAGCTGATCGTACCTGCTCACCTGGCTTATGGTGAACGTAAAATGGGGAACATTATCCCGGCGAATTCCAACCTGATTTTTGAAATCGAACTGTATGACGTTAAAACACGTGACTGATATTATGTGACTTTCTGAACAGTACAATATGTCAGGAATTCAGTAGCAGGATAGCTCGTCGGTTATCCTGCTTTTTTATATGAAAAATCATTGGCAATATCCAACATTCCACGTACATTAGAATTAATAACAGTAGTTACAGGATGGTCTTTTTGCTCAGGTTTAGGGGGATTATGCTGATATTGGCATCGTGGTTGATGCTGATATTTTTGATGGGGACTACACGGATCGTGTGGGCTCAATATGATGCTGCTCCAGAATCTTATTTCCTAGCTCATCAGAATGAGGTCACCGAACTAAAATTTGATGAAGATAGTACCACCTTGTTGCAAGGCAAATGGCAGTTCTATCCACGTCAGTTCATTGAGCAACCAGATCCTGAACTCGAATCACAAGTAGTTGAACTTCCAGCTTCATTCAAGAGTCTCACCGGAACCAATGCCACTTATGGCACTTTTATTAGTCATTTTAAAATTCCCAAAAAATTTATCGGACAACGTTTAGCGATTCAGATTCCGAGTCAGTATGGTGCTTATAGCATTTATTTAAATGGGGATATCTTGCTGCGTCTTGGTAAAATCAGTAAAACCCCGGCAGGGCAGGTGACTGAAAAGGCACCTAAGATCGCATCTTTTGTGCCACAGAATGAATATTTTACCTTAAGTATTCAGGTTTCCAACTATACTAATTTACATGGCGGACTAGAAAAGCCTCTGAAAATTGGCCCCTCTGCGACCATTAATCGACAGTTTATGCTGCAAATGATGAGTATCGCCGTGGTCTGTGGCACAGTGCTGGGTGTAGGACTATTTACCATTTTATTTTCTCTGTTTCGCGGATCTGTGGAGCGAAATAGCCGCAGTGTATTTATTTTTGGCTTATTTATTATTTTTTTGGCACTGCATAATCTGTTTTCTGCCCCGCATCCATATGCCATTGTGAGTAAAATCAGTTGGTTATGGGGCGCTCGTCTAGAATATCTGTTTACTTTTCTGGCAATCTTATTCTTCCTGAGCTACATGTACCTGTTTAAGCCGCGTTATATCCGACGTTCAATTTATTACGTAGGTGCGGGATTACTGATTTTTAATATCGCAGTAACATTGTTCAGCACACCAGAAGTTTTTGAGCGTCTGGCTTTGTATAGTGTTATCTATGGTCTGGTGATACTGGGTAATTTTATTTACGGGTTTTATGTGACACTTTCTCAAGGAGATGAATATTCGTCCACTAACCTGTTTGCCATCATCTTTCTGTGTGTGACTTTTCTTAATGATTATCTGGTATTGCTGAATGTAATTGAGAGCGTACATCTGTCATTTATTTCGACCAGTCTGTATGCCTTAATCATTATGTTTCAACAATCTCGTAATTATGCCCATCAAACCTACTATACCGAGCGACTGAATAATAAATTAATGGTCTTGAACAGTTCACTGGATCAGAAAGTTCGAGAAAGAACAGCACAGTTACATGAACTGAATACTAAACTGCAATATCAGATTAATGTCGATGCCTTGACTGGCGCCTATAACCGGCGTGCCTTAAATGAAGAAATCCAGCGCCTGTTTAATCAGACCATTCAACATCCTGAACAGACCTTGTCCTTTGCCATGATCGATGTGGACTACTTTAAAAAATATAATGATTACTATGGTCACTTAAAAGGTGATGAAGTATTGCAACGGCTGGTTCAGGTGATTCAGCAGGTTTTGCCTAAACAGGGATATTTAGCGCGTTACGGAGGGGAAGAATTCGCAATTCTGTTACATGATATGCCGATTGCGGAAGCCCGGGAAACTTTTGAAATCGTACTGCTTGCAGTGCGGGCAGAACAGTTAGCGCATGACAACCGTAGGGATGATAAAGATTATGTTACTGTAAGTATGGGGGTTGCCTATATGGATGCTCATCATCCTTATGCAGATATTCATACACTAATGAAAACAGCAGACCAGCATCTGTATGAAGCCAAACTTGCAGGTAGAGACCAAATCAAAAGCAAGGCTGTTGCAGCCTGATCAGAACTGAGGATAGGTGCTGGAAGATAAAGCTTTGAACAGGTGCAACGCAGGTTCATCCTGCATGTGGGGAGAAGTATTCTGAAAACCAAGTTTAGTATAGTAGGGCAATGCAGTTCGTGTGGTTTCAATTTCGAGACGGTCAATTTTTTTAGGCGTCATAAAATCCAGCATGTAATAAAATAACTGTGTTCCATATCCCATACGTTGCATACCGCTACTTACATAATGCATGCGGATTTCTCCCTGATCACTCACCATCAGAAAACCGACCACTCTGTCATGTACGGTATACACCCAGCAATCGTTATATAGCATTTCCACAATCAGGGTGGAATGGGTAAATGCTTCAAGCCAGGTTTGTATACGGGTTTCCTCACGTTGATGATCCATGACACAGGAGCGAATACTGTCATGAACAACATGTACAATTTGAGGAATATCCTGAACCTTTCCTTCACGAATCATAAGGCAAATTTAACTAAACTAAATAATAACGAGTGTTTCATTTAGCAGCATCTAAAGTATGAATGAAAGTCTAGGATTGTTATATTTTTAGGGAATTTTCCGGCAAAAAAACTCTTTATACAGCATTTCTGTGGCGCATTTGTGTGGCTTGTTTAAATTGTTAGACAGCGTGTATTGATTTTTATTCGCATTTACATTAGAGCTAAATTCTTTAGTCAGTATAAAAAATATTTTAGAAGTATTTAAAGAAATTATCCTATAGTGAGAAATATAAATTTTTCGAAATATTTTGAAATGACTAAAGTTGGGTATTTTTCAATCAATATGTTATGGTTTGTAAATGAACTGTAATTGAGTAGATCTGTGGTTACAGATTGAAGATAAGAAAAATGAATAAGAGACTTAGCCTATGGTCAAAGTAATGCTTGTTATCTGTAGTGTTTTGGTGATGTATGTTGCCTGGATAATCGCCTTCAAAATCTATAAAGCCCGCTATCATGGTCAGCGCTTAAAGCCTGAAGCAGAGCCGCCGTCTTCCCAAGATCAAACGTCTATTTGTACTGCACAAAAGCCACATGAACTCGCTATGACGGTAGATGCTTATGAGCTAGAACTGTTCGATGATATCGCTAAAATGTTATTCAAGCAGTCCGCGATTATTACTGAGCGTACTCAGGCTGAAGGGTTACAGCAGAAATGGTTGAATCGAATGCCGCTCCAGACCAATAGTGTGATCCGAAAAATGGACTTGGGAGAGTGGTCTATTTACTGGAATTTTTATGGTCAATCTATCGAGTATTATGTGGGACGTTATGGAGTTTTCTATACGCATGTGGACCGGCATGGGGAAGAACATCGATATGAACATCGTTTTGAGTCAGACCATGCACATTGTGCCTAATAAAGTTTTGAATGAATACGGATAACTGTTCAGGTTGATGCAATCTGTTTGGTCTATAATTTTCTTAACCATTAATAGCCCTCATTCTTGTTTTTTCTCTTGATGATGCCAGTGCATATATTCAATAAGATTCACGTCCTCGGCCGTATGCTATGGTGCAAATATTTCTATCTGTTATTCGCAAGCAGTCAGCATGCTAAAATCTGCTTTTGTCAGGAGCACGACAATGCTGATTGACTTCCGGCAGGCCCAACTAGATCGTTTTATCGAATTGGCACGGAAGATTCAGGCACAGCCGCAGCAGTATCTCCAGTTTGATTCGGTATCAGATTTTTATAAGGCTACCTGGCTGAATGATTTTCCGAAAGGTACGACCTGGTATACCTCTGGGCTGGATGATGGTGCAGATGAGTTTGAAGCTGTCATTTGCTATCCCGGAGCCAAGCTGATCATCAGTAGTGGCATGAAAACTCAAGTGTGGTTAAAGGTGGATGATTGACTTATGTGCCTTAATTTACCTAAACATTGCATAATGACTCTGGATCAGAAATTCAGTTTAATACTGTCGATATACAGCAAAGTTATCTGATCCTGAATTTGGCTTTATAATAAGCTTCCTCAATACAAGCCACATCCACAATTTAAAAAATAAAAAGGAAAACCACATGGCACATCAATTTACTGTAAAGGCAAACATCAATGGTGTTTCTATTGATGAATTCAAGCGTCTGGTCAGTGATATCAGTATGCACGAAGCGGTCTGTCGTCGTATTCCGGCGCAGAACATGGAGATTCTGGTTTCTGAGAAACAGGGTGAAATCTATACCTTGAAACGTGCATATAACTTGGACGTGAATATTCCAGATATCGCAAAAAAACTGTTACGTGATGCTTTTCGTCTGCAACGTACCGACATCAGTAATCTGGAACATTTGACTTCTACAGTGGAGCTTGGTGCGAACCTGCCAATCGAAGCGACTTGCCAACGTGCAGTAAAAGGTGATGAACGCCAGATTGAGTTTCAACTGGACTGGACCGTAAAAGTAAAGGTGCCCTTGGTCGGCGGCATGCTGGAAAAACATGCGGAAGGCGAAATCCGCAAATTTAGCCAGATTGAAATCAGCATCATTGAAGATGAAATCCGTAAAAGTCTGACTGCCTAAATGGCAAGCAGGTCAAAAAAAGAGCCCATATTGAGGCTCTTTTTTATCACAATATTTTATTGATCAGACTGCCGATTTTTCAAATTTACTTCTATAAATCAGAGCGGTGAACAAGGTCACCAGACATACAGTCCAGACATAGTACATTGCACCAATATTGCTATACAGGCTAAGCCATTGTACGAGTGGCAAGGTAATTCCGCCGGCAATAGCATAGGCCAGATTGTAAGAGAAAGAAATCCCGGTAAAGCGGATCTGTGCCGGGAACATTTTTACCATGCTGTAAGACACCATCCCGACTGTACCGGAGCTTAAACCTAACAACATATACAGCATGAACACGGTTGACGGTGCAACATGGCCTAGGCTGTTATAGAAAATGCCCGCCATAGTCGCAACTAGAAGAGAACCAAACAGAATGACACGCCCAGCACCAAAACGATCGGCCAATACACCTGCCAGTACACAGCCCACCATTTGCATCACAATCGCCGCACTTTGCATTTTAAAGGCATTGGCACGTTCAAAACCAAAAGCACCGACCAGCAGGTTTGGCATCGCCAGAATCAGTACCACTACACAGCCCGTCAAGAACCAGGTAAAAAGCATTCCAATCACGACACCGGTTTTATGCTTTGCCAGAACCTGTTTCACCGGCAATTCTTTTGCCAGTTCTTTTTTGGCTTGCATGGCTTTAAATACCGGTGTTTCTTTCAGGTAACTCCGCAGGTACAACGCTACAAAACCAAAAATACCGCCGAGGATAAAGGGAATACGCCATGCCCAGTCTTTAATTTCTGCTTCAGAGAACTGTAAGGAAATAAAGAGTGACATCAAGGCTCCCAGCAGAATCCCGAGTGACAGGCCTGCGGTAAGCACACCATTGGCAATCCCGATACGACGCTCAGGGACATGTTCAGAGACAAAAGTCCAGGCAGCAGGAATTTCACCACCAATGGCAATTCCTTGTAGCACACGCATTAACAGCAACAGAATTGGCGCTGCATAACCAATGCTTTCAAAGGTCGGCATGACCCCGATCATCAGGGTAGGTAGTGCCATTAACAGAATTGACAGGCTAAACAGTCGTTTACGTCCAATTAGATCACCAAAATGTGCCATCACTACACCACCCAATGGACGGAAGAAATAACCCGCAGCAAAAATGCCGTAGGTATTCAACATGGCCCAGAAAGGACTGAGTGTGCTGGGGAAGAACAGCTCTGAAATGAGCTTGGCATAAAATACATAGATGACAAAATCATAAAACTCGAGCGCGCCGCCCAGTGATGAAAGTCCAAGAGTGCGTTTATCTGCTTGTGACAGGCGCGGAGGTGCATCCATGCTGAAATCCTTAATCTATTACTGAGTATTTGTTTGATTTTAAAAGAAACATTTTTTATTGAATAATCAATCTTTCTTTGCTAAAAATAAACTAAAAGTTATAAAAAAAGATATTTATAAAATGCTTTGGAATAATAAAAGTTGAAATTGAGCAAAGAACTGAACTAAAAAATAGAGATGACTGATTTTTTAGTTCGTATTGATGTTCTTTCCTGATCAGGCTATTCGTTTAAAAAGTTTTCAGTGATACAGATTACAAAAAAATCTGCTTTGGAAGGCGCTAAAATTGGCTTATAAAGAGTAGAGGCATTGCCTTAAATGAAGAGAGATTTAACATGACTGTGTTAACCGTGGCCAGGCAAGGTGAGGCAATTTTAGGACTCGTTGCAACTGCTGTGGCAGATTCGGAATTCGGCAGTGAGTGGCTGTATCAGCTCAATAAATCCATGATGGATACCATGCTTGACCGTCAGGGGGTAGGTATTGCTGCCCCACAAGTGTATATTTCCAAGCGGATCATTATTGTTGCTTCACGTCCAAACCTGCGTTATCCCGAGGCACCGTATATGGAAGCAGTGACAATGCTCAATCCGGAAATTGTACATGTTTCTGAAGCACAAGTTCTGGGTGAAGAAGGCTGTTTGAGTGTGCCGGATCAAAGAGGCAAAGTTGCCCGGGCACAAGATATTCGGGTGCGTTATTACACCATGGAAGGTGTGCAGGTTGATGCTGAATTTAGTGGCTTTGCTGCACGGATTGTGCAGCATGAAATCGATCATCTGAATGGAATATTATTCACTGAGAGACTTTGAATCTAAGACTTAAGGCTTTTTAATGGCAGTGCCATAAGCAAAGACTTCCACCATTCCACCTTGCATGCCCAGTTCTGTAGTACTCAAGCGTAATCCCATAATCTGAGTAGCACCGATTTTCTCAGCTTCACACTTCAGGCGAACAACAGCTTCCCGGCGTGCACGTTCCACAATACTTTCATAGCTGACCAGACGTCCACCCAAAATGTTCTGAATATTGGCAATCACATATTTAAAATAATCATGGGAAATCACTACATTGGAGCTAATCAGCTGACCTTCGAATTCTGAAATTGTAAAACGGTGAGTATCTAGCACAATATGAGCAAGCCGTACTTCCTGTTCCGCCAGCTCTTTTAGATGTTTTCGTTCATAATAACGACCAAAGCCAAAACCTACCGAAAACAGCAGGGCAAAAACGACAAACTGAAAAATCAGGTTATCCATAGCTTAACCTGCTGACGGGAAGGGATCTGGAAGCTTTGGAACATTCGGCTCCACTACCACCGCTGTACCATATACAAATAGTTCAGATGCACCTTGGGCGATGTTAGACGTTGAGAAACGAATGCCGACAATTGCATTGGCACCCATCTGACGAGCTTTTTCAATCATCCGGTTCATCGCTTCTTGGCGCGATTCTTCCAGAAGTTCGGTATAGGCAGTCAGCTCACCGCCAACAATATTTTTCAAACCTGCGAGCAAATCACGGCCAACGTGTTTACTACGTACCGTACTGCCATAGACCACATCGATTTGACTGCTAATAACATGTCCCGGGACGGATTCCAGATTACTGAGTAGCATAAGGGATAGAGAACCTGATTCTGTTCCTTTGAAGATAAGAAACTCCATGATAAAAAGCAATAAAAAAGCCCACCGAAGTGAGCTTTTTCAATAAGATCGAAAACCGAGACTTACTGCTGATTTGCCTGTTTACGTTCAGCTGTAGATGGCGGGTATTGAATCGTATCTGAGGTATTGGTTTTTAAACCGCCACCCAAAGATTTATACAATTCTACCTGATTGTTCAAATTGGCTTGTTCCAACAACAATAAACCTTGTTCTGCTGCATAAGAGGTACGCTGTGCATCCAACACGGTTAAATAGTTGTCAATGCCTGCGCGGAAGCGTGCATTAGACAATTTGTAAGTGGTATTGGTCGCATCAACCAAGCGTTTTTGTGCCGCTAAACGATCACCAATATTTTGACGAACTGCCAAAGCATCATTTACTTCGCGGAACGCAGACTGAATTGATTTTTCATAATCAGCCAACGCAATTTCCTGATCCGTTTCTGAAATTTTGATGTTGGCTTGACGTGTGCCCCAATCAAAAATTGGCAAGTCGATGCTCGGGCCCACTGCCCAAACAAAACTGCCTGATTTAAACAAATCACTCAAGTCAGTTGACGCATAGCCTGCATTGCCCGTAAGGCTAATGCTTGGAAATAAACGTGCTTTTGCTGCGCCAATATTGGCACCCGCAGCCGACAGTCGATACTCTGCAGTACGGATATCAGGACGGTTATTCAGCAAGTCACTAGGTAAACCTGCACCCATTGCGGTAGTGTTGGTAATACGCGTCACACGCTGCGTTGGTAATAACGCACTTGGAACTTGTTCGCCCACCAGCAAGTTCAGCAAGTTTTGTGCTTGCGCGACTTGGGTTTTATAGTTGGCAACATCATTACGTGCCGTTTCGACAGAAATTTGCGCCTGACGCACAGGCAGCTCGCTATCAATACCAACATCAAAACGCTTTTTGTTCAGATTGTAAGATTCAAGCTGCGTTTTTAACGTCTGATCTGCCAGTTTTAAATTGGCATTGGCAAATGAGTAGTTGAGCCATGCTTGCGCCACCTGACCAATCAAGGCAATTTGTGTGGCATCGCGTGAGCTTTGGGTGGCTAAATAGCTGTCCAATGCATTGTCTTTTAAGCTACGTACACGTCCCCAAAAGTCCAACTCATAAGCAGTCACACCTAAACCGACGTTATAGCGTGTTTGTGCGCCACCGCCTTGATCTTGACGTAATACACTGCCACTTGCACCAATGGTAGGTAACTGGTTGTTTTCGGTAATTTGATAGGCTTGTTGGGCACGTTGGATATTCAGCGTCGCTGTGCGTAAATCACGGTTATTGTTCAATGCCATATCTAAGACTTGTAACAAGCGTTGATCGGCAAAGAAATCTTTATAACCTTGTTCAGCCACTGAAGTACCCGATGCAGCAGTATAGCTGCTTGGAATACTTGTCTGAGCGACGGGTTCTGGCCCACGCATACTTTGACAAGCTGTCAAAGCAAGCGCGAGGGCAGAAACCGCAATACCACGGCCTGTATGCGACCATAAGTTTTGCATCACGATACATGCTCCTGATGATTTTGTTGTTTTGGTTTGTATTTAAAGATACTTCTAATCCAAACATAGAATACAGGAATAAAGAAGATCCCTAACAAGGTTGAGCTAATCACACCACCTAAAACACCATAACCGACCGAGTGTTGGCTACCTGCACCCGCACCTGATGAAAGTGCAAGCGGCAATACACCAAAACCAAAGGACAACGTGGTCATAATGATTGGACGTAAACGCATTTTTGCAGCATGCAAAGTCGCTTCAAACAGGTCTTCACCTTTTTCTTGTAGCTCTTTGGCAAATTCCACAATCAAAATCGCGTTTCTAGCAGATAAACCAATCACGGCAATAATTGCCACTTGGAAGTAAATGTTGTTGGATAGGTTCGGGTTTTTGAACAAAATCATGCCCCCGAAGGTAAGCAATAACGCTCCGACAATACCCAACGGTACCACCAAGAGGACTGAGAATGGAATAGACCAGCTTTCATACAAGGCCGCCAAACATAAGAATACAATCAGTAATGACAGTGCATAGAGGAATGGTGCCTGATCGCCCGATTCACGTTCTTCAAGCGATAAACCTGTCCATTCATAATCAAAGCCATTTAAGCCCATAGACGGTAGTTTTGCGACAATTTCTTCCATCGCTTGCATGGCTTCACCAGAGCTGACACCTGGCGCAGGTGAACCCTGAATGTTCTTGGCAGATACACCGTTATAGCGTTCCAAACGCGGTGAACCATAAGTCCATTCACCTGTTGCAAAGGCAGAGAATGGCACCATATCACCACTATTGTTGCGGACATACCACTTGTTCAGGTCTTCAGGCATCATGCGAGAGTCTGATTCAGCTTGAACATAGACTTTTTTCACACGACCACGGTCAATGAAATCATTGATATACGAACCACCCCAAGCCATGCTCATGGTGCTGTTGATTTCAGCAATGCTGACACCTGCCGCACCTGCTTGCGCTTGGTCAATAATAATACGGTACTGTGGTGTATCTTCCTGACCATTTGGACGCACCCCCATTAAGCGTGGGTCTTTCGCTGCTTCACCCAACACTATATTACGTGCCATGGTGAGTTTTTCGTGGCCATTGCCCGCAGCATCTTTCAGTTGCAAGTTAAAGCCTGAGCTGACACCTAATTCTGGCATCGCAGGAAGCTGTAATGGCATGATGTAAGTCGCATCTTTCACAATCATGTTCAGTGCCATACCACGTTGGATAATTGCACCAATTTGTGATTCAGGGCTGGTACGCTCACTCCAATCTTTTAACTTAATGAACGCCATACCTGCGTTTTGACCAATCCCTGAGAAAGAGAAGCCCGAAACACTAAATACCGATTGCACATGCTCTTTTTCATTTTCTCTGAAAAAATTAGACATGCTGGTCATGGTAGCTTCAGTACGTTCCAAGGTTGCATTTGGTGGGAGTTGTACCAATGTCATCACCACACCCTGATCTTCATCAGGTAAGAATGATGATGGTAGTTTTTGGAACAATAACACAATAATGCCCAGTACCACTGCATATAAAACCCCCGAGAAGATTTTATGATGCGTCATGCGGTTAACACCGCCTTGATATTTAACTGAGAGCTTATCGAAACTGCGGTTAAACCAGCGGAAGAAACGTGCAAAAATACCGTTGCTTTCTGGCTTGTTTGGATCGTGCTGTTTAAGAATCGTGGCACACAGGGCAGGGGTAAAGGTCAATGCTACTAATAGTGATAGCACCATTGCAGTCACAAGGGTAATGGAGAATTGACGATAAATAACACCTGTCGTCCCACCAAAGAATGCCATAGGTACGAATACTGCAGACAATACCGAGGTAATCCCGATCAGTGCGCCTGAAATCTGTTTCATCGACTTTTCAGTCGCCGCTACAGGGTCAAGATGTTCTTCGACCATGACACGTTCTACGTTTTCCACCACGACAATTGCGTCATCGACCAATAAACCAATCGCCAATACCATGGCAAACATGGTCAGAGTGTTAATCGTGAAGCCAAACATATTGATTACGGCAAAAGTACCCAGTACCACCACAGGCACGGCCATGGTTGGAATAATTGTGGCACGCCAGTTCTGCAAGAACAGGAACATCACAATAAAGACCAAAATGATCGCTTCAATTAAAGTTTTAACAACACTCTTAATCGAAAGTTCAATGAATGGTGTGGTATCAAAGGCCAATTCATCCTTTAAACCCGCAGGGTAGTTTGGACGTAACTGTTTGAGACGTTCTTCCACAGCAGCAGCAGTATCTAGGGCGTTAGCACCTGTAGACAATTTAATTGCGACACCGCCTGCAGGCTTACCGTTGTATTTAGAAATAAACTGATAGTTGTCTGCACCAAGTTCAACACGCGCAACATCACCCAAGCGAACCTGAGCACCTGAAGCTGTATTTTTTAGAAAAATATTTCTAAACTGCTCAGGCGTCTGCAACATACTTTGCGCAGTTACCGTCGCATTCAAAGCTTGACCTTCAATTGCAGGTGCACCGCCCAATTGACCTACCGCAACCTGTGCGTTTTGGGTGCGAATGGCTTGAGCAATATCACTTGGTGTGACTTGCAAACTTGCCATTTTGGCAGGATCCATCCAAATACGCATTGCGTATGAACCACCAAAGACTTGAAGTTCACCAACACCTGCAACACGGCTAAGTGGTTCAGAGATGTTTGAGTTTACATAGTCATTAATGTCTGACGCCGATAGGCTTCCATCTGGAGAGTAAAATGCAAGAACCTGCATAAAGCTCGCACCAGACTTGGTGACTTTTACACCTTGACGTTGTACATCTTCAGGTAAAAGCGCCGTTGCCGATTGCAGTTTGTTCTGTACTTGAACTTGAGCAATATCAGGATCGATGCCTTGTTCAAAGTTCAAGTTAATAGACGCTTGACCATTACCCGCACTGTTTGAAGAGATATAACGTAGACCATCCAGACCATTCATTTGTTGTTCAATGATTTGTGTTACCGTGTTTTCCACAGTTTCAGCAGATGCACCCGGATAGGTTGCAGCAATGGTGACCGTTGGCGGTGCAATGGTCGGATATTGGGCAATTGGCATGTTGGTGAGGGTAATAACCCCCGCCAGCATGATCACCAATGAAATCACCCACGCAAAGATAGGACGATGAATAAAAAATTGAGCCATAAACCTTACTCCTTATGCTTTGGCAGCAGGTTTTTGTTCAGATTGTTCTTTTGCATCATCCGCTTTTTGCGCTGCACCAGGTTGTTGGGCAGCAGGTTGTGCAGCACCCTGTGGTGTAGCAGCTTGAGGCTGGTAAGGTTTAGCCACGACCTGTTGTTCCGGTTTTACTTTCGCAATACCATCTACAATCACTTTATCACCCGGCTTCAAACCTTCAGTCACGATCCAGTTTTGGCCTTGTGTACCCGCAGTCGTGACTGGGCGTGGGATTACCTTATTATCAGCACCCACTAACATTGCCATAGCTTGACCGGTAGGCGTACGTGTTAATGCCGCCTGAGGAATCAGGTAAGCATTTGGTACTTCACCCTGAACGATTTGCGCAGTAGCAAACATACCTGGTAGCAACAGGTGATTCTTGTTCGGGAATACTGCACGCAGTGTCACTGTACCAGTTTCAGGATTCACGCTGGCATCAGAGAATGCTAAACGGCCTTCAACCGGATAGATGCTGCCATCTTCCAGTTTTAACTTCACACGTGTGTTATTAGAGCTGTTCAGGTCACCTTTACTCAACTGCTGACGCAGACGCAGCAATTCCGCACTTGACTGGTTAATGTCTACATAGATCGGATCCAGACGCTGAATGGTTACCAAAGGCTCTGGCTGGTTTGCAGTTACCAGCGCACCTGCAGTGATTGAAGAACGGTTAGTTTGACCAGAAATTGGCGCACGTACAGTTGAATAGCCTAAGTTAATTTGAGCATTACGTAATGTTGCACGGTTCGCATTCAAATCAGCTTCAGCCAGTTTAACCTGCGCTACAATATCATCATATTCCTGCTTGGAAATCGCATTAGTACCAACCAGTTGACGGTAACGACCTTCTTTAACACGTAACACGCCCAGATTTGCCTCAGCACGTGCAATTGCTGCACGAGCATTGTCCACTGTGGCACGGTTAGTACTAGAGTCAATTTCATACAGCGCCTGACCTTCACGGACATAGCTGCCTTCGCTGAATAAGCGTTTTAGCACGACACCAGTCGCCTGTGGACGTACTTCTGAAATCTCAAATGCTGTTGTGCGACCTGAGAGTTCAACAGACTGCTCAACGCTTTGTGGCTGTGCAACCAGCACACCAACTTCAGTCGGTGGCATTTGCTGTTGAGCACCAGCTTGCTGGCCCTCTTTAGGATCTTTGCTACAGCCAACAAGCGCGATACTTGTTGCTAATGCGCAAGCAGTCAGGGCAGGTGCCCAAAGCTTTGCAGACATCATTGTTCCACCTCGATTAGATTTTTATCTAAATTTTTTATTTGTAACTTATTGTATTTAAAAAAATTAAACACAATGACAAGATCCAAATAAAACTTATACTTCGGTCGGCGATTACTTTTAGAGGAAACCATATTCACCAAAGGTTTTTTAAAATTCTTATGCCCATCACACCATCAGTTTATGAGGAAGATATTGCTGGCTGATGTAAATCACCAAGCGACATAACTGGAATGGGCAATCTGTATTGTTCAATTTATGAAACATCCAAAATGCCATACTGAGGCAATGAGAATTTTAAGTCGCCATTTGAGAATAAATCCTCCAAGAATTCCGATACATATAAAATTAAGTTTGCATACTTTTTATACCAAACTGGGGCAATACACCAGCAGATGGTTAAAAGTAATACAAATGGCATGCCATACAGGCACCTTATGGCTGCGGTTATTTAATACAGACAGATCTCTGTGTAGTACTTTATTTATTCAGCAATCAGCAAATCAAACTTGCTATAAGCTGAATCAAGATGAACGAACACACTGAAAATCAAATAAAAAAACCGACAAAAAGCAACAAGTAGGGCATGCCAAATATCCTTGTTCTTTCTAACCGACATGATACCGGTTAACCGTCTGTCCTGAAGTGTACTTGTCAGTACACTTTTTTTCAAGTGTGCGTAATTTATACAAAATCCATATTTTTATTAGGTAATTCTGTTGATAAATCAATAAGAATTGTCTCAGTTTCAACCTTTGCTGGTTGTATGATTTTTGTCAATATCAACATCTTGCTTTGGTGGCCAGAAGAAATCGCTCGGTCGAGTCAGGAAATGGGTCATGACCAGTTTCGCCAGTGGTTTCCATTGTTCGAAACGCACCCGACGTGCACGTAATGCCACAATAATGGTCAGACTAAAACTGACAAACAGGTTGGTCAGACCAATCAGTAGAACACCTAGAAATGACACCACCACCAGGCCAATATCAGGCCCATTAATATTTATCAGTCCTTGAATAAAGTTGGCTGAAGCAAAGGCAATATGACGAATATCCAGCGGCATACCGAGAATAAAACCAATGGTGCCCATACTGCCGAGCATAATCCCGAAAATAAAGTTACCCCCCAAGGCTCCCAAATTACGTTCCATATATTCAGAAAATTTGTTTAAGCGCTCTTGCCCCATCAGGTTAGCCAGACGGGCATGGGCTTTCAGACGTGGTCCGACCTTACGATATACCGCCATATTGTCAAAATAACCTGCGAGCAGGCCAGACAGGAACAGGCAAACCCCGGCAATCGCAGCATGTGGAATCGCAAGTGAAGTAAACGGGTTCAGGTCATGTAAGGTCTTGGCCGCTTTGGCATGATTCATTAAAGGTTCATGAAGGGCAGCATCCCACATAAAGGTCAGCAAGGCAGCAACGGGTATGGCAATTGAAACATTTCCCAGAATTGCTACAAACTGGGTCCGGATAATATTCACGATCAATGCAGCCAGTTCAGCAATCTGAGCGGTTTTAGAGCCTTTACGTTGCTGTACGGTAGAAGCCAGTGCAGCTGCGGTCATCGCGGGCTGTTTGGTCGCTACAGTAAAATGCAGCACATGGATGAGCATAAAGCCCAATGAGTAATTCATACTGTAGCTAAAAGCTTGCATGAGCGGTGCCATGGTGACACGTGCCATGAGTATCTTCAGGGTAGCCATAGTGGCAATAATGACCCCGGCACCCGCTGCGGCCTTATACATGGCCAGGAAGCCCTGCTTGTCGGTACTTACATAATGCTCTCCAGTTTTGGAAGCATTCTCAGTCACCTGTAAAGCCAGTAATTCGCTGTTGGTCGCCAGCAGGGAGCGGACACTACGTTCACTATAAAGTGCTTCAGTAATATCTACCAGAAAATACCCCATAGACTGATAACGCAACTGGTCATCATCCATGATCATATTCAGCAGAATTTCAATCCGTTCCAGACATTGTTCCAGCAGGGCCAGCATGTAGGTCAAACTGACACTTACGCCAATGCGTTTGGTGGAGCGGCGAATTTTCGCGACGACATCATGACATTGCTCAAGCATCACCATTGCCTGAGAAGCGTCTGGTGGCAGGATTGAATCCACCAGTTCTACATTATTAAAGCGCTTTTTATATTCCTGAATAAATTCATTGATCTCACGGTTCTGAATCAGAAAAGGCGATTCATATTCCATCAGTTCAGGCTGGGCATTGATAAATTCAGGATGCAGGGCAATACCACTGACGCGATATGACAGGATAGTCAGTGCCTTGATCAGTTCATCTTTAATCCGGGTTTTTTCAGGCTGATTAGAATGACCCTGATTCATCACGCTAAACAGTCGCAGCCAGTCTTCATCGGCCAGATAGTCGAGCCAGTAGCGGTCACTGCGTTCATGAAATACCCGACGCATCAGTTCCTGCAGGCTTTTATCATCCGGAATCATGGGTAGAATATGTGCACCAATACGCTGATTGAGCTGATTCCAGAAACCGTCCAGGGATAAAATACCTGTATCAGAAAACAGGCTGGTCTGTTTGTAGCGGTTAATCACGCGCAGCACAAAGGTCTGCAGGGTAGAAACCGCATTGGGGGTGATCAGTAAAGACTGTAAAAACGCCTGAAATTTTTCTTCGATTTCTTCGGTATTCTTGCTGTCTATTGGTCGTATACGATTCACGAGTTCAATTAACAGGTTTTCATCCAGCTTCGCTTGAGGCTGCTCAAGCTGTTGCTGCATGCTTTGGAAAATATCGAGAAACTTAATATGCATAGGCGAGGTGGGTATCTATTGAATGCGATGAAGCGCAAGTTTGGCCAGGTTAATCAGCGCCTGACGGTATTCAGAATCCGGCAGTAGATCCAGTGCAGCGATCGCAGCTTCGGTTTCTTCAGTCGCACGCTGACGGCAGTAATCCAGAGCACCGGATGCATTGACAATATGAATCACCTGTTCAAGGTGGTCAGTACCGCCCGTTGCAATGCTCTTACGCACAATCTCGAAGTCATCCCCAGAGGTATTCTTCAGTGCCGCAATCAATGGCAAGGTCGGTTTACCTTCCATCAGGTCATCCCCGATATTCTTGCCCAGTGTTTCTGCATCTGAAGTGTAATCCAGAATATCGTCAATGATCTGGAAAGCATTTCCAAAGTGACCGGCAAAAGTTCGTAGCGGTGCTCGGAACTCTTCTTTACCAGTCAGGATGGCAGCACCTTCAGTGGCCAGTTCAAACAGGCGAGAAGTTTTACCATGAATAATATTTAAATACGTTTCTTCAGTTGTTTCAGGCTGATGTTGCGATTGCAACTGCAATACTTCACCCTCGGCAATTTCACAGGTACCAGTTGAGAAGTCCTTGAGTAAGACCATATTGTTCAGATCAACCAGTAGGTCAAAGGCACGTGAGATCAGGAAGTCACCGACCAATACGGCAGTCTGGTTATTCCAGGTCGCATTGGCAGTTGGACGGCCACGGCGCAGGCCAGACTCATCCACGACGTCATCATGTACCAGCGTTGCAGTATGTAGCATTTCAATGATCGCCGCGAGTTTACGATGCTGATCCAGATCATCTGCGCCACAGGCTTTGGCTGCCAGTAAACACATAATCGGGCGCATACGCTTGCCACCGGCTTCAACCACATGTTTGCTCACTGCCATGACTAAGGCAACTTTTGAAGTAATCCCCTCATTAATGAATGTGTCCATCGCAGCAAAGTCGTGTGCCACAGGAGCGAGAATATCTTGCTTAAAGTCGATGGTCATGTGAAAGGAAACCTCTAGTTTGGTAAATCTCAAGTCGGTAGTTTAACAATTTATAACATCCATGAAACATAAGAAACGTACAAACTCCACTAAAAATCAGTTTTTTATGATGAATATAATCCATCCAGCCCGATTCTGGTGGCTGACTGTACTCTATCGATTTACCTCTACGGATCATGTACTCTGAAATTTGTGGCTCAGTATACTACTCAAAAATAACCGTCCGGCTCTGTTGATTTTTGTAGCGAAAAATTGCATGAGTGTCTGATTTTACTAAAATTAGTATAATCTCAAAGAGATGGATAAATGCGTTCATCAATATTTCTATAAAATGGCTTGTTGTTTATACGAATATCCCTTAAAATCTTTGCCCTTGTATAACCCCCAGTGGCGTACGTTTTAAGACCGGTATATCCCTTTATCGGCACGACGACACGGGCATATTTGGAGTACATTATGTACGCAGTAATCCAAAGCGGTGGTAAACAGCACCGTGTAGTTGAGGGCGAAACCCTTAAAGTTGAATTATTGAAAGCTGAAACTGGCGCAACTGTTACTTTTGATGACGTGTTGATGCTTGTAAACGGTGAAAGCATTCAAATCGGTGCTCCAGTGGTAGCTGGCGCTAAAGTAACTGCAGAAGTAGTTAGCCATGGTCGTCACGACAAAATCCGCATCATCAAAATGCGTCGTCGTAAGCACTACCGTAAACAACAAGGTCACCGTCAATGGTTTACCGAGTTGAAAATTACTAGCATTTCAGGCTAATTACTAGGAGTAATGAGACATGGCAACTAAAAAAGCCGGTGGTTCGACTAAGAACGGTCGTGATTCGAATCCTAAGATGTTAGGTGTTAAAGTTTACGGTGGTCAAACTGTAACTGCAGGTAACATCATCGTTCGTCAACGTGGTACTGAATTCCACGCTGGTGTTAACGTAGGTATGGGCCGTGACCATACTTTATTTGCTACTGCTGATGGCGTAGTAAAATTCGAAGTGAAAGGCCAGTTCGGTCGTCGCTACGTATCTGTTGAAGCATAATCTGCGACAATAGAAAAAACCCACAGATTCTGTGGGTTTTTTTATGCTTGAAGATTGACGAGTTAGTCTGAAACATATGGCTGAAGAATAAACGGTGATCTTCATCATGATGAACAAAAGCAGGGATTTTGCATTAATAACAATACAAAACTTCTTATTTTCTATCATCTTAGTTTTTGAAATTCGTTTAAGATGAGCCATTAGATAAATAGCGATATGCAAATACAAAAAGGTGAGATTATGAATATGCTTCGTAAAACTGTATGTGCCATAACAATCGGTGCGGCAACACTGGCTCCTGTCATGAGCACGACTGTATTTGCCGCAACTGCAGCGACGGAGCAGCAAGCCACTGCCAATCTGGTGAAGCAGCTCAGTAATATCCGTAGCTTAACGGCAAACTTTGAGCAAGCCACCAAGATTACCAATCCGAAAGCAACTCAGAAAAAGGGTTTGAGCGCCCAGCACATGAACCAGACCTTTCGTGGTGTGATGAAAGTGCAGCGTCCGGGTAAATTTTATTGGGAAACCACGGCACCTTCGAAACAGACAATTGCTACAACAGGAAAAACTGTCTGGATCTATGACCCAGACTTGCAGCAAGCCGTTCGTCAGAGCCTGGATGAACAAGTCTCCAATACACCAGCATTATTGCTCTCTGGAAATACCAACCAGATCATGCAGTCTTATCGTGTGACACAGCCAAACAAGGCCAAGACCTATTACAAGCTGTATCCAAAGGCAAGTGATGGTGTGTTTGAAAGCCTGACGATTAGCTTTGGCGCTAACAAGGCACCGAGTCTGATGATTCTGGAAGATTCATTGGGTCAAACTACCTATATCAACTTTAGAAATGTGAAAGTGAATGCCAGCATTCCGGCATCTACCTTTAATTTCACACCGCCTAAAGGAACGGACATTATTGATCAATAAGCATCAATATCAGCAAAATAAAAAAGCAACCTTCGGGTTGCTTTTTATTTGCCAATAATAGAAATGGATTTGGAGACATTACAAGGTTTGCCTATATCTGGAGATTCAGGCGTTTTAGAATAAACAAAAGTCAAGTCAATGAAATTATGAAATTTCAGGTGCTTAGGATGAAAATGACTTCATTTAAAACCGGCTGGATTAGCTGTATTTTATGTTTAAATATTGGGTTGTTTGCCTGTCAGCCTCAAACGCCCTCAGTCAATGCATCTGCGCAAACAGAAGAAGCAGGGCAAATACAATCCAAAACCATTCCGGTTAAAGGTGTTAATCAGGTCGTGTGCGAAGTAGAGAGTTGTGTGCGCTTTGATCTGCAAACTGTAGATACCAATATGGCTTGGATTGACCGGTATTTTCTAGAGCGTATCCAGCGTACAGAACCAGTTGCCTTTCGCACAGTAAGCGGTGATAAAATCAAAACAAAGGACCAGCAGAAATTTTTTGAGCAGCGTTCCATTCAGGTCAGTTACCTGAATCAGCATGGTCATTTAGCGACTTTCATATTCAAAACTGCTCATCAGCCTAAACGTGCAGCACAGCCACAATCTCATACTGAATACGTCAATCTGGACCTTAAGCAAAAGAAACGTCTGGCTCTTTATCAAATCATGCTGGGCAATACTGAAGGAAAGTTAAAACAAAGCTTGTATCAAGAAAACAAAGACTGGTTGGATCGTGCCCAAATAACATCAAAGCAATTGGAATTAAGTGACAATTATTATTTTGACAGTCAAGGTTTGGTACTGATTTATCCAGCAGGTGAGTTGAGCAAATCCACAAGTGCAATGGTAGAATTAAAAGTACCTTATACGGCATTAAACGGGATCATCCGACCTGAGTATTTATCCATTTTGCCAAGAACAACCCCTTAAATATTGTGCTAATAAGGCGCAGCCATTCACCAGGTCACTGTATTTTTTGCCGTTAAGAGCTTACACTATAGCCAGTTTTTTTCTTATCTAAAGATTGGCTATGATCGACCCGAAATTACTCAGAAATAATATTGAGGCTGTAAATTTAGCCTTGGCAAAACGTGGTGTTCAACTGAATGTCGAAGAGTGGGCATCACTTGAAGCTCGCCGTAAAGAAATTCAGTCTAAAACTGAATCGCTACAAGCTGAGCGTAATGCGGGTGCGAAACAAGTTGGCCAAATCAAAAAAGCCGGTGGCGATGCGTCTGAAATCATGGCACGCATGTCTGCAATTGGCGATGAAATTAAAGCAGCAGAAGCAGCACTAGCTGAATTGCAAGCTGAACTGGAAGAAAAATCC
The DNA here is from genome assembly GCF_000368625.1 of Acinetobacter schindleri CIP 107287. Taxonomy (GTDB): domain Bacteria; phylum Pseudomonadota; class Gammaproteobacteria; order Pseudomonadales; family Moraxellaceae; genus Acinetobacter; species Acinetobacter schindleri. The sequence goes on from NZ_KB849575.1 coordinate 342,855, forward strand.
CTGTCTATTCCAAACTTGCCAGATGAATCTGTTCCTGAAGGTAAAGATGAGTCTGACAACGTGGAGATCCTGAAATGGGGTACACCACGCGAATTTGATTTTGAAATCAAAGATCATACTGACCTGGGTGAAATGATGGGCGGTCTGGAGTTTGAAACAGCAACTAAATTGACTGGTTCACGTTTCAGCGTTCTTAAAGGTCCTTTAGCGCGTCTACAACGTGCGTTGACTCAATTCATGCTGGATACGCACACCACCCAAAATGGTTATACCGAAGCCTATGTACCGTATTTAGTAAATGCTGATTCGCTACGTGGCACGGGTCAGTTACCCAAATTCGAAGAAGACCTGTTTAAGCTGCAAGGCGAAAAAGAATTTTATCTGATTCCAACAGCTGAAGTGCCAGTAACCAACTTCGTGCGTGACGAAATTATTGATGCCGACCGCCTGCCATTGAAATATGCTGCACATACGCCATGTTTCCGTAGTGAAGCGGGCTCTTATGGTCGTGATACTCGTGGCCTGATCCGTCAGCACCAGTTTGATAAAGTTGAAATGGTTCAGATCGTAAAACCTGAAGATTCTATGCAGGCGCTGGAAGATTTAACTGGTCATGCGGAAGGTATCCTGCAAGCTTTAGGCCTTCCATACCGTAAGATCATTCTATGTGGCGGTGACATGGGCTTTGGTTCAACCAAGACTTATGATCTGGAAGTTTGGGTACCAAGCCAAAATACCTATCGTGAAATCTCTTCCTGTTCAAACATGGGTGATTTCCAGGCACGTCGTATGAAAGCGCGTTACCGGGCCGACCAGAAGAAAACTGAATTTGTGCATACTTTAAATGGTTCAGGTCTGGCAGTGGGTCGTACCTTACTTGCTGTGATGGAAAACTACCAACGTGCAGATGGTTCAATTGAGATCCCTGAAGTATTGCGTCCGTACATGGGTGGTGCAACTTACATCGACTAAATATCGGTGTATGCACCAAAATGTGCATGAAAATTGCTTAGACAGTCAGATCTAAATATTTGAGGCTTTTCGTGGATATTTTCCCAATCTCGTTAAAGTTGCAGCAGCAACCCTGTCTGATTGTTGGTGGTGGACATATTGCGTACCGGAAAGCGGTATTGCTACAGAAAGCAGGCGCAGTTATCTCGGTAATTGCACCTGAAATTGAAGCAGCTCTGCTTGAGATTATTCAAGCAACTGCTGGCCAATATGTTCAGGCACCTTTCAATCCTGAAATTCCATTACGCTCTTATCGTCTGGTGATTGCAGCGACTGATGATGCTGAAGTCAACCGTCAGGTCTTTAATGCCTGTGAAGCTGAAAATGTTCTGGTGAACAGTGTAGATGATCCACCGCATTGCCGCTTTATGGTTCCGGCGATTATTGACCGTTCACCGCTAGTGATTTCGGTAGCATCAAATGGTACGTCACCGGTGTTATCCCGTCAGATTCGTACCCAGCTAGAGACCACCATTCCACATGGTATGGGTAAACTGGCTGAATTCTCTGGGAAGTGGCGTAGCGCGGTAAAAGCCAAGATTACTCATCCTGATGAACGCCGTATTTTCTGGGAAGAGCTTTATGCTAGTCCTTTGAAAGAACAGGTCTTTAATGACAATCTGGCTGAAGCTGATCATCTGATTGAACAGGCGCTACTGGAATGGCAAAAGCCAAAAGGTGAGGTTTACCTCGTTGGCGCAGGTCCTGGTGATCCAGAACTCTTGACCCTAAAAGCATTGCGTTTAATGCAACAAGCCGATGTGGTGATTTATGATCGTCTGGTCTCTGCACCAATCATGGACTTGTGCCGCCGTGATGCAGAGAAGATCTACGTCGGTAAGGCACGATCTAATCATGCAGTGCCACAAGAAGGGATCAATGCCTTACTGGTAAAATATGCCAGTGAAGGTAAGCGTGTCTGTCGTCTGAAAGGTGGTGATCCGTTTATCTTTGGTCGTGGTGGTGAAGAGATTGAAGAACTGTTCGCTGCGGGTGTGGCTTTCCAGGTGGTGCCAGGTATTACCGCGGCTTCTGGCTGTTCAGCCTATGCTGGTATTCCACTGACTCATCGTGATTATGCGCAAAGTGTACGTTTCCTGACAGGTCATTTAAAAGAAGGTTCACCCGAGCTGCCTTGGAGTGAACTGGTCTATGAAAACCAGACTTTAGTGCTGTATATGGGTTTGGTTGGGCTGGATAAGATCTGTACGCAACTGATCGCGCATGGCCAGCGCCCGGATATGCCGGTGGCCTTAGTGTCTAAAGGCACTACACCTGAGCAAAAAGTAGTAATTGGAACGCTCCAGAATATTGCATCTAAAGTTTCTGAGCACCATATTCAAGCACCAACTTTGACCATTATCGGTGAAGTGGTGCGTTTACGTGAAAAACTTAAGTGGTCGTAAACGACCACTTAACTCCTCCCAAGAGTAGAGAAAAGCTGTGATCCATGTTGTTTTATATGAGCCTGAAATTCCTGCCAATACAGGTAATATTATTCGCCTATGCGCAAATACGGGAGCACAGTTGCATTTAGTCAAGCCGCTGGGCTTTGAACTGGATGACAAAAAGCTAAAACGTGCCGGTCTGGATTACCATGAATATGCCAATATGCAAATCTGGGAAAATATTGAAGAATGTTTGGCAGACTTAGCTTCTCAAGGCATTGGTGCAGATGCGGTCTATCCATTGACGACTAAAGGTTCTGAAACCCCACATACTTCAGACTTAAATCGTCCTGTGGCTTTATTGATGGGGCCGGAAACACGTGGTCTGCCAGAAAATGTGCGTATGATGTTCCCGAAAGAACACTGGATCCGTCTGCCAATGGCTGAGAATTCACGTAGTCTGAACCTGTCCAATGCGACAGCAGTGATTGTGTACGAAGCCTGGCGTCAGCAGGGGTTTAAAACGCTTTAATTAGTTTCTTTTTTTAAGAAAAGCTGCCAATTGGTGGCTTTTTTTGATTTGTGTAACAAGGCTTGTGCAGTGGTTGGTCATTGGGCTTATCTTCGGTATAAATAATTTGAGAACACAAAAAAAGGAAAAAAACTTGAATAAGGGGTGGATCACAGCGAGTTGTGCGGTTTTATTAATGTTTAGTGGAGCAAGCCAGGCACAGCCAGAACCACAACAGCCAGCAGAAGAAGTAAAACCGCTCACTCAGGAGGAAATCAGGCAGGGTATGGCAGAGATGCAGCAGCAACTGAATGAGCGTATTGAAGCTTGGGGTAAAACCCTCAGCAAAGATGATTTTGAATGGAGTTGGCGCGGAAGGATTCTGAATCAACCAAAACGTCAGGAAGTCTGTAATATCTTCCAGGGTGTGGTGAATGAAACCTATCATCTGGCTGTACAGAACAAGGCGCGTTTGAGTCCTGAAAGTCAGGAGGTTTTAAAAAATCGTAATCTATTTATCGAACGGCTTGGTTATAAAGACAATATTGTTGATACCCGCATGGGCTTTAACTGTCGTCTAAAATGATTTTGAACTGAACTAAAAAATAAACACGTCAGAACTAAAAAAGGCGCATCAAGCGCCTTTTTTATTTGAATAAGAAGGATATTATTTATCATCAAATTCATTGTGCTGAGGAGCAGGGTGCTTGAAGCCTTTGGTTTTATAACCCAGGTACAAGATACCGCCAAATGCCCAGATCAGACCGTATTTAAGCGAAGCTTCGTCGACTTCTAGCCATAATGCAAACACTGAAATGAAGCCAAGTAAGGGAACGACGACAAAATTCATGATCTCTTTGGCACTCTTCGTGCGGCCATCACGCAGTGCATAACGTGAAATCACCGACAAGTTGACGAAACTGAATGCAGTTAACGCACCAAAGCTGATCAGTGACACGACAAAGTCAAGATCCATGAAACCAGCAGTTAAAGCAACTGCACCAGCGATCAGGATGTTGTACGACGGTGTGTAGTTTTTCGGACTAATGTGACCAAAGATTTTTTTGTTAATTACGCCATCACGACCCATTACGTACATCAGACGAGACACACCCGCATGCGCTGAAATACCGGAAGCCATAACTGTCACAATCGCAAAGTAAAGTACCACTGTCTTAAATGCCACGCCACCTACTGCTTGTAAAATATCAGGCTGTGTTGCAGCAATATCATCAAAGTAGGTTTTTGGATCATTCGGGAAAAAGATCTGCATGAAGTAAGTACTGATGATGAAAATGATACCCGCTATTAATGCAGTCAAGAAAATCGCTTTAGGCAAAGTTTTTTCAGTATCTTTGGTTTCTTCAGCCAGTGAACTTAAAGAGTCAAAACCTGTAAAAGAGAAGCATAGTAAGGTTGCACCGGTAATCAGGGCAGCAACAGAAGTAAACTCATTCCAGAATGGCTCTAAACTCCACAGTTGATACTTTGCATCGACTAATGTGCCGTCTGCATTTACGCCACCTTCCAGAAGTTGGTAAACCATCCAGGTGAAGTATGCAATGACGCCCAATTGTACGAATACAATCATACTGTTGAAGTTGGCAACAAATCTCGCACCGCGAAGGTTAATCGCAGTCATAAACGCGGTTAAACCAATGACCCAAACCCAATGGTTCATGTCTGGAAAAAGTGCTTCCAGATAAATCACCGCCAGAATGATATTGACCATTGGCGATAACAGGTAATCCAGCAAGGATGACCAACCCACCATGAAACCTACGTTCGGGTGGATGGATTTTTGCGCATAGGTATAGGCCGAACCCGAAGAAGGGTAGCGACGAATCATATGACCATAGCTCAAGGAGGTTAACAAAATTGCAATCAGTGCAAAAATGTAAGAGGTAGGAACGTGGAAGTTACTTTCTTCAGATACCAGACCAAATGTATCAAACAAGGTCATGGGTTGAATATAAGCTAAACCAATAATAATGATGTGCCAGAGTCCTAGCGTTTTTTGCAGTTTAGCTGCCGATTGAGTCCCAGAGATATTAGTCAACGGCGTTATCCTCTTAATCGTTGATCAAGGATCAGTCATATTGAATAAGGATCGTTTGAGACGAACGATCCCCCCTACAGTTTTCTATAAAAGTCCGCCAATCTACTTGAAAAGAACGGCTTTTGCTAGCTATTTTTTTGACTTTTGTCCTGCATAAAATGTGCCATTCAAAAAAAGAAATCGAATTTTTTCTTATGCAAGATAAAAGCCTGATGCTTAAAAAAACATCAGGCTAGAATTTCGGCTATATTGGCTTATTTTTCAGTAATTACCAAGCCTTTTTTAAGATGGTTTTCAAATCTTCCAGGGTGGCTTCTTTCGGGTTATAAATGATGGAACCATCATTCAGGGCTTTCTCTGCCACTTCATCGAGCTGGGCTTCAGAAACCTTACCTGTTTCACTTAATGTACGTGGTAATTTAGTCAGAGCATAAATACGGTCACGCATCGCTAGAATGGTTGCAATCGCTTTATCGGCACGCAGATGCCCCGGGGTCTGTGCATAAATATCAGGGCCAGCCAGTGGGAGAAGCAGCTCTGCAATCTTGCCACCACTCACTTCCTTGTTGTATTCCAGTACATAAGGCAGGAACAGATTCATACATAGTCCATGCGGCAAGTGAGCTACCGCACCGAGCGCATGACCGAGTGAGTGCACCAGACCAACCATTGAGTTCGAAAAAGCGATCCCAGCCATGGTAGAAGCTTGTGCCAATTCCAGACGACCTTGAGCATCAGACGGATTATCCAGCACCTTAAACAGATTCTCACTGACTTTCTTCACTGCTGCTGTAGCATAAGCATCTGAAATCGGATTGGATGCCATACAGGTATAGGCTTCAACCGCATGTGTCATCGCGTCCATTGCAGTCATTGCGGTTAAATGTGGTGGCAAAGTCTGGGTCATACGTGGATCAAGAATCGCAGCATGCGGCATCAGATAATAAGATGCGAACGGCATTTTCAGGTTCTTTTCAGTATCCGATACCACTGCAACCATGGTTACTTCAGAGCCTGTTCCAGACGTGGTTGGAATCACGAAAAATGGTTTTAAGGGCTTTGGTAGGTTATGTGCGCCAGAATATTTAAGCAAGTCATCGCCACCTTCAGAGACCAGAATGTTGGTCGCTTTTGAGGTATCGATAACTGAACCGCCCCCGATGGCAATAATCGCATCGCAGTTATTGTCACGATATAGTTGTGCAGCACGACGTACTGTACCTAAGCTCGAATCGGGTGGGACATCATCAAAAATCGCTGCAATTTCTGCATCCGTCGATTCAAAAGCAGCTTCAATCGGTGCAAGCAGATTATTGGCACGTACGCCTTTATCGGTAATGATGAGTGGACGTTTGGCACCTAATGTCGAGAGTTCAAACGGAATATGTTCGAGCGCAGCATGACCGGCAATCACCTTGACTGGACAGAAAAATTCATAATAAGGCTTGGTCATGTTAGGCACTCCGTTTCAAATAAGATTGAGCAATTTTTAAATAGATGCTGCTTGCTTCAGTTAATTTTTCTTTCAGGCTGAGATTACTTGGATATTCTTTGACAGCCAGTTGTGCCACCATTTTCGGCAAAATCAAGGCTTCCATTTTATTCAGACAACGCACCAGACGAATAGCATAAGAGATATCACCATCGGCAATCATGCGGTCATGGGCAAAGGCCTGTGAGGTACTTTCCTGGAATGAAAAGACCAAAAAGGCATGATGCAAATGCTTAAAGGTGATCGTAAGGTCAGGCACAGTGTCCATAGATTTCACGAGTTCAAGTTGCTTCTCTTCAGTAACCCGGGCAATAAATGCCGGGCCGTGGGGGAAGACTTTCATGGAAAGACTGAAATTCGCCGGAAACTGGGCAACTTCCTTTTTGATTTCTTCATCGACCTGGCTTGCCATGACTAAGCCTCTGCCAATCACATCCATCATGAGTTTGACATAGGCCTGTTGCAAAGCAGGTTTAACGGATTTAGTTGCAATCACGTGATGATCCCTACCTGGAATATTATTTGTTTAGAGTAATTACTCTAATTTATTTATTGTTGAAATGCAAAGGCTTTATCTTTGCTCGACGCTAACGTCCTTAAAGTAACCGCTGCTGGTTAAAGTTTCAATAATTTCGACACACAAGTCAGCAAATTTTGGCGGGTTGTTGACCAAGTCGTTAATGCGGACCATTTCCAGTCCTGCATAGCCACATGGATTGATGGTATGGAAACCTGTCAGGTCACAGTCAATATTCAAGGAAAGACCATGATAGCTACGACCTTTACGGATTTTAAAGCCGAGAGAACCAATCTTTCGCTCATTCACATAGACACCGGGTGCATCCGGTTTGGCATAGGCTTCAATATCATACTTCTTGAGTAGCTCAATCATCAGGTTTTCGACATAGGAGACCAGCGTACGGACGTTCCAGCCAAGACGGTTCAGATCAAACATAAAATACGCTACCAGCTGGCCCGGACCATGCCAGGTGACTTGACCACCACGATCGGTCTGAATTACCGGAATATTGGATGGCATCAGAATATGTTCCGGCTTACCCGCTTGCCCTTGAGTCAGGACATCATGGTGCTGCAAAATCCACAACTCATCCGGGGTGTTTTCATCACGGTTTTCAGTCAGGGCTTTCATTTCCAGAAAGCGGTCTTCATAGGGAGTCAGGTCATTATATTGACGAATAATCAGGCAGGGTTTTTGAACCGCATCAGTCACAGTGTGCGTCCTTGGAAAGATTAAAAAATACTGCTAATAATTATAATGATTTCAGCGGCAGATAGGGGAGTGATTGCTCGTCATTGTCTACAGTAAATTCATAAGCATAAAAAAAACACGCCCATAAGCGTGTTTTTTTATGTACCTGGCATGAAGCAAAATCAGGTTTAAAGCGCAGTTTTGATCAAAGGACAAGCAGCCAGATCTGCATAAACAGCATGTACCTGTTCAAGTTCAAGGAAACGGAGCTGTGCAGTGATCGAATGATATTTACCTGTACGTGAAGGCGTAACGGTCATTTTACTGCCATCAAATTCAGGAAAATGCTTTACAAAGATCTCATTTACGGCCTGATGCAACTCAATACCAGCAAGGCCAATCAGTTTGATCGGGTAGTCCATCGGGAAAACCCAAAGATGTTCTTGTAGTTCACGAGATGGTGTACGGTCTAACATGTAGTCCCCCTATTCGAAACGCCTGCATGAGCGCAGGCGTTTGGGTCTGTCTGGATACATAGATGGAGACTATCAACTGAGTTTCAAGTCTCTATCAATTGTATCAAATCTTAATCATTTTCCAGGAATGAACGCAGGTGTTCAGAACGGGAAGGATGACGCAGCTTACGTAAGGCTTTCGCTTCAATCTGACGGATACGTTCACGGGTTACGTCGAACTGTTTACCTACTTCTTCCAAAGTATGGTCAGTTGGCATGTCGATACCAAAACGCATTTTCAGGACTTTCGCTTCACGTTCAGTCAGGTTTTCCAGTACTTCACGTGTCGCTTCTTTCAGGCCTTCCGACGTTGCAGCATCCACAGGAGAGGTGATGTTGCTGTCTTCAATGAAGTCACCCAAATGTGAATCTTCATCATCACCGATCGGTGTTTCCATCGAAATAGGTTCTTTAGCGATTTTAAGTACTTTGCGAACCTTCACTTCGTCCATTTCCAGACGTTCGCCCAGTTCTTCCGGAGTCGGTTCACGGCCCATTTCCTGAAGCAATTGACGAGATACACGGTTGATCTTGTTAATGGTTTCGATCATGTGAACTGGAATACGGATAGTACGTGCCTGATCCGCGATTGAACGGGTAATCGCCTGACGAATCCACCAAGTTGCATAAGTCGAGAACTTGTAACCACGACGGTATTCAAACTTGTCCACGGCTTTCATCAGACCGATGTTACCTTCCTGAATCAGATCCAGGAACTGCAAGCCACGGTTGGTGTATTTCTTCGCAATCGAAATGACCAGACGTAAGTTCGCTTCAACCATTTCTTTCTTGGCACGGCGCGCTTTGGCTTCACCCACCGCCATACGCTTGGCGATGTCTTTGATGTCACGAACTTTCAGATCAAGTTCTTTTTCAATGTCTGCAATCTTTTGCTGGAATGCCAGCACGTCAGGGCGTACTTTTTCCAGATAAGCTTTTTGATCGGCAGGCGCTTTCGCAATTTGCTCATCTAACCAGGCTGGATTAGATTCCTGACCTGGGAAAGAAGTACGGAACTGGGTACGATCCATACGGCCACGACGGACTGCATAACGCATTACTTCACGTTCTGCACTACGGATCTGGTCGTGGGTACCACGAATCATTTCAGAAATGATATCGAACAGGCGCGGTGTGAACTTGAACATCATGAACACAGTAGCTAAAGCTTGCAGTGCCTCTTCTGCTTCTTTGCTGTTGCGGCCATGCTTTTCAATGACAGCCTTGGTATTTTTCCATGCATCTGAAAGTTCAGCAAAGCGAACTTTAGCGATTTCTGGATCTGGACCTGAGTCACCTTCAGAATCGTCATCACTGTCAGACTCTTCTTCATCTTCCTCATCATCCAGTTTTACATCTTTGGTTGACTTGGTAGTTGCTTCTTCATCTTCTTCGATGTCAGCGACTTCTTCCAGCACTTCTGGAATATCATCATCAGTTTCAGGGTCTAAATAACCTGAAAGCAGGTCGGCCAGGCGGCGTTCGCCAGCTTCATAATCTTTGTATTCTTGTAGTACAACTTCTACGGCATTTGGCCAGTAAGCAATGGAGTGAAGAACGTCACGGATCCCTTCTTCAATACGTTTTGCAATGCTGATTTCGCCTTCACGCGTTAAAAGTTCAACAGTACCCATTTCACGCATATACATACGTACTGGGTCAGTTGTACGACCTGGCTCATTTTCTACAGATGCAAGTACTGCTGCAGCTTCTTCTTCTGCAACTTCATCGGCAGCTTCTGCAGTATCCTCAAACATCGCATCATCAGATTCAGGCGCGCGATCATGTACCGGAATGCCGACGTCATTCAACATCTGAATGATATCTTCAATCTGTTCACTTTCTGTGATGGAGTCCGGGAGATGATCGTTAACCTCAGCGAAGGTTAAATAACCTTGTTCTTTGCCTCGGCTAATCAGAGCCGCTACTTGCGAAGTAGGGGAAGTCATATCGCTCATCTTTGCTTACTCTTCGTTGAATCTGTGACAGTAAAAAATCGTACAGCTCTGCACGATTTAAGCTCGTTAAATTTATTGAATAGCCTACATATTTCATCAGAGTATTCAGCATTAAGGCTGTCTGACAAAATATTTAAAATGAAATTCAGTAATTTAAGATGGGGATGAATTTGTTATTTTCAAGTCCAGCCCCGGCGTATCTGTATCTGACCAAAAATATATAGTCAAAAAATATAAGGACGCAGGGTGGATTATATCATGCCATACAATTTACTTGGAAAAAAAGCCCTAATTACAATTTTAAGGTACTAAAATTTAAATAAAACTTGACAAGTATTTTTAGGCAAGATAAATAGCGCCTAGGACCCTTTACATTTTTCACAATGAGGTAGTTTTAGTGTCTTCTACAGATTTTGAACTAGATGATAACTACGGTGATGATGATGTTAGCTTCGATGAGGCTTCCAGTAAGCTCAGCGCAAAAGAGTCGTTGGAAAAACGTCGTCTGATTGATGACCTGTTGACTCAACGCCGCCTCGAGCGCGAACTCAAAGATTTTGACTACGACTTCGACGATGACGATGACTTCGACGACGAAGATTAAGCAATTCGGATTTAGCATGGCCTGAATAAATGCTATGCTAGGCCTTTCGGAATTTCTAAGTTTGGATATTAGATGAGTGCTTTAGATTTAGACCTGTTGAGTGACTATCTGGATGGCGACCAAAATGAGTATGGTCTGGATTTCGCGGCAACTCACGGTTTCCTGTGTGCAATTGCAGTAGGTCCGCAGTTTGACAGATGGCTGGATGAGCTTTTTGATAACAATCAGAAAAAAGTTCCAGCAGCAATCATCGAACAGGTTAAAGTATGGCTGGAGTCTATCCGTCAAAGCTTGGCCAATGAAGAAGGCATCACTTTCCCGTTTGAAATCGAGGAAGCAGATACCGAATCAAGTCTTGGTGACTGGAGTGTGGGCTTTGTTGATGCCATGTTCCTGAACGAAGAAGCATGGTTTGCAGAAGAATTTGAAGAACAACTGGTGGATTTAACCCTGCCAATCATGGTCTTCAGTGGGATTGATGAAGAAGACCCACAAATGGAAACTTTCCGTCGTAACGGCCAGTTAATGGACGAGCTTGCGGAAGAAATTCCAGAAAACCTGAATGAATTGTACCTGATGTATCATACACCAGATTAATTCTCCCAAATCAAAAAAGCACCTTCGGGTGCTTTTTTCATATCTGCTTTTTATATCTGTGATTTTAAGCTAAGCAACTATTTTTTAGCCTGTTTTTTGGCTTCCAAACCTTTAAGTGCGCTTTTACTCATCCAGCCGAAACATAAGGCAAGGACAACATATTGAATCGCCAAGCCTAGCAGCAATACGCTTATCCAGATGCCAAAAGATAAAGATTCCAGCATGCCGAGGATAATTTCCCGTTGTTCTGCAATACCCAATATTGATAAGGATAAGATCAAGCCAATGAGTACGCTAATGCCCAGACAACCCCAAATTAACTGTTTTTTCTCTATAGCACTTGGTAGACGCTGTTGATCCTGAACAAATTTGATCGCTGCCGCTGCCCCTGCACCGAATAATGCCGGGATGGCAGTGCTGCTGCCAGGCAAATCGATAAACATATTTAAACCAGCGACAATCAGAATCGCGACCAGATAAACTATAGTGAAATAGCCAAAATATTTTTTAATCATCATTTTTATCTCGAATATTGTGTTTTTATTGTTGTTGCTTGTGTGGTTGAAAATGGGAAAAGCTATACCAACAAGTTTGTTTATTTTAATAATTTGCTCGAATATTCAGCAAGATAAATTAAAAGAATACGACGAATGTCACGTGAAGCATAGAAGGATCACGTGACATGATTTGAACTAGATTGAAATTAAGCGTGTTTCTTTGGCTGTTTAGCCAAGCTATAGCGGGTATAGCCATGATAGGCGACATGAAACAGGGCGGCATGCAAGGCAATCAAGGCAACGACAATAAATGAATTTGGGCCTCGGCCTGTATAATTCATTCGGCGCAGAATTTCCTCGGTATAAGGGTGCAGCCAGATCATCACCAAGATAAAAATAAAGCCAAGGCTCATGGCAATAATGGTAGAGCCCCAGACCAAGGTATTTTTTTCCTTGGCGTCAGGTACACGCAGTTCCTTATGCACAAAATGCCGGGCACTCAAGAATGCTGCTGCAATTAATGCAGGAATGAAGATAATGGCACCCAAGTTTAACCAATACACAATCATGCCGACCAAAACCAGCAAGGCAAGATAAACGGCTGCAAAATATTTAAGATAATGCGACATCGTTCTGGCCTCCTAAACAGGACTTACTGTTCAGGATGGACGATTTTTGCGTTGATGTCTACGGTACAGAACCCAGCCGATAATAATCGCTACAATTGCAATAATGATGTAACTGACCTTGCTAAAAATCTGATGCATCAAGTTCTGATTTTCGCCGAAATAAAATCCAACACAGGCCAGGAAAGTCGTCCAGATGATTGTTCCCAAGCTGCTATAAAACATGAATTTCCAGAAGGGCATACGACTCATTCCAGCAGGAATACTGATCAGGGAGCGCACTGCGGGAATCATACGTCCAGCAAAAACAATGCGATGACCATACTGCTCGAACCATGCTAAAGATTTTTTTACATCATCAGATTTAATAAACAGATATTTACCATAGCGGTCGACAAATCTGAAAATCGATTCATGACTGAATTTATAACCAATCCAGTAAAGTAAGGCAGCAGCCAGCAGGGAGCCGAGGCAACCCGCAATGATCACGCCGACCAGTACTAATTGACCTTGGGACGCGGAATAGCCCGCAGATGGCATAATGATTTCAGAGGGAATAGGCGGGAAGACATTGTCGAGGAACATGAGCAGGGCAATACCCCAATAGCCCAGCTGTTCCATAATAGAAATAATCCAGTCAGTCAGATTCATAAGCAGCAGTTAATTGAAAATACTGCTTTTATCCTACGGAGTATTCCAGAATGGGTAAAGTAGATAAATTGTAGATCGCACAAATTAGCTATGCGTGAGGGTATAGATATAAACTCGACGCAGCAGATAGGCACTGAATACTGGCAATATACTTAATAGCAAAAATTGCACGATGCCAGTGTTGATGTGATAGCCAATAAATAGCGCTAAGATCGCACCAATAACAGTTCCTAGCACAACAATAAAAAGATGTGATTCATGTTCCAGCTGGTCCATGACTTCAACAGTCCGCTGTACTTTTACTTGATCCTTGCGTTGAAACTGAACAATATTATCTTCATATTTTGCGTAGGATTTTGCCATTTTGTGTTCCTTTTCATATAAAAAATATATTTAGTAATTAAACACTTAGGTGGAAAATGATTACTGTATATAGATTATCAAGACTTTTTCTTTTTAAAGGGGAATCTTGGTAAAAGCGTGTTGAGATTTTTATTTAGATTGTGAAGTTTGTGTAACAATAAGCCCTCAAATGAGGGCTTTTATACATCTAGTTACATTCTACACATTATAAACGTTTACGTTTTGCAGCGAGGATTTGTGACTGGCGCATACGGAAGCCTTCTTTTTGCTTCTCAGTTGTTTTGTCAATACAGTACACACAAGATACACCGTGTTCATAGCTTGGTAATGCTGCTTCCTCGGGAGTTAGTGGCCAGCCACATGCGTGACATTTAGTATTTTGGCCTTCTTCCATACCGTGAGTTACGGCAGTACGGCCATCAAATACGAAACATTCACCTTCCCATAGGCTCTCTTCTGGTGGGGTTTCTTCCAGATATTTCAAAATACCACCTTTCAGGTGATAAACCTCAGTAAAGCCTTCTTGAAGAAGTAAAGAGGTCGATTTTTCACAACGGATCCCGCCTGTACAGAACATGGCAATTTTCTTGTCTTTATGCTGTTCCAGATTCTGTTTCACGTATTCTGGGAATTCGCGGAAAGTTTCAGTTTTCGGGTCAATCGCACCCTTAAATGTACCGGCCTTGTATTCGTAGTCATTACGGGTATCGACCAGAATCACGTCATCACGCGCAATCAGCTCATTCCATTCTTTAGGATCAAGATAATGACCGACAAGATCACGTGGCTTAACAGGTACACCTAAAGTCACGATTTCTTTCTTCAGTTTGATCTTCATCTTACGGAATGGCTTGTCAGAGCTATGAGACTCCTTGTATTCCATTTCGTTGAAGCCTTCGTCCAGAAGGAACTGATGTACTTTGTCGATGGCTTCACGGTTACCTGCAACGGTACCGTTAATGCCTTCGCCTGCTACAATTAGAGTACCGCAAAGGTCGATGGTTTTTACCAGGTCAAGGAGGCGTTGCTGAAGACCTGCGGGGTCTTGAACTTCCTTAAATTGATAAAGTGCGGCAACAACCCAACCAGTCGTCGCTTGCTGTTCTACAGGTGCAAGCTGTTCTACAGTAGCGTTCATGGAATACTCCAACGTAGCATGATATTTGAAAGGCGCACATTTTAACGTGATTTGCATGATTATGCGAGTAAAACCCATAGCATTTATAGGGACTTCAATTCATGCAGGAGAGCGTGTATAGTCTTGCCCGACCCGGTATTATTGCAGACCTGCCTGTGCTGAAATGATCAGCAATGTTGGAGTAAGTTTTGAGTTCAGATCGTCGTATTGCATCTTTAACCCCATGTGCAGGGCGTTGCTCGACCGTATTTGGTGATGCGGTATGTCGCGGTTGTCGCCGTTTTAATCATGAAGTGATTCAGTGGAATACCTATACGGCTGAACAGCATAACGCAGTATGGCAACGTCTGGATGCACAACTTGATCAGATTCTAGTCCCGATGCTACCTCTGGCAGATGTGGCCCATGTCGAGAAATTTGTATTGTCCAAGCGGGTGCGGTTGCGTGATGATGCCAGTAAAGGGCGTAAGCTCTACCATGCATTAAAATTGTGTGAAAAAAACCGGCATTTGACTGATGAGAGTGGCCTAGGCATTCATTACAAACAGGTACGTCCGATTTGGGATGAATTTGAACGTCGAGTATTGGCATTGGCAAAAGCCAGTTATGATCTGGCATTCTTGCGTGCTGATGGGATGAGTCAGCATCTGATCCAAATGGAAGAAGAGGACGAGTAGGTCCTCTTTTTTTATGCTGACTATATTAGACAAGGAGGAATGGGGTGAATATTACCGAATATCTGCTGTATTGTCTGGCCGTAGTAATCATGATCGCGACACCCGGGCCAGTAATGTTACTGGTCGCTAGTGCCGGGCTCAAAGGCGGCTATAAGCATGCCTTGCGGACTATTTTCGGGACTAACTTTGCCTCACTGGTTCTGATTGGTTTATCCATTCTCAGTCTAAAAGGTCTTCTGGTTGTTAACGAAAATTGGCTGAATGGCATTAAGCTACTTGGCTGTTTTTATATTGCCTGGCTGGGAATTCAGATTTTCAGAGAAATCTGGCAAGGGCAGGGATCAACTGGACCACAAAGCCTGCAGCCGGTACAGGGCGGCTTTCGTACCGGTTTTCTGGTAGGTATTTCTAATCCCAAGGATATTATTTTCTTTGCCGCCTTTTTTCCGCAATTTATAGGCATTAGCCCAAACCTCGATTTAAGCTTGGTGATTCTGACAATTAGCTGGATTGTTCTGGATTTCCTCACCCTGTCACTGGTGTATCTGGGTTTTCAGCGATTATCTCGGTCTCAGCTTTATCCGCATTTACTGGGGCTATGCGGCTTGATCTTGTTAATGGTTGCTTTATATGGGATTTATTCCATCTTCAGTTAATTCAATCAATATATACGACACAAAAAATCCCGGACCAAATGCCGGGATTTTCTTTTTTAAATAGACTTATATATTGTGTTGATGACGGTACTGTACCAGTTCATCAATAGTAATTAGGGTCAGTTGATGCGTCTGTGCATATGACAGAACCTGAATACCAGAAGCCATGCTGCCATCCGGATTGGTCAGTTCACACAACACTCCGGCAGGTTTTAAACCAGCCAGACGCGCAAGGTCAATAGTACCTTCAGTATGACCACGCCGGGTTAAGACACCACCTTCACGGGCGCGTAATGGGAATACATGACCAGGACGATTCAGATCACTGGCAACTGCGCCGTCTTTAATCGCTGTTTTAATTGTAGTCGTGCGGTCTTTGGCAGAAACACCGGTTGTTACACCCTCTGCTGCTTCAATACTTACAGTAAAGGCAGTTTTAAACTGACTAGAGTTATCTTGTACCATTGGTGGCAACTCTAAATGATTTGCCAGCTCATCAGTCAGACATAAGCAAACGATGCCTGAACCATCACGAATCATACGCGCCATGGTTTCTACAGTTAAAGTTTCAGCTGCCACAATCAGATCGGCTTCATTTTCACGGTCAAAATCATCCATGACCAGGACAGGTTTTCCTTGGCGGAGATTTTCGAGTGCCTGAAGGATACGTTGTTCAGCAGGGGCTAAAGCAGAAAAGAAAATTTCGGGTTGAATCAAACTTGACATTGAAATGCTCACCTAAACTAAAAATATGATTGAACATTTCAGGACTGAGTGAAAATAGGCTTATAGCAAAAACAGGTGTATGCACAGCATACAGCCTTGGTGCTGCTTTCGTCTTCTTTCATCCGGACTATACCGTCGGCTCTGGATTTGCACCAGATCTGCAGATCAATCGAAATTGACCGCTCGTGGGCTAATTCAAGCCTAATTATAAAAAGCTGAAATTACCACCGGTGGGGAATCACACCCCGCCCTGAAGCGATGTAAGAGCATTATAGTCCTGATTTTAAAAAGATGGGATGGTTGAAATGGAAAGTAATTTGCAGAATTTTAGATAAACAAAACAGATAATCTGAATTAGCCAGGTTTTTAGCAAAATACTGGAAACATGCTATGGTGTGAGGAAGATTAGAAATCCTTCAATCATTCTAACAATGCATAAAACTGAGCTGATCCGAAATAATCAATTTTCGCCCTTGCTGTTCTGCAATGTAGAAGTACTACGTTATTTAAAAATCTTGGGCTTGGCACTCATCACGGTCAGTTTGCTGTATTTAATGGCAGCGAACTGGTGGATGCTGCCGGATCCGGTTCAGCTGGCAATCCCGATGCTGATTTTACTCTGTAGTGCAACAGCAAGTATTTACTTCGACCAGCAGGAATGGGTGAGACAGAGTCTGGATACAGTATCTGGTCTCATGCTGGGTTTAAGTCTGGCAGTGATTGGGCAGATTTATCAAACTGGCGCAGATAGTTATCTGTTATTTTTGCTCTGGTCAGCCTTGCTCTTACCATGGCTCTATCGCTCCAATATTGGCATTTTTGTCATGCTTTGCGTAGTGAGCCAGCTGACGTTGTATCTGTATTTTAAACAGAGCTTCTGGATGGGAAGAGCAGAAGGGTTGTATTTGCTCGGTCTAAATTTGCTGACAGCACTTAGCTTTGCGTATGCCATGCGCTATTACGCGCTGCTACGTTTTCTGTTTATCGCATGTGTGATCGTGATTTCGATCAGCAGCATGATGCAGTTTATTCATCACTCTAAGCTGATCTATTTAGCTTCTTCAGTTGTTTTACCGACAGGTGCCGCATTTTATTTTTATAGGAAACATCAGGCGCTAGAAGCCATTCTTCTCATTGCAGGTTTGGCTGCCAGTGTGAGCTTATGGGTATTTGACCTGGTTGAAAATCAACTGACCAATTCAGCTACTGGACTATTTGTGCTAGCTGTGCTGATTTTTGGCTGGTTTGCCTTAATTAGTTTTGCTTTAAATAGAATTTTTCCACAAACCAAATTCTCCGTGATTCCTCTGGCACTCGGTGCTTGGATTTCCGGGATTATTCTTGCAGTCCTGTTACTGACTTACTGGGAAGCCTTTTCGATCTTAATGGGGATCATCTTTATAGGCATCGCCTGGAAACTGCTGGGTCAGCAGACTTCAGTTTTTATGCGCCAGTTTGCCTATTGCTTGTGGATCTGTGGTCAGGCAGCAGTTTTAATTCATACAGAACTGCTCACCGACAGTATGTTTGTAGTCTTGCTGCTGCAATTATTAATGCTGGGGCTTACTACCATCAAACGGATGCACTGGTCTATTTTGACCCTGCAGCTGCTGATGACGCATGCATTAGCAATCGTGGTTCTGGTCTTAGAGAATTCTTTTAAACATGATGACATGGTGATCAGTATCATACTCAGCTTGAACTATGTCATTTTCATCGGACTATTCCTAACAGCGCGTTATTGGCAATCTTCGCATTATCAGAAAAGTATCTTTCTCTGGATGATTGCCATGCTGACAGGTTCAGCGGTGGTTCAGGCGGTAACCGGATTAGAGCACTGGCAGAGCATCGGCCAGATCAGCTTTGACCAAGTCCTGCTGTTTTATATTTTTCCGAGCTTACTGTTGTTCAGTTTTATTTGGCAAAACAGACAGCAATTTTCTGAAAAATGGCTCTGGCTAGTTCCGGTTCTGGGTTTATTACTGATCCTGCTGGGCTATTTTGAAATTTTTATCATTATGCTGCTCATGGCTTGGGCTGTAGTCTATCAGCAACAACTGATTCAAGCTCTGTCGATTTTATTGCTGATCTTTTGGTTATGGATGCTGTATTACAATCTGGGGCTGAGTTTCCTGGTAAAGAGCCTCACGATTTTCATCTCAGGTCTCATGGTTTGGTGCATGGTCTATGGCTTAAAGCAGGTAAGGATTAGACCTGGTCAGGAGGAAACTGCATGAAAAAGTTTCTTCCTCTGATTCTGGCCGGATTCAGTATTCTGCTCTTTGTGGGATTAATCCTGAAACATGAACAGCATTTAGCGAACAGCCAGTCCATTTTCGTCGAGCTTGCTCCGGTCGATCCGCGCTCAATCTTGCAAGGCGATTATATGGCACTGAATTATGAGCTGCATTTCGAGGGTGATGCTGAAGCGGATCGTGGAGAAGAGGGTAGTTTAGCGGATAAGAAAATTGCAGCCTTAGAAAAGCGTATTCAGGATCAGACACATCTTCTAAGCTATATACAGCTAGATGATCAGCATCATGTGATTCAAACTAGCCTGGATAAAAGTCTTTTGAAAATTGCTCCAGAAACTTCAATGTCACTTATTTTAAAAAATCCTTCCAACCGATTAGCCAATTTATATCCGGCAGCGAATAGCTTTATGTTTGCAGAAGGATTGGAGCCGTGCTATCGCAACGCAAAATATGCCGAGATTAAAGTTAAAGACAATGGACAGGCTTTATTGGCGAATCTAGTGGATCAGAATCTGCGAGCTTTAAATTGCGAAAGCCAAAAAGACTGGGTACAAGGCAGTTAATTAAGATCTATTTTTAGAAGTATTTTTCAATAAAAAAGCCCGCATCATTGCGGGCTTTTTAAAATCTTGGACTTAAGCTACTTGCACAGGAATACAGTTCGCTGTGTGGTTCACCGTGTTGTCTGGATTTGCATAGACAAGGCGTGGTTTGTGGGCATTTGCTTCAGCTTCAGTGAAATCACCGAAAGTCGCGATAATCATTAGATCACCGACATCTGCTTGCAGCGCAGCGCCACCATTAACAGAAATGATGCCTGAACCTTCTTCACCGCGGATTGCATAAGTGGTAAAACGCTTACCATTCGTCACGTTCCACATATGAATTTCTTCATATTCGCGGATGCCTGCCAAATCCATCAAAACGCCATCAATTGCACATGAACCTTCATAATGTAATTCTGCTTGTGTTACGACACAACGGTGGATTTTAGCTTTTAATAAACGAGATAGCATGTAGCGTCTCCTTGGTGGACCTAAGAGTTTGATCTTATGGTTAAATCAGTCTGACTTGAGATATTGTGAACAATCAAGCAACCGCATTTTGCTCTGAAATACGAAAGATGGCAAGAAAGATTATTCAACAATTTATAGAATGATCAGTTTGGTTTATAGGCATTGATTTGATTCATGGCCTGTTGTACTTCACCATTGACCAGCATCTTGATGCGATTCATGGCATGTGCAATCGCATCATCCATTAAAGCCTGCTCACTGCTTGGTGCCTTACTCAGTACATGACCGGACACGCGTTCCTTAGAACCTGGGTGACCAATACCGATACGTAAGCGATGGAAGTTCGGACCGATGTGCGGCACGATATCGCGTAAACCATTGTGACCACCGTGACCACCGCCAGTTTTCAGGCGAATGATTCCTGGATTCATATCCAGCTCATCATGTGCGATCAGGATTGACTCAGGAGCGATGTTGTAGAATTTGGCAAAGGGAACAACACTTTTACCAGAAAGATTCATGAATGTTGTTGGAAGAAGTAGACGGACGTCTTGACCTTCGATATTGCCACGACCGCTAAATCCATTGAATTTTGGGTCTTTTTTGAGGGAAATGCCATATTGGTCGGCAAGGCGTTCTACGAACCAGAAGCCTGCATTATGGCGGGTCTGGGCATACTCAGAACCTGGGTTGCCCAAACCTATAATCAGTGAAATATTTGACACTAATTTACACCATCAACACTTATGCGCGTTTGAAGTCAGCGTGCATAGGTGTGTTTTTAGCTGGATGACGTTGAAGCGCTTGGATTTTAACGCTTTCAGTTTTGCCGTCGATGTTGATTTCAACAACTTCTTCGAAGAAAGCATTGCTTTCTAAAGCTTTAACAAGCTCACGAAGTTCAAGAGTAACAGCTACAGGAGCAGCTTCGCCACCGTAGATGATTGCAGGCACTTTGTTTTGAAGACGAAGGCGGCGGCTCGCACCTTTCCCTTGTACTGCTTCTTCACGTGCTGCTGCGTTTAATACGAAGTTTGCCATGATAGACATCCTATTTTAAGTTTAATTGACTAGATCTGCGACCAATCTAGTGAGTAAAAGCCCCGCCAAATGGCAGGGCTTTGGAAATTCAGCGCTATATTATAGATAAGAATCGAACATTGCGCTAATAGATTCTTCGTTGTTAATACGACGAATTGTTTCAGCAACCATGCTTGCTACTGAAACCTGGCGAATCTTACCAAGAGATAAAGCTTCTTCTGAAAGCGGAATGGTATCAGTTACAACCAGTTCGTCGATTACAGAATTTTTAAGATTTTCAATCGCTTTACCAGACAGTACCGGGTGAGTTGCATAAGCCACAACTTTACGAGCACCGAAAGTTTTCAATGCATCAGCTGCTTTGCAAAGCGTACCCGCTGTATCCACCATGTCATCAACAATGACACAGTCACGATCTTTTACATCACCAATCAAATGCATCACTTGTGATTCATTCGCTTTTTGACGACGTTTATCGATGATTGCCAGGTCGATATCACCCATCTGTTTCGCAACAGCACGAGCACGTACTACACCACCAACGTCAGGAGAAACAACCATCAGGTTATGATGCTGTTGTTGACGTAAGTCAGCAAGCAATGCTGGAGTACCGTAGATGTTGTCTACAGGGATATCGAAGAAGCCTTGGATTTGGTCAGCATGAAGGTCGATCATCACTACACGGTCAATACCCACAGTTGTCAGCATATCTGCAACAACTTTTGCGGTAATTGGTACACGGGTAGAACGAGGACGACGGTCTTGACGGGCATAACCGAAGTAAGGAATAACGGCGGTAATACGACCAGCACTTGCACGACGCAGCGCGTCAGCCATCACGAGGACTTCCATCAGGTTGTCGTTCGTTGGGGCACAAGTAGGTTGTACGATAAATACGTCTTTACCACGTACATTCTCAGTGATTTCTACAGCAATTTCACCATCAGAAAAGGTAGAAACAGATGCAGCACCTAGAGGAATGTGTAAATGGCTTACGACTTTTTGAGCGAATTGTGGATGCGCGGTTCCACTAAAAACGACAAGATTGGGCATGAAGCACCCTTGGCGGTTAGGAAATATGGGAATAGATGGCAGGGGTAGCTGGATTCGAACCAACGGATGGCGAGATCAAAACCCGCTGCCTTACCACTTGGCGATACCCCTAATGCGGCAGAACTTTAATATTTTTGCGGTATTGTGTCAAGGTAAATTAACACTCTTACTGCAAAACTATGTCCTGTCTTTTTTGAGAAAATGGCAGGGGCGGCTGGATTCGAACCAACGGATGGCGAGATCAAAACCCGCTGCCTTACCACTTGGCGACGCCCCTAATTTGATGACTGTAA
>NZ_KB849575.1:365201-912463 GCF_000368625.1 Acinetobacter schindleri CIP 107287
TAATTTGATGACTGTAAAATGGCAGGGGCGGCTGGATTCGAACCAACGGATGGCGAGATCAAAACCCGCTGCCTTACCACTTGGCGACGCCCCTACTACAGTACATCTACAGGTGAAAAATGGCAGGGGTAGCTGGATTCGAACCAACGGATGGCGAGATCAAAACCCGCTGCCTTACCACTTGGCGATACCCCTAACAAACCTTAAAATGACGTAATGGTGATTCTTGTAAACTATTCACCAGGTAAGCTTTACATGGTGCATTTTCAAGAATGTTGGTTACATTCATCTTTTCAGTTACTTCGATAAACACGCAGGCACCTGTACCTGTAAGCTTTGCAACACCGAACTGGTCGAGATACTGCATTGCTTCATCGACTTCAGGATATAAGCTTCTTGCCAGTGGCTCAAAGTTATTTCCGAAATCAGATGGCGTTATCTGATAGGCGCAAAATTTAGAGCTCTTCGTGTCTCTTGTCAACGTTTTTTGTGAAAAAAGCAGTTGAGTGCTGATAAAACAGTCAGGTTTGAGCACAATGAACTGTTTTTGATCTAAGTCAATGAATGTTAAGTGTTCACCGATGCCTTCTGCCCATGCATTTCGGCCATAAACAAAAATCGGCACGTCGGCACCAAGCTTGACACCCAGTTCAGCTAACTGCTCAATTGTTAGCCCACAATCCCAGAGCTGGTTCACGACAATTAAAGTGGTGGCAGCATTCGATGAACCACCACCCAGTCCAGCACCCATCGGAATATTTTTTTCCAGACGGATTTTTAGACCCGAATAAGCTTTTGCATAAGGTTTAAGCACCTGAATCGCACGATAGATCAGGTTTTGTTCCAGATCGACAGATGCCAGCCCTTCAATCTGAATCTGTTTATCTGCAGTTTGCTCAAACTCCAGCCAGTCGCACAAATCAATCAGCTGAAAAATACTTTGCAGCTCATGATAACCATCTGGTCGGCGACCCGTAATGTGGAGAAACAAATTCAGTTTAGAAGGCGAGGGAACACGAATCATGGTTAAGTTTCAATCAAATGCATTAACGATTTTGAATCACCATTGTAATACGGTTTTCACCGCCATTCCCAAGTGTCTGTTTTAAAATCAGGCGGTTTGGCAGACGTGCCTGTGCTGCATAACTGAGATCCACGGTCCAGCCATCTTCAATAATCTGGCTGATGCGTTGAGTATCATCTTTTTGCAATTGGGCATTGCTGGTCGCAGGACGAGCCTGTACCCAATCGACCAGATGGGTAATCGGTGCCTGCCAGCCAGTTGCACGTTGCAGTAGCTCTTCTGGTGTAGCAGCTTTAATCAGACCTGTTTTGGCGCTATTCAGCGAAACTTGACCAGGTTGGCCAGTGATCTGGGTTTTGCCTACGCCCAGAATACCCGTCAGTTCAATATCAAATTGTTCCTGCTGCTGTGCCCAGGTGAAGAAGGCACTGCCACTTTGTTGTGGGGTACGCACACCAATCTTGCCTTGGAGCTGGAATTCATTTTCAGCAGTTGGAATTGCCGATGTGGCAGGTTGTTTGGGTTGCGCGATCTGCTGACAACCGGTCAGAATCAAAGTGCCTGATGCAAGGAAGCAACAGGCCAGCTGGCTAAGCTTAGGCATAATAGAATTAACTCGTTTTCATCGGTGGTGATAACAATAACGAATGAAGCTGCTTTAATTCAGGATCATCCGGATAATTTTGTTGTAATTGTTTAAAGACTTGTTGGAATTGTTCAATATCACCGTTCATGTACAGTGAGCGAGCCAGTCGTACGCCAATTTTTGCGCTCGGATTCAGGTTGTAAGCTTTTTCCCAAGCTAGAGCAGCAGTAGCAAAGTCATTTTGCTGATAGCAGATAAAGCCGAAGGTATCTAAAATCGAGGCTTGCTCAGGAGCATATTCCAGTGCTTGCTCGACATAACGACGGGCTTCTTCCAGACGACGGTTCTGCATTGCCAGTGTATAGGCATAGGCATTCAAATAAGCTGGATTATTCGGTTCAATGTTCAATAAGCGTTTCAGCAACTGATCGAGCAGAAGACGATCCTGATGTGGATCTAACAATAGTACTTGAGCATAGACCAGTTCCGGATCATCTGGCAGATTGTTGCTGGCTTCCTCCAGTAGACGCAGGGCAGCTTTCTTGTTGTCCATCTTTTTTAAGATGTCCGCCTGAGCCAGATACAGAAAACTGGCATGTTGTGGATAATTAACTCGTTCCTGGGTCAGGAAGCGCAGGGCATCTGTCAGTTTTTCCTGCTTGCTGAAGATAGAGATCATGTTACGCCTGGAAACGGTATACAGGCTGCCATCCACCAGACGGTAATAGGCTTTGGCAGTTTCATAATGCTGCTTACGCTCGGCATTAATCGCCAAATAATAATAAGCTTCATTCTGATACTGATCTGAGTAGCGCAGTTCGACCAGATATTTTTCTGCTTTGTCGTACTCTTCAAGGTCAATACTGGTCAGGCCTGCAATAAATAAGGCCTCTTCATGCGTAGGCCATTTTTTTAGAATAGTTTCCAGTTTTTGCAGGGCTAATCTAGTTTCATTGAGCTTGATCAGGTATTTGACTTCAGCCAGGCGCACTTCGATATTGTTGCGGTTTTTGTTGCTGGCTTTTTCATACCATTTTAAGGTCTGTTCCTGGTCATCTAAGGCCTGTAACAGATTGGCCTTCAGCAGAATATAGCCCGTAGATCTGGGACGCTTCTTTAGAGCACGATTAATGGTCAGCAGTGCCTGTTCAAACTGACCATTCTGGGCTTCCAGTCCTGCGACCAGGACAAGAATAGAGGGGTTATTTTTGGCTTTGCTGGAACTGAGTGCCTGTATCAGATAATTTCGATCTTCAGTATCTGTTGGGACGATTCCTGCAAGAATTTCTTCCAGATCGGCACTGTCATCAATCTGTAGAATTTTATCTAGGGTTTCTGCTGCCAGTTCATATTCGTGGGCTTTTAAGGCGATATGCGCCAGATAGAACATTGCTGGGACATCTTGTGGTTCCTGAACTACCCAATGTGTCGAAATATCAAGGGCTGCACGCAGATCATCATGTTCCAAAGCAACATTCAAGGCACGTTGTTTTACTGTGGTGGAATTGCTCTTGATGGCCAGCACAGTATAGTTATGTAGTGCAGTTGGAATGTCGTTGGAAGCTAAAGCAAACTCGGCGATCATACTCTGTTTTATTGCTTCATAATTTGGGTTGGCATGGTAAACTGTTCCTGCTGCCTGAAGCTGGGCAGTGGAAGCCATGCTACCTACAAGTAAGAATGTGGTAGAATATTGCTTAATTGTATGGCCGTGACTACGGCTGTTGATATATCGCAATTTTTTCTTGATCCAAGTAATGCTTTTTATGACACCGATGTTGCACAATAGCATAAATTTAGTGAAATGATGACCTGATATGTCTTTCTTTGCATTGGGTGTCAACCATCAAACTGCCTCTGTAGAACTTCGTGAACAAGTTGCTTTTAATCCTGAAAAATTAAGTGTCTTGCTTGCTGAACAAAGCCAGCACCCTGAGCTGAATGACATGGTGGTGGTGTCTACATGTAATCGAACTGAAATCTACGCGATGTCTGACAATGTCGACATGGTGCTGAACTGGCTCGCCCAAAAAAATGGGGTTAATGTCAAGCAGCTGCAAAACCATGTGTATCGCTATGAAAATGCTCAGGCAGTTACGCATCTGATGCGTGTCGCCAGTGGTCTGGATTCACTGATGTTAGGTGAGCCACAGATTCTGGGACAGGTAAAAACCGCTTTATCCCTGGCTAAAGAAGCTCATACCGTTTCGCCAAACCTCAACCGTATATTTGAATATGCCTTCTATGCCGCCAAACGTGTGCGTTCGGAAACTGCAGTGGGGAGTCATGCTGTATCGATGGGGTATGCGGTGGCACAGCTGGCGATTCAGGTTTTTTCCAAGCCGGAAAAACTGACCGTCATGATTGTTGCCGCAGGTGAAATGAATAGCCTGGTGGCCAAGCATCTGGCGGAAATGGGTGTCGGTAAGGTCATTATCTGCAACCGTACCCGCGCACGTGCTGAAAGTCTGGCACAGGAAATCGCGCATCGTGTCGATGTTGAAATTATTGAATTTGATCAGCTGGCAGCGAACCTGCATCGTGCTGATGTCATTTCCAGTTGTACCGGTAGTCTGCATCAGGTGATCCATTTTGCTGATGTCAAAGCGGCATTAAAGAAACGCCGTTACCAGCAAATGCTGTTGGTTGATCTGGCTGTACCGCGGGATATCGATGCCAAGGTTGAAAAGCTGGATGGAGTCTATCTCTATGGTGTCGATGACCTGCAAAGCGTGATTGAGGAAAACCTGGCACAGCGTCGTCAGGCGGCGGTTGAAGCGGAAGTAATGGTCAATCAGCTGGCAACTGAACTGGTTACCCAACAGAAAGTAAATCTGGCAGGTGACACTATTCATACCTATCGTGACTATGGTGAACAGTTACGTGAAGAAGAACTGGCCCATGCCATGCAACGTATTGCCAAAGGTGATCTGGCTGTAGAGGTACTGGCAGATTTATCACATCGTCTGACTCAAAAGCTGCTACATCCCACTTCGATCGTGCTGCGTGAAGCGGCCAAAGCTGAAGACCCGAGTTGTTTTGAGATGGTACAGCATACCTTGCATGAGGTCATGCTAAAACGCCGTAAACCAAAGCACTAGATATTTTCGATCCAATAAAAAATGGAGATCTACACAGATCTCCATTACTCAACTTAAAAATAAGAAAATTATTCTTCAAGCAGTGTCATCGTACGCTTCCGGTCAATCTCAAAAATCTGCAACTTCAGATTCTTCATTTCTTCAATACTGCTAAATTTCTTCGACTTAATCTTGTTTTTTAAACACTGATATTGCAGCTTGGTCGAGAAATCAGCTGCCAGCTTGTCTGCCTGTTCAGGAGAAGAGGTATAGTCGCTGACATTGGCATGTTGCAGGATGTGCTGTAATTCATGGTGATGCGCGGCACAGGCACCGAGTACATAATAAGTCGACAATTCTGGATCATCTGGTAGATCATCAAAAATCACATTCAGAATATTCAAGATCTTATAGAGCAATTGGTCCGGTGAAACCAGAGCACGCAATGGTTCAAAATGAATGTACAAATAGGGATGATTCAGCAAGATTGCAATTACATATTCTTCAGCATCAATCTTAGTACTAAAGCTTAAGCTGGCATCATTATTAACCTTGGGTTGCCATTTGCGGTTAAAACCTAGTTTTTCCCGGAAGAACTGTTGCAGCAGATAGCGATAAGAACCTTGCTTTGGTAATAGCTCGGTCAGCTGACGCAACTCTGCCATGACCTGGCTTTTACCCTCAGGTGTGGTCACATCATGGTTTTGGGCCAGATGGGCAAATACAAAATCGGATAATAGCGGAGCCTGATCTAATAGACGGCGAAAGTTTTCAATGCCTTCACGACGGATCAATGAATCTGGATCATGGTCATTTGGCAGTACAAAGAACTTCAACTCACGACCATCATTGAGTAACGGCAGGGCAATCTCAAGTGTACGTCGTGCCGCTTTCTGACCGGCAGCATCACCGTCAAAGGCAATCGTGATACGATGATTCTGCTTGAACAGGATATTCAGATGTTCGGTATTACTGGCAGTCCCCAGTGTCGCCACAGCACCATGAATGCCATATTGCTGCAAGGCAATGACATCCATGTAGCCTTCGACCATCAGCCAGTCTTGAGCTTTCTGCTTACGGCCTTCATACAGGCCATACAGCAACTGATTCTTATGGAAAACTTCCGAATCCGGCGAGTTGATATATTTCGGCTTGATTTCATCATTAAGCGCACGGCCACCAAAGCCGACCACACGACCTTTCGCATCCCGAATCGGGAAAATCACCCGGTCACGAAGCAGGTCGAAATCACGACCATTGTCGCTGGTACGAATCAAACCTAAGAGCTTGAGACCTTCAATATCCTGCGGGAAAGCTTTTTCCAGGTGCTGCCAGTCTTCCGGTGCATAACCTAAGCGCCAATAGGCAATTGTTTCAGCACTGAGGCCACGTTGGCGGAAATACTGCTGTGCACTGGCACTATTCGGTAACTGGCGCTCATAGAACTGTGCGATATTTTCCAATAGGTCAAACAGGTTGCCTTCCTGAGGCGCGTCCTGCATTGGCATTTGCTCAAAAGCAGTAAACGGATCGCTGTAGTAGTCCTGTTCAGGATTCTGAAATTCCGCAAAAGGGTCAAAACTGGCGGCCGATGCAGTATCACTGGCAGCTGAAGTTGCCTGATTCTGCTTATTGGATGTATTGGTTGCTGCCTTTGGCGCAGACGGTTTTGTTGCAGCTTTAGGCTTCGCTGCTTCACGCTTATATTTAAGCTTGTTGGATTCCTGATTATCTTTAGGTAATTCAATGCCGGTCTGACTGGACAGGTCTTTCATCACTTCAATGAAATTACGGTTGCCAATGTCCATTAAAAAACGGATGGCATTACCATTGGCCTGACAGCCAAAACAGTGGAAATACTGCTTGTCTCGGTAAACGTGGAAAGAAGGCGATTTTTCCTGATGGAAAGGGCAACAGCCCGAATAGGTACGGCCAGTTTTTTTTAATTTCACGAATTGACCAATCACATCGACAATGTCGGTGCGATCGAGAATCTGATCAATCGTATGTTGAGGAATGGCCATAGTCTGCTGAGCTTCTCGTGCTGCGTTTATAAGGTGTAAATCATTGAAAAATTAAGAGTAGGAATTAAGCCAGCTCTATATAAATTCCTTTGTATACCTTTTGCACGATTTGTTCAAGCGTTGCTCAGAAATGGCAAAAGGGCAAGTATGATACCTTGCCCTTTGCAAAATTGCACCTGTAACAGTCGGCTTATTCAGCAGTCGGCTCAGGCTGTTCAGTTTCAGTGTTTTTAGGACGATCTAACAAACCAAATGACATGCGATTGGTCAGGCTGCGTTCCTGTTTTGGTTCCGGAATATTGTCAGAACCTGAGTAGGTACGCGCTTCCTTACCGAAGATCCCTAAGGTTGCACGGTTAAAGAAACTGCCTTCACTGCGTGCCGAACTTAAGTCCACTGTACCATCGGCATTCACCAGATTTGGATAGTTCAGTTTCAGCACTTCGATATATTGCTGTGAAGTCGCTTTATCACCGAGCTTGTCATAGCCATAGGCAATGGTCGCCAGAGCTTCCGGAGTTTGTGGCACTTGTGGGTAGTGTTCAATCACCCATTGCGCACGTTCAACAGCCGCAAGGTAGGCTTTACGCTTGATATTAAAACGCGCCGCATTCATTTCGTGCTCAGCCAGTTCCTGACCAATAAACTTCATACGTTGAGCAGCATCAACTGCATATTCGCTTGAAGGATAGCGACGAATAAAATCGACAAAATTCTGATAAGCCACTTTCAGATAGCTGACATCGCGGTGTGACTGTTTCAGTTTGGTATAGCGCAGCAGACCGTTATAGTTCTGCTCCATGTTGGCTACACCACGCACATAGTAGGCATAGTCCACATTTGGATGTTGTGGGTTCAGACGGATGAAGCGTTCAGCCAATGCTACTGCACCTTCAAAATCTTTTTGCTGGAATTTGACATAGATCAGATCCAGTTGCGCCTGAGCTGCATACTGACTGGTAGGGAAATAGGTTTCCAGACCTTCAAGCTGACGTGCAGCATCACTATATTGCTGACGATCAAGCGCTTTTTGTGCTTTTTGAATATAAACCTGTTCGCTGGCTTCAGGGCCTTTATCCACGACGTCTTTTTTTGTTGGATTACTGCTACAGCCTACCATTGCCGATGCAACGCCTAACGTAATTGCAAGCATTGTCATTTTATAATGTGGTAGCGACATAAAAATTCCTCTGTTAATACGGGCAATGAGCTACAATTGCACTATTAAACCACTTTTGTCTGAATGAGCAAATGAGTCAAGCACAATCTTCCAATTCTAATTTCCCTGAAACTGATTTTAATTTACTTGAAGATTCTGAGGATGCAGATAACCATACTTCAGACACAACTGCAACACGTTTAGCGTTGCAATTTCAAGTGGATGAAACCTACCTGGGCCAGCGTATCGATCAGGTTGCCGCGATCGTATGGAGCGATTTTTCCCGCGAAAAGCTGAAACAGTGGATTAAAGACGGTAATTTATTGGTCAATGGCCAGCCTGTAAAGCCTAAATACAAATGTGATGGTTTTGAAACGCTTACATTAAATGTTGAGCTTGAAACACAAACCCGCAGCCTTCCTGAAGATATTCCACTGGACATCGTCTATGAAGATGATGACATTATTGTAGTCAACAAACCAGTTGGCATGGTCGTACATCCGGGTGCAGGCAATAGTTCTGGTACTTTGGTGAATGCTTTATTGCATCATTATCCAAAATCAGCAGAACTGGCGCGTGCCGGTCTGGTGCACCGTATCGATAAAGATACCTCGGGTTTACTGGTGGTTGCGAAAAATCTTGAAGCGCAATTCTCTTTAAGCTGTCAGCTTGAGAAAAAATCGGTGTACCGCGTTTATGATCTCGTTGTATATGGCAACATCATTGCCGGTGGTACCATTGATGAGCCAATCAAACGTCATCCGGTAGATCGTGTCAAAATGACCGTACTTCCAGGTGGCAAGGATGCAGTCACGCATTACAATGTGAAAGAACGCTTCCAGCACTTTACCCGGGTTCAAGCGCGTCTGGAAACTGGTCGTACTCACCAGATCCGTGTGCACTTTAGCTATATCGGTTATGGTCTGGTAGGTGATCAGGTGTATATGCCGCGTGTCCGTATGCCAGCTGGTGCTTCACAGTTGCTTGAAGATACCTTGCGTGGCTTTAAGCGTCAGGCACTGCATGCTGCGACTTTAGGTCTGAAACATCCACGGACCAAAGAAGAAATGACCTTTAATGCGCCGTGGCCAGAAGATTTCACCAATCTGGTTGAAGTGCTGCGCAGCGAAAACAAGGCTTATTAATTTCTTCATTTCCAGCATTGGTCATTAAAAAGGAAGAGACATGCAATTTGTACAAGGTTTGCCTCAAGGCGTTTATGTGGGTCAGACCCGTGTTCATCATGAACAGGTACAGCCATCGGAGCAGCCAGAACTGGCGGGCTTTAACCTGGCATTGCATGTCAATGACAATCCGGCGCGTGTGCAAAAACACCGCATCCAGTTGCTAAAAGACTTCCAGCCTTTTGGCGTGGATAAAATCACCTGGATGACCCAAACCCATAGCACGATTTGTCATACCATCAATAAGCAGATGCCATTTGAGGCGCTGATCGGTGATGGTCTGGTTACGCAGCGCAAAGCGCACGCCTTGATGATGATGACCGCAGACTGTTTACCTGTGGTACTGGGCAATGCAGATGGCACAGAAGTTGCCAATTTACATGCAGGCTGGCGCGGGCTGGCAGGTGGGATTGTGGAAAATACCATTGCTGCCATGCAGACTCAGCCGACTTGGGCATGGCTCGGTGCGGCGATTAGTCAGCCGTGTTTTGAAATTGGCGCAGAAGTAAAAGCAGCTTTCTGTTCCAAATATCCTGAACTGGACAGTGCATTTCAGGCAGGAGAGCAGGCAGGCAAGCACTATGCCGATCTGTATGCAATCGCCCGTTATATCCTGAATCAACATGGTATCAAAACCGTGCTGGGTGGTGATCAGTGCTCTTACCGTCAGGCAGATGAATACTTCTCTTATCGCCGTGAAGCCAAGACCGGACGCATGGCAACATTCGTGTTTATGGCTTGAAAATGTTAAACTTGACTGAAATTCTTGGTTTTTAAGTATTATGTCCCTATCTTCCCAATCTGTTGCGATTGTTTATCACAGTCCTTATGGACACACGGCTAAAGTGGCAAATTTCATTGCTGATGGTGCACGGGAAACTGGTGTTCAGGTGCATATGATGAATGTCGAACATATAGATTGGGAGGTGCTGGACGCCGCAGATGCCATTATTTTTGGCTGTCCAACTTATATGGGTAGTCTGACTTCCGCGATGAAGCTATTTATGGAACAGTCTTCGAAACGCTGGCTGGCGCGTGCCTGGCAGGGCAAGCTGGCAGCAGCTTTTACCAATGGCGGTGGTCTTAGTGGCGACAAGCTGGCAGTATTGCAGCAGATTAATCTGTTTGCCATGCAGCATGGCATGTTATGGGCAGGTTTGCCGTTAATGCCAACTGGACGTAGCGTAACTGACCTCAACCGTATGTCCAGCTTTTTAGGTTTGATGACTCAATCGGATAATGCACCTGTTGAAGTAACCCCACCTGAAGGAGATTTAAAAACTGCGCTCTGGTTTGGTGAATATATTGCCTTGACGCTGGCCCGTATGAATCTGAAGGCTTAATTGGATTCATAAAAAAACCTCCATTTTATGGAGGTTTTTTTATAGGCATTATGTAACCATTAGCGATGGAAAATTCGCGCTTTATCACGTTGCCAGTCACGGTCTTTCTCAGTTGCACGCTTATCATGCAGCTGTTTACCTTTTACCAACGCAATTTCCAGTTTGGCATTTGGACCTTTCCAATAACAAGCCAGTGGTACGCATGAATAACCCTTCTGGTTGATTGCACCCAAAAGTTTTTCAATTTCACGGCGATTCAGCAACAATTTGCGGGTACGCGTCGCTTCAGGCACCACATGGGTAGACGCACTCAATAGCGGCTGAATCTGGGCACCAAACAGGAAAGCTTCACCATTTTTAAAGGTGATATAGCTCTCCACGATGGTCATACGACCAGCACGCAAGGATTTTACTTCCCAGCCTTGTAAGGAAAGTCCAGCTTCAAATTTTTCTTCAATAAAATAATCGTGACGGGCACGTTTGTTTAGCGCAATCGTTCCGCCGTTATTTTTTTTAACTACAATACTTGCTTTCGCCATAATCTGATACTTCCAAACTTGCTGCTATTGTACCGCAACTTTAATTGAGTTGAAGTTTTTAAATTGATGGAGTTTCTTCGCCAAAAAATCAAGATTTTGTTAAAATGGAAAACTTACACAATAAACAGAGTAAAAATGGATGACTAAAACTCGTGTAATTTATCCGGGGACCTTTGATCCGATCACCAATGGCCATATTGACCTGGTGACCCGTGCAGCAAAGATGTTTGATGAAGTTGTAGTTGCAATTGCGATTGGACATCACAAGAACCCGGTATTTAGTTTGGAAGAGCGAGTTGAGCTGGCCCAAGCGTCGTTGAGCCATTTGAACAATGTTGAATTTGTAGGATTTGATGGCCTGCTGGTGAATTTCTTTCGTGAGCAGAATGCTACAGCAGTCCTGCGTGGTCTGCGTGCAGTGTCAGATTTTGAGTATGAATTTCAGTTGGCCAATATGAACCGTCAGCTGGATTCACATTTTGAAGCGGTATTTTTAACCCCTTCAGAACAGTATTCCTTTATTTCATCCACTCTGGTGCGTGAAATTGCCCGCTTGCGAGGGGACGTAACCAAGTTTGTTCCGCCAAACGTGGTTGCTGCCTTCGAGCGTAAACTTCAACAAGGTTGGTAGCGTGTCTTTATATATCACCGATGAATGCATCAACTGTGATGTCTGTGAACCTGTATGCCCGAATGAGGCAATTTATATGGGGGAACTCATTTACGAGATCAACCCTGATCTGTGTACCGAGTGCGTCGGACATCATGATAAACCCCAGTGTCAGTTATTCTGTCCTGTAGACTGTATCCCGCTTGATTCAAACCATGCAGAGACGCAGGAACAGCTTCAGGCCAAGTATGAAAAACTGACTGCTCAAAAAACATCAAGCAATTAGTTGCCAGATTTGATACTATGCGGCTCGAAGTGAGCCAGACGATCGCTGCTGTGGAGATCTCCGTGATTGAAGCAGGGGAGGAAAGTCCGGGCTTCATAGGGCAAGGTGCCAGGTAACGCCTGGGCGGCGTGAGCCGACGGAAAGTGCAGCAGAGAGTAGACCGCCTTCATTATGGTTCTGAGTAATCGGAATCGGAGGTAAGGGTGAAAGGGTGCGGTAAGAGCGCACCGCATGACTGGTAACAGTTCATGGCATGGTAAACCCCACCGGAAGCAAGACCAAATAGGGATCCTTTAGGCATGGCCCATGCTGGATCCGGGTAGGTCGCTTGAGCGTATGAGTGATTGTACGCCTAGAGGAATGATCGTTCTCGACAGAACCCGGCTTATCGGCTCACTTCAACAAATTTTGATCAAACAGCACAATATGGGGTTGACGTGATTTACAGAAAATCCCATAATGCGCGCACAGTTTAAGGCTATGTAGCTCAGTTGGTTAGAGCACCGCACTCATAATGCGGGGGTCACAAGTTCAAGTCTCGTCATAGCCACCATATTCTGAAAAAACCCACTCCGATTGAGTGGGTTTTTTTATGCTTTTAAAAATTAAAATGAATATAATGAATGAAATGTAAACGAATGAATTTCAATAAAAATGGTTACAGATCAACTAAATTGGCAGAAAGATAATTTTGAGAATATTCAAACAGCTTGGGATGGTGATTTGTGGGATCGCCGTCGTCTAGGAGAGCAATTAGAACGTTATGTAGACCGTTTGCAATGTGGCGCAGTTTTAGCTTTAGATGCGCGTTGGGGTGAAGGCAAAACATGGTTTGTTCGCCATTGGACAAAGCATTTAGAAACGAAAGATCATAATGTGATTTATTTAGATGCTTTTGCAAATGATTACTTAGATGATCCATTTCTAGTTATCACGTCTGAAATTGCGAATGTTTTAAAAAAAGATAAGAGTACTAGTCGAAAAATTAATAAATTAATTCGTTTATCTGCCTCAGTTGGAACGGCATTATTGCCTTTTTTGCCTAAAGTTGCTTTTACACTTGGCTTGCATCTCATTGGAGCAGGACTAATCAGTACTGCTTTACAACAAGGTTATGAAAGTGCAAAAGATGAAATTGAAAAATTATCGGATGAAGCAAGTGACCGAATAAAGGAAAGTATTCAGGAGAAGATAGCTAATCATGAAGCTGAAAAGAAAACTTTAATAGAGTTTAAAAAGCATTTAGCTGAAACCGTAGAAAAATTAGATAAACCTTTAGTCTTTATAATTGATGAACTAGATCGTTGTCGTCCTGATTTTTCTATTCGATTAATTGAGCGTATTAAACATTTCTTTGATATTCCAAAAATCGTTTTTGTATTAGTAATGAATAAGCTACAGCTTTTACAGTCTGTTAAAAATTATTATGGTTACGACTCAGATCTAAATGGGGATTATTTCGAGAAATTTATTGATTATACAATTGAGTTTCCAAAAATAGGCGAAGATCAATTATATGAGGGAGTGATTAAAGAGCAATTATATCGTATTGGAGAGGTGAAGTCTAAAGATGATCAAAGTGAATTGTTTTTCTGGGTTTTAAATTTTCAAGCAGCAAAAAAATATAATTCAAGAGAGTTGGTAAAAAAGATTAATCAATATGCACTTTTAAGAGCAGATGATATAAAAATTAATTTTATTTTAATAGCACTAATATTTGATCAAAAATTTGAGATTTCAATAAATCATTTGAATAAAATAATTAATTATCTATTCAATTATTTTGAGGGTTCTGAAAATGGGGGGATGACAAAATCTTATTTTGTTCGGCAGAAATTATTCGATAAACTAAATATAAATGACTCCATAATTTACAATATGTATGAAGGCATTAGTTACATAGAGACGAATTTTTTAACACTAGGGCAGCAGGAGCAGAAAGAGCAAGCTATAAAAAAATTACTAATTCCTTACTGTATTGGTGGGTTAGATGATATTAAAGATTTTAAATCTGTTTGGATCCAATATATTAAAACTGGTTTATTTGAAAAATATTGATAGTTTTTCAACATCATCCGTCTGCAACTGTTCACGCATTTTTAGAAACTGCTTTTCATCGATATCATAAATTTTAAGGGAAAGCAGTTTGTCTATATCTTCCTGTGGGAAACGGTATTTAATAATTTTCGCTGGTACGCCGCCAACTATTGCATAAGGCGGCACATCTTTGGTCACGACTGCACCTGTAGCAACGACAGCACCTTCACCGAGTGTCACGCCTTGCATAATCATGGCGCGTGAGCCAATCCAGCAACCATCACCAATCACTGTATCGCCAGCAGGCACAAAACTACGTGTATCGAACGGAAATGCTGAAATCCAATCCGTGCGGTGTAATTGGTTGCCACCCATCATAATCACGCATTCTGCACCAAAACAGACGAAATTACCGATATAAAGCTGATCAATCGGTTTGTCTGGGGTAGAGGGTTTGTCATGTAAATAACGCACCACACAACGCTCAAAACCCTGATCCCAATAGGCTGAATAGTAGGAATAATTCCCTTTAATATGAATATTCGGGTTCTTCACGGTTTTTGAGATGAACTCAAATTCACACCAATGATTCACAGGCGAATTAATTAACTTTTCAGACATAGAGGCAAGAACAATAAAATGGGTCATTATACCGAATTGCGCTGCAAGCTGAATTAACAATCTCAATCTAGTCCGTGAAGAAAATTTTAAAGTAAATGCTGATCTAAGTGCTTTGAGGGATACGTGCAATGACTTTAATTTCAAAATCAAAACCAGCCAGCCAAGTCACGCCCACAGCCGTCCAGTTTGGGTAAGGCTTTTGGGTAAAAATCTGGTTTTTAACTTTCATAATGCTTTCAAATTGCTGCTCAGGATCAGTATGAAAAGTGGTGACATCGACAATATCATCAAAAGTACAACCAGCCGCTGCCAATGTCGCAGCTAAATTTTCAAAAGCCCGTTCTACCTGTTTTTCAAAATCTGGTTCAGGAGAACCATCTTCACGGCTACCGACCTGACCTGAAACAAAGAGTAAATCTTGCGATTTGATCGCAGCAGAATAACCATGTTGTTCATACAGGGCATGGCGGTCTTGGGGAAATATTGCAGTTCTAGTCATGGCTATTCTCTTTAAAAAAATTACTATGAAAATCCTTTCTTAAAGCGTCTGGCAGTTTCACATACGCTTCGTATGTAAACATAATTGACATACGTAGCGTATGTCAATTAAAATTTTTATAATGCTGAAGTGAGAATAGAAATGTCTGTTCGTGAATTAAAAATGGCCGAGACCCGTAAAAAACTGATTCAAGTGGCACGCCGTGCATTTGGGGAATATGGCTATGCAGAGACTTCAATGGATAAACTCACGGCAGAAGCAGGGCTGACCCGTGGTGCGCTATATCATCATTTTGGTGATAAAAAGGGCTTATTTTCTGCGGTGGTCGATCAGATTGATTCAGAAATGGCTTCATCTGCCCAGCAACATCTGGAGCAGCCTGATGATCTTTGGGAAGGATTGATGCTTGAAGGACGCACTTATATTGAACATGCATTAAATGCTGAGTTTCAACGGATTGTGCTGCGCGATGGCCCGGCCGTACTCGGTGATCCAGCACATTGGCCAAGTCAAAATAAATGCCTACAGTCAACACGTGAATGTGTAGAACAGTTACTGGCTGAAGGTCGATTAAAACCAGTCGATGCGCTTGCTACTGCGGTCTTGCTAAATGGCGCAGCAATGAATGCAGCACTGTGGGTGGCATCCAGCGATGATCCTGCACAGGTTTTACCTCAGGCTTTACAGGCATTTGAAGCATTGGCTTCTGGCTTCTTAAAATAAAACCGATAGAAATTTTCAGGATTAATAAAAAACCCCTCAAGCGAGGGGTCTTACAGCCTAAAAATATCTAAATAGAAATTAGATATATTCAACTTTGGAAATTTCGTATTCCACTTCACCTTGTGGTGTCACGATTTTCACTTCGTCGCCTTCGTTTTTACCTAAAAGACCACGTGCGATCGGAGAGTTCACAGAGATCTTGTTGATCTTAAAGTCTGCTTCGTCATCACCCACGATTTTGTAAGTTTTTTGTTCTTCAGTGTCCAGATTTTCAATGGTCACTGTCACGCCAAATACAACACGACCGTTTTGTTCTAGCGCTTTAACATCAATTACCTGGCAAGCACCAAGTTTACCTTCGATGTCCTGAATACGACCTTCACAGAAGCCCTGTTGTTCACGTGCAGCATGATACTCTGCATTTTCCTTTAGATCTCCATGTTCACGTGCTTCAGCAATTGCGGCTGTAATACGCGGGCGATCAACAGTTTTTAGCTGATGTAATTCTTTTTCCAAGGCAAGTTTGCCTTCAGGAGTCATAGGATAACGTTTCATAGTTGTCCCTCAAAATTAGGTATGTAAGTAAAATACAAAGTGTATAAATGAAAAAAAGCCCGCCACCGAGAAGGTGACGGGACTTCTCAGTAACGAATTAACCTACTGTTAAATCTTGCAAACGATATACATCCATCGGCAATTTAATCGCTAAAGCTTGGCATACTGCGTCCGCACCATTCAAGGTAGTTGTGTTATACACTTTACCTTGTAGCGCTGAACGACGGATCGAGAATGAATCTTCCTGCGCTTTTTTACCTTCAGTCGTATTGATTACAAGGTGGATTTCGCCGTTTTTGATACGGTCCACAATGTTTGGACGACCTTCAGTTACTTTGTTTACGCGTTCACATTCAAGACCAGCTTCGCTAATCACTTTAAATGTACCATCAGTTGCAAGAATCTTGAAGCCTAGGTCAATCAATTGTTTCGCAATACCTGCTGCACGAGGTTTATCTGAGTCACGTACAGAAATGAATGCGTGTTTCACTTCACCTTCTGTCGGAAGACCAGGTAGACGTTCGTTCGCACCTAGAACAGCTTTATAAAATGCTTCACCGAATGTTTTACCAACACCCATCACTTCGCCTGTAGATTTCATCTCAGGGCCAAGGATCGGATCAACACCAGGGAATTTGTTGAATGGGAACACTGCTTCTTTTACAGAGAAGTGTTCAGGGATAATCTCTGAAGTGAATCCTTGAGATTCTAGAGATTGACCCGCCATACAACGTGCAGCCACTTTCGCTAAAGATTCGCCGATACACTTAGAAACGAACGGCACAGTACGTGATGCACGTGGGTTCACTTCCAGAATGTAAACGTCTTCGCCTTTAACCGCAAACTGAACGTTCATTAGACCAATTACGCCAAGTTCTTTTGCCATTGCAATTGTTTGACGACGCATTTCGTCCTGAATCTCTTTAGACAGAGAATAAGGAGGAATCGAACATGCTGAGTCACCTGAGTGAATACCTGCTTGTTCAATATGCTGCATAATGCCGCCAATCACAACGTCTTTACCGTCAGATACGCAGTCTACGTCAACTTCGATTGCATCATCCAGGAAACGGTCAAGCAGAACAGGCGCTTCGTTTGATGCTTGAACCGCATCACGTAAGTAGCGTTTTAATTCTTCATCGTTATAAACGATTTCCATCGCACGACCACCAAGGACGTAAGATGGACGTACCACAAGTGGATAGCCTACTTTAGACGCTTCAGCCATACCTTCTTCAGCAGATTTTACGATGCTGTTATTTGGTTGACGAAGTTGTAGACGTTGAATCATTTGCTGGAAACGTTCACGGTCTTCTGCGCGGTCAATCGCGTCAGGTGATGTACCGATAATTGGCGCACCCGCTTCTTCTAAAGCACGAGCCAGTTTCAAAGGTGTTTGACCACCATACTGAACGATAATGCCTTTTGGCTTCTCGATACGTACGATTTCAAGCACATCTTCAAGTGTAATTGGTTCGAAGTACAAACGGTCAGATGTGTCGTAATCCGTAGAAACAGTTTCAGGGTTACAGTTCACCATGATGGTTTCATAGCCGTCTTCACGCATTGCAAGGGCAGCGTGTACACAGCAGTAATCGAATTCGATACCTTGACCGATACGGTTAGGACCGCCACCAATCACCATGATCTTGTCACGAGTCGATGGATTTGCTTCACATTCTTCATCGTAAGTTGAGTACATGTAAGCTGTATCAGATTCGAATTCTGCAGCACAGGTATCCACACGTTTGTAAACTGGCGTTACGCCCAGATTCCAACGGTGTTTACGGAATTGTTTTTGTGAAATGCCCATCAAGTTCGCAATGCGAAGATCTGATAAACCTTTACGTTTGAATGCACGGATATTGTCCGCATTCAAATCACCAAAACCTAAAGTTTTGATCTGGTTTTCAGTTTTGATAATGTCTTCGATTTGGATCAAGAACCAGCGGTCGATGTTGGTCGCAGCAAATACTTCGTCTAGAGTGAAACCGTGACGGAATGCATCGCCCACGTACCAGATACGCTCAGGACCTGGAACTTTAAGCTCTTGTAAGATTTTCTCACGCGCGCCTTCAGTACCCGCTTCGATTTTCTCATCAAAGCCAGATGCACCGACTTCAAGACCACGAAGCGCTTTTTGCATAGACTCCTGGAAGTTACGACCAATGGCCATCACTTCACCTACAGATTTCATCTGAGTCGTCAAAGTTGCATCAGCTTGCGGGAATTTCTCGAAGTTGAAACGAGGAATTTTCGTTACAACGTAGTCAATCGCAGGTTCGAATGATGCAGGAGTTGTACCACCAGTGATGTCATTTTTCAGTTCATCAAGCGTATAACCCACAGCCAGTTTCGCAGCGATTTTCGCAATTGGGAAACCAGTTGCTTTAGACGCAAGCGCAGATGAACGAGAAACACGCGGGTTCATCTCGATCACAACCATACGGCCATCTTTCGGGTTAATACCGAACTGAACGTTAGAACCGCCTGTTTCTACACCAATTTCACGAAGCACCGCTAAAGATGCGTTACGAAGTAACTGGAATTCTTTATCTGTAAGGGTTTGAGCAGGCGCAACAGTGATCGAGTCACCTGTGTGCACGCCCATTGGGTCGAAGTTTTCAATGGTACATACAATGATACAGTTGTCGTTTTTGTCACGAACAACTTCCATTTCATACTCTTTCCAACCAATGAGTGATTCATCGATCAATAACTGTTTGGTTGGAGAAAGATCAAAACCGCGTTCACAGATTTCAATGAATTCTTCTTTGTTGTATGCGATGCCGCCGCCTGAACCACCCATGGTGAATGATGGACGGATAATCACAGGGAAACCGAAGCGCGCTTGAATTTCTAAAGCTTCTTCCATTGATTCGGCAATGTCTGCTTTTGGACATTCAAGACCAATTTTACGCATTGCCTGGTCGAACAGTTTACGGTCTTCAGCTTTTTCAATCGCTTCTTTGGTCGCACCGATCAGTTCAACATTGAATTTTTCTAAAATGCCGTGCTCATCAAGGGCAAGGGCACAGTTCAATGCAGTTTGACCACCCATTGTAGGAAGAACTGCGTCTGGGCGTTCTTTCTCAATGATTGCTGCAACAGTCTGCCAGGTAATCGGTTCGATATACGTTGCGTCTGCCATCGCAGGGTCAGTCATAATGGTTGCTGGATTCGAGTTGACCAAAATAACACGGTAGCCTTCTTCACGAAGCGCTTTACACGCTTGCGCGCCTGAATAGTCAAACTCACACGCCTGACCAATCACAATAGGACCAGCACCGATAATTAAGATGCTTTTAATGTCTGTACGTTTAG
This sequence comes from Acinetobacter schindleri CIP 107287, assembly GCF_000368625.1. GTDB lineage: Bacteria > Pseudomonadota > Gammaproteobacteria > Pseudomonadales > Moraxellaceae > Acinetobacter > Acinetobacter schindleri. The sequence continues at coordinate 384,796 of NZ_KB849575.1, forward strand.
CCATGATGCTTCCTTAATTACTTCTTAGATGCTTCGATAAGTTCGATGAAATGATCGAACAATGGTGCGCAGTCATGTGGACCAGGGCTTGCTTCAGGGTGACCCTGGAAGCTGAATGCAGGTTTGTCTGTGCGATGGATACCTTGGTTAGTACCATCAAACAGTGAGCGATGAGTCACACGCAATACCGCAGGCAAGGTGCTTTCATCCACTGCGAAGCCATGGTTTTGAGAAGTAATCATCACTGTACCAGTTTCAATGTTCTGTACAGGATGGTTGGCACCGTGATGGCCGTGAGGCATTTTCACAGTCTTGGCACCGCTTGCAAGCGCAAGAATCTGGTGGCCCAGGCAAATCCCGAATACAGGAATATTGCGGGCATCTTCTACAATTGTTTTTACAGCTTCAATTGCGTAGTCACATGCAGCTGGATCGCCAGGGCCGTTCGACAAGAACACGCCATCTGGATTCAGTGCAAGTACGTCAGCAGCAGGAGTTTGCGCAGGAACAACGGTCAATTTACAGCCGCGGTCTGCAAGCATACGTAAGATGTTGGTTTTGACACCGTAATCGTATGCAACAACATGGAATTTAAATTCTGGTTGAGCGAAGCCTTTACCTAAAGTCCATGAACCTTCAGTCCATTCAAAACCTTCAGGATCACAGCATTCTTTTGCAAGGTCTAAACCATTCAGACCACCGAATGCGCGTGCTTTTTCAAGTGCTTCTTCTTCAGTGATGTTTTCGCCTGCAAGGATACAACCGTTTTGTGCACCTTTATCACGCAAAATTCGAGTTAATCGTCGCGTGTCGATGTCAGCAATAGCCACTACATTGTGCTGTTCTAGATATTCACCTAGTGATTGTTCAGCACGGAAGTTACTGTGTAATAAAGGAAGGTCACGGATAATTAAACCGTTTGCCCATACTTTATGAATACGACCTGATTCTGCGTCTTCTTCGTTGCAACCCGTATTACCGATATGTGGGTAAGTTAAAGTTACAAGCTGCTGTGCATAACTTGGATCAGTCAAAATTTCTTGATAGCCAGTCATGGCAGTGTTGAAAACGACTTCACCAGTCGTACAACCCGATGCGCCAATCGAAGTACCTTTAAAGATAGTTCCGTCGGCAAGGGCTAAAATTGCTGGGGTGCTCAAACCAAAGCTCCTGAAATTTAGGCTGTAAAAAAGCGAGTAGACGAAAAAAAAGGAAGGTTAATTTTTAAACCTACCCTCCTATGTCTGCTCGCTTGAACTTAACACGGCATTATACGCAGTAACACCTGCTAAGTCCAATAGCTTTGCTGCAAAAGTATGAGATAAATGGCTTGCTTTTTGCTTGAAAGTCTGTTTCATGATCAATGTTGAAAAATGTAACCATTTAATAATTGTCAGACAAATCAAGTCTTAAATTTTATCGAATTTACTAATATGAAATCGTCAAAACATAACTAAAGGCAAAAGACATGGCTACCCCAACTAAAACTACAACATCTAAAAAAAATCTGAATGTCGTTGTCACTGAAACTGCCGAGCAGCTTGAAAAAGCAGCAATAGAGGCGAAAGAGCAGGCAGTGGAAACGCTTGGCGAAAGCAAAGAAAATATTGAAGCTGAAGTAAAAAAACTGAGCAATACTGTGACTGATCAGCTGACCCAGTTTAAACAGGATTTACTACAGCGCATCGATACCCTGAAAGAGCAGTTGTTTGGCTCACAAAAAGAGTTGAATGAACTGAGCAGCTTTATCAAAACCGAATTTAATGCGGTCATTGATGATCTATCGAAACTCGGTAAAGAATTAAAAGAAGATGTCACCCAGATTTCGACCAAGCATAAGGATCATCTGGCAGATACCCTAAAACGCTCTAAAGACAGTACGATTGAAGTTTTGAAAAAAGTTAAACCCGTCGTTGTAAAAGGAGAAACCGAAGAAAAAGAAACTGATCTAAAAAGTTAAACAAGCAACAAAAACAAAAAAAGCAGCCGAAGGGGAGCATCTATGTTCTCCTTTCGTATTAGACGCAACACTGACTCATAAAACAAAAATAGGGGGTCATGATGCAACATCATCTTATAGCGGCAATATTGCTACTTGCCTTGATCATGGTTTTAAATCTTGAAACCTGGAAAAGCCGTCTAGCCTATCTTGCCATGGTAATACTGAGTTTTAGCTATTTCAGTGTTTTACAGGCCGCAGTTTCCATTATTGCGATTACTATGATTCTGATTTTTTACGCTGCTGTGACAGCAGTACAGAGAAATGCAAGACTACATCACTAATCCACTTACCCTGAACTTCAGGCAAAATAAAAAACGTGAGACCGATGAGCCTCACGTTTTTATATTTTTATCATTTGTGTATTACAGGAGAGTATTTACATCCTAGAACACATGTAACCAGTCACGCTTGTTATGAAAGTCTGCCTGTGGACTGCTGTGCTGCATGGCATAGTATTGATCGCCTTGAGGGGTTTTCAATACAGCAGACAAGCCAAGGAACAGATCAGCCCATTTTAGCTTGTTCAGGGCCATGAAATCGGTTAGATCCAAGCTGACATTGAGTCCATAATGGGTACGCTTGAGCTGGTTCAGATCGATATCGTAAGCCGCTTGTGGCGGCATTTCTTCTGGATAACGGTATTCTTCAAACTGATAGGCTTGCCAGGCCTGAGAAGGAGAGAGATTGATTTCACGATAAAAATCCTCGTCCTTTACCCCAATAAAAATTTCAAAACACGTCTGTTCCCAGAGGAAGTCCTGACGGGGATGTGCTGCGACCAGTTCTGGCCAAAGCACAGACTGGTTCGGATCGCGTAGCCAAAAACCCACATTCAATGTGGATGGGCCTTGCTGTTCAATCGCGCCGACCAGCGAGATCGCCTGAAAACGACGATCGAATGCATTCAGTTCGTAACTAGCCATAGATCCTGAACTTAGTTAGACAAGTGCGCAAAGCGAACAAGGTTAGACAGTTTTTGGTTTTGTTTCGGCGCTTTTTTGTAAAGCAACGCGATTTTACCAATGGTTTGTACGATTTCAGCACCTGTTGCTTCAACGATCTCAGTAATGAGAACAGCACGTGCTTCACGATCTTCAGCCACAACTTTCACTTTAATCAGTTCGTGGTCGTTCAGCGCACGCTCAAGTTCTTCGATCACATTTTCAGTCAGGCCTTTGTCACCAAGCATTACCACCGGGTTTAATGCATGTCCGATTTGACGTAAACGTTTACGTTCCTGAATAGATAAAGACGCCATGAGAGATAACCTGATTTTTAAAACGGCTTAGTATAGCAAAAGCAAAAAACAAACGCTTTATATTCTCAGGAAATAATCGGTGCCATCACATAAAAAATCCAACCAACTGTCTTAGATTTAGATACAGATCAATACTGCAAATCATATGTTTTTCACGTACAATTAATAATTGGAAGTTTTTTTTATTTAGAGAGTTATGGCAACACGCATTACCAACCAGAAGTTATCCAAAAGTAGTCGTGCGTGGATGAGAGAGCATCTCGATGACTTTTATGTGAAGAAAGCGCAAAAAGAAGGTTATCGGGCACGTGCAGCGTATAAACTTCTTGAGATTCAAGAAAAATACGGCATTATTAAACCAGGTATGACGGTTGTCGATCTGGGCGCAGCGCCAGGAAGCTGGTCGCAAATTGCTGGTAAACTGGTCGGTTCTAAAGGTCTGGTGATCGCATCGGATATCCTGGAAATGGATGCACTGCCAGATGTGACCTTCCTGCAAGGTGACTTTCGTGAGCAGGAAGTGTTCGATAAATTGTTAAATATTTTAGATGGACGTACGGTAGACGTTGTAATTTCCGATATGGCCCCCAATACATCAGGTAATAAGGCTGTAGATCAACCGCGTCAGATCTATCTCTGTGAACTGGCCCTTGACTTTGCCAACAAGGTTTTAGGTCCTAAAGGCCAGTTTATTGTTAAAGTCTTCCAGGGCACTGGCTTTGATGAATTCCGTAAGGAAGTTGTTAATAGTTTTGATGTTCTGAAAACGGTAAAACCTGCTGCATCGCGTGCTCGCTCGAAAGAAGTCTTTCTGGTGGGGCAGGGGCGCAAGAAGGCTTTGAAATAAAGTCTACTTGCCAATACGCTAAAAATTGTGCATTTTGTACGTTTTTAATAATTGCAAGTTGAACAAACTTGGAAATTCAGGTCACCCGCGAGGGCATGATCAAATTAGATTGGAAATGGGAATAAAGCTTTGAGCGATCTTTTTAAGAATGCCGTATTGTGGCTCGTGATACTGGGTGTGCTGGTGCTCATCTTCAGCAACGTCAGTGATCGCAATCAGCCGACAACAATGAACTATTCAGAGTTTGTTGCAGCGGTGAATGACGGCCAGATTAAGCAAGTGACAATAGATGGCGAAAGAATTCGTGGTGAGAAATCAAACGGTTCCGAGTTTGAAAGTATTCGTCCGGCAGTTCAGGATCCTGAACTGATGCCAAATCTCATCAAGAACAATGTGGTTGTTGAAGGTACTGCACCACAACGCCAAGGCTTGTTGATGCAGTTGCTGATTGCAAGTTTCCCTGTACTCTTAATCATTTTGTTATTCATGTTCTTTATGCGCAACATGGGTGGCGGTGCAGGCGGCAAGAACGGCCCGATGAGCTTTGGTAAGTCGAAGGCGAAAATGCTGTCTGAAGACCAGATTAAAGTCACCTTTACTGATGTTGCGGGTTGTGATGAAGCAAAACAGGAAGTCGTGGAAATCGTTGACTTCCTGAAAGATCCTGCGAAATTCAAACGTCTGGGTGCAACTATTCCTAAGGGCGTCCTGATGGTGGGTCCTCCGGGTACGGGTAAAACCCTGCTTGCAAAAGCGATTGCAGGTGAAGCGAAAGTTCCATTCTTCAGTATTTCCGGTTCTGACTTCGTAGAAATGTTCGTGGGTGTTGGTGCATCTCGTGTACGTGACATGTTCGAGCAGGCGAAGCGTCATGCGCCATGTATCATCTTCATCGATGAGATTGATGCTGTTGGTCGTCACCGTGGTTCAGGTACAGGTGGTGGTCACGATGAACGTGAACAGACACTGAACCAGATGCTGGTTGAAATGGACGGTTTCGAAGGCAATGAAGGTATTATCGTCATCGCGGCAACTAACCGTGCTGATGTACTGGATAAAGCCTTACTTCGTCCAGGTCGTTTTGACCGTCAAGTAATGGTTGGCTTGCCAGACATTAAAGGCCGTGAGCAAATCCTGAATGTTCACTTGAAGAAACTGCCGTCTACAACGGGTGTGGATGTGAAAGTCCTGGCTCGTGGTACTCCAGGCTTCTCTGGTGCGCAGTTGGCAAACCTTGTAAACGAAGCAGCATTATTCGCGGCACGTCGTAACAAGAATACTGTCGACATGCATGACTTTGAAGATGCTAAAGACAAGCTGTATATGGGGCCTGAACGTAAATCAATGGTACTTCGTGAAGAAGAGCGTCGTGCTACGGCTTACCATGAAGCAGGGCACGCAATTGTTGCGGAAATGCTGCCAGGTACTGACCCTGTGCATAAAGTAACGATCATGCCGCGTGGTTGGGCATTAGGTGTAACCTGGCAGTTGCCTGAGTTTGACCAGACCAGCCATTACAAAGATAAAATGCTGAATGATATTTCGATCTTGTTCGGTGGTCGTATCGCAGAAGAAGTCTTTATTAACCAGATGTCGACTGGTGCCTCAAATGACTTTGAACGTGCAACCAAAGTTGCGCGTGCGATGGTGACCAAATACGGTATGTCTGACAAGTTAGGCGTAATGGTCTATGAAGATGACTCGCAACAGTCATTTATGGGCAGCATTGGCAGTCGTACGATTTCTGAAGCGACTCAACAGCAGGTTGATGCTGAAGTACGCCGTATCATCGATGAGCAATATAAAGTGGCTCGTGATATTCTGGAAAACAACAAGGATATCGCGCATGCCATGGTGAAAGCGTTGATGGAATGGGAAACAATTGATCGCGAGCAAATCCGTGACATCATGGAAGGTCGTGAGCCTAAGCCACCTAAGGTCTATGTTTCAGACAATCCTGTAATTGATGTAACACCGAAGGATGGGCCGTTGACTCCTCCGCCATTACCAGCTAATTAAGCAGAAAATAAAAAACCACCTTCGGGTGGTTTTTTTATGGCAATGATTTGGATTGTTTTGGCGTGATGCTATATTCAACTATAAAAAATCAATGAGCAAAAATAAAAATGACAATACCTGTTTTGGAATCCCGTATTTATCACTTACGTTTAGAACCATTAACTTGGGAGCATTTTACAGATTTAGAAGCAGCTTGTGCTGAAGGGGATTTAGGCGAAGTGCTTTATAATTCTGTACCTTACTTAAGCGAATTAAAACAATATGTACAGCAAGCTTTGGCTCAACAAGCTCAAGGTACAAGGATGGGTTTTGCTGTGATTGATTTAACATCGGGTCGAGCGATTGGAACCACCAGTTATCATGATATCAAGCCTGAAATTCCACGTGTGGATATTGGTTATACTTGGTATGCACAGCGTTATCAGCGTACCTATGTGAATCGGGTCTGTAAATATCTCCTGTTAAGTCATGCTGTTGAACGGTTAAATGCTCAGGTAGTAGGCTTTCGTGCGGATCATCTGAACCTAAAAAGTCAAAAAGTCATTGAAGCGCTAGGAGCTAAACGAGATGGCATCATTCGATGTCATATGTTGCGTAAAGATGGTCAGACAGTGCGGGATAGTTATATTTACAGTATTTTAAGAAGTGAATGGGTAGAGGTAAAATCACAGTTACAATCTAAGCTTATGCAATACTCAAATAAACCGCAGTTTGAAATTTAATTCTGGTTTGTTTCAGCTTTGCTTTATATCTCTATCCATACGACAATACGCCAGTTATTGGATTTAGGATGAAAACATGCAGCTGATGCCGTTATTACCACGCGTATGGACATTTGGACACTTAACACTGGATCTGTCCCAGCCGCATGTGATGGGAATTCTGAATGTTACACCGGATTCATTTAGTGATGGGGGTAAACATAATTCTCAAGATGCTGCAGTAGCGCGTGCATTGGAAATGATGGCAGAAGGCGCAACGGTCATTGATGTGGGTGGCGAGTCGACCCGTCCGGGTGCATCGGTGGTTGAAGTAGAAGAAGAAATTCGCCGTGTGGTGCCTGTGGTTGAAGAACTGGCCAAGCACAATGTCGTGATTTCAATTGATACTTCCCAGCCAGAAGTGATTAAGGCTGCAGTGAAAGCTGGAGCACATATCTGGAATGATGTTCGTGCACTGACACGACCGAATGCCTTGGTAACTGCTGCTGAGTTGGATATTCCGGTAATTATTATGCATATGCGTGGTGAACCTACTACGATGAATAATCTGGATCAGTATCAAGATGTCACGCTTGATGTCATTGCGGAATTAAAACAGCGAGTGCAGGATGCTTTAGATGCCGGGGTAAAGGCTGAGCACATTATGATTGATCCCGGTTTTGGATTTGCCAAAAATGCTGAACAGAACCTGAAACTACTGAATGAATTTTACAAACTGACTCAACTCGGTTATCCAATATTGTCTGCGTTGTCACGTAAACGCTTTATTGGACAGGTGCTGGGTGGAGCAGAAGCCGTAGAACGCGCAGTGGGATCAGTAGCAGCACACTTGCTAAGTATTCAACAAGGTGCCTGTATGGTACGTGCACATGATGTCAAAGTGACAGCAGATGCGATTAAGGTCTGGAAGGCAATGCAAGCCGTAGTTTAATTGTTGGCTAGATTGTATGTCAGGCGGCGTGCTGTTTGGCTTTTAAGCGGCAATATGGTATATAGGGCACGCTTAATTTTTAGTTATAGTTTTAGAGTGCCTGTAATGTTTGCAGATTTACTTCTCCCAATGTTCGATGATGAATATTATCCCGATATTCTGGTTGCTGAAGTAAAGCAGCACATCGAGCGTTTTGCCAAAAAGGTGACAAAATCTGGTTTATCTGAATATGAGATTTATCAGTTTGCCAATGCGACTGTGGCAGAAATCAATGAAATGAAGCCGCAGTTCGAAGACCTGGATTCCTCTTTAGATGATACCGCAGCAGATTATATTGCTGAAGCCATGATGATGGTGGTGCAGGAACAGGGATACTTCGAAGTTGAAATGGAAGAACTGGTCGCTACCCGCGAATGGTAAAAAAAGCCCTGTTTTTACAGGGCTTTTTTTAATGATCTAAAAATGCTTCTTTAAAATTTTTATAATGAATTTCATTTAGGAGTTTCTGCTCTTCCTGCATGCAACGTTGATGTAATTCCAGATAATATTTTTTTAAATCCTTTTGCAGTGGCACAGGTTCCGGCTCTTTGCTTTGCGACTGTTGATAAGACCAGTAAGCCAATTGGCGGATGTGCTGCAAACGTACCAGCAGGGTGCTGCGGGTAGAACTTCTAAAGCCGGGCTCAATTAACACCGCTACAAAACTGCTGAATGCAAGTAGACCCAGGCAAGGTAGAGCAATGAACGCTGAATGAAAATACTGGTAATTGATCAGTGACAGAACAACAATCAGGGCTTGAATATATAAACAGGATTGCAGGCGCTTTGCGTAGCGTACAGAACTGTACTTGGCCTGAAACTGGGCACGCCAGATATAAGGATAGAGCATACTAATGAGTACGATTGTACCCGCACTAATGGCCTGATTTTTTGAATCCATAAAGTCCGGATAAAAAGGCAAGGAAAAGCACAGACCACAAAATGCCGTAATCAGCATCAAAATCCCGATACGCAAATATAAATACGGATCAATAGTTTGATTCAAATATTTATAGCGGCTATAGCTAAGTCTGCAAAAGAATGCATCAGGATGGCGTAACTGTAATCTGGCTAGATCGAAAGAGCGGGGTGCGGACATGAGGAGGCACACTCTATTTATAAATTTCAGGCACAAAAAAACCAGCTCATTGCTGGGTTTCTGCATTTGCACCATTTTAAACTGAATCAAAATGGTGCCCGAGGCCAGACTCGAACTGGCACGCTTTGTGGGCGGGGGATTTTAAATCCCCTGTGTCTACCGATTTCACCACTCGGGCATGCGCGCCATCATAGATGAGCAGCGAGAGCTTGGCAAGATGATTTCTTATTATTTGTTTTAATTTCAGGCAATTTAGCCATTAAAATTTAAAAGAAAGCAAGGCTGAGGTTATTCAAAGCTTTAAATTTCAATAAATTAATGGATTTACAGCATTTCATCCAGATAACTGTCCACATCAATATGTTTAATGCTTTTACAGTACTGGTGTTCAGATTTGAATAACTGGCTATATAGGTCGGCATAGCGGTTTAGCTGACGCTTGAGTACTTCATATTCAGGACTTTGAGCCGAAGTCATGTAGAGTTTTAATCGGGTTCTCAGGCTTTGTTTGTATGCCCAGAAACACACACGACGCAGTTGATGCAGCTGATAATATTCACTGTCATGACTGTTTTGACGAAACAGATTTTCCTTATAAAAACGCACAAAGCCAAAACTGACACCAAAGAACAGGAGCGCCCACATCACAAACTGACTTTGTAAAAATTGAATATTCAGGGCAGACAGAATGACGATTACAGCAAGCTTGACCGGACTATGTCGTAATAGTTGATAAAGTGAATGCGAAGAATGTCGAATCTGTTTAATGACTAAGGGAACAATCAGCATCAAGAATAAAAGAATTGCCAGAATGGCATAGGCTTGTGCCTGAAAGTTACTCAGCTCAGTAAAATTACTCAGGAAAATATCTTTCAGTACGAAACTGATTGGCATAAAAATCATGCTCGCCAATAGCCAGGGAATAAATTCACGACGGTCATCCAGTACACCTCTGGTCTTGATCTGGCTATAAAACAGGTAATTGTGCTTAAAAGCCGCCGGATAGAGCCGCTGAAGTTGCTGAAGCAGCACATTGACTTGTTGGTTTTGCATGTATGAAGTCGGGTAGGAGATGGATGAATAAGATTACTATAAAGTAAATTGCTGAATTTTTCCGAAAAATTGCAATGCGCAATTAAATCATCTCACTTGCAGCAGGATTTTGTCTTTTTGTCCGGGAATTATGCGAAAATAGCCCATTGTAAATATTATTTGTAAGGGCAGTTCATGACTGATCAATCTCCTGAGACTTTAAGCGACATCGAAATTCTGGACCTGTTACAGGCAATGAAAAACGATGAATTAGATACCGAAGCGAAAGAAGCTATTCGTCAGGGTGGTAAAGCGGGTCGTCAGGAAGCGCATAAACAGGCGCTGGTTAAATTGCATCAGTCATTTGAAGAAAAATTTGTTGAAGCAGTGTCTATCGCGCTTCATTTGAATGAAGCTCAGATCAAAAAGATTCGTTACAAGAAAGACCGTATCCGTATTTTAAAGGCGCGTGGTATTGATTACCTGGCGATTGATGGTGCGGAAACTGCATTTGTATTGGCACAGATCGCGCAGGCTATTGTGCGTGAAGATGCAATCGTGACGCATGACCTGCATAATATTTTCCCCTTCTGGAAAGAAGGCTGGCCTATGGTGCAGTTCGATAATGCCTATAAAATTCTGGAAGATGATATTCGTATTCACTACCAGGCAGTATTAGATGCATTGATCAGCAAATACTGATTCAAAATAAAAAAGCACCTAAAGGTGCTTTTTTTAATGGTCATAAATCCAGCGCAATAAACCGCGTACAGGCCAAATAAATAAGCGCCACCATGTGATTAGAGGATAAATCGCCCAAAAAGGTTCAAATGACATGGTGTTGTCGTAACTTTTTCGACGTCTTTCATAGCTATACGGTGTGATCATGCAGGCGAAAATCAGTAATCCTACCGCTAAAAATAAAAATAGCGCATTTTGCTGTTTAGCAAAGAAAAAATAAATTAGATACAGCGCAGAATAAAAACTAAAACACGCAAGTAGGGCAGAAATAGACATCGATTCATCCTTTCAATTTTTATATTCTTTTTTTTAGTGTAACGTCTGTAGAAGAATCAGATTAACCTGATTCTTCCTCAATATTATTTTTATTGGGTTCCAGTAAGCGAGTCACCAGCAACTGGTCAATTTTGAAATGATCGACATCGACGACTTCAAATTTATAACCTGCATGAATCACGATATCAGCTGGACGTGGAATCTTGCGCAGTTTGTACATCATAAAACCAGCCAGCGTTTCATAATTCTCTTCATCTGGCATTTCATCAATGCCTAAGGCGTGTTTCATGTCTTCAATTGGCGTACTGCCTTCAATCAGCCATGAATCAGCATCACGTTTAAAGATCTGCTGATCTTCTTCCATTGGCGTTACCCAGTCACCCATTACGGTAATCATGATGTCAGACAGGGTAATCACACCCACGACAAGTGCATATTCGTTAATGACCACTGCAAACTTTTCTTTGCTCGAACGGAAGCGGTCCAGAAGTTCAGATAACGTCAGGGTGTCCGGAATCATCAACACATTACGAATGGTAGATTCATTCAGCTGATTGATTTTCTGGTTGTTGAGAATACGGACCAGAATGTCTTTGGCATCGACATAGCCAATTACCTGGTCGATATTTTCATTACAGACCAGAAATTTGGAATAAGGATATTGCGCCAGCTTTTGACGAATACTGTCTTCAGCTTCAGTCAGGGTAAAGAACACCACATTTTCACGTGTGGTCATACTGGAAGGAACATTACGTTCTTCAAGTTCAAACACGTTTTCAATAAAGTGGTGTTCCTGCTTTTGTAGTACGCCAGCCTGAGCACCAGCATCCATCACGGCAGAAATATCTGCGAAGGTAATATTGTCATCACGAATCGTATTGACTTTGAATAACCGGAACAACAGATTGGCAATGGCATTAATTATCCAGGCCAACGGCTTGCAGATTTTAATAAAAATTTGAATCGGGTTGATAACTGCGACTGAAATTTTTTCCGGTGCAATCATTGCCAGACGTTTTGGCATCAGATCGGCAAACAGAATGAATAATGAAGTCACCAGAGTGAAAGATAAGGCAAAGCTGATGTTCTCGGTCCAAGGACCATCATATATACGCGAGACAAATTCGGCGATATAAGGGCGGAAAGCTCCTTCACCCAGAATACCGCCGAGAATGGCGACAGCATTTAAGCCAATTTGGGAGGCAGCAAAGAAGTCTGCTGAGTTTTCCTGTAAATCCAGCACTTTCTGGGCACGGACGTCGCCTGATTCGGCCAAAATTTTAAGTTTGACCTTACGGGCACCTGCGAGTGCGATTTCAGTCAGTGATAAAAAACCAGCCCCCGCGATGAGTATTAAGATAATCACGATGTTTTGAAAGAGGCTCACGTAATCCACCTGTGGATTGATATTATCTTGGAATATTTTTAACACAAAAAAGGACTTGAGGTGTACAAACAGATCTCAAGTCCTTACAGTATAAGCTTAAAAAATAATAATTTATGTGAAATTCATTTTAATAAGGTGAAAATTGCGAATTATTCTGCATAAATTCACGATTCTCTTCTTCAATCATCTGGCGTGCTACATACAGAATCAGCTGACGCAACCAGCGATGAGCCGGATGATGATGCAGTAATGGACACCATGCCATCTTCAGTTCAAATTCAGGAATATAGAAGGGTGGATCTTTAAGTAGCAAATTATGGTTCTTGGCCTGCAGGCGGGCAATACGCGTTGGCAGCGTTGCTACCAGATCCACATTTGATGCCAAAAGTCCCGGCATCTGATAGTGACGGGTAAATACTGAAATCTTACGTTTTTGCCCAATACGTTCCAGCGCCTGATCAATCCAGCCAAGTCCGGCCTGCTTTTCAGGATTAACCCCGAAACCCACGCCCATGCCGGTTTTAGATACCCAGATATGCTGTGCATCTAAATAGCTTTTCAGGTTCAGGTTACCAGCAGCAGGGTGTTTATTATTTAACAAGCAAGAAAAGCTGTCACGCCACACCAGTACCTGATGGAAACTTTGCGGAATTTCATTAAACCGGTTAATCGCTAGGTCAACCTTACCTTGTTCCATGTCACGATAAGACACATCACTAGGTGTCAGGAAGTCCAGAACAACATTGGGTGCTTCAGAGCGTAAAGCCTTGACCAGGCGCGGTACCAGCGTCGCTTCAGCATAATCTGAAGTCATGATACGAAATACACGATTTGAGGTATAAGGGCGGAACTCGGTACGGGGTTCCAGAATCATGGACAGATCAGATAGGGCATCGCGAATACGTGGCTGCAGTTCGAGTGCACGTTCAGTCGGTGTCATCCCTTCAGAAGAACGGATCAGGAGGGGATCATTAAATAAATTGCGCAGACGACGCAAAATGTTACTCATGGCAGGCTGGGTCACGCCAAGTTGCTCAGCAGCACGTGTGACATTTTTTTCGCGAAGAAGTACATCAAGATAAATTAATAGATTGAGATCGACCCGCTCCAGATTCATAAAAAAAATACCGAAAATAAAATCATGAAATTATAGTGATTATGCCATAAGTACTGCGGCTTGTGTACGTGACCGATGAAAAAAAAGCCACCGAATTTATAGCAGTTTTTATTCATTTTCAAGCAAGAGGAATCTATTAATCAAGTCTGGGTTTTTTCTGTCAATTTGGTTCATTACCGGATCAAACTGGATACCTGTTTTTAGTTAAATCAGGGTAAGTGAAAATGATTTCAAGACAAGAAATGAGTCAATGATTAATAGTATATAAATTATGTGAAATATATAGTTTTGCATTAATTCAGTTTGCCGGAAATATAAAGGAAGACTGGCAAAAAAGACCAAAAAAATTAGGTCATCAAGCAAGTCAAGACTTAAGTCTAATGAATATTTTATATTCAATAAGCTGAAATTTTAGACAAAAATCTATTTTAAAAATTCAGAAATAAACTATTAATTACAATAATTTATATAAAAATGATCAATATATGATTAGACTTTCATCTACATATTTTTTAAATAAATAGTGATAATTCTTGCAGAATATTGGATTAATTTTTTTATTGCATCTAATCTCTAAACATCGCAACGAGCTGACTAAAATCTAAACAAAGTTTTGAGGGTCTGATTTTAGAACAACGTTGCAGAAAAATCCTAATATTATTACAGGAATATATCATGACTACATATCAAACAGCGATTGATGCAATCCGCGAATTAAAAGCGAAATTCGGCAACACTTGGGCAGACATCAGTCCTGAAGATGCTGCGCGTATGCAACTTCAGAACCGTTTCAAAACAGGTTTAGACATTGCAAAATACACAGCAGCAATTATGCGTCGTGATATGGCTGCTTATGATGCTGACTCTAGCAAATACACTCAATCTCTGGGTTGCTGGCACGGTTTCATCGCACAACAAAAAATGATTGCGAACAAAAAATACTTCGGTACAACTGAACGTCGCTACATCTACCTTTCTGGCTGGATGGTTGCAGCACTTCGTTCAGAGTTCGGTCCACTTCCTGACCAATCTATGCACGAAAAAACTTCTGTTCCTGCATTGATTGAAGAAATCTACACATTCTTACGTCAAGCTGACGCGAAAGAATTGAACGATCTGTTCCGTTCACTTAAAAAAGCTCAAGAAGCTGGTGACACTGCTAAAGCTGCTGAAATCACTTCTCAAATCGACAACTTCCAAACTCACGTTGTGCCAATCATTGCGGACATCGACGCTGGTTTCGGTAACGAAGAAGCAACTTACTTACTAGCGAAGAAAATGATCGAAGCGGGTGCTTGTGCACTTCAAATCGAAAACCAGGTGTCTGACGCGAAACAATGTGGTCACCAAGCTGGTAAAGTAACTGTTCCACACGAAGACTTCATCGCGAAAATCCACGCGCTTCGCTATGCATTCCTGGAAATGGGTCTAGACGACGGTATCATCGTTGCACGTACTGACTCTGAAGGCGCTGACTTGACTCAAAAAATCCCAGTGGTTAAAGAGCCAGGTGACATCGCTTCTCAATACATCAGCTACTTAGATACAACTGAAATTGACATTTCAGAAGCGCAAGAAGACGAAATCCTGATCAAACGTGATGGCAAACTTCACCGTCCAAAACGTCTTGCTTCTGGTCTGTACCAGTTCCGCGAAGGCACTCAAATCGACCGCGTTGTACTTGACTGTGTAACTAGCCTTCAAAACGGTGCTGACCTTCTTTGGATCGAAACTGCGACTCCAAACGTAGCTGAAATCGCTCACATGGTTAACCGTGTTAAAGAAGTTGTTCCAAATGCGAAACTTGTTTACAACAACTCTCCATCGTTCAACTGGACTTTAAACTTCCGTCAACAAGCTTACGACCGTTGGGTTGCTGAAGGTAAAGACGTATCTGCATACGACCGCGCTAAACTAATGAGCGCTGAGTACGACAACACTGAATTGGCTGCTGAAGCTGACGAGAAAGTTCGTACATTCCAGGCAGATGCTTCTCGTGAAGCAGGTGTATTCCACCACTTGATCACTCTACCTACTTACCATACAGCTGCTCTTTCTACTCACGAGCTTGCTCAAGGTTACTTCGGTTCTGAAGGTATGTTGGCTTATGTTGCTGGCGTACAACGTAAAGAAATCCGTGGCGGTATCGCTTGTGTGAAACACCAAGCAATGGCGGGTTCTGACATCGGTGACGACCACAAAGAAATCTTCGCTGGTGACAACGCGCTTAAAGCGGGTGACGATGCGAAAAACACAATGAACCAATTCTCTGCTTAATCAGCTCTGAATCGATTCTAAAAAAACCCTGCGCAAGCAGGGTTTTTTTATGCCTAAAATAAAATGAATAACCTTATAAATTGTTGAAACAGCTAGATGAAAGGCAAAATCTTCATATTTTCTTCATGATTCAATTTTATACATATTTTTCTGTGATCAAGCCTTGCATTCTCTAGGCCACTGCCTGAATATCCTTAAGCTGACTCAATAATGCAACGCTTTCCATAATTCATTAAATTCAAAGTGATTCAGACTTATGCTGTCTAAGTTTTTCATTCATCGTCCTATTTTTGCAGGTGTGCTGGCCATTGTAGTCATGGCCATTGGACTTTTTGCGGTGATGAATTTACCTGTGGAACGTTATCCGGATATTGCACCACCGCGAGTGACCGTATCGGCAACCTATTCCGGCGCATCTGCGGAAACGGTGGAGGAGAGCGTGACCCAAGTACTGGAACAGCAGATTAAAGGCATTGATCACTTACTGTATTTTAGTTCCAGCAGCGATTCCTCCGGGCGTAGCCGGATCAATATCAGCTTTGAAAACGGGACTGATCCAGACACGGCTCAGGTACAGGTACAAAATGCGATTAATGGGGTGCTGAACCGCCTGCCTGAAGATGTACAACGGCAGGGTGTGAATGTGTTCAAGTCGCTGGGCGATACGCATATGGTGATCAGCCTGTATGACGAATCCGGGCGCAGTGACAATATTGCCTTGTCAGACTACCTGATGACACATCTGGAACAGGACATTTCCCGGATTGAAGGCATTGGTGAGGTGGATGTTTTTGGCTCGCAATATGCCATGCGAATCTGGCTGAATCCACTCAAGCTGAAACAGTATAACCTGATGCCTAGCGATGTGCGTGCTGCGATTGAATCACAGAATACCCAGGTCGCAGCTGGTGCTGTGGGCGATCTGCCTACGGTCGAGGATCAGTATCTGAATGCCAAGGTAACTTCGGGCACGCGACTCAGAACTGTAGAAGAATTTGAAAATATCATTGTAAAGTCTGCCCGGGATGGCAGCTTTATCTATTTAAAAGATGTAGCACGTGTTGAGCTCGGTGCAGAAAATTATCAATCCTATAGTACCAATAATGGTTATGCATCCGCAGGTCTGGCAATTTCGCTGGCTTCCGGTGCCAATGCCATCGCAACGTCAGAACGAATCAAGGCAGAAATTGCCCGTCTGTCTAATCAGTTGCCGGAAGGCTATAAGATTGCCTATCCACGGGATAACACGCCATTCGTTCAGGAATCCATTAAGGAAGTCCTTAAAACACTGGTTGAAGCCATTATCCTGGTGATTGTGGTGATGTTTATCTTCCTGCAAAACTGGCGCGCTACCCTGATTCCAGCAGTCACTGTGCCAGTGGTTTTACTCGGTACTATGGCAATCCTGTATGCTCTTGGATTCAGTATCAATACCCTGACTTTATTTGCCCTGGTTCTGGCAATCGGCCTGCTGGTAGATGATGCTATTGTAGTGGTGGAAAACGTTGAACGTCTGATGCATGAGAAGCAGTTGACCGCCAAGGAAGCAGCACTAGAATCCATGCAGGAAATCAGTGGGGCTCTGGTCGGTATTACTTTGGTATTGACGGCAGTATTTATTCCTATGGCGTTCTTTGGTGGCTCCACCGGGGTTATTTATCGTCAGTTTTCCATTACGCTGGTTGCTGCCATGTCCTTATCACTGATGGTGGCCCTGATTCTGACACCAGCCCTGTGTGCCCTGATTCTCAAACCAAATCCGAATCCGGCACGCTGGGCGCAATGGTTTAACCATAAATTGGAAAGTGTTAAGCAGCGTTATCTGAAACTTTCTAATGTCACCCTACAACATAAGGCCATCTGTTTAATTTTATTTGCCGGTTTGGTTGCTGTATTTGGTCTGTTCTATAAGGCTTTGCCAACCAGCTTTCTGCCAAGTGAAGATCAGGGAACGCTTAGCATTCAGGTGCGCCTGCAAGAAGGTGCGCCGCTAAAGAATACGGTGGCCACCGGAGAAAAGATTCGTGAATATTTCTTGGAACAGGAAAAAGACAATATTAATCTGGTGATGATGCGTTATGGCCGTAACTTCTCGGGTACCGGTCAGAATCTGGCAACCGGTTTTGTGGCACTGAAACACTGGGATGATCGTCCTGGCGAGGAAAATACCGCGCAAGCTATTCGTGAACGTGCCTTAAAACATTTCCGTGGTTTTAAGGATGCACAGGTCAATATCAATATGCCAGCTTCAGTCAGCGGTCTGGGACAAACCGATGGACTGGAATTCTGGATTCGGGATATAGAGGGAAATGGCCGTCAATATCTGGAACAGCAATTTAAAGAACTGGAAGAAAAAACCAAACAATATTCAACGTTTGAAAATTTAGGTAAGCGCTCCAATCCGGAGAAGGCTGAATTAAAGGTTAATATTGACCAGAAACAGGCCATGGCCAATGGCCTGACCCAATCCGCGATCAACAGTACACTTTCTGCTGCCTGGGGGGGTAACTATGTCAATGACTTCATCGACCGAGGCCGGATTAAACGGGTAATGATGCAGGGTGATGCAGAATTCCGTTCCAAACCTGAAGATCTGGCGATGTGGCATGTTCGCAATGACCAGAATCAGATGGTGCCGTTCAGTAATTTTGCCACGGTAGACTGGAGCGGTGGTCCGGAAGTGGTCAATCGTTTTATGGGTTATACCGCTTTGCAGATGGAAGCGGATGTCACTAAAGATGCAAGTACCGGTGAAGCGATGCGGGATGTAGAAGCATTAGTAGCCGATCAAAAAGGTATTGATGTGACCTGGAGTGGATTGTCCTTTGAAGAAAAGCAATCCAGCAATCAGGCCATCTGGCTGTATGCGATTTCGATTGGCTTTATCTTCCTGTGTCTGGCTGCACTCTATGAAAGCTGGAGTATTCCAACTGCGGTAATGTCAGCAATTCCGCTGGGTATTGGTGGGAATATTATTTTCAGTTATTTTGCAGGCTTTCCGAATGATATCTATTTCCAGATTGCCTTGCTGACCACGATTGGTCTGTCCTGTAAGAACGCCATTCTAATTGTGGAATTTGCTGCCTTGGCAGAGCAGCATGGCAAATCCGTTGTCGCGGCAGCGCTGGAAGGTGCAAGCTTGCGTTTACGTCCAATTTTAATGACGTCGTTGGCCTTTGGTGCCGGAATTCTGCCACTGGTGTTTGCCTTTGGTGCCGGGGCGGTCAGCCGTCAGGAAATCGGGGTTAGTGTTCTGGGTGGGGTAATCTTTGGAACTGTGTTGGTGCTGATCTTTATTCCATTTATGTATGTGATGATCCGTAGCCTGTTTCAGAAGAAAAAACAGGAACTGAATTAAGATGCTCATCATTTAACTTCAGCTATAAAGATCAATGAAGTAACACCATGCTTCACTCAGCTGAGGCATAGTGAATGAAATTAGAATATAAAAATACATGATAACAAGAGGGCAGCAGCGCGCAGATGGATCAGCAAGTTGAACAGGTACGGGAATTATTAAAATTGCATCAGACAGGTGCAGACCAGCAGCTAGCACAATTGAATATCGCCGATCAGGCAAGGCTATTAGCCGAACTGAAACCAGCTGAACGGCAGCATCGCTTTGAGCAGCTGCAACGCCCGGTAGAAGTCTTTGAATACTTGCCTCTGCATCAGCAGCTTCAGCTTACGGCATCATTATCTCTCGAAGAACTGGTGGCCTTACTGGATGCAATGCATTCGGATGACTTTATTGACCTGTATAAACAGCTGCCTCTTTCGGTACAGCAGCAATTGCTGGGCAAGCTTTCAGCACAGTCATGTCAGGTACTGAAAGTACTCCATGCCTATCCGGAGGAAACTGCCGGTGCATTGATGAGTTCGGATTATTTGACGCTGCCTCCTGAACTCAGCATGAACGAGGCGATTGAAACGCTACGTGATATCGCTGGAAATCATGACACGCTGTATCTGATCTATATTGTAGATGCACAGCAACATCTGCTGGGGGTAATTTCATTACGTCAAATTATTCAGGCACTGCCTACCGCGACTATTGCCGAGGTTATGACGAAAGAAGTGATTTATGGCACGGTGGATGAAGATCAGGAAAAGATTGCACGCACACTGGCTTATTACGACTTTATTGCCTTGCCGATTGTTGATACTTCCAAAAAGCTGGTCGGGATTGTGACTTATGACGATGCCATGGATATTGCCGAGGCCGAGAGCACGGAGGATTTCCAAAAAGCAGGTGCGGTGTCACCGCTAGATCAACACAGTATCAAAACTGTGCCGATTTTATCGCTGTATAAAAAGCGGGTATTCTGGCTGGTACTGCTGGTGTTTGGCAGTTTGCTGTCCAGTTTTGGTATTGCCAAATATGAGGACATCATTGCGGAACATATCGTATTGGTATTTTTCCTGCCGCTGCTGGTGGGAAGTGGCGGGAATGCGGGTTCTCAGTCTGCTACATTGATGGTTCGGGCATTGGCAACTGGTGATGTACAGTTTTCAGACTGGTTCCGTCTGGTTGGACGGGAGTCTCTGGTGGCGCTGTGTCTTGGTCTAACTATGGCCTGTGCAGTGTCGATTCTGGGTTATATCCGGGGCGATCTGATGGTTGCCGTAGTACTTGCCATCAGTATGACCGGGATTGTTTTACTCGGCTGTCTGATCGGCATGAGTCTGCCATTTGTCTTGAATAAGCTGAAACTCGATCCTGCCAGTGCTTCAGCGCCACTGGTGACATCGATCTGCGATGCCAGTGGGGTGGTGGTGTATTTGTTCGTGGCATCCAGACTTTTGTTTTAAGTTAATAAAATTACGCTATATTTTTGATATCTAATTAGGTTAGGCTGAATCATTACACAATGATAAACGGGTTGTTCCGATGATTGAGACAGACAACAGCAACTCACCAAAACTGACACAACAGGAAGTCATTCGCCTGGAACGGGATTTGGCCAAGTTTGCCAATATGATGGACTCCGTAGTCCGGATTCCGTTTACCAAGCAGGGTGTTGGTGCTGATGCTGCACTCAGTACCGTACCTGTGGCGGGAGATCTGGCTGGTTTTGCCTTGACCTGTTATGCCATTTATAAGGCACGTCAGATCGGAGTGCCACAGTCCAAACTGAATCCGGTCATTAAATTGGCAACCATGGACGCCGTGGTCGGTTTCATTCCCGTGGCTGGAACCATCTTCGACATTTTTATCCGTCCTAGCCGTAAGGCCTTAGATATCGTGCATGATCATATCCGTGAGGAATACCAGATCCACACGGATCGGCATGTGGTACATCCTTTTCTGCATGAAAAACTGGAACAGAAACAGCAGCAGTCTGCATTCTGGCGCAATCCAGTGGTTGCCTGGATCTGGATTCATATTCCGGATATTCTGGGTACCATCTTCCTGATTCTGTTTGTACTGGCAATTGGCTGGGGCGGGATGGCCCTGTATCAATGGATCAGTCAAACTGCTTAAACACAAAAGTATAAATAAAAGAAAAGCCTCCGTCAGGAGGCTTTTCGGTATAGCGTTGTGCTCAGTAGATTAAGGACAATCAAGCTGATGCAAAGCGGCTACACGTTGTTCAATCGTTGGATGTGTCTGGAACAATGCAGCTAAGCTGAAACCTTGTTCTTGACCTGCTGAAATTGCAAAGGCTTTCATTTCTTTCGGCATGGCATCTGGCATTTCAGATTCTGCCTGTAAGCGTAATAGCGCAGAAATCATGGCCTGTTTACCTGCTAAACGTGCACCGGCTTCATCGGCACGGTATTCACGATGACGTGAGAACCACATCACGATAGCGGATGCCAGGATACCAAATACGATATCAAGCACAATGGTAATCACGAAGAAAGCAATTCCTGGTGCTTCACCATCTTCACGGCCAAATACGTTACGGTCGATAAAATCACCAGCAACACGGGCAAAGAACATGACGAAGGCGTTGACCACACCCTGAATCAGAGCAAGTGTTACCATGTCACCATTGGCAACGTGACCAATTTCATGGGCAAGTACAGCACGTAACTCATCTTTGTTCATGCGTTCTAGCAAGCCTGTAGAAACAGACACCAGTGCATCGTTTTTGTTCCAGCCGGTCGCGAAGGCGTTTGACTGGTAAGATGGGAAAATACCCACTTCTGGCATTTTAATACCAGCGCGCTGAGATAGCTGTGCTACTTCCTGTAATAACCATGCTTCTGCCTGGTTACGAGGAGCATTCGGATCAATCAGTTCAGTACCAGTAGTCTTCTTCGCCATCCATTTAGACATGAATAGTGAGATTAAAGAACCCACCATACCGAACACAAAACAGATCACTAGCAGGTTGCCTAGATTCAAGCCACCCGCGCCATGGTAACTACCGACACCGAAGAGTGACAAGATAATGCCAGCTACAACCAGTACCGCGAGGTTGGTTAGCAAAAACAAACCAATCCGCATCATTGAGAAATCCTCTTATTATAGAAAAATAATCTGATTAGCAAATTACAATCATTACCCTCAATATGAGGTGAAATGACTCAAATTTCAAGAAAAAAAATAGTAAATTACGCAGAATTTACCTCCTCACCATGATCAATCAAAACTTAGGATGAATGATGAAGAGGAGGGGCTTAATCGTTGATATATATTCTGGCGGATGCAGTGGCATGTGCGGTGGCATAAGATCCGGCAGGCGCATCAGTGAAGCTGCCATCTGCATTGGCAATGATCTGACGCTGATAATTGCTGGCTTTGATGGTAGGTGCTGCTGACGTTTTATAATTGGCAGAGCTGGCCAGAATCTTGGCGGTTTCAACCGGTGCCGCAGCGGCAGTCAGATTAACGCCACTGGAATATAGATTGTGATACCGGCTGGTCACACGGCGTACATAGTCTTGTGTTTCGCGGAAGGGGGGGATACCGCCATATTTGCTGACATTGCCTTCACCAGCGTTATAACCTGCCAGTGCTAAAGCGGTATTACCATTAAAACGTTTCATTAACCAGGCCAGATATTTGGCACCTGCCATAATATTCTGATGCGGATCATAAGCATTGGATACATTAAAGCGGCGTGCGGTAGCAGGCATGAGCTGCATTAGTCCCTGAGCACCGACTGGAGAACGGGCATGGACATTAAAGCCGGATTCAGTATGCATTACAGCCTTGATCAGACCTTCAGAAATACCGTGCTTTTGTGCAGCCTCACGGATAATTGAATCAAAGGCATTTTTGTTTTTGCTATAGCTCGGCAATACCGAAGCCTCACTTGAGCCCCAGTTGCTATAGCTATGAATGTTACTGTCCGGATAATAGGTCTTTTTTTCTACTTTTAGATTACTGTAGCGACCTTTATTATTCGTCAGCAGGGTAACACCATTGCTATCTTTCATTTGATAGATCGTCTGACCTGCATGCGAAAAAGCAGCAGTTCCCATCAAAATATAAAGACAACTTAGTACAGAAGTCCCCTTAAACCACAAATTTTTATTCATTGTAAGTATATGTATTGAACATTTGTCCCCAAAACTTACTACAGAGTTTAACAAAATTTACTGTAATGAAAAGTGATGAGCGACGCATTTATAAACAAGTTTGTAAATGCAAGTCCCTAATGTTGAAGAACTAACCAAAAAAAATATTTATTTTTTTTTAATATGGCTTTCTTGACACACTTAAGTTATTGATTTTAAATATAAAATAAATTGGTTAAAAAATGATCAATTTAAATAGAACCCTTATTTTTGGGGCCGATAAAGCTGTCAAGTCGTTTTAAATCCACAAAGTTATCCACAGGTTTTGTGGAAAACTGTGGAAAAGTCCAAAACATAAGCATCCTGGATAAAAAATGAACTGTTTCGTTCAATTTATCAATCTAAATAAAACATGAAGTTTAGAGTATTACTTCAATAACAGGAAAATAAATTCTTTTGATGCGAGAAGCACCCGAATCGGATAAAATTGCGCGGTATTTTTATTTATGGGTTATTCTCGTCTATGTACTCGCCAGTTGAATCCGAGCAAGGATTTAATTTCAAACCGGAATTGCCAACAAGCTCTGCCTATTACCGTTTGTTGAAAAAGCTTCGCCGTCAGGTCGGACACGCTATTCGTGACTTTAAAATGATCGAAGATGGCGACAAGGTCATGGTATGTATTTCTGGTGGTAAAGACAGCTATACCTTGTTAGATATCATGCTGCAGTTCAAGCGTATCGCACCTATCAACTTTGATGTGGTTGCAGTAAACCTGGACCAGAAACAGCCGGGCTTCCCTGAAGATGTATTACCACGTTATCTTGAAGAAAATAACATTCCGTATTACATCCTGGAAAAAGACACTTACAGCATTACCAAGAAGCTAACGCCTGAAGGCAAGACTTACTGTGCCGTATGTTCTCGTCTGCGCCGTGGCTCGCTGTATGGTTTCGCGCAAGAAATTGGTGCGACCAAAGTTGCGCTCGGTCATCACCGTGATGACATCCTGGCGACGTTCTTCCTGAACCTGTTCCATGGCGGCAGCTTAAAAGCGATGCCACCAAAACTGTTGTCTTCAGACAAGAAGAACATCCTGATCCGTCCACTGGCTTATGTGGAAGAGAAGGACATCATCAAATATGCCGAGATGCGTCAGTTCCCGATCATTCCGTGTAACCTGTGTGGTTCTCAGGAAAACCTGCAACGTGCCATTATTAATGACATGCTGCGTGACTGGGATAAAGCTCATCCGAAACGTCTGCACAGCATTTTCGGTGCACTGCAAAATGTTTCACCGTCACAACTGGCTGACCGTGAACTGTTTGACTTCGAGGCACTCGACAGCCAACGTGAATTCGACTTTAAAGATTCTTGCTCAACTGAAGAAGCAGTAGAAGGCGAAAGCAAACGAATTAATATGGTCAACCTCGGTTTTGCTGCGGATTAAGACCTTTTTGACGGGTATTCATTCAAGTTGAATGCCCGTCAAGCCTTATCAATCAAGGCGATGTACATAAAAACAGAAAGATAATGACAAAAATTGAACGCTGCGTACAAAATTCGTTAGCCATTCGACAAATGATCATGTTATAACAATCTGCAAGCGCAATAGCGTCAACAATGATGTTGTCTGGATAGACGACACACACGAACTAATAAATTGAGGAAAGATCATGCCTGCTTTTTTAACTGATGATTGGTTTTCAACTGTAGAAACTCTGACTGCTCAAGCAGGTGACCTAAACCTGGCGCCAGCGCTTGCGAATCTTGCAATCAATCTGGTGGTTGCGGACGCTACAGGTAATACTGAATTATCTTTAGATGGTGGAGCGATCAAAAAAGGTCTGTCTTCAAATGCGAAGACTACGCTGAACATGGATGCAGAAACTCTGCGTAAAGTATTCCTTGAGTTTGACATGGCTGCTGCAATGCAAGCATTCATGACCGGTAAGATCAAGGTTCAGGGGGATATGTCTCAGCTGATGGCATTGCAAACTGCAAAACCAAGCCAAGAGCAAAAAGATCTGTTCAAGAAAGTGCTTGAACAAACAACCTGATCAGTCCTATCTGCATAAAAAAAGCTTACCCCAGGGTAAGCTTTTTTTATGGCTTGAATAAATTAGATATTCACAAGCTCTGAACTTTTAATCTGTTCCAGATAAGAACGGATACGGGTTACATATTGCAACGCCTGACGATAACGGCCATTACTGGCTTTGTTATGCTCCAGATAGCTATACAGGTTCACCCAGTTATCCGGATCCTTACCCTGGTTACGGATACTGTTCTGAATTTTCTGAACTGCACCCGGACCCATGTTATAGGCTACTAAGGCATACCAGTTACGGTCCGGCATAGGAATATGCTCAAAGCGTGACAGCATCTTGTCATAGTATTTCGCACCGCCCTCAATACTTTGAACAGGATCGGTACGGTTATTTACACCCATTGCCTTTGCGGTTGAGCTTGTCAGCATCATCAGACCACGGACACCGGTCGGGGACACGGAGTTTGGCTTGAGATAAGATTCCTGGTAGCCGATCGCGGCGAGCAGATGCCAGTCCAGGCCGTATTGCTGTGCAGATCGCTGGAAGCTGGCCTTGTAAATGGGGAGGCGCTGGCTAAGATCCTGATGGATATTATCCTTGAAATGCTCCTCGACTACATTCTGATTGTAAAAGGAAGCGAGCTGATTGATTGCGCCGCTTTGCTTGCTGTTACATACGAAATTACTTGCAGTCTGGCTCAATGGATCATTGGCTGATTTGAAAACCCAGTTCAGGTTGGCATTCAGGCCTTTAGACGACAGAGAACTGCCATCACCACAAGTTGCAGAGAATGACGTCAGTTTACGCGCTTCAATGCTGCTGATACTGCTTGTAGTCATTGCCATGTTGGCTTTGCCTTGAGCAACCATTTTCAATGCAGTGGCATCATCGCTGACTGTTTTGAAATCCAGTTTTACATTCATGTTTTTGGCATAGTTACGAACCAGATCATAACCAAAACCATGCAGGTGACCGCCTTCTTCAAACACTGTGGTCGGGCTCTTCACAGCAACGACAGTAAGCTTATTGCTGTTAACGACACTATCAAACTGATGTGCTGGTGTTTTACTTGCATTGATGGCGTGGAATGGAACAAGCGCAGTGCTCAATACAAGAATTTTTACAGGGAGAGAGGAAAATAAAGATCTTAGGCAAAGCCTCGACCCAGAAGATGAACTACTGTGCATGTTGTCTCCGCTACAAGTAATTTATGCCCTCGAAAGTTTTAGGCAAAAGACACCACAGAACTTTCTTAAAGTTGATAAATTCAATTAGGGTTGGGCAGTCATGACGTCATTCAAAATGACTTGGGATTAAACGGCAATGTGTAGAAAAACTACACAGAGTAAAAAATAAACAAAGTTAATTAGATGTGCGCATGGTAATGATCAAAAAATAGATTGTCAAATTTTGTACGCAAAAATGTTTAAAAATGTAATTTAAGTATTTAAAATCATTGGAAAATTTTTTTAGTATTATGTTTGCTTGTTAAAATAGCCAATAAAATAGGGCAGTTAGCAAGGAAAATGATGTCATGAGTGGTGTAAGAAAACGATGAAATCCAATTTGATTACCCGTGGTGGGCATGACAAATTAGTGGCAGAACTTAAATATCTGTGGCATGAAGAACGACCGGAAATCACTAAAAAAGTGAACTGGGCCGCCAGCCTCGGCGACCGTTCTGAAAACGCTGATTACCAGTATAACAAGCAGCTGTTACGCAAGATCGACCGTCGTGTCCGTTATTTGGGCAAACGTCTGGAAGAGCTACGGATCATTGACTTTTCACCTGAGCAGGAAGGGAAGGTTTACTTTGGTGCTTGGGTCGAAATTGAAAATGAAGCCGGAGAACAAAAGACTTTACGTATAGTGGGAGTCGATGAAATTTATGACCATCATCCACAGCATATTTCGATTGATTCGCCAATGGCACGTGCGCTGCTTGGCAAGCAGGTTGATGATGAAGCAGAAGTAATAACACCCTCTGGTAAGAAAGTCTGGTTCATCAATACCATCCGCTATGAAAAGCCTGAAAATTCAGCAAATTGACCGAATTGATTTTATTTTGTGCATTTGATAGCTAAATTTCTCAAAAATATTTGCCAAGCCGGATTTTTATTTATATGATGGCGCCCATGGAAGCGTGGCAGAGCGGTTTAATGCACCGGTCTTGAAAACCGACGAGGGCTTATACCCCTCCGTGAGTTCGAATCTCACCGCTTCCGCCAAATTTGAAAACCCCGATCCAGAGATTGGGGTTTTTTTATGTTTATAATTTTTTTTCATGTTAGTGATTCCGTTTTAATCAGCATTATAAATTTATTGGGTTTATTTTTATTATTCATCTATCTATCAAGTGTCTACTCAAGAAAAGCGTCCGGCTGAAAATTAGCTGATTGAACGGATTTTTTAATAAGTTTTGCGAAAATTTATTGCCAAGAAACAGAAATATTTATATGATGGCGTCCATGGAAGCGTGGCAGAGCGGTTTAATGCACCGGTCTTGAAAACCGACGAGGGCTTATACCCCTCCGTGAGTTCGAATCTCACCGCTTCCGCCAGATTTGCAAAACCTCAGTCGAAAGATTGGGGTTTTTTTTATGGGGCTTCAGAATCAGCCTGAATGGGTTCTTGCTGTAGTTCTTCTTTCATCCAGTTTACAAATCTGGCAATGAGCGTGGAATGTTCATTATGGGCATGAATCAGGTGATAGGCCCGGCGTCGTTCCAGTTTCTGATCAGAAATTTTCACCAGTTCTCCACTGGCGAGTTCTGTTTCAATTAACATCTGCGGAATCAGGGCCATTCCCATATCATGTTTGGCTGCAACGGCAAGCATAGAAAATAATTCATGCCGCTGTCCGCCTAAAGGATTTGGATGTTTTACCTGATGCAATTCGAACCAGTCCTGCCAGATTGTGGGGCGGGTCGTCTGTTGTAAAAGCGGTAACTGTAATAGCTGTTCAGCACTCAGTATTAAATGTGGTGTGTTAGCTGTTACATTCATTTTTAAATGTGTTTTGATGAGACTGGGTGAACAGACAGCAACCACATCTTCATGCATCAGGAAATGGCTGGTAATTCCAGGCCACTGTGCGACCTGTTCTGGTGTGCCTGCATAAATGGCAGCATCGAAGATAGTTTCATGAAACAGGAAGGGGCGTGTGCTGGTTTCCAGATGTACAGTAATTTCCGGATGACGCTGCTGGAAACGATGTAGCTTAGGTAATAGCCACCGGGTTGCAAAAGTAGGAACAACCCCCAGTTTCAGCGTACCGCCTTGACCTTTATGTTCTATGACATCCAGCGTAGCTTGTTCCAGACTTATTAATAAAGGTTTGATACTTTCATAATATTGCTGTCCTGCTGCGGTCAGTTCCACGCCATGACGCGTACGGCTAAACAATTGTACCTCGAGTAATTCTTCCAGATGCTGGATCTGGCGTGAGATCGCACTCTGCGTCAGAAAGAGCTCCTGTGCAGCATGGGTATAACTGGCATGGCGTGCTGCAGATTCGAAGCACATGAGGCTTTGGGTAGAAGGGATTTTCCGGCGCATAATTTCCTCCTTGAAAATATCGTCCTATCACAAAATGACATATTAAACTTAAACCTATATACAACTTTGGTCTACAGCGTTGAGTTAATCAGGCTTCAAGGGTTGTTGATTAAAAGGCTTATATCTCAGTTATGCAATTAACGCATATCTACATGCTAAATACTCGTTTGAAAGCTATTTCATTCCTGCCTAGGATCAAGTCAGAAGATCGAGAACAATGGACAGTTAAGCAGAGGATGCGATGAATCAAATGGTCAATACAAAAAAAGCCCAGAAAAACTATTTTGACTGGCAAGACCCATTTTTACTGGAGCAGCAACTGACAGAAGAAGAGCGCATGATTATGCAATCTGCACGCGCTTATTGTCAGGGGAAGCTTCAACCACGTGTATTGGAACAATTCCGTCATGAACAGACTGATCCGAATATTTTCCGTGAGATGGGTGAGCTCGGCTTGCTAGGACCGACGATTCCTGAACAGTATGGTGGTGCCGGGTTGAACTATGTCAGCTATGGCCTGATTGCACGTGAAGTTGAACGTGTCGATTCAGGTTACCGTTCTATGGCCAGCGTACAAAGCTCGCTGGTGATGGTGCCAATCAATGAATTTGGTTCTGAAGAGCAAAAACAGAAGTATTTGCCAAAACTGGCAACTGGTGAATATATCGGCTGTTTCGGCCTGACTGAACCAGATCATGGTTCAGATCCGGGCAGCATGATTACCCGTGCCAAGAAAGTCGATGGCGGTTACCGCTTAACTGGCGCAAAAATGTGGATTACCAATAGTCCGATTGCCGATGTATTTGTAGTATGGGCGAAAGAAGTCTCTGTTGAAGGTAATGTTGGGGATATTCGTGGCTTTATTCTGGAAAAAGGCTGGGAAGGTTTATCTGCACCAGCGATTCACGGCAAAGTGGGTTTGCGTGCTTCGATCACCGGCGAAATCGTGATGGATAATGTATTTGTTCCAGAAGAAAATGCGTTTCCGGAAATTCGTGGCTTACGTGGACCATTTACCTGTCTGAACAGTGCACGTTATGGCATTGCCTGGGGTGCGATGGGCGCAGCTGAATTCTGCTGGCATACTGCGCATCAATACACCATGGACCGTAAACAGTTTGGTCGCCCATTGGCAGCCAACCAGCTAATTCAGAAAAAACTGGCGGATATGCAAACTGAAATCGCGCTTGGCTTACAGGTCGCTTTACGTTTTGGCCGTATGAAAGATGAAGGGATTGCTTCGGTAGAAGGAACTTCACTGATCAAACGAAATAACTGTGGTAAAGCCCTGGATATTGCTCGTGTTGCGCGTGACATGATGGGCGGTAACGGCATCTCTGATGAATTTGGTGTGGCACGTCATCTGGTCAACCTGGAAGTGGTGAATACCTATGAAGGTACCCATGATGTACACGCACTGATTCTCGGTCGTGCCCAAACAGGTATCGCAGCTTTTTCTAATTAATTTATTTTCTAAATTCGGGATGCTCAGGGTTGAGCATCCTTAGGGCTTTTGTCCCTAAAAAACGGTCAATAACTTAAATAAAGGATTCATCGTGAAGCTTTCTTGTCATTCTCAGTATTAATAAGCAGAAGTTCATAAGATGTAAGCAGAAAAAGAATAAAGAACGCTGCTGTAAACCTGAAGACAGAGGAATGTCGATGACTCATTTGGGAAAATGAGGTAATACATGAACAACGAAAATCAAAATAGTCTCCATCAGGACGCTGTTGCCTTGGGTATAAAGCTGCCGAATAATGTCGGCACAGCTCATCGCATTCATGCCCATACCTGGAAACTGGCATTTATCTTCGCATTCGTCTCTCTGGTGATTGACGGTGTGGATATTATGCTGTTGTCATTTAGCTTGACCAGTCTCAAAGCAGAGTTTGGCCTGACTTCATTTCAGGCCGGAATGCTGGGGAGTGCCTCTTTGGCCGGGATGGCACTTGGCGGGATTACGGGTGGATGGGCATGCGACAAGTTTGGACGGGTAAAAACCATCGCCTGGTCAGTCGTGTTTTTCTCAATTATGACCTGTATCTTAGGTTTCACTCAAAGCTATGAGCAATTCATGGTACTTCGTTTTATTGGTGCATTCGGCTTGGGTTCACTGTACATGGCCTGTAATACCTTGATGGCAGAATATGTACCGACCAAATACCGCACTACAGTACTAGGTACCTTACAGACGGGTCAAACTGTCGGTTATATCGTGGCGACTTTGATGGCTGGTGCGATTATTCCAGACTATGGCTGGCGCATGCTGTTCTACGTGACAATCATTCCCGCCGCTTTTGCATTGCTATTTATGCGTTTTGTGCCAGAGCCAGCATCCTGGCAGGAAGCGAAAATCGAGCAGGCGAAACGTAAAGCGCTGAAACTGGAAAATCCAGAAACAACAGTTACTGCTCAACAACCATCAGAAAGCATTTATAAGCGTATCTTTGGTCATCAGTCGCATCGCCGTATGTTCCTGTTATGGATGACAACTGCCGCATTTCTGCAGTTTGGTTATTACGGTGTCAATAACTGGATGCCGACCTATCTGGAAACCGAACTCAATATGAATTTCAAAGCCTTGACTGGCTATATGGTCGGTGCTTATACCGCCATGATTCTGGGCAAGATTATTGCCGGTTATGCAGCGGATAAATTTGGACGTCGTATTACCTTTGTATTTGGTACGGTCAGTACAGCGGCTTTCCTGCCAATCATCATTTTCTATAATACCCCAACCAATATTGCCTACTTATTGATTACTTTCGGTTTCCTTTACGGAATTCCATACGGTGTCAATGCAACTTATATGGCTGAAACCTTTTCAACTGATGTACGCGGTACGGCAATTGGTGGGGCCTATAACATGGGCCGTCTAGGTGCTGCGATTGCACCGGCAACTATCGGTTTTATTGCCGCAGGTGGTTCATTCACCATGGCATTTATCGTGATGGGAACTGCGTACTTTATTGCCGGGGTGATTCCAGGATTGTTCATTCGTGAGCGTCAATATGATCCACAACAGTCCAGTCTGGTGAAGCCGGCTGAAGCAGAAAATGGTGATTCAACTGGATCAGTGGCTGCGAAAAAACCAACTCGTCCAGCGACTGCAAGTCAGTAATCATCAACATTATAAAGGCTGGGTTTCCTGGCCAATGAAAAAAGGATTGAGTATGAGTGCATTAAAAGGAATACGTGTACTGGATTTAAGCCGAGTACTGGCAGGACCATGGTGTGGACAAATTCTGGCAGATCTGGGTGCTGAAGTGATTAAGATCGAGCGTCCAGGTGTGGGGGATGATACCCGCATGTGGGGACCGCCGTGGATGAAAACGCCATCTGGTGAAAATACCCGTGAGGCAGGCTATTTTCAGTGTGCCAATCGTAATAAATATTCGGTCACTGTCGATATTGCCTCTGAACCAGGACAGGAACTCATCCGGGATATTGCCAAAACTGCCGATGTGGTGATTGAAAACTATAAAGTGGGTGCATTAGCGCGCTATGGGCTGGATTATGAAAGCTTAAAGGCCATTAATCCGAAGCTGGTGTATTGTTCGATTACTGGCTTTGGCCAGAACGGGCCTCGTGCCGAAGAGCCGGGTTATGACTTTATTATTCAGGGCATGTCAGGTCTGATGAGCATTACCGGTGAAGCAGATGATGTCCTGGGTGGTGGTGCGCAGAAGGTCGGTGTAGCGGTTGTGGATATTCAAACCGGGCTGTATGCGACCATTGCCATTCAGGCTGCGCTGTTGGCTCGTCATCATACAGGTAAAGGTCAATATATTGATATGTCTTTGCTGGATGTACAGGTAGCTGCTTTGGCCAATCAGGGGATGAACTATCTAACTTCAGGCACGGCACCAAAACGAATGGGAAATCATCATCCCAATATTGTGCCTTATCAAACCTTTAAAGCCAAAGATAAGGAATTTATTATCGCCTGTGGCAATGATAAGCAATTCCGGGATTTATGCATGGCAATTGAGTTACCTGAACTTTTGCAGGATGAAAAATTCCAGCGCAATCAGGATCGGGTGAAACATCGTGATGAACTGATTCCCTTATTGTCAGAATATTTTCTTGCAAAGAATGCCAAAGACTGGGTTGATGCCATTCACGCGGTCAAAGTCCCCGTCGGTGTGATTAACTCGATTGAAGATGCTTTGAATGAGCCCCAAGTTGCTGCACGGGAAATGCTGGTAGATTTACCGCATCCTTTAAACGCCCAGTTTAAAATGATTGGTTCACCGATCAAGCTGTCGGATACACCTGTACAATATCGTCATGCACCGCCAAAACTGGGACAGCATACCCAGCAGATTCTGTCGCAGTTCCGTAGTCCCGAAGAAATTGCCGCGCTCAATGCGCAGGGTATTATTGATCATGTTGTATCTGCGGCTTCCTAAACTGTTAATGTTTTTTTCTACTTAAACCGAAGCCAGTCTTCGGTTTTTTTAATCACTTAAGAAAATAGAAGTCCACATAACTGAATAGTCATCAGCAGCATCACGCGTTAAGATAACGGCATTGTGTTGTTGGAAGGCATTATGAAAATTGTCGCAGATGAAAATCTGGCATTTACCAATTATTTCTTTGCAGAATTTGCCGAGATTCAGCATTGTGCAGGGCGTACACTGACTGCGGCAGATGTGCAGGATACAGATGCCTTACTGGTGCGTTCAGTGACCAAAGTCAATTCACAGCTACTGGAAGGCAGCCCGGTCAGGTTTGTTGGTAGTGCGACGATTGGTACGGATCATCTGGATATTGCTGCACTTGAACAGCAGGGGATTGCCTGGAGCAATGCCGCCGGTTGTAATGCCCAAGCCGTGGCTGAGTACGTGATTACTGCCTTATTAAAACTTCGTCCAGCCCTCCTGGATGCTGGCGCCAATTTTACCTTGGGAATTATTGGGCTAGGCAACGTGGGTACGCGACTGGCTTATATGGCAGATCTGCTAGGCTGGCGTGTGATCGGTTGTGATCCTTTTGTACAACGAGACCATATTGAACAGGTTGATCTACAAAGCTTATTGGCGCAATCCGATGCGATCAGTATTCATGTTCCTTTGACCAAACAGGGTGAGCATCTGACTTATCATATGATCAATGCAGATGCCTTTGCCCAAATGAAGCCTGAAACTATCCTGATCAATTCAGCACGTGGACCAGTCGTTGAAGAAGCAGCATTAATCGCTGATATCCAGGCAACTCGGCGTCAGGTGGTACTGGACGTATTTGAACATGAACCGTTGATTTCGGCTGAAGTGCTGGATCTGGCCAGCTTGGTAACGCCACATATTGCCGGTTATAGTCTGGAAGGTAAGGCGCGTGGTACACAAATGATCTATGAGGCTTTCTGTCGTCATTTTGGCTATGAAATTAATAAGCAGTTTGAAAGCCAGTTACCAGAATGTGTGCCATATTTTGCAGGACAGGATCTAAAAGCAGCTCTCAAACAGCACCTGGGTGAAATCTATGATATCCAACGTGACGATGCCAATCTGCGTGCTTGCTTAAAAGACGCTAAAGTCGATCAACAGGCTTTTGACCATTTACGTAAGACCTATCCGTTACGTCGTGAATGGGCGGCACATGGAGGACCGAAAGCATGACGATTGCTTATCAACCGAGCTGTGATGTAAATGCGATGCGCGCACGTGCTCATTTATATGCACAGCTGCGTCAGTTCTTTGCGGAACGTGATGTGCTGGAAGTAGAAACCCCGATTTTGTCTCAAGCGGGTGTGACCGATGTGCATCTGGCATCTGTGCAAGCACAACGTCATGTACTGGGTAAGCTCAATACCCATTATCTGCAAACTTCTCCTGAATTTGCGATGAAACGCCTGTTGGCAAGTGGTAGTGGCCCGATTTACCAGATCTGCAAAGTGTTTCGTGATGATGAGCATGGGCGTAAACATAACAGCGAATTCACCATGCTGGAATGGTATCGTCCAGGCTTTAGCCTGAAAGACCTGATGTTTGAAGTTTCAGATCTGTTAAATGTGGTATTAAAAGCCCGTTTTGGTGAAGTCCGTCCAACGGTACTGAGCTATAAGCATGCTTTTATGGATCGACTAGATCTGAATCCCTTACAGGCAACTTTACAGGAATTGAAAGACTGCTGCCGTCGAGTCGGTTTAAATCTGGATCTGGGGCAGGATCGTCTGGCCTATATTGACCTGTTGTTCTCGCATATGGTGGAACCGAGCTTGGGATTTGACACAGCGGTATTTCTGACCGATTTCCCGCCTGAACTTGCTTCATTAGCAAAAACCAAACTCAATGAAGATGGTGAACTGGTTGCAGCACGTTTCGAACTTTATATAGAAGGTCTGGAACTGGCGAATGCCTATGATGAGCTGATTGATGCGGAAGTGTTACGCTCACGCTTTGAAGCAGATAATGTAGAGCGTAGCTCTCTCGGTTTACATGTCATGCCGATTGATGAGTATCTGTTGGCTGCTTTACCGAATATGCCGGAATGTTCCGGGATCGCAC
Source organism: Acinetobacter schindleri CIP 107287 (assembly GCF_000368625.1). Classification (GTDB taxonomy): domain Bacteria; phylum Pseudomonadota; class Gammaproteobacteria; order Pseudomonadales; family Moraxellaceae; genus Acinetobacter; species Acinetobacter schindleri. Next base: position 420,135 of record NZ_KB849575.1, read on the forward strand.
TTGGGGTGGATCGTCTGTTGATGATCGCCACCAATCAGATGAAGCTTGAAAAGGTAATTACTTTCCCGGCAGATATTTCCTGATCCTCTTCCTGATCTAATCAGCCTGTTATCTGAGCAGGCTGATTAAGCCAGATATTTCCGAAAAATCGATACTGTAAGCATCAAAACCCAGATTCTTATAAAAAGCATGTGCAGTTAAACGTTCCTCACGATTGCCGCTATTTACTTGTATCAATTTTAAAAGACGTTGTTTAGCTAACTCTTCAATCGCTGCAATGAGCCTTTTCCCACACCTTGCCCGCGATGAGCCTGATCAACTACAAAAGCCTGAATTCGCAAATATTCCCCATCAAATTTCCAGGTGTCTTTCTGAATTAAACCTGCATAGCCTATGACCTGTTATTCATGTTCAACGACCAGCGTCAAATCATTCGCATCCTGATGAATGCGTTGCCAGCGCTGCTGAATATTTTCTACTGTGGTGGGATAGCCAAGTTGTGTAGTAAGTGCATGGATTGCATACAAATCCTGTCAAAGTTGCAAAGGACGAATCAGAAAATTCATAAGTTTTTATCCAGACAGAAGCGAAAGAGAGATAACCTGATTTTAGGCGGAAGGTGAGGTCAATGAATTCTAATAATTTTGAATATGAATATAAGTGCGCAGAATAAAAGTATTTTAGATATCAATATATACAAAGAAGAAAGCTCCCGAAGGAGCTTTCTTAAATTAAGGCAGTATGGCGTTCTTTCAGCTCGGCTAAGGCATGGATACGACGTTCAATCAGCATCTCGCCAATATCAGGACCTTGAATATCTGCTGGTAAATCCTGAGCCTTGATGCCACGAACCACTTGCATGGCTTCCCGCACATATTGCGCTTGTGGATAGGCACGGTCTTCCAGACCTAAACGGCCACGAGAATCACATTCACAGGCTTGCACAAAAGCTTCTACACGTTCCGGGCGACGTAATACATCCAGACGCTGCAATAGCCGCCATAAAGTACCTGGTTTCAGATTGAGTGCCTGATGACATTTTAAATGTTCTTTACAGACTGCAATTGCCAGTTGTTTGGTATAAGTTGGTACTTTGAAACGTTCGCACAATTCAGTTACCGGCTGTACACCACGCTCTTCGTGCATGATATGACGTGGCAATTCCTCGGCAGGTGTTAAGGCTTTACCTAAGTCATGCACCAGAACAGCAAAACGTACATCCAAATCATAGTTCTGGCGACAAGCCTGTTGTAGCGACATCATGGTATGAATACCGCAGTCAATTTCCGGATGATATTCCGGACGTTGCGGGACGCCGAACAGGGCATCAATTTCTGGGAACAGTACTTTTAATGCACCACAGCTGCGTAATACTTCAAAATAAATATCCGCATGTGATTCCATCAGGGCACGGGATGTTTCTTTCCAGACCCGTTCAGGTGTTAGCGTATTTAATTCCCCTGATTCAGTGAGTTGACGCATCAAATCGAGTGTTTCTGTGGCAACATGGAAGCCCATTGCATGATAACGCGCAGCAAAGCGCGCTACACGTAATACGCGGAGTGGATCTTCAATAAAAGCATCAGAAACATGACGTAAAACGCGGTCAGCAAGATCCTGTTGACCATTATAGGGATCATGCACATGACCGGCTTCATCCATGGCCATGGCATTGATGGTCAGGTCGCGACGGATCAAGTCCTGTTCAAGCGTGACGCTGGTATCGGTATGGAATTCAAAACCATGATAACCAGTGCCGGATTTACGTTCGGTACGTGCTAATGCATATTCTTCTTTTGTTTCAGGATGCAAAAATACAGGAAAATCCTTCCCAACCGGCTGATAGCCCAGATTGAGCATTTGATTGGGGCTTGCGCCCACCACTACATAATCTTTTTCGTGATAGGGGTGTCCGAGCAAATGATCCCGAACTGCACCGCCTACTAAATAAACTTGCATGAAAAAACCTCTATTCTTAGAAGCATCATGCTACAGAATAGAGGTTTTCTCAAGTCAAGAAACTCGGCGTTCGCCGCGTTTGCTTACAGGGCGTCTTGTTCCGCTTGTTGGATTTCTGCAACAGTCAAAGCAGTCATATTCACGACACGGCGTGTAGTCGCTGTCGGCGTTAAAATATGAACTGGTTTCGCTGCACCCAGTAAAATCGGGCCAATGGTCACATTGTTACCAGAAGTTGCTTTTAACAGGTTAAACGAAATGTTAGCTGCATCCAGGTTTGGCATGATCAACAGGTTCGCAGCACCTTTGAAGCGTGAGTTCGGATAAGCAAACTGGCGGATATTTTCATCCAGTGCCGCATCGCCATGCATTTCACCTTCAACTTCTAGTTCAGGCGCAATCTCAGACAGAATGTCGTAGACCTTACGCATTTTCTGTGCACTGGCATCGTTCTGGTCAGAACCGAAGCTAGAGTGAGACAATAGCGCAATACGTGGTGTCATACCGAAACGACGTACTTCTTCAGCAGCAAGAATGGTCATCTCAGCAAGCTGTTCAGCAGTTGGATTACGGTTGATATAGGTATCTGCAATAAACAGGTTACGCTCTTCAAGCATCAAGGCATTCAAAGTAAAGAAGGTATTGTGACCGTCTTTTTTACCAATGATATTGCTGACGAAGTCCAAGTGGATGTCGTAGCTTGAGTACGTACCACATAACATACCGTCTGCAAGGCCGTGTTTGACAAGCATAGATGCGATAAGTGTTGAGCGACGACGAGCTTCACGTTGTGCGTATTCTGGTGTTACCCCTTTACGCTGCATAATGCTGTAGTAGTCATCGGCAAATTTCTCGTAGTCTGGGTTCTTTTCTTGGTCAACGATGGTGATGTTCACCCCGTTTTCTAAGCGTAAGCCCAATTTTTTGATATTTGCTTCAATTACTGCTGTACGGCCCACCAAAATTGGCTTCGCCATGCCTTCATCCACTGCAATTTGTACAGCACGAAGTACACGAAGATCTTCACCTTCCGCATATGCAATACGCTTAGGATCTGATTTTGCTTGAGCAAAAATCGGTTTCATCATAAATGCTGAGTTATAAACAAACTCAGACAAACGTTGATGATACACAGAGAAGTCTTGAATTGGACGTGTTGCTACGCCAGAATCCATCGCTGCTTTAGCAACTGCTGGTGCAATCTCTAAAATCAAACGTTGATCCAGTGGGCGAGGAATTAAGTAATCACGACCAAATGATGCTGATTTTTCACCATAAGATGCAGCATCTGCTTCGACATGTGCCATACGCGCAATCGCGTGTACACAAGCAATCTTCATTTCTTCGTTAATGGTGGTTGCACCAACGTCAAGTGCGCCACGGAAGATGTATGGGAAGCAAAGTGCGTTATTCACCTGGTTCGGATAGTCTGAGCGGCCAGTTGCCATGATCACGTCTGAACGTGCTTCATGGGCATGTTCTGGCAAAATTTCCGGATCCGGGTTAGCCAAGGCAAAGATGATTGGGTCTTTGGCCATTTTCTTGACCATGTCTTGAGTCAGAATGCCTGCAGCAGACAGACCCAGGAACATATCTGCGCCGTCCATTACGTCAGCAAGCTGAGTACCTTCGATGTCTTGTACATACGCTTTTTTCGATTCATCTAAGCCTTCACGTTTTGTAGTCAATAAACCACGTGAGTCAGCAACGATGATATTCTCTTTTTTAGCACCTAGTGCACAAAGAAGGTTCAAGCAAGACAATGCAGCAGCGCCTGCACCAGATGCTACGATCTTGATTTCTTCAATTTTTTTACCATTGATGATTAAAGCATTGAGTAATGCTGAACCTACAATAATTGATGTACCGTGTTGGTCATCGTGGAACACCGGAATGTTCATGCGTTCACGAAGTTTCTGTTCGATATAGAAACATTCTGGTGCTTTAATATCTTCGAGGTTAATACCACCAAAAGTCGGTTCTAATGCTGCAACGATGTCGACAATTTTGTCTGGATCATTTTCTGCGATTTCGATATCGAATACGTCGACGCCAGCAAATTTCTTGAACAGGACGCCTTTACCTTCCATAACCGGTTTAGATGCTAAAGGACCAATGTTACCCAGGCCAAGAACCGCTGTACCATTACTTACTACCGCAACCAGGTTACCACGTGCTGTATACAGCGCTGCTTTAGATGGGTCTTTTTCAATTTCCAAACACGGCGCTGCAACACCTGGAGAGTAAGCTAGTGCTAAATCATGTTGGTTAACGAGTTGTTTGCTTGGGGTGACGCTGATTTTGCCGGGGGTAGGAAATTCGTGGTAGTACAGTGCCTGTTGTTTTAAAGATTGTTCGTCCATTAGTCTCTCGATGTATCAATAATTACCCAATTGCAGGTAACATAACCGCGGAATACAGGAGAATATATCACTAGTTGTGCGCTTAGCCCAGCCAAACACACCCGTTTTTTGAAGAAATAATTGGTCTTAGGTCTGGATTTATACCTGATAGGTATAAGTCTCAGGTGTCATATTTTGTTCAAGAAATTCGGTCGCTTGCTGTTCAGGAAGCGGCTTGGAAAACAGATAGCCCTGTGCAATATCACAACCGAGTTGACGTAGGAAATCTAGCTGCTGCTCTGTCTCAATACCTTCAGCCACTACTTTCATTCCCATGGCTTTGCCCATTGCAACCATTGCACTGACAATAGCATCCTGTTTGGCTTCACCAATTTTAGATACAAAACTGCGGTCAATCTTTAAAATATCGATTGGGAACTCTGCCAGATAAGATAGGGACGAATAGCCCGTACCAAAGTCATCCAGGGAAATGTTGATGTCACGTTCCTTGATCTGATTCAGCACATTCATTACGGTTTCAGAATTTTCTACTAATGAAGATTCGGTAATTTCCAGTTCCAGATTCGAACCAGAAATGCAGTTCAGTTTGATCGCTTCATCCAGATCATCCAGTAACTGGCCGCGGCGAAGTTGTTGTGCCACAATATTCACTGAAACACAGATATTATGGAAACCCTGGTCATTCCATTTACGGATCTGTTTTGCCGTTTGCTGTATCACCAGTTGACCGATTTCCGAAATCATACTGGTCTGTTCTGCCAATGGAATAAACATCCCCGGTGGAATAATGCCTTTCTCCGGATGATTCCAGCGGATTAAGGCTTCAAAACCGTAGATCTTCTGGTCATTAAGATTGATCTTCGGCTGATAATAGACGATCAGTTCACCATTCTGGATGGCTTTACGCAGATCGCGTTCAATGAAAATTCCTTGTTCCAGCAGGGCAGTATTTTCACTTGAATAAAAGTGAATGGTATTCCCACCGAGATTCTTAGCTTCACTCAGTGCCTGTTCGGCACAGTTATTGAGATAGTCCAGTTGGCGGCCATGATCAGGATAAAAAGCTACCCCCATTGAAAGCGTAATTTCATAGTCCTGACCAAAGATATTGAATGGCTGACTAAAGGCTTTCGCAATATGCTCACAATGTTCCTGCACGGAAGGACGAATATGCGAGATTTCATACAGAATGGCAAAGTCATCGCCATTCAAATGCGCAACAAACATGGCTTCAGCATTGGTTAAGCGTAAGCGCTGTGCCACCTGACGTAATAACTCATCACCACCGTTGTTGCTCAGATATTCATTCAGCGGACGGAAACGGTCGATATTGATCCGAATCACCGCCATCTGCTTGATGGAATCTTTTTGTGTCACCAGGTACTGGTGCAGCTGATAGTTATAATAGAAACGATTTGGTAAGTCGGTCAGGGTGTCATAATTTTCCAGATAAGACAGACGCTGTTCCTGAAGCTTACGTTCAGTCAGGTCCGACACAATCCCAATATAGTGGGTAATACGGCCTTCATCATCCATAATGGCATTGATATGCAGCCATAGTGGCATCTCTTTGCCGGACAAGAATTTTTCATTAAGTTCACCATCAAAAGAACCAATCTTCATGACCTGCTTGATGATATTGGCATGTACACTGCGCTGCTGAGATTTGGTATTTACCGTAATATCAAACAGGTGCTTGCCCAGAATTTGCTGACGTTCAAAACCAGAAAGTTGCTCGAAAAAAGGATTAACTTCGATATAGCTCAGCTCTTGATTAAGTATAAAGATACCTTCAGCCGCTTGCTCTAATACGCTGGCTGCAAGTTTTAATCCTTCCTGAGAATTACGTTCCTGCTGAATGTCACGGCGAATACCGACCATGCGTACAGGTTTATTGGTTTTTGGATCACGGCTGATGACACGCCCGATATCATGAACCCAGCCCCATACCCCTTGGGTATTCTGGATGCGGTAGGTGGCTTCATAGCGTTCTACCTGACCGCGTAAATGCTGTTTCATCATATCTTTGAAATGATGAAGATCATCCGGATGGATCAGATGATGCAGTTGTGCCTGATGCTGACCAGAACTGCGCTGGATTTTTTCTTGTGTATGTGTAGTCAGGGTAATAGTTCGATCTTTAATGTTCCAGTCCCAAGGGCGGATGCCTGCAATTTCATGCGCAAGTTCCAGATTCTGATGCTGGTCCTGTAAGGCAAGATTAATCTGCTCGATATCATAAGTACGTTCCCGCACTTTTTGTTCTAGCAGCTGATTATTGAGCTGTAACTGAAGTTCGATATCTTTGGATTTATTTACTTCAGTTTGTAACTGTTTACACAGTTCATCAGTCCAGGTAACTTGCTGTTCAGCATTTGTCACCAACAGATTATTCTCCGCATATAGACGTGAAGTACGTTGATGAATACGGTAAGTACTATTGGCACACAGTAAAATGACAATGACAGAAAAGTTTAGTGCCAGACTGAAAAACGGATTAAGTGAAGAGGATTCCGTGATCTGCAGAAAGAAGAATGGGACCAGGGACGGCAAGAATATCAGGCAGAAATAACTCAGTTTTTGCGTGAGATAGGTGAGACCAAAAGCTTGAGTCACCATAATCAGCAAGCCAGTCAGGGTCAGTGCTTCAATCAGTTCAAAAGATGGATTTACACGCGGCAAATGAACATACAGGGTAAAAATCCCGGTTGAAATACAGATACCTACCAGTAGACACTGGATTTGTAGCCAGCGGTGAGCAGTTTCCAGTTTAAACTCATTCGGTTTAAAGTAGACGGTACTAATCAGCCAGCACATGCAGACCACCATCTCAGTAAGAATAAACCAGAGATTCAGGTAATTGTCTGCCGGATGATAATGTAACTGGTAAATACAGAAGATATAAAGACATACCAGCAGGATACTAATTAAAAAGTATCGACTGTGACGAATCGTATTCACGATTTGTGCACTGTTTAGCTGCTGCTGAATATAATCATCCTGATTATGAATCATGATTAAGATGCCTTTAATCTACGTAAGGGTGGTACTGCATTGTTTTTATTAAGCCCCTTAAATAAGTAACTTTTATCATTTAATAGGTCATTCATTTTTATCTTATTAAGACTAAAGTGCCAATATATAAAAATCAATCAAAAGCCCCACAAATTTTTACAAATGCGATAAAGTAAAATTGATCATTGAGAGAAATTAAAATTTGTAGTTCAAAATAGATAAAGCTACGACAGGCGCAGTTTCGGTACGCAGAACACGTTCACCAATACACCAGTTCACAAATCCCTGAGTATTGGCAGCAGAGATTTCAGCCTCACTGAGTCCACCCTCTGGGCCAATGAGTAATGCCAAGTCTGGCGTTGCATTGTAAAGAACATCCACTTCATCTTTGTTTGGAGCCAACACGAGCTTGGTTTGAGGAAGTTCACTTTGCAACCAGTTTTCCAGTGACATCGGAGGGAGAATTTTTGGAACAATATTCAAACCACATTGTTCGCAGGCTGCCGTAGCAATAGCTTGCCAGTGATCGAGCTTTTTTTGGTCACGATCGTACTTGAGGCGCATTTCGCAGCGCTCAGAGGTTAAAAGCTGAATTTCTGAGACACCAAGTTCAACCGCTTTTTGAATGGCATAATCCATACGGTCGCCTTTACTCATGACCTGACCCAATAAAGCTTTGAATTTTGGCATGCGGTTGCTTGGGTTAAAGCTATTGACCTGTACAGTAGCTGACTTTTTGGCAACTTCTACAAGTTCAACTTCATATTCACCACCTTGCCCATTGAACAGGGTGGCTTTTTCACCGACTTGAGCACGTAATACCTTCACCCAATGATGAAAAACGGTTTCAGTTAACTCAACCGTGGAATCAACATTTAAGTCTGCTTTAATAAAAAAACGTGGCATTTAAGGATTACTCTCAAGTGGAACAAAACAAGACGGTATTTTTTTACGCCCCCTCTGTATTTCTCCCAAAGGGATAAATTAAGGAAGGAAAATACCGCCTCAAAACTTATGCAAGACCTAAGTCTTTTACAAGTTGACGTGTAGGGTCAGTGGTGTTCATGGTGTAGAAGTGCAGGCTTGGTGCACCGCCAGCAATCAGGCGTTCGCAAAGTTTAACGATCACTTCATGACCAAATGCTTTGATGGATGCAGCATCGTCACCATAAGTTGCCAATTGTTTACGAATCCAGCGTGGAATCTCTGCACCTGTACCATCGGCAAAGCGGATTAAATTGCTGGCATTGGTAATTGGCATAATGCCCGGTGCAACAGGAATATTCACCCCTTCTTTTTGGATACGTTCTACAAAGTAGAAGTACGCATCTGGATTAAAGAAGAACTGTGTAAGTGCAGCATTGGCACCAGCACGGGCTTTTTCGCAGAAACGTTTGATATCAGCGTCAAAGTTGTCTGCTTGTGGATGCATTTCAGGGTAGGCTGCCACTTCAATATGGAAATGATCACCTGAATGTTCACGGATAAAACGAACCAAATCTTGCGCGTATGGTAATTCACCTAAACCGACTTGACCTGATGGTAAATCACCACGCAGTGCCACAATACGGTTGATACCCTGAGATTTATATAAATCCAGTAATTCTGCGATACGTTCTTTGCTATCACCAATACATGAAAGGTGAGGGGCAACTGGCGTCCCTTTACCATTGAAATCAGCCAATGTGGACAAGGTGCGTTCACGGGTTGAACCACCGGCACCATAAGTCACAGAGAAGAATTCTGGGTTTAACAATTGTAGTTCTTGATGAACTACTTTAAGTTTTTCCGCACCAGCATCAGTTTTGGTTGGGAAGAACTCAAAAGAAATAGGAATCTGTTTAGACATGTTTAAATCCTTTTTATAAATACTTTTTATTCACCCTCTCCCTGACCTCTCCCAAAGGGAGAGGAGTATTCATTACTGAATAACACAGGGTTTTGAATCAAATTATTTACATGTCATAAATAAAACCTGAGATGTAAATGACTTGAGAGTTTCACCCTCTCCCTATGGGAGAGGGATGGGGTGAGGGCTAATTAATATTTATAAGCGTCAGACTTAAACGGACCTTCAACAGCTACACCAAGGTAATCCGCTTGTTCTTGCGTTAACTGCGTTAACACACCACCAAAGCCTGCAACCATGGCTGCCGCAACTTCTTCATCTAATTTCTTAGGAAGAAGTTCAACGCGAATCGCTGCTTGTTTTTGATCTTCAGGTAGATCAGCAAATTTCTCAGCGAATAAATGCATTTGACCCAAGACTTGGTTAGCAAATGAACCGTCCATCACACGTGAAGGGTGACCTGTTGCATTACCAAGGTTCACCAGACGACCTTCAGAAAGAAGGATCAGGTAATCATTTTCGTTTTCTGAACGATACACTTGGTGTACTTGTGGCTTAACTTCAACCCACTTGTAACCACGTAAGTAGTTGGTGTCGATTTCAGTGTCGAAGTGACCGATGTTACATACCACAGCACCTGCTTTTAATGTATCAAGCATTGCAGCATCACATACGTGGTAGTTACCCGTCGTTGTTACGATCAAGTCAGTGTTTAAAAGAAGGTCAGCATTTACATCTTCTTTCTTACCTGTTTGCACGCCATTTTTGTATGGAGATACAACTTCGTAACCGTCCATACATGCTTGCATTGCACAGATTGGGTCGATTTCAGAAACACGTACAATCATGCCTTCTTGACGAAGCGATTGTGCAGAACCTTTACCTACGTCACCGTAACCAATGACAAGCGCACGACGACCAGATAACAACATATCTGTTGCACGTTTGATGGCATCGTTCAGTGAGTGACGGCAACCGTATTTGTTATCATTCTTAGATTTAGTTACTGAATCATTTACATTGATTGCAGGCACTTTAAGTGAACCGTCTTTCCACATTTCAAGCAGACGTTGAACACCAGTTGTTGTTTCTTCAGTAATACCGTGGATTTTCGCTAATACTTCTGGGTATTTTTCATGAACAAGTGCAGTTAAGTCACCGCCATCGTCCAGAATCATATTGGCATCCCAAGGTGTGCCGTTTACATTGATTTGTTGTTCAAGACACCACATGTATTCTTCTTCAGTTTCGCCTTTCCAGGCAAATACTGGAACACCAGACGCAGCAATGGCAGCAGCAGCGTGGTCTTGAGTTGAGAAGATGTTACAAGATGTCCAACGAACTTCAGCACCCAGTTCTACCAAAGTTTCGATAAGAACAGCTGTTTGGATTGTCATGTGGATACAACCCAAAATTTTAGCGCCAGCAAGTGGTTTAGCAGCAGAGTAACGCTTACGCAGACCCATTAGGGCTGGCATTTCAGCTTCTGCAAGTTTGATTTCTTTACGGCCGTAGTCAGCCAGTGAAATATCGGCAACTTTATAATCTGTAAATGAAGCATTAACCGCGTTCATCACGATCTCCTTATAAAAAACAATAATTGATCATTCAGTTCGCGGATGCCGTTGTTGGTCTGTCTAGAAAAAGATGGACCGATCGTCGAGCCTGGCGCTTTTACATTTCGTACCTGTAAAACGTCGCAGCATCCCTCGACTAGCGGGGTATTGTACTTGGAAATTAATTTGGTTCCAATCCGAAATTGTTTAATATCTGACTAATAAGAAAATTTTGAGATTAAACTATGACGGACAATGAAAAGTATTCAATTAAAGAATGGGTTGAAATTAAAGATAACTATAGGCATAGCAATTTAATTATTGGAAATGGTGCTAGTATTACTTTGCACTCTAAATTTGGGTTTAGCTCATTAAAAGCAGAAGCTGAGAAATTAAAACTTTTCAGTGAAGATATATCTAAACTTTTTGTTGAATTTGATACATGTGATTTTGAGCTAATCTTGAGATTAGTTTGGCATGCAAAGTTGGTAAATAAACATTTGGGAATAGTAGATCCGAAAATTGATTCAGCATATGAGAATATCAAACAAGCACTGATCGAAGTTGTTAAAGAGGTTCATTGTGAACATGCTCAAATAGTTAAGCAATTACCTATTCTTTATAAGTTTACCAAGCAATTTTCTACTATCGTTTCACTTAATTATGATCTTATTTTACATTGGATAAGAATGTATGGAAATGAAAAAAATAATGATGGTCATGTATTTAAAGATGGATTTAAGAATGAAGGGATTATATTTGATCGATGGGATTATTTGAAAACGCCATATTACAGAAGACCTTATGAAAAGGAAATTACTAGAACCTTTTATCAGCATGGTAATCTAACGTTATTTCGCTATGCAAATAAAGTTGAACGTAAAGTGAAAAGAAAGGATCAATCGGATCTATTAGAAATAATCGAAAAAAATTGGGTTGACGATAATATTCCTATTTTTGTTGCTGAAGGGACTAGTGTAAAAAAAATGGATGCAATCAGAGATAGTAATTATTTGAGTAAAGTCTTTTATGAAATTCTTCCTGAGTTTTTAGATGATGGTAAAAATCTAGTCATTTATGGTTGGGGGTTAGGAGAGCAAGAGCACCATTTAGTTAAACAAATCTTTAAAAACAAAGCTGATGGTAAAGTAGCAATTTCAGTTTTTAAAAATGATCAAGACTATTGTTATAGAGTAAAACAGCTAATAAATAAACTTAACTCAAAGATAGAAATAGAGTTTTTAACAGTGAAAGTTCAGGCTGTTGGAACAATCCATAAATAAAGCCCATCATCTGATGGGCTTCTTCTTTATTCTATTTCCTGCTCAGCTTCGTCTGCTTTTTGTGTCCAGTAATCTGCCTGTATGTCATCCGCTACAACACCAAGACCATTGGCATAAATAAAGGCAAGGTCACGCATGGCCTGAACTTCACCCCATTCAGCTGCCTGTTTCACCAGTGCAATAGATTTTTCGACATCTTTTTCAACCACATCACCACGACGATAAAAACCTGCCAGTTCTAAAGTCGCCGCTGGGTGTTTTTCGAAATTGGCTTTGCTGAGCCAGTAATAGGCTAACTCAAAGTGAGCTTTGGATTCTTCCGGGTCTTCCTCCGCAATTTCTTTGGCATAAACCGTATAACCTTCACCGAGCCAGTACATGGCTTCAACCAGACCGCCGTTCGCTGCTTTTAGTGCCCATTCTTCAGCCAGGATAATGTCATCTTCATGCTCGCTGTGCATATATAGTTCGGCAAGTTCAAATTGTGCTTCGGCATTGCCTGCCAGTGCGCGGTTTGCCAGAGTGGCAGGGGGAGAAACACGCTCGGTCATGTCAAAATCTCAAAAATCTTTGCATGTAGATTAAAAGGTTCAAAATAAAAAAGCCAATCCGAAGACTGGCTTTTTTATAAAAGAAATTAAATTGAGCTTAAAATACGCAAATTAGTCCAGAAATGAATGCAATGAGCACAAAGCCAATACTGATTATTTTAATTTTTAATTCAAAGTAAGTCAGGCTCAGGCCAACTACTAATGCTGAAAAAGTCAGACTACCTAGCCAATAGCTGACCATATTGCTGATCGTACCGCTAAACAGGCAAAAAATTAGCGCAATGATCAGCAGTCCCCAGCCAGCAAGTGTGGCTAGTCGGGTTTTGCCAGCATCCAGTTCTTTGCCAAATATCTGTTTTTGATGTTTAGACATTGAAGCCGCCAGTGCAATAAAGCCCAGTGCAGATACAGACCAGATGAATAAGAAGAACATCATACTTCAGTCTCCACAGCTGTAGTCTTAGCTTTTTTAGAAGGCAAGCCTTGGTGATTTTTCACTTTCTTAAAGGTAAGCCAGAACACAACAGCTAGTAGCCACATAGCCAGGTCAAAGCTTGCAATAACCCATTGACCATTCGCTATAGTATTCCAGATTGGCTGTCCACCAGTCAGGACATTTATGACCGGAAGCAGGGCAAATAAAGCAGTTGCCAGTGCCAGCAGCTCTAACCAGGCCTGACGATGCGTCCGGATCATGGCATAGAAGAAAGTCAGCACCCATACTATAAAAAAGGTACGGATTTCCCAGTTGGTACGCATTTCCAGTTCCACCGGAATAAAACGATTGGCATAGAAGTAAGCAGCACAGGCAATAGGTAGACCGATAATTGCTGCGATATTAGTCACTTCTACCGTACGATAACCAAAAGATTTATAGCCCTGTTTCTGCTGTTGCGGTGCACGTTTCACACACCATAGAATCAGACCAGTAGCGATCATCAATGTGCCGACAATACCAGACAGAAACAGTAACCAGCGCAGGGCGAGATCCACACCGCGTGCTTCATGCAGTGAAGTCACCACGTTATAGATGCCATTCGCGACTGAGGGTGTTTTTAGTTCAGTTTGATCCAGTTTGAGCGCACCGGTTACGCCGTTGAATTCCAGACTTGGGTACACGCTACGATAGGCAACACTGATACCATTCAGAGCACGTAATTCGATTTCAGCTTGGCTGGTATTTGGCCGAATAATGGTGATGGTACCAACCGGATTGTTATTCCATTCTTTGTCCGCAGCTGCCAGAACCGGTGCCAGATCGGTTAAAGGCGCTGGACGGGCAGAGGAATTTTCGTCACGAGATCGACGTGCTTCACCGCGACCTGCCATTTCACCTCGTTCGCCACGACCTGCACGAGATTCAGCTTCCTGACTATTATTCTGAACTAAAGTTTTACGTTGATCTTGGAGGAAAGCACCACGATTTTCATAAATCTGGTTTACGCCCCAAGGCATGATGGTAAATAACAGCAGCAATAAGCCACTGAATGTAATCATAATATGGAAAGGAAGTGCAAATACCGCGGTTGCATTGTGTGCATCTAGCCATGAACGTTGTCCTTTACCTGGGCGGAAGGTAAAGAAATCCTTAAAGATTTTCTTATGGGTAATAATCCCGCTGATAATTCCCACCATCATCAGTAAAGTCGCAATCCCGACAATCCAGCGTGCCCACATACGTGGCATGCCATATAACTCAAAATGAAAACGGTACAGGAAACCACCACCACGGGTTTCGCGTGCTTCTAGTACTTCACCGGTTGCACTGTCCAAAGTAATTCGTGTGCCGCCGCGGCGTGCACGAGGATCTTCACCAGCGCCACGGATATTGAGCGTAGTATAGTTCTGACGAGCATGCGGTAGCTGAATGGCCCAGCTACCCGCATCAGGATGATTTTTCTGTAAATAGGCGAGTGCCACCCGGGTCTGTTCAATCTGGGTGGCTTGCGGAACAGACTGGTGCAACTCTGGTTTCATCCAGATGGTAATTTCATTCTGGAAAAAACTTAATGTACCTGTCAGAAAAATCGCATAAAGCAGCCAGCCCAAGATTAAACTGGCCCAAGTATGCAGCCATGACATGGACTGGCGTGGACCTTCCGGTTTTGCATCTGGTCTCATCTTATTTCCCTAAAAACTGGTAAGCGATATAGAACAACCCAGCTGGAACCAAAATGCCCAGCGTCGCTTTTAGGGTTTTATTGACTATAAATACCCAGATGAAAGCCCCTGTCTGTAAAAGAAAAGCGATCATGGTGGCGGACATGGCAGCGCTACTTTGATACTCACTAAAGTACTGAGCAATAGCCATAGCTGCAAAAGTGGCTAAAGCATATCCGCCTAAAGCAGCGAGTATGAAACGGTAAAAAATCATAAAGCGATAAGCCGTGAGTTTGGGCTGCACTTTCTTTTTAGATCGGATGACTGGATTCGGGACAGCTAATTTTTCAGTAGCTGTAAGATCCATATGAGGACTGCTGGTCATTGAAAATACTGTCTATTTAATTGTGGGAATTTCATTAATGCGAATGATAACAATTATTGTTTATATTTCAAATAACTATTTTTAAAGATCTTTTAAATAATTAAAATGAAGTGTGAGTTTAAGCAGTGTAAATAGGGGGATAAATAGATTGTGAAGCACAGCATGGGAACCCAATACTGAAAATAAAAACAGCGGCTCGAAGGCCGCTGTTTTATTAAAAATACTTAAGTCTTAGCTTTCTTGCTGGATACCCGCAACCAGCCAGTCCTGGCTAGAACCTGCAGGTTTTACAAAGTGCCAAACTTCAGAAAATGGCTGTGGCAGACTGTTCAGGTCTTCACTTACTGTACCGGTAAAGCGTACGCTCACCACGTATTGACCATTTTCATTTGATGAATCTACAACCATGGCATTCAGATTAGAGAACTCAGCAACGTCCTGATCCTGATTCGCCATAATGTCGTTATACATAGACTGATACAGGTCAGGTGTCAGATAACGCTGAATTTCTGAAATGTTGCTCGCCGTATTCATAGACTGAATATGGTTAAAACGCTGACGCGCAACACGCAAGAAGGCAGCAGGTTCAGTACCATCAGGAAGCTGACTACCGCTTTGAGTATAAGCAGTACCAAACGGCGCGTTATTTACCGGAGCAGAACCAAATGGGGCATTATTGCCTGGTGTTTGACCACCGACATTCTGACCAAAGATATTGGTAGTATCACCACCGCGAGGTGCAGCAGGTGCTTGACCAAATGGTGCTGACGAACCGGCACCATTGTTTGGAGCGAATGGATTGCTAGTAGTTACTTTTTTTTTTGCGCCCATCTTACGGAAAATGAAGAAGGCAACAGCTGCAGCAAGTAAGATCCAGATCCAGCCTGGGATACCACCTTGTTCTTCTTCTTGAACAGCTTCAACTTGTGCTTGAGATGCCGCGTTGTCATCTGCCAAAGCATTCGCTGCGACAGCACCAATCGCAGCACCCGCTACACCCGCTGCCACCATACCACCAACACCTGGACCAGATTTCTGCTGAGTTGCCGCACCTGCAGTCGGCGCCTGTTGTGCAGGAGCTGCCTGACGAGGTTGCTGATAAGTCTGAGTCGGCGCAGCAGAACGTTGCATACCATGGCTTTTACCACCACCGGCACGTTTTGCTTCAGCAGCTAGAGGCGCAACCAGTAATGCTGCAGTCAAGAAACCCGCGATCAAACCGCGCTGTCGAACTTCCATTCAATTTTCCTATGTAAAAATATATTTGAACACTCTATTTATATAGGCTTTACATGGAATTTCAATTAAAAAACTGTATTTTTTTACCGAAATTCCAAACTTAGTGCCACAAATTGAATCCTACAGTTCATCACTCAAAGTCATGGCTTCACTGAGGGCTTCATGCAGACGGGCAACCGCAATAAAGCGTACGCCCGGAATTTCTTTCTGCGGGGCATTGGCACGCGGCAGGATAATATATTTAAAACCATGCTTGATGGCTTCTTTGAGACGCTCCTGACCATTGGGTACCGGACGGATTTCTCCTGATAGACCAACTTCACCAAACACAGCCAGTTGCTGCGGCAGAGCTTTACCACGGATACTCGATGCACAGGCAAGTAGAACTGCCAGATCAGAACCCGTTTCGGTAATCTTTAAACCACCGACGATATTGACATAGACATCCTGACCAGAGGTTTGTACGCCGCCATGACGATGCATTACGGCTAACAGCATATTCAGACGGTTTTGTTCCAGACCTAACGCTACACGACGCGGTTGACCATGCGCATCATCGACCAGTGCCTGAACTTCAACTAGCAGTGGACGTGTACCTTCACGGCTGATCATCACAATTGAACCAGGTATGGCTTCATCATAACGACTCAGAAAAATGGCAGACGGGTTGGAGACTTCACGCAGACCTTTATCGGTCATGCCGAATACACCAAGTTCATTCACTGCACCGAAACGGTTTTTTACTGCACGGATCATTCGATAACGCGAATCTGACTGACCTTCAAAATATAGAACGCAGTCCACCATATGTTCCAGCACACGCGGACCTGCGAGTGCACCTTCTTTGGTGACATGGCCGACAATAAACAAGGCAGTTCCGCTATTTTTGGCAAAACGGGTCAGGAGCGCTGCTGATTCACGAATCTGTGATACACCACCCGGTGCAGACTGCAAGGTTTCAGTATAAAGCGTTTGAATCGAGTCGAGGATTGCAACCGCTGGTCGTTCCTGTGCCAGTACTTCACAAATGCGTTCCACACAGGTTTCTGCCATGACTTTAAGATGTTCAGTTGGCAAGTCTAGACGCTGGGCCCGTAATGCCACCTGAGATAAAGATTCTTCACCTGTCACATAGAGTGCGGAACTGTTACCCGCGGCCATATGTGTGGCAGTTTGTAGCAGAATAGTCGATTTACCAATCCCTGGATCACCACCAATCAACACAACGGAACCTGTCACCAGACCACCACCCAGAACCCGGTCGAATTCTCCAATTCCGGTCGGCATGCGACTTTCATGTGAAACGGAAACTTTATTAAGCGTGGTAATCGCAGCGGCCTGACCAGCATAGCCGCCAATTTTAGGCTGGGCACGATGAGTCACCGCAGGTGCAATGTTGACTTCCAGCAAGCTGTTCCACTCACCACATTCAGCGCACTGACCAGACCATTTAGGATGGTCTGCACCACATTGCTCACAACGATAGACACTTTTTGCTTTAGCCATAGTTTCCGAAAAACAAGATTGGGAATAGGGCTACAGCATAGCGGTGAATGCCACTGAAAACCAAGATCTTCACCTGAAAAATTCGCTGTTTTACGTCAGCGTGTGACGTATCTGCATCTGCTACTCTACATGAGCATCAAATACACCCTATAATGACCTTAATCATCACGGGAACAGGAAACCAAACATGCCACAACATATGCAACATATTGATGCAATCGCACGTGAAAAAGACCGTGATGTATTATTTGTACATTTTGAAAATTATGAACATGTAAATGCAGATGCTGACTCCTATCACCTGCGCCAGAATCTGATGGAGTGGCTGGAGCAACGCCAAATTGCTTTTGCACCATGTATGGGGATTGAACAACCCGGTATGATTGAAAGCTATTCAGGTGATCTTTATATCGATGTGCCATTTGATGAAGCCAACCCGATCTATCAAATGCTGAGTGACTATCTGGAAGATAGCGAAGGAGAAATGAAAATTCCTGGCGTACTATTTTTTGTCTTATCTTTGGAAACTGCGCTTGAGATTAAAGCAGATCGTGAGGAATTTCTGAATCTTAATCAAAATCATGATGACGATGAATTTTCAGGTCGTCTGAACTGATTTTGTTTAGAACACTGGGACCGTAAAAAAAAGCCACTTTTACAGTGGCTTTTTTCTTTAGGGCTTTAGATTATATTAATAAAGCTCACCAGACTTGCGTCGGGCAATAAAGTCTTTCGATTCTTTGGCAATCACACCTGAAAGCAGTAACAAGCCGATCAAGTTTGGAATCGCCATCAGACCGTTGAAAGTATCGGCAAATAGCCAGACCAGATCTAGTGTAGCTATACAGCCAATGAATACGGTAGCAATGTAAATAATGCGATAAGGCAAAACAAACTTTTCACCGAGTAGGTAAGTCGCACATTTTTCGCCGTAGTAGCTCCAGCCTAGAATAGTGGAGTAGGCAAAGAAGATAATGCCGAAAGTCACGACCCAACCACCAACGCCTGGTAACAGTTTGTCGAATACACCGATGGTCAGTACCGCACCAGTTTGACCACCAAAATCATTGCCCGCCATGATAAAGCCCATCACCAGCACAATACCGGTAATCGAACAGACAATAATGGTATCAATAAAAGTACCGGTCATCGATACCAGACCCTGACGAGCCGGGTGATCCGTTTTTGCTGCAGCGGCGGCAATCGGTGCTGAACCCATACCGGCTTCATTCGAGAATACACCACGTGCCACACCGTAGCGAATCGCTGCACCAATAGCGCCACCAACTGCTGCTTCACCGGTGAATGCATAGGTAAAGATCATTTTCAGGGCAGGGCCAACCAGCTCCAGATTGTTAAAAATAATGATCAGACCGCCCGCGACATAACCAATCGCCATGATCGGTACAATAAAGGAAGAAGCTCTGGCAATGGATTTAATCCCGCCTAGAATCACCAGTGCAGAAAAGGCTGTGATGATCACGCCTGTAATCCAGGTTTCCAGACCAAAACCATTTTCAACGGCCAGTGCTACAGTATTAGACTGCACCGAGCTGCCGATCCCGAAAGAGGCAACAGCACCAAAAAATGCGAAAATTAAGGCTAGCCATTTCCATTTCAGGCCGCGTTCGATGTAATACATCGGACCGCCAGACATTTCACCTTTCTCATTTTTTACTCGGTATTTTACCGCCAGAACGCCTTCGCCATATTTGGTCGCCATACCGAACAGGGCAGTCATCCACATCCAGAAAACGGCACCTGGGCCACCCAAGACACAGGCAGTTGCCACGCCTGCAATATTACCGGTACCAATGGTGGCAGAAAGGGCGGTCATGAGTGAGCTAAACTGGGAAATATCGCCTTCGTGGGAAGGGTGTTTGCCAAAAACCTGTTTAAAGGCCAGTGGCAACATACGGAATTGCCAGAAAAGTAATCGGAAAGTAAGGAATACACCAGTACCGACAATCAGTACCAGCATATATGGACCCCAGACCCAACCACTGAGGGTTTCCATGATGCTTTGTAAATTTTGCATAAAGTTCTTCTTATTCGTCCTGAGTATCAGTTTAAAGTTCACTTAATTTTAATCAAGCAAATGACATGCCAGACGTGCTCATCCTCAGCACTATTCACGACATTTTTATAGGTTTATTTTTTACACAGTTTCGGAACTTTTACAACAAATATGCAGGAAATTTATCCAGAGCTTCTACGACTAAAGAGAACCTATTCGTTATATAAGAAAAATAAATTAACTTTTAAGATTAAGTGGAAAATACAAATGATGCGAATTTTCTTTTTGTATTCCCCCTTTTTTGCGTTAATTTGTCGCGATTAGACATCGAAGTTGAAAAATAATGTCAGGTCATCATACTGGTTCGCCGTCCGAAAACGGCGAGCTGCAGCGTAGTTTATCCAATCGACACCTGCAGCTGATTGCGATTGGAGGTGCTATTGGTACCGGCCTGTTTATGGGCTCAGGTAAAACCATTAGTCTGGCAGGGCCTTCGATTCTGGTGATCTATATGATCATCGGTTTCATGGTATTTCTCGTGATGCGTGCATTGGGCGAGTTATTACTGTCAAATTTACAATATAAGTCATTTATCGATTTCTCTACGGATCTGATCGGACCATGGGCAGGCTATTTTGTCGGCTGGACCTACTGGTTATGCTGGATTACGATCGGAATCGCTGACCTGTCTGCGATTATTTATTATTTACAGTTTTTTAATAATGGTCTCCCATTTACCCCAGGCGAAGGGGTATTAATCAGTATCGCCTCTATTGTCTTTATCATGGGGCTGAATCTGGCCACCGTGAAGCTCTTTGGTGAAATGGAATTCTGGTTCGCCCTGATCAAAATTATTGCGATTGTAGTACTGATTGCGGTTGGTCTGTGGATGATTTTCACCGGCTTTACCAATGATGCCGGTACGGTCGCATCCTTTGCGCACATTTGGGATCATGGTGGTTTGTTCCCGACGGGTGCTATGGGTTTCTTGGCTGGTTTCCAGATTGCGATTTTTGCCTTTGTGGGTGTTGAGCTTGTAGGTACCACGGCTGCCGAAACCAAAGACCCGGAGCGTAACCTGCCAAAAGCGGTGAACTCGATTCCGATCCGTATCATTATTTTCTATGTACTTGCTCTAGTCATTGTAATGTCTGTGACGCCATGGGATCAGATTAATCCAAGTGTTTCTCCGTTTGTGAATCTGTTTAGCCAAGCCGGTATTGCAGCTGCTGCGATCATCATGAACCTGGTGGTGTTGTCCTCGGTGATGTCATCGATGAACAGTGGGGTATTCTCGACCAGCCGTATGCTGTTCGGTCTGTCGCGTGAAGAACAGGCACCGAAAGCTTTCGGTCGTTTGAACCCGCGTGCTGTACCTGCTAATGCTCTGTATTTCTCTGCAGTCTGCTTATTATTAGGCGCGGCATTACAGTATTTTGTACCGAATACTGTTGAAGCCTTTACATTGGCGACAACATTATCAACCATCCTGTTTATCTGTGTATGGCTGATGATTATCTGGAGTTACATGATTTATTACCGTACCCGTCCAGAGCTACATGCCAAATCAGTATTTAAGCTACCAGGTGGTTTGGTGACTTGCTGGATCGTGATTATTTTCTTTGTCGGCATGATTGGTGTGCTGGCATTAGAAGATGATACTCGCCGTGCCTTGATGGTCAGTCCGATCTGGTTTGTTCTACTGATTTTGGGCTATTTAGGCTTCTATAAACAGAAACATAAATAATCCATATCAATAAAAACGTCAGCGATCTGCTGGCGTTTTTTTTTGTCTAAAGATACTCTCTAGCGTTTAACGCTTTGGTCATGGCGAATGATCGCGTTATACTCATCGAAACTATTCAATTAGGTGGTCAGATGCGCCAAGTCATTTGCTACATCAGTATCTTAGCAGCAGGTCTTGCTCTTGCAGGTTGTGGTCAGTCAGGTGCCTTGCACTTGCCAAATGATCCGGATTACGACAAGCGTGCCAAGTATCTGCTCTATAAAAATACCGAAGCTGAGTCTAAAACTTCCGATGAAGAACGAGATGCCCCTGTGCAACAACAGTTTGCTGCGCCCGAAACATCAGATTCAACCATTACACCTTAACGCTTTCAAAGAAAGGATACCTTCATGAGTTTCACCCGTATTAATGGGGTATTGCATGCCGAGCAATGTTCACTGCAACAGCTGGCAGAGCAATTTGGCACACCACTCTATGTTTATTCAAAGGCGACTTTTGAAAAGCATTATCTGGACATGGACCGTGCATTTGACTTTATTGATCACCAAATCTGTTTTGCCGTGAAGTCAAACTCCAATCTTGCGGTATTGAATGTATTGGCAAAACAAGGGGCAGGTTTTGATATCGTCACGGGCGGAGAGCTGGCACGTGTACTGAAAGCGGGTGGTGAACCTTCTAAAATCGTATTTTCGGGTCTAGGTAAATCAGAAGCGGACATCAAGAAAGCGCTAGAAGTTGGTATTGCCTGCTTTAACGTAGAATCTTATGCCGAGCTGGATCGTATTCAGAAAGTTGCGGCGGAACTGGGTGTAAAAGCGCCGATCTCACTGCGTGTAAATCCGGATGTAGATGCGAAAACTCATCCCTACATTTCAACGGGGCTGAAAGAAAATAAATTCGGCATTCCATCGGATAGCGTATTTGAAACTTATCAGTATGCAGCATCTTTAGCCAACTTGGATGTCGTTGGAATTGACTGCCATATCGGTTCACAGCTGACTGAAACCCAGCCTTTTGTAGATGCGCTGGATCGTGTCATCGTGATGATCGACCAGTTAAAAGAGATGGGCATTCACCTCAAACATATCGATATCGGTGGTGGTTTAGGGGTGACTTATAAAGATGAGACACCACCATCTGTTCAAGAATATGCCAATGCGTTGCGTCCGGCTTTAGAAAAGCTGGGCCTGAAAGTCTATATGGAACCGGGCCGTAGTATTTCTGCCAATGCAGGCGTGCTACTGACCAAAGTGGATCTGCTCAAACCGACCAATCATCGTAATTTTGCAATTATTGATGCGGCAATGAATGACCTGATTCGCCCAGCTTTATATGAAGCATGGATGGATATTCAGTCTGTGACACCGCGTAATGATGTCGAGACGAAAGAATGGGATTTGGTGGGTGCGATCTGTGAAACTGGCGATTTTCTCGGTAAAGAGCGTGAGCTTGCGATCAAGGAAAATGATGTGCTGGCAGTACTCGGTGCTGGTGCTTATGGTTTTGTGATGAGCTCGAATTACAATAGCCGTGGCCGTGCTGCTGAAGTGATGGTCGATGGTGCTCAAGGACATCTGATTCGCGAACGCGAAAAGATTGAATCACTGTGGGAACGTGAGCGTTTATTGCCTTAAGGAGACACAATAATGTTACTTGAATTTACCAAGATGCATGGTCTGGGCAATGACTTTATGGTGGTTGACCTGATCAGCCAGCGTGCTTATCTGGATACCCTGACTATTCAGCGTCTGGCAAATCGCAATTTTGGCATTGGGTTTGATCAGTTACTGATTGTAGAACCACCTGATGTTCCGAGTGCTGATTTTAAATACCGTATTTTCAATGCCGATGGTTCTGAAGTAGAACAATGCGGCAATGGCGTGCGCTGTTTTGCCCGTTTTGTGCATGAGCGTCAGCTGACGACGAAAACCAAAATCAAAGTACAGACCAAATCTGGCATTGTGGAACCTGAATTGGGCGCCAATGGCTGGGTACGCGTCAATATGGGCTATCCAAAATTCTTGCCTCAAGAAATTCCATTCCTAGCCGATGAACCGGATAACCTGTATGACATCGATCTGGCAGAGGGTGAAAAACTGACGATTGATGTAGTGAACATGGGTAATCCTCATGCAGTAACAGTCGTACCGGATGTGATTAATGCAGATGTAGCCCGTATTGGTCCACAAGTAGAATCGCATGCGCGTTTCCCGGCACGCGTCAATGCAGGCTTTATGCAGATCATTGATGAAAAGCATGCGCGTTTACGTGTGTATGAGCGTGGTGTAGGTGAAACACTGGCATGCGGTACGGGTGCTTGCGCAGCAGCAGTATCTGGTATGCGCCGTGGTCTACTTGCCAACAATGTCGAGATTGAACTGGCGGGCGGCAAGTTGCAGATTGAATGGGTCGAGGGGGATGTAGTCTGGATGACTGGTCCAACTGCAACTGTTTATGAAGGTCGCTTAGACTTACGTTATTTCCAAGCTTAATTTAAAAAGCCCTGAAGAGTCAGGGCTTTTTAAATTAAGCCGAATAAATTATTCCTGCATTATTTGATAGACTGATGTTTTTCAGACTCAACAGCCAAGGAGGATAGAATGCAGCTTGATCCACAGCAATTGTTATCCATATGGCTCAAAGAACGTGAAATCCAGAACCAGTCCAAACATACTTTGCAGGCGTATGAACGTGATGTTTCGGACTTTCTGAATTTTTGTCAGCGTCATGCTTTAGCACTTGGAGATGTTGAATCAACAGATTTACGCCAGTTTATGGCGGAAAAAGTTGAACAACAGGGCCTAAGTTCCAGCAGTCTGCAGCGGCTACTTTCAGCAATTCGCCAGTTTATGAAATGGGCTGAACAGGCACAGCATGTCAGTTTTAATCCGGCAGATGATTTCCAGCTGAAAAGACAATCCAGACCTTTGCCCGGTATGGTTGATATTGAAACCATTCATCAGATTCTGGATCAGTCTGAACCTGAAGGTGAGGTGCAGCAGCAGATGTGGAAGCGTGATAAGGCAATTCTGGAACTGCTTTACTCCAGTGGGCTACGTCTGGCTGAGGTACAAGGCCTCAGAATTAAAGATATTGACTTCAACCGTCAGCTGCTTCGCATTACGGGTAAGGGGAATAAAACCCGTATCGTGCCATTTGGTTCCAAAGCCAAAGACAGTGTCATGGCGTGGTTACAGATTTATCCGCTATGGCATGGTGATTTTGTGCCAGAAGCACATGTCTTTATCACTCAGAAGGGTAATCCGCTAGGAGCAAGGCAGATTGAAAATCGGGTCAAGCTTCAGGCGCAACGGGCAGGCGTCAATGTTGACCTGCATCCGCATTTACTGCGTCACTGTTTTGCCAGTCATATGTTATCCAATAGCCGAGACTTGCGTGCAGTACAGGAAATGCTGGGACATAGTAATCTGACCACAACCCAAATTTATACTCATGTCGATTTTGATCATCTGGCGCAGATTTATGATCAGGCACACCCAAGGGCACAACATAAAAAGGAGGCTTAGCCTCCTTTTTATTTAAGTTATATAAATTAGTAAACTGCTGCACTTAATGCTGGTGTATGTGTAGGTGTAACACGAGCTGGATTTACTTTCTCAAAAGCAGTCGCAATATTGAATAATGTTGGTTCATCAAATTCACGTCCGATAAATTCGATATTAACATTTAATGGATAAGCACTACGACGCTCATAATTCACAGTTCCGGCTGGTATAGATAATGCTGGGAATCCACTGAATGGACTTAAGCGGTTGTTACTACCTGTTGTTGGGCTGCCACCTAAATTGCCAACAAATCCTGTGATTGATGGATACGCAAGTGCATCATAACGTGGACCTTTAGGCGTACCATCTAAGGTACGGTTGCCTAAAGCAGTATTTAAACGTAATCGAACATAAGGTGCACGGAAGGTAGTATTGTTGTAATAGCGATTGATAAATGTCTCACTGTTCGGATCTGTATTGTAACCTTGGAAACTAGAAATCATCTTACCGTTATTTAAAAGTTCATCATATGACTTGAAAGCAGTAGTAGCTGTAGATAAATAATCAGTTAATGCTTGCTTGAATTCTACTCCTGAAAGACTTCTAAAAGTTTCTGTGAAACCTTTATCATTCATAACAGCTGTACTTCCTATGATTGTTTTGAAATCTGAAACTTCTATTTCCTCAACAATTGCACCTTCTTCACGCATCTTTGCAGCCGCTTTAGCAATAATATCTTTAACTAGTGCACCTTCTTCACTATTTGCATAAGTATCTTTAATTAAACCAATACGTTTACCTTCTAAAGATGCTCCAGTAGGAACGTAGGTTTCTGGCGGGTTAATTAATGCACGATATGCTGTTTCTGATGCTAGTAGTGGTGCATCATGTGCAAAATCACTACGTTGGTTAGAGCTTGGTGATGAATCATAACCAACCATTGCATTGAATAATTTTGCACAATCAACCGTTTGACGACACATTGGGCCTGCTGTGTCTTGAGTAGGAGCCAGTGGAATAATTCCATCTAAGCTTAGCAGGCGAAGTGATGGGCGTAAGCCAACAAGACCTTGTACAGATGAAGGTACACGAATCGACCCACCTGTATCTGTCCCTATACCAACGGTTGCTAAGCTAGCAGAAATGGCAGCACCCGTACCTGATGATGATCCGCCTGGGCCTTTTGTTAAATCATAAACGTTTTTAGCCTGACCACCTACTGTAGACTTACCCCCAAAACCAAAAGCAAACTCATCCAGATTAGCTTTCCCGATAATTAAGCCACCCTTTTCTTTAATATTTTTAATAATATATGCATCATCAGGTGGGAAATTATCAAGTAATGCAGAAGATCCCGCAGTATTGGCCATATTTACAACATCAATATTATCTTTAGCTAAGACAGTTACGCAGTGTAAATCGCCCTTAAATTTACCATTTTTATTATAATATTCATCTAATTCGGCGGCTTCTTCTAAAGCATAAGGATTGACCGAAATAACACTGTTAAGAGTAGGGCCTTGTACATCATAAGCTTCTATTCGTTCAAGATAACTTTGCACAACATCAACACATGTTGCCCCTTTGGTTTTAATGGAGGTGTGTAAGTCCTCAATAGTTGCTTCAACTGGCTCAAATGGAACAGGTTCTACCTGTGGGGCAAAATTAGCAGCTTTTTTTGAATCATTGTCGTCATTACATGCAGTGAGTAATGCTGTAAGAGAGATACATAAGAGCGTTTTAGATACTGTATGCATTTAATTATTCACCTGGTTATAGAAAAGTACCAGGGATGAATTGCAAATCATGTGCCACTATTTATGTAAATAAGAAAGTAGATAAAATAAGACTTTTAAATAAATTAACTATTTAGACAAATGAAGAAGTTGCTTGAAACTAGTGCAATTTAAAGTAATATTGGCGATAAATGTAACAAAATAGAGATATTACTAAATATTATAAATGTTGGTTCTATATGATTTGCATTGCTCAATAAAGAAAAATATTCTTAGATTTTATTGAAAAAGAGATAGCTAGAATGAGCTGAATGATTGGTTGAAGAATATAGTAATCTAAAACCGTTCGGATTTATATCCATATCAATTTTGATCATCTAGCGCAGATTTATGATCAGGTGCATCCACGGGCACAACATAAACCTGAAAATCTTAAATAATCATTATTAAAAATATAGGTTGGCATAAAAATTTCATAAAGAATATTTATGCTGAGAGAAATAGAATGACCATGCAGATTATTTCACCATGGTCTTATTCGCGAAAAGCTAAAATTCAGGTATAACAAAAGAACAGAATTTAAGCTGAAAAATAGGGTATGGCTGAAAAGAATTCAGCCTGACAGGACTGGAAGTATATGGGCACAGAAATTATTGTAGATATACAACAAAAATATGATCGGTTAAGCGAAGCACAAAAAGAAATTTTTGCAGGTTATGGTCTGCGCCAGATCAAACATTTTGTGGAAATCAGTCTACCAAATATTGAAACATCTTTACCCGAAGGTGCTCATGTGCAGGGAATTAATACAGATGGTAAGGTTCAAGCCTATAATCCTGATAGCCATGAATACTATATCTGGATTTCAGACTTGCAATGGCAAGCGACTACTCGTGCGACCCAGGCAGTGGACTTAAAAGAAGATGCCATCGAAATCTGGAAGATCTTCGATTTAAAATCTTATGAACTGATTGACCTCAGTCATGTGCACCGTGACTTTCTGGACAGTCGTGTCTAAAACTGATCTTCAGTAAAAAAAGGACGATATCAATCATCCTTTTTATTTGACCAATATTAAAGATCATCTAAAGGTAGTTGAAAACTCTGCTTGATAATCTGACTCGGTAAATCAGTTTTGACGCTGGTAATCCCATTCTTTTTAGTTAAATGCGTGGACTGGAATTTACGATAACTTTCCAGATCGGGCACCACCACTTTGAGCATTGCATCACATTCACCCAAAATGATATAGCACTCCATTACTTGGGGCAGTTCTTTCATGGCTTCAATAAAGGTGTCAATCGTTTCAGCATCCTGACCCACTAGCCAGATACGAGAAAATAAAATCAGCTGGAAACCAATCTTCTGCTGGTCCACGATCGTGGTATAGCTCTGGATTACCCCCGCATCTTCAAGCAGTTTTACCCGACGCAAACACGAAGAAGGCGAAAGACCAAT
Organism: Acinetobacter schindleri CIP 107287; assembly: GCF_000368625.1. Taxonomy (GTDB): domain Bacteria; phylum Pseudomonadota; class Gammaproteobacteria; order Pseudomonadales; family Moraxellaceae; genus Acinetobacter; species Acinetobacter schindleri. The sequence goes on from NZ_KB849575.1 coordinate 448,405, forward strand.
TTCACGTGCCAGATCGTTATTCTGAATCCGGCCATTGGCTTGCAAGTGTTGAATGATATTTTTGTCAATACGATCGAGTTTTACTCGAATAGACTTGGAAGATATCTTCATAAAATAGAATAATATTCTAAAAATAATGCATATTATAAAATAAATTGAAAGCCTATTTTGTAAAAAATCGCAGATACTAATTTCACTTTCCGACATGTACAGAGGAACAAGGAAATGTCTGTATTTGCACTTTTTGCACTGACCGTGCTTCCCCTTATTTTTACACCTGGACCAGATATGCTATTTATCCTGTCTCAAGTGATGGGTAAAGATGCAAAAGCAGGCATGATGGCGACTATAGGGGTATGTTGCGGTTATCTGGTGCATTCGATTCTGGTGGCGTTAGGAATTGCAGCAATTATTGTGTCTTTTCCAGTGCTGTTTGAAACTATTCGCTGGTTAGGAATTGCTTATCTGTTATTTCTGGCATTCAGTCTGGTGAAATCGGTATTTAGCAAAAATACGCTGACCATTGAAAAGAAATCATCCAGTAATCCGGTAAAAAAAGGGTTCATTACTGCGTTACTGAATCCGAAAGGCATGTTGATTTACTTTGCAATCCTGCCGCAGTTTATAGATAAAAATGGGAATACGGTGAGCCAGGGTTTAATTCTGTCTTTTATCTTTATTGCTATGATCTTTGTAGTGTATTGTGCCTTAAGCCTTTTATTCGCCCGACTTACCCGTTCGGCTCAGATTGATGAACGTAAGCAAAAGTGGATTGATGGGACTTCAGGTGGTTTATTGGCACTCGCTGCTTCATGGCTAATCATTAATTAATGAGCTATAAAATTCACCAATGTTCATCAAATAAGTCATAAATTCGTTTTAAAAATTTAAAAGCACGTGATCACAGCGTGCTTTTTTAATATATTTCCTTATAAAAATTATTTTTTGCTATTTCATTGATCTATTTATAAGAGGGAATTTTGACCAAATCTGAAATAATGAATCGAACCCATCACCATATGTCAGAAATGACAGATTTAGATAGGAGTAATTTGTATTCTTTATAATAATAGTGACAAGAAATGAAATTAAATTTTATAAAATAGATCAAATCTTTTGATGTGCATAATCAAATAAAAAGATACTAAAAATCAATGGTTAAATTTTAAATAAAATGATGGGAATTTGTTCTATATAAATGTCAAATCTTGAAATGTGAACGCGACGTTCAAGGAAAATTACGCATTTTTACACCCTATTGGTGAATTGTGACTTGACCGAAATGCCGAACGCATTGCAAGATAGGGCACCTAAAAAAATTTAAGTGAAGAGTTATTATAACTTTTCTAAATATTTACATTTGCTAAAACAGCCGAGGATTACATGAAGGCTCTTGTTGCTGTAAAACGTGTGGTTGATGCCAACGTTAAGGTTCGCGTTAAGCCGGACAACAGTGGTGTTGACTTAACAAACGTTAAAATGTCAATTAACCCATTCTGTGAAATCGCAGTGGAAGAAGCGGTTCGTTTAAAAGAAAAAGGAACTGTTTCAGAAATCGTTGTTGTTTCTATTGGTCCTAAAGAAGCTCAAGAACAAATCCGTTCTTCTATGGCTCTTGGTGCTGACCGCGGTATCCTGGTTGAAGCTGATGACAGCCAATTAGGTGCGTTAGAAGTAGCGAAAATTCTTAAAGGCGTTGTTGAAGCTGAACAACCGCAATTAATCCTTCTTGGTAAGCAAGCGATTGATGATGACTCTAACCAGGTTGGTCAGATGCTTGGTGCACTTCTAGGTGCAGGCCAGGGTACTTTTGCTTCTGAAGTGAAAGTTGAAGGCGACAAAGTACAAGTGACTCGTGAAATCGATGGTGGTTTACAAACTGTTGAATTGAACTTGCCAGCAATCATTACCACTGACTTACGTTTGAACGAGCCACGTTATGCTGCTCTTCCAAACATCATGAAAGCGCGTAAAAAACCGCTGGATACTAAGTCACCTGCAGATTTCGGTGTAACCACTACAACTAAACTGAAAACAGTAAAAGTTGAATCTCCTGCAGAGCGTAAAGCTGGTGTACAAGTGAAGTCTGTAGACGAACTTGTAGAAAAATTGAAAAACGAAGCGAAAGTGATCTAATACAGAAGGATAAAAATCATGAGTATTTTAGTTATCGCTGAGCACGACAACAAAGCATTAAACGCTGCTACTTTAAACGTTGTTGCTGCGGCGCAAAAAATCGGTGGTGATATCACTGTATTGGTTGCTGGTTCTGGCGCTCAAGCAGTTGCTGACCAAGCGGCTAAAGTTGCTGGCGTAAGCAAAGTATTGCTTGCGGATGATGCTGCTTATGCAAACCAGTTGGCTGAAAATGTAGCGAAACTGGTTGCTGAATTGGGCAAAGGCTATAGCCATATTCTTGCTGCTTCTACCACGACTGGTAAAAACATCCTGCCACGTGCAGCTGCATTACTAGACGTAAGCATGATCACAGACATCATTGCTGTTGATTCTGCAAACACATTCAAACGTCCGATTTATGCAGGTAACGCGATTGCAACTGTAGAATCTTCTGAATCAGTTGTTGTTGCAACTGTTCGTGGTACTGCATTCGATCCAGTTGCTGCTGAAGGTGGTTCTGCTGCTGTTGAAGCTGCTACAGCGACTGGTGATGCTGGTATTTCTAAGTTCATTAACGAAGAAATCGTTAAATCTGAACGTCCAGAATTAACAGCTGCTCGTATCGTTGTTTCTGGTGGTCGTGGTGTTGGTTCTGGTGAGAACTATCACAAAATCCTTGATCCACTAGCTGACAAGCTAGGTGCTGCTCAAGGTGCATCTCGTGCGGCTGTTGACGCAGGCTTCGTTCCTAACGATATGCAGGTTGGTCAAACTGGTAAGATCGTTGCGCCTGACCTGTACATCGCTGTCGGTATTTCTGGTGCCATCCAGCATTTGGCGGGTATGAAAGAGTCTAAAGTGATCGTTGCGATCAACAAGGACGAAGAAGCACCAATCAATGCAGTCGCTGACTACTGGTTAGTAGGTGACTTGAACACTGTTATTCCAGAATTAGTATCTAAAATCTAATTCCTGAATACAGTTTAAAAAGACGCTCTTGCGTGAGCGGTAAGTGAATACTTACTGCTCTGTTCAGGGGCGTTTTTATTTATAATGAAAAATGAATAAAATAATAATGAAAGTTTTTATATTGCCTGTATATCAGCCTTTAATCGAAAATGCTCGATTTTATCGATTGTTTTGTTCAACTCTAATACTATTTGTTCTTGCTGTATTGGCTTATTTGATCATCTTAATACAGATCGCTGGACTGTGGCTTATTTTTGCTGCCTGTAGTTTTGCAGGATTTATCCATCTGATCTATTTGAATGCGCTTTCAGATGCACAGGTGCTTGCGAAAGCAGAGCAATGGATCGAGCTTGATAATCAGCGATTTCAGAACAGTGCTTATGGTATTCAAGGCGATGCGCTGATGGTATTGGCGCTTATTTTCCCTTTTGTATTATCTACATGGTTGTTGTATGGATGTTCTAAATTATTTACAAATTAAGTATGAAAATTTGAATAATGATTAGAAAATTGGACTGAAAATAAAGATTGGATGTGTTGCTTTTGGCACTTAATAGGGTAGGTATTAAGCGAGCTTTAGAAGATTTAAAAGTAATACTAATATTCATATTTTAATTTACTTGCCGGTTTGGCGGCGTCTCCCTGTGAACTTTGATGGCCTGTCGCCCTGATGCATGCTGGTGATGTTGATTGTCGTCCAGTATTTAATTACCTGGCTATTGGTGCAGCTGGATTGCATGCAGGTAAATTGTCTGTGTATGCTTGATCAGCAGAAAGAAACAGTGGATTCAGTACAAGATATTTCCGTGCATAAAATGCGATAATTCAAGCTAAGAATGAACCTCTGTGTGCAGAGGTTTTTTTATGCGTTAAAAATTGTGAAGTGGTTAAAATTTCTACTAAAAATCCTTTGGATAGTTGGGGCTGAAACGGCTTAATTTAGCCTGATTTATGCTATACTGTCCGACTGAATTTTAAATATTGGTTCAGCGTTTTTTGAACCAATTTATAGCTGGATTTACGACATATAAATACAGGTCAAACAGGGCCTGTAGAATAAGGAGTATGCATGAGCGTATCGGAAATTAGACCGATTGCCATTGAGGATGAACTTAAAAGCTCATATCTCGATTATGCGATGAGCGTGATTGTGTCACGTGCATTGCCAGATGTACGAGATGGTTTAAAACCGGTTCATCGTCGTGTGCTTTTCGCAATGCACGAATTAGGCAATGACTATAACAAAGCATATAAAAAATCTGCACGTGTAGTCGGTGACGTGATTGGTAAATATCACCCGCATGGTGATTCTGCCGTTTATGAAACGATTGTCCGTATGGCACAAGACTTTAGCTTGCGTTACCAGTTGGTTGATGGCCAGGGTAACTTCGGTTCTGTCGATGGTGATAGTGCAGCGGCAATGCGTTATACCGAAGTACGTATGCGTAAGCTGACCCATGAGCTCCTTGCTGATCTTGAAAAAGATACAGTGGAATGGGAAGATAACTACGACGGTTCTGAGCGCATTCCACAAGTCATGCCGACGCGTATTCCTAACCTGTTGATTAATGGTGTTGCTGGTATTGCCGTAGGTATGGCGACCAATATGGCACCGCATAACATGACTGAAGTCATCAATGCGTGTTTAGCCTATGCCAATGATCCGAATATCAGCATTGAAGGGCTGATGGAACATATTTCGGGTCCAGATTTTCCTACTGGCGGTATTATTTACGGTAAATCGGGTATTGTAGATGCCTACCGTACCGGTAAAGGCCGTTTGCATATCCGTGGTAAATACCACATCGAAGAAGATGCCAAAACTGGCCGTAGCACGATTGTATTCACTGAAATTCCTTATCAGGTCAACAAAGCGAGAACCATTGAGCGTATTGCTGAGCTGGTAAAAGAGAAAAAACTCGAAGGGATTTCTGAACTTCGTGACGAATCTGATAAAGAAGGGATGCGTATTGCGATTGACCTGAAGCGTGGTGAAAACGCTGAAGTGATCGTGAACAACCTGTTCCAGAATACCCAGTTAGAAAACTCATTCAGCATCAACATGGTTTGTCTGGACAATGGCCAGCCGAAATTGATGAATCTGAAAGACATCATTGCTGCGTTTATTCGTCACCGTCAAGAAGTCGTGACACGTCGTACTATGTATGAACTGCGCAAAGCACGTGAACGTGGTCATATTTTAGAAGGTTTAACCGTTGCTCTGGCAAATATTGATGCCATCATCGAAACTATTAAAACTTCTGCCAACCCGGCTGAAGCGCGTGAGCGTTTGCAAGCAGGTGAGTGGGCAGCAGGCGGTGTAGCAGCCTTGCTCGAAAAAGCGGGTGCTGTTTCTGTACGTCCTGACGAAATTGAAGGTGAAGATCCTAGCCGTCCATTTGGTATTGATGGCGATATCTATCGTTTATCACCGACCCAAGTGAACGCAATCATGGAGCTGCGTCTCCATCGCTTAACAGGTCTTGAACAAGATAAGCTGCAAGCTGAATATTCTGAAATTCTTGCGCAAATCGCTGAATATACTGCCATCTTGAATGATTTTAATTTATTGATGAACGTAATTCGTGAAGAGCTTGCACTGATTCTTCAGCAGTATGGTGATGCACGTAAGACCGATATCGTTGAATCACGTATCGACTTCTCTCGTGAAGATTTGATTCCTGAAGAGCAAATGGTGCTGACAGTTTCAAAAACTGGTTATGCAAAAACTCAACCATTGTCTGACTACGCGGCTCAGCGTCGTGGCGGCCGTGGTAAGTCTGCAACCAGCATGAAAGAAGACGATTATATCCAGCATATGGTGGTTACTTCGAACCATGCAACCGTGCTTTGCTTCACCAATGTCGGTAAGGTTTACCGTCTGAAAGTCTACGAAGTACCACAAGCCTCTCGTGGTGCCAAAGGTCGTCCAATGGTGAACTTGCTGCCACTAGATGACAACGAAACCATTACTGCAATCTTGCCAGTGATTGATGCACCGAAGAAATTCAAAGAACGTTTGGCAGACTTTAAAGCATTTGTAAAAGCTAATGCTGCCCAGCTGCAAAGCAACGAAGTGATCAACAGTCACTTTGCTGCATTAGAAGCTGCACTTGCTGAATCTGAAGAGGGTGCAGATGATATTTCTGATGCACTGCGTGTTCAGTTGAAAGAATTGGGCTTGGCGCTTTCAACTACTGATCTTGATGATGACATTATCAATGACTTTGCTCAGCAAGCTGAAGCTGTTCGCAAGAATTTCTATGTGTTTATGGCGACCGAGTACGGTACGATTAAACGTGTAGAACTGGAACAGTTCTCGAATGTTCGTTCAAACGGTTTGCGTGCGATTGAACTGAATGGTGATGACACCTTAATTGGTGTTGCGATTACTGACGGTGAACAGCAAATCATGTTGTTCTCGAACGAAGGTAAAGCCATTCGCTTTGCAGAAACTGATGTACGTTCAATGGGTCGTTCAGCCAAGGGTGTGCGCGGTATGCGTGTGACCATCGGTGCTTCGCAAGTTGAAGATGCAGAAGATGCAGAGGTTGAATCTGATGATGAGGATGCAACTGAAGCGAACTTCATTAGCCGTATCGTATCTCTGGTAGTGGTGCCTGAAACGGGTGAAGTACTGTGTGCCTCTGCAAATGGCTATGGTAAACGTACGCCTGTAGATGACTTCCCAACCAAAAAACGTGGCGGTAAGGGCGTGATTGCGATCAAGACCTCTGAACGTAACGGTGAGCTAGTGGGTGCAGTGGCAATTGATGCATCTAAAGAGTTGATGCTGATTTCTGATGGCGGTACTTTGGTTCGTACCCGTGCATCTGAAGTGGCACAAACTGGCCGTAATGCACAAGGTGTTCGTCTGATCCGTCTGGCTGAAGATGAAAAACTGGTTGGTGTAGAAGCGATTGAAGCCGTTGAAGATGAAGAATTGGATGTATTGGAAGAAACAGAAGTTTCTGAAGATAATCTGGCTGAAACTCCTGAGGCTGTAGATGCAGCGCAAAATGGCGAAAATACAGCAGAAGACTAAGCCTTCAATTCTTATAAAAAGGGCGCTTCGGCGTCCTTTTTTACAGACTTTACTGGAAATGACCATGATGAAAACTAAATTGATGTCACTTGCTGGGCTAGCTCTTCTTGCCGGTTGTAGCACTACCGAACAGGTAGCAGATCCAAGTACAGCCCAAGCCCAGGCAGCAGAAATTGCCTATAACGACTTGCGTGATGGTAAGTATGAAGAATTTTTAAGTTATCTGGATCCGAAATTACAGCAGTATTTTCAGGAAAATCAGAAAACCATGAAGAAGTTTTCGCATTCCATTCCTGAAGGTGAGTATAAGTCTAAGACCTTGATGGTAAAAACTTTTGTTGAAAAATCAGGTCAACCAAGTGAATACAAGGTCAGCTATGAAATCGCTTATCCAAACAATCTGGTGCAATACGATGTCAGCTTTGACAAGCCCAACGGCAGTAGCAAAATCCAGAACTTTTATATCCGCGTATATGGGGAATAAGCTTTTAGCTTAACAGGGTTCAAGCTTATTTAATGCGTGAGCATAGGCGATAATAGCCTAAGCTAAAGCAAAAAAATCCAACAATCAGCAGATAGGCGAGTTTCCCTAAAATCATGCTGGTCGTTACGCCCATCTGATTCAGTTGAATAAACATCTGTACGATCTGTGTGGAAGGTAAGGCCTGTCCAAACATTTGCATCCAGACGGGCATCGCAGCATGTGGCCAGGCGACTCCGGACAGCATAAATAAGGGAATTGAGGTAAAGACAATAACATGTCCGGCACGCTCTGGCATATCCAGAAAACTGGCGAACAGGGTCGTGATGCCGATTATGCAGAATACAAAAACCAGAACAGCCAGCAGCATGCCCCAGAAATTCCCGCCACGTGGATAGTCAAACAACCAGAAGGTGAAACCAAACAGGTAGTAGCATCCCAGACAGCCAATGGTCAAAATTGCCAGACTGATTCCACATAAGGTCGTCAAATTGATCACCTGTTTATTTTCACGATACAGTGCAATCAACATGCTGAGCCCCAGAAAAATCGTCTGATGAATAATCAGTGGGGCAACCGCTGGAAATACATAGCTTCCATAGCCAGAAAGTGGATTAAATAGTGGAATCTGGTGAATCGATAGGGCAGGAGAGAAATGCGAAATTTCGCTAAAGCGTTCTGCATATTCACTTAAGGTATTTTCGACAGAACCAACCAGGCCTAAACCGATCTGTTTGGTAATCAGGAAATTCGCTGCACTTAAATACAGCCCAATCCCGCCATTTTCACCATGTCGAATGGATTGTGAAAGGTTGTCTGGTAATAATAAAATCCCGTCAGCCTTTTGAGCCTCTACCCACTGTTTGGCCTCTGTAAAATTTCCAGTGACTGCCTTGATCTGTACATTCGGGCTTTGGCTGACATGACTGATAATAGTAGTGGTTAAGTTGCTTTGCTCTTCATCGACAATAATAATGGGCAAGGCTTCGGCGTGTTCAGCCTTATACGCGGTTGGATAGAAAAAACTGTAAAACAGTACAGATAGGATTAACGTAGTAAAAATACTGGTATTGCTAACAATATCTTTAAAAGTTTTACAGTAAGCGGCCCAGAGTGCTTTCATGTGGACACTCCTTTCGCTATTTTCTTTAAAAATACATAGGCCAATACAGCATAAAGCACCACATAGGTAGTCAGTATGAATATTGGTTGAGCTGAGAGATATAAGGGACTACCAATCACCCATTGTTCAGTCTGTAATTTGGCATAAGGTGTATAGGGAATAATATTGGCCCAGAGCTGGGTAAACAGTGGTGCATTATTGAGAGGCAATGTGACACCGGCGAAGCTGAGCGATGAGCCACCATAGACTGCCAGTAAACCAAAAGATTTCCTTAGATCCTGCGTTGCCAGTACGACCGCGCTACTGATAAAGGCATAGGCACTATAGAATAGGACTTGTGCCAATAAAATCAGCCATAATGAGCCAGCAATAAACCAGCCCCGAAACTCCACCATCCACAGCATCCAGACCCAGGTCCAGAAACAGAAAATTGCGACATAGACCAGATTTTTAGACAGTAATGCTGACCAGAGATTTTGTCCATTAATCCAATGATTAAAAGTATGACGCTTGATTTCCTGTCCTACAGCAAATGCTACACAGCAGCACAATAACAAATGCAAAATTGCCGGAACCATATAAGGTTCCAGATAAAATTCATAATTTAATTGCGGGTTATACAGCGGGGAAATTTTAATATTAGGTGTCGGTGCCTCCAGATAAGGTAGGGTATTACCCAGATACTGCCTGCCAGTAAATTCTGCCATTGCCTGAAGCGTGCTCAATAACATAGCCGAAGAAATGGTATTCCCGATACTAAAATAACTCTGATTAAAGGCAATACTAATTTCAGCATCCTGGGCTGTGATTAATCGTTGTTCTGCGCCCGCAGGAATATGGATATAACCCCAGATTTTATTCTGATTCAGCAGTTTTTCTACTTCAACGGTCTGATCAGAAACGATATATATCTGTAGGGTATGATTTAGCGATAAATGATTATAAATCTGGCTACTCAGGCGGCTTCGATCCTGATCAATAATCGCAATCGCTAAATGATCGGGCTTGCCTTGAGCAAACATGCTGCCGAGTAAAATCAAAATGCAGGCAGGGGCAAGTACAACCAAGGCCAGATCCCATTTTTCCCTGAGTAAATAGCACAGTTCGCGCCGGATACCTGCCCACATTATTTTGAAGACTCTTGCAGCTTAAACAGCACACTCATGCCAACTTTCAGTTCAGGAATTGTAGTCGCTGGTACAAGGTGGACTTTGAAGCTGCGAATATCGTAGCCACCAGTCTGACGTGTGGTTTTAATGGTGGCAAATTCACCTTCAGCACTAATACTTTTTACTTTAAATATTGCATTTTTATTGAGTGCCGGAATAAAACCTTCGAGCTGCTTTTGTTCACCTAGGGAAGCATATTGGTCTTCGCGAATATTCAAACTGACCCAGCGTTCTGCCGAAATCAGACTGACCACGGGTACTGCGGTTGCGACCAGCTCAGAGAGATTGCCATAGGTTTTAGATACTGTACTATCAATAGGCGCCAGTAGTTCGGTCTCTGCTTCCAGGGCACTGGCTTCAGCGACTGCTGCACGGGCAATGTCGACCTGTGCATCTGCTGAAATTTTCTGTTCTGGGGTGCTGCCACGTTTAGCGCGGATATATTGCTGATAAGCAGCTTCAGTCATCTGGGAGGCAGACTGTGAGGCAGCAAATAGCTCATCTCGGCGTTGACGGGAAATTACACCTTCTTGAAACAGGTTTGCACCGCGCTGATAAGAGGTTTTTGCCAGCTGTTCCTGTGCTTTGAGAGATTGCCAGTTGGCATACAGTGAAGCGACATTTTCTTCTTGTGATCCGCGTTCGGCTGTCGATTGTAAGGCTAAGGCAGATTGCAAGCTTGCTAATGCCTGCTGTTTTTTCGCTTCTATTTCAGGGCTATGCAACTTAACTAATACCTGACCTTTCTTGACGTCATCACCTTCCTGCACATAAATTTTTTCAATCCGGCTTGGAACCTTGGTCGCGACCTGTACGGTTTCAGCCTCAACCCGACCTTGCAGTTCGATGTCTTTAGGCTGATAAGTTTTCCACAAGCCAAAGCCAATTAAAACCAGGATGACTGGAATTAGACCTAACAGCAGGTATTTCTTGGTAGATTTGTCCTGTTTAGTTTCAGCAAGACTTTGTTTTGGTGAATCGATATGATTCATTTCTGAAGCCGGTTCATCAACAGGAAATTCTGGCTTTTGCTCATCAGTCATGTTTGGCTCCATTAACGAATATAGTGGGTATTGGCATGTTGCATATAGTCAGGAAATTCAGTAATTGAGCCATGGCTTTGCAATAAAGTGGCAAGTGACATGATGTATTTATAGGCATTTAGGGCCATTTCAGCTTTCAGGCCACTCAACATATTTTGCGCATCAATTACCTGCGTCGCGGTGCCAACATCTTCCTTAAAAGACAGTTGCTGAATACGCAGATTTTCTTGTGCTGCTTTCAGGTTTCGTTGTAATAGCAGATCACTTTGCTGGGCGCTGACCGCTTCACTAAATGATTTATAAATCAGATTCTCAATTTCCTGTTGGGTACGTGCCGTCATCAATTCTGCTGCATGACGCTTCAGTTCGGCAGCCTGAATATTCTTCTTTTTATCAATGCCGGAAAATAAGTTATAACGTGCTGCAACGCCTACAATCCAGTTCTGGTTTTCATCCAGACTATATTCACCAAAGGCAAATACATTGGGTCTTTTTGTTGCCTGCTGGGCTTTAACATTGGCTTTGGCCAGCTCAGTATCCATTTTCATTTTTTTAATCAGGGGAGAGTTCTGACTAAAACTGCTGAGCAGAATATTCACATTTTGTGGTTCAGCACGATTCACAAACAAAGGTGTGCTTAGCTCGGTGATATTGCTATCCAGCAACAGATTATTTAGCTGAAATAGGGCAGCATTCAGATTGGCTTGGGCATTTTGTTGTGCGCGTTCAGCATTATTGCGTGCCACTTCAAACTGCATACGCTGACCCTTACTGATGAATCCCTGCTGTTCCATTTTCAGCGCATTACGGTAATGTTGCTGCATGGCATTTGAATTAAAACGTGCGGCTTCCAATAACTGTTTTTGCAGTTGCACATTAAAATAAGCCTGAATCAGTTCAAAGCGTTGTGTATCCTGCTGTTGCTGGTTGCTCAATTCACTGCGTCCCGCCTGAATGCTGGCTATTTCTTTGGCACTACGGCTGAGGCCTCCGGTATAAAGTGGCATCATCACTGAAATAGTAGGGCGAATAACTTCATCTCTAAGTACAACATTGGATGAATCTGGAATTAAACCAACACCATCCTGAATAGGTTGCTTCAAGTTTTCTTTAAGCGGGTCGGCAATAGCCTGGTCTAAATTAAACTCATCAATTTTATTATTTAAGCCATTGGTAAGTGACTGCTCAAGGTTATTTTTAACAGCACCTAAAGGAATGTCTAATTCATTACGAAAAGCATAAGCACGGACATTCAGATCAACCCGTGGCAAACCAATGCCTTTAACCGCTTCTGCTTCCAGTTTTGCAGCCTGTTCCAGATTCTGGAAAGCCTGACTGGTATAGGAACGTTGCAGCAGTTGTCGTTCTGCATCCTGAAAGCTAATAGTTTGTGCATAGGCAAAGCCACCATACATCATGGATGCAAGTACAGACAGACCCCAGTAAACACATCGTTTATTTTTCTTCATATTCATAAAGTAGAGATGCAAAAGCACATTAAATCAGTTTTATGAGTATTATAAGTCAAGTGCTTGTAGGTTAGGAGAAAAGAAAAGTTGTAATAGTGTTGTAATCACCACTTATAGGAATCATTTATATAAGAATCAAATTCTATGGTTAATATCAAATTATATATTTTGTGTAAAATATAAACATAAATATTGAGATTGATTCTAAAAAATGGATAAAAAAACATTAGAAAATTTAGCAGAATTCATATGTGGAACAAATGAAGAAATATATCCGGTTTATCGAAAAGGTTCAGATCTAACTTCTTTTTTTCATAGTGTAGGTATATCTGTTTATCATGATGGATCAACACGTGCTAAATGGGTATTCGAGCAACTTGTAAGTTGTAGTAAAAGTCAGCTAGCTGATGTTTTAAAAAGATTGGCTTCTCCAAAAGAATATAGTGGAAATCATTCAAAAGTAATAAGTGCATTAAGACTTCTTAACAAAATTTTGTATATAGAAGGCTTCGAAATTTATCTGGAAGGAATTGAACCCAAGTTTAAAAAAATACAAATAAATTTTAGTGAGAAGATTGAACCTGAATTCAAGCCAATCCCTAGACCCAATTTTCTAGTATTAGGTTTAGAACCTGGTGTAGGAGAAATTCTTGATTATAGATGGGACGAAATCCAACGTTGTATCGAAGCTGATGCTGATTTATCGGCGGTAATTCTTATGGGAAGCTTATTGGAAGGATTACTTTTAGGAGTAATTCATAAAAATATTAAGCTTGCTAATCAAGCATATTCAGCTCCTAAAACCCGAGAAGGAAAGGTTAAACCTTTTTCAGAATGGAAATTGAGTGAAATGATTGATGTTGCGCATTCATTAGGTTGGATTGAAATTGATGTAAAAAGATTCTCCCATTCTCTCAGAGAATTTAGAAATTTAATTCATCCTTATGAACATATGATATCGAATTTTAATCCTAATAAAGATACTACTAGTATTTCTTGGTTGGTTATTCAGGCCGCTATAAACGATTTAACGAAAACTTTAAGTTAACAGTAGAAATTAAATTTATCCCTCGAATCTACATTGATTTTTTGACTCTATCTTCATTCATGGATTGAAATAATTTTGTGCAAGCTAAGCCCAGATATGGTTAAATGCCATCATTTTATTGTGTTTCACTCTGAAAGGAAAAATCATGCGCGCGTACAACTTCTGTGCTGGTCCTGCTGCATTACCTACTGCCGTTCTTGAAAAAGCTCAAGCTGAAATGCTCGACTGGCAGGGCAAGGGTCTTTCGATCATGGAAATGAGTCACCGTAGTGCAGACTACGTCGCGGTTGCTGAGAAAGCAGAAGCAGATCTACGCAAACTCATGAACATTCCTGAGAACTATAAAGTATTGTTCTTACAGGGTGGTGCATCGCTACAGTTCTCTGCAATTCCGTTGAACTTGTTGGGTAAAAACAACAAGGCTGACTATATCCATACTGGCATCTGGTCTGAAAAAGCATTGAAAGAAGCAAAACGCTATGGCGACATCAATGTCATTGAAGCAGGTACTAAAACTGCTGACGGTAAATTAGCGATTACTGAGCAAAGTACCTGGAACCTGTCAGATGATGCTGCTTATGTGCACTACGCAGATAACGAAACGATTGGTGGCCTGCAATTTGCCCATATTCCTGAAACTGACAAGCCATTGGTGTGTGATTTCTCTTCAAGTATTCTATCTGCGCCAATCGATGTAACTAAATTTGGCCTGATCTATGCCGGTGCACAAAAGAATATTGGTCCTGCTGGTCTGACGCTGGTCATTATCCGTGAAGATCTATTGGATCAAGCGAAACCGGAAATTCCAAGCATCCTGAAATATGCAGATCAAGCGAAAAACGGCTCTATGGTGAACACTCCATCAACTTATGCCTGGTACCTGTCAGGTCTGGTATTTGAATGGTTGTTAGAGCAGGGCGGTGTAGATGCAATTTATAAAGCTAACCTCGCAAAAGCTGAACTGCTGTATGGTTATATCGACTCTAGCGATTTCTATGCAAACCCGATTGCCAAAGAAAACCGTTCAATGATGAACGTGCCATTTACTTTGGCGAAACCTGAACAGGAAAAACAGTTCCTGAAAGAAGCTGAAGAAAATCATCTGTTGAACCTTGCAGGTCACCGTTCAGTAGGTGGTATGCGTGCAAGTATCTACAATGCAGTTCCGCTTGAAGGTGTTCAGGCACTGGTAAAATTCATGGATGAGTTTGCAAAACGCAATGCTTAAATCCAGCATGCAAAAAACCCAGCTCAGGCTGGGTTTTTTTATCTTCCGATTCTGAAAATTAAAACACGAAAAGATGAAGTAGAAAGGCGCAGATCAGCATGCCCAAGGCAAAAAACAAGCATGACATCATGTCAATGTCATAGCTCGAGCGAAGATGATGCTCGACTTGATGTAAATTTTCTTCCTGTACGATTTTCATAGATATTATTGTCCGATCTATTTATCGTTAATTACTATTTGTTATGAGCCTTTTTATCATAAAAAATTGGTTAAATAAAGTACATTCTTAATTTAACTGCATAAAGTTATTATTTTTTTATCCATTAAATAAATCTATTTATTTAATCCTGCGAAAGCAAGAGTCACTGTTTACAGGGTATTGCCAATATCATAAATAATATTCGTTATTTTAAAAATGAATTTATTTGAATTTAAAATTGTGGATAAGTGATTAATTTGTGAATTTATAAAGTGTATTTAGAAGAGTAAGTTGTGGATAAAATAACCAGCTCAATAAAATCATCAATGAAAATATTTATTTAAAAAAACAGGAGATATTCAACGGATGTGAATATCTCCTGTTTTTGAATTTAAAATATAAAATTTTTAGGCTTTGCTATAAATGTTGGCCTGAATCCATAGATTGCCACGGATATATTGCCCGATACTAAAGTCTTTATGTGCTGGATTGCGCGTAGCAACACGGAGCAGGGTGGCAGGACGACCTTCATCATGAATCAGGGTGACATCATAAAGTGTGTATTCCTGATCCATAAATTGCATTGAAGTCTTACCGACAATATTGCCCTGAAACCAGGCTTCATCTTCCTGACCAATGGTTTCACCATAGAGGTAAGCCACCATTTTAGAGAAATCCACAGTAACCGGAGCTTTATCATCTTCAGATTTAGGTTCCCACGCATCAATCTGTTCCTGCAGATTTTCAGGTGCAACGCCATTGTTGGCTGCCAGAATATCATTCAGCGCACGGTGGTGCTTGATTGAAGCCGGATCATCGACAATCAGATGTTCATGTTCCGCTACAGGCTCGAGTTCATAAGCCCAGGCATTCAGATTCACCAGATAATTTTGATCTTTATCGTATTGTGTATGATTGACGCTATACAGACTGTCAAACGCATACACAATATTGTTCAGACCCAGATTCAGGCGTAAGACCGCTTGAGTATTGGACTTGCAGCTGATAATCCGTTCAATTTGTGCCTTTACTTTATAAGGACTGTCGAAGCATGGAAAGGCAGTTTTGACTGCTTTGGGTTTATTGCTTTCCACCTCAATGATCTGGCTTAACTGCACAGTGGCCTTGCTCGGACCCTGAATCAGCCAGGTGTTTTCATCCATATCGCATTCTTGTTTGCAGAGACCCATCGGCATGACCGGGGCATCAAGTGCCTGAGTTAACCACTTCGGTACATCGGTACCTGGATTGTCTGTAAGGAGATTCCAGTGTTCAACATGACTACCGAAGTTTTGATCATCGATAGTGATGATCTCAGGACTGTTTGAATTTTTCATATGCACAATTGATCTGGGATTGCTTATTTATAGTTAATCGAGGGTCATTCTGATTTTTCAAGTCAATCAGATGAATTTTAAAATTAAATTGCCATCAGATTCTTGTCAATTCTTATTCGCAGTCTAGAGATCAGCATAGTTGTAATTGTTCAAAGGGTGTACCAAACATGATCATATCAAAAGGGTATAAAGAAAACCGGAACGATGAGCACTGCATTTGCTAGAATAGATGACATTCATTTCTATCCCGGACCCATGCGTGTTGCCATTTAAACTTTGGGTAGATGCCGATGCATTACCCCGTATTCTTAAAGATGTCATTATTCGCGCTTCAGACCGTTATCAGCTTGAAGTGACCTTTGTAGCAAACCAGCCTGTAGGGATCACTCCTTCAATTCGTATTAACTCGATTCAGGCACTCAGTGGTGCCGATGCGGCAGATCAGGAAATTATAGATCGCATGAATGAACATGACATCGTGATTACCCAGGATATTCCGCTGGCGGCACAAGTCATTGAAAAAGGTGGTATTGCCATTCATCCACGAGGTGAAATCTATACCACGGCCAATGTCAAAGCGCGTCTGCATTTACGTGATTTTATGGATACGCTGCGTGGCGCAGGGGTACAAACTGGTGGACCGCCACCAATTTCTGAGCGTGATAAACGCGAGTTTTCCAGTTCGCTCGATCAAACCATTCAAAAGCAAAAGCGCAAAACAGCTGCAAAATAACGAGAAAATTTTCAAATGCCCAAACAAAGTAACCTGATGGTAACCTATGCCTTACTGGTTTTCATCTGGTCCACCACACCACTGGCAATTGTCTGGAGTGTGGAAGATCTACATCCAATGTGGGCATTGGCAATCCGGTTCTTTCTGGCTCTGCCTTTGGCTTTGGGACTACTTTGGCTGTTTAAAACCCGGTTACCATTTGATCGTGTTTCCTTGCACAGCTATCTGGCAGGGGCCTGCAGTTTTATCGGCTCGCAGACCTTTACCTATTGGTCTACAGACTATCTTAGCTCCGGTATCATTGCCCTGATGTTTGGTCTTTCACCTGTGATTTCCGGCCTGATTGGGCGCTTCATGTTTGGGATGCATCTTTCTCTCAATCAATGGCTAGGGATGACAATTGCCTTAACAGGACTTTCCATCATTTGTCTGGGGGATGCAGATCAGCATATTCAACCAGTCGGGATTGTGATTGCGCTGATTGGTGTGCTGGTTTATTGCATGTCCATGTATTGGGTGAAAAAGATTAATGCGCCAATTGACCCGATGGCACAGGCAGCAGGCTCAATTGGCTTGTCGGTAATCTTCTCTATCGGTA
Organism: Acinetobacter schindleri CIP 107287; assembly: GCF_000368625.1. Classification (GTDB taxonomy): domain Bacteria; phylum Pseudomonadota; class Gammaproteobacteria; order Pseudomonadales; family Moraxellaceae; genus Acinetobacter; species Acinetobacter schindleri. The sequence goes on from NZ_KB849575.1 coordinate 465,965, forward strand.
TGCTGCCTTTTATCTGGCAATACGCACCTACTGCCATGCCACATGCCAAGAGTCTATTTGGATTAGGGTATGCCGTAATAATGGCTTCGCTGATTGCGATGTTCTGTTATTTTAAACTGGTGCAGAAGATCAAACCGACTACCTTGTCGCTTACCAATGTATTGACACCGATGTTGGCACTAATGATAGGCGCTTTACTGAATAATGAAAAATTGCCCCTCATTGCTTTGGTGGGGGTCGTAATTTTATTGTCTGGTCTTGTTGTATATTTCCTGAAAGAAATTCGGGCGAGTATTCAGGCCCGTCATAAAAAGCAATAATTTAGTCAGATTATGGAATTTCGTAAGCTTTCACACATTCGCTAATTTTTGCCCGATCCTGTGGATGTAGAGTAATGAAATAAGCCCCAGTGCGAAATTGGCCATTATCTTCGGCACGGCTATAAACCACTTGCGCTGTCGCTGCAATATGGAAGAAGTTCTCCGGATGGCTTAAGGTCAGGTGAATATAGGTGCCTTCTTTGATGAGGCGTTTACTGAAAAAGCTTAAGCCAGACTCGGAAAAGTTCACATCTTCAGGCACAGGTAACATGCTCTGTACAATTGAATCGTATAAAGACCCGGTGATCAGGTTTAATTTTTGGTTAAATAAGGATAAGATTCGAGCAATTTGTTGATCTTTTTCAGCTAATTGTTCTAATTCGTAGTTGAGTGCATGATCAAATTGATCTAACTCAGCAAGTAGTAGAAAATAGCGGGGCAATACGAAATTAGCATCGTAAGGATCATTTAAGGCTACATCATCGGAAATAATCTGATAATTAATTCGTAAGGCAGCATCGATGCGTGACATGACACGTCTTTCAGTAACTCCATGCTGATGCTGTAAATTTTCCATAATTTATTACCTCGGACTAGATGGTTATGTTCAAACCAATCTCGCTGTACATAGGGTTGAAATATACTCGCGCACGGCGCAGTAACCACTTTATTTCTTTTATCGCTTTAGTCTCTATGATCGGCCTCACGCTTGGTGTGGCAGTCCTCATTACAGTACTGTCTGTAATGAATGGTTTTGATCGAGAATTAAAAAATCGTGTCTTAGGAATGATACCTCAAGCTACTGTTTCTTCAACACAAATTTTAACAAATTGGCCTGAACTTGCAAAAAAAATCGAACAACATGAACATGTTCAAGGTGTTGCTCCATTTACCCAGTTACAGGGAATGTTGACTGCGCAAGGCCAAGTTGCCGGGATCATGGTCACAGGAATTGAACCAGATTATGAAAAGAATGTTTCTATCATTCAAAATCATATGGTTGAAGGCAGTATCGATCAGCTGAAAAAAGGCGAGTTCGGAATTGTGCTGGGCAAGCAGATGGCAGACTCAATGGGGGTCGGTTTAAACGACAGTATTACCCTGGTATTACCGGAAGCCACGCCGTCACCTGCTGGTGTAGTGCCACGCTTTAAGCGCTTTAATGTGGTTGGAATATTCAGTATTGGTGCAGAAGTGGATTCAATGATGGGCTATATCGCCCTGAATGATGCGGCAACTTTGCTGCGTCTGCCAGATGGTGCACAAGGGATCCGCATGAAGCTGGATGATATCTTCCTTGCACCGCAAGTTTCACGTGATATTGTCATGAATTTGCCAGCAAACTTCTATGCATCTGACTGGACTTATACTCACGGTAACCTGTTTAGTGCCATTCAGATGGAAAAGGCAATGGTGAGCTTGCTGCTGTTCCTGATTGTCTTGGTCGCAGCGTTTAATATTGTCTCCTCTCTGGTGATGGTGGTAACTGACAAGAAATCGGATATTGCCATTCTGCGTACCTTAGGTGCTTCACCTGCAACTATTACCAAAATCTTCATGGTGCAGGGCACTGTCATTGGTGTAATTGGTACCTGTGCCGGCGCAATTCTGGGTATTATTGCTGCAACCAGTATTAGTAGTCTGGTGGGCTGGCTGAACAATACTTTAGGTCTGCATATGTTTGATGCTTATTTCATTAATTACTTGCCGTCTTATCTACGCTGGCAGGATGTAGTGCTGATTGTCGTATTGTCATTGGTCTTAAGTTTTGTAGCAACAATCTATCCTGCGCTACGAGCAGCCAAGATTCAGCCTGCGGAGGCATTGCGTTATGAGTAATATCATTCTAGATGCCCAGAATATTCAAAAATCTTTTACCGATGGTAAATCTACAGTTGAAGTGATCCGTGGTCTGTCTTTGCAGGTGCAGGCGGGTGAATTTGTTTCAATTGTTGGTTCAAGTGGTTCAGGCAAAAGTACTTTGCTGCATGTGCTCGGTGGTTTAGATCGTCCAACTTCGGGTCACGTGATGGTGAACGGCCAGCGTTTTGATACGCTGTCTGAAGCTGAGCGAGGTTATGTGCGTAATGAGCACTTAGGCTTTGTCTATCAGTTCCACCACCTTCTGCCTGAGTTTACTGCACTTGAAAATGTCGCGATGCCACTGATGCTACGTAAGGGCAGCAAATTCAAGGAAGTAAAACAACAAGCTGAATATCTGCTGGAACGTGTGGGCTTAAGTCATCGTTTAACCCATAAACCGGGCGAGCTGTCTGGTGGTGAACGCCAGCGTGTGGCCATGGCGCGTGCCTTAGTGGGGAAACCAAAACTGATGATGGCCGATGAACCGACCGGGAATCTGGATCGTAAAACTGCGGTAAAAATATTTGAGCTACTGACTGAATTACGTCAGGAGTTCAATATGGCCATGCTGATCGTAACCCATGATGAGCAATTGGCTCAGTCAGCAGACCGTATTCTGCATATGCAGGATGGATTATGGGTGAATAACTGATATTGTCCTAAAAATATTGGAATAATCCTCTTTGATTGAAGCTCACTCCGGTGGGCTTTATTATTGCGTCATAAAATAACAATAAAAAGAAAAATCATGCTGCAATGGCTAGGTGTAGGCTGGATTCTTGGCTTGACAACAATGGGGTGGAATAAAGCTGAGTACCAGTTATCAGCAGGATCAGTCTGCCTGATTATGCTGGTATGGTTGCTTATCTACCGGGTCATCCATTTAAGACTGCATCATGTTTATCTACGTTTTATTTCTATTTCATTTTCCCTAAGTCTGAGCTTTTTATTAGGGCAGGGCTTTGCCAATCATGCTCTTGATCAGCGATTGCAATTTATCGAGAAAGAAGTTGGGCAGCGAGAAGTTATCGTTTATATCTCCCGGCTCAACAAAATAAATACCGCCAGTATTCAGCAACCCTTACAGGTATTACAGCCGAATGGGACGCTAGTGCAGTGGCTGGGTTCTGTTAAACAGGAAGGACCAGTGCAGGCTGCATTTAATATGTCAAATCAACTCCAGCTGGGGCAGTATTATCGACTGAATGGGGAAGTACGACCGGCACATGCCTATGCCACGTCCGGTGCATTCGATGTAGAGAAATGGCACCTTGAGCAGAACCTGATGGCAGGATTTCGTATTCAACAGATTCAGCCTTTAACCCAGCAAGAAGTTTATGCACTCGGTTTTAGCCAGCATTTACGCCAACAGCAAAGTGTAAGATCCCAGCTACTTCTTTGGATTGAACAAAAACGATTAGAGTTAAGAGTATTTATTTACCAACAGCCAATACGAAACAAAGGGTTGATGCTGGCTCTGCTAACGGGAGATGAGAGTTTACTAGATCCAGCAATTGAACAGCAGTTTCGCCGTTTCGGCATGAGTCACCTCCTGGCAATTTCTGGGCCGCATGTAGTGATTTTTGCACTGATATTCTGTGCAAGTTTACAGTTTTTGACAGCAAGGATTTTTCCAGCTCTCTATCTGAAATGGCCCAGACAATATTACCTGAGTATACCTTTTTTACTTTGTGTCTTGCTGTACTGCGCCTTTGTGGGTTTTGAAATTCCGGCCTTACGTACCTTGTTGATCTGTGTGATGATCACGGCCAGTATCTGGTTGAGGCAGTATGTGCAACCTTTAAAGTTACTGATCTTAAGTGCAGCAATATTACTATTACTGGATCCTTTTAGTATTTTGTCCGCAGCTTTCTGGTTGTCTTATGGTGCCTGTTTTGTCTTGCTGCGAATTTATCAGACCATACAGCGACAACCACGAGATGTAATCCAAAGTCCAGGACAACGTCTATATTTTGCAGTAAAAGTTTTAGTCGAATCTCAGTGGAAAATTTTTGTCGCGTTATTTCCCTTAATGATTATTTTCTTTAAACAGCTGGCCTGGATCGCACCATTGAGTAATTTGTTCGCGATTCCATGGATTGGTCTACTTATTGTGCCACTGGATATTATTGCCGCTCTATTTTTCTTCATTGCGGAACCATTTGCGGCACTGATCTTTCAAATGAACGATCTGATGATCAGTATGTTACTTGGTTTTTTTAATCTACTGGATCATCTGTTTTCACCTGAACTGATCCCGGTCGCAATGACACCATGGCTACTAATATTGAGTGTAGTTATTCTTGTAATTCTTTTTATACCGCGTGGAGCGGTACCTAAGTCATGGGCAGCGTGTGGACTGGTCCCCATCATGGCAATACCGCTTTATCATTCGCCATTTCAATTGCATGTGCTGGATGTGGGGCAGGGTCAAAGCATCTTTATCCGTCAAGGCCAACATAACATGATGGTAGATACTGGTGGCAATTATGATGAAAGTCGTTTTAGTATCGGTGAGCAGATTATTCTTCCATTTCTATCCGTGCAGGGAATATCTAAGCTTGATCAGCTGGTATTGACCCATTTGGATCAGGATCATAGCGGAGCTTATATGCATATCCGTGATCAACTTAAGGTTTCAGAGCTTATCGCCAGTGAACAGCCTGAACTGAATGAAAGCACTCAATTTAAATTATGTCAGCAGGGACAATCCTGGAACTGGAATGAACAGGTTTATTTTCAGGTGTTATCACCGCGGTCAGACTCACTTAATCAGTTTAAACCTGATAAAAATGAAAATTCCTGTGTTATCCATATACAAGTTAAAGATGCCTGGCCTTATCAGCATTTTTTACTGATGGGCGATACAGGCTGGCAAACTGAGTTTCAGTTGCTAAGAGATTATCCGGATTTAAAAGTCGATGTGTTGGTCTTGGGGCATCATGGTAGTCAGCACAGTTCAGCCTATCAGTTTTTACAGCATTACCGCCCCAAAATCGCGATTGCTTCTGCTGGGCGATTTAATCGTTATGGCCATCCAAGTCGATTGACTCAAGCACGATTACAAGCTTTAAATATTCCACTGTTAAGTACGCCAGAGCACGGTAGCGTCGAGTTTTTTATTAAAGACAAACAAATACACCTTGCATCTTATCGATCAAAATATAAATGGTTGCAGAGAGAAGATCTTAAGATTCAATAACTGTATTTGTATTTAAAGTCTGTAAAGTTTCTGCTGCAAGTTTTGCCTGTTCGTCCTGATAAGCCTGGCGCAGATCATTAATTTTAGCCAGTGCTTCATCCTGTGGAATGCGATAAATTGTGCCGCCCAGAGACTCATGCGCTTTAAAGCGTTTATAGCTCCAATGGTAGTGCTCCGGGTAACGATGAATCAATTCTTCCATTTTCTTGAAAATAATCTCGGTACCCTGATTCGGGGTAGAGCTATAAATTTGCTCATCGAGGGGTTCGAAGAACACATCAAAGCCTCCTTCAGTATTACGCATTGCAAAAAGGAACAGGCATTTTGCCTTGGTCTTTTGAATCAGTTTGGCGCTGAGGTTGCTTGAGCTGAGTGGTACACCAAAAAAAGGAATATATTCACCGCCTGCAGTTGGGGTATGGTCTGGAAGGATGACTGTCGTGCCACCTTGTTTCAAGGCTTTAAAAATCTGACGAACGCCTGTTTCATCGGTGGGTAATAAGGTGGCCTGCTCACGACTCCGTGCCTCACGAACAAAGTCATCCACGGCAGGATCTTTGACCGGCTTATACATGATGCTCATTTGAGTAAATTGAGCGAGATAAGCATTCATGATTTCCCAGGTACCAAAATGCGGCACAATCAGTACCAGCCCTTTATTTGCTGCAAGTGCTTCCTTAAGTAAATGTTGTCCTTCTACATGATGGATACGTTGAAGATTTTTTTCATTGCTCGAGCCCCAAATACTAAAAAACTCAAAATAAGACATCAATTCATTCCGGATTGAGGCACGCGTAATCTCTTCACGTTGCTGCTCTGAAAGCTCCGGAAGTGCAATTTTCAGATTAAAGCGAATAGTTTCTGAGGTCTTGGAAGTCTTCAATAGATTTACAATGCCCGCAAGACTACTTGCCATCAATCTCGTAATTGGGAGCGGAAGTCGGCTGACGAATTTAAGCAAACCATAGGTTGAATTCTTTGAGCTTTGTGCAGTCATTGAATTGATATTAAGAGCAATGGGAAGGAATAATTGAAATTTATTATAGGATAAAACTGCTGGTTTAGACAGAAATACTCAAATCGGTGTATATAATGGGCACAATATAATTATGTGTTGGATTGTTTATGTCCGATTGGCCACCAAAACCTGAAAATCAAATACAAAATACGCCACAACCTCAGCAACCAACAGGACCTGAGTGGAAACTGCTTGAAAAAGCGGTACTTGCCTCTGTAGAAGAGCAGCGCCGTGCACGTCGTTGGGGAATCTTCTTTAAATTCCTGACGTTTGCCTATTTGCTGTTTATTATACTTGCCATGGGCAAAAGCTGCAGTACAGCATCGACTGATGCCACTAAAACTTCAGATGAGCATCTGGCGGTGGTTGATATTATTGGCACGATTGCATCAGACAAGCAAAGTGTGAATAGTAACAACACCATCAAGTCGCTGAAGAAAGCTTATGCAAGTAAGCAGGCGAAAGCAGTGGTTCTGAATATCAATTCTCCAGGTGGTTCACCAGTGCAATCTGATGAAATCTGGCAGGAAATTCAGTACCTGAAAAAGCAGTATCCGCAGAAAAAGCTGTATGCTGTAATTGGTGATACTGGCGCTTCGGGTGCTTATTATATTGCTTCTGCTGCAGATGAAATTATTGTCAATCCATCGAGTCTGGTCGGTTCAATTGGCGTGATCATGCCGAACTATGGCGTGAGTAACCTGATGCAGAAACTGGGCGTGGAAGACCGTACCATGACTTCGGGTGAAAATAAGGCACTACTTTCGATGACCCAGCCAGTTGATGCTGCACAGAAAGCCCATGTTCAAGGTGTGTTGGATAATGTGCATGCTCACTTTATCAATGCAGTGAAACAAGGTCGTGGAGCAAAGCTTAAATCAACTGATCCTGCAATTTTCTCTGGTCTGTTCTGGACGGGTGAACAGGCAGTACAATTAGGTATTGCTGACCGTACCGGTAGCTTACAAACCCTGAAGCGTGAGCTGAAAACTGATAAAGCCTTGAACTACACCGTTGAATATAGCCCATTTGAGTCTATCTTAGGTCGTATGGGGGCTTCCCTAGGCGAAGGTATTGCCAGCTCGGTTGCTCAGAAACTCAGTACTGAAAGTCAGACCAAACTGCAATGAAGCCAATTATTCATTTTGCGCACGCCAATGGCGTGCCTTCTCGTGTCTATCAGAAACTGTTTGATGGACTAAAAGATGAGTATGACATTATCTATGTGCCGTTGCTGGGTCCAGATAAACGTTATCCGATTGATAATCATTGGAATAGCCTGACCCAGCAAGTGATCGACAGTATCGTACGCCAAGCACAAGGTCGCCAGGTGATTGGTCTGGGGCATTCGCTAGGTGGAGCCTTAACCATGATGGCTGCTCGGCAACGGCCCGAACTGTTCGAGCAGGTGATCATGCTGGACCCACCTTTGATTATGGGACCATCTTCATTGATGCTGCATATGGCAAAAGTGTTAAAGCTAAAGGCTGTAGATACGATGTCACCTGCTGCTTTGTCTTTACGCCGTCGTGATCATTGGGAATCCCGTGAGCAGGCAGCAGAATTACTACGTTCAAAGGGCTTTTATAAAGATTTTGATCAGGATTGTTTTCAAGCCTATATTGATCATGCCTTGAAAGATGACCCAGTGCGGGGTGGGGTTGAGCTGACCATTCCCAAAATGGACGAAGTGAATATCTTTCGTACCAATCCATCCTTATGGTGGTTACCGCAAGCAAAGGTCAAACTGCCGATGCATCTTGTTGTAGGTGATGAAAGCCTGTTTCATAAAAGACAGTTTCCAAGATTGGTTCAGAAGAAGTTTGGTATTCCCTTTACGGTAACACCAGGTGGACATATGTTTCCTTTAGAAAGACCGTATGAAGTCGTCGGTCTGATCAAGCAGCTCATTGCAGAGCAGTCTTTAAAGTGAAAAATGAATCATAAAAAAACGCATCCGGGGATGCGTTTTTTTATGCAGTGTATTCTTTAGAGTTTGCAGAATTGAACCGGTTCCTGCATCAACTGACCGCGATACATCACGCCAGCAGCAGTATGCTGAATGACACCTGTACAGATCCATTCCACCACTTGCGGGTAAATCAAATGTTCCAGTACATGAACGCGCTGAGCTAAAGAGTGTGTCGTATCTTGATGAGATACTTTTAAAATACCTTGAGCCAAGGCCTGACCGGCATCCAGTTCAGCGGTTACATAATGTACGGTACAGCCGTGCAGGGTATCCCCAGTATTCAGCACCCGTTGATGCGTGTGCATACCTTTGTAATTCGGCAAGAGAGAAGGATGGATGTTCACCATTTTACCTTCCCAGGCTTTAACAAATTTTTCACTTAAAATTCGCATAAAGCCTGCCAGTACCACTAAATCCACATCCCAATCTAACAGTTGCTGATGCATCACATCATCAAAGGCTTCACGATTCGGATACTGCTTGTGTTCAATCACTGCAGTCTGAATTCTAGCTTTTTGCGCACGCGCTAAAGCATAAGCTTCAGGCTTGTTGGAAATTACGCCGACAATTTGCCCTGACAGATTGGCATCAATCAGGGCTTGCAGGTTAGATCCACTGCCTGAAACAAGAACAGCAATTTTAATCATGCGATTATGCGAAGATCACACGGATTTTTTCATCAGCGCCTTCTACAGACTCGGCATTGTCCGCAATGTGACCCATCGTCCATGCTTTTTCGCCAAGGCTGTTTAATACGTCTACAGTTTTGTCTGCATCTGCTGCGTCAACAACAAGTACCATACCTACGCCGCAGTTAAATGTACGATACATTTCAAACTGTTCTACACCACCTTCGCGTTGAAGAAGCTTGAATAGTTCAGGCCATTCCCAAGAAGACTCATTCACAACTGCTTGAGCACCGTTTGGAAGGACGCGAGGCAGGTTACCTGGCAAACCGCCACCAGTGATGTGTGCCATTGCATGCACATCTACCTGTTTAAGCAATTCAAGAATCGGTTTTACATAAATACGTGTTGGTTCCATTGCTACGTCAGCAAGTGGTCGACCATCGATGATCTGGTTTAAATCAACGTTTTTCACGTCAAGAATTTTACGAAGTAGTGAGTAACCATTTGAGTGTGCACCTGAAGATGCAACACCAACTAGCACATCGCCTGCTTTAACTTTAGAGCCATCAATAATTTTACTTTGCTCAACAACACCCACACAGAAACCTGCAAGGTCGTAGTCTTCGCCTTCATACATGCCTGGCATTTCAGCAGTTTCACCGCCAACCAATGCACAACCAGCAAGTTCACAGCCAGCACCAATGCCAGTAACAACATTTGCTGCGACATCAACATTCAAGTGACCAGTTGCATAGTAATCCAGGAAGAACAGTGGTTCAGCACCACAAACGAGAAGGTCGTTTACACACATTGCAACCAGATCCTGACCAATTGTGTCATGACGGTTCAAATTCAATGCTAAACGTAATTTTGTACCAACACCATCAGTGCCAGATACGAGAACAGGTTCTTCATAACCTTTAGGGATTTTACAAAGTGCACCAAAGCCACCAAGACCGCCCATAACTTCAGGACGTTTAGTGCGCTTAGCGACGGACTTGATTCGGTCGACTAACGCGTCTCCCGCTTCAATATCGACACCTGCATCTTTGTAGCTTAAACCAGTGTTTGGGGTAGAAGTTGAGTTGCTCATAATGAAGTCTCCGCATTCGCGGCGCTGATTATACCCGAATATACGAAACTCTTATGTTATTTATGTTCTAAAATGCTATCTTTATTCAAATATTTTACTTTTTATAATGATTAATAGAGAAAAGGCAAGACTTTATGGTAGATCGTACCTTACGTCGCATTTTTATCTTGGCTGGTATCGCCTTGATTATTTGGGTGTTATACCTGCTTAAGCCTGTTGTTGTTCCATTTGTTGGCGCATTTTTTATCGCCTATCTATTTAGCCCTTTGGTTGATCGTTTACATCGTATTGGTCTGCCGCGCTGGCTCTCTATCAGTATTGTTTTTATCGGGATCGGGGTGGTGCTGACCCTAGCCATGTGGTACTTGGTGCCGTTGGTATGGAAACAGTTAATGTATGCCCGCGACAGCATTCCTGCGGGAATTCACTGGGTCAATTATACTTTCCTGCCATGGCTGTCTGATACTTTTAATCTCGTGCCAATGGAAATTGACACCAACCAGATTTCCAGTGTGGTCATGGATTATGTCCAGACCAATTATAGTGCCGACAGCATTCAGGCAATGGCCTTGAAATTGGCACAATCAGGGATCAGTTTTATTCAGATTGGTGGAACGATTGTTCTTGTTCCCATCATTGCTTTTTATTTTCTGCTCGACTGGGAACGTATGCTCGACAGCATGCGCCGACTCATTCCACGTCCATACGAGCGTAGTACTTTGGAAGTTGTTGGTGAATGTCACGAAGTTTTGGGTGCATTTGTGAAAGGACAATTTCTGGTCATGGTATTACTAGGCGTTGTTTATGCCGTCGGTTTACAATTGATTGGCCTGGAAATCGGCCTGATCATCGGGATGGTCGCGGGCCTTTGCAGTATTATCCCGTATCTGGGTTTTGCAGTTGGGATTATTGCAGCAGTAGTGGCGACTTTATTCCAGTTTGGAATCGACTGGTGGCAACTGGTTCTAGTAGGCATTGTATTCATGGTAGGTCAGGCGGTAGAAGGCTATATCCTGCAACCATTCCTGCTTGGCGATAAAATAGGCCTGTCACCAGTCGCTGTGGTATTTGCCGTATTGGCAGGTGCTCAACTGGCAGGATTCCTGGGTATGCTGATTGCCTTGCCAGTCGCTGCGGTGATCGTTGTATTACTGCGTCATGCCCGTGAATTCTATGAAAAAAGTGCACTCTACGATAATAGAACCCTCATCATCCAAAAGGCCTCTACTGGCTCTATCAATATTGAAACCCCTAATGTAGATGTAGATATTGACCTGAAATCACCTCATGAGAAAGCACTGCAAGCAGATGAAAAATCGAGTAAGATTGAAAAAACCCAGCTTAAAGATGGATAGGCCAAAAAATAGATATGCGTCAATTGCAACTTGATATTGAACCCCAGCTCGATGCCCGAATCAGTGATTTTTCGGGTCCGGGATGGGGGCATGTAATTGATGCGATTCGCCAGCTCCATGCGGGTCTGATTAATCGTTTCTATGTCTATGGGGGTGCTGGAACAGGTAAGAGTCATTTACTTTCTGCAATTTGTGATTCTTACTTAGAAGTGGGGAAAACTGCAATTCAGGTCTCTTTATTGGAACTTTTGGATGCACCTACAGAAGCCATTACCTCACTTGACCGCTATGATCTGGTAGCTTTAGATGATATTGAAGCGATTAGTGGCGTACCCCACTGGCAAAAGGCAGTTTTTCATTTAATTAATTATAATAATGAAGGCGGTGGTCAGCTGGTTTTTTCTTCAAGGTTTGCTCCGATTGAACTTAAGCTGGAATTACCGGATTTACAGTCTCGTTTGACCCAAGCTGTAAGTACGCGCGTTCCGAACGGAAGTCTTTATGCTGACCGTTTTGCCTTGGTATCATCAGTATTGGATAGACGTGGGATTCATCTGGATCAGCAAATTTTTGATTACCTGTTGAGTCATGGTCCGCATCAGACCTCAGTACTTTTACAAACACTTGAACAGATTATTCAACTTTTAAAGGGTGAGAAACTCAAAGTGAGTAATGCTAATTTAAGGCAGATTTATGCATTGATTGACGAATATCGATAAATAATAAAAATTCTTGAGTAATTACTCAAGTTATGACAGATTAGAGCAAAATAATTCAAATATCGCTAGAATGATGCGATTTTAGAATAAAAAGAAAGAATATAAAAAAATTAGGAGAAGGTCATGCTCAAGAAGAGCTTAGGCATTGTTTTGCTATGTATTATGGGGCAGGCATACAGTGCTGAAATTGTCGTCACCACCACTGAAGATATCGTCAGGGATGATAAAGAATGTTCCCTACGTGAGGCCGTGCAATATATTAATCAGGGGATGGATAAGCCTTATCTGGGCTGTGGGGATGACAAGCCTGTTCCTGTTATTAAGTTAAAAGAGAAGGAAATTTATAAGCTAAATTCTCCATTACAAATAATACGCTCTATGTATATCCATACCACTTATGAAAAGAAGATGGGGGATAACCTAGAGGATGGTTTGAGCAATGCAACTATAAGAATTATGGACAATCTGCCTGCTAATACCTTGGGCGGAATTTTCAATATTGCTAATTCTGAAACAGTTTCAGAAAAAAATCAGACCGTATCTGTCAGACTGCGTGAAGTTACACTAGAAGGATGTGGTGCTATCAGTTGTAAAGTGAGCAAAGGGGGCTTAATTTATAACCAAGGTAAGCTCACCCTAGAGTATGTGAAATTACATCGCGGTATGGCCAACGATGGAGGCGCAATTTATATCGCTGGCATAAATAAGACCGATCAAACTAAAAATGGTAGCCTCACGGTTCAAAACTCCTTACTCGAAAACAATACAGCGAATGAAGGGGGGGCTATTTATAATGAATTACCAAACTTCCATATCAGGCAATCTGTAATTAGTAAAAATACAACGACAGCTACAAGTTCTCGTTCATCCAATATTTATACTGAAGATGTGTTATCCAATGAAGAAACTGATGTACTTGTTTTGCCACAATCTTCAATTTACAGTTCTACTCTGTATGGAAATACAGGGGCAGCAGTAACTATTCTTGATGCTATTGCTATTAATAACACCACAATTATAAATAATTCAATTGGGGTCAAGTTTGATGTAGTAAACAAACCTGGTTATCTAGCAAATAGTATTGTATTGAATAATCCAGGGAGTACTTCTGCTAACACTGATCAGAACTGTCAATTTAGTTCTGAGCAAGTCAAAATGAGTTCCATTTTGCAGAATAACTTGGTAGGGAATTCCTGTGGTACGGGAGCTTCTATTTATGCGAATGAAATTCTGGATGATGCTTATACGGTTCTTGCTGGTGATCAGTTAGAGGGCAAGTGTCCGAATATTACCACTTCAGCAAATGCGATTTTATGCCCCTATTTTAAAAATGAAAAACAATTTTTGGGGTATTTCAGGCCAAGAATCCTGATGACATATACAAGTTTGAATACCACTCCAATCTTGAATAAAGGTGAACAGAATACTGATAAAACTAAAGCTGGATGTGTAGGTTATGACCAGCGTGGTAAGTCACCATTCGGTAAATGTGATCGAGGAGCAATCGAAATCCAGGATTCCAGAGATACGAGTCTGGTGGGACAGGATTTACTGATTGGTAAGTTAAATAATCAGGTGGCCCGGATTTCTATCATAGAAGCATTAGGTGATAGCGATCTTCTGCCTAAAGAGAAATGTAAGGAAGTTGTACTAGACCATCCTCAGGGTGAAGAATGGCAAGACGGCTGTTTACTGATTGAACAACAGGCTCATGTAAGTTCTAAGGGAACCGTTTCTTTGGATTTGGATGGTAATTTGGTTTATACCCCAAGAAACCCTAAAGCAGGCGCAGATCTATTTACTATACGTGTAGTGACTACGATGAATCGTTTTGATTCAAATGCAGCTTATCTTCCAATTCGAGTAAATATCGTAATGGAAGCAGAAAATAATATGAAAAGCGATAAGGTTAAAACATCAGGTGGGGCAACCAGTATATTCTGGCTGGTACTATTGATGGGCGGCTTGACCTGGCGAAAACTAAAAAAATAATTTGGAAATATATGATGAAGAATTATAAAAAAGGACTTTTCACAGCTGTCTTTTTGTCGACTATGTCATTGATGGCAGCTGAAAGTAGAATTATCCAAGTAACGACGACTTTGGATATAGATGATCTTAAATCATGTTCACTACGACAAGCAATCAGAACAGCTTATGAAAATAAAAGTTATGGAAGCTGTAATGTAGGCAATCGTTTACCTGGACAGCCTGATTATATTCAGTTAGAAAAAGGTGAATATATACTTACTCGGGGTGAGCTCAAGTTAAATTCACCAATATCTTTGTATGGTGCATTACCATTTGATGAGCAGGCTAAAGATTTATTAAAGGGAACTTTCCCGGCCCAACAGCCAATTCAGACCAGTATTAATGCACAAGGCCAGTCACGAATTTTCAATACGGTTACTTCTGGAACTACACTTGAAATTAATAATATTGCGCTAAAGAATGGTTATGCCAAGGCATCTAGTACCGATCGTGGCAATGGTGGAGCTTTATTTATTGGGGGAATACTCAAAATCTACAATTCCGCCATTCTCGATTCCAAAGCGGATAATGAGGGCGGAGCGATCTACTTTGTCGGTAGTGATAGTGAAAGAACCGTATCTCTCATTAAAACCCTGATCATGCGTAATCATGCACCACTGGGTAGTGTCTGGGCAATGGATTGTGAGCGTAAAGGACTACCAACGACCTCACCAACTAGTATCAGTCATAGCAGTATTGTCGAGAATGGTAATTATCAAACGGGAATGAGTTCCAGCACAAGCATTATTGATTATTGTGGCGCAGGCAGTATTGATATTCATGCTTCTACTATTGCTAAAAATAGGGTAGATGAAGAAGATGGTGCAATTATTCAGTTCAGCTCTCGTGCTGAAAAGCCTCTTAATGGTTTAGCTTTATTAGGTTTAGTGAGTAATACGATTGTAGAAAATGAAGCTGCTGCAACCCTCTTATATGATGATAAGGGAATGAAAGCATTTAACTCTAATATATTGGCATTTAATACCGGTCAATCCTGTAGTTATGCCTTAAATGGAGGGAATACGGCAGATCAGTCAATTAATATGATTCTGACAAATAATGCATTAGATAGTACATGTACGGTTCCGGCCGTAAAATTAATAGATGCTGCGAAAAACATCATCATCCCTGCAGCCATAGAACGTTCAGAATTGCTCTCGGATTATAAACCTGCCTCTCCATATAATATATATTTGCCACTGTATTACCCTATAGATAAAAACAGTAATACAGATTTTGTAAATGCTGGACATCTTAACTGTAGTGAAAGTGATCAGCGTGAAATTTTCCGTGTTTCGAATGGAACATTATTGCTCAATCCAGAGAATGCCAATACCTGCGATATTGGTTCTGTTGAATTGATGCGCCTAACTGCAGCGGATATACAGTCATTAAGTAATATCGCATATAGTGAAATGATTACTGTTTATGAAGATCGAATCCAGCAGCTGAAAGCTATGCTGGATGATCCTGGAAATGCACCAAGAAAATTGCAAATTCAGGCTGAACTCGATGACTTTAATTCTTTATTAACAAATACGAAAATATCTGCAAAATACCGTGCAATTTATATCGATCCATTTGAATTGGCATTACCTAAACAAATTGAAAAAGATGGTGAACTACGAAATAAACCATTTGATGCAGATCAGTATTCGATAAGTACTCAAGCCAAAGGTGTAGGAAAATTGGATGCCAGTGCTACAGGTGGAACTAACTTATTTCCTTTTGGTCCAGACGAACAACAAGTATGTGAATGGGTGCCTGAGCTGAAACGTATTATGTTTTACCGTAAGGATGGTGCTATCACACCGCCTGGTGTGAGTGAGTATTGTGTTTATACTCTTACAGAGAATCTTTCCGATAGTGAAAGAGCGAATGGTGTAGTGGCAGAAAGTTCATCGGGTGTATTAGCTGCAACCTTTAACAATATTGCACCTGTAGCTAAAAATGATATTTATACCATTCGTCCAGAAAATGATTTAAGGGTAGAAGTCAATCCATTAAGTAATGACTTCGACGATGATGGACCAATGGATAATTTAGCGCCACAATACAGGAAAACTCCAACTCATTTGGATAACACTGCAGCACCTATTCGCTTTGAAGATATTGATCCTTCATTAATCAATATGTATGCGGAACGTGAGGGAGTATGTCTGGATGGAACGACGAGTGAGAAATGTTATGGTGGTAAAATTACTTTCGAGATTAAAAATAATTTAAGTCAGTTTGATTATCCAATTAAGTATCACTATTATGATACAGAAGGTATAAAGTCAAATACTGCAACTATTATTTTAAGAAATAGCGCGAAAAATACCAATAGCGATAGCAGCGGTGGCGGTGCCATTAATATCATTGCTTTATTCGGTCTGCTTGGCATTGCAGCTTATCGTTCACGTCGTTTATTCAAGAGCTAAAGCATTATAGAAACAATAAAAAAGCCTCAATTGAGGCTTTTTTAATATCTTTTATTTTTGGCAATAATTTTAATAGTCGGGCTGGGAGAGTTAGTTTTCAGCAACTATCAAATGTTTGTTGAAATATTCTTCACGAATCACAGGGCGTTGTTCAGGCGTTGCTTTTTGCATACGTGAAGCTAACTCTTTGCGTTCATGAGAACTCATTTTCTGCCAGGTTTCGCGCATCTTTTGCTTTTCAGCTTCGGGCAGTTGGGTAAACCAGTCCATGCGCTGTTGTAAGCTTACGCTTTGCTCTGCAGGAAGTTCTTTTAAGGTCTGATAACGCTTAATTAAAGCAACCTGTTCTGCATCTGAAAGACTATTCCAGGTTTCATTGACTTGTGTATCAGCATCTTTGGAAAAAATCCAAAAACGCTCAAATCCGGCAAAGCTGGTTTGCAGAAAGCCGAATGCACAAAATGCGAGTGCTAGTTTTTTAGCTGCCATGTGGAACCTGGTCCTCACCTAAAACCATTAACATTTCTAAGTCTTCAACCATTTGGGGTGAAAGCTTAGGTACGGACACTACCTGGGTTTGAGGCTCCTCTTGGTTAGCGACATTTGGTAAAACAACAATACCTGCAATGGCAGCTGCAAGTGCAAAACCTGACATTTTGAAGAATGCAAAACGAGAATGCTTGGTCTCCTGAATTTCTTCAAGAACACGGTTCATCACAACAGGTTTGTCCTTATGCTGCTGTGCCATACCATCAAGTTTGGAAGTTACTTTTTTTAAGAAATCATCTTGATTCATTCGGATGACCCTCCCAGAAATGGATTTAAATGTGCAAGTGAGGCACGCAGACCCTGGATTGCACGGTGATAGTGAGTTTTCACACTGCCTTCGCTGCAGTTCATAATTTGTGCGGTGGTATGCGTATCAAAGCCTTCCCATGCACGAAGCATGAAAGCCTGTTGCTGACGAACAGGCAATTGGGCAATGGCTTGCTGAATTTCTTCGGCTGTAACGGCTTGATCCAGAAACTCCAATGGGGATGGCGTTGCTTCATCGACGACATCATTGAGTTCGGCATCATCGTCATCGAGCTGAACTTTTTTAAAAAATGAAAATGGCTGATTACGACGCATTTCTTTACGTCGCCAGTCCTGTAACTTGTTATTTAAAATGGTGTAAAACAGGGGATACCATTCTTCAGTGGATCGGTCTGCATAGGATTTATGCAGGGAAATAAACGCTTCCTGGACCAGATCCATGGCAATGCCATGCTGGCTTTGGGTTGCACTTTCCATCATCACCAATGCACGACCCGTCACATCTTGCATAAAATTCTTCAGGCGTGACTCGGCTGTACTCTTTAGAGTACTAGCATCTTGCGACTGAAGCTGTTTTGGCGCTAAATCCATAGAGATGGAAAATCCTGTCATTGGATACCCACCATTATTTTCAAGTACATGTCTATATAACGTTGAAAATAATGGTTTGGTTGACATTACACTTGATTATTTTTTCTAGTGTAATCTATTTTTTATGCAGGTCGCTGAGAAATAAAATAAAGTAACTTAAATGTGTGATCAGATCCGTTGACGGACCATTTCAAAGAAACAGATTGAACCTGCAATGGCAACATTCAGTGATTCCTGACCGCCTGGTTGAGGGATAGTGACGGCTTCGGCATGTTCCAGTGCATAGTCAGAAACGCCTTGACCTTCATTGCCCAGAATCCATACACAGGCCTTACGCAAATCTTTGCTATATAAGCTGCTAGAACGGTGAGAGCTGGTCACATAAACAGGAATCTTAAAGTTATTAAGCACTTCTTCTAAAGTGACATTTTCAAAACACTGTAAAGAAAAATGTGCACCCATTCCTGCACGTAATACCCGTGGAGACCAGAGCGATGCAGAACCTTTGGTGCAAATGATCTGATCAATGCCAGCCGCAGCAGCTGAGCGGAGCAAAGTACCGACATTGCCCGGATCTTGAACATTTTCAAGAATCAGTGTGTCTGCGGTGAAATCCAATGCCTGACTAGAGCTTGGAATATCCACGATCGCCATGCAGGCAATCGAAGTCCCTAATGTACTCAAGTCTTTATATAAAGATTCACCAATAACAAAAACGACACCGGTGTATTTCTGTAAAATGATCTCAAAGTCCGGATGTTGCAGGGCATGTTCGGTGGTGAAAATAGAATTGATTTTCTTGCTTTCATGAAGCCATGCAAGACAAAGGTGTGTGCCTTCAAGCACAGTTTGTCCTTGCTTTTTTCGATACGAATTCTGTTCAATCAAGCCACGCAAGTGCTTAATTTTAGGATTATCTTTAGATTCAAGGAAGATCGTTGGCATGGGAGAGAAGTCCACGGCAGTCAGCAGAACGCCAACTGCCGTTTTTAAATATTAGTTATGGTAGCTAGTGACAAGATCCACTTCGTTTTTCGAACCGATGATCACTGGAACACGCTGATGCAAGTCAGTAGGCTGGATGTCAAGAATGCGAACACGACCAGTCGTAGATGCACCACCTGCCTGTTCCATCAACATACTCATTGGATTTGCCTCATACATCAGACGTAAACGGCCAGCTTTTTTCGGATCTTTCAGGTCATATGGATACATGAAGATACCGCTACGACACAGGATACGGTGAATGTCGCCTACCATACATGCAACCCAGCGCATGTTAAAGTCTTTTTCACGAGGACCAGTTTTGCCTGCAAGAAGTTCATCGAT
Organism: Acinetobacter schindleri CIP 107287; assembly: GCF_000368625.1. Classification (GTDB taxonomy): domain Bacteria; phylum Pseudomonadota; class Gammaproteobacteria; order Pseudomonadales; family Moraxellaceae; genus Acinetobacter; species Acinetobacter schindleri. Next base: position 485,326 of record NZ_KB849575.1, read on the forward strand.
ATAACGTTTTACAGGTTCTTCCCAATGACGTTGGTTTGATGCATTAATTGCATATTCTTTAGTATCTGCAGCAACCTGAATATTTTCAGAAGTCAGCAGGAATTCCTGGGTTTCTGGATCGAAAGTGAAAAAGATTGTACCTGCACCTACAGTCAGTGCCATCATGGTAGATGGACCATACAATACATAACCGGCTGCAACCTGATTGACACCCGCTTGCATGAAGTCTTCTGCCTGAGTTACAGCATTCTTAGCAGGTAAAATCGAGAAGATGGTGCCAACACACATATTGATATCAATATTGCTTGAACCATCAAGTGGATCGAACAATACCAGGAACTGACCATTTTCCTGTGCAGGAGTGAACTCATCCAGTTCTTCAGATGCCAGACCACCTACATTTGGATGAATTTTTAATGCATCGATCAAATAGTCATTAGAGATGACATCCAGTTTTTTTTGTTCTTCGCCCTGAACGTTCTCATGCTGAGCACTGCCCAATACGCCAGCCAATGCACCTTTTTGCAGTGCTTGATCAATTGTCTTACATGTATTTGCAATTGTTTCAATCACTTGTGCAAGTTCAGGTGTGAGATTCCCAGTTTTTTGCTGTAAAAATTGGGAAAGGCTTAGGTAAGACATGTCAGAAAAACTCCGAATAAAAATTTATCAGAATGATAAAAATGTAATTGGGCTATATTTTAGATGAGAACGAGGTAAAAGAAAAATTAAACTGAGACTATTTGCTATGATTTTACACTTGCAAGTCCGCTAGAAAATGCTATGTTGATTAAAAGGAAAACATAGGTTCAGGAGCACAAATATGACAACATTAAAGTTTGATGCGACTCCTACGCCGAGCGAAGCCATTAATTTAGATGAAATTTCTGAAGATAAGATGAAGGAAGCCTGGAAGGCTTATGAGGCTAAGCCGGAGTATAAAGAGTTCAATAAACACGACATGATTGAGTCGATGCAGCATCCCGAGGACGAAGAAGCTCAACACTAAAATATTTTTCGCATTCAAAAAAAGCACTCATCAATGAGTGCTTTTTTATTTGCAGAACTGAGAACAGTTCCGGCAGTTTTATTTGAGTAGTGGTGGAACCGCTTCGTAGTTAATTTCTACACGACGGTTTTCTTTCCAGGCATTTTCGTCATGACCTGGATTCACTGGCATTTCTTTACCATAGCTCACCGCTTCAAGTTGACCTGCATTCACGCCAGTTGTTATCAGGAAGCTTTCTACCGCTTTGGCACGACGTTCACCAAGTGCCATGTTGTATTCACGTGTACCACGTTCATCGGTGTGACCTGTCAAAGCAACACGTGAATTCGCATTTGCCATCAGGAATTGGGCATGGGCTTGCAGGGTAAGAAGATCGTCATTTGACAGTTCGCTACTGTCATAGTCGAAGTGCACCACACGTTTTGCCAGGTAAGCTTTATTTTCAGCAGTCACACCTTTAGAAGATGCACCAGCCATGCTTTGTGCATTTAGTGCAGCATCTTCGCTCAAACCTTGAGTGTCGACAGTTGTTGCTGAACCTGTGCCAAGTTCACCAGTTTGCGTTTGTGTTGCCGGTTTACGGCTGGCACAGCCAGTCATCACTAGTGCAGCAGCCAGTAATGGAAGTGCGAATAATTGTACTTTTTTCATCTTCATCTCCATGAAGTTTTGAGTATGTTGAAGTAATGGATTATTTAGGTGCCCAAGCTGGTTCACGAACTTCACCTTGTTCACTTGGCAGGTTCATACGGAAACGGCCATCAAGTGACATGATCGATAGCAGCCCACGTGAACCTTCACGTGTTGCATAGACTACCATCTGACCATTTGGTGAGAAGCTTGGTGATTCATCCAGACTGGTAGGCGTGAGGATATTATTCACACCTGAATTCAAGTCTTGAATGGCAACTTTGTAATTACTTCCACTTGGACGGTGAACTAATGCCAGTTTTTTACCATCTGCGCTTAAAGTACCGCGAGCATTGAAAGCACCACGGAAAGTAAGACGCTTGGTTGCACTGTTGGCAAAATCATAACGATAGATCTGTGGTGAACCGCCGCGGTCAGAGGTAAAAATAAAAGATTTGCCATCTGGTGCATAACGCGCCTCAGTATCAATCGCTGAGTCATTTGTCAGTCGTTTTAACTGGCGAGTTTCCAGATTCATTTCATAGATTTCAGGATTGCCATGCATAGAAGCTGTAAATAGCATGCTCTTACCATCTGGGGAAAAACTTGGCGCACCATTGAGACCACGGAAGCTGGCCAATTTTTCACGTTGACCAGTTGCCAGATTTTGTAGGTAAATTGCCGGACGTTTGGTTTCAAATGAAACATAGGCAATCTTTTTCGCATCTGGTGTCCAGGCTGGGGACAGGATTGGATCACGTGAAGTCAGGATGGTTTTTGGTTGTTCACCATCGGTATCAGCAATCTGCAGGGTATAACGCTGATCAGGTGTCGCAGGATTGCGCAGTACATAAGCAATACGGCCGCTGAAATCGCCCGGAATACCGGTCAATGCCTGGAAAATGGCATCACTGATCATGTGAGCAGCTTGACGGGTGCGTGTAGCCGGTACTGTTAACAGTTCATTCAATAGATACTGTTTTTTCTCAATATCATAAAGCTGATATTGAATTTCATAAGAACCATCAGCATTGGTTTTGGATGAGCCTGTTACCACATAAGGGACACCTGCAGTCGCCCAGGCATCCGCATTCGGATTATTCAGGGTTGCTGTTGCCGGCAGGTTTTTTGAAGCACTAGTAAACTTGCCAGAACGGTTCAGGTCATTTTCCACAATCGGGTAGATGCTCTGGTCCTGACTGAATGGCACGATCGCAATCTTTGGAGCTGCTTCAGGAGCCTTGGTAATTTCAAGATGCAGTTGCGCCTGTGATTGTGTTGCAGTCAGTGTGCCCAGCGCAGCGAATATGGCAAGGCAGAGTAAGTGTTTGCGCGTTTTTTCCATCATTCGTTATTTACTCAAATCAACGGATTTATTGTGAATATGATTGCGTTACATCATCGCATGAATTTGGCTGAATGAAACCACTCAGCAATGATCAAACTGTTATAACACTGTGAAAAGTGAATATTATTTTGCCGCTTTTTGCTGAAGTTTAACTTAAAAAAATAAAAGCCATAACTGTTTTTCAGATTATGGCTTAAATTTTCATTGTGCAGTGAAGGTAGAGGTGAAACTCCGGGCTTCACGCCGTGCATCTGGATCTGATGGCATCGGGTAGGGTGCAGCAGCACGAACTGCGGCTTCTACACTGGCTTTCATGTCCGGATCGCTAGCATTCACGATCACAGAAACCACAGAACCGCTGTCACTCAGGGTAACGCGGGCAGTCGCTTTCTGACCGGAAGAACCAGTAGGCGTATCCCAGGCACGCTTGATCTTATTTTCAAAGTCGCGTTTTGCTGTAGAGGCAATCCGTTTTACTTCAGCTTTTTTCTGGGCAGCTTCTTCAGCAGCCTGTTTAGCAGCAGAAGCCTTTGCCTCAGCTTCAGCCTGTGCTTTAGCTTCGGCATCCGCTTTAGCTTTTGCATCGGCAGCAGCTTTATTTTTGGCGGCGGCATCCGCTCTAGCTTTAGCATCTGCTTCTGCCTTGCGTTTGGCCTCAGCATCGGCTTTCGCTTTTGCAGCGGTATCCGATTTTTCCTTGGCAGCGGCATCTGCTTTGGCTTTCGCGGCAGCATCAGCCTTACGTTTTGCTTCGGCATCAGCTTTCGCTTTTGCATCAGCGGCAGCTTTATTTTTCGCAGCAGTATCGGCTTTTGCCTTAGCAGCAGCTTCAGCCTTGGCTTTCGCCTGTGCATCCGCTTCCTGTTTAGCTGCTAAGTCAGCTCGCTTTTGTGCTTCTAGTTTTGCTTTTTCTGCAGCAGCTGCTTTCTGCTGAGCTTGCTGTTCTGCACGGCGGGCAGCTTCTTGTTCAGCTTTTGATTTGTTTGCAGCATCGGCTTTTGCTTTAGCAGCCGCTGCCTTGGCCTGTTCTGCAGCCTCAGCACGTTTTGCTGTTTCTGCTGCTTGTTGTTCAGTCTTGCGTTGTGCTGCTTCTGCGACTTTCGCTTCTTGTGCGGCCTTTTGAGTATCTACTTTTGGTGCCGGTGGCGTCACTGGAGGGGCAGCAGTTGGAATTACTGGGGCTGCTTCCGTAGGCTCAGCAGTCTGCGTGATCTGTTCTGCCACATTTTCATGGGCAGTTTCATCAAACTCGGTTTCTTCACGTGTGACCGGTTTTAGGTCTTCAGGATTTACCAGTACAGTTTTAATCTGTTTTGGCGGTTCCGGCGGTTTGCTCATCCCCAGATAAAGTAATCCCACCAAAGCGACTGTATGGACTCCGATCGTGAATCCAATCGCAAGCACTTTCTGCTTAGAGGGTGGCTTTTTGAAATCTTTCATAAATTACTTTATAGGGGCGGTAAGCAAGCCGACTTGTGCGAGACCGGCATCCTGTAGGGCAGACATGAGTTTCATGACTTCGCCATAAGGACGAGTCTCACTCCCATTAATCAAAACGCTAAGCTGTTTGTTCGCAGTCTGTGCTTCATTTTGTGCATTGGTCAGGACTGTTTTTAATTCATCGAGCGTTAACACATCATTTGCGTGATTTTTATCTTCTAATTTAATCGTACCATCTGCTTCTAAAGTCACGATGGCAGGGCGGTCCTCAGCTTGAATGGGATTGCTATTGGCTTGTGGCAAATCAACCTTAATACCGGTAGTAATCATAGGTGCCGTCACCATAAAAATCACCAGAAGCACCAACATCACGTCAATATAAGGCACGACGTTCATGTCACTTTTCAGTGGTTTTTTAATACGCTCAAAGCGTCCTGAACGTTGAATAGCCATTAGTCATTGTCCTGAGGCTGGCCAAGTGACTGACGTTGTAACAGGGCCACCATTTCTTCTGCGAACAGGGCACGATCAGAATAAACTGCTTCACCTTTAGCTGTGTAATGGTTGAATGCCAATACTGCTGGAATGGCAGCAAATAAACCAATTGCGGTTGCAATTAAAGCTTCCGCAATGCCTGGCGCTACAGTTGCTAGCGTGACCTGATCCATATCTGCCAGACCAATGAAAGCATTCATGATGCCCCAGACTGTACCGAACAGACCGACATAAGGCGCAACTGAACCGATACTGGCCAAGGCACCTAAGCCATTTTCCAGGCTACCCTGATCACGGCTTAAGCCCACGCGCAGAATACGTTCAGTGCCTTCAATCGACTGGGTAGTAGAGGCATTGCGTTTTTTCAGTTTAAGAAACTCACCCAGGCCCTGATAGAAAATATCTTCCAGACCAGTACGTTTAGAGTTCAGCTGAGCATTGTTATAAAGCGTATTCAGTTCAGCGCCAGACCAGAAGATCTTCTGAAAATGTTCATCTTCTGCCTGTGCTTTTTTGTAGCCCATGTAAAGCTTGGCAATCAGATACCAGCTATACAGAGATGCCAGTAAAAGAGACAGCATAACCAGTTGTACGACAGGGCTTGCTTGTAAAATAAGATCTGATACTTGTAGGGATGATGCTAACTCGGTTGCCATAGTGTTTACATGTGCCAATTCATTTTTTTAATCTTGTTCCAATTCTTTTCGAATCAGGTCGCGTATTTCATCAGGTAGGCGACGTGGACGCATATCAGCGCCGATACAGGCCAGCTCTACCTCACCCGATGCAAGCATGATTTCACCACGATAAATATTTTGTTGCAATACAAAAGATGAAGCTTTAAGTGAAACGACACTTGCAGTGACGGTAATTAAGTCATCCATCATAATAGGACGCGAATATTTCACGTTAATTTTATGTACAACAAAATTGTAATCTTTTTGATGCCAGTAGTGGCTGATGCCTGATGCACGCAGCCATTCGGTACGTGTACGTTCCATAAAGCGAATATGATTGGCGTGATAGACAATGCCACCCGCATCTGTGTCTTCAATATAAACGCGGATATTGAATTCAAATTTATTCGCCATAATGCTTTTCCATTGGTTTTACATGCAGATTAATGCTGCTTTCTGCACCTAATTTTGAGCTTAGAATTTGCCAAAATCAGGCTACAAGTCAAGTGATATCAGGCTGGGCAGTTTAGCATACTGACTTTTTTGACCAATGGCACAAGATTTCAAAGACGTGAAAAATTTTACCTGTCGGGGCGGTATTAGAGAGACTGCTAGCGATAAGAACTAATCAATTAATTTTTAAACAGTCCTGCACTGAACTGGATGATTATCACGATCGCCTTTAAAGAAAATGGATTGCGTATCGCGGTTTATGGACAGTACATAACTTGGACTATTATGAGGGTAATCACGATCTACCCAACGAATTTGAGGAAGTTGAAGTAGGGGTTGAGCGTTGACGTAAGTCACTGAAGCTTCACCATTCCAGCAGGCATTTTCGGCACAGATGGAGACATGTTTATGATGATTGACTGAAATTGTTAATTTATCTGGTGAAGAACTAGATGGGTTTTTAATACAATTTGGATGCGGGCAAAGACTTTGCAAAATTGCATTATTGCACTCCCAGACATCTTGGGCAGAAGTTATTGCAGGATATAAAATAGCGCAGGTCGCCAATAAGAACACTTTCATGACTTAATCCTCATTGAATACTTTTTTATAGTCTTAGAAGGCTTTGTTGCACAAACCTATCTGTAAAGGCTTTTTTAGCGATATAATTTTCAAATGAAGAAGCCTACACACAAAATCTACCGCACAACCAATTGGCCCGCATATAACCGAGCACTCATGAGTCGCGGAAATATTGCCATTTGGTTTGATCCTGCTACGCAATGGTATGCTCCATCAAAAGGCAAACAAGGGCGAAATCAAACCTACTCCGACGCAGCCATCCAATGCTGCTTAATGATTAAATCCTTATTTCGTCTGTCTTTACGTATGGTTACTGGCTTTGTACAAAGTCTGATTAAACTTTGCGGATTAAATTGGATAGCTCCAGATTACACCACGCTTTGTAGAAGACAAAAGCATATTGATATTGTAATCAGCTACCAAAAAAGTAGCGATGGGCTGCATCTACTCATGGACTCTACAGGCATGAAGTTTCTAGGTGAGGGCGAATGGAAACGCAAGAAACATGGATCTGAATATCGTCGCCAATGGCGTAAACTTCATATTGGTATAGATGCCAAAACCCTACAAATACGAGCAGTTCAGCTTACAACCAATAATGTCAGTGATTCACAGGTGCTTGGTGATTTACTTGATCAGATTCCACAAGATGAGCGGATTGACTCTGTTTATACCGATGGAGCTTATGACACCAAGCAATGCCGTCAGGTCATTGCAGATCGGCAAGCGCATGCGGTGATTCCACCTAGAAAAAATGCGAAACAATGGAAAGATACAAAGAGTAGCTCGCTAGAGCGAAATGAATTACTTCGAACAATTAAACGTTTAGGCAGGACACTATGGAAAAAATGGTCAGGCTATCATCGGCGAAGTTTGGTTGAAACTAAGATGCACTGCATTAAATTATTAGGAGATAAACTCAGCGCAAGGAGTTTTGGTAGCCAAGTGAATGAGATCCATGCACGTGTAGCAGTCCTTAACAGATTTACGGAATTAGGTCGCCCACTTACCCAAGTTACGCCTTAAATTTGGCTCAATTAGGGGCGCTTTGCATTTCAAATCTTTGTGCAACAAAGCCTATCGAAAGATGAAAAAATGAATGAGTCCAAAAACTAATTCATTTGGATACATCAGATTATTTCTTCTTTTTCCAGTTGGCCTGCACCTGCTCAGCCACTTTCGGATAGTCGAGGACAAAGCGAACATGACTTTCTACACCGGTTTTCAGGGTCGCATCATCCACAATGAAATTCGGGTTATGGTTTGGTGCGGCCTGATTCATATCCTGATCGGCTGGTGTTGCTCCAACAAACACAAACAGGGATGGCATCAGCTGGCCATAGTAAGCAAAATCTTCACTAGCGCTAGCATTGTTGTCTAAAACATGCAGTTTATCTTCGCCATGCACACTCGCCAATGTCGGGCGCATCAATTCAGTCAAAATTTTATCATTGGTGGTGACCGGTGCATAGGGAGAAATTTCAACCTTGACCTTGACATCGTTGGCAGCAGCATTGTGTTCCAGCATTTTCGGCAAGTCTTTTAAAATGCCTTGACGCACATCTTCACTATTGGAGCGGATGGTGCCAACCATATTGACCTGATCTGGAATGACGTTACCTGTTGTACCGCCCTGAATGCTGCCAATACTGACCACGCCCATCCCTTTAGTCAGGTCGGCTTTACGGCTGATCAGACTTTGTAAATTGGTCACCATCTGGGCAGAAGTATAGATCGGGTCTTTCCCTGCCCAAGGCATGGAGCCATGTACCTGACTGCCATTCACCTGAATACGTAAATGATCGGCACTATTTAAAATCGCACCATCTTTATAGAAAATATTGCCACTTGGCATACCTGCCATGACATGCATCCCAAAAATCACTTCAGGTTTTGGATTGTTCAAGGCACCGTCGGCAATCATTTTACGTGAGCCAATCTGATCGCCATGGGTGAAATTATCAATATCTGCACCGCCTTCTTCAGCTGGCTGGAATACAAACACCACTGTTCCTGCAATCTTGTCCTTGTTAGCGGCCAGAACTTTGGCAGCACCTAGGAGCATGGCAGTATGTGCGTCATGACCGCAGGCATGCATTACATGGGTTTCTTTGCCCTGATAAATCGCTTTTTGCTTGCTGGCGAATGATACTGGTGCAGTTTCCTGGATGGGTAAGGCATCCATATCTGCACGCAGGGCCATGACTGGACCCGGTTTTGCACCTTTCAAAACTCCAATCACACCAGTCTTGGCATAACCTTTGCGGACCTCAATACCATAGGACTTCAGTTCCCTTTGCACCAGTTCGGAGGTTTTAAATTCCATATTGCCCAGTTCAGGATGCTGGTGGATATGCTGGCGTAACTTGATGGTATGAGCTTCAGCTTTCTGCACAGAATTATCAATCCAGTCTGCCAGACTCATCTGACTGGCAAACGCAAGTGGAAGACAAAGGCAAAGCTGCTTATACATATTCATATCTGGGGAGAACCTTAAGAATCGGAGATGATTAAATGGATATCCTAGAATGGCAGACTGGCTTTAAATTAACCAAAACCTGCACGGTATATAGTCAATACTTCTAAGGTATAAAGAGGGAGTTACCTTGCTGTTTAAGGAAATTATTCAGTAAGTTTTATTGTAATTTTATGTATCACAGGGACATGTGGTTTTTCTCTCTTCATATACCTGCTTTCTATATTGAAATTTATTCAAAGAAGTATAGATCGATCAAATGATTAAATTTTGAATATTTATGATGGGGTATGTACCAGATTGGCATTGGGATTGCATGAAGTTAGCTTGCATTAATTTTTCATGGAATTTGAACATATGTTAAAACCTTTAGCTTTGTCTCTTGCTGTTGCAGCAAGCTTTTCTTTTATTTCTGCGCATGCGGCAGCTGAAGATTTTAAAATTTTAAAACAGCTTGAAAGTAAACCAACCTTACTCAAAAGTGGCGAATATAAAGGGAATTATTATATTCCAAGCACCTTGAATACCATCACTTGGGGCTATTTACCTAACAAAGATGCCAAACCTGTGTTGACCATTCCATCAGGCAGCACTATTACCTTTGATACAGTTTCGCATGAAGGCTTGCTTGAAGACCAAGGGCGTGATGCTGAAAAGTATTTCACTTCTAAAGGTGTGAAACCTGAGCATATTTTGCCTGAAGCGAAACTAATTACAGGTTCAAAGCTGAAACACGATTTCCATAAAGACGGTCCACATATTATTACCGGACCTGTCTATGTGAAAGATGCGATGCCAGGTGATATTTTAAAAGTCGAGATTTTAAAGGTTGAGCCACGTGTGCCGTATGGTGTGATTTCGAACCGCCATGGCAAAGGCACATTGCCTGAGTTTCCTAAGCGTCAAAAGCATGATCATGCATCGCCTGCAAACCCAGAAGCCTATGGCAATGTTTCCATCTTTACTCCAATTGAAAAGAATAAAGAGGGTATTTGGGAAGGCGTTTTAAAAACCGAGTCAGGCAAAGCAATTCGTTTCCCATTGAATCCATTTATGGGCACGATGGGCGTTGCACCAAATACGAGCGACCCTGTGCATTCTGTGCCACCATCGTTCTATGGCGGTAACATTGATATTAATGATTTAACCGCAGGTGCAACGGCTTACTATCCAGTTCAAGTACCGGGTGCGTTGTTCTATACGGGTGATAGTCATTTTGTTCAAGGTGATGGTGAGGTCGCATTGACCGCACTTGAAGGTTCTGCACGTGCGACCTTTAAAATTACGGTATTAAAAGCGGGGAGTGACAAAATACCAGGTAAATCGTTGAAGCAGCCTTTGGGTGAAAATGATGAGTTTTGGATTACACCAGGTTTAGATGAAGACCTTGATGAAGCGATGCGTAAATCAACGCGTGAAGCGGTACGTTTTCTGGTTGATGAATATGGGATTTCAGAAGAAATTGCCTATGCGTATTTAAGCGCTGCGACGGATTTTGAGGTGTCTCAAGTGGTCGATAAAACCAAAGGGATTCATGCCATGATTCGTAAAGCGGACTTTAAGGAGTTTAAGAAAGAAGAAAAATAAGCAGAATAAAACTTAGAAAAAGGTTTGTGCTTTTGCCAACTGATTTAGACATGGTCAGTTGGCTTTTTCTTTTGTCACGATTTGAAAGTGTTTAGAATATAAAGAATTATTAGTCGATTTTAAATAAGAAAGGGGATAACGTGGCAATAGAAGAAAAACAAGCTTTGGTACTAGAACAGCCTAAAGATCAGAAAGTATATTTAGATGTGCAGCACTCGACAGATTGGGTTGTTGTAATTAGTGTTATAGCATCAGCTCTTATTAGCTTTATAGGATTCTTAATTACTATATATATTGTGAAGAAATCAACAGAAAGCCAAATAGTTTCTAATAAAAATCTCGTAAAGCAACAAGAAAGGTTAAAGATTAGAGAACTGAAAATATTAAATAGAAATAATATTTTGGATAAAATAAAAGAGTTAGTGAGTGATAATCTTTACTTGGCTGGAAATATACAAAACCAAATTGAAATAGGGATTAATGAGATACGACAACAGAAATTTAATGATTTTTTTCATTCTAGGCATTATGGTGATTTCAAGATAGTACTTAATAATTATCAAAGTTCTATCAATCGTCTAAAAGTATATCTAGGGAATGAAAATCGACATGCACAAGAATTAAATAAACATTTTCGAAGAATGCAATTACTTTCTTGGAGTCTATATACTGCCAATATGCATGAACCAGCTTTGAGTGAAAGTCTTGATCAATGGATAAAAGAGTTTAAAGTGAGTGAAATTTTGGTGCAAAACTATTTGAATGATGAACTTAAACTTATTTATGAAGATTAATAAAAAAGCAGCCTAAGCTGCTTTTTAAAATCACTTATCTTTCGGTTCAGGTGGTGTCAACCCAAACTGCAAATACGCCATATTAGTTGCTATACGACCACGTGCAGTACGCATGACATACCCTTGTTGAATCAAATACGGCTCAATGACATCTTCCAACGTGCCTGAATCTTCAGCCATCGCTGCAGCCAACGCTTCAACACCGGCAGGACCACCATCAAAACGTTCAAGCAGCATCGACAAATAACGGCGGTCGAGCGTATCCAAACCATCTTTATCCACATTCAGCATATCAAGTGCACGTTGTGCCATATCTTGAGTGACTTCGCCTGTACCTTTGACTTGAGCATAATCACGCACACGACGGAGTAAACGGTTGGCAATACGTGGTGTACCACGAGAGCGACGAGCAACTTCAAGCGCACCTTCGTTAGTCATTGGCACATCCATCAAACTCGCTGAACGTTTCACAATATGGGTTAAGTCTTCAACTGAATAGAACTCTAGACGCTGCACAATCCCGAAACGGTCACGCAGCGGAGAGGTGAGCAAACCTGCACGTGTGGTAGCAGCTACCAAGGTAAATGGCGGTAAATCCAGTTTAATCGAACGTGCCGCAGGACCTTCACCAATCATGATGTCGAGTTGGTAATCTTCCATCGCCGGATACAGGATTTCTTCAATGACGGGTGAAAGACGATGAATTTCATCAATAAATAAAACGTCACCTTCCTCTAAGTTGGTCAGCATGGCTGCCAAGTCACCCGCACGCTCTAAAACTGGTCCAGAAGTCGACTTTAAGTTACCACCCATTTCACGCGCGATAATATTGGCCAGCGTGGTCTTGCCCAGACCGGGAGGACCAAAGATCAGGGTGTGATCCAGGGCTTCTTCACGGCCGCGAGCTGCACCGATAAAGATTTCCATTTGCTCACGAACCACTGGCTGACCAATGTAGTCATCGAGGGAGGTCGGGCGAATCGCACGATCAAACTGATCTTCGGGTTTTTCAGAACCACTGATGAGACGGTCTTGCATATCTTTTGAGTCTTTCTCTATGGTTTATTTGAGGTGAATAAAGTCATAGCCTCAAAATACGCTTGGAATTTTTATGCCATTGTGCAGGCATACTCTTACTTTTAACAGGGCAAAAGTAACAAAACCCTTTGTTAGATTGAGGATATGTCCCTATATCCCAATCTAACAGCGACATCCATGTCGCTAGTCAAGTATTGAAAATAGGAGAATAAACAAACTTATTTAACATTAAGTCATTTTCCTATTATTTATTCATCGACTTTAATGCCGCACGGATAATATCACTGGCTTCAGTAAAATCACCTTTGGCTGCATTAACCAGTTTTTGGGCTTCTAGAGGTTTGTAACCCAATGACTGTAATGCAGCTTCCGCTTCTGCCACTGCAGAATTGCCAGTAAATTGGATTTGCTCAGTGGTAGAGTTGCTTGGTGCTGTACCTGAAGCCATGGCTTTAAAGCGGTCACGTAATTCAATCATCAGGCGTTCTGCGGTTTTTTTACCTACGCCGGGCACTTTCACCAGTGTATTCACATCTTCATGTTCAACGGTATGAATCAGCATTTCTACACTCAGGGTAGACAGAATGCCAAGTGCCATTTTAGGGCCAACGCCGTTCACCTTTAATAAAGTACGGAAAATGGTTTTTTCCTGGGCATTGATAAAGCCATAAAGTAACTGGGCATCTTCACGCACAGCCAAATGCGTCCATAGGGTAATTTTCTGGCCTTTTTGCAGCTGGCAAAAGGTAGTCAATGGCGTATCAATTTCATAACCGACACCATTTACATTCAATAAAACAGTCGGTGCTTCCAGTGCCAGCACTTCACCAATCAGACATCCAATCATTTTTTATAAATACTCAATTTCAATACGGGCATATTAGTCAGCATCCGGGCCAAAGGCAAAATACTGCAAATCAAAAAGTTGCGATTTGTCGAGATTATCAGCAAATCGTATAAATTATTAAATTAATCCAGCTTTATTGCCATGCAGTTCCTGAGCCAGGTTATAAGCCTGATGATCCGAAAACTTGGAAATAATATCCAGTACCTGCATGATATTGTCATAATGATCTGCATGGAACTGCGCACCTGAACGGTTCAGAATCGCCATTAGGCGCTGTTCCTTAAAGCTCAGGTTTTTATGGGGTGTGGTTAAGGGAATAAAGGCATCCAGAATGGTTTGCAGACTCTGATGGGCAATAATTTCCAGACCGGCTTTTTGCGGATGTTCAAAGATTTTGTCTCTCGCCAGTTCTTTGGCCCGGTTAATCCCGATCTCAATGTCTGAACTGCAATAACCTAACAATGAGCCTTTTAGCTGGCCCATCAGAATTTCCTGCTGGTGATGGGCAAATGCCGTCGTGACTTCAGCTACCAGACGTTTCATTACCCGACCACGCAGGGCAGCAATTTTTTGCTGCCAGGTTGTATCCGGCATCCCGATCTCGGAAGGTGTTCCATAATCGCCTAACAAGTTTAAAAATACTGGTTCTACTTCGGCATAGCTGAGCATATTCAGACTGATGCCATCTTCGAGATCAATCAGGGCATAACAGATATCATCGGCAGCTTCGAGCAGATAGGTTAGGGGATGACGACAGTAGCGATATTCACCCAGCTGTATCAGTCCAAGCTGTTCAGCAATTTCTTTTAAAATCTCTTTTTCAGACTGATAACAACCAAATTTCGGACGATGGCTGGCTGGCGTATTGCCAGTAGGATCGATGGTCTGAGAGAGCCATGGATATTTCAAGTAAGCACCTAAAGTGGCATAGGTCAAACGCATACCGCCATCGTTAGGATGATAGTCAATCTTGGTCAGCAGGCGCAGACCTTGAGCATTACCTTCAAACTGACGAACATCGGCTTCCTGCTCCGGACTTAAGTTTTTCAGGAAATCAGTATGAGAGGCATCATCAAACCATTCACGAATAGCGTATTCACCGGCATGGCCAAAAGGCGGATTACCAATATCATGTGCCAGACAGGCAGCCTGAATGATGGCACCGACATCGGCAGGAGAAATCCAGGGAGGTAACTGATCCTTGATTTTTTCCGCAGCCAGCATACCCAGAGAACGCCCAATACAGGACACTTCCAGTGAATGGGTTAAACGGGTATGAATGCCATCATGCTGAGTCAGAGGGTGGACCTGGGTTTTACGATTTAGCTGGCGAAAACTTTGCGAAAAAATAATACGATCATAGTCTTTATGGAACGGGCTACGCGCCAGTTCAGAACTTTGCTTTTTGCTGCCAATACGGACAGTGGAGAGTAATTCCAGCCAACGCATTTGAGTCATTTATCATTATTCAATCAATTCTTTAACGCATGATGCCAAAAATGGAGCTAAAAATATATGGAGTTGCGACATAAGTTGCCGTCTTAAAGTGAGATAAGAGTAAAGAGTTTTTAAAAGATGATTTTAATATTGAGATACTTCAATAGACGACAAGAAATATTTATTTTCAAATAAAGGGAGTTTTTTTAAGGTATTCGGCACACTGAAGCAAGTAAGAAGGTTTAATTCTAGATAAATTTGTTGTTGAAAAATAATACAATTTTGCGACTAAAAATAAAACTTTAACGGTTTTGATTTTTCTGCAAGAAAATGTGTTAATCTAATCGACTACATTAAATTTTTTTAACTGAAAATAAAAGTATTATTTTAAAAATCCTGATAGTTTAGCGATCAGATTTATTAATTCCTCACTAGCTGATTCCAGTATTTCACAGTAGAATATGCGCTCTCTCAAGTCACATTGTGGCATGGTTCACAAGACCATCCCGTGGAGCCAAAATCAGCATGTTTATCGTTGCCGGTGCACCTGCACATTCTTCTTTTAAGAAAACTCAACTACTTTCGCGTTTGTCGTCAATTAGTTCTGTTCAATCACTAGAAAGTCAATTTGTTTATCTTTTTGACCAAGCGCTCAACGAGCAACAACAGCAATCCGCTTTACAGCTTCTCAACGATGGTCAATCATTTGAACTGCACCAGGCTGCAAGTGATGAAATCCAGATTTTAGTCACACCGCGTGTCGGCACGATTTCGCCGTGGTCCTCGAAAGCGACTGATATTTTCAAGAATTGTAATACACCGGTTCATCGTCTTGAACGCGGTGTTTTATTTACGCTGAAGGGTGTAAAAGAGCTTTCTACAGAAGCATTACAGGTCTTACATGACCGCATGACTGAAAGCGTATTTAATGCAATTGAAGATGCGGCTGCACTATTCATCGAAACTGCGCCAAAACCTTTGAACTCGATTGATATTCTGGGGCAGGGTAAAGAAGCACTGGTAAAAGCTAACAATGAGTTTGGTTTTGCACTGTCTGATCAGGAAATTGATTACCTGACAGAAGCGTTCACTAAACTGGGCCGTAACCCGAATGACATCGAACTGATGATGTTTGCTCAGGCAAACTCTGAACACTGCCGTCATAAAATCTTTGGTTCTGAATGGACCATTGATGGTGAAGTTCAGCCATTATCATTGTTCCAGATGATCAAAAATACCTATAAAGAATCACCAACAGACGTATTGTCAGCATATAAAGACAACGCATCCGTGATTGTTGGTTTTGATACTCAGCGTTTCTACCCAACGCAAGAAGAAAACGGTCAACACGTTTATAAATACAAGAGCCAGGCTGCTCACATCCTGATGAAAGTGGAAACCCACAACCATCCAACAGCGATTGCACCATTTGCCGGTGCAGCGACAGGTTCAGGCGGAGAAATCCGTGATGAAGGCGCGACTGGTCGTGGTGGTAAGCCAAAAGCTGGTTTAACTGGTTTCACCGTATCTAACCTGAATATTCCTGGCTTTGAACAGCCTTGGGAAGAAAACTACGGCAAACCATCACGTATGGCATCTCCACTTCAAATCATGATTGAAGGTCCATTGGGTGGTGCCGCGTTCAACAATGAATTTGGTCGTCCTGCGTTAAATGGTTACTTCCGTACTTTTGAACAAAATGTAAATGGCGAAGTCAAGGGTTTCCATAAGCCAATCATGATTGCCGGTGGTTACGGTAACATCCGTTCAGACCATGTTGAAAAAGATGCAATCCAGCCAGGCGATTTACTGATCGTTCTTGGTGGTCCTGCGATGCTGATCGGTCTTGGCGGTGGTGCAGCGTCTTCTGTAGACAGCGGTAAACTTGGTGAAAACCTGGACTTTGCTTCTGTACAGCGTGAAAACCCGGAAATGGAACGCCGTTGTCAGGAAGTGATTGATACCTGCTGGCGCATGGAAGATCACAACCCGATCGTTTCAGTACACGATGTGGGTGCGGGTGGTATTTCAAACGCAATGCCTGAACTTGTAAACGATCACGAGCTTGGTGCGGTACTTGATCTGCGTAAGATTCCATCGCTTGAGCCAGGTATGTCTCCAATGGAAATCTGGTCAAACGAAGCACAAGAACGTTATGTGCTTGCGATCCGCCCGTCTTCATTAGAATTATTTGAATCAATCTGTGCACGTGAACGTTGTCCGTTTGCGGTATTGGGTGAAGCGACTGAAGCGCGTCACTTGACTGTTGAAGATCCATTGTTCGGCAACAAGCCTGTGGATATGCCAATGCAGGTAATGCTTGGCGGTACACCGCGTATGAGCCGCTCATACGAAACAGCTGAACGCAAAGGCGACGACTTCGATGCGTCTAAAGTGACTGATCTTAAAGATGCGATTTATCGTGTCATTAAGAACCCGACGGTTGCCTCTAAATCATTCTTAATCACCATTGGTGACCGTTCGATTACCGGTATGGTTGCACGTGACCAGATGGTTGGTCCATGGCAAGTGCCTGTAGCGGATGCTGCAGTCACCACAACAAGCCTTGTAGGTTACACTGGTGAAGCAATGGCAATGGGCGAACGTCCACCAGTTGCATTGTTAAACCCAGCAGCTTCTGCGCGTTTATCTGTTGCTGAATCAATCTCGAATATCATGTCTGCGAAGATTGATCAAATCAGCGACATTAAATTGTCTGCAAACTGGATGGCTGCTGCGGGTCAACCGGGTGAAGATCAAGCCCTATTTGAAGGCGTTAAAGCGATTGGTATGGAAATGTGCCCAGCATTGGGTATCGCAATTCCAGTCGGTAAAGACTCGCTTTCAATGCGTACCACTTGGGATGACGAAGGCGAAGACAAATCTGTGACTTCTCCAATGTCAGGCGTGATTACTGCATTTGCACCAGTCACTGATGTTCGTAAAACATTAACCCCTGAGCTGAAAAATATTGAGTCTGTACTGGTTCGTATTGATCTGTCTAAGGGTCAGTTCCGTCTGGGCGGTTCGATCCTGGCTCAGGTGTATAAAGCCATCGGTTCTGTAACTCCAGATGTTGATAGCTTCGATGACTTCAAAGCATTCTTTGCACTGGTTCAAGATTGGAACAACCGTGGTCTGATCAAGGCTTACCATGACATCGGTGATGGTGGTTTATTAGCGACTGTTGCAGAAATGATGTTTGCTGCACGCTTAGGTGTGGCGCTAGAAGACCAATCAGTTGAAGCATTGTTCGCTGAAGAAATCGGTGCAGTTCTGCAAATTGCGAAAGCAGATTGGGAAGCATTGCAAGCAGAAATCGCTGCTTCTACTCTGAAAGATGCGATCTCTGTAGTTGGTACAGTGAATAACTCTGACCAGTTATCTGTAAATGGTCTGGTACTTGAACGTGCTGACCTGCAAGTGGCTTGGACTGAAGTTTCTCATCAAATCCAGCGTTTACGTGACAACGTAGAAACTGCGGATCAGGAATTTGCATTAGTTACAGACAAAGCGCACAAAGGTTTGATTGCTCAACCGACATTTGATCTGAACGAACAAATCGAAGCACCGTTCATTAACTCACGTCGTCCAAGCATGGCTATTCTGCGTGAGCAAGGTGTCAACGGTCATGTCGAAATGGCAGCTGCGTTCGACAAAGTTGGTTTTAGTACAGTTGACGTACACATGAGCGACCTGTTGGCAGGCCGTATCAGCCTTGATGATTTCGAAGGTCTGGTGACATGTGGTGGCTTCTCTTATGGTGACGTATTGGGTGCAGGCGGCGGCTGGGCAAAATCAGTACTCTTTAACCAGCAACTGCGTGACCAGTTTGAGAAATTCTTCAACCGCCAGGAAACCTTCTCTCTAGGTATTTGTAACGGTTGTCAGATGTTGTCTCAATTGGCTCCATTGATTCCAGGTGCGAATGCATGGCCTCGTTTCCATCGCAACAAGTCAGAAGTATTTGAAGCGCGTAGCGTAAACGTTCGTGTAGAGAAATCTCATTCTGTATTGCTTGAAGGTATGGAAGGCTCAATCCTGCCAATCGCTGTGGCTCATGGTGAAGGTCGTGTGGTTGCATCAGCTGAAAGCATTACTGCGTTGAATGCCAATAACCAGGTAATCATGCGTTATGTAGATAGCCAGGGTAATGCAACTGAGCAATATCCATTGAACCCGAACGGTTCGCCTGAAGGTATCTCTGGTGTGACCTCTAAAGATGGTCGTGCAACGATCCTGATGCCACACCCTGAGCGTAACTTCCGTGCAATCCAGCATTCTTGGAAACCAGAAGACTGGGATCAGGACGGTGCTTGGTTACGTATGTTCCGTAATGCTCGTAAATTTATTGGTTAATTAAATCAGTGAGTTGAGAAAGCCACCGGAAGGTGGCTTTTTTTATTTGCCAAAACTCGTTTTGTATAATTTTCATATGTCAGTTGAATTTAGCTGAATTGTATTACGAATTTAGAGGTAGAGTTTATTACAGCTTTATTTGATGCATAAAATAATTATAAAAATAATGACAGTGTTTATATTCACGTTTTTAGCAGGTTGTGAGTGGTATATGTGGGGAGTGAACTTTCATCGAATCGATACGGCTAAAAAATAGGATAGTTGCCAAAGCTCAGCGCAAGCAGTATTAATGGTAGATAAAACTGACACGATTCATGTGAGAAGATTAAATTTTGAAGTCGCACGAGCAATCTCGTGCATATACGATGTATTTCCGCTTGAAAATCATGTTTCATTGAATGTTGTGAAAAAGTATAGAGGAAATCACAACTAATACTAAACAACGCTTTTACGAAAAAGTAGAATTTTCTAAAGCATTGGATAGTACTTCGATGATAATGCCGCGAAATGATTATTGTAATTAATAGTTTTTTAAAAACAATAACTAAAATTTATCATATGGAAAAATAGTAATTTATTCAGTAAGATGTAGATACTCAGCCACCCATTCGGTGGTTTTTTGTTTTTAAAGCATTTTGCTTTTATTTTTAATCTCTCACTGAACTGGTTTGGATTTTGCTTTTATATAGGTATAGAGGTGATATTGTGTAATTTATGCACAATAGATATGCATTTTAAAGCAAAGATGATATAGATCATTTTAGTATCAACACTCATGTATGAGGTGATGACATGGCTAAAACACTCAGAATAATAGATAGAACGGAACTACGTCAGAAAGGTTGGTGGTTATTTGGTTTTGTTGTTGGTTTACAGGTGCTATTTTTGCTAGGCAGTTATTTGCTACAGGGTTCTTGATCATCAGATTTAATAAAAGCCACCGAGAGGTGGTTTTTTTCATTTTTGATTTTATGTGTGTATTACTTTTAATGAAGCGTCTTGGTTACTTTGAAGAATGAGAAATATATTCCGTAAAGTAACCAAAATCCTTTGTTAGCCTGATGGGCATCTATGTCCTACGAGTTGACGAGTGGCATCTATGCCGTAGGGTATTTTTAAAATAATGAGATATTAGGGAAAAGATGTATGATCTTAATGATCGACAACTGTGATTCTTTTACCACTAATAAAGAAAAACCACCCGAAGGTGGCTCTTTATCTCTAAACAGTTAATTGAATCTGTTTCAACACCGCCTTCAGTGTATTCACAAAATCAAACTGATCATTGGTACTGTCCTGATAACGCCATGCCACATAACCATCTGGACGAACCAGAATTACGCCAGATTCATGAATTTCAGACTTGGCATTCCAGGTGCCATACACATCACGATAGTTACGTGAACCAATCTGAATCACATCCAGATATGGCAGTTTCAATGCTTCAGCCGCCTGTTTCCAACCTTTGCCAGATAAACCTGTCAGCAGAGTAAAACGACCTTTACCGGTAATATCTAGCGTGGACTGTTTTTGACCATTGGCATTGATCAGCCAGGTATGCGGCACTTTGGCACCCGGGCGCGTTGTTGCTTGCAGATAAAGCTGCTGATCACGCTTAAATCTTTCAGGCTCAGCTTCGCTAATGACTGCATTGGAGGTATAGCGCTGATTTAACTCTACACCTTGCGCATTAAACTCATAGTTTTTAACTGCCAATGCTTTAAACAGCTTTTGACGGATTTCAGCACCTTGCTCATCTTCAGCAAAGATACGTTCCAGCATTTGTTTTTGTGTCGTCACGCCTTGATCAAAACCAAAGACTTCTTTCAGGTATTTATAGTCAAAACGTGACTGGTTCGCACGCGCCACGATCTGTTTGCCCACAGGTGCACGTTCAATTGTATAGGAATCCAGCAGGGAAGGCACAGCCCAGCCTTTGACTGCATAAGCCAGTTTCCAGCCCAGGTTAAAGGCATCCTGCATACAGGTATTCGAACCTAAACCACTGGATGGTGGATGACGATGCACTGCATCTCCGCCACAGAACACACGGCCTTTGGAATATTCGGTTGCCCAGGTCTGGTTCACATACCAGTAAGACAGTTTTTGAATTTCGATATCTTCTACTTCAGCACCAACAAATGTATTAAGACGTGCCCGAACCTGTTCTTCAGTGACTTGTGGCTCACCTTTGGAAATGTCAAAGCCCCAGCCCATAATCCATTCATTCCATGGTGTAATGGCACGCAGTAAACCCATACCAAGATCACCAAAGCTCGCTTCCGGATTGACAATCCATTGCAGGATGGCAGGGCGGTGCTGCACATATTTAGTCAAATCAGCCTTAAAGGTCACATATACTGTACCGGCACGGGCCATGACACCTTCCAATGGCAAACCAAGTTGTTCCAGTACGCGTGACTTGGCACCATCCATACCGACCAGATATTTCGCTCTTAAGCTAAATTCAGTATTGGTAATCCGGTTCAGGAAAGTCGCTGTGACGCCATCTTCATCCTGTACATGAGAGAGATATTCAGTATTAAAGTTATAAATGGCGCCACGTTCACCCGCATTCTTCACCAGTAAAGCTTCCATTTTTGGCTGAATCAGATCAACCACTGGGCATGGACTGCCTTTGATATAGTCACCATGACGTTCCTCACCGGTACCCCAGGCACTCATGCGCGCAATTTCTTCGCCAACCAGGCTGGTGGTAATCAGGCTCTCACCCATTTGATCCCAAGGTGTAGCAATTTCTTTGACCTGTTCTTCAACTCCTAAATCACGTAATACCTCCATGGCACGTTGGTTAGTAATATGTGCGCGTGGACTATTGGCCAGCCAGCTAAACTGAGTAAACAGTTGTACCTTGATACCGTAATTAGCCAAAGCCAAACCCAATGTTGAACCTGCAGGACCGGTACCAATGATCAAAACATCAGTGTCATAATGCTGTGTCATACAAGACTCCATGTATATGCGTGAAGAACAAGCCATCTATATGGTCATGCAGTCTAGTAAAACAGGATCTGTTCATATACCGATATTCATATAAACTATCGACCTATTCTTATTTGCAATGCGCGGGTCATAATCTTAAGATGCTGACCTGATCAGAAACCGGGCAGCTTATGGAACTTCGACATTTACGCTATTTTATGACTGTGGCGCAGCAACAAAGTTTTACCAAGGCTGCCGAAAAGCTGTTTACTGCTCAACCGTCATTAAGCCAGCAAATTAAGGATCTGGAACAGGAAGTTGGGGTGAACCTGTTTGATCGTTCATCCAGAAAAGTCAAACTTACCTATGAAGGGCGGGCTTTTCAGATCTATGCGGAAAAAGCACTAGAAAATGCCAAGCTGGCAGTGGCAGCAGCACGCCAGGTCGCACAGCAAAAAAATAATCAGATTCATATTGGCTTTCTGAATGTTGCAGAAATCAAGGTGATGCCTCAGATTCTGGCGCAGCTTAAAAAAACCATGCCTGACTTAAAAATTCACTTGCATAGCCTGACCTGTATGGAGCAAATTCAGCGGCTAAAAAATGCTGAACTGGATTTATGTATTACCCGTTTTCATCTGGATCATCCAGATTTTGACAATATTCATTTATTGACCGAACAGATTTACTTGCTAGCTGCTCATCATTTGCATCCTACAGATCGAATCCTGAAACTACAGGAACTGAAAAATCATAATATTATTATGTGTGAGCAGAATGCCTCACCCGTGTTTTATGAAAAGCTGGATCAGCTGCTTGGTATTGATCAGCTCGAACATGAACAGCTACTGTGGGTGACCAATGTATTGCAACACATCAATCTGACCAATATGGGGATGGGTTTTAGTTTTGCTCCTGAGTATTTACTGAGATTTTTGAATGATCATGTAAAGATTATCCAGACTGATCAGATGCTCCCAAAACTAGGCTTGTATGCAACATTTAACAAGAATTCTCAAAATCCTGCATTGAAGATAATTACCCAAGCCCTTAAAAATACAATAAATATCTGAATTTCAGGAAAGAATATATGTTAAAGCTGATTTATTACGTACCGGACGAAAATCTGGAAGACACTAAAAATGCAGTGTTTTCAGCAGGAGCAGGGGGTATTGGTGAGTATACCAATTGCGCCTGGCAGGTTTTGGGAACCGGACAGTTTAAGCCGCAAGAAGGTGCAGATCCTCATATTGGTGAAGTCGGTCAACTGGAGCAGGTAGAAGAATGGCGGGTAGAAATTCTGGTGCCAGATGAAAAAGCAGTCGAGGTCGCTAAAGCCTTAAAAGACAGCCATCCTTATGAAGAGCCAGCTTTTGAGTTTATCCAGCTGCTGGATATCAAAGTCTAAACCTCAAAGTATTATTCATATCATATTCATTACGGCGTGTTCATCCTGGCGCGCCGTCAGTCTACATTTAAAAAACAGTCAAACTGCTTTTGTTATTATAAAATTTGCCATAGCACTCCAGATAAAAAATACAATAAGGAAAATAACAATGCATTGGCCAAAACCGCTTAGCAGAATGCTCAAAAATACGCTTAGTAAATCCATTCAATACAGTGCAGAAATTCTGCATAGTCGTATTCTCTATTCCAATGATAATCCTTATCTGGATAGTATATTTGCCCCGCAACGGCAGGAGCATTTCTCTACTCAACTCATGGTAGAAGGACAGATTCCGGCAGAACTCGATGGTGCACTAATGCGGATTGGCCCAAATCCAATTCTGGTCAAAAATCCCAGAAATTATCATTGGTTCACTGGCGATGGCATGATTCATGCCTTGAGACTGAAAGGCGGTAAGGCACATTGGTATAAGAGCAGTTACGTCGGAGTTGCCAGCGTGCAGAAGAAACTTCACCGACCACTGATTCCAGGCAAAACGCGAGGTGTTGCTGATGCCGTGAATACCAATGTCATTAACTTTGCTGGAAAAATCTGGGCTTTAGTTGAAGCGGGTGCTTATCCAGTTGAAGTCAATAGTAAGCTGGAATCCGAACGACATCATCTTTTTAAAAATGAAGAGGATTTACCATTCACAGCTCATCCGCATGTTGATCCCGAAACAGGGGATATTCATGCAGTTTGCTATGATGCCTTGAGCCAAAATAAAGTTTTTTATCTGCATATAGATTCGCACGGTAAATTAAAACACCAGGTCGAGTTTCCAGTGAAACATGGACCGATGATTCATGATTGTGCTATTACCAAATCTCAGGTGCTGATTCTGGATCTGAATGTGAATTTCTCGGTTCGCAGTGCTTTAAAAGGTTCAATGCTGCCTTATCAATGGAATCCAAAACGACAGGCACGTATAGGTGTATTACCTTTTGGTGGCAAAGTCACTGACATGCGCTGGTATGAGATTGATCCCTGTTTTATTTTTCATACCGTGAATGCCTATGATCTGAATACTGGCGATATAGTGATGGATGCGGTAGTGCACTCCAAAGCATTGATCCGCTCGATTCAGGGACCGATTGAAGATCAGGATATACGACTAGAGCGCTTTATTTTTGAACAAGGAACAGGAAAAGTGACACGAACCGTATTATCAAATATCAAGCAGGAATTTCCACGGATTAATGAAGCATTTATTGGGCGACAGTATCGTTATATCTATAGTATTTATTTTGGTGAATTTGATGATCCTTCCCATGTCAGCAGCAATACGGTGATGTGTTTTAATTTAAGAACCAGAACCACAGAAAGTTATTCCTTTGGAGAAAACTGGGTCACTGGTGAGGCAGTCTTTGTCGCACGGGAAAATGCTCAGGCAGAAAATGATGGATGGTTAATGTCTTATATCCATGCTTTAGATTGTAGCCCCTCGAAAGTGGTAATTCTGGATGCCCAGCATATTACAGAAGGACCCATTGCAACGATTCATTTACCAGTTCGGGTGCCGGTCGGATTTCATTGTAACTGGATTGATTATCGGAAATTAAGAGCGAACTATTCTTAGACTAGTGGGTCAAAAATTTAAAAAATCTTTGTAGGCGTTAAGATGGCATAGCCTCATAAAGTGTGAGAAGTTGTAATATTCGTTCATAGGCTGATGTTACTTTGAGGGATGAGGAATATATTCCGTAAGGTCACCAAAATCTTTTGTTAGGCAGAAGATTCATCCCTGAATCTCTGCCTAACAGCGACATCCATGTCGCTAATCATCTAGCAAATAAAAGATTTAAATTTTAAATGCTGTTTAAACCTTTTGAATGAATAACTCACGATCAAAACGGTACTGCGGGAAGAATACCCCATCTTTAGCACGTTCACCTGCACCAATCACCATGACTGGATACTGTTCGTCATTTAATTCCAGAATTTCACGAACCATGGGCTCATCGAAGCCTTCCATCATACAGCTATCAAAACCATAAGCGCGTAAAGCTAAAACCAGATTTTCACAAGCCAGCGCCGTGGTTTTAGTCGCCCATAGTTTTGCATCAGCGGGGCTGAAAGCAGAAACCGGCATCTGCTTATCCAGAGTACGGGCTACTTTGAAAGCGACTTTCTTAAAGTTACCAAAGGCATTCAGATAGCCTGTCTTGTAGTTATAGGGAATGTACTTATAGTACTTTTTGATTGCTGGAGGCGCCTCAGGAAATGGAAACTCACTAATATTCAGTTTCGCCATTTCATCAATGCGGTCAGTACGAGCAATACAAACAATCAGTTCAGAAGCTGTTTTAGCGGCCAGTTGGCTCATGCAGGCTTTCACCAGATGCTTTTTCTTGGATGGGTTCTGCACAACATAAAATGTCCATGGCTGCAGATTTGATGAATTTGGTGCCAGTAGTGCCAGATCCAGACAGGCATCCAGTACCTCAGCAGGGATTGGTTTTTTGGTAAATTTACGCACTGAACGGCGGCTTTCAATGACCTTACGGAAATTCTCTACATCAATATCCTGTGGTGCCGGCTCGTAATAACGCTTCTTGTCAGGATTTGAACTATCAGTTGTTTGAGAAGTCATTTGGGAGTTTTCATTTGTCATAAGCTGGGTTCTTTCAGAAATATAAAAGATTGAGGCAGTCTAAACTGCCTCAATTAAAAGATAAGTTTCAGAATTAGTTGAATTGTGTGAAATCAGGTTTCCGTTTTTGTATAAAGGCCTGAACTGCTTCCATCATTTCAGGTGAGCCTACACGCTTCATAAAGATTTCTGCCTCATCATCAATGCATTCAATAATTTCAGCCAGATTATGCTTCATTAGTGCTTTGGTCTGCTTAATAGAAGCCAAGGGTAAAGCGGCAAGAGTTTGAGCCTGTTTTTGTGCAGCTGCATACACATCTTCTTCGATGCTATTGATCAAACCTGCACTTAAGGCTTTTTCACTATTAAATCTTTGAGCTGTCAGGAGCAGTTCAGCGGCTCTGTGATAGCCAGCCTGTTGTACCAGCAGTTTGCTTGATGCACCTTCAGGAGACAGACCAAGGCTGACAAATGGAATCTGGAACAGGGCCGTATTATCGCTATACACCAGATCGGCGTGCAGCAGAATCGTTACCCCGATGCCAATGGCAACACCACGCACTGCAGCAATCAAAGGCTTGGAGAATTTTGCAGCAGACTTGAGCAGAACAAAGGGCGGTGTATCACCGGCTTTACCCTGTAAAGGTGTCTGGATGAACTTCATAAAGTCCTGCATGTCATTGCCGGCACTAAAGTCCGCATCCTGACCACGTAGAATCACCACACGCACGCTACTATCCTGGTCCGCTTCATCCAGGGCCTGAGCAATCCATAAGTACAGCTCGCCGTAGAGCGCATTTTTCGCTTCAGGACGGTGAATGGCTAAGGTCAGTATGCCATTGTCTAAATTCGCATTTAAATGCTGATGCGGTTGTTGAATACAGCTCAGTGTCATCGTACTATCCTTGCTTTATTAATATGAATTTATTGGCGCTTATTATGTCGTAAAAATTTCCCTACGACATAACTGATGCGTTCATAAAAGTAAGATGTGCTATGAAATATAAATTTGATTATCTGGTTTTTATTGGTCGCTTCCAGCCTTTTCATCTGGCACATATGCAAACCATTAAAATTGCTTTGCAGCAAAGCCAGCAGGTGATTCTGGCTTTAGGATCAGCGCAGCAGGAACGTAATATCAAAAACCCATTTCTGGCCTCTGAACGTGAAGAAATGATCCTGTCGAATTTTTCCGAAGCAGATCAGAAGCGTATTAAATTCGTACATGTCATTGATGTCTATAATGATGAAAAATGGCAAAAACTGGTAAAATTACTGGTTGCCGGAGTGGCAGAGCTAAATGCCAAAGTTGGTCTGATTGGACATTTTAAAGATGAGTCCTCTTATTATTTAAGACTGTTCCCAGAATGGGAAATGGTGGAACTAGACAGTCTAGTCGGTGCCATTTCAGCAACACCATTACGGGAAGCCTATTATCATGGTGACATTATGGAATCAGCATTTCCTTTAGGAACCAGCGAGTTTTTACATAAGTTTAAAAATACTGAGACTTATCAACAATTGGCACACAAGTTTAAAACGAATGATAAAACGAATCTGAGCTAAAACTGTTTTAAGGTGAGGAGTTCATTTGATTGTTAGGGAGCAACACAATGAATCTTATCCTAAAAAATATAGCCTATGCAGGATGCCTTTCAGTAGTAAGTATATCAGCAGCCTCTGCCAGCTGGAGCTTGACGCCTAAAAGTAGCGTGGGTTTTAGTATTAATTCATTGGGTTTGACTGTCGTAAAGGGAAGTTTTCAGCAATTCCAAGCCTCGATTCAGTTTGATCCTCAAAAACCACAACAGGCTTCAACTGAATTTACCATGCAGGTAGATAGTCTACAGCTGTCCAAGCCAAGTCTAAAAAATATGATTATGGGTGAAGATCTGTTTGATGCTTCACGTTATAAAACTGTGAATTTTAAAAGTACCCAGTTTAAACCAAATGGAACGAACCGCTATCAGGTATTGGGTAATTTGAGTTTACGGGGTGTGACGCGTCCAGTAGTTTTTGATACCACGCTAACACCAAATAAAACCAACCCGAATTTACTTGATGTGAATTCGAAAACAGTGATTAACCGTTCAGATTTTGGTATGAAAAAAGCCACAGCTGGTGTAGGTGAAAAGGTCAATATTCATCTGATCGGGCAGTGGAAGGCCTCATAATTTAGCTGTTCATTTCTTTAAATGTGGCAGAGCAGTCTAAATTGGAAGGGGATAATTTAAATGTTGCTCTGCCTGTTCTAGAATAGTTTGGGTGAGTTGTTGTAAAGCTGGTGACTGCTGTTTCCAGTGATGCCAATACAGTTTCACATCTGTTCTGCATTCTGGAAGGATTTCTAGCAAAGCGTTTTGTTGAAACCGATCTGCAATCTGATAATCCGGCACCAGACCATAACCCAGTCCGGCAAAGACTGCTTCTGCAAAAGTAGTCGAAGAAGAAATAGAGTAAGAAGGATAGCTTTGTTGAGAAAGACCGTAATGAGTCAGTCAAGCTTTACCATGCATGTGATCCTGATCTTTATAAACAATCGCAGGGGCCTTATGCAGAGACTTGCGATGAATGCCTTGACTAAACCATCGCTGAGAAAATGCAGGTGTCGCTACCATTCTATAATGCATAGCGCCAATCAGTTGAGCTTGACAGCCTTTCATGGCTTGTTGCTGTGAACTGATATCTTGATGTACTGATTGCGATGGTAATGTGGGGAATTACAGTATCCTTCATCTTTGTTTGAGTGATAAAAAAATGAGTCTAATTGGGACTCATTTTTTTATATCAAATAGATTTTAAGTTGCTTGGAGTGCTTTTAAATCTTCTAAAACCTGTTCAGCATGCCCCGCTGCTTTTACTTTACGGTATTCCTTCACCAGTTTGCCATTATGGAAAATGAAAGTAGAGCGCTCAATGCCCATAACTTTTTTGCCATACATGTTCTTTTCTTTAATCACGTTAAAGTGAGTGCAGAGTAGTTCTTCTTTATCACTGATCAGGTTGATGCTCAGGTTCTGCTTTTCCGTAAAGTTTTGGTGAGCTTTAACTGAATCGCGTGATACCCCCAGAATTGTTGTATTTAGCGCATCAAACTGGTCTTTTAGACAGGAAAAACCAGCAGCTTGTGTAGTACAGCCTGGGGTGGAGTCTTTTGGATAAAAATAGATGATTAACCACGCTGCATCTAATTGAGTCAAGTTGATTTCACCAGTCGTAGTAGGGAAAACATGGTCAAGCAAGCCGATCTCAGACATAAAAAACTCCATTGCTGTTGTAATTTTCACAAAAAAATAAGCCACATTATAGTGGCTTATTTATGCAAAGAATAATCAGAAATTATTTTTTGGCAGCAGCAGCTTTTTGAGCCTGTTCAGTTAAAGTTTTTAACTTTCCAGTTAACTGTGGACCAAAACATGCCTGCAAATCTTTATTTTGTTTTTGTACAAAAGCTAAAGTTGCTGGACTTTTCTTCTGGTTAATCGTGCTTTGAATTTCCCATTTTTGTGCATTGGTCAATTTACCATCTGCCTCAACCGCACAAGTACAATATTTGCTCACTTCAGCACTGGTCAGCTGTTTGCCTTTACCAGTTTCATCTTTACAAACATTGATCAAAGCAGCTTTAACATTGGTGCTTTTATAAGCATTTTGCAGCTTGCTGTCATCTGCTTGAGCAGTAGTTGCAAACATCGCAGCGGCTGAAACTAAAGCTGAAAGAACAATATTTGATTTAAAATTTTTCATAAACTCTACCTTGTTATTACGGTATATAACGTGTCGGGTCTTCAACACCTGCATCTGCAAAACCTTGTTTACGCAGACGGCAGCTGTCACATGTACCACAGGCACGTCCTTGGTCATCTGCCTGGTAGCAAGATACCGTTTGGCTATAGTCTACGCCATGATCAAGTCCTAAGCGAATGATATTTGCTTTGGATAAATGTAACAGAGGTGTTTCAAATTTGAGCGGTTTACCTTCCACGCCTACCTTGGTGGCAAGGCGAGCCATATTGGCAAAGGCTTCAATAAATTCAGGACGACAGTCAGGATAACCGGAATAATCGACGGCATTAATTCCGATCACAATTGCTTCTGCACCAAAAACTTCAGCTGCAGCCAGTGCATAAGACAGGAAAATTGTATTGCGTGCTGGGACATACGTCACAGGAATACCTTCCTGAAGTTGGTCTGGCACATCAATACTGTGATCAGTCAGGGCAGAGCCACCGAGGTTGCCTAAGTCAATATTGATGACACGATGTTCCACACCTGCACGACCAGTCAAAGCTCTTGCTGCATCAAGTTCAGTGGTCGAACGCTGGCCATACATAAAACTTAAAGCAATACATTCGTAGCGTGCCTGCGCCCAGGCTAAACACGTGGTTGAGTCTAATCCGCCAGATAACAATACAATGGCACGAGGGCGCATAGCTAAATCTCCAAAATATTTGATAAATAATTAACGACCAGTTTCGTCATTCCATAATAGTTTATGTAACTGTAGCTGGAAGCGAACAGGGAGATGGTCTTCTAAAATCCATTGGGCCAGATCACGTGCCAGCTGTGGCATACGCGCCGTACCTTTTTCAACTTCAAAAGCAGGCGAGAACCAGACCGTACTGACTTTTTCATTCAACTGGTACTGTTCAACCTGCTGTTTGGACCATTCATAATCTTCACGATTACAGATTACGAACTTGATCTGATCGTGCTGGGTTAAATGGTCGAGATTGGAAAGCAAATTTCGTGCAACTTCACCCGAAGTTGGCGTTTTCAAGTCTAATACTTTTGATACACGAGGGTCTACCTTAGACACATCCAGCGCACCGCTGGTTTCCAAGGAGACTTCACAGCCTGCATCGGCCAGGCGCTGCATTAAAGGCAAGGCATTCGGCTGCACCAGTGGTTCACCACCAGTCACGCAGATATAAGGTGTCTTAAAATCGAGTGTGGTTTGAATGATTTCTTCTAAAGATTTACGCTCACCACCTTCGAAAGAATAAGTGGTATCGCAATAGGTACAACGTAAAGGACAACCGGTTAGACGGATAAAGACCGTTGGCAGACCTGCAGTATTGGCTTCACCCTGTAATGAATAAAAGATCTCCGTGATGCGTAAACCCGCAGACGGATCAGAAACAGGGATAGCAGAAGATCGAAGCGTACTCATAACAAAATTAACCAGGGAAGAAAGAACAATGTATAAAAATAAAAATCCCTACGATCATTGCTGACCGTAGAGACGAAGAGCGACTAAAGCTCTGAGGAACATTAAGTTCCTAAAAAGTTAGGACTTAGTCTTCACGCAACAAATCGTTCAGGCTAGTTTTCGCACGTGTTTTCGCGTCAACTTTTTTCACGATCACAGCAGCGTACAGGCTGTATTTACCGCATTTAGAAGGAAGGCTGCCAGATACAACGACTGAACCAGCAGGTACACGGCCGTAGTGGATTTCGCCAGTTTCACGGTCATAAATCTTGGTAGATTGACCAATGAATACGCCCATAGAAATCACAGAGCCTTCTTCTACGATTACGCCTTCTACGATTTCAGAACGTGCACCGATAAAGCAGTTGTCTTCGATAATGGTTGGGTTTGCTTGAAGTGGCTCAAGAACACCACCAATCCCTACACCACCTGACAGGTGAACATTTTTACCGATTTGCGCACATGAACCTACAGTTGCCCATGTATCAACCATCGTACCTTCATCAACATACGCACCAATGTTCACATAAGAAGGCATCAATACCACGTTTTTCGCCTGGTAAGAACCTTTACGTGCTACAGCAGGTGGTACGACACGTACACCAGCAGCTTTGAACTGTTCTTCAGTCCAGTCACCAAATTTAGTATCTACTTTGTCATAAAAGCGAAGATCGCATGCTTCCATTGGTTTGTTGTCATTCAGTTTGAAAGACAACAGTACAGCTTTCTTAATCCATTGATGAACGACCCATTCACCATCGATTTTTTCAGCTACACGTAGAGAGCCATTGTCCAGGCCAGCAATTACTTCCTCAACTGCTTGACGAACTTCAGCAGGACAATCCGCTGCTGTGAAATTCGCACGGTCTTCAAACGCTTGTTCAATGATTGTTGAAAGCTGAGACATGATCTTCCTTCCAGAAAAAAAATTTCCAAGATTTTACACTATATTGAGCAAAGATTAGATGGAAAACACGACTTATATCAAAATTAATTCTTCCGAATTATGGAGAAAATGGATGTGTCAAGTTTCATTCAAAAATTAATGAATATTATCTTTATATAGCTCATGATTTAATCAATAAACAGAAAATTTCCAGTAAAAGCATCTAATTAAGGTGACTGTGCAAAAAACCTCATGAAAATCATATAAAAGGCATCAAATGTATCAAAAGTTTACATAAACTCAGCAAAACTTGAATAAAGAGTGATCATATTGTGAATTAAGATGCAGGCATAACGAAGAGTAAAAACGTTAAAAATAATTTTTTTGAGGAGACATAGATGAAAACTTTTGCTAAATATTTTGCGCTGTCCGTACTTGCTGCGGCAACCACTTCTGTCATGGCCGCTGATGAAGTCATTGTAACCGATGAAGGCGTTGCTGAATTCTCTTTCTTTAAGCCAGCATCTGTACGTGCTGAAGTCGGTACTACTGGTTACGGTGGTGCAATCTCCTGGAGTGTAAACCCATACGTAGGTTTAACCTTGGGTTATAACGGTGGTGACATTTCTTGGACCGATGATTTATCAATTGACGGTTCGAAATATGACTTAGATATGGATAATAATTTAACCTACTTGAATGCTGAAATTCGTCCTTGGGCAAACTGGTTCTATATGGCTGCAGGTGTAGCATATATTGATAATGATTATGATATTACTCGTCGTGTAGGTGCTGGTGAAAGCTTCAGTGTTAATGATGTTCCATTTGAAGCAGGTCCTGGAGGTGCACGTATTGATGGTCAATTATCTTACAAAAATAATATTGCCCCATATGTAGGTATTGGTTTCTCTCCTGCAATTACTAACCGTTGGGGATTGTTTGGTGAGATCGGTGCTTACTATAACGGTAATCCAACAGTCAACTTAACATCTTCAGGTTCGGCTACAAGTGAAGATGGGATAGTTGCTGATTTTGCCGATCAAGTAGAACGTGAAGAACGTAATATTCGTGAAGACAATAAATATGAATGGTTACCAGTAGCTAAACTGGGTGTAAGCTTCCGCTTCTAATTATTTGATTTAATAAAAAAACGAGCTTCGGCTCGTTTTTTTATATCTATCAAGTTATTAAATTAATTTAAGTGTTTAATCATACTTCAATAAATCAGGCTAAAAGTCCATAAGGTTCTTAATTTTTAAATATTCTTCTGAAGCTCAATTATGCCTGTATTTCAAACATACTTAGTTGAAACAAGCATAAAAAAGAGGCTAAAAAGCCTCATTCCATTTATTTAGATTTTATAAATTAGTCATCCGGATAAGCTACTTTTTTTAGTGCTCGAATGTCTGCATCTGGAGAGCAAAGCGAGATAAATTCGTAGCCATAACCACGTAATAAATGGCCTTTACGTACAGCAATCCATGTGGTATTTACACCAAAAATATCAGTTTTAATCTGTTTTAAGCGATAATCACGTTCTGGGTCGTATGCCACATCATTGACAATACCGACCCCCATATTCAGCTCTACATAAGTTTTGATTACGTCGGCATCTAGGGCGGACATTACGATATCCACATCAAAACCTGCTTCTTCAAAAGCGGTATCGATTTTAGAACGGCCTGTAAAACCACCGTGATAAGTGATGATCGGATAATTCGCCAGATCTTCAATACGGATATTATCTTTCTTGGTTAATGGGTGGTTTTGAGGCGTAATAATGCTGTGTTGCCAGTTATAGTACGGCACACTGGCCAGGTTATCTTCAGTAGTTAAGGCTTCAGTCGCAATCCCGATGTCTGCTTCACCTTGTAGCAGCATTTCAGTAATTTCAACCGGACTGGCCTGTTGCAGAATCAGATGAACTTTTGGAAATTCTTTTTTGAACTGATTCACGATCGGCGGTAATACATAACGTGCCTGGGTATGCGTTGTCGCAATGGTCAATGTCCCTTCATCAACCTTGTTAAAGTCATCTGCCAGACGTTTGATATTGTCAGCATCGACCAGCATGCGCTCCACAATTCCGAGCAGTGCCTGACCTGGTTCAGTCAGACCGAGTAGACGCTTACCTTTACGGATGAACAACTGTACACCAAGTTCATCTTCCAGGTCTTTAATATGCTTACTCACACCCGATTGTGAGGTATACAGTGCTGCAGAAGCTTCAGTTAAATTAAATTTTTGACGAACAGTTTCTCGAATAATTCTTAATTGTTGGAAATTCATTTTCTATATACCCTATAAGCGGATGGGGCTGAAATGGCCCCATCTGAATGTTTCTTAAGCAACCTGATTTGCAAATAAATGCAGGTTAAGTGGACTTAACCATACGGTCTGATTTGGTCGGAATTGATGCGCTCGCGCTTCTTCAGGCGTCAGTGAAATTTCAATCAGGTTACCCTGACGGTCATTCAGTTCTGCAACGACTTTACCGGCAATCCATAATTCACGAATGAAAGTCGCCTGAATTGCATTCTCTTGTGGCTGAGCGGAGATACGCAATTCATCAGGGCGGGCGAATACAATCACGTCACCTTGTGGATGTTTTTGAGCTCCCTCAAATTGGATACGATCTTCACCCAACTGAATAATGCCACCATTATTCTGACCTTCGAAACGGTTGGCTTGACCAAGGAAGTCGAACACGAATGGCGTTTTCGGGGTTTCATATACTTCACGTGGTGAACCAATCTGTTCGACATTCCCTTTGTTCATCACCACAATTTGATCTGCAACTTCCAGTGCTTCTTCCTGGTCGTGCGTCACGAAGATAGAAGTGATATGCAGCTCATCATGCAGGGTACGTAACCAGCGACGCAGTTCTTTACGCACTTTGGCATCTAGCGCACCAAAAGGTTCATCTAGTAGTAGTACGCGTGGTTCAACCGCTAGGGCACGCGCAAGCGCAATACGCTGACGCTGACCACCAGATAATTGAGCAGGGTAGCGATCTGCCAGAAAGCCCAGTTGAACCAGATCCAGTAAACGGGTAACACGTTTCTTGATTTCAGTCTCTGATGGACGGGTTGAACGTGGGCGAACACGTAAACCAAATGCCACGTTGTCATACACTGTCATATGACGGAATAGCGCATAGTGCTGGAAGACAAAACCGACTTCACGTTCACGCACATGGACGTTGGTTGCATCCTGACCTTCCAGAATGACCTGACCACCATCTGCAGATTCAAGACCAGCGATAATACGCAGCAGGGTGGTTTTACCACAGCCTGAAGGACCCAAAAGAGCTACTAACTGGCCATCCGGGAAATCCAGGGAAATATTATTCAGTGCATGGAATGCACCAAAGTGTTTTTCAATATTTTTAACTTGAATACTCATGTGGGCATTCCTTAAGAAACTGTTAAATCGTCATTACGTTTGTTTTGTTTTTCCTGGCGCATTTCTACCCAGGTTTTAAGCACCAGGGTCACAATTGCGAGGAGAGCCAGGAGCGAAGACACAGCAAACGCAGCACTAAAGGTATATTCGTTATAGAGAATTTCGACATGTAGCGGCAAAGTATTGGTTTCACCGCGGATATGACCGGATACTACCGATACCGCGCCGAACTCACCCATGGCACGTGCATTACACAGAATCACGCCATAGATCAGACCCCATTTAATGTTTGGCAGGGTCACTTTCCAGAAGGTTTTCCAGCCTGATGCACCGAGTACAATTGCAGCTTCTTCTTCTTCGGTGCCTTGAGCTTCCATTAAAGGAATCAATTCACGCGCTACGAAAGGTACCGTAATAAAGATGGTGGCCAAAACAATTGCGGGTACGGCGTACAGGATCTTAATGTCATTATCCATTAACCAGCTACCCATCCAGCCTTGGGTACCGAAAATCAGCACCAGCATCATACCGGCGATGACTGGGGATACCGAGAAAGGTATATCAATAATCGTGGTCAGAATGGACTTGCCCGGGAAGTTAAACTTCGCCACTGACCAGGCAGCAGCCACACCAAATACCACGTTTAACGGTACTGCAATTGCAGCAGTTAATAGCGTTAGTTTCACCGCAGATAATGTGTCTGGATGAACCAGTGCCTGAGTATATACGCCGACGCCTTGCTTAAATGCTTCAACAAAGACCAATACCAGTGGCAGAATCAGGCAGCTTAAAAAGAAGATCAGCGCAATTGTGAGCAGGGTATAACGTACCCATTTTGGCTCGCGAGTTGCATCACGGGATTGCAGCTTTTCAGCAAGTGCATTGCTGTTGGTATTTAAACTCATCGTGCAGTTCTCCCTGTGCGACGGCTAGCCCAAGCTTGTAACAAGTTAATCAGGAATAGCATCACAAATGAAATCAATAGCATCACGACAGCAATCGTGGTTGCACCCGCATAGTCATATTCTTCCAGACGCGAGATAATCATGAGTGGAGCAATTTCCGTTTTAAACGGCTGGTTACCGGCAATAAAGATGACCGAACCGTATTCACCCACGCCACGTGCAAATGCCAGGGCAAAGCCTGTAATCAATGCGGGTAGCAGAATCGGGAAAATAATTTTGGTCACGATTTGGAAGCGGTTTGCCCCGAGCGCAGAAGCAGCTTCCTCAAGTTCAGTTTCCAGATCAGACAGTACTGGCTGAACCGTACGCACCACAAAAGGAATCCCAATAAAGATCAGCGCCAAGGTAATACCTATCGGGGTATAAGCCACTTGAATACCTATTGGTTCCAGATACTGACCGATCCAGCCTGTAGGTGCATACAGTGAAGTTAATGCAATACCGGCTACGGCAGTTGGCAGGGCAAATGGTAAATCTACCAGAGCATCAATAATACGTTTACCCGGGAAGCTATAACGTACCAGACACCAAGCCAGTAACAGACCAAAAACAACATTGATCAGGGCTGCGATAATGGCGGCACTAAAACTCAGCTGAAGTGATTTGAGAATACGTTCAGAGCTCAGGATTTCCCATAAGCCATCCCAGCCAATGCCAAGCGATTTAATAAATACGGCAGACAGCGGAATAAGAACGATTAATGACAAATACGCTAGGGTAAAGCCTAGAGATAGACCAAATCCTGGCAGCACTCGGGATCGCTGCGACATGATTACTCCTCAAAAGAGAGAATGCTGATTGAATACAACCAGCGAATATTAAAAATGAAATTTGCGACAAGCATAATTTGCAACATCTAAAATGCAAATTTAAAAAAATACTTGCCTTCATCAGCATTACTGATATGTTGCATCGACATCTCTGAATTTAGGTATTGTTTAATTTCAGGGAAGGGGCCAAAGCCCGAAGCAACATTAACATGACCGACTGCGCCCAGATTAATCGGTTGGATTTTCCAGGATCTGGCAAAAGCATGTGCATCTTCAAAACTCAGCCAAGGGTCATTTTCACTGATCAGCATGATGGTCGGAACCTGAAGCTTGAGCTGATGAAAATAAGCGCTGTAATCTGTTTGGCTATGACGTGCAAAGCCATTTTCACCAAAACGGGCCGGATTGGCCGGAGCCACCAGAACCAGTTTTTTAATTTTTCGACAAAGTTCTGGATGCTGGTCAAGTGCTGCAAGACTGGTCAGGCAGCCAAAGCTGTGCGCTACGATTTCAATATCATCTTCAATCTGCTGTACAGATTTGACAAACTGCGCTACCCAGCTACTTAGTACCGGATGGTTCCAGTCTTGCTGTTGAACACGGGAGCATTGCATCAGGCCACGTTGCAACCAGGATTGCCAGTGATCATGTTCACTGCCACCTACACCTGGAACAATGAGGGTATGTATCATGCGAATGCTCCTTATCTGTTCAATGCAAAACTTATTTTGCTGTATTGGCTTTCACGATTTGATCGAAAATGCCGCCATTTTCAAAGTGAGCTTTTTGCACTTTGTCCCAACCCCCAAATTCCTGATCAATCGTCACCAGTTTTAATGGCTTGAAGACCTGACTGTACTTTGCCAGTACTTTTTCATTACGTGGGCGGTAGAAGTTACGTGCTGAAATTTCTTGACCTAGTGGTGAGTAGAGGAAGTTCAGGTAACCTTGTGCCAGGTATTTGTTGCCTTTTTTCGCTACTGTTTTTTCTACGATCGCAACTGGTGGTTCAGCCAGAATAGACAGAGAAGGTGTGATGATTTCAAACTTGCCAGGTTGTTCACGAAGTGCCAGATGCGCTTCATTTTCCCACGCCAGCAATACATCACCAATGCCGCGTTCAGCAAATGTCGTTGTTGAACCACGTGCACCTGAATCTAGGACTTTGGTCTGCTTATAAATTTTGCGAACAAATTCTTGGGCTTTGGCATCATTACCGCCTGGTAGGTGTTTTGCATAAGCCCACGCTGCCAGATAATTCCAACGCGCCCCACCAGAGGTTTTTGGATTTGGTGTAATGATTGCGACATTAGGTTTAACCAGATCGCCCCAATCTTTAATATTCTTTGGATTGCCTTTACGCACCAGGAATACGATGGTTGATGTATAAGGTGTAGAGTTGTGAGGCAATTTTTTTTGCCAATCCGCAGGGAGTAATTTGGCTTTTTCTGCAATAACGTCGATATCAGCAGCCAGTGCTAAGGTTACTACATCAGCTTCCAGACCATCAATCACAGCACGTGCCTGTTTACCAGAACCACCATGTGACTGTTTAAAGTTAATAGTTTGGCCCGTACGGCTTTTCCAGTATTTGCCAAATTCTTTGTTGACGTCTTCATAGAGTTCACGCGTCGGATCATAAGAGACATTCAGAAAATCCCGCGCTGTTGCACCAAAAGAAGTTGCTGAAACAACAGCAGCCAAAACCCCAATTTTTAATTTTGTTGTAATGCTCATGTGAACCTCAAACTCTTACACGTTTTGTAACATGAGTGAAGAATAAACTTATTCTTTATGCATAAAAAATAATTAAAAATGAATTTTATATGAAAATAAAAGATAAGTGGATAAGTACGTATTTGAAACAAAAATGGCCTTATTAAATAAGGCCATTAACGCTGCATTTATAAGACTTTATTTTGCACTGTTTGCTTTTACGATCTGGTCAAAGATACCGCCATTGTCAAAGTGTTGCTTCTGAACCTTAGTCCAGCCTCCAAATTCTTTATCAATCGTAACCAGTTTTAGTGATTTAAATACATGACTGTATTGCTTTAACACGGCTGCATTACGAGGACGGTAGAAGTTCTTTGCTGCAACGGCTTGGCCAGCAGGTGAGTACAGATAGTTGAGGTAGGCTTTAGCCAGATTTTCATTACCATCTTTCTTGGCATTCTTTTCTACAATTGCCACAGGTGGTTCAGCCAGAATAGACAGAGAAGGCGTGATGATTTCAAACTTGCCGGGTTGTTCACGAAGTGCCAGATGTGCTTCATTTTCCCAAGCCAGCAATACATCACCAATGCCGCGTTCAGCAAATGTCGTTGTTGCACCACGCGCACCAGAATCCAGTACTTTGGTCTGTTTATAAATCTGGCGAACGAATTCTTGTGCCTTGGCATCATTACCCCCTGGCTGGTGTTTTGCCCATGCCCAAGCTGCCAGGTAGTTCCAGCGCGCGCCACCAGAAGTCTTCGGGTTTGGCGTAATGATATCTACACCCGGTTTAACTAGGTCGCCCCAGTCCTTAATGCCTTTCGGATTGCCTTTTTTGACTAAGAAAACAATTGTTGAGGTATATGGTGTCGAGTTTTGCGGGAATTTCTTCTGCCAGTCTGCCGGTAACAGGCCACGTTTAGCAATTTCATCAATATCTGCTGCCAGAGCCAGTGTAACGACATCTGCATCCAGACCATCAATCACGGCACGTGCCTGTTTGCCTGAACCGCCATGTGATTGTTTAAAATTAATATCTTGGCCAGTAGATTTTTTCCAGTAAGCACTGAATTCTTTGTTAAAGTTGTCGTACAATTCGCGAGTTGGGTCATAGGATACATTTAAAAAATCCTTTGCAGACACACTAAATGCAGTCGCTGAAATCAGTGCTGCAAGTACCCCAATTTTTAATTTATGGACGTTCATATTTGCCTCAAGTGTTCTTGGTTTTTGTTGGATGGGGCAAGAATAGCTGGAGTTTTTTTACATAAAAAATAATTAAAAAAGAATTTTATGTGAGTAAAACAGATATGTGTATGCAGTATAGCTTTGTATGCTGTGACATCGACCTGAGAGGTGGGAAATCATGCTGTGTTTTAAAAATGCACAACAAGTCAATCAGATAGATTTGCTTGATCGCGCCTTTCATTATGGCGATGGCTGCTTTACTACAGCCCGGATTCGCAATAACCGTATTGAACTGCAGGAACGGCATTTATCACGCCTGCATATAAGCAGTCAGAAAATGCAGCTACAAGCGGACTTAAACCTGATTGATGCAACTTTAGAACAATTACGTGACTTAACTTCTAGCTTAAACGGCACCTTGAAAATTATTCTGAGTCGGGGCATTGGCCAGCGCGGCTATAGCTTGCCAGACCATCCAGCAGATGTTTGGCTGTATTACTATCCGCAAATGCTTCATGAGCATCACTTTGAGCAGATTGAAAGTGGTGTCTTAAATACTGCACTTGGTCTGTGTATGCCGCAATTAGTCGGGTTAAAAACACTGAATCGTTTAGAGCAGGTCATGCTCAAACAGGAAGCAGATCAGCAGGGCTGGGGCGAAGCACTGGTTTGTGATGTGCAGGGTGAAATTGTTGAAGGGGTAAGCAGTAATTGTTTTTTAAGGATAAACAACACGTGGATTACTCCGGAACTTCGCTATAATGGCGTTACAGGGGTAATGCGTGCCGAGATTCTGGAGCGTATGTTGCAGCAAGGCATTATTTGTGAACAGCGCAGTCTGGATTTGAATGAAATTTCTTCTATTCAGAGTCTATTCTTCTGCAATGCACTGAGCCCTATGAAAATTGTTACTCAATTTGAACAAAAAACACTGGATACAGAAGTCTGTATTGAGTTATTTCATCGTCTTCATTTACATCAGATCATTTAAAATATGTCCGCCAGCAAATCCACACGAAAAAAGAAAAATAAAGCGAAATCAGCTTTTCAACTTAAAGGTGTATTGGTCGTTGTCCTGGGTCTTGTATTGATCTTGGCCGTGATTCTCAAAAGCAGCCTGTTTAGAGATTATCCGGTTGAAGGTAAAAAACAGATGCTGGCGATCAGTGCTGGGGATACCTATTCTGGCTTTATTGACCGTCTGGCGAAAGAAGGTCATGTCAGCTTTCCGATCCTTTTGAAAGTTTATCAGCGTTTTATCATTCATGACACGATGAAAGCAGGTGTTTATGAAGTACGCGATGGCATGAGTATCCGTCAAGTGCTGGAAATGATTTCCAATTCGGAAAATGCCCAGATGAACCGTATTCTGGTCATTGAAGGTACCACTTTCAAACAGCTGATCGATACCTTAAAGAAAGATGATTTAGTCACGAAAGAAGTAGTAAATCTGCCAACTGATCAATTGTTGAAAGAGTTAAATATTCCGTTTGATCATCCTGAGGGTTTATTTGCACCGAATACCTATTTCTTTGCCAAAGGTGAAACCGACCGTAAGATTCTGACAGATTTGTATCGTCATCAGATGCAGTCTTTAGATGAGGCTTGGAAAAACCGTGCCAGTGGTTTGCCTTATCAGAATAAATACGAAGCACTGATTATGGCCTCGATTATTGAAAAAGAAACCAGTCTGGATAGTGAACTGGAGCAGGTGTCTGGTGTATTTGTACGCCGTCTGAAAATGGGGATGCGCTTGCAAACTGACCCAACCGTAATTTATGGCATGGGAGATAAATATCAAGGCAATATTACCCGTCAGGATCTGCGTACACCGACAGCATATAACACCTATACCATTTCAGGCTTGCCGCCAACACCAATTGCCCTGCCGAGCAAAAAAGCGATTGAAGCAGCGATGCATCCAGATAATTCACAAAATATTTACTTTGTTGCAACGGGTAATGGTGGGCATAAGTTCAGCACGAATCTACAAGATCACAATAGAGCAGTGCAGGAATATCTCACTGTTTTACGTTCAAAAAATTAAGGAGTGAGCATGTTTATCAGCTTTGAAGGCACTGAAGGTGTAGGGAAAACCACGCTCATTCGTCGTATCTATG
Organism: Acinetobacter schindleri CIP 107287; assembly: GCF_000368625.1. Lineage (GTDB taxonomy): Bacteria > Pseudomonadota > Gammaproteobacteria > Pseudomonadales > Moraxellaceae > Acinetobacter > Acinetobacter schindleri. The sequence continues at coordinate 527,743 of NZ_KB849575.1, forward strand.
ATGATTTTGTTGCACAGGGCAAAGAAGTGGTGTTGACCCGTGAACCGGGTGGCACGCCGATGGCCGAACAGATCCGTTCACTATTGCTGGCGGTGAATCATGAAGAAGCCATGTGTAATGACACTGAGCTGTTATTGATGTATGCCGCACGCGCGCAGCATTTAGCACAGGTTATTCTACCTGCGCTTAAGGCAGGTAAGATGGTCTTGTGTGACCGTTTTACTGATGCCAGTTTTGCCTATCAATGTGCAGGGCGTGGACTCAGTGAAGCCAAGCTGAATTTGCTGAATGATAATTTCGTGACACGTATGCCAGATGTCACTTTCTGGCTGGATGCGCCAATTGAACTCGGCATGAACCGTGCCCGTGAACGTGGTGCGCTGGATCGTTTTGAACAGGAGAAAGTCTCTTTCTTTGAGAAAGTAAGAAGCGGTTATGAAACTTTGTGGCAGCGTCATCCGCAACGTATGAAGCGTCTCGATGCGACTCAAACTCCAGAGCAGGTTTTCGCTCAAGCCATGGCAGAATTACAGGTGGTCTGAGCAGTCAGATTAAAATCAGTTCAATTCTTTAAAAAATCTTCTATATTGTTTTCAATATGGAAGATTTTTTATGAAAAGTACACTTGAACAGATCCAGCAGTTTTTAGAAGTAGAATTTCCGCAAAGCCTTGAGCATTGTGAGGTCATTAATGTACAGCCTCAAACCTCAACTGTTCGTTACCGTGTGAGTGATAGCCAGTTGCGTCCAGGTGGTACGATTTCTGGGCCAACCATAATGACGATCGCGGACTTTGGTTTGTATGTCGCAATTTTAGGAGAGATTGGTCTGGTGGGATTAGCTGTTACCACCAATATCAATATTAATTTTTTGCGTAAGCCGGATGGACAGCGTGATCTGATTGGAAAATGTCGCCTGATAAAAGTTGGAAAAGCGCTTATTGTCGGGGAAGTTTGGGTCTATTCAGAAGGTATGGAAGAACCTGTTGCACATGTCACCGGAACTTATGCGATTCCGCCTAAATCAGTATCTTAATCACATAAAATAAAAGAACTATATTTTTTTTATAATGATAAAATAAATAAATTCAATTGGTTGTGATTTAATTATTATTTATATAGCTGATTTGGGAGCGGCGATACAAAAGCTGGCCCTGTGCAAATAATGAGGCATAATTTGTGGGAAGATTGAAAGAGGCAATGGCAACTGCAGATCATGAAGTTAGCAGCTAATTCAACAGAAGCTACATCCACTTTCAAAAAAACTGCTAGAGAGACTTAATGAGCATTATTCACATTAGACGGCACGCCGTAGTTGTGCTTATATTCAAGTGATGGGTTCAGATTTATCTCAAAATCTTGGAAGCCGCAATCAAGATATGTAGCAAATAAAAAACCGGATCATGAGATCCGGTTTCTTACACTTAAGTGTTTAAACTTCTGCTGCATTCACCAATGGCTGTTCCACTTTAAAACTTGGGGGAATCAGTACGGTTTTGCGTAACTCAGGTAACTGTTCCGGATAGTCCAAGGTATAGTGCAGACCACGGGATTCTTTACGTTGCATGGCACAGCGCACAATCATCTCCGATACCAGCACCAGATTACGCAGTTCTATCAGGTTTTTGCTGACCTGATAATCCTGATAATATTCGGTAATTTCTTTTTTCAGCATTTCAATCCGGTGCAAGGCACGTTCCAGACGCTTGGTGGTACGGACAATGCCTACATAGTTCCACATAGTCTGACGCAGCTCATCCCAGTTTTGCAGAATCACTACATCTTCATCCGGATTCGTTACCTGTGAATCATCCCAAGCTGGGACTTCAGGTACGGATTGATCCGCTTTAAAATTTTCCTGAATATGCTTGGCTGCACTCATGCCATAAACAAAGCATTCCAGCAGTGAATTACTGGCCATACGATTCGCGCCATGCAGGCCGGTATAAGAAGTCTCCCCAATAGCATATAGACCAGCAACATCAGTCTGACTATTCTCATCAACCACTACACCGCCACAGGTATAGTGTGCTGCGGGTACGACCGGAATCATTTCCTTGGTGATATCAATTCCCAGCTCTAATAGGCGTGCATACAGCGTCGGGAAGTGCTCTTTAATAAAGCCTTCATCTTTATGGGTAATGTCCAGCCAGACATGACGGATCCCCAAGCGTTTAATTTCATAGTCAATGGCACGCGCCACGATGTCACGCGGTGCCAGTTCAGCACGTTCATCAAAACGCAGCATGAAACGTTCATCATCCGGTAGACGTAAGTATGCCCCTTCACCACGCATGGCTTCAGTAATCAGGAATGAACGCGCTTGCGGATGGTATAAACAGGTCGGATGAAACTGGTTGAACTCCATATTGGCGACACGGCAGCCGGCACGATAAGCCATCGCAATACCGTCACCAGTGGCAATATCTGGATTAGATGTATAAAGATAAGCCTTCATTGCACCACCACAGGCTAGGGCAGTAAATGGTGCTAGGAAAGTATGTACCTGTTCGGTGTGTTCATCCAATGCATACAGGCCGAGAGCCCGGTTTTCACCTGCATGACCAAGTTTTTTGGAGCAGATCAGATCAATCGCAATATAATTTTCAAAGATATGAATATTCTGCTTTTCTTGAGCGCGCTGTACCAAAGTAGTGGAAATTGCACGTCCTGTAGCATCTGCTGCGTGAATAATACGGCGCTGAGAATGGCCCCCTTCACGGGTCAAATGCAGTTGTTCCTGTTCGTCTAGTGTGAACTGCACACCATGCTTAAGCAGGAAATCGACTGAAGGCTTGCCACCTTCAACGGTCTGCTTGACTGCATCCATTTCACACAATTGTGCCCCGGCAATCATGGTGTCATCGATATGCTGCTCGAGAGAATCCATTTCATCAAGTACAGCTGCCACACCCCCCTGGGCATAAAATGTACTCGCATCCGTAAGCGTTGATTTGGCTAAAACTGCAATATTAAAATGTTCTGGTAGAGATAAGGCTAAACTTAAGCCGGCGCCGCCGCTGCCCACAATAATCACATCAAAATGATGTGTCGTGTGTAAATTAGACATGACTATTCAGCTAACTGAAAAAAAGTCCGGCTATCACAGCGCTTTTTTGTACAAAAGGCAAGCATTTATCTACCCATAAATTTATGAAAAAAAGTAATGAAAGCTGAAACTTAAGTCTTTAAAAATGGCATAATATCAGGAAGTAGAATAAGAACATTTCGTTACTTAAATTTTGTATAGTTTATGATAAAACTAATTTAAATAGGTTTATCAGTCATTTGAGTGAATAAATATATGAAAATCTTGGATGTTAAACACGGAATATTTGCAGCAACGTTAACAATGACAGCATTGCAGGCGGGGGCAGCCACTCCAGTTGATTTTTCAAATCTGGTTGCACAAGTCAGTCCGGCAGTGGTGAGTGTCAATGTTGTTAAAAAAATGTCCGAAGAAGAACTATTACAACAACAAATTCCAGATATTTTACGCCGTTTCTTTGGTAATCAGGTCATTATTCCTCAGCCACGTGCACCTCAAGAAAAAACAGGGTATGGCAGCGCCTTCTTTATCAGTAAAGACGGCTATTTGCTGACTAATCACCATGTGATTGAAAATGCATCCAAGGTGACCATTACCTTAAATGACCGTCGTGAAATTGATGCGACAGTTGTAGGTAGCGATGAACGTACTGACGTGGCTTTACTGAAGGTCAATGGTGCAGGTTTCCCGGAATTACGCACGGGAGATGTGGGGCGTTTACGTGTCGGTGAGCCTGTACTCGCCATCGGTTCACCATTTGGTTTTGACTATTCGGCTTCTGCCGGAATTGTCAGCGCCAAGATGCGTAATATGATGGGTGAAACTGCAGTGCCATTCATTCAGACTGACGTAGCTTTAAACCCGGGGAATTCTGGTGGGCCGCTGTTTAACCAGCAGGGTGAAGTAGTCGGGGTGAATTCACGTATCTTTAGTGGAACTGGCGGTTATATGGGCTTGTCATTCTCCATTCCCATTGATGTCGCAATGGAAGTGGCAGACCAGTTGAAACGCAATGGTAAAGTTACCCGTTCTTATCTGGGCGTAAGCTTGCAAGATATTGACCGTAATCTGGCAGAATCTTATAAGCTGTCTAAGCCGGAAGGTTCATTGGTAACCCAGATTGCACCCAACTCGCCAGCGGCCAAAGCAGGCTTACAGGCGGGAGATGTCATTCTTAAATATAACGGGACTGATATTTCTCGTACCAGTGAATTGTTGAATTACTTAAACCGTTCTGCACCAAAACAGCAGATCCAGTTAGAAGTCTTGCGTGATGACAAACGCCGTAATATCAATGCCACTTTAAGTGCAGCACCGGACGATACCCCAGCGAATGCCAGCAATCAGGCGCAACCAAACAAAGGACCAGTCATCGGGGTCACTATTCGTAACCTGACACCAAATGAAATGAGTAGTTTAGATATCAAAGGTGGTGTAGTGATTCAGGATGTGCGTCCAGGTGGAGTTGCGGCACAAGCACGTATTATGCCGAATGATGTGGTGACCAATATTAATGGCAAGACTGTTCTGAACAGCAACCAGTTTGTGGAAACTGTATCTGAATTAAACAAAGGCAGCGTCGCGCGGGTAACACTTATCCGTCAAGGACAGCGCGTGATCGTGGGCATGCGGGTCTCATAAACGCATCATTTGTTGGTAAAAACCGTCTGAACTCAGGCGGTTTTTTTAATATTTGGCAATTTACCCTGCAAATAAAATCTGTAGACTCTAAGTCGCTATATGATCTAAAGGATAAGCAACGCGTGAAGGGTATTTTTGATCTGAAGTTAACAGTAAAACCAGAACATATTGATATCTTGGGGCATGTAAATAATGTGGTCTATGTGCAGTGGATGCAGGATGTTGCAACCGCGCATATTGAACAGATCGGTTTGGGTCTAGAGCAGTACCTGGAACTAAAGCATGCCATGGTCGCAGTTGAGCATCATGTGCAATATCGCAAGGCAGCATTTGAAGGTGATGAGCTGATTTTGCGTACTTGGTTAAATGATATCAATGCACTCTATTCATTCCGCCAGTATGCCTTCTATCGCCCGGCAGATCAGAGCCTACTCTTTACAGGGAGTACGCAATGGGCCTGTGTGGAAATTGCCACTGGCCGTCCGAAGCGGATGTCCCCGACATTTACCCAAGCGTATCAACCCTTATTAGCAGATATCAATCCTTTGGATTTTAGTCAGTTGTATCTGACAGATTAAATATCAGCAATGAAGCAGATTTAAGTATGGTTATGTGTATTTAAATGACAATCGCTCTGATGTTGCCAAAACTTGGTTAGAGCGATTTCATGGCAAATAAAGTAGTGGAATGAGCGACGAAAATATAATTCTTTTTCTGTAACTGCATTCTGCTATAATCCTCGGCAATTTCTATTCGGCTTTTGTTGTGCAATCCCTTTATATTGCATGGCGCGTTTTTTTCTCAAGGTAGCCCATGGCGCAAGCTAAAAAATCTGTTGATATTAAAAACATTCGTAACTTCTCGATTATTGCGCATATTGACCACGGTAAATCGACCCTGGCGGATCGATTCATTCAAACCTGTGGTGGTTTGCAGGATCGTGAAATGCAGGCTCAGGTTCTCGATTCTATGGAACTTGAACGCGAACGTGGGATTACCATTAAAGCGGCATCGGTGACCTTGTACTACACACACCCGAATGGTCAGGAATATCAGCTGAACTTCATTGATACCCCGGGACACGTGGACTTCTCTTATGAAGTATCGCGTTCGCTTGCTGCGTGTGAAGGTGCATTGCTGGTTGTAGATGCAGCACAGGGTGTAGAAGCACAGTCTGTTGCAAACTGCTATACCGCAATTGAGCAAGGTCTGGAAGTATTGCCAGTTCTGAACAAGATTGACTTGCCGCAGGCTGAACCTGAGCGTGTAATTCAGGAAATTGAAGATATCATTGGTATTGAAGCCACTGAAGCACCGACCTGTTCTGCAAAAACAGGCCTGGGTATTGAAGGTGTGCTGGAAACTCTGGTGAATGTGATTCCTGCGCCAACAGGTGACCGTGATGCACCGCTGCAAGCATTGATTATCGACTCATGGTTCGATAACTACCTGGGCGTTGTGTCTTTAGTTCGTGTGAAACAGGGTCGTGTACGTAAAGGCGACAAGATGTTGATGAAATCAACTGGTCAGACGCACATCATTACTTCAGTGGGTATCTTCAATCCAAAGCATACCGAAACCGATATTCTTGAAGCGGGTGAAGTAGGTTTTGTGATTGCAGGGATTAAAGACATCTTTGGTGCGCCAGTCGGTGATACGATCACCCTTGCATCCACTCCAGATGTTGAAGTGTTACCGGGTTTCAAGAAGGTTAAACCACAGGTTTATGCTGGTCTGTTCCCGATTGATGCCAGTGACTTTGAACCTTTCCGTGAAGCGCTGCAAAAATTACAGATTAACGACTCTGCCTTGTTCTTTGAACCAGAAAGCTCAGATGCACTTGGTTTTGGTTTCCGTTGTGGCTTCTTGGGTATGCTGCATATGGAGATCGTGCAGGAGCGTTTAGAACGTGAATACGATCTGGATCTGATTTCATCTGCACCGACTGTAATTTATGAAGCGGTGATGAAAAATGGTCAAACGATCTATGTCGACAGTCCATCAAAAATGCCAGACGGTTCAACAGTAGAAGACCTGCGTGAACCGATTGCAGAATGTCATATCTTAGTACCACAAGAATATCTGGGCAATGTGATGACCTTGTGTGTTGAGCGCCGTGGCGTGCAAAAAGACATGAAGTTCATGAGTAATCAGGTATCCATTACCTTTGAAATTCCAATGGCTGAAGTGGTCATGGATTTCTTCGACAAACTGAAGTCTTGCTCACGCGGTTTTGCCTCACTGGACTATAACTTTGTGCGCTTTGAAAGTTCATCATTGGTTAAAGTTGATGTTCTGATCAATGGTGACAAAGTGGATGCCTTGGCGATGATCTGTCACCGTCAGGATGCACGTCACCGTGGTATTGCCCTGGTTGAAAAAATGAAAGACCTGATTCCACGTCAAATGTTTGATGTCGCGATTCAGGCAGCCATTGGTGCGCAAATCATTGCCCGTTCGACTGTAAAAGCGATGCGTAAAAACGTATTGGCGAAATGTTATGGTGGTGACGTGTCACGTAAGAAAAAACTTCTGTCTAAACAGAAAGAAGGTAAGAAACGTATGAAACAGGTGGGTAGCGTAGAAATCCCACAAGAAGCGTTCTTAGCCGTATTAAAAGTCGAACGCTAAAATAATAAGGATATAAGCCCATGGATTTTGATTTTAATTTAATTCTTGTTCCTGCCACGCTGTTTTTTATTGCAATCTGGCTGCTTGATAAGTTTGTTCTGAAACAACGACAGACCAAAGGCAAGGGCAATGAAAATTTTATCATTACCTGGGCTTATGACTTCTGGCCAGTGCTGACCGTTGTGCTGGTTTTGCGTTCATTCTTGTACGAGCCTTTTAATATTCCATCTGATTCCATGGTGCCCACTCTAGAAACAGGTGACTTCATTCTGGTCAATAAATTCGATTATGGTGTGCGTCTGCCCATCATCAATAGCAAAATTATTGATACTGGAAGTCCAGAACGTGGTGAAGTGGCGGTATTCCGTTATCCACCACAACCTGGCATTAGCTATATCAAACGTATTGTAGGTTTACCGGGTGATCATATTGTCTATGATCATGGTCAATTGATTATTAATGGTGAAAAAGTCACTAAAGTTCCTGTTGAATTTAGCCGTGAAAAAGACCGTTTAGATACGCCTGAATCAATTTATCACAAAGAGACTTTAGGTAAGCATACCTTTACCATGCGTGAGCTTGAAGGGGTAAATGTGGCGCGTCAGGCACCATTTATCAACTTTGTGGAAAATGGTAAATATTCAGGTGAAAATGGTTTATATTGGGAAGTAAAAGTTCCAGAAGGTCAGTACTTTGCGATGGGGGATAATCGTGATCAGAGTGCTGACAGTCGCTTCTGGGGATTTGTTCCGGAAGAAAATTTAACCGGTCGCGCATTCTATGTATGGATGCATAAAGAACCAGGTTTTAAATTACCTTCGTTTAGCCGAAACGGAACAATTGACTAATTTATTGTTTCAATTGGGAAAATAAAAATGAGACATCAACAAGGTGCATCGTATATTGCAATATTGTTTGCAATTATGGGGTTTGCTTTTCTGGCAAAAATCGCAATTGCGGTATGGGGACCGTATTTCGATGATCGCCTAGTAGATAGCCAGATTGAGGAGCTACTAAAAACAGCTCCTGCAAATATCACGCCGGAGAAATTTAATTCGGAACTGTCTAAGCGTTTAGAGATGAATAATATTCGCGATTTTGACATTAAGCAGAATGTTATTCTCGACAATGCGCAAGCGATGGTCGTAAGAAAGAATTATGAAGTTCGCAAGAATTTTCTAATGAATATCGATTTAGTGATGAAGTTTGAGAAAGAGTTTGATCAAAGCACAGTCAAAGCTAAATGATGAACGTCTTGCCAAGCGGATCGGCTATCAGTTTAAACAGGCTGATTTGCTGAAACTGGCATTGACCCATCGTTCAGTCAGTCATAAACACAACTACGAGCGCCTGGAATTTCTGGGCGATTCGCTTTTAGGGATGATCATTGCCAATTATCTCTTCACTGCTTATCCACACGAAAATGAAGGCCGTTTAACGCGTATGCGTGCGACTCTGGTTCGTCAGGAAGCATTAGGAAAAATCGCCAATGATTTAAAGCTGAGCCAGAATTTAATTCTCAGTACCGGTGAATTGAAATCTGGTGGTCATCATCGTGAGTCTATACTGGCAGATACGGTAGAAGCCATTATTGGTGCGATCTATGTCGATTGCGGTGATCTCACCGTGTTAGAGCTGATTGTGTTAAAATGGTACGAACCGTATTTAGACCATATTGAGCCGACCGATCAGCTTAAAGACCCTAAATCTCGCTTACAAGAGTATTTACAAGCACGTAAGAAACCTCTCCCAGTTTACGAGGTTGTAGATATTCAAGGGGATGCCCCAAACCAGCATTTCAAAGTGGAGTGCCGGATTGAGGACTTACCTATCCTGATCGGCGAGGGTTCAAGTCGCCGTTTTGCTGAACAAGCAGTTGCAGCAGAAATTTTAAAACTATTGGAGCACAAGTCTTAATGACTACTCATTCCGATCACATCGATGCTGATCACGAGTCGCAAAGCGACAGCAATGACTTAATTAGTCAATTTTTTAGCGAACAAGGCACTGAAATCCCTTCGGATTACCGCAGTGGTTTTGTTGCGATTGTTGGTCGTCCAAACGTGGGTAAATCAACCTTGATGAACCATATTTTGGGACAGAAACTTTCGATTACTTCACGTAAGCCACAAACCACACGTCACAAGATTGTGGGCATTGATTCACGTGAGAAATCTCAGGCAGTATTTGTGGATACTCCAGGGATGCACAAGAAAGAAGTACGTGCCATCAATAAAATGATGAACCGCGCTGCACACTCTGCACTACGGGATGTAAACCTGGTTTTATTTGTTGTTGATGCAGATAAGTGGACGCCAAACGACGACCTGGTTTTGGAAAAGCTGAAAAATGCGGATATGCCGGTCATTCTGGTGATCAATAAGATTGATACACTAGAAAATAAAAACCATGCATTACCTTTGATTCAAGAACGTGCCAAGCTGATGAACTTTGCTGAAATCGTACCGGTTTCTGCGTTGCGTGGTGCTAACCTTGAGCATCTGCGTACAACGATTGCTAATTATCTGCCGTTCCAGCCACCGTTATATTCACTGGATCAGCTGACTGACCGTTCAGAGCGCTTCCTGGCATCTGAAATTATCCGTGAAAAGATCATGCGTCAGTTGGGTGAAGAGCTGCCATATGACTTAACTGTTCAGATCGAATCCTTTAAAACGGAGGAGCCGACCTTGAATGAGAAAACCGGTCGCATGAAACCGGCATGTACCTATATCGATGCGACGATTTTCGTTGATCGCCCTGGCCAGAAAGCCATTGTGATTGGTGAAAAAGGCTCTAAGTTGAAAAAAATTGGCATGGATGCACGTGTCGATATGGAAAAAATGTTCGAACAGAAAATCATGCTGACACTTTGGGTGAAAGTCAAAGGTGGCTGGTCTGATGATGAACGAGCATTAAAAAGCTTAGGTTATAGCGATATTTAATTTTGCAGGAATGGATCATGATGAAATTGCTGGCAATTACTGTATGTGTTTTATTCTTGCAGGGTTGTATTCATAAAGTTGTGACCGTTCCAGTGAAAGTTGCTTATAAAACTACAAAAGTCGCAGTCAAAGGTACTGCGGCCGTTGTGGGCGCCGCCATTCCGGATGGGGATGACGAAGAAGATGAGAAAAATTCAAAAAAGAATAAAGATTAAAGAAGCAGCCTATGCGTAACGAAGTGCTGCATGGATACATGATTCATCACCGAAAATATCGTGATCGCAGCCATATTGTGCATTTATTTACCCAGGAATACGGCCGTATCGATGGGATTTTAAGACAGACGCCACCACCACAATATCAGCCAATCAGCTTGCAAGCATCCGGTAAATCTGAACTCAAAAATTTTACGAAGCTTGAAATTGTCAATCAGCCCATTTTCTTTTTTGGGGATGCATTCTTTTCAGGATTTTATCTGAACGAGATTCTGCTGCGACTTTGCCCACTCGAAGTAGAAATGCCGCAGACTTATGCTAAATATGGCGAAACTTTAGTGGCTTTGCAGCAGCTTTCTACACAAACTGATCCGAATACCTATCTCAAGCAGATCTTGCGCCAGTTTGAGCATGTTTTGCTGGAAGAACTTGGTTATGGTCTGGACTTTTCAGTCGATGCAAATCAGGTAGTTATCGCTCCTCAACAGCATTACTATTTTCAGCTCAATGATGGTTTCATGCCCTCTGCCAAAGCCTCACGTTCAACCCTGTCGGGACAGCAGATTTTAACTATGTTGAGCTATGAAAACGGTAGGGATTTTAATCCAGAACAGTTACAATTATTGACGAAGCTTTATCGACAGGTGATTACCGCCTTACTTGGTGACCGACCACTCAAAAGTCGACAATTGTGGATCCAAAATTCTCAATCTCAATCGTAGTTAGGAAAATATTATGGCTGCATTACTTGGTGTCAATATTGACCATGTCGCAACTTTAAGACAAGCACGTGGTACGACGTACCCAGACCCAGTCAATGCTGCATTGATCTGCGAACAGGCGGGTGCAGAGGGCATTACTCTGCATTTACGCGAAGACCGTCGTCATATCCAGGATGATGATGTACGTCGTATGCGTCCGGTATTGACCACGCATATGAATCTGGAAATGGCTGTGACTGATGAAATGGTGGCTTTTGCTAAAGAAATTCAGCCGCATCATGTCTGTTTCGTGCCTGAAAAACGTCAGGAAGTCACTACTGAAGGCGGTCTGGATGTGGTTGGTCATTTTGAAGATGTGAAAAAAGCCACTGAAGAACTGACTGCGATTGGTTGTGATGTGTCGTTATTTATTGATGCAGACATTGCCCAGATTGATGCTGCGGTCGCGTGTGGTGCACCAACGATTGAAATCCATACCGGTGCTTATGCGGATGCTGAAACACCTGAAGCACAAAAGGCCGAACTAGAGCGCATTATCAAAGGGGCAGAATATGCTGCTTCTAAAGGTCTGGTGGTGAATGCAGGTCATGGTCTGAATCTGGATAATGTCACTCCAATTGCTGCAATTCCGCAAATTCATGAATTAAACATTGGTCACTCGATTATTGCAGATGCAGTTTTTGTTGGTCTGGCACAAGCTGTACAACAAATGAAGGCTGCAATTAAAGCTGCACGTTAAGATTAAAAAGTTATGTCGAATATTGATTATGATGAACTCATGAAGCCAGTCATTGGTTTCTTGGGTTGTGAAACTCCTAAAGCCTGGCTGGACGAAGCCTTACAGAATCTGGAGATCCTGATGCAGGATCATGCCAACTGTGAGAAGAAAGCTGCCAGTACTGCAATGAATCTGATGTTTCGTTACAGCTTTTTCGTAGACTTACAGGTAAAGCTGGCACAGCTGGTACGCGAAGAAATGCTGCACTATGAACAGGTGCTGGAATTCATGAACAAGCGTGGTCAGAAGTGGACTGGTCTTAGTGCAGGACGCTATGCCGGCGGCTTACGCAAAGAGATCCGCACTTATGAGCCAGAAGCGCTGATTGATGTGTTAGTCATTGGTGCTTTTGTGGAAGCTCGCTCTTGTGAACGTTTTTATGCGCTGGCACCACATGTTGATGATGAGCTGGGACGTTATTACCGTTACCTGCTCAAGTCCGAATCGCGCCACTTTGAGGACTATCTGGCACTCGCTATGGATGTAGCGAAAACAGCAAAACTGAAAAATCCAAAAGAAGATATTCAGGCACGTATTGAACATATCAGAGAAGTGGAAAAAAATCTGATTTTAAGCCCTGATGATATGTTTCGCTTCCATAGTGGTGTGCCAATAAAAGTTGCCTAAAGCATCCTTAAAAAAATCCTCCGAAATGGAGGATTTTTTTATATTTTTCGAAAGTAAAGCTGAGTGTGTTTTAAGTTTAAAAAATAGCCTAAGCAATTTTAAATTTCTAATAATACTGTGTCGATTGAAAGGCGACTCTACTTAGGGGTATATTAAATATTAATTGTTAAAAAAATGTACGAGTTAAAAATAAAATCCTTCATATCTGATCAGAGTATGTTTATCAATCAGTATCATTCTAGTTTCATGGAGGAGTGAGACGGGGGAGATGAAAAGTTTTGATGCGAGTAAAGATTGGAGCAATAAAAAAGCCCAAGTCTTAAATGCTTGGGCTTTCTTGAATTTGGCTCTCCCACCTGGGCTCGAACCAGGGACCTGCGGATTAACAGTCCGTCGCTCTACCGACTGAGCTATGGGAGAATCTGAATGCGATTATAGAGGGATTTTGACAGGGGTCAAGCAAAAACTTCTATATTTATTGCAAATATAGTTTGTCTGATTTTAATTTAGACAATCAATTATAAAATTCAAAAAAAGCTTGTCAGCGCATAAGCGAATTGCTAAATTGAAAATATAAAGTCGTTTGACCAGATGGTCAAACAGTGTGGATTTAAACCTACTTGCCAGCACAAAAATGGCTAAACCGGAGAAAGCGAATGAATACGCTCACTATCCCTCAAATTTTCGCCCAACTGTCTTTCTATCAAGAAAACTACCTTGATATTATTCAAGATTCTACCCGATATTTTACTCCTGTTCATGGCGCTGAAATCCGTTTATGGCCCTTAACTGCAAAACAGTTGTATTTGGGTGACTTGTTACAATTGTGGTTTGCAGAAAAATGGCTGGTTGAGAAGGAACGCCAATTTAGCTTTGAAGTATTCCTGAATGCGCCTGAAATACAGCCAAAAGATCTGTTTATTTATGCTATTTCGGGCAATCTCATTACGGGTTCAAATCAGTCTAAAGTTTGGCAGACATCTACTGCACAGACTCAAGAATTAAGTCTGGCGAATGTCTCTAGACATTATTTTGAGTATCAGGCTTTGACTCAACCAAAAGCTGTTCAAGCACCGCAGGCGAAGTGGGGTATGCTTTAAGCCTTTCTTAAACTAGAGGGTTTTAACGAAAAATCATACAGGTGGCTGTTGCATGAGCATAAAGCTTGCCATCTTCATCGATAATTTTTCCTTCTGAGATTGCAAGATTTTTGCTGGTATTAATGATTTGACCAATAGCCGTCAATGGTCTGTTTTGGGGAATGGGGCGACACATTTTAATATTGAGATCAATCGTGCCATATCCTGCACCTGCTTCTAAAACGGTATGAATTGCACAGCCTGTTACGGTATCCAGTACTGTTGCAGTAAAGCCCCCATGTACACCGCCTAAAGGGTTTAAATGGCGTTGATCTGCCTGCACCTCAAACGTGACCTGACCACTTTCAATTAAAGTAGGTTTCATGGGAATGGTTGTTGCCATAGAAGGCATCGGCAGATTGCCATTACTCATTTCTTGCATAATCTGTAAACCTGATAGATTCTTGATATCCATTGCTTACTCTTGTTGTTTTAGATTTTGGAATAATCTTTTAATTCTAGATGGATGGAGGCCCAGGCATCAATTAAAAATTGTATGATTGGAGTATGCAGGGTTTATACCTTGGCTTAAAAATAAATATAAAAAATAAGTTCAATGAGGAATACTGATGAAAGCAAGATGTTTATGTGGTGTGACTCGGTTTGAAGTACAACTCAGGAATCATGAAGTTGCTGCCTGTCATTGCTCGATGTGTCGCCGCCAGACCGGTGGGCCATTAATGACTATTGATATCGAAGATATTCATTTTGTCGATCAGCAGTATTTATCTGTTTTTAACTCTTCAGAATGGGCGGAGCGTGGCTTTTGTAGGGTTTGTGGTACTTTTATTTTTTGGCGGACCAAAGATCACTCATTTGCCCATATCAATGTTTTTACATTGGAGGAATTACCTGAGGATTTGGATTTTAATCTGGAGATTTATGTGGATCATCAGCCAGCCTTCTATTTATTTAATAATCAAACCCAAAAAATGACTGAAGCTGAAGTCATCGAGATGTTTAATTCGGATCGCTCATAATTTTAGTTTTGAAAGTGCAAAATTTAAGGTTAAATTTAAAGAGAGCAAATAAAAAAACCCGCGATAAACGCGGGTTTCTTATTTAAAAACTTGAGAAAGTCTCTAAATTATTTAGCAGCTTTTTCAGCTTCGATAGACGCAATCGCAGCATCTACGCCTTCGATTGAATCAGCAGCTTTCTTGATACGAGCAAGTGCATCAACCAGTACTTCGTCAGCAGTTGCGTAAGAGATACGCATGAAGCCGCCTAGACCGAATGCATCACCAGGAACGACTGCAACACCAGTTTCTTCCAGTAACCAAGCAGAGAATTCTGTGCAAGATTTAAGACCTTTGGCACGAATCAATGGTTTGATGTTTGCGTATGCATAGAATGCACCGTCCGCAGGTAGGCAAGAAATACCATTGATATCATTTAAGCCTTTTACAACCAGGTCATGACGACGTTTGAATGCTTCAATCATTGGCTCAAGTACGTCTTGAGGACCATTCAATGCAGCTTCAGCAGCAACTTGCGAAATTGAAGTCGGGTTAGAAGTTGATTGAGACTGGATTTTCTTCATTGCGCCAATCAGTTTCGCAGGACCAGCTGCGTAGCCGATACGCCAGCCTGTCATTGCATAGGCTTTAGACACACCGTTTAATACGATTGTACGGTCATAAAGGTCTGGCGCAACAGTTGCGATATTGTAGAACTCGTCATCCCAACGGATTGGTTCATACATGTCGTCAGACGCAATGAATACTTCTGGGTATTTGCGCAGTACTGCAGC
This sequence comes from Acinetobacter schindleri CIP 107287, assembly GCF_000368625.1. Taxonomy (GTDB): domain Bacteria; phylum Pseudomonadota; class Gammaproteobacteria; order Pseudomonadales; family Moraxellaceae; genus Acinetobacter; species Acinetobacter schindleri. The sequence continues at coordinate 543,242 of NZ_KB849575.1, forward strand.
TAAAGCTTCTAGTTCAGCTTTCGTATAGATCATGCCAGTCGGGTTAGAAGGGCTGTTCAATACCACTAGACGAGTTTTGTCAGTGATCGCCGCTTCTAATTGTTCAGGCGTAATTTTGAAACGTTGTTCTTCACCACATTTCACAATAACAGGAACACCTTCAGCAATGATCACCATATCAGGGTAGCTTACCCAGAATGGTGCAGGGATGATGACTTCATCACCCTTGTTTAACAAGGCAAGTGCCAGGTTAAAGAATGATTGCTTGCCCCCACAAGAAACCAGGATCTGGTTTGCTGCATAGTCAAGGTTGTTGTCACGTTTGAATTTGGCAATAATGGCTTTTTTAAGACCTGGCGTACCGTCTACAGCGGTGTATTTGGTGAAACCGTTGTTAATCGCTGCAATTGCTGCATCTTTGATGTGTTGCGGTGTATCAAAATCTGGTTCACCTGCACCCAAGCCAATTACGTTATGACCAGCAGCTTTAAGTTCAGCAGCTTTGTTAGTCACAGCAAGCGTTGGGGACGGTTTGATGGCATTTACACGATCAGAGAGACGTACGTCCACGGCGGTATTCCTTCTTATAGGGATTAAAAAATAAAAAGCACAATATCTTAGCCTATATTGGTGCACATTAGGCAAAAGAATTTATAAAACTTTACGGAAAAAGTGTTTTGATAGCCGAAGTTTATCTTGAACTTCGATGTTAAGGCGCAGTAACTGAAGGCTTTCAGGCTAAACTTGAAATCTATAAAATATGTGAAATATAAAATAAAAAAGGCTACCTGAGGGTAACCTTTTTTGTGCGCTTCCTGTAAGGATTATGCCGTAAAACGTGACAAATCTTCTTCAGGGCGGGCAGTCAGGACTTCTACGCCATGTTTTGTTACTAAAAGAGTATGCTCATATTGCGCAGATAATTTGTGATCCTTGGTCACAACCGTCCATTTGTCACCCAGCAATTTGGTTTGCCAAACACCTGCATTGACCATTGGTTCAATCGTAAATGTCATACCTTCTTCTAAGATCATACCGGTATTTGGCTGGCCATAATGCAGCACCTGCGGTTCGTCATGGAAAGTGGTACCGATGCCATGACCGCAGTATTCACGTACTACGCTAAAACGTTCAGATTCCACATATTTTTGGATCGCATGACCGATATCACCCATGGTTGCACCTGGCTTAACTACTGCGATCCCACGATACATCGCTTCTTGAGCGACTTTACATAGGCGGTTCGCCAGAATAGAAGTTTCACCCCCCACGATGTACATCATGTTGGTATCGCCATGAAAACCATCTTTGATGACAGTCACGTCAATATTAAGAATATCGCCTTTTTTCAGGATCTTGCCTTCAGAGGGAATACCGTGACAGACCACATGGTTGACTGATGTACAGATCGTATGCTGGAAAGCAGGACGGCCTGGCGCTGCGCCATAGCCCAGACATGCTGGAATCGCATTCTGTACATTTACAATATAGTCATGACAAATCGTATCCAATTCAAGCGTTGATACACCTGGTTTGATATGCGGTTTGATCATATCCAAAACTTCTGCTGCCAGTCGTCCAGCTACACGCATCTTTTCGATATCTTCAGCGGATTTAATTAAACGACGGGGAGCTTGATAAGTAGTGTTCATGATCTCTAAAAACTTTTGGAAATTTGTGTGCGACTATGGTATAAATAGCCGCCCATTTTATCAAATGCTTTTTCGTGAATATATTTGCGTAGCTTGATGAATGGTGTATTAAAAATCCGCACATATATCGTCACATTACTCTGGGTGCCCGCAAGGGTGGAGAATGCGGATATATGGAGGCCTAACCCAAATCTTTAAGGTAAAGAAAATGGCAGATTACAACGTAAGCATGCGCGACCTTCTACAAGCTGGCGCGCACTTTGGTCACCAAACTCGTTTCTGGAACCCAAAAATGCGTCAATACATCTTTGGCGCGCGTAACAAAATTCACATCATCAACCTTGAGCACACTGTTCCTGCGTTAAATGATGCTTTGAACTTTGCTAACCAATTGGCTAGCAAAAAGAACAAAGTTTTGTTCGTTGGTACTAAACGTGCAGCTTCTGCAATCATCCGTGAGCAAGCTCAACGCGCTGGTCAACCATACGTTGATCACCGTTGGTTAGGTGGTATGTTGACGAACTGGAAAACTCTTCGTCAGTCAATCAACCGTCTAAAAGACCTTCAAACTCAATCTCAAGACGGTACTTTCGCTAAGCTGACTAAACGTGAAGCTCTTGAGCGTACTCGTGAGATGGAAAAACTTGAACGCGGTCTTGGCGGCGTTAAAAACATGGGTGGTTTACCTGACGCATTATTCGTAATCGACGTTGATCACGAAGCAATTGCAATCAAAGAAGCTAAAAACCTTGGTATTCCTGTAATCGGTATCGTTGATACAAACTCTAACCCAGACAACGTAGATTACGTTATTCCGGGTAACGACGATGCGATCCGTGCAGTTACTCTTTATGCTTCTGCTATGGCTGACGCGATTCTTGCTGGTAAAGAATATGCTCAATCACAAGCAAATGCACAAGCTAAAGCAGAAGAAGCTCCAGCTTCTGAGGCTTAATGCGTTAGACGCTAGCTTGTCATTTTTGCGACACGTGATGGTGGCAAAGTAAGCGTCGTGTATGCAGGCGGCCCATGAGAATCCTCTGGGCCGTTTCTGTTCTATAAAGAATTCATTTTCTACCGAATTTAGGAGATAAACATGACTGCAGTTACAGCAAGCATGGTTAAAGAATTGCGTGATCGTACAGGTCTTGCAATGATGGAATGTAAAAAAGCTTTGACAGAAGCTGGTGGTGACATCGAACTTGCGATCGATAACCTGCGTAAATCTGGTCAAGCAAAAGCAGCTAAAAAAGCTGGTAATATTGCTGCTGACGGCGCGATCACGATCGCTCAGGAAGGCAAAAAAGCAATTCTTTTAGAAGTAAACTGTCAAACTGACTTCGTTGCTAAAGACGAAAACTTTGCTGGTTTCTCTGCTAAAGTTGCTGCTGCTGCTCTTGCTGCTAACGAAACTGATGTTGCTAAAATCGCTGAACTTAAACTTGAAGATGGTGCTACTGTTGAAGAAGCTCGTATCGCGCTTGTTCAAAAAATCGGTGAAAACATCCAAGTACGTCGTGCGAAAATTGTTGAAGGCGAAAACCTTGCAGTTTATAAACACGGTCTTAAGATCGGTGTTGTTGTGTCTTATACAGGTGACGACGCGACTGGTAAAGGTATTGCAATGCACGTTGCTGCGTTCAACCCGGTTGCAGTTTCTGCTGAACAAGTTCCAGCCGAGCTAATTGCGAAAGAAAAAGAAATCGCTGAAGCGAAAGCACTTGAATCTGGCAAACCAGCAAACATCGTTGAGAAGATGGTTGTAGGTTCTGTTGAGAAATACCTGAACGAAGTTGTTCTTGAGCGTCAACAATACGTTATCGACAACGACAAAAAAGTTGCTGAAATCCTTAAAACAACTGGTACTACAGTTGCTCAATTTACTCGCTTCGAAGTGGGTGAAGGCATCGAGAAGAAAGCTGAAATGAGCTTTGCTGATGAAGTTGCTGCTGCTCAAGCTGCTGCTGCTCAATAATTTTTACCTTTAGGTAAAAGTTAAAAAAAGCCCCATTTAATGGGGCTTTTTTTATGATTAAGTCATTACTGATCAGGGGAGAATGATGGCAAATAAAGCAAATAAAGCAAATAAAGCAAATAAAGCAAATATAGGGATTGGGGCAGTCATCGTACTAATGGTTGCTGCTTATTTGGGACTTGATCTGTCTGAGTCCAAGCAACAGACCAATACTTTCACACCTGTACAGGAAGCTACTGAACAACATAAACAGCAGCCTGATCGTGCAAATATTAATACGGTAGATACGGGTATTGCACGTATACAACAGGCTTATCAGCAAAGACAAAGTGATATTCAGGTTCAAGGTGCAGGCGAGGTGATTGCGATATTAAAAGATGATAATGAAGGGTCTCGTCATCAGAAGTTTATTTTAGAACTGAATAATGGCAATACCCATACCGTGCTGATCGCTCATAATATTGATCTGGCACCGCGTATTTCAAATGTTTAAAAAGGCGACGTGGTCGAATTTTTTGGTGAATATGAATATAGCGAAAAAGGTGGGGTCATTCATTGGACGCATCATGATCCAAGCCGAAAACATGTTGATGGCTGGTTAAAACATCAAGGAAGAACCTATCAATAAGGTCCTTCCCATGAAGGAAAATGAAAAATAGCGCTAAATGCGCTTCATTTCGCTTATTTGGCGACTTTTCCAAAAAGGAATTACTTTGCCTAGATAGGCATCCATGCACCAAATCGGGCCAATAAGAAGGAATTGGAGGTCTTTAAAGAAAGAAGGCTTTTTCCCTTCCACTTTATGGCCATAAAACTGGCCAACCCAGGCAAAAACAAATAGCCCGATATAAAAACCGACGCCGACTGGTAGGATCCAGATCAACCAGGCCATAACTAAAGTCAGTGCTGCCATAGCAACCGCCAATACAATATCAAGACGTGTATAAAAGATCATCGCCAAGACAACCAGTAATGCAGTGAGTAATACACTGAAGTGAGCAAGAATACCAATAATAGAAAAATAGATAGTGGGCACACAGACCCAGTGGATCAGCTTATTAGTCTTGTTTTGATGACTGTCGCTGTATTCATCAAACCATTCCGTTACAGTTTTCATTTTCCACTCCTGCTGCTTCTATTTCTTAAAATATAAAGCAGAACAGGGTGGTGGTCAAAACGCACTTGTCAGGAAATCAGCTTACTGGAGAAAGACCAATAGACGAGCAGGGCGGATAAGAGCAGTAACAGTACACCTAAAATAAGTTCTAATTTAAGCACAGCAAATCATTCCATAAAAAAAAGCCACATTATCTGTGGCTTTTGGTCAAATGCGTTAATAAGCTAAATCTTAAGAGTTTGGCCCTTGTACACGCTCAATACTAACTTTGGCAGTACCCGCATTGGTGATGCCAATTTGCTTGGCTGCACCATAAGATAAATCAAGTACACGGTTGCCATGGAATGGACCACGGTCATTTACTTTCACTACCACACTCTTACCATTGTTCTTGTTAGTCACACGAATGTAACAATTCAATGGGAGGCTACGGTGAGCTGCAGTCATTCCGTTCATGTCGAAAGTTTCGCCGCTAGCCGTTTTACGACCGTGGAACTGACGACCATACCAAGATGCTGTACCAGTCTGGCTGAATTTACGAACTGTGTTGGAAGCAACAGTGTTCAGTTTTTCAATCACTGAAGGCTCATCTTCAGGGATTTCAATTTTAGCTGCAATCGTTTCACGACGAACTTTATCGCCAGAACGCTCAGTGATTGAAAGGCTGTTTAAATTTGTAAAGTTTGAATTGAAGCTTTGAGCTTCACGATTCAGAACACGTGTGGCAACACGCGAACGGTCATTATCATTATTTAATGATGATGACTGAACCAATTCTGCCTGCGACTGCGTCAGTGTGACGGTCGTGGCAATGGCCATTAAGTATTTGATTGAAGAATGCATCGAATCAACTCCTAGCAGCGGGTTCAAAAGGTTAATCTAAAGTGCTGAAAAACCAAGTAAACGAGCCTGATATTTAACTTATGCAACTACATTTGACGAAATGGATAATATTCATGCCGGTAATAGCCTGTCTAGTCTTTAATTAAAATAGTCTTGAAAAGAACGTAAAATAAACAATAATTGGTTAAAAAATAACCATAATTGTAACAAAGTATGAAAAAAGTCCAGAATTTGAACTATTTCTCATAAATATTTGTTGACTTTTGTGTCTTGCGGTAAATAAGAGCCTTATCGACTCACGATTTCTGTACCTAATAACCACAAAGCAGTGGCGTACATTCGGCTGCGATTATAGGTGGTAATCACCTGAAAATTTGGATAAGTAATGTAGTAAATCGGTCCATAATTTTCTTGCAATTGAATGACATTGACCAAATCCAGATCGTCGATTTTTACGATCGGATTCATAGGACTAATTCCTTGAGTTTTTAATACACCATAGGGTGTTGGCTGGGTCAGGTCCTTGGCAATTATTGCATCCGGATTTGAACCAGCATAACGTGCAGGGAAAGCAATTGGCTGGTTGCGTTGCCAGCCATGCTGAGCCAGATAATTGGCAATTGAACCAATAGCGTCCACAGCAGAGTTACGAAGATCAATATGACCATTGCCATCATAGTCGACACCAAACTTGGGAATATTGCTTGGCATAAACTGAGGATAACCGATCGCACCGGCATAAGAACCCACTACAGAGTTGGTTGGCACCCCATCTTTATATGACCAGGCAATCAGAGCAGAAAGCTCATCCTGAAAGTATTCATTGCGGCGATCACCATTAAATCCAAGAGTGGCTAATGCATCACGGGTGATAAAAGAACCTTTGTTGCTACCAAAACCGGTTTCTACTCCCAGAATCCCCAGAATAATCGCCTGTGGTACACCAAACTGCTGTTCAGCACGATTCAGGGTATCGGCATACTGCTGTTTAAAACGCACACCACGCTGAATAGTACTTTCAGCCAGAAAATTGGTTTTATAGCTATACCACGGTTTGCTTTCACCAGGACGGCTCATGATGCTCAGCACATTCGGCAAATTGCGTGTACCATTCATGGCCCAGTCAATCTGTTCATTACTTAAACCATACTGTTGCATGGTTTTGATTTTAAAAGCAGAATAAGAGGGATGCGTTTGGAAATCATTGGCTTGGCTAAAACTACTAAAACTTAGTGCAGCGAATACCAGAGAAAGTTGTTTAAGTTTTTTATAAAAATGTGGTTTTAACATCTGACAGTGATTTCCAATTTCATGAATGAGTTGGCAATAGGGGGCATCCTGCAATTCTATTTATGCCCGAAAAAAGAGGCAAAAAATCGATAAAATCTTGTAAACAGAACACAATTGCTCAGGACTATTAAAGATAACATTGACTGGATAATGACATCCAACCGCTTTGACAAAAAGAGACAAAGTATGGCTATTTTTAACGCATTTTTCTTGTGAAGATGCGTTTACTGTAACAAGCTATTTCATTGGCAATAAAAAAGCCCGACATCAGTCAGGCTTTTTTGATCAACTTATATTAAGAATAGAACAAAGTGTCGTGGTATTCCGCCATTGCCTTTAGTTCATCCTTGTTTAATTTCAGGATGATTTTATCAGCAGCAATGTTGATTGCCTTGATCACTGCAGAAGCACCGATATCGGCCGCTTTACGTTTAATCATGCCCAGATCCAGGGTTTTGTTAAAATCCACCATGAAATGACGCACAGTCGCCTCACCAAACTCTTTATAGAGATTGCTCAAGGTCTGTTTATCGATTTCATTGCCTGCTTTTACTTCAGCAAACTGGTACTTAAGGCTAGTGACCAGATTGGCATCTAGAGATTCACCGATACGGATGTTGCCTTCAGGATCCTTAAACAGACTGCGTTCAGAAAAGGCAATGGATTCACGTACCACATCATTAGGAGCTTTGCCCAATAACTGCTTGAGCAAGACTGCTACCGTGGACTTGATATATCCTGCCAGTTTTTCCGCAGTATCACGCTTATCACTTGCTGGAAATTTGCGTACAAGTTCAGTCAAAATGGCATCAATGATCTCATCATTGATCATTAATGCCGTTTTGTCACGAAGTGGATACAGCGGTTCGCTGGAGTTTTTATTTTTCTGTGCAGTCTGAATTGTATTTAAAAGTTCTGCTGAAGGAATAAATCCAAAAAAAGGCATCGTTAAACCTCAATGTTTCTTATTGTCGCGCTAAACGAATAGGGCGAGGCATCCATGTGGAGTCCGATACACGGCAAGGGTTGATATCCAATCCACCACGGCGTGTATAGGTCGCATATACCATCAGCTTTTCCGGTTTTAGATTTTGCCAGATATCGGCAAATATCTGTTCCACACATTGTTCATGGAAACCGTTGTGCTGACGATACGAAATAATATAAGCCAATATGCTCTTATAACAAGGTTTTTTACCTTGATAGCGTATAAATACTGTACCCCAGTCTGGTTGTCCAGTGACTGGACAGTTACTTCTTAATAAATGTGAATATAGCTGAACTTCGACATTTTCATCGCTTTTATTATCTAGAGCCAATAACGTTGCATCAGGATGATTTTCCAGACGTTCTGGGATCAGTTCATCCAGGCAGATTCCTTCAGGCTTGGCAATGTCCAGCTCATCTATATGGAACAGATCTAGCTTTACGTCCGCTTCAGCGGCTTTAGATAAATCCTGTTCGACTGTCGCAATAAAAGCTGCTTTAGACTCAAACTTGGCAAAATTCAGACTGTTGAAATACAGCTTAAGAGATTTGGATTCAATCAAGTTTGGAGAAGATGCGGGTAAAGTCATTCGACCAATTGCGACCTGTGGTACACCGGCAGCATTTAACCAGGATATTTCAAAAATATGCCACCAGTCCGTACCTTGTTGAATTGCTTCAATATGAGCATATTTCTCACGCGCAGGCGCACGTGAGATTGGGTACAGAATCTCCGGTTGATATTCTGTTGGATAGTTGGTTTCTTTACCAAGAAGAGAATGTTCTACACTCATTATTCACGCATTCCTGAACCACGAGACAATAAATAGTAAGCAATACCGTATAACACAGCACACCAGAAGGTAATCACAGCCAATGAAATGGAAACATTGACATCGCTATGACCTAAAATGCCGAAACGGAATGCATTCACCATATAGACGATCGGGTTAATTAAAGAGAGATTTTGCCAAAAAGGGCTTAAAACACTGATGGCATAGAATACACCACCTAAATAAGTCAGGGGAGTCAGCACAAAAGTGGGGATAATCGAGATGTCATCAAAGGATTTGGCATATACCGCATTAATAAAGCCACCCAATGAAAACAGTAGCGAAGTAACGAGTACTGTATATATAGTTACGAACCAGTTAGTAATATATAAGTCAGTAAAAAATAGACTCATGCTGGTCACAATAATTGCCACCAAAATACCACGTGCCACGCCACCTAGAACATAGCCCCACAGGATTGCATGTAGCGGTACCGGACTCATAATCAGTTCTTCAATGCTCTTTTGAAATTTAGAGCTAAAGAAGCTGGAAGATACGTTGGCATAACTGTTGGTAATGACCGCCATCATGATCAAACCGGGCACAATGAACTGCATATAGCTAAAGCCGCCCATTTCTCCAATCCGTGAACCCACCAGATTACCAAAAATCACGAAATATAAAGTCATGGTAATGGCAGGTGGAAGTAGGGTTTGGGGCCAGATCCGCATAAAGCGGCGGATTTCTTTATAAATGATGGTATAGAGGGCAACGCCAAGCTGATTTAAATTCATTGCGCAGCTCCATTGAGGTTTTTCTCAACCATTTTCACAAACAATTCTTCAAGACGGTTGGATTTGTTACGCATACTACGTACTTGGATATTCTGTGCTTCGAGTAACTGGAACAGTTCATTCATACTATGTGCTTTATCTAAAGTGACTTCCAATGTCATTGGATCGACCAGATTAAACTTCACACCAATAATATCGAGCTGGAGAGGTTCGATTGGTTCGGCCAGATCGAAGATAAAGGATTCTTCATTTAGCTGATTGAGGAAGTTCTTCATGGTGGTGTCTTCTTTAATGACACCACGGTCAATGATTGCAATCCGGCGACACAGCATCTCTGCTTCTTCTAAGTAGTGAGTGGTCAGAATGATTGATGTACCTTTATTGTTCATCTCATTCAGAAAGTCCCACATCGAGCGACGCAGCTCGATATCGACACCCGCCGTTGGTTCATCCAGAATTAACAGTTTTGGTTCATGCATCATGGCACGAGCGATCATCAGACGACGTTTCATCCCGCCTGAAAGCATGCGTGCCTGTGTAGCGCGTTTTTCCCACAAACCCAGTTGGTTTAAATATTCTTCGGCACGTTCTTGAGCAATTTTCTTTGGAATACCGTAATAACCCGCCTGCGTAACAAGGATGTCGAACGTTTTCTCGAACTGGGAGAAGTTGAATTCTTGTGGTACTACGCCTAAACACTGTTTCGCTTCAGAAGGGTGGGTATCCAAGTTGTGACCAAAAATCTCAACAGTCCCAGAGGTTTTTCTTGTTAAGGAACTAATGATGCCGATGGTTGTAGATTTACCTGCACCATTCGGGCCGAGCAGGGCATAAAACTCACCCTCTGGTACATCCAGATTAATACCTTTTAATGCTTGAAAGCCATTGCGATAGGTCTTTGACAAATCCCTTAAGGTCAATGCATCAGTCATGGAGATCTCAAATGGTGAAAAATTGAGATATTGTGAGTGATCTGTATAAATAAGCCAAGTGATTGAGTGGGAATTCTTTTATAAAGGTGTGAGAAGATTGTTCAAAGCGTAGTCACTAAAATCACTAGCTTATATATAGTTGTTTACCTTATGCGATTTTTTGTTATGATGTGCGCACTCCTCATATAAGCGCTCATAGCTCAACTGGATAGAGTACAGGTCTCCGAAGCCTGTGGCGTGGGTTCGAGTCCCGCTGAGCGCACCATTTCTTTATTTGAATAAATCCTATCCAATCATAATATTATTAAAGATTAATAACTTAAATCTTTCTATTGTCCGAGGCTTTGTTGCACAAAGATTTAAAAGACAACACTCTGCTCATTTGAACAGAATTCAAGTGACAACTTGGGTATGAGGACGACCTAATTCTGTAAATTTGTTCAATACGGCTATGCGTGCATGAATCTCATTCACCTGACTAGAAAAACTCCTTGCTGTTAATTTATCACCTAATAGTTTGATGCAATGCATCTTGGTTTCAACTAAACTTCGACGATGATAACCAGACCATTTTTTCCAAAGCGTTCTTCCTAAACTTTTAACTGTTTTCAGTAACTCATTCCGCTCTAAAGATCTCAATTTCTGATCTTTCCATGGTTTTGCATTTTTTTCTTGGCGGAATGACCGCATGTGCATCTCGATCTAGAATGACTTGTCTGCAGTGCTTCGTGTCATAAGCACCATCGGTATAGACCGAATCAATTCGTTCATCTAAGGGAATTTGAGCAAGTAAATCACCGAGTACTTGCGAATCGCTCACATTATTTGTAGTAAGCTGTACTGCACGTATTTGCAAGGTTTCAGCATCGATGCCAATATGAAGCTTACGCCATTGGCGACGATATTCAGGTCCATGTTTCTTACGTTTCCACTCACCTTCACCTAGAAACTTTAAGCCAGTTGAGTCGACGAGTAGATGTAGCCCATCACTACTTTTTTGATAGCTAATCGCAATATTAATATGTTTTTGTCTTCGACAAAGCGTACTGTAATCTGGTGCGGTCCAATTTAATCTACAAAGTTTAATCAGACTTTGAACAAAACCTGTGACCATGCGTAAAGAGAGTCTAAATAAAGATTTGATCATTAAACAGCATTGAATAGCCTTATCGGAGTAAGTTTGATTTCGACCTTGCTTGTCTTGTGGTTGTGCATACCACTGAGTGTTTGGATCAAACCAAATGGAAATGTTGCCCCGATTAATAAGAGCGCGATTATAGGAAGACCAGTTGGTTGTACGATAAGTTTTAGGAGTATGTTTATTCATTTTGAAATTATAGGACTGAATAAACCTTATAGGCTAGGTTTGTGCAACAAAGCCGACTTTATTTATTAATATTAAAATAGAGTGATTCTGATGAATTTAATTTAGATCATTCCAGCTCCAAAATGAGGCTGTCTCATGTCTAGGATACTGGGAGCAATCCAGATTTTATATTCATACTGACGTATAGTGCAAATCGAATCTTCATAGTTTTTTTTCTAAATTGTTTATTTTTAGAATAAAGATAAAAAGTACAGGACTTAGAAATATCCATAGAGCCACAAAGCTAATACTCGAGCTAAACTGGGTACGCAATAAAAACATTGCGACGAATAAGAAAATACCCGCAACGAATTTAGTGTGCGTAGGAAAATTCGCTAAAAAAGTGTAACGAGATTTTCGGGTTTTTAGGATCTGCTTTTCACTTACCGTATAAAAACCAAAACAGCTCAGCCAAAGCAGACCGATCACTGCAATCCATATCATGTTGATGATTCCTGTTGCGTGACTTTTAGTTTGGCCTGAATTTTATTGACCGCCTTTTGCTGAATGGGCGTAATTTTCTGGTGTAAAAAAAGGGCAAGCAGTGCCAAGCTCCATAGCATCAGATCGATTCTCAGAAACGGCCAGTAAGTTGTAAAAGAATCAATATAGTCATGGGAAATGAGATAATAAATATTGATCAGCGGCAGCATAAAAGCAGTACCAATCAGGATTTTAAGCTGAGTCTTCCATAAATATTGCTGCGGTGTTAAACATGCCAGAATGAAACTGCCGAGCCAAATACTGAAAAAACTATAAATTTCATAATTTGGTGCACTTACAGGGATGCTGATAAAACGATTCGCATAGAGATAAGCCAGCATGGCAAGCGGCAAGCCAATGATCATGGTGATATTCAAGCGGTTCACCAAATAATGTCCGAGATGAAACCGCGCTGATTTTTTCTGCATCTGGCGCTTCAGACTCCACAGCAGCAGACCGGAGGCAATCATGGCACAGCCCAATAGGCCAGAGAAAAACAGTCCTAAACGTAAGGCTGGCTCGGCAAAACGCGCCATATGCAAGCCATACATGCCGGCATTGAGTGTGGCAATTGCACTTTCATTGCGTGTATTTTCAAGCAATTTTCCGGTAGCGGCATTTAAAATGAGCTGTGCCTGATTTCGGGTAATGGAGTGATCTTTCAGTTGGGTTAAGGTCATGTGTGCCAGCTGGGTATTGGGCTGCTTGACCGTGATATTGTCAAATTCCGCATGTCCCCAGTGTTGCTGCGCCGTGGTGATAAAATGTTGAATTGGCAGCATCTGGGTTTTCACAGGAACTGAGGGGGTGGCTGATGTATTGATTGTGCGAATTTCTTCAAAATATTGAAAGGGATTGTCTGGATAAAGTTTTTTCATACCGGAAGGCAACACGATATAAAAGAAAATCGCCAACCCGGTAAATGTCATGGTCAAAAAGAACGGCAGAGCAATCACTGAACTAACATTATGAAAATCCAGATAAGAGCGCTGTCCTTTAAAGGCTCTTAGGGTAAAAAAGTCTGTCAGGATTTTTTTATGGGTAATGATTCCTGAAATTAGAGTCAGTAACATGATAAAGGCAGCAATCGTCACAATGAGACGACCAATCGTGTAGGGCATACCATAGAGCTGAAAATGAAAATTATAGAAAAAATTTCCCCCTTGTGTGGCTGAAAGTTGTAATTCTTTTCCTGTCGAAGCATTCAGGGTTTTGACTTCATAGCCACCATCCATTTTTTGCCAATAAACTTTATTCACAGGTGAATCTTGATTGGCAACTCCGATATACCAGTTTTGGGCGTCCGGTGCATGCTGCTGTAAATAGCTGTAAGCAGATTTTAAGGCAGTTTCCTGATTGACCTGCATTGTGGCAAATTCAGGCTGCATCCATAGACTGATTTCATGTCGGTAATAGGTGACCGCGCCTGTTAAAAAGATCGCAAAGAGTAACCAGCCAAAGCTTAAACCCAGCCATGAATGTAACCATGCCATGGATTGACGGACAGATTTATGCATGGTTTAACCTATGAAGCGGGAGATGGTAAATAAGCTAAGGAAAGGAAGCAGGCTATAGACCGAAAGCTTTTTTAAACTCTGGATACAGAAGATGCCAATCACAAAACAGACATAAAAAATCAGGGCAGTAAAGGTGGCCAAATAGACGGATTCCGCTTTGGGCAGAAAAACCTGTAGAAAGTAAGCCAGATCGAGTGCGATCAAATAACTGCACAAGTAGCCCATGCCAAAGGTCATGCCTAAGCGATAGAAAATGGCGAGTGGCTGCATTACAGACATCATATTTGGCCTTGAATAAATCTATACTGATGAAAATCTAAAAAACTTAATGAACAAAACTTAAAGTCGTGACCAGATACTGTTTTTTATAGGCCTGCTGATTTAACTTTCCTGCCTTGTCTGCTTCTTTGCTGACTTCAATGACATATTGACCTTTCCATGGCGTGGCAATGGTAATTTGGCCTTGGCCGTTGGTGGTGTATTTTTTTAGCCAGAATTGCGGGGAAAAGACTGTGACTTCAACATCCGCAGCAGCTTTACCCTGATACAGCACAGTGAATGTATTGCTGTTGATCTGGGTCGGGACAATATCCAGTTCGGACTCTGCTTTCAAGTTTTGTCTGCCGGATTTGGCATGATAGCTCAGCAATGATTCTCCATAGATCAATTCATGACTGAGCTGGACATCGGTCTGGCCTTGGGTTGCATAGAGCAAATGATCCTGTTGCATTTGAGGACTAAATGTTTTTTTGGCCTGAACGGCCTTTGCCTGATTGAAAGACTTGAGGGCACCTTGCTGCGTTTCTTTGAGCTGTTCACTATATTCACCAAAGAACGCATGAGTCTGCTGATTTGTGCCACGTTCTAGCCAAAGCATATGCGCCTGAGCTGAAAGTGTGATAGACAGGCCAAGGGTCAAAGCGATCATTTTTTTCATTTGTTTTACCTATTTTTGTGTATGTAGTGATGATTTAGCCCTGAACATGTCATTAAGGCTAAGCTTGAAAATCAGTATTTAAATTTCACGGCAACGCTGTAATTCGCTGGTGCACCATAAAAACCTTGCTGATTGGGGAAATTAAACAAATATTTTTCATTGGTCAGATTGTTGCCGTTGGCTTGCAAGGTCATATGCTCATTCAGTTCATAGCTGGCCATTAAGTTCACGAGCGCATAGGCATCCTGCTCAATGACTCCAGCTTTCTGGGTAATCACTCCATTGGCGGTTGCTTCAGGCACATCCAGATAGGTTTGATCCTGCCACTGCACACCAAGGCCCAGTTTCAGTTTTGGAATTTGTGGCACCTGATAGGTCGTTAAAAGATTAAAAGACTGGGTCGGATTGAAGGTACGCGCATCACCGCCATTGATCAGATCTTTCAGGCTAAACTGGGTATAACCAAAGCTTAAGTTTAAATAGTCGGTCACTTGTCCTGCCAAGCCGAACTCGTAGCCTTGGGAACGCAGGTCACTGACCTGAGTTGTGCGTAAAGTCGGGATACCATCAGAATCACGAAGCGGATAATTACTTTGCTCCGTTCTGAACACAGCCATGGTGGCGGTAAGCTTGTCATCTAGCCAAGAACCTTTGACTCCGACTTCATAGCTTTCACCTTCGATCGGTTTGTTAATGCTGCCATCATCTGCTTTGGTGGTTTGCGGACGGAAAATCGAGGTATAACTCAGATAGCCTGTATATTCAGGGCTAAAGTTATAGGTCAGACCGGCATAGGGTAAAACTTTATCTTCATCATAAACAGTATCTTTTCCATAACTACTGCCACTGCTTTCAGCCTGAACGTAGTTCGCACCTAAAAGCAGTTTCAGATCATCATTCAGATGCAGTCGGGTCGCAGCATAAAGGCTCTGGTTCTTCTGCCGGATATGCATTTCCCCACTGGTTTTCGATAGATCCCAGCTCGGTTCTTCTGGGCTAAAACTGGCTAAATCTGTGGTCAGCGGATTGGCAAAGCTGCCAGCATAACCCAATTCATCCAGACGATTTTTAGCCCAAACATAGCCCAATGAGGCTTCATGGCGTTGTCCCCAAAGCGGATAGGTACCGCTGAAACTCAGGCTGGCTTGTTGTTCTTTATTGTCATCAATATACATGCCTGGATATAGGAAGATGCCTGAAGTGCCATTTGGACCGGGGTTGCCCAATAGGAACAAGAGTTTTGAATCCCGCTGAGTCTGTTTTTCATCATAAGTTAGTTTGGCTGTCCAGTCGCCACCCAGTTTTTGTTCCAGCTCGGCAAAGTAACTTTTAATATTGCTATCCCAATAGGTCCAGCTTGGGCTGTAATTATAATTCCGTGAGTAACTGAGCTGCTCGCCTTCGGTATTGATCAGCGGATTAGAACCCCAATTCACACCATTCGGCTTGTGATTGGTTTCGGTATAGCCAGCAGTGAATAGGGTTGTATCAGTTAGATCTGCCTCCACAACAGCACCTATGCCGTTCTTTTCCAGTGTATAACGATCCAGATAACTGTCGCCATTTTGTTGATAGCCAAATACACGGCCTCTGACTTTTCCATCCTGGGTGAGAGGAGAGGATATATCTGCTTCATAGCGCTGCGTATTCCATGAACCGTAACTGGCATTCAAGGTTGCCTGAAGTTCCTGAGTCGGGCGTTTGCGAATCATGTTAATGGTTGCACCAGGATCACCAATTCCATTATTTAAGGCATTCGCGCCTTTGACCACTTCGATACGGTCAAACAAAAAACTGTCCGGATTATCATTATTATAATTATAGCCTTCGAGTGGAATACCAACGCCATCCACTAAAACATTTGAAATCTCGAAACCTCGGGCAAGGTAGGAGGTCCGTTCCGTTTCCTGATTGTTTACAATAATGCCAGGGGCATTACGCAGTACGTCCCGGGTATTATCCAAGGCAAAGTCATCCAGTTGCTGGCGGGTAAGGACATTGACTGTTTGCGGCGTTTCCTTAAGTGGAATATTCAGTTTTGAGGCGGTTGACGAGTTTTGGATGATATAGGCTTTACTCTGTTCAGAGCTGAGCTCACTCTGTTCTGATTCCGCTGTAACGGTAATCGTCGGTAATTGCTGAGTATCATCGGCAAAACTTTGCTGTGTAATTAAAATCGAAAAACTGAGTAAAGATAGCTTAAATGATGAAGGAACGGTGTAAGACATTCTGTTTAATGTAAGTGATAATAATTATCATTAATATTATTGTTTAAATTTCCTTAAAGCAATCTAAACACAATAGAAAATATGAATGAAAAATGAGTGAATGATAGGTAATTCGACAAGTAAAATTTGGATCTAAAAAGAAAGAACAATAAAAGGATCCCCTAAAAAATGTTTTATTAACTTACTTTTTGCTCCTGCCATAATTTTTTTTATATACTGCCTATAATTTTTCAAATTCTGAATTTGAATGTGAACAAGATTTTAAAGTGATTCAATGTACTAAATCTAAGTTGGGTCAAAATTGGGTCAATGAATTTTTGTATTCTATAAAATTAATTTGAAATGAATAGGTTAGGTTTTGATTTTAATTAATGTCATCTCAAAAATAATAATTTAAGCTATTTAATTGATTCTAGTTTTTAATGTATTTCAATAAAAGTAAACTAGGATCTGACACTACTCAAAAGAGTAGTGTCAGATCAAGACCTTTTATTTTTAAAATCAATTAAGATTTATTTAAATTTCCAAGTGTAATCAATATTTACACGGGTTTCATTATCAGAGCGGAAAGCCATACCTTGTGCAGGCATATCATTACGATAATGACTGTAACGCGCGCGCAGGTTTAAGCCTTCAAGCTTACCTGTTGGAATGCGATAGCTTAAATCAAAATCTAGTGCATCTTGTTCAAATTCTTCGCCCGGTAGATTTCTAATTTCAATATCCACTCCTTTACTATAACGGGTCATAAATTTAAGACCATTAAGTGTCGTGTCTTTAAAATCGTAGTCATAACGGACGTGGTAGACTTTTTCATTAATATTCGTAAAGTCAGCACTCATACTGTCTAGGAATACTGCAGGTTCAGCCCCTGCTAATGTAGGTAGGGCAGTATCACCAAACGATTGCATATAGCCAAGACTAAACGTGTGATTGCTACGATTCAAACCGAAGATCCCGCTGAAGTGCTGGTTCTCGATATCACCTGCAAGGGCATCACCTGAATCTTCACTCACGAACAAACGTAAATCAGATAGGAAATTACCGATGCCAATATCATGTTTGGTTTTTAGACCCAAGAAACTTTGTTGATATACATCATGTAAGTCTGCATGAAAAATTTGTGTCGCAATCTGATCATTTACCCTATATTCAGCCCCTAACATATGCAGGCCAGAAGATTCAGCAGTGGTGTTGAACCGTCCATTAGGATTACCTACTCGAATTTTTTCATAGTTAGTAGAATCTCGCTGGTTGACACGGTCTGTATAAAGGGCGTGAACCTTCAAGTTTTCTATTTCATTAAACTGGAGATGAGCACCACGATAGTTCTGCTGAAATAGACGGGCAGGGCTGGAAAATAATACAGGAAACATCGGTGTTAATGTCCCTACATGTAAAGTCGAGTCCTGTACTTTTGCCTTGGCGGTCCAACGGATTTCACCATATTGGTCAGCACGCTTTCTGTCTTTGCCCACAGGTAATAAACCTGAAGCAGCATACTCATTGACACTATCACCCAATAAGTTAAAA
This sequence comes from Acinetobacter schindleri CIP 107287, assembly GCF_000368625.1. Lineage (GTDB taxonomy): Bacteria > Pseudomonadota > Gammaproteobacteria > Pseudomonadales > Moraxellaceae > Acinetobacter > Acinetobacter schindleri. The sequence goes on from NZ_KB849575.1 coordinate 561,669, forward strand.
CCTGCTAGGCCCAGAATATCTACACCAAATCCGACAACCCCTGGCGTATAACCAGAATTTGCTTTCAAGATAAAACCCTGTGCCCAGTCACGTGCTGCTGGAAAATCATCTCCACGCTTATAATCACGATCAAAATAGAAATTACGTGCTGTCAATGTGATCTGTGAATCATCAGTAAAACTGTTTGCAAACGCAGGAGCTAAAACTACAGGCGAAAGTATCCCCAAAAAGATTGCAGAAAATCTCATAATATTGTCCCTATATATTTAAATAGAGCTGAACTTCATGTTCAGCTCATCATAATGAAGCGATAAAAGTGTTATGAACTTACAGTTGAGCTTTGGAAATTCAGTTGAGCTGCGTGTTTATTTTGTAATTTTGACAGGCTTAGAACAGTCATAATCGCAAGAACAAAAGCACCCGCATAATAGCCATACAGGGTAAGGGAAGAAATACCGCCGTCTAAGAATGCACCAGCAACCAATGGTGATAAAATTCCACCAATACGACCAAAACCAATTGCAGAACCTACACCGGTAGCACGAACATCTGCTTCATAAATTGATGGGGACATAGCATAAAGACCTGCCACACAGCCATTTGACAATACGCCCAGAAAAACAGATAGGATAAAGGCAATGGTAAGTGTGCTAGTACTATTCACAAAGAGCAGAATTAAAATAGCGGTTAATGCCAGGAAGGCAGCTTGAACATAGAATATACGTACACGTGCACTGATGAGACCAATTAGGGCTGCACCAAACATCCCTCCCGCACTGATCAGTACACCTGCAGTCACCCCTTGTTCAGTCGTCATGCCATTTGCAGACAAGATTTTTGGTGTCCAGCTCATTACGAAGTAGAAGCCAAACATCACGAAGAAGAAACTTAACCAAAGAAAAATAGTTTGTAAGCCAAGACCAGCAGTGAATAATTTGGCAATTCCTATTTTAGGCTGTGCTGTATTATGGATACCTTCAGGAAGCTGAGGAATACGAGTTAAACCAATACGTTGGCAGAGATGATTAATACGATCCAAAGCATTTTTTGGCTGTTTGACCAGCAGGTAGTCAAGTGATTCAGGTAAAGTGAAGTATGCCACCACCAGCATTAACATGGTCGTTAAGCCACCTGCAAGGAACACAGAACGCCAGCCGAAATGGCTGATCAAAGCAATTGCGATCATACCGCCAATAGTTGCACCAATTGCATATCCAGTGGACTGCAAACTTACCGCCAGGCTTCTCCAGCGTAAAGATGCATATTCACTGGCAATCACATTACTGCTCGCTAAAATACCACCAATCCCCAGACCAGTAATAAAACGCATAATACCGAGTTGAGTTGCATTCTGTACTAGTGAAGCAGCAATCATGCTGACACCACTAATGAGTAGACAAAGCAGGATTAATGGGCGACGACCAATTTTGTCTGCCCAAGGTGCCAGGAATATAGAACCAGCCCCCATACCAAATAGACCAGCACTTAATAAAGCACCTAATTGCGCACCTGTAAGTCCCCATTCAGCTGATACCGATGATGCAGTGAATGCCATCACCAACACATCGAAGCCATCGATGACATTTAAAAAAACACAGATACCGATAACAAACCACTGATATCTATTCATGGTTTTGTTATTCATTTCCTCACGAGGGTTCTGAACCATTTACTTTCTCCATGGATTTAGACACCTATCGCGGGGATATGAACCTATCAACGAATATCAATAATTGATTCATTTAATCAGCCCTACCTAGCCCTTAGGTGTCATCCTAGTAATGTTTTTAATATGTTCATCGCACCAAAACCCGTCCATGTTTTGTTGCTGAAGTTTTAATCAGCAAATCTGCGATATGCAAAATGTAGCATTATTGGATCCAAATTCAAGCATAAAATAAATGTTTTAATCGTTTTTATGGATTAATTGGATCCACAGATCCTAGGAAATCATTGAATAATCAAGTGAAATACTAGGAATTAAAAAGTATGAATACAGGCATTCATTTTGTAAAAAACAATATGCATGATCAATTACTCAGCATATAAAACATAAATGAGTATAGAAATCATGCAATATCATCAAAGTATGGCACGCAAATCATGAGCAGTTTGTTTGAGCAATGGAAGGATATTTTGTATTAAATAATTGGCATCAATCCGATTGCTTGAGCCTATACAGTTTAGTGCAGCTACAGTATCTCCCTGCATATTTAAAATCGGTACGGCCATCGCAATGATTCCTAATTCATGTTCTTCTGTAGAAATACAGTAATCAAGCTGACCCACTTCCTGCAATATTTTTAAAAATACTTGAGGATCCGTAATCGTGTAAGGAGTGAGTCTTTTCAGGTTGAATTTATCTAGCCATTGCTGTTGGGCTTCAAAACTTAAACGTGAAAGCAATATTTTACCCGTTGATGTTGCATAAGCAGGCAGGCGATTCCCCAGATGTACACCAAGCGGACTAAGTTTGCTGGTATCAATTTGGGGAGCAATACTTTTTGCGACAGGTACGACTTCATGCTCATCCAGCACTGCCACCGAATAGCTTAAAGCAGTTTTTATGCTTAAGAGATTAAGCATGGGCTGGGCAACTTTCGGTAAATATGCAGAACTGAGATAAGCACTGGAAAAGCGTAGCACCTTATAGGTTAGCCAGTAAAAATGTTCATCTGTATCGAGATAACCCAGAAATTTGAGTGTACGGACATAGCGTCGTGCCGCAGTACGGCTTAGTCCGGTACGTTCAGCAATCTGAGTAACATTGAGCTTTTGACGTTCAATACCGAAGCATTCTAGCAAACTTAAACCTTTTGCTAGACCTGCAATGTAATCATCATATTGAATAGACTCATTATTATTCTCACTAAAAATTAAATCCTTGCGCAATTATATATCCCTCATTAGTTATTTTCTTAAATATCTTGTCCGATCATCGGACAAAAATCACCTATTTCGGTACGGATTGAGGCTAAAGTCTAGGCAGAAACATAAAAATTTTTTAGCTTGTAAAAAAGGATGGCTATTAAGGAATTGTCAGCATATGGAAATTTTAAATACTAAAGTCGCAATTATTGGTTCAGGTCCAGCAGGATTATTGCTTGGACAATTACTCTATAAAGCCGGTATTGATCATATTTTAATTGAGCAGCGTAGTGCTGAGTATGTAGCAAGCCGTATCCGTGCTGGTATTCTCGAGCAGGTATCTGTTGACCTTTTGGCTGAAGCCGGTGTAGATGCTCAACTCAGAGAAAAGGGCTTACCACATAACGGTATTGAAATTCTAACCAATGGTGAGAAACACCGTGTGGATCTAACCCAACTCACCGGAGGTAAGCAGGTCACTGTTTATGGTCAAACTGAAGTAACCAAAGACCTGATGCAAGCACGTATTGAAGCGCAATTAATGTCTTTCTACGAAGCAAGTAATGTACAAGTTCATGAATTTTATGGTGAGCAGCCTTCGGTGACATTTGAACATGAAGGCCGTCAGGTCACAGTTCAATGTGATTTTATCGCAGGTTGTGATGGCTACCATGGTGTATGCCGTGCAAGTGTTCCTGAAGATAAAATCAAGACCTTTGAAAAAGTGTACCCATTTGGCTGGTTGGGTGTACTTGCAGATGTACCACCAATAGCAGATGAGTTGATTTATGTACAGTCCGAGCGTGGTTTTGCACTCTGCAGTATGCGTTCAAACACACGCAGCCGTTACTACCTGCAAGTTCCATTAACAGACAAAGTTGAAAACTGGTCAGATGAACAATTCTGGGAAGAACTGAAAAAGCGTCTTGATCCTGAAAGTCGTGAAAAACTGATCACAGGTCCTTCAATTGAAAAGAGTATTGCACCACTGCGTAGTTTTGTAACCGAGCCAATGCGTTTTGGGAAATTGTTCCTGGCAGGGGATGCAGCGCATATTGTTCCGCCAACAGGTGCCAAAGGTCTTAATCTTGCTGCATCAGATATCGCATTCTTGTCTAAAGCCTTGATTGAATACTATGACAATGGTTCAGAAGCCGGCATTGATAGCTATTCGGAAAACTGTTTAAAACGTGTCTGGAAAGCAGAACGTTTTTCTTGGTGGATGACACATTTACTTCATCGTTTTGAAACAGAAACTGAGTTTGAACATAAAATCAAACAAGCAGAATTAAGCTATATTTTAGGTTCAGAAGCAGGTCAGACTACACTGGCTGAAAATTATGTAGGCTTACCGCTACAAAAAGCGAGCTAAGTGCAAATTTAAAGACTTTTGTTATTTAAATCTGCGCTAGATTCAAAACACATCGAGTTCATTTGAGCTCGATGTGTTTTTTTATTTTAGAGAAAAGGTATTCATTTACAACATTCACATTCTATCTAGAAAATGGCTTAAACAAATTGACGGAATTCACGCGCTGTTTGTTGTAGTAAAGGCAAAATATGCTGTTGTAAATATTCTTTACTGGTACGTCCAGTAGGAGATACGATATTTAAAGCAGCAACCACATCGGCACGGTGATTATAAATTGGAACTGCGAGCGCATGAACACCAAGTTCATGCTCTTCTGCTGAATAGCAAAATTCATCAGCACGAATTTGCTGTAATAGAGCTAAAAATGCCTGATTATCTGTATAGGTGTATTTGGTCAGTGATTTTAAAGGATATTGCTCAAGCCATTCTTGCTGTGACTCAGGACCTAAATAACTCAATAAAACTTTTCCTGCTGAAGTAGCATGCGCGGGTAACCGATTACCGAGATGTAAGCCATAAGGATTGACTCGATCAGTTTGTTGATGGGCGGCACTACGCGCGATGGTAATCGCCTCAAAACCATCCAAGACCATCACAGAGTAAATTAATGAAGTTTGCTGGGTCAGTAAATTAAGAAGTGGTTGAGCAATCTTGGGTAACTGTGCTCCACTCAGATAAGCCCCTGAAAATTTAAGTACTTTGGGACTCAAAGAATAAAAATGTCCATCAAAATCTAAATAACCAAGATATTCCAGTGTCAGTAAATGACGACGTGCAGCAGCTCGTGTAAGTCCTGTCTTTTCAGCTGCCATACTAACGTTTAAACGATATCGATCATTGGCAAAGCAATCCAGAATCGCCAGCCCCTTACTTACTCCAGCAATAAAATCCTCATGACGAATTATTTTTTTATTTTCAGGATTCTGGATCAGCTGATCGCGGGCACCGTTATTGATTGTCATGTCAATTCCTTAATCTTCATATATTAATTCACTCACTATTTTTACAGTTGCTTTATTCAATTCTGAGAATTAATAAAATTTTTGTTCGATCATCGTGCAATGATTATGTAAACCGTACAAAACTATTTTTAAACCGTAGTCGAAAGCTTGGAATTTATCAAGAATAGATCACACAGAATCCTAAGGATTTTGGTTGGAATTTGTTCTCCGTCCAGAATGTGTTCAAACCAGAACCTTAGGTTCTCAAAATTTTTGTACTGAGTGGCAATACATGGAGTTATTTGATGATCGATAAAAGTTCTGCCTCACTGGTCGAAGCACTTTCACAAATCAAAGACGGATCTACCATCATGATCGGTGGTTTTGGTACTGCAGGTCAGCCTGCTGAGCTGATTGATGGTTTGATCAAACTTGGTGTGAAAGATCTGGTGATCGTCAATAACAATGCCGGTAATGGCGACTACGGTCTGGCTAAATTACTCAAAGCTGGTGCAGTGCGTAAAATCATCTGCTCATTCCCGCGTCAGTCTGATTCCTGGGTATTTGACGAATTGTACCGTGCAGGAAAAATCGAATTAGAACTGGTTCCTCAAGGTAACCTGGCATGCCGTATTCAGGCTGCAGGTATGGGCTTGGGTCCAATCTACACCCCGACTGGTTTTGGTACATTGCTGGCAGAAGGCAAACCAACCATGAACTATGAAGGCAAAGACTACGTTTTAGAAAACCCAATTAAAGCTGACTTTGCTTTAATCAAAGCACAGCAAGGCGACCGTTGGGGTAACCTGGTTTACCGCAAATCTGCACGTAACTTTGGCCCAATCATGGCGATGGCTGCCGATGTCACGATTGCACAAGTCTCTGAAGTGGTTGAGTTAGGTGCTTTAGATCCTGAACACATCATCACCCCGGGAATTTTTGTACAACATGTTGTACGAGTGAAACCTGCACAGTAATCACGGATTAGGAGAAAAGAAATGAGCTATAGCAAACTGACCCGTGACCAAATTGCTGAACGTGTTGCACAAGACATTCCAGACGGTGCTTATGTCAACCTTGGCATTGGCTTGCCAACCAAAATTTCGAACTACCTGCCTTCAGACAAAGACGTGTTCTTGCACTCTGAAAATGGCTTATTGGCTTTCGGTCCGCCACCTACAAAAGGTGAAGAAGATCCTGAGCTGATCAACGCAGGTAAAGAATATGTGACCTTGCTGGAAGGCGGTGCTTACTTCCATCACGGTGATTCATTCGCGATGATGCGTGGCGGTCACTTAGACATCGCGGTACTGGGTGCATTCCAAGTGGCTGAAAATGGCGACCTGGCTAACTGGCATACTGGCGCACCGGATGCGATTCCTGCGGTAGGTGGTGCAATGGACTTGGCCGTAGGTGCGAAAAAAGTCTTTATTACGACCGATCACGTGACTAAAAAAGGCGAACCGAAGATTGTCGCTGAACTGACTTATCCTGCAACAGGCTTGAAATGTGTAGACCGTATTTATACCGACCTGTGCGTGATTGACGTGACAGATGAAGGCATGAAAGTGATTGAGAAAGTCGAAGGGCTGTCATTTGAAGAATTGCAGTCGATGACGGATGCAAAACTAGTTGATGCGACTCAAAATTAATTTATAAATCCTCCCTAAGTCCCTCCTTTAATAAAGCAGGGACTTCCACCCTTTTTTCTTGAGGGGATTACTCCTCCCTTTAGTAAAGGGAGGTTGGGAGGGATTCAAAGATTTGGAAAGTAAAAATATGAAAAACGCATACATCATTGATGCCATCCGTACCCCATTCGGCCGTTATGCCGGTGGACTGGCAGCTGTCCGTGCAGATGACCTGGGTGCGCTGCCAATTAAAGCATTGATGGAACGTAACCCAAGTGTGAACTGGGAACAGGTCGATGATGTGATCTATGGCTGTGCCAACCAGGCCGGTGAAGACAACCGTAACGTGGGTCGTATGTCGGCTCTCTTAGCCGGTTTACCGTACCAAGTGCCTGCAACGACAATTAACCGTCTATGTGGTTCATCGCTGGATGCGATTGCGATTGCAGCACGTACCATTAAAGCGGGCGAAGCAGAACTGATTATTGCCGGTGGTGTAGAAAGCATGTCGCGTGCTCCATTCGTGATGGGCAAGTCAGAAACGGCTTACGGTCGTAGTCAAAAGATTGAAGACACCACCATGGGCTGGCGTTTCATTAACCCGAAACTGAAAGAAATGTACGGCGTAGAAACCATGCCGCAAACGGCAGAAAATGTCGCTGAACAGTTCGGGATCAACCGTGCCGATCAGGACAAATTTGCCTTGACCAGCCAACAACGTACAGCTGCAGCGCAAGCCAAAGGTTTCTTTGATAAAGAAATCATTCCGGTGGTGATTCCACAACGTAAAGGCAATCCGGTGGTCGTGGATAAAGATGAACATCCACGTGCGTCTACCACTGCAGAAGCGTTGGCAAAACTGAAACCTGTGGTAAAAGCAGACGGTACGGTAACGGCGGGTAATGCATCTGGTATTAACGATGGTGCGGCTGCTCTACTGATTGCTTCTGATGAAGCGGTTGCTCAACACGGCTTAAAACCACGTGCCAAAATTATTGGCTCAACAGTTGTGGGTGTTGAACCACGCATCATGGGCTTTGGTCCAGCACCTGCCATCAAGAAACTATTGGCGCAAACTGGTCTGACTTTAGAGCAGATGGATGTGATTGAGCTGAATGAAGCTTTTGCTGCTCAAGCTTTGGCATGTACACGTGACTTGGGTATAGAGGACGGTTCAGAGAAAGTCAATCCGAACGGTGGTGCAATTGCTTTGGGTCATCCACTCGGTGCATCTGGTGCACGTCTGGTGACGACTGCACTGAACCAGCTGGAACAGACTGGTGGTCAATACGCTCTATGTTCAATGTGTATTGGTGTCGGTCAAGGCATCGCTTTGATTATTGAACATGTATAAATTTAAATACCTTTCATTTTTTGCTTAAAAACAAAACAATGAAAGGTATTTAAAACGAGTTAGAAAAAGGATATTCAAATGAGCCAATTGTACGCAAGTCTATTTTACCAAACTGAGATCACTGCAATATTTAGTGATGAAGGGGTAGTGCGTTATATGTTGCAAGCAGAAGCAGCATTGGCTCAAGCTCAGGCAAAAGTGGGTGTGATTCCTGCTTCAGCGGCAGCAAATATTGTATACGTTGCCCAACAACAGGTGAATGAGATCATTGACTTTACTGCGCTTGCAAGTACATCAGGACTTGCTGGAAACATTGCAATTCCCTTTGTGAAGCAATTGACGGCTGCCGTTAAAAAAGTTGATGAAGATGCTTCACGCTATGTGCATTGGGGGGCGACAAGCCAAGATATTATTGATACGGCCTGTATTTTACAGTGTCGAGATGCCTTAGATATTATCGAAAAACAGTTGACGGTAGCTATTCATGTAACTCAGGTACTTACCGAACAATATCGTGATCAAGTCATGATTGGTCGGACATGGTTACAACAAGGTTTACCAATGACGTTCGGTCATAAAACTGCACGTTGGCTTTCAAGCTTACAGCGGGATTTTGAGCGTGTGCAAGCACTCAAACATGTTGCGCTCACTGCACAATTAGGTGGAGCTGTGGGCACACTTGCGTCACTTATTGATCAAGGCAGTGCAGTTGTAAAGGCGTTTGCAACAGAACTTCAACTCAATGTCCCGGATTGTACTTGGCATGGCGAACGTGATCGTATTGTGGAAATAACCCATGTGCTTGCCATAATTACAGGTAACTTGGGCAAGATGGCACGCGATTGGTCACTGATGATGCAAACCGAAATTGCAGAAGTGTTTGAACCAAGCGGAGTAGGGCGTGGCGGATCATCGACGATGCCACATAAACGTAATCCTGTTGCAGCAGCATCAATTCTGGCAGCAGCCAATCGTGTCCCTGCACTCATGTCGAGTATCTATCAAAGTATGGTTCAGGAACATGAACGTAGTTTGGGGGCCTGGCATGCTGAGTGGCTAGCACTGCCTGAAATCTTCCAATTGTGTGCTGGTAGCCTGCAACGTGCGATAGAAGTTTTTGAGGGCCTGGAAGTACAGAAGGACAATATGTGCCGCAATCTAGAATGTACTCAGGGCTTAATTATGGCAGAAGCCCTCATGATGTCCTTGGCACCAAAGTTAGGCCGACTCAATGCCCATCATGTGGTTGAAGCCGCATGTAAACAGGCAGTTGCTGAACAACGTCACTTATTAGATGTAGCACAAAATCATCCTGAAATTTTAGCTGTATTTAATTCGGAACAATTAAGCCAGATTTTTAATCCACAAAATTATTTAGGTAATACCCAGCAGCAGATCGATGCAGTATTGCAACGTGTTCAAGGAAAATAGTCATCATGACACTTATCAATAATCGTAATGGCCAACAATTGGCAGTTTACACTTTTGGTGATACCGCTCATCCAGCCCTTATTTTTTCGAACTCATTGGGTACAGATCACGGCATGTGGCAGGCTCAAGTCGTTGCATTTGCTCAAGACTACTTTGTGATCTGTTATGACACCCGCGGTCATGGTAAAAGTGCGGTCATTGAAAATATCACGCTGAGCGACTTAGCTAATGATGTCATTGATATTCTTGATCACTTCAAAGTTGAAAAAGCGCATTTTTGTGGTATTTCGATGGGCGGAATCACTGGTCTGCAATTGGGTTTAATCGCGCCACAGCGTTTCCTGAGTATTACCATTGCCAATTCAGCCGCGAAGATTGGACAAGCTGAAGCATGGTTATCACGTGCAGATGCGGTCGAAGAACAGGGATTGGCCGATATTGTCAGCACAACACACACCCGGTGGTTCAGCAACAAATTTGATTATATCCACGATCGCCTTGCACAGCAGACCATTCAAAGTTTGTCGGTGACACCGCCGAAAGGCTATGCAGCATCGTGTCGTGCACTCGCTCAAGCTGACTTACGTGAACGGATTGCAATGATTCAAGTCCCTTGTCTGGCGCTATGCGGTGGACTTGATCCTGTGACAACGGTGGCAGATGGCGAATTTATGCAAGCGCATATACCGAACTGTGAGATTGCGGTGCTAGATGCTTCACATTTATCAAATATTGAGGTTCCACAAGAATTTAACCAAGTCTTTGCAGAATTTATTGCAAAGCACTGATTTCAATTAAAGATCATCATGGAATGAAGGTGTTCCTCAGACATCTTCAATCCGCCTTATAAACTTGAAAGAGTGTATTTATCATGAATGATGAAGAACGTTACAAACAGGGAATAGAAGTACGCACTGAAGTGTTAGGTGAAGCACACGTCGGACGCTCTTTGGAAAATTTAAATGACTTTAATGAAGACTTCCAAAACTTCATCAGTCGTTTTGCCTGGGGAGAAGTATGGTCACGTCCAGGTTTACCACGTCATACCCGTAGTCTGGTAACTATCGGTATTTTGCTCGCATTGGGTCGTGAAGCTGAGTTACGTATGCATATTCGTGCATGTTTTAACAATGGTGTTACCAAAGATGAGCTTAAAGAACTGTTTTTACATGCTTCTTTATATGCAGGTTTACCTGCTGCAAACGCTGCAATGCACATGGCAGAGGAAGTTTTTGTAGAACTTGGTATTGCACCGACCAAACTTAAATGACGGACGATTTTTTAGAATTGAACAAGGAGAGATTCATGATTCAGAATCAACTAGGCGCTTATGCGCAACGTAATACGGAAGATCATCCACCGGCCTACGCACCGGGTTATAAAACCAGTGTGCTGCGTTCGCCGAAAAATGCACTCATTTCAATTGCGCAAACCCTGACTGAAGTAACGGCACCACATTTCACTTCAGAACTTTTAGGGCCTAAAGACAATGACTTGATTTTGAACTATGCCAAAGATGGTTTACCTGTTGGTGAACGTGTCATTATTCATGGTTACTTGCGTGACCAATTTGGTCGCCCGGTTAAAAATGCCCTGATTGAAGTCTGGCAGGCAAATGCCTCTGGTCGTTATCGTCATCCAAATGATCAATATATTGGTGCAATGGACCCTAACTTTGGTGGTTGTGGTCGTATGCTGACGGATGAAAATGGTTTTTTTATTTTCCGCACCATTAAACCGGGTCCATATCCTTGGCGTAACCGTATCAATGAATGGCGTCCTGCACATATTCATTTCTCGGTCATGGCAGATGGCTGGGCACAACGTCTCATTTCGCAATTTTATTTTGAAGGCGATACTTTAATTGACAGCTGCCCAATTCTAAAAACGGTTCCTTCAGAGCAGCAACGCCGTGCTTTGATTGCCTTGGAGGACAAGAGTAATTTCATTGAGGCTGACAGCCGTTGTTATCGCTTTGACATTACTTTACGTGGTCGCCGCGGAACTTATTTTGAAAATGAATTAACGTGATAAGGAGCATCATGATGAACGGTTGGAATTTTCAGGAATTACATGAAACACCATCTCAAACAGGTGGTCCATACGTCCATATTGGCCTGATGCCCAATCAGGCAGGCATTGAAGTATTTGAGCATAGTTTTAATAATCAATTGGTTAAAGCTGAAACTCAAGGTGAACGTATTCGCCTTGAAGGTCAGGTATTTGATGGCCTCGGTCTACCTTTACGTGATGTATTGGTTGAAATCTGGCAGGCAGATGCAAATGGCGTCTATCCAAGTAAGGCAGATATTCAAGGTAAACAGGCTGATCCACATTTCTTTGGCTGGGGCCGTGCAGCTGCAAACTTTGAAACGGGGTTATGGAGCTTTGATACGATTAAGCCAGGCGCTGTACCGGGGCGTAAAGGTACCCGTCAGGCACCGCATATTGCTTTAGTCATTTTTGCACGTGGTATTAACTTAGGTTTACATACCCGTATTTACTTTGATGATGAGGCAGAAGCCAATGCTAAAGATCCATTGCTGAATGGAATCGAATGGGCGCCACGTCGTCAGACTTTAATTGCTAAACGTGAAGAACGTGATAGTGAAGTGGTTTATCGTTTTGATGTACGTATCCAGGGTGATAATGAAACGGTATTCCTAGATATCTAAGCATGCGATAAAAAGCGTTAAAATGACAAAAGGTCAGCATTTGCTGACCTTTTAGCGAGAGATATTTCAAGATAAATAACTTATGAAATGTCAACAGACCCTATTTAAATCATAAGGTTGATAGTTATTTTTGAATATATTTTTCTATAAAAAATTCATTAATATCATTAATTTCACAATTTAAAATATTTAAGATCCGAATTAAATGCTCTTGATCTTCGTCAGAAAGTACCTCTAAAATTTTTTCTTCTCGCTCTTTGGCTACTTGATACATTTTTTCATACATGATTAAACCAGCAGATGTGAGCGTATTTTTTTTCACACGAGAATCTTTTTTATCTACTGTCATTTTAATATAACCACGTTCTTGGAGTTTTGCTAAAGAGCGACTCACAGCGCTCTTATCCAGTCCAATAACATGACAAATTCTACTTGCAGGAATATTCTCTTCAACCGCTAAAAGAGAAAGAATGCGCCAATCCGTGACTCCCATATCAAATAAAAAAGCATACAATTGTGATGCACCATTCGACATCTTATTTGAAAAAAAGTTAATTAAAGCAGGAATATATCGATCTAATTGAAGTTTAAGTGAAGTGTTCATACAGCGTGTATCAAAAAGTCTTTTAAGCACTTTAACATGGTTTATTGATATATTGTTGTTATATCAACTAATTGGTTGACATGACAACTGATTTGACCTATTTTTATTCATGTAGACCTTATTCTGTATTTATAAAGCTCGTATTTTTAAATCAGGATAATTGTGATTAAGGAAAGCATCAGAATCATTACAAAAAGGATGTAGTGCTATGAATAGTGGTCGTCAAATTAAGCTTGTAGATCAAGAAGTCTCAACAAGAAGTCCTTTCCCAAAAGATCAGTGGTATATCATCGCACTCTCTAAAGAGCTACGAGATAATTTACTTGGACGTAAAGTTTTAAATATTCCAATGGTTATCTTTAGAGATAATGAGGGCAAAGCTATTGCACTAGAAGATCGCTGCTGCCATAGGGGGATGCCGTTATCCCAAGGACTTTTGGAGCAGGGGAAAATTCGCTGTAGCTACCATGGATTGCTATATGATGAAAATGGACAGTGTGTAGAGGTTCCAGGGCAAAATAGAATCTCTTCAAAAGCGAAAATCAAATCATTTTATCTTGAAGAAAAACAAGGTTTGATTTGGTTGTGGTATGGAAAAGCAGAAAGAGTACCTCTCATAGGAGCACCAGATTACCCATATCATGATGATCCAGAATACTTATATGATGGAGACCGATATCATTATCAGGCACCTTACCAGCTCATTCATGATAATTTAATGGACTTAAGCCATTTAGCCTATGTTCATTTAAAAACTATTGGTGGTAATGCAAAAGCTCATATGAATGCGACCATGAAAACCAAAGTGATAGGTAATCAAGTCATAGTCACACGGCATATGCTCGAATCGGACCCACCGCCAACCTACAGTATGGCTTATCCGTTTAAAAATAAAATAGACCGTTGGCAAGAAATTGATTTTAGAGTTTCTCATATCCGTATTTGGACAGGAGCCATAGAAGCAGGTGATGACTCCCTGGAGAATCCAGATCGCAAAGGATTTCATATGAGAGGTTTTCATGCAATTACGCCTGAAACAGAGAATTCTTGTCATTATTTTTGGACTATGTCGACTAACCCTAAACATGACCGCGAACATATTGCAAAGCTAGTCATTGATCAGACAAAACAGACTTTTGATGAAGATAAAGAAGTGATAGAAAACCAGTACAAGAACCTAGAAGAGTTTAATCATCCAGAGATGATCGGTATACATATTGATGTGGGTTTGACCCATGCCCGACGAATCATTCAGTCTTTAATTTAAACGTTAAAATAATAAGCTTAATCTATTTATGCTAATTGCAACAGTAGGTTATTTAGTTTCTAGCCTGCTGTTGCAAATAAGCAACTAACCATTTGAATTAGATAAAATAGCTATGGTGATCAGCTAAATTTAAGGGTTAATTTAAGAAAGAATAATAAAAGAGGCACTGGTTTTCGCAACCAGTTTATTATGTTGCCATGCTTCACTTTCGATACTTAGAATTGTTTTTCCTTCTTTAATAAACCACGCTTTTGCCTGTACTTCACCGACTTCACATGGTCGAAAAAAATCCATCGATAAATTAATCGTCGCGGCAGGTTTTGAAGTCTGATTTAGTGCTGCCAAAATCCCCATAGCATCATCAAGCATAGCGCAAATCATACCGCCTTCGATGCTACCGCGCGGATTGGTAAAGCTCTCGAGCGCAATGTAGTTCACGGTAAGTTGACGTCTTTCAGCATCCCATTGAATATTATGTCCCCCCAATAAATGATGAATTGGTGGGAGATGTTCCAGAATCTTGTTTTCCATAGTGATGAATCCTTCAATCTTTACAAATACTTATTTTTTCTCATACTTTTATTTTAAGGTAAATGCATCATAAATCACCGCCTTACCTAAACGCATTGCACTGCCTACAGCTACGGTTTGGTTTAACCAGGCATATTGGGGTGCACTGGTCTCGAATTGCATAGTCAACTTGAAATAATACTGACTTGGATCGACATCTTTACCTGTACTTAACTGTTTCAAAATTTCAGGTGAAGCATGTCGGTAACCTTTAGTCTGTAAATAAATCAATGCGCCGTCATCAGTTTTCAAAAGATATCGTGTATCGATAATCGCTAGGCCTTTGCTATCTACGATTTGCCAGTCTGCGCCATTGTTGAGAATACGTCCTCTAAATGAAGGACCTTCAAAAGTGCCGCCAGTAATCGGAATAATCCGTCTTTGTCCCATATCTGCCGTTTTGCCTAACTCCCAAACTGGAGCATTTAATTCAACCTTGAAAGTGGCCAAGGGTTCAAGTTTAAGTGGTGGAGGCGAAAACTGTGTATCTGCATAACTGAGTACAGATAGATTTAGGCCGATCCAAATGCCAAATAAATATTTCATTTATCATCCTTTAAAATAAAAAAGACCCTAAAAACTAGAGCCTTTGAAGGTATTATTTAAATTTCCATGTGTAATCAATATTGATACGGGTTTCATTAGCCGGTTTAATATTGGCAGTAATCGGCATATCATTATCATAAATTGCATAACGTGCACGTAGCCCAAGGTTTTTCAGTGGGCCATTTTGCACGGTATAACCTATGTCAAAGTCGAGTTCATCTTCCTCAAAATCGGTGCCTCCGAGTTGCGGCGCATAAATATTGCTACCATGGGTATAACGAGTCATAAAACGTAAACCCGGAACATAATCTTTAAAGTCATATTCATAACGGGCACTATAAACACGTTCTTTGGCATTTAAGAATTCGCCGGTCCATGTATCGATGGTTAAGCCTGTTTCACCGCCAGTTAGATAAGGAAAGGCCGTGTCACCTAGATGATGGAAAGTCGAAAGAATAAATTTATGGTTTTGATGCTTTAGCTCTGAGTGGCTATGGATTAGATTGTTATCTACTTTACCTGCTTTGGCAGCACCATCAGCATCACTCATATAATAACGTAGCTGGCTGGTCAGTGCGGTATCGTCATTAAAGGCATGCTTGTAGGTGACGCCCAATAATGATTGATGATACAGATCTTCGACATCCATATGGAAGGCTGTCAGTTTTAGTGGATAATTGTTGAGATCATAATGGCCACCAAGATAGTACAAATGATCTGTTTCAACCGATCTATAACGGCCGTTTACCCCAGAGATTTTAATGTTTTCATAATTGGTCGAATCACGGTGATTGACCTTGTCAATATAGGATGCTTGTAAATCGAGACCCTGCACATCTTTAGACTGAACTGCAACCCCGCGATAGCTTTGAGGTAACAGGCGCGCAGGGGAACCGACAAGTACTGGTGTCATCGGTTGTAATGTACCGATGCGGACTTCAGTTTGAGCAACTTTGGCTTTAGCCGTAATCCCAATTTCCCCATATTGATCTGCTGGCTCATTGGTTCTGGCATTACGTGGCAGGTTTCCTGTACCACCATACTTTGCATCAGCATCCAGCTTAAACCCTGCGGTGGCTAAAATGTCGATACCAAATCCAATAAGGCCTTCGGTATAACCTGACTGGGCTTTTAAAATGAAGCCTTGGCTCCAGTCCCGGAGTGCCGGATAGCGGTTTTCAACCTGGAAATCGCGATCAAAGTAGAAGTTGCGAGCCGTTAAATCCACTTTACTTTGCTCAATAAAACTATTGGCAAAAGCAGGTGTAGTTAAAAGTAAAAACGGTGTGATCCATAAATTTTTCATCATTATTTCATCCTGAAACATTATTGAAAATATTGTTTTAAGTCATGCGTGTTTTATTTCCCCAAGAGTTCGCGTGCTACGATCTCCTTCATAATTTCATTGGTTCCCCCATAAATTTTTTGCACACGCGCATCGACGAAGAAGCGCGAAATTGGATATTCCTGCATATAGCCGTAGCCCCCAAACAGTTGCAGGAGCTGGTCAATGACTTCACATTGGGTGTCAGTAATAAAACATTTCAATGCGGCCACTTCAGTCACACTTAGAGCATTTCGGCTATATAGGTCTTTACAACGTTCTACAAATGCTTCAGCTGCAAGTGCTTTAATTTGCGCTTGCGCAAGCACAAAACGTGTATTCTGGAATTGCGATAAAGCTTGACCAAAGGCTTTACGTTCAAGTACATACTCTTTGGTAATGTCGATAGCACATTGGATTGCCCCAAGTGCCATGAGTGAAATACTGAGGCGTTCACGTGGGAGTTCTAGCATCAGATAGCTAAAACCATGACCCTCTTGACCCAAAAGTTGACTTTTAGGTACATGAACTTGGTCGAAAAACAGTTCAGCAGTGTCTTGGGCATGTAGTCCAATTTTTTTCAGGCCACGTCCTTTTTTCACTCCATCTAAATGAGCATCAACGAGTAAAATGGAGATGCCTTTGGCTCGTGCTTGCGGGTCAGTTTTTGCAACCAGTACGATTAAGTCGGCATGATGTCCGTTGGAAATAAAGGTTTTGGAACCGTCTACCACATAATGATCACCATCTAAAATGGCTTGGGTGCGAATCGCTTGCAAATCTGAACCAGCATTGGCTTCCGTCATTGCGATCGCGGTGACCACCTCACCCGAGACCATCTTGGGTAACCAATATTTTTTTTGTTCTTCGCTACCAATATTTTGGATATAAGGGGAGACAAGTTCACTTTGCCCTCCAATACCGACTGCCAAGGCAGTAAAACCAGCTTTGGCTGTTTCCTGGACCAACATTTGTGAATAGTGAATCGGTGCACCAAAGCCCCCGTACTCTTCAGGGACATCAACACATAAAAAACCATTGTCCCCAAGCTTGTGCCATAGTTCACGAGGGATTAAGCCTTGCTCTTCCCAAGTTTCATAAAATGGTGCAACGTGTTCTGCTAAAAAACGTTGATAATTATCACGAAATAGCTCGAAATCACTATCTTTTTGCATAGAATTATCCTTAATTTGGATGCAACTGCCCAAGCAGCGCTATAAAAAGCGCTGCTAAACTCAGGGTAAGGGCTTATTGTTTAAGGGTTGGAATACGAATAATCAGTGGATTATTGACATGTTTCTCATAGAGTTCCTGCACCATGGCAGCACGACGTTTTAAAATGCCACTCTGATTTAAGTTACCTTTATCAGTGGTTTCTCCGGCATCCAGCTGTGGAGCTTCTGTCATTAAATACAGCATTGATACGGTATTTGAACTGCCAGTAGCATCTTTATTGAAGTCCACCAGAAATTGTTTAAACCATTGCTGCACTTTAGGGTGGCTCAACACTTCTTGGGCCGTCGTGTGTTTAAGATCTAAACCTGCATATTCAGCACAAGCTGAAAGTTTCGGGAAAATCAGAAAACCAATCGCATTCAGGTTAGAACCGGTAATGCAGACATCTTGAATAAGCAGATTGCCATTAATCAGGACTTTATTCCGTAAGGTGCCCACATTAACAAAGGTGCCAGTATTGAGTTTAAAGTCTTCGGCAATACGTCCGTCATACATAAGGCCTTGGCTTGGGTCGTTTGGATCAACAAGTTTTACAGCATCGCCGGTACGGTAAAACCCTTCTTCATCGAAAATACCAGCTTGTTGTTCTTGAGGCAGACGCCAATAATGTTTCATGACATTTTTGCCACGAACACAAAATTCAAGTTTATCGCCACATGGTGCCAGTTTGACTTCACAGCCCGGCGCTGGATAGCCAATAAAGCCTGCCATGACTTTAGGACCTGTAGTAAATACACAAGATGGCGCGGTTTCTGTCATGCCTAAGCCACTCATAATACGGATGCGTTCACCGCAATGGGCTTGTGCAATCTGATCTAGACGGTTCCAACCTGCTTCAGATAGCGCAGCCCCAGCAAAAAACAACACTTTGACACGGCTAAAGAATTTTTCACGGAGTTCAGCATCCTGTTCAAGTGCTACCGTGATTTCTTCCCAACCCTTCGGTACATTTAAATATACCGTTGGTGCAATTTCTTTCAGGTTACGAATAGTTTCTTCCATTTTCCCCGGCACCGGTTTGCCATCATCAATATAAATCGTGCCGCCATTGTAAAGTGCGATTCCGACATTATGGCTCCCCCCGAAGGTATGATGCCATGCCAACCAATCGACCAAAATCGGTGGTGTATCTTCAAATTCTGGGAAAGTTTGCAGCAACATTTGCTGATTGGTGCAGAGCATCAAATGTGTGGTCGGCACTGCCTTTGGCATTTTGGTTGAACCAGAGGTAAATAAAAATTTGGCAATTTGATGTTCATCAATCGTGGCATAGTGAGCCTTGATATCATTGATTTCAGAATCAAGCAGTGTTGCAAAGGAAGTACATGCTTGATTACCACACTGACCAGATGAAGTGACTACTTCAATATCATCAGCATTACGGCAGTGCTCAATGGCAGTCGCAAAAGCATCCCCATCATTGGCAAAAACTAAACCAGGTGTAAGAGCATCAAAGATATGTTTGAGTTTGCCAAAATCTTTGGAAATTAAAGAATAAGCTGGGGAAACCGCGGAAAAAGGAATCCCTGCAAGCATTGCCCCCATGGATAGGGTGAGATGCTCCAAATCGTTACCAGATAAAATGACGATAGGACGTTCAGTCGATAAATGTGAATATTGTTTTAAACTTTGTGCAATACGCCATGCACGATTTGCTGTTTCGGCATATGTCAGTTCAATCCATTGACCTGAACTATCACGTTTAGCAGCGAAGACACGGTTTGGGTATGTTTCTGCGTACTGTAATAAACGATCGGTCAATTTTTGCGGATAAGGCTTAAGTTGTTCTTTGGGAGAAATGTATAAGACGTCATTCTTATATTCAACATGTGTTTCATGACTACCTAATTTAACAAAACGTTCAGGATATTTATGCGATTGAACTGTCACGCGTGCCATTGTTATTACTCCATGTATTTTTATCTATTCTTTTCCCATGAAAAGAGTTGACCTCATGTCAACTCTTTGTATTTTCGTTAGATCGGGTAGTGACGTGGGCTGGTTTGTATAGTCACCCAACGTAATTCGGTAAATTCAGCAACAGAGACTTTACTGCCAAATCGTCCATAACCACTTTGTTTTACACCACCAAACGGCATTTGTGCTTCATCGTGTACAGTCGCGCCATTGATGTGGCAGATACCGGATTCAATCCGTTTTGCTACGGCAAGCGCCTGTGCTAAATCTTGGCTAAACACAGCTGCAGATAAACCAAATTCAGAATCATTTGCCAATTCTACGGCGTCATCAACTGTTTTAAAGCGTTGTACTGTGCAGACAGGGCCGAACGATTCTTCGGCATAAATCTGCATCTCTTTAGTGACATCGACCACGATCGTAGGTTGCATGATAGCACCGTCAATGTCCAAATCGAGTGGTAAATTTGCACCTTTTTCACGTGCATCTTCAATTAGCTTTTCAATACGTGCAGCTGCTTTTAAGCTTTCCAACACACCAAGAGGAGCATCACTCTCAAGTGGATTGCCAGCGCGAATAGTTTTGACTTTCGCCACGAGTTTTTCGATAAAGATATCTGCAATTTTTTCATCTACAAGGACGCGTTCTGTGGACATGCAGATTTGACCCTGGTTAAAGAAAGCACCGAAGGTTACGGCATTAACAGCTTCATCTAGGTCAGCCTGATCAAGCACAATTACAGGTGCTTTTCCACCAAGTTCGAGCAGGACCGGTTTTAAATATTTTGCTGCTGTTTCAGCAATAATCCGGCCCACATGGGTTGAACCGGTAAAATTAATACGCTTGGTTAGTGGGTGGCTAATTAAGCGTTCCACAATTTGAGGGGCATCTTGGGCCGCATGAGTGATGACATTGACTACCCCATCTCCAATCCCTGCTTCATGTAACACTTCACCAATCAGACGATGTGTTGCAGGGCATGCTTCAGATGCTTTAAGGACCACAGTGTTACCACAGGCAAGAGGCATAGCTAATGCACGTGTGGCAAGAATCACAGGGGCGTTCCATGGTGCCATCCCGACGATAACACCACAGGGTACGCGAATGCCCATCGCCATGTTGCCCGGTACATCTGATGGAATAATACTGCCATCAATTTGTGTGGTCATAGCTGCAGCTTCGCGTAGCATATTGGCTGCAAGGTGAACATTAAAACCATACCACGTTGCAGTTGAACCTATTTCATGAATCGCAGTCTGAATAAATTGTTCAGTTTTTTGATCCATCAGGTCGGCCGCTTTAAGCAGTTTTAAACGACGGTCTGTTGGAGAAAGGGCAGACCATGATTTAAATGCCTCGTGTGCGGATTCAATCGCACGATCAACATCCGATAAAGTTGCAGCAGCACTAATTGAAGCAACTGAGCCATCGATCGGACTGATTCTTTCAAAAGTTTGTCCTGAACTTGCTGCAACGGATTGACCGTGAATAAGTAACTGTACGTTTTGCATGGCGAATGTTTCCTTACATGTCCATCATGACGAATGTGAATTGATACTGCTTAAGCAGGGCGTTTGTAAGCTTGAAGACCTGGCTTAATTGACTTGTCATCAAGGAATTGCTTCAGACCTTGTTCACGACCACCTTCATCATCACGATGATTACATTGATCCAGTTTTGCATATAAGTAATCTTCGTTTTGTTCCCAAGTTAGTTCACGGCAACGTTTGAAACCATTTTTCGCAGTACGCAGTACAACTGGATTTTTCTCAAGTAAGTTGTTGGCAAGTTCAGTTACTTCAGCACGAAGTTGAGCAAGTGGAACACTTTTATTGACTAAGCCCATATTGGCAGCTTCAACACCTGAGAAGGTCTTGCCAGTCATGATGTAGTACATCGCAGTACGGTGGCCAACTGTATCCGCCATTGCTTTGCTTACAAGGTTACCTGGTGGGATGCCCCAGTTAATTTCAGATAAACCAAAAGTAGCTTCGTCTGCAGCAATGGCAAGATCACAGGCAACCAGAGGAGAGAAGCCACCACCAAAACACCAACCGTTTACCATCGCAATTGTTGGTTTTGAATAGAAACGAAGTAAATGCCATTGCCAGCGAGATGCATCACGGCGAATACGTTCTTGGAAGATCTCCGGTTGGTTATCAACTTCGCGGAAATATTCTTTCAAATCCATACCCGCTGTCCATGAATCACCAGCGCCAGTCAAAACAAGTACTTTCGCTGCAGGGTCAAGTTCTAAGGTTTCAAGTACATCTATCATTTCTTTATTGAGTGTTGGACTCATTGCATTTTTCTTTTCTGGGCGATTTAAAGTAACCCATGCAATACCTGCATCAACTTGTACATCAACGGTTTCCCAGCGGTTTTGATAAGACATGTGTTGCTCCTTAATGTTCGTTTTATGTCCTGATAGGATTTAATTTAATATCAGTTAAACTTACATTCAAGTCTTATTTTGCATTTTTTAAAAATAATTTATAAGCCTATGTAATTTAATAAAATAAATATTTTAATTGTAAAAATATAAAAATACATATTGATTAAATTGTAAGTTTAGGTGATATTTTTTGAATTGCTTAGGACGGAAAGCAATACATGGGAAGTGTATGAATTAAAAAATTCTAAAAGGACAATAACGAATGGAAAATAGTGTAAGTAGCAAAGGTAAAGCTATGCTTACACTCGTATTGTGTTTTGCAATTGCAGTGTTTGAAGGTTTTGATCTTCAATCGATGGGCGTTGCAGCACCACGGATGCGAGCGGAGTTTGGCTTGGACAATGCCCAAATGGCATGGGCATTTAGTGCAGCAATTTTGGGAACCTTACCAGGCGCAATCATTGGTGGACGGTTTGCAGACAAAATCGGGCGTAAAGCAGTTTTGTTAACAAGTATTTTAGTTTTTGGTGTTATGTCGGTGTTAACCGCCTATGCAGCAGACTATACCTTGTTACTGATTATTCGTTTCTTGACCGGTCTTGGGATGGGCGGTGCATTGCCAATGATGATTATTATGGCATCGGAAGCTGTGTCGGAGAAACATAAAGGGATTGCTGTCAGTATTATGTACAGTGGTATTCCATTTGGCGGTATGTTGACCTCATTTGTCGCGATGGCACTTGCAGGTGATGCGCAGTGGCGGCATATCTTCTATGTCGGTGGTTTTGCCCCGATTTTATTAATTCCTTTATTAATTAAATTCTTACCTGAATCGAAAGACTATTTGACAGCAGCGCAGCAAAAAACTTCGACACCATTCTTTGAAGTGCTGTTTGCCAAAGAACGTCGTTTCTCTACCATTCAGATCTGGGTCAGTTTCTTCTTTACCCTTGTGGTGCTGTATTTCCTGCTCAACTGGTTACCTCTGTTAATGGGTGCACAAGGCCTAGGTAAGACGGAAGCAAACTATGTTCAGATTGGCTATAATATTGGCGGTATATTTGGTTCGATTTTAATGGGCGTCTTGCTAGATAAAATTCGAATGAGTACTACGGTCAAACTGATTTACATTGGTATCCTAGTCTCGCTGTGTTGTCTGGCTATTTCACCAACCGTGGCATTACTTGTATTATCTGCTGTCGGATGTGGTCTATTTATTGTCGGTGGTCAGTCTGCACTGTATGGTCTTGCAGCCATGTTCTACCCAACTGAAATGCGTGGAACAGGGGTTGGTGCAGCAGTTGCAGTTGGTCGAATTGGTTCTTTTGCCGGGCCTCTTTTCGCAGGTATGCTGTTATCGCTCGGTTCAAGTTCAGCGATGGTCATTGGTGCAAGTATTCCACTGATTTTAATGGCAATGATCGCAGCGTTACTTTTGGTCCGTAAATCAAAAGTTTCACGGCAGGTCCCTGTATTAAATACATCAACTCAAACTCAGTAATGTGATGACTTAAGTATGGCCAAATTGGCCATACTTTTTAATGGTTAGAATTTAAGGTTGAATTAAGTATTATGGAACATCAGTTAAATCAACTGCCAACCCTGAGCTATATGATAGCTCGTGTTGATCGTATTATCAGTAAATTACTGAATGAACGCCTAAAGCCTTTAGATATTACTTTGCCTCAGTTCACGGCATTGTCAGTACTCGCAGCAAAAGGAAATCTCTCCAATGCCAAACTGGCGGAGCGTTCTTTTATCAAACCCCAATCGACTAATAAAATTCTACAGGATTTATTAAGTAGCGGCTGGATTAGTAAGGAATCGGATCCCTCTCATGGTCGTCGTATTCTTGTCAATGTCACTCAAGCAGGGTTAAATAAATTAAGTGAGTGTCGGGCAGTCGTTCAGGAACTGGAACAAACGATGCTAAAAGGCGTGGATATTAATCTGGCCTTTTTGATCAGGAATAATCTTGAAATCATGGCCATTAATTTACAGCATTTTCAGGAAGGATAATTTTCTATATCATCAGGTCGGATTTGAGTTCGTCTAGCTACTTTTCAATGTCTATTCTTGAGGAAGCAATAACTTAATAAGCTGAATAGGATCTTCATGACTTCTGTTGAATTATTTTCATGCACCCGGTAGCATCAGTACACATATTATAAATGAGTAAGTCCATGTCATCAGGTCAGCAAGTACTGATTGAACTTAGAAAAATGATTATTTCAGGTGAAATTCCGGGCGGTGCTCGCATGGCTGAAATTCCAACAGCAGAAATGCTTGGAGTTTCACGTCAACCGGTGCGTATGGCATTTAAACTGCTTGAGCAAGAAGGATTATTATTAAAAAATCCAACCCGCGGCTATACAGTTAGAGAAATTTCTCCCAAGTTGATTCAGGATGCACTTGAGGTGCGAGGAGTGCTTGAAGGCCTGGCAGCAAAAAAACTGGCAGAAAAAGGGCTAAGTACGCAGCAAAAAGATCAGCTAATGCAGTGCATTACTCAAATAGAGCCAATATTTAAAAAAACTGAACTAAGTAATGAGGATATTGAAATCTATCATTATTACAATACCATTTTTCATAATACGATTATTCAAGGCTCAGATAATATCGCTATTGTGCAGGCTCTGAGTAAGAATAATCAGCTACCCATGGCTTCTGCCCAAGCCTTAACTTATGATAAAAATAATCCCCTCTCAGAAATTCGCCGTCTGCATCATGCCCATATTCAACACTGTGCCATTTTCAATGCTTTAAAAAATCGTGATTCAGCACGAGCAGAGAGTCTGATGCGTGAACATAGCCATGTAGTCACTCTGGGCGATATGATGCGTTCTATTTTTAATTCACATGCGCATTCCTAAGGTTAAGCCTTTTCTTTAAATAAAAAAATCCCTTCTGAGGGTGCAGAAGGGTGGAAAGTGGAGAAAGATTAAACTGCTAGTTCTAATGAGATAGCAGTTTTTTATTTTTTAAAGATCAATAACTAGCATTTTAGATTTTGCACGCGAGCAGCATGGAGTAAATTGATCTTGTGCCGCCTGTTCTTCTTCAGTTAAATACATATCCCGGTGGTCAATTTCACCCTCTACTACCTTCACTAAACAGGTACCACAAATACCCTGTTCGCAAGAAACAGGAATACTTACCCCAGCAGCTTCAAGTGCTTGTACAGCTGTTTGGTCTTGTGCAACATGGATCAGTTGGCCGGTTTTTTTAACTTTAATATTGAAACTACCATCTTCACTGGTATCAATTGCTGGAGCACTAAAGTGTTCTTTATGAATATGCGTCTCAGGCCAGGATTGCTGTTGGGCAGTCTGGATCACGAAATCCATAAAACCTTGTGGACCACATACATAAACATGATGTGCTAAGTCAGACTGAGCAAGCGCACTTAGTAAGTTGCAATGTGTGGCGGCTTCATCATCAATGTGCAGATGAACTGAATCACCTAGAAGATTGAGATCCTCATGAAAAGCCACTGCCGAACGGGTTTTAACAAAGTAAAACAGTTTGAAAGATTTTTTCAGTCGTTTTAACTCTTTGGCCATTGCCAGAATTGGTGTAATCCCAATCCCGCCTGCACATAGGACTGCATGTTCAAGCTCTGTATTCAGCTCAAACAGGTTACGGGGTTCACTAATCTGAATGCGTTGCCCCACCTGTAACTGTTCATGCATAAAGCGTGAGCCACCACGTGAGTTTGGATCATTCAGTACACCAATTACATAGCGGTGCTGTTCACTGCTGCAATTCGCCAAGGAATATTGGCGTATTAAGCCTTCGCCCATATATACATCAATATGGGCACCTGCTTTAAAAGGAGGTAGAGGCTCCCCATTACAACTCATGAGCTCAAATGAATTTATTTGAGAATTGTGTTGATGGATCTGATGAATGGTCACTTCCATGTGAGTGCCGCTCCTAAAATTTAAAAAATCAAAATACTGTTCTAAAACTTTAACTATTTAACCAAGCGTGACTGACGGAATCTGCTCTTTGCCTGCAATCTCGTTAACCTGTTCTTGGCTAATCAGACGATCAATCACTTTGCGTGCTTGCACTCCGCCTGCATCAATATTCAGCATCAGCAACTTGCGGTCAGGATAGCGGAGCAGGTTTTGTTGTTGCTGTTCCAGCATGTCCAGATCTTCAGAGAAAATCTTGCCTTGTCCTTCACGGATCTGATCTGTCAGTTCCGCATTCTCTGGCTGGAAGTGACGGGCCATACCCCAGAAATACCAGTGAGAGGTTTCTGTTTCAGGCGTAATAAAGTCCACCACAATAGAAGATACTTTATGCTCGGCAGCTGCCTGATAGCCACCTTTACCTGCATGTGCTACGCCAACTTCAATATGAACATTACTTGGCGCAAAGAAATGACAGATCTGCCAGCGGTCTACCGGAACATCATCAGCCAGATTGTTGCCTCTTAATGCCATTTGCCAGAATGGAGGTGCATAGATATTTTCCATATGGCGTTCTGTAATGACATGATCCCCATCTATACGAGTAGTAGGTGCTGCTTCATCAATTTCTTTTTGTCCAATACTGGCTGAGTGAACATAAGTTTCATGAGTAAGATCCATCAGGTTGTCAATCATCAGGCGATAATCGCAATTGATGTGGAACAATCCGCCACCATATGCCCATTCAGGATTCTCTGCCCATTCAAGTTCAGGTAACTGATCTTCACTTGCAAGTGACTGGTCACCTGGCCACACCCAGATAAAACCGAATTTCTCTATGACACTGAAACTCTTGTTACATGGAAAACCACGAACACGCTGTCCAGGCATAGCAACTGTCTTGCCATCACAGCCCATAACTAAGCCGTGATAACCACAAACCAGATTGCCATCCTCTACAAAGCCTAAAGATAGTGGAGCACCGCGATGTGGGCAGAAGTCTTCTACTGCATAGACCTTATTTTCTTTACCACGATAAAACACCATCTTTTCACCACAGATCTGACGACCTAATGGCTTTTCCATAACTTCTTCAGGACGCGCTGCCACATACCAAGCATTTTTAATGAACATATTCTGATCTCCTTATCAATTGGATCCAATTTATGACTATTGATGCGAATAGTCAATATAAAATGTACAATAAAAGTATAAATTGGATCCATTAATAATATTAAGGGGTAAAATCTGCTTTTATGATTTACTGATGCGTAACTAGTTTCTTTAAGAAATACGACTTGTGAAAAATTGTTTAAACTTTTTATAGTTGCTATCTTGAGCAGATTACGGATTCTGCCGAGTGTGAAGCATGGGAGAGTGCTATTTAAGACGTTCCTGTAAAGGGAAATAGTGTAATTGCAAAATTTGTAGTAAGAACTATTTATTATTACCTAGTATTATTATGACGATTTGCAAGTGATTGTGATCTTGTATAGATACTCCGATTGCCTGAAAACTCATGCAGGGGGGCAATCAATAAGTAAGATATAAAATAGATAATAGGCGAATTCAAACATGAGGTGCGACAGTTTCAAAAGCCATATGATAATCAACAAGCTGAGCAAATTTCTCTAATGGTGTAAGCCAATCTAACGCCTTTCTAGGACGAGTATTCAGTGACATGGCAACTTGATTTAAATAATGCTGATCTGCCTGATTTAAATCAATCCCTTTAGGTAAATATTGCCTAATTAAACCATTCATATTTTCGCATGTGCCTTTTTGCCAAGGTGAATGTGGGTCACAGAAATATACATCTATGCCTAAATCTTCTTCGAGTATTTTATGTTCTGACATCTCGCGTCCACGGTCATAGGTCAACGTTTTACGCAGTTCTGCAGGTAAATATTTCAGAGCTTCAGTTAAAGCCTTGCGCACTGATTCTGCCTTTGCATCAGGTAATGTTGCCAAGATACAGAGCCGTGTATTTCGTTCAATAAGTGTTGCTATCGAACTTTTATTGTCTTTACCTTTAATTAAATCAGCTTCCCAATGACCCGGTATTTTTCTTTCTTGAACTTCGGCTGGGCGCTCATGAATAGTTTTAATATCCTGTAATATAGAATCTTTTTTAGGTTCACCGTTAGCTTTTCGCTTTTTATTTTCATGACGCAGACAGGATAATAAGTCTTTTTTCAACTCACCCTTTGGTAATGCTCGTATCGTTGAATAAATCGTTGTATGGCTTACATTCATTGTTTGATCCAAATCAGGAAATGTCTTTAAACGCTTTGCTATTTGCTGAGGAGACCATAAACAACGGATCGCTTCAACAATAAATTTCCAGAGGATTGAATCGATTTTGAGTTTTCTGTGACCACGTCTACGTCTAGCGAAGGTGTTATCAGAAGCATATCGAGCTTGATAAACGTCATTGATGCTATTTCTTTTAAGCTCACGATAGATCGTACTAGGATGTCTTTTAATGAGTTCAGCAAATTTTCTGGCTGAAAAGCCTTCTTTTCTTGACTCAAGCATTAATGCAGTACGATCTTCAAAGTTAAGATGATGGTATGACAATTTTATATACTCCATAAACCCTTTAAATTAATTAGGTGGTTTATGTCGCACTTCAAGTTTTACTCTGCCATATTTATACGGTATTTTTTATGGTATATGCTGTTAAGAATTAATTTTTTATATTTATTAATCAAAAAGATAAAACTTCATTCTTATGCGCGCTGAGCGCACCATCTCCTTGTTTGATTACATTCGAATTAATCCTAATGTTATTAAAAATTAATAACTTATATTTTTCTGTTGTCCGATAATATCCGAAGGCGTTTTAGGATACTGTAAAAAGATGCCTAAATTAATTATCAGTCTTACAGACTCAAAAAATAAACAGCATTAGTAAAAAAGATGAATATCTAAAACTTCAATACCTCTTTTTTATCATTCTCTTGAGTAGGTTTACACCGTATATTGTATCTACCTAACATATTGCTATTAAAACGTATCAAGGGAAATGAGTGGAATTAAAACAGCTAAAATACTTTATCACAATTGTAGAGTCTGGAAGCCTGGGCAAAGCTGCACAAAAACTAGATGTTGGAACATCTGCTTTAAGTCAGCAAATTGCTAAACTGGAAGATGAGCTATGTACCCGCCTGTTAAGCCGTACTTCTACCGGGGTTACACCTACTCCAGCAGGGTTAGCTTTTTTTAAGCAAGCGCAATTATCATTACGTCATGTACAGTATGCAATTGAGGCCGCGCATTCCTCTCGTCTAACAGGTCATGTAAGCGTGGGCTTTTCACCAAGTATTGCATCTGTACTGGGCATACCATTTATGCAACTCATGTCCGAACGCTATCCGGATATCAAGATTCATTTAGTGGAAAGCTTATCTGGAAACCTCACCAATCTTGTCAATTCAAGACAACTTGATATTGCTATTATTTTTACACAGGACGTAGATGCCAATTGGTCTGTTCAGCCTTTATTAAAAGAACAAATGTTTTTAATGGCTAACAGAGCCTTATTACAACAACATGATTTAGAAAATTGTATTCAAAACGGCCAAATTGATTTGGAAAGAGTAAACCGTTTACCACTCGTTTTACCTAGCCAAAGACATGGTTTACGTAAGTTCTTAGACCAGAAAGTAGAGTTATTAGATGTTGATTATGAGGTCGATGGACTGCATTTACTGATGAACTGTGTCAGTCACTTAAATATGGCTACGATTCAGCCTGTGAGTGCTCACTTCGATTATCTTAAATCTGATATTTGCTTGTTGAAAGTAGTCGAACCAGAACTTGCCAGAATCAACTATTTAATTAGTATTTCAGAAGAAGAACTTTCTCCAGCAAGTCTTGCCACCAAAGTTGCAATAAAAATTTGTGTTAAGGAATTAATAAATAAAGGTTTATGGTCAGGTGCAGAACTATTAGACTTTTAGCCTATTTAATTTTATTAAACACCTATTTAAATTCAGCCTATCACTGAAATCCCTATTTTTAGTCTTAAATTGCATCAAATTCGAAAGGGAAGACATCGAATGCATGATGTAATTGTGATTGGCGGTGGGAATGCCGCATTATGTGCAGCACTCACTGCACGAGAAGCGGGTGCTTCAGTATTGCTTTTGGAGGCAGCTCCCAAAGAATGGCGAGGTGGAAACTCACAGCACACACGTAATTTACGTTGTATGCATGATGCACCTCAGGACGTGCTGATTGATGCCTATCCTGAAGAAGAATACTGGCAGGATTTATTAAAAGTTACTGCTGGTAAAACTAATGAGCATCTGGCTCGTCTCGTTATTCGTTCAACTGCAACCTGTCGTGACTGGATGCGTAAGCATGGTGTAAATTTTCAGCCACCTTTATCAGGGGCTTTGCACGTGGCACGCACCAATGCTTTCTTTATGGGGGGCGGAAAAGCCCTGGTTAATGCCTATTTCAGAAGTGCTCAAGATCTAGGGGTAGAGATTCGCTATAACACTAAAATTACTCAAGTGATTATTGAAGAAGGTGTATTTAAATCTGTCGTGGCAGAAGATGGTACGCGCTTTGAAGGTGCATCTTGTGTTTTGGCTGCAGGTGGTTTTGAGTCAAATCGCGAATGGTTGAAAGAAGCATGGGGTCAGAACGAAAATGGTGAATGGCCCGCGGACAACTTTATTATCCGTGGTACACGCTTCAACCAGGGTAACTTGCTGAAATTCATGATCGACCAAGGAGCCGATATTATCGGTGATCCATCACAATCGCACTGTGTTGCTGTTGATGCACGTGCACCGCTTTATGATGGTGGCATTTGTACACGAATTGATTGCGTATCTTTAGGCATTGTAGTGAATAAAAATGCCGAACGCTTTTATGATGAAGGCGAGGACTTCTGGCCAAAACGTTATGCGATCTGGGGACGCCTGGTAGCCAAACAACCGAACCAAATTGCCTACTCGATTATTGATTCAAAATCAGTGGGGCGTTTCATGCCACCTGTATTTGAAGGCACTAAAGCGAATACGATTGAAGAGCTTGCTGAAAAACTCAATCTAGATGTTGTAACACTATCTAAAACCGTCGCGGACTATAACCAGGCTTGTGTCAAAGGCGAATTCAACCATACTGTTCTCGACAACTGTCATACCGAAAACCTGACACCAGCTAAAACTCACTGGGCTGTGCCTTTGGATCAGCCACCATTTTATGCTTATGCATTACGTCCGGGGATTACTTTCACATACCTAGGATTGAAAGTCGAAGACGATGCGGCAGTACGTTTTAATAATAAACCAAGTCCCAACTTGTATGTAGCAGGCGAAATGATGGCAGGGAATGTGTTGGGCCAAGGATATACCGCAGGTGTAGGCATGTCGATTGGCACAACCTTTGGACGTATTGCTGGTAAAAATGCGGCAAAAGCTGCATTAAAGCAGGGAGTTTAAAATATGAATGCAAATGTAAAGACTTTAATTCCTGTAGTGCAGCTAACCGATAATGAACAACAAGTAAAACAGGCTTTGCAGATTTGTAATGCCTGCCGTTATTGTGAAACGTTCTGTGCTGTATTCCCTGCCATGACGAAACGTCTTGAGTTCACTCAGGCAGATATTCACTACATGGCTAATCTGTGCCATAACTGTGGTGCCTGTCTGCATGCCTGTCAGTATGCACCGCCACATGAATTTGGTGTGAATATTCCACAAGCGATGGCGCAAGTCCGTCTGGAAACCTATCAGGAATTTGCAGTACCTGCTTCTTTTGGCTCAATTTATAAGAAAACCGGTATTCCATTGGTTTCTGCAATGTCTGTGCTTTTCTTCTTGCTCATGTTGGGTGGTGTTTGGCTAAATGGTACTGATTTATTCGGTCGCTACCAAGGTAATTTCTATGCGATTTTTCCGCATAACTTCTTGGCAGTGTTGTTCGGCTCAGTATTTATTGTGGCATTCATTCTACTCGGTTTAGGGATTGCGAAATTCTGGAGACAGACTTCAAAAATTATTCCAGAAGGTGTGGCACAACCAGATATTCTACAAGCCTCTAAAAATGTACTAACGCTAAAATATCTGGATGGTGGACATGGTAAAGGCTGTAATGAAGAAGATGATCGTTATACCCAGATCCGTCGTATTTTCCATCACTTCACTATGTATGGCTTCTTACTTTGCTTCGCTGCGACCAGTGTTGCGACACTTTATCACTACTTCTTAGGTTTACAGGCACCGTATGGTTACACCAGCTTGCCTGTCATTCTGGGAACACTAGGTGGCTTAGGTTTGGTGATTGGTCCAATTGGCCTTCTATATCTGAATATCAAACGTCATCCTTTGCATGGTGATGCAAAACAGAAACCAATAGATCGCGGTTTTATCTTCTTACTGCTGCTGATCAGTATTACTGGCCTGGCTTTATTGGCTTTCCGTGATACTTCAGCGATGGCTTTATTACTGATTATCCACTTGGCTACCGTAATGACCTTCTTCCTGACTATTCCTTTCGGCAAGTTTGCCCATGGATTCTACCGCAGTGCGGCCTTATTAAAATTTGCAGTCGAAGAGCGTGTTGCAAAACATCGTGCAAAAACTAAGTAAAGATTTAAACACCCAAACCAGAACAGGACCATGGAGGTCGATGATGGCTATAGGTAAGAGATTTAAAAACCTAAATGGACAACAAGTAAGTTATAAGGAAGTAACAATCATGAAAAATCTAAAATTAATTGCAGTCGCATGCGCCAGTTTAGCAGTCGTAGGATGCGGCACTGGCAATGCATCTAAAGATCCTGGTCAGCCAAAGCGCCCTGAATGTATTGCTCCAGCCAAACCAGGTGGTGGTTTTGACATGACCTGTAAGCTTATTCAGTCAGGTTTTAAACAGACTGAAACCCTAAAAGACCCGATGCGTGTGACTTATATGCCGGGCGGTGTCGGAGCAGTCGCGTATAACAAGATTGTGAATAACGATCCGGCAAATAATAACGCGGTGATTGCATTTTCTACTGGTTCACTTTTGAACCTGGCACAAGGGAAATTCGGTAATTTTACTGAAAAAGACGTGAAATGGCTGTCTGGTGTGGCCGTAGATTATGGTCTGGTTTCTGTACATAAAGATTCACCATTAAAAACGCTGGACGACTTAATGAAAGCCCTGCAAAAAAATCCAAAAGCAATCAGCTTTGGGGGGGCAGGTAGTGTAGGCGGCCAGGACTGGATGCAAACTGCCATTCTGGCGAAGAAAGCTGGTGTGAACCCTGCTGATATGAGCTTTGTGGCACTTGAAGGTGGTGGTGAAGTCCTGACTTCGCTGCTTGGTCAACATATTCAGGTGGGTGTGGGGAATGTCAGTGAAGTAGGCGCTCACCTCGAAGCAGGTAATATCCGAATTCTGGCTGTTTTCTCTGACAAACGTTTAGAAGGTAAATTCTCTCAGCTACCAACTGCAAAAGAGCAGGGCTATGATCTGGAATGGCCTGTAATTCGTGGCTTCTATATGGGTCCAAAAGTCAGTGATGAAGCCTTTAACTGGTGGAAAAATGCTTTTGATCAAATGATGGCTAACCAGAAGTTCGATGCAGTACGTGAAAATCAAGACTTGTTGCCATTCGAGTTGACCGGTGAAGAACTGACTGCTTATGTCTATAAGCAGACTGCGGAAATGCGTCAGTTATCTGAAGAATATAAATTGTCAAAATAACAAAAGAACTGAGTTGAAAACCATTTTCAGCTCAGTTTTTGTTTTGAGGGTAGATGATGAAATCTGAACGTATTCTTACGGGCATCATTGCGGTCTGCGGATTATTTTTACTGATCTATGCTTGCAGTTTTGAAGCTCCAATTTCCTACGATCCAGTAGGACCCAAAGCCTTTCCAATTTTACTAATGGGCTTAATTACAGCAAGTGCAGTCTATCTGACCGTACGTCCAGCCATCATGTTTGAACCGGTTGAACTGGGATGGACCAAGCATTTGCTGGGCAAGCTAGTGCTGTGTGTACTGGCCTTGACCGTATATGCAGTTATTTTTGAAGGGTTCGGCTTTATCGTTGCGACCTTACTCATGACCATTGCAGTGGGCAAGCTTTTTAATGGCAAAACCATTCCAGTGGCAATCACAGGTCTGGTTCTCAGTATGTGTACCTACTACCTGTTTGACCGTGTACTAGACGTGCCATTACCACTCGGATTCTTCGGTTAAGGATGACAACGATATGGATATATTAAATTTTTTAATGATGGGATTTGAAGTTGCCTTACAACCACAAAATCTTCTTATTGCTTTTATCGGTGCATTTATTGGTACGATTGTCGGTCTATTACCGGGCTTAGGACCAATCAATGGTGTAGCCATCCTGTTACCGTTTGCTTATGCGCTCGGCTTACCTGTAGACAGTGCTTTAATTCTCTTGGCAGCAGTTTACTTAGGTTGTGAATATGGTGGTCGTATTTCTGCAATTCTACTCAACGTACCGGGTGATGCTGGCGCGATTATGACCACCCTGGATGGCTATCCGCTAGCACAGCAAGGTAAAGCAGGCATTGCATTATCACTGTCCTCCGTTAGTTCGTTTATTGGGAGTACGATTGCTTTTATTGGAATCGTATTGTTTGCACCGTTATTGGCGAAATGGGCGATTGCCTTTGGACCAGCAGAATACTTTGCATTGATGGTGTTTGCCATTGTCTGCTTAACTGGTCTGGTGAGTACGCAGCCATTTAAAACCCTAATCATGGCGCTGATGGGCTTAGCGCTATCAACCGTTGGGATGGATGCCATTACCGGTGTATATCGCTTTACTTTTGATAGTGTTGGTCTTAGTGATGGTATCGCCTTTACTACTTTGGTGATCGGCCTATTTAGTGTTAGCGAAATTTTATTGATGCTAGAACGTACTACGATTGGCAAAGTTGTGCTGAAACAAGGTAAACGCTCATTATTTAACGTCAAAGAATTCTTTAGCGCATTGGCTACCATTATTCGTGGCTCTCTGATCGGATTCTTCTCTGGAATTTTACCAGGCGCAGGTGCAACTGTAGCAAGTGCGATGGCCTATACCACTGAACGTAAAATGGCACGTGACAACAGTCAGTTTGGTAAAGGGGATTTACGTGGTCTGGCAGCGCCAGAAAGCGCTAACAATGCAGCAGCTTGTGGTTCATTTGTACCAATGCTGACTTTAGGTGTACCTGGTTCAGGAACAACTGCGGTCATGATGGGTGCGTTAATGATGTATAACATTACCCCTGGCCCACAATTATTTAGTGAACAGCCAACATTGGTGTGGGCACTGATCGCATCTCTAATGATCGGTAACATTATTCTGCTGGTCTTAAACCTTCCATTGGTTGGCTTCTTTGCCCGTATGTTAAGTGTGCCAAGCTACATTCTGATTCCGATTATTGCGACAGTGAGCTTTGTTGGTGTTTACGCCATTCACTCCAATATCTTCGACCTATTGCTATGCATGGGCTTAGGTGTAGCGGGTTATGTATTAAGAAAATTTGACTTCCCATTGGCACCGCTAATTCTTGGCTTTGTTTTAGGCGAGTTAATGGAGTCGAATCTACGTCGTGCGTTATCTATTTCTCAAGGTGAACTCAGCATCTTGTGGAGCAGTAATATCAGCATGGGACTTTGGTTGATGTCAGCATTGTTACTGATTCTTCCAGTAGTACGTAAATACCTGTTCATCAAAAAGCATCAAGCTTAACTAGACAATAATAATGATCAGTTTGTGCTGATCATTATTGCTTAGGATTATGAAAACAATAATGTTAAATGCCAAAGGATTGGCCATTGCTCTGCTTGGGGCAATACTCGCGAAATATCTGCATATTCCTTTGCCATGGCTACTCGGGCCGTTGCTGGCTGCATTATTCATGGGAAGTGTTGGAAAGCCATTGTCCTGCCATTCTCACTGGCGTAAAGGAGGGCAGATTATTATTGGTATGGCACTCGGTCTATATTTTACCCCAGCCTTGGTACAAGCTATTTCTGCGTATTGGGGCTTCATTCTGCTCGGTATTCTGTGGTCGCTGGTGCTGGGTACCATGTTGGCAGTGCTGCAATATCGGATCAATAAACTGGACTGGGCCACTGCATGGTTTTCTTCAGCAATTGGCAGTGCCAGTGAAATGGTTAATATTGCCGAGCAATACAATGCCCAGGTCGATAAAGTGGTGGCTGCACATAGTCTGCGGATTGTGATTTTGGTAGTGCTTGTCCCAATTTTTATGGGACTGTATTTTCAGGTCGAATGGTCTGATCTGATCGTGCAGGATACTGAACGTTATGGATTTGATCAGGTTCTGCTGCTTTTTTTACTGGCTTTATTTACAGGCAAAATCTTTCAATATTTTAATTTTCTTAATGCTTGGATTTTAGGTCCACTGACGATCATTGGTCTTTTGTCTTTTTTTGGCATTTTACAATTTCGCTTTCCAGAGTGGTTTATTGCCTTTGGGCAACTCTGTATTGGCTGGTCGTTAGGCAGCAAATTTCCATTTAGTTTCTTAAAAAACAGTAAAAAATTTATCGGATTGACTGTTTTATTCAATTTATTGGCATTGGCATTGTCTATTATTTTTGCCTTGCTATTGATTCGCTTAAGCCATGCCGATACTCAGATTCTGATTCTAGGGCTATCTCCCGGTGGAATTGCTGAAATGTCCTTAATGGCGAAAGCCTTGGGACTGGCTGTGCCGATTGTAGTGGCTTTTCAGCTTTCACGCCTGATTTTTGTGATTTTAACTACTCGTTTTTTTTATCAACGTAGCCTGCAACTTCTTTTTAAATCTATGAATAAATCTCAGGAGATGGATCACTGATGAATAGTGACGTGTATATACGGATTTCATATAAAGATTGGGTGTATCAGCTACAGCATGATGGCTTGCTTTTAAAATATATCCCTCATCAGGATATCCAGTTGTGTACAGTGGCGGTTAAAACTAATCCTAGAGCGCTTAAGTACGTACAAGTGCAAAATGATGAAATGTGCTTACTCGCTGTTTCAAACTGTGGTGATACGCTCAAATATGTCAAAAATAAAACTCATCGAATATATCTAAAAGCTTTAGAAAATGAAGGATTAGCGATTCGCTATATTGATAATCCAACAGCAGAGATGTGTTTAACTGCAGTTAGACAAAATGGTTTTGCTCTTAAATTTATTCAACAACAAAATGAATTCCTGTGTAAAACAGCTGTCTTTAACAATCCTTATGCAATTAAGTATGTGCACGATAAAACTCAGGAAATATGTCTATTAGCAGTTCGAGCTGATGGAAATACATTGCAATATATTCCTGAGCCCACTGATTTAATTTATGAAGAAGCTGTCAAATCAAAGCCAGAAGCAATTAAATATATTCATGATCAAAGCGAGTATATTTTAAGACTTGCGCTAAAGAAAAAACCTTATGTTATTCAATATGTCAAAGAATGCCATGAAGCTGTCTGGCTAGATGCAATTCGAAAAAATTCATAATTTATCAAATTCTTAAAAAATAAAAATAAAAATGAAAAATTAATAATTCATGCCATTCGGCAAAATCCAACTTCTATTAAATATCTTGATGAACAACCAGAACATTTATGCAGGTTGGCTATTTCCCTGGATTACGAAGCTATTGCAGCTGTGAAATATCAGACAGAAAGCTTGTGTCTATATGCGCTTTCAAAGTCTAGGCATGCGATTAATTTTATTAAGCAAAAATATAAAAGTGAAATTGTGAAAAACAAGTATTTAGAACTGTATGGAGGATAGAAGAAAAACTGATTTTGGATGTATTGGAAGAAAATAGATTGATTTTTAAAGGATTAATATGAAATTTTATAATTTGGTTTTTATGTTTCTTGGTAGTACGGTTATTTCAACAGCATATGCTGATCAAACAGCACCTACAGAAATTGAGAAATTGAAATCAGAAGTTGCCGAACTCAGACAAATGCTACAAGTCCAGCAAATCGCAGGGACAAGCAGCGATATACAGCAGGGACAAAAATCAAAACCAGTAAATAAATGGTTATCGAGATCTGGTGCAGAAATTAATCTCTATGGTTTTGTTCGTGCTGATGCTGCCTATCAATTTGAAGGCGCAAAAGGTATGTTTAATAGCATCAATAGCGTAGCGCTAGAAGAGGATGCTAATAAAAAATCAACAGAAGATCGCTTGGATTCGACATTAACAACTACCCGTATAGGCCTGGATTTTAAGGCTCCAGTTCAGAATGCTGATATCGGGGGTAAAGTTGAAATTGATTTTCGTGGTGGTACAGATAAGGATACAGTCCGGTTACGTCATGTATATATGACTTATAACAACTGGTTAATCGGTCAAACAACCTCTAACTTCTTGTCTACTGAAACCTCACCAGAAATGCTTGATTTTAATACTCCGCTTGGTGGAGGTACAACGCGTACTCCAATGGTACGGTACACAGATAAATTAAACACTAATACCCAGTATTTTGTCGCATTAGAAAAAGGCAATGATGAAAACAGATTACCTGCAGCTACGGCAAAATTAAGCTATAAATTTGCCGAAGGTGCTGGACTAGTCACTGCACGAGGACTCTTACAAGAAGTACGAGTACGTGATCTGGATGATGAAACAGAGCTAGGTTGGGGGATTGGTTTAGGGATGAACTATAAACCTATTAATCAGCTGATTTTGAATGCGAATTACTCACATGTCTCCGGAGATAATAAGTTTTTATTAGCTACATCTGATAATAAACGTTATATACAGCGTAGCAATGACATAGAACTTATTGATTTTGATGCTTTTACGTTGGGCGCAACCTATAAATTTACTCCTCAAATCAGAAGTACTCTAGGTTATGGATCGATTATTTATGATGATAACAATGCGAATGGAAATGATCATCTACAGCAAGGCTGGTTAAACGTTATGTATAACCCAGTCAAACCACTTACGTTTGGTATGGAATATGTCTATGGTGAACGCGAGACTGTTGAAGGTAGAACAGGAAATGATAACCGTATAGAAATCATGGCGAAATATGATTTTTAAAATAGCGGGGCTAAAAGGGTAGAGAGATTTCTCTATCCCTTTTAATGGAGTTTGCTAGATTATTTAATCTTAGAACTATTTTATTTCATACTTAATATCTATAGGAAAGATCCTATAGAGTTCTTTCATAAATTATTTTTTAATCATTAAAATGGTAATCCCCCCTAAAAATAAAAGGATCTAAAAGTAGAATTTTCTCTTAAGATACGAGCAGGAGATTCTGCATGAAAACATCTAAATTTACTGACAGCCAGATCATGTCCATTTTAAAACAGGCGGAGTCTGGCACACCTGTAGCCACCCTTTGTCGTGAACATGGCATGAGTAATGCCACGTTTTATAAATGGCGTGCCAAATATGGCGGTATGGATACCTCATTGATGGCTCGACTGAAAGAGCTGGAAGCAGAAAATACCAGACTAAAAAAAATGTATGCTGAAGAGCGATTAAAGGCAGAGATTGTTCAGGAAGCAATGTCAAAAAAGTGGTGAAGCCATCTTGCCGACGTCAGATGGCTCAACAAGCCGTTGCCCTGCATGCGGTTAGTATCCGTTTAGCTTGCTCTGCATTTGGCATTAGTGAAACCTGCTACCGTTATCAGGCTAAACTTTGCGATGACAATGCATTAATTGCTAAACAGCTCATTGAACTCACTGAGGAAAATTCCGATTGGGGATTTGGTCTGTGCTTCTCATATTTACGACATGTTGAGAATCACTGCTGGAATCACAAGCGGGTTTACCGCATTTACTGTGAGTTGGCACTAAATCTGCGTATTAAACCGAGAAGAAGACTAAAACGGCACGCGCCTGAACCATTGAAAGAACCAATCCGAGAAAATCAGGTCTGGTCATTAGATTTTATGCATGATCAGCTGATCGATGGTCGAAAGTTCCGATTATTAAATGTGATTGATGACTACCGTCGAGAAGGCTTAGCGATTGAAGCAGGATTCTCATTACCTACAATCCGAGTTATTCGTACGTTGAATCAGTTGCTGGAGTGGCGAGAAAAGCCGTTAGTTATTCGGTGTGACAATGGCCCGGAGTTTATCAGTCATGAATTTGTACGCTGGGCAACTGAACAAGGTATTCGTATTGAATATATTCAACCAGGTAAGCCACAGCAGAATGCGTATATTGAACGTTATAATCGGACTATACGTTATAGCTGGCTAAGCAAGCATCTATTTGACACACTGGAAGAAGTACAAGATTATGCAACGAGTTGGCTGTGGCATTACAACTATGAAAGACCACACCAAGCAAACAAAGGAAAGCCACCTCTCATGGCTGCTTAACCTCTACTTTTAACTTCGGTTATTTATGGGAGGATTACCAAATGAAATTCCTTTCTCCTTGTAAGAGATGAGCAGCACTGCTGCGCAAAGGAGAGGTTATATCTAAGAAATCCTTTATCCTCTTGCGAAGTAATACTTCTCATCCTAAAGGGAGAAGGAACTTTCAATATTCATTTAAATATGAATATAACGATCATTTTTTGATTTATGAAATAGATCTTATATAGAAGATGTTTTTTTTTAATAAACAGAGTAGTCATTAATGAAGTTCTGACTCAGAATAAATTAAAATTCAAAATATAAAAAAAGGAAGTCATCTATAAGACACTTCCTCATAAAAAAATAAATTTTATCGCTATCTTTGATTAAAAATAGATCAGGATTCAAATGCATCTTTTTTTAATGCAAGTAAAGGATTACATGATTCTCTCTTTAAACTTAAATAGCTCATTACTTTGAGCATAGAAAGACCGACCGTCCATATTTAAGTCAACTTCAAGACCTGACTGTAAAAGAACTTTCTTGCCAACTTCGACCCATTTAAAGCCTTGGCGGGTATTTTGCTGTTTATTTAATGGGATAAGAGAAACCAGGATTTCAGTGCCATTGGCTGCTTTAGCAATTAAATTATTAAATTGATTCATTGTGTTACCTATTATTTTAATGTTTCTTCTATTTTTGAAAATAGAATAAAACTAGGGATTTCAAAAAATGAGAGGGAGCCTGATGTGCAGGCTCCCTCTAATGAATGTTGTCGATTAAAGAGCGACAATATTCACAGCATTAGGACCTTTTTGACCTTCAACAATGCTGAAAGAAACCTGTTGGCCTTCAAATAAAGTTTTGAAACCTGAACTGCTAATTTCTCGGAAATGAGCAAAAACGTCTGGACCTGATTCTTGTTGAATAAAGCCAAAACCTTTAGTTTCGTTGAACCATTTTACTGTGCCAGTAACTGTATTAGACATAAAATAACCTTTTGATTTTTAGTATTTTTCGAATTAAATAAACGAAAATATGCTGAGA
Source organism: Acinetobacter schindleri CIP 107287 (assembly GCF_000368625.1). GTDB lineage: Bacteria > Pseudomonadota > Gammaproteobacteria > Pseudomonadales > Moraxellaceae > Acinetobacter > Acinetobacter schindleri. The sequence goes on from NZ_KB849575.1 coordinate 603,097, forward strand.
ATAGGAAAGAATTGAAATGATGATCTGAAAAAACGAATGCTTATAAAATAATTAAAAACGACGATACTTAAAGAAAATAGAATAACAACACTTTGTATTTGATAGTCATCATACATGATATATCAAAATATTCAATAAAAAATTAAATTATTATACAAATAATTTATAAGAGACTGTTCATGCACAGATTATTAATCGTCTTAAGTCCTACTTGAAACTATTTTAAGTCGCTATTTAGCATTTGCTGAATACAGACTTCTCCTTAAACATTAATTGATCTATACACGGTGTCACAAAGCGCTACAACTTCCACGTATGCCCCATAGTATTTTAGAAAGGCGCCTAATAAGCGATATAACTCCTTTGAATGTGAGTGAACAATCGCCGTCATTTAAATAATAGAAGATAAAAAACAAAAGCTTAAAGCCAAATTTGTTTTTTATCAAAAGGGTAATAATAAGGAAGTCACATGAAAGAGACCAAGAGTGAGCTAGCAGGTACTGATCGTCCGGATTTGAAAAATCATAATGAGAAGAATGCCCAGCTTGATGCATACCGTCGTGATGCAACTGGGCAGGCTCTGACCACCAACCAGGGGGTGAAAATTTCTGATAACCAGAATAGCCTGAAAGCTGGTACCCGTGGTGGAACTTTACTGGAAGACTTTATCTTTCAGGAAAAAATGACGCATTTTGACCATGAGCGTATTCCTGAACGTATTGTGCATGCCCGTGGTGTGGCAGCACATGGTGTATTTAAGGCTTATCCTGGCAATGAGCGTTTTACCAAGGCTGGATTCTTGACCGATACTGAGCGCGAAACTCCCATGTTTGTCCGCTTTTCTACCGTACAGGGTCCACGAGGTTCAGCGGATACAGTACGTGATATTCGCGGGTTTGCGATGAAGTTCTATACTCAGGAAGGGGTATATGACCTGGTGGGAAATAATGCGCCAGTATTCTTTATCCAGGATGGAATCAAGTTCCCGGATTTCGTGCATGCGATGAAGCCTGAACCACATACCGAGATTCCTACTGCACAGACTGCGCATGATACATTCTGGGATTTCGTTTCTCTCGTGCCTGAAACTGCCCATGCGGTGATGTGGGCAATGTCTGACCGTGCTATTCCACGTAACTTCCGTTCAATTCAAGGCTTCGGTGTCAATACTTTCCGTATGATCAATGCGGATGGTGAAGCAGTTTTTGTTAAATTCCACTGGACACCAAAACAAGGTCTGACCCAGCTGACTTGGGATGAGGCACAAAAACTGGCAGGTCGTGACCCAGATTTTCACCGTCGTGATTTGTATGATGCAATTGAGTCAGGCAATTATCCGGAATGGGAACTAGGTGTACAGATCGTACCTGAAGCAGATGAGCACAAGTTTGATTTTGACCTGCTGGATGCGACTAAACTCATTCCTGAAGAGCTTGTACCGGTTACACCAATTGGTAGCTTTGTACTTAACCGTAATGTGGAAAACTTCTTTGCAGAAACCGAGCAGGTGGCCTTCTGTCCGGCACATATTGTACCGGGGATTGATTTCTCGAATGACCCATTACTACAGGCACGTGTGTTCTCCTATACCGATACACAGTTGATTCGTCTAGGTGGACCAAACTTCCACCAGATTCCAATTAATCAGCCAGTTTGCCCATTCCATAATAATCAGCGTGATGGTTATCATCAGCGTGCGATCCATCGTGGACAGGCCTCTTATGAACCAAATTCTATCGATAATAACTGGCCAACGGAAACCACACCGGCAGCGTCGAATGGTGGTTTCGAAAGTTATGCCGAGCGTATTGACGGACGTAAGATTCGTGAGCGTAGTCCATCATTTAGCGACCACTTTACCCAGGCACGATTGTATTACCGCAGTCTGACGCCATATGAACAATGTCATGTGGTGAATGCTTATGTTTTTGAGCTGAGCAAGGTGCAACGTTTGTATATCCGTGAACGTGAAGTGCTAGAAATTCTGTGCAATATCGATCTGGATCTGGCTCAGCAAGTGGCAACCAAACTGGGGATTGCAATTCCGCCAGAAAAACTGAATGTGGAATTGCCGGAAGTAACGCCATCTAAACGCATTTCTCTGGAAGCCTTCCCGGCACCCGATATTAAGGGCAAGAAAATTGCTGTTCTAGTGCATGACAAGGTTAATCAGGCGAATGTGGATGCGGTATTGGCTTGGGCCAAGGAGGAAAGTGCCATTGCTGAGGTACTCGCTCCGACACCTGCACCTGTATTGAGCAGCAATGGTGCAGAAGTAATGGCAGATGGTATGCAACGAGGTGAGCCATCAGTACTTTATGATGCCGTTGTTATGGTCGATGGTGATAATTATGACCAGGTGTTGAAAGACGGCACGGCAAAACACTACATCATTGAAGCTTACGTACACTTAAAGCCAATTGTACTCTTGGGTGAAAAAGCTGATCTGATCAATACTTTAGGTTTGGTCGCTGATGAAGGCACGCTTTCACATCAAGATTTCAAATCCGTCGCTATGGAATTAAAGCAACTAATTATGAAACATCGTGTTTGGGCGCGTGAAGAAATCTCGGAAATGATTCCGGGCTAATTCCTGTATATCCTGAATTAAAAAACCGGCTTTGATAAGCCGGTTTTTTAAAGAAATATGCTAGAGAATGGCAACTGTCAAACGGATCAGATAAGGTCCAACCAGCACCATAAACACCCCGGCAAGCACCATGGTCAGACAGGCAGCAACACCTTCTTCTTCATGTCGGGCAAAGGCCTTACTGGTACCAAAACCGTGGGCGGCATTACCAAAAGCGGCACCCTGGGCAAAACGGGAATTCAGTTTCATCGCCATTAATAGTAAATCACCAAATACCACACCTGCTGTTCCGGTAATCATAGTAAATAAAATCACCAGTTCAACTGAACCGCCAATATTGGATGTCAGTTCCATGGCAAAAGGTGTTGAAATCGAACGGGCCATCAGGCTATAAGTCGTTTCCTGATCAAACTGGAACAGTCTAGCCAGGTAGTAGGAACTGATCACGCTCACAATCATACCTACTACAATGCCGAGGCTGATTGAAAAAGCATGTTGCCGGATCACTTTGCGATATTCATAAATCGGTACGGCAAAAGCTACGGTTGCCGGTCCCAACATCCACATAATCCATTTGCTATCTTGCATATAGGTTTCATAGGAGACATGAAACAGGCTCATGCCGACAATAATCACACATGGCACAAACAGACCTGGATTCAGCAGTGAATAGGGAAATTTACGGTACAGCTTTTTCGCCAGGATATAGCTAACAATGGTGGCTATGACACAGAGCAGGGAAGCAGTATTCATTTCTGTTCAGCCTCCCGCAAGCTAACTTGACGTTTGGCTTTCCAGGCTGCTTCCAGCTTAAAGCCCCAGAACACGGTATAGGCAGTGATGACCATGACCAGGATTGTGCCAAGAGTAACAGCCAGTACTAGCTGCCAGCCTTGGGTCAGGAACAGGTTTTTATATTTAATGACACCGACCACACAAGGTACAAACAGCAGTACCAGATCACCGAGAATAAAGCTGGAACCTGCTTTAATCCACTGCAGTTTAAACACGCCACTCAGCAGGGCAGCCAATACCAGAAACAGACCAATCAGGCCGCCAGAAATCGGCAAATCCAGCCATTGCTGGATAAGCGCGCCTATTTCCCAAATAGCAATCAGCAGGAGAAGCTGAAAAATAATCAGGCCAATCCGGGCCCATTTTGTTTTGTTCAGCATAATGAATCACAATATCTTGAAACTATAGTTATATTTTAAAATTGACCAGTTGCTTATATTATGAATAATAAAATTAAAATTATGCTGAATTGGAATAATCGGTGGATCTTAAAAGCCTGAACATTTTTGTGAAGATTGTGCAGCTACAAAGCTTTAGCCTGGCAGCTGAAGAAATCTCGGTGACACAACCGACCATTTCCAAGGCGATTGATAGCCTGGAAGAAGAAATTGGCGCACCACTATTTCATAAGGGACAGGCCGGACGGAAGCGTGATACGGCATTGACCTATATCGGCGAGCAGGTCTATCAGCATGCACTGACAATTCTAGATGAACAGCAACGGATATTTGAAACAGTCACGAGAATCCAGCAACTTAAACAGGGCAAACTGACTATTGGTTTGCCACCGATCGGTTCGACCTTATTTAGCCGGCTGATCGCGCAATTCCATAAACAGTATCCGAATATCGAACTGAGCTTTTTTGAAGTCGGCGCGAATGCGATTGAAGATGCGATTCTGGCGAAAAAGGTTGATGTGGGGATTTTGCTCGGACATTTACCGCCGAATTTAAACAGTATTCCGATCATTGATTCACCGATGTGTCTGCTGTCACGCAAGACTTCAGCCTGGAAAAACCGGAAAATGGTTTCCTTGATTGAACTGAAAGAAGAATCTTTTTTACTGTTTAATGATACCTTTCGACTTAATCCGATGATTATTCAAGCAGCCCATCAGGTGGGTTTTGAGCCTAATATTGTCTGTAAAAGCAGTCAGTGGGATTTTATTGCCAAAATGGTGGATCTGGATGTCGGGATTACTCTGTTGCCCAAAATTTATTGCGAAAAGCTGGATCAGGAAAAATTCAGTATCAGTATGCTGGAAAATCCATCCATGCGCTGGACCATCGGCATGGCCTGGAATACAACGGTCGCGATGACTCCAGCCGCACGGGCTTGGTTACAGATTGTGGAAGAGAATCTGGACCAGATCAGCTTTTTCTAATTCAATATCTTAAAACTTATTTTTCTGTAACTGACCAGCGACGGTTTACTGAAGTGCCAGCATTATTGTAATGAATCACTTTGGCGTAGTTACCGACCGCCGTAGCATTCTCTGGAATATCCTTGGTCACGACACTACCAGCGCCGATGGTGGCATTATTGCCAATCTTGACGTCATCAATAATACAGACATTTGGGCCGATATAGACATTGTCGCCAATAGTTGCTGCCTGCCGGCCACCATTCGCCCCAATGGTAGTGAACTGGGACAGGTTCACGTTATTGCCAATAATCGTGGTTGGATTGACCACCAGTGGCCCGCCATGACCGATATACAGTCCATAACCAATTTGCGTGGTGCAATGAATGTCGATGCCGTATTTCTTTTTCTTATAATAAAAAATCGGATAAGCCAGTTTGGCAATCCATGATTTTGACGCAGCCAGACGTAACCAGAAGCTAAAGTTAAAGCCTCGGTTAAACAGATAATTCTTAATCAAAGATTTTGCTGAAGTGTTACCGCAATAGCGATACAGATCACTTAATATCAGTTGCCAGGTCATGAGGAAAAGCAAAAAGAAAAGACAGGCTATTTTGCGCTGAAATGCTTGATTTCGGAAGTCTGAAAGACTAGCGGATTTAATAAAAAACTCAATTTAAAATTTGTATAAATCTACTTTTAGAAATGTAAAAGGGTATTGTTCCCTTAGTTAATGCGATCTATATTGTACTCACGGTAGGTCAAAAACCAAACGGCTACCATTTAGTTGGACGGATCAATGACAGTTAGTTGAGTCAGAACTTCGGTTCAGACAATAGATCTAGCACTAGCCATCCAACACAGAGCCCGCAGCGATGCGGGCTTTTTAATGTCTGGTTTTTAGTTTTGTCTGTGCGATTAAAGGGAGTAGCAACAAACTATTCATTTGGTTTTGCAATCCATCTTATGCCGGAATAATATCCTGCTAAAAAATCTTACATATTCGTTTGAAAGCCTTTTAAATAAATATGTTATAAGAATTTAGAAGATGAGAATTAATAAATCCAAATTAAAAGGAGGGCACCGCAATGACAAAAGAGATGATTGATGTGCAAGTCAAAAACCAGTATGGAAAAATCCTTGATGTAAAAGCATTATTGCGCGCCAGTGCCCAGCATAGAGATCCTTCCCAACGTTTAGAACAGCAAGTTGAATACATTGTGGTGGACGATGAAATTATTCGGCCTACGATTGAATTGCTATTTGCCAGTGAGCAAACAGACTGTATTTATCGTGTTATGGAACCAAAATAGGAAACTATTTTTTAGTTAAGCCTGGCAATATAGAATCTATAGCTCATCTAAGGATGGGCTATTTTTTTAAATCCTATTATTTCAGATTAACTGATTAAAAATAAATGCCAGCAGATGATAACGAACCAAGGGATGAGGATCGGATACTTCGCTACGGTTTATACGGATTTGTTGGCATACCTGTCCTAAGTCATGTTTCTGTGCAAGGAGATATTCTTGAGACAGAGGATCGGGTTGAAGCCTGAGCTGGCGATTTTGAGACTTTAAATTAAAAGCATTCAGGCATTCTTCTATATTTTGGTGAAGCTGAAATAGGACAAGGGCTTGAGTGTTATGTTGATGAGCATATCGCATAATTTAGATTCTATTCTTATCTATTATTATGCACTTAGCTTAACGCGATTTTTAACTCAATACCTGAATAGTAGATAGTTCAGGCATTTAATTAATAACTTGCCAACGAGCTTAAACTTAAAAACTTTTTAGAGTGACATTCACATCATAATGACCAAATTCTTCCAGAATCTGCTGAAGCGTTTGTTGTCCCAATGCATCTGCAGCTGCAATTTGTACTTCCTGATTGGTCTTACTGTCAAAGCATTCAATCGTCTGAATCAGCCATTGATGTTCATATTCAGTTTTCTTAATCAGTATGCGACGTGGTTGCAGCGCATCACTGATCTGGCGAGGCAAGACATACGTGATCGCCAACTGAATATGTTCTAGTTCATCGGCAGCACTGACAAAAGTAATGACCCAGTTTCCCACCTTGCTCAGTTGCATGGGATTATCAAAGGCATCGAATTCAAGATAGTGTTGCATAAGCGTGGGAAGAATAAAAAGTAATACATTCTATATGGCTTTAAATCCTTAATATAGCTATGCATCTATAGTCGAAAGTAAATGAATACAACTACTTTTGTACGAATTAAAATTATATTTTTCAATTAAATAGAAAAATTTTTTCGCCGGATTTATTCATCTTTAAACTTAAGATAGACTTAAAAAGACTGAATCTATGTAGAGTTTTAAGCCTGAGCACGCAGCATGGATAAAGCATGGCTAATTTGCTTGAACAGTTGGTTTAACTCTTGTGAAGGCATGCGGCTTTCCTGGAGGAGTGTCAACCATTGCACCTGACAGACTCTTAAGGCATTAACATCTGGTGCCTGAGCAATATTTTGAATGTGTTGTTTGGCCAATAAGCCACAGTATTTTTTTAAACTGTCTAGCATTAAGCTGCGTATTTGTTCTTGGTTGAGTGTTATATAGGGGATGTCAGCAGGTACGTCAGGCACGTGGGGCGTGGCAACTAATGTCGTGGTAATCGGCGCTTCAAGATCAGCAGATGGAGCAAGACTAGTGATTGAAGTCTGAATATTTGATTCAGGAAAGTGTGAAGTTGATGCTTTTGCTGAGTTACTAGCAGGGGCTGAAGTATGTACTGACTCTGTACCGAATGCTGCATTTGAAGTCTCTAACTCTTGTACTTCAATCAATCCTATATCACATAATTGTTGCAGCAAATCATGTGGTGCAATACGCGCTTTAAACTGAGGTGTGAGTAAATCAAAATCTTCAGTGCCAATTAAAACCAAAAGACGTCTTTGACGTGCATTAAGCTCGACATTGCGATGTTGAAGAACATGTAGACCCTTTGCAGTTTTTGAATAGCGCATCATACCTGAATGCCTTATATACAGAGTTCAAGTAGATGCTAATATGAGAAAATTACACTAATATGAAGAGGCTGTTAAATTTACTTAAAATTAAAGTGTTGTAATTGCAATATTTTCTAAAGCCTTACGCAGATAAGGATCTAAGTCCTCTTGGCGAAGTAACCACTGAACATAGTCAGCAGGAAGATCGGCAATCACAGTGCCACGGTGCTTACCAAAATTGATGGTACGTGGAATACGCGCATCTTCAGATGCCTCATATAGTTCTTCAATACTGCTGATTTTCAGGTGATGCACAATATGCATCAGGATATTTGCGGTCAGAATAATATCCATATCGGCACGATGCGCTTTACGGATCATTTCACGGGCACGGTCACTGCCACGGGTAATCATATAAATCAGGGCGGAGATATTGTGGGCCTCAGCATCTGGCCATACGCGACGAGCCAAAGCGAGCGTACAAATCGCTTTAATATTAGATGAATTTACACCGCATTTTTCTAAGGCTCGAATATCGTAATCAATATTATGACCAATGATATAAGTGGTTTCCTGTGGAAGTTCGAAACTGCTGTAATGTGGTTGTCCTTCCAGATCTGATTCCAGAATATGGTGCACGGCCATGGCTGCAAAAGAAATCGGTTCATCACAGCTATAGAGCTGATCAAACAGTCGGCTTTTATCCAAGCTGATTTTATGGTCCAGAATGTCCACAGGCGCATACGCAATTTCAATCGGCTGACCGTTTAGTGTATGGGTTTCAGTGTCGAGAATGATGGCCTGCATGACGAAAATTTGCCTGAAAAAGGTGAGGATTAAAATCTAACATTATTATTTCACTACTGACAATTGGAATGCCTGATTTTTACTTTTAATTGAAGGCTTTTTGACTGATACAGAATATTTTTAAACTGAACTAATAAATAAAGGTTTTTGTAGTTTCTGTAATTATTTCCACAGCTTAAGTTTATTATGCCGAAATCAAGCTAAACTTGGACTGTATTTGTTAGATAAATAACAAAATAATCTCTTGCCATTAATACAATAACTTGGGAAATTAATCTCTAGTTTTATCATTTGATAAAACTATAAAAATCATAAGAGACAATAATTAAGACAAGGATAAGATCGATGAAACGTCATGTATTGACTGGTTCTCTACTCGCCCTAAGCGTAGCTTTAACTGCATGTAATGATAGCGATGATGATGGTAATTATGAGTCCAAACCCGCTATTCCGGTAAATAATATTGCCAATCCGGTTGTAGCAACGCCTGTGGCTTATACCGAAACGGACCTGACAGCTGTTGCCGATGAAAGCGTGGTTATGACTTATAAGATGTTAGGTATCAATAATAACGAAACCCAGGCAACGGCACTGGTTTTTACTCCAAAAGGAACACCTCCCGCGAAAGGTTGGCCGATAGTTGCATGGGCACATGGTACGACCGGTGTGGCTGATCAGTGTGCACCAAGTCGCAATGAACTAAATCCTGATATCAAAGATATGATTGCCGGATTCCTTCAAGCTGGATACATGGTCGTTGCACCTGATTATGAAGGCTTAGGAGAGCCGAGTGGCACAGAACTTCATCCTTTCCTTAATCTTAAAAGTGAAGCCTATTCAATTACTGATGCAGTGGTAGCTGCAAAAAAATATTTAGGATCGGAAGCTTCTAATCAATGGATGGCTGTCGGACATTCTCAAGGTGGTCAAGCGGCTTTAGGTGCTGCTCAATATGCAGCACGTGCATCTCAAATGACTTATAAAGGTACGGTAGCTTTAGCACCTGCTTCTAATTTCAGTTTGATTTTGGCAGGTGGTGAGGCTCAAGCTGGACAGGAAACAAATCTGAATAAAAAAATTGAAACTTTAGCCTCTTTAGATACTTTTACTGCACTGATTGTAGCTGGATTGCGTAATCCGAACCCGAATCTGCAATATAGCCAAGTATTTCAAAATCCAACGGACGACATTGCCAAGAATGCTGAATCAGATTGTTATGAAGTATTGGGTGGAAAATTCGGTAACGCAATGGGAACTTATGCTCGAACCAATGAAAATCTGGAAGGGTATCCACGTACTCAAGCTAATTTTATGACTATTCCAGTGGTCAAAACCTTCCTGGAAAAAGATTCTCAGCCTTTACAGGTAAAAGTAACTACACCAGTAATTATTTATCAGGGAGGGGCAGATAAGACTGTTCCAAAAGCTGCAACAGATGTTTTAGTTAGATCAGCAAATCAGAAACAAACCTCATTAGGATATATTACGAACAATTCATGGGATCACGGCAGTGTCTATACATCGAATATTCTTAATATTATTGAAGATGTAAAATCTCTAATGCCAATTCAATAACTTATTTTTATCTATATAGCTCATGTTTTTTAAGCATGAGCTATTTTTATTGCAAACTGGATAAAGTTCCTAGTCGAAAATAGCAAAGTTCATGCTACAATACGCGCCAATCTTAGCACGGCTTAAAAGCCCTAATTTAATAGGACCTCGCTAATGTTTGCCAATATCTCTATTGCTGAATTTGATCCAGAAATCGCTCAAGCAATCTCTAACGAAGATGCTCGCCAAGAAGCGCACATCGAGTTGATCGCTTCTGAAAACTATTGCTCACCAGCAGTAATGGAAGCTCAAGGATCAAAACTCACTAACAAATATGCAGAAGGCTACCCAGGCAAACGCTACTATGGCGGTTGTGAATATGTAGATGTCATTGAACAATTGGCAATTGACCGTGCTAAAGAATTATTTGGTGCTGATTACGCTAACGTTCAGCCACATGCTGGTTCTCAGGCAAACTCTGCAGTTTACCTAGCGCTTCTTAACCCAGGCGATACAGTATTGGGTATGAGCCTGGCTCACGGTGGTCACTTGACTCACGGTGCGAAAGTAAGCTTCTCTGGTAAAACCTATAACGCAATTCAATACGGTCTAAACCCGGAAACTGGTGAGATTGATTACGAAGAAGTTGAACGTCTGGCAGTTGAACATAAACCACGTATGATCGTGGCTGGTTTCTCTGCGTACAGCCAAATTGTAGATTGGCAACGTTTCCGTGAAATCGCGGACAAAGTAGGCGCTTACCTGTTTGTTGATATGGCTCACGTGGCTGGCCTGGTTGCTGCTGGCGTTTACCCAAGCCCAGTTCAAATCGCTGATGTAACAACGACAACGACTCACAAAACACTTCGTGGTCCACGTTCAGGTTTGATCCTTGCGAAAGCAAACGAAGAAATCGAGAAAAAACTTCAATCAGCTGTATTCCCAGGTAACCAAGGTGGTCCTCTGGTTCACGCGGTTGCTGCTAAAGCGATCTGCTTCAAAGAAGCAATGGCACCTGAATACAAAGCTTACCAGCAACAAGTTGTGAAGAATGCGCAAGCAATGGCTGAAGTTCTGATTGAACGCGGTTATGACGTTGTTTCTGGCGGTACAAAGAACCACCTGTTCTTGTTATCTCTAATCAAACAAGACATTACTGGTAAAGATGCTGATGCTTGGTTAGGTGCTGCTCACATCACTGTGAACAAAAACTCTGTACCAAACGATCCACGTTCTCCATTCGTCACTTCTGGTATCCGTATTGGTACACCTGCAGTAACCACTCGTGGTTTTGGCGAAGCTGAAGTACGTGAACTTGCTGGCTGGATCGCTGACATCCTGGACAGTAAAGGCGAAGAAGCTGTGATCGCTGCGGTTAAAGAAAAAGTTGCAGCTGTATGTGCAAAATTCCCTGTATATGCTAAATAATTGTACTTGAAGCAGAAAAAAAGCTCCCGATCTGGGGGCTTTTTTTATTTTTTATTTCAATCAACTAAATAGCTTGTTTACTTAATAATCAATCGCGATCAACAAGCTCAAAAAATCTGCTTTTACAGCTTATGCTTTAAATTCGGAATACAGTAGAGTAATCGTATTGATCTATGGCTTGCGGATGTCGATAATTAAAAATAAAGCTCTGAATATCTGCACTGATACTGGTCTTCATTTCCATACTTGAAAAATGCTTCAAAACATAATCAATCGGAAATACGATCTGCCCATGAAGCTCCAAGCCATAGTAACATTGTGAATTGGCAAACTCGGTACCTGGTATTAACGCCACCATCTGGAGTTCTTCAAGGCTTAGCCAATGTTCAGTACAGTTCAATTCAGAACTGATAAAATAACCGATCTGGCTGGTGATCAAGAGCACAGTATTCAGCTTTTGAATGGTCTTGTTAAAGTCAGCTGTCAAAATTCCTAAATGCTTCTTAAATGCCTGAAAAAATTGATCAAGACGAAGCAGGCTTTCTGGACTATTATCAAAGTTAATGGTCTTTAATACCTGACTGACATAAAAGGTACGTTCCGAATCCGGATGATGCAGCTGAGCACGCAGACCTTGCATGAAATCCGTGCTACTGTATGTTGAAGTAGATTGTGCAAATGCCATCTTATTCTTCTTTTTATTTCGTTATTTTAGTTTTAAATATATTGCAAATATTTTTTAAATCAAGAATTTAATTTTAATCTGTTTACGAAGATTCATTGAAATGCTCGATCAGGAGAGAGTGCATGCAAAAAACCAAGCTTATTTTGTCGGAACAGGATCTGAACCGTCTGGAGACTATGCTTGAAAATCAACCCAAGCTGACTCCAACCATGCAGCAGCTAGAGGATGAACTGGCACGGGCAGAGGTAGTTAAACCTCAAGATATTCCTGCCAATATCGTTACCATGCATGCACGCGCCTTGGTCACAATTGCTAACCAGACCAAAGAAATTACGCTGGTCTATCCGCATGAGTTCAAAGGTGAGCCGGGACAGCTGAATATTGTAGCGCCTGTCGGTGCCGCGATCCTTGGGCTGGCGGAGGGGGAAACAATTGAATGGCCGCAGCCAGACGGTGAAATGATGAAAGTCAAAATAGAAAAGGTACTGTATCAGCCAGAACGTGAAGGGGACTATTTATAAAGTCGTTCTGATCTCTTGCATAATTGAAAAGCCTCATATCAGTGGGGCTTTTCAATTTGGCTTTAGTATTTTGTAATTTTTTTAAGATAACTAAAGCTTAAATCCAACAATATCTTTAACTTATATAAAAAATTCTATGCCTTAAAGGCTTTCCTTTGCAAAAGGCTACATGTTATGTTGAAGGAAACCACGTACTATAAAAATCGGTTCAACTGAGTTTAAAGGGCTATGTCACAGATAGATGTTTTGATCCCGATCCAGGATATTGCAGCAGATCCGAGTGAGATTTTAAGCATCAAGCGTAATGAGCTTGTCCCTTTGCTCAGTGATCAGTACAGGTTGAATCATTATGCCGATCAGTTGATTCAGGCCCAGGCAGTCCTGTTAAATGGGGTTGATCCGCAACTGACCCAACAGCTCAGCCAGACCATTGAAAAAATTATTCAGGCGCTGGCAGATTCTAGAAAATATCTGAAACAGCGCAAGTTTAATGCCTTGCAAAAATGGCTAGGAATTGATCTGGATTATGGCTCCAGTCAGGTTGAGTATTATAAAAATCTGGATCGCTTGCTGGATCAGGCCAGTCATCTCAGCCGTAAACTACAGATTGAAATCCAGAAATCCCAGTCACGATTTCAACAGCTCACAGGTTTACGTGAACAGATGGCTAAACATATTCTGGCTGCAGAAGAATTTCTGCAGGAATATCCACAGTTTGTGAAAAACCAGCATCCGCTGGATAATTTTTCAGAACGTTTATCTAAGAAAATCCATACCTTAAAAACCCTGCAAGCCAGTAATGATATTGCCATTACCCAGATGCAGCTGTCCCAACAGCTTTCCTTTAGTCTGCTGGACCGGTTTAAGGAAGCACAGCAGGTATTGATTCCAGCCTGGCAATATCATGTCAAACAAAGCAACAGTAAACACTCGACAAGTGATCTGGAAAAACTTGATAATAGTCGGGAAAATCTGATTAAAACGTTAAGAAAATCGCTCGAGAAACCCTCGAAAATATAACAAGATAAGGTGAACTATGACCAATCCTGATACTGTGAATCTGCCTGTCAAAAAAGACAATGAAATTGCTGAACAAAAATTTCAGCAAATGGACCTGAAAGAACTGGGTTTACAGCCTGAGGATTTTCAGGAAGTGCTGGCAGTGCGCAAGGAATTGCAGGAAATGAGTCATAATGCTGTTGCAGAATACGGCAAGAATATTGCCAGCAAGACTGCGACCTATACTGATGAACTGCTCAATCTGGTTCAAAACCGGGATCTGGATACAGCAGGTCAGAAACTGAATCAGGTGGTTCAGGTGGCACAGCAGCTGAATGCTTCCAGTATTCTGAGCAAAAATAAAACCTCAGGTTTCTTTGGTAATCTGCTTAATAAATTCAAAGGTGCCAAACAGAATTTTGATACTCATTTTAATACCACCAAAGAACAGATTGATGTACTGGTCAAAGAAATTGAGACTTCACAATCTGGCTTGAAAGCACGTGTGTCGACTTTAGATAAAATGTTCGATGGTGTGCAGGATGAATACAGGCAGCTGGGCATTCATATTGCTGCAGGGCGCATCCGTGAACATGAATTACAGCAGGATATTGCTGCATTGACAGCATTACCACAAGATCAGACCACTACCCAGAAAATTTATGACCTGAATCATCTGGCCAATAATCTGGAAAAACGTATCAGTGATTTGCAGGTATTGCAGCAATCCGCGATGCAGACCTTGCCCATGATTCGCATTATTCAATCTAATAATCTGATGCTGCTCGACAAGTTCTATGCGATTAAAAACATTACCTTACCGGCTTGGAAGAACCAGATCAGCCTGGCGATTTCCCTGCATGAACAAAAGAATAGTGTCCAGCTTGCCAATAGTATTGATGATGCGACCAATGAGCTGTTACGTCGCAATGCTGACCTGCTACATCAGAACTCTGTCGACACGGCTCGTGCCAACCAGCGTTCAGTCATTGACATAGAAACACTTGAACATGTCCAAAATACCCTTATTAATACAGTAAATGATGTGATTCAGATTCAGAAAGAAGGCATGCAGAAACGTACTGAAGCAACAGCACGTTTAAAAGCCTTGCAGGATAATCTGAATTATCTGGTCATTGAATCAAGTACGGACAGGTCGGAATAATATCGAGCACCTGTCCCCGGATTTATTAGAGGAGTCAGGTTTGCCACCATTAGATGAGTATGCTGTAAATCCTCGTGAGATTGAGCAGGGTGTCGTTGCACTGAAAAAGCGTCAGAATCGCCTGACCTTACTTAGTGTCACGACGGCCACCGTCGCTATTGCATCCTTAATTGGCCTGTTTCTGCATCAGGAACTGGTCTATGGGTTTTTCGGACTCAGTACCGAAGTGCAGCAATTGCATCTACCGGTTAGTGTCGATGCCAATTTAGCCAGTATTGGTGACAGCCCAGACTATTTCTTTAGTCTATTAAGCTGGTTTGGCTGGCTGATTCTGAAATTGTTTGCTTCTTTTATTGGTGCATTCTTTGTCGTGCACTTCCTGAAAAAAATCCGTTATTTTTATGTTCGCTTTCAGTCCTTTGTAATGAAATTTGTGGGCTGGTTGATTGCTTTTATCCTGATCTGGGGCGGACTGAGCTACTGGCAACACGACCTGAATGGTGATCATGATGATGCATATCAAAAGGCGGTATATTACGATAGCAATATCAATGACAGTGATATTGCCCATTATTTAGTGGATTCGGAAGATATTAAAACACCGGTGAAGTCCTATTTGCTTGCCCAGACCGCTTTATTGCATGAACCAGCCGATTTATCAGCCGCCCGACCGCATGTACTGCGACTAATTGAGGCGGAGAAAAGCGACAATCAGTTTGATCAATATGGTTTTAAGGCAGAGCAGCTGTGGACCATGCAACAGCAGGTATACGGCAAGACCCTGACACCGGCAGCTGAATCGGTCAGTACCCAGGTACAACAAGCCAATCAGTTGGCCGATATTGTTCAGGTAGTTATCAGTATTATATTGGCCGTATCTGTAGTGATGAGTTTGATTTTCTTTGCATTGGCCAATGCCATTAAAAAACGTTCATTGCGGATTGAACAACGCTTGAACTAAACGAATAAAGCTCCAGTCATGGAGCTTTTCTTTTTATTGCTTTCTCTTTGTTGGGAGCAGACAAAATATGGTTGTTTAATGAAATAGCCATATGCCAATGTATTGAAATTATGATAAAAATTATTTAATAATCTGAAAAAACGATCATTTGTATAAAAACAAACTGTTTTACCTGTGTTTTGATTTATCCTATTATTCTTTCATCGAATAAATTATTACTCCTTTGGAGACGTTAGCAATGTTAGATCAAAATACAGCAGCCCAATTAAAAACCCTTTTAGAACGCCTTGAAGGACCAATCGAACTGGTAGCCACTTTAGATGCTTCGGATAAATCTGCAAAAATCAAAGAACTTGTAGAAGAAATCGCTGCACTGTCTGATTTAGTGACTGCCCGTTTTGATGGTACCAACAAACGTGCACCAAGCTTTGGTGTGGCTAAAGCCGGTGAACAGCCTCGTGTGTTCTTCGCAGGCCTGCCAATGGGTCATGAGTTCACATCGCTGATTCTGGCATTGCTGCAAACTTCGGGTTATGCACCGAAAGTATCGGATGAAGTTCTTGAGTCGATCAAAGGTTTAGGGATCAAGTCTGACTTTGATGTGTTTGTCTCTTTAAGCTGTCATAACTGTCCGGATGTGGTTCAGGCACTCAACCTGATTGCTATCTATAACCCGGGTACAACAGCAACCATGATCGATGGTGCTTTCTTCCAGGAAGAAGTTGAAGAACGCAAAATCATGGCCGTACCAATGGTGTTCCAGGACAACAACCATATTGGCCAGGGTCGTATGACTTTGGAAGAAATCATTGCCAAACTGGATACCAATTCTGCTGCCAAAGATGCGGAAAAGCTCAATGCCAAAGAAGCGTTTGATGTTCTTGTGATTGGTGGTGGTCCTGCAGGCAATACCTCTGCAATCTACGCAGCGCGTAAAGGCATCAAAACCGGCATCGTGGCTGAACGTATGGGCGGTCAGGTCATGGATACCATGGACATCGAAAACTTCACTTCAGTGCAAAAGACCCAAGGTCCAAAATTTGCTGCCGAGATGGAAGCACATGTACGTGAATATGGCGTAGACATCATGAACCTGCAACGTGTCTCTGACATCAAAGGTGCAGATGAAACAGCCAATGGTCTGGTTGAAGTGACTTTAGAAAATGGTGCTAAACTGGAATCGAAAACCGTAATCCTGTCGACAGGTGCGCGCTGGAGAGAGATGAATGTTCCGGGTGAGCAGGAATACAAAACCCGTGGTGTTGCCTACTGCCCACACTGTGATGGTCCACTGTTCAAGGGCAAACGTGTTGCGGTGATTGGTGGGGGTAACTCGGGTGTAGAAGCTGCAATCGACCTTGCTGGTATTGTTGAGCATGTCACCCTGGTTGAGTTTGATACCAAACTACGTGCGGATCAGGTACTTCAGGACAAACTGAACAGCTTGCCGAACACCACGGTGATCAAGAATGCGCTTTCAACAGAAGTAGTGGGTGATGGTTCACAGGTAACTGCACTGAAATATAAAGACCGTGCGACCGATGAAGAACATACGGTTGAGCTTGCAGGGATCTTCGTGCAGATCGGTTTGTTGCCGAATACCGACTTCCTGAAAGAAACCAAAGTTGAGTTAAGCAACCGCGGTGAGATAGTGATTAACGAGCGCAATGAAACCAATGTGAAAGGTGTATTTGCAGCGGGTGACTGCACCACAGTACCTTACAAGCAGATCATCATTGCTACAGGTGAAGGCGCGAAAGCATCACTGTCTGCATTTGATTACATCATCCGTTCGGGTCAGTAATAAAGGAAAGCACCTGGGTTCCCCAAAACCCAGGTGCTAAAACATCAATCGACTCTATTTCTTATTCCCTTTTTACAGGAACTCCGGACGCTAACACCAGAGTTCCTTTTTTTATATTTACTTTCCTTCGTTTTAGATCAGTCAGAAGCATCCCCAATTGCTTCTGACTGTTCCTTTCCTCTGCGCTGTTTTTGTTTTAATTTATTATTATGCCTTCACCAAGGTTGTTCTTTAGATCAGCATAAAATATGCCATCTTTAAGATTTCATTAAGAGTTGAATAGATTCAGTCCCTTAAATTTCTCCATCAATTGTTCTTTGGTCTCCACATGCTCCGGATGGGGCACAATGCACTCAATTGGACACACGGATACACAGGTTTGATGATCATAGAAACCGACGCATTCCGTACAGCGATTGACATCGATTTCATAGATTTTGTCGCCTTCATAAATGGCATCATTAGGACACTCCGGCAGACACATGTCGCAGTTGATGCATTTATTGGTAATCAAGAGTGCCATGCTTAGCCTGCCAGATAAGCCAGTGAAGATGCAGAAATATCTGCAGTCGATGTCGGCAGGTTGCGAATGAGCAGGGCATATTGCATATCAATATCTGCCGGAATCGGAATTTCGACGATATGCCCCGAACCTTTGGCATTTTCAATCAGATTGCCTTTACAGTCTTTGATCTCCGTCAAGGTGAAGCTAATGTTGCCTTTAGGCGTCATCAGCTCCAGTGAGTCACCGACTACAAAACGGTTTTTCACATCGATCTTGATGTAATCTCCATTTCGCTCTAATATTTCACCACAGAAAATTTGATGATCAAAACTGGAAGAACCATGTTCATAGTTTTGATATTCACTATGAACATGGCGACGCAGGAAGCCTTCGGTATAACCTCGATTTGCCAAACCTTCCAGTTGGGTCATCAGTGATGGGTCAAATGGCTTGCCAGCTAAAGCATCATCAATGGCTTTGCGGTAAATCTGTGCAGTACGTGCACAGTAGAAATAGGATTTAGTCCGACCTTCGATTTTTAGCGAATGCACACCGACTTTGGTTAATCGTTCTACATGCTGGACTGCACGCAAATCTTTTGAGTTCATGAAGTAAGTGCCATGTTCATCTTCTTCGGCAGCAAACATATCTTCATCGTTACGCTGAAGTAGGACCGGCTCGTCAAATTGATGTTGAGCTACTTTATGAGCTTCATCCATATCTTGGGAGCAGCAGCCTGAATCCAGATTTTTCACCGGTATCACATCACCGGTCACATCTTCTTTGGCATCCAGAACTTTGTATTCCCAGCGGCAAGCATTGGTGCAGGCACCTTGGTTGGCATCACGTTTATTCATGTAGCCAGACAACATGCAACGTCCGGAGTAGGCCATGCACAGTGCGCCATGCACGAAGACTTCAATCTCCATATTTGGTACTTGCTGTTTGATTTCTGCAATTTCTTCAATGGATAGTTCACGTGACAGAATCACACGAGTAAGCCCCATATTTTTCCAGAACTTCACCGTTGCCCAGTTCACGGCATTGGCCTGTACAGACAGGTGAATATCCATATGCGGGAAATGTTCACGCACCATCATAATCAGACCTGGATCGGACATGATCAGTGCATCCGGTTGCATCGCGACCACAGGTTCAAGGTCACGGATAAAGTTTTTCAACTTGGAGTTATGTGGCTGGATATTCACCACCACATAGAATTTTTTGCCAAGATCATGTGCTTCTTTGATGCCTATAGCCAGATTGTCATGGTCAAATTCATTATTCCGAACCCGCAAGCTATAACGCGGCTGGCCGGCATAGACTGCATCTGCACCATAGGCAAAAGCATAGCGCATATTTTTCAGTGAGCCAGCAGGTGAGAGAAGTTCAGTAACAGGGATTATGCTCATGACGAAATCGAAAGACATATAAAAAGTACGGCTTTTATTTTATTCATCTAAAAACAAGATTCAACCAAGTAAATCACTCGGAAATCATGGTTTTTGTTGATATTTTCAACATTATCAAATAAGTAAAACTGAAATAAATATACAGACTATTGATCTTCGATTTCAGACCGTTCCAGGGTTTTCAGGATTTGACAATGGTCAACCGTAGTCGGCGTATTACAGCTATTTCTTAGCTCGGTAAGCTGAGTTTCAAAAACTGCTAATTCTTTCATTTTACTGGTGATATCCTGTAGATGCTGGTCAATAATATTGTTGACTGCTGTACAGTTCTGCTCGGGATTTTGCTCCAGTTCGATTAAGGTCTCGATTTCCTTTAAGGACATATCCAGATCACGACAACGCTTGATAAAAATCAGTCTTTTAAGCGCTTCATCATCAAAATAACGATATTGATTATTTGCTCGAAAATTCGGCGTGATGAATCCTTTTTTCTCATAAAAACGCACCGTTTCAGTAGTTAAATGTGACTTTTTTGCGATTTCTGAAATTAGATACAAAGACATATATACCTCAGGCTTGACCTTGGAGTTACTCCATAGTTTCTAATCACTGTATCGCATTTCGTATAAAAATACATCGGAGAAGAATATGGCCTGTAGCTGTAGTCATGAACCGGCACCCATCAAGCCAAACAGCAAGTTTAGAATGGCTTTATGGATTGCCTTATGGATTAACCTCAGTATGTTTCTGGTAGAGCTGATCGGGGGAGCCTATGCTCATTCTTCAGCTTTATGGGCCGACTCGCTAGATTTCTTTGGGGATGCAGTGAATTATGGGATTTCACTGGCTGTATTAGGCGCAAGCCTGTACTGGCGAGCCACTGTAGCCTTAATTAAAGGCCTGACTATGGCAGCCTTTGGTCTGGTGGTGATGGCTAAAGTCATCTATGCCTATCTGCTCGGTATTCCTCCTGAAGCCATCACGATGGGTATCATCGGCGCAATCGCTTTACTGGCCAATGTGATCACGGCTGTGATTCTTTATGCTTTCCGTGATGGAGACTCAAACATGAAGTCTGTGTGGCTGTGTAGCCGAAATGATGCAATTGGCAACGTAGCAGTTATTTTTGCGGCCATTGGTGTATTTGGAACCGGTAGTTTATGGCCCGATATGATTGTGGCGGTGATTATGGCCAGTCTGGGATTAACTGCAGGATATCAGGTGGTGAAGCAGGCATTACAAGAACGTCGTACACCTGCATGATAAAAATTAATACTAAATAAAAAACCGGGCAATTTTGCCCGGTTTTTTAGATTCAAGGAATCTTATTTTTCAACGAACGCACGTTCAATTACATAATCGCCTAGAACACCCATACGTGGAGATTCTTTCAGACCGTGTTGGTCAAGAAGCGCAGCAACGTCATCAAGGAAGGCTGGGCTACCGCATAGCATTGCGCGGTCAGTTTCAGGGTTAAAACGTGGCAGACCGATTTTTTCAAACAGTTCACCAGTTTCAATTGCAGTCGTTACACGGCCTTGATTTGGATATTCTTCACGAGTTACCGTCGGGTAATACACTAATTTTTCTTTAGCGCCCAATTCTGAGAAGAACTCATGGTTTGGTACTTCATTCAGGATTAAATCTTGATAAGCCAGTTCTGAAATGAAACGCGTACCGTGAACCACGATAATTTTCTCAAAACGTTCATAAGTTTCAGGATCGCGAATAGTCGACAGGAAAGGTGCAAGACCAGTACCTGAAGACAACAAGTACAGATTCTTACCAGGATTCAGGTCATCCAGAACCAGTGTACCTGTCGGTTTTTTAGAAACCAGGATTTCATCGCCAACTTTTACTTTTTGCAGAATAGAAGTCAGTGGACCATCTGGAACTTTAATCGAGAAGAATTCCAGTTCTTCTTCATAGTTTGCACTTGCAATTGAATATGCACGCATTAAAGGCTTACCATTGACCTCAAGGCCGATCATCACAAACTGACCGTTTTTAAAACGTAATGCAGTATCACGAGTCGTTTTAAAAGAGAATAATGTGTCATTCCAATGGTGGACGTGAGTAATCTTTTCGACGTTAAAAGCAGCCATTAAAGGTCTCAATAAGTTATCAAATTAGAACAGGTTGCTATTCTAAACCAAATTCATTCTCGATAAACTGAATATATTTAATTGAGCTTATCAAAAAAAGTGATTATGACTAAACTGACTATACCTGTAATCGGTATAATAAAATCTCCCTATAAAGAAAAATTTGGTATTCCACGTCAGCCTAATCTGGTGGAAGTGGAATCCTATATTGAAATGCAGGCGCCTTATAATGATCTGCTGGCTTTTGAGGGAATTGAGGAGTTTAGCCATTTATGGCTGCTCTGGCAGTTCCATGACAATAAAAATCAGGAAAACAGCAAGTTTCGTCCACAGGTACGCCCACCACGTTTAGGTGGAAACCAGAAAATAGGGGTGTTCGCGACACGTAGTATGTATCGTCCTTCGCCGATTGGTTTATCCGTGGTCAAGCTGAAAGAAGTGAAAAAAGTTGGCAAAACAGTCCGTGTTTATGTGACGGGCAGTGATCTTTTAGATGGTACTCCGATTGTCGATATTAAACCTTATATTCATTATTCTGATGCTGTGATGGAAGCGCAAAGCGGTTATGCTCAGGAGGAGCCAGTGCGCAAATATGTGGTCTGGTCGGAACAGGCAGAGCTGGAAAGAGAGCAGTTAGTCCAAACGAAAGGTCTTTCGGAACAAGTCATTCGGGAACTGGCAGAGGTTTTATCCCTTGATCCACGTCCAGCCTATCAGGAGGATCCGGAGCGAATTTATGGTATGCACTTTGCAGATTTCAATATCAAATTTATTGTAAATGAAACGTCTGTCCTGATTGTAGAGATTGAGTGATGGCTAAAGGGTTAGGGTACTTATACTTTCTGCTCAAATCATTCTAAAGTTTCAGCGTCCACCACAAAATTCCGATCAAAACTGCCATATGTAGAATCTGTACAGGTACAAAATACATCGCATATTTGAATCCGCCTGACAGGCCGGAATTTACAGATTTTGCTAAAGCATGGGCTGCAAGGCCTATGAGCAGGGCCTGAATTAGCCGTGTATTGCTCGGGTCACCCTGAATGACCACACTGGCCATGGCTGCATGAATCTCGAATAGTGAAGCCAGCAGGGTACCTGCCAGCAAGCCGGCATCGCCGAGTAAGAGTTCCAGCCCATAAATCGCAGCCTGAATCAGTGTCAAAGTGACTGCAATGATGACCGCTTCTTTCAAGCTAAACATCCGGCTATCTTCTTCTTTTTCACAATTTTCTGGCGGTTTGGCTTTACGCAGCAATAGAAATGCACAGGCAGCCAGAATGGCCATTGCCACTAAGGAAGGAAGCAAAATAATTTTAAGCCAGCTAAAAGATACGCCTCCGACCACAATGAACAGCAGTACTAAAGTCGAGATACAGGACATGAGTGCGGCACCCGCATTGGATCGAGCATCCATCTCACCTTTACGGACCTGTAGGCCCAGTTGGGCTACTGTGGCTGTGCTGGAAACAAAACCAGAGGCAATCGAAGAAAGCATCAGGGCATTTTTTGTAGAAAGTAAACGTTTGGCAATATGCGCTAGCGCCTGTACCACCAAAATTAAAGTTAAGAGTTTCAGAATCAGGTAGGGATTAAGCACCTTGCCCCATAGCGGTGTATCGGGTGTCAAAGGTAAACCAATCAAGACCAATGCCAGTAACAGTAAACCATCCCGGAATTCAGCTTCAGTAATCCATTTTCCAGCAATGTTATGCATGGAATGTTTGGCCATCAGAATGACGGTAATGAGTACTGCAAGTCCGGCAGCCAGCGGAATATTCCATAGACAGATTGCCCCAATAAAATAGGCCATCACAAAAGCAAGTTCGGTGATAATTCCAGGATCATCCGGCTGATTTCGGATAGAGGAAATGACCATGCCACCAATAATTAGTGCGCCCACCAGGCCAGTGATTATTCCGAATAAAAAACAGATAGCTCCCAATAGGGCGCAGATAGCAAAAGAACGTAAGCCTGCAAAGCTTGGCTGTTGCTCCCGCTGTTTATGCCGTTCTCGTTCCAGGCCTATCAATAAGCCACAGCCCAATGCTGAAGTCAGGATAGTGAGCAGTTCCTGAAAGGAGCTGTCATTCATGGGCACTGCGCTAAAATCCATATCCGGCCTTATTTTCAAAGGTATCTCTAAAATATAGGTCATAAGCTAGAGGATGAACAAGAGAGAAATGTGAGAGATAAGACAGGGTGAAAAGATTGGTAACGCTAAAGATTGGCATCAGCTAGCAGAAACAGCCAGAAGACACAGCAGGAGAATGCGAAAAATAGCAAAAACTTGTTATAGTGAAGGCAAGTTTAGGGGCCTATAACAATGAAATTTGACTTTGAAATTGATACCGCGTGGTGTCTGGAGCAACTTTTTAAAGACGGTAAGATCACTGATAGAGACCGTATGCTGGTACAGACGACGCATCGTCAGCGTGAACAGCTGAAATGGCATCCTTTACAGTGGATTGCCAATTTTAATCTGGTCGACCGTTCTCATCCCCAAAGTACACTTACCCTAAACCGTTTATGTCAATGGCTGTCAGAAAAAACAAATCTGCCATTTTATATTATTGATCCTTTAAAAGCAGATGTTCAGGCACTTACCGCAGTAATGTCGCAAGAATATGCGCTCCGTAACCGTATTCTCGCCGTTGAAATCCAGCCAGACAAAATCCTGATTGCTACAGATCAGCCTTATAAAATGGAATGGGTGTCGAATCTACAGCAGAATATCAGCCCGCGCCGTATTGAACGGGTGCTACTGAATCCGGAACAGTTGCAGCGATATATTGTCGAGTATTATCAGGTTAGTCGTGCTGTCAGTGGATCACAAAAATCCTCGGCTTATGACCGTGAAAATAAGGGTGTAGAAGCACTTTTACAGCTCGGTGATTCGCAAAATCCAGATGCCAATGACCAGCATATTGTTAAACTGGTGGACTGGGTATTGCAGTTTGCCTTTGAACAGGGTGCCAGTGATATTCATATGGAACCACGCAAAGATACCGGGAAAATCCGTTTCCGTATTGATGGCGTGCTGCATACCATTTATAAAATGCCAGCCAATACGCTTACTGCAGTGATTTCACGTATTAAAATTCTGGGCCGGATGAATGTGGCAGAAAAGCGCAAGCCACAGGATGGCCGTCTAAAAACCCGTACGCCTAAAGGGCAGGAAACGGAACTGCGTTTATCGACCTTACCCACCGCTTTTGGTGAAAAACTGGTAATGCGTATTTTCGATCCAGAGGTATTGGTACGCAGCTTCCAGCAACTGGGTTTTGAAGGGCATTTGCTGAATGAATGGAACACGCTGACCAGTCATAGTCATGGCATTATTCTGGTGACTGGACCTACAGGCTCGGGTAAAACGACTACGCTGTATTCAACTTTAAAGCAGCTGGCGACCGAAGAGGTCAATGTCTGTACCATTGAAGATCCAATCGAGATGCTAGAGCCAAGCTTTAACCAGATGCAGGTAAATACCGGGATTGATCTGGGTTTTGCCGATGGTGTACGGGCATTAATGCGTCAGGATCCAGATATCATCATGGTCGGTGAGATTCGTGATCAGGATACTGCCAATATGGCGATTCAGGCAGCATTGACCGGTCACCTGGTTTTATCCACATTACATATCAATGATGCACCGTCGAGTTTAACCCGTCTGCATGATCTGGGTGTACAACCATTCCTGACTGCTGCAACGATTCTGGGTGTATTGGCTCAGCGTCTGGTGCGTAAATTGTGTCCACACTGCAAAGTAGAAGGCTTTATGGATGAGCAGGAATGGCAGCATTTAGCAGCAGATTATCCATTGGCCCGTCCAGAATTTGTGTTCCGTCCAGTAGGTTGTGAGGAATGTCGTCATACGGGTTATAAAGGGCGTATAGGGATCTATGAATTTATGCCACTGAGTTTGGCAACCAAACAGCTGATTGGCGCAGATGCCAACTTGAACCAGTTACGTGCTCAGGCGAAAAAAGAAGGTGTAGAGCCACTTAGAATTGCGGGCGCACGAAAAGTCATTGAAGGTGTCACCACGCTAGAGGAAGTACTACGTGTAGTGCCACTGAATTAACTTTTAAAACCCATTTTTGAAAATGAAGTTTTCTTAAGATTCAATTCATCTTTAGCTGTTTTAATAGTTTCATCGAAACAAGACAGCTTAAAAGGTACTGAATATGAAAAATATGACCAAAGCATTTGTAGCAGTGGCACTTATTGGCTCAGCAACAACTGTGACTATGGCAGAAAGTACAGTAAACCAAAGCGCTTTTGCCAAAACTGTAACTGTAAAACAAGCACTCACCATGAAAGATGACAGCAAGGTACAAATCAAAGGTCATGTGGTGAAATCAGTAGGCGACGAAAAATATCAGTTCCGTGACAACACAGGCAGCATCAATGTCGAAATTGATGATGAGTTATGGCAAGGCAAACCGATTTCTGCCAAAACACCAGTAACCATTATTGGTGAAGTAGATATCGATTACAAACCAGCGAAACGTGTTGAAATTGATGTTGATGAAGTGCGTTTCAATTAAGGCATTGGCGATAGCCGAATGACCTGACTAGAGAAAACCACATGCAATATTACAAAAAGCATGTGGTTTTTTTTGTTTAAAATTCATGATTATATGTTGAAAATAAGGGGGAATTCAGCATGCGTATTCTTTTGGCGGAAGATGATGCTTCACAGGCAGAAAGCATTCAGACCTGGCTGGAAATGGATGGCTATGTAATTGACTGGGTTGAGCGTGGGGACCATGCCATTCTGGCGCTTGAACAGCATCAGTATGACTGTGTGTTACTGGATCGTGGTTTACCGCGAGCCAGTGGAGATCAGATTCTGACGACGCTACGTAAACTGCAGAAAGATACGCCAGTTATTTTTATTACCGCTCGAGACAGTATTGATGACCGGGTAGAAGGACTTGATTTAGGTGCCAATGATTATCTGGTCAAACCTTTTAGCCTGGAAGAATTGTCTGCACGAATTCGTGCCCAGATCCGCTTGCAGCAAAAAAATCTGAGCCATGTGCTGACCTGGGAAGACCTGCAGCTGGATATACAGGCTAAAACTCTGACTAAAGCAGGTGAAGTGGTGAACTTAACGGCCAAAGAATTTCAGATTTTGCATAAATTGATGCAAAAGCCAGAGCATGTAGTGACCCGGGAACAGCTGGAAGAATCTCTCTATGCCTGGGGGGATGAAATTGAGAGTAATGCCATCGAGGTTTTTATTTATCAACTGCGCAAGAAAATTGGAAGTCAGATGATCAAGACCATACGTGGGCTGGGTTATCGTATGCATAAAGCTGAAGGGTAGATCAATCATGGCTCAGGTGATTTCACTGCAACACAAGCTGATCAAGAATGCTATGTATAGTTCCATTCTGGCGGGTTGTCTGGCCTGGTTGTTATTACTGGGCATTTCTGGCTATCAGTCTATGCAGATTCATGATGAACTGATGGAAGATATTGCGGAACTGTTACTTGGCGATGTGACTCAGTCCCAAGGTCACAATGTGGATGATATCAGTGAAGAGTTTGAGATCCAGTATCGACTTTGGCTGGATCAGGACCAGCTAACCACTTCCGAAAATAACAATCTGTTGCAACATCAGTTACGTCATCAATCAGGGCTGCACTTTCAGTTTGGAAATGGACAGTTATTACGAACTTTGATAGTTGAAGATAACGGGCTTAAAGTTCAGGTCATACAGCCAGTATCCATACGCTTTGAACAAATTTGGAATAGTATTCTGGGTTTTGGTTTAATCCTTCTAATATTATGGCTGGTGAAATGGTTGTTACTACATCTATTGATTAAGCGTCAGTTAAAGCCACTTAACCGGATTTCACAGGATATTGCCTCTAAGTCCGCCCAGGATCTAAGTCCGGTTCAATCACCCGAACCGCAAATTGCTGAGCTACAACCCATCGTCAGTCAACTAAACCGGATGCTGGCTCGGGTAGAGCAGTCCTTAAGTGCAGAACAGCGCTTTACTGCAGATGCTTCGCATGAACTCCGCTCACCCTTATCAGCGATTCAAATGCGCCTGCAGGTGTTAAAACGCAAATATCAGACTCATGAGACATTGTCTCAGGATCTGGCGCAGATTCAGAAAGATGTCAGTCGTGGTACTCAGATTCTGGAAAACCTCTTGTTACTAGCTCGACTGGACCCTGAACAAAATCATAACCTGCCACAACAAAAGGTGGATTTGCCTGAGCTTATTCAGGATGCTTTAAAAACACTCACGCCGTTCGTAGAAGAAAAACAGCTGGACCTAAAACTTGAGCTAAATCCTGCTGATATTTCAGGAAACACAGAACTCATTTTCAGTTGCCTGCGAAACCTGATCGACAATGCCATCAAATATACGCCGTCTGCAGGTACAATTTTGATCCAGTGCCAGCATCAGGCGGATAAAATAGAAGTGGTAATTGAGAATTCAGGAGAGGGAATCTCTGAGGAAACTTTACAGCGACTTGGCGAGCGTTTTTATCGCGCTTTGGGCACTAAAACCCAAGGATCAGGCCTGGGATTATCTATCTGCCAGAAAATCATGCAATTGCATCATGGTGATATTCAATTTATGGCTTCTGATCTTGGCGGGTTAAAAGTCGTATTGCGCTTTTAGATCTAGAATCAGGAAAGAGACCAAATAAGAAAAAAAGCAGTACGCGCTGATTCATACTGCTGATGACCACGTTTATTATTGTGTGAGTTATTTTATTTATTTAGTGAGAATGAGACGATTATTTCGGGTCAAGCGTAGGCGGTATTCTTCACCGGCATGCATGATGCGAATTTCGCGTCCGAGAGCAAACAGGTTATTTGAATGCAGCATTGGTAATGCATGATGAGCGTCATTGTTACGTGTAAACAGGCTAAAAGGTGCGTTCATTCCATCGACTCCGTGGTATGTGCTTGGATTGATTTAAATGATAATCATTATCGAATAGAGCTGTCAACGCCTAAATTTTGCAATTCCTAAAAAATCCGCTATCACTTACAATTCGTAATATTTCCAGCCAGTTTATCTTCGTATGTCCAAAGCAAATATTCATGTCGCGATTGCCTTGTTATTTCACCAAAATCAGGTTCTGGTTGGCTGGCGGGAAGCGAAACAGCATCAGGGAAATAAACATGAATTCCCTGGCGGCAAAGTAGAAGAAGGTGAAAAACCGCTGCAAGCCTGCCGTCGTGAGATCCAGGAAGAAGTCGGTATTGATATCGAGCTTTGGCATTCTTTCGATTTTATTCGTCATGAATATGAAGATGTGATTGTGCATCTGCATTTATTCCATGCCAGTGTAGCTGAAGCACAGTTAGCCCAGATTCAGCAACCCTGGAAGTGGTATAGCCGCGAGCAGTTACAGCAGCTGAATTTTCCGAAAGCCAATGCGGTGATTTTAGAAAAACTGTTATGGCCACAGATGATTAAAATCAGCAGTGATCTGGCAGATCTGCATCAGCTCGACAAAGCGCAAATGCTGTATTGGCGAGTTGACGCCAACGCAGAACAGGCCGAGAAATTGGCAATCCTGCCGTTAGAAAAATTATCTCAATTGATAATTAATCATGACTTATATCTGCTGCTGGATGAACAACAGCAACAGAGTATTCAGACTTTACATCTTAAGCAGGCACAGTTGAATCAACTAAGTACCAGTGATCTGGTTATAGGGAAACGCTATATTGCTGCGTGTCATGATCATGCGTCTACACAACGGGCAGAACAGCTGGGCTGTGAAGCAATTTTTCTGAGTCCTGTGCTTCCAACAGCGACTCATACAGAAGTAGAGCCACTGGGATGGATTACCTTTGAGCAGATTGCCAAACAGATTCAGATTCCTGTGTATGCACTTGGTGGAATCAACAAAGAAGATTTGAGTCAGGCTCAATCCCATCATGCCTACGGGATCGCAGGCATTCGTGGGATATAAGTAAGTTCATTACTAAAAGTAATTATAGCTTAAAGAGCGCTTAATGCCTTCTGTGCTTTTTGAATGGTTTGTGGATTTTTTTGCAGCTGACCAGCTTTAAGAATCACCTGCCAGAGCTGCTTTTTCATGGCATTACTTTGGGCGTAGCTAAGGCCGCGCTGCGCAAACGCTTGCGCATTGGCGGGTTTATTCTTGCGATTCGCCAGCATCCCTAAATACAGATAGGTTTCAGGAGACTGCGGTGCCAGTCGCTGCGCCTGGGTGACATAGGCTTCAGCCTGATCAAACTTTTGTGCTTTATACGCTGTTTGAGTCTGCTGCATCAATTTCTTGAAAGCAGGTAACTGACGGCCATCATCAAACTGCTGTGGTTTAGGTTTCTGCTGCGGCACGACCACTTTTTGACGTTTGATTTCAGGATGATCATAAGGAGTAATCACTACACCATCAGATTTCTGCACCCGTGGTTTTTCAGGTGCAGGCTTGGCTGGAGCAGATGGTTCCTGCTGTATGGACTGACAACCGACTAAAGCAACTAAAATTGAACCAATCAGGATTTTTTGAAACATATATCTCACTCAATTAGGGTGAATAACTACCGCTTGAGATAATACGTGTATCTTGTAAAGAATCACGTTGGTTTTCCGTTTCAGTTTCTTCAATCCAGATCCCAATTTCATCGCTTGGATCGTCAGAACCTTGAGGTTCTTCTGAATCAATCGTATGTGGGGCAGGGGCATAATGCGATGCGCCACAAGCAGTAGCCTGATTTGGCATGCTGTGACGAGTCAACGGAATATACATGGCACCTTCACAGCCTTGAGCAGACAAATGACCTGTCGCGCGATCGACCCATTGCCATTGTACCTCACCTGGTTGATGCAGATTCACTGGCTTCTGGCGTAGCTGCTTCATGACACTGGTCCATACCGGTAGCGCACCAGATGATCCGGTCAAACCAGTAATCTTATTGTCATCCAGACCTAACCAGACCACAGCTAGGTAATTACCAGAATAGCCTGCGAACCATGAGTCACGGGTATCATTGGTGGTCCCTGATTTGCCAGCCAGACCAAGATTGCGTGGCAGGGTACTATAAGCAGATTGACCGGTACCGCTGCTCATGACCTGCTGTAAACCGTTGTTCAGGATATAGGCATAAGCCGGATCAATGGTTGGCTGAACCGTCAGGCCATAGCGATCGACCAGACGACCATTGGTATCCACCACGGAACGAATAGCTTTGACCGGATATTTAAAACCGCCAGTTGCAAAATTGCCATACAGACTCATCACTTCCATAGGTGACATATCTACCGCACCCAGATAAATGGAAGGGTAGGACGGAATATCAGAAGTCACACCAAATTTCTTCAGGTGATTGATAAAGGTTGACATACCGAATTCCTGCGCCAAACGTACCGCGGACAGGTTATAGGAATTTGCCAGTGCTTGAGACATTGGAACCACACCATGTGGGCGGCCACTATAGTTCTTGGGTGTCCAGGTCTTGCCATCAGTTTTAACGCTCAGCTCGCTGTCTTCGATCGGGCTACCCCAATGGTAACGGTTCGATTCAATTGCGGTCAGGTAAATCACAGGTTTTAATAACGAACCCACCTGACGCTTGGCATCCAGGGCACGGTTAAAGCCGGTAAAGTCTTGGGTCGAACCAACTGCAGCAACCAGTTCACCATTTTCTGGATGAGTGACCAGCACCGCACCTTGCAAATCTTTTAAACGTTTCGGATTTGATCTGCTTAAGTTCGCCACTGTATTTTTGAAGCTTTGCTGAATACGGGTCTGTGCCAATGGATCCAACGTGGTAAAGATGCGAAGGCCCTGATTAGTAATGTCACCCTCCTGATATTCGGTACGCAGCTGACGACGCACAATATCCAGGAAGTCAGGAAAACGTGCCGGACCTAGGGTTGGTTTTGTAATGACATTGAGAGGGCGTGCCTTCTCGGTTTCGTATTGCTCTTGGGTCAGATAACCCATGACCAGCATATTGTTCAGCACAATATCACGACGTCTTTTCGCCGTTTCAGGGTTACGCCATGGATTGTAGAGGGAAGGACCTTGTACCAGACCAACTAGAAATGCCTGTTGGGAAATATTTAATTCGCGCAACGGCAGACCAAAATAGAATTGGGACGCCAGACCGTAACCATTAATAGAATAATTGCCATTCTGGCCTAGATTCACTTCATTTAAATAGGCTTCAAGGATTTCATCCTTGTCATAATGCAATTCAATCAACATCGCCATAAAGGCTTCATTGACCTTACGTTTTAAGGTACGCTCTGGACTTAAATAGAAGTTTTTGACCAGCTGCTGGGTTAAAGTCGAGCCGCCCTGACGTTTACCACCGGTAATATTGCTGACCACTGCACGTGCAATCCCGCGCGGGGATACGCCATGATGGTGATAGAAATTACGGTCTTCAGTGGCGATCAGTGCTTCAATCAAAGGTTTAGGTACTTTATTCAGCTTGATCAGTACCCGGTCTTCATTATGTTGGGGGTAAATCCCGCCAATTAATAAAGGTTCCAAACGGGCAATTCCGGACGTCGAAGGCTTGGTGGCACTTACGTCATTAATCTCTTCACCATTGAAGCTGACTTTTAAAATCTGCTCAGGCTCAACTCGGTCACCAAAGTCAAAACCACGGGTATGTACATATAAAGTATCACCAGAAGTCACATAACTTCCGGACTTGGTATAGCTTTCAGCACTCTTATATCCGAGCAGTTTAAGCTCTTCCTGAAGATCCTGTTGGCTGACAGGTGCATTGACATAGATTTCCATCGGACGTGCAAAGACTTTCGCAGGAATGTCCCAGCGCTGGCCTTCAAATTTGTCACGTACAATATTATCCAGACGAATCAGATAGATACTAAAGGCAACAAAGGCTGAAATGACCAAAACGGAAAAGATTAAGGCAATAAACCCCAAACCACGTTCATACTTCATAAATGATGATAAGCGTCTGTAAAATTCTGCTAATCATGCGAAGCTTTTAGGGAATTTGCAATATTTAAAGAGAAATTGGTTAAAAAATATCAATTAAAAAATACACTTAGTCTGCATAATATTATTTCTAACTTGCTCTACTTATACATAAAAACCAGGGAAAATTGTCAACGAGCCAGAGCTTAATGCTATTATAGGAGCGATTCGTAGCGGAGCGACGAGACTGGTGCTAATTTCACATAAGACATTCCGAAATATCGGGTTAATAGGACGTCCTGATAAATCTTCAGTAGTTGAAACCTTATGTCTTATTCATGATCATTTGTTGAACGTGGGCCTGCATCCAGTGTTTGATGCAGATACCGCTGCGCTGGTACCTTATGAAAATACCCAGACAGTGAGCCGCGCCTTGCTGGGTGAGGTGGTCGATCTGGTCATTGTGGTCGGAGGGGATGGTTCATTGCTGCATGCTGCCCGGGCACTGGTCAAATATAATATTCCTGTCATCGGTGTGAACCGTGGCCGCTTGGGCTTCCTGACGGATATCAAGCCGACAGAAGTCATCTTCAAGCTGGATCAGGTCCTTAAAGGTGAATTCCAGCTTGAGCGACGTTTCCTGTTAGAACTGGAAATCCGGTCTAAAGGCGAAATTATCCATGATGCGATTGCCCTGAATGATGTCGTACTTCATTCTGGTAAATCCGTGCACATGATCGACTTTGAGCTGAATATTGATGGACAATATGTCTATCGTCAGCATAGTGATGGTCTGATCGTGTCGACACCAACAGGCTCAACTGCCTATGCACTTTCTGGTGGTGGACCAATTGTACATCCAAGTATGGATGCGATTGTGCTGGTACCCATGCATCCGCATACCCTGTCATCCCGACCGATTGTGGTTGGAGGACATAGTGAAATAAAGCTGGTGATCCGCAAAAATCGCGTGATGCCGATGGTCAGCGCAGATGGACAGCACAGCATCTCTTTGAATGTGGGAGATACGGTTCACATTCGTAAACACCCATTTAAACTGCAACTTTTACATCCACCGGGTTATGATTTCTATATGGCGTGTCGGACCAAGCTCGGCTGGAACCAAGACTTTGATTATCAGAATCGGGATTAAATCATGAATATTGAACAAATGCTTTCTATGCTCAATCCTGAGATTGTAGACCGACTGCGTACTGCGATTGAAATTGGTAAATGGCCGAACGGTGTGGCATTGACGGAAGAGCAGCGTCAGACGTGTATGCAAGCCGTATATGCCTGGGAAATTAAACATTTGCCTGAAACTGAACGTAGTGGTTATATCGACCGCGGTACCAAAGAAGAAGGTGAAGAGTGTGATGATGATCATTACAAGAATGAATCGGAATTCAGGCCCATTCGTTTCGTTTAATTGAAACCAAAAAGACCACAAACGTGGTCTTTTTAATGTCTGAAATAAATGATTTTGTTCAAACCGAAAGACGAGTATTCCAGAGTTCTTTAGCTTTCTGCATCGCTGCTTCATAGCTCTCACATTTGCCCATGGTATATAGCGCAATACCGATAGTTTCAACCACTGCGGTTTCGCCATACTCATGCGAACGTTGACCATCCCAGACTTCTTTAAATACGGCCAGATTCAGCTCTTCTTCAATCGGACTGCGATTGTCCGTCAGTTTAGGCAGTTCGTGTTCATACAGTTCGCCATTCTTGATACCACAAATTAAGGTTTTGGCATCAGGGTTACGTTCAAACTCGCCACCTTCACCTTTAATCACAGCACTATTTTGATAACCGAGCTGAAAAGCAGCGCGCTGGTGTGAACCACGATAAGCCGGATGGAAAATGGCCTGTAAAGTCGCTTTGGCATTGAATGGATTAATCAGGCGCGCCAATGTATGAATAGGAGAACGTAAACCCATAACATTCCGCAGTCCGATCAGCTCAGCCAGGATAGGTGAAATCACATCTAAAGGCAGATAAGCAAAATGTCTTTCTTGCAGCTGCTGTTCGACTTCAACTTCACTGTGGCAAATAGAATAGCCTAAGTATTCTAATACTTGCTCAGTATAAACCCGATTCAAAGTATGCCCAGCTGCACCATGCATGACAATATTATAACCATGCTTGGCCAAGGTGAGGGCAGACAGGATAAACCATGGGTAATGCTTGCGCTTGCCAGCATAAGATGACCAGTCCAAGTCTACATCCAGAGCTTTAAAATTAAGCTGATCTCGGGTTGCCTGAACAAAACCTGCCAGTTCTTCGACGGATTCTTCTTTTACGCGCAGTAGCATCAGGAATGCACCTAGCTGCACATCCAACACTTCATTTTTCAGGATCATACTAAAAGCTTGATAGGCTTCATCATAACTGAGCGAGCGTGCACCATTCTTTCCTTTACCAATAATACGAATAAACTGGGCAAAAGGATGTTCAGCATCTTTATAAATATTTCGCTTTGTGGTCATAGGGATAGATCAATCATGTTCATCAAGTATTGGCATATTTTACGCTGATATTGGTATTTCACCTTCTTATTTTGCAGAAGAATTATGGTTTTATAAGACTATAGTCTAAGGAATATTGTTTATTATTTAGACAAATTTAACATTTTGGGTTAAACAAAAGTCTAAAAAGCGGTTAAAATTTCTCTTGATTCTTTGTGTTTGCTTCATCTCCTGATCAATGCACTAACTTCTGCTGAAGAGCGGTGTTCCTGTAATTGTTAAAAGTACATACACAATCTATTTTCAGTATCAGATTAATTTCTTGATACGTAAGCACTTTTTTGTTTAAGGCAATGAAGTATTGGATGCTTATTTTCTTAAATAAGTGAAAACTGAATATTGCTTCTTGTTAGAAGTATATTGTGAACTAAGGTCATGGCTAAAAAACCTATTTATAAGTCACTTTATTTTCAAGTGATTGTTGCCATTATTGCCGGTATCCTCGTGGGTCACTTCTCACCAAGCGGTACGCAAATTATCAATGGTGCTGAGCAATATGTTCCTGGTTTGGGCGAACAGCTGAAACCATTGGGTGATGGCTTTATCCGCCTGATCAAAATGATTATCGCACCAGTAATTTTCTGTACGGTAGTGAGTGGTATTGCAGGTATGGAAAGCATGAAATCTGTCGGCAAGACAGGTGGTATTGCTTTACTATACTTTGAAATCGTATCGACGATTGCCTTGGTGATCGGTCTGCTCGTGATCAATATTGCCAAACCTGGTGTTGGTATGAACGTTGATCCAGCAACTCTGGATACGGAAGGTATCTCGAAATATGTTGCATCAGGTGAGTCACAATCGACCATCGATTTCTTCATGAATATCATTCCAAATACGGTAGTGGGTGCATTTGCTGAAGGGGAAATCCTT
Organism: Acinetobacter schindleri CIP 107287; assembly: GCF_000368625.1. Lineage (GTDB taxonomy): Bacteria > Pseudomonadota > Gammaproteobacteria > Pseudomonadales > Moraxellaceae > Acinetobacter > Acinetobacter schindleri. The sequence goes on from NZ_KB849575.1 coordinate 639,080, forward strand.
CAGGTACTGCTATTTGCTCTCCTGTTTGGTTTTGCCCTGCATCAGCTGGGTGATAATGGTAAGCCAGTATTGAAGTTCATTGACCAGATTTCACATGTATTCTTTAACATCGTGAACATGATCATGAAACTTGCACCTATCGGTGCGTTCGGTGCCATGGCATTTACGATCGGTAAATATGGTATCGGTACACTGGCGCAGCTGGGTCAATTGATTCTGTGCTTCTATATCACCTGTATCCTGTTTATTTTCATTATTCTCGGTTCGATTGCACGTTTCACCGGTTTTAGTATCATGAAAATGATCCGTCTGATCCGCGAAGAATTGCTGATTGTACTGGGTACTTCATCCTCTGAATCTGTATTGCCGCGTATGCTGAAAAAGCTGGAACTGGCAGGTGCAGAAAAATCGGTAGTCGGTCTGGTTATTCCAACAGGTTATTCTTTCAACCTGGACGGGACTTCTATTTACCTGACCATGGCGGCAGTCTTCATCGCTCAGGCAACCAATACCCAGCTAGATCTATCTCATCAGATTACCTTGCTTCTTGTGCTATTGATTTCATCTAAAGGTGCAGCAGGTGTAACAGGTTCTGGCTTTATCGTAATGGCTGCAACCCTGTCTGCAGTAGGTCATATTCCGGTAGCGGGCTTGGCACTGATTCTGGGTATCGACCGTTTCATGTCTGAAGCACGTGCTTTGACTAACCTGATTGGTAACTCATTGGCGACTCTGGTTGTTGCAAAATGGGTCGGTCAGCTGGACAAAGAAAAACTGGATTATGCATTAAACAATCCGGCAGAAATTGATGAATTAATGCAGCAAGAAGGCGTTAAATCTCACTGATTTCAGTCTGTTTAAAAAAAGGAAGCTTCGGCTTCCTTTTTTTAAATTTTTATTAAAATAAATTGACTATAAAGTTTGAAAAAAAATCGTATTAGCGCATGACACTGACCTTAAAAATCGCTAGCCTGTCTGTGGAAATATAATGATAAACACCACAAGGATAGAACAATGCTGGCATATGATGCAGACCTGGAATTATTCCGCGATAACTTTAAACGCTTTATGAGCGAACAGATTGCACCGCACTATGAGCAATGGGAACGTGAGGGCAAGATTCCACGTTCGGTATGGAATGCGCTGGGTGAAAATGGCTTTCTTTGTGTGGATGTTCCAGAAGAATATGGGGGCTATGGTGTGCCAACCCATTACTCCTTAATGTTACTCGAAGAGTCTGCACGTGCAGGATTTAGTGCACTCTCTATTGGTTTGTCATGTCACTCGGATATTGCTGCACCCTATATCCTGCATATCGCCACTGAAGAACAGAAGAAATACTGGCTGCCTAAAATGGTAACCGGTGAGGTGGTCGGTGCCATCGGTATGACTGAACCAGGTGCGGGTTCTGACTTGCAGGCAATTCGAACCAGTGCCATTTTGCAGGACGACCATTATCTGTTAAATGGTTCCAAAACTTTTATTTCGAATGGTCAGCATGCCGATCTGGTGGTGCTGGCTGTAAAAACCGATCCACAGGCACGTGCCAAAGGTGTTTCACTGCTTTTAGTAGATACTCATCTGGAAGGTTTCAAGAAAGGCACCAATCTGGACAAGATTGGCCTGCACTCGCAAGATACCTCTGAGCTGTTTTTTGATAATGTCAAAGTGCCAAAAGATCAGTTACTCGGTCAACCAGGCCAAGGCTTTGCATATCTGATGCAAGAACTGCCACGTGAGCGCACTGCGATTGCGGCTACGGCTTTGGGCGCGATTCGTGGTTCAATTGATATCACCACGACCTATGTCAAAGAACGTCAAGCCTTTGGTCAGGCAGTGGGCCAATTCCAGAACACTCGCTTTGTACTGGCACAGGCCAAGATTGATGAACTGGCAACAGCGGCATTTTATAACCAGAATGTTGAGTTATATATGCAGGGCAAGCTGAATGTTGAAACTGCAGCAGCCTTAAAAAGTTTTTCAACTGACATGCAGATGAAAATTGCGGACAATTTGCTCCAGCTGTTTGGGGGCTATGGCTATATGACTGAATATCCGATTTCCCGTTTCTTTGTCGATGCGCGTATCCAAAGGATTTATGGTGGTACGAACGAGATCATGAAAGAAATCGTGGCACGTAGCCTATTAGGTCGCTAAAAGTATTTTATTCGCTATAAAGTAAAAGTGAGCCTATAAGGGCTCATTTTTATGTAAGGGAGCAAATGACATTTTTCATATTTTAAGACCTTAATACTTCTAGGCACTCATCAATAAACACAGGTAAATCGTCTGGTGCACGTGAAGAGATCAACTGGTTATTATCATTGACCAGTTCTGCATCATAATAACGACCGCCTGCATCTTGCAGCCAGTGCGCATGGTCACGAATACTGGTAATAATCCGGTCCTTCAGCACGTCAGCTGCACCGAGTAATAATGAAGCATCGCAGATGCTAAAGATGGTTTTATTGGCTGCATTAAATTCCTGAATCAACTTTAGAACGACAGCATCTGAAGTGAAGGTCAGGGGAGATTCTCCACCTGGAATCAGTAGGGCGTCAAAATCATCGACACAGATCTGGTCAATACTTTCATCTATGGTCACTGAAGCTGTATGTTTCTGACCATATATAACCTTTCCAACTCCATGGTCAATATTGCAGATACTGTGACTGGCAGCACGAAAGGCTTCTACAGGTTCAAAATATTCCTGATCATCAAAGTTATGAGTGACGAGCACAGCTATTCTTTTTGGCATGTATTTGCTCCTGCCTAAGTTTTGAACAGACTAGCGGGATAAGGTTTAAAAATCGTCCCTGCTTTGTAAATAAATACATGTTAAATGTAAAAATCTCTGTTAAAACAAGTAAAAAAAGCATATGTGCAGGAGGTTAAGCGGTAATTTTAAAATGAACTATTGATTATCTAGCAACGTCTTTCTATTGCTGAATTTTAAGTCTTTGCATGATTTTTCTTATGGTTAAAATCGTTATATAGATTAAGAAATAATGATAATTCATCCATCCTAAAATCAGTTAAGATGCAAACGCAAACTTTACAATTTGATAATGTAACTTTTGCTGAATACGCTGTGGAAAATGTTACCAAACATTGCAGATGCGATGAGTGGTTAGGCAACGCATAAATAACTGACTTTTAAAAGACAAAGTCATATTGCGTAACATTTGAAAGCTTACTATTGTTATACTGAAACAGTTACGGTTTATGAAGGGCGACATAACAATGATCAACGACGATCAAAACACTACGACTTCTCTTGATTTGGCTAAGATTCGTGAAGATATCGATTCAGTTGATCAGCAAATTCAGCAATTGATTAATCGCCGTGCGCGTTTGGCAGAAGCTGTAGCAAAAGCAAAGTTTGCTTCAGAAGAGAATCCACTGTTTTACCGTCCTGAACGTGAAGCGCAGGTTTTGCGTAATGTTATGGAACGTAATGAGGGGCCACTGTCTGATACCACCATGGCACGTCTGTTCCGTGAAATCATGTCGGCATGTTTAGCGCTCGAAGCACCACAAAGTATTGCTTTCCTGGGGCCTGTGGGTACCTATACGCATTCAGCAGTATTGAAACATTTTGGGCATGATGCTGTAGTACGTCCATTGCCCACCATTGATGAAGTGTTCCGTGAAGTAGAAGCGGGAAGTGCGCATTATGGTCTGGTACCAGTTGAAAACTCGTCTGAAGGTGTGGTGAACCATACTTTAGACTGTTTCAAAACTTCGCATTTGAATGTGATTGGTGAAGTGGAATTGCCAATTCATCATCAGTTCCTGATCTCTGAAAATACCCGTAAAGACAGTATCAAGCAGATTTATGCGCATCAGCAAACTTTGGCACAATGCCGTAAATGGTTAGATGCCCATTATCCAGGTGTTGAGCGTGTCGCACTGAGTTCAAATGCCGAAGCAGCGCGCCGTATTCAGAATGAATGGCATTCTGCCGCAATTGCCTCTGAAATTGCTGCAAACATCTATAATCTTGAGATTATGCACAGCAATATCGAGGACAATCCGGAAAATACGACACGTTTCCTGGTGATTGGTCGCGAGAAAGTGCCACAAAGCGGTAATGACAAAACTTCACTGCTGGTATCAGCGCATGACCGCGCCGGTGCATTGCTAGAAATTCTGGCACCATTTGCCAAGCACAACATTAGTCTAACAAGTATTGAAACTCGTCCTGCACTTCCTGAAAAATGGGCTTATGTATTCTTTATCGATCTGGAAGGTCATATCGATCAGGAACATGTTAAAGCTGCGATTGAAGAAATTCGCCCATTGGTGAAAGAAGTTCGCGTATTGGGTTCATATCCTCAAGCTGTACTTTAAGTCAGCCATTTGTGGTCAGTGCGAGGGTGCTGACCACTGTTTCACACGTAAATCGGAAGTATAAAATGTCGTTCGTGCCAGCCAATCAAGGCATCTCAAAGTTAAAGCCATACCAGCCAGGTAAGCCAATCAGTGAACTTGAACGTGAGTTAGGGATCACCGATATCGTGAAACTTGCTTCAAATGAAAACCCGTTGGGCTGTTCAGATAAAGTCAAAGAAGCAGTCACTGCAGAACTGGCAGAAATTGGTCGTTATCCAGATGGTGGTGGTTTTATCCTGAAAGACCAGATCAAAGAGCAATTTGGTTTTAATCATGACCAGATTACTTTGGGCAACGGTTCAAACGACTTACTGGAAATGTTTGCCCGCGCATTCGTTTCTTCAAGCGATTCTGTGATTTACAGCCAGCATGCATTTGCAGTATATGCTCTGGTAACTCAAGCGATCCATGCTGAAGCGATTGAAGTACCAGCAAAAGGCTTCTCGCATGATCTTGAGGCCATGGCGGCTGCAATTAAAGACAATACCAAGCTGATCTTTATTGCCAATCCAAATAATCCGACAGGCACCTGGTTTGAAGAAGCTGAATTTGAAGCGTTCATGCAGAAAGTGCCGGCAAATGTGATCGTAGTGCTGGATGAAGCGTATGTGGAATATTTCCCGGAAAACTTCAATAGCCTGAAATTCCTGAAGCAGTATCCTAACCTGATTGTCAGCCGTACTTTGTCTAAGTGTTATGGTCTGGCTGCACTGCGTGTTGGTTTTGCATTGGCATCGGTTGAAGTAACGGACTATTTAAACCGTATCCGTCAGCCATTTAACGTTAACCATTTGGCGATGGTGGCTGCAGTTGCTGCACTGAAAGATGAAGCCTTCATCGAAAAATCTCGTGAAGTGAACAAGGCAGGTATGGCACAGCTTGAAGCGGGTTTTAAAGCTCTAGGTCTAAACTATGTGCCATCTCGTGCCAACTTCATCCTGGTCGATGTTCAAGCAGATCCTGCTGAAACCTTTAATGGTTTATTAAAGCAAGGTGTGATTGTGCGTCCAGTGGGTATTGCTAACCACTTGCGCGTATCGATTGGTACCGAAGCTGAAAATGCCAAATTCCTTGCTGCACTCGGCAAAGTACTTGGCTTAGAGGCAAAAGCTTAAGTTATGTCGCAGCCACTGTTTGAAAAAGTTGCCTTTATTGGACTTGGACTGATTGGTTCAAGTCTGGCACGTGTGATTGAGGCTGAACATTTAGCCAATGACATCGTGGCATCGACCCGCTCGCAAAAAACGCTGGAAGATGCCAAAGCCTTGGGATTAATTTCCGAAGGCTATGCAGATCCTGTAGAAGCTGTCAAAGGTGCAGACCTGATCGTCCTGGCTTTACCCGTACGTGCTACGCAAAAAGTATTGGAAACGATTCAGCCTTATCTGGCTGAAGGTGCCATTATTACCGATGTGGGTAGCACAAAGGGCAATGTAGTTGAGGCGGCCAAAGCGGTTTTTGGTGATGCATTACCTGCAGGTTTTGTACCGGGTCATCCGATTGCCGGTGCAGAACATACGGGTGTGCATGCAGGCAAAGTTGATCTGTTTGCCAATCATAAAGTGATTTTGACGCCGTTGCCGACCAGTGCAGCGTGGGCAGTCGATAAACTGATTCAACTGTGGCAGGCGGCAAAAGCGGAAGTGATTTGCATGGATGTGGAAAAGCATGATGAAGTGCTGGCGCATACCAGTCATCTTCCGCATCTGATGGCCTTTAACCTGGTCGAACAACTGGCCAAGCGTGAAGACAATTTAGATATTTTTCGTTATGCTGCGGGCGGCTTTCGGGACTTTTCCCGAATTGCAGCCAGTGATCCACAAATGTGGCATGACATCTTTTTTGCCAACAAAAAAGCAATTCTGAATGCTGTAGATGGCTTTGAGGCTCAGCTAGAAATTATCCGCAAGCTGATTGAAGACGAAGATTCCCAAGCATTGATGGGCTTACTGGGACATGCGCAGGCAGCTCGCCAGCATTTCAACCATATGCTTGCCAAGAAACCTTTCATGGAGAAAAATCAAGTGACACAACAATTTACCATTCAGCCGGGCGCCAAGAAATTCCAGGGCAAATTTACCGTGCCAGGTGACAAATCTGTGTCACACCGTTCCATCATGTTTGGTGCCATCGCTGAAGGCACTACGCATGTGACCGGTTTCCTTGAAGGGGAAGATGCTTTAGCGACTCTGCAAGCTTTCCGTGATATGGGCGTGAGTATTGAAGGTCCTAAAAATGGTGAAGTGACGATTCATGGTGTGGGGATGCACGGCCTTAAAGTACCACAGTCTGCGCTGTATATGGGCAACTCAGGTACATCAATGCGTTTGCTGTCCGGTATGCTGGCTGCACAAAAATTTGATTCAGTAATGACAGGCGATGCATCATTGTCCAAGCGTCCAATGGAGCGTATTGCCAAGCCTTTGCGTGAAATGGGTGCACAGATTCAGACTACAGGTGAACGTGGTACCCCGCCGGTATCCATTACAGGCAATCAAAACCTGAAAGGGATCCAGTACGACTTGCCAATGGCATCAGCTCAGGTGAAATCAGGGATTTTACTGGCAGGTCTTTGGGCTGAGGGTGAAACTTCGGTGACTGAGCCTGAACCAACACGTGACCATACTGAACGTATGCTGCGTGCCTTTGGTTATGAAGTGAAAACTGAAGGTAACCGGATTTCATTACAAGGTGGCGGAAAATTGGTCGGCACCAATATCCAGGTCCCATCAGACATTTCATCTGCTGCCTTCTTTATGGTGGGTGCGGCAATCACTGAAAATGCAGACGTGACTTTAGAAGCTGTAGGTATTAACCCAACCCGTACTGGTGTCATTGAAATTCTGAAGCAAATGGGTGCGGACATTACGGTTGAAAACGAGCGTATTGCGGGCGGTGAGCCAATTGCAGACATTCGTATTCGTGGTACTCGTACCTTAAAAGGTATTCATATGCCAGAAGATCAGGTGCCATTGGCCATTGATGAATTCCCTGCATTATTCATTGCAGCGGCATGTGCCGAAGGTCAGACGATTTTGACCGGTGCTGCAGAGCTTCGCGTGAAAGAGTCAGACCGTATTCAGGTCATGGCGGATGGTTTAAAAACCATGGGTATTGACTGTACCCCAACTGAAGATGGCATCATCATTGAAGGTAAAGGCAAGGCAGGTGACTGGTCACCAATCTTTACCGGTGGTGAAATTGAATCGCATCATGATCACCGTATCGCAATGAGTTTCTCGATTGCAGGTCTGCGTAACTCAGGTGAAATCAAGATTGTCGGGACTGAAACAGTCGCGACCAGCTTCCCAACCTTTACTGCACTGACATCTCAGGCTGGTCTGGCGATTAAAGTGACAGAATAATCCTTAAATTTATGTGAAACAGCCAAGCTTTTGCTTGGCTGTTTTGTTTATATTGGCTTATGCTAAACCCATACAAGAAAAAAGCCATTTGGATGTAGCGATGCGAAAATTAAAATTTATTGCCAATACTCAAAGCCAACAGCAATTACAGGATAGTCGTGAGACCCAAGAGTATGTCGCGCAATTTCTTGCTGATGAACTAGGAAAATATGGCTTTCAAACCCTGCCACAAAGTGGTGGACAGGTTGCTGTTGCAGTAGATGAACACGCATTGCCACTTTCGGTGAGTTGTGAAAGTCGTGACAGTGAAGGGCATTTTGTCTGTGAGATTGTATCTTATCCAGATGAAGAACAAGACTGGCTGGATCGGATTACAGAACAAAGCCTTCTTAATCAACTGGCACAGGCCGTAGAAGCTTCACTCAAAGAGCAAGAAAGCTTTAGTGAATTCGAATGGAAAAATTAAAAAAAGCGGCCATTGAGCCGCTTTTTTTTAATTATGGAATTTTTACAGCATTAAAAAGCGCGTAATCGCAATACGCAACTGTTTGAGGTAACCAGTAAAGAAATGATTGGCACCTGGTAAAATGGTCAACAAATGACGCTGTGGTTTAGCCCATTCAATCAGATCCGACAACAGGGTTACATCATCGGCTTCACCATGTAGGAACAGAATGTCACCTTTAATATGCGGTGTTACATAGTGGCGTAAACCTGCTACGGTGGCGGTTGGCAAACCGCATAAAACAGTCTGTTTAGGCTGTAATTCTATAGGTAGCGTGGCATAGCTTTTGGCCATGACATGCGCACCGAAACTAAAGCCACCTGCATAGAATGGCAAGCCAATATGTTGAGTACGAGCGAATTTAATCACTTCAAGTACATCATCAGTTTCACCATAGCCTTCGTCATGTATTCCATCACTTTGACCAGAACCACGGAAACTTGGACGATAGACAACACAACCACGCTCTAAAAACATTTGTGCCAGCAATACTGGAACTTTATGTTGTGGTGTACCGCCTTGTAATGGATGGGGGTGACAAACAACCGCGAATCCTTTCACTTCACCCTGAGGATAATCCACAAAAACTTCAATTTGTCCCACAGGACCCTGAAGGAAAATTTGCTCGGACATAGGAAAATCGATAAATGAGGGGAGAAAGGCGTATTTTAACGATTGTATTAAGTAAAAACATGAATTGGAATTAAAATAACTCGACTGATATAGTTTGATTAATCACTTTTTAACCAGGTTGGCTATGCTCGCATTAATTTCCCCTGCAAAGACCCTCGACTACGAATCATCGTTACCAACAGATCAGCATACGCAAGCAAGATTGCTGGAACATTCCCAGGAATTGATAGAAGTTGCCAGCAAGTTATCAGCAACAGAAATTTCCAGTCTGATGTCAGTAAGTGAAAAAATTGCCAATCTTAATGTTGAGCGTTTCCGTGACTGGCAGCCAGAGTTTGATCTGTCAAATGCACGACAGGCGATTTTTGCCTTTAAGGGCGATGTTTATACAGGTCTGGATGCCTATAATCTAAAAGATCATGATATTAGCTATGCCCAGGAACATTTGCGTATGCTGTCCGGCTTATATGGTTTGTTACGTCCATTGGATCTGATGATGCCATATCGATTAGAGATGGGAACAAAACTTGCCAATTCTCGTGGTCATAACCTGTATGAATTCTGGGGACATACCATTACTGAGCTGATCAATTATGATCTCGCAGCGGCGAATTCAGAACTTTTGGTGAATATTGCTTCTGATGAATACTATAAATCTGTGAAGGAAAGTAAAATCCAGGCAGAAATCATCAAGCCTGTGTTTCTGGATCAGAAAAATGGCAAATATAAAGTGATTAGCTTTTATGCCAAGAAAGCACGTGGCCTGATGGCACGCTTTATTATTGAAAACCAGATCGATCGCGTAGAGGGACTGAAAGGTTTTAATACTGATGGGTACTACTTTGATTCAGAGAGTTCTCTTAAAGGTGAGCTGGTATTCAAGCGTGATGAACAACTCGCTGCTTAGGTAGTCTTATTTAATAAAAAAAGATCATCTGTGGGTGATCTTTTTTTATATATGAATAATTAAGCATTAAAAAGGCGCATAAAATAAGTTTTTTCTTTTTACAGATAAGAATTCTGCTACAAAAAGAAGCATTAATTTTAAAGGATAAAATTTATTCTATTTCAAAGTAGAACGGCAAATATGGGAGAGTTAGCAGTTAAAATATACAAGTTTTAATCGATGATTTTGACAATGGGTCAGAAAAATTGATTTAGAAAAATTTATAGATAAGGCTGTAAGAAACTCAATTTTCCCCATTCTTTATTTCAAAACAATTAAAGTTTATTTAAATTAAATATTCACTAGAAATAGATATTTATTTAAGATTTTCATAATTAATTTTAATTATAGGATTTTTTTATAAATCATTTTTGAATCCCTATAAAGGGAATTACCTCTCCTACAAGGAGGCTTGCGGAGCATGCTCCTCAGAGAGAGATTTTTTCTAATAAATCTCCTCACCCTGTTCGAAGTAATATTTCTCATCCCAAAGGGAGAAAGGGCTTTTAATATCTATAAATATGAATAAAACAATCATTTTTTGATTTATGAAAGAAGTGTATTTTAATAAAAATATTTAAGCAGATTAATGCTTTGTATTAACAATAAAAGCATAATTTTTTTATTGCAGAATTACTGATATTGATAAAGCTAAACTGAGTCAATTAGGTTACAAATTAATAATATTGATTACAATTTATATAGAATTTCACCTACTTTGTCACATGATTAGTTGATAATTTATTCATACAATCTTAAAAATGTAAAAGAATGCCTATAATTATGAAAAGTTATGTAATTCCAGTTTGCGCTTTATTGGTCGGGGTACTGGGATACTATGTGTATAAGCAAAGTGAAAACAGGCGCCAGCAGGAAATAAGCCGCATCATTACCGATGCCAAGATTTCTTTACAGGCAATTGAGGGTAAGCATATTCGTCATTAAGACGATATCTACTTGAGTGAGCTATTAACTGCATAAAATCAATGAACTTTTCAAATGACTGAACAGTTGAAAATTGAATAGAGAATTAAAGTTAAATTTTAGAAACAATAAAAAATCAATGTGTTATAATTCTGAAAACAAAATATTGGATCAGATTTGAGTTATTGTAACCAATTGATTCAATTCATTTATTAATGAGCTGCATAAGGTTATGCAGCTTTTTTGTTTAGTTTTTTTGTACTTAGTGCATAGTTACTGTTTTGCTGTGCTTTAAGATTACTTGACCCGTCGAATAGCGATGCTGGCATATTCGTTGCTAACTCATCCGCAAAATCCTTTACCTAATAAGTATAGGGATTTTATGGAATGCTCAGGCATAAAGTTTACTCAATAGGGGCTAGGTCATGACGACTCCTAATCCATCTTCCGAAAACATGCTGGAACGTTTGTTCAAACTGAGTGAAAACAAAACCAGTTTCCGTACAGAAGTTCTTGCAGGTGTAACGACATTCTTAACGATGTGTTACATCATTATTGTCAATCCAATGATTTTATCCGAAACAGGGATGGATCATGGGGCTGTCTTCGTTGCAACCTGTCTTGCAGCCGCAATTGGCTGTCTGGTGATGGGTCTTGTAGCAAACTATCCAATTGCGCTTGCACCTGGCATGGGCTTGAACGCTTTCTTTACCTATTCTGTATGTCTGGGAATGGGTGTGCCATGGCAAACTGCATTGGGCGCCGTTTTTGTGTCAGGTCTGGTATTTATTGCCATCAGTATGTTCAAAATACGTGAGGCAATCGTCAATGCTATTCCAATGTCCTTAAAACTGGCGATTGGTGGTGGTATTGGTTTGTTCCTTGCGCTTATTGCGCTGAAAAATGCAGGAATTATTGTCGATAACCCAGCAACTTTAGTTGGTCTAGGCGACCTTAAACAGCCATCGGTATTGCTTGCATTGCTTGGTTTCTTAATGGTTGTTGTGATGCATCATTTTAAAGTTCGTGGTGCAATTATCATCAGTATTTTAGTACTGACGGGCATTTCGGCTGCCATGGGCCTGAGCGAATTTAAAGGTGTGGTCGGTGCTGTACCTTCAATTGCGCCAACTTTTATGCAAATGGACTTTGAGGGTTTGTTTACTGCAAGCTTGATCGGTGTCATCTTCGTATTCTTCTTGGTCGATTTATTCGACTCAACAGGTACTCTTGTTGGTGTTTCTCACCGCGCAGGTTTATTAAAAGATGGTAAATTACCTCGCTTGAAAAAAGCACTATTTGCTGACTCATCTGCAATTGTGGCAGGTGCAGCATTAGGTACGTCTTCAACTACACCATATATTGAGTCTTCAGCAGGTGTAGCTGCAGGTGGTCGTACAGGCTTAACCGCAGTGATTGTCGGTTTCTTGTTTATTGCCTGCTTATTCTTGGCACCTCTTGCTCAATCTGTACCAAGCTTTGCAACAGCACCAGCCCTTTTGTTTGTGGGTGTGTTGATGATTCAAGGCATCGTACATATTGATTGGGACGATATCACAGAAGCTGTTCCAGCATTCTTGACTATCGTGTTCATGCCATTCACGTATTCAATTGCTGATGGTATCGCGATGGGTTTTATCAGCTATGCTTTGATTAAATTACTCACAGGTAAGGCTTCAACTGTACCGTATATGGTGTGGATTGTTGCTGTGCTTTGGGCATTGAAATTCGCGCTATTCGGTGGCTGATTTTTGTCAAATTCAGAAAGGGTGTAAACTCAGTTTGCGCCCTTTTTTATTTTTCTCAGGTTTAATCAGGAGTAGTGATGAACCGTCTTGAATTAATACAGGCGATGCCAAAAGCAGAGCTGCACGTGCATATTGAAGGTACTTTTGAACCTGAGTTAATGTTTGCAATTGCACAACGTAATGAGATTGCCATTCCTTACCAGTCGGTTGAGGAAGTTAGGCAGGCCTATAATTTCCATAATCTGCAATCCTTTTTAGATATTTATTATGCTGGTGCCAATGTTCTGATTCATGAACAGGATTTTTACGATCTGGCCTGGGCATATTTTGAAAAATGTGCCGAAGACAATGTTGTACATACCGAAATGTTCTTCGATCCACAAACCCATACCGATCGTGGAATTGCTTTCGAAACGGTACTGAATGGTCTGCAACGTGCGTGTGATGATGCCGCAGAAAAACTCGGTATTACTTCACATCTGATCATGTGTTTTTTGCGTCATCTCAGTGAAGCAGCAGCATTTGAAACTCTAGAACAGGCTTTGCCATATAAAGATCAAATTATTGGGGTGGGGCTGGATTCAAGTGAAGTTGGACATCCGCCCTCTAAATTTGAATATGTCTTTGCTAAAGCGCGTGAAGCAGGTTTCCTGATTGTGGCACATGCGGGTGAAGAAGGTCCGGCAGAATATGTCTGGGAAGCTTTAGATCTGTTGAAAGTGAACCGTATTGATCATGGTGTACGTTCTGAGGAAGACCCGGCATTGATGCAGCGTTTGATTGCAGAAAAAATGCCGCTGACAGTATGCCCACTGTCAAACTTAAAGCTTTGTGTGGTAGATGATATGCAGCAACATAATATTCGTCGCCTGTTACAGCAGGGCGTGCATGTCACTGTGAATTCGGATGATCCATCCTATTTCGGTGGTTATATGAATGACAATTTCATTGCTATTGCTGAAGCTTTGGATTTAAGCAATGATGAGTTAAAACAGTTAGCGATCAATTCTTTTGAAGCCTCATTTATCAGTGAAGCAGACAAGGCCAACTGGATTAGCAAGATCAAAGTATTGGTCTAAGTAAACTATATATAAGAGGTGGAGTTCGCTCCGCCTTTTTTCTGTTGAATGAGTAAATTCATGAAAAAATATATTATCGCGATATCTATGGCTGTTTTGGCTTTCTGGACACATAGTCATGCCGATATAAGTTTGACTCAAAAAGCTTTAAAGCCAGTGATTGTCTATCAATGTGGGCAAGAACTCAAAGACTCCAAAGTCTGGAAAGTTTCGACCTATCTGATGCAGGACACTAATAAAGCCAAACTGGAACACAATGTCTGTGATTGTGTGGGTGAACATGCTTTAAAAGATGTGCCGGCATCAACTTTGCTTAAAGCAACAGTAAATGAAGAAGCGAAAAACCAGTTGGCACGTCAAGCTGTAGCGAATAGTCTGAAAGGCTGTGTACAGGAATTAGTGAAATAGGTCAGGGTTTTCAATGGGCGTCGTTTAATTGCACAACTGACTCCATGGGCTGAAATAGTGATTTATTCACGCTTTAATTTTCGGCAAAATAGTGCATCTTTAATTCACAACATAGGATTTACAGTGAAAAAATTAGCAGCTGTACTTGCACCCATGGCTTTTGTTTTAACTGCTTGTGTTACCACTGATGGTACAACAGGTTCAACTGCTGCAACTACAGCGAACGGCTTGGCAATGGCTGCAGTCAAAGTAGGCGTGCAAGCAAAATGCGTCACTGAAATCAACAATAATACCTACTGGAAAACAGCATCTAAGTTGATGACTGAAACTCAGCAGACTGAATTACAAAACGAAGTATGTTCATGTGTAGCTGAGAAAGCGACTACTAGCGTAACAGCAGCTGACCTGGTTATTGCTGCAATGGACAAAACTTCTCAAGCAACCTTGGTAACTAAAGTGGTAAGTAGCACATTGAATGCCTGTGTTGTAGAAACTTTGAAAAACTAAGCAAGATTTGCTTAAATGAGCGGCCACTTTGGCCGCTTTTATATTTGGGCTGAATAATTGAAGGAAATATGATGCGAATTGCAGGTGTAGATGAGGCAGGGCGTGGTCCATTGGTGGGTTCAGTGGTGGCGGCTGCAGTTATTCTTGATCCGAATAATCCGATTGAAGGCCTGAATGACTCGAAAAAACTCACTGAAAAGAAACGTGAGAAGTTATTTATTGAAATTCAGGAAAAAGCATTGGCTTGGGCAATTGCCGAAGCATCTGCAGCAGAAATTGATGAACATAATATTTTGCAGGCTTCATTGCTGGCGATGCGTCGTGCGATAGAAGCACTTGATATTCAACCAGATCATGTACTGGTTGATGGCAACAAGATTCCTCGAGGTTTGGCGATGAGTTGTGATGCTGTCATTGGTGGGGATGCACTGCATGCCGAGATTTCAGCAGCAAGTATTCTGGCTAAGGTAACTCGTGATCATCAGATGGTTGAAATGGATCATAAATTCCCACACTTTGGTTTTGCCAAGCACAAAGGTTATCCAACCAAAGCACATTTTGAAGCAATTGCCTTGCATGGGGTAATTGAAGAGCATCGACGCAGTTTTGGTCCTGTGCGTAAAGCCATTGCAGCTATGCAGGAACAGAGTGAACTGGAGCTATAAGACATTTATAGAATATTTTATAAATACATAGAATGTCTAAGTGAAGTGCGGTAAAAGTGTAGAAAAAAATAAAAGCGGCCTAGAGCCGCTTTATTATTTTTCGCAGAAATTAACGATTAAAGTTATTCTGAGAAGAGGTATCATCTTCAAATGAAGGCTGATAGTCCTGGTCAATATGTTGAAGATGCTCATGCATTGCACGTTCATGCTGAATACGCTGGTAAATTTCTTCACGGTGGACAGAAACTTCCTTTGGCGCATTCACCCCAATACGTACCTGGTTGCCCTTTACGCCAAGCACAGTCACGCTGACTTGGTCTCCAATCATCAAAGTTTCTCCGACACGGCGAGTCAGAATCAGCATGTTTATCTCCTTGCAAAACGCTAAACGTGCATTCAATTTAGAATGTATGTTGAAACACAACTTGAAATCACAAGAGAAAATCGAACAGATCACCACGCACCATCTTGGTTGGGATTATCATCTATTTAAATTTTCTATAAATCCTCGCCCTTAATATAACAGAGCCACTATAAAAAAAACTATAGTGGCTCTGATTTTTTATGAAGTTTTGCAAAATAATGTCAGACAACGACAATAAATTACAAATCAATCATTAAGCACGTGCGCTTGATTCGCCAGACTCACGGTCCAAGCCAAATGCAGTGTGAAGCGAACGTACCGCAAGTTCCAGGTAGTTTTCTTCAATGATCACTGAAATTTTAATTTCAGAAGTCGAGATCATCAGAATGTTAATGCCTTCGTCTGCAAGAGCAGTAAACATTTTGCTCGCTACACCTGCATGTGAACGCATACCTACACCCACGATTGACACTTTTACGATGTCATCACGAGTCGCTACTTCACGTGCACCAATCGCTTGCGCGGTTTCTTCAAGGATTTTTTTCGCTTTTGCAAGCTCGCCACGGTTGACTGTGAACGTGAAGTCGGTGGTGCCATCTTCTTCAACGTTTTGGATGATCATATCGACTTCGATATTGGCATCACCAATTGGTTTTAAAATTTTAGAGGCAATACCTGGTTCGTCTGGAACACCCAGAATAGTCAGTTTAGCTTCGTCACGGTTAAACGCGATACCAGAGATAATTGGCTGTTCCATGTTGTCTTCCAATTCAGTAGTGATAAGGGTTCCGACGTTGTTTTTGAAGTCTTCATCAAACGCGCCATCGTTGTCGTTGTCGAAGCTTGAAAGTACGCGTAATGGCACTTGGTATTTACCTGCAAATTCAACTGAACGAATTTGAAGAACTTTAGAACCAAGGGATGCCATTTCCAGCATTTCTTCAAACGAAATACGGTCAACTTTTTTCGCTTTTGGTGCAACACGCGGATCAGTTGTATAAACACCATCTACATCTGTGTAAATTTGGCATTCATCAGCTTTTAATGCAGCGGCAAGTGCAACACCAGAAGTATCTGAACCACCACGACCTAGAGTCGTTGTGTTGCCATTGGCATCAAAGCCTTGGAAACCTGCCACCACAATGACACGGCCAGCATCTAGGTTTTCAGTCAAAACATCGGTATCAATCGCTTCAATACGAGCCTTGGTGAAAGCGCTGTCGGTTTTAATCCCAACCTGGCGACCAGTCAAAGATTTAGCTTCAACACCGATCGAGTTCAATGCCATTGCTAACATCGAAATCGTTACCTGTTCACCGGTAGAAACCATTTGGTCAAGTTCACGCGGGTCAGGGGTTTCGGTAATGGCTTTCGCTAAAGCAAGTAAGCGGTTGGTTTCACCACTCATCGCTGATACAACAACAACCACCTTGTGGCCGTGGTCATGCCAGCGCTTCACACGACGAGCAACATTTAAAATGCGCTCGGGAGTACCCATTGAGGTACCGCCATATTTTTGAACGATTAATGCCATAGTTGTTCCATTCAAACCATGACCCTGATGTTCCAATCAGGGTCAGTTACACAAAATGAAGTTTTTATTTTGCTTCAAGCCAAGCTGCTAGATCAGCCATCACTGTTGCAAACTTCTCGTTAAGTGGCGCGCCACCTTGTGCCAAGTCAGGTTTACCACCACCTTTACCACCAAGCTCAGTTGCCAAGTGTTTGATGATGTCACCCGCTTTAATAGAAGCAGTAAAGTCTTTCGCCACAGATGCGATCAAGCTCACCTTGTCACCCTCTACACCTGCAAGAACAATCACTGCATTTTCTAATTTAGATTTCACACCATCATGCAAGTTGCGAAGTGCTTTTGCATCCATGCCTTGAACGGTTGTGATCAGTGTTTGACGACCTGCAATCGTTTGAACTTGGCTTAACAGTTCACCCGCTTGTAGGCTTGCCAATTTTTGATTCAGTTGTTCGATTTGTTTTTGCAAGCTTGATGCTGTGTCAACAATCGCTTCAACTTTCTCTAAAGTTTGGTCTTTTTGTGCTTTCAATAAGCCATTAATCGTGTTGATGTCACGATCCGCTTTTTGAGCAACTTCAATGGCTTTAGTGCCTGTCACAGCTTCAATACGGCGCACACCTGCTGCAACACCACCTTCAGAGGTGATCTTGAACAGGCCGATGTCACCTGTACGTTTTACGTGAATACCACCACACAGTTCGATTGAGAAGTTTTTCTCTTCAATCACTGAACCCATAGACAGTACGCGAACTTCGTCACCGTATTTCTCACCAAACAACATCATCGCACCTTTTGCTTTCGCAGATTCGATATCAAGCAGTTCAGTGGTTACAGGGGTGTTGGCAATCACTTCAGCATTTACAAGACGTTCAATTTCTTGAAGTTGTTCAAATGTCACAGGTTGGTCGTTGGCAAAGTCGAAACGTAATACGTCAGACGCAACCAATGAGCCTTTTTGCTGTACGTGTGAACCTAAAATTTGACGAAGTGCAGCATGTAGAAGATGCGTTGCAGAGTGGTTACGAGCTGTTGCTGCGCGAATGTCTGCTTTTACTGTTGCTTCTACATTTTGAGTAACTTTTAAGTTACCCATGGTCACAATACCTTGGTGAACGAACGCACCACCAGATTTTTTCGTATCTTGAACTTCGAAAATACCGGTATCGTTTTTGAAAATACCTGTATCACCGATTTGACCGCCGCTTTCTGCATAGAAAGGTGTTTGGTTGAGAACGATCAGTGCTTCATCACCTTCAACCACTTCATCGACTTGCTCGCCATCTTTATAGATTGCGATGATTTGACCTTTACCCGCAGTTGCATCGTAGCCGTCAAATTGAGTTTCACCTTCAACTTTCACAACAGAGTTGTAGTCGATCGCGAATTTACCGGCATCACGTGCACGTTGACGCTGAGCAGCCATTTCAGTTTCAAAGCCTGCTTCGTCGATTGTTAAATCACGTTCACGTGCGATGTCCGCTGTAAGGTCAGTTGGGAAGCCATAGGTATCATAAAGTTTGAATACAACTTCACCTGGAATCACAGAACCTTTCAGTTGAGCTAATTCACCTTCAAGCAATTTCAAACCTTGCTCAAGTGTTTTTGCAAATTGCTCTTCTTCTTTCAGAAGTTGCGCTTCGATACGAGCTTGTTGTGCTTCAAGTTCAGGATACGCAGCACCCATCACTTCAATCAAAGGCTTCAACATTTTGTGGAAGAATGAACCTGTTGCACCCAATTTGTTACCGTGACGAACTGCACGGCGGATGATACGACGTAGGACATAACCACGACCTTCATTTGATGGATTTACGCCATCAGCAATGAGGAATGAACATGAACGTGCATGGTCAGCAACCACTTTAAGTGATGCAGGGTATTCAACTGGCTTGCCTTCAGCTTGTGCTTTCGCTTCAAGTTCAGCCGTATCTAAACCAATGATTTCAGCAGCTGCTTTTAACAAGTGCTGGAATAGGTCGATTTCGTAGTTTGAGTTCACATGTTGTAGAACTGCAGAAATACGCTCTAAGCCCATGCCTGTATCTACAGAAGGCGCTGGAAGAGGGTGGAGTACGCCATCTGCAGTACGGTTGAACTGCATGAATACGTTGTTCCAGATCTCGATGAAACGGTCGCCATCTTCTTCAGGTGTGCCCGGTAAACCACCCCAAATGTGATCGCCATGGTCATAGAAAATTTCAGAACATGGACCACAAGGACCTGTATCGCCCATTGCCCAGAAGTTATCTGATGCGTATTGACCGCCTTTGTTATCACCAATACGGATAATGCGAGATGCATCCAGACCGATTTCTTTGTTCCAGATGTCAAAAGCTTCGTCATCGGTGTGGTAAACCGTGGCATAAAGTTTATCTTTAGGAAGACCTAACCATTGCTCAGAAGTTAAGAAATCCCAAGCAAATTTAATCGCATCACGTTTAAAGTAGTCACCAAACGAGAAGTTACCCAACATTTCAAAGAATGTGTGGTGACGCGCTGTGTAGCCAACGTTATCTAAGTCGTTGTGCTTACCGCCTGCACGTACGCATTTTTGTGAAGATGTTGCACGGACATAATCGCGTTTTTCTAGACCTAAGAAGCAGTCTTTAAACTGGTTCATACCAGCATTGGTAAACAATAATGTTGGGTCGTTGGCAGGAACCAGAGAACTCGACGCGACACGTGTATGCCCTTGCGATTCAAAGTAGCTTAAAAAAGCTTCGCGAATTTCAGCTGATGTCATAAAACGAGTACTCACAACCAAGTCACTCCATAATTTCCGATTTGGCTAAAAACATCACAGTCTGACAAGAAGGTTGGTTCTTTGCTGCAATGCGGGGCTTAAATATTTAAAAACGCCAAATTATAACGGAAAATGCCTGTTCAACCAATGATTTTCATATTTATAGATCATAAAACTATAAGGAATGAATATTGGAAAAATCAGAAAAATGCCCTTCAAAATCAAAAGCTATTGTCATTACAGTAATTTATTTCAAATCTCAGTAACAGAAACTTCGGATTGCCTTCATTAAAGCATGAATTTTTCGATGAAATATTGGACATTCTGTGTAATTTTTAGTGGATTTAGCTGAATAGTTATCAGTCAGCTGCATAATTCTATTAATATAGGGCACTCAAAGTTTTATGCTGCTTAAGGGAATGTCGATGCAACGTATCGCAATTAATGGTTTTGGGCGAATCGGACGCAATGTGTTACGTGCATGGTTTGAAAATCCGAAAGATTTTAATTTTGACATCGTTGCCATTAATGACATTGCCGATGTGGAAACTTTACTGCATCTGTTCAAATACGACACCACTCATGGCCGCTTTCCAGGGCAGGTCGACCTCAGCTATGAACAGGAACGTGTTTATCTGCATGTGTCTTATCAGGATGCCAGTTTAAAAGTCGAAGTCCTGCGTCAAGCCAGCCCAGCTCAGATGCCATGGCAGGAGCTGAATGTTGATGTGGTACTGGAATGTACCGGTCTGTTCCGTTCCCGTGAAGCAGCGACCCAGCATATTACTGCCGGTGCCAAACGTGTGATCATTGGTGCAGCGCCGTTTGACAGTGTAGATGCTGCGATTGTTTATGGGGTGAACCATCGTGATGTGAAAAACAGTGACCAGATCATTTCCAGCGTATCTTGTACCACGCAGGCATTAGTGCCGCTGGTTAAAATCATAGATGATGCTTTCGGTATTGATACCGCGCTAATGACTGAAATTCATGCGGTCACTGCGGATCAATCAGTCCTAGACCATGCACATCGTGACTTACGTCGTGCCCGAGCTTCAGGGCAAAATATTATTCCGACGACGTCATCTGCTTTAGGCGCACTCAAGCAGGTCATGCCGAAAATGGAAAACCGGATTGATGGTTATTCGATTCGTGTACCGACCATTAATGTGGCAGCGATTGATTTAACTTTTGTGACTCAAGCCAATATTAGCGATCATCAACTGAATGACGTCCTAATCAAAGCAGCAGCTCAGGACTATACTGAAATTATGTCGATTACGGATGAACCTTTGGTCTCTTCCGATTTTAATCATTCGCCGTATTCATTGATTGTGGATATGACCCAGACCATAGTCGTAGGCAAGCAGGCCAAAGTATTTGCCTGGTATGACAATGAATGGGGTTATGCCAACCGGTTACTAGATTTATGTCATTCCTTTAATGCATAAAGCGCTCTAATCTATGGCTTAAGTAAATTTTATTCTCAAGTATATTGATGTATAAAGAAAATTAATCTACTTTGCCAGTCGATATCTGGTGCTGGCATTCCGATAAAATCGTTACAATATCGCCTGTTTTTTTGATTATGATAAAACTCAGGCGACCAACTAGAAGAGCAAAAGCAATGTTATTAATGTGGGGCTTTATTACACTCCTGACACTGGCGGTGATTTTCCTGATCTGGCTGCAGTTCAATCAGGTTGAAACTGGTCCTGAATTGGAGGGTGTTGCGGTCGAGCAAAAGGTCGCGAATCTGGAAGATAATCTAAAAAAGACCTTAGAGATTATGCAGGATCTGGCTAAAAAGATGCATGTACAGCAAGAAGTACTGGACCAGACCACGACCAAACTAAAACAGGTCGAATTACAGAATGCCGAGCTGGTGCATCTGCTGGCAAAAGTAGTTGAACCAAAACAATAATCCTCGAAAATGCTTTTCTGATTAAGCAGTCTAAAAGAGCAGGCTGCGTAAAACTCATGCCGAAATTACCCTCATCATAATGGTAGACAGCATGCTGAAACCTGATGTATTACATATAGATGTAGGCTAAATTTAATCTAATAACGAACTGTATTTTTATAAGAAGTGCAGCGTGTTGTCCTGTTAACTTCAAATTTGCCTGAATAGTGCTGTTTTCTTAGGTGTTCAAATCCGTGCAGTTTGTATTTATGCGGGATTTTTTTAAACATTTAAAAATTAATTTTTCTGAAGTATTTGCTGGTTATTTTGGAAAGTATAGAGTTCAAGATAAAACCTTAAAGTTTTTTTAAGGAATAAATTTTTTAAAATCATGTTGATAGTTTAGCTTTTGATATCTTTTTAATTGACTTGGCCCAAGTCTTCACCGCTGGATTTTCATTATCAATGTTAGTCATTTGATCAGTCAGAGAAAATTATAAAAATTGCGATGCACAGCCTAAATGATCGTGCTAGACTAGGAGAAATCGGGTGTGCTCCCGATTTTTTTATGCGGATTTGTTCCGCGCTGACAAGAATTTAGGTTTACAACATGCCCATTTCAGAGACATGGTTATTACCTGATGGTGTAGCTGATGTATTACCAGAACAAGCGCAAGTCATTGAGCATTTGCGTCGTAAATCACTGGATTTCCTCGCATCTCGAGGTTATCAGTTGGTGTACACGCCATTCATTGAATACATTGAATCTTTATCTTCTCTCTCAGAATCGAATCAGGATTTAGACTTAGCCACTTTTAAAGTGATCGACCAGCTTTCTGGTCGTTTGCTTGGTGTGCGTGCCGATATGACACCACAAGTGGCTCGTATCGATGCGCATGTACATCCAGTGGAAGGTGTAGCTCGTTACTGCTACGCAGGTACGGTTTTACATACCAAACCCCAGGGTTTTAACACCACGCGTGCACCGCTGCAGTTGGGTGCAGAATTATTCGGTTCAGACAGTATTGATGCCGATGTAGAAATGATTGACCTGATGGTGAGTCTGATTCAGGAATCTGGTCTGGCAGATGGTATTCACCTTGACTTGGGTCATGTCGGTCTGTTCCGTAGTCTTGTAGCTCAAGCGGGCTTAAGTAAGGCAGCTGAACGTCAATTGTCTGACCTATATCAGCGTAAAGCGTTGCCGGAATTGCAAGAGTTTACTGCGACACTGAACCAGGGCCATGATTTCTACGTATTGGGTCGCTATGCAAGTGATTTGAATGCATTACAAACACAATTGAGTACTGAAGTACTCGCAAATCCAGACTTTAAACAGGCACTGGATGCATTGATCAACACTCAACAGGAAATTCAGGCACGCTGGCCGAATCTGGAAATTGGTGTCGATGTGGTTGAATTGCGTTCTTACCATTACCACACTGGCCTGATGTATGCCGTGTATGCACCAAACCGTGCTGCACCACTGGCACAAGGTGGCCGTTATGACGGTATTGGTCAACACTTTGGTCGTGCCCGTCCTGCAACCGGTTTCTCTTGTGACTTGTATAGCTTAAGTGCAGGCAAATTTGAAACTGCACAGATTATTGTTGCACCTAAAGGTAATGATGCTGCTTTGCTTGATGCGATTCAGGCAACACGTGCACAAGGCTTAAGTGTAATTCAGTTATTAGGTAATGATGGTTTAAACTCGGTGCCGTATGCAACTCACCAGCTGGTGAATGTTGACGGTGAGTGGACAGTCAAAACAATTTAATGG
This sequence comes from Acinetobacter schindleri CIP 107287, assembly GCF_000368625.1. Taxonomy (GTDB): domain Bacteria; phylum Pseudomonadota; class Gammaproteobacteria; order Pseudomonadales; family Moraxellaceae; genus Acinetobacter; species Acinetobacter schindleri. Next base: position 662,579 of record NZ_KB849575.1, read on the forward strand.
TCAGGCTCAGTATTCATGTCGCTGGGCCAGGCTTTTCAACTTTAACAGCATGATGTAATGAGGCTATTATGGGCAAGAATGTTGTGGTACTTGGTACCCAATGGGGCGACGAAGGTAAAGGTAAAATCGTCGACCTGCTCACAGATCAAGCGGCAGCAGTTGTACGTTATCAAGGCGGTCACAACGCAGGCCATACTCTTGTAGTTGGTGGTAAAAAGACAGTTCTTCACCTCATTCCATCAGGTATTTTACGTGAAAACGTACTGTGCTTAATTGGTAACGGTGTGGTTCTTTCACCTGAAGCGCTCATCAAAGAGATGGATATTCTTGAAAAAGAAGGCGTGCCTGTTAAAGAGCGTCTGCGTATTTCGCCAAACTGCCCTTTGATTCTTCCAAACCACATTGCGCTTGATCAAGCACGTGAAATCAAACGTGGTAATGCGAAAATTGGTACGACTGGTCGTGGTATTGGCCCAGCTTACGAAGATAAAGTGGCTCGTCGTGCAATCCGTGTTGCTGATCTGGTACGTGGTGGTGAACATCTTAAAGCACAGTTAACAGAGCTTCTTGAATACCATAACTTCCAGTTAACTCAATTCTACGGTGTAGAAGCAGTTAAGCTTGAAGAAGTACTTGCACTTTGCGACCAATGGCGTGAAGTGGTTGCGCCGCTTGTTATCGACGTAACAGGTGAGTTGCATAAATACCGTAAAAACGGTGATAACATCATGTTTGAAGGTGCGCAAGGTTCACTTCTTGACGTTGACCACGGTACATATCCGTACGTGACTTCTTCAAATACGACTGCGGGCGGCGTAAGCTCAGGTTCAGGTCTTGGTCCATTACACCTCGATTATGTATTGGGTATTACCAAAGCATACACAACACGTGTAGGTGCTGGTCCATTCCCAACTGAACTTGTGTACGATGCTGCAAATGATGTTGGCGATGCAATCGGCAAACACTTGGGTACTGTAGGTTCAGAATTTGGTGCGTCTACTGGCCGTCAACGTCGTTGTGGCTGGTTCGATGCGGAAATCCTGCGCCGTTCAGTAGAAGTAAACTCACTTTCTGGTATTTGCCTGACTAAACTTGACGTTCTTGACGGTTTAGAAGAAGTAAAAATCTGTGTAGGTTACGAAGCTGCTGATTCTGGCTGTGTAGGTTCTTCTGATGCACTTGCATTCGAAACTTTAAAACCGATCTACGAAACGATGCCAGGCTGGTCTGAGTCTACTTTCGGTGCCAAATCATTAGATCAATTACCACAAGCTGCAATTAATTATGTGAAACGTCTTGAGCAATTGATTGAATGTCCAATCGACATCATTTCAACTGGTCCAGACCGTGAAGAAACAATTGTTCTTCGTCATCCGTTTGATGCTTAATCCTTTAAGCTGAAATGAGAAAAACCCTGTGAATTTCACAGGGTTTTTTTATAACGTATCGAGTAAGGAATACGGGCGCACGACTAAAGTTGCATCACAGAGTGATGTGTAATGCTGCTGTGCTTGTTAGAATAAATATTAAAGAAATTATAAGAGCTTGCAGGATGCAAAAAAATATCTCGGCAACCATGTTCTATTCGTTGCTGTTTGCCATGGGCGGGGCACCGACTATTGCCATGCTGATTATTCGTGCTCAAACCAGTAATCCTGAAATTATCTATAATGCGCTGGTGGGCTTAAGTGTCATTATTGCCTGTGTATTGGTGCCAGTGATCCTGATCCAGAACGCTATCCTGTTTGCCAAGCGCAAAAGTGAAAGCCTGGAAATGAAGATCCAACCTTTGAGCCAGTTTTATCTGGTTTTAAATGTACTTTGTCTAATTTATTGGCTTGGCATACAATTCATCACCTGAAATATTACATAAATGCTAAAAAGATGAAGTAATTACACGTTTCAGGTATAGCGATGTTTCAATTATAATTTTTATCAAGTATTGTGCCTTGAAACTGGGGTGGAGAATCTATAATGAAAAATAAATTTTTGTTCAGCATGTGTGCGGCAACAGTCGTCACTTTGTCAGGTTGTACCACTGTCGCTGATATAGCGGGCGCGGATACATCAACCTTAAACGCTGTAGCGACACAAGGCTTTAACAAGACCGTTCAGGAAGCACGTTCTGCCAATACACTGGATACGTCTTCTGCTACCTATAAGCGTATCAACACCGTATTTAACAAATTGCGTCCTTATGCAGACCAGCTGAACCAGACAGGCACCCGATTTGACTGGCAGCTGGCTGTACTGAAGAGCGATCAGGTCAATGCTTATGTTGCCCCAGGCGGTAAGGTGGTGTTCTATACGGGTATCGTCAATAAATTGAACTTAACTGATGCTGAAATTGCAGCAATTATGGGTCATGAAATGGTGCATGCGCTAGAAGAGCATTCTAAACAGAAGATTGGTGCCCAGGCATTGACTGACTTAGCTTTAGGTATTGGCTTGAGTGCGGCAGGTGTAGGGCAGGGTGGTGCAGCAGCTGCACAGCTGGGCAGCCAGATTGGTATTGGTCTGCCATACTCACGTAACCTGGAAAGCCGTGCTGACCAAGGTGGCTTAATGTTGATGGCTCGTGCAGGTTATAACCCGAATGCTGCAATTACCCTGTGGGAAAAAATGAGTAAGCAAACCAGTAGTGGTGTCGCGTTCTTATCGACTCACCCATCAAGCAGTCAGCGTATTGCCGCAATGCGTCAAAACCTGCCAGCCGCAATGCAGATTTATAACCAACGTAAATAATCATTGCTTGAATTATAAAAAGCAGGGCAGAGGCTCTGCTTTTTTATGCCTGAATAAAATATATAGGCAACAAAAAAGGCAAAGTTTTCACTTTGCCTTTTGCACTTAAGATCAATCGATCTTAGTGGTGGTGACCGCCTGCACCATGTACGTGACCATGGTCAAGTTCTTCTTGAGAAGCTTCACGGATTTCAACGATTTCAACGTCGAAAGTCAGGTCTTGGCCAGCAAGTGGGAAGTTCGCATCAACAACAACGTTTTCGCCTTCAACTGCTTTAACAGTTACGATTTGAACGCCGTCATCAGTTTGTGCCTGGAATTGCATACCAGGTTGGATGTTGTCCACACCCTGGAACATTTTCGCAGGAACTTCTTGTACTAGCTCTGGGTTGTATTCGCCATAGCCTTCAGCTGCTGGAACAGTTACAGTGAATTTGTCGCCTACAGTTTTACCAAGTAGTGCATTTTCAAGGCCAGGAATGATGTTGCCTGCACCATGCAAATATGCAAGTGGTTCACCTTGAGATTTATCGAGAGTTTCACCCTCTGCGTTAGTCAATGTGTAGTGGAAAGAAACCACGAGGTCATTTGCAACTGCAGTCATGATATTGATCCAATCAAATTTTTTAAGAGATACATCATAAAGTGAAATTGAGTTTTTGTAGACTAAAATTAGCAAAAAAAATGCAATTTCCCTATATAAATGCTGATTTTTTCATTGATGGGGGCGCATCTGTAAATTTCAATGCAATTTTATCTTCGGCGAGATTTTTCTTGTAACGAAGTCTTTTACCGTCATTACCCCAGCCTGAGTATAGCCCAAGATCGTGGCCTGATGCAGCCGGTATAATGAAACATACATCGACTTGGCGACAGAGCCCTGTACATTGACCTGACCGAGTAATTCACCTACGGCTTTATTTTCACTTAAGGATACCAGAGAACCTTTATCCGAGAAGACGAACATCGGTAACTGTGTCTGACCATTCGCACGTAATCGTAAAGAATTGGCAAGGAAACTGGCCTGCTGGCTGGCAACCTGTGCACGTGGTCCCAAGACGGGTTCATCAGCTCTAGGCTTGCAATGTGCACAATCCCCAAAGGCAAAAATATTCGGATCTGCGGTCGTCTGCAATGTCGCATAAACTTTAAGGCGATGAATATTGTCTCTTTCCAGTCCTTCAAGTTGCGTGAGTACCTCAGGTGCCTTGATCCCGGCTGCCCAGACTTTTACTTCTGCTTCCAGACTTGAACCATCTGCAAAATAAATATGCTCTTCATCGACTTTAGCCACACGATGTTGAGTCAGTACTTCAATACCTAGCTGTTTCAGCTGCTTCATCGTGTGCTCAGCAACTTTGGGAGACAGGGCAGGAAGAATACGATCTGCAGCTTCAATCAGGGTAATTTTGACCTTATTCGGATCGATCTTGTTCAGACCATATTTATGAAAATTATTCTTGGCAGAAACCAGTTCTGCTGCCAGTTCAACGCCTGTAGCACCTGCACCAATAATGGCAATTTTCAGTTCACGGCTATCTGCTTCATTCTGGGCATTTAAGTAAAGATGCAGCAGGTCTTGCTGAAAAATATCCGCCTGTTCGCGACTGTCGAGGAAATGACAGAATTGTTTGACACCTTCGGTATTGAAGTCATTTGAAGTGGAGCCTAAAGCAAGCACCAAGGTGTCATAGTCAATATTTCTATTCTTGGTAGGTTGGACTTTTTTAGAAAAGTATTTGGTTTCAACCAGAATCTGTTTGGTTTCACGGTCAATATTTTTAAACGTGCCTAAGACAAATTCATAATGATTCGCTGCGGCATGGGCAAAATAATTGGTTTCTTCTTCATGCGGATTGAGTGTGCCGGCTGCAATTTCGTGAAGAAGAGGTTTCCAGATATGGGTCAGCTTCTGATCGATCAGGGTAATCTGGGCCTTACCATTTCTGCCTAAGCTTTGTCCTAACTGGGTAGCCAGTTCCAGACCACCTGCACCACCACCTACAATCACAATTTTATGGGCTGTCATACCTTATTAACCTATTTATTTTTTTAATGAAATAGAAAGAAAACATACTATGACAGGCTTAAAATAAGGTCTTGATAAGAATTGTTATACAGCTTACAAATTGTAGCAATTCAAGGATATAAATTAATAATGTCTTTTATGGAGGTCGTTATTGGTAAAATTAAAAATAAATGTAGGCAATAAAAAAAGGAAGGCTAATTAATATAATTGCCATCCTTTGTCTGTCTCAGATTTTATTTGCCAATCGGATACAATATAACGTCTGCATTCGTACTTGAGAATAGGCCAAATAACCATTGCAGGAACTTTTCAAAGAAATTCGCTTCTTCAATATCGACCTGATCTTCAATCAGGATGGTACGAATCAACTGATTATTCTGATAGACGTTTACCGTTACCAATTGCATGACTTTTGCCAGTGGCGCGGTCAGTTGGGTCTCATTCACTTCAATATTTAAGTGGGTCTGAGTTTCGCGTAATGGCTCAATGCTTTGTAGAGTACCATTCCCTGTATCTAACATCACGCGTTGAGTACTTTGATCAAACTGGTTCAGGTCAATGCTATAGCTCTGATCATAGAGTGAAGTAGTAATTAATTCAGGTTTTTTGGTCGCTACCTTAAACATTTTTAGGGTGGATTGAACCACAGGCAGTTCAGCCAGCACTTGCTTGTCCTTGAGTGCTACCTCATTGCGGGTATAGGTATAGGCCAGGTTCATTAGCTTATGAGCGACTTCCGCACGTTTTACAGCACTTTTGCTCCCCATCACCACGACGATTAAACGACGGTTAGATAGACTCATGTCCATGCTTGGACGGATCGCGGTGGCAGCCAGATTATAACCTGCAGCACGGGTAAAACCGGTTTTCAAGCCGTCTACTGTTGGGTCTATTTTTAGCAATAGATTGGTGGCACGGTGGAAACGCTGGTTATAACTGAAGCTCTGTTGCTTGGAATAGAACAGATAGTTTGGCGTTTCATTGACCAAAGCCTGAGACAGTTTGGCCAGGTCGGCTGCCGTGGAATAGTGCTCAGGCATGGTGATACCAGCTGGATTCTGGAAATGAGAATGGGTCATTCCTAAAGCCTGTGCTTCCTTATTCATACGCTCCACAAATTTGGGTACGCTTCCAGAAATTTTTTCCGCCAACGTCACTGCGGCATCATTGGCAGACATTACAATTAAGCCTGCCAATAACTGATCTACTGAAATCTGCTCACCTTCTTTTAGGTACATCTGGGATTCATCCCACATCACCATATTGACTACAGATGTCGCAGTTATTACTTCATTTTTATCTAATTTTCCGGCCTGAATTTCCTTGAGCGTGATATAAGCTACCATCATTTTGGTCAGGGAAGCCGGAGCACGTTGCAGGTCTTCATTATGTGAAGCAATAGTCTGACCGGTCTGGCTGTCCAGAATAGTCCAGGCTTCTGCCTCAACACTTTCAGGATTAATATTCAGTAGGGCAGCATGCGAGATTGCGGACATAAAAAAGCACAATGTCGCAATCAGTGAGACGATAAATTTCAAGGGGGTTCCTTATTCGACCAATCCGTTGGCGAGCAAAAAAATTTTAGGCATGCTAAGCCTTTTTTTTTGTCATGGCTAGTACTCATTGTAGACATTTAAGACACTTCCGCAATGTATTGGAAAAAAATGTTAAGCTTAGACTTAACACATTCTAATTTCTTTTGAATCGCCCATTATGTTGCATTATCAAATCGAATTTGACGATTATCGTCAGCATCTTGTTCACGTGACTGTTCGCTTTTTAGCAGACCCTACACAGGTGTTGTCTTTGCCAACGTGGATTCCGGGCAGTTACCTGATTCGTGAATTTTCCAAGCACATTGAAGGGGTGAAAGCCTTTGATGAAGCAGGACGCCAGCTGAAAATCCAGAAATTTGAAAAGAATAAATGGCGCTTGTTTAATACCGACCATGAGCTGATTACGGTTGAATATGATGTCTATGCCTATGATCTGTCCGTACGCGGTGCATATGTCGATGGAACACGTCTATATGTGAACCCGGCCTGTACTTGTCTGGGGCTGGAAGGGCAAGAAAATAAAGCGATTGAAGTTGAAATCTTCCTGCCAGATGAACTGAAACATTTCCAGTTAGCAACCGGTATGGCATCCAAGAGCCTGGTCAAAGGCCGCTATACGCTTAAAGCAGAAAATTATGCCGAGCTGATCGATTCACCATTTGAACTGGCAGAACAGACCCGTTTTAGCTTTGAAGCCAATGGTATTCCGCATGAGTTCGTGGTTTCTGGCAAACATGAGATGAATGCTGAACGTATGCAGCAGGATCTGGAAAAGATCTGTAGTACCGAAATTTCTATGTTTGGTTCGGCGCCATTTAGTAACTATACCTTTATGACCATGGCAACAGGCAACAGTTATGGTGGTCTGGAACATCCAAATTCAACCAGTCTGATTACTCCACGTGACGATCTGCCGAAAGCCAACGAGCCGGAAGAGCCATCGAAGGATTATCAGCGTTTCTTAGGTTTATGTAGCCATGAATATTTCCACTCTTGGTTAGTGAAATTTATTCGCCCTGAAAACTTTGTGAATTACGATTTAAACAAAGAAGGCTACACCTCTTTACTTTGGATCTTTGAAGGATTTACTTCTTATTATGATGACCTGATTCTGCTTCGTAGTGATGTGATTAACCAGGAATCATATATTGCTTTACTGAAAGCACAGATTGACCGTTATTTGCAAAACCCAGGTCGCTTTATTCAAAGTGTGTCTGAATCAAGCTTTGATGCCTGGGTGAAATTCTATCGTCAGGATGAAAACTCGAATAATGCTGGCACCAGCTATTACAACAAAGGTTGTTTAGTGGCACTTTGCTTAGACTTAGGTTTGCGTCTACGTGGTTCAAGCCTGGATGCCTTGATGCGCAAGTTGTATGAAAATGCGCAAAATGGCATTCAGGTGAACGAGCGTACTATCTTCGAGTTATGTGAAGAATTGACTGGCGATAACTGGTTAGAACAGATCAACCATCTGATCAATACCACAGAAGAATTACCACTGGATCAGTTATTCCCTGAGTTTGGGGTAAGCTATACCCTGAAAAATGACAAGTCTCTGCCATTTGGTTTGAAATTGGTAGATAAGCCTGAAGGTGTATTCGTTCAATCCGCTCGTCGTGACAGTGCTGCGGCGAAGGCAGGCCTGTCAGCCAATGATGTGATCATTGCAATTGATGGCTTGAAAGCGACGACAAAGCTTGCCGAGAAATATGCGAAGCAGGAAGGAATTTATACTGTTCATGCATTCCGTCGTGATGAGTTAATGGCCTTTGATATTCAAGCAGCGGGTTCTGAATTGACTGAAGTCGAACTTAAAATTGAAGATCAAACTAAAGCTGAGAAATGGTTGAAAGCTTGATTTGCATAGTTTAAATAAACCATGTAAAACCGGTGCTTAGGCATCGGTTTTTTTATGTGAATATGAATAAGAAGAGTTTAAATTGGGGAATGGGAATTACGGTTGTCTGGTTAGCCATAATTTTTATATTTTGGTTTTTCGGAGATTTGAAAAGTCCAATATCTTTAAATGAATTAGGTGATTTTCTGGCAGGAATTTTTGCACCTGTAGCTTTTCTTTGGTTAGTGTTGGGTTATGTTCAGCAAGGAAAGCAACTAGAGCAAAATACCAAAGCTTTAGAACAGCAGGAAAAAGCATTACAGCTTCAAATTGATGAAATGAAGGAAAGTGTTAAACAACAACAGCAATTAGTGAGTTTGCATCAATTTGAACATGAGCAAAGAATGAAATCGGTAGAGCCCCTATTCTTATTTTTTGATTCCCAAGTCAACTTGATAGGCTATGGTTATGAAAATGATGGGCACGAAGGACCTGATTATTTATTGTCATTCATTATCAAAAATATTGGATCTGAAGTTAAAACTGTTTATGTTACAAACAATCTGAAACAACTTATCAATAAGTTTGAGGTTCTGAGCAAGGATAACAGTCAGAAAATTGAGATAGAAGTAGATAATTTTGAATGGAATAAAAATACACTTGTAAGTGAATTTACTATTACATATTTAAATCTATATGGACAAGAGCTATCTCAAATTTTTAAAGTAGAAATACTGTTTGATGATCTTAAAGATTTTGATATAGATAATCCTGATGAAATTAAAATTAATAAAATTAATTAGTAAACATTCAATTCCCCCGATACGTTGAATATCCATAAGAACTTAACAACAGTGGAATATGGTAATGCTCCAAAGAGCCATCAATCACAAACACAACCGGAATTTCTGGGAAAAAGGTGCGTTGATTATTGGTCTTAAACCAGTCACCCGTTTTAAAAGTCACTTTATAAATTCCTTTCTGCAGATTGGTATCTTTGGGATATAGTTCTTTAATCCGGCCATTACTATCGGTTTTGGCTTCATTCAGCTTGACCCATTTCTCACCTTGCTGGGCTTCTAAAGTTACCGTGATATTGGCAGAAGGCAAGCCTGTTTCCTGATTTAGCACATGCACACTGAGTGGATTGGCAAAGCCAAAAGTTGAAAGGGAAGTCGCAGCTAAAGCAAAAATGATTTTTTTCATGAGACCTATTGCAAAATGAATACTTATAATTATTCTAATAGACTGAAAAATAAAAAATATTAAAGTTATGTAATAAAAAAAGCCCACATTCGTGAGCTTTCATTGATTCATTTAAATATTATCCACGACCGCGTCCGCGACCACGTGGTGCTTTGGTATTTGGACGTGTCGTACCATTGGTCTTACGACGTGGTTTTTCACCTTCTTCCAGTTGCCAAACACGTGGTGTACCGGTTTTCTTCTTGGTACCGTCTTTATTCACTTTTTTATTGAGTGGTTTGCCGCCCGTACCACCTGGTTTTTTCACATAAGAACGTGAACGGTATGGCTCTTCTGCGGGTACATCTTTAAAGTCAGGGTAAAGCAAAGGTTCAATTTCTTTGGTTTCACCCGGTTGCAGACCCAATTGAACCAGATCAATAGAACCGATTTTGGTACGGATCAAACGTAAAGTAGGGAAACCTACGGCAGCAGTCATACGACGTACCTGACGGTTACGGCCTTCACAAATTGAGATTTCTACCCATGAAGTTGGCACAGAAGCACGGTAACGAACCGGAGGATCGCGATCCCATAACCATTCAGGTTGCTGAACCTTGATTGCTTTTGCAGGTAAGGTCATACCATCTTTCAGCTCTACACCTTTACGTAACTGCTCAAGTGCTTCTTCAGTCACGTCGCCTTCAACCTGAACCAGGTAAGTCTTGAATTTTTTATTGGCAGGATTGGTAATGAACTGGTTTAAACCACCATGATCGGTCAGGAATACCAGGCCTTCCGAGTCCATATCGAGACGACCTGCCAGACGCAGTGTAGGATCATCTACGAAATCAGACATCGTCATGTGTGCTTCGTCTTTACGAAACTGGGAGAGGACGTCATAAGGTTTATTTAGAATGACGATTTTCATAGGAAAAGACTTCTATAATTACAAAAATTTGAAAATGAGCAGATTTCTTCGCGTGGGGATAGTCGTGATCTCCCATTGAAATCTAAAAAGCGGTGGATTTATATATGGGTATTATGAGGGAAGACGGCCTTAAAGTGTTGCTTATCTCGAAATATTTTTGAAACCGCTGGCAGTGGAACCTGTGAATAGTATCTTGTAAAAAGGGTAAAGTGCAGCTATAAGTGTTAATAAAATCAAACTTGGATCTGTTTTAAAATTAAACGGAACAGCTCAGCCTGAAAAATCGCATCCTGTAATGCATTATGATTGCCTCTGCTTTGTGGCTTTAAAATTTCAATAATATTCTTTGCCCGTGTTTCTGACCAACGTCCGCCAAATGCACCCATATAAAGAGATTTAATATCGAGTGAGGAAACACCAAAAGGATTGTGTCCGATAAATTTATGGAAATAATAATTCATAAAAGACCAGTCAAAACCGGCATTTAATCCGACAAAAATTGGTGTTTCAGATTTGGAAAGATGTTGCTCAATCCACGCAGTGCAATTCTGCATCGCAGTGGCGGGATCTATCCCATTTTTTGTTAAATCTTCTAAATTGAAACCGCTAACGGCCAAGGCTTTCGGGTCAGCTTTATGGGAGACCGGCTTTAATTCACAATAAAACTGGATCTCAGGTTGATCGACGAGACACATGCCTATAGATAGCAAATCACATTCCCCAGGAATCGGGCCGGAAGCTTCAATGTCGACGGAAATAAATACTTCTTTTTTAGCCATTTTTGTTTGATCACTCTCATCTATCTGTAAAAATTTTAATCTTGCTTGCCAGGTTTTCTGAACATACAGACTAAAATCACTATTGTGGCAGAGAAGGGACTCTTCCAATATCTTAGATAAACAACACAGGGTTAAAATGACCGAGTTGAAGTCATCATAATCTATGATCTTTACAGTCGGAACTGACACTAAAATTCTGGCTTCATAATTATAAACCTCAATATATAAATTATACGCTGAGTAATCTCATGTTTCAGCGTGCAAACATCTGTAAGACTTGTAATAACAAAAAACCATGTCCCCTTAAAACAGAATAACTTAGCTAAAATGTAATTACATTGAAGCAATTAGATACGACTCTGGGATTGGTTATTTATTTATAGTGGTTAGAGTAGAAAAACAATCTTTTTGATCGAGATGAGTAGGAGTCAAAAATGGCTAGATCTCAGGCAAAACATAAGCAGGTTCAGCAAAAGGACAAAAAGGATTCCATGCAGGATGAGGATCAACAGCAGCAACAGCAACAACCTCAAAAATCTAAACCATCACGGGCGAAAAAACGTAAATAGTCCATGATTTCGAATCGGTGATAATCAATGATAAAACCCTCTATAAGAGGGTTTTATTGTTTAGAAGAGAAAAAATAATTTTCAAAGGAATCATCAATAAAAATTACAAGAACAGCACGTGTAATCAGATTGAATTGAATAAGATTATTTTAAGAAGAATGAATGAGAAATTACAGTGCCGAATTTAAGCGCTTCCTTGTTACTGATTACTGTATTAATACTTCTGAGTGGCTGTCAGCCACCACCGTCTGGTGAGTCAGCGGGCTGGAAAAGTCCTTATCTGTATTGGCAATTAAGAAAAGAAACTTTATCACAACCTTTAACCATTCCAGTCGAAGGTATAACCCAAAGACAGCTCAATGATACTTGGGGTGCTTCACGAAGTGCAGGCCGTAAGCATGAAGGAATTGATATCTTTGCTAAACGAGGTACACCTGTGCTGAGTGCAACCCAGGGTATCATCAGAAATATTGGAACAAATAATCTCGGTGGTAAAGTGATCTGGGTAACAGGACCGGAGCTGAGCCAGCATTATTATGCACATCTGGAGGAGTATGCTGAGCATATTCAGGAAGGTGACTGGGTGGAAGCTGGTGAAGTCATTGCCTATGTGGGCAACACCGGTAATGCTAAATCAACACCACCACATCTGCATTATGGAATTTATTTTAGCGGGCAGGGCGCGACTAATCCTTATCCTTATTTGAAAGCTGAGGAATTGGAATAAATGTCATAATGTAAAATAAATGTAAAAGAATTTATTCTGAAATTGGAAAGGCATAAAATAGCTTATCTCCCGCTTTTCCTGTTTTTATGAGTATTGCCTACAGACCAGATATCGATGGCCTACGTGCTATTGCGGTATCTCTGGTTATTTTCAATCATTTAGGCTGGTCACTATTTTCTGGTGGCTATATTGGCGTAGATATCTTTTTTGTGATTTCAGGCTATCTGATCACTATTATTCTCACACGCGATATTCAGGCCCAACAATTTTCAATTGCGCGATTCTATAAAAAGCGTGTAGTTCGTTTGGCACCAGCGTATTTTACCGTACTCGCTGTGGTTAGCCTGATTGCCTGGCAGGTGATGCTGCCGGGTGAACTGACTGAATACTTTAAGAGTGTCATGTATGCCACTGTGCTCATTGCGAATCTCTATATGCGCAATGAAGTGGGGGATTACTTTAGCCCGAGCGTGGAAAATGTACCGCTATTGCACTTATGGTCATTGGGGGTGGAAGAACAGTTCTATATTTTCTGGCCTTTAATATTATGGCTATTTCTTGCCAGAGCATCGCGTAAATATCTCTGGTTGATGATCAGTACATTGATTATTGTTCTACTGGCTTATGCTCAATACCAACTCACGCAAAATCCAGCCAAGGCCTATTACAGCATGCCGGTCCGGGCTTTTGAGTTACTGATTGGCGCATTGATTACCTGTTTGCCACGACCAAAACTCCCTAAAAAATTATTACAAATTCTGGTGTGGCTTGGGGTTCTTGTTTTATTTGCAGCAGCGATTTATTTTGATCAACAGACACCATTTCCCGGTCTTATGGCGCTGATTCCGTGTCTGGCAACAGCAGTAATTATTTATCTGGGCCAATCTGTATCCGCAACCAATCTGTTACTCAGTAATCAGCTGAGCACCTGGATCGGAAAAATTTCATATCCGCTGTATTTATGGCACTGGCCGATTATCATGCTATTTGGCATTTATATGCTGCCACTCAATACAGAAAATCAGATCATCATTCTCCTGCTGTCAGTGCTTTTGGCATTTCTTACCTATCAGCTGGCAGAAAAACCCCTAAAACGCTTTGTAATGGCTGCCAATTGCAAGGTGATTCTTCTCGGATTTGTAATTCCTGCGATCATCTTTATTGTGATTGCCCAGATCATTAAAACTAATGAAGGTTTTCCTGATCGTTTTCCACCCTCCGTATATGTCAAGCAGGAAGCATTGCAGGCTTATGCGCATGTGATTCGTAGCCAGTGTATGGATACGAATCCGAAAACCTTACCTGATCCCAAAGATTGCATATTAGGACACACGAAGGATGATATTGATTTCTTATTGATCGGTGATTCACATGCCAATGCCTATACTGCAATGCTGGATGAATGGGCCAAAGATGCCAATTTACGTGGTTATGATATTGCCCAGAGTTCAACTTTTTATTTGCCTGGTATACAGCGTTCTGAGTTAAAGCTCGGACGTTGGGAAGAACTCATTAAGTTTCAGCAACGTAATAATGCTCTTACCGAACATCTGTCTAAAACTCATTATCCAATGATTATTTTAGCCGGTTCTTATGCGCCATATTTTGGAGATGAGGTGAAACTTAAAGATGGGATTCATCAGCGTAATAATGAAATCTTTAAAGCCGGCTTGATGAAAGCGCTAGAAATTGCCCACAAAGCGAGTGATCAAGTGGTAATACTGAACGATGTACCACGATTGGATTGGGATGGGATATCTTCAGACTGTAATATCCGTAATGAAATTCTAAATCGACATGCACAATGTACGGTTTCCAGAAGGAGTTACGAAACCCATTTAAAACCATTTAACCAAATATTGACTGAAGCCAAACTGAAATACCCTGATTTGAAAATCATTGATCCGACCAAATTGATCTGTGATCAGCAAGTATGTAAGATCATCGTGAATGATGTGCCTTTATATCGCTTAAAAGATGATAACCATATTAATGATCAGGGTTCACGCCAATTAGGGATTGAATATCTGAAACAATTTGGTAATCCACTAAAAGACTTAAAAGCAAATGAGTAGAAAAAACCGCGTTATTAAACGCGGTTTTTTTATCGGTGCTATTAACGAATTTTTGCCAGGAAACGGCCCAAACGGTTAATGGCTTCACGCAATTCATTTTCTGCTGGCAGAAATACCACACGGAAATGATCCGGAGTTGGCCAGTTAAAGCCTGTACCTTGAACCAGCAATACTTTCTCGGCACGCAGCAGATCCAGCATCAGTTTTTCATCATCTTCAATCGGGTAAATTTCCGGATCCAGACGCGGGAAGCAGTACATTGCACCTTCTGGTTTCACACAAGTGACACCAGGAACTTCATTGAGCATTTCCCATGCAATATTGCGCTGCTCATACAGGCGACCACCTGGGCGGATCAGATCATTAATTGACTGGTAACCCCCGAGAGCAGTCTGAATTGCATATTGTGCCTGATGGTTGGCACAAAGGCGCATCGAGGCCAGCATATCCAAGCCTTCGATGTAATCTGCTGCACGAGACTTATCACCCGTAATAGCCATCCAGCCAGAACGGTAACCTGCAATACGGTAAGCTTTAGACAGGCCATTGAAAGAGATACATAGCTGATCACCGGCAAGTGATGCAACGGCAACATGCTCAATACCGTCATAAACGATCTTGTCGTAGATTTCGTCAGCAAACAAAATCAGGTCATGTTTTTTCGCCAGATCCACGATTTGTTGTAATACATGACGTGGATAAACTGAACCTGTCGGGTTATTCGGGTTAATGATCACGATACCGCGGGTATTTGGCGTGATCTTGCTTTCCATATCCACGATATCTGGATACCAGTAATTTTCTTCATCACATTTATAGTGAATCGCAGTACCACCAGACAAGTTTACTGCTGCAGTCCAAAGCGGATAATCTGGCATTGGAATCAGCATTTCATCGCCGTCATCCAGCAAGCCTTGCATTGCCATTACAATCAGTTCTGACACGCCATTACCGACATACACGTCATTCACATGCATATTCAGAATACCTTTTTGCTGGTAGTACTGGCAGATGGCCTTACGTGCCGGGAAAATACCTTTAGAGTCGGTATAACCAATCGCATTTGGCAGATTCAGTGCCACATCATTGATGATTTCTTGTGGAGCCTCAAAGCCAAATGGGGCAGGGTTACCAATATTCAGTTTGATAATCTTATGTCCTGCTTCCTCCATCTCGTTGGCCGCTCGTAACACAGGTCCGCGAATGTCGTAGCATACATGCTCGAGCTTAGACGATTTTTTGATTTCGCGAGGTTTTTGGAAAGTGTTCGGCATTTTGATGTTCTCTGAAAGAGTGGAGGTCACTTTTGCATAACGATATAAATAACTTTTAAATGTCTCAGTTGTGACTAGATCGAGATCATGCTCATCTCGGAGTAATGCAACAATTTTTTCATGCGTAAATCCAAGCTGTTGATATTGTTTGATCACCGGCAGTAGATTTTTAAAAATTACGCTTTTTTTTTGCGACATTTTTTAATCCTGAGCAAATTTAGGACTAAGTCTACTACTAAAATTGCTCACAAAAAAGCACTTAATACATAAATTGCTTACTTTTATCTTCTAAATTTGCTTACTTTTTGCTTTTTTGGGAATTATATGTCTTTTGTAAAATGTTAAACAAACACTAGAATTTTTAAAATGAATCACGTAAATATAGAATTATCCTATTTAAAATAGCAAGATAGAAAGGACGGTCATCATGGGAAAACTCAGTAAATCAGACAGAGAATGGCAAAGAGAGTTATCACCTGAAGAATTCCGTATTACACGTCAAAAGGGAACTGAGCCAGCATTTACCGGTAAATACTGGAACACGAAACAAGATGGTACGTATGTATGCCGTTGCTGTGGTGAACCTTTATTTACTTCAGAAACCAAATTTGACAGTGGCTGTGGTTGGCCAAGCTTCTACAAGGCGATTAACGGTTCTGCGATTGAAGAGCATTTAGATACATCTCATGGTATGGTCAGAACAGAAATTGTTTGCCACCATTGTGATGCACACTTAGGGCATGTGTTCACTGACGGACCGCAACCAACAGGCTTGCGTTACTGTGTGAACTCCGCTTCATTAGAATTAAAAACACAAGAAAAAACCGATGAGGAAACTTATCCATGACCAACATATATCAGTTTGAAGCTGAATTGTTAGATGGAAAAAATAAACAATTTGCAGACTACGAGGGAAAGGTACTGCTGATCGTAAACACTGCGAGTAAGTGCGGTTTTACGCCACAGTTTGCCGGCTTAGAAAAGCTTTATGAGAAATACAAAGATCGTGGTCTGGAAGTTTTAGGCTTTCCCTGTAACCAGTTTGGCGGGCAGGATCCGGGTAGTAATGAGCAAATTGGCGAATATTGCCAGAAGAACTATGGGGTAACCTTCCCAATGTTCTCCAAGATTGATGTGAAAGGTCCTGAGGCACATGCTATTTTTCGTTACTTGACTAATAATTCTAAAGGAATTCTGGGTAATGGTATCAAGTGGAACTTTACCAAGTTCCTGATTGGACGTGATGGCAAGGTGCTGAACCGTTTTGCGCCAACCACCAAGCCGGAAGACCTGGAAGCTGAGATCGAAAAAGCGCTGTAAGGCGCTTATTGGCCGCCTTTACTCTCTTCAAGTCATTGCCATGCCATTCAGAATCCTCGTTCAGAGCCTGCTATTTAGCGCATGTATCGGGCTGTTTTTAGCTCCTGCTTATGCACAGGATGAAAAAACCCGGCAATTACTAAAAAGGCTGAAGCAGCCTGTTCCAGCGTATCAGCCGCCTACTGTCAAAAATGCTGTTCCGCCACATTTGCTGGCGAAGCAGGGCTATGAAGTCAGCTGGCTAAAAGCACCGTATCTGAGATTTAATGATGCAGAACTGCAACGTGCCAAGACAGTAATCGTGCAAATGACGGTCATCGCCAATACAGGGCGGATTACCGACGTTGAGATCATTCAGAGTTCTGGCTTGAGAGTTGTCGATGCTAAAGTTAAAGAAGCGGTACTGGCTGCCAAGCTGGAGCCGATTAAGGGTGTAGACCACAATCTGGTTTATATTCTGGAATATAAGATTGAAATAAAAAATCCACTATAAATATAGTGGATTTTTTATTAAAAATTTTAGGTTAAAGAATGGCTTTTAACCGCTCAATGACCTGCTCACATTGTGCCAGATCAGCAACCAGCGCTAGACGTACATGGTTTTCACCTGGATTGCCTTGCTCAGTATCACGAGACAGGTAGCGGCCAGGAAGTACTTTGATATGTGCCTGTTCCATTAAGCGTTTGGCAAATTCTTCGTCATTGTCTACTTTCAACCAGTAGTAGAAACCCGCATCCGGTTTTTTCAGTGGCAGTACATGACCGAGTTCTTTCTGGAATAGATCAAACTTGGCACGGTACTGTACGCGGTTTTCTTCAACATGTGCTTCATCATCCCAGGCAGCAATTGAAGCCAGCTGATGTTGAACCGGCATCGCTGCACCGTGGTAAGTACGATATTGCAGATAAGGTTTAAGCAAATCCGCATCACCCGCAACAAAGCCTGAACGCATGCCTGGAAGATTCGAGCGTTTAGAGAGCGAATGGAATACTACGCAGTTTTTGTAGTCATCACGACCGATTTCTGCACAGACTTCCAGTAAGCCAACCGGTGCTTCATCAAACCATAGCTCTGAGTAGCATTCATCTGAAGCAATCACAAAATCATATTGATCAGAAAGTGCAATTAGCTTTTTAAACTGTTCTTTAGACAGGACTGCGCCTGTCGGGTTACCCGGTGTGCAGACAAATAGGAGGGCGGTTTTTTCCCAGACTTCAGCAGGGACTGCATCAAAATCACCAAGATAATTATTTTCCTCAGTGCAGTTGATAAAGTAGGGTTTTGCACCTGCAAGTAGCGTTGCACCTTCATAAATCTGATAAAAAGGATTTGGCATCACCACATAAGGTGCATCTTCACGATTAATCAGTGCCTGTACAAAAGAGAAGATTGCTTCACGGGTACCCGATACTGGCAAGATATTGCTGTCTGCGCTGATGTTGTTCAGTTTAAAACGGCGAGTCAGCCAGTTGGCGATACTGGTACGCAGTTCAGGTAAACCTTTCGAGTTTGGATAAGTCGAAAGATGCTGAAAATTATCAATAATCGCCTGTTTCACGAACTCAGGAGCTGGATGCTTTGGTTCACCAATCGATAGGGGAATGAGTGGCATATTCGCAGGCTTAATATCCGCAAAAAGTTTATTCAACTTTTCAAATGGATAAGGATGCAATAAAGACAAGCTAGAGTTCATGAATAAGTTACCGCGTTTTAATGTGAGTGTTGACTGTTGACCTGATTAGAGGCTTCATCCAGCGCTGCTTTTAAAGCACAGGCAAATTCAGAAGATTCTTCAGGGTTCAACGGCATGCCATCTTTTTTGGTGACAAAGAAAATGTCTTCGGCACGTTCGCCAAGTGTGGCAATTTTAGCAGAATGGATATCCAGACCACGCATCATAAATAATCCACCTACTTTGGCAAGTAGACCCGGTTGGTCGAGCGTGGCAATTTCTACCATATTCTGGTTCAAAACAGGATTTAGGCTGATATCTACCGTATTTTCAATATCAAAATGACGGAGCTGGCGTGGAATACGGCGCTGCATCAGGCCTGGGTATTTATCGGAGTGACTTAAAGCATCTTTAAGTGCATCAATCACTTTCAGCTCGCGTTCCGGATCGGTGAGGAGTGTACCGAAACGGTCAAGCACGACATAAGTGTCCAGACTGAACGCCTTGGTTGCTGTGATAATCCGCGCATCCTGTACATCCAGGTCCATGCGGTCCAGAACGGCCACTGTGGTGGCAAACAGGTTTGGTTTATCTTGCGTATAAATAAAGATCTGCACTGCATCTTGCGCATATTTACGATGCGGACGCATCAGCACCAGCGGTTCAGAATTATCACCATGCTGTAAAATGGCACGGGTATGCCAGGCGATTTCATCTGGCGATTCTTTCAAGAAGTAGTCATCACCGAGTTCCTGCCAGATGGTTTCCACATCATATAAAGAGAAGTCCTGTACCAGTAATTCGCTGGCAGCAAACTTGGTGTCTTCAATCAGCATCTGATAATCCACCGGACGACCCAGACCAGAACGGATCACATCGCGCGCATGCGTATATAGCTGACGCATTAAAGATGCACGCCAGGTATTCCACAGTTTGGGATTGGTGGCATTAATGTCGGCAACGGTCAGGGTATACAGATAGTCCAAGTGCTCCATATCACCCATTTGTTCTGCGAATTCACGGACCACATCCGGATCAGAAATATCTTTTTTCTGTGAAGTCACTGACATGATGAGGTGATTCTGAATCAGCCATGCAACCAGATTGCATTCACGCTCGGTAAAGCCATGCGTGCGGCAAAATGCAATCGCATCAGTGGCACCGAGTTCGCTATGGTCACCACCACGACCTTTGGCAATGTCATGGAACAGGGCAGCCAGATAGACGATGTCACGACGGGCCAGACGCTGGAACACTGAACTGACTACTGGGAATTCTTTGGCGAATTCCGGTTCTTTAAAGCGGTTCAGGTTGCGTAATAGCAGTAGGGTATGCGCATCTACGGTATAGATATGGAACAGGTCATACTGCATCAGCCCCATAATCTGGCCAAAGGCCGGAATATAATTCCCTAATACGCCGTAGCGTTTCATTGCTACCAAGGTTTCATATAAACGATGTGGTGAACGGATAATCGCCATGAACAGCGCTTGATGAATGGGATTATTGCGATAATCCTGATCAATCCGTTTTGCTGCGAGCGTTAATAGACGCAAAGTACGGGCACGGATGCCTTCAATCTCCGGACGGTTTGCCAGAAGATAAAAAATTTCCAGAATCGCGCTTGGATTTTCCGAGAAAGTTTTATGGTGCTGTACCGCAAGTTTGCCATCAACCAGTTTAAAGTTCTGGTTAATTTCTTCGATGTTACGCTCATAGTTTGGCAGACGCGGGGTAATTACCGATTCATTAAAATAAGCCAACAGCATTTCGTTCAGCGTCGATACCTGCTGGGCATTGCGGTAATAGCGCTTCATAAATTGTTCAATCGGATAGTTCTGCGGCTGGCCTTCTTCGCGTACATAGCCGAACTTCGCGGCGATATCACGCTGATAGTCGAATAACAGGCGGTTTTCATCGCGTTTGGTGATGCGATGCAGATGATGACGGATTTCCCAGAGGAAGCTTTCGGCTTCTTCTAAAACGGCCAGTTCAAATTCTGAAATAAAACCAAGATGTACCAGATCATAAATACGGTTTACGCGAAAATGGCGTTTGGCAATCCAGCCGATCTGGTTAATATCACGAATACCGCCGGGGGCATTTTTAATGTCTGGTTCGAGATTACTTTCGGTATTGTTATGTTGAGCATAGCGTTTATGCTGTTCTTCCATTTTCGCATCAAAAAAGGTCTTGTCGGTCCAGGATTGAGACACGATACGACGTGGCCATTTGGCCAGGCTTTCATTACCGGTAATCAGACGGGACTCAATCAGGGTCGTGGCTACAGTCAGGTCACTGCTGGCCTGATTGACACATTCACTAATGGTGCGGACGCTAATACCTGGCTTGAAATTGCCGACATCCCATAAGGATGAAATAAAGGTCGAAATCAGCTGTTCCTGTTCAGACGTAATTTCATCTTCTGACAGGATCATGATATCGACATCAGAATAGGGCAACATTTCGCGGCGGCCGTAGCCACCGACAGCAAATAGCCCCAGATCAGTCTGATCGAGTTCAGCATGCTTCCACAGGAACTGTAGCGCTTCATCAATCAGATTTGATCGGGTCAGAATAATGTCACGGATTGACTCACCATTTTCAAAACATTCCTGCAGCTGGTGCTCGACATCACTGCGCCATTCGTTAATGGCTTTAATGTCATGGTTACTTTTGGTGTAATTCAGCAATGGCAGGGTATTGATCATGAACAGTCGTCCGTTTCGTTTTTCAGCTTAGTTTTGGTTGACACTGACTTGTTGAGCCACCTGTTGCGCAAGTTCACGTGCCTGATCTGTTGTTTCAGCACGTGCAGTTGCTACACCCATACGACGTCGTTTGAAGCCTTCAGGCTTGCCAAACAGGCGCAAGTCTGTATTGCCATCTGCTAAAGCAAGATCCAGACCAGAATAAGAAAGATTCTGATCATCTACACCGGCGTAAATCACAGCACTGGCTGCAACGCTATGACGAGTGGTATTTACCGGAAGGCCCAGGATTGCACGCGCATGCAACTCAAATTCACTTTGGAACTGGGAAGCTAAAGTGACTAAGCCGGTGTCGTGTGGACGTGGTGACACTTCACTAAACCATACTTTGTCGCCTTTGACAAAGAGTTCTACCCCAAAAATACCGCAACCACCGAGCGCAACGGTTACTTTATTGGCAATTCGCTTGGCTTCTTCCAATGCAGCAGGTGTCATTGGCTGAGGTTGCCAGCTTTCAACATAGTCCCCAGAGTCCTGACGGTGACCAATCGGGTCGCAATAAGAGGTTTCGATTTCACCTGTTTTTGGATTTTTGGCACGAACAGTGAGCAGGGTGATTTCAAAATCAAAATCAATCTGTGACTCAACAATGACGGTACCTTGATTTACACGACCACCCGTTTGCGCATATTCCCAGGCAGCATCAACTTCATCGAAGCTTTTTACGCGAGATTGCCCTTTTCCTGAAGAGGACATCACAGGCTTCACAAAGTTTGGATAACCGATATCATCACAAGCGGCACGGAAAGATTCTAAAGTATCGGCAAAACGGTAAGCAGATGTTGGCAGGCCCAGTTCTTCAGCGGCCAGACGACGGATGCCTTCACGGTTCATGGTCAGATTCACTGCTTTCGCGGATGGAATTACCGTTGCGATATTCTGCTCTTCAATTTCAACCAGCACCTGGGTGGCAATCGCTTCAATTTCCGGAACAATCAGATTTGGTTTCACCTGATCAATCAGCTGTCTGAGCTCTGCTGGATCAGCCATATTCAGGGTATGCGACTGATGGGCAACTTGCATGGCAGGTGCATGGTCATAGCGGTCAGCAGCGTGAACCTCGACACCTAACCGTTGCAGGGAAATCACCACTTCCTTGCCCAGTTCGCCTGAACCCAGTAATAAGACCTTGAAGGCAGAAGCCTGTAGTGGGGTACCAATCGTCACGCTCATGTAAATCATCCATGCTTGATTTTATGGGCTTTTAGCATAGCAGAACTCTCTGCGGAGATAAGCCAAGTTTCATACAAAATTGTGATATTGACCAACAATTTTATTTATAAAGTTCGCAAAATTTAGATTAAGAAATCAGAAGGATACTTTCATTGGATCGATTTGAGGATCTAAATAATAAATATGATTTTGCGGATTGAGTTTTTTCATTTTCAGAAGCTGGCCCGGACTTAAATCCAGCTAAGGTAGGAGTTTCATGGTTTGATTGCGTTGCTAATAAAGATAGGGAGCAGCAAAGGGGAAAACAAAGCCAATAGAAAAGACTGAGTAAAGCATTCGAAATCCGGCAGGGAAACAGTTTTGGGAATATTGTAATGCTTCAGCCCAGCGCTGATGAATAAAGATCTTTCCTTCAATAATCTGTTTTGGCTCAAACATGTCAATTTTCTTATTATCATTAAAAGAGGCTTATACTGGAACGTAGCATAAGCCTCTTATATTCATTGATTTAATCTTTAAAAATGAATCGGCAGGTAAGTATAAATCAGGCCATAGGTGAGGGCTGCCGTCAGGGTGGCCATCACAATGCGTTTAAACTTGAAATACAGCACTGTTAATACAATAAAACCGACCAGCATCGCCAAACTTTTATCGGGAGTTTCCAGCAAAGGCGGTAGTGTCGCCACGACCAACATTGAGCTAATTGCAGAAATTCCAATTGCACCTAAGGCAATTTTCAACCATAGCGCACCACGCTTTTGTGAACCTTGCTGCGATTTCTGAATCACAAAAAAAGGTCCGAAACGGGAAGCGAAATTGGCAATCCCGACCAGAATACCAACCAGAATAATTTCTAAATTCATAGTTCTTCTCCCATATGCTCAGGATCGGGACGTTTGAGTACATAGTGCTTGAACAGGCCTGCCAGAATACCGGAACTGATGCCGATAAAGATTGCAGCAGACAGGTCGATCATGTAGCAGGCTATGGCTGATACGAAAATCGTCACAGCGACAACAAAAGTATGTTTCTTTTCAAAGGCTGCCAGCAGGAAGCTTAGGAATAGCGCAGGTAACAGGAAGTCTAAGGCGGCCTGTAAAAATTGCGGTAAATTGCTGACCTGATCTGCAAATAAGCCACCGAGAAAAGAACCTGTTGCCCAAGACAACCAGCTGAATAAACTCAGCCCCAACATCCAGGATTCAGACCATTCCTGACGCCGTTGCGACAGTTTGATCATGCCAGAGGCAAATACCTCATCGGTGAGTCCCCAAGCCCAGACTGCGGTTTTTTTCAAATTGAGCCGATCCTGGATCAAATTCTGTAGCGCAGGGCCATAAAGTAGATGACGGATATCCAGAGCAATTACGGTTAGTGCAGTCATCCAGATGGAAGTGCCACTCCCTAAGAGTGCAACAACCAGGAATTGACTGGCACCTGCATACATGGAGCAGGACAGGAATAATGCTTCCCATGCGGTAAAGCCAAACTGGGTCGCAGAAACCCCAAAGGCAAAAGAAACGGGCAAATAGGTAAAAATAATCGCCTGGCTGTCTTTGGCACCTTGCCAAAAACTGGCAGGTTTTACAGCGTGTTGATTCAGTTCGGACACAGCACACCTTGGAGGGAGAGTTGAACAAGGGGTCAAATGGTAATTGAGTATTGTACGTGAATTTAATAGCATAGTGCCGAATTGTTTAAGATGGCGAGCCTGATAATGTTCATGTTCAAGACACGTTATATTCTGAGTGTTGCTTTAGTCAGCACAGCATTGTTGTTACAGGCATGCGGAAATGAGGGTTCAGGCAATCAAGCACCGGAAATTAAGCCAGCCCCGAAACTGAGCAATGATGCGACCACTTATGCCCATGAAGCTTGGACATTTATGAATGAAGTAGATCCGCTGGTCTACAACAAGCAGATTGATCAGATTGAAAAACGCGTTCGTCAGCCTGCGCGCAAGTTGAGCACGGATTGGCGCATTAATGTGAAAATGACTGATTCCGTGACTGAAGGAAAATATGCATTATGTCGTAAGGCTTTAACCAGTCTGGAAATCTGGGCACGTACCACACTTGAAGATGGGAATAGTCTGGCACAGAAGCAAGCCGATTATGAACGTGACAAAAAACAGTGTGAAAGTGCAATTGCTCATCCACAACTGGGCAATACTGATCCGAAACAGGTGGGTGTCGCAAGCTGATCGATATTTTATTCGTATCAAAAAGGCTGAGTCATATGCCCAGCCTTTTTGATTTTCTTGGTTCGGAATCAGTGGAGCGGGACGCCAGTCAATTGATGTAGTCGTTGCACATCCAGAATTTCAATCTGTTTAAAGGCAATTTTCAGGATATTCATTTTTTCCAGCTGTTGCAGTTCCTGATTAATAGTCTGGCGGGAACACATCAGCATTTGTGACAATTGTTCCTGCGACAATTGAATGGTACGGTTTTTAATGACCAGGTGATTGCCATAGCCTTGTAAAATAAACAGTAAACGCTGCGCTAGGCGTTGTTGCATGGTTTGGGTCTGAATAGAAAATAATTCCAGAAACACATAACGTAATTTCTGGCTCATGAGCTGGGAGATGTGAAACCAGAATGCAGGGTGTTCAGCCACCAGCTTATAAATAAATTGCGCGGGAATATGCAAGAGCAGGGATTTCTTGCAGGCGATGGCGTGATGAGAACGCGGCTGCTCATCCACTAATGAGATTTCACCAAACCAGACAATGGGTTCTACAATTGCAGAAACTGCCTCTTTACCCTCAATATTGATAGACCCTAAACCAATTGCACCTTCTAACACAGCATAAATTCCATCAAACACATCACCTGAATAAAATACGGTCTGGTCTTTATCGACGGATAAGGTAACTGCATGTTTCAGCAGGACGTTCTGGAAATGAGAAGGTAATTTTGAGAACCAGGAATTTTTTTCTAATTCAACAAGATGTTTTTCTTCCACTCGCTTTATTGCTCCAAGTTTTATGAGTTGTCGTCCAGCTGACAACTTATCTTTTATTGTTGCGCTATAGTCAAATTCTATGGCCAGTCAAGGAAGAATAATATGACCAGAGTAGAACGACTATTAAGCCAGTATGCAGCTTATCATTTAGACCGTAAGAATGTCATGACACATTTTATTGGGGTCCCATTAATTGTTTTTTCTATTATTTGTCTTACTACACGTGTATCACTGATGATGTCCGGCTTTGAGGTGACTCTCGCCTTGGGACTTCTCATTGTTTCAATTCTTTATTATTTAACTATTGATGTATTTTTTGCATTGATCATGGCCTTCATTTTTATGTTTGTTTATCCTTATGCCTATAATGTGGCACAGTGGGATACTGGAACCTGGCTGAGTACCAGCGTTGGAATTTTTGCCATTGGATGGGCATTCCAGTTTGTAGGTCATTTCTACGAAAAGAAAAAACCGGCATTTATGGATGATCTGATTGGCCTGGCGATCGGACCTTTATTTGTTCTTGCGGAATTAATTTTCCTGTTCGGCTTTCGCAAGGAACTAGAAGCAAAAATGTTACTTGAAGCACGTAAGCAACGCTTGCTAATGGAACAAGACACCCCATATGCGGAAATAGCAGCTGATTAATCCTTTTTAAAATACATAAAAAATGCCCCGAATTATCGGGGCATTTTTATCTTCAACTTATACGTTGAAGCGGAAGTGCAGAACATCGCCGTCCTGAACGATATAAGTTTTACCTTCCAGACGCCATTTACCTGCTTCTTTGGCGCCAGCTTCGCCGTTGTACTGTACAAAGTCATCGTAAGCAATACATTCAGCACGGATAAAGCCTTTTTCGAAGTCAGTGTGGATTACACCCGCAGCTTGAGGAGCAGTCGCACCCACTTTTACTGTCCAGGCACGAACTTCCTGTACGCCAGCAGTAAAGTAAGTTTGTAGACCAAGCAATGAATAACCTGCACGAATCACCACGTTCAGACCTGGTTCTTCCATGCCCATAGCTTCCAGGAATTCAGCACGGTCTTCATCTTCAAGTAATGAAATTTCTGCTTCGATCTGGTTACAAAGTGGAACCACGATTGCATTTTCAGCAGCAGCCAGTTCACGTACAGTATCTAAATGCGGGTTATTTTCAAAACCGTCTTCAGCCACGTTGGCGATATACATGGTTGGTTTAAGTGTTAACAGACCAAAACCACGTACCAGTTTACGTTCGTCATCATCTAAGGTTGCAGCACGAGCAGGTTTGCCTTCATCTAAAAGAGGCAGAATCTTATCTAGAACTGCTTTAGTCGCGATCGCTTCTTTATCGCCACCTTTTGCAGATTTCGCTAAACGAGTCACAGCTTTAGTCACAGTTTCCAGGTCAGCCAATGCAAGCTCGGTATTAATGGTTGCGATGTCATCAAGCGGATCGATTTTACCGTTCACATGAATCACGTTTTCATCTTCGAAACAACGCACCACGTGAGCAATCGCATCTGTTTCACGGATGTTTGCCAGGAACTGGTTACCCAGACCTTCACCTTTAGATGCACCAGCGACAAGGCCCGCGATGTCCACGAATTCCATAGTTGTCGGGATCACGCGTTGTGGTTTTACGATTTCAGCAAGTTTGTCCAGGCGTGGATCTGGTACAGGCACGATACCGGTGTTTGGTTCAATGGTACAGAATGGGAAGTTTTCCGCAGCAATTGCAGCTTTGGTTAATGCATTGAAAAGCGTAGATTTACCAACGTTAGGCAGGCCTACAATACCACAATTAAAACCCATGAAATAACTCACAAAGCGTTATATAAAAATTGCTAGTGATTTTACATGAAAGCCATGACAAAGTCAGGTCATGGCTGAGGGCTTTGTTGAAAACTTATGAAAAGAGAGGTTTTTAAATTTTGCGTTTGTCGAGCTGATTGGACAGGGTGTCACCAGTGGCCTGAACCAGCATCACCAGAATAACCAGTACTACAATCACGGCCAGCATGATCTGCATATCAAAACGCTGATAACCATAACGATATGCAATATCACCTAAACCACCGGCACCAATCGCACCAGCAATGGCTGATGAGTTGATCATGGTCACCAAGGTCACGGTAAAGCCAGCCACAATTCCTGGTAAAGCTTCAGGCAATAACACATGCCAGATGATCTGCTTACGGTTACAGCCAATGGCTTGTGCAGCTTCGATCAGTCCCTGATCCACTTCACGTAAACTGACTTCAGCAATCCGCGCAAAGAAAGGGGTAGCTGCCAAGGTTAAAGGCACAACTGCGGCCCAGACCCCATAACTGGTGCCGACAATCCAGCGGGTAATTGGAATCAGCGCGACCATCAGAATCAGGAAAGGCACAGAACGGGTGATATTTACAATCCAGCCTAAAGCTTGATTAATTGGTTTGGATGGATAAATGCCATGCTCCGAGGTACTGACCAAAACCACTGCCATTGGTAACCCAATCAGAAAAGCAACGATGGCAGAAACGCCTACCATGATTAAGGTATCGGTAGTTCCCGTTAGTAATAAATCAATGAGTTGGTCGTGCATAGCCAATCACCTCAATTTGTGCAATATATTGTTTGAGTTTTTGCTGGAGCAAGTTGGTATCCAGATTCAAGTCAGCCACCGCGACAATCAGGCTGCCGACCAGATGATTCTGGATACTGTCGATATGGCTCTGATAGAGGTAAACCGGATGATCAAACTGCTCAAAAATCACCTTTAAATCTGGTGAATACTGAACACTGGAGGTATAGCGCAGTTTGACAATACTATGCGTGGTCTCCGCGGTTACTTCAGGACTAATGGCAAATGGGAGTTCCAGTTGTTCCAGATTCAGCAGTTCCTGAGTAATCTGCTGCTGAGGATTGGAAAATACTGACCAGACTTCACCCGCTTCGACAATTTCACCTTTATCGATCACTACCACCTGATCGCAGATTTCACGGATCACCTGCATTTCATGCGTAATCAGCACAATGGTAATACCAAGTTTCTGGTTGATTTCTTTCAGTAAAGACAGCACCACTGAGGTACTTTCTGGATCTAGTGCAGAAGTGGCTTCATCACAGAGTAAAATTTCCGGATGATGTACCAACGCGCGGGCAATGCCGACACGCTGTTTTTGTCCACCAGAGAGCTGCGAAGGATAATTCTGCGCTTTTTTGCTTAAGCCCACCAGTTGCAGTACTTCATTGACACGTGCATTGATATCTGACTTTTTATAGTTTGAAACTTTGAGCGGCAGAGCGACATTTTCCCAGACGGTTTTGGCAGACATCAAATTAAAATGCTGGAAGATCATGCCAATGCGCTGGCGCAGTTGAATGAGTTCAGCGTGTGAGAGTCCAGCTAGATCCTGTTGATGGATATGGATATGACCTTCACTGATCTGTTCCAGACCATTCAAGGTACGTAGCAGCGAGGATTTTCCCGCGCCACTTTTACCGATAATTCCGAAAATTTTGCTTTCAGGAATATCCAGGTTAATGTTTTTCAATGCATGAACTGATTTGCCTTGAACTTTATAATATTTATTCAGGTTGCGGATTTTGATATGTGGGACGGAAAACGCCACCTGAGAACCAAAACTCACCATAGTATTTTCCTTATTTCCAGCCTGGGAACCAGAGCTTCGCACCAAAGTCAGCATCAAGAGCTTCCTTTACGCGAGGTGAATTCTGATAGATGTCGACAAATCTCTTCAGCTTGTCATTCTTGTCCTGATAGTCCTCACGCACTGCAAACAGAATTGCATAACGGTTGTCCTTATTAGAATCAAATAACAGTGCTCTTTCAGGATCAGCTGTTTTTGCCAGACGTAGATAGTGTGGATAGCCGAATGCCAGATCAACGTCATCAATGGCAAGTGCAGTTTGTGGACCTTCAACTTCAACAAACTGCAGGTTTTTTGGATTGGCTGCAATATCTTTCAGGCTAGATAAGTGGTTATTTGAATCTTTGAGTGTTACCAGTTTGGCCTGTTGCAATAACAGTAGGGCACGACCCTGGTTGACTGGATCGTTTGGCACCACAACTTTCGCGCCATCATTTAGTTCATCAAAGCTTTTAATTTTCTTGGAATAAAGGCCAACATGAGTGGCTGCACCTTTAGCAAAGGCTTTGATCTTAAAGTCGGTTTCTTTCTTGGCATTATCCAAAAACGGCTGATGCTGGAAGAAATTGGCATCAATATCGCCATGATTCAGGGTGATATTTGGCGTATTCCAGTCCGAGAACTCGACCAGTTTGACATTGACACCTTGCTGTTTGGCTTCTTCTGCTGCGACCTGTAAAGGTTTGGCAAAAGACGGACTGATACCAATGACCAGTTCATCCGAACCAGATTTTTTTTGTTGGTTCCATACCACCAGTCCGATAATCACGGCGGCAATAATTACCCCAATAATGCTGAATTTTGTTTTAGCAGTTTGTGCCATGTTGCACCTCAAAATAAATTTATGCTGATTGTTTTTGCTTTAGGTCGGTATTCGCGGTTGAGGCGGAGTTTTGACATCGAAATTGCTGCACTGGATGAACGCTGGATAAGCGATCTCCTTGCTGGAATAGCTTGTGTCTGAAACTGCCTTGTTTATATTCAGTCTTATAGCGTCCGCGCTGCTGTAATTCAGGAATAACAAAACGGATAAAATCCAGATGCGATTCTGGAGCCACCGTACGGGTCAGGTTGAAGCCATCTATCCCGGTTTCATCGACCAGCTGAATCAGTTTTTCTGCCACCGTTGCACCACTGCCCACGATCAGTGGATAACGCCCACCCAGTACATGCTGTGCTTTCAGATCAGTTGGTGTAAGCTGTTGTTCTTTAAACTTGTTATTGACTGAAGCAATGCTGTTGGTTGGCTGGTAAGGAATTGGCTCATCATCGGCAAATGTGGACAGGTCAATTCCGACTGAACTGGAGAAATGTGCAAGACCAGCTTCAGGGCTGGCATAAAAACGATATTCTTCCAGCTTTTGCTGCGCCAGTTCATCCGTTTCTGCGGTTACCACAGTGATACCAACAAAAATCTTGATCGCTTCAGGATCACGTCCTTGTTCAGTGGCCTGACGACGGATCTGATCTACCTGTTTCTTGATTTTGTCCGGATGATCACCACCAATAAATATGCCTTCCGCATGCTGGGTGGCAAAGGCCATACCACGTGGTGAAGCACCAGCCTGGAACAGTACCGGAGTACGTTGAACAGAAGGAGAAACCTGAAATACGCCCTGACTGCGGTAGAACTGACCTTGATGATTAACCTGATGCACTTTGGCTGGATCGGTAAAGATCCGCTGCTGTTTGTCTTTCAGCACAGCATCATCTTCCCAAGAGCCTTCCCAGAACTTGTAGCACAGCTGCAAAAATTCTTCGGCCTGTTCATAGCGTAGATCATGGTCTTTCAGACCATTTTCACCAATCAGGCGCTGGGCACTGTCCAGATAACCTGTCACGATATTCCAGCCGATACGACCATTAGTCAGGTGATCCAGACTGGCAAAACGGCGGGCGAACTGATATGGCGACTCATAGCTGAGATTCACCGTGACCCCAAAACCGAGATTTTTAGTGACAGCTGCCATGGCAGATACCAGTGTGCTTGGATCATGGCTGGGTAACTGAATTGATTCTTTTAAAGTCAGATCAATGCCATTTTGATAGACGTCATAGACCCCGGTGATGTCGGCAATGAACAGGCCATCAAACAGGCCTTTTTCCAGAGTTTTCGCCAGATCAGTCCAGTAGCTCAGCTCATTAAAACGATGTGATTCATCCCGCGGATGAGCCCATAAGCCATGATTGATATGACCCACGCAGTTCATATCAAAAGCGTTCAGCAGGATTTTTTTTGTTTTTGGATTAGTCGTTGTAATTGTCATTACAATGTCCCCCGGCGTGGAGGCAGAACACCATTCAGCAAATAATTAGCAATGAAATAATATTTCCAGCGTGAAGCATCATGCAGGGTATGCACGCGAGCATTGCGCCAGAAGCGGTCCAGACCATCTTCACGCTGGCTACCACGGCTGCCAGCCAGTTCAATAAGTTTGGAAGATGCTTTTAATGCAGTTTCGGTACTGTGCGCACGCGCTTTAGCCACATCTAGAGAGGCTTTGGCAACACTGGTTTCAGTCGGATTGGCTTTGGCAGCATCGACAGCGTACGCAGCCTGTTTGAGTAAAACTTCAGAAGCACGTACATCAGCAACTACGCGGCCGAGTTCAAATTTGGTCAGTGGATCATCTCTGGCTTGGTCCACACCAGAATCAATCCACGGACGTGCCTGACGCACGCGGTTTAAGGTTTCTTCAAAGGCAGCACGGGCAATACCAGTTTCAATAGAAGCATGCAGCAATTGTGCGAAAGGACCAGAAATGGTGGGACGAGGGTAGGCAGTATCAAAACGTACGACATCTTCTTCAAGCACTGGAACATTGTCAAATTTTACTGTACCACTGCCAGTCGTGCGCTGACCAAAACCGCTCCAGTCATCAATCAGCGTCAGACCGGCGCTGTCACGTGGGACGAAAGCCAGAAATTGCTGCTCATTTTCATCTACGACCAGTGTCGGAATGCGGTGTGCGAATAGGCTACCGGTACAATAGAACTTCTCTCCATTAATTACATATCCTTGCTCGGTCTTGCGGATTGCAGTCTGGCGTTGTGCGGCAGTCTTGGTTTTGAACTCAGCCAGGGCATTACCGAAACGGGCGCCTTTTAGCACTTCGGCATAGAGTTTATGTTTTTGTTGCTCAGTACCGTTATTGCGCAGAATTTCCAGACCATAAAAATGATTTTGTGGAATCTGGCCAATTGAGCCATCTACACCGCTCATCAGGGCAATGACTTGTGCTACGGTATAGCTAGACACTTCTGCGCCGCCATATTCTTTAGGCACGGTAATTGCCCAGAGTCCAGACTGACTATAAGCTTCGATTTTCTCGAACGGCAGAATACGTTCAGCATCACGCTGTACCGCACCCGCCTTGAATTGATCTGCCAGATTATAGGCAATTTCTAAGGCTTCCTTATCAGACTGGATGATATAAGCTTGCGCCTGCTGCTCGGATTGAAATGGAATAATGTGTTGAAATGAAGTCATGGCAAATCTCCTTAAATCCAGGCGTGGCGGGCAGGGAGTTTATGATTCAGGTAATAATCCCCGAGTGCATGCAGCTTCCAGCGGATTGGGTCATGCAGGGTATGTACCCGGGCATTGCGCCAATGCTGATCCAGATTGTGCTGACTCAGGCTGGAGCGGCTACCACCCAATTCCAGTAATTTTTCCGAGATATGCAAAGCTGCATCATTGGCATAGACCTTGGCTTCAGCCACCAGAATTGAGGCTTTGGCTGCCTGCTCATCGGTCACTGCTTCCAGTTGATCCAGTTCATCCAGATATTCAGCAGCTTCATCCAGCAGTAAAATCGCGGCATCTAAAAACACAGATGACTTACCCACTTCCTGCAGGGTGTAATGCTCAAAGCTGGCTTTTTCGACTTGTGCATCCACAACCGGACGAGCCTTATGTATGGCTGTCAGTGTATCGGCAAAAGCCGCTTCAGCAATCCCGACATCAATTGCCACCTGCATCAGTTGAGAATAGGCACCACGGTAACTTGGTTGATTCCCTAACAGACGCTCATCAAAAATCAGTAGTGGATCGACTTCGACATGTTGCAGTTTAACGGTACCGCTAGAGGTGGTGCGTTGACCAAAACCATTCCAGTTATCAATCACTTCAACACTGTCAGCAGTCCGGTCGACAATAGTGAGCACCACATGCCCTTCAGGATGAATCGCTTTAATTGCCAGCCAGTGCGCGAAGCTGCTACCAGTTGAATAGAATTTTTCGCCATCGACAAAATAGCGACCATTTTCGATTGTAAGCGTGGTCGCCAGAGTTTTAGTATCTTTGGTATGACGTTCCGGACCGCCATTGGCCAGACGTTTACCCTTTAAAATTTCACTATAAAGAAACTTTTTTTGTTGTTCTGTACCCATGATCTGGATCATGTTGAGTAATGCGATCTGGTTCTGAGGGATTTGCCCGACACTCGAGTCAGCTTTATTCACAATACGGAATACATGCGCCAGGGCTTTATTGGAAACGAAGGCACCGCCGTACTGTTTTGGAATACGTATACCGCCCAGACCGCTTTGGCTGAACAGGTCAATTTCAGCAAGAGGAAGTACACGTTGCTGATCACGCTGATTTCGGCCTTCCAGAGCAAAGTCTGCAACATGGTAGGCAGCATTAATCGCGTCATGATCATTTTCAATAATATGAACTTTTTCAAAAGTTAAACGAGACATAATGACATCCTAAATCGATATCAAAACGTTACAGGCTAAGCTTTATGAGATTAAGTAATTGCTTTCGCAAAGCTTATGAAAAAACCTATTTAGGACAAAAATTGCTAGGTTTTTATCAATTTTGAATATAGTAAATAGTTAAAAAACAACAGGATTTAATTTGTTTTTCAATCTATAAGTATGGATTTTAAAAAGACATATCTGCTTTAAAGATAAACAAGACAAAAAATTGTATAAAAATAAACATTAGATATCTTTCATAAGTCAAAAAATGATCGTTATATTTATATTTAAATGGATATTGAAAGTTCCTTCTCCCTCTGGGAGAAGGTTAGGATGAGGGGAGTTTTTAGAAAGAACCTTTCCGTGTAGTGATGCAAAAATGATTTATGAAAGAGCCCTATTGTGGAGTTGAATAAGTAACATCTTAATTTTGAATTAAAAGCACATTGTATTTCCAATGAAGGGTGTCTAAAGTATCCAACTGAAATAGATGGTTTTAATGCGACCGAATTTAATAATCAACATGGAGATTTTATGCGCACCTTATACCAGTTTCCTTTATCACATTTTTGTGAAAAAGCACGTTGGATGCTTGATCATAAAGAACTGGATTATGTCGCACAAAACCTCATGCCAGGTGCGCATCGTGCCTTTGCTCGTCTTAAAACGGGACAGAACCGTCTGCCAATTTTGCGTGACAAGGAACAATGGATTGCAGATTCAACCCAGATCGCCTTGTATCTGGATGAACATTATCCTGAGCATCGTTTATTACCAGTAGAAGCACGCTTACGCCAAAAGGTGCTGGAGATTGATGAAATGACTCAGGAACTGGGACGTCATATCCGTCGCTGGATGCTGGCCCAGGCTTTATCCCATGATCATGAATCGATGGAGATCCTGATCGGTGAAAAAGGGTATCTGCGTCAGTTCGAAAAATTTTCCAAGCCTTTGCTTAAAACCCTTCTCAGCAAAGGTTATGCACTTACTGAAGATACACTTGCTCAGTCCCGTGAATATATTAAAGAGACAGTTGAACAGCTGAACCAGACACTGATCGAGAATAAGGGAGCTTATTTTGCGGGATCGCGTTTTAGTCTGGCTGATATTGCAGTCTGTTCAATGTTGGCACCTTTGTTGGCAATTTCCGGTACGCCGTGGGAGCGTGAGAGTTTTGAATCAATGTCAGATGAATATCGGGATTATCAGACCTATCTCTCGAAATTGCCTTTAGGCCAATATATTAAAAACATCTATCGTCATGAACGTAATGCTCGTATTGATTGGCGCGGTGTATAAGTTAAATAGTGAAATAAAAAAACGCGCTTAAAGCGCGTTTTTTTATTTGATACTTAGCCCCAAGGGTTTGTGAGATCAATATCACTCTGTTTATTAAAGCCACTGAGAAGTGAGCTAAAGTCAAACTTCGGTAATGGACTACCGCTCGAGATATTGGAAATTGTTTCTTTGATGGTCGGAATAATTTCAGTAATACTGATATTGTTATCAACTGAGCTACCACCTGAAATAAGATCACCTAATTCTGGAATAATGCTCGAACCTAAGTCGCCTAGACTTCCATCAAGTAAGCTTTCAAATGCATTTGAACCTAAACCATTGCCTAGGTCGCCTAAACCACCCAGTAAGCCACTCAGATCAGAGCTATCATTTGCACTCACGAGACCACCAAGTAAATTGGTCAATTGTGAAAGGTCGAAGTCACCGCCATTATTGCTGAAGCCAGAAATAATATCGGTAATCGCACCTAGGTCGAAGTCACCAAGACCACCTGAACCACCAATTAAGCCACCGACCAGTTGAGCGATCTGACCGATATCGATGTCACCATTGCCTTCAATTAAGCCGCCAACCAAGCCTGCAATTGCCCCGATGTCGATACCTTCAAGACCACCAGAGCCACCGATTAAGCCACCGACAAGCTGAGCGATCTGCGCGATATCAATATCGCCATTCCCGCCAATCAGATTGCCGACTAGTCCTGCAATTGCGCCAATATCAACACCTTCAAGACCGCCAGAACCACCAATTAGACCACCGACAAGCTGAGCGATCTGTGCAATGTCGATGTCGCCACCTTGGATTAAGCCGCTAACAAGACCTGCGATTGCGCCAATATCAACACCTTCAAGACCGCCAGAACCACCAATTAGGCCACCGACGAGCTGAGCAATTTGCGCGATATCAATGTCACCGCCTTGCAGAAGGTTACCAGCCAGGTCAGCAATTTTACTGAGATCTAAATTACCTGAACTACCACCAATTAACCCACTGACCAATTTAATCACAGCATTTAAATCTAAATTTGATGTATTGCTACCCATTAAACTACCCAGCAGATTACTGATCGAACCCAGATCAAAACTGCCGCCGTTGGCTTGAGTGAGTTTGCTAATTAAACTGTTAATATCGAGTTTTGTAGCATTCGAACCGGTAAATTGAGTAATTAAATCAGTCAGGGAGCTTGAACTTAAACTCTTACCTGAAAGTAAGCTATTTAAGAGGGAATCTAGGGAAGGAGTAGCGGGAGTAGAACCCGTGATAGAACCAATAATGCCAGAAAGACTGCCACCTAAAAAACCGCTAAGTAAACTCTTGTTTTGCGTCTCTGTCGTGAGCACCGGGCTGAGTTTACTTTTAATTGAACTAAAAATACTGAAAGCCATAACCGTTCCTTGCGTTTTTGTCTTGTTTTGATTATTTTGCGTTGTAAATAAAACGACTAATTTTTATTCAATTTCTATACAAGTGTAAATCTAAGCATGAATAATCACGTTTTGAACATAGTATTATTTGCCTGGATAAAGCTTTAAACAGATTAATTTATGATAAATAATAATGGTTTATTAGATATTTGCGTTTATCTAAAATATATTTTATGCGATGAATGGCTATCGAAAGGACTTAAATTTCCTCTAGATCATCATCTGGTATTTTTTTGCAAATATCTGGTAATTTATGAAAAAAATATCAATATTATGCGTAAAATAATGAGGTATTTTAATAAAGTGGCAAGAGACTAAAGATGGAATTAGATCGTTTTGATAAGCACATTCTTGAAATTTTGACCCATGAAGATGTCAATTTGAATGAACTCTCTGAACGGGTGAATCTTTCGGTCAGCTCGGTTCATCGCCGTATTAAACAGTTGATTGACCATAATATTATTAGTGGTCTAAAACGGGAAATTAATTATCAAAAGCTTGGTTTCAGTCTGCATGTACTTTTGCAGGTTTCCTTAAGCAAACATGATAGTGACACTTTTGCCAAATTTCTGGGTGAGCTGGAAAGTATTCCTGAAGTGATTAATGCCTTTCTGGTAACAGGGCAGTCGGCAGATTTTATTGTCGAAGTAGTTGCACGTGATATGGAAAACTATAGTGAGATCCTGCTTAACAAGATCGGCAAGATTGAACATGTGGTCGCACTGCATTCCAGCTTCGTGATCAAGGAATATAATGTTTTTAACTGCAGTGGCTTACTCAATAAAGTTTAATTGAAGAGATAGCACTATCTAAATATTTGTCTCCGAATAACTAAGTAAATTGATTGAAATCACCTACAAAATGATTTAATAAGATAGATCAAAATAAAAAACGCACCCAAAAGTGCGTTTTTGTTTTCCTGAAGATTAAGCGTCTAGCTGAGCCAATACTTCTTCAGAGAATTCAACGTTGGTATAAACGTTTTGAACATCGTCCAGATCTTCAAGCATATCAATCATTTTCATGATTTTTTTCGCTTGATCTATATCCGTGATTTCAGCTTTGGTGGAAGGGCTCATTACAACTTCAGCATTATCAGATTTTAAACCTGCAGCAGCTAAAGCATCCTGAACTGTACCGAAGCTTTCTGGTGTAGTAATGACCAGGATTTCATCTTCATTAACTTCGATGTCTTCAGCACCAGCTTCAAGAGCGACTTCCATGATTTGATCTTCTAAAGATACATCTTCAAAAGTAATCTCACCACGTTTGGTGAACAGGAATGCAACTGAACCATTAGTCCCTAAGTTACCATCAGTTTTAGAGAAGCAGTGACGTACGTCAGGTACAGTGCGGTTCAGGTTGTCTGTCATTGTTTCTACAATTACGGCAACACCACCTACGCCATAGCCTTCGTAAGTTACTTCTTTAAGATCGTCGTTATCTTCGCCGCCTGCGCCACGTTGAATCGCACGGTTGATCACATCACGTGTCATGTTTACAGACAATGCTTTTTCGACAACAGCACGTAAACGTGGGTTGCTACCCGCATCTGGTCCGCCGAGTTTTGCAGCAGTAGTTAATTCACGAATATATTTGGTAAAAAGTTTACCGCGGCTAGCATCTTGTTTTGCTTTACGATGCTTAATATTGGCCCACTTGGAATGACCCGCCATGCGAAATATGCTCCTTGTAGATTGGCTGTATGCCTATCGAATTGGGCAAATTCTACCATAAGGGCTTTTTTTAAAAAAAGAGCCTGGTTTTTAGATTTAACGATAATGACAAAAAAATAGACGCACTGAGAAATTTATTCGGGGATTAAAGGTAATAATTTAGTTTAAAAATAAAAAATATTTATTGTGGAAAAGAGTATAGAAGGAGAAGAAGAAATGAGATGCTAGGTCATGCATAACATCTCATGGACATACATTATTTTTTTTCAGGGATCACGATATCCAGACCGACATTGTCTTTATAAAGCTGTTTCATTAAAGCCAGGTCATGTTCAAGGTCTGTTGGATAAATTTTTCCGAAAATGCCACCCTGTTTGGTTTTAGAATTGGCATACATGAGTACAATCGGCACATTCGCTGCTTTGGCAATATGCCAAAAACCGGTACGAATTGGTCGACGCTCTTCACCATTTTTGGCACGAGTCGCTTCAGGTGCAATCACCAAATTGAATTTTTCATTACTCTGAAAAAGTTCAACCATCTGGGTCACAATATCCTTGCTCGATTTACGATCTACCGGAATACCGCCAATGTTTTCTAATAATGGCTTAAATGGACCTTTAAATAATTCTTTTTTAATCAAAGTATGAATTTTGATGTCGTATATCTGAAATAAGGCCAGAGAAAGCACGGCATCCATCATTGAAGTATGCTCAAAGCCCACAATCACTTGCTTGTCTTCAAGCACATTTGGTTCAACGTGATATTGCCAGCCTGCAAGTTTAAACGCAGATTCGCCAATGAATTTCTTAAACATAGGGGATGGAGTGTGTGAAAAAAAACATAATTTGTGCTTGTTCTTATATTTCGTCAAGTGGAATTGATTTAAAAGTCTTAAATACATTCAAAAAGCAAGTGAATAAATATATTGAGTAATGGTTAATTAAGATTTAAAAACAATAACAAAATTAATTTTAATTAGTTAAACGTCTTATAATAGATAAAAATACTCTTAAAAATGCTAAAAAATGGCTGTTCAGTACAAAAAATAGTTATTAGACTTTTGTCGAAGCCCAAGGATATGTTTCGGCTTTAAGACACTTCCAATCATGTTCGCGAGAGAGGATAAAGAATGACTTACTTAACGGCTTTGGTGCTCTCATTGTTCATTTTTGCACTCATTGTTGTATGGTCTTTGATCGAAATTTATCTGGATATGCGCAAAGAAGAGAATTTGGAGCACGAAGCTTAAGCTTTTAATTAATTTCATAGCTGAATTGATCCGGATATAAAAATTAATTCAGCCATTCAAAGTATTTAAATAATTATATATAAAAAGTATAAAAGCATAGTCGAAAGTTAATTTTTAAATATATTTTGATAGCAGCTATGTTTTGTAAAGAAATGGAAATTTTCCTTCTGAATGACTATGAGAGCCTTCTAAAGTATGAGGAATTTACAAAGTGTCTATTTTTTCTAATTTATAATTGCTGATGAAGTGTGCAAGTGGGCATAAAAAGGCTTGTCTTTTAAAAAAATCTTAGCTAGTATTCTTGTCGCCTAAACCTATTGATAAATAAGGTTTTCGGCATATAGGGCCTATAGCTCAGTTGGTTAGAGCAGCGGACTCATAATCCGTTGGTCGACAGTTCAAGTCTGTCTGGGCCCACCAAATTATTAAGCACTTAGAAGTAAACGTCTAAGTGCTTTTTTATTTATCCCTTTCATAAAAATAAATATCTAAAATAATTAGAAAATAATGAAAATTCAAAACTTTATCAAAGGTAGGATTTTGGTAGGTAGGATTCTTTTTAGCTTCATTCAATACTCTAATGACGGTGAGGGTCACCGATAATAAGATGAATGGTAGAAGGAATCACACCATGGCTTTTAAGAATATTGCAGATCAAACCAACGGTTTTTATATCCCTTGTGTTTCACTTTTCGGTCCAGGCTGTGCCAAAGAAATTGGTGCTAAAGCCCAAAATCTAGGTGCAAAAAAAGCCCTGATTGTGACCGATGACGGCTTATACAAATTTGGTGTCGCAGATACCATCGCAACTTATTTAAAAGAGGCGGGTGTCGACAGCTATATCTTCCCGGGCGCAGAGCCAAACCCAACCGATATTAACGTCCATAATGGCGTGCAAGCCTACAATGACAATGGCTGTGATTTCATTGTCTCGCTAGGCGGTGGTTCATCGCATGACTGTGCCAAGGGTATTGGTCTGGTCACAGCAGGTGGTGGTCATATCCGCGATTACGAAGGTATTGATAAAAGTACAGTACCGATGACACCACTGATCGCCATCAATACCACAGCTGGTACAGCATCGGAAATGACCCGCTTCTGTATCATCACCAATACTGATACCCATGTAAAGATGGCGATTGTGGACTGGCGTTGTACACCGTTAATCGCAATTGATGATCCTAAACTGATGGTTGCCAAACCAGCAGGCTTAACTGCAGCAACCGGTATGGATGCCTTGACACATGCGGTAGAAGCTTATGTGTCGACTGCGGCCAATCCGATTACCGATGCCTGCGCTGAAAAGGCCATTACCATGATCAGTGAATGGCTGAGCCAAGCAGTAGCGAATGGCGATAATATCGAAGCGCGTGATGCGATGAGTTATGCACAGTATCTGGCAGGTATGGCATTTAACAATGCATCCTTAGGATATGTGCATGCCATGGCACACCAGCTTGGCGGATTCTATAACCTGCCGCATGGTGTATGTAATGCCATTTTACTCCCGCATGTATGCGAATTTAACCTGATTGCCTGTCCAGATCGTTATGCAAAAATCGCTCAGTTGATGGGTGTAAATACAGAAGGACTAACAGTCACTGAAGCAGCCTATGAAGCAATCAATGCCATTCGCCAGCTTTCAGCTTCCATTGGAATTCCATCTGGTCTGACAGGACTCGGTGTAAAAGAAACAGACCTTGGCATCATGGCAGAAAATGCGCAAAAAGATGCCTGCATGCTGACCAACCCTCGTAAGGCCAGTCATGCGCAAGTAGTCGACATTTTTAAAGCGGCAATGTAATGCCTCAATGTAAGTCATCTCTCCACTCGGCAGACTTACATTTTTTGCAACCCTGCTCGCACTTCTTATGAAGTGTGCCAAGACAAGTGTATCCCCATATGATTGTCTTGGCTTATCCTTACACCCTTGATAAGGATAAAGAGCAGGCGTTGCTCTTTTTTTTAACTAAAATTTAGTTAACTCAAAAAGATATATAGAGTGTTTTTCCATCTTGGAATCACTGATTAATAGGGGGTGAATGAGTTCTATAAGAATGATTAAATCATATACCTTATTACAAGGTGATTCTTGTCATGGATGCAGTGAAAAAGTTTTATAAAAATTATAATTTTAAAGTGCTGAATAACTTTTTATATTCGATTCAATTAAAAATTATTGTTAGATAAATCAAGCCTATTATCAACTTGAAAGTCAAAAGCTCCTAAGGCTTAAATATCGTGAAACTTAAGTAAGGTCTGATGCACCGGATGGTTCTTTGGCATCAGCTCAATCAGGCGTTCTACAGCATCAATGGCTTCCGGGAAACGTGCCACATGCTTGAGTAGTACATCAGTTTCATTGGCTTTAAAAATGGCATCACTAAGTCGTGATTCCAGACAATCCCGCCAGGCGCATAAAAATGGACTCTCTGTTTTTGCCAGAAATATACCCGTATATAACTTCAAGGCAGAATCGATATAACCCGCATCCAGGGACTGTTCTGTCTGTAAAAAGTCTGCTTCCACATGAGCGAGTAAACGATAAGGTCGGGAACCGAGCATACCACCCAAGATATCACGTAGCTGTGACATTTCCGCTTTTAAGGTGCCGATACTGACTTTGCGTTCGCCATAGAGGGCCTGATGTAGATTATCCAGACTTAGGCCTTGCGGACATAAAGCCAGAATTGCCAGAATTTCAATCTGGCGTGGTGTCAGAACCAGTGCCTTGCCATTGAAAATTACATTTGGGACGGAAAAAGCGCGAATATACAAACGCTGTTTCTGATATTCCAATAGAGCCGATTGAATGAGTGTGGAGCAATGCTCAGCAGCAAGCAGCCCTAAATTGTTATGCTTATGCCAGGTTGTTGACAGATCAATCACACCCAGGATTTGTTTCGAATAAGGATCAATAATCGGCGCGGCATAACAGACCAGGTCATGTGCTGATGACATGTAATGTTCACTTGAAAATACACAACTCGACTGCTGGGTTTTGATCGACAGCGCGAGGGCATTGGTACCGACCAGTTCCTCCCGCCATTGTCCGCCTTCAATCAGATGCACATTTTCAGCAACTTTACGCATTTCAGGACAGGATGCTGTCCAGAGAACGGTGCTACCAATATCTCCTACAGCCAATACCATAGAAGACTGTTCAGCAATATGCCTTAGATTTTCAGCACAATATTGTAAAGCATGGCTTAAAGCCGAGGATGAACAGACTTTCTGGATATCGATCAGCGGGGCTGCCAAACGATCCTTCGGTATATCTGCTGAAGATGAGCGTTGCCAGGAGCTGACAATGCTCTGTTCTAACTGTGCAGCATGCAATGGCGATAAACTGCTACTTTGACGCAGTTGGTCAATTTTCTGCCTGTGTTGTATCAAACTTTGTTCTGTCATCATTCCTTATCCTCACAATAATTCATGATTTACATCCGATGTAATTATTATTGTTTTTATGAAGAATCAAAAGAAATGTAAACCTGCTGAGTTCCAACCTTTCTCCAACCTTATGCAGGTTATGTTAATCAAATAATGTACGGGTGTACCTTATACCAAAGCTGTAGATGCGGCTTTTTTATAGATTAAAATAAGCAAAGGAAATACATATGCGTTATATCGATCCGAATCAGCCTGGCTCAAAAGTTCATTTCAAAGCCCAGTATGAAAATTTTATTGGCGGGCAATGGATAGTGCCAGTCAAAGGCGAATATTTTGATAATCTCTCACCTGTGGACGGTAA
The DNA here is from genome assembly GCF_000368625.1 of Acinetobacter schindleri CIP 107287. Classification (GTDB taxonomy): domain Bacteria; phylum Pseudomonadota; class Gammaproteobacteria; order Pseudomonadales; family Moraxellaceae; genus Acinetobacter; species Acinetobacter schindleri. The sequence goes on from NZ_KB849575.1 coordinate 705,943, forward strand.
AGTATTTACCCGGGTGCCGCGTTCCAGCGTAGAAGATATTGAGCTGGCACTAGATGCTGCGCATAAAGCCAAAGCACAATGGAGTAAATCTTCTCCAACAACTCGTTCTAATATTCTGTTAAAAATTGCTGACCGTCTGGAAGCCAATCTGGAGCTTCTGGCAGTGGCTGAAACCTGGGACAACGGCAAGCCGATCCGTGAAACCTTAGCGGCTGATATTCCTTTAGCAATTGACCATTTTCGTTACTTTGCTGGTTGTATCCGTGCACAGGAAGGCGGCATTTCAGAAATCGATGAAGATACCATTGCCTACCACTTCCATGAACCTTTGGGCGTGGTGGGGCAAATTATTCCATGGAACTTCCCGATTCTGATGGCAACCTGGAAACTGGCACCGGCTTTGGCAGCAGGTAACTGTATTGTCTTGAAACCTGCAGAACAGACACCGGTTAGTATTCTGGTGTTGGTGGAACTGATTCAGGATCTGTTACCGGAAGGCGTATTAAACATCGTCAATGGTTATGGCGTTGAAGTGGGACGTCCACTCGCAGTGAATCCGCGTATCGCCAAGATAGCCTTTACCGGTTCGACTTCTGTGGGCCAGCAGATCATGCAATATGCCACTGAAAATATTATTCCTGTTACCCTGGAACTCGGTGGTAAATCACCGAATATTTTCTTTGAAGATGTCATGGCACAGCAGGATGATTACCTGGAAAAAGCACTGGAAGGCTTCACTATGTTTGCCCTGAACCAGGGAGAAATCTGTACCTGTCCATCACGTGCCTTGGTACAAGAAAGTATTGCCGATCAATTCCTGAAACTGGCGGTTGAACGGGTTAAACGAATCAAAACAGGTCATCCACTGGATACCGAAACCATGATTGGCGCGCAGGCATCGCAGGAACAGCAGGACAAAATTCTCGGTTGTATCGCAACCGGTCGAGGCGAGGGTGCAGAAGTGCTCGTTGGTGGTGGTGCACGTCATGAAGTTGGTCAGGGGTACTATATTGAACCGACCATCTTTAAAGGTACCAACAACATGCGTACTTTCCAGGAAGAAATTTTTGGACCGGTATTGGCCGTGACCACCTTCAAAGACTTTGATGATGCGATCAAGATTGCCAACGATACCATCTATGGTCTGGGCGCTGGTGTCTGGTCACGTTCTACCCATACCGCTTATCGTGCTGGCCGTGCGATTGAGGCAGGGCGTGTCTGGACCAACTGTTATCACATCTATCCGGCACATGCGGCCTTCGGTGGTTATAAGAAATCAGGCATTGGCCGTGAGAACCACAAGATGATGCTGGACCATTACCAGCAGACCAAAAACCTGTTAGTCAGCTACTCAACCAAACCAGCCGGATTCTTTTAAAATGATTCAAAAAGCGAACCCCGGTTCGCTTTTTTTATAGATAACATTATTTAAGATGATGAAATTGCGATATGCATCACTTTAGCTGATTAAAAGGATGAATCAATTGAAATTTAACTTTATCGGAAAGTCGAAAAAATGCATGAAATTGATTTTACATTTTCAAAAAAGATGATTATAAGTAAGGGGTGGTTTTTTAATCAAAATAATAGACACTCAGGAAGAGTGGGCTACAGAAGCGTATTTAAATAATGATGAAATGGGAGTTTTGACAATGCTTCAGCTTTTGAAAAAAATATTTTGCTTGCACATTTATGAATATCAACACATGGAAGAAATTGGCACACAGCGAGAATGTCGCAAGTGTGGCATCAGTAAAGATTAATACCTACCCCCAGAAAAGTGAGCATCTGCTCACTTTTTTATGCCTGAAATTAAGAATATTCCGTTAAAATATGGCATTGTTAAAACGTCAATGGGGGCAGAATGAGTAAAGACTTTCAGGCTGAAACTTATATTGTTGATGAAAATCTCGCAGATACCTTACATTGGCTTAGTCTGCATCAGGAAAGTTTCGAGTCACTGCATTATGATGCTATTACTCAGACACTTACAGTAGAACATGCCAATGGCAGTGATGTCATTCGGATAGGAGATTACCTCAATGCGAAATATGGCATCCTGATCACGGCACACAATTTTGCTGACACTTCTAACTTGGATCAAAAATAATCGATTTACGTGACTGTAGTTGAATCTGAGCTGATAAATGGAAAATCTTTAATTAAAAAGATTTATCAAGTGAAAAATAAATAAATTTTAAACTCATATCATAAAGCCCACCTAAGGTGGGCTTTATTAACTTCAGGAGCGAGTTATTCCTATTCACGGTGATTGCCATGAATATTCTGATTTTGCAGATCTGCTCGATGCTGTTTGTTTAAAACCCGTTCATCCTGCTCGTGCTGATTGTTCTTGGGCGAATTGACTGGCCCATGCTGCTGAGGTTGCTGCTGTTGCTGAATTTGATTCTGGTGTTCATTTTGCAGCTGTTCCAGCAACTCTTGATTTGGATTTTTTGATGACATCATCGTCCCTCCATTTCAGTTCTGAGACTATTTAAATTTATGCCACAGTCTGAAAATAAGGTGTGTAAGGCTTTTAAGGGAATCTGTGACACCAGGTAAAAATAGACAATTATCTGGATTTAGAAAGTTGTTCCTGAATCGACCAATCGATATGTACCTGTACAACTTCATCATGTTGAGCGCGAGAGTTTTGCAAGGCCTGAATAATCGCTGGATTTAATGGCGCATTGCCTAAACCAATAGCAATATTGCGCATAAAGCTTTGATAACCGGTACGCCGTAGCGGACTACCTTCTGTTGAAGCTAAAAAGGTGGGCTCATCCCATTGCCATAAATCCAGCAGGCTGGCCTGATCCAGTCCATTCCGTGGATGAAAGTCTGCAATGGTCGTCGTCTTGGCAAAGCTGTTCCAAGGACAAATCAACTGACAGTCATCACAACCAAATACCCGATTACCAATGCCACGACGAAGATCTCCAGGAATAATGCCTTTATACTCAATGGTTAGATAGGCAATACAGCGCCGTGCATCCAGCATATACGGCTCAACAATCGCCTGTGTCGGGCAGATATCGATACAGGCCGTACAAGAACCACAGTGTTTGGTCGTCGGTTCATCAAATGGCAGTTCCAGTGAAGTAAACAGTTCGCCGAGTACAAAGAAGGAACCGGATTTTTTATGAATCAGCAGCGTATGTTTACCAGTCCAGCCCATACCGGCATTTTCAGCCAGAGACTTTTCAAAAACGGGTGCTGAATCGGCAAAAGGACGTGATTCAAATTCTCCGATTTTTTCTTTGATTTTAGCCGATAGCATTTTTAGCCGACCACGCATGGTCTTGTGATAATCACGACCACGGGCATAGCGGGCAATAATCGCGGAGTTTGGCGCATCTGGGACCATTCTCGGTTTAGGTGTTTCGACCAGATAATCCATACGAACACAGATAATTGATCTAGTATTCGGAATTAATAGCGTTGGATCAGCGCGTTTTTCCAGATTTTCTTCCAGAAATTTCATATCGCCATGATAACCACGCTCCAGATATTCCTGCAGACGGGGCAATTCTGCTTGAGCATCCGGCCGGGCAATGACACAATCAGAAAAACCCAATTCCAGCGCTTGTACTTTGATCCATGCTTTGAGGGCTTCTGGATCCTCTTGAAAAACCTGAATTTGCGCGGGAGAATCGGGTGTAGTCATAAACCGGGAACAGGGAATAAAAAATGCAGCAACAAGTTTACCATAGCCCCGTTTATCATAGCCAAAGTATTCAAGCCTGGGAGCAGCGCTGGTTTGCCCGAAAAAACAGTTCTTATGGTCTGATGCAGCAAGTGGCCTGGAGCATTGTACAGCGCCTGATTCCTTTATTTGTTGAAGAAAATGTTCAAAAGGTCGCGGTCTGTTGTGGGCAGGGTAATAATGCCGGAGATGGCTATCTGGTCGGGAAGTACTTACAGCAGGCTGGTTTTGAGATAGAGATTTATGCAGCAGAAAAGGGTGGTTCACAGGATCTGGCTTCGGCGAGTCAGGGAGCACTTGATGCAGGCATAAAAGTCTATCCGCATTTTGATTTTCAGACTGAATATGATGCCTATATTGATGCGTTATTTGGGATAGGTCTTAACCGTGATCTGAATGGCACATGGCAACAGATGATTCTAAGTATTAATGCTCAAAAGGGCTTAAAGATCGCAATCGACATTCCAAGTGGTCTCCATGCTAATACTGGGCAACCTTTGCCAGTCGCTATTCAGGCTGATTATACTTACACGGTACTTGGATTTAAGGCAGGCTTATTTACCGGGCAGGGGAAAGCCTACGCTGGGCAGGTAGAATGTATATCTGCAATTCCAACCGATGCTGAATTGAAACCTGTTGCTCAATTATCTGGTACTCACATCCATTTACCCAAACGTCAGGCCTTTGGACATAAGGGCAGCTATGGACATGTACTGGTGATTGGCGGTCATGCTGATATGGGTGGTGCAGTAATCATGTCAGCTGAAGCTGCATTTGCAGCAGGAGCGGGTAAAGTGACTGTTATTTGTGATGCCAAACATCATACGGCAATCCTTTCACGGGCACCAAATATCATGCTCCGGGATATGAATGCCCTAGATGAAAATCAGCGTGACAATCTGTTGCAGCAAGTAGATGCCGTTTGTTTTGGTATGGGCTTAGGACGTGATCTCTGGGCTGAACAGCAGTATCAGTTCTGGTTTTCTGCACTTCAGCAATCAGAACTGGAAATCATATTAGATGCAGATGCACTCTGGTTTCTATCAACACAACCAGAACAATTAAATCCACGAACCTATTGCACCCCTCATCCGGGCGAAGCCGCGACTTTATTGAAATCTAAAACTCAAGAAATCGAAGCTGACCGAATCGCTGCCATTCATACCTTACAGCAGAAATTCCAAGGACAGTGGGTCTTGAAAGGCTCGGGCAGTCTGATTCTGGAAGATCAGCTGTATATCTGTACTGCGGGTAATCCGGGTATGGGCACTGGAGGGATGGGCGATGTACTGGCTGGCATGATTGCCAGTCTGAAAGCCCAGTTGCATGACGATATTCATCTGCATGAAATTGTGACTTTACATGCCTTGGCCGGAGATGAGTTGGCAAAATATGGTCAGCGTGGTTTACAGGCACAGGATATGAAACAGGCCATTTATAAAATAGTTAATCTTTAGGGAAGTCATGATGCAGGCTGTGAAACTGATGATTTCAGGAAAAGTGCAGAAAGTAGGCTATCGAAACTGGTTTGCAGTTCAGGCAGTAGAACTGGAATTAAAAGGCTATGTACAAAATCTGCCAACTGCACAGGTAGAGGCTGTAGTGGTTGGAGATGAGAGAAAAATTCAAGAGATGATTATACGTAGTCAAAAGGGACCAATTCATGCAGATGTGGCTGATATTCAACAACTTGAATTAAATCCTGCTGAATATCAGTTTGAAAATTTTCAGATCAAATATTCATATAATGATTAACGACGTCTGCTGGCACGGCTACGTCCACGTGCCATGCCACCTAAAGCATTCAGTACTGCCATCTTGCTCATGCTACCCGAAGCATGGGCATGACAGATTGCCGCAGCCAAGGCATCCGCTGCATCCTGTTGGGGTTTGATGCTGAGGTTTAGAATTTTCATGACCATCATCTGTACCTGTTCTTTTTCTGCTGCACCGTAGCCAACCACAGACTGTTTGATCTGACGTGCCGTATATTCAGCGACTTGCAGATCCAGATTGACCAGTGCTGCAATGGCCGCACCACGGGCCTGGCCGAGTTTCAGGGCAGAGTCCGGGTTTTGTGCCATAAACACCTGTTCTACGGCCGCTTCTGTCGGACCATAGAATTTAACAATACGTTCAACCCCGGCAAAAATTCGCTTTAATCGCTCAGGCATTTCCACAGTTTCCGTCCTGATGGTTCCTGCATCCACAAAAGACAGTTTGGAACCTTCTTTTTGAATAATGCCATACCCTGTAAGACGTGAACCTGGGTCAATCCCAATAATTAATGACATGCCTGCACTTTAAAAATAAAATAATGCCCATATTGTTACATAAGCGTATCAAAAAAGCTTGATCCTGATGAAGCAGTTGATTACATCCTTAATTATTGAATAGAGATTAGATTAATTTTCATGAAATTATTTCTTATTATCCTTGCTGGCGTAATCCTGGAAGTATTTGTGTGGATTGGCGTGGGCGACCTCGTCGGGAGCATGTGGTACGTCTTTTTCTGGTTTGTGGCCGCATTCTTTATCGGTATGAACCTGATTCGTAAATATGCCACCGGACTCATGCCGCAGATGCAACAAATGCAAATGGGCCAGATGAGTGCCGATCCGGCCATGACCAATAATCTGCCGAAAATTCTAGCTGGTTTTTTCCTGCTGATTCCAGGTCTGATTACAGACGTGTTGGCGGTATTAATGCTGATCCCCGCTGTACAACAGGCATTTAAAGCGACGATGATGAAAGTCATGATGAAACGCCAGCAAGCCATGATGGAAAAAATGATGGGTGGCATGATGGGCGATATGGGCGGTGCTCAAGGTCAGAATCCATTTGCAGAAATGATGCGTCAGATGCAGGAAATGCAAAATCAGCAAGGTGGTCGTGGCGATTCAACCATTATTGATGGTGAAGCACGTGAAGTGACGCCAGAAGCGAAAAAGATTGAAATGAAAGATGTGAATCCAAAATAATTTCGATTTACATTTATGCAGCCGGATCCCATGATTCGGCTTTTTTATGTGAGTAAATTAAGATAAAAGTACTGCGAAAATTTAAACAAAAGTTATAATGCTGCGGTTTCAGTCATTGCTAATAGAAGAAATATGTCTTTGTTGTTAACCATTTGTGGTTTGCATTTTATTGCTCAACTGAGCCCCGGACCGGACGTCCTGCTGATTGCACGAAGTGCAGCATCTACTACCCGTGCCAATACCTTAAAAATTATTGCCGGCATTTCGGCAGGGATCGTGGTTTGGGTAGTGCTGACCCTTGCTGGTTTTACCGTGCTGATTGACCAATTCCCCTGGATTCAGCAAGTACTCATGATTGTGGGTGGAGCATTTCTGGCAAGAATGGGCTGGGCGATGCTTAAAGGTGGACTACAGGCATTTAAACAGCGCCATGAAGCCAGCGATGATCAAGTAGTGATGAATGAACCTAAAAATTATTTTACTTTAGGTTTGTTGACCAATTTGTCTAATCCCAAAACACTGATTTATTTTAGCAGTGTTTTTTCACTGGCCCTCAGCTCATCAGCTTCAGATTATCTGAAATCACAGCTGGCAGTGATTATTCCACTACAAACTTTCCTGACTTTTGCTTTGCTGATGCTACTTATCTCTCAACCGAAAATCAAAGTGCTGTACCAACGTGCAGGCAACTATATAGATTTGATTTCGGGCATACTGTTCCTGATCTTTGCAATCTGGCTTTGGTATGACGCATTGTTTTTAATGAATTAAGAAGATCAATCCTGACGAGAGAGATCTTGGTCAACTAAAATAGGGGAAACAGTAGTTTCCTCTTTTTTTTCATCTGTTTTTTGTGAAGAGCTATAACGGTTTGGTTTTAACGTGGCTTCTGTATTTTCTGAACCTTGATAACTGCGACTGCGGTTCGCACGTTCTCTTAAACCACCTTTGCGAATTAACTGCACCATACTCAAAACCTCTACAAGACTTGTATTATTGTAAATCAACTGGGCAGAGCATTGCGGAATTTCTAAGGTATATACCTAGTCTTGCAAGAATCAGTGTTTATAAAATGATTCGGCCTGATACTGAATATCAGGCCTCTGAGGAAAATGAACCATGAAAATCGTCACTGTTTGAATTAGGAAGATTGTTTTACTTCGAGTTGTAATGCATTGAAAATAGTGTCTTTGGTGGGTACATCCTGTTGGGCTTGTGAAGAGACATGAACCACTTTAAATATGACTGCTGCAGCTAAGCAGGCCAATAGGCACAACATCCAGAAACTATAAGGACTTCTGATGCTGTGTGAGCCACAATTTGGACATGAGGTATCGGTAGATGAAACAGCTTTATTGCAACATGCACAATGATATTGATACTGCATATTCTTCTCCTTATTTTACTAGTTTTTATGATTATTATTTTTAAACATCAATTTTGAATTGTGTGTTTATATTATGTGAGGAAATGTTTGTATTCGATAGTGCATAGTGAGGTTAAGCGTGTAAGCGATTGTGGACAAGGCCTTATCCAGAAGGTATTTTAATTTATTTAAATCATCTGATGATGAACAGAATTCCCTCTAAAAATCCTCAATGACTCTATTCAAGCATATCGTTTATTTAATGTAGTTTCTGAATTGCAAACAACCTGCATAAAACAGGCTGTTTTTATTTAATTCAAATGATTACTGACCCGAACGGATGATGTAATCAAATGCAGACAGTGATGCTTTCGCGCCTTCACCTGTAGCAATGATGATCTGCTTGTAAGGTACTGTGGTGCAGTCACCCGCTGCAAATACACCTTTCACATTGGTTTCATTGCGCTCGTTAATCACTATCTCACCGCGGTTGCTTAACTCAACTTTGGTTTCTTTCAGGAAGTCGGTATTCGGCAACAAACCGATCTGCACGAAGATCCCTGCAAGCTCAACCGTATGTTCTTCATCGGTCGCACGGTCTTTATATTTCAGTGCAGTTACCTGTGAACCATCACCCACTACTTCTGTTGAAAGCGCATTCTTGATCACCGTGGTGTTCGGCAAGCTGTTCAGTTTGTCCTGAAGTACCTGATCCGCACGTAGTTTGGTATCAAACTCAACCAGGGTGACATGCTCAACAATACCAGCAAGGTCGATTGCAGCTTCTACACCCGAGTTACCCCCACCAATCACCGCAACACGTTTGCCCTTGAACAGTGGACCATCACAGTGTGGGCAGTAGGCAACACCACGGGTTTTGTATTCCTGCTCACCCGGAACATTCATCTCTCTCCAGCGCGCACCTGTCGACAGGATTACGGTTTTCGATTCCAGTTTAGCACCATTTTCTAAAGTCACTTCAACCAGACCATTGGCTGTTTCATCTGCACCTTTGATGTCAGAGACACGTTGCAGGTTCATGATGTCTACGCCATATTCACGTACATGTGCTTCCATCTCGGCAGCAAATTTTGGACCTTGGGTCTTTTGCACTGAAGTGAAGTTTTCGATGTCCATGGTATCCATGACCTGACCGCCCATACGTTCAGCCACGATGCCGGTTTTGATGCCTTTACGCGCTGCGTAGATTGCAGAGGTATTGCCTGCAGGACCACCACCAATCACAAGAACATCAAACGCTTCTTTGGCATTGAGCTTTTCCGCATCTTTGGCAGCAGAATTGGTATCCAGTTTGGCAATGATTTCTTCCAAAGTCATACGACCCTGGCCAATATGGTTGTTGTCCTGGAACACCATTGGTACGGCCATGATTTTGCGTTCTTCAACTTCTTCCTGGAAGAAAGCACCATCGATCATGGTTGCTGTTGTACCCGGGTTATAGATAGCAATCAGGTTGAGTGCCTGAACCACATCCGGACAGTTATGACAGCTTAAAGAGACAAACACATCAAAGTCAGACTTGATCCCTAAACCTTTGATCGACTCAAGAACTTCATCCGATACTTTCGGTGCATAACCCGAAGTTTGCAGCAATGCCAGAATCAGCGATGTGAACTCATGACCCATTGGCAGGCCTGCGAAGAACACACGAGGCTGTTCACCGGCTTTAGCCACACCAAAGCTTGGTGCACGTTTGTTGGTACCATCAAAACGGGCAGTCACTAAATCAGACAGTGCAGCGATTTCTTCTACAAGTTCTTTGATTTTTGCAGATTTATCCGAAGCATCTAGAGTGGCTACCAGTTCGATTGGCCCTTCAAGGCGTTCTAAAAGGGTTTTTAATTGGGCTGCTGTATTTTGATCTAACATTGCTAACGTCTCCAAAGGAGTAATAATTTATTCGATGAAAGAATATTAAGTGAAATAGATGAATAGGTAAAACAGGTAGTTTTTATTTATTCAATCGGAAATTTAGATGAAATAGAAATTTCATCATTAATATCAAACTTATATCGGGCTAATAATGGAATTTTCAAGTGATCTAGCGGTATTGTGATAATTTTCAGTTAAGATGAATCTGCTTCAATCGAATGAGTAAAATAATGGAACTTCAACGCGGAATCTATCAGCATTACAAAGGTCAATTATACCAAGTTCTGCATGTCGCCACGCATAGTGAGACTGAAGAAAAACTGGTGGTTTATCAATGTCTATACGGTGACTATTCAATCTGGGTGCGTCCACTCAGCATGTTCACTGAGGTGATAACTTTAGATGACGACCGTGAATTAGAGCGCTTTAAACTGATTAAAGCACTATAAAACCTAATCATTTGAATAAGAGGGTAGAGCGTGGAACACAAAAGTCATTTTCAAAACTATGTCTGTGAATTATATGCTCGCTTTAGTGCGCATGATGCTGGTCTGAGTGATCGGTTACAGCGCTATCGTAATATCGAACCTGCATCGGCGCAGTTTCTCTCTATACTTATTCGTGCACAACAGTCTAAATGTGTGCTTGAGATCGGAACATCTACGGGTTATTCCACTTTATGGTTGGCCGAAGCTTTATCAAGCATGCAAGGTCGCATGGTAACTTTGGAAATTGATGCCGAGCGTTCGAAAGAAGCCCAGTTACATGCTCAACATTTAAAGCTGGACAGTTATATTGATTTTCAGGTAACAGATGCATTGGATTATTTACAATCCTGTCAGCAGCAGTTCGATTTTATTCTGCTGGATGCTGAGCGTGATGCTTATGTTGAATATTGGAGTTACCTGCCGCAATTATTGCAACGGCAGGGTGGGTTACTTGTAGTGGATAATGTACTTTCTCATGCAGAACAGGTAGCAGTATTCAAGGCATTGGTCGATCTGGATAAGCGTTTTGTTTCTTCTACAGTGGATATCGGTGCAGGCTTACTCCTGATTACTTTTCAATAATAGTTTCGAGTAAATAGTCCGTTTTAATCACTGTAAATCCGGGTAAAATTAAGATCATATTCCAGGTATTTTTTCACAAAGGCCGCCTTGTCATGACGCCTGAGTAAGTTGTCATAAATATATTCGGGCACTGGATGATAAAGCTCGGTTAAACCATTGTCATAGAAAATTTTAAGCTGGCGGCTTGAAGGATTATATTTCCAGGAAATTACTGTTAAAAGTAGAGCCATACTACACCTCCAATAGACAGGAAGATTTAGATTTAATTCTTATTGGTCTATCTTTTGAACTTAATTCAAGGGCACTGAGTTCTATATAGTTGCTTTGTAAATTTACTCTCTTTCTTAGCCTTTCCAGGATGATCAATTCAATCAATAGCTCAGGGTAAAATCTTCCTCAAGAAACGATACATTTCAATTAAGTAAAAAATATGCAAACTCTTGATACCTGTTGCAAGAAAATGCTACAAAAAATTTAAGGTAGTCAAAAAAAACTGCTTTAAGATGAGGGGAAAACAAGAACGAAGCAGAGTTATTTCTACATGCAATTATTTAAGTGCTCCCACTGCCAGCAACCTGTTTATTTTGATAATAATTACTGTACTGCATGTCAACATCTGCTGGGGTTTGATAGCTCGACCATGTTAATGGTGGCTTTAGAATCCAATACAGATGGATCAATACTGACAGAACCAGATACACAGGCCAAATACCGTTATTGTGCTAATGCCGAGTATGCGGTGTGTAACTGGGTGATTCCGCAAGAAGATCCTCATGACTTCTGTCTGGCCTGTCGCCTGAATCGTGTGATTCCCAATTTAAATGAACCCCAGTATCGACTGCGTTGGCATAAAATTGAACTCGCAAAACATCGCCTGGTTTATTCTTTATTGCGCTGGAAGTTGCCGTTGCAGTCTCGGCAGGAAAATCCTGAATCTGGTTTAGCTTTTGATTTTAAGGCCAATCCAAATAGTCCTGATGAACCTAAAGTCATGACTGGACATGATAATGGAGTGATTACCCTTAATATTGCAGAAGCAGATGATGTCGAACGCGCCATGGAACGCAAGAATATGGAGGAGGTTTATCGCACCTTGCTTGGGCATTTTCGGCATGAAATTGGGCATTATTACTGGGATGTATTGGTAGATAACACCGAATTTCTGGAGCCTTGCCGGCAACTGTTTGGGGACGAGCGCATGGACTATCAGGAAGCTTTAGATCGGCATTATCATCAAGGACCACCCGCAGACTGGATGGAGCGTTATATCAGCACATATGCCACCATGCATCCTTGGGAGGACTGGGCTGAAACCTGGGCACACTATCTGCACATCGTCGATGTGCTGGAAACCGCTGATTCCTTCGGCATGCAGATCCACCCACATGTAGTAGAAGAACGTGATGATCAGTTCATGACCTTGGTAAAGCGGATAAATCCTTATTACACCTGTAATTTTGATGAAATTTATCAGGCCTGGTTACCCGTAGCTTTTGCCATGAATAGCTTGAACCGCAGTATGGGGCAGGATGACTTTTATCCTTTCCTAATTAATCCAGTCGTGCAACAGAAATTGAAATTCATCCATGATGTGATTCAGACGACAGCCGGTGCACAGCGTAAAGTTGCCTGATACTGTTCAAATAAAAAAGCCACGCAAATGCGTGGCTTTTTTCAATCAGTACAATCTAATACAGATTAGATTTTACCAACTAGGTCGATTGAAGGAGCAAGAGTCGCTTCGCCTTCTTTCCATTTAGCTGGGCAAACTTCGCCTGGGTGAGCGTGTACGTACTGAGCTGCTTTAACTTTACGAAGAAGTTCTTGAGCATCACGGCCAATACCACCAGCGTTGATTTCAACGATTTGGATTTTACCTTCTGGATCGATAACGAAAGTACCACGGTCCGCAAGGCCGTCAGCTTCGATTAGAACTTCGAAGTTTTTAGAAAGAGTCCAAGTTGGATCGCCGATTAATGGGTACTGAATTTTACCAATTACGTCAGAAGTGTCGTGCCAAGCTTTGTGAGTGAAGTGAGTGTCAGTAGAAACACCGTAGATTTCCACGCCTAGTTTTTGAAATTCAGCGTAGTTGTCAGCAAGGTCACCCAGTTCAGTTGGGCAAACAAAAGTGAAGTCAGCTGGGTAGAAGAATACTACAGACCATTTGCCTTTAAGGTCAGCTTCAGTAACTTCAACAAATTGGCCATTGTGGAAAGCAGTTGCTTTAAATGGTTTAACTTCAGTATTAATCAAGCTCATCATTGTCTCCATGATTGAGGTTAGTCTTTAATTTTGAATAAGAGTATCGAACTTTGGGTCTTAGCTAAAATGGTATTTTTACATTACAAAAATCGGAAAAACCGAATTATGTAACTGACTGCCAGTTTACCCAAGTCATCTTTATGTACATTCGGCATAGCCAGAGCTGCCTGGATGACAAAACATGTTCGGTCATCAACCTGCATAAGAACATGATGTTTTACGCGACAAAATTCAAGGGTAAAGCTTAAAAAAATCTTATTTTTTTCAAATAAATTGAGTTAATTTGAGAATATAAAGCCTTGGAAGCTCCTGATTTTATAAATATCCTTGTAGTTTGATGATATGTGAAAAGTAAACCGTATCAGTCGTAAGCAAAGGTGTCTTGCTTAAATAGCCTAAGCATTTTATGGCTTATTTTAAAATTTTGACTTGAAATGGATAGCTCTGGGTATTGAGAGAGAAGCCTGAGTGTTTATTTACTTGCTGGCAATATTTTAAAAATACGAATCAGCTCCAGATCCGAGCGCAATGTAAATCATAGCTTTTAGTCACGCTGCAACAACCAAATTACGATCTAAGTGCGCATAAGTACATTGGGAAAATGCATGAAAGTGAGTAGAATAGTATGTTTTAGAATAGTAGTAGGGCGCTGACTTGGCTGCGAAAGGTTTAAATGTCGAAAACTGGGTGATGGCACGTGACCTCCACCGTTTAAATCGTTTACGTAAGGGTAAGGATGCCAATGAAAAACAATACCAAGAATTATTCGAAAAATCGCATTTAAAAGTTCTAGAGCGTGTTGAACGTATTCCGAATATCAAGCTGAATCAGGAACTTCCGGTCACCCAATATGCCGATAAACTGATTGAAGCGATTCAAGAACACCAAGTTATTATTGTTGCTGGTGAAACGGGTTCCGGTAAAACTACGCAGTTACCCCAAATTGCCATGCTGGCCGGACGTGGTCTGACCGGCCTGATTGGTCATACCCAGCCACGTCGTCTGGCTGCACGTAGTGTATCGCAACGTATTGCAGAAGAAGTTGGGGAAAAGCTCGGCGAGTCAATTTCCTTTAAGGTCCGTTTTAATGAGCAGGGTTCACAGGATTCTCTGGTTCGTTTGATGACGGACGGTATCTTGCTGGCTGAACTGGCCAATGACCGCTTCCTGACCAAATATGACACCATCATTATCGATGAAGCACATGAGCGTTCATTGAACATCGACTTTATCATGGGTTATCTAAAGCAGTTACTGCCACGTCGTAAAGATCTGAAGGTTATCATTACCTCAGCAACACTGGATGTAAACCGCTTTAGTAACTACTTTAATGGTGCACCAATCTTTGAAGTCGAAGGTCGTAGCTATCCGGTTGAACTGCGTTATCGTCCAATTTCGGAAATGACGATTGGCGGTAGTGATGACGACGAATTTGATGATTTTGAAGAAAACCTGCCCCGTGCAGTCGTAGCCGCCGTAGAAGAATGTTTCCAGGATGCGCAAGAGAAAGGTCATCCGGAACATGCCGATATCCTGATTTTTGCCAGTACTGAACAGGAAATTCGTGAGCTTCAGGAGACTCTGATCAAGCATGGTCCACGACATACTGAAGTTTTACCGTTGTATGCGCGACTGGCTTTAGCTGAACAGCAAAAAATCTTTAACCCATCTGGTGGTGGTCGACGCATTATTATCGCGACCAACGTGGCGGAAACTGCACTGACAGTGCCGAACATCCGTTATGTAATTGATAGCGGTTTTGCCCGTATCTCGCGTTATAACTATCGCTCACGTGTACAGCGCCTGCCAATTGAAGCGATTTCCCAGGCCGCAGCGAATCAGCGTAAAGGTCGTTGTGGTCGTATTGCGCCGGGTGTGTGTATTCGCCTGTATTCAGAAGAAGACTTTTTAAGTCGTCCTGAGTTTACTGAGCCGGAAATCAAGCGAACTAACCTGGCATCAGTCATCTTGCAAATGCAAAGTCTGAAACTGGGTTCACTGGAAGAATTCGACTTTATTGAGCCACCAGATCACCGTTTAGTGAATGATGGTCGTAAGCTCTTAATTGAGCTTGGGGCAATGTCCGAGAAGAAAAATGAGCTGACCAAAATTGGTTATCAAATGGCAAAAATGCCGATTGATCCACGTCTGGCACGGATGATTCTCGGTGGAGCGCATTTCGGCGTTTTGAATGAAGTATTGGTGATTGTTGCTGCGCTGGCTGTCCAAGACCCACGTGAACGTCCAGCTGACAAGCAGATGCAGGCTGATCAAAAACACGCGCTGTTCCGTGAAGCAGATTCAGATTTCCTGTTTTATATCAAATTGTGGGAAACCCTGCACGCCAATCGTGAAAATATGAGCGAGAACAAGCGCCGTACTTTTGCGCGGAATCATTTCCTCAGTTGGCTACGCTTACGTGAATGGAAGAAAACCCATGAACAGTTGGTTGACCTTGCTAAGGGATTGAACCTCTCCTTTAATGAAAAGAAAGCCAGCTATGAAAATCTGCACCGTGCCTTATTAACCGGTCTGTTGTCTTTCATTGCCAACAAGACTGATGAACGTAATGTGTTTATGGCGGTGCGTCAGCAGAAGGCGCGTGTATTTCCGGCTTCGACTTTGCATAAGACCAATACCCCCTGGGTGATGGCCTTTGAAATGGTGGAAACCTCACAGGTGTATTTACGGACGCTTGCCAAAATTGAGCCGGAATGGATTCTGCTCGCTGCACGTGATCTGGTAAAACACCATTACTTTGAACCACACTGGTCTAAAAAAGCCGGTGTGGTGAATGCCTATGACCAGATTTCACTGTTTGGTCTGATCATTGAACCCAAACGTCAGATCAATTATGAGAAAGTGGATCAGGAAGCTGCACATGAAATCTTCCTGCGTGATGCACTGACCACAGGTCATCTGGGAATTACGCCACCATTCTTGAAGCATAATTTACTCAAGCTTGAAGAAGTGGAGCGGGTTGAAGACAAGCTGCGCCGTCGTGATCTGGTAGTGGATGAAGAAACCATTTATCAGTTCTATGCTTCCAAAGTGCCGCCAGAAGTAGCAAGTCGCCGTAGTTTCGAAGACTGGCGTGCTACGGTAGAACCTCAAGATCCGCGATATCTGTTTATTGATGATGATGCATTATGGTTGAATGACCGTCCGACCACGCAGCAGTTCCCGGACTATTTGCGTAATGGTGAGTTACGTCTGGCAGCCAGTTATCGTTTTGACCCAAGCCATGATGAAGATGGCGCGACCGTTCGTATTCCGCTACAAGCCTTGCCCCAGGTAGATGAAAATCTCTGGTCTTGGGGGATTCCAGGCTGGCGTCAGGACCTGATCGAAGCTTTATTAAAAGCTTTACCAAAAGATAAACGACGTAATCTGGTACCAATTCCGGATACTGCACGTAAGTTAATGGCACGTATTGATGCGACTGATTTGCAGAAGCATATCTTTAGCTTTCTGGCATTCCAGTTGCGTGGTGAACAGATTACCGAAAAAGACTTTTCGCTGGAACGCGTTGAGCAGTATCTGTTGCCTTTAATTAAGGTGATTGATGAGAAAGGCCGTGTGATTGAGCAGGGCCGCGATCTGGAAGAGTTGAAAGCTCGTTGCCGTACTGAAACACATAGTCCAGTCAAACAACTGAAAGGTGAATATAAAACTTTCCCGGAAAGCTTCGTATTTGAAGCATCGCAAAAAGTGACAGGTGTGGTGGTGAAACAATACCAGGCTCTTGTACCCACTAAAGACTTTGCTGCCCTAGAGCAAAAAGATGAATCTGGTGTGGTGATTCAGACCTTTAATGATCAGGCTGAAGCGATTCGTCAACATCGTGCCGGGGTAATCCGTCTGGTACATATGGAGCTCGGTGATCTGATTCGCCAACTGAAAAAACAGATTTCTAAACCACTGGCATTGGCATATTCACCATTAGGTGATAAAGCTAAACTGGAACAAATGTTAGTTTATGCCACACTCCAGACGGCAATAAAAGAGCTTCCTGTCAATGCGAAAGAGTTCCAAAAGTTGTTAGAAGATGTAAAAAAATCTTTCCTGACTTATGGTCAAGCTGCTTTACGGGATATCACCGATATTTATACCCAGTGGCAGGAAATACGCCGGAAATTGTTGGTTTTAGACGGTTCTGTGTTTGGCAAGAACATTGATGATATTGAGGATCAGCTAGATTTGATGAATCTTTCTGACTTTGTTTATTCCGTATCGGCGGATGTCTGGATTGAATTTCCACGCTATCTCAAGGCACTGATTTTGCGTCTTGACCGTTTGCCAAATAATTTACAAAGGGATGATTCTGCCATTGATCAAATTGACCCTTGGATGGAAAAATTGTTCCAGTTTAAAAATGACGCTCGCCTGAAAGAACTGTATTTCATGGTTGAGGAATTGCGGATCTCTTTATTTTCACAACCGATGAAAACTAAAGCACCAGTTTCTCCGAATCGCCTACAAAAAGTATGGGATCGTCTTGGAATCAGTTAACATATAGGTAATTTCTAAAAGGAGTTTTACATGGGCATCCGCATTACAGGTACTGGTCTGTTCCATCCAACAGATTTCATTACCAATGAAGAGTTAGTTGAAAGTTTAAATGCTTATGTGGAACAGTATAACCTCGAGAATGCTGACAAAATCGCTGCGGGCGAAATTGAAGAATTGCGTGGTTCGAGTGCAGAATTTATTGAAAAAGCTTCTGGCATCAAACGCCGTTATGTCGCTGAGAAAACCGGTATTCTGGATCCAAAACGTCTTCGTCCTTTACTGCATGAACGTTCAAATGATGAGTTGTCTATTCAGGCAGAGTGGGGCGTGGCTGCAGCGAAACAGGCGATGGAAAATGCAGGTGTAACTGCAGAAGACATCGATGTTGTGATTCTGTCATGTTCGAATATTCAGCGTGCTTATCCAGCACTTGCAATTGAAATCCAGACCGCTCTGGGTATTCAAGGCTATGCATATGACATGAATGTGGCATGTTCTGCAGCGACTTTCGGGATTAAGCAGGCCGCTGATGCGATCAAGTCTGGCGCGCGTCGCGTATTAATGGTAAATGTTGAAATCACCTCTGGTCATACCGATTTCCGTTCACGTGACTGTCACTTCATCTTTGGTGATGTCGCTACTGCTTCAATCATTGAAGAGACTGAAACTAAAACTGGTTTCGAAATTGAAGATATTGAACTGTTCACCCAGTTCTCGAACAACATCCGCAATAACTTTGGTTACCTGAACCTAAGCGAAGTGGATGCTGATATCGACAATAACCGTTTCCGTCAGGACGGTCGTAAGGTGTTCAAGGAAGTTTGTCCGCTGGTTGCGAAGATGATCACCAAGCAGCTGGAAAAGAACCAGATTGAACCGACCAATGTAAAACGTTTCTGGTTGCACCAGGCGAACGTGAACATGAATGAGCTGATTCTGAAACTGATCGTAGGTAAAGAACACGCGAAGTCAGAACTGGTACCATTGATTTTGGACGAGTTTGCAAATACATCTTCAGCAGGTGTCATCATTGCATTGCACCGTACGGCAAATGAAGTGAATGACGGCGAATATGGTGTGTTATGTTCATTCGGTGCGGGCTACTCTGTAGGCTCAATCCTGGTGAAAAAGCACGTCGCTTAAGCTGGAAGACATCTTGCAGGTTCAGCATGATGCAGCCTGGATCAAACGCTTCAGCGGGTTGTCCAAACTGTATTTTACGCCGACTTTTTTCGGTGCTGAGCACATTGATGCTTCGCGACCAGCAATGTATGTCGGTAATCATTCGATCTATGGGGTGTTTGATTCACCCATGATCATTGATTACCTGTACAACGAGCATAAAGTGGCTGTGGTCAGTATTGCGGACCACAGCCACTTTTATATTCCGCTCTGGCGGGAAATCTTCAGGAAGTTTGGTGCGATTGATGGTGTGCAGGAATATGTACGCGAAGTTATGCGCCAAGGTTATTCGATTCTGGTCTTCCCGGGTGGAGGGCGAGAAGTGCTGAAACGTCAAGGCGAGCAGTACCAGCTGATCTGAAAACAGCGTTATGGCTTCTTAAGGCTGGCGCAAGAATTTGACTACGATATCATACCGTTTGCTGCTCTGGGCGGTGATGAAATTTTCGAAATTGGCTTTGATGCCCGTCAGGTCGTGGAAAATAAATATTTCCAGAAATTACTCAAAGTTTCTGCACTTAATAAACTCTTGCGTAAAGGGGATGTCATTCCTTCCTTGCCGAAAAGTCTTTTTCCAAAACGGTTACCTTTCTATTTTCAGTTCCAGCCAGCTTTATCTGTCTCTCATATCCAAAGCCAAGAAGATATGACACTATTCCGTGATCAGATTCAGCAACAGATCTATCAGGCAATTGAAGAATTAAAAAATATCCGGGCATCCGAGCTATCACCTAAATCCTGAAAAATAAAAATGAACTGGGTTTAAATGCGAGCTGTTTATCTGATTTATTTTATTTTGTGAATTATTTTTCTATATGAGCTATTTTACTGGTCTGTGTCAGATGACTTGAATATGCTTAAATGAGTTTATAGTCCATTTTAGGTGCGTGTATGGAACAGGAGAGTTTAGTACCGCAGTATCAGCAGCTCGCCAAGCAGTTGCTTCGTATTTCAGATTGCTTGCATGATATTTATCAGGATCAGTGGGACATTGTGGGGAATTTAAATGCCCAGAATATGTTCAAGCTGGATCATGAGCGATATCGGATCGTCTTGGCAAATGGCCTGTTTCATATCCAGCTGCATACGCCTCAGCACATTCAGCAGGGCACAGCGCAATTGCTGGCAGAACCACATTTTAGTGTGCAGCATCACAAGTCAGACACTCTGGAAGAGTTCTTTTTACAGGATATCCATTTCCTGACTGGTGATTTTAAACCCCAGCATTCCCTATTCTTGCGTGATAAAGCGCAACAGTTACGTAAGCTGCTGATCCAGCAGGTCTATCAATGGGTCAATGGGCCTGCACGTGTGCTGAAATTCGTGCAGCAACTTTCCGTTGTGCAGGCAGAAATCATTGATCATCTGATGAGAAGAGCGGGTCTGTATACCACGCCAGTAATGAGTGACTATGTCTTATATGGAAAAGAGCCATCTCAAAACATCTTGCAGCAAATGCAAAAGATTTTTTCCTTAGAATATTTAGCGCCCGCTGACTTTCTTTCGATTCAGGGACTTATGCACAGTCTGGATGACTTCTGTTTTAGCACAGCACAATTTTTGCATCCGGCAATCTACCGTATTATGAGTTTGTCCTTTGAGGAGCGTTTTAATCTGCATGAGCTGAATGATCATGTAAACGATATTGAACTCCTGTTCAGGCACGCCTTGGAGCATAGCAATATGCTGGGTTTCGTGCGTTTGATGAACCGTGATACCTGGGGACGGGAGGATCTGCTAAGCAAGAAGCATTTTCTGGAAAATAATTATCAGTTATGGCAGAAAAAAGTCGCGAAACTGCCATTGTTTGACTGTAATCGGGCGATCAACTGGCTGTTCAAGCAGTCCGCTGAAGTGTTGGACTGGATTAGCACGAATATTCAGCACAGTAGTGTACGCGTTACAGTCACGGCGATCAGTTTCCTGAATACTCATCAGGTACATCCACAGGTGCTGCTGGCGACCTTGCAATATTTTCAATATACTTCAGCGCGGTTATTTATTCATAGTGTGCATCAGTATGCCATACAGTATAAATGGTTCACGCATCCGGATAACAAATCCGTAGTATTAAAAGGAACACGTCAGGCGATTAATGACCACCGTATTGCTATCAGTCCGTCAATTCTGTATCTGGACGAGTGGATTGGCCTGATGCGCGAAGTAGTCAAGATGGATGATTGCACCACCAAGAAGGTATATATGGGTTTAAGCCGGGTCATGCAGGCCTATATGCAGCATTTACATAAAGCAACTTCTCATCTGCCTGAAGCGGTACAGCAATATATCCGGCCAGCTACTCAACAAAATCGCGATTTTTATACCGAGTTGCAGCGTTATCGGATTCAGTTGACTGAGTTTCGACAGCTGTTTTATCTGCAAGATGCCAATGTGCGCGAATCAATTTTTGACAGTTATGTACGTGACTATCTGGCAGAATATTTGGCTATATATAAAAATATTCCAAAAAGTCTGACCTGGAAGGGTTTGTTTATTCAGGCCATTGCCTGGCATGACCAGATTCAGAAGCAGGAAATTATTGCCCGACTGAAAAAGGACTTTGCACTTAAGGACTGGAAAACTCTGACGAATGAAGCAAATTTCTATTATTTTGACTGGAAATTTGAAGAGCTAAAAAATATAGACCAGATTATTGAGGAAGCTCGGATTTTTCAGAACTGTCTGGCCGCCAGTTATGCACAGCGGATCATAGAAGGGGAATACGTTGCTTTTCATGTCAGTCATGCAGAATTATCTACGCCACTGCTCTTGGGTTGTCATATACACGATCAGGAAATTATTTTCGATCAGTTGGAATATCCCCACAACCAAAAAGCAGATCCGCAATATATCGATATGGCAATTCATTTCATCAGCTGGTTTAACAGACGACTGCATACGTCGTGTATAGATTCTGATTTGGACCTGAATACTTAACTTTTGCCGGAAAAGTCGTTAGGCTATAGCCGTTCTTTCACGGTATAGGTCATATGAAACAGGAAACTGCACTTAAGTTACTCAAAGCGGGCGAAAATGTATTTTTAACAGGCTCGGCTGGTGCAGGGAAAACCTATACCCTGAATCAATATATCAATTATTTGAAAGCACGTAAGGTATCTGTTGCGATTACAGCATCTACAGGTATCGCGGCAACGCACATGAATGGCATGACCATTCATACCTGGGCCGGTATCGGGATTAAGGACTTCTTGTCAGAAGAAGACCTGAAGCGTATGAAAGAGCGCAAATATCTGAAAGAACATCTGGAAAATGCTCAGGTACTGATTATTGATGAGATTTCTATGCTGCATGCCAAGCAGCTAAATCTGGTTAATCAGGTATTAAAGTATTTCAAAGAATCTGATGAAGCTTTTGGTGGTATTCAGGTGATTGTTGCTGGTGATTTCTTTCAGTTGCCTCCAGTGGGCAGAAATGATGAACGCAACCGGGATAAATTCTGCTTTATGTCAGATGCCTGGGTTGAAGCCAAATTTCGCGTTTGTTATCTGACCGAGCAGCACCGTCAGGGCAATGACTATCTAAATGATATTCTGAATGCAATCCGTGCGCAGGCGATTGGTACAGAACATCGAAATGCCTTGCAAGGAACACGTCATCAGGAGATTGGCGACACTTATACGCGTCTGTATACGCATAATATGGATGTGGACAGTATCAACTTCCGGCATTTAAATGAAATTGATAATGAGCCGCGCCAGTTTGATGCCCAGTGCGACGGCAATGACAAGTTGATCGAAACGCTGAAATCTTCAGTGCGTGCACCAGAAACCTTAACGCTGAAAAAGCATGCTAAAGTCATGTTTGTCAAAAACAACTTTGATCTGGGCTATATCAATGGCAGTTTGGGTGAAGTTATTGGTTTTGAAGAAGATGATGAATTTGGGGTATTGCCTAAAGTCAAACTCACAGATGGGACGACGTTGCTGGTTGAGCCAGAAACCTGGTCAGTAGACAATGAAGCCGGTAAGACCATTGCCAGTTTCCAGCAAATTCCCTTACGTCTAGCATGGGCGATTACGATTCATAAATCACAAGGTATGACCTTGGAAGCTGCCGAAATTGACCTGAGCCATACTTTTGAAAAAGGTCAGGGCTATGTGGCACTTTCGCGTTTAAAAACTTTAGATGGTCTACGTCTAAAAGGTTTTAATGAGCAGGCATTGGAGCTGGATAGTCTGGCAATTAAGGCAGACCGCCGTTTTCAGGAGTTGTCGAGTGAAGCCGAAGAACACTTTGAAAATATTGATTTAACCAAACAACATAATGCCTTTATCCGTCATTGCGGTGGTACGCTGAATGAAATTGAAATTCAGCGTAATGAAAAAAAACTGGCGAAAAATGGCGGCAAGCAGAATTATGCTGCCGCAACGCTGGATGAAACGCGTGAACTGTTTGAAGAAGGTTATGATATTGCCGATATCGCCACTGAGCGTGGTTTAACGCCGGCAACGATTATCAACCATTTAGGTCGACTGCATAAAGAGCAAGGTTTAGATATATCTGTCGCTCATCCGGGTGAGGAAGTGGTTGAACAAGTGCGTAAAATCTATAAACGTCTGACCAAGCGCCAGGATACCGATCATTTCAATGATGATGGGTTTATTAAACTGCGTCCGATTGTCGAGTTAACCAGTCCGCGTATGGGCTATGATCAGGTGCGTTTGGCGCTATTGTTTGTTGAATAAGAAAAGCTATTTGATATAAAAACTTCTATGAGCGTGATGGATTTCTAGCTTGTAGGGTAATTGTAGTAATTATTATCATTTGCTTATTCTTAGTTAATAAGTTCAAGATTTGGCAGGTTGTAATTATCTTACTTTTGACAGGCCATGAGAAACATCGTTTCGCAAGATAAAAGCCCTTTATTGATCTGACAGCATATCCTGAGCAAGCTTTAATTACTGCTTTATAGCTTGCGAAAGGCAATCAATGTGCGACTTCGATGCCGCTAGTCATATGATTTGATATCGAAGTATTTTTACAAATCCTGGGAGAATGGATGTTTGAGTTAGGGTTAACTAAATAGAAATTTTATTTCAAACTTATTGCGTACTAATCAATAATGATAAAATTCCAGCCGCAATTAAAGGACCGACAGGAACCCCGCGTAATACTGCTACACCTGCCACTGTGCCTAATAATAGTCCGGCTACCACATCTGGCTGGTTGGACATCAGCTTCACTCCACGTCCTCCCAGCCAGGCGACAAAGACGCCAATGGCGATTGCCAGTAAAGACTTCCAGCTCAGGAAAGATTTGAGAATACTTTCTCCTGAAATTTTGCCACTGGCAATCGGTGTCAGAACACCAATGGTCAGAATAATAATCCCGATATTTAAACCGTGCGCCTGTACATAGGGTAATAAACTGCTGAGAGGCGTGATTTTTAAAACGATTAACACCGCTGCAGCAATGGTGACGGCACTATTATGACTAAAAATACCGCAAGCCAGTAAAACCAAAAGAACAATCAGATTTAGATCAAGTTGCGACATAAGTGGAAGAGATAGAGTGAAAAATAAAGCTATTGTAGAGCTTTTCAACGCATGATACCTAGAAAACAGCGGAAGAAAACAAAATCATGATTGTTTCAGGATAGAATGCACAGGTCTTCACTCGATACAGGTATGAACAGATGCTTCTGGAAAAAATGTTGCAGTCACAAGGTTTTGGCTCGCGTAAGTATTGCCAGCAAATGATCAAGAATGGCGCTGTGAGCATCCAGGGTGAAATCATTGATAATCCAAAACATAAACTTGATTTGGATCAGCTAGAGTTCAATGTGTATGACGAAATCTATCAATATCGGGAAAAAGTCTATATTGCCTTAAACAAGCCACAAGGTTATGAGTGTTCGCATCAGGCAACCCATCATTTTAGTGTCTTTGAGTTGTTTGATGACTTGCTCATGAATCGTGGAATTCAGTGTGTAGGTCGTTTAGACCAGGATACGACAGGCTTGCTGTTACTGACTGATGATGGTCAATTTTTGCAGGCATTAACTCATCCTAAAAAGCATGTTGCCAAGGTTTACCAGATGGATACCGCAGACCCTGTTACGGATGAGCAGATCAAGCAGCTGGAACAAGGTGTTGAGCTACGTAATGAAAAAGGTATTTATGCTGCTACAGATGTCATTCGTCTTGAAGAAAAGCGCTTGCAAATGGCGGTTCATCAAGGTGTTTATCATCAGGTGAAACGTATGCTGGCAGCTGTGGGGAATAAAGTTGAAAAACTGCATCGGGCTCAAATAGGTCAATTAACCTTGAATGATTTGCCAGAAGGAGAGTGGATTTATTTAACTGAAGATCAAGTGATTCAAGCTAAATACCGTGCCGAATAAAGTTTAGGATTTACTTAAGAAAACAATGGAAAGTGACAAATTCATCATCTCGCATAAATCCCATTGATTCATACAGTTTATGCGATTGGTGGTTGTTTTTCTGGGTGTCCAGGCTAATGCGAAGTGCATTTTCATGTCGGGCAAATAAAATAGCGGTATCAATCAGTTGTCGTGCAGCGCCATGACGGCGATACAGTGGAGTGATATACACATCATCCAGCACATAAAACTTTGAACAAGCTACTGAGGAAAATCTTAAATAAAGCAGGATAAATCCGGTAAAAATATCATCCTTGGTGTTGATAAAAATCACCGTCTGTTGGTCTTCAAATCGCTGTTTTAGAAACTGATAAGAAAGTTCCTGATTTGAGGAAGCTCCATAAAACTGGCGATATTCATCAAATAAAACTGAAAGCTGTTGCAGGTCTTCTACCTGAGCACGTCGAACAAGCATTCCTTACTCCATGTCTTATTATTATGTATTCATGGAGCATAACGAAATTTTGGGGAGGAGTAGCGTATGAAATTGTTTGAAAATGCGACAGTGTTAAATTTTGTCACTTTCACCCAGAATGGCATTCAGTTCTTCAAATAAATCAAAATGATCATCATCAGCATGTAGATCCAATGCTTCCTGTTCTGCAGTGTCTGCAATCAATCCGGCAGATGCAGGTTTGGATTCGCTTTGCTTTAGTTTGCGCAGCTTGATTAATTGTTCCAAGTTGATATTCTGATTTTCAATAGAGAAGGGGATAGATTTAGTCAGCACTACCTGCTTAAAAAACAGGCGGACTGCTTGAGCTGGTGTAATTCCCAATTGCTTAAATACGGCAAAGGCTTGTTTCTTTTCTTGAGAATCCAGGCGTATTTGGTAGACTTCAGTTTTTCTCATAATATATTCAAGACTTTAAAATACTTAACTTTTCGCATTCATTTTAATCCATTACATTTGAAATACAATCCTTATACGAATCAATTCTGAAAATAAATCGTAATGACAGCTGCATTACAGTGTCAGCACTTGCTCGGAAGAAAATTGCATCAATTGCTGGGTAATAGGGTCAACAAACTGGATATATTTGGCCAATAACTGTAAGGGCGCAGAAAAATCATTATCTGCTTTATGTGCAACGCTAGGATAAAACGGATCATTCAGAATCGGTATACCTAAAAAGTTTAAGTGCACACGTAATTGGTGCTGCTTGCCGGTATACGGTTTCAGTTCGTATTTGGCTAAATGATCTTTCTGTTCTAATAAGGTGATTTCGGTTTCACTATTAGGCTCACCTTCTAAAACCTGCATAGTATAGAAAGGCTGACCTTTATCCACGCGTAAACGCACAATTTGCGGAAAGCGAAGTCCTTCACGATAACCTGCAATCGCATGATAGGTTTTCTGTACTTGGCGTGTAGCAAACAACTGCTGATAAAGTCCACGAGAAGCTACATTTTTAGAGATAAGCACTACGCCAGCCGTTTCCCGATCCAGTCGGTGAATCGGAGTGAGATGTTCGATTCCGGTCTGTTTCTTTAGACGAACCAGCAGGGTTTCCTGTACATATTGTCCGGTCGGGCTCATGGTCAGAAAATGTGGTTTATCAATCACCATAAAATGTTCATTTTCGAACAGGATTTGGTGTTCGAAAGGAACATGCACTTCGTGTACCAGAAAGCGATAATAAAAACAGTGGCTATTCGCCTGAAAGAGGCTATTTAGATTTAAGCTATTTCCCTGTGCATCATAAACCAGACCCTCCTGAAAACGGGATTGCCATTCACTGGTCTCGATATGTGGAAACTGTGTACATAAATATTCATACACTGTTGCAGCAGTGGATGGTTGCAAGAAAACTTTGCTGGCACTGACGCCGTTGATCATCGGTGGGATAAATTCAGCAGAAGTATTCATATGGGGAAGTGGATCTCATTCAGGAAACAAATGCTATGAAAAAATACAGTTTCTCATGCGGCGGAATAGGCTTTTAAACTGCGGCGATGCTATCATATTTGTTCCTTTGAATCATGTCGTGAGTCATATGCCTTATTCATTTACTGTCACCTTAAATCATGAAGAAGATACCCAACAGCTGGCTAAGGTATTGGCCGCGAATTTTAGTACGGGAGTGATCTATCTGATCGGTGATCTGGGAGCAGGCAAGACGACATTGACGCGCTATTATTTACAACAGCTCGGTCATCAGGGCTCGGTCAAAAGTCCAACTTATACACTGGTAGAGCCTTATAATATTCAAGGAAAGGATATTTTCCACTTTGACCTGTACCGTTTAAATGATCCCTATGAACTGGAACTAATGGGCATTCGGGATTATCTTGAAACCCCAAAGGCATTATTCTTGTTTGAATGGCCCTCTAAAGGTGGCAGTGAAATACCTGAAGCAGATCTGATCATTGAAATTCTTAAATCCGAAGATGAGTTGACTCGGACTGCAGCGTTGACTTCATCAAACTCAGTATTACAGCAGGCTTTGGAGCAGCAATTTCCACATGTCGAATGATTTAAGCGTACGCCGTATTCGTTCACTTGATCCTGCACTGGCGAACCAGATTGCAGCGGGTGAAGTGATTGAACGACCTGCATCTGTAGTGAAAGAACTGCTTGAAAACTCGATTGATGCTGGTGCGACTGAACTGGTGATTCGTGTAGAACAGGGCGGTAGTACACTGATCGAAATTATTGACAATGGTCGAGGAATTCACCCGGAAGATTTAGCGCTGGCGGTCATGCGTCATGCCACCAGTAAAATTCAGACAGCAGAGGAATTGCATGCCATCACCAGTCTGGGTTTCCGTGGTGAGGCGCTGGCTTCGATTGCAGCCGTATCGCGTCTAACCTTGACCAGTAGCCAAAGCGAAGATGGCATTGGTTATCAGGTTGAAGTGAATGGTACTGCTTTTGACCATCAGGAAATTCAGGCAGTTGCTACTTCACGTGGTACCCATATCCGGGTGCAGGATCTGTTCTTTAATGTACCGGCACGTCGTAAATTTCTGAAAAAACCGGGCACTGAATTTGGTCATATTGAAGAGATTGTACGCCGTCTGGCACTGACCCATTTCGATATCCGTTTTGTGCTGGAACATAATGAAAGTATCAAGCTGAATCTGCCTGTGGCAGACAGTGGAGCATTACGTTTCCAGCGTGTGCAGCAGTTATTGGGGCGCCAATTTACTGAAAATGCTTACTGGATGGATGCAGACAGTATCAACATGCGTTTGTCTGGCTGGCTCGGTCATCCTTCGGATGCGCGTGCGCAAGCCGATATGCAATATGTCTATGTAAATGGTCGTATCGTAAGAGACAAGACCATTTCTCATGCATTGCGTATGGCGTATGACGGCATTCTGCATGGACACCAGCATGCAGCTTATTTGCTGTTTCTGGAAGTGGATCCGGAAAATATTGATGTCAATGTACATCCAACCAAACATGAAATCCGTTTCCTAAATCAGCGTGAAGTACATGAGTTTGTACGTCATTATGCCAAAGAAACGCTAGCACAGTTCCAGACCGCAACAGCTAATCTGGCTGATGCAATGAAAACTGAGGAGCCTGTACCACTTACGCCTCAGCCGCGTTATCAGGAACAATTTAGCCTGCATCAGGCTGCATCGCAGTCCCCTCCTGAACCTTATGCAGTTCAGCAGCATCTACATCCTCATAATACACATAAATATATAGAAGCTGAAGCTTCAGATGTGCTGACTGACTTTGAATCATCGCGTCCAAAAACTGTGCATTATCTGCAGGATTATACCAAGCCTTATAGTGGTTCACAGCAGCTTAACAATGCCTTACAAAGCTATTTGGCACCACTTAGAGCAAACTCTGAAACTGAGCAGCTGAGCCCTGAGCAGTCTTTTCACACACATGTGCAGGCCAAAGTAGATGAGCATCCTTTAGGCATTGCGATTGCACAGCTGCATGGGATTTATATCCTTGCACAAAACACAGAAGGTCTGATTATTGTAGATATGCATGCAGCACATGAACGTATCGTCTTGCAGCAAATGAAGTCTGCCTGGGATAAACCGGAGTTCTGGACATCGCAGCAGCTTTTAATTCCTAAGGTGGTGTCTATCAGTCGTATGCAGGCCATGCGTGTAGAAGAGTTGAAGGAACAGCTGGCCCGATTTGGTCTGGAGATTGACCAGTATGGTGATGAACAGGTGATCGTGCGCGGAGTTCCTGCGATCCTGCACAAGGCAGATTTTGATGCCTTGATTCCTGAATTACTGGATGATCTGGACCCAACGGATCAGGCGCAAGGCCTGTTGCAAAAGCGTGACCAGATCTTGGCGGGCATGGCCTGTCATGGTGCGGTACGTGCAAACCGTATTTTAAGCCTGTCTGAAATGAATGCCTTATTGCGTCAGATGGAACAAACTGAATTTGCCAGCCAGTGTAATCATGGACGTCCAACATGGCGTGCTTTCCCACTGGCTCAACTAGATAAACTTTTTGCTCGAGGAGAGTAGTGGTACATGTCAAATCAATTGCCGGTCATCAACTTAATGGGACCAACTGCAAGTGGTAAAACCGCTTTGGCATGTGAACTCTATGAGCAAGGAAATTTTGAGCTGATTTCCGTCGATTCTGCACTGGTTTACCGGGAAATGGACATTGGTACAGCCAAGCCAACCAAAGCAGAATTAGAGCAATATCCGCATCATCTGATTGATATTATTAGTCCTTTAGAAGTCTATTCAGCAGCCAATTTTGTCGAAGATGCCTGTCGCCTGATTGATGATATGCATGCACGTGGCAAAACCCCAATTTTGGTTGGTGGAACAATGCTTTATTTCAAAGCATTATTAGAAGGATTATCTGATAATCTACCCAGTGCAGATTATAAGGTACGTGCGGAAATTGAAGCAAAAGCCGAACGGGAAGGGTGGGAAGCAGTTTATGCGGAATTATGTACGGTAGACCCAATTGCAGGGCAAAAATTTAAAGTAAGTGACAAACAGCGTATTATTCGTGCCTTAGAGGTTTATAAGCTGACTGGCCGAGCTATAACAAAACTACAAGCAGAACAACCAAAAAATCAACCATATCGTTACAGTTTTCATAATTACGCGCTGATCCCAGACCGAGTAGAATTACACAAGCATATCGAAAAACGATTAGAAATTATGTGGAAAATCGGTTTTTTAAATGAAGTGGAAAGCTTGATGAAAAAATACGATTTTGATGAAAATCTTCCATCCATGCGTTCCGTTGGTTACCGTCAGGCGATCGAATTTATAAAAAACAGTGATCGAAGTGTTGAAAAACAGCGAGAAATGGAAGACAAAGCATTGTTTGCAACACGACAACTGGCTAAACGTCAATACACATGGTTAAGATCTTTGCAAGATAAGCATAAATTTACTACATATTTTACCGCACAGCAGGCTCAAGAAGACTTGCGAAACTGTTACGGATAAAGCAAAATTTACAGACTATCTTTTTTATAATTTTTAATTGAAAAATAAAGATAGTTTTTTGCGCTGATTTTAAAATTTTTTGGAGTTATAACATGTCTAAAGGTCAAACTTTACAAGATCCGTTCTTGAATTCCCTACGTAAAGAACGTATTCCTGTTTCTATCTTCCTGGTTAACGGTATCAAACTACAAGGTCATATCGAATCATTTGACCAATACGTTGTATTATTAAAAAATACTGTAAGCCAAATGGTTTACAAACATGCAATTTCTACCGTAGTTCCTGCACGTAACCCACGTCCTGCTGGTGCTCCTGCTGGTCCTCAAGGTGCTGGCTTCGGCGGTCAAGGCGGCTTCGGTGGCGGCCAACCTGGTGGCTTTGGCGGTCAAGGTGGCTTCGGTGGCGGTCAACCTGGCGGCTTCGGCGGTCAAGGTGGCTTCGGTGGCGGTCAACCTGGCGGCTTCGGTGGTCAAGGTGGCTTCGGTGGCGGTCAACCTGGCGGCTTTGGTGGTCAAGGCGGCTTCGGTGGTCAAGGCGGCTTTGGTGGTCAAGGTGCTGGCTTTAGTGACGATGCAAAATTCGAAGATTCTCAAGATGACGAAAACAACCGTTAATCTGATTTAAGAATCTAAAAAACCTCTCAGAAATGAGAGGTTTTTTTATGGTAATAGTCTTATATAGATAATAAAAAACCGGCCAAAAGCCGGTTTTTTTAAAGATGCTGAATATTAATTCTTTTTACGGTCCAGTTGTGGATCTTTAATCTCAACAAAGGCATTACTGCGGGTCTCACGTAACCAGCTATCCAGTTCTGTATCAAACTGACGTTCGCCTAAAAGCTGACGTGCCATACGTTCCTGGTATTCTGAAGTCATATCCTGTTGGCGCGTATCTGTCACCTGTAGAATATGCCAGCCAAACTGAGACTGGAACGGTTCACTGATTTGGCCCACAGGTGTTTTTTTCATACGTTCTTCAAATTCTGGGACCATCACACCTGGATTCACCCAGCCTAGACTACCACTGTCACGTGCTGAACCAGGATCATTGGAGAAGGTAGCCGCCAGTACGGCAAAGTCTTCACCATTTTTTAGGCGGGTATACAGACTGTCAATCATCTGTTTGGCATTTTCAGGACTCACTACTTCCGAAGGCTGAATCAGAATATGACGCGTTTGATATTGTTGTACGAGTGCACGCTTTTCACCCGCTTTACGATCAATTAGCTTAAGGATGTGAGCACCATCGCGGGCTTCAATCAGTTCAGAAGTTTGACCAGGCTGAAGGCTGGTTACACGTGATGCGAGCTCATCTGGAATATCTGAAATATTACGGAAGCCCATGTCAGCAGCTTCAACTTTGACACCATTTTTGGAGTATTTCTTCTCAATTGCTTTCAGGTCGGTAGAGCTTTCTAACTCTTTCTTTACCTCTGCTGCAACTTGAGCTGTATTGTCACCAGAAACACGGACATGTTGTACATGAACCTGACTACCGAGTAATGCCTGACCTTGCGGGGTTTTCAGGAAGTTTTCCACATCCTGATCGCTGATTTTGATACGGGAAGTCACAATCTGTTGACGTAAACGGTTAATCGCAAGGTCTTCTGCGATACGGTTACGTAGAGCAGCATAAGTATTTGGTGCAATTGAATCCAGCTTTTGCTGGAAAGCTTCCAGGCTGGAAGAACCAGAGTCGCGTGCAACTTTTAATACTGCATCATTAAGCGCTTTTTCATCAGGACGAACATTATAACGCTTTACCTGTTCAAGTTGAGCCTGACGCAAAATCAGTTGTTCCAAAGCTTGTTGTTGCAGGATTTGTTGTGACGGCGCAGGCTTCTTTTGCTTTTCGAGTTGATGAGAAATCTCTGCAATGCTTTGATCTAGGTCACTGCGAAGAATCACGCTATTGTCGACAACAGCTACAACTTCATCCTTGGTCTGTGCAACAGCAAAAGTAGGTATTGCTGCAGAAAGGCATAGCGCAAGTGTGGTTGCTTTAAAAAAATGTTTTAACTGTTTTGTCTTCATTAACGTTCTGTCCAAGTCTGATTGATATTATTAAAGCCCAGAATACGGTTTTCCAGTAGTGATGCCAATTTATTGTTGAATCCACCCAGGCCTCTCAGGCTGAGTTCTGCCATGATCATGCGTTTTGGTTTAACACCCGCTTCATTGATGTCATCCAGATCATTGTAATATGAGCGGCCATAGACGGAAACACCCCAACAGCATGACTCATAGTTCACGCCAAGTAAATATTCACGTGCAACGTTGTTTTCCAGATCGTATTGAGCATGACCAATCAGACGCCAGTTATTGAAAACAGGCTGAATGAATGAACCAACCACCTGATCGTAGCTTTTTTGACGGTCAGTAATTTCTTTGCGATAGAAATAGCCTACATTGTAGAGGTTACCTTGTTCACCAGTGTAATAGGCTTGCACATCGCGTTGTGCATTCTGCCCATTCGACATCCATGCTGAGTTAAAGTTGACATGGAAATTATTGAAAAGCTGGCTGGATAGTTGAATTACAGGGCCAGTATGCGTTTCACGGTCATATTCATCAATATCCCGTTCTAAAGTCACGCGACGGTCTTCGAAGAAGAAACTTTGGCCTATACTGGCACGCAGGCGTTCTAAACCAACATCATTGAACAGGCTGTAGCTTAAGCCTACGGATGCAAAGTTATTGTCTTCTAAACGGTCATGACCATAGAAACGACGTGGGCTGAATAGCTGATCATAGCTGATCGAAGCATTCACTGAGTCAAAATTTGGCTGACCTTCTTGATTCTCGTAAGGTGCGTAAGCATAAAACAGACGAGGTGTTAGTGTCTGTAAATAGCGACCTTCTTTTTCAAAAATCAAACCAGCATCGAGAGTGAATTCTGGTACCACAATAGATTTATCTTCACTTGAAGAATTAGTTTGGTTCTGGTCTAAAAGATCAATTGTGTCCTTGTCATAGAAGGTATTAATGTTGCGCAAAGACAATTGAGGAAGCAGGAATAAACCAGGTGTTCGATGATTATAGCGAACTGCCAGATCGTTATAGATACGTGTACCACTCGGTTCGTAGCTGCCTGTAGCTGGATTTATATTATTAACATCTTTTTTGAAATAGGCAGTATCGTGATTGGCTTCGAATTGCCAGCCGAGTGGGTTACCCGTTTTATAGTTGACCAGGAATTGTGGCAAACGCGCATAAGGACGGTCTTCATCTGCAACTTCTGGGTCTAGGGTCTGGAAATCTTCTACTTTTAACTGTGCTTTTAAGCCAGGAATACCATTTTTATAGTTAATTTCCCAGGCACGACGTAAATTCAGATCAGTTTTAGAATTTGGGTTGTTATTTAGATCTGAGAAGAAATCTTTATCTGATGCATAGTTATATTCAAGATTGGTTGAGAACTGCTCGTTAATCTGCCAGTCATGACGGAAATGCAGGTCTTTACGGTCTTGATCATCATAGCTACGATCTGAAGGTAAAATACCCCCCCAGATTTGACCATAGCCAAAGTTCTCGGTCAAATAACGGAACTGTCCATCCAGCATTGCACCACGGTCAGCGATATAACGTGGTGTAATGGTAGCATCGTAATTTGGTGCTAGATTTAAATATACTGGAACGCCCAGTTCTAAACCACCATCATTGGTAAAACCAAAACTAGGGGTCAGAATCCCGGTGGTGCGACGATCATCAATCGGGAAGTTAAAATAAGGTACTGCAAGAACAGGCACATCTTTAACGTATATTTTGGTATTACGAGTTTCACCACGACCTGTTTCCTGATTCAGCTTGATGCGATCCGCCTTAATTTTCCAGGTTGGCTTTTGTTCAGGTGGGCAGGTGGTATAGGTCGCATTTTCCAGTTCAACTGTTTCAGTGGAAGTTCTGGCGATCTTTTCTGCACGCCCATGCGCATGTTGTTCTTCTGCAATATAAAAGCTGTTATTTAAGTCGCCTTGTTGGGTTTTTAGGTTGTAATTAATGTCATCACTTTGTGAGAGCAGACCTGCTTGTGCTAGCTGTACTCGACCTTGAGCTTTGGCGTAGGTCTGGGTCTGGTCAATAGTCACTTGATCTGCACGAATCTGACGACCTTGCTGATCAATGATGACATTGCCTTCTAAGTAGGAATCGCCATTCGGATTATAGTGGCCATAGTCAGCAGTAACAGTAGAGGTTGCTTGATCTGGAGCAACTGCTTCAACTTCAGGTGAAACTGGAGTAATCCAGGTGCCTTGACAATAAGCAGAACTTAAATACTGCCCCTGTCGTTGTTGTGCTTCAGGCGTGGATTTGTCAACATAATATTGAGAGAAAAATGCTTCACCAGGATAGGTTTCCTGTAAGCTTTGTTTAAGCTGCTGATTGTTGCTATTGGATGAGTCATTTTCTGCAGCATAGCTTGAAATTGAGCTACCACATAACAAAGTTAAGATCGCAGTCGCTAAAGGATTATATTTAAACTGATGCTTCATTTGTCTCATTAACCAATCATGCTTTTATCGCAATTAATTATTGTCGCATCATAGAGAAAAAGTTGATAAGTAGCTACACTTAGCACTTTAAAAACTCAGCCTGTACTAGAATTTATTGCAAATGAATACTCAACGCGA
This sequence comes from Acinetobacter schindleri CIP 107287, assembly GCF_000368625.1. Taxonomy (GTDB): domain Bacteria; phylum Pseudomonadota; class Gammaproteobacteria; order Pseudomonadales; family Moraxellaceae; genus Acinetobacter; species Acinetobacter schindleri. Next base: position 741,363 of record NZ_KB849575.1, read on the forward strand.
ACAATTGATACAATCTTGGATTGCTTCTGTACTCGGTTCAGATCAATTTGAAACTCATTTTTTAGCAGGCGATGCCAGTTTTCGTCGTTATGCACGAATCAAACTGAATAATAAAACATTTATGCTAATGGATGCACCACCAGAAAAAGAAGATTGTGTGCCTTTTGTGACGATAGATGAATTTCTTGATGCGAATGGTGTTCGCGTGCCGCACATTGTGGCGAAGGATCTGGAAAATGGTCTATTACTGCTCGAAGATTTCGGCAATGTAATGCTGTCTGATCTGCTCAATAACGACACTGTCGATGCTTATTATGAGCAGAGTTTTAAACAGTTAGTTCAGTTACAGTCTATTCAAGGCCAAGGTCATTTCCCTGAGTATTCTTATGAGAAACTGATCTCGGAAATGGAATTGTTAACTGACTGGATGTTACCGGCTTTAAAAGTCATTCCGACCGCAGCGGAAAGTGCGCTGATTAAGCGTACCTTTGCCATTCTGGCGAATGCAGCATTAGCCCAACCTCAAGTGATTGTGCACCGTGATTTCCATAGCCGTAACCTGATGCAGATAGCGGGTGAAACAGATCTGGGCGTGATCGATTTTCAGGATGCCGTGATTGGTGCGGATACCTATGATCTAATCTCGATTACCCGCGATGCCTATGTGCAGTGGAATGCTGACCGTGTCTATCGCTGGTTTGAAACTTTCTACAATTTATTGCCGGCTTCTGCCAAAGAGGGTCGTGATTTTGGACAGTTCAAGAAAGATGCCGATATGATGGCAATTCAACGCCATATCAAGATCCTGGGTATTTTTGTGCGCCTGTTTGAGCGTGATGGTAAATCGGGATATTTGAAAGATTTGCCGCGTGTGATGTGGTATCTGCTGGAAGAAAGTAAACCTTATGCAGAATTGCAGCCATTTATGCAATTTCTCAATGAGCGCGTATTGCCAGCCTTTGAAGAAAAATATGGTTCATATGAGGTGGCTGCATAAATGAAAGCGATGATTCTGGCTGCAGGCCTAGGTAATCGCATGCGCCCTTTAACGCTGCATACACCAAAGCCACTCTTGGAAGTAGGTGACAAGCCTCTGATCGTCTGGCATATCGAAAAGCTGGCGGCGATCGGTGTCAATGAAATTGTCATCAATACTGCATGGCTCGGTGAAAAACTTGTGGAAGCTTTGGGTGATGGTTCGCAGTTTGGTGTCAAGATTTTATGGTCACATGAAGGTGAGGGACTGGAAACTGCTGGTGGTATTATCAACGCTTTGCCTTTATTGGGGGATCAGCCTTTTATTCTGGTGAATGGTGATGTCTGGACCACCATGGATTTTGCGCCATTATTGACAGTGGAGCTGGGTGAAAACCTGGCACATCTGGTGTTGGTGCAAAATCCACCTCAGCACCCACAAGGGGATTTTAGCCTGGCTGAAGGTAAAGCTTATACCTTTGATCAGAATGTTCAGGGTGAAAATCTGACCTTTAGTGGTGTCTCTTTGATTGATCCAAAAATGTTTGTAGGTCTGGAAGCAGGTAAGCGCCCACTGGCGCCATTACTTAAAGAGGCGATGCTGGCAAATCAGGTTGCTGCATCAAAGCTGATGGGTAATTGGGTTGATGTAGGGACGCCAGAGCGTTTAGCTGCACTAGATGCTGAAATTCGTGAAGGGAAATATGCTTAAGTGAATATTCACTAAGCACTCCCTACTGTGCCAATATAGAGAAAGCGGTATACTTTCTTCTAATTTTTTCGAGCGTTAATTGTTTATGCATACGTTTTTTCAGGAATTAAAGCAGGGTAGCCAGGCTTTAGGTTTAGCATTGAGTGATGAAACTTTAAATTTATTACTCAAGTACCAGGACGCTTTGGTGCTGTGGAATAAGGCATACAATCTGACTGCCATTCGTGACCCGAAAGAAATGCTGGTCAAGCATCTGCTAGATAGCTTAAGCATTTTAAAGGATCTACCATCAGGCCGTCTGCTCGATATTGGTACCGGCGGCGGGATGCCAGGCATGATCATTGCATTATGTCAGCCGGAACGTAACTGCGTACTATTAGATTCAAATGGCAAGAAAATCCGTTTCCTGAAGCAATTTATTGCTGACCTGAAATTGCAAAATGTGATTGCGGTGCAAACACGCGTTGAAAATGAAGACAGTATTAATGAACTCGGTCAATTTGATGTGATTACCAGTCGTGCCTTTGCATCATTGACCGATTTTGTAGATGCATCAAAACCTTATATGCATGAGCAAAGTATTATTGCTTCCATGAAAGGTCTGATTCCACAAGATGAAGTTAGTGCTTTAAAAGATGAATTCAGTTGTGAGATTATTGAACTAAAAGTTCCGCGTTTAGACGAACAACGTCATTTACTTTTATTAAAACGTATTTAAGATTTTCAAAGGAATTGGGGTCAACATGGCACAAATTATTGCGATTGCAAACCAGAAGGGTGGCGTTGGCAAAACCACAACCGCAGTAAATTTGGCGGCATCTCTCGCAGTATTAAAAAAACGTGTGCTGCTTGTGGATATGGATTCACAAGGTAATGCTACGATGGGCTCGGGCATACAGAAAAATGATTTACTTTATTCAGTAACAGATGTGTTGCTTGGTGAAGTGCCGATTGAAACGGCAATTACCAAGGCGGAAGTTGGATATAAAGTATTAGGTGCTAACCGTGATCTGGCTGGCGTAGAGCTGGCAATTGCCGAACAGGAAGGCCGTGAATTTATTCTGCGTGATGCCCTGCAGGAAATTGAAAAATCATTTGATTATATTATTGTAGATTGTGCACCAAGTTTAAGCCTGATTACCGTGAACGCCTTAGCTGCCGTCGATGGCGTGATTATTCCAATGCAATGTGAGTATTATGCATTAGAAGGATTGGCTGACTTGACTCAGACCATTGACCGGATTCAGCAGGCTTTAAATCCTGATCTACAAATCGTGGGTGTATTACGTACCATGTATGATGCGCGTAATGCACTGACACGTGATGTCTCTGAAGAATTACAACAATATTTTGGCAAGAAACTTTACGACACCGTGATTCCACGTAATATCCGTCTGGCTGAAGCACCAGCACATGGCTTGCCAGTGATTTATTTTGAAAAAAGTTCCAAGGGTGCAGTTGCTTACCTCAATCTGGCGGCTGAAATGTTAAAGAAAAGCAAAGTGAAAAAAGGAAGTAAAGCATGACCGTGAAGAAACGTGGACTCGCCAAAGGTCGTGGTTTGGATGCATTACTGGGGTCAATTCAAAAAGAAAAATTACAACTTGAAGCACAAGGTCTGGATCATGGCCAGCTGAAACAGATTGATGTGAATCTGCTGAAACGTGGCGAATACCAGCCACGTCGCTATATCAATGAACAGGATTTGCAGGAACTGGCTGCTTCAATTGAGAAGCATGGCATCATGCAGCCGATCGTCATCCGTCCGGTAGATGATGAACGCCATCCTTATGAAATTATTGCGGGTGAGCGTCGCTGGCGTGCAGCACAATTGGCAGGCCTTACAGAAGTTCCTGCGATTGTGCGTGATCTGAATGATCAGGTGGCAATTGCGCTGGCTTTGATTGAAAATATCCAGCGTCAAGACCTGAATCCAATTGATCAGGCGATGGCGCTGCAACGTTTCCATGAAGAATTTGGTCTAAGCCATCAGGAGATTGCCGATACAGTAGGCAAGGCGCGTACGACAGTCAGTAATTTACTGCGTTTGCTGACCTTGGCTGAAGAGGTCAAAGACTTTATGCAGCAAGGGCTGCTTGATATGGGGCATGCGCGTGCGATCCTGACTTTGAAAGCCAAAGACCAGCTGAAAGTGGCTGAAATGGTAATTGAGAAGAGCCTGTCCGTACGCCAGACTGAGCAATTAGTGCGTGATTTCAATACCCCAAAACAGGATAAACCAAAGCCAGTCGTAGCGCCGGATATTCAACAACTGACACAACGTCTGTCAGAACGTTTTAGTGCAGAAGTAAAAATTGATTATAACAAGCAGGGCAAAGGCAAACTGGTCATTAGCTATCATTCACTGGAAGAGCTAGACGGTATTCTTTCGATCCTGGATGACGAATAAAACTTGATTCTTGATTGGGGATAAATCAGATGTGGGAATTGGTAAAAGCAGGTGGGTGGCTGATGCTACCCCTCGTATTATGTTCGATTTTCATGGTGGCCATCTCGTTAGAGCGATTTATTCGCCTGAAAAAGAGCCTGATATTACCTAAAGCGCTTTTGATAGGTCCCGGGCAAAATGCCAATCAGGTGATGCAAAAACTAAATGTAGATAAATCCCTGCAAGGGAGTACATTAGGCCGTGTTTTTGCAGCAGGTGCTGCCAGCCAGCAACAGACCGAGCAATATGCACGTGCCCAGATGGAAGTCGTTGCTTCGCAGGAAATTGGTTATCTGGAAAGAAATATTAATTTTTTGGGAACTTTAAGTGCAGTTGCACCTTTGCTGGGTTTGCTCGGTACAGTGATCGGAATTATTGAATCTTTTCTTATGATTGACGTGGGTACTACCAGCGACCCAGTGCTGATGATGCCGGGGATTTCCAAGGCGTTAATTACGACAGCTGCCGGGATGCTGATCGCGATCCCTGCCTTATTTGCACATCGTTATTTCCAGCGTCTGGTACAGGAATATGTGGCCGAGCTGGAGCAGCAGGCGACTTTATTTCATGCTGACCTGTTTTATTCGCATGCTTCAGAAGCGGATGAAAGTCTTCAGAAGGCGAGCTGAGGTGAGTCATGAAATTCAAACGCAATCAGGTTGAAGATGTTCATATCAACCTCACTCCGATGATTGACTGTCTGTTATTTATCTTGGTATTTCTATTGCTTTCTACGACTTTCAGTCAACTCAGCCGTATGAATTTGACCTTGCCAGACGCGCAAGGAGTTCCACCGAAAAACTTTGATCAAAAGGTTGAAGTCACTGTGGATGCAAATGGGCACTATGCAGTGAATGGGCAGTCACTGGCGAGCAAAGAAGTGGCTGATTTAAATACCGCAATTAAACAGATTTCTAACGAACGACGTGATTTAATGTTCGTGATTGCTGCTGATGCAAAAGCAGCACATCAGGATGTGATTCGCGTTATGGATGTTGCAGGGCAACTTGGCTTTGTGAACATCAACATCAGTACGAAAGTACCTACCCGAGGTTATTAGTGAAGCAAGATTTAAAAGTCTATTTACGTCTTCTCAGTTATTTAAAACAATTTTGGGGATTGGCCTTACTGGTTATCCTGGGTTTTGCCATCAATGCTGCAACAGAAGTCTCCGTTGCCAAGTTGCTGGAATATATTATTGAAGCGATTCAGACTCGTGATCAGGGTTTTACAACGATCTTCCCGTTTCTGGTGGTCTTGCTGATCTTTTTCCGCGGTGTGGGTTTGTTTTTGGGTGGCTATTTTACTGCAGTCATTTCCCGAAATCTGGTCTTTAATATTCGTCAGGAAGTCTTTGCCAAGCTGATGCGTCTGCCTTCGCAATATTTTCTGGATAATACCAGTGGGCATATTACTGCTAAAATTATGTATAACGTTGAGCAGCTGACTGCTGCCTCAAGTGATTCACTTAAAGTGATTGTGCAGCAAGGTCTGATCACAATCGCGCTGATTGGTTATCTGCTTTATACAAACTGGCGTTTAACGTTAATTATTCTGATCTTTGCACCGATCATTGGTCTGCTTATTCGCAAAGCTGCACAGCGTATGCGTAAGCTGTCCAAGCAAGTGCAGAACACCATGGGGGATGTGAACCATGTGGTACAGGAATCTGTAAATGCCAATATGGTGGTAAAAGCCTTTGGCGGTCAAACGTACGAGCAGGAACGTTTTAGAAAGCACTCTTTAGAAAACTTGCGTCGTGGCTTGAAAATGGTTGTGGTGAAAGAGCTCAACAGCCCGATCGTACAGCTCATTATGTCTATTGCGCTGAGTATTGTCATGTTCCTGGCTTTGCGCCCGGAAATTTTACGTGACACGACTGCAGGTGAATTTGTCGCTTATATTACCGTGGCAGGTATGTTGTCTAAACCGATCAAGGCACTTACTGAAGTCAATGAAAAAATTCAGCGTGGTATGGCGGCAGCTTATTCAGTGTTTGAATTACTGGATATGCCGGAAGAAAAAAATGCAGGTACTTTTAAAGATACTTTAAAAGGTAATATCCAGCTGAAAAATGTGAACTTGACTTATTCTGATGGGTACCAGGCATTAACCGATCTGAATCTTGATGTAAAAGCCGGACAAACAGTAGCATTGGTAGGTCGCTCAGGTGCAGGTAAAACTTCACTGGTGAACCTTTTAATGCGCTATCAGGAAGCAAGCTCCGGTCAAATCCTGTTTGATGGCAAAGATATTAAAGATTTTGAGCTGAATGCTTTGCGTACCCAGATTTCGATGGTAAACCAGCAAGTGGTGCTATTTAACCGTACCGTGCGTGAAAACATTGCTTATGGTCAGCTGGAAGATGCTGCAGAAGAAGATATTATTGCCGCGGCTAAAGCTGCTTATGCCCATGACTTTATTATGGCTTTGCCAAATGGTTATGATACTGAGCTGGGCGCACAAGGTCTGAATCTGTCTGGCGGTCAGCGCCAGCGTATTGCGATTGCGCGTGCTATTCTGAAAAATGCACCAATTTTAATTCTGGATGAAGCAACCAGTGCGCTGGATAATGAATCTGAATACTTCATTCAGCGTGCTTTTGATGCGGCAATGCAGGATCGTACCACTATCGTTATTGCTCACCGTTTATCTACGATTGAAAATGCCGACAGTATTGTCGTCATGGATCAAGGTCGCATTCTGGAGCAGGGAACCCATCAGGAATTGATCAACCGCAAGGGTGCTTATTACCAGTTGCATCAACGCAACTTCGAGGAACAATAAGTATGTCACTGGCACAGGTCATTCAGGATGCCTGGAATACACAGGCTAAATGGCTCATTATATTTCGGCCATTGTCCTGGCTGTACCAGATCGGATTTAGCTTAAATAAAGCCTTATATGATAAAGGTTTTAAAGCAAGTTATACCGCACCTGTACCTGTGATGGTGATTGGTAATATCACTGTGGGTGGGAGTGGGAAAACTCCATTACTGATTCATTTGGTTGAATATCTAGAAAAACAAAATGTCCGGGTTGGCGTGATCAGCCGGGGGTATGGAGGTAAAGGTCCATTTCCTTGCTATGTCGATACACAGGCGACCGCAGAAAATGTGGGGGATGAACCCACACTGATTGTCCAGTCGACGGGTGTACCGATGGCTGTTGGTCCTAATCGTCAGCAGAGTATAGAGCTGCTATTGTCCAAACATAATCTGGATTTGATTATTTGTGATGATGGTTTACAGCATTGGGCTTTGAATCGTCAGATTGAGTGGATCGTACTAGATAATAATCGTGGTCTGGGCAATCAGAAACTTTTACCTGAAGGTTATTTACGTGAGCCGGTTGAACGTCTAGAAACCGGTACTGTAATTGAGCATACGGCTCATCCGCAATCTGACTTGCATATGCATTTGGCTCCCTCACAGCCGTATTTACTCAATCGGGCAGGGTCGCAGACTTTTGATCCGAACTTACCTTTTTATGCCGTCGTCGGGATTGGTTTTCCACAGCGTTTCTATCAGACCTTGGAGAGCTTGGGTATTCAGCAATTCCAGTGCCATGAGTTTCCGGATCATCATGACTATGAAATTGAAGATCTGCAGTTTGAAGATAATTATCCGATCATTACCACTGAAAAAGATGCAGTAAAGATTATGGCTTTACTCAAACAGAATCCGGAATTTAATCGTGATATCTGGGTGGTGCCTGTTGAGGCAATATTATCGCCGGCCTGTTATGCGACCTTGCAGCAACAACTTGGTGAATACGGTATTTCTATTTCTTAAGGTTTATTCATTATGAAACACATTGTTATTCCTGCACGCTTTGCCAGCTCACGTCTGCCGGGTAAACCTTTATTAGAGATTCATGGTCGTCCAATGATTCTGCGTGTGGTTGATCAGGCGCGTAAAGTAGAAGGTTTTGATGATCTATGTGTGGCGACGGATGATGAACATATTGCAGCAGTATGTCGTGCTGAAGGTGTGGATGTTGTCATTACTTCACCTGATCATCCATCGGGAACCGACCGCCTAAGTGAAGTAGCAAAAATTAAAGGTTGGGCAAGTGATGATATTATCGTTAATGTCCAAGGCGATGAACCGTTATTACCTGCGCAACTGGTTCAGCAGGTGGCTCAGCTACTGGTCGATCAGCCAGAATCGTCTATGTCGACACTTTGTGAGCCGATTCATCAGCTTGAAGAATTTCAGCGTGACAGTATCGTAAAAGTGGTGATATCAAAGCACAATCAGGCGCTGTATTTTAGCCGTGCAACGATTCCTTATGACCGTGATGGAGCAAAACAAGCTGAGCAGAAACTGCATGATCAAGCCTATCGCCATTTGGGGCTGTATGCTTATCGGGTGAAGTTGCTTCAGGAATATGTAACTTGGGAAATGGGCGTTCTGGAAAAGCTGGAATCTTTAGAACAGTTGCGTGTGCTGGAAAATGGTCACCGTATTGCCATCTCTGTTGCTGAAGTGAGTTTGCCCCCTGGTGTAGATACCCAGCAAGATCTGGATCGTCTGAACCAGCTTGATCCATCTGTATTCGCCTAATTTGAGAATTTAGCATGCCGCTTGATGCCACCGCACAAATCTATCCTTGGCAACAACAAGTCTGGGATACGCTTACTGGGCGTTTTCCCCGGCTTGGGCATGGACTACTGTTTTATGGCAAAAAGGGCTGTGGTAAGGAAGCTTTTACCCAGCAATTTCTGGCATGGGTACTATGTCAAAATCGTCATGTGCGCAATTTGCCATGTGGTGAATGTGGCAGTTGTCAGTGGCTTAAAGCAGATACTCATCCCAATTATGTTTATATCAGTACCGATGAAGAAAACAAAAAACAGAATGCCAAAATCAAGATTGAAAAGATCCGGGATTTATTGCCATTTGTGCAGCAAACTGTTGATGGTTGGCGTGTTATTGTCATAGAGCCTGCTGAAGCACTGAATATTGCCTCTTCCAATGCTTTGCTGAAAACCCTGGAAGAGCCAGGTGAAAATATTGTCATTATTCTGCTGGCTGATCATTACTTAAAATTACCCGCGACAATTCGCAGCCGTTTACAGCATTTTGCTTTGGATCGCATTACATCAGATCAGGCCACAAATTATTTAAATGAATATTTACCAGATGCAGGATCTTCCCAACAGCAATTATTAATGAATCTGGCCAATCAGATGCCGTTACAGGCGATTGAAGTGGCTCAGAGTGCCTGGATGCCGATGCGTCAGGATTTTTTGCAAGACTGGAAAAAACTGGTCATAGAAAAAAATATGCCGATCGCAATTGCGACGCGATGGAACAAAAGCCTAAGTTTTAATGATTTTGGGCAGATGTTTGAATACTTGTTGTCGGATTTGATTTGTGTCAAGCTAAATCAGGCCATTAAAAACATCGATTTGGAATTTGAGGTATTGGCTGAATATTATTCATTAGAACAGCTTTTTGATATTTACGGGGAATTTCAGCAGTCCAAACAGTATCTGGAACAGAATGTACAAAGCAATCTGGTTCTGGACCAACTCTGTATTCGACTGATGAATCTTTAACGAAGAAGGAGAAGAATATGCAATCACGTATGGGGGGTATTATTCAGGCGAATATTCCTGATATTGAAACTCTATTTGCCAGTTATATGCCATTTGTTGCAGGCGGTGGTCTTTTTATTCCTTCCAATCAGACAGTAAAGCTCGGAGATGAGGTTTTCGTCCTGACGACTTTACCTGAACAATCACAAAAAATTCCTTTAACCGGTAAAGTCATCTGGGTATCACAAAAACAAAATGGCATTAAACCACAAGGTTTTGGTATCCAGTTAAGCGGTGATAAAGGCGTTTTCTTTAAAAATGAGGCCGAACGACTGATTACGGGGCTTAAATCTGCAGGGCGTAGAAGCTACACTATGTAGATTCTCCCTGCTGAAAAGGACTACACCGTGTTTGTAGATACGCATTGTCATTTAACTTTACTCGACCTAACGCCTTACAGCGGTGATCTGGATCTAGCATTGGCACAGGCACGTGAAGCAGGTGTTTCCAAGTTTATGAGTATTTCGGTAGATCTTGATGATCATATCGAACTGGCCAAGATTGCGGCACGACATGCTGATGTAGGCTACACCGTGGGTGTGCATCCTTGTGAAGATGCTGCAACCATGGCGCGCGCAACTACGGATTATCTGGTTGAGCTGGCACAACCAGAAAAAGTTTGGGCTTTAGGTGAAACAGGTCTGGATTATTTCCATAGCACTGATTTTATCCAGGAACAGAAAGAATGTTTTGCACGCCACATCCATGCTTCACAAGTCGTGAAAAAACCGGTGGTGGTCCACACCCGTTCAGCCAAGCATGACACAGTAGATATCATTCGCGCTGAAAAATCTACACATGGCATCTTGCACTGTTTTACCGAAGACTGGGAAACAGCCAAAGCAGTTCTTGACTGTGGTTATTATGTCTCTTTCTCAGGCATTGTTTCTTTCAAAAATGCGCAGGATTTACGTGATGTGGCGAAACAGGTTCCACTGGATCGCGTGTTGATAGAGACAGATAGTCCTTATCTGGCACCCGTGCCTTATCGGGGTAAATCAAATGAACCGAAATACGTTCCATTTGTAGCCAAAGCCTTATGTGATGTATATGATAAGAGCTTGGAAGAAATGGCTGCAATCACAATGCAGAATTTTGAAAATCTTCTAAGTTTTAAGTAATACGAATTAAATAAGAGCAGAAGAGAGTTATAGGGTGAAGATGGATCGTCAGGCTCAGTTTCGAGCAAGAGAAACCTTGATTTTTCAAGTGGCAGAACAGCTGCTACTTGAAAATGGTGAAGCCGGTATGACGCTAGATGCGTTGGCTGCAGAACTGGATTTGGCTAAAGGCACACTCTATAAACATTTCCAAAGCAAAGATGAGCTGTACATGCTGCTCATTATCCGTAATGAACGTATGCTGCTGGAAATGATCCAGGATGCGGAAAAGGCTTTTCCAGAACATTTGGCTTTCTTCATGTTGCATCATCTGCATCATCCGGAGCGTACGGTACTGTTTCATCAGATTGAGGAGCGCTTATCGACGACTGGGGTGGGTATTCAGCAATTATTTACTGAGCTTTACCAGATCCGGAAACAGCGTTTACGTCTGATTATTCGCATGACAGAAAGCTATCTGGAATCAATTCAAAGCAGTATGCCAGTACGTGATTATCTTGCTTCGATCTGGTCGCTAACTCATGGTGCAGCTGCAATCCTGAACTCCAGTTTCTATCAGCGTTACCTTGGTTCTCGTGATACTTTACGTGTGGCCTATATCGACCAGGCTCTGGCTTTACCCAAAAAAATTAATTCGGTTGAGCAGTTTGCTTAAAGGCATTCCATGAAAATCCAGTCTCTATCATCAAATCGTGGTTTTACACTCATTGAATTGATGGTGGTGATTGTCATTATGGGAATTCTAGCATCTCTGGTGATGCTGAATATAGGTGGGGTAGATCAGCGTAAAGCGATGCAGGCACGTGAAGTGTTTATGCTGGATTTACAACGTATTTTACGTGAAGCGAATGATCAGGCTCGGGTGCTCGCCTTGCAGACCCAGCCGGCAACGGATGTCAGCCCATTTCAATACACTGTGGTGGAATATCAAAAAAATTCTGCCAATACTGATTTTAGCTTAAGTAGCACATCACAGAAATGGATTCACTATACTGAATTTAAGACCCAAGCTTTGCCAGATAAAGTATCTTTGCAGGTTCAGCCCTTGGACCAGCGTTATGAAAATGCACAAAACCGGGATTTGACTATGCAGGATGCGCCAAAATTGATTTGGCTCGGCAATGGGGAAGTGAAGCCGGTACGGATTCAGTTTTATCTTGATAATAATGAAGTCGGTTCTGCGATTGAAATCGACCACTTGGGTAAAATCAATGAAATTTAAATATTTCAAGCAGAGTGCTGGAGCTGATGCAATCAAGTCATTTAAGGCGAGTGCTGATCAATTTCATTATGTGTACCTCGAGCATAGCTCTTTATCTTACACAGCGGTGAAGCAGCATTACACTCATCGCAGTTCCTCAAGCACAGCTTTCGGACTTTCTTGTGCGACAATGCCGCTCAAGTCGAGTATTGCTCGATTTAATCGTATGCACTCCGAACAGAGTTCGTCATCTTGCGCTCGAACGAAACGTTGTTTTGTTTATCGCTGCTCCTCAAGCATAGCTTTCGGACTTTCTTGCGCGACGATGCCACTCAGGTCGAGTGTTACTCGACTTAATCGTGCCTCAGGTTTTACTTTGCTGGAAGTCATGGTCGCACTGGCAATCTTTGCTACCGCAGCCATGGCACTGACTAAAGTGGCAATGCAATATACCCAGTCGACTTCCCATGCCATCTTACGCACCAAAGCTCAGTTTGTTGCTTTAAATGAAGCAGCACAAATGGAAGTCAATCAGGAATGGCTAACAGGAACTTCATCCCGGCAGATTACCCAGCAGGGTGAGTCCTGGCAGATTGATAAGAAATCTGAACCAACTATTAGCCCAAATGTACAGCGTGTTGATATTCAGGTCGGTATTGTCGATGCTGATACTGGGCAACTGGAATCTGGTGTCAGTAGTCTGGTGTTTTTTAATCATCGGGTGAATCAGACACAATGAAAAAAAATGGATTTACCCTGGTTGAGCTGCTGGTTGCGATTGCGATCTTTGCTGTATTGTCTGCATTGGGATGGCAGGTCTTTGATCATATTCGGGTCACGCGCGATCAAAATACCCTTCATGAACAAAAGCTAAATCAATTACAGCAGGGCTATCAGCAGATTCTGCGTGATATGGTGCAAACAGTACCCTTAACCGCAAATGTAAATGGTGATATTCAGCCAGCTTTAGTATTGCAAGATGGTCGTTTTAATTTTAGTAAGACTGGTGTTACGGATCCGCTGGAACAAGGCATCGCGCCGGATGAGCGGGTGGAATATCAATATCGGGCGGATGAGCAAAAAGTCTATCGGCTTAAATTCAGGAACCTGAACCAGACCGGACGCGATCAACCGGAATCGAGCATATTGCTGAGCGATGTAGAACAGTTTCAAATTACTGCACTGAATCCAAATGAAATCACACAATGGCCGGAAAGTGGACTGGATTTAAATCGTACTGAAAACAAGCAGCTTTTACCGAAAGGCATCAAGATCAATCTGATTGTACAGGGTGTGCAATATGAATGGTTATTCAGTCTGCTGAACACAGATTATCTGTCAAATAATACCAATAATATAGGCAGCTCATAGGATCAAAGTATGAAGCAGCAACATGGCATCGCATTAATAACCATTCTGGTGATGGTTACACTGGCAACCATCCTGGCGGCAACGATTGCCAAACGTCAGGCTGCGACTGCGGAAAGTACAGCTTATCTGATGCGCCAAAATCAGTCCTTGATGTATGCCAAAAGTGCTGAAGCCTTCTTTTCCGAGTTGCTTGTAGATGATGCTGAAAATGCCGCTGATATTGATCATCTGAACGAAACCTGGGCACAACAGATGCCACCTTTTCCTGTGGATGATGGCTATATTGCTGGCAGGCTAGAGGATGAGTCGGGCAAGTTTAATCTGAACAGTCTGGTGGCTGAAGATGGAACCGTAAATGAACCGGCGAAAAAATGGTTTGAACTGATTTTGAAACGGGTTGGATTACCGGAACAATTAAGTGAAGCAGTGATTGACTGGCAGGATCAAGATGAACTGCCAATTGGTGCTATGGGAGCAGAATCCATTCATTATCAAGGTTTGCCAAATGCTGCATTGCCACCCAATGCCAATTTTCATAGTATAGAACAACTCAAGCTGGTACGAGGTTTTGAAGAGAACCGCTATAAACTGCTGCTACCATACGTAACGGCAGCCCCGCTAAAGGATACGCAAGTGAATATCAATACGGCACCAGCGGCTTTGCTGGCAAGTCTGGATGACAAGCTGGATGTGAATGCTGTGCAACAAGCTTTGGATCTTAAATTTGGTAAACAGGAGCACTTTTCTAATGTATCTGAACTTTGGCAAGTTGCTCCTTTTGATCAGATAGCTGCTGAAAATCGTAACCAGTTTGCCACACTATTGGGCGTAAAGTCCCAGTTCTTTAAAGCACGGATTGAAGTGATGCTGAATGAGCGTAAGCGTCAGTTTAGCAGTGATCTGATACGGCAAGATAAGCAGGTCTATGTCTCGTATCGCAGTATGGCGCCATTTTAAATTATCTTCATACTTCAGCCAGAGTGCGTAGAAGCTGTATATGATCCGTTTTGTCTATTAACGTGAACTGCAAAATTAATCCTCCTTCTTCTAGTTTTGCTTTATAATTGTAGTGAATTCACCTATTTTTTGACGACATTACGGCACATGTTAATTCGTAAGCTATTTAAGTTTGAAAATGCTCATATCGTGCGAAATTGCACATCGGATCGCTGTAAGCGTTCGATCCATGGTCATAGTTATAAAGTAGAATTATTACTGAAAGCCTCTAAGCTCGATCATGGTCAGATGGTATATGACTTTGGCTTGCTAAAAGGTGTCATCAAGGACTTTTTTGATTCATTCGATCATGCTATCTGCTTTTGGCAGGACGATAATCCCGAATACATTCAGGCCTGCAAGAATTTTAGTGCACGTTGGGTGTCATTGCCAGTATCGCCGTCTGCTGAACAGTTCTCGCGTATTTTCTTCTTTTTAGCGCAGCAAGTGCTGGCTTCAACCATTACCCAGAATGGTGAAGGAGATGTCGAGGTGTATTCCGTGATTGTGCATGAAACCGATACCGGTTACGCGCAAAGCTTTTTGGAAGATATCGAAAATGAGCAAATGGGGCTACTTAACCTGGATCAGATTGAATTTTCTGAACAGGTACAAGCTGAATGGACTGATCCTGATATGTTCAGCAAGTTGAAACAGGGGATTCCATTCCACAATCCAACCGTAGACTTACAGGTAAAAGTTTAAGCTGTTTCAGTTTTAAACTGCATGACATCAATTTAGGATGAAAAAATGTCTTTATTAACTGAACAGCAAATTGCAAAACTGAATAAAGTCCAGCTGGATGAAAGCTGGAAATATAGCCTGAGTGATTTTTTACTCGGTGCAAAAATGGATGCACTTAAAAATTTTCTGATTGAAGAAAAAAAAGCAGATAAAGTTATTTATCCACCGAATCATCTGATTTTTAATGCGCTAAATACGACACCGCTGGATCAGGTGAAAGTGGTGATTTTAGGGCAAGATCCTTATCATGGTCCAAATCAAGCACATGGCTTGAGTTTCTCGGTGCAAAAAGGGGTTGCATTGCCTCCATCTTTGCGTAATATTTTTCATGAGTTGCACTCGGAGCTGGGCGTGCCTATTCCTAAACATGGCAACTTGACCCATTGGGCAGAGCAAGGTGTATTGCTCCTGAATGCAGTATTAACCGTAGAAGCGGGCCAGCCGACTTCACATCAAAAACGTGGCTGGGAAGAATTTACTGATCACGTGATTGATGTCATTAATGAACAACGTGAAAATGTAGTCTTTATTCTTTGGGGTGCTTACGCGCAGCGTAAAGGACAACGCATTGACCAGAATAAACACCTTGTACTTAAAGCCGCACACCCGTCGCCGTTGTCGGCAAACCGTGGCGGATTCTTTGGTTGTAAGGTATTTTCCAAAGCAAACAATTATCTTAAACAACATGGCATTGAGCCTATAGATTGGCAGCTGGACGCATGACATATTCTCCTGTATCAAAACAATATCACTCGGATCTGATTGTCGAAGAAGCCCAAAATGGATGGCGCATCGTTCGATTAAATCGTCCGAAATCACTACATGCACTGGATGAAACCATTGCATCGGCCTTGCTTGAGGTTTTTGAAGATTTTCATCACGATGACAATGTAAAAGCAATCTGGTTTGATTCGACCACCCCTAAAGCATTCTGTGCAGGTGGGGATGTACGTAAATTGCGTCAGTTAGTCATCAATGATGAAGTTGCAACTGCGAACAAATTCTTTGAGCAGGAATATGCTTTAGATCTGTTGCTACATAACTATGCCAAACCAGTGCTGGTATGGGGCGAAGGTTATGTGATGGGGGGTGGTCTAGGTTTATTTATGGCGGCACCGTTCCGCCTGGTAACGCCATATTCTCGTCTGGCGATGCCTGAAATCAATATCGGTCTGTATCCAGACGTTGGTGCAACGCGTTTTCTGGCAGACCGTGGTGCAATTGGTTTATTTACCGGTTTAACAGGTTCAATCATGACCGCGGCTGGCGCGTATGGTATTGGTTGGGCTACCCATATCTGCGATATGCAGCGTGATGCTGTTCTGCACAAAATGGTCAATGTTGACTGGGAGCATTATCCGGCGGGAGATTTCCGCGCTATTGATGATACGTTAAACAGTATGCATCGTCCTGTAGGGCCTGGACCATTGCAAAATTCACTTGATGTTATTCATAGTGTCTGCCGTGGCGTTAATTTTGAACATGATTATGAAGCTATTGTTGGTTTAAGGGATGCGCGCAGCGACTGGCTGCGTCAAGCCAGTGAAAATCTTCAAAAAGGCTCTCCAGCAACTGCTGCTTTAACCTGGCTGTTATGGCAATGGGGTAAACAGGTACATTCCTGGAATGAAGTTTTTGAGCTGGAAATCCAGATTTCCGACTGGAAAATTCGTCATCCGGACTTTGTCGAAGGTGTGCGGGCACGTCTGGTCGATAAGGATCTATCTCCGGAATGGGAGAAAGGTACTGACCTGAGTCTGAAAGGTATCTTTGGCAATAATCCACCCGTTACTCAAATTGACAGCTGGAATGCGCTATTAAGACAGTATGGTGTCATCAGCTGATTCATGACTGAATATATTAAAACCGATGCAGAATGGATGCAGTTTGCCTACGAGCAGGCTGCATTAGCAGCAGCGCAGGGAGAAATTCCTGTGGGTGCAATTATTGTCAGTAATAACCAGATTATTGGTCAAGGCTTCAATTCTCCAATTTCATTAAATGACCCTACCGCACATGCAGAGATTGTGGCCATTCGTGAAGCCTGTCAGTCCATTCAAAACTACCGCCTGCCTGATGATGCAGTTCTCTACGTGACTTTGGAGCCTTGCACCATGTGTGTAGGGGCACTGGTACATTCACGGATTTCCCGCGTGGTTTTTGGTACCACAGAGCCGAAAGCAGGCTCACTGATCAGTGCACGTAAGCTCTTTGAAACTGGCTACTACAATCATGTTTTTGAGTTTGAATCGGGATGCTTGCAAGCTCAGTGTGCCGGGCAGCTCAGCGATTTCTTTAGAATGCGCCGGGAACAGAAAAGACAATTAAAGTTACAAGAAAGGCAAATGAATGCTCAGAATCAGGCCTGAATTCTGTTTAATATTAGCCCTTAAAAATAACAACCCCAACCAGGACTTATGATGAACGCCATACAAGTAAAAAAAGAATTTCCTGCACCTTTAGCGCAGGTGTTTGACCTGTTGTCTAAACACGCAACTTATAATGTAGCCTTTGCCCCGATTCAGGTGGAACGTATCAAGGATTCTGCGGATCCTGAACGTCCTGATGGTCTGGGGTCAATTCGTAGCCTGGGCATTGGGCCGATCAAACCGTTAAAGGAACAGATCACACTGCTTGAGCCGAATTCGCGGATTGAATATAAAATTATTAAAAATCCGCTGGTGAAACATCACTTGGGTATTATTGAGTTTGAAGCAGTTTCAGATGATAAAACGCTGGTGACCTATACTATTGAATTACAGACTCGTGCACCCTTTGTCAGCAAATTAATCCTTGCACAGCTAAAAGCAGGGATTAAACTAGGCTTCGCGAAACTCGCAAAATCTGTTTAAACAACAATGGAAAAGCAATGACAGTTCAAATTATTACCATTGATGGACCAAGTGGTTCGGGCAAGGGGACACTCGCTGCGAAAATTGCAGCACATTACGGTTTCCATCTGTTAGATTCAGGTGCGTTATATCGCCTGCTTGGATTGTCATTGCAGCAGCAGGATTTGCTGGACTCATTAGATAATGAACTGGAAAAATGCGTACACATTGCTACAAATTTAGACATCCAGTTTACAAGTACTGCAACCGGAATACAGGTATGGTTAGAAGGTGAGGATGTGACCCATACTATCCGTACTGAACGTGTTGGTGAGTTTGCCTCAAAAGTTGCCGCAATTCCTGAACTTAGAGCTGCTTTAGTGGGTCGTCAGCATGCTTTTGCACAAGAACCAGGTCTGGTGGCAGATGGTCGTGACATGGCAACCAGTATCTTTCCGAATGCCCAAGCCAAGATATATTTGACCGCATCGGCTGAATCACGTGCGAACAGACGAGTAAAGCAGTTGCAGGGCATGGGGCTGGATGCTAAAATAAGCGACATTTTAGCTAATATACAGGCTCGAGATAAAAGAGATATGGAACGCACGGTCGCTCCGCTCAAGCCGGCAACAGATGCTTATATCATCGACAGCTCAGAACTGGGTATCGATGAAGTATTTAATCTGATGACCGCTTATATCGACAGCCAGTTAGCTCATTAACCGAATTATCAAATTCAGCAGACGCATAGCTCGATCAGTTTTATATGGGACTATGTAGACGCTTAACTAAACCGGCCTTGTCTGATCCAAGACCGCTGACTTTATCGGAAATATCATGACCGAATCTTTTGCAGCCCTCTTTGAAGAAAGCGAATTAAACCTCAACGTTGAAAAGGGTGCAGTCATCCAAGGCGTTGTAGTAAGCATCGACTCTGACTGGGTAACTGTTGACACTGGCCTTAAATCTGAAGGCGTTGTTGACCGTGCTGAGTTCTTAAATGAACAACGCGAACTTGAAGTTCAAGTTGGCGACACTGTAGACGTAGTTGTTGAAGCACTTGACAACGGTATGGGTCAAACTGTTCTTTCTCGCGAAAAAGCTAAACGCGCTGAGACTTGGACTAAACTTGAAAAAATCTTTGAAGACGGCGAAATCGTTACTGGTGTTATCTCTGGTAAAGTTAAAGGCGGTTTCACTGTTGACATCGGTCCAGTACGTGCGTTCCTTCCTGGTTCTTTAGTTGATACTCGTCCTATTCGTGATACGACTCACTTAGAAGGCAAAGAGCTAGAATTCAAAGTAATCAAGCTTGACGCTAAACGTAACAACGTTGTTGTTTCACGTCGTGCTGTTATGGAAGCTGAATCTTCAGCTGACCGCGAAGCGCTTCTTGCTCAGCTTGAAGAAGGTCAAACAGTTACTGGTACGATTAAGAACCTTACTGACTACGGCGCGTTCGTTGACCTTGGCGGTATCGACGGTCTTCTTCACATCACTGACATGGCTTGGAAACGTATCAAGCACCCATCAGAAGTTGTGGAAGTTGGTCAAGAAGTTACTGTTAAAGTACTTAAATTCGACCGCGAACGTAACCGCGTATCTTTAGGTCTTAAACAATTAGGCGAAGATCCATGGTTAGCGATCATGAGCCGTTACCCTAAAGGTTCTATCGTTAAAGCTCGCGTAACTAACCTAACTGACTACGGCTGTTTCGCAGAAATCGCTGAAGGCGTTGAAGGTCTAGTACACGTGTCTGAAATGGACCACACTAACAAAAACATCCACCCATCTAAAGTAGTTCAGATCGGTGACGAAGTTGACGTTATGGTTCTTGAAGTAGACGAAGAGCGTCGTCGTATTTCTCTTGGTATCAAACAAACTCGTGCTAACCCATGGGAAGAGTTTGCTAAGAACCACGACAAAGGCGAGAAAGTATCTGGTACGATCAAGTCTATCACTGACTTCGGTATCTTCATCGGTTTACCAGGCGGTATCGATGGTCTAGTTCACTTGTCTGACATCTCTTGGAACGAACAAGGCGAAGAAGCGATTCGTCGTTACAAGAAAGGTGACACAGTTGAAGCGGTTATCTTGTCTGTAGACGCTGAAGGCAACCGTATCAGCCTTGGTATCAAACAATTGAACAGCGATCCATTCAACGATTTCTTAGCTGCTAACGAACGCGGTGCACTTGTTAAAGGTACTGTAACTGCTGTTGACGCTAAAGGCGCTACAGTTAAGTTAGCTGACGAAGTTGAAGCGACTCTTAAAGCATCTGAAATCAACCGCGACCGCGTTGAAGATGCAACTAAGTTCCTTGAAGTTGGTCAAGAAGTTGAAGCTAAGATCATCAATGTAGATCGTAAATCTCGCTCTATCAATTTGTCTATCAAAGCGAAAGACGAAGCTGAAGAGAAAGAAGCTGTTGCTAACTTGAAAACAGCTGCTGCTGGTCAAGAAAATGGTCCTAAGACTATTGGTGACCTGATTAAGGCGCAAATGAGCAACTAAGTAAGCACAGGAAATGTATTGTTAATGTAAGTTAACTAATATTTTCTGAACGATTACTGTAAACGGTAGCGTAGTATTTAATTATTGCGCTACCGTTTTGTATTTAAACAGGTTATTATCGCCATAGAGAGTCCAAGTAGCTTGATAATTAAAGAGGTCGCAGATGACTACTGAAGCACTTAATAAGTCTGATTTAATAGAGCGTATTTCCCTAAAGAACCCGCATTTAGCTGAGCCTTTAGTTGAAGAAGCTGTGAAGATCATGATCGATCAAATGATCGAAGCATTATCGACAGACAACCGTATTGAGATTCGTGGGTTTGGCAGCTTCGCATTGCATCATCGCGAGCCACGTATTGGCCGAAACCCGAAAACCGGTAAGTCTGTTGAAGTCGCAGCAAAAGCGGTTCCACACTTCAAACCAGGTAAGGCACTACGTGATGCTGTAAACGAATCAGCAAACAAATAATTCAAGGGGCGTGTTATGCGTTACGTACTCGTCGTTTTATTACTCGTTGTATTTGGGTATTCACTGGCACTGGTATTGCAAAATGGAACTGAACTATCTGTAGACCTGTTATTTACTCAGGTTCCTGCAATGCGTTTAGGCCTGTTATTGTTGTTGACACTGTCATTGGGTGTCATTCTTGGCCTACTGCTGGGTGTACAGGTATTTAAAGTTTTCCAAAACAGCTGGGAAATTAAGCGACTGCGTAAAGACATAGACCATCTTCGTAAAGAGCAGCTGAATACAGCGAAACTGATGGCAGCAGAAGCAGCTGCTCATTCACGCCATGAAAAGACAGTTGTTGATATCCATCCTCAGGATCGACCTTCGACACCTTTATAAGGATGTGATGTCATAACTTTGACTATTTAAACTTCTCCTGATTATATTTAAAGCACTCTGATTCTTGCTCAGGGTGCTTTTTTATGCTTTAAGTTTTATAAACCCATTAAAAATAAAATTAATTAAAAAAATTGTTTTACAAATAAGAGATTTAAATTGAATTAAGAAACAGTTTTCATAATTTATATATTTGTTCATACAGCTGAAATCCGTATAATGCCTTAATTTTGTCAATTTGAAGGGTCTTGTTATGAGTATTATCGTTGCCTTGGATGCAAAAAGCCAATATGACGCATTGACGATTGCTGAGCAATTAGACCCTGAGCTTTGCCGTGTAAAAGTTGGTAAAGAGTTATTTACCCATGAAGGCCCATTAGTCGTCAAAGCACTGCAAGATAAAGGTTTTGAAGTTTTCCTTGATTTGAAATTTCACGATATTCCAAATACTACTGCGCAGGCAGTATGTGCAGCCGCAGACTTGGGTGTATGGATGGTGAATGTACATGCTTCTGGCGGTCGTAAAATGATGGAAACCTGTGTTGAGCGTCTTAAAGCTGGGAATTATAATACCCAACTGATCGCGGTAACGGTATTAACTTCAATGGGCCGTGAAGATTTAAAAGATATAGGTCTGGATATTGAACCCTTTGAACATGTGAAACGTCTTGCTGCTTTGACCCAAGACAGTGGTCTAGATGGTGTGGTGTGTTCTGCGCAAGAAGCAAAAATGCTGCGCGAAACACTTGGTGCAGACTTTGCATTGGTGACGCCGGGGATCCGTCCGGAAGGCTCAAATGCAGACGACCAAAAGCGTATTGTGACACCGAAACAAGCAATGTTGGATGGTTCTACACATTTGGTGATTGGTCGTCCAATTACCAAATCTGAAAATATGCGTCAGACTTTAAAAGATATTCTGGCAACCTTGTAATTCTATCAATTCGATAAAAAGCCTTTCAAACGAAAGGCTTTTTTTATACATTGAAAAAACAGTATAAAAATAAAAAAGGAATTTACAATGAAAACGCGAGAACAAAAATTACTGGAACAAAATCATGAATTGGAAAAAATAGCAGATCAGCTTGAACAGCAACGACTCCAGAAACAGTATAACTCTGCGAGTTCATGGAATTGGATGTCGCGTCTTGATGGTGTTGATATTGTGGAACTGGCTTCAGAGATGGTTGATACAGTGGAAGAGCTATCAGGAGATTAACTTAAATATTTGATTATGATTCTTCAATATTTTCCCTCACCTTTGCGAACTCAAAATATATTTTGAGGCTCTTCATTTCCCAAGGGGGGCTTTATTCTATTATTTTAAGCTTCGCTTCTCTCTCTTTGGGAGAGATTTAAAGAAAGTTAATGAATTAGATGGCTGCTAAAACACTGACCATCATCGGTGCCAATACCGACAAAATAAAACCGCTTAACATGGCATGCGGAATAAAATCATTACCACAGGCCTGTTTTACCATCGGTAAGGTGACATCCATGGATGTTGCACCTGCAGCTGCAATTGCGGCACGTGGATAGCGCCAGCCAAGACAATACATCAGTAGAATTGCAAAGATTTCCCGAAACAGATCATTCATCAGTGCAATACTGCCCAATTCAGCATTCCTGAGTTCAGTTACCACAATACCGCTCATCGAGTAGAAGCCATAACCTTGCGATAGCATAATCAGGTCTTGAAGTCTGATATCAGATTGCCATGTCGCATAGAGCAGTACACTCAGTAGTGAACCAAGAATACAACCGAGTGGTACCAGCAGAATTTTCCAGTTTAGCCATGAGCGGTCAAGTGGGGAATAGGCAAGATCGAGTCCGATCAGGAACATAAACACAAGCAGTAAATGCCAGGTACTGATTTGTGCCTGAATATTTAAGCTACCTAAACCCGCATGCAGCAAATAACCCATGCCGAGCGCAATAAAGGCATAACTGATATTGATGAGTGATTTAATTACCAGTTGTGTAGAAACCCGTCCTGAGGAAGGTTGATAGCCTGCCCACTTAAACAGTAGATAACAACAGGTAAAGGCACCGAGTGAAGTGATCGCTGCAATACTGAGAGAGGTACTCAGAATTTGATAAGGGTGCTTTAGTTCATCGAGAAGTTGTGAAAACTCAAAAGCAATCGAGATCAGTAGCACATAACTAAAATAGGGTAGAACGGCAAAAGATACTTTAACAACAGTTTGAGGCAACTTTCTGGCATACAGAAAGCCGATCGCCAGACAAAACAGTAATTGGAAGATAAGCCAAAAGGATTGCATAATCAGGAAAAATAAAAATTTTCCATATTATGCCATCCCTTTAACGAATATGTTGTTGCTTTAACTGGCTTTACTCAGTAAATGGTAATCTGATGGATTAGCCCACTTGGTTTTCAGCCAGTATTTCCAGGTATAGGTGGGCCATAAGGCAAAATTTTTGCCACCATCCTGTTGATACCAGCTCACGCAGCCCGATTGCCAGACAGTATTCTCCATCATGTGTTGTACCTGTGCGTTAAACTGATCATGTACTTCATCTTTGATCAAGATTGCCTCGGTATGCGATCGTTCAACCATCTGGATTAACTGCAGAATATATTCTACTTGTGACTCGATCATAAACAGGACCGAGTTATGCGCCAGCACAGTATTTGGACCAAGCAGCTGGAACAAATTCGGGAAACTCTTGATACAGATACCATAATAGCTTTCTGCACCATCTTTCCAGACCTCATTGAGCTTGATGTCATTTAAACCAGTGCATTCAAAGTTTTTCAGATAAATACGCGGATCAGTAATAAAACCTGTGCCATAAATCAGGCAGTCAATCGGCCGTTTTCTACCATCTGCAGTAATAATACTGTCTTCCGTCAGTTCCTGAATTGTGTTAGTGACCAGTTCGACATTAGACCGATTAAAGGTGGGGAAATATTTATTGGAAACCAGAATCCGTTTACAACCCATGATGTAATCTGGAATCAGTTTTTGTGCAACTTCCTTATCTTTGACCTGATAGCGGATATAAGCTTCAGCCAGTTTCTGTGTATATTTCATCACGGTCGGTTTTACGATAGGGACGACACGGGATTCATTCGACCAGTACAGACGAATACGATGTAATTTACGAAACCAGTCAAAGCGTGCAAAAAGCTTCTTTTCCAAATCATGATACAGCCGCTCATCACGTGGAATCACCCAGGCTGCAGTGCGCTGCATTACATAGAGCTGTTTGCATTGTGGAGCGATTTCTGGAATGTACTGAATAGCACTCACTGCCACCTGTTCCAATCGAAGTGACATTTTTACCAGTGAGGTTATAGCTGTGATCCCATTGAGAGGAGTGGAAGACTTTACCTTTAAATTTTTCGATTCCGCTAATCTTCGGAATTTGCGGGACATGCAAAGGGCCGGATGCAAAAATGACATATTGTGCTTCCAGCTGTTCATCTTCATTTAAAGTTAATGCCCAGCGACAACGCTTTTCATCATAATGTGCAGCTTTAACTTCAGTATTTAGACGGGTAAATGCAGGAACATTGAATTCTTTGACCAGTTGTTGAATATAGGCAAAGATTTCCGGCGCTTCTGCATATCTTTTTGACCAGTCAGCTTTCGGTGCATAAGATAGAGAATACATGTGAGATTGCACATCACAGGCTGCACCCGGATACTGATTTTCACGCCAAGTACCGCCAAAATCATTGGACTTTTCAAGAATTATAAAGTCTGTAATTCCTTGTTGTTGCAAACGAATGGCCATTGCAATTCCGCCAAAACCTGCACCAATAATAGCAATTTTGGTTGTGTTATTTTTCTTTGTAGTATTCATGCCGTGCAATCCGTGCATATCCAGATTTATTAGAATATTGTAAAGTTCTAAGATCAAACATGATTAATAAGACGACAAAATTGATCAAAACGGCAATAGAGAATTTTTAAAATTTATAGTAAAACAGGAACAATCCTATTAAATTCAAATCGCAATGAAGAGATCGATACTCAGTTTGATGTACTTGATTCAGGGGATGCGCAAGGCAGGCATTGCATTGGAGCATAAGCTGGACAATATCGGGCTGCGTATAGATGACCTTGATCCTACGTCGATCATTCATCCCAGTCTGGAATATGATGTACTCAAAGTTGTAGGTGAGGGAGTTGTACCAGAAAAAGGGATCTTGATCGGACAGCATTATGCACTGGCAGGATATGGCCCGCTGCTCATGCTACTGGTGACTAGCCCTACTGTGAGAGATGCACTAGTTCATGGTATCCGTTTTCAGCAGTTAACCCATCTGACTGGGGAAATGAGTTTCAAGCAGGCGGGGCATCGCATTGCACTTTGTTATCGTCCGAGTAATTTGCAGGACCAATTAGGTCAGCTGGTCGCGCAGGCTGAAATCTCTGGGACTTACAAGTTTATTCAGGACCTGTACAAGATGATGGGACTTTCGGTGCCTGAAGTAAGGATTGAATTGCCATTTCCAAAGCCGGAAGAGTTAAAACAGTTACAGCTCTACCATGATTATTATGGGCATCAGGTACAGTTCAATGCCGATCAGGCCGCTTTCTGGTTTGATGAAGCGGTGTTAAATGTCAAGATTCCTTCAGCAGATGAGATGACCTTCAAGCTGTATGAAAAGAAGTGTATTGCTGAACTGGAACGATTGCGTGAAGATGAAAAGACACCTTCATTAATCCAACGGGTGCAGGACTATCTGGAGCTGCAAAGTGGAGGAATGCCGACCATGGCAGAAACTGCGCAAGCCTTGAATATTCCGGAACGGACCTTACGGCATCAGCTACAGCAGCTGAATACCAGTTATAAGCAGATCCGTGAGGATATCATTAAGGATAAAGCCTTAAGAATGATTGAATATAAACAATATTCAATTGAAATGATTGCAGAACTGCTAGGATATTCTGAACCGGCGGCGTTTAATCACGCATTTAAACGCTGGTTTGGTCAGAGTCCGCGCCAATATGTAAAATAGCCTAAGTTTGCTAATGCCAAAGTGTTATGGCTTGAAGTTAAATCTTCGCTATAATTTTTATGAATCTCAATAGTAATGAACCTTATGTCCGACTTAAATTCACATCAGCACAACGCCTTTAGCCCCTTATCTCCTGCAGAACGTT
Source organism: Acinetobacter schindleri CIP 107287 (assembly GCF_000368625.1). Lineage (GTDB taxonomy): Bacteria > Pseudomonadota > Gammaproteobacteria > Pseudomonadales > Moraxellaceae > Acinetobacter > Acinetobacter schindleri. The sequence continues at coordinate 767,867 of NZ_KB849575.1, forward strand.
ATGCACAGGCACTGTCTTCGGGGCAGTTCATGCCGGATGATGCACAAGCGATTGCAGTACATGAGCTAGACCGTGTCTGGGTGGAGTTAATTCAACGCTTTAAGGCTTCCAAGAAAGCATTCCGCCGTTTCCGCCGTCAAACCTCACCGAAGGGTGTGTATATGTGGGGTGGTGTAGGTCGTGGTAAAACCTGGCTGATGGATCAGTTCTACGATTCCATTCCATTTCGCCGTAAAATCCGCATGCATTTTCACCACTTTATGCAGCATGTGCATCGTGAGCTGAACAAATTATCTGGTCAACGTAACCCGCTAGATTTAGTGGCAGACCAGATTTATAAAGATGCCGTGGTCATCTGTTTTGATGAATTTTTCGTATCGAATGTAACCGATGCCATGATCCTTAGTGATCTGTTTCAGAAACTGTTTGAGCGCGGCATTACCTTGGTCGCGACCTCGAATATTGCCCCAGATGGCCTATATAAAAATGGCATCCACCGTGACCGTTTTATTCCGACCATTGAGCTGGTAAAAAAGAATTGTGTGATTCTAAATGTCGATGCAGGTGTGGATTATCGTTTGCGTGTACTTAAACAGGCACAGTTATTCAGGTTCCCGTTGACGCATGATAATAAAAACTGGATGGCACAGCGTTTTAGCGCACTAACCCAGACCCAGCAGCATTCTGATGAACCGATCATCATCAATAATCGTATTGTCGAAACTGTGGCACATACCGAAGATGTATTATGGTGTGAATTTGCAGAACTGTGCCTGAAACCGCGTAGTCCGGCTGACTTTATTGAAATCGCCAATATCTATAATACTGTGCTGGTCAGCAATGTGCCGCACCTGACCGACTTCTTGAATGATGGTACACGCCGTTTCATTTACCTGGTAGATGAATTCTATGACCGTGGTGTGAAATTGCTACTCACTTCTGAAGACAATATCGTTGACATTTACCAAGGTGAAAAACTGGCTTTCGAGATTGAACGGACCCGTTCACGTCTGCTGGAAATGCAATCAGATGAATACTTACATTCGGAGCATCGCCAGATTGAGAAAATTGCCTCCAGCAATGCTGAATAAAGCTTCAAAAAGCGTCGGTTATTCGGCGCTTTTTTTATGCAAAATTACTGGGCAGTTTATCGACAATAAGCACATTTCATGGCTTAATCGTGCTTCAAGAATGACAATGTATATGGAAATGCGTGATTTTTGCGCGAAAATCTGAACTTAAGTCTAATTTCTACATTTCGAAAACTTTATACACTGTCATTAGGGTATTTAGTGAATTGATGACGAAACATTCCGATCAATATTAGCGGACATGAGGGTGACGCTAAATAAAATGATCATTATTTAGGAATGTGATAGTACTATTCAGCTAAATTTTAATCGTTATACTAGAATCTCTTGTATAAAAAGTAGCAATATCAGGAAAGACAATGACTGCACGTATTCAAAAAGGCAAGTTAGCGATTGCTAAAGAACTTTACGATTTTATCGAAAATGAAGCATTACCAGGTTCTGGTTTGGACAGCGAAACATACTGGAAGAACTTTGAACAAGTCGTTGTTGATCTTAGCCCTAAAAACAAAGCACTTTTGGCTAAGCGTGATGACATTCAGGCGAAAATCGATGAATGGCACCGCAATAACACATTTGAATTACAAGCTTACAAAGCTTTCTTGACTGAAATTGGCTACTTGCTACCAGAAGTAGAAGATTTTCAAATTACGACTGAAAACGTAGATGAAGAAATTGCACTATTGGCAGGCCCACAGTTAGTGGTACCTGTACGTAATGCACGTTACTGCTTAAATGCGGCAAACGCACGTTGGGGTTCTTTATACGATGCACTTTACGGTTTTGACGTAATCTCTGAAGAAGATGGCGCAGAAAAGGATAAAGGCTATAATCCAAAACGTGGCGAAAAAGTTATCGCATTTGCGAAAAACTTCTTAGACGAAACTTTCCCATTGGCAAATGGTTCACATGCCGATGCAACCAAATATGCGGTTGAAGGAAATGCGCTTGTTGTAACGCTAAAAGATGGCTCTACAACAACTGTTGCAGATGCATCTAAATTCGTCGGTTATAACGGCGAAGCTGCTGCACCGACAGAAGTTGTACTTAAAAACAATGGTCTACATGCAATCATCCAAATTGATGCAGCAAGCGCAATTGGTCAAACTGATGCAGCTGGCGTAAAAGATGTGGTGCTTGAAGCAGCTGTAACCACAATCCAAGACTTGGAAGACTCAGTTGCAGCCGTTGATGCTGAAGAAAAAGTAGAAGGCTACCGTAACTGGTTAGGCTTGATGCGCGGTACGCTTGAAGAGTCAATTGAAAAGAACGGTAAGACAGTTACCCGTAAACTGAATGCTGACCGTACCTTCAAAAATCTGGAAGGTGGTGAAACTAAAGTTCACGGCCGTTCATTGATGTTACTTCGTAACGTAGGTCACTTGATGACTAACCCGGCGATCTTGGTAGATGGCGAAGAAATCTATGAAGGCATCATGGATGCATTGGTTACTCCGCTTCTTACGATTGCTGACATTCGTGGTGAAAACACGATCAAGAACTCACGTAAAGGTTCGATGTACATCGTGAAGCCAAAAATGCATGGTCCTGAAGAAGTGGCATTTGCAGTAGAACTGTTCGAGCGTGCTGAACAAGCGCTTGGCTTACCTGCAAAAACCCTGAAAATCGGGATTATGGATGAAGAACGCCGTACTTCTGTTAACCTGAAAAACTGTATTGCTCAGGCCAAAGACCGCACGATCTTCATTAATACCGGTTTCATGGACCGTACTGGTGACGAAATCCATACCTTCATGGAAGCTGGTCCATTCGTTCGTAAGGGCGAAATCAAAGGTCAAAAATGGTTCCCGGCTTATGAAAACCGTAACGTAATGATCGGTTTGCAAACAGGTTTACGTGGTAAAGCACAGATTGGTAAAGGTATGTGGCCGAAACCGGATATGCTATTAGACATGTACAAAACCAAGACTGAGCATCCAGAAGCAGGCGCAAGCTGTGCATGGGTACCGTCTCCAACAGGCGCAGTGATTCACGCGATTCACTACCATCAAATTAATGTGGCAAACCGTCAGCAAGAATTACTTGCAACTGAAGCATTGCCTCTTGATGACTTGTTAACACCACCATTGGCGGCCAACACCAACTGGACAGAAGAAGAGAAACTGAAAGAACTGGAAAATAACTGTCAGGGTATCCTGGGTTATGTAGTTCGTTGGGTGGATCTGGGTGTGGGTTGTTCAAAAGTGCCTGATATCAACGATGTAGGTTTGATGGAAGACCGTGCAACTTTACGTATCTCTTCTCAACACGTTGCAAACTGGTTGCGTCACGGTATCGTAACTCGTGAACAGGTTGAAGAAGTGATGCAGCGTATGGCAAAAATTGTGGATGAGCAAAATGCCAATGATCCATTCTACACGCCAATGGCAGCTGACTTTGATAACAATATTGCATTCCAGGCTGCTTCTGACCTGATTTTCAAGGGTGGTGAGCAACCTGCAGGTTATACAGAGCCTTTACTTCATGCAGCGCGTTTAAAATTGAAAGGTTATACAGGTGACTAATCCTGTCTGATCTAAAAAAGCCTCTTCGGAGGCTTTTTTGTTGGCTGTCTAAAATGAATCAGTTATTAAAAATAGAGAACATATAAATTTGTCGATAAAAGCGTAACAATTCGTCGCTCAGCTCTGATCTATAAAATTGTTCTGATAAAGTAGAGAAAAATTCACAAGTTGTAGGGATGGAAATGACAGCCTATCAAAATCTAGATCAACAATTTATTGGCGGGCAATGGCAGCAAGGCGGCTCGATCCACACGATTCAAAATTTTAATCCCTATACTCAACAGGAAATTTTTACCTTGCAGGCAGCAAGTACTGAAGATGTAGATACTGCTTATCAGGCAGCGCTGGCAGCGTTTGAGCAAGGTGCCTTAACTTCGGTTCAGGTGCTTAAAGGGCTGATCCAAAACCTGGCCAATATCATTCAGCGACGCCGTGAAGAGATTGTAGACTGGTTGATCCAGGAATCTGGTAGTACGCGCTTTAAGGCAAATCTTGAAGTAGATGCATCGCTGGGAATCATTCAGGAAAGTGCTAAATTTCCGGATCTAATCCAGCCAGAAGAGCTGGAAAGTCGAGATCCTGCACGTAAAAGTATTGTGATACGTAAACCGCTTGGTGTGATTGCAGTAATTAGCCCTTGGAATTTCCCTTTTCATTTATCCATGCGTTCAGTCATTACCGCAATCGCTTGCGGAAATACGGTGGTACTCAAGCCGGCCAGCGATACGCCAGTCACGGGTGGAACACTGCTTGGAAAATTATTTGAAGAAGCGGGTACACCACATGGCGTCTTTAATGTGGTAGTCGGTGCTGGTAAAGAAATCGGTGATTATTTTGTCGAACATCCTATTCCAAAAATGATTTCATTTACCGGTTCAACTGAAGTTGGGCAGGGTGTGGGAAGTAAAGCACTGTCAAGTTCGCGTATGAAACGTCTTGCACTGGAATTGGGTGGTAATGCACCACTAGTAATTCTGGATGATGCGGATCTGGATCTGGCAGTAGAACTCACCGTGATGGGACGCTTTATGCATCAAGGACAGATCTGCATGAGCACCAATCGGGTCATTGTTGATCAGAGCCTGCATGATGCTTATGTAGATAAACTGATAGAGCGCGTGAAAACCATCCCTGTTGGTGATCCAAATTTGCCAGAAACCATCATTGGACCAATTATTAATCAGAGCCAAGTTGAAAAGCATCGCAAGATTATCGAATATGCCAAACAACTAGATGCACAGTTGGTCTATGAAGGCGGTATAGAAGGAAATGTAGTGGCACCGCATATCTTTACTCATGTCGATCCTTACTTTGAAATCGCTCAGGAAGAAAGTTTTGGTCCGATTCTACCGATCCTAAGAGCAGATGATGAAGAACATGCACTGAATTTGGCAAATAACTCTCGCTTTGGGCTTTCCAGCGCAGTCTGTACCTCAAATATTGAACGCGGTGAACGTTTTGCTGCTCAGATAGATGCGGGTATGACGCACATTAATGGAATTACGGTTGCAGACCAACCAAATGCACCATTTGGTGGGGAGAAAAACTCAGGTCTGGGGCGTTTTAATGGACGTTGGATCTTTGAGGAATTTACCCGTACACATTGGATGACCTTGCCAAAACAATAGTCCTGTTAGCAAAAACACACAGGTCTGTGATCACCGAAGTATTATAATATTTCGGTGATTTTTTGTTTTTAAAGATTTTATGTGCGCTAACTTTAAACCGCTCACCTTGCAGCAACTGCATGACCTTAATCTTCCTGAAATTCCGTTTGAATATCCAGAAGAAGTCTATCCCAATTATCAGCTGCCTTTGTTATTCAAGTCAGAATTTGGTTTGGAATGGCGCTCGGTGAATTTTGGTTTGATTCCAAAATGGGCTGAGGATAAAACCATCGGAACTCGCACTTATAATGCCCGTAATGAAACCTTGCTACAGAAGCCTAGTTTTGCCGAGGCAACAGCGAAATGTAAATTTGGCGTAATCCCGGTAACAGAGTTTTATGAGTCTAAATATTTCGATAATAAGCCACAGCGCTGGGGTGTAAGACGTAAGGATGGGAAAGCATTTTATATTGCTGCCCTATATGAAATTGCGCGCGTGCAGGATGAGATCGTACGTTCAAGCACCATGATTACCATGGACGCAATTGATCATCCTATGATGAAGGATTTCCATGAACCGGGAAATATCAAGCGTTCTGTCATTGTGATTCCACATCAGCGTATGGATGAATGGCTAAATCTGAAATCACCAAATATACAGTCTTTTGTTGAGGGATTTCCCGTAGAGGAGTTTGAGTGTTCACATGTACCCAAGGAGGTACCCAAAAAATTCAGTCCCCAAATGAATTTTTTTGAATGATTCCTGGAGAAGCAGAAAGATAAATCTAGCCTATGAATTCATCTTTCTGCTTAAGTCACGCTAGTGCCTGATCAGTTTTTTATAGTTTTTAGATCAGCGCGCAAGGTTTTTGAAGATGTGACGTAAACTTTCCATAGTTTTTTCGATTTGAAGTGGTGTTAGGCCTTCAAATGACTGTTCCAGAACAATGTTAGTCAGGTCATTAATCTTATGGAACATCTCATGTCCTTTTTCTGTAAGAACCACACGCGTAATACGTGCATCGTCTTCACAAGAATAAGTATCAACCAGGCCTTCGTCTTTAAGACGATAGATGATTTTCGTGGTGGTCGACATTTTAGAAACCACCATCTCGGAAAGATCAGACACGCTTGCATGTGGTTTCGCTTTTAAGGCAAGCAAAATACGGCGACGTGAGTTGTCAACGCCATATTTCTTGAGCGCGTGGTCAACATTTAAAACATATTGTGCGTGGACTTGAGTAACCCAATAGTAGGGAAAATTTTCTAAAGTAAATTCTTCAGTTGAAGGTAAAAACTTCGCATACTTTTTAGTCATGGTAGATTCCTTGTATTTATTTTTGTAAGGCAGTTACATTCTATGAAAATGTTTATATAAGTTTCAACCATTATTTTTAAAAAATGCGACAAAATGTGAATCAATGTTTTTAATAATGCTAATAATTGACACAAATTATCGACTGGTCGAGAAAGACCTAAGTTTACCTATTTTTAACTCATCTGTTACCTATTCACTTCTGCCATACATCGGGAAATTTGTTATGAATTTTGATCCAATTAGAAATAAAATTATATGAAAGAAAGATTTAGTAATAAGAGTTAAACTTGAAGGTGTATTTAACCCGATGAATGTCACTTTAATTTTTAAAATAAAATAAGGAAGGCGTGGGGAAGATCAGTGATTTGAAGATAGTGCCGTCTTTATTAAGTCATTCTTCATTCCGATATTCAGAAATTTGTTACTAAAACTATTTATGAAAATATCTCTAAGCGTTATCTTTATTTAGGGATATATCTGAGAAAAGCTGGTACTGATATTGATGATGAGAGGGTGATTGTTTACGAAAACTGATGAGTGACTTGGAAAGCAACATTTTTTTCGTATATCAGCTAAATTAATACGACGACAGGGATTAAGTGAAGCACTGAAGAACAATCCTGGCTATTAATTACTGACCAGTTTGCATAGACTTCTATATAAACAAGTATTTACCGAATTAATATAAAAAGACCATTACAAATTAAAAGCTTTGTGCATAATAAGAGAGTCTTAAGTCAAAAAGGTTAAAATTATGGATCCCTCGCCGTGCGTTGATCTTCCATCTTTATTTCTAGCTTACTCGAACGGGGTAATTCTCTAATGGAGTTTTTATTAGATCCCGGAATCTGGGTGGGTTTAATTACACTTATTATTCTTGAAATCGTTTTAGGTATTGATAACCTAGTCTTTATTGCCATTCTGGCTGAAAAATTACCTCCTGAACAACGCGATAAAGCCCGTGTGATTGGTTTATCTCTGGCGTTGTTTATGCGTTTAGGATTGTTATTTGCAATCTCTTGGTTGGTTACCTTAACCGAACCTTTAATTACCATATTTGATAAAACATTCTCTGGTCGAGATCTGATTCTCTTGGGTGGTGGCTTGTTCCTGGTCTATAAGGCTGTGGGAGAGCTGCATGAGAAGATGGAAGGCAAGCCTGAAGTCAAAGTCACAACGAATGTCGTCTATGCGGGTTTTACTGCCGTTGTTGCTCAAATTGTGATTCTAGATGCAGTCTTCTCGCTCGATTCGGTGATTACTGCAATTGGTATGGTCGACAACATCTATGTGATGATGGTGGCAATGGTTGTCGCAATGATGGTGATGTTGCTTGCATCTAAGCCTTTAACTGCCTTTGTCAATCGTCATCCAACCGTCGTGATTTTGTGTTTAAGTTTCTTACTCTTAATTGGTATCAGCTTGATTGCAGAAGGTTTTGGCTTCCATATTCCAAAAGGCTATATCTATTCAGGTATTGGTGTTGCTATTGCTATTGAGGCGTTTAACCAGTTTGGTCAGCGCAATGTTGCAAAACATGAAGCAAAAATTCCATTACGTCATCGTACTGCCGACTCAATTTTAAAATTGATGGGTGGCCGAGTAGAAACCAGCAGTCCAGATATGAATGCTGAAGCACAAGAAACCTTTGCAGATGAAGAGCGGTATATGATTGGTGGCGTGCTCACTTTAGCGGAACGTTCTGTAGCATCTATTATGACACCGCGGGGCCATATTTCCTGGGTAAATCTTGATGATAGCCCAGAGCAGATTCGTGAAAAAATCTTGTCAGTACCGCATAGTCTGTTTCCAGTCTGTCGTGGCAGTCTGGATAAGGTGATCAGCGTTGTTCGTGCCAAAGAATTGCTGGATGTACTGGAAGAACCAGAAGCGTTAAAAGCATTGATTAAGCGTCATCGTCCTATCTTTATCTTTGAAAATATGAAGGTTATTGATGCAATTAATACCTTGCGGACTTCTAAAGGTTCTTTGGTTCTGGTGAGTGATGAGTTTGGTCATGTACAGGGTCTGATTTCACCACTAGATGTATTTGAAGCGATTGCAGGGGAATTCCCGGATGCAGACGAACAGCTGGATTTAGTTCGTGTGGATGATACGCATTGGATTGCTTCAGGCATGCTGGATCTGTATCAGCTGGAACTAGAGCTAGGTATGCTGGATCTGATTGAAGAAGATGCTGGTTATATCAGTGTTGCAGGTCTGATTCTGGATAAAACCAATGGTCATGTAGAAGTTGGTACAACACTGGAGCATCAACAGGTTACTTTCCAAGTGACTGAAATGGAAAACAATCGTATTAAGTCGGTGAATATCCATTACCAAGGTTAAGTTTGATGTTCTGACTTAAACTGGTTTATCCAGGAAAAGCCAGCAAGTAGTTACTTGCTGGCTTTTTTATGCCTAAATACTGTGATACAGACAGTAGAATAATTTTAAGCTTGGAAATTAGTCAGTCAGCTAAAAACTATAAAAATTGCTTATTTTCTTCAAAAAATTAAGGTTAAAAATACATAATTAAATAAAAGCTTGATACAGGTCTCATAATTTATATATAATAACTATTAAATTCAATAACTTAAATTTATAGTGAACTATTTGGTAACTGATAAGTCTGATATTGTGTATAAGAACTTAAAAATCCTATGCTAATCTGCCAAATCAGAAGATTTACTAATCACACGCTTTTAGCTCGGAATCAGTAGAAAAGTATCATGAATTAACTGATCTGCCTGCCGCTTCAATGGATGACATACATGAAAATCAGAGAAACCATCATTGATTTTGCAACTTTGCCAGCCCAGCAGAAACATGATTTTTTTCAGCAGATGCTGGAATTTGATCAACTCATTTTTCCCTTTGCGCCTGTTGAACAGCTATATCAATATGTACATGATCCAGAAGCAGTTTCTGTACCAGTCATACAGTATTTCGTCGGAGAGCGGCTGATTGGCCAGAATATTATGCCAATTCTCAAATTGCAGCTGCAGGACAAGCCTGTTTTTGTGGTGACTTCACGTGCCGGCGTACTGGAACAGTATCGTCGTAGTAATCTGACTTTAAAGACTGCCATTCGTGTGGCTTTGCGCTATCGTTTACGTTATCCGGCCATTCCACTTTGGTTTGTCACCACCTTGATGCAGCCGAAGGTCTATACCTTGTTTGCCTCACGTAGTCGTTATTTTTATCCAAGAAAAGGTTACACCATGCCGACTGCTCATCAATCCGTACTTGAGCTGATGCACAGATACAAGTCTCAGGTAGATAAACGTGGGCAGGGTATTTATGTTGCACCGGCACTGATGCCTAAAGTCACGCCAGATCAGTTGATTCGACTGCGCAAACGCAGTGATGTTCATTACCAGTTCTTTATGCAGCACGTGCCAGACTATTTTGATGGGAAAGGATTGATGTGTGTTTGCCGCTTAGATTTCAAAACAATTTCTGAAACAATTATGAATCTGGCTTTCGGGAAATCTGTGCACTAGACATAGCTTTCCTTAATGATAATAAATTAAAGCAGCTCAAAATCAGCATATTGTTGAATAATTTCAGGATTCAACAGATGAATCTGATCGATAAAGGCAACATTAAAGCTGCCCAGTGTAGAGGTAATTTCAGCAGCCCTTTTACCGGCAATCGCGAAATGCAGATGTGCAGCAGTTGCCGCAATTACCGGGTTAGCCACAGCACTATAAGCTGCAATCAATGCACCCAAGGCACAACCTGTTGCAGTCACACGTGGCTGTAATTCTGATCCGCCCATCACCTTAATCACAGGATAATCCTGGGAGATGATGTAATCTGATTCTCCGGAAATGGCGATGCACTGGCATTGTGCCAGCAATGATTTAGCTTGTTGATAGACTTCTGAGCTGTCTAATGTCGTACCTACACCTTTGCCTGTAACCTGTTTGCCTGCCAGAGTACCGATCTCGGAGGCATTGCCACGTACAATAGTTGGCTGAAATGTCATTAATTGGTCAGTCACTTCTGAGCGCCAGTGCAGAATTGAACCATAACCAACAGGATCCAGCACCCAGGGTTTTTTAGTCGCATTCGCAGTCTGTGCAGCAATCAGCATGGCCTGAACTTGTTCAGATGTTGGTGTTCCCAGATTCAAACTGACGGCCGCTGCAATTCGGGCAAAATTTTCAGCTTCAAAAGGATTGTCAATCATGGCAGGTGCAGCATTCGCAGCCAGTAGAACATTCGCTACATAATTACTGGCAACAGCATTGGTCATGATATGCACTAAGGGTTGCTGTTGTTGTAATGCTGTCCAGGCATCACAAACACCTTCTAGAATGTCATGGTGCAGTTGGGAAAGATTGGTATTCATATTGATATTCACAGTGCGTCTGCGCTGAATCCATCAGCGGGTAAAATAATGGTCTTGATGTTTGCAGTTGCGGCAGCAGAGACTGACATAGTCCGTGGCATCATAATCCACGGTCAGTTCCTCGGAACCACAATGCATACAGCGTTTATTGGAATAGAATTTTAAACGAGGCTCAATCTGCTGCCATGAACGCCAGATTGGCTGGAAGAAAATATTTTCATCATAGCCAAGAAAATGAAAGAACAGAATTGCACTCATTTTGCTTAAAGGCAATTGTGGTGGGCGCGGCAGGGTAGAGGTTTCCCATTTTTCGTTGATGGCACGTTCACGGTACTGCTGCAGGGTTTTTTTCAGCAAATTAGTATTGATGAAATTTTCATTGCGGGCTTGCAAGGCTTTCTGTTTGTATAAGTATTCCAGCGCCGTTTGTACCAAATAATAAATCTGTCCGACTGCCAATACATCCAGCATACGGTAGCAGAAAGTCTGAAAACTTTTATTACCCGCAATCTGAATGCCCCAGCTACGACAATAAAACTGGGCAAATTGAATCACTTCCTGATACAGCAGAAAGTATAGGGTTTCTTTAACTTCATCTGCACTTTTAAAAGGCACACCTTTGCTTAAATTCTCAAAGAACCAATGGCGTAATTGCTGGGTAATGCTGAACAGGCTCGGCTCTGAATAACCATCCAGACGCACATTAATATAATAGTGCTGCTGATCGGCATTAAAGTCTTTCAGACTTAGAATATTTTCCTTGCTGAGGCGTTTAACCAAAGCATTTTGCATCAGATAATTTGGACTGATGTTGTGATATTTGATCTGATCCCAGTCTATATATTCAGCGTGCTGACTGTGCTCATGTACATGATCATCCAGAATCGCTAACAGAAATAACTTGTTTAAAAAGCTGAGCTGACCTAATTCATATTGATGTACATCTTTTTTACTTTGATGCTGGCGATTTTCCTGCAGACGTGTTTCCTTCATTTGACGTCTACGATTGGCCAGACATTTTTCACAGAAGCAATTATGTTTTTGGTCAGGATAAAGCTGATGATGACAGTGACTGCATTCGTGATAATTCAGTTCCTGATCAAATTGTTCTGCCTCGACCCAGTACATTGCTGCCTGACACAAGGGACATGCGGTACTTTCATCAAGCTGTTTCTGCAAAACATTAAGCGTCATATCAACTAGCAATCGTAAAATGAAGAAGGAAAATCATTATACACAGTGCAGCTTGAGCAAGTGTGGTTCAGGCTAAAGTTTTCATCATGAGCTGATAATCAAACATGCAAGAGGACCACTTAAGTGGCCCTCTATTTATTGTTGAAAATGGTCTTTAGACTGGGCAAGGCAGGGTTTCGTCCTCTTCACCCAGATGTTTCGCATTAATTAAAGCTTGGACTTTTTTAGGCTGAACCTTTTTGGAACCAAGTGCATTATAGCTGTTCAGAATAGCACCCACTTCATAGGCTTGCATCTTGATGCCCTCACAGCTCATAAACAGTGCAATTACTTTATGGTCAATATTGGCTTGATCAAGTGCTTTCAGGGTCTTGATGTTTTCAACACGTACGATATGTTCTTTAAGATACATAGTTCACCTCATTTTTTATTGTAGATATAGTTGTGTAATCTGCACGTTTAAATAAAAGCAAGAAGTATGCACAAAACTGTTTTTTATGTACTGAACTTTTAAAATGCAGAATAAATTGAATGTAGGATACTGATTTATTTAATATTAAAAATATTTAAAACCATTATTGAAATGAATGGTTTCTGGCTTGGAGATACTTAATTCCATATTAGTGTGCTTTTCAATACAGCCTTGTGCATGAAAATGTACATAGGCCTAAATACATGCACGCAACTGATTGGCTAACTTGCGATTCAGTGCTTCCTTTCTTGCCAGATTTAGCTGTATTCCAAACGAGATTGGCATGCTCAGTTGCGGGGTGGTATACACGGCAAAAAGAATTTTATTGTCTTTATTTACAGCAAAAGTATATTCACCTGTCTGTTTTTCTTTGATCATTTCAAAGTAGGAATAGTGTATGAGCAGAGGCGGATTCCCCACACCCATAGCAGAATCATACGATAAATCAATCTGCTTTAAATGTGGAAAATACATCACATCCTGAATCTGGTCAGGTTCAGAGTTGGCGACACTGATCATTAGAATTGTATTGGTTTGTGTAGAAGCCAGACATTGATAGGGCATTTTCCCTGAATAATTTGCAGCCTGAACAGAAGCGATATGGAAAACAGAAAAGCTAGCAAGCATTAGAATTTTTTTCATATTTATTTTAGTAATATCTTAAGACGGTATATTTTTGTTTATTGTTTAAATATAAGTCAATTACTTTCAGTAATTTAAATACCTGAATTGAAATAACTCCAGTTTAGTCCCATATATAAAAACACAATGAAATGCACAGACAGGCAGAATAAGTTGTCGTATGATCAATATGATTAACATTTTTTGCTTTACATAAGCTGTGTAAAAAGATCAGGACATTAATATGAATATTGCGGCTAATCCAGCGATCGAAGCAGATCAAACCATTTATTTAAAAGATTATCAAAAACCTTCTTATATCGTTGACTCGGTTGAGCTCAATATTCAGGTTTATGCAGATCATACGCTGGTCAGCGCTACACTGGTAATGCAGCGTCAGACTGAAGGCGAGCTGGTTTTACTCGGTCGTGATCTAGAACTGCAATCAATTCATGTTAATGGTGAGCCACTTTCTGAAAGTCAGTATAAACTTGATACTGAACAGTTAGTGATTGGCAATGCACCGGATCAGGCTACGATTAAAACCGTTGTTCGTATTCATCCTGAATCCAATACCCAATTAGAAGGCCTGTATCAAGCCAGTTCGGATCTGTTTGTGACTCAGAATGAACCAGAAGGCTTCCGTAAAATTACCTTCTATCCGGACCGTCCGGATGTCCTGTCTGTTTTTACTACACGTGTTGAAGCAGACAAGAAATTCCCGGTACTTCTTGCCAATGGTAACCTGATTGAAACGGGTGAAGCGGGGGAAGGCCGTCACTATGCGGTCTGGCAAGATCCAACCAAAAAACCAAGCTATCTGTTTGCCTGCGTGATCGGTGATCTGGCTGTGATGAAAGATCGCTATACCACTTCTGAAGGCCGTGATGTAGCACTTGAAATCTATGCTGAAGAGAAAGACATTCCAAAGTGTAAAATTGCCATGGAAGCCTTAAAGCACTCTATGCGTTGGGATGAAGAACACTATGGCCGTCCTTATGATCTTGATAATTACATGATTGTTGCCACCAGCGCGTTTAATATGGGCGCAATGGAAAACAAAGGTCTGAATATCTTTAATACTTCATGTGTACTGGCAGATGAAGAATTTACCACTGATGCTGCAATCATGCGGGTACAGTCAGTAATTGCACATGAATATTTTCATAACTGGACCGGTAACCGTATTACCTGCCGTGACTGGTTCCAGTTATGTTTAAAAGAAGGTTTGACTGTCTTCCGTGACCAGTCTTTCTCTGAAGATCTGCAGTCTGCATCAGTGCAGCGTATTGACGATGTTGCAGTGCTTAAGGCGCATCAGTTCCCTGAAGATTCAGGTCCATTGTCGCATCCACCGCGTCCAGACCATTTTGTAGAAATTAATAACTTCTATACTGCAACAGTGTATGAAAAAGGCGCGGAAATTAACCGTATGATGGCGACCTTGCTCGGCAAAGCCAAATTCCGTATGGGTACAGATGAATATTTCCGCCGACATGATGGTGAGGCAGTGACAGTGGAAGACTGGGTTGCAGCATTAAGCGCAGGTTCTAGTGTGGATCTGTCCAGCTTCCTGATCTGGTATAACCAGCCAGGTACCCCAAAGCTGGAAGTGCATGGTGAATATGATGCAGAAGCACAGACCTATTGCCTGAACTTTAAACAAAGCCTGAAAGCACACCCGAAATATCCAAATCTGCAAGCAGTCCCGATTCCGGTGGCATTGGCCCTGTTTGATGCAGAGAGTGGTGAACAGCTGACCTTGAATTCAGCAGCGCTGTTTGAAAATGGTGTCAAAGATGGGGTGTACCTGTTTGATCAGGAGCAGGCACGTATCGAATTTACTGGGGTAAAAGCGAAACCAGTGGTGTCATTACTGCGTAACTTCTCGGCACCAGTCAATCTGGAATTTAACTATTCTGATAAAGAGCTGGCCTTCTTGCTGCAGTATGAAACCAATGGTTTTAATCGCTGGCAGGCGACCCAGACTTTACTTGAGCGTATTCTCCTGAATGATCAGCCTGCGGACATTTATGTGCAGGCGATGTTGAATACCTTGCCGGGGGTGATTGAACAGGATCCGTTATTGGCATCTCGTCTGTTTGATGTGCCAACTGAGGGTTATCTTGGCAGCCGGATTGATGTGGACTATCGTCCAAGCAAGATTCAGGAAAAACGTAATGCCTTGCTGAATAAATTGGCACGTGCTTTTGCTGATACTGCCAAAGAAATTTACCTGTCACTTGATCCAGATCTGCAATCTGATTTCTCTCAGGCAATGGGTACCCGTGCATTAAGAAATATCATGCTCACCATGATCGCACGTCAAGGGGATGACTCTGCTTTTGATCTGGCTTATGAGCAGTATCATACCGGGAACATGTCTGAACGTCTGGGAGCGCTTAAAGTCTTGGTCTGGAATGATGCACCACAAGCCCAAGAAGTTCTAGCAGACTTCTATAGCCGCTTTGAAGATGAAGATTTATCTTTAGATCAATGGTTTATGGTTCAGGCGGCGCATCCTCAAGCAACTGCTGAAACGATTGCTTATCTGACACAGCATCCTGATTATGATCTGGCTGTGCCGAACCGTATTCGTGCTGTAAGTGGTGGTTTGAATGCAAATCCGGTCAATACCTGGGGTTTTGGTGTACAGCACTATATTACTTTGGCGAAATATCTGGATGAGAAAAACCCGATTGTCGGTTCACGTCTGCTTCAAGTTCTCTCTCGTTGGTATACTCTGGCTGAACCACAACGTAGTGAAGTGAAAGCTCAACTTGAAGCTCTGAAACCCCTGGTAAAATCTAAAAATGTTTGTGAAACCTTGAACAGTATGCTCAGTGTTTAATTAAACCTTGTTGAAAAAGCCGGGTTTAATATCCGGCTTTTTTATTTAGAGCATCAGTAATATTTATTCAATATGTTATTAAAGAAAGTATGTATTAAATTTTGCTTTACTATAGCAACACATATCGAAGTATGTGTGACGCCAATTTCAGGCGCTCACAATGTAAAGATCAAGATGATCTGATAATTGGGCGAATTGAAATGTTATTTAAAATTGAGGATGGATTTTATTTAAATACTCAACACATTATTGCTGTGCGAGTCATCAAGGACAGTACGCGTGGAGTATTCGAACTCCATCTGGAATACACTCCAAATTCGGTACAGAAATCTGGTGAATATATCAAAGTGTTCAGCTCCCAGTTGGAAGCGGAAATGTTCCTCAACCAATTGAACCAGAAAATTCGCTAGTTTCTAGAAAATCAAAAAGCCTGTCATTAAGACAGGCTTTTTGATGAGCAAGGAAGGGCATTTATTCTTTAACGATTAATATTGGAGTTTCAGCCAAGCCGAGTACATTTTGTGCCACGCTGCCTAAAATCAGTTTTTGTAATCCTTTACGTCCATGTGAACCCATCACAATCAAATCTACAGGTAATTCATGACTGGTCTGCAGAATGCCTTCCGAGGGTGACATGCCGTGTAGAATCCGAATATCCAGATCTATACCTTCACGCGTAAAGGTATGTTTTAGGTCATTGAGCCTATCCAGTGCGTTTTGCTCGGCCTGCATAAAATAATCGGTGACAGCTGGGGCAACCTTGTAAAAATCTACTCCAGAAAAAGGATCAACCGCAATGACGCTGATTAAGGTCACTTTGCTGCCAAAAACTTTTGCAATATCGAGCGCATGTTCTGCAGCCGCATAAGAGATAGGCGATTCATCAATTGCGACCAGGATATGTTGATAATGCTTCATAAGAATTCCTGATAATGATGCACGCTTGGAAACAGGATACAGCTGTAGCTGGCGTGATGAATAATAGCAGTGCTTTAAAGCATGATTTACTGTCATACGCATCAAGGGATGCGCAGAACCAGATTATTTTTTAATGATCAGCACTGGAGTTTCCGACACACCCAGAACATCTTGTGCAAAGCTACCCAGAATGATCTTCTGGAAGCCTTTACGACCATGTGAACCCATCACAATCAAATCTGCACCAGTTTCTTCTGCAGTATTTGCGACATGCTCGGCATTCACCAAACCAGTCACAATATGTGTTTCGGCTTCCACGCCTTCCTCTTGGGCAATGATGCTTGCTTGTTTCAATGCTTTTTTGGCATTGGCATGGGCTTCAACAAAATATTCTTTCATAATGGCAGAGCTATAGTAGAAATCTGCCTCAGTAAAAGGATTTTCTGCAATCAGACTGACGAGTGTCAGTCTGCTACCAAAAGCTTTCGCAATTTTTGCAGCATGACGTACTGCTGAAAAGGAAATTTCTGAACCGTCCACAGGGACTAAAATATGTTGATAGGCCATCTTATTTATACTCCGGTTTCGTTTTTGTCTTGCTTTAAACTATTGATAGCACAGTGACGAAGGGGGTTCAATTGCAAAATATAAAAAAATCTGAAAATTCATTAAATTACAGTGATATATTTACAAAAAACTGTAGACTGATTGGCAGATAAAACAGACTGGAATACCCGGATTTTAAGCAAGTTTGCTCAATCCCTATTAAGCTGATTGGGTTAAAATATATAGAGCGTTGAAACTTGGAAAATTATTAGTGGAAATATTCAAGATATGGTGAATACACATATAGTCAAAGCTGGAAAAGGATTATTAGGATTAATACTTTTATGTGGGTTATATGGCTGTCAGAGTACGGCACAGAACAGTAAAATTATTGCCACTGCTTTTAATATGACGACAGCTGTACAGCAGAAAATCATGGATCGTTATGCACCGGATGATGTCATTGTGCAGCAAAATATTCTCTATGATTCTGATCGGCGGTTGGGTTTGGACTTATATCAGCCACAAAATATGACTCAACTAGAACAACGCCCAACAGTGATCTGGATTCATGGCGGTGGCTGGATTTCCGGATCTCGGGAACATGCACGAGGTTATTTTAAACTGCTGGCATCAAAAGGTTATAACGTGGTGTCTGTGCAATATCAGCTTGCTCCTCGGTCAACTTATCCAAGCCAGCTACAGCAAATTAATATGGCATTGGCTTATCTCCAGACGCATGCTTCTCAATACAAGATTGATCCAGATCAGCTTTATCTGGCTGGCGATTCTGCCGGTGCCAATCTCGCCAGTCATTATGCGGCCTTGTTAACCAATCCGGTTTTTGCCCGCAACTCTGACTTTGTGCCATCAATCCAGCCTGCACAGCTTAAAGGGCTAATTTTACACTGTGGCATTTATGACCTGAACGCGTTTGTGGATACGGCACCAGAAAAAATCAAACTGATTGAATGGGGAGTTCATAATATGGTGCAGGCCTATACAGGTGATCGCCGGCATGATGTGGAGTTCCTGAAAAAGATCTCACCTATTCAGCACATCACTCCAAATTATCCACCTGTGCTGATCAGTGGCGGAAACAAGGACTTTCTCACAGAAACGCAGTCCTATCCATTTGTGCAGGTTCTGAAAGCGAATCAGGTGCCGGTAAAGGCAATCTTTTATCCAGAATCAAAAGCCTGGCTGATTCATGAATATCAGTTTTATATGGGTAAAAAAGAAAGCCAGCAGACCTTTGAACAGACACTTCAATTTCTGCAATCACCTACTGATGTGTTAGCCACCCCTAATTGAGATAAAGATCTTAATAAGTTTTACGCCATTTAAAGAACAGGTGTACCACCAGGCCAAACAATAGTCCCCAGAATGCTGAGCCGATGCCAAGGAATTGCACTCCTGAAGCACTAAACAGGAAGGTTAATAATGCCGCTTCGCGTTCATCCATGTGGCTGAAAGCAAGTGTAATGTTATGTCCAATGGTGCCCAACAGGGCAATACCTGCCAGTGCAGTAATAAACACGGCGGGGAAGGCTAAAAGAATACTGGTCAGTGTGGCTGCAAATAAGCCCATGAGGATATAGAAGAAACCACAGCTCATACCAGCAATATAACGTTTCTTGCTATCCGGGTGAGCCTGATCATCCAGGCTGATCGCAGCGCTAATCGCTGCAATATTGACGGCAAAACAGCCAAAAGGAGCCAGTAAGGTCTGAGCAGTGCCGGTCCAGCCAAGCAGCTGATTAACATGTGGCGTATAACCATAACTTTTAATCATTGCCAAGCCGGGTAAATATTGCGATGCCATATTAATAACAAAGAGTGGCAAGGCCAGACCAAGAATCGCAGTCCAGGAAAATTCAGGGCTCACCCAGACTGGATGAGCCAGTGACCAATGCAGGCTCGGTGGATTAAAGTCCAGAAATATGGGACATAGGGCGACACCAGCAATTACGGTAACCACAATGCTATAACGGGGCGATAGCCGCTTGGCAATGATATAGGCAGCGAGTAGGGACAGGATAAAGCCCAGCTCATGTTGCAAGCTGGCAAACAGACCAATCCCGAATTTAAGTAAGACTCCTGCCAGCATTGCGCTGGTTAGACTTTGTGGAATAACATGCAGGACTTTCTCAAAAATACCTAAAAAACCCAATACGGCAGTGACAAGGCCGCAGACCAGAAAAGCACCCAAAGCTTCAGGCAGGCTATAGCCTGTGCCGGTTGCCAGAATTAAGGCCAGACCTGCGGTTGACCAGGAAGTTGCTACTGGATATTTAAACTTCCAGGAAAGAATAAGCCCACAAAGACCAATCCCGATCCCTAGGGCCCAGAACCAGGAAGTAATTTCAGCTGTGTTTGCGCCTAAGAGCTGTGCAGCCTGAATTACCAGCACAGAGGAAACACTGATCCCAACTAAAAAAGTAATAAAACCGGCAAATGCTGCGGGTAGGGAGAAGTCTTGAAGGAGTTTTTGCATATCCGTTGCAGAGATAATCAGTATGAGTGAAAAGTGCACTTATCATACGCGCTTCAGTAATGCTGTTAAAGGCAAAAACAACCTAAATCACGTAGGGTTATAAGTTATTGGGACGTCATGCATTTCATAAAGTTGAAGTCGCCAGTTTTAGCCCAAAGCCACAAAACAGGATTGCCACACTGGCTACACAAAGTGAAGTCAGACGGTAACGATGCCCAAAAAATTGAGCCAGAGTAGCACCTGAAAAAATCAGAATACTGAGATAAGACATACTGATGATCTGCAAAATAATTGCCAGAATCGTAAAAGTCAGTGCAGGGTATGAATAGGATGGATCAACAAACTGCACAAAGAAAGACAGATAAAACAGAATCGCTTTGGGATTCAGAATGCTGATGGTCATCGCGGTACGGAAGGGATGTAATTGCTCCAGATTCTGCTCGGCTTGCTGGATCTGTGCATTGCTATGTACGGTATTCCAGGTATGGTAAGCCGCAATCAACAATTTAATACCCAGATAGCTCAGATACACCGCACCAATAATTTTCA
The DNA here is from genome assembly GCF_000368625.1 of Acinetobacter schindleri CIP 107287. Lineage (GTDB taxonomy): Bacteria > Pseudomonadota > Gammaproteobacteria > Pseudomonadales > Moraxellaceae > Acinetobacter > Acinetobacter schindleri. Next base: position 788,416 of record NZ_KB849575.1, read on the forward strand.
GAATAGTAAACAGGACCGGAAAAGCATGCAGTAAAGATGCTGCACCGAGTGCGGTCAGGAAAATTAAAACCATATCTCCAGCATAGACACCGAATGCGGCCTGATATCCGGTTTTAATCCCGTAGCGAGAAGCTACCGACATGACGTAGAGGGAATTCGGTCCGGGTAACATCACAATTAACGCTGTTCCAATGATAAAGGTCGTTAAATCAGTGATACCAAACACGCAAAATCCACATACAAAAAAGCCGATGCGGCATTATACCTGCATCGGCTTATAGCTGAATTAAGATTTAAGCCTTAATTTCTAAATCTGTTGTAAAACTTTGGCTTAACAGGGTAGATAGCTGTTCACGTGCTTTAATAAAGCCCTGAATACCCGCTTCCAGTAACTGGGAAGCCATTGGATCTTGTTCTAGTTGCTGTTTAAAGTCTTCCTGGCTAATTGGAGTTAAAGTCCCTTGCTTTGGCACATGGTCCGAAGACAACTGCGGCTCAACAACACGGTTATCCTGTTCCAGTTGATCGAGCAGGTTTGGTGCAACAGTTAACAGGTCGCATCCAGTCAGCCCCAGCACCTGATCAATACTACGGAAGCTGGCACCCATCACTTCAGTCTGTATACCGTGTGATTTGTAGAAGTTATAAATACTTTTTACCGATAACACACCTGGATCTTTTTCAATCGGATACTGATCTACACCTTCAGCCTTTTTGTACCAGTCCAGAATACGGCCAACGAATGGCGAAATCAGGGTAACTTTAGCATCTGCACAGGCATGTGCCTGATGCTGACCAAAGAGCAGGGTCAGGTTGGTATGAATGCCTTCGGCTTCCAGCGCACGTGCGGCCTGAATACCTTCCCAGGTCGATGCGATTTTGATCAGGATACGATCTGAAGAAACGCCGTACTGTGCGTACAGTGCCAGTAATTCTTTGGCTTTGGCAATCGTCGCTTCAGTATCATAAGACAGGGAGGCGTCTACTTCAGTGGAAACACGGCCTTCAATCAGTTTAAGAATTTCCACACCAAATTTAACCGTAAGAATGTCAATAGTACGTTCAATCAGTTCATTACCCACATAACCTTCGGTTTTAGCCTGCGCATAGGCGTCTTCAATCAGAGCTTTGTTTTCAGCCTGATTGGCTGCAGTAGTAATCAGTGAAGGATTGGTGGTTGCATCGAGTGGACGGAATTTTTCAATCGCAGCTAAATCGCTGCTGTCCGCAACAATGGTGGTGAATTGTTTTAGTTGGTTTAACGCACTTTGTGTCATTTGGATCTAGTTCTTAGGTTATTGCTTATGCATTCTGTTATATCACAAAGTGCTTATTTCCCAAGTGTTCACCGACTATTTTCAGTAACTAATCTGTATTTTTGCGTTGATTTCTGATGTGATTAATCAAAAAATGTGCAGCCTGACCGAGTTTTGTTTCACGACTCCAGACCAGATCGACAAAATAATCAAACTTTGGGGTGAAATCATACAGATCCAGAATATGCAGTTGTTCCTGAATATGTGGATGTTCATGCAGCATTTCCATCGGTAAAATCCCCCAGCCTAGACTCTGTTTAATCAGTCGATAGGCAGAGTGATGGTTATCGGTACGCCAATAGTTTCTGGAAAATAACAGTTCTGGCTTGATCTGATGATCACGGCTGGCAACTACAATCTGGCGACTATTCAGAATCTGCTCATAGCTGACCTGATCAAGCTGACTTAAAGCATGGGATTTCGCGGCAACGGCAACCAGCGTTTCTTTTTTCAGTTCTACAAACTGCTCCCGGGTCTCCAGTTGCTCTCGTTCAAACATTAGTGCGAGTTGGGCAGCACCTTCAAATAGCAGTCGGTGAGCATCTTCTTGCGGGGCAGAAAATACATTGATTTGTAAATCCGGAAACTGCTGTTCCAGTAAGACTACATAATCAGTCCAGCGCGTGTGTAGGAGCTCAGATACGATGACAATATTCAGTTCGGATTCTAGCCCTGAGCTTAATGCTTGAGCATGTTGCTTCCACTGATTCATTTCTACCAACAGTTGTTCAGTCTTTTCATACAGCACTTGAGCTGCTGTTGTAGGCTGTGGCTCACGGCCAATCCGTTTAAAAAGCTGTAAATCCAGATCAATTTCCATATTGGCAATGGCCATACTCACCGCGGAGGGCACTTTGCCAAGCTTGCGTGCGGCTGCCGAGAAGGAGCCAGTCTCTATCACTGCTTTAAACAGCATTAATTGTTCCTGATTAATATTCATGCTTTTATCTGTCAATATTTTTGAAAGATTCTAACTCGAATAATCAAATAATTGGAAATAAACTAGGCACTATTATTAAGCTATTTGAGTAAGCAGAGATGTTAATTTCAAGCAGAAGGATAGTGCATGCGCTGAGCTATGAGATCATTCTGTTGGTCATCATTGCCATTGCCCTGAGTTATATCTTTCAGTTGCCAATGGAAGTGACCGGAACTTTAGGTGTTGCCATGGCAGTCACATCCGTAGTCTGGAATATGCTGTTTAACCATTATTTTGAAAAGATCGAGGCGAAACATCAGCTGAAAAGAACCATTAAAGTGCGTATTGCGCATGCTATCGGTTTTGAAGGTGGCTTGATGCTGGCGACCATTCCGATGGTGGCATATGCCTTAGAGATGAGCTTGTGGCAGGCAATTTTGACAGATTTGAGTTTAACGCTATGTATTCTGGTCTATACCTTTATTTTCCAGTGGTGCTATGACCAGATTGAGATCAAAATGGGAATTCGCACTGAATATGCGAAAAGTTGATGTGCGTTAGGATATTGCATGAACAATAAAAAAGCACCTCACTTGAGGTGCTTTTTTAAATCAGATGTAAAGATTATTTTTCAATAATCGCAGTCACACCTTGACCGCCAGCCGCACAGATCGACACCAGTACACGACCTGAACCTTTCTGGTTTAATAGTTTCGCAGCAGTCGCGATGATACGGCCACCTGTTGCAGCAAATGGGTGACCCGCTGCCAGTGAAGAGCCTTTTACATTCAGTTTGGCACGGTCGATTGAACCCAATGGTGCATCCAAGCCTAAACGCTCTTTACAGAATTTCGGATCTTCCCATGCTTTCAAAGTTGAAAGTACTTGCGATGCAAATGCTTCATGGATTTCATAGTAATCGAAATCTTGAAGTTTAAGACCAGCACGCTCCAGCATACGTGGAACGGCATAAGCAGGTGCCATCAACAGGCCTTCTTTTTTCTCAACGAAATCAACTGCCGCAGTTTCCTGGAAAGTTAAGTAAGCCAGTACTTCATGACCATTGGCTTTTGCCCATTCTTCAGATGCTAACAGTACGCAAGATGCACCATCCGTCAGCGGAGTAGAGTTACCCGCCGTCATGGTGCGTGCATCGCCTTTACCGAAAGCGGGTTTCAATTTTGCCAATTTTTCAACTGAAGAATCTGGACGCAGGTTATTGTCACGCTCAAGACCTAGGAATGGTGTGATCAGGTCATCAAAGAAACCTTCTTCGTATGCTGCTGCCATTTTCTGGTGTGAAGATGCAGCCAGTTCATCCTGTGCTTCACGAGAAATGCCCCATTCCAGTGTTGTGATTGCCTGATGGTCGCCCATAGACAGGCCAGTACGTGGCTCACCATTTTTCGGTGCATCCATCAGGTCTTTCACATTGATTTTGGTTAAAGCTTTCAAACGATCTTTTGCTGTTTTAGCAATGTTCAGTTCAAGTAAAGCTTTACGTAAACCATCACCAAATGCGATTGGCGCGTCAGAAGTAGTATCTACACCACCAGCTACACCGACTTCGATTTGACCTAATGCAATTTTATTGGCAACCAGGAATGCAGCTTGCAGACCAGTACCACATGCCTGCTGAATGTCATAAGCCGGAGTTTCAGGTGCAAGGGCAGTGTTCAGTACGCACTCACGCGTCATGTTAAAGTCACGGCTGTGTTTCAATACTGCACCAGCTACGACTTCACCCAGGCGTTGACCTTGTAAATTAAAACGTTCAATCAGGCCATTCAGGGCTGCGGTGAACATATCAGTATTGGATGCCGTAAAGTAAGCACCGTTAGAACGTGCAAATGGAATGCGGTTACCACCGATAATAGCAACGCGGCGAACTGTATTTTGGCTCATGTCTTGGTCCTGTTGAACAGAAATCTGTGTTTTTGGTGTTAAGGTTTTATTGCTTGAAGTCGTATTTTCCGCACGATTAGACGCAGCACGGGGGCGCATGGTTTTCGTCGGACTTTTTTCTGCAGACGTTGCGCTCGTCGTTTTGCTTGTGCGCTTGCGTGCTGTTGATGGTTTTGACACGCTTTCGGCTACAGGATTCTCGACCGCTGGATTTTCTTGAGTTGTTTTGCTCATAAGGCTTTACCAGGCAAATTGATCATCTTCTTGGTCGCTACATTAGCATAGAAGGCTATAGGCTGAATTGACTAGAATGACATTACAGAGTGCGCTTAGGTCAAGTCATCTGTTTATTATCTCAAGTATTATTGACCGGAATCTGATGGATCTATTGAATTATAAGTATCTGACATCATATTGAAGTTAAAGCATAACTTTAGATCGATCAAAAATTAATTTGTATGAGAGATAATAATCATGACTGATCAGTACCAAGCGTTCGCAAAATCTCCTATTGGTAAATTTGTCATTAAAAACCTGGGCCTTCCATCCCCAACCTTCCTTGAGCGCTATGACTCTGCAACTCCTGTAGTCAAAGGCGCCGTTTTAGTAGGTGCTGCACCTGGCAGTACTTTGACTGGTTCAATTGCACAGGTTTTGGCAAATATTCATGCCAATAGCTATGCGGGAAATAATGCTGAACTGCAACAGGCAGCTGCACAAGCGGGTCTGAACCTGGGTGCATTTAACCAGGGCGACAAAGAATCAAAATTCAAAGTAGCGATTTTTGATGCGTCTGGTATTCAGAATTCGGACGATTTAAAAGCGTTATATGATTTCTTTAATCCAATCGCGCGTCAAATCCAGGCATCTGGTCGTGTAGTGATTGTAGGAACAACTCCTGAATCTGCAACGTCAGTGAAGCAGGCGATTGCACAACGTGCGCTTGAAGGTTTTGTAAAATCAGTGGGTAAAGAATTCAAGAAAGGCATCGCGGCGAACCTGATCTATGTGGACAATGGAGCTGAGGCAAATCTCGAGTCTGCACTGCGCTTTGCGATTTCTCCACGTTCTGCCTATGTGTCTGGTCAGGTGATTCGCGTATCTCGCGCAGCAACTCACGATGTGGACTGGACTAAACCTTTGGCAGGCAAGACAGCTGTAGTCACAGGTGCTAGCCGTGGTATTGGTGAAGCGATTGCTCATGTACTGGCACGTGATGGTGCACATGTGATCTGTCTGGACGTTCCGCAACAGCAAGCAGATCTTGATCGTGTAGCAGGTGAGATTGGTGGTTCTACCTTGGCAATTGATATTACTGCAGCTGATGCTGGTGAAAAAATCAAAGTGGCGGCAGCTGCGCAGGGCGGTTTAGATATCATCGTGCATAATGCCGGTATTACCCGTGACAAGACTTTGGCAAACATGAAGCCTGAGCTTTGGGATCTGGTAATTAACATCAACCTGTCAGCGATTGAACGCGTTAATGATTACCTGTTGAATAATGACGGTCTGAACGCTAACGGCCGTATCATCTGTGTATCTTCAATCTCTGGTATTGCAGGTAATCTGGGTCAAACTAACTATGCAGCTTCTAAAGCGGGTGTAGTCGGTATTGTGAAATATACAGCCCCAACTTTAAGCAATGGTATTACCATTAACGCCGTTGCTCCTGGTTTTATTGAAACTCAAATGACTGCTGCAATTCCTTTCGCAATTCGTGAAGCTGGCCGCCGTATGAATTCAATGAGTCAAGGTGGTTTACCAGTCGATGTCGCTGAAACGATTGCAATGTTCGCTTCAACTGCATCTACAGGCTTGAATGGCAACGTGGTTCGTGTCTGTGGTCAGAGCCTGTTAGGGGCTTAATTCTTTCTGAAAAGTTCTTTTCTCTCTGTACGTTAACCCGTAGAGTAGATCAAGAATTTCCTCTCCTCGTAGGAGAGAGGTAGGGAAAGGTTAAATAAATTGAATAGAAGGCAGGATGAGGTATTACCCTTATCCCACCCTTCTCCCAGAGGGAGAAGGGGCTTTCAATCCAAATTGAAATAAAAATATTCCAAAGGTTCAGTATGCATACTCGCCATTTTAATCAACTTCCAAAGCCGTATCTTGCTTATCCAAAAATCATTCAGGGCCTCATTTCAAAAAAGCCAAAGGGTGAAAAGGTCCTGCCGCAAGTTGAATACGTGGTAGATTCATTCAAGGTCGATCAAAAGCATTTAAAAGCTTACAACGCCGTCTGTGGTTTTAAGAACAATGGTTATATCCCGGCGATCTATCTGGCAGTACTTTCACAAAGTCTGCAAATGCATATGATGACCTCGGAAGCTTTCCCATTTCCAATTCTAGGGTTGGTGCATATCCGCAATCAGGTCAAGCAATACCGTAAAGTGGGTGTGAATGAACAGCTGACTTTATCTTGCAAGTTTGGTGAGTTGCAGCCACATGATAAAGGCGTACAGTTTAATTTCATTACTACAGTGAAAGTTGGTAATGATGTCGTGGTTGAAGCATTAACCACTTACTTGTCACGTCAAAAAACTGATGCAAAAGCATCTGCAAAAACCATAGAAAGCAAAACACCGAATTATGAAGTGAATGCGGAATGGGATATCTCTGAAAATACTGGTCGTCGCTATGCTCTGTCTTCAGGTGACTTTAACCTGATTCACATTCATGCACTAACAGCTAAAGCTTTCGGTTTTAAACAGGCGATTGCCCATGGCATGTGGAGTAAGGCGAGAGCTTTAGCCAGCCTGACCCTGCCAGATGCCTATGAAGCGGACGTGTGGTTTAAGCTACCGATGTACTTGCCATCTAAAGTGCAGTTCACGACTGCGAAATCAGACAATGATACTGAATTCCTGATCCGTAATGCGAAAAGCCAGAAACCGCATGTTTCAGGTAGCATCAAAGCTTTATAATGATCTAAAAAGCCTAAACTTGATTTAGGCTTTTTTTATTTCAGCCTGTACAAATATTAGATCTCATTTGAAACATGTATCAAGGAAGGACGCATGAAACCGATTAAACAATATCTATCTGCCAGTACCGAAAACTATCTAGGTTATGTTGATCCTCGCTTTCAGGATCTGGCCGTGCAGTTTAGTCGTTTTCAGGATGCACGTGCCGAACAGGGGGGGGCTGCACTGGTGGTTTATCATCAGGGTGAAAAAGTCCTGGATATTTATACCGGCAAAAAATCTGAACAGGAACTGTGGCAACCGGATACGCTGTCAGTGTGTTATTCCACTGGCAAAGGTGTCTTAGCGACCTTGGCACATATCCTGGTCAGTCATGGACTGATCAGCTATGACACACCTGTAGCAGAATACTGGCCAGAGTTTGCCCAGCAAGACAAAGACCAGATCACGCTGGCACATATACTCAGCCATCAAAGTGGTTTGTATGATATTCGCAATATCATCGAGGATGCCCGGGAAATGGTGGACTGGTCGCATATACTGCAACGCGTTGCCGCAGCCAGACCACGTTTTGCTTTAGGAACGGATGCAGCTTATCAGCCGCTCACTTTTGGCTGGCAGGTCGGTGGAGCATTGGAAAAAGCGACTGGCAAAACACTTGCTGAGTTGATGGAGCAATATCTGGTGCAACCATTACAGCTAGATGGTGCTTACTTTGGTGTGCCTGAGCATGAATTGCTACGTGTTGCTCGTCCGATTCACCGGAAAAAAGAACAGACTCGGTCACGCGCAGATCAAACTCATCAACCAAGGAAGCCTAATCTGATGGAACGCGCCTTAGAGCTGAGTGGTCAAAATCCGCAGGATTTTCAGGATGCCATGATTCCTAAAGGTATGAAGCATCTCAACTTCTTTAGTGACGAAGGGCTTAAAGCCATTATTCCAGCAGCAACTGGGGTATTTACTGCTCAGAGTCTGGCAAAAGTCTATGCCATGCTGGCACAACAAGGCCAATGGCAGGGACAAGACCTTATTTCCCAACAGACTTTTACACGTTTAAGTACGGTGCAATATACTCATCGTGACCGGATTATGCCGTTTCCGATGCATTGGCGTCTGGGCTATCACCGCATCCTGACCTTAGGAAAATCAACGAAAGGTTTTGGTCATGTCGGTTTTAATGGTTCTGGAGCCTGGTGTGATCCGGAACGTAAACTGAGTTTTGCTTATACCCATAATTTTCCTACTGCTTCCATTACTGGAGATTACCGTCTGTGGGGCTTAACTCAGGAAGCCTTACGTTGCGCTGATCAGATCCAGACCGGACGTAAGGGCTGGTTTTGAGATTCCCGACAAATTAATACAATTTACCTCACGGTATTCACTATGGTATGTTGCCGCATAATCAACATGCTGAATCTAAAGTCATGAAGAAAGTTATTTTGATTCCAATCGTGGCAACGGCGGCACTATGGGGTTGTCAGGATACCAAACAGGATAAAGCCCAAACTGCAATTGAAGCTTAGGCGATGCAAATGGCCTGGGCGGGTGAATATCAGGGCACAACACCGTGTATGGGATGTTTGTCCAGTTGTGAAGATTGTCCGGGAATGGCTGTAAAACTTCGACTAAATGAAGATGAAACCTTTGTGCTGGCACGTGAGAGTCTGAGCGGTCATAATGAGATTGAAACGATTAGCGGTAAAATCCGTTTTCAGGATGACAGTCGACAGAAGATTGAATTGCTCAACGTCGCTAAACGAAATTTACTGTTTGTTGATCTGGAAAGGGGTTTACTCGAAATTCGTGAAGATCAAACAGGCAAACGCTATCAGATGCAAAGTGATTTTATTTTAGCTGAAAGCCTAAATTCTTGATAAAAGCTTCTGTTTTATATCCCTTTTTTTATCTGGATAGAAAAGGGATTTTTATTTATTCAATTCCTGCATTTATTTCACTATTTATCAAAAAAACAGTATGCTTAGACCTGTAAAAAGGAGCATACATGTATCAGGTACTTGCACGAAAATATCGTCCTCGTAATTTCAATGAATTGGTGGGTCAAAACCATGTTTCTCGTGCCTTAACCAGTGCGCTCGAACGTGGCCGTCTGCATCATGCCTATTTGTTTACGGGCACGCGCGGTGTGGGTAAAACGACGATTGCACGTATTCTTGCAAAATGCCTGAACTGTGAAACAGGTGTGACTTCAACGCCATGTGAGGTCTGTCCAACCTGTACTGCCGTGAATGAAGGCCGTTTTATTGACCTGATCGAGATCGATGCAGCTTCCCGTACAAAAGTTGAAGATACACGTGAACTGTTAGATAACGTTCCCTATGCACCGACTCAAGGGCGCTTTAAGGTCTATCTGATCGATGAAGTGCACATGCTCTCCACCCATTCTTTCAATGCCTTGTTAAAGACGCTGGAAGAACCACCTGAACATGTGAAGTTCCTGTTTGCAACCACAGATCCGCAAAAACTCCCGATTACGGTTATTTCGCGCTGTTTACAGTTTACTTTACGTCCATTAGCAGTCGATGAAATTACTGATCACCTGGGGCATATTTTACAAAAAGAAAGTATTCAGGCTGACCAAGATGCAATCTGGCAAATTGCTGAATCTGCACAAGGTTCATTGCGTGATGCACTGTCGCTGACCGATCAGGCCATTGCTTATGGCCAGGGTGCGATTCAGCATCAGGATGTAAAAGAGATGCTGGGTCTGATTGACCGTACCATTATCTATGACCTGATTTTGGCGGTTCACCAGAATCAGAAGGCCCGTGTCAGTGAACTTTTACTCCAGTTCCGGCAGCAGGCACTAGATGTATCTCTAGTACTAGATCAGCTGATTTCGACCTTGCATGAACTGGCACTTTTACAATATTTGCCAGATTTAAGTCTGAAATATAGTGCTGAAATTAACCAGAAAATCATGCAGCTCTCAGGACTGATTTCGGCACAAGATCTGCAGCTGTATTATCAAATTGCCTGTAAGGGTCGTGCTGATCTGCAAATGGCAGTAACGCAGGAGCAGGGCTTTGAAATGACGGTGCTGCGCTTGCTGGCTTTTCGTCCATTACAGCCAAATGAGATTCCAGCCAATACTGTACCAGTACAGCAAGTGACACCTGTATCTGCACAGCCAAGTATTGTACCCCAACAGGAAAGTGCTCCAGTTGCATCACCGGTGGTCGAGGATTTTCCATTAGATGATGGTTATGAGGATGAGCCAGAATATAGCTCAGCCACTGCGCAGTCTGAATCATCTTCTGATGATTTTCTCGATGTGGAAGATGAACCAGATTTACATACTGCGCCTGTCGAAGCACAGGCAGCAGAACCTACGACAGTTAAGCAACCAAGTACGGATCAGATTATGTTTGATCCAAGTGTGGATGATGGACTGTTTGGTTTTGATGATGTGCCGGCGGAACCAGCTATAGCAAGCACAGAAGCCTGTAGTGATGATTTCCTGTTAGAAGAATATCTTCCTGAAAATCGTGCTGCTGCGCCTGTAGAACAGAATGAGCCTGAATTCAGTTTGTCTGCAGCAGCACCTGAGCCAGAAACTGTTGAAAATATTGCAGTTGAATCCCAAGTAGCGCCTATTGCACCGACAGAAGTTGGACATGTCCAGATAGCAAATGCAGATATTTCAACAGATCGTAATCTAATGCCACAGGATATCCTGCAAATTCCGGTACAGGACATGCAAGGTGAATGGACTGTAGAAAAATGGGAATTCTGGTTCCGCAATAGCCAGCTTTCACCAGCGGTACAGGAGCTGGCACAGTACGGCATTATGACTGGGCAGATTGATGGAGAATCAGTTTTTCATATTCCGGAGCGTTACCAGCAGTTACTCGGTCAGTTGCAACATACCTTAGAAGAAGCTTTAAAACAGCAATGGACAGGTACGCAATTCAAGGTGAAGTTTGAAGATGTCAATGAACTGACACCTTATACCATGCAGCGTGAACGTAAAGTGCGTGCATTTAAACGTGCTGAGGAGTTGCTACATGCAGAGCCTGCTGTGAAAGATCTGGTACAAAACTTCGATGCAGAATTGAAAAACATTCAGCTGAAATAAGTTCTAGATTTCACAGCTACTGTGCATAAATGGACATAGGGCATCCCGTATTTCATTTGAAATCGGGGTGCTTTTTCGTGTATGACGATCGACAAAAACATGTACAAAACTGCCTTGGGCAGCAGCCTGGTCGTTGCCTTGCTTAAAAATAGCCAGGTCATAAGTCAGGGAAGAACCTCCTAGTTTGGCGATACTGACACCGACCTCAATCACTTCAGGATAAGACAGTTCCTGATTAAACTGACAGCAGGAATTCACCACCAAACCGATATTCGGAGACGTTCGTGGATCAAAACCGGCATGTTGGATCAGCAGGGCATTGGCTGCGGTATCAAAATAGCTGTAATAGGTGACATTATTGACATGGCCGTATAGATCATTGTCCGCCCAGCGGGTCTGGATGCTGAGGAAAAAAGTATATTGCTCACGGGTTTTGACAGGTGCTTTGCTCATGAATCATTTCTTATAAAAATTGAGATTAATTTAAGCGTTTAATTGGTAAACATTAGGCATAAATCGCCTGATAGATTTGTAAAGCATCCTCTACAGTCATATCACGCGGGTTGTTTTGCAGTAGTCGAGTCTGTTTCATGGCATCTTCAGCCAGTATCATTAACAGATGCTCAGGAATATCCAGCTGAGCAAGTTTTAAAGGTAAACCACTGCGTTGCAGATGATTATTAAAATGATCAATAAACAGATCAGTTAAGCCATCATGACAGCCTTTACTGTGGGGATCGAGCCAGGTCATTAGTTCGGCATATTTCTGTTTGGCAGCAGGGGCATTAAACTTCAGTACTTCTGTCAGCACAATCGCATTGCTATGTCCATGGGACAGATGAAAATGCCCGCCAAGTGGATAAGCCAGTGCATGTACCGCACCAACAGGTGCGTTGGCAAAAGCCTGGCCAGCCAGCATGGAACCGACCAGCATATTCTGGCGTGCTTCCAGGTCATCTCCATCATCCAGAACACGAGTCAGATTGTTGTTCAGGAGCTTTAATGCCTGTTTGGCCAGCATATCCGAATAGGGATTTTTCTTGATTTTCGATGTATACGCTTCTATGGCATGCACCATCGCATCAATGCCAGTCGCTGCCGTAATATGTTTAGGTAAACCACGGGTAAAGCTGGCATCCAGAATTGCAATATCAGCAAACAGCAAAGGCGAAACAATTCCGGTTTTGGTGGTTTCACCTGTGGTCACAATCGAAATGGGGGTGACTTCCGAACCGGTTCCTGCCGTAGTCGGGATTAGGATCAGTGGTAGACGTGGGCCTTCAACTTGATCGATACCATAGAGTTCATTCAGGCATTGGGTCTGCTGTGGATGGCTCAAGACCGCAATAATCTTGGCCACATCCAGTGAACTGCCACCACCAAAACCAATCACCACATCGATCTGTTCCTGACGGGCGAAAGAAATGGCATCCGCTATGATATGTTCTGGTGGATCTGCCTGCACATCGGCATAGATGGCATAATCCAGACCTGCTTCATTGATAATGTATAAAACTTCCTCATGCAGATTCTGCGCAATCATGCCTTGATCGGTCACCAGTAGCACGCGGACATATTTGCCTTTCTGTAGAATTTGGTGCAGCTCACGAATCGTGCCAAGTCCGGCAATGATGTTGGGAACAGTCTGAAATTGAAATCTTTGCATGGCTGCTTCCTTAATTTTTATCCAAATTCATATTATTGTGGCGTTGTGATATAGGATTCACTATACAAATAACTTAACATAAGAATCCTGAAAATAAAGTAGTGCTGAGGTTGTTTATGTCATCCAGAACGCCATTTAAGGTGTTATGTGTTTGTCTGGGAAATATTTGTCGTTCTCCCACGGCAGAGGTGGTCCTCAGACATTATTGCGATGTACATAATCTCAATATCATGATTGATTCGGCGGGAACCAGTAATTATCACCCGGGTAAAGCGCCTGATCTGCGCAGTCAGGAACATGCCTTAAAGCGGGGTTATGATCTGTCTGCATTGCGTGCCCGTCAGCTGACTCTACAGGATTTCCTTGATTTTGATCTGATGCTCGCGATGGATGAAGACAATCTCAGGGATATTCTTGCACTCCAGAAACGTGCTCAACAACAACTTGGCCAATTACGTGCTGAAGTCGCCTTGATGAGTGAATATGATTCTGACTATCCAAAACAGGCAGTACCCGATCCTTATTATGGCGGTGCTGAGGGTTTTGAACGTGTACTTAATCAGTGTGAATCCAGCAGTCTTGCGTGGATCGATGTCTTTAAAATGCAACAAAAAGAGCTTAAGGTTTAAGTCATGCAAATCCAAACACAGGTTCAACTTAAACCTTTTAATACTCTCAGTCTGGATGCAATTGCATCACATTACTGCAAAATTCAATCAAATGATGATCTGATTCAGGCTCTGGATTTTGCCAAACAGCAACAGCTGAATGTTCTGATTCTGTCTGGTGGTAGCAATATGCTTTTACCGGAACAGATTTATGCACTGGTATTGCATATGGACATTCAGGGCATTGAACTGCTGGATGCGGATGATCAGGTGCAACGCCTTCGTGTCGGAGCAGGCCAGAGTTGGCATGATTTTGTAGTATGGACCACACAACAAGGCTTTTATGGCCTGCAAAATCTGGCTTTAATTCCAGGTCTTGTTGGTGCTTCGCCAGTACAGAATATTGGTGCCTATGGGGTAGAGGTCGGGGAATTCATTGAAAGCGTTGAAGTCTATGATCGTGAAAATCACAGTTTTAGCTCAATCAAAGCAGCAGATTGTGACTTCGCCTACCGTCATAGTATCTTTAAAGATCATCCGGGCCGTTACATCATTACCCATGTCATCTTCCGTCTGTTGAAACAGCCGGAGCTTAAACTCAATTATGGTGACCTGAAAACAGCAGTGGGTGAGGAACAGACGCCAGAAAATCTGGAGCGCCAGGTGATTCAGATTCGTCAGAGCAAATTGCCTGATCCTAAAGAATATCCAAATGTCGGTAGTTTCTTTAAAAATCCAGTAGTTGATTTACAATTTTTTGACCAAATTGCTCAACAATTCCCGAATTTACCTCATTATCCGCAGCCAAATAATCAAGTTAAAATGGCAGCCGGCTGGTTGATTGACCAAAGCGGATGGAAAGGTAAACAGCTGGGTTCAGTCGGTATGTTCCATAAGCAGGCGCTGGTGCTGGTGAATTATGCCAATGCCTCGCTCAAGGACGTGCGTGCAACCTACCAGGCCGTACAGGCGGACGTTCAGGAAAAATTTGGTGTTCTGCTTGAACCGGAGCCAGTTTTATTTGCTGAAAATGGCATGATCCGCTCACATCAGGATTAAAGGATAAATAGATGGATAAAGCACACTGGATGGTTCGAATAGTTCAAGTAGTCTCAGTACTATTTGTGCTGTGCGCACTGTTCGTAGTCTTTCTTTATTCGCCGTTTTATTCACATCTGGTGGTCAAAGGACTGAACTATTTTGTTCCGGTCGAGGTCAATCAGATCGCGGCTGCAAGCCAGAAACAGGCCTCCTTAAGTGTCAATGAAACACTGGAGCCAGGTTCTGAGTTATGGATTGCACGCCAGGCCTATCTCAAGGTGATGGAAGAAGATATTTCCAAAAATCAGTCACAGAACCTGGCACTGATTCAGGCACGCTATAAAGCTTTACAGCAGTTACTTGAAGATGAACGTGAAGCTGAGGCAGAAAAATCTGAACAGCAGAAAGTTCAGGTACCATTGCTGGTGACTGAAATAGAAGCAGCTGATGTAGTAGAACCAGATGATCTGACTGAATTGTTAAGCTTGAGCAGTGATGAAAATGCTGCCCAGATGGGACAGTTTATAGAATTCTTGAAAAGCTATGATGTTGAACAGCATCAGCAAAATATTGCGCAAATGACCAATGTGGAATTTGCCGAAGACCTCGCAACTTTAAATCATGACCAAACTCAGCCAGTGCAGGATGAGATGTCCAAACCTTATGCTATTGTGGTCTTGGGCGGCGGTTTGACCCTGCATGAAAATGGTAAAGATATTATCGTCAATGACTATACTCGTCTGCGCCTGGAAAAAACCCTGGAAGTCGAAAAACAGTATGATCTGCCGATTGTTTTGAGTGGAGTAGAAGCACCGTATATGCAACGCTGGTTACAAGCCTATGATGTGGATGCCAAACTGCTTGAAGACCGCAGTATGAATACCTGTGAGAATTCCCGTTTCAGCTCATTGCTGTTACAGAAGAAGGGTGGAGCCCCTACGGTGATCCTGATCACGGATCGCTATCATATGCCACGTACACGCCGTCTGTTCGCACTTAACGGTATTCAGACCATTCCGGTGGAAGCGCCAATGCCAAATTCACTTACTACATGGCGTCCAAGTGTTAAAAACTATGATCATAGCCGACGGGCTAACTATGAACTCTTAGCAACACTTCGGGATGTGTGGTTTGGATCAAGTGACTGTCGGGAGGTACCTTAATGTCAGATATCCCATTTTTAAACCCGACAATTCTCAAACAGCTGGAATTACCAGTCCCCAACCGGGATATTACGCCACAGCTGTTGCAACCATTAAATCTGAATCGGGACATGCAGTCTACGCTGGAATTACAGGCTTACCGGAAACTGTATGGTTTTGACCTGCTCAATGCGAAACACTGGCAAGGTTATGTGCAAATGCCATTGTTTAAATTGCATGTGCAAGTCTTTGAGCCGGATCTGACCGAAAGCCGTTTTGATAAAATTCAGGGAACGGTGTTTCTATTGCATGGCTATCTGGAACATAGCGGGATCTATCAGCCAATTGTCAAAGAGCTACTGGAAGAAGGGTTTAGTGTACTCACCTTTGATTTGCCAGGGCACGGCTTGAGTAATGGTTCATCGGCCAATATTCAGAACTTTGACCATTACCAGCAAGTATTGCATGCAGTGCACTGTTATGTACGTCATGCAACGCAGTTGCCAAAACCCTGGTTAGGTATCGGACAAAGTACTGGTGGTGCAATCTGGATGCACCACTTGCTGGAGTTTGCAGAACGTCGTGAAAATCCCTTTGTAGATCGCGTACTGTTACTTTCACCACTGATTCGTCCAGCTAAAACAGCATGGTGGCATAACTCTGTAGGTCTCGGGATTATTCGCCGGATTAAGCGTGAAGTACCACGCCATTTCAGACGTAATAACCATAACCCTGAATTCCTGCGCTTTGTGCGTTTAAAAGATCCATTACAACCCCGTATGATGGGCATGGACTGGATTCTGGCGATGTCACGTTGGATGCAGCAGATGGAAGACCGGCCAGCTTGCCGTATTCCGGTATGGCTGGCGCAGGGGGCGCAGGATCAGACGGTGGATTGGCGTTATAACATCGAATTTATTCGGCGTAAATTCCGCCTGCAAACCTTGTTGATGTTAGAGGAAGGTTCGCATCAGTTGATTAATGAGCGAGCTGATATTCGTGCGGCACTGACCGGTCTGATTCCAGCCTTTCTGCATGCACAGGGTGGTCGAACTTATTATTAAGTTCAGATGATGAATAGTAGATAAGGCGATTCTAAAGAATCGCCTTTTTCATTTAGATATATTTAAAATTTTTCTGCAGTTGCGATATTCCACATGCGGTAATAAAAGTTTTCTTCATCACGATTTTCACAGTGAAGCAGCTCATTTTCTTTCATCCAGAAGTGTAATTGTGCATAGTTTTTAATTTCATGGCTGTTGATGCGTTGAGCCAGTTGATGAGGTTTAATACCAGATGGATGACAAACACCAGCGGAAGCAATCATTTCGGAGAGTGCTTTAAGGGTGCTTTTATGATAATTATAGACTCGTTCCGCCTTGCTTGGCACATGTAGCGCCTTTTGGCGGCTTTTATCCTGAGTAGTAACACCAACCGGACACTGGTTGGTATGACAGCTTTGCGCTTGAATACAGCCAATAGCAAACATAAAACCACGTGCTGAATTGACCCAGTCTGCACCAATGGCGATCGTACTGGCGATATCGAATGCACTAATAATCTTGCCGCTTGCACCAATTTTGATCTGTTTGCGTAATCCTGCGCCTACTAATGTGTTATGAACGAACAATAAGCCTTCACGCAGGGGAACGCCAATATTGTCAATCATCTCAATCGGTGCTGCACCTGTACCGCCTTCTGAACCATCGACCACAATAAAGTCCGGCAGGATTTTAGTATGCAGCATTGCTTTGACGATACTCATAAATTGCCAGGGCTGCCCCAGACATAGCTTAAAGCCAACCGGTTTGCCACCAGACAGCTCACGTAATTGCTGAATGAATTCCATCATTTCAATTGGTGTGCCAAATGCAGGATGACTGGCTGGCGAAACACAGTCATGTTCGCGGCTAACTCCGCGAATCTCCGCAATTTCCTCAGAAATCTTGGCTTTTGGAAGAATCCCACCATGTCCTGGTTTCGCACCTTGAGACAACTTGATTTCAATCATTTTCACTTGTGGAATTTTGGCTTTCTCCGCAAATTTGACCGGATCAAACTGGCCGTCCAGTGTACGACAACCAAAGTAAGCACTACCAATTTCCCAAACCAGGTCTCCGCCATTTTCCAGATGATAGGGGCTAATGCTGCCTTCACCTGTATCATGGTAGAAATTGCCCATTTTTGCACCCAGATTAAGCGCACGGATAGCATTGGCACTCATACTGCCAAAACTCATGGCGGAGATATTCATGATTGAAGCATTATAAGGCTGCTTGCATTGTTCATTGCCAATCGTAATCCTGAAAGTCGCCGGATCTGCGGGTGGGCAAGGAATAATCGAATGCGTGACAAACTTATAGTCATGGTTATAGACATCGATAATCGAACCAAAAGGCTTGTCAGAATTTTCATTTTTGGCACGTTGATAAACCAGACTGCGCTGCATACGGGAAAAAGGCAGGGCATCCTGATCGGCTTCAATAAAGTACTGGCGAATTTCAGGACGGAACTCTTCAAACAGGAAGCGGAAATGACCCATAATCGGATAGTTCCTGAGAATAGAATGCCGGTGTTGTAGTACATCATAGAGCCCCACCACACTCAGGACAGCGCTAATAATCCACAGCGTATTGACCAGCGTTTGAGGCATGAAATAGTAAATATAGCGGGGTGAATAGCCGATATGAAAGCCGGTGAATACCAACGCAATAAAAATACAAAGGAACCAGATAGAATACCGTGAAAAAAAGGTATTTAGCAGTTTATGCCGGACAAGTTGAGCTGGATTTGCCATAAAATCTTGATTCCCTGTTGTTCTTATCAGACCTTCAGATTTTCAAGGCTTCGCGGTTTTATACAAGAACAAAATTGTTATTGGATTTTATAGGTTTAACTTGGAAAGATTGTTTGGATTAAAAATTAACCAAAATAATATGTTTAGCAGGAAAAATCCTATGAAAAAAATCTGCAAAAGGCATCGCTTCTTTTTATTTCACATGCAGGAAAAGCTGGTTTAAAGTAATTTTATCCAATAGCGGAGGAGATGGTATGACGAAGAAATCAATCCGGTTCAATACTGCAGAGCTTGCGTGCTCATGTATGTAATGACCTTAACTATGAAACTTCCTTACTGCATATATCTGGGGAACAAGACAGGTATATGCAGGATCAGCAGCCGATCAACCAGAACAATGACAAAAACAATATAAAAAATTATGAGTCCCGGGAATGGGGCTTTTTTTATGTTTGTTTTATGCTTCGTCTTGTTGATATACGGCTCGGGAAACGTGCTCAGGTTCAATTTTTTGAATTTTGTTACCAAAGCTGCGTAGCCACCATACCAGCTGTGAAGTAAAAGGCACTGTTGCACTAATGAGAGCCATACCATGATCAAGCTTTTCAATCTGTTGATCGCGGCTGAGCTGGCTTTCTTCAAAATAGTGTGCATCTGCTTCAGGCATGTGCAGCTTCAGCATGACATTTTCAGTAGGCTGGTCAAAGTTGACCCGGAAGCCCAAAGCACCGGATTCAATATATTCATCAATATCAAAGTTCACCGGATGCAGGGCACGCGTATTTAAAACATTCGCAGATTTAAACCGGTGTAGGGCAAAGGTCTGAATATCAGATTTGTCATGACGGGTACATACCAGATAAATGATCGAACCTTTTTGTACCAATGCCAGCGGGTTGAGAATATAGTTTTTTTCTTCACTATTTTGCCCGCGACCCTGATAGATACATTCCAGCTGCTTATCCTGTAACAGCCCTTCATAAATCGCCTGTTGTGCCTGACGGTCTACGACAGGCGGAATCAGCGGCTGAGTCGCAGGAACGATACGGACCCGGTTAATCCATTGTCGTACATTATTCTGGGTTGACAGGCTGCGACGTGCCAGATCAAACCAGGGATTCATTTCCTCAATCAGACTGGGTGGTAACAGATGTTTGAGGTGTTCCTCAACCATCATAAACGTCACTGCTTGTGAACTGGTCATGTGCGGCAGACTTTGAATCGGTGCATCGGAACGCCAACGCCAGCCCTGTGGAATAGTCTTGCTGCTTTCAATGGGAAAACGCTGCGCAATCTGATTCAGGTCACGCTGAATAGTGCGCAAACTGATTTCCACACCTTCACGTTCCAGGATTTCCTGCAATTCGCGAGTGCCCATCCATTTCCCGGTCGTCAGGCGCGATAAAATCTGCCATTGGCGATAAAGGCTATTCGAAGTTTCTTTTTCTTGTGCGGTCATAAGCTGAAATTAGGATCTGCAAATTGAGAAAAAATCATTAACACAATAAAAAATCTCTATTTTTTTCGCAAGTATTTTAAGTAATCGAGGATAGCAGAATAGATACACATTGGTGCAAAAATGCCATTGAGTCGCTCGGAAATAAAGGGATTAATGGTAAGTACAAAAATACCGCATGGCATGGATATTGCTTTGTTAAATATACAATTTGATTACAATACGACGAGGTTTGTATGCTAAAAGAAACCCAGGATACAAATATCACAACGACTATAGAAAATTTTACAACAACGGCGATTAACACTAATTTTACAGAATCGAAGGACACGGTAGCAACTCACACAGGCAAACCTCTACAAGTGCTGCAGCAGATGGCATCTAAATTCTTTAATGAAATGCGTGATGACCAGAATATGAATGGTCTGGCTGGGCAAAAAATCGAAGAGTGGCTGTCAAAGCATACTTTAGATGAGCTTAACACCCTGAATAAATTGGCAAAAGAACATTTTCTTTATGAAGGAATTACCTTCACGGTTTATGGAGATGAAGAAGGCACCGAACGTACCATCCCTTTTGACATTATTCCACGCGTGATTGCACGCAAGCAATGGAATATGGTGGCACTCGGTTGTGAACAGCGTGTTAAAGCCCTGAACCTGTTTTTGCATGACATCTATCATCAGCAGGACATCCTCAAAGCTGGGATTGTGCCTGAGCTGCAAGTGCTGACCCATGAGGCTTATCAGCCACACATGTATCAGCATAGTCTGAAAGGCAGCATTTATAGTCAGATTAGTGGTATTGATATTATCCGTGACTCAAAGGGTGAGTTCTATGTACTTGAAGATAACCTCAGGACCCCTTCAGGTGTGTCTTATATGCTGGAAAGCCGTAAGATCAGTGAAAAGTTGATGCCAGGCCTGTTTGAACAGACACCTATTGCTGGTATAGAGCAATACCCACATTTACTCAAAGAAATTCTGGCAGAAAACTCAGCTGTCGATAATCCCTTTATCGTGGTCCTGACTCCGGGCCGTTTCAATAGTGCTTACTATGAACATGCTTTCCTGGCAAGGGAAATGGATGTGCCATTAGTGACATCACGTGACCTTTATGTAGAGAACGCGAAAGTTTATGTAAAAACTATACGTGGTCGTCAGCAGGTAGATGTTATTTATAGACGTGTCGATGATGCCTATATCGATCCGCTTTGTTTTAAACCTGATAGTACCCTTGGCGTACCAGGCCTGATGTCTGCCTATTTGCAGCACAACGTTGTTATTGCGAATGCACCGGGAACCGGCGTAGCAGATGACAAGTCGATCTATCCTTATGTGGATAAGATGATCAATTTCTACCTTGGCGAACAACCCATTCTGAAGAATGTTCCCACTTACCAATGCCGTGAAGCTGAAGATCTTGGTTATGTATTGGCGCATCTTGATGAGCTGGTTGTGAAAGAAGCCCAAGGTTCAGGTGGCTATGGCATGCTGATCGGTCCACAGGCGTCTAGACAGCAGATTGAAACCTTTAGAGAGAAAATCATGGCTGCGCCACATTTATATATTGCCCAACCAACGCTGGATCTGTCTGTCAGCCCAACTTTAACCAATTATGGCATTACAGAACGTCATATTGATTTGCGTCCATTTGTACTTAGCTCACCCTATCGTACTGAAATCGTACCGGGTGGACTGACACGTGTAGCAATGCAAGCAGGTTCGCTGGTCGTGAATTCCTCCCAAGGCGGTGGCATTAAGGACACCTGGATTGTCGATAATCTCCATTCATAAAAATAGCAAAGAAGGAATTTGTCATGCTTTTACTTAATTCCAATGCGCAACATATTTTTTGGTTGGGTCGCTACTTATCAAGAACACAGTTTTTATGTGCCCATTTTCCATTTTTAGAAGATGATGCGGCAGTTGCGTATGCGCATGCATTCTGCCTCCCAGCCTTTGATGCCAGTTCGCTAAATGAACTGGTGCTGGATCCGGCTCAACCTTATTCATTCCATCAACAGTTTAAAGTGGCGCGTGACAATATTCAGGAACTACGTGGTGTACTGTCTGCCAAAGCTTATGCAGAACTGAACCGCCTGATTCGTACTGCTGATCAGAATGCCGGTTATATCTGTGATGTCGTTACAGATTGTCAGGATATTCTGGAAGGTGAAGCTCCGGATGTGTTTCTGTTTTTTAGTCTGGGTCAATGTCTGGAAAAGCTTGATCAGGAGCTACGTCTAGGTGAAGACACCACCACTACAATTGCAAAAATTGATTATGTGATTGAATCCTTGGTTGAGATGGGCTGGTCAGATCTGAATGAATACTGGAACCAGCTACGTGACCATACTGACCTGATCAATTTTTACCAATTCAGTGATTATATTCATCATATGTTTGAGATTAATGTATGAAGTTGATGGTGAATCACCAAACACATTATAGCTATACCGAGACTGTCACCAGTAGTATTCAGTACATTAAGATGATGCCTTCCAGTAATGTACATCAGCAGGTACATTCCTGGGATGTCAGCGTGCCGGGCAGTCGGGAGCTGAGCCGGGATGCCTTTCATAATTTGTGGATTACCAGTACTCAGCGCACACCTTATCAGTACTTAACCATTATGGCGCAAGGTATAGTCGATTTAAATCCCTTGAATAATGATCAGGGAATGAATGACCAGATCAATCCAAACCTGTTCTTGCAGCCAACTTCAACTACTCAGTGTAATGAGGAGATGAAGGATTTTGTAAAACAGTATGTGCCAGTTCCAACGCGTCTAAATCTGATCGCATTGGCTCAGGCGGTATTGGAGCATGTACCGTATATAACAAATAGTAGCTCGGTACATGGATCCGCCATTGATGCTTTTGAGGCGAAACAGGGTGTCTGTCAGGATCATGCTCATATTTTCATTGCCATGTGCAAATATCTGGGCTTACCGGCACGTTATGTTTCGGGTTATCTGTATGCTCAAAATACTTCTCATCTGGCCAGTCATGCCTGGGCAGAGGTATTTATTGACCAGGCTTGGTATTGCTTTGATGTAAGTAATCAGTTATTTGTACCTAGTGCACATATTTATGTTGCCATTGGGCGCGACTATTGGGACGTCGCGCCGGTACGTGGGGTAAGAGAAAAGGGCGGAGTGGAATCCATGCATTCCATCGTCCAGGTTCTAAGTTGTTAGCAAGGACAAAAAATGACTTATTGTTGTGCGCTTCGTTTGGAGCAGGGGATGGTGTTCATTAGTGACACTCGGACAAATGCGGGTGTGGATCATATATCGGTGTTTCGCAAATTATATACTTTTGGTATTCCGGGTGAGCGCGTCATTGTTATTCAGGCATCAGGAAATCTGGCTACGACACAAGCGGTGATCGGGCATATTAAAAATCAGCTGGAACTGAATCAGGAACCTAATATTCTCAGTTTGCATACCATGTTTGAAGTCGCGGAACTGGTCGGCCGCACCTTGAAGCATGTGATTGAAAGTGTAACTACAGATACCATGGAGCAAAGCAACTATTATTGCAGCTTACTGGTGGGAGGCCAGATTGCTGGACAAGATATGCAGCTCTATCATATTTATCCGCAAGGCAACTTTATCTGTGCAACCAGTGATACGCCGTATTTCCAGATCGGGGAAAGTAAATATGGCAAGCCGATTCTGGATCGAGCACTCAGCTATGATATGCCGCTAGATGAAGCACTGCGATGTTCACTGATTTCCTTCGCTTCGACTTTACGTTCCAATGTTTCCGTAGGGATGCCATTGGATGTGCTGGTTTATCATAAAGACACATTTGAAATTCCGGCAGGTAAACGCATTCAGGAAGATGATGAATATTTCACCACAATCAGTAAGCAGTGGTCGGATACTTTGAAGAAAGGTTTGCAGGAATTACCTAAGCCAACTTTAGATTATTTTCAATAAAACTATCTATCTGTTTGATATCACGTTACAGTGGCATGGTAAATTTAAGAAAATTTAAATTACAGAGGTTAGCATGCATCATTTTTGTTATGCCAGTCAGAGTACCTCTGATAAGTCGAATTTGCTCGATGACTTAACGGATATTCTGGCCGAGGCACGAGATTTTAATTATCGTCATGATATTACTGGGGCGTTATATTTTGCAGATGGCTATTTTTTTCAATGTCTTGAAGGTAAATTGGAACATCTGAATGTATTATTTGAAAAGCTAAGTAAAGATCCACGGCATGAGAATATCAAACGTTTTGAAATGCGTCCGCTTGAGCAGATTAATTTTGCCGGCTGGTCGATGAAGTATATTTCACGACGCGATGAAATCCGGGACTTTTGTACGAATATGGGTTTTAATGACTTTACACCACATAGTTTTGAACAAGCTCATGTAGATGCGCTGTTAACTCAGCTACAAACTCAAGACCAAGAAGAAACTACAGAAAATTAAATTAAAAAGCCCAATTAATATTGGGCTTTTTAATGCACGGTATTTTAAACCAGTTTTCGGACTGGACGTGCAGACATACGACACAGCAATTCATAGCCGATAGTGCCATTTGCTTCAGCGACATCATCGACCAGGCGGGTTTTACCCCACAGCTCTACTTCAGTGCCAAGCTGCAGATTGAGATCAGTTGCATCTATTGCGATCATATCCATTGCGACACGACCAATCACGCGAGTCTGTTGTCCATTAATTGCGACATAATTCTGTTTCGGGAAGGCGCGTGGATAACCATCACCATAGCCAATTGAAACAATGGCCAATGTCATGTCCTGATCTGCGGTGAAAGTCGAACCATAACCGACGTGTTCACCCGCTTTAATATGATTCAGCGCAATGACTTCAGCTGTGAAAGTCATCACTGGTTTTAAATCCAGATCATGAATCGTTTTATCTGCAAATGGAGTCGCGCCGTAGAGCATAATACCTGGACGGACAAAGTCAAAATGCAGTTCAGGATATTTATAAATCGCAGCCGAGTTGCAGCACGAACCCATGAGTGGGGCACAGTCATTTTTCACTTCAAGGAACTGCTGGACTTGCTCTTCATTCAATGGGTGATCAGCGTCTGCATTGGCAAAATGCATCGCAAGTACACAAGTAAAACCTTCAGCTTTGAGTTGATTGATCACTTGTTTAATCACATCAATTTTAAAGCCCAGACGATTCATACCGCTGTTCAGTTTCACCCAGACTTTAAGGCCTTTAGTGATATAAGCATCTTTATGAGCCAGTAGCCAGTCAAGCTGTGCCTGATGATGTACCACAACTTCAATATTCTGATTGATCACGATCTGCATTTCATCAGCAGAGAAAATACCTTCAATCAGCGTAATCGGTTGCTGATAGCCGAGTTCACGAATTTCCAGTGCTTCCTGAAGGCAGGCGACACCGAAGGCATCGCTATCTTTTAAGGCTGCTAAGCAGTCTTTAACTCCATGTCCGTAAGCATTGGCTTTAACCATGCTGACGATTTTAGCGGTTGGGGCAAGTTGTTTGACACGGTTTAAATTATATTGCAGTGCTGTACTGTCAATATAAACTGTTGCTTGGCGCACCCTAGATACTCCTTCGGGATGACAAAATGATGTTGTGTGAAATACACAAAAGAGGGAGAGAAATAACTGTTTTGATAAAACAAAATCAGTCATTTCAAAATTGTAAATATTGTAGTCCTATCTGCCACAAATGGACATGCTCATTTATATAATTTCCTCCAAGGTATGCTTAAGCAATAAAAAAGAGACCATTTGAGTCTCTTTTTTTTTAATCAGGTTTAAGCAGAATATTTATTCTTCATCATCATACTGCGCATAGAACTCAGGAGAGAGGTTACTAAAGCGCGTGTATTGACCTTCAAAAGCCAGACGCACAGTACCAATTGGACCGTTACGCTGTTTACCGATAATAATTTCAGCAGTCCCGGCTTCTTTAGATTCCTTGTTATAGACTTCATCACGGTAAATAAACATGATCAAATCGGCATCCTGCTCGATCGCACCAGATTCACGCAAGTCAGACATAACTGGACGTTTGTTTGGACGGTTTTCCAGAGAACGGTTCAACTGCGATAAGGCAATGACAGGGCACTGCATTTCTTTAGCGAGCGCTTTTAAGCTTCGGGAAATTTCCGAAATCTCGCCGACACGGTTATCACCCATGCCAGGCACTTTCATGAGCTGCAAGTAATCGACCATAATACAGCCGAGCTTACCGCCATGCATTTTGGCAATACGACGCGCACGCGCACGAACTTCCGTTGGTGGCAGAGCAGAGGAGTCATCGATATACAGGTTCTTTTCTTGCAAATGCACAATGGTGCTGGTGACTTTAGACCATTCATCACTGTCCATTTTACCGGCACGTAAATGACCCTGATGCACACGACCAAACGATGAAATCAAACGCATGGCAATCGAGTCGGCTGGCATCTCCATCGAGTAAACCAGAGCAGGCAGGTTATTGTTAAACAGTACACTTTCGACCAGATTCATGGCAAAGGTGGTTTTACCCATCGATGGACGGGCTGCAACAATAATCAGGTCACCGGATTGCATGCCGGAGGTTTTATTGTCGAGTTCGACGAAGCCGGTGGTGAGACCAGTAATCGAACCTTCCATTTGTGAAAGTTCATTCAATTTATCAAAGACATCTGCAACGACGGTATTGATTGCCTTCGGCCCTTGTGCCTTGGCATTATTATTATGTTGCTCGGCAATCGAAAAAATATTGGTTTCTGCCAGATCCAGAATTTCACTGACGCTACGACCTTTGGTGTCATAGGCATTTTGCAGGATTTCAGAACTGACTTTAATCATGCTACGTAAGGTCGAGAATTCCTTGATCTTGTTGGCGTAAGTTTCCAAGTTGTAGAAACTTGATGGCGAGTCAGCCATGAGCTGCATCAGGTATTCTTCACCACCGATGGCATCTAGCAGATTCTGTTTAATTAGCCAGTCATGCACCAATACGGCATCGTAAGGAGAGTTGTCCTTAGACAGCTGATCAATCGCACGGAAGATATATTTATGACGGGTTGCATAAAAATCGTTCTCAATAAGCACGTCACCGACTTGTTCAAAAGATTCGGCAACCGTCATTAAGGCAGCAAGTACAGCTTGTTCAATCGCTAAATTGTGTGGAGGCGTGCGAAACTCCTTGAGCTGAGTATCAGCAACAATTTCTGGTTTAGCGCTGTTGTGCTTAGTGCTGGCATTCGCCTGTGACATATAAAGCCCTGAATTTTAATACAATGGTTTAAATATTCTCGGAGATGGATAGCAACTATCAACTACGAAGTGAAATAATACGCGTTCCGTTAAAAAATGCGAAGTGTATTTTTAAAATTACGCGAATAATAAAATGAAAGTGAGATATGCTATATCTTCGAATTATTTTAGATAAAAAAAGAGCATGCCAAAGCATGCTCTTTTTCTTGGTGAGAAATTACTCAGCTACGATAGTAACTAGAACTTCTGCAACAACATCATGGTGCAATTGGATTGCGATGTTGAATTCACCAGTGTTGCGAAGTGCGCCATTTGGAAGACGTACTTCTGCACGGTCAACTGTAAGACCAGCATTTGTCAACGCGTCAGCGATGTCACGAGTACCGATAGAACCGAACAGTTTACCTTCATCACCAGCTTTCGCAGTGATTACGATATTTACTTCGTTCAATTGGTCAGCACGTGCTTGAGCAGCAGCTAAAATATCAGCTTCAGCTTTCTCAAGTTCAGCACGACGAGCTTCAAAAGCTGCAGTGTTTGACTCAGTAGCAGCAACTGCCATACCTTGTGGGATCAAGAAGTTACGGCCGTAACCAGCTTTAACTGAAACTTTATCACCAAGTTTACCAAGGTTTTTAATGCGTTGTAATAAGATAATATCCACAGCTCAACCTCACTTATGATTGTCAGTGTAAGGGATCAAAGACAAGTAGCGAGCTTGTTTGATAGCAAGCGCTAATTGACGTTGGTAACGAGCTTTAGTACCTGTAATACGGCTAGGAACAATCTTGCCGTTTTCAGTGATGTACTGTTTTAAAGTGTCGATATCTTTGTAGTCGATGTACGTAACGTTCTCAGCTGTAAAGCGGCAGAACTTGCGACGACGGTAAAAACGTGCCATGTTAGGTTCTCCTTATGCTTCAGCAGAGTCTTGAGCGTGTTGTGCTTCTTCACGTTGAGCTTTACGCGCACGTTTTTCTTCAGCACTCTTCGCCAATAGTGACTCTTCAGTGATAGCGTTTTCACGACGGATGATAAGGCTACGAATGATTGCGTCGTTATAACGGAATAATTCTTCAAGCTCATCAAGAGTAGTTTGACCACACTCAACATTCATAAGAATGTAGTGAGCTTTGTGGATCTTGTTGATTGGGTAAGCCAATTGACGACGGCCCCAGTCTTCAAGACGGTGGATTTGACCTTCAGCTTCTTTGATGTGAGTTAGGTAACGTTCTACCATACCCACAACTTGATCGCTTTGGTCTGGATGTACCAATAGTACGATTTCGTAGTGACGCATTGTCAGCTCCTTACGGTTTAAACAGCCCCAATTTTTAAGTCAATTGAAGCAAGGAGTCACAACCAAGGTTGTGTCGCAATATTTGCGAAGCGTGAAGTTTAGTGGGTTTTGGGGAGAAATACAACCAGATTGGCAAGAATTGCATAATTAAACAGCGGTTTTGTACGGGCTAGAATGAGTAGCACAGAAAAGAGAAGGGAAAGTTGACTGAGGTTAATTAATTGGTGATTTAATGATGGTTGGTAATGAGATAATTCTAATCTCGCCATAATGAGTATCTTTTTACTCAAGTAGAATTCTTATTTTATGCGTTAAATGCACTTTAGAAAGATTGAAGTGTATTTTTGCAGTTGGTTTCAGAAAGACAGGATTTTAAAAGGCAAGAGTAGAAGTATTTAAAAGAGAGTCGAGGGAAATAACAGGCTTAAATAAAAAAAAGATAGAGTAAAACTCTATCTTTTAAAAAATGATGTATGGCATTTGGGGAGCAGTCGATGTAAAGCAGAACAGAATACTGATCACAGTAATCAGCTTCACAGAATACATAAAATACTGCTTGGCCCACGCCTCATCATCTTTAGCCTTAAAGCCCTGAATACTTAAATAAATCCAGTACAAGGTTAAGATGTTCAACACCGCCATATAGAGCCAGTTGGCATAGCCAAAGAAAAATAGGCCATTCATGACAACCCCAAACAGAATCACATAAATCAGTGATTCGACCTTGGTGCGGTGAATTGAACGTGCTACAGGTAGAATAGGAATACCTGCATTTTTGTAATCTTGAAAACGGTAAACTGCAATTCCCCACGAGTGAGGCATTTGCCAGAAGGCATACCCAACGAAGATCAGCAGGGCACCTAAGTCAAACTGATTTGCAACTGCGGTATAACCAATCACAGGCGGAGCTGCGCCGGAAATACTGCCTACCAGAGTCTGGTGAATAGTTGTTCGTTTTGTCCATAAGCTGTAAAAACCAACGTATACGACAAAACCAATAACTGCGAATAGGAAAGCGTATGCATTTACCCAAAACCAGAGAACACTAAAACCGACCAGGCCTAATACAAAAGCAAAGGCAAGTGCGACAGCTTCAGAAATGGTTTTTTTAACAAGAGCACGATTTTGTGTGCGCTGCATTTTCTGGTCGATGTCCTGGTCAATTACATTATTGACCACACATCCTGATGCTACAACGAATGTAGTACCAAAAAGAGTAAGGAGCAGGAGAAGGAAATCTACAGAACCTTGAGCGGCTACAAAGTAGCCGCCCAAAGTGGTAACAAAGTTACCAAAGAGAATTCCTGGCTTAGTCAGGAATAAATACTTTTTCAGCATGACAACCAGTTTAGATCATCATGTTGTAGTGAAGGTAGTTCATGATCCATACAGAACCTACTAAAAGAATAGCAATGGTTAAGATGGTATACACAAATGCAATTACGTTCCAGCGTTGCTCTGAAGAAGAGTTCATGTGCAGGAAGTAAATCAGCTGTACAAGAATCTGAGCAACCGCAGTGATCGCGATGACAGTAATCAAGATACCACGGCCAAAACCGCCCGCCATAACCATACCGAATGGAATTACAGTAAGGATAACAGACAGGATGAAGCCGATAGTGTATTGCTTCACGTTACCGTGTGATTCGCCAGCAGCGTTATGATCATGACTCATTACAGAACTCCCATCAAGTAAACTACGCTGAATACACAGATCCATACGATGTCAAGGAAGTGCCAGAATAAGCTTAGGCACGCAAGACGACGAGTGTTAGGTAAAGTCAAACCATATTTCTTGATTTGAATCATTAACACAATCATCCATACCAAACCTGAAGTCACGTGGATACCGTGCGTACCTACCAGCGTAAAGAACGAAGACAGGAACGCAGAAGTGCTAGGGCCATGACCCGCATGAACTAAGTGATTGAACTCATAAAGTTCCATGCCGATGAAGGCAGCACCAAATAACCAAGTGATCGCTAACCAGGTAAGAACCTGACCAACGTTTTTCTTGTAGGCAGCTAGAACGGCAAAACCAAAAGTTACAGAAGAGATCAGAAGGGCGAAGGTTTCAGTAAGAACGAAACCTAAAGAATCGCCAAACAGATCTTTCGCACTTGGAGTGCCCACAGGAATGTGGCTACTCAAAACAGCGAATGCAATGAAGAGTGTACCGAAAAGGACAAGGTCACTCATCAAGTAAGTCCAGAAACCAAAGACAGTGATGTCAGTATCATCGTGATGATGATGCTCATCGTGTCCGTGGTTGTCGTGATGAAGTACTTCAGCCATGGTCTTAGTCCTTCTTCAAGTGTTTTTCAAGGATCGCATAGCGTTCACTTTCGATACGCTCAACTTCAGCAGCTGGGACATAGTAATCCACTTTCTTGGTGAAAGAAGAAACGATGAAGCTGATGATAGATGCAACGAAAGTAACAACTACTAACCACCAGATGTGCCAGATTAACGCGAAGCCCATAACAGTGATGAACATGGCGATAACGAAACCAGCAGCACGGTTAGTCGGCATATGGATGTCTTCGTACTTGGTTGGTTTTGCGTATGCAACGCCATTCTCTTTGTCAGTCCAGAAAGTATCAATACCATTGATCTTTGGAAGGTAAGCAAAGTTATAGAATGGAGATGGAGACGAAGTAGCCCACTCAAGTGTACGACCATCCCAGATATCGCCTGTATAGTCCATATTTTGTTCGCGTTGCAAGAAACCAACAACGATCTGCATAATGAAGCAGGCAATACCTAGTGCAATAAGAATCGCACCGAACATCGCGATATTTACATATGGGTCCCATTCTGGGTTGTCAAATGTATTCAGACGACGAGTCATACCCATGAAACCAAGGATATAAAGTGGCATGAATGCAAAGTAGAAACCGAAGAACCAGAACCAGAACGCTGCTTTACCCCAAGTTTCATTTAGCTTCCAACCAAACATTTTTGGCCAGTAGTAAATGATACCTGCGAACATTGCGAATACTACACCGCCAATAATTACGTTATGGAAGTGAGCGATCAGGAATAAAGAGTTATGTACCAGGAAGTCCGCTGGTGGAACTGCCATCAATACACCTGTTAAACCACCGATACCGAAAGTCACAAGGAAGCCAAGTGTCCATAGCATTGGAGTGGTGTAAGTGATGCGGCCCTTGTACATGGTGAACAACCAAGAGAAGATTTTTACACCAGTCGGGATCGCAATAATCATGGTCATGATACCGAAGAACGCGTTAACGTTGGCACCAGCACCCATGGTAAAGAAGTGGTGAACCCAAACAACCAGTGAAAGAACACCAATTGCTACAGTTGCGTACACCATAGATTTGTAGCCGAACAATGCTTTGCGTGAGAACACTGAAGTTACTTCTGAGTAAATACCAAAAGCTGGTAATACCAAGATATAAACTTCTGGGTGACCCCAAGTCCAAATCAAGTTCACGTACAACATTGGGCTACCACCCATGTCATTTGTGAAGAAGTGGAAACCGAAGTAACGGTCAAGAGACAGCATTGCAAGTGTTGCAGTTAACACTGGGAAGGTTGCAACGATTAATACAACTGTTACAAGCGAAGTCCAAGTGAAAATCGGCATATCCATCATCTTCATGCCAGGCGCACGCATTTTGATGATGGTAACAAAGAAGTTAACACCAGTAAGAAGCGTACCTAGACCTGAAACCTGAAGTGCCCAGATATAGTAGTCAACACCAACACCTGGAGAATATTCAATGCCTGATAGTGGAGGGTATGCCATCCAACCAGTTGCAGCGAACTCACCAAGAGCCAGAGACACCATCATCAGACCCGCAGCACCAGCAAATAGCCAGAAGCTTAGAGAGTTCAATAATGGGAAGGCAACGTCACGTGCACCGATTTGAAGCGGTACAGCTACGTTCATTAAGCCAACTACAAGACCCATTGCTACGAAGAAGATCATGATCACGCCGTGCGCGGTAAAGATCTGGTCATAGTGCTCTGGGTGCAAGTAACCTTCACCACCACCTTTTGCAAGGAACTGCTGAAGACGCATCATGATCGCATCGGCGAAACCACGCACAAGCATGATAATCGACACGAAGATATACATGATACCGATTTTTTTATGGTCTACAGATGTGAACCATTCGTTCCACAGGTAGCCCCATTTTTTGAAGTAGGTGATACCAGCAACAACTGCGATACCGCCTAAGATCATCATTGCAACAGTAACCAATACGATTGGATCGTAAGGAATTGCATCTGGACCTAACTTACCTAATAAGTTCATGTCTTATTCCCCTTGAGAAGCAGTCGCATGTGCATCAGCTACATGTGCTTCAGAAGCAGTAGCTTCTTCGTGCGCAACACCGTGCTCTGCAGCAGGAGCTGAGTGGTCAGCACCATGGTAGTTGCTCATGTAGTGATTAATCACAGATTCAAACAAACCTTGCTCTACAGAAGAGTAATAAGTCACTGGATGTGGCTTAGTTGGGTAAGGCTTCATAGCTTCAGCAGCAGCCTTCTCTTCAGGAGTATTTGCTTTTGCGATCAGCGCTTCAATCTGGTGTTTACCACGGTTGCCGTCACGCAGAGATGCGAATTCAGCCTGGTCTAATACAGATTTCTGAACAGCTTCTGGATTTACTGAAGTACCATTACCTGCTTGAACAGCAGAAACCCATTCAGCAAACTGAGCGTCAGTCACAGAGTGAGCGCGGAAGCGCATTTGTGAGAAGCCATAACCAGAATAGTTAGAAGAGAAACCGCGGTAGCCTTCAGGTGGGCTAGTTTCGTCTGCCAACAGGTTCAGGTGAGTTTGCATGCCCGCCATTGCATAGATCTGACCACTTAACGCCGGGATGAAGAAAGAGTTCATCGTGAAGTTAGACGTAATACGAAGGCTAACCGGAGTTTTTTCTGGGAAGCGCATTTCGTTAACAGTGGCAATACCTTGCTCAGGATAGATAAAGATCCATTTGAACTGTTCAGCAATAACTTGAACGGTTAATGGAGCTTTGTCAGATTCAAGCGGACGGTATGGGTCGTACTTGTGGGAACCCCACCAAGTTAACCAGGCAAGAATAGCAATAATAATAACTGGGATACCCCAAACTACAATTTCAATTGCAGTAGAGTGTGCCCAAGTAGGTTTATAGTCTGCGTCTTTATTCGATGCGCGATATTTCCAACCGAACCATAATGCCATGATTGCTGATGGAATAACCACCAGAAGCATTAAGTAAATCGCAGTCATCATCAGGCTACTTTGGCCTGCTGCAACTGGACCTTTAGAGTTCAGAAGTACTAAATCACCACCACACCCTGTTAAAAGTGCGGACATCGCAGATAAAGACAATACAGCTAAAATCGTTTGTCTCATTTTACAACCTCGGTGAAGAGTCCCATTCCCTAAATTAATATGGGATAGCGATTAAAGTGTCGCATGATTAAAAAGATTCATTTGTTAACAAAAAATCTTCCTAATCATGAGACACCGCTACGTTGTAGGGCATTATGCCTGATT
Source organism: Acinetobacter schindleri CIP 107287 (assembly GCF_000368625.1). Taxonomy (GTDB): domain Bacteria; phylum Pseudomonadota; class Gammaproteobacteria; order Pseudomonadales; family Moraxellaceae; genus Acinetobacter; species Acinetobacter schindleri. Next base: position 822,349 of record NZ_KB849575.1, read on the forward strand.
ACAACAAACTAAGCTATATATAAAGAGGCTTTAAATGACTGTAATAAAAACCGATTTTACTGCTCGGGATTGTCGAATATTTATAGTAATTTTATTTTAATTTCAAAGTTATGAGCGAAAAAAGGGATGCAGAGCATCCCTTTAAAGAGAACTTAATTTTATTGCTTGATCACCTTGGTTTTCGCCAGTTTATCGTGCAAAGTCTGACGGTTTTTGCCCAAACCGAAAATCCAGTCCACAAGCGAGAACAATGGAATAAAATAAATTGTAGGCAAAATGAACACGATACTGCGCAAAGTAAAGGCACGCATGAGTGAAGTTTGAGTACCAGTTTCCGCGTCTACAATCTTAATTTTAGTCAGTTTTTTACCAATGCTTTGACCAGATTTTGCAATCAGGTAACCTTGGATAACCAGCATGATCAGCAGATATAAACCTGCTGCTGTCCAAGCCTGAGTAGAGAACATATCCAGCATTTGAGACTGCAATTCCAGCACGCGATTCTGATCCGCACTGCCACCCATAGCTTGCGTCATGATCTGCTCATTTAGCTGAGTAAAACGCAGTTTTTCTTCAGCTGTGAAGAAGGCAGTCAAAATGAAAGTTGCTGGAATCCAGAGCAGCAGATCGACGAACTTGGCAAAAATACGCGCAGGAATACTCGCCAGTTCAAATGTATTCGCTTTTGGTGCAGGACGTGCATAAGTATTGGTTTGTGCTGCAGGCTGCTCAAATGGTGCTGCTGGCTCGGCAACTGGTGCAGGTGGAATATAACCTTCAGGTTCATAAACGAATTTACCCTGCGTGAGCTCACCCAAAGCTTTCCATTCGGTCATGCCTTGGTGCCAGGCCAAATCAGTCAATAATACTTGCTGGCTTGCAAGCATCTGATTTAGCTGTTCAAGCGTATATGGTCCAGCTTGTTGATTGTTTCGTGCCAGGTAAATCTGCATAAAGACTGAATCTCAAAATGTACGTTGAAAAGGTTTAGCTTCGATTTTATTGAATTATAGCCATAACACAAACAAAATCTTAAGCTAAACATGCGCATATGTCGGACATTTTTAGGTGAAGTACAACCAAAACAACACAAAATAAAACGAATTTGATTTAGGAAACTAAAAAAATCCAAATTTTTAGCCATCTATATAAAATAAAGTATTCAAGATTGATGGTTTAAAAAATGTAATTTTAATGTAATGACGAAAGATTTTTTGCTGATAAATATCAAAGGGATGATTGGTTAAATCTAATATCTTAAATTCATGTAAAATTTATTACTGAAATAAAAAAGACCCTCATTTGAGGGTCTTTTTTATTTACTGAATTTCAGCTTATTTAGCTTCTTGATCAGCAAGGAAGAACCAGGTATCCAATACTGAGTCCGGGTTTAGAGATACAGATTCAATACCTTGTTCCATTAACCATTTTGCAAGATCTGGGTGATCTGAAGGACCTTGACCACAGATACCTACATATTTACCTGCTTTACGGCAAGCTTGGATCGCCATAGAAAGAAGGACTTTTACAGCAGCGTCACGTTCATCGAACAGGTGAGATACGATACCAGAATCACGGTCTAGACCTAGTGTTAACTGAGTCAAGTCGTTAGAACCGATAGAGAAGCCATCGAAGTGTTCAAGGAATTGATCAGCTAACAGCGCGTTAGTTGGCAATTCACACATCATGATAACTTTTAGACCATTTTCACCACGTTTCAGGCCATTTAATGCCAGTAGCTCAATGACACGTTTCGCTTCGTTTACAGTACGTACGAAAGGAATCATAATTTGTACGTTGGTCAAACCCATTTCGTCACGAACTTTTTTCAGTGCACGGCATTCAAGTTCGAAGCAGTCACGGAAGTTGTCAGAAACGTAGCGGCTTGCACCACGGAAGCCCAGCATCGGGTTTTCTTCTTCTGGTTCATACAACTTGCCACCGATCAGGTTCGCATATTCGTTTGACTTGAAGTCAGACATACGTACGATCACTGGTTTGTCAGCGAATGCAGCAGCAAGGGTAGAAATACCTTCAACCAGTTTTTCTACATAGAACTCGATTGGAGATGCATAACCCGCAGTACGCGCCATCACAGCAGCACGTGTTTCACGAGGCAGACTGTCAATGTTCAGCAATGCTTTAGGATGTACACCGATCATGCGGTTAATGATGAACTCAAGACGAGCAAGACCAATACCTTCGTTTGGAATTTGTGCGAAGTCAAATGCACGATCTGGGTTACCTACGTTCATCATGACTTTGAATGGAAGTTCAGGCATAGATTCGATTGAGTTCGTTTGAACTTCAAAATCAAGCGCGCCTTCGTAGATAAAACCAGTATCACCTTCAGCACAAGATACAGTCACTTCCTGACCGTCTACCAGTACTTCAGTTGCATTACCACAACCAACGATTGCTGGAACACCCAGTTCACGTGCAATGATTGCAGCGTGACAGGTACGACCACCACGATTGGTTACAATTGCAGCAGCACGTTTCATCACTGGTTCCCAGTCCGGGTCAGTCATGTCAGATACAAGTACATCACCGTCTTGTACTTTGTCCATTTCTTTAATAGACGTTACGATGCGGACTTTACCAGAACCGATACGTTGACCAATTGAACGGCCTTCACATACTACCGTACCTTTCTGTTTCAACAGGTAACGTTCCATCGTACCAACGTTTTCACGGCTTTTTACAGTTTCAGGGCGTGCCTGAACGATGTACAGTTTGCCGTCATCACCGTCTTTTGCCCACTCGATGTCCATTGGCGCACCATAGTGTTTTTCAATGATCAGTGCTTGTTTAGCTAGTTCTTGAAGTTCCTGGTCATTTAAAGCGAACTGTTGACGTTCAGCTTTTTCAACATCTACCACAACTACTGATTTACCAGCAGCGCCTTCTTCACCATAAATCATTTTCTGGTGTTTAGAACCAAGATTACGACGAAGGATTGCGTGCTTACCAGCATTTAGAAGTGGTTTAGAGATATAGAATTCGTCAGGGTTAACTGCGCCCTGTACAACCATTTCACCCAGACCGTAAGAAGCGGTGATGAATACTGCATCACGGAAGCCTGATTCAGTATCCAGTGTGAACATTACACCAGCTGCGCCAGTTTCAGAGCGAACCATACGTTGTACGCCAGCAGAAAGGGCAACCACGTCATGGGCAAAGTTTTGGTGTACACGGTAAGAGATTGCGCGATCATTGTATAAAGATGCGAAAACTTCTTTGATCGCGATCAATACATTGTCGATGCCACGGATGTTCAAGAAAGTTTCTTGCTGACCAGCAAAAGACGCGTCTGGTAAGTCTTCTGCAGTTGCAGATGAACGAACGGCAACCGCGATGTCAGGGTTGCCGTTAGAAAGTGCGTCAAATGCTGCACGAACTTCTTGTTCTAATGCTGCAGTAAGCGGAGTTTCTACAATCCATTGGCGAATTTTAGCGCCAGTTTCAGCAAGAGCGTTTACGTCATCAACGTTTAGGCTGGCAAGCTCTGCATTGATTTTAGCGTTTAGGCCGCTTTGCTCGAGAAATTCACGATATGCACCAGCAGTTGTTGCAAAACCACCTGGTACAGATACGCCAGCGTTTGCTAGGTGGCTGATCATTTCGCCCAAAGATGAGTTTTTCCCACCAACAAGCTCAACATCGTGTTTCCCTAATTTTTCCAGACCAATTACGCGCGCTTCCAAAGTTGTTACTCCACTTTTGCAGTATTAATCATTATCTTGGCATGAGAGTATAGCAAATCACCTAGGTGGATGATTTTACTAAGCGACAGTCATGTAAGATCGGTTTACTATAAAGATTATATAGTACGAAGACAAATGTTTGAGGAGAATTTTAATGTCGGAAGGTAAACAGATAAAGCGTAGTGTTTTCTTCATTTCTGATGGTACTGCGATCACTGCAGAGACGCTGGGACACTCACTTTTGGCACAGTTCCCTCATGTCGATTTTGATATACATATCATTCCCTATATAAGCTCCGAAGAAGCTGCGACCAATGTCGTAGCTGAGATCAATGCACGTGCCCATGAGGAAGGGCAGAAACCACTGGTTTTTGATACCTTGGTGGACCCGTATGTGCGTGATATTATTAATACGGCAAATGCAGTAAATCTTGATGTATTTGAAGGGCTTATTAGTAAACTTTCCGAGGAGCTAGGTACAGATCCAACGACGCTGGTAGGACAAACTCATGCGGTAACTGACTCAGCATCCTATAAAGCGCGTATTGATGCTGTACATTTTGCCCTGGATAATGATGATGGCGCGCGTACTCGCCATTATGACAAGGCTGATCTGATCCTGATTGGAGTATCACGTTCTGGTAAAACACCGACTTCGATTTATCTTTCTCTGCAGTTTGGAATTCGTGTTGCAAACTACCCACTGACTGAAGAAGATCTGGATGATAACCGTCTGCCAGCTGTGCTGCGCCCGCATAAAAACAAGCTTTTCGGCTTGATGATTGATGCCGATCGCCTTGTGGCAATCCGTACTGAACGTAAGGCAAATAGCCGTTATGCCAGCTTTAGTCAGTGCCAGATGGAACTGCGTGCGATTGAAGGAATTTACATTTCTGAAGGCATTAAATATCTGAATGTGTCCGAGATGTCGATTGAAGAAATCTCGACGCGTGTATTGCAAATGACCGGTTTAAAACGTCGTATTGGATAAGGGCCTAGTTAATGGAGTCAAAGCTGGTATTTGGCTCCATTGGTTATCAAAAATTTATATATTAAAATAATTAATGATAGAAATTAACGATGATAAGATAGCAAATATTAATCATTACTATTTCGCTACGAAATACCTCATAGAAAAAAATAAACGTATTTAGATGCTAAATTTGTATAAAAAATAATCAATAAAATTTAAAGCTTTATTCTTTTATAGTATTTTTTATGAAATATATATCAAAAAAAAATAAATAGATTTTTATTTAAAGGTCTGAATAATGACATCAACCGGATAATTTTCACCATGTATGCAATGAATTGCATGATCAGAAATTTTCAAAATTGGCCAGGTAATAAGCTGGCAGTTTTCACGTTGCAGGGCGATATAGAAGCTATCTGACTTAAAGTAATGACGATTAGAGGCTGCCAGATTAGGCATGAGCTGGCGTCTTAACCAGGGATTTTTGACCTGCTGTTCTAAAAAGCGTAAAGACAATAACCCTTTAATCCGGTTACTAATGAGATTTTTATTTTTGCTGATTAGCGGATGATTCAATACGCGTTGAAGCGTGCGGCTGGTACTCGGCATCACAAATTGCGGTTCAATCTGAAAGACTTTAACAGATGCTGCTTGCTGGCAAATGCGGTCAAGATGACTCACACTAAACTGGTCAAGCCCAATTACTGCCACATTTAAATCCTGAAAATCCATATCTTTAAGGGCGGCAGAATCGACTTTAGTCCCATTAAAACTTTTAAAGTGTTCAGGGTTGTTTTGAAAAATACCGGCACCTGTATCCTGCTTAACGCCCATATGGATATCCTGTAATTATTTAATTTTTATTCTGTTGTGATAGATATAGACAATATCGGCAGGGGCGTAAAGTCACTTTCATGGAATCTCGAGTCATCAATAATTCGACATTTTAAAATCCACTTCAGTTATGGATTTTCGGAATTATATTGATGTAATTTTTCTTGAGCTTTTTAAAGGTTGTGTTCATACAGTTTAATACCGTAAGTAATAGCGCCAATAATTAAAGTGTCCAACTTGCTGCAACAAAGGCTGCAGTCGGTTTGTTAATATAGTGATTGATGTTTTTATCCTGAACGTATAATTGTTGGTTTTTTATTTGAATGCAGATTGAATTTAATAAATCAATGGATTACCTCATAAAAAAACAAACCGCTGACTGGCAGCGGTTTATTAAAAGACATTTATGAAAGGGAAATTTTATAAGCCCTGCTTAGCCTGCATTAACAAATCGAAGTTATATAGACGTTTGTCAGTGTCATAGATGTCACAAGTAAAAATAAACTCATCTACATCATATTTGGCTAAAAGTGCTTCCAGTCCTGCCTTGACTGTTTCCTTGGAACCGACCTGTGCCATGGCAAAGAAATTATCAACGGACATTTTTTCAGGTGGTGACCAGAGTCCTTCCATTGAATCAATAGGTGCTTTCAGTTTCAGGCTTTGACCACGAATCAGGGAAAGTACACGTTGATAAGCGCTGGTTGCCAGATATTGAGCTTCTTCATCGGTATCTGCGACACAGGTCGGTACGCCCATAGAAACATAAGGACGATCCAGGTATTCAGACGGTTCAAAGTTTTCACGATATAACTGAATAGCCTGGCCCAGCATACGTGGGGCAAAATGCGAAGCAAAGGAATACGGCAGGCCAAGTTTCGCTGCTAACTGGGCACTAAACAGGCTGGAACCAAGCAGCCAAACCGGAACGTAAGTACTTTGACCCGGAGTAGCTACAATGCGTTGGCCCGGAATCGGATCTTTAAAGTATTGCAAAATTTCTAGTACATCTTGAGGGAACTGGTCTTCAGTTTCCTGACGACCGCGACGCAAAGCACGCATGGTCATCTGATCGGTGCCGGGTGCACGTCCCAGACCAAGTTCAACGCGCTCAGGATATAAAGTCGCTAAAGTACCAAACTGCTCAGCTACGACTAAAGGTGCATGATTCGGCAACATGATGCCACCTGAGCCTAAAGTTAAGGTTTTGGTATTTGCCAGTAAATAGCCAAGCAGGACAGCGGTTGCTGAACTGGCAATACCATCCATATTATGATGCTCGGCTAACCACATGCGGCGGTAACCCAGCTTTTCTGCGGTTTGTGCCAGTTCCAGAGCATGTTGCAGGGAGAATTGAATGGTTTTATCGTCACGAACAGGAACCAGTTCAAGAATGGAGAACTGAGTATCGTTAAGCGTACGCATAATATTACTCTTTATTTGACATGACTAAAAGCATACGATGTTCAACCGGATTTGTATATCGAAAAAAAACGATATAAGTGTAAACGAAATGTATAGGCAAAAAAAATAAGCATCCGAAGATGCTTAAAAGAGGGAAGGTTGTAAAAGAGATTAAGCTTTGTATTGAACGATTAACGACGGCCACGGTTGTTATAGCGGTAGTCGTTATAACGGTAATTACGTGAGGAATTATAACGGCGGTCATAGCGGTCATCATAACGACGGTCTTCACTTACTTTCTTGCCAAGTGCAGAACCACCCGCAGAACCCAATGCTGCACCAATCAGGCCACCATTGTTACCACCCATATTTTTACCTACGGCATAACCTGCACCGCCACCCAGTGCGCCACCGATAATGGCACCGTTACGGTCACGTTTATTCGCTGAAATGGCTGCACCTGCACCACCACCGATTGCAGAACCGATTGTTGCGCCAGTTGTACCACCAACTCTATTACCTACTGCAGCACCAACTACGCCACCAAGTGCAGAAGCAAGAGCAGTATTCGTTGTATTACCCGCATTCGCTGCTGTCATACCCATGCCCATAGCTGAGGTAGCAACAACCGCGATCATTAGAGATTTGTAGTTCATGAGTACACCTTTTATATATATGGCTGTATTTGTCTATGAGTTAAATTTAATCTAGCAAGAGCGAAACAGCATGGAGAGTATGTAGACGAAATGTGTTTTTTCTCTCCTTAATTTATTCATAATTACTAAACAATATTTTTCACGTATTACAAGTAGTTGGACTCATTTAGAAGTAATTAAAAAAGCACCCGAAGGTGCTTTTTATGTCGAATGTAAGATGCGATTGAGACACTATAAGAGCTGAATTAACGGTAACGTTTTTTCCAATGTTTCGCACGTTTTTCAGCTCGACGGTCTGCTGTTTTGTCTTTGGCAATTTTATTACCTAAAGCTGCACCACCTGCTGCCCCTAACGCAGAACCAATGTAACCACCGTTGGAGCCACCCATGCTTTTACCTACGGTATAACCAGCACCGCCACCTAAAGCACCACCAATGGCAGACTCAGTACGGTTTTTCTTGTTACTTGCTACAGCTGCACCACCAGCACCGCCAAGAGCTGCACCAATTGTTGCACCTGTGTTGCCCCCCATGTTTTTACCCAAAGCTGTACCAGCCACACTACCTAATGCACTTGCAGCAGCAACACGAGCAGTGCTGTCGGCATGAGCATTAACGGTCATCATTGACCCTGCGGCTAAAGCGGTACTTAATAAAACTGCGCTCAGTTTCATGCTGGAACTCCATATCCGTGATCGGATTATATTGTGTATCGATGGCGGAAAATGTAACAAAAAATCGTCATTACATTGTGAAGAAAGATCTCCATATTTAGATGCTTTATTTGCGAGTTTGTAAAATAAGTAAAGAATGCGGATTAAATTGATTAAAAAAGAGGCGTTAGGTTGATTTTAATCGTATGGAAGTTAATTATCTGGATGCTTTAGCCGCAGAAAGCTTGTACTGAATAAAGATGTTCTTTATGCCTGAGAATCGTTAAACTAGGCACAATTTTTGATTTCGCTGTGCTAAGACCTTTATTTAGCTATAGCCTTAGTTTGAGATACTTTAAAAAATGAAAGAATCGTTACGTTTACGATTAGACCAGCTCTCCGACCGTCACGAAGAACTCACTGCCTTATTAGCAGATGCGGAAGTCATTTCAGATAATAAACGCTTTCGCCAGCTTTCCCGCGAGCACAATGATCTGACCGAAATTACTGAAGTATGGACCAAATATAAACAGGCTGAAGAAGATATCGAGACTGCTCAAGCCATGCTGAGCGATCCTGACTTTAAAGAAATGGCTCAGGAAGAGATCAAGGAAAATAAAGCCCTGATCGAACAGCTGGAAGCAGATCTGAACATTTTGATGATTCCGAAAGATCCGAATGATGCGAACTCGGCTTATTTGGAAATCCGTGCAGGAACCGGTGGTGACGAAGCAGCGATCTTCTCGGGTGACTTGTTCCGTATGTATAGTAAATATGCAGAGAGTCAGGGCTGGCGTATCGAAATCCTGTCCGAAAATGAAGGTGAACACGGCGGTTATAAAGAAGTGATCTGCCTGGTCAATGGTGAAGGTGTCTATGGTCGTCTGAAATTCGAAAGTGGCGCACACCGTGTACAACGTGTCCCAGCAACAGAATCCCAAGGCCGTGTACATACTTCAGCATGTACAGTCGCGATTCTTCCTGAGGTTGATGTGGATACTTCAGTTGACATTAACCCATCGGATTTGCGTATTGATACCTATCGTGCATCAGGTGCCGGTGGTCAGCACATTAACAAAACCGATTCTGCGGTACGTATTACCCATATTCCAACGGGGACTGTGGTGGAATGTCAGGATGAGCGTTCACAGCATAAGAACAAGGCTAAAGCGATGGCGCTTCTGGTGTCACGTCTGGAAAATGCCAAACGTGCAGCTGCAGATGCGGCAACGTCGGAAATGCGCCGTGACCTGGTGGGTTCGGGTGACCGTTCAGAACGTATCCGGACTTATAACTATCCACAGGGTCGTATGACTGATCATCGTATTAACCTGACTTTATATAAACTGGATGCCGTGATGGAAGGTGATTTGACAGAACTGTTAGATAGCCTGCACCGTGAATATCAGGCCGATCAGCTTGCCATGCTCGCACAGCAGAATGGTGGATAATGAATATTTTACAAGCACTGGCTTTGCGTGGTGAACCAGAGAGCTATGAACGTCAGGAAAATGCCTGGTTGCTGGAACACATTACCAAGATTGATTCTTTTGATCTGGTTATGAAAAAGGATCAGGAACTGACGCCTGAACAGGAACAGGCTTATGTTGATGGTCTGGCGCGCATTGCTGCGGGTGAGCCATTGGCTTATGTGACTGGTTCACAACCGTTCTGGACACTGGATCTGAAAGTCACCAAAGACACGTTGGTGCCACGTCCCGATACAGAAGTACTGGTTGAAACTGTACTTAAGCTGGACTTGCCTGAAGATGCCCGTGTGGTCGATCTGGGGACAGGTACTGGCGCGATTGCCTTATCCTTGGCTTCGGAACGTCCAGCGTGGTCTGTGACTGCAACGGATATTTATGAACCGACTTTAGAGGTGGCCAAGTTTAATGCTGAACAGCATGACTTGTTGCAGGTACAGTTCGTATTGGGTTCATGGTTCAAACCATTGGGGCGTCAGTTCTTTGATGTGATTGTTTCCAATCCACCGTATATTGATGCAGCCGATGAGCATATGCATGATCTGGCGACTGAACCAAAACGTGCTTTAGTAGCAGACAATAACGGTTTGGCTGATTTAGAGCAGATCATCGCTCAAGGCAAAAAACACCTGACTGTGAATGGTTGGGTAGTGCTTGAACATGGTTATGATCAGGGGGATGCAGTCCGTCATCTATTTACCCAGGCTGGTTATAAACAGGTGCGTACTGTTAAAGATTATGGCGGTAATGACCGAGTGACCTTGGCTCAGTGGCCACATTGATTTCCCAAATCTTATTTTTAATAAAAAAGCGACCCTCAAGGTCGCTTTTTTAGTTTCAGGATTTTTTGATGACATCGCGCCAGCGCAGCAGACGATGTTCAAACAACTTCATAATACTGTCAGTAATCTTACCCAACACTGCCAGTAGAATAATGGCAATAATTACAATATCCGGTCGAGAGGTCTCCCGGCCATCACTGAGTAAATAGCCAATTCCTTGAGTCGCTGCAATCAGTTCTGCTGCAATCATAAACATCCAGGACAAGCTTAAGCTGTTTCTTAAACCTGTGAGAATTCCCGGTGATGCCGCAGGTAACACAATCTGATGAATCTGTTGCCAATATTTCAGCCGGTAGACTCTGGCCACTTCAATCAGCTTGCGATCCACGCCCTGAATGGCAGCAACGGTATTGGTATAAGTAGGGAAGAAGGCACCAATTGCAATCAAGGTAATCTTGGAGCCTTCATCAATGCCTAACCATAGTAACAAAAGTGGAATCCAGGCCAAACTCGGAATAGATTTGATTGCAGAAAATGTTGGTTCCAGGAAGTCTTCGGCATGACGATTTAACCCGACTAAGATCGCAAAAACTAAGCCCAAGCCACTCCCAATGCCAAAGCCTAAAAAGACACGCCAGCTACTTGCCCAGAGATGCTGCCATAGATCACCTTCAGCCAGTTCGGTCAGCGACTGCCATAAACTGCTGGGTGCAGGCAGTAAATAAGGCTCAATTACACCATTGCGAACCAGAATTTCACATAACAAGATCAGGATCACCGGAATGGTGGTCCCTTTCAGCAGACGAATACCACGGGGAAGGGCAACAGATTTAGGTTGATCTGCCTTCACAAGTTGTTCGGAGATAGTGTTTGGTGCAGACATTACTTCTTAACAACCTTTTGCGCATATTTGCTATCAAAGAGCTGAGTTACGACCTGATTGACATTGGTGCCTTTACGTACCAAATCTTCTTCAGTCAGAATAGAACCTGCTTTTTGTAATGCAGCAATATGTTTTGCTGTTGGAATGTTTTGATCCAGATTGGTACGGCTTAGCTGTAATTTCGCCACTTCAATTGGCAGTTTGGCTTCACGAGCTAACAGTTCAGCCAGCTTATCCGGATTGGCTTTGGCCCATTTACGCGCCTGTTCATAGACTTTAATGACTGCATCAACGGCTTCAGGACTTTGCTGGGCGAAGTTTTCTTTAATACTGAGTACACTATATGAGTTAAAGCCGACATTGCGATACAGCAATTTCGCACCCGACTGCACCTGCGCAGAAGCCATCAACGGATCAAGACCCGCCCAAGCATCGACCTGTTTACGCTCTAAAGCTATTTTTCCATCTGGGTGTTGCAGGTGTACCAGCTCAACATCACGTTTACCTAAGCCGACGGTATCTAAAGCCTGTAGCGTAAACAGGAATGGATCGGTGCCTTTGGTGGCAGCAATTTTCTTGCCTTTTAAATCCTTGAGAGATTTGATATTGGAATCTTTGTTAATGACCAGCGCGGTCCATTCAGGCTGGCTTTGAACATAAACCGTTTTAATTGGGCTGCCATTGGCACGACTAAGTACTGCCGCTAAACCTGCGGTTGAAGCAAAATCTGTACTACCACTGTTCAGATATTCAAGCGAGCGATTACTGCCTTGGCTAAATACCCATTTAATTTTGGTTTTAGGCAGTGCTTTTTCCAGTAGTTTTTGCTCCTTAACCACCAAGCTGGTAGGCGCATAATAAGCATAATCCAGTTTTAATTCGCTTGGAATTGCCGCGACTGTCAACCCGCTCACTAGAGAGATAGAAATAGTAATTAAGCCTAATTTTGTTGTTGCTAAAGTTTTTTTCATGAGGAGCTCTAATTTATTTAGGAAATTTTCGACATAAATAGCGGTAAATGAATAAACAGACAAAAAAGAAAAACAGATAATCAAATCAACAAATAAAATATAAAGGTGTGAATTTTAATAAGTTATTGTTTATAATTAATTTAATTGTAATGAAGGTGATTTTTCTAGACTTAGCTGAAATTTCTACAAGATTATGGCTGGATTTGATAAGCAAATATTTTTAAATCTCATTGCATTGATTCTGCACAGGATAAACCTCTATAAAAAAGCGACCCTCAAGGTCGCTTTTTTATTTATATTTTTACATTGGATAATCTTGTAGACAGTCAGAAACTTCAACCTGATCCAGTGTATTGGTTTCCATTGCCAGACATAGGGTTACCACTTTCAATGTGTCTGCAATGAACTGCTCATCTTTCAGTGCAATCCCTTGTTTCAGGCTTTCAATACGTTCAGCAGAGATTTCAAGTGCCGCCGCTGCGTCAAGAACATCAATACGATTGAGGAAAGTCACCACTGCATCTTTCAAAGCTGAATCAGATGCGTTCAAAATCCCTTGATTGAGCTGTTCAGAAAGAAGGTCCGCAGAATGAAATAAAGCATTAGAGAAGTTTTGAACCAGGTTTTGGCCAAGAACATCAGTCATGTTTAACATAAGAGTACCTTAAGTAGGGAGAGGAATGAGCAACTAAATAGATGCATCAAATTGTGTGAAAAATAATCTAAATTAACGATAAATACAAAGGTATTGGGATGACCGTAGAGTCTCATTTTATTTGATGATATAGCTTGAAAACCAGATGTTCTGCAAAATTAAAAACTTAAATAGAAAAAGCTGATATTAATTGTTTTTAAGTCTAATAGAATATATTTAATTGATAATTAAACTGCTGCGGTCATAGTTTGATTTGCTTCCTATTTGGGCAAAGATTAGTCTAAGAAAAATTCAAAATGACATGGATGAGCTATGAATATTCAAAATAAAGTCTTTGTAGTGACGGGTGGAGCTTCAGGACTCGGTGCCGAAACATCACGCTATCTGGTGGAGCAGGGCGCTCAAGTCGTACTGGTCGATATGAATCTTGAACTTGGGCAGAGTCTCGCACAAGAACTTGGGGAACAGGCGCAATTCCAGCAATTAGATGTGACTGATGAAACAGCTGCCAGTGAATTTTTTAAGATATTAGAACAGACGCATGGGCAACTCAATGGATTGGTAAACTGCGCCGGTATTGCGCCGTCTGCTAAAGTACTTGGTCGTGATGGATTTCATGACTTGGCGATGTTCCAGCGTGTGCTGAATATCAATGTCACGGGCACCTTTAATATGCTGCGCTATGCTGCTGAGCTAATTTCGAAATATGAATTAAAACAGGGCGAAGAGGAACGTGGTGTGATCATCAATACCGCCTCTGTAGCTGCATTCGATGGACAGATTGGACAGGCTGCTTATTCCGCATCTAAAGGGGCAGTAGTTGCCATGACTTTACCACTGGCACGTGAACTCGCTAAAAATTCGATTCGTGTCATGACGATTGCTCCGGGAATTATGGAAACACCGATGCTGAAAGGTTTACCGCAGAATGTACAGGATTCTCTTGGGCAGATGGTACCGTTTCCTCCACGTTTAGCTAAGCCATCTGAGTATGCAAAATTAGTCGGGCATATTCTTGAAAATAACTATCTGAATGGTGAAGTCATTCGTTTAGATGGAGCAATCCGGATGGCAGCAAAATAGTCTAAGCTATATTAATTCCTTAAGTTACCGTTTAATGCTGATCCTAAAATAAGTGTAATGGATTAAAAGGAATTCAACTTTTTTCGAAATGTGAGCTTCTAATAAACTGAAAAAATATTCTCAACATGTAAAAATTTAGCCTCTTAGATAAGAGGCTAAATAATAAATAAATTTGCTTTAATTTTTATAATTGTACTTTTGCATGATCAGTATCTGGCTCTTCAGGCTTGCCAGTAATATTGCCTTTTAAGACTTTCAATAGATGAGTAACTTTATTGTCCTTCACATTCCAGTACTCTGCGCTGACTGCTTTGGCAATAAGCACACGTACACTCGGATCATCCTTGCCTTCGAACCAGTTTTCTGCCCAAGGGTTCCATAATTCTTCAATCAGGATACGGTCGGTACTGATTTCGCCATGAGCACTGATAGAGACATAGATATCATCTGATGGTTTGGCAAAGGATAAACCAAGATGCTGACGACCTGCATTAATTGCTTGGACAATATCATTGGTGTCTTTCATGATGAAATACAGATTCTGACTTTCATGCATTTTTTCTGAATTAAGCATAGTCATTGGCTGGGAGTGAATTTCTTGAGTTTCAGCTTGATGGCTGATCATAGTGAAACGTACATCTTTGATGAGTTCCCATAATTTTTCACGGTCATTGTGTTCTGAATATTGTTCTGTCATATGCTGCTCCATATTCTTGTTAAAGGTTAAATTTGGATAACGTTAAGCAGCTTAATCATATTTATAGCAGGATGCTGTAACTCTCACTGAACTCGTACATTTACATACTTAAATTGAGAAGAGCACTACACGAATTACCATTAAACAGGTTTTAGTTACAGCACAGTAAAAATTATCCGATAAATTTTTTAGATAGAAGCTAATAAGAGATTTGGAGCAAGCAAGGTCTAAAAATAATGATAAATTCTGCAACCTCATTGTAATTTAAATTAATTAGTTAATTTTGATATTGCATTGTAATTACAAATAATGGACGTTTTTGAGTGTTTCAAAATAAATACCTGATTTTATATTTTTCAAAAAGAGACTTTTAGCTAGTTTAAGTACTCATTCTTTAAGAAAGCATCAACCGAATTTTTGAAGCAAATAAACAGAAAAGGAGATCCGGATTAAGAATTCTGTCGATCCTATATAAAACCTAATTTAGGAAGAATGCAATATCTTTGGGGTCAATATAGTGCAGGGATTTTTGTTTTCCATTGACCATAAGAACGGCACAAAGATTTTGACCACAGAGAATTTTATAGGCTTCCTGATTTTCTTGAGATTTAAGTTGAACTTTTCTTAATTTTTCTGAGTAATTCATTAAATCATTTTGAGCACGTTGCTTTGCTTCAGTTTCGATATAAGATAAATATTTTACTGAGCCTAACAATAAGACCAGAATAAAGTAGGAGGCAAAAAGCTTACGATTAAATTGTCTTTCATTTTCTAATTTAAAAGAGCTGTTATGGATCACTGGTCTATGCTTTGTATCCGTATGAATAGCGACCCTTAAATTTTATAATTTTTTATGGAACCATATATTGCCTCCAAAATTATTAAAGATGGAAGGTACAGCAATAAAAAGTACAAATAAAGCCAAAGTAAAATACAGTGTATGAACAAGGCTCTTTAAAAAGCCATAATACAATTTATCTTGAACGGTAAGATTTAGTACAGTAATGTCGGCGCCAAATATACTGATATAACCTGCAAGAAATACCTGAGCTACAAGATAAAGTAGTGCAGTTAAAGCAGTAATGATCAAGGCAGCATCTAATGAAAAATTAAATTTCATTTTATCTAAGTTATTTTTGTTGAATGCTTTATTAAATGTTATTCATTATTTTAAATCAACAAGATGGATTGAAATTATAGATTCATCTTTTAAAGAACACGGACGGTATAGTGGTAGACGCTTTAAACACTGAATTCGAACTCACCGATGCGGAAATGCATTTGTATGCACGTCAAATCCTGTTAGAAGGCTGGGACATCGAAGCACAGGAAAAACTAAAATTTTCCGATATTTGTATTATTGGCTGTGGGGGAATTGGCTGCGCACTCGCGGAGTTGCTTGCCCGTGCAGGTGTGGGAAAAATTACCCTGATTGATCCGGACACGATTGAGATCAGTAATCTGCAGCGTCAACTCGCATTTACCCCACAAGATGTTGGCTTTTATAAAGCAGAAACGCTAGCGAAACGTTTGCAACAGATTAATCCGTATGTGCAAATTGAATATTATAATCAGGCAATATCTATCGATAATGCACAAGTCCTGATTCAGCACCAAGATTTGGTTTTGGATGGATGTGATCAATTTGAAACCCGTTATCTGGTGAATCAAACCTGCCGACAGTTTGATGTAGCATTGATCAGCGCCTCTGCGATTGGTCTACAAGGCCAACTGTTTATGGTGGAAGGTGATTCTGCCTGCTATAACTGCCTGTTCCCGCAAGAAGATCAAACTGATACAGCCATGCGCTGTGCGGATTCTGGTGTGCTGGCGACAACACCGAATGTCATGGCAAGTCTGCAAGCACATCATGCTTTGCTTTATCTGGGGCTTGGAAAAATGCCATTGCGACAAAAACTGCTGTTATGGGATGGTCAGAGTATGCAGCAACGTATTCTCAAATTTGAGAAAGATACGAATTGTCTAATTTGTCAGGCAAGATAGAACAGATCAGCCTGAATATTTGTTACACTCGAGAAAATTTGAAATTACGCTGACATTATGAAAAATAATATCTTCCTGGATGGTTTGCGTTCTGTGGCACGTGTCGGTGAAACCGCCGTCATTGCTGCACGTGCAGGCATCAAGTATGCGACTGAAAAACCAAGTAATGCTAAACTGATGCGTGAAACCTTTGAATCCTTAGGTTCAACATATATTAAATTAGGGCAGTTTATTGCCTCTACACCCTCTTTATTTCCTCGTGAATTTGTCGAGGAATTTCAGGGTTGTCTAGATCAAACCCCAAGCCTGCCATTTAGCTATGTACAGCAGGTGCTGGCATCTGAGTTTGAAGGCCGTAATCTGGATGAAATCTTTGCCTCGATCGAGGAAACGCCATTGGCTTCAGCATCTATTGCACAAGTACATGCTGCCAAACTGGTTTCTGGCGAAGATGTGGTGATTAAGGTACAAAAGCCAGGTGTAGAAACCATTCTTTATACGGATCTGAACGTACTACATTGGGCAACCAAGCTGCTTGAAAAAGCCGTGCCAAAAGTGAAATTTGCATCTTTGGCAGATATCGTTGAAGAAATTAAAACACGTATGGTGCGTGAAGTTGACTTTATTGAAGAAGCTAAAAATCTGGATGACTTCGTTAATTATCTGAATGTCACCAATAATCATGCAGCGACAGCACCAAAAGTCTATCATCAGTATTCCACGCGTCGTGTACTGACCATGCAGCGTTTGTATGGCGTGTCATTGACCGATTTTGATGTAGTGAAGAAAGTGGCTAAAGATCCTTCTCAGGTGCTGATTACTGCAATGAATACTTGGTTTGGCAGCCTGATGATGTGTGAAAGTTTCCATGCAGACTTGCATGCCGGTAATCTGATGCTACTCGAAGATGGCCGTGTTGGTTTTATCGATTTTGGTATTGTCGGTCAGCTGAATCCGGAAGTCTGGACAGCATGTATGGCCTTTATGGATGCACTGCAAAATACCAATTATGATCTGATGGCAGAAAACATGCTGAAAATGGGCATGACTGCAGTTGCCATTGACACGAAAGTATTGGCCGCAGATCTTGAGCGTTTATTTAGTGGTGTAATTATGGCAGATCCACAAGAATTGCTAAGTTCCAATCCAAGTGACCTTAATGATGTCATGATGGATATGGTCGCCGTTGGTGAACGTCATGGCATTCGCTTCCCGCGTGACTTCGCCTTGCTGTTCAAGCAAATGCTGTATTTCGACCGTTTCATGCGTATCCTTGCGCCATATACCGATATCTATGCGGATCAGCGCTTACAGATGATTCAGACAATTGACCCGAATTTATTGTTGAAGCATTAATTCTAAAAGATGAATTCCTCCCAACCTCCCTTTGAAAAAGGGAGGAGCTACACGCTCATAAAAATACTTCGAGATGTAGAATTCCCTCTTTCATAAAGAGGGACTTAGGGAGATTATTGAAGTGATTTTAAAACTCCTGAGCAGAAATATGGACGCAATTATCATTGAAGGTTTGAAGGTTGAAACAGTAATTGGCTGTTTTGACTGGGAACGTCAGATTATTCAGCCTTTAATGCTGGACTTGGCTATTCAGACAGATTTGGAACAGGCATCCAATTCTGATGCCTTGGCAGATACACTAAATTACGCCGAGATCTGTGAAATTTCCGCACAGGTAATTCAGCAGGCACAGCCAGAATTGATTGAACATGCAGCAAAGTTAGTGCTAAACGCACTTTTTACTACCTTTACAGCAATTGAATCGATTAAGATTACTATTCGTAAGCCTGCCATTATCGCGCAAGCCAATTCTGTAGGGATACGTCTTGAACGCCACCGAAACGATATTCGCCTTAGCACTGGCGAGTAATTGTCATCCTCAGCAACATTTTCAAGCTGCACAACAATGCATTTCTACTTGGGGAGAAGTTCAATTCTCTCCCATCTATATTATTCCGTGTCGTGACGGGATTGGTGAGAATTACTGGAATTCAGCATGTCTATTACAGGTTGAAATGACAGTTGAAGAAATGCTTCAGCAGCTTAAACAGATGGAAGTGGATTCAGGACGAGTGCGTCCCTCACATCAGATCAGCTTGGATATCGATCTGATTGCCTGGGGCAGTGATTTAAGTCAAATGCAGTTTAATCCAAAAAAGTTACCGTTGGCTTTAGATGTCAAAATTCCAATGCATGAGATCTGGTCACATCCGGCATTCGAATATGACCATCAACTACATTACCCACAGGTTAAACTTAACGCAGTGCTATAAATCCTGATGCTAAACCTTGTGCAAAATAGGGTTTAGAAAGAGGAGTGGAAGCATATGCTGGTATATTAAACGAAGTTTTTTCTAGGGTTAAACCTTTAGCAGTTGTGCTGATGTGTAGCACATGTTTTGTCGGTCTAAAACGGAGTTGCAATCAGATTAGTCCCTTATAAAGCAAAAGATAAATGGTTTCATAAATTAGAAAATTGTCAGATATATATGCTGGGTTAACAACTGTCCGAAGAGAAGTGCGATGGTGATATTGGCTATATGTATGAACTGAAAATTAAACCGGAACGGATCAAATTCAATTAGTATGACATGAGACCTAGACGGGCAGGTTTATAATTTAAGCTTGGCTAATCAACGCATTTTTTATATTAAATAACAAGAATTGACTAAAACTGGTTAAAGAAAAGCGCGCCGATTATTTTTTCTTGTTATAAAAAATAATCAGTAGTACAGTAATGATCGCTAATATGACAAGAATTATAACTGTTTCCATAACATGACCTTAATGAATATTTTTATTTAAGCTTTTAAATTAGCCATAAAAGGATGGGAATGACCAGCAACCTTATCTATTTTATTAGCACTCCCGGAAAAAACAGGATATTTAAAGATAGTAAAATTATAACATCTATTATCAACCCTCTTCTTTAAGAAAATGTGACGGTCTATGAAGAGGTGAGCTAGAAACTCGCTTATCTATATGACCTATAAACGAATAACAGAGCTTAACTTTTTATATTTGTTACTAAAATTACCAATACAAATAATAATTTAGAGCAAATTTATTGTTGAGCTGGCGTCACGATAAAGAGAATAATCATGAAAGAAAAAAATGCAACTTATCCATGCTTGGTATGTGGAAAATATTATTCCTTAAAAAATCTTACCCCGATGGGAACGGTGAGAAAAGTCATTACCGAAGAGATTGCTAAAGATATTCCAGACTGGTCACCTGACCATTATATTTGCCAGACAGACTTGACCAAATATCGCATACAGTATGTTCATGCATTGTTAAAGTCTGAAAAGGGTGAAGTCACTAATCTTGAATATGAAGTGATCAAGAGCATGCGCCATCATGAGCTGATTACCAAAGATGTAGAAGCCTCCCTGGAGCAAAAGTGGACTTTTGGTGAAAGATTGGCTGATAAAATTGCTTCTTTTGGTGGAAACTGGTCATTTCTGATCTGTTTTACTATTTTTATTACCCTCTGGATCGGAATAAATACGATGGTTATCGTAACCAAACCGGTTGATCCTTATCCCTTTATTCTTTTAAATCTGATACTTTCCTGTATTGCAGCGATTCAGGCGCCGGTCATTATGATGAGCCAAAATCGGCAAGAAGCCAAAGACAGATTGCGTTCCCAAAATGATTATCAAATCAACCTCAAAGCTGAACTTGAAATCCAGCATTTACATGAAAAACTGGATCATCTTCTTCAGCATCAGTGGGAAAGACTGGCCCAGATACAGGAAATACAACTCGATCTGCTTTCCGAGATGAGTAAGAAGTATTAAGTATAGGAGCCTGAAACCTTTGTAGTATTTTGTGGATTGAATACTCATAGAAAAGCCCACGTCAATGTGGGCTTTTCTAGCTAAATGGTTAAATATAATAACTGGTCTTGGTCATTAATTTAGAAATGCCGGTCATGGCAATTTTGACCGGTAAAGGCAGATCTACACCACCCGCTGCTAATGCTGTATCACGGTGATGCAATTCATCTTCATTCATCTGTTCCAGAATACGGCGTGAACGCTCATCATGCGGTGGTAACTGGCTGATATGGTGTTGCAAATGCAGGCTGACCTGACGTTCTGTTTCAGCAACAAAGCCAAGGCTGTATTTGTCGCCAGCAATTCCGGCAATGGCACCCATACCAAAAGAAAGACCGTACCAAACCGGATTCAGCAAGCTGGTATGACTCTCTAATTCTTTTAAACGATCTTCACACCAAGCCAGATGATCCTGTTCCTCAATTGCTGCCTGTTCCATTTCACGACGGACATTTGGCAGTTTGGCGGTCATCGCCTGACCATGATAAAGCGCCTGTGCACAGACTTCACCACTGTGATTCACCCGCATCAGACCCGCAACATGACGAGCATCAGAAACCGCCAGTTGGCTATCAGTATTTTCAGCAGGATTAGTGCGCTGTGCAGAAGTCGTACCTGGGACAAGACTACGTAATGCCTGGTCAAAAGAATGAATGAGCTTATCGACACCTGTAAATTGACGCATGCATTAATCCTCCAATGATGCTTGTGCAGAGTTGATCATCGGTTTAAGGCGCAGTAATAACCATAAGGTAAATATGCCGCTTAAGACCGCTGTAATACAGAAAAGTATTTTAAGATCAAACTTTAAGACACTTAAAATAATAATCGAAAATATAGCAGAAGATACCATGAAAACTGCATTCAGAATGTTATTTGCTGCAACCACCCGTGCACGATGTGAGCGGGGAGAATGTGCCTGCATCATGGCGTACAGTGGAACAATATAAAAACCACCACTGATACCCAATAAGGTCACGGCAAACATGACATGGTAATAGCTCCAGCCCTGACGGAATACATCTGCCAGACCCAGCAGTTCGCCAGTACGCTCAGGTATAAAGGCCATGCTGACAGCCAGATAAATAGCAAAGACGGTCAGTCCAACTGCACCAATTGGCACCATACGAATGTTGACTTCAGTCCCACCTAATCTACGGCACAGATAAGATCCCAAGCCAATCCCGATCGAGAAGAAAGTCAGCAGTAAACTTGCAACATTTTCAGAAGCATGCAGGTTCTGCAGGGTCAGTTGTGGAATCTGGGTTAAATAGGTCGCGCCATAGAACCAGTACCAGGAGTTGCCAAGCAGAATCAGAAAGATCAAAGGCAGGCTTTTGGCATATTTCAGGGTTTGAAAACTGGTACGGAAAAAGTTCCAGTCAATTTGAATATCAGGTGCAGGAATGCTTTGCTTTAAAATAAAGCGGCTTGATAAATAACCGAGGATGGCAATAACCACTACGGTTAAGCTGATCCAGAGTAAATTGCCAGCCGATGCTGCAATCACCGCACCCCCCAGAATCATACCGAATAGGATCGCCAGGGAAGTTCCAGACTGAAAGAGTGCATTACCTGACATCAATTCCTCTTTCTTCAGCACTTCTGGCAAAATTGCATATTTAATCGGACCAAAGAAAGTCGATTGCGTCCCCATTAAGAACAGCGCAAACAGTAGAATCCATAGATTACCCATCAGGAAACCGATAGTACCGAGAATCATCACCACGATTTCCAAGATCTTTAAATAACGAATCAATTGGGAACGTTCATATTTATCGGCAATTTGTCCGGCAGTCGCAGAAAAAATAAAATAAGGCAAAATAAAGAGTAATGCAGCAAGATTATTTAAGGTGCTAATGCCCGCACTTTGCTGAATCCATCCATACGTAATGACCAGTAATAATGCCTGTTTAAATACATTATCATTTAACGCCCCGAAGAATTGCGTCAAAAACATGGGTAAAAAGCGACGAGAGCCTAACAAATGTTCGTTATTGTTCATATTGGACGTGCTACATTAAGATTTATTAAGAAATGTCAGTGATGCGTGAACATCTTGAAAAATCATGTAAGATACCTTTGACCACGGAAATGGCAAAATCCTATAGATTCAAGTTTCTTAGCTTATATTTTTCGGTCAAATAATCAATTAAAGAATGTATTTGTTTAGAGTTTGCTATGCCTGCAAAAATAAAATTTAAAGAAACGGTACTGAGTCAGAGCATGAGTCCACTCATATCTGCACCTACAGGCAGTTGCCTGTGCATGAGTATTTTCTTGATGATGTTGGCCCAACATGGCATGGCACAAACTCCAGAAACGGAAACACCCGTGGCAGTTTCACAGGCGGAAATGATTGATGAACTGTCTAAGCAGGCGGTGCAACAGGGTGTAGCTAATTCCGAAGACGAAGCTGCCGGGAAAATTGAACAGGCTTTGCAGCCAGAAAATGAAATAGACAGCCTGGAAATGCTGCAACAGCAGGAACAGCAAGGCGCACAGCTGGATGTATTTAAGCCGATTGAGTTTGAAGATTTAGAAGAATTACCGGTTCAACCGATTGATCAGGCGATGGCGGATGAAATTTACCGAGTGGCTGAGCAAGCCAAGCAGGAAGCACAAAGCTATCGCCAGACCCAGCAGACAGAAACCGTGGTTGCCGATATCAGCCAGCAGGAACTGGTGGAAATCAATCAGGCGCCAGTCAATGTTGATCAGCTGATGCAAAGTATTCAGTCTGACAGCCAGATCATTGTGCAGGCAAATGAAATAGGCAATACCTTGCCGGAAATTTCTCCACAGCAACTTACGCCGGCAGATGACAAGAAACCGAATATTTTTAAACGACTTTTTTATAAAATCCGTCCGCCACGCCAGATCATGACAGCTAGTGTGCCGCGGATTGATGCAGACGTGGTTATACGTAATGGTGAAAGCAGTACTCAAACGAGCAATGGATTAAGTTCGGCTGCACGTATACAGGCCTATGAAAACCTGGCAGAGAATATTGAAAATAAACTGTCGAGTTTCACTCAGGAATCCTTTAGCGATTTTCCATCTGCATTGCCACAATTACGTAGTCTGTCTAACCAGGCTGCTCAGGCAGTTGGCTTCTATAATACCGAATTCCGTTTTGAAAAAATTTCTGAATCACGCGTCAGGGTGCATGTAACTCCGAATGAGCCAGTCATCATTCAAAGCCAGAACCTGGAATTTACCGGTGCTGGTGCTGAGCAACCACAGTTCCAGGTCATTAGTGTATTGCCAGATCAGGAAGTGGGTGATGTGTTTAATCATGGTGAATATGAAAAAACCAAGGAGCGAATTGTCGAAGCAGCGAGTAATAACGGCTACTTCGATGCGCACTGGCGGCTGCATGATGTCAAGGTCGCACAGCCACAGAATACGGCAGAAGTAAATCTGCGTTATGAAACTGGCGATCCTTATAAACTTGGACCGGTGACCTTCCGGATGAGTGATCCGGATGAGGAATTCCCGCTAGATCCAGATATCTTGCAAAGTCTGGTGCCTTGGGAAGATGGTGCCGATTACCGTTTCTGGCGGGTAAACACACTAGCCAATAATCTGACCAACTCACGATATTTTAACTATACCCTGGTTGATGCGGTGAAACCGGACCCAGTCGAAGCGGAACTTGAACTGGCGCCTGATCTGCAGTTGCTGGTCGATCAGCAAAAAATCTCTGAAGGGGTTTTGGCCCAGGAGAAAAAAGCCGAGGCTTCTTCCAAGGAAGTTACCCAAAACGTGGTTGATGAAAGCCAGTTTGCTGGTAGCCGTGAGGAAGAAAACCTGGATGTACGCGCCATGCGTACTGCGCAGGAAACCAAGGCCAATGAGCAGGAACGTTTAAAAGCCCAAGCACGTGAAGAGAAAGAGATTCCGGTGATTGTGACTTTGAATGCTGACAAGAAAAACAGCGCTGAAGTCGGTCTAGGTTATGGAACCGATACTGGGACACGTCTACGGGGTCAGTACCGCCGTGCCATCGTTAACAAACGTGGACATTCTTTTGATGCCAACCTCGAGCTTTCAGGAATCCGTCAGTCTATTGATGGCCGCTATAATATTCCGTATAAACACCCGCTCAATGATTACATCAGTATTGTCGGTGGTTATGAGCGTGAAGAACGTGATGATGTTGCACAAGGCGATGGACTCTTGATCGAATCTGCCGTAATTGGTGCCGATCGTTATATTAAAAATCCACGAGGAAGCTGGCAGCATACTTATGGCGTGCGTTATCGTCTGGATCAATTGACTCAGGACGGTACTGTGAATGCCGATGATATTCCAGATGCTTTCCTGGTCAGTACTGCAGAAACCCAAGAGTCTTTATTATTCGGTTATGAAATCGCTCGTACCACCAGTGACCGTCGGGTAAACCCAACCAAAGGCTTTAGACAGACCTACAAGATTGAACTGGGAAGTGAGGCACTGTTATCCGATGCAGATATGGTCATTGCCAATGCTGGCTGGCGCTTTATCTATTCACTGGGTGAAAATGCTGATCATCAGTTTGTCGGTCGTGCCGATGCAGGCTATATTTTTACTGAAGATTTTACCAAAGTACCGTATAACTTAAGATATTTCACTGGCGGTGACCAAAGTATTCGTGGTTTTGATTATAAGAGTCTGTCACCAGAAATCGATGGCTTTAAAGTAGGTGGACAGGCCCTGGCCATTGGTTCCTTGGAATATAATTATCAATTCAGGGAAGGCTGGCGTGGGGCAGTATTTGCAGATGCTGGAAATGCCTATGACAAGGACTTTAGTAATCCGACTGAATATGGGGTAGGTCTTGGCGTGCGTTGGGCATCGCCAATTGGTCCGATTCGTATTGATGTGGCCTCAGGCATTTCGGATGATAACCATCCAATCCGCGTGCATTTCTTTATTGGCTCACAGCTATAAAACAAACTGATTAAAAATTTTAGATATTTGGGAAGAACATGGTCGAGAACCAGCAACCACAAGAAGCAGAGCCGGAAAATACGCCTTTACCTAAAAAGCGCCGTATTTTAAGAAGCATCTTACTGTCGGTGCTGTTTTCTATTCTATTTTTACTCGCGGCACTGGCGATCATGTTCTCGACGGATCGTGGCAGCAAGTTTTTACTGGATCAGGTACTGCAACGTCAGCAGATTATTCATTATGAATATGAAGGCGGTAATCTGTGGCGCGGGATTATTGTGCGCAATGTGCTGGTGACGCTCAAATCGGTTGATGTCAAAATTGACCGTGCCGATGTCATTCTAGGCTGGCGAGCAATTCTCAAACGGGAAATTCATTTAAATAATGCAGATATGCGCAATCTGCAGGTCATTAGCAAGAATCCGCCAAGTGATAAGCCGTTTTCTTATAATGATATTCGTTTGCCATTTGTGTTGCGGGTCGATCATCTGGATCTGGATCACCTGCTGATTAAAACACATAGTTCCTCAGTTGATTTTTATGATGTGGTGATTAATGAGGGACTCTGGTCGGGAACTAA
This sequence comes from Acinetobacter schindleri CIP 107287, assembly GCF_000368625.1. Classification (GTDB taxonomy): domain Bacteria; phylum Pseudomonadota; class Gammaproteobacteria; order Pseudomonadales; family Moraxellaceae; genus Acinetobacter; species Acinetobacter schindleri. The sequence continues at coordinate 848,510 of NZ_KB849575.1, forward strand.
GCTGACCTTCGAAAATTCGCGTATGAATATGGGCTATCTGTATGTTTATGATGCCACGGGTGATATGGACTTCCATGGTAAATATCCACTGAATGCGACCGGCGTACTGAATATTCCATCATTAAACAATAGCCTGAATATTCGTGATATTCGTATAGCAGCCCGAGGTACCTTAGAGACTATTGAAGCCGGTGTTGCTACCTATACGCCAGACTTGCTGACTGGCTGGGCCGTGATTCATCCGATGAATTCACATGTGCCGATGTTCGGTAAACTTAAATTTGAGCAGTATCACTGGCCAATATTAGAAGATCAGAAACTATTCTCCAAAGATGGTATGGCGGAATTTAATGGTGATATCAAAAAACTGAATATTAATCTCAATACAGACCTGAGCGGCAAGGATATTCCGGAAGGCCAGTACAATGCCATGATGCATACCGATCTGGTCAATCAGCTGAATATTACTGATTTTAATGGACAATTAATGAAAGGTTCAGTCAGTCTGGCAGGTATGGTCGGCTGGCATGATCAAGTGACCTGGGATGTGTCTGGCCGTGTGAATCGTCTTAATCCTAAAGATAAAGTGATTCCACAGGTCGTGCAGGACTTTCTGCCACCAAGTCTGGATGGAAATATCGCTTCTAAAGGCACATTGGAAAAAGGTTTACACCTGACAGCGCTGGTTGATTTCGATCGTTATGAAACTTGGAACATCAAGCTGGATCAGAACGAAGCGAAAAATAAAAAAGCCCAGCCGATGCTGATGAATGTGGCATGGAAGAATATCGACCGTGCAGTGCCTTATGTAGGCTGGTTAAAGAGCGAATCCGGAGATGTAAATCTGGCGCTAACCGAAGGTCAGCAGGACATCTTTGTGGCAACGCAGGTGGCTGCCCATGAGCAAGGTATGCTGCCAACAGGTATGTATCAGGCGAAACTGAATCTGAAGAATAACATTCTCAAAGTGCCGAGCTTCAATTATGCTGCGCAAAGTGGTGGCCTCACCGGTAACGCCGTAGTAGAGCTGCCGGATAAAAAACGCCAGTTAAAATGGAGCGCTGTGCTAAATGCCAAGGATCTGAATACGCAAGCACTGGCAGCGGCATCACCAGTCGATCGCCTCAATGGTCGCGTTACAGCGAGTGGTTATGCCAAGCCAAATCAGCAGATTATCAACTTAAAAGCGATCGATCTGACAGGACGCCTTGCTGGTCAAAATGAGACAGTGCGACTGACCGGTAGCAGTACGGCAGCATTGTTATTCCATGATGAAAAACGGGGCGGTGGCTTCAAGGGCTATGCAGTAAATTATGATGGCAATTTAAATGCCAGCCAGTTCGCTGCAAGTAAAGGTCTACTCAAATTCAAGGTATCCGGTACACCTGAATTATTGAAAATCAATGAATTCAGGCATGATGGTATTGCGGGCAAGATCAATGCCAGTGGTCTGGTGAATCTGGCGAATGGTTTTGGCTGGGATATCAATGCTTCACTGGTTCGCTTTAAGCCACAATATTTTGCGTCCAGTGTCAAAGGTGAGCTATCGGGAAATGTGAAAACCCGTGGCGTATGGTCAGATGCGTTGAAACGTATTCAGATTGAACGTCTTAATCTTGCCGGAATACTGAATAACAAGCCGGTACGTGGTAGAGGTAATCTGTCGATGATTATTGATAACAAACAGAGCGGATTTGTACCACAGCAGTTTGAAGCCAATAATCTGTTCCTGTCTTATGCCAGTAACCAGATTCAGGCAACCGGTAATGCACAGAATCTTCAACTCAAGGTGAATGCGCCAGCGCTCTATGAGTTATATCCAGGACTGCGTGGTCGTGCATATGGTTATATCAATATGCAGGCGCAGCCACGTTTGCGTGCTTCAACCAACCTTGCAGTCGATGATTTTGCCTTTAATAATCTGTTTAGCGTGCAGAAAATCCGGGTACAAGGCCAGTTGCCGACTTCACAAAGCACACCAACCCTGCTCACCGCAACCATGGATAACCTGCGTAGTGGTAATCGTCAGATTACCCGCGGTGAAATATCTCTAGCTGGGACACGTGCAGCGCATATCTTAAAAGTTCAGGCAGAAAACAAACTGACCAAGTTTTATGTACAGTTGGCCGGTGGTTTTAATGCACAAAACAATTGGCTGGGGCAGATCCAAAATGGTGATTTCGATTCTCTGCGTACGCGTCTGGTACAGCGTCAGAATGCTTCTGTAATCTATAACACAGCACAGTCAGATCTGTTTGTCGGTGCGCATTGCTGGATGAGCCAGCAAAGTCAGTTGTGCTTTGACCGGCCAATACGTGTCAACAAGACACGTGGTAGTGTCTCATTCCAGACCCAGAACCTGGATCTTAATGATTTTAGTGCGTTCATGCCTGAAGGGCTGGCAATTACCGGTAAGGTCAATGGCTACGCGCGTGCAACATGGGCGCAAGGTGCGAAACCGAAGATTGATGCGCGACTTGTCACCCGAAATGGTGTGGTGGGGCTAGCTGCTGAAGATCCGCAATATCTAGGGCAGACCCTGAAATATGATGAAGTCGGATTGGTCGCGAAAAGTGTTGCAGATGGCTTGCAAATTCGTCTGGATGTGAAAACACCGGATATCGGAACGGGATATGCCAATGTCATTATTGATCCATATCGTGACAGTAAACCGATGCGTGGTGAAGTCGCTTTTAACGAAGTACAGCTAAAAGTATTCAAGCCATTTATTCAGGATGTGCGTACGCTGGAAGGCACCTTATCTTATGCGGGTAAGATCGGCGGTACACTAACCCAGCCATTATTAAACGGTGAGATTCGCGTAAAAGATGGGGCGATCAGTATGATTTCCCTGCCAGTGAATCTGACCAATGTGCAACTGTATTCATCTGTACGTCAGGATTCTGCGACAATTAATGGTGCATTTAACAGTGGTCGTGGTGTAGGCCGCTTGACTGGTTTGGTGGACTGGAAAAACGATCCACGTGTTCAGTTACGTCTCAAAGGTGAAAATCTGCTGATACGCCAGGCACCACTGATTACAGCTGTCGTCACGCCAGATTTGGCTTTGGACCTTTATCCATTTAACAAGAAACTCAGTCTGAATGGTTCAATAGAAGTTCCACGTGCTTTGATTTCTATGCCGGAAGCGTCTAAACCAGTTGTTAATATTTCTTCAGATGTCCGTATTGTACAGGAAGGTCAGGATCAGCTGGCAATTCTAAAATCAGCACGTCCATGGGATATTCGTGCTGATGTTGCGGTGTCACTGGGTAACCAGGTGATCTTCCAGGGCTTTGATAGCCGTATTCCATTGATTGGACGGGTCAACCTGTCTCAACGTGGTCTGGAAACAGCGATGCGTGCCAATGGTGCGATTGGTGTGTCCCAGCGGGTAAAAATCGAAGCGTATGGTCAAAGTCTGGATCTGAACCGTGCCATTGCCCGTTTTAACGGTCCATTGTCTAATCCGACCCTGGATGTTGATGCCAACAAATCTGTTCAGGGTAGTGTCGTAGGTGTACGTGTTACCGGTACAGCCTCAAGTCCTGCGATTCAGGTGTATAACGATGCCGGCTTGTCTGAACAGGAAGCATTAAATGCCTTGATCACTGGCCGGATCAATGAAGGTAGTTCAGCATTAAGCCAGTCTGAAAGTTTCAGGTCTGATGTTAACAATACCATTGCCGCTGCGGGGATCAGTTTGGGTCTAGGTGGTACACGGGCATTGACCAATCAGATTGGTCGTACTTTCGGTTTGAGCGGCCTGGCATTGGATGCACAGGGTACAGGCGATGATACCCAGGTATCAGTCACTGGTTATATTACGCCAGACCTGTATATTCGCTATGGTGTAGGTGTCTTTACCCCAGTGAATAAACTGACTTTGCGTTATCAGATGAATCAGCGTCTATATCTGGAAGCGAGTCAGTCTCTCGAACGAGCCATCGACTTGTTCTATAATTGGCGTTTCTAAAAGAAAAAAAGCCCTTCAAGTGAGGGCTTTTTTTAATTGTGGAGTTGAAGCAACTCTTGTCTTTTTAAAATGATAAAGATGTATAACATTTCTAGCCTTGATGTTGGGTTCCAATCTGTCATATCTATGGGTTAAGCATATTGAGTAAAGGAACACATATGACCAATCTATCAGAGCAATCAGATAAAGATGTTACGCCACATAAAGAATCCAACGATGACAAGGGCAATCAGGCTTCTTATAAGAATGTTAAGCCTGAGAAAAAACCCAATGCAGAGCCTGAAAATCCGCTAAGAGAGCAAAAATAGACTGTTCTCATCTAAAAAAGCCTTCTTCATGAAGGCTTTTTATATTCGAAAAATAGCCTAAGTTATATTTTAAACCTTATTACTTGCTCTAAAAAATAAACATAATAGGAGATAAAACTTAAATTTTATTCCTTAAAAGTGTCATCTAATGCTTGCTGTACTGCATCGACACGTGTTTTACAGGCTTTATAGGCTGCCATGGATTCCTCAACAATCTTCATCAGATTATCAATATCCGGTTCCTGCTGGGCATCCAATAATTCCGCATTTCGTTTCAGAATTTCATAGCCTTCTTTAAAGCTTAAAGTATTGTCATTATTCATGTGGATTTACCTGTGTGATATTGGCTGCAAAAGTTCCATCCTGCATTTCGACCTGCACCTCACTTTCAAGTTCATGGACAGAACGCACAGCATGACCTTGTTGACGGACGATGGCATAGCCTTTGGAAAGTACTGTTTTCGGATTCTGGATCAGCGTTTCACGTAACAAGGCTTCAATCTGTTGTTGTGCAATTCGGGTTTGCTGACGAGCCAAATTGCCGATATTGGATTTCAATTGGGTAACTTCTTTGAAAGCATCCGAGACTTTGGCATTGGCAATACTTTGAATCAATGTCATCAATTGATCATTCTGGTTTTGATAGGCCTGAATCTGCTGCCGGGAACTACGCTGAATAATTTGCAGATTGGTAATGACATCCTGCACACGCTCCACAATGTGATTGCGAATCCCAGCGATGACTTTACTCGGGGTATCATAGGAACGATGTGCAATTTCATCCAGAATGGTCCTGTCTTTTTCATGACCAATACCAACCCAGATTGGCACACTACGCTTACACAGTAGGGCAGCCAGTTCATAATCATTCAGGTAGGCCAGATCATTGACTGCACCACCACCGCGGATAATCACGATTAAATCAGGCGCCGTTGTGTAATCTTCTGCCCACTGTTTCAGCCCTTGTGCCAGGCTTTGGCGAATACTTTGTGGTGCAGTATTTCCCTGAAAAGTCGCCGAGTGATAAACAAACTCGCATACCTGTGCATCCGCTAGTGCATCTGCATCCTTTTTAAAGTCACCTAAACCAGCAGCATTTTCAGGAGCAATCACCAGAATCCGGTTTAGGTCGAATGGTGTTGGTAATTGCCGGTTGCGTTCAATCAAACCTTCTGCCGTGAGTCGTTGTACGATTTCCTGATAACGTCGGGCGATATCACCGAGGGTATAACTGGAATCTATTTCAACGATATTCAGGGAAAAGCCATATTGCGGATCAAAACTGGCTTTGACCTTAATCAGAACATTTAAATCACGACTTAACTCAATCCCAGTTTCCCGTTCAAACGGGGTCACAATTTTCTGTGCAGCAAATTTCCAGATGGTGGCACGGCAACTGGCAATCACCTGATCATTGTCAGGATCTTTTTCTGCCAGTTCCAGATAGTAATGACCTGCCTTGATATTCAGGTTGCGTATCTCTGCCTTGACCCATACCGGTGTATCGAAGGTGAGTTTAATCACCTCCTGCACGGTAGAGAGATATTCCTTGAGCGAGAATTGGGGATCTTGCATAGCCGCAGAAAAGTTTAAAATTCAAGCAAATTTTAGCTTAAACCTGCATATCACTCAAACCAGATTACTAAGTATTCTTGTGGCTTAATTGCAGCAGGGCAATATAAAAGCATCATAATTTATCGCTGATAGTAGCTTCAGCATTGATTTACATACATTTAGATAAACTTTCTTGAGTATGACTATGTTAAATTAAGTCGGAATGGTCCTTTAGAAGAAGATCGCCAATGAAAAGAATCATGTATCTGGGCATGTTGATCGCCGTATTAACAGGATGTGCAGCACAGCAACCAGAAGAAACACCGCGTATTGGCATGCCGAATCCTGCCAGTGCTTATTGTGTGGATCAAGGTGGGAAGCTTGATATCCATAATGAAGTGGATGGTCAGGTGGCCTATTGCCATCTGCCAGATGGTAAAGTGGTGGAGGAGTGGGCATTGTATCGTAGCAATCAGGACATCTGCCTGTCTGAAGCAGCACATAATCTGATCGGTCAGTCTGGTCTGAGTGAAGCGCAAATCAAAGCCAAAACCAAAGCTAAAATTGTGCGTATGATACAACCGGGACAAGCAGTAACTATGGATTTCCGTGAAGACCGTGTTACGGTCACCGTAGATCCAAAAACTGGAAAAATTGTTCAGTCCAGCTGCGGCTAAATCATTTTGACAACAAAGCCCTGTAGAGGGCTTTTTTGTTGCAGCCGGACTTGGCAAATTAAATGACAAATGCGCTGTGATCTTTTATATTGCCCTGCGTAAGGAGAAGTTCATGAAAAAGTTATTTGCTTTATCTGTTTTGGTGGCTTTGGCTGGCTGTGCCGAAAAGAAACCACTCACCCCTGAAGAGCAGTGGCAAGGTTATTGTCGTAGTGTGGGCAATGCTGCACGCAGTATCATGCTGGACCGTCAAAATGGCATTGAGAAAGAAAAAGCTGTTGAACATGCCAGCAAGGTTGAAGATGAAACTACCAAAGCATTCGTCATGACCATTATTGATGACGTTTATAAAATGCCATTGGATGAAATCACCAAAGATGTGAAAGAATCGCGTGAAAAAATCCGTGCTGAATATACTGAAAAATGTATTGCAACACCGCATGACGAATTGCCAGATTATAAACCGTTCTAAGGAACGGTTTTTTTATAGCTTTGCCATATTCAAATTATTTTATGCAAGCGTGAAGAAGTTATTTATCTAATACTAATTTCTTATAAAAATAGCCTAAGCGGCTTGTACAATTTGTGACAAATTCTAAATCTAAAATATAGCAATACTTATCTAAATATCGAATAATGAAAATATCTCCAAAATAATTAAAAAGGAGCAGCATTATGAACGTTGTGGGATACTTACATCATGCAGACCTGTTGCTCGAAGATGAACAGGGCATGGCGATCATTGGTGGTGGAAACTACGTGCTGAGCGTTGGTGATAAAGTCAGTTTAAAACGTATTCTTGATCAAAATAAAAAACTCTATCTGGTCGATATTTCCTTTGCCAGTAACAATCATAACGGCACCTACGAAGACCAGTGTGTACTCAAATTTGAAGGCTGTCGTGATGCATTTAACCAATATTTGAGCACAAGCACAGTACACTAAGGTGGAGTATCTTTTTTCTTATAACTCAGGCAACATTCGTGTTGCCTTTTTTATAAGTGAAATTCAGCTAAAAGTGCTCAATTAGAGCTTAATTTATGCAAGAAAACAGATTTTTGACTATCAAATAATCATTATGCACATCATTTATTTACAAAATAATGAGCATCACAAAGAAACACTTTACTTGCATTAACTTTTAACTGGAATTTTAGTAAAATTTGAGAGTCCATATTATTTGTGAAGCTCTATAAAGTAGGAATTCACAGATAATTTTTTAAAAAAGAGGAATAAACCGTGCTAGAAGCTTACCGCCAACACGTTGAAGAACGTGCCGCACTCGGAGTCCCACCGAAGCCACTTGACGATGCTCAAACTGCTGCATTAGTTGAATTATTAAAAAATCCACCAGCGGGTGAAGAAGCATACCTAGTTGACTTGCTTGAAAACCGTGTTCCTGCAGGTGTTGACCAAGCTGCATACGTAAAAGCTGCGTTCTTAGCTGCATTGGCAAAAGGCGAAGCGACTTCTCCACTAGTTTCTAAAGAACGTGCGGTTTACTTACTGGGCACTATGCTTGGTGGTTATAACGTTGCTCCTTTAGTAGAACTTTTAGACGACGCTGCACTAGGTGAACTTGCTGCAGAAGCGTTGAAGAAAACTCTTCTTGTATTTGATGCGTTCCATGACGTTGCCGACAAAGCACGTGCAGGCAATGCAAATGCGAAAGCAGTTCTTCAATCTTGGGCTGACGCTGAATGGTTCACAAACCGTAAAGACGTTCCTGAAGAAATCAAACTGACAGTTTTCAAAGTAACTGGCGAAACGAATACTGATGACCTGTCTCCAGCACAAGACGCTTGGAGCCGTCCAGACATTCCATTGCACGCAAATGCAATGTTGAAAAACGTACGTGATGGCATCAACCCAGAAGTTCCTGGTGAAGTTGGGCCATTAAACCAGATCAAAGAATTGATCGCGAAAGGCAACCAGGTTGCTTACGTAGGTGACGTTGTTGGCACAGGTTCTTCTCGTAAGTCTGCTACTAACTCTGTACTTTGGTTCTTCGGTGACGAAATTCCGCACATTCCGAACAAGAAAGAAGGCGGTTACTGCTTAGGTTCTAAAATTGCTCCGATTTTCTTCAACACGATGGAAGATGCTGGTGCATTACCAGTTGAAATCGATGTAGCAAACATGAACATGGGCGATGAAATCACGCTTAAGATCGACAAAGCTGCTGCTAAAGTAACTGCGTTCAAAGACGGTGCTCAAATCGCTGAAGCTGATCTTAAAACTCCAGTACTTCTAGACGAAGTTCGCGCTGGCGGCCGTATCAACCTGATCATTGGTCGTGGTTTGACTACTAAAGCACGTGAAGAATTAGGTCTTCCTGCTTCTACATTGTTCCGTACACCAGTACAACCTGCTGCAACTGGCAAAGGCTTTACGCTTGCTCAGAAGATGGTTGGTCGTGCTTGTGGTCTTCCAGAAGGTCAAGGTGTTGTTCCAGGTACATACTGTGAACCACGTATGACAACTGTTGGTTCTCAAGATACAACTGGTCCGATGACTCGTGACGAACTTAAAGATTTGGCTTGCCTCGGCTTCTCTGCTGACTTGGTAATGCAATCTTTCTGTCACACAGCTGCGTATCCAAAACCAGTTGACGTTCAAATGCAACACACGCTTCCTGATTTCATCATGAACCGTGGTGGTGTTTCTCTACGTCCAGGTGACGGTATTATCCACTCTTGGTTAAACCGTATGCTTCTTCCAGATACAGTAGGTACTGGTGGTGACTCGCATACTCGTTTCCCAATTGGTATTTCATTCCCGGCGGGTTCTGGTCTGGTAGCGTTTGCTGCAGCAACTGGTGTTATGCCACTTGACATGCCAGAGTCTGTTCTTGTGAAGTTCAAAGGTAAAATGCAACCTGGTATCACTCTACGTGACCTAGTACATGCGATTCCTTACGTAGCGATCCAAGAAGGTGACCTGACTGTAGAGAAGAAAGGTAAGAAAAACATCTTCTCTGGCCGTATCCTTGAGATCGACCTGACAGAAATGGAAACTGATCTGACTGTTGAGCAGGCATTCGAACTTTCTGATGCTTCTGCTGAACGTTCTGCGGCTGGTTGTGCGATCACGCTTTCTGAAGAGAAAGTTGCTGAATACCTGCGTTCTAACATCACTATGCTGAAGTGGATGATTTCACAAGGCTATGGCGATGCTCGTACTATGGCGCGCCGTGTTGAGAACATGGAAAAATGGTTGGAAAATCCATCACTTCTTAAAGCTGATGCTGATGCTGAATACACTAAAGTGTACGAAATCGACCTTTCTACGATTACTGAACCAGTTCTTTGCTGCCCGAATGACCCAGATGATGCAAAACTTCTTTCTGACGTTCAAGGCGTGAAAATTGATGAAGTATTCATCGGCTCTTGTATGACTAACATTGGTCACTTCCGTGCAGCTGGTAAACTTCTAGACAAAGTTCCTGGCGGTTCTTTATCTACTCGTCTATGGTTGGCTCCTCCAACTCGTATGGATGAACACCAGTTGATGGAAGAAGGTTTCTACAATACTTATGGTAAAGCTGGCGCTCGTACAGAAATGCCAGGCTGTTCACTATGTATGGGTAACCAGGCACGTGTAGCACCGAACACAACTTGTGTATCGACTTCTACTCGTAACTTCCCGAACCGTCTAGGTCAAGGTGCGAACGTTTATCTAGCATCTGCTGAGCTTGCATCTGTTGCTGCTGTATTGGGTAAATTACCTTCTCCAGAAGAATACCAGCAGTACGCTGCTCAAATCGACAGCATGTCAGCTGACATCTACCAATACTTGAACTTCGACAAGATGAGCGAGTATACAGATGCTGCTAAAGACATCGATACTAAGAAAATTGCTGCTGCTCAATTGGCTTAATTGATCAAACGGTAGTTTAAAAATAAGGGTCGAGAAATCGGCCTTTATTTTTTTTCTAGGTTACTTATATGTTGTTTTTATATAATTGAATGCTAAACTAAAATAGTTCTCTATACATTTGATTCAGATATGAAAATCGAAATTCGTAATTTAGGTGCAATTAAACATATAGTACTAGAACCAAAACCTTTAACTATAATAACGGGAAAAAATAATAGCGGTAAAACTTATGCTATGTATACCTTATGGGCATTAGCTTCTTTAGCTGACAGAATAGGGTTTAAATGTGTTGAGACACATGCAATAACACTTCGGCAAGTGGGTATTATTGAATTTAATTTAGAAAATTTTCTTAATGAAAATTGGAATGATTTGATTTCAAAAATTAATAGTTCTATACCGGAATTAGTAGCGAAGACTTTTAATGTTGAGTCTCGATTTTTTAAAGATTCTAAAATATCAATAACTTATCCCTTTGAAGATTTTAAAAATAATTTTTTTAATACTTTTAGTTTAGACTGCATTGATCTAGATAGAAATGGTATATTTGAAGTTATTTATAGTCAAAAAACTAAAATTATAATGGTGAAGAACAACTTTATATCAAGAGAGTTTCCAATATTTTTATTTAAAGATTATCTTAGTACTATTATTGCTAAAACAATTCTTAGTCCATTAGCTAAAAAATCATTTTTAATGCCAACTGAGCGTGCTGGTTTAAATTTATTCTTTAATGATTTAAATACTCAGAAGAAAAATATAAATAAATATTTGCATAGTCATGGAGGATTGGATGAGAAGGATTTGGATTCTATTCTAAATAGAACTTATTATTCTCGCCCCATAGAGGCATATATTGATTTTCTTTTTGATCAGGAATTTGATCATAAGGTTAAAAGTACTTTTTTGTCTAGTTCATTGCCATATTTAAATGAATTTATCCCTGTTACTTTTAGAAAGGAAAAAGGGCATATTTACTTTCAAGATAATAAAGGTAATGAAATATCTTTGCATTTAGCTTCTTCTGCTATTAAAGCAAATTTAGCATTATGGGTATATCTAAATAATATGGCGGCTTATAATGATTTATTAATGATCGATGAGCCTGAAATAAACTTACACCCTGATGCTCAAAGGCATATGGCTCGATTTATAGCATTCTTAGTTAATAAAGGTATTAAAGTTGCAATTAGTACTCATAGTGATTATTTTATTAGAGAGTTGAATTCATTAATAATGTTAAATAATGATTTTTCTAATAAAAAAGAGACTATGTCTAAATATGGATATTTGAGTAGAGATAAATTAAGTTGTGATCAATTAGTTGCATATTGCTTTGAGAATGGAAATGCAACTATGTTACCAATGGAATCAATGTATGGGGTACAAGTTGATACTTTCGACAATGTAATTAATTCAATGAATGAGGCTTACTCTTTAATTCAATTTCAATTAGATAGTGAATAATAGGTAATTACATTGAACGTTAAAGATCTAATTAATAATTTTCAACAAATTATAAATCCCAAATATGTTAAAAACCTTAATAGGAATTTTATCCTTATTGAGGAGAATAATGAGGGTGGAATTTTAAAATCCCATGAATTAAAAATTCAAGGAAATATTACCAATTTTACATATTCATTAGATTCAAAATGCATTGATACAGGGCAAAATTTAAATCCCTTTGATATCTTTAAAACTTCAACTGCAAATATATGCTCAAAAAATGATTTAACTATTATTTATCCAGATCAAGATAATAGTATTCTGAAAGTTTTTATTTTAGAAATGAAGTCATTTAATTCCTCTGGGGCTGCTCATCAAATTCGATCAGGCAAAAATTTTCTCGATTATTTAATATTGCAGCATAACTTGAATTTTACTCATCTACCTTATAAGGTGGAAGTTTATGGAATCTTAGCTAAAAAACCTAAATCAGTACAAAAAACAACTACAAGTGTTAAAACTCGCCAATTTAATTTTATATGCAAAGAATATAAAGGATATAAAATACCTACACTTGAATGGAATGTTGATGAACTCTTACCATTACCCCATGTAATTAATAATATGAAAGTGTGTGAACTAAATTGATTAGTTAATTTGACAATTTTTATTTTTAAAAGGCTGAATTGGCCGTGTAACTTATGTACAAAAAAGTATGGAAAAATTATGCAGTTTCATTTATTAAATTTATATAAGTCATATTAATTCACTGGCTAATTCTAATTTAATATTTGACTTATACCATGTTTAATTGAAATATGATTCAGTAATTTAAAAATGCAATGACCTCACAATCCCGATTCCTTTGTATTGGCGGTTTCTTAAATGGAACTCAAGTTAAAGACCAAGGCGATAGTTTCGTGTGTATCGAAAATGGTAAATAGGTGACTTACCATAAAAAGGAAATCTTCCATCAAGACGCTTGGGATCATGATTACTATGTCTGTGAAACCACCACAGACCAGCAAGCACACAATTGGGTTTATGATATTCCATCGTATTTATTGAATCTATTTAGGACATAAATTAAACAATTACTAGAAACAATAACTTGCATAACATTTCTAAAATTGATTTTTCATACTGTTTTCCTAAAACTGTATGAAAATAAAGCTAATAGGGAATGTTATGAATTATGAAATCGATGCCTTTGGCACCTTGGTGATTGCAGTATTTTTTCTTTTTATTGGGCGGTATCTGGTTAGTAAAATTAGCTTCTTTAGAAACTATAACTTACCTGAGCCTGTAATCGGCGGTCTAATCGCAGCGATTACAGCTTTTATTCTCTATAAATTTTTTAATATCAGTGCCACATTTGACTCAGAAATTCAAACCATTCTGATGCTGATGTTCTTTACCTCTGTTGGTTTAAGTGCAGACTTTACAAAGCTCAAAGAAGGTGGGAAATCACTGCTGATCTTTCTGGTCTGTGTCATTCTATTTGTAGTTGTACAAAATGCGGTTGGCATGAGTTTAGCCACAGCACTTGGGCTTGATCCATTGATTGGTCTGATTGTCGGTTCTGTTACCTTAACGGGTGGACATGGTACTGCCGGTGCTTGGGGTGAAGTGCTTGAAACTCAATATGGAATACAGGGGGCAATTGTCCTCGGAATGGCAAGCGCTACTTTTGGTTTGATTATTGGTGGACTTGTGGGCGGTCCGGTTGCCAAATTCTTGATTAAACGCAATCAATTGGCAGAGACAGTAGCGCAAGAGACCAATGAGCAACAACTCGATACTAGCATCAACACCGCACCCTTCGAATATCCAAAGAAAACCCGGTTGATTACAGCCAGTAATGCAGTGTCGACTTTGGGGATGTTTGCACTATGTATTTTTGTTGCGAATGAAATGACAGAGATTAGTCAAGGACGATGGTTCGAACTGCCGACCTTTGTCTGGGCCTTAGGGACAGGGGTGATTGTACGTAACTTCCTGGAGCATGTACTGAAAGTCGATATCTTCGACCGTGCTATTGATGTATTCGGAAATGCGTCATTATCCCTGTATTTATCTATGGCTTTACTGTCACTGCAACTCTGGTTACTGGCCGATTTGGCAGGCCCGCTCATTACCATTTTGTTTGCGCAGACAGCGGTACTGATTTTATTTACCGCAATTGTGACCTTTAGAATCATGGGAAAAAATTACGATGCAGCCGTTTTGGTAGCGGGGCATTGTGGTTTTGGTATGGGAGCAACACCAACTGCGATTGCCAATATTCAGGCGGTCACCAATAGTTATGGTCCATCACATAAAGCATTTTTGATCGTACCGCTGTGTGGTGCATTTTTTATTGATATTGTGAATGCTGTGGTGATTCAGAGCATCATTGCATTTTTCGGATAAATTTTAATACGACTTTAAAATCATATAGACATGAAAAAGCCCCATGGTTAGGGGCTAGTCGTATGCACATCTGAGGCACATACTGTAAGAGGCTCATCTCATACTGTAAGCATTAAAACATAAATCTCCAGTAAAAGATAATGAAACATCAACTGTTTAAAATTATTCAATGTAAGAACATCATTTTAATTTAAGTTTGTTCAAACTATAAAATTCAATTTAAATACTTTAGCTTAATATTGAAAATGCTTTCTACATTCTCTGCCAGCAAAGGTTCGGATACTGAGCCGTACCAATTTCAATCAAAAGGTTGAGAGAGATTATATTTCTAAAATTTAAATGAAAAGAATTGCTTTTAAATTAAACAATAACATCAAAAGTTTGCTATACAAAGCCTGACCGAGTTCTTAGAATAGCGGCTATTTTTCAATCTTAAAGCGCATTGATGCCAACCCAAGAACAGCTTTTATCCGTCATTCATACCCAAACAGAAATTATAAAACTAGGCCATGATCTGAATGCAGTCATGACACTAATTGCAGATAAAATTCAACAGATTACTGGTGCTCAAGGTGCTGTGGTGGAATTGGATGAAGGCGAAGATATGGTCTATCGCGCAGTGTCGGGCGGGGCAGCACATTTATTGGGTTTACGCCTTGCAAGAGAGAATAGCTTGTCCGGCTTATGTATCGCAGAAAACCGTATTTTATATTGTGAAGATTGTGAAAATGATCCACGGGTAGATCGTCAAGCCTGTCATCGAGTTGGCCTACGCTCTATGGCAGTCGTGCCTTTAATTCATGCCCATGAAGTGGTCGGTGTACTTAAAATCTATTCTGATCAAGTTGCAGCATTTAAACTTCGTGATTTAAAGTTATTAAGCTTGATGTCCGAAACATTTGCCGCAGCGATGTATCATGCCACCAAATTTGATGCACAAGTATTATATAAAATGGCAACTCAAGACAGCCTAACCGGACTTGCCAATCGGGCATTATTTTTAGATTGTCTACGGCAACGCATGAGCCTGGCGGAACGGCAACAGCAATCACTAAACGTTTGTATGCTGGATATGGATAGACTGAAATCGATTAATGATCAGTATGGGCATCGAGTAGGAGATGCAGCATTAAAAGAAATTGCAACACGACTAAAAGCAACACTAGACGATGAGGTTGTCATAGCTCGGCTGGGTGGGGATGAGTTTGCACTTATTTTAGACATGAATACTGACCGAAATCAGGCTCTATTAACGATGCAAGATATTTCTCAAGCCTGTGATGCAGTTTTTAATTTTGAAGAAATGAGCTTACAGATTGGTTTAAGTATCGGGCTGTCAGTTTATCCTGAAGACGGTGTGGAAATTGAGACATTATTAGAGTGTGCCGATTTACGCATGTATGCGCAAAAACACCAACGTAAGCAACAGGGCATAAATAAAAACCATCAGGTCGGGTTACAGGCCTGATGGGATAAATCAACAAGTTGAAAAAGCATCAGATTGAAGCCATTTCCCGCTCAATCACAGGCCATAAATTCTGATGGCTACGTTTAAACATCAACATATGACCAATCGCTTTATGTCCAAAAGAGGAAGGTTTAAGTTCTTTATGACTGGTTTGGGCGTTTGGATATAAACGGATCAAATCTTTGACATTGGCTTCGGTCGCAATTTCATCATCCGAACTCCACAGCACCGTAATCGGGCAGGTGATCTGTTCATGATGATTTGCTGTTTTTGCAACTGTCTTGCCAATCGCATTGAGGACATAACCCGGCTTGCTACAGAACTGTGCCCACTGTTTAGCTACATCTTTAGGCAGGTTTTCCCCCATACCAATCTTGCTGGTCGGTCCATAACCCAGTGTAAAACGTGACAGTGGAAAAATTACATCAAACATCACAGGAGCGAGTAATTTGGTTCGACCTTTTAAGCCTTTCACATGACCGGTTGAGCCAGATACAGCTATGACTTTGGCTACTTTGTCATAGTTCGGTACGATCCCGAGTAACTGCCCACCAGCACTATGACCGACCAAAATGACTTGTTCAGCTTTGGTTCTATCTCTCAAAGCATCAATCGCAGCGGGAATATCTAACTGTCCCCATTGCACGATGCTGGCTTTAGATTTTTTTAAAGGACCATTCAGGGACTGACCAATACCGCGAAAGTCAAAACACAATACATCATATCCTTGTGCCTGAAGCCACACATTAAAACTGTGATAGAACTGTGCTGTAATTCCGGTCGCCGGGCAGATTAGTATAGGTAAAGCTTTTCGGCTAGCTGCATTAGCGGCATAAAAACGTGCTGTCAATGGATAGCCATCCTTGCACTTAATGGTCAATGTTTTAAATTCGGACATGCACTACACTATATTTTTGGGATCATTATCAAGAATTAATCTACACCAGTTCCGGGCAGGAGCGGTTTTAAAACATGACTAAAAAGTCAAAATAATGAACATAATGGAATTAGGATATGCAGCTAATCGAGCTTAGTCTGGCAGTTAAACTGGCAATTTTATTTAGTGGAATTTTCTTATGGGTAGGGATGTTGACAGGAGTGTGGAAATATCTGCAGATCCGCAATTCAGCCCAGTCACGGGCACATTATTATGTCGATATTGCCCATCGTAGCAGCTTGTTGTATGCACCAGCCACACTAATTCTTGCGGTATTGGCTTATTATTCTCAATTTTCAGAAACTATAAATCTGATCTGTGTAGTATTGAATCTTGCTTTTTTCAGCTTCTCAATTGGGGCTTATATTCTGCATGGCGTGCTGAAAGACACCACCAACCAATTCAAAAAACCGCATCAATTGGGCAAGGTTCAGTTACCGGGCATATTAATGACTTTGGCGATGATCGGGTTAATTGTGGCAGAACTAGGTGGAACAGGAATCTTACTTTGGGGCGCAACACAGGGGCTGTTTTAGATTATTTTTATTCTGATTGGAAGGAGAAATACTTGAATTGGACTTTTCTTTTTCTTCTACCACATGGATGAGTGGCCAAGTCATCCATGTGGTTCAACATCAAGGTTAATTAGCGATATTTCTGGTCAATGACCACCCATAGGTAAAATGCAGCCGAGACGATCAGCGCATACGCTAAATACTCTGGCTTTAAATTGCCTTGAATTACGCAGTGAACGATTAAAGTCAACATTAGCGCAAAGGTAGTGCTTAGAAACACCACAAGGTTAGAATTGGCTTTAAGAGCGTCAATGAAGACTTGCTTTTTGAAATGTACTGATAACATCTCCATCCCTCCTATTTTTAGTGTTATTGATGTCCAAAACTGAGTGGATTGATCAGAATTGAACATACAGTTGTACTTCGAATACCAGAACTTTTCAATAGCTCCGGATGACTGTTCTGGTGAAATACAGCAACTTTAGTCGTAGAGCTATAAAAATTATCAAAGTACAGCAATTTACCTGAACCATTTAAATGCTTAAATTAGGGTTTAAGGCAGTGCTGGGTGATAAAACTTAAATGGCACAAGCGGAAAAATGCAAATTTTACGCCACAATATGTAGTTTACTCGACAGAGAATGTAAGCACGTGTATGCGGGATGCTGAAGAATTATAAAATTTGTTAGAATATTGATATAAGTAAATGAAATTGAATAATTTTGGAAATGATTAGGGTAGTTTAGCTAAACGAATGGTTAAATTGTGTATCAGCTAAATTTTATCTACTTTTAACTGAACGCTTGCTTAGTGATAATCATGCAGTGAATTGAACCAATAAATGTCCGTTTGGGTAAAACCTGACAATTATTGATCATGCTTAAATCGTATTCTGGGTAAAAAGACGATTTATTGACACTGCGCAGAAAGATTAGTTTCTGATACGGTCAATTACAGCTGAAATCACGAGAACAATCAGGGCTGGGATAAGCCATGCCATGTTTTGCTCAGAAAGCGGCAAATTCTGAAGTGCAGCAGGTAAATCAAAACCGGCAACTTTAAGACCATCAAATATACCGAAAATAAATGCAGCCAGTGTGGTTGGTGCAACAACTTGAGCAGGCTTTTTAAAGAAATGTCCACAGAAGCTCAGCAGGATCAATGCAATTGCAGGCGGATAAATCGCGCTCAGTACAGGCACAGAAACGGCAATCAGTTTGGTCAAACCGAGGTTTGAAATCACCAGCGAGAAGCCAACCAGAACAAATACAAAGGCTTTGTATGGTAAACGAGTAATCGATGAGAAATATTCAGCACATGCACAGGTCAGCCCGATCGCAGTTACCATGCAGGCAACAAAGATCATAATTGCAAGGAAATAGGCACCCATATCACCAAAGGCATGTTGTACATAAGCATGTAGAATAATCGCACCATTGGCAGCATTTGGGGCAACTTCATGACTACCCAGACCCAATTTAAACAGGCTGAGGTAAACCAAGGTTAGGCCGATCCCGGAAATAATGGCAGCATTTACCGCATATTTGGTAATCAGCTTACGGTCAGTGACCCCACGAGAAGTAATTGCACGCACAATCACGATACCAAAGACCAAGGCACCCAAAGTATCCATGGTCAGATAACCATTGACGATGCCTTCAGTGACCGGGCTAGAAACATAATTACCAATCGCAGCAGGTGGATTACTGGCAGGAATAAGAACTGCAGCTACACCTAAAATGACCAAGGCAATAATTTTCAATGGAGACAGGAAGTAACCCACAGTATCCAGAATTTTATTTGGGTACAGCGAAACCAGTGTCACTACAGCAAAATAGATCACACTATAGATCAGCAGATTACTTGGCTCATTACCAAAATAAGAGGAGAAACCAATTTCATAGGAAACGGTTGCAGTACGTGGTGTTGCGAATAAAGGTCCAACAGTGAGATAACAAACCACGGTCAGTAAAAGACTTGCGGCTTTACCTAAAGGTGAACTTAAGATCTGGATTGAACCTTCAACACGAGACAGTGCCACGATGGTGATAACAGGCAGGCCAACTGCAGTAACCAGGAAACCTAGAGCAGCTAACCATACATGCTCACCGGCTTGTTGAGCCACAATCGGTGGAAAGATAATGTTGCCGGCACCGATGAACAGTGCAAAGGTCATAAAACCTAAGGCAACAATATCCCGAGTACGGAGACTTGTCATAGAGGGAGAATAAACGCACAAAAGAAAGCGATTTTAAAGGAAATATGCTGATTTTTGGAGCACCTTTTGGCTTGAGCCTCGATGAATTTCCTTGAGTAATTTTCTGTTTAACTGATAGGTAGAACTTTGGTGAAAATAAATTTATGAATTCAATCAAATAAATTTATAATTCATAAAAATCATCATAAATTATCAATATTTTTAAAAAATCCTGAATAGTTTTATTTGTTTAATCTATAAGCAATACATGTTTTAAATATACATTTTCCGATCACTGTTATTGAAGGAATTCACCGCATCTTTCGAAAAAAGGGTCTATAATTCAAGGATTGACCAAGAGGATGAACACATGAGAGCTTCGACGATAAGTCTTAAAACTGAACAGGATATCGAAAAACTTCGTATATCGGGCCGTCTGGCTGCTGAGGTTTTAGCAATGATCGGAGAGCATGTGAAGCCAGGTGTCACGACAGAATACCTGGATGACATCTGTAATGATTTTATTGTGAATAAACTCCATGTTATTCCGGCGAATGTGGGGTATTACGGTTATACCAAGACTACCTGCATTTCACCTAATGAAGTGGTGTGTCATGGCATTCCATCAGCAACTACCGTATTAAAAGATGGCGATATCATCAATATCGATGTTGCGATTATTAAAGATGGCTATTTTGGTGATACTAGTAGAATGTACTATGTTGGTACGCCTTCGGCTGAAGCAAAAAAACTGGTTGAAACCACTTATGAAGCAATGGTCGCCGGTATTCATGCGGTTAAACCGGGTGCAACGTTGGGTGATATTGGTTATGCCATCCAGTCTGTGGCACATCGTGAAGGTTATAGTATCGTACGTGAATACTGTGGTCATGGCATAGGTAAGGTGTACCATGAACAGCCAAACATTCTGCACTATGGTCAACCGGGTCAGGGTCTGGTACTAAAAAAAGGCATGGTATTCACTATTGAGCCAATGGTGAATCTGGGTAAAGCGCGTGTTAAAGAACTTAAAGATGGCTGGACAGTGGTGACTGCAGATAAATCGTTATCTGCGCAGTGGGAGCATATGGTTTATGTGACTGACACTGGCTTTGAATTGTTATCTCCATGGCCAGAAGGCACGGGCTCTTATCCTGCAATTTAAATAAAAGATAAATCTCTGATTGTGAAAACACTGATTTTTAAAAAATCAGTGTTTTTTTAATTGTAAATGAGCATACACATACGTTTTCAAAACAATACAAAATATTACGCCTTGCAGTGGTGCAAATGAGATTCATTCTCTATATTTATATGAGTTAGATAGATAAGCTGTATCAATCTCTTTTATTTATTCTTGCTCGTATAATTAACTGATTAAGAGCCAAGATAATGATCTAAGCGATATATTTTTTGATTTACAGAGTAAATATTGTTACCCCTTAATGCTGTAGTGACTCTGACTAGCTCATCCTCCGTAGATGAGCTTTTTTTACTTATTATTTTATTTTACTTAGATGCTCATTAATCTAATCATGATGCAGGTGCTCAACCAGATAATCGATAAAGACCCGAACAGCAGGTAACAAGCCACGACGTGACGGATAAACCATATGGAAAATACCATGTGCTGCTTTCCATTCCGGAAGTACACGTACCAGTTCACCACGTTCCACATATTGCTGCACGACGTTATCAGGTAATAGGGTGATACCACAGCCTGAAGCAGCCAGTTGTGCCAGCATACTTAGATCGGAACCAAGCACTGTCGGCATAACGCGGATCTTTTTCTGTTGTTGCATATTATTGTGTAATATCAAAAACTGTTCAGTATGTTCATCCGCCATGCTCAGGATTTTATGCTCGGACAATTCTTCCGGATTTTTCAGATGACCAAATTCATTCAGATAGCCCTGACTGGCAAATAGATGCTGTTCGATCTGGTCAAACTGACGGATTACCAGATTTGGATCATCATCCAGACTGGAACGGACGCGTAGGGCAATATCAAAACCTTCATTGATGATATCCACACGACGGTTCGTGACCATCATCTGAATTTTGATTTCAGGATATTGTTTCAGAAATGCAGGGAGAATCCGTGCGATTTCGTTTTGTGCAATAGAAACTGGCAGGCTGAGTTTAATAATGCCGCGTGGTTCAGTACTGAGATGATCGACCAGATCATGGGCGGCTTGGGCGGCACTGAGCATAACCTGGGCATGACGGTAAATGTTCATACCGATATCAGTCACAGCAAAATGACGTGAGCTACGTTGAATTAGCCGAACACCGAGACGTTCTTCCAGATTATAAACCCGGCGACTGAGTTTGGATTTGGGAATGTCAGTGGCGCGTTCTGCTGCACTAAAGCCACCATGTTCCACCACTTGGGCAAAACAATAAAAGTCATCCAGATCTGTCAGCATGAGTTCATTCCATATACGCAACAATAAGGTGATTAAAGAATTATTGTTGCAATGTGTCAATGCTGACTTTGTCTTTTTATTGACTATCTAGCTTCATTGAGCAGTTTATCTTTCAGATATTGCATGCCTTGGGTAGCAGTCATGGCAATTTTCTCAAACTGAGGAGGTAAGTGCTGCTGATTGGCTTTAGGATCAATATAGTAAGCGCTGCAATTCGATGAAATCTCATGAATCAAGCCAGCAACCGGATAAACCTGCAAGCTGGTACCAATCACAATGAAAATATCAGTATCCTGCGCACAGTCCTGTGCTTCTGCATAAGCAGGTACAGCTTCACCAAACCACACGACATGCGGACGCAGTGGATAGCCATCCTTACAAAGGTGTTTATTGAGATCCAGTTCAGCTCCATCAATTGGATAAAACTCGGTGGTGTATTGCGCTTTTGGTCCAGACGTTTTTGCCAGCCGGATATTGCCATGCAGGTGAATAACTTTTGAACTTCCAGCACGTTCATGCAGATCATCAATATTCTGGGTAATCACATGTATGTCATAAGCAACTTCCAATTCAGCAATCATTTGATGCGCAGCATTGGGTTGTGCAGCCAGAATCTTTTTGCGCCGTTCATTATAGAAGCGCTGTACCAGTTCGGGATCACGTCGCCATGCTTCTGGTGTTGCCACATCTTCTACGCGATGCTGTTCCCAAAGACCATCACTGTCGCGGAAGGTATTGATTCCGCTTTCAGCACTCATACCTGCACCAGAAAAGACCACCAGTTTTTTCATTTTGTTTCTTTTTTCCTCTAAGCTGCGTGATTGCTGTGCTTAGCACTGGCTTTTAAGAATGCCGCGATTTCCTTGCTAAATTTTACCGGTTCAGTCAAAAGTGGAGTATGCCCGGATTTTTCAAAACGTACCTGTTTGGCATGTGGAATGCTTTGGGTAATCAGGGTTTGACCTTCAACTGGATAAAGTTTGGATTGTGAGCCGCTAAGGAAAGTCACCGGGCATTTTAGTTTTTGAATCGCCGCACGGTAATCCTCTCGATGGTAAAGATAATTATTGATATACCAGGCCATATAGTCGACCCGGTTTGATGGTAATAGCAGACTTTGCAGGCGTGGCTGATTCATAATCCATTCAAAGGCTTTCAGGCTGTATTTATTGTTATTTTGCAAGCCAATAAACTGCAGCCAAAGTTTGGCAATCTGATGGCGAGTGTTACTGTCCAAATCTTTAATGTATTTTACATTCTGATGTGGTGCCAGTAATTCTGAAATCTGGGTCAGAATAGAAATAAATACCGGATGATGTTCACCAAACAGGCCATAGCCCCAACTGTCATCTACCGGGATTTTTGGGGTCTGGTCAATATGCAGATAAGCAGTGATATGCTCGGCGAAATCAGCATAGTGCATACCATGCATGGCCGTAGTAGCACCCATGGAATATGCAATCACCATCACCTTATCAAGATGTAATTGCTGGATTACCGACTGCACATCCAGCCAGTGACTGGAAATCGCATCCATATCTGGAATCTTGCAATCACTGGAAGCACCAAAACCGCGCCACTCCGGAATAATAAATCTGAACTGATGCCGATGCGGATAGAGGAAAGCCGCCCATTGCCAGCTCAACATCCCCAGGCCGGACAACACCAGTACCGGCTGACCCTGTCCATATTCGCGTACAAAAAGCATTTCGCCATCGGGCATTTTGTAATATGACATCGACTGAGTCCTTATTTTTATATGCTAGCCAGCAGCTGCATTATTAAATTGTTTTAATTTTGGAATCATGATTTCTAACCAGCTAATCCAGCCTACTTCCAGATCGATACCCAGTTGCAGAATCATTTTATGAATATACAGTGTGCGGTTATTTTCGTCAGCTGTTGCAAAATCTTTGGCAAAAATCTGTCGGTAAATATTCAGTTTTTCCCGGTGCAACTCTAGATGCCTTTCCAATTCTGGCAAAATAGTATTGCTGCCCATTTGGGCTTCAGCACGTAAGCGTACCATTAGTTCTTCACGCAGTTGAGCCGGTGGACTTTGTTCCAGCATCCAGTTGGCCAGTTCTTCACGTCCTGGACGTTCTACCTGATAAGTCTTTTTACGTGAACCGCTATCTTCATCTTCTATGGTAGAGATCCAGCCTTTTTGTAACATGGCATTCAGTTCACGATAGATCTGCTGATGGGTGGCATTCCAGAAAAAGCCCATCGAACGGTCAAAACGGCGTCCTAACTCAATACCGGTACTTGGTTTTTCCAGTAAACTGGTCAATAGAACATGCGATAAAGACATAAACGTCTCAAGAAAAATGACTCGAGATTATTATGCAACATGTTGCATAAAAATCAATTCTGAACTATAAATTAATGCAACAAGTTGCATAAAAGCTGATGACTGAGGGGAATTTCACATCAGCCGATATAAAAATAGCCAGCTGACAGGCACGCTAAGGAGTCGAAATGTCAAAGTATCCGCATTTACTTGCCCCATTAGATCTGGGCTTTACCACATTAAAAAACCGGGTTTTGATGGGTTCTATGCACGTCGGGTTGGAGGAAGCCCCAGGTGGTTATGATCGTATGGCGGCATTCTATGCTGAACGTGCCAAAGGGGGGGTTGCCCTGATTGTGACTGGTGGCATTTCGCCAAATGATCACGGTGTGACTTTCCAAGGTGGCTCCAAGCTCGATACGATAGAAGAAGCTGAGAAGCACAAGGTAATTACTCAAGCAGTGCATGATGCTGGCGGCAAGATCGCCATGCAGATTTTGCATACCGGACGTTATTCCTATCAGGCTGAAAATGTCGCGCCGTCTGCGATTCAGGCACCAATCAATCCGGTCAAACCGCATGCCTTAACTTCGAGTGAAGTCCAGCAGACTATTGATGATTTTGCTAACTGTGCACGCTTAGCCCAATATGCCGGTTATGATGGTGTAGAAATCATGGGATCAGAAGGCTATCTGATCAATGAATTTATTGCCGCACGTACCAACCACCGTGATGACGAGTGGGGTGGCAGTTATGAAAACCGTATCCGTTTCCCGATTGAAATTGTGCGCCGGACCCGTGAAAGCGTAGGTGAGAACTTTATTATCATCTATCGTCTGTCGATGCTGGATCTGGTTGAAGGTGGTTCAACGCTAGAAGAAGTGATTCAGCTGGCACAGGAAATCGAAAAAGCAGGTGCAACGATTATCAATACAGGGATTGGCTGGCATGAAGCGCGTATTCCAACCATTGCGACCAAAGTGCCACGTGCAGCTTTTACCTGGGTAACTGAAAAGCTAAAAGGTTCAGTCAAGGTTCCTTTAATTACCTCAAACCGTATCAATACCCCAGAAATGGCAGAATATGTCCTGGCTGCCGGTCATGCGGATATGGTTTCCATGGCGCGGCCGATGCTGGCGGATGCAGAGTTTGTGGTAAAGGCGGAGCAGGGCCGTAGTGATGAAATCAATACCTGTATTGGCTGTAATCAGGCTTGTCTGGATCATATTTTCTCGATGAAAATTGCGACCTGTCTGGTTAATCCGCGCGCCTGCTATGAAACTGAACTGATTTTTAAAGAAGTGTCTACACCAAAAAATATTGCAGTAATTGGTGCGGGTCCAGCTGGTTTAAGTTTTGCGATTTATGCTGCAGGTCGTGGTCATCGTGTTACTGTCTTCGAGGCATCTAATCAGATTGGCGGTCAGTTTAATATTGCCAAAACTGTTCCAGGCAAAGAAGAATTCTACGAAACCATTCGTTACTTTAAACGCCAGATCGAATTGCAACCCCGTATTCAGCTCAAACTGAATCATACAGCGACTTTTGAGCAGCTGCTGTCTTCAGAATTTGATGACATCGTCGTAGCGACTGGGGTGAATCCACGTCAGCTGGATATTCCAGGCATTGATCATCCAAAAGTCCTGTCTTATCTGGATGTACTAAAAGAGCGTAAGCCTGTGGGCCAGCATGTTGCCATTATTGGTGCAGGCGGTATTGGTTTTGATACAGCGGAATATTTAAGCCATGAAGGTGAAAGTGGCAGCGTCAATCCGCAGAAATTCTATGATGAATGGGGAATCGATACCGATTATGACAATGTTGGTGGTTTAAAACAGCCAAGTGTAGAACAGCCAAGTCGTGAAATTTACTTGATGCAGCGTAAAGCAAAATCCGTGGGCGCAGATCTGGGCAAAACAACCGGATGGATTCATCGTACAGGCCTGAAACACCGTCACGTAAAAATGATCCCTGGTGTCAGCTATGAAAAAGTGGATGATCAGGGCTTGCATATTACAGTCAACGGTCAGCCAACGTTGCTTGAAGTAGATAATGTCATCATCTGTGCAGGTCAGGAATCTTATACTGCCATGTTTGATGAACTGAAACAGTCAGGCAAGAGCGTGCATCTGATCGGGGGAGCTAAAGAAGCCGGTGAACTGGATGCCAAGCGCGCGATTCGTCAAGGTGCTGAATTGGCTGCGGTAATTTAATTGATAAAATTTAAAAGATGACAGTTTTTGCTTTCATACGAAATTGTCATGAAAGAAAGTTGATTCGCAACATTCCCTCTCCTTTGTTAAAGGAGAGGGTTAGGGAGAGGATTCTATTCTGAAACAACAGAATCACCCTAAGTCCCCCTTTTTGCAAAGGGGGACTTTACAACAAAAAGGAAATAATAATGACACTACAAATAACCCAAACTGCAATCACGCGTTGGCACGAAATGTTGGAAAGCCGTGACATGAATATTCTGAATGAATTACTCGCAGATGAAGTGGTATTTCGTTCACCAGTGGCATTTAATCCATACTCAGGTAAGCCTGTAGTCTTTTTTATTTTGACTAATGTGATTCAGGTCTTCGAGAACTTTACGTATCACCGTACTTTCTATTCAGAAGACGGTAACCATGTTGTACTTGAGTTTTCTGCCAATGTGGGGGATAAGAAATTAAAGGGTATCGATATGATTCAGTTCAATGATGAAGGAAAAATTATCGACTTCGAAGTGATGATTCGGCCGAAGTCAGGTCTTGAAGCGCTTGCTGCACAAATGGGACAGCGGATGATGGCCTTCCAAAACTAGTCTGATTTAGGAGCCATCATATAACCCGGCATGAAATTTGTAAGTCACTGAAGGACAACTGGATGGAAAGACAAATGAAAATGTTGATAAAAAAAGTAGTTCAGCTTTCAGGTGAATATTTGGACCGTGTGATTGGTGCGGACACGCCTACTTTATATTACAACCCAAATGGCGTATTTCAGAACCTGATTGATCATTTACCACAATTAAAGCAAAAATACCGTCCTACACCGTGGCTATGCAATGCGCATGCCCATATTCTGTATTTTGACTTGATCAAAAAGAAAACTATCAAACTAAAATATGATGCAATTGAGCAGCTGAACATGTCGGATGGCGGAATCACTGGTATTGCCTGGTATGGACTCGACCTGCCAGTAGATACGCCAACGATTGTTTTACTGCATACCATTACCGGTTCACCAGAATCAATGGGTGAGCTGGTCAGAGATCTGCATCTGCACACGGGTTGGCGAGTGGCATTATGTTTACGCCGTGGTCATGCCAATTTGCCGATGCCTGTTCCGAAAATGAACCTGTTTGGCTCCACTCAGGATTTACGTGAACAGTTACTTTATATTCAGGATAAATTCCCGCAATCTGAACTATATGGTGTAGGTTCTTCCGCTGGCACAGGTTTGTTGGTACGCTATCTGGGAGAAGAGGGTGAGCAAACTCCACTCAAAGCAGCCTTTGCACTGTGTCCGGGCTATAACACTGAAAGTGGTTTTGCTTATGTGCATCCATTTTATAGTAAGGTTATGACTAAAAAATTACTGAAAAAATTTATTCATCCTTATCAGGACACCTGGAAAAATATACCTTCCTGGGAGCAGATTCTTTCCGTTCAAAATCTGGCCGATTTTGAGAAGCTGTATTTTCAGCTGGCTGGCTATGAAGACTATGAAACCTATACCAAAGCCACGAATCCAATTTATGTCTTTGAAAATGTCAAAATCCCATTGATGATTCTGAATGCAGAAGACGACCCAGTCTGTCATATTAATAATCTACATCCATATAAAGACCGTATCCGTGCTATGCCGAATATTATTGTAGTTACTACGAAAAGGGGCAGTCATTGCGGTTTTTATCAGGGCTTAACCAGAACTGAATCATGGGCTACTCTTCTTATGGCACAGTATCTGAAGCAGCTTTCTATGGCGGCGGCAGCAATAGAAGAAGCAGAACCTGAATACGTAGCATTAAAAAACCCAGCATAAGCTGGGTTTTTTAATTGAAAACAATAATCAGTTTTCAAGTGCTGGTGTAGCGGCTGCAATGGCGTCTGCCACAGCATCATCCTCTGACTGTTCTGCACCTGAATTGGTTTTAGGCTTGTACTCAGTCTCAGAATCCTGGATGTTTGGTGCTTGAGCAGGTTGTGATGCTGCCGGTGCTGTAGCAGGAGTACTTAGAGCAGGTCGAGTTTCACGACGAATTTCAGTTGTGGTATTCGGCGTTTCTTCACGAATCACTTCAACTGTTTCAGGAATTTCTTCAATTAAAGGCTGATCTTGTTCTGCAGGTTCCAGTGTTTCGAAATTCGGCTGTTCTACTGGGGTTGCTTCCGATGCTGCAGCAACTTCAGTCTGTTCCTCTTCCTTTGGAGCTTCTTTCTTTACACATGCAGTAAGTAAAAGTCCGGTTGCAAGCGCGCCACAGATTAAAAGTTTCTTATTCATCATTACTTCATAGGTAAATGTAGAGGGGATTACAATATTATAGCAGTAAATTAGCAGATAGAAATGATCTGAACTTACTCTAATTTTTTATCGGAAATGCTGCTAGAATAGTCAATTGTTTATTGTTCTTTGAATTGATGCGGATTGACTTTGCTTTCTAGGTGCAAGGTAAAGTAAAATTGCGCAACATTGCAGGCCTATTTAGGCTCGATTGTACGAGAAACCCAATGACCCATTTTATTTTCGTTACTGGTGGTGTTGTATCATCACTAGGTAAAGGTATTTCAGCTGCTTCTGTTGCTGCACTTTTAGAAGCCCGTGGTTTAAAAGTGACCATGGTAAAAATGGATCCATACATTAATGTCGATCCAGGGACCATGAGCCCATTCCAACATGGTGAAGTTTTTGTTACAGAAGACGGTGCTGAAACAGACTTAGACTTGGGTTACTACGAACGTTTCTTACGTCGTGCGAAAATGACCAAACTGAATAACTTCACATCAGGTCGTGTTTATCAGGATGTTCTGAATAAAGAACGCCGTGGTGACTACCTGGGTGGTACTGTGCAAGTTATTCCACACATTACTGATAATATTAAAGAACGTGTACTTCGCGCTGGTGAAGGTTATGACGTTGCGATCGTTGAGATCGGCGGTACAGTAGGTGACATTGAATCTCTCCCATTCATGGAATCTGTACGTCAGTTAATGGTTGAACTTGGTCACAAGCGCACGATGCTTATGCACTTAACGTTACTCCCATACATTAAGTCTGCAGCAGAATTAAAAACCAAACCAACACAGCACTCTGTTAAAGAACTTCTGTCGATTGGTATTCAGCCAGACATTCTGATCTGTCGTACTGAACACGATGTTGATGCAGATACTACGCGTAAAATTGCACTGTTCACTAACGTTGAAGCACGTGCAGTTGTCGTATGTAAAGATGCGCGTACGATTTATCAGATCCCACGTACATTCTACGAACAAAATGTTGACGATTTAATCTGTGAACGTTTTGGTTATAACGACCTTCCTGAAGCTGACTTAACAGATTGGGATAACGTTGTAGAAGCTTTACTGAATCCTGAATACACAGTGCGTGTTGCAATGGTCGGTAAATACGTTGAACTTCCAGATGCATATAAATCTGTGAATGAGGCACTTTTACATGCAGGGATTCAAAATCGCGTTAAAGTTCAGATCGACTATGTGAATGCTGAAGAGCTTGAAAGTCAGGATGTAAGCGAAGTACTGAAAGATGCTGACTCGATCTTGGTTCCAGGTGGTTTCGGTGAACGTGGTACTGAAGGCAAGATGCAGGCAATCAAATACGCCCGTGAAAATGGCGTACCATTCCTGGGTATCTGCTTGGGTATGCAGCTTGCGGTAATTGAATATGCACGTAACGTGGCTGGTATTGCTGATGCAACCTCGACTGAATTCAACCGTTCAACCAAATCTCCATTGATTGGTCTGATCACTGAATGGTTAGATGAGCGTGGTGAAGTGCAACAGCGTTCTGTAGATTCTGACCTTGGCGGTACCATGCGTCTAGGTGCACAGAAGTCTGAACTGGTACCAGGGACCAAGACTGCTGCTGTGTACGGTTCTGATGAAATCATCGAGCGTCACCGTCACCGTTACGAAATGAACAACCGTTATATCCCAGTGCTGGAAGAGAAAGGCATGAAGATTTCTGGTTATTCACCAGTACAACATTTAGTAGAAACTGTTGAAATTCCTGAACATCCTTGGTTTATTGCGGTACAATTCCACCCGGAATTTACAAGTTCACCACGTGATGGTCATCCATTATTTGCTGGCTTCATCGACGCTGCAAAAAAACAGCATCAAAAAGCACAATAATTGGTGTCAGGACACAACTAGGAAGTTTAAATGTCGCAGTTAAAACCACAAGAGATTGTACGTTTAGGCGATATACAAATGGCAAATCATTTGCCATTTGTACTATTCGGCGGGATGAACGTACTCGAGTCCAAAGACCTGGCTTTTGAAATTGCAGAAACTTATGTAGATATCTGTAAACGTTTGGGAATCCCATACGTATTCAAGGCAAGTTTTGATAAAGCCAACCGTTCAAGTTTGAACTCTTTCCGTGGGCCTGGGCTCGAAAAAGGAATTGAGTGGTTAGTGGACATTAAAAAACACTTTAATGTGCCGATCATTACCGATGTACATGAGCCGTATCAAGCGGCTCCTGTGGCAGAGGTTGCCGACATTATTCAGTTGCCAGCTTTCTTAAGTCGTCAGACTGACCTGGTTGAAGCAATGGCAAAAACTGATGCTATTATCAACATCAAGAAAGCCCAGTTCCTTGCTCCACATGAAATGCGCCACATTCTGCACAAGTGTCTGGAAGCAGGAAATGACAAACTGATTCTTTGTGAACGTGGTTCGGCATTTGGCTATAACAATCTGGTTGTAGACATGCTGGGCTTCGACATCATGAAGGAAATGAATGTACCGGTGTTCTTTGACGTTACCCATGCGCTTCAAACGCCAGGCGGTCGTGCTGACTCTGCTGGTGGTCGTCGTGCCCAGATCACGACACTGGCGCGCGCGGGTATGGCAACAGGTCTTGCAGGCCTGTTCCTGGAAGCACATCCGGATCCGGAAAAAGCCAAGTGTGATGGTCCTTGCGCATTGCGCCTGTCACAGCTTGAGCCTTTCCTGGCGCAGCTGAAAGAATTAGATACCTTGGTCAAAGGTTTCGCAAAGCTAGATACACATTAATTCAATACACATTGATGCGTCTTTTTTGACGCATCATTTTTATTAATCAACTGAGGAATAGTTCATGAGTCAAATCGTTGACATTCGTGCACGTGAAATTTTGGACTCTCGTGGTAATCCAACCATCGAAGCAGACGTTATCTTAGCATCTGGCGTAGTTGGCCGTGCATGTGCACCATCTGGTGCTTCAACTGGTTCTCGTGAAGCTTTAGAACTTCGTGATGGCGACAAGGCACGTTACCTGGGTAAAGGTGTTAAAACTGCGGTTAACAACGTAAACACTTTGATCCGTGAAGCTTTGGTTGGTAAATCAGTATTTGAACAAAAAGACATCGATAACACGATGATCGCTTTAGATGGTACTGAAAACAAAGAAAAACTAGGTGCAAACGCAACTCTGGCAGTTTCGCTTGCTGCTGCACGTGCTGCGGCTGAAGAAAAGAAAATCCCACTTTTCCAATACATCGCAGACCTTCGTAACAACAGCATTCTGACAATGCCTGTTCCAATGATGAACATCCTGAATGGTGGTTCACATGCGGACAACAACGTTGACATTCAAGAGTTCATGATTGAGCCTGTAGGTTTCACTTCATTCTCTGAAGCACTTCGCGCTGGCGCTGAAATCTTTCATTCACTTAAATCAGTACTTAAAAAACAGGGTTTAAATACTGCTGTTGGTGATGAAGGTGGTTTTGCTCCGAACTTACGTTCAAACGAAGAAGCGATCACTGTTATTCTTGAAGCAATTGAAAAAACTGGCTACAAAGCGGGTTCTGACATCATGCTTGCGCTTGACTGTGCGTCTTCAGAATTCTACAAAGATGGTCAGTACATTCTTGCAGGTGAAGGTAATAAAGCATTCACAAGCAACCAGTTCTCTGACTACCTTGCAGGTCTGGTAAATCAGTACCCGATTATCTCGATTGAAGATGGTCTGGATGAATCTGACTGGGAAGGCTGGTCTTACCTGACTTCGATTCTGGGTGACAAGATCCAGCTGGTTGGTGATGACCTGTTCGTTACGAATCCTAAGATTCTGCAACGTGGTATCAATGAGAAAGTAGGTAACTCTATTCTAATCAAGTACAACCAGATCGGTACTTTGACTGAAACTTTAGATGCAATCTACCTTGCAAAAGCAAACGGTTACTCTACTGTAATTTCTCACCGTTCAGGTGAAACTGAAGATTCAACTATTGCGGATCTTGCAGTAGGTACAGCAGCAGGTCAAATCAAGACTGGTTCACTTTGCCGTTCTGACCGTGTAGCGAAATATAATCAATTACTTCGTATCGAAGAATTGACTAATGCTGCATATCGCGGTAAAGCTGAATTCAAAGGTTTGAACTAAGCGATTATCGTTGATGTTAAATGTATTCGACTCTTTGATGAGTAAAGTACTGTTGGGCCTTGCGATCCTTGTGATCGCAGGGTTTCAATATTTATACTGGTTTGGTGAGGGTGGTTATCAAGACCATCAGGCACTGACACAGAAAATACAACAACAAGTAGAACTGAATGAAGAGCTGAAAGAGCGCAACCGTGTGCTGGCAGCTGAAGTTTATGATCTGAAAAATGGTGATCAAGCCATTGAAGAACATGCACGTCTGGATCTGGGCTTAATTAAGCCGCATGAAACTTTTGTGCAGATGAGTACCATCAGTACTCAATATAAACCGATTTATCTCGATCAAAATTCTAAAGTAGACCTGCGTACCAATGAGTCAGCTGAAAATTCAAGCACACCATAAATTATGGGCTATCATTCCAGCTGCAGGTTCGGGTAGCAGATTCTCTAAAACAGAACTAAAGCAATATCAAATGATTCAGAAGCGTACTGTTCTTGAACATACGGTTGCACGTCTGAATCAACTTCCACTGACCGGTTATGTGCTGGCGATCGGTAGTCAGGATAATGTTGCTATAACCTTGCCATTTTCCAATCAGGATAAAGCCCATTTTTGTGCCGGCGGTACAGAGCGGGTCAATTCTGTCCTCAATGCCTTAGCTTACCTAACTGAAATCACTTCAGAAGAAGATTGGGTATTGGTACATGATGCGGCACGTCCATGTGTCAGTCAAAATGCATTGATTGATCTGGTCAATACGGCGACTGAAACTGATCAAGCTGCTATTTTGGCAATTCCAGTCCGCGATACCTTAAAGCGCGTCGTACAAGGTCAGGATATCGAAACTACAGTAGACCGTTCGACTCTCTGGCAGGCTCAAACACCACAAATGGCCAAACTAGGCCGGTTAAAACATGCCATTGAACAGGCATTACAAGATGGTGCCAATATTACCGATGAAGCTAGTGCACTTGAGCATGTAGGTGAAACCGTACGTGTAGTTCAGGGGCGATCTGATAATCTCAAAATTACCTATCCGGATGACCTGGAACTGGCTCGTCTGATTCTGGCAGCACAAGCCTAAATTTATTTGAAGAAATACATAATAAATAGAGCACTGGCGATCAATTCTCCGCTGCTTTCACTTATAATTTCGCCATTGTTAGTTTTGAACCTTTTGTCACAATGATACCTTCACAGCAGTATCGTTTTTTACGACAATCCGCACGTGATGGATTGAGTATAAAACACGATTCCTCAAGATGGACCAAGCTACATCTGGACCCGTGGTTGCTATGCTTCCTTTTACTGAATGCTGCCTTGGGGTTGATGGTAGTTTATAGTGCGACCTCTGAAAACTCAGGCATGGTGATCCGTCAGGCGATCAGTTTTGGTGTCGGTTTTGTGGTGATGTTTATCTGTGCGCAGGTTCCGCCAAAAGTGTATCAAGCCGCAAGCCCGTATTTTTATGCCTTCGGGATTTTTATGCTATTGCTGGTCTTTGTGATTGGTGAAAGACGACTTGGAGCAACACGCTGGATTACTTTGCCGGGCGTGGGAAGTATGCAGCCGAGTGAAGTGATGAAATTTGCCATGCCACTGATGATGGCCTGGTACTTCGCGCGTAAGCCATTTCCACCCAAGTTTATGCATATCATCGGTGCCTTAATTTTGTTGGGTATTCCATTTGTGCTTGTGGCATTGCAGCCTGACTTGAATATCGGGCTGGTGATTCCGGGGATCTTTGTTTTATTTCTGAGTGGTATGTCCTGGCGCTTGATTGGCGGTGCAATGGCAGCATTAGCTGTGGTCGCACCATTAATGTGGATGTTCCTGTTACAGGAATATCAGAAAAAACGTGTCCTGACGCTATTTGATCCTGAATCAGATGCACTCGGTGCAGGCTGGAATATTATCCAGTCTAAAATCGCCATTGG
The DNA here is from genome assembly GCF_000368625.1 of Acinetobacter schindleri CIP 107287. GTDB lineage: Bacteria > Pseudomonadota > Gammaproteobacteria > Pseudomonadales > Moraxellaceae > Acinetobacter > Acinetobacter schindleri. Next base: position 883,140 of record NZ_KB849575.1, read on the forward strand.
TTCTGGAGGAATGACTGGCAAAGGTTATTCGCAAGGGACACAGTCACATCTGGGTTATCTGCCAGAGCATCATACTGACTTTATTATGTCGACTTATGCCGAAGAATTTGGTTTTATCGGTGTATTTTTATTATTTAGTCTGTTTACCGCTATTATTATTCGTTGCTTGATGATCGGAATGAACAGCTTTCATAACTTTGGCCGTCTATATGCGGGTGCTACAGGTCTAACCTTTTTCTTTTTCGTATTCCTGAACTCAGGCATGGTGAGTGGTATCCTTCCAGTGACAGGCGATCCATTACCACTGATGAGTTATGGCGGAACCGCTGTGATTTCTTTGCTCGCCGGTATGGGTATTGTGATGTCAATCCATACCCATCGCTAAATAATAGAAGAAAAGAAAAAGCCAGATTTATTCTGGCTTTTTTATTGCTTGAGATTTTATGTTATAAATATTCAATAACTTAGATAAATAACTATATTTACAATATTGGGGTCGAGATGAAGAAATTAATGTTGGTGATTGGACTTATGGGATTGTCAGCAACTGTATCGGCAAAGCCATTGAGTTCAGCGGAATTTAAATCTCAAGTTAAGCAGCATTATGATGCATTAGAGTTAAAACAGGCTGCACTCAATGTGTCGGTGGATCGTCGCGAGCATCCAACAATTATGATTGCTAAAGCATGTGAATATTCTAGAGATCTAAAACAGCTTAAGCAGTTTTCCGAACAAAATCTGCATCTGGCTGGAGCTAAGGATGAACTGCAATTTATTCGTTCATTGGATACAAGCTTTAATCAGTCCTTCATTGATTTGGGTATTACTTATGAAATGGAGTGCCTAAAACGGTAGGAGGTGAATTCTACCTATACGGTTCACAAAGGCTATAAAGACGCTTTAAAAATGGCATTTTTATTTGATTAAAAGTTAGGCTTTACATTGGTTGGTTTTTTCGGGTCTATGATTTTGCTTTAGTCGCCATCCAGCAAAGCAGTGAACCAAAACACACCATCAATGCACCTTTCCAGAAGCTGAAGGTTAATTGTGTGCTCAAAATCAATGCTGAAACCACAGAAGAAAAAACCGGGATAAAGTATGAAGCTGTTGCCAATACAGTCACATTTCCATGCATAATTCCGATATTCCATGCCCCATAGCCAATGCCCATTGCAAAAGCAGCTAATACCAGATAAATGCTGGAATTCAATTCGAAATTCGGTATGGGCTCAGCAGAAAAAATCCATTGGGTCCATAGTACAATCGACACCAAAATAAAGAATAAGGTAATACCATTTTTACCATTGGCAGCACGAGCAGTCAGGGTACAATAGGCAGCCCATAGAAAGACACCGGTTAAAGCCAGTCCATAACTCAGTGGATTGGCCTGTATATTGGACAGCATTGTTTTAAAGCTAAATCCAGCTTCACCACCAAGCACCAGACAGATCCCTGCCACAGATAAACATATCCCGGGAAAGATAAGAAAATTGGCTTTTTGCCTGTTAAAAATAATTGAAAATAGAATCGTGGCTGTCGGCCACAGATAATTTACCATTCCGATTTCTATGGCTTGTCTGTTATTGCTTGAATAACCTATAGACAGGGCAAGACAAATTTCATAAGCCACAAAAAGCAGGCTTCCCCAAATCAGATATTTAAGGGGGAATTCTTTCAGATGTGTCCAGCCAAATGAGAACAATAGAATAATCGAGGCGCATGAATAGATTAACGCAGCTCCCCCGATCGGTCCAAAGTAATGACTGACTTCTTTGATGAGAGCAACAATGAGACTCCATAAGAAAACTGCCGTAAGACCAATCAATGTCGCTTTGTTTGAGTTCATTACTCTTGTTCAGGATAAATTTAGAAGATAGTTTAGGCCAAAATTGATAAAAATATCATTGTTCTTTTTAAAAATATGAGAGTAAAGATCTTGTATTTATCAAATTTAAGCTCTCCGAAAAGAGCTTAAATTTTGTTTGAATGCTCAGGCGATGAACCAGGTGTAATAGCCCCAGATCATTAAAGGCCATGCTAAAAATGGACTAAAGAGCCATTTCCAGAACCAGTGGCGTGGCATAAAGCCTACACCATGAACAAAGCCTCCAGAAATACCAATCATAATAAACATCATGGCTCGATGACTATATGCACCATTGTCATCCAGCATCGCAGCTGGATGTACCAGTAACACCGCTGCGAGTGGAAATGCCAGCAGGCAGGAAATCACCATCGCAAATTTGTTGGGTTTCTTGTCTATAACGGGTTTCTCTAGCGCAGCTTCAGTCATGATTTATTCCTCATCCAGGTCTTGGTGCTGTTCCATGTAAATTGCAGCAATCACACTGGCAAAACACGCCATAAGTACTCCTAGAATCCATGCAAAATACCACATAATTTTGTCTCCTTAGGACACAGGCTTAGTACAAGCTGTGTGAATTCTCTTGAATGTGTTTGTTGGTGATTACGCCCCACATCTTGTAGTAACACCAAGTGGTGTAAAGCAGGATGATTGGAACAAAAATGCATGCAGCGACAGTCATTACCGTCAAGGTATTTTTACTGGATACTGCATCCCACATGGTCAAGCTGGCAACAGGGTTAATGCTAGATGGCATTAAGAATGGGAACAGGGCAAAACCGGCAGTCAGGATGGCACCGATCACCGCCATAGATGAACCTAGGAAGCTCAGGCCTGCTTTAGCTTTAGAGGCAGCCAGCACGACAATAATACCGCCAAAGATACCCATAATTGGCGCAATCATGGTAATTGGATAAGTTGTATAGTTATTCATCCAGCCAGGATTGCCATTGATCAGTACTTCTTTAGCCAGTGGATTTGCAACACCATTGGTGTCATATGGAGTCACCAGCGTATAACCTTGAATGCCGCCGAAATATAACCATGCGCCAGCAGCAAGGAAAGTCACCAGATAAACCAGTCCCATAATTTTGGTTGCTTGAGCAGAACGTTCACGTAATGCACCATCAGTACGCAGCATTAACCAAGCACCACCGTGTGCGCACAACATAGACAAGCTTACAATACCGCATACTAAAGCAAACGGATTCAGCAGGGCGAAGAAACTACCGGAATAAGTTGAACGAACAGTTTCATCTAGGGTGAATGGTACGCCCAGGAACATGTTGCCGAAAGCGACACCGAAGACTAATGCAGGAACCGCACCGCCAACAGCTAGGCCCCAGTCCCAGGAATTACGCCATTTGGTATTTTCCAGCTTGGAGCGGTAGTCGAAGCCGACAGGTCGCAGGAACAGTGCAAATAGTACTAACAGTAGCGCCCAGTACATGCCAGAGAAAGCAGTAGCATAGACCATTGGCCATGCTGCAAACAGGGCACCACCTGCAGTGATGAACCAGACTTGGTTACCATCCCAGTGTGGAGCAATTGTATTGATTGCCGCACGACGTTCCTGATCATTTTTACCTACAAATGGCATGATCGCCATTGAACCCATATCGAAGCCATCAGTCAGTGCAAAGCCAATCAGCAAAACGCCAACCAATACCCACCAGATAATTTTGAGCAGTTCATATTCAATCATGATTTCACCTCGCCAGTTGCACCTTCTGGAAGAGCTGCAGCTGCGTCTTCTTGCTCGGCAGTTACTTGAGAATTAGGTTTTTCGAAATGGTATTTGCCAGTATGTAATGAGCTTGGTCCCAGGCGAGCGAACTTGATCATCAGGTACATTTCAATGATCAGTAATACTGTGTAGAACGCTGCCAGTGCCAGGATTGAACCCATAACATCGCCTGTGCTTAAAGTAGATGCAGACAGGTGGGTAGGTAATACTTCACCAATGGTCCAGGGTTGACGACCTACTTCAGCCACATACCAGCCAGTTTGTGCAGCAATCCAAGGCAGTGGTAAAGCAAACAGGGCAAATTTTAATAACCAAGGTTTGTTTTCAGCATTGCGTTTCGCTACAGCAAAAGTCGCTAATACGAACAGCAGCAACATCAGGAAGCCAGAACCTACCATGGCACGGAATGCCCAGAACAGACTTGGTACATGTGGAATAGTGTCTTTGGCAGCAGCTTTGATGTGTTCGTCAGAAGCATCGACGACATTTGGAGTGTATTTTTTCAGAAGCAGACCATAACCAAGATCTTTTTGGGTATTTTCAAATGCTGCTTTTACTTCAGGAGATTGATCGCCTGCACGTAATTTTTCAAGCTGTTCGTATGCCAGCATACCGTTGCGGATACGACCTTCATGTTCAACCAGCAGGTCCTTGATCCCTATCACTGGAGTATCTATTGAACGGGTTGCAATGATCCCCATGACATAAGGAATTTTGACTGCATAATCTGTACGCATGGTTTCCTGATTTGGGAAACCAAACAAAGTGAATGCAGCTGGGGCTGGTTCTGTTTCCCATTCTGCTTCAATCGCAGCCAGTTTAGTCTTTTGTACATCACCAATTTCGTAGCCAGATTCATCACCTAGTAAAATCACTGAAAGTGTAGAGGCCAGACCAAAAACTGCAGCAATAGCGAAAGAACGGCGGGCAAAAGGCAAGTCACGTTTTTTTAGCAGATAGAAGCTTGAGATTGCCAGAACGAAAATCGCACCTGTTACATAACCTGCAGAAACAGTGTGAACAAATTTTACTTGAGCGACCGGGTTAAAGATCAGTGCACCAAAATCAACCAGTTCCATACGCATGGTTTCATAGTTGAATTTAGAACCCACCGGGTTTTGCATCCAGCCATTGGCAACCAGAATCCACAATGCAGACATGTTGGAGCCGAGTGCCACTAACCAGGTTACACAGAGATGCTGAACCTTAGACAGACGATCCCATCCAAAGAAGAACAGGCCAATGAAAGTAGATTCCAGGAAGAAAGCCATTAAGCCTTCAATCGCTAGTGGTGCACCAAAGATGTCACCTACATAGTGCGAATAGTAGGCCCAGTTGGTACCAAACTGGAATTCCATGGTCAGACCGGTAGTTACCCCGAGTGCAAAGTTAATCCCGAAGAGTTTCCCCCAGAATTTGGTCATGTCCCGATAAATTTCCTTACCGGAAATCACATAAGTGGTTTCCATAATGGCCAGGATAAAGGCCAGGCCTAAGGTCAACGGAACGAAAATAAAATGATACATCGCAGTCATAGCAAACTGGAACCGCGAAAGATCGACCACGCTTTCAGCAATCATCAACGTGTCTCCTTGATTTGGGAAGGACTGCCGGCAATACGCTCGGCAACTTGAGAGTCAAAATTTTTGGGAATCGTAGGCGCATCAAACCAGATATGTTTGATTGTCAGTAGTAGAATGACCTTGATGATTAAAATCAAAGTGATCTCTCTTACAACTTTTTGATTTAGATTTTCTGGAACTAAGCTCATGTAAATAAGCCTGTCTTTATAACGTGTTAATTTATTATTAATCTAATATGATAAAAAATAAATAGACTAAACAGTTTAAATAAACATATATTTATAACTATTTGAATATTAAATAATTAAAATTATAGTTTTTTAAAGAATAATCAAAATATTTGTGATTATTTTGTGTAAACATAATTATTTTTAAATCCGACTTTTTTACTTATATTTAAAAATTAATATCCTATTAAAATGGTTGGATTAAGAAAAAAATAATATTTTAAATCTTGATTATTTTACTTGGTTTATTATATTTTTATTGAAAATGAGAATAGATTAAAATTTTAGGGATTAAAACGAGAAGGGTATTTCGTGGAATCTAAAGGTGAGGTGGATTCTTATTATTGAGAAAAAGCAGGCAAAAAAAAGAACATACATGCAGCATGTTCTTTTTAAGCTTTTGGAGGAGAGTAGAGCTTAGAAGTCGTAACGCATACCTACAGACAAGCCCATTGCAGTTTCACCTGCTGCATTTACACCTTGGGATGAACCTGCTTTATTACTACGTGCTTGTGACCAAGGTGTCAGGTTAGCAGCGTCATCATTCAGCATGGCTGCCAGGTTGCCATAAACGCGGAACTGTTTATCTAGGCGATGCTCTAAGCCCAATGCAAGTAAGGTTGAGTTAGCATCAGCTGTATCAATATCACGGTGGAAAACGTGACCGCGTAATGTATTTTTATCTGTTAGTTTATATTCCGCGCCTACACCGAAAACATTAGCATCCGCATTGGTGCCACTGCCATCATCCAGTGCAGTAAACTGGTAAAGTGCGCCCACATTCAGTTCAGGCGTTAATTTATAAGCTGCTGCTAAACGAATACCATCTCGTTCACCGCGGCTCACATCTTCTGCATAGTGCTCATAAGCAGCCGCGACATCCCAATTACCCGCGTTATAATTTAAACCTAGGTCATATGCTTGAGATTTTTCATTACTATCCTCAGTCGTATCATTGCTGATCATCGTGCCGTCATGTAACGATAAGGCTGCTGTTGCAGTGAAACCACCACCAAATTTTGGTGTTTTATACTCAATTGTATTCGGGTTACGTTCATCGAAGCGGTGATTGTAAGCACGAGTGATATTACGCAAGTCGCCGACCTGGTCACCAAAGAAGTTTGCCGAACCACGTGCCGCTTTAAATGGGCTGTCAAAACGGCCCACTTTAACTTGACCAAAGTTACCTTTGACTCCGACATAAGTATCTCGGGTAGAGAAGTTTATAGAATCCTCACTATCATCCGATCCGCTAGAAAAGTTGATTTGCTGTTCGATCTGAGCGAATGCAGTCAGATCTTCATTAATCTTGTGATCGACTTTAAAGCCTAAGCGTGATGAGTTTGAGGATAAAGCCACCTCATTATAGTCCTTGCCGTCATCCAGATAATCCAGAGAAACGTGTGCACGACCATATACTTTAACGTCAGCAGCAGCTGCCATTACTGGTGTTAAAATTGTTGCCCCAACTGCCAATGCGCAAAGAGTTTTTTTCATGTGTAGCTCCAATAAGACTTGTTTTGGTCCTAACAAGGATGTTGTGGTAGCTTTGTTAAATTTTGCTACCGTCCTGTATTGGTGCTAAGTATCGATTACAAATAAGACAATAAGATTAAGGAAATATTTCAAATATATTAAATGTTTCGTTATGTAAAAATATTAATAGTATATGTTTTGTTTTAAGAAAGTTATTATTAATCAATATATTAAATTGTTTTATTTATCGGCTTTCATAAAGAATTAATATTTGTTCATTTTTGGATGGTAAAAAAAATGGAGCCTAAGCTCCATTTCTATATGGGTTTAATCCAGCATTATAAAGCTGCTTTAATTTTTTCAGCCAGAGCCTTGATTTTCTCCTGATCACCCATGACCAAGGCATGTTTGCCCAGATTATGCAAAGAGGTAGGAACCAGATGGAAATGTACATGGGGTACGGTCTGACCCGCTGCGGCACCTGATAATTGCATCAGCACGATACCCTCTACACCTAGGCCTTTTTCAATGGCTTTGGCAATCTTTTGTACGATCTGAATGGTATATGCAGCCACTTCAGGATCCAGATCAAGTAGTGTCACCGCAGGCGATTTAGGGATGACCAAAGTATGACCGTCTGCCTGAGGCATGATGTCCATAAATGCAAGAACCTGATCGTCTTCATACACCTTGATTGCAGGCAGTTCACCGCGCAGAATTCGTGCAAAAATATTTTGATCATCGTAAGTCATGAGGGCATTCCTTGAACGTCATTGAATTAAATTATTTACAGTTCAATTCTTTCTGACGATCTTTGATCGCGTCAAGACGTTGTTGCTCTTTTTCTGAAAATTTTGGCTTGGTTGTGTAGCAATTGTCATTGCCATACTTTGCTTTGGCATCTGGATCTTTAAAACAGAAGCCCTTGGAAGCATAAATCACATCATGATCATTTTTCAGTTTTTTGCATTCTTGTTCAGAAGCTAAAACTGAAGTTGAAGCCCCTAGCAATGCTGCAAAACTCATCACTGTCGCAACAGTCAATTTTTTCATGCGGGTTTCCTCTGGTGTTGAATCATGTGTCTATACCTAAACACAATATTGGGTTTTGTTCTCACGATTCAATGGCGATATATTACTCAATAGTAATTTTACTCCATGATTCATACATTTTTATTGCAGCAGAAAAGTCACTATTTTCTTCTGCCTGAAGGTTAGCTGCCTGAATCAGGTTCTGGGTTAGCGATAGCAATGGTGCAGACAGCTTGGCATCACGAACCAGATCTACCGCAATCCCTGTATCTTTGGCAAGTAGCGGTAATGCAAAGGTAAGCGGGAAACTGCGGTTTAAAATACGCTGCGGCATCACAGTCTCAGTTACGTTACTTTTACCGCTTGATGCATTAATACATTCCAGTGCTTCATTCAAACTTACACCATGCGCTTTCAGCGTCATAAAGCCTTCTGCAACTGCACACAGGTTTACAGCCATTAACATATTATTGACTGCTTTCACTGCAAAGCCCGCGCCAGATTCACCAACATGCTTGATCAGCTTGCCGAAAGCCTGAATCGCGGGAAGGGCTTGTTCAAAACCTGCTGCACTACCACCAATCATAACAGTTAAAGTGCCATTTTCAGCACCGATCGTCTGACCGCTGACGGGTGCATCCAGAAAAATCACGCCTTGATCTGCTAAAGTTTCTTCCAGACGACGAGCGGCATCAGGTACACCACTGGTGCAGTCGACCCAGATACTGCCTGCTTTTAATTCCAGACCTTGGACTAAAGCTTCAACATCAGCACTGGTGGGTAAGCAAGAGAAGATTATATCTGCCTGGATGGCCTGTTCCAGACTTGCTGCCTGTGTACCATATTCAGTTGCATGCTGCTCTGCCTTGGTAGCAGTACGGTTCCAGACATAGACCGTATCAAAATGCTTTGGTAAATGCGCAGCCATGCGATAGCCCATAGCACCCAAGCCAAGAAATGCAACTGATTGAATCATGATAACCCTCAAAATCTTTTAATTAAAAATTATAAGCTTGAAGGCATCTCTCGAATTATTGCGCTAGTCGAGTAGAACGCTGCTCAAGCCAGGTGGTTAGTTTAGGCCAAAAAGTGTTGGCTGTCTTTTGATTTGACATTAAACCGAGGTGCCCACCTGGAATCAGGGTAAAAGTAATATCTTTGCTGCTGGTCAGCTGGGTGAGTGGTTCTGCAGCTTCTCGGGTAACAATCTGATCCGTCAAACCAGCACCGACCATGAGTGAGCAGGAAATATTTTTTAAATCAATCTTATTGCCATGCAGATTAATCGAACCATCTTTAAGAGGATTCTGTAACCACAGGTGCAGCACCATATCCTGATTGATTCCACCCGGGTAATCGATCATTTTATTCAGGAAATGACCCATGGTGGCGTGTTCATAGACATAGTCGGGTTTTTCCAGATTCAGCAAAAACTGTTTCTGACTTTTAAACCAGCCCATAGGATCCAGCAGTTTAAAGCCTAAGGCATTCAAAATACCTGGCGTATGAATATAGTGTTTGGGGATTAATCCCTTATGTACGGTATTTCGCAGGGCTGGATTTTGTGAAATCAGTTTATTGGTAGTTTCAAACAGTTTACCGATGCGGCCAGAGGCATAGCTGTCAATTGGACTGCCCATTACCATCAGGTTTTTCACATGCTCTGGAGAGTGTAGCGCAGTATATAGGGTGACAAAGACACCTGCCATACTCCAGCCATGCAGGGAAATATAGGGACTGTCTGCATGTTCGCAAATATGCTCTATGGCATCTGGAATGGATTGATCGATAAAGGACAGAAAATTCAGCTCTTTGTGTTTGAAGCTGAAACGGTTCCATTCCACCAGGTATACTTCAAAACCGCTATGCTGGAAATGCTTTACTAATGAACGGTAGGGATACAGATCATAAATACCCATGTTAATCGCCAGCGGCGCAACAAATACCAAAGGTTCCTTAAACTTTCTTTCAGGTGTTGGATAATGCCGGACTTTATATAATTCAGTTTCCTTGATGTACTCAAACGGGGTTTTTTGAGACAGCACCAGTGAGGAGCTGTTGAAAAACCGCGCACGCAGGTGCTTGAGTTTTTTCTGTTGACGTTGCAGATTTTGTTTTAACTGAATCATAAAGATAAATTGTCCGTGTGCGGTAGGGAGTGATCGAAGTCTAGGCAATAATTGCTTATTATGCCTTGACCTGAAATAGCATAGGCGCTCAAAATGTTGGCAATTTTTTACAACAGGCAGTCCGCCAGGGCTGAATTAGAGCGATGAGCCAACAAGACGATTATCAATTAGATACTTTAGCCATCCGTACAGGTCATACACGTAGCTTTGAGGGTGAGCACGGAGAACCGATCTTCCTGACATCTTCTTTCGTCTATGAAAATGCGGCCGAAGCGGCAGCAAAATTCTCAGGTCAGGAACCTGGCAATATTTACTCACGCTTTACCAATCCTACGGTCGCAATGTTTGAAAAACGTCTGGCTGCGCTTGAAGGTGCTGAGCGCGCCGTAGCGACCAGTTCGGGTATGGCTGCGATTATGGCAGTGGCAATGGCCTTCCTGAAAGCAGGTGACCATGTGATCTGTTCACGTGCAGTATTTGGTTCTACGGTTTCTCTGTTTGAAAAGTATGTAGGCAAGTTCGGTGTGGCAGTTGATTTTGTGGACTTGACCGATGTCGATGCCTGGAAAAATGCAATCAAGCCCGAAACGAAACTATTCTTTGTAGAATCTCCGTCAAACCCACTGGCTGAAGTGGCTGATATTCAGGCGCTTTCAGATCTTGCACATGCTCATGATGCATTACTGGCAATTGATAACAGCTTCTGTACACCTGTATTACAACAACCAATCAAATTTGGTGCTGACCTCGTTGTATATTCAGCTACGAAGTACCTGGATGGGCAAGGTCGTGCATTGGGTGGTGCAGTTGTCGGTAATCACAAATTGCTTGAAGAAATTTTCGGTTATGTGCGTACCACAGGCCCATCTATGAGTCCGTTCAATGCCTGGGTGTTCCTAAAGGGTCTGGAAACCTTACGTCTGCGTATGCGTGAACACTCCGCAAGTGCACAGAAACTCGCTGAATACTTAAATGCACATCCAAAAGTAGAAAAAGTGTACTACGCAGGTCTGCCTGAGCATGTAGGTCATGAACTGGCGGCAAAGCAGCAAACCGGCTTCGGTGGTATCGTATCATTTGAAGTGAAAGGTGGTCGTGAAGGTGCCTGGAAAGTCATCGACAATACTCAGTTTATTTCCATCACGGGTAATTTGGGTGATGCGAAATCAACGATTACTCACCCGGCAACGACAACGCATGGCAAACTTTCACCTGAAGCAAAAGAAGCCGCAGGTATTCGTGAAGGTTTAATTCGTGTTTCTGTTGGTTTGGAAGATATTGATGATATTATCCGTGACATTACACGCGGTTTAGATCTAATCTAATTTTTATAAATTTATGTTCGGAGATTTTTATGAACATTAACATGTTGATGCAGCAAGCTCAGCGCATGCAAAAGGAAGTAGAAACCAACCTGAAAAAAGCCAAAGAAGAGCTTGCGCTGGTAGAGGTTCATGCTGAAGCGGGTGGTGGTCTGGTAAAAGTAACGATGACTGCACGTAATGTGGTAAAACGCATTCAGATCGATCCAGAACTTCTACAGGATGATCCGGATATGATTGAAGATCTGATCGCGGCTGCAATGAATGATGCGGCACGCCAAGCTGAAGCAATTTCAGAAGAACGTATGAAGTCTGCAAACCAGGGCATGGGCTTACCTCCAGGTCTGGCTGGCCTGTTCTAAGGAAATTTGCGCAATGTTTAGTGATCGTTTTGATCAACTGGTTCAAGCATTACGCATCTTGCCAAGCGTTGGGCCGAAATCGGCTCAGCGTATGGCATTGCATCTGATCATGAAAAACCGTGAAGGTGCGATTGGTCTGGCACATGCATTGACTGAAGCGACCAACCATATTCATGAATGTTCAATCTGTCATTCACTCACTGAAGATGAAGTCTGTAATATCTGCACCTCAACTGAACGTGATGATGAGCTGCTTTGTGTGGTGGAATCACCAGCGGATGTGATGGCTATTGAGCAGAGTGGCAGTTTTCGTGGTAAATACCATGTATTGGGTGGACATTTGTCACCACTAGATGGAATTGGGCCTGAAGAAATTGGGATTCCATATCTACTCGAGCGTTTAAACAGAGGTCAGATTCGTGAAGTGATTCTGGCTACGAATGCAACTGTAGAAGGACAGGCGACTGCGCACTACCTCATGGAAGCCAGCAAGCATTTACCGATTCAGATTACCCGGATTGCCCAAGGTGTACCACAAGGTGGTGAACTGGAATATGTAGACAGCCATACCTTAAGCCAAGCTGTACATAACCGCATGCGGATGAAATAAACCTGTTTCTCTGCATGCGTTTTACTAAAGAGAAGAACAAGTTAGAAAAAATACAAGAATATTCATTTAATTTATCGATATTGTTATTGCGAAATTTTATAGCTAAATGTTTATTTTTTTATCATAAATATTATAAATATCAGTTAAGATAACTATATTCGGACATCCACATTACGCTGATTCAGTCATTTATGTTTCAATTTATTCAAGATCAAGCTGGACTCGATCAAGTACTCGCACAAATGGATCAAAGCTCGGTTTATGCTTTGGATACAGAGTTCATCAAGGTCGATACTTTATGGCCGAAACTTGGTGTGTTCCAGATTAATGTCTGTGGCAATGTCTATCTGCTCGACGGCACAACGCTGGATCTGACCGAGTTCTTCAAGCGTCTCTTTGCAGCACAACAGAACATTTTCCATGCCTGTGGAGAAGACATTGATCTGATCTATCACTATACCCAGCAAAAATCTCTAAGTAATGTTTTTGATACCCAAGTAGGGATGGCGTTTCTGGGGCATGGTTTGCAGGTCAGCTATCAGAATGCCTTGAAGCAGATGCTGGATGTAGAAATTGAAAAAGATCAAACCCGTTCAAACTGGTTGGCACGTCCTTTAAGTCATGAACAATTGTTGTATGCAGCCAATGATGTGCATTATCTGGTGCACTTGGGTGATCAGATCAAGCAGGAGTTGAAACAAAAGCACCTGTTAGACTTGGCACTGGAAGATTGCCGCTTCATGACCCGGGAAATTGGCGAGGAAACACCAACAGCCTTGTTATATCAGGATGTTGGCAACTATCGTCATTCACGCCGTCAGCTGATGCAGCTACAGCAGCTTGCAGTATGGCGTGAGCAGATTGCCAAGGCACTGAATATTCCGCGCAGTTTCATCATGAAAAACTCGACCATGATTAATCTGGTGGAAAAGAACCCTAAGAATATGTTCCAGCTCAGCACTGTGAAAGATCTGCGTGCCAATATTATTCGTGATCATGGCAAGATGATTCTGGATCTGCTGAAATTTTTGCCAGATCAATCCGAGTGGCCATTACGTCTGGCACGCCCAATCCGTCATTCTTCAAGTGAAGTCGGTATAAAAATTGATGCCATCATTCAAAATGTTGTAGATGAAACTTCCATCCCGAAAGAAGTCCTGATGCGCAAAAAATGGATGAATGCGTTGTACCAGCATGTTGTTTTCCACAATGATGAACAGGATTTGCCGGAATTTTTACTTGGCTGGCGTTATGATCATCTGACCAAGCCACTGGTTGAGCTGCTACGTCAGGATGAATCCTATCTTTCTAGACAGATGAAAGTTGTCGACTAAAGCTTGGATAGAAACTTAACTACAAAACTGATTAAAGAAAGAGCAATTATACAAAATCACGACTGATGCGTTAATTATGGCTAATGCCTCAGGTGACGTTTTAAGGTATCCTTGCTACTGATTTTTCTAAATTGTTGTCTAAATCAAAATCATGCAAGTGTCTATCTACAAATCGAGCAAAAAGGATGAAATGTACCTTTATGTGGCTCGTCCAGCTGAAGAAAATGAAGCTGAAACTTTCGATCCACTTCACGTACTGGGCGAAGCTGTCCGCGTAGCATTTGGTCGTGCGACTTTTGTCATGCATCTTGAACTGAGCGAAACCCGCAAGCTGGCACGTGCTAATGTGCTGCACGTGATCGACTCGATTGAAACCCGTGGTTTCTTCCTGCAAATGCCGCCTGAAGGTTTGATTAACCCGAATGCTGTAGAACCAGAAGGTCTTCGTGGTGCTTAATGTTTATTCAGGAGTTGTGAAATGAATGGTTATGTAACTGTATTAGATTCAATTCCTGAAGAATCGATTGCCATCGCGGTATACCTGATAGGCAGTATAATTGCACTGTTGTGCTGGTATGGCGTGACTAAGCGCCTGCCAAAACCGGCAGGTGGCTTTCTCTGGATTTTAGTGTTTGCCATCCTGCTAACGCCGACAGTATCCGAAGGTCCGAATGCCTCATTGGCCCCGGCGATTTTCGGACTGATATTTGGTGTATTGACCAAGGAACAAGAACTGGTCTGGATCAATGCCTCACTCATTCTGTTTGTGATTGGTATTGCTTCACTGATCGGCTATTGCTGGTCAAGCTATGTAACAAATAAAGCAAAGATTGCTGTAAACAAAAAAACTTCACCACTGTAAATAAAAAAATAAGGTTAAATCATGTCTGTGGATCATCAACAGTTTTCTGGTACAAGTCAGTATATTGCAACTGATAGTTTAAAATTGGCTGTCAAAGCCGCACGCAGTTTACAAAAACCGCTGCTGGTCAAAGGTGAACCGGGTACAGGTAAAACCCTGCTGGCAGAACAGGTGGCTGAAAGCCTGGGAATGAAACTCATCACCTGGCACATCAAGTCCACCACCAAAGCCCAGCAAGGCCTTTACGAATATGATGCAGTATCGCGTCTGCGTGACAGTCAATTGGGTGATGACCGTGTCTATGACATCAAAAACTACATCAAGCCAGGAAAACTGTGGGAAGCATTTAGCAGTGAAGAGCGCTGTGTATTGCTGATTGATGAAATCGACAAGGCAGATATTGAATTCCCAAATGACCTGTTACATGAACTCGATAAGATGTCGTTCTTTGTGTATGAAACAGGCGAAACTATTACTGCAAAACAGCGTCCAATTGTCATCATCACCTCAAATAATGAAAAGGAATTGCCGGATGCTTTCCTGCGCCGCTGTTTTTTCCATTACATCGAATTTCCTGATGAAGCAACCATGCGTGACATCATTGATGTGCATTTCGAGAATATTTCAGCAACCTTGGTAAATGAGGCATTGCAAGTATTCTTTAAATTACGTCAGGTTCCGGGCCTGAAAAAACCACCTTCAACTTCCGAATTAATTGACTGGTTAAGTCTGTTAATGGCAGATGATATGCCAGAAGATGTATTGCGTAATGCCGATAAATCTAAAGCCATTCCACCGCTGTATGGTGCGCTGATCAAAAACGAGCAGGATGTCCAGCTGCTTGAACGCCTAGCATTCATGTCACGCCGTTAAGGGAGAAACACGCATGTTCGTGCGACTGTTTTATACCTTACGCAAATACGGCGTACCGGTATCGACCCGTGAGCTGATTGATCTGAATCAGGCAGTTGCCGCAGGACTGGTCTTTGCCGATCAGGACGAGTTCTATCAGCTGGCCAAAACCGTCATGGTCAAAGACGAGCGCTATTTCGATAAGTTCGATCGTGCCATGAAAGACTATTTTGATGGGATCGCCACTTTCGATCTGGATGAATTGCTGAATCAGGTGCATAAGCTGCCCAAAGACTGGTTTGATCTGGAACTATTGGAAAAGCATCTGACACCAGAACAGCGTGAAGAGCTGAAAAAAGCCGGTTCACTAGAAGAACTGATGAAAATGCTGGAAGAGCGCTTGCGCGAGCAGCATAAAAAACATCAGGGCGGCAATAAAATGATTGGTACTGGCGGCACTTCACCTTTTGGTGCCTATGGCGATCATCCTGAAGGTGTGCGTATTGGCGGGCCGGGGCGTAAGCGTTCAGCAGTCAAAGTCTGGGAACAGCGTCAATACCGTAATCTGGATGATGACCAAATTTTGGGTAGCCGTCAGATGCAGTTGGCACTGCGTCGCCTGCGTAAGTTTGCCCGTCAGGGTGCTGCTGAAGAACTGGATATTGACAGTACCATTCGTGAAACAGCCAAGCAGGGCATTCTGGATGTGCAATTGGTGCCGGAACGCCGTAATCGCATCAAAGTGCTTATGCTATTTGATGTTGGCGGCTCCATGGATGCACACATTACCCAGTGTGAGAAACTGTTTAGTGCTGCCAAAACCGAGTTTAAGACTTTGGAATATTTTTATTTCCATAACTGTTTGTATGACTATGTCTGGAAAGATAATTTTCGCCGTTCCAGCACCCGTATGAATACCTGGGATCTGCTGAACACTTATGGTCGCGATTATCGGGTAATCGTGGTTGGTGATGCCAGTATGGCGCCATATGAGCTGCATTCAGTGGGAGGCTCGGTGGAATATATGAATGATGAAGCAGGACAGGTCTGGTTACAGCGTCTGCGTCAGCATTTTGAAAAAACAGCCTGGTTAAATCCGGAAGAAGAGCGTTACTGGCACTATACGCAGACCATCGGATTGATTCAGCAGATCTTTGAAAAGCATATGTATCCAATGACCCTAAAAGGCATTGAAGATATGACCAAATATCTGGCGCGCTGATTCCATTTATCTATTGATGACTTTATTTATAGTTATTAGTCCTTTAAAACAAAACATTTTAATATAAAGTAGTTTTTATAAATTTAGTCCAGATTGTTAAGGATCGCTATGGATCATCAAATTAATGGTATTGCATTGCCAAATGAAGAGGGTTTTTTTGGGAACTACGGCGGTCAGTTTATTCCGCCAGATCTAAAACAGGCAATGGATGATATTAATGTTGCTTACCAGGAAATTCGTCAAATTGCTGAGTTTCAGAATGAATTAAAAGACCTGTTTGCAAACTATGTTGGTCGTCCGAGTCCATTATTTCATGCCAAACGTCTATCTGATCAACTCGGTGGGGCGCAGATCTACCTAAAACGTGAAGATCTAAACCACACAGGTGCGCACAAAATCAATCACTGTCTGGGTGAAGCACTGTTAGCAAAATACATGGGTAAAACCAAAGTGATTGCTGAAACAGGTGCCGGACAACATGGTGTTGCTTTGGCAACGGCGTGTGCATTGGTTGGTATTCCATGTGAAATTCATATGGGGCAGGTGGATATCGAGAAAGAACACCCGAACGTGGTGAAAATGAAAATTCTCGGTGCCAAACTGATTTCAGTCACTCGTGGTACAGCTACCTTGAAAGATGCGGTAGATAGTGCTTTTGAGGAATATTTAAAAGATCCCAAAAATTATATCTATGCCATCGGTTCGGTGGTCGGACCGCATCCATTTCCAATGATGGTACGTGATTTTCAGTCGATTATTGGTGATGAAATCAAGGTACAAAGTAATGATCGTTTTGGTGCAAACCCGGATTATGTCGTAGCTTGTGTAGGGGGCGGTTCCAATGCGGTGGGCGCATTTACTGCGTTTTTAAATGAACCAGAAGTAAAACTGGTGGGTGTAGAGCCGGCAGGTCATGGTCTGGATACTGACAAACACTCTGCAACGCTGACTTTAGGTAAGCCCAGCCAGATTCATGGTATGGCATGTTATGTATTAGAAGATGAGCAGGGTGAACCTTTACCAGTGCATTCAATTGCATCTGGTCTGGATTATCCAGGTGTCGGTCCGCAGCATAGTCTGCTTAAAGATTTGGGTCGTGTGGAATATACGACGGCAACAGATCAGGAATGTCTGGATGCCTTTATGACTTTATCACGTGTAGAAGGTATTGTGCCTGCGTTGGAAAGTTCACATGCGGTGGCTTGGGCGATTCGTGAAGCAGGTAAATTGCCAAAAGATGTGAAAATTGTTGTGAATCTATCAGGTCGTGGTGATAAAGACTCTGACTATGTGGCTGAAAAGTTAGGTCTCAACTAATCTAGCTATATCTGTAAATAAAAAACCGCTCAAATTGAGCGGTTTTTTATGTTTATCATTTCTTTGTCAATCTAATGTCATTACAAAATGGCTTTTTGAATTAATATTTAACCCGAAATATATTGTTGTAGTTGATCAATCAAAATTTGCTGATCATTCATGGCTGCTTTAACTAAGTCACCAATTGAAGCCAATCCCACCAGTTTTCCTGCTTCTACCACTGGTAAATGACGCAAATGTTTATTGGTCATTAAGCTGAGACAGTCCGGCACAGAAGTGTGGCAATCTACCGTGATTACATTAGAAGTCATGATCTGGCTGACAGTCGTATCAAAGGAAGTACGTTCCATCAGCACAATCTTTCGAGTGTAATCACGCTCGGAAAGAATTCCGACCACTTTATCTTCTTCGACCACTACAATCGCACCGATATCTTTATCTGCCATTAAAGTAATGGCTTCAAGAACCGTTGCTTCTGGATGAATGGTATAGATTTCTTGAGAGGGCTTGTCTTTGAGTACTTGCGCTACATTCGTCATTATTAAGTCCTTAGCTGTTATTATTTATCCTGAAGTTTAAGCTGTTTATCTTCAGGTAATTGCTGTACTGACTCTATAAATAACATGTTATGCAGCGAAGTGCAGCCCTTGTCCTGAAAAAAAGAAATGACGCACCTGTCCAATTGTCAGCTTAATTTGTTTGCCACTGCCACGTACCAGGACAGGAGTGACATTCAGACGATGCAAGGTGGGTAACAGTGCCCGCTCAAAATCCTCAGGCGTGATTTTGCGCGGAGTATAATTTGGCCAGTTCTTTTTGGCGTAATTTGCCGCATGAGATGAATTAAGCCAGAATGGGAACAGGGTTTCATCCTGATCGCGCATCATGCCCCAGCCTTCATGGAACAGTCCCCAAAGTACCCCGCAGTACATCATCGATTTCAGGATGGTGATTTTGACCGCAAGGTCTTTAGGCAGTGGTTGGATATCTTTAATATTTGGCATTTTCATTATGATCAAGCTATCGTAGAACAACGCTGTCATTTTAAGAAAACTATATGAAATTACTGTTTCAGCTTTGCAAGAAATCGTTATGTTAATGCTTCATCATGTATAAGTAATATTGTAAATATAAAAAAACGCCACCGGGGTGACGTTTTTTTAGGCTTGCATGGTGGCCATGTTTTGCCAGTATTGGGCTTTCATTGAGTCGCGCTCGACACGGAAACCTTGATAATAAAGTTCAGCTAAAAAAAGCGCCGCTTTACCATGGCCTGCACGTGCAGCATCTTCAAGTTGTTTGACAGCATCTGAAAAATTCATTTGTGACTGGATTGTATTCACAGCTTCAGCATACAGATGTTCAAGTTCATGTGGAGAGAATTGTTGAATCATATAAAAACTCCTTAATTTTAATTATGATTACGGATAGACTTTTTAGTCTAACTACAAATATAACTGAGTAATGTTAAACTAATATTACAGAATGGGTGAAAAGTCAATTATTTCATCGAATTTTATTTTTGTTATGTAGTTTACATGATTAAACTATCATCAAATATATTTTTTATTACTATAAGAAGTAACTATTAAGCTAACAACAAGGAGAATAACATGTCGCGCACATTAGATGGAATTGATTTTGATATTCCCCCGACAGCTGGCCAAGTAATGGCATTGGCGCAACTGCACCGGAAAAAATTAGATGCAGCTATTTTCCATAAAGAAATCCATCTAGGGGAGTATAGCCTGGCACAGCGTAAAGCAGTCTATGATTTTACCCGTCAGCTAGACGAGAATCAGCGTGAACAATTCTACAAACTTTATAATTCAGAACTGGTACGTCTTGCCGATCCCGACCGCCTGCACCCAGCCAGTGCAGAGTCTGGGCTGAGCAAGTTTGCTATCTTCCTGATTCTGGCAATTACTGCGGGTATGCTGGGAAGTACCGTTTTTATTGCTTTATTTAAATAGAGCAGGCAATACTCAACTAAAGTAAGCCGTCTGCAAATCAGGCGAATTTCCGGTTGATTACTTGAACTTATTGCAATGCAGCCATACACTACTTTGAATTAGAGGTAGTGTATGGCTATTGACGTAGAAAAAATCAGGATATTTCTGTCCAAATTAACGCTGGAGCAAATTTATAACAGCGTTTTTATTTTTATTTTTTTATTTATTATGGTGCTGGCAAGTATTGCACTTTATCGTCCTGTCACTACGGTTCAATCTGAACAAATTCAGCAACTTTCCATACAGCAACAATTACCACAAACGCAAGATATGGCTATAGCCTTGCTTGAACGGCCAGCGGTTTATCGTGGACAATATCTTAAACTGATGCAGGCATACCAGCAGGAATCAGTCCGTGCACACCAGCTACCTGCAGTAAAAGCGGATCAGCCTTAAAATTTAATGTGTGAGTATTAATTCCTCAGTCGTAGCCGTACTTATTAAATTCGCTTTTAAGACTGTTTTTAGTTTATCTTTATCCAGTGCCTGACTGACAACCACTACGGTTAAACGGTCTGGATGCAGATGTTTGTGTACTGCATTTTCAACATCTTTTGCAGTGATTTTGGCTAATCGTTCTGGATAGGTGGCGAGATAATCGCGTGGCTCTGCATAGAATCCCATCGTTCCGAGCTGGGCGTTAATGGTGGCATTGCTACTGTAGTTATTTGGAAATGCCCTTAACATGCCAGATTTGGTTTCTTCCAGTCGTTTAGTATCTATCGGCTGATTTACAAAGTTGATCAATGCCTGATGCGCGACCTGAATACTATCTAATAGCTGGTCTTGACGGGTCGCATAGCGGAAACTGAATACACCCGGTGCCTGAGTAAAGCTAAAAGTGCTGTAAGCAGCATAAGTAAAGCCACGCTTGATTCTTAACTCCTGCATCAATACCGCATTAAAGCCACTACCACCAAATATACGATTCGCAACTTCTAAAGCCAGCCTATCTTTATTAAAGCGGCTGGGTCCGATATGCCCGAACATTACATGAGCCTGACTTGAGTTATAGGGAATATGGATTACCTCAATATCATTTTTTAGCTGTGGATCAGGCAATGACTTTGCTCGTGTGCCTTGCTTGAGATTTCCTGCAATGCGTTCTGACAGGTCTAAGGCCTCTTTGGGGCTAAGTTTTCCGGTAATCGCAATATTCATATTTTGCGCAACCAGAAATTGATCACGGAACTTTTTTAAATGTTCTGGATTTACTTTTTGAGTGCCGCCAATGGTACCTGTAATTGGCTGTGCGTAAGGATGCTGACCATATAAGGTTCTATAAAAGCGGATATCCATTAAGCGGCCTGGATTTTCCTGTAGCTGTTTTTGACCAACATTGGTGTTGCTAACGGCCAGACTGATGCTCTGATTTTTAAATGAAGCATGTTTAAGTACTTCCATCATCATTGCCAATGCGGGTTCCAGTTTTTTCGGATCAGACATTACACGTAGGCGGATGACGAACATATCCCGATATGCCTGTGCACTAAATTGTGCGCCACTTTGATCAAAAACAGCTGCAATTTCCCGCGCAGTATATGTATCGGTTCCTTCCCGGATCAGTTTGGCTGCCATACTGGCCAAACCAAACAAACTCTTCTGAATTTCCTCATCCCGTGCTGCACCAGCATTAAAGGTTAGTTGAATATCGACCATCGGCAGATCTTTGGTTTCGACAAACAGCGTACGTACTTTGTAGTGATTATTCAGCTCATGTACATAAGGTGCCTGAAACTGTCTTTCATTCTTCAGATTCTTTAAGCTTTGTAGCAAGGGAATAGATTGCAACTGGGTGGGATTATCTTCCGGTATAACTTCTGTATTTTGAACACTTTCGGCCCAGACCACAGAAGCACAGTTCAACGCAACAATTAATAAACTATTCGAACATGCAGACTTGAACTTGATCATCATTGTGCTTTTGTTTCCGGTGCGAGGTATAAGGTACTGAGATTTTCACGAATAAAATAGCTATTCGCGACACGCTGAATATCGCTCATACTGACATTTTCATAATATTTAGGAAGTTCATCCATCAGTCGGTAACTTAAGTCGTTCACTTCCAGATTGCCGATCATTTTAGCCTGACCAGCAATACTATCCTGATTATAAATAAGGTTGGAAACAAAGCGGGTAGTGATGCGTTCAAGTTCATGCTTGGGAATATCTTCAGTTTTTAATGCATCAACTTCTGCCTGAATGGCTTTTTGCGCATCTTCAAAACTGATGCCATTTGCAGGTAATGCAGAAATACTAAACAGGCTGTCACCACGGTTATACGGATCATACGATACACTGACAGAAGTCAGTAGCTTGCGATCTCGTACCAAGCGATCTTGCAGCCGTGAGGAAATACCACTGTCCAGCAAACTCCGGATAATTGTCAGAGCATAAGCATCCTGCGGATTGATTGCTGAAGCCAGTGATTTGACATTCCAGGTCATGTACAGGTTGGGCACTTGCACATCGGTATTGATTTCCATGTGACGATAGCCCAAGTATTCAAACTCAAGTACATCATTGCGTTGGGGTGTGGCACGTGAAGGTGTGTCAGCAAAGTATTTCTGTACTTGTAACAGCGCTTGTTCAGACTCTACATCACCAACAATCACCAGAATGGCATTGTTCGGCGTATACCAGGTCTTGTACCACTGCTTTACATCGTTAAGCTGGATATTGTTCAGGGTTTTCATATGACCAATCACCGGTTGGCGATAATGGCTGGTGGGATAACTGATCCATTTAAAACGTTCAAAGGCACGTGAACGAGGATTATCCTCGGTGCGCTGGCGGCGCTCTTCCATAACCACTTTGATTTCTGGCTCAAAATCCTGTTGACGTAGCAGCAGATTACTCATACGGTCTGCTTCGAGTTCGAGCGCCATCGGGAAGTAGGCCTTGGGATAAAGCTGATAATAATTGGTGTAATTGGTAAAGGTTGCAGCATTGATACTGCCTCCATAAATCCGGCTAATCCGTGTAAATTCATCGTTTGGAACTTTACTGGTGCCCTTGAACATCATATGTTCCAGCACATGTGATATACCCAGAGTGTTGCCGGATTCATCCGCACTGCCGACTTTATACCAGATTTGGGTCATGACCATCGGCGCACGGTGGTCTTCCCGGATAATGACTTTTAGACCATTTTTCAGGGTGGTTTCAAAGGTACTACGCGTCAGTTCAGATTTGGCTTTTTCTATAGTTTGTGCCTGAAGCTGGCTGCTGCTTAAACACATTAGTATTGTACCAAGCGAATACATGTATCGCTTAAACTGGATTGGACGAGCGTGCATAAAAATAAGTGATTTGAACACTGGATATTCCAAAATAAGCAGATGTATTTATAAGCCATTTTAAGAATTGTGCAATTGAAAGCAAACCGGTGCTGTTGCTTTTTGGTGTAGTAGAAATGGAATTTTAATCTAAAGCTAAAACCTTATAACTTATGGTAGAATCCCATTTTTTAACGCAATGCTTTTCAAGGATTCGGCATGCAACAGCAATCTAATGAGCAAAACAAATTTTTGATTGATGCTGATATCGGAGATGACGATGTCACATTACCGAGTTTACCTGCGGTCAATGTGCCAATTATAGAAACGCCACGCGAACAAGCCGTTGTTTCAACGCCTGCCGCAACAGAAATACCGAGTGAAGAATCTGCTCCTAAAGGCGGTTTCTTTAGCCGTATGAAGGAAGGTTTAACCAAGACCCGCAAAAACTTTGCAGATGGTATGGTCAATATACTCATCGGTGGCAAAGAAATTGATGACGAATTACTAGAAGAAGTAGAAGAGCAATTATTGGTTGCAGATATTGGTGTAGATGCAACCAAGACCATTATTGCCAATCTGACAGAGCGTACAGCACGTGGAGACCTGATTTACTCTCATTCATTATATAAAGCGCTTCAGGAAGAACTGGTGGCTTTATTGGCACCGCGTGTAAAACCGTTACATATTGACCCGAACAAAAGCCCTTATGTAATTTTGGTTGTCGGTGTAAACGGTGTAGGTAAAACCACAACCATTGGTAAGCTGGCAAAACGTTTACAAGGCGAAGGCAAAAAAGTCATGCTGGCAGCGGGGGATACCTTCCGTGCTGCGGCAACTGAACAACTGCAAATCTGGGGTGAGCGTAATAATATCGCCGTAGTTGCTCAGGGTCATGGTGCCGATTCTGCCTCTGTTATTTTTGATGCTTTTGAAAGTGCACGTGCCAAAGGTGTAGATGTCCTAATTGCTGATACAGCAGGCCGTTTGCATAACAAGAGCCATCTGATGCAAGAGTTGACCAAAGTGAAACGTGTAATGCAGAAGATTGATGCAACTGCACCGCATGAAGTGATGCTGGTTGTAGATGCTGGTACAGGTCAGAATGCGATTAATCAGGTAGAAATGTTTGATGAAGCAGTCGGTCTGACGGGTATTACGATCACCAAATTGGATGGGACTGCGAAAGGGGGTGTGCTGTTTAACATTGCCAGCCGTACTCATGTGCCGATCCGCTTTATTGGTGTAGGTGAGAAAATTGATGATCTTCGTCCATTCTCTGCCAAGTCATTTGTTGCTGCATTATTTGAAACTGAAAATAAATAATCGTGTAATAAGTCACATAAACTCCGCTTAGTGCGGAGTTTTTTGTTTTTAGGTCGATTGTTTGCTGTAAAAAGCAACAGGCTTGAAAGCTTATGTCATAAGCCTTTTAGTCAAAACCTTTACAATAAACAAGTCCACCTATTGGTAGGCATGTGTTGATTGGGGGAAAGTGTAAATGGCGTTATTAAATAAGATTGGGCATGTACTCACGACAGACCTGACGAAAGATTTTAAATTTTCAAAAAAAGCAAAACTGTACAGGGAGATGAGCTGACTTTTATTGATCAGCTGAAAAAGCGCCGTAGTATTTATACTTTGGGGAGACGAGTTCATTATAGCCAGGCGTATATTGCTGAACTGATCCAAGCTGCGGTACGTAGTTGTCCTTCCGCATTCAATTCACAAAGTGCACGAATCGTGATTCTGTTTGGTGATTCACATAATAAATTCTGGGAAATCGTGAAAGAGGTCAAATGTCAGGAAATGCCTGCTCAGATATTCGAAGGAATTGGAATCAAGATTGATCAATGTGCTGCTGCTTTTGGAACTGTTCTATTTTATGAAGATCAGACAATTATTCAGCAGTTACAAAAGAAAATGCCAATGAGCGCTGAAGATTTTCCGGTCTGGTCTGAACAAACTTCGGGTATGGCGCAGTTTGCTGTCTGGACAGCACTTGCAGATTCAGGATTAGGAGCATCCTTACAGCACTACAATCCAATGGTGGATCAGGCAGTTGCAGCACATTTTAAAATAGATGAAAACTGGCTGCTACGTGCCCAGCTTTGTTTTGGTTCTATTGAGCAGCCTGCAGAAGCCCGTCCAGATCCTAACTTTCAGGATCGCTTCCGCATATTTACCTAAAATCATAAAGACCAAGAACCCGCTGGAAATGTTTGCCAGTGGGTTCAATACAAATATTAAACGTTAAAAATCCTCTTATTGTTCTATAAATAAAACACTACGTTTTTTATATACGCCTGTTTTTGGGTGATGAAAAGATTAATCTTTCTTTATCAACTTTGAACAAGACAAGATATACAAGAGGTTCTTCATGGCATTTTTAGATCAGATCAAACAACGTCGCAGCATTTATGCAATTGGTAATAATGTAAGCCTAGATCAGACAGAAGTTGAAAATACAATTAAGGAAGCGGTACGTCATAGCCCATCTTCCTTTAACTCGCAAACTTCTCGTGTGGTGATCCTGTTTGGTGAATCGCATCAAAATTTCTGGAATATTGTTCGTGATACTTTAAAGAAAATTGTTCCAGCTGATGCCTTTGAAGGAACAAATAATAAAATTAACAGTTTTGCAGCGGGTTATGGTACAGCCTTATTTTATGAAGATCAGGAAGTAGTGAAAGGGCTGCAAGCACAATTCCCATTATATGCAGATAATTTCCCGGTATGGTCAGAGCATTCTTCAGCAATTGCCCAATTTGCCACTTGGACAGCGCTGGCGGAGAAAAATATTGGTGCCTCTTTGCAGCACTATAATCCGATCATTGATGATGAAGTTGCGATTGCTTTTGATGTGCCTTCAAACTGGAAGCTACGTGCCCAACTTGTGTTTGGTTCGATCGAAGCACCAGCAGGTGAAAAAACCTTTATGGATGATGCAGAGCGTTTTAAAACTTTTAATTAATTGAGTTAAATAATAAAAAAGGAGTGCTTCGGTGCTCCTTTTTTATTTTGTATTCATTCAAGATAAAGTGCTTAGCTGAATAAATCAGATGGATATATAGATATATGCTTAAAGTCTTGGCTATTTGTCTAAGTGATTTATCATAAAATTGTCACGTATACTCGGCATAGTGCAAGCAGACTTAAATAATCAGGAAAAAGAAGCGAATGAATTTACGTATTATGATCGCAGTTGCGACTTTAATGGGAAGTACTTCTGTTTTTTCAGCAGTGACCTTGACGGCACCAGAAGAAATCAAGATTGTCGGGGTGAATGAGCGAGAAGTGAATAGTGGATTAATCCGTAAAAAACAGACTTATAAGCTAGATCCGGGTTCAAATAGAATTAGTGTACGTTATATTGAATTCTTCCAGCATAATGATAACAGCCATGACATTTTAAAATCGGATGTAGTAACAGTTAAAACACCTGAATTAAAAGATGGCGAAAGTTATCGTTTGGCTTTGATTAATGCACCTAAAGATTTTGATACTGCACAAAAATATAAAGACCAACCGATCATTGGTTTATATGACGCCAGAAATCAATTGTTGGTACAACAGTCAGGCGCAAATAGTGAAACCAAACCATTATTGGGTAAAAGTGTATTAGGTAAAGCACTAGACTTGACAACTAAAACAGTTGCTCCTGCAAATCAGCCTGCGCCTGTTTATGCACAGGCAGCGGTATCACCAATGGTAGCAAATCTAAATTCAGCTGAAACAGCAATAAAAACTCCTACTGACCAAAAACTGATTCAGCTTTGGCAACAAGCATCTAAAGAAGAGCGTCGGAAGTTTATGTTATGGCTAGCAGAGCAAGGGAATTAAAAAAACATGAAAAAGATCGGTTTATACCGATCTTTTTTAGTTTGAGGGCTAAACGTTACACTTTGAAAATATATTTCAGGCCAGAATGATGGATTTACGCACCTAAAGCTGCTAAAAATACGCATTCAGAGTAAAAAATGAACGACCAAATCATATTTTCATATATTTTTATGAAAAGCACTTGCGCTCATTGTGAAACTGTATAGAATACGCAGCACACCAACGCAATGCATGAAACGAAAGGTCAAGTGATTGGGTTGGAACTTAAGACTGACGAGGTTTTAAGTAAGATCATTAAGAGATTATGAAGAACAACTTGTGTGGATTTTTACTGGTTGATTGATCGAAATTATTTTCATTGATTGATGGTAGAAATTACTCGAAGTTTATTTGAGAAATGAATGTCAGAAAATTGATGAGCCAGATTTGGTGTTTTGAATAAAGCACTATTGATTTTAAACTGAAGAGTTTGATCATGGCTCAGATTGAACGCTGGCGGCAGGCTTAACACATGCAAGTCGAGCGGGGAAAGGTAGCTTGCTACTGGACCTAGCGGCGGACGGGTGAGTAATGCTTAGGAATCTGCCTATTAGTGGGGGACAACGTTCCGAAAGGAACGCTAATACCGCATACGTCCTACGGGGGAAAGCAGGGGATCTTCGGACCTTGCGCTAATAGATGAGCCTAAGTCGGATTAGCTAGTTGGTGGGGTAAAGGCCTACCAAGGCGACGATCTGTAGCGGGTCTGAGAGGATGATCCGCCACACTGGGACTGAGACACGGCCCAGACTCCTACGGGAGGCAGCAGTGGGGAATATTGGACAATGGGCGGAAGCCTGATCCAGCCATGCCGCGTGTGTGAAGAAGGCCTTTTGGTTGTAAAGCACTTTAAGCGAGGAGGAGGCTCCTTTAGTTAATACCTAAAGTGAGTGGACGTTACTCGCAGAATAAGCACCGGCTAACTCTGTGCCAGCAGCCGCGGTAATACAGAGGGTGCGAGCGTTAATCGGATTTACTGGGCGTAAAGCGTGCGTAGGCGGCTTTTTAAGTCGGATGTGAAATCCCTGAGCTTAACTTAGGAATTGCATTCGATACTGGAAAGCTAGAGTATGGGAGAGGATGGTAGAATTCCAGGTGTAGCGGTGAAATGCGTAGAGATCTGGAGGAATACCGATGGCGAAGGCAGCCATCTGGCCTAATACTGACGCTGAGGTACGAAAGCATGGGGAGCAAACAGGATTAGATACCCTGGTAGTCCATGCCGTAAACGATGTCTACTAGCCGTTGGGGCCTTTGAGGCTTTAGTGGCGCAGCTAACGCGATAAGTAGACCGCCTGGGGAGTACGGTCGCAAGACTAAAACTCAAATGAATTGACGGGGGCCCGCACAAGCGGTGGAGCATGTGGTTTAATTCGATGCAACGCGAAGAACCTTACCTGGCCTTGACATACTAAGAACTTTCCAGAGATGGATTGGTGCCTTCGGGAACTTAGATACAGGTGCTGCATGGCTGTCGTCAGCTCGTGTCGTGAGATGTTGGGTTAAGTCCCGCAACGAGCGCAACCCTTTTCCTTATTTGCCAGCGGGTAAAGCCGGGAACTTTAAGGATACTGCCAGTGACAAACTGGAGGAAGGCGGGGACGACGTCAAGTCATCATGGCCCTTACGGCCAGGGCTACACACGTGCTACAATGGTCGGTACAAAGGGTTGCTACCTCGCGAGAGGATGCTAATCTCAAAAAGCCGATCGTAGTCCGGATCGCAGTCTGCAACTCGACTGCGTGAAGTCGGAATCGCTAGTAATCGCGGATCAGAATGCCGCGGTGAATACGTTCCCGGGCCTTGTACACACCGCCCGTCACACCATGGGAGTTTGTTGCACCAGAAGTAGGTAGTCTAACCGCAAGGAGGACGCTTACCACGGTGTGGCCGATGACTGGGGTGAAGTCGTAACAAGGTAGCCGTAGGGGAACCTGCGGCTGGATCACCTCCTTAACGAAAGATTGACGATTGGTAAGAATCCACAACAAGTTGTTCTTCATGACGATGTATCTGAGGGTCTGTAGCTCAGTTGGTTAGAGCACACGCTTGATAAGCGTGGGGTCACAAGTTCAAGTCTTGTCAGACCCACCATCTGCAAACAGAAATCAGAACATTGAATCCTATATGATAAGCTGGGGACTTAGCTTAGTTGGTAGAGCGCCTGCTTTGCACGCAGGAGGTCAGGAGTTCGACTCTCCTAGTCTCCACCA
>NZ_KB849576.1:0-586581 GCF_000368625.1 Acinetobacter schindleri CIP 107287
CCCAGTAAACGGCGGCCGTAACTATAACGGTCCTAAGGTAGCGAAATTCCTTGTCGGGTAAGTTCCGACCTGCACGAATGGCATAATGATGGGGGCGCTGTCTCCAGCAGAGGCTCAGTGAAATCGAAATCGCCGTGAAGATGCGGTGTACCCGCGGCTAGACGGAAAGACCCCGTGAACCTTTACTGCAGCTTGACATTGAACTTTGATCTTACTTGTGTAGGATAGGTGGGAGGCTTTGAAGTCGCGACGCTAGTTGCCATGGAGCCGTCCTTGAAATACCACCCTGGTAATATTGAGGTTCTAACTCTGTCCCGTTATCCGGGACGAGGACCATGTCTGGTGGGTAGTTTGACTGGGGCGGTCTCCTCCTAAAGAGTAACGGAGGAGTACGAAGGTGCGCTCAGCGTGGTCGGAAATCACGCGTAGAGTATAAAGGCAAAAGCGCGCTTAACTGCGAGACCCACAAGTCGAGCAGGTACGAAAGTAGGTCTTAGTGATCCGGTGGTTCTGTATGGAAGGGCCATCGCTCAACGGATAAAAGGTACTCTGGGGATAACAGGCTGATACCGCCCAAGAGTTCATATCGACGGCGGTGTTTGGCACCTCGATGTCGGCTCATCTCATCCTGGGGCTGAAGCAGGTCCCAAGGGTATGGCTGTTCGCCATTTAAAGAGGTACGCGAGCTGGGTTTAGAACGTCGTGAGACAGTTCGGTCCCTATCTACCGTGGGCGCTGGAAATTTGAGAGGATCTGCTCCTAGTACGAGAGGACCAGAGTGGACGAACCTCTGGTGTACCGGTTGTGACGCCAGTCGCATCGCCGGGTAGCTATGTTCGGAAGGGATAACCGCTGAAAGCATCTAAGCGGGAAGCCTACCTCAAGATAAGATTTCCCTGTGACTTTATGTCACCTAAAGAGCCGTTGAAGACTACGACGTTGATAGGTTGGATGTGGAAGTGTAGCGATACATGAAGCTGACCAATACTAATTGCTCGTGAGGCTTGACTATACAACACCCAAACAGTTGTTGTATAACGCTCAATTGATTCGATATTAAGCAAAACAGCTTGATTTAGTGATTGCTAAAGAACAAACTACAGCAACTCAGATATTTCTATTAATGAACGATGTTCAAAACACTGTTTTGAACGAGTGCAAGATTTGACCAAGCATTGGCATCTAAATAAGACCAAACGCAAAGTCATAAACAGTTGTGCTGGCGACCATAGCAAGAGTGAACCACCTGATCCCTTCCCGAACTCAGAAGTGAAACCTCTTAGCGCTGATGGTAGTGTGGGGTTTCCCATGTGAGAGTAAGTCATCGCCAGCTCATTATTCTAAACACCCTCTGTCAAATGACAGGGGGTGTTTTTTTTATGGCCAAGATTTAAGAAAGCATCTAAATATTAAGTTTTATATAAAGCTACAGCAGAAAATTTGCTCATTATATAAAGTCATAGTGGTTGTTATCTTCTAGGATGAATTCCCTGTAATAGTGGTTGTTATCTTCTAGGATGAATTCCCTGTAATAGTGGTTGTTATCTTCTAGGATGAATTCCCTGTAATCGATTTTAGTAGTGTTTTTTAGCTGATGCTTAAGTGCAGTATCGCTATTAAATACTTCGCTACAGTGCCTAGGAGGGCGGGTGAAAGGTGAATAACTTTGTTTACCTACCACCATGGTGGTAATAAAACGTTTTGCGAGCTATCGGTAGATAGACTTGTAGCTAGATGGACTCAAATGCCTTATATGAAGGGTATTGATATCTACGGTGTATATTTCATAAAGGATGAAAGATTTACATATAAATATTATTTTTTAGTTATATGCTGTATGTTTACATAGAAATAAAAAACCAGCTCAAAGCTGGTTTTTTATTAGATGGATAATTTAAGCAAACACTTTCATAACCTGATCTAGAAGTACCCATAGGATCACAATCGCCACTACAGGCTCTGCAATTTTTGCCCAAGTTGGCGCATTGACTACAACCACATCTTCAACGTCATGTTCTAGGGACTGATTGTTTTGGCTGACCATCTGATTAAACTCCTTCATCGTTGCCTCCAATGATAGCTCTTCTTGTGGCATTGGTTTAGAGCCTTTCAGTTCTAACAGATTATTTGTTGTCCAAACCCAATCATCTGCTTGACCAGAAAGATGCTCGATCTGACCATATAACAGTTCCTGAATACTGTTCAGATTATGATTGCCGGTATCATGTAGCTGTTTAAGCTCTATGAGCTGAAGTTTGAAAATCTCATAAATATTAGCTTCTTGTACTTCACGAGAAAGAGTAGACTGATTGGATTTAAGTGTACTCAGATGACGGGCAATTTCCTGAATATATAGTTCATCAGGATGATTAATTTCATTATAGATCTTATTCGGATTAAGCTTCCATTCACTAACCAGCTTACCTAAAGTCAGCGCACTGATTTCGGCAATGTATGCACGACGTTCCTGCTTTGGATACTGACTTAGAAGCTCAGGCTTTTGAGTTTCTATCTGTTCAACAAAATATTGTACTAAATCAAAAGCCATTCACTTACTCCGTTCTTATTTAATCTAATAACCTGAGGCTTGGTTTTTTCTTTGGTGTTTCAGGTTCTTCTTCAATGTTTGATTTTAAAGCATCTTCTTCAGTTTGTGTATGCTCATATTCATTTGGATCAAAGAATAGTCCCTGACCATTTTCACGTGCATAGATACCCAGTACCGCAGCCATTGGTACATAAATATCACGTGATACACCACCGAAACGTGCTGAGAATGTAATCGCGTCATTGCTCATATGTAGCGCATGTACGGCGTGCGGTACGATATTTAGAATGATCTGGCCATCTTTAATAAACTGTTCTGGAACCATGGTATTTGGACGCGTAGCATCAACCAACAGGTATGGTGTCATATTGTTATCACAGATCCATTCATAAATCGCACGAGACATATAAGGACGTGTAGGCGTGAGGTTGAATTCCTGTTCAGACATAATGAGTACTCGATTAATTTGATAACTGGGCAGCGTAGCGGTTCTTTTCCTGCAACGTCATTGATTTGATAAAAGCAGGACGGCTAAAGATTCGCTGGCAATACAGATAGAATGGGCGGCATTGCTGTTTAGGTAATTCTACACCCATACTGTGCAAACGGATAAACATCGGCGCAAGCATGCAGTCCAAGATACTGAACTGCTCTGACATGAAATAGGGAAAGTGCTGAAATAGTGGCATCAGGGATACCAGAATATCGCGAAGCTGTTTTTGCGCCTGAGCTTTCGCAGCGGGATCTAAAGAATCCGGGTGTTTGAGCATGATATCGGCCAGTTTAAGCCAGTCATGTTCGAAGCGCCATAGATATTGGCGTTGCTCGGCTCGCGGCATCGGTGCATCGGCATAGAGCTTGTTCTGACGATAGCGATCATCAATATATTCAGAAATAATCTGGCTAATAAATAATTTCAGATCATTTTCAATCAGCATCGGTAGCTGATTATAAGGATTTAGACTGGCCAAGTCCTCATCGTCACTATCGACCAAGATTAAATGATATTTAATTTGTTTTTCGGTAAGAACGTAGCGAATCCAATGGGAACGAAAGTCATCGGCATGGCTATATAAGGTGATTCCTTGAAGTGGCGCGCTTTCGACTGACATAAATCCTGAGCAAATTTTAGTGAGTAGAATAGGATACTAAAAATCAACCTAAAAAGCACGAAGCATAAAAGACCAATTGGCTTTTGACAGGGTAGATTATAAGAAAAAATGAAAGGAGCAGAACAAGATGATCATGAATTTAGGTTTAATCATAGTGTTTGTGATTATAGGTATAGCCAACTATTATCTGACCAAGTCCTTCTGGTGTCATGAAGGGGTATGGGGTAAAGATGTTCATGAACAATAATATATACAATTCTATTCAGTGGTAAATTTAAAGCCATAAAAAAACCCTGGAATAAACCAGGGTTTTTTGTCCTATTCGGTAAACGAATTAACGTTTAGAGAATTGAGGACGTTTACGAGCTTTACGTAAACCAAGTTTCTTACGTTCAACTTCACGAGCATCACGAGTAACGAAACCAGCTTGACGAAGAGCAGGTTTAAGAGTTTCGTCAGCTGCGATCAATGCACGAGTAATACCGTGACGGATAGCGCCTGCTTGACCACCGATACCACCACCAGCAACAGTGATGTAAAGGTCGTATTTGTTAGTTGCTTCAAGAAGTTCTAACGGTTGGTTAACAACCATACGAGCAGTCTCACGACCGAAGTATTGTTCTAAAGAACGGTTGTTAATTACGAGTTTACCAGTACCAGCAGATAGGAAAACACGTGCAGTTGCGGTCTTACGGCGACCTGTACCATAGTTTGTAGCCATGTGCTGTATCCCTTAGATGTCCAAAACTTGTGGCTGTTGAGCTGTGTGAGGATGCTCAGTACCAGCGTACACTTTCATTTTCTTGATCATTGCATAACCAAGAGGACCTTTTGGCAACATGCCTTTAACAGCGCGTTGGAAGATCTCTTCTGGTTTGTGTGCAACTAATTTCTCGAAGTTAGTTTCACGGATACCACCAGGGAAACCAGTATGGCGATAGTATTTCTTATCAAGTGATTTTTTACCAGTCACTTGAACTTGCTCAGCATTAATAACAACGATGTAATCGCCAGTGTCAACGTGAGGAGTATAAGAAGTTTTGTGCTTACCGCGTAAACGACGAGCGATTTCCGTCGCAAGACGGCCTAGAGTTTTGCCAGAAGCATCAACAACGTACCAGTCGTGTTGAACTTCAGCTGGCTTAGCGCTGAGAGTTTTCATTAAACCACTACCTATTATAGTTGGTTTGGACGGTAGAATCTGTCCAAACAAAAGGAGACGAGATTCTAAACGAATACGTGAAGAATCACAAATGAAAATTAAAAATTTCAAGCGCTGTATTTTATATAATCTATGAGCATAAGGGAAGAAAAATTAAGCAAAATGCATAAAAATAACTGGCGAGATTTGTAACGCAGATTTCTCTGAGAATCATAACAGTCCAAAACACTGTACAGATCGCTGCACGCAAGCCTGTTTGAAACAGGCTATACTATTGAAGGCCTTAGTGAATAGAGAAGAAGATGCTGCCTTTATATGTCACCAGCGGTGAACCTGCCGGAATTGGTCCTGATATCTGCTTGAGTCTGGCAAATCGGGTTGATGAGCGTCCGATTGTGGTACTTGCGGATCTGGAAATGTTGGGTCAGCGTGCCCAGCAGTTAAATCTGGCAATAGAGCTGATTGAATATAAGGGACAAGAGTCTTCTTCTGAAGAAGGTCAACTCTATGTAGAGCATGTACCTTTAAAACAACAAGTGATATTGGGTGAGCTCAATAGCCATAACGCTGCTTATGTATTGGAACAATTACGTCGTTCAGCTGACTATGCCATGACCGGGAAAAGTGTTGGTGTGGCAACAGCACCAGTGCAAAAGTCAGTCATTAATGATGCCGGAATCCATTTCAGTGGGCATACTGAGTATTATCAGGAATTTGCTGGTGTGCCTCGTGTGGTGATGATGCTGGCAACTAAAACCTTACGTGTCGCTTTAGCAACAACGCATCTTCCGTTACGGGCAGTCGCGGATGCAATTACGCCTGAGCGTCTGCATCAGGTGATTGATATCCTGATTCATGATTTGAAATCAAAATTTAAAATTGAGCATCCGCATATTTTAGTTTGTGGTCTGAATCCTCATGCCGGTGAGGGGGGGTATCTTGGTATGGAAGAGATTGACGTGATCAATCCAGTGCTGGAAACTTACCGTGCTCAAGGCATCAATATGAGCTTGAGCTTACCTGCTGATACCTTATTTACCCCGGAAAATTTAAAAGATGCGGATGCTGTTCTGGCGATGTATCACGATCAGGGCTTACCTGTGTTAAAATCGCAAGGCTTTGGTGAAGCCATCAATATTACTTTGGGCTTACCGTTTATTCGAACTTCTGTCGATCATGGCACAGCACTCTCCCTCGCAGGTACAGGCCTTGCGAAAAGCTCTAGCTTACATGTCGCTGTGGATTTGGCGCTGGATTTAGAGCGTCAGTGATCTCGTCTTTATTACACGTTGGAAATGTCTATGTATCAGATTAATGCCTTAAACCCGAAAGATGAAGGGCATCACACGCGTAAGCGTTTTGGTCAAAACTTCTTACATGACCAACGTGTCATTGCTAAAATTGTCCGTTCCGTGAATCCACGTGCAGGCGAAAATATTGTTGAAATTGGTCCAGGTCTGGCCGCTTTAACTTCACCTTTGATTGGTGAATGTGATGCTTTAACCGTTCTGGAGCTTGACCGGGATTTGGCAGCTGGCTTGCCGGGTCGTGTTCCGCATCCTGAGCGTTTAACGATTGTTGAAACAGATGCATTGAAGTACGACTTCACCAATTTATTTAAAGAAGGTCGTCCATTACGTGTAGTTGGTAATCTGCCATATAACATTTCGACACCATTATTGTTCCATCTCTTGGAATTCGGTGACAAAGTTAAAGACATGCACTTCATGCTGCAAAAAGAAGTGGTCGATCGTATTACCGCTTCACCGAACACCAAAGAATATGGCCGTTTGTCGGTGATGATTCAGTATTACTGCAAACCGACATTCTTGTTTGAAGTGCCACCAGGTTCGTTTAATCCGCCGCCAAAAGTGACTTCTGCGGTATTCCGTTTAGAACCCTATGACGTTAAACCGATCGTGGCGAAAAATGAAAAAGCTTTGGCACGTCTGGTATCCCACGTATTTACCCAGCGCCGTAAAACTTTGCGTAATAGTCTGAAAGGCATGTTGGTTGAAGATGGTTTTGAAAAGGCAGGTGTAGACCCAATGGCACGTCCAGAGACTCTGACACTTGCTCAATTTGTGGCTTTATCTGATCAAATGGTAGCTTAAAAAGAATGACTCGCACTGTTCGATACAATTATGTGATTGGTGATGTGCAAGGCTGTTTTGAGGCCTTGAAGGCATTACTGAAAGAAATCCGCTTTGATCCGGATCAGGATTTTATCTGGTTTGCGGGTGACCTAGTCGCTCGGGGTGAAAACTCGCTGGGCGCGTTGCGCTTCATTAAAAAGTTGGTCGATAATGGTGTCGCTGCAACAGTGCTGGGCAACCATGATTTGACTTTATTGGCTTATGCACGCGGCATTAAGCCGATTAAAGACAAGGACAATGTCCGTGATGTGATTGATGCCATCGACAGTGATGATCTGATTGACTGGCTGCGGAAACAGCCTATGTGTCTGTTCCCGAATGAACAGACAGTGCTCACGCATGCCGGTATTCCTAAACTTTGGGATGTTACCAAGACTGCTGAGTTAGCCAAAGAAGTAGAAGCAGTCATAGGTCATGATGATTTTGAAGTCATGGATGCGTTCCTGAGCGACATGTTTGGCAAAGAGCCAGCACTCTGGTCAGATGAGTTAGAGGGTCATGAGCGTATACGTTGTATCGTGAATTACCTGACGCGGATGCGTTTAACCGATATAGAAGGACGTTTAGAATACAGTTTTAAAGACTCTCTGAATGATCCAATGCCAGAAGGCTTCAGACCCTGGTTTGAGTTTGAGTCGAAAGCTGCCAAGACGCATCAAATTATCTTCGGGCATTGGGCAGGATTACAGGGTAAGACGATTTCCGAACATGTTCAAAATGTCGATGGTGGCTGTGTTTGGGGCAATCAGTTGCTGGCTTATCGATTAGAAGACCAGCAGATGTTCGCGGTTCATAATCCCGTGCTTTAAGATATCCAGAACTAAAAAGCCACGTTTCAACGTGGCTTTTTTATAGCAGAAATAATGTAAATTAATCCTGACGAATCCAGGTCTGACTACGGCCTAATGCCGATACACCGATATAGCCACGTAAGGTGAGACGCTTGCCAGTCGCATTCAGGCGAGCTTTGGCATCATAAACTTTGCCGGTCAGTGGATCGATGATCCGACCCTTATCATAGTTATTGGCTTTACCTACTTGTTTTAAGCCGGTAAGTACATCCATGCCTAGAATCGGTTGATTGGTATACGGTGCCGGGCAGTTGTTACAGCTTTTTTGTGGGGTATAACCAGGGCGAGGCGTTACTTTCACGATTTTACCCACGTAGGTACCGTTATTTTCTTGACGAATTTCAATAATGGCTTTAGGGGAGCCAGTTTTATCATCAATTTGTTGCCAAGTGCCGGTCAAATCCTGTGCAAAAGCTGACACAGTCATACATGCACCCATTAGCATCATTGCGATTTTAGATTTTTTCATATTAATCATCCCCATGTGGTTTGTTACAGACAGTCACTAGTTATTTTTTGATCAGTCTGCACTAAGAATTCAGTTGTGTTTAAGTCCCATGACCGAAACTTGAGTATGGTCATATAAATTTAAGGAATTTCCATCGACAGCGACCTGATTAATCAGGTCATGAATATGTATATCGGATGCTGATTGCAGCGTAGCGTTTCCAGCATGATGTAATGCAGTGAATTTCAATTTGTTGAAGGCTTCTGGCTCCAGTATTTCAAATGAGTACTGAGTGGAGGGCAAATGATCAGCACCTTGTTTTCTTGGCTTATTACCAAAAAGTGGGTGGGATAATGAGTTGCCTAAATTTCTAGATAAGCCACCTCTATTATATTTCGCCGATTTAATCAGGATCATGGCCGGATCTGTCTTGTCATGCATCTGCTGCCAAATATTTATCCAATTCTCTCCACAAGAAATTGGGTTTAAAGCAACACCAGATGTCCTGAAAACATTCATTGTTTTCATTCAATTTCCTTGTATTTCAAAATCAAATATCCATTTGATTTGCTTCACTCTTGCTGTATATGAAGTTTTAATACACAAAGATTAAAAAAATCTGTATGTTTATTATTCATACAACCTTATATAAAAAAATGCAAGTTGAATATAGGCAGAGATTCATACTTAAGTCTTAAAGATTATAACAATATTCTTGTTGGTGGAAACGTGATTTTTAACCCATATTGAATGATGTATAGGAAAGTGAGAGAAAAATATTTAAAATAACTGACCAAAGAGACAGCGTGTAGCCAAGTTGAAAATAGGGGAATTTAGTCATATTAAAACGCTTGAAAAGATTATAAATATATAAAATTACTAAGTTAAAATCTGTCATTTAGGTCAATTTAATTACTGGTATGAAACTTAAATGAATTTATGAAGTGACTAATTTGTCATTAGAATTTAATAGTTCATATTTTTATCTAAATCGATATAAGAATAAAATGACTATATAAAATAGATATAGTCATCTAAAAATGACGATGTGGTCAGATTAAAGATTCTGAAGATATAGAATAAAAGTCGGTAGCCAGAGGGCCGTAAAGACAGCATTCACTGCCATACCAAATGCTGCGTATCGACCTGCAACACTACCACGCTGCCAGGCTTGCGCTGTACCAATCGCATGGGCGGCAAGACCCAGTGCAAGACCAGAAGCACGTTCGTCATTGATATGACGCAGAATGAGGGGGGAAAACGCAGCCCCAATGACACCAGACAGAATTACAATCAGAATCACCAGGCTAATTGGTGCATCCAGTAAAGTCGCAATATTAATCGCAATTGGGGTAGTAACTGCACGAGTGGCAAAGGCCATGATGTCACCGGCTGCCATATGTAACAGATAAGCGAGTCCCATGGGCAGGGCAACTGCACTGATACTGGCGAAGATCAGAATGCCAATCACACCTTTTAATGGCAGGTCATCATAGCGCATCGCTGCCAGAGGAATTGCCAAGGCCACCGTAACATAACCTAAAAGACGGTTAAACAGGGGATTGGTGTCTTCTGTATAATGTTCATAAGGAACACCCAGTACAAACAGAATAGCCAGCACGAAGAACATGCCAAAGACAATGACCGGAATTTTAGGAATCACACGGTTACATGGTTTAGCCGCAAGATAGGCCACTAGCGTGATCAGGAAACCATAGAGTACAGATAACATAATGATCTCCTAAAGCCAGCGCTTGGCCATTTTTGCATAGACCCATAATGGAATGAGCGTACTAACAAACAGAATTAGCAGAAAGGCTGGAATTTTATGCCCCATATGCACCAGCATCATCAATGAGCCGGCACTGACAGGTAAAAATGCAAAGGCACTTTCTTTCATAATCTTGTTATTGGTATCTACCAGTCGGGCAGGAATTTTGCTCCAGCGACGCCAGCTAAACAGGACGATGAGCAGGCTGATCAAACCGACCAGATTGCCTAATTCAGGGTGCTCTAGCTGGGTCATGATCCATACTGCTGCTTCCCGAAAGACAATAATTAGAAGCAGCGTGCCGATCCATGCTGGCCAATCTATATGCTTAATCCAGTTCATTTTAGAGTCTATTTAATTTGATTTATCGAGTTTTAGTCGATCTTACGCGGTATTTCAAATTCTTCAAGTGGCCGTTGAAACTGAACTGCTTGCTCACCCAAAATATCTTCTAGGGATAGATGTGCCTGGCGGATGATCTGTGCCAGTTTCTGTGGAGCAATACTGACCTGCAAATGCAGCTGACCTTGCTCGTCATAATGTTCGGACTGAATCACGTTCAGATCATAAAGTTGATTACGCAGTTTGCCATGTGCAGGCTGTAACTTAAGTTCAAACTTTTGCAGTTCTCCCATCAACGCTTCATGTACCGCCTTACGTAGCAGGTCAATCCCTTCTCCAGTGTGAGCAGACACATACACCCGTTCTGGCTGATTAGGTTTGTGATAGATAATCTTGGCGTCTTCACCGCTTTGGTCAATTTTATTATAGACACGAAGTACTGGAACATTAGCCCCGATTTCCTTGAGCACACTTTCTACTGCATCAATTTGTTCCAGAATTTCCGGACTGCTGGAGTCAATCACGTGTAGCAACAGGGTGGCTTCTAAAGTTTCTTCCAAAGTC
Organism: Acinetobacter schindleri CIP 107287; assembly: GCF_000368625.1. Classification (GTDB taxonomy): domain Bacteria; phylum Pseudomonadota; class Gammaproteobacteria; order Pseudomonadales; family Moraxellaceae; genus Acinetobacter; species Acinetobacter schindleri. The sequence goes on from NZ_KB849576.1 coordinate 10,955, forward strand.
GCTTTAAAAGATTCCACCAGGGAGTGAGACAGGTTACGCACGAATCCTACCGTATCTGCCAGTACTACAGTGCCAATGCCTTCCCAGTCCAGACGGCGCAAGGTTGGATCCAGAGTGGCAAACAGCTGATCAGCTGCATAAACATCGCTATCTGCAAGAATATTAAACAGGGTAGATTTACCGGCATTGGTATAACCAACCAGAGAAATGGTAGGTACAGCAGCTTTCTGACGGGCTACACGACCTTGCATCCGGGTTTGACGGACTTTATCCAGTCGGGCTTTCAGTTGCCCCATCCGTACACGCAGCAAACGTCGGTCAGTTTCTAATAAAGTTTCACCAGGGCCACGTAAACCAATCCCCCCTTTCTGGCTATCCAGATTGCCACGACTACGAATCAGGCGAGAAGAAAGATGCTGTAACTGGGCCAGTTCGACCTGTAATTTACCTTCATAAGTGCGAGCGCGCAGCGCGAAAATATCCAGAATGAGTTCTGTACGGTCCACCACCCGACATTTAACAACGCGTTCAAGGTTACGTGCCTGCGCAGGGGTCAGGGTATGATCAAAAATCACCAGATCAGCTTCAAGAGCTTCAACTTTTTCTGCAATTTCCTCAGCCTTGCCGGAGCCGATAAAATATTTAGGATCGGGTCTTAAACGCTGAGCATGCATATGCTCAAGAATTTCTGCCCCTGCTGAACTGGCCAACAGGTGAAATTCTTCTGCATCCAGATCCTCCAGCATCTGCACGGTCACACTGACCAGAATGACACGATCTTTGGCACGATGCTGTTCAAAATATTCCACTCAGTCCACACTCTACTTAAAAATTTTTTTAATAGAATTCATTTTAGTGGAAAAAGACAGGGACAGGTAGCATTGCTCTGTGAGTTTTGGGTTAGAGTGCAGCAACAAAAAGTTGAGCCAGGCCGACTAAAACAGCCGCATAGAATGCGGTTGCCACAAAAATGTATTTCAGTGCTTGTGTGAGTTGAAGGGTTTCAACCGTAACCTTTGGATCTTGCTGCATGATAAAACTTCATAATTTACTCATTCAATGGAAATATAATAATTCATCGTTTAATTGAATAAAAATTGCAAAATTTAATCCGTCTGAACGGTTTTTATAATCAATGCATGTTCAGAATGAACAGTATAGAATGGTAAAGATACGTGAAGATGATGACCTGAATCGACCTGGAAATAGTGATCCTTGTATGCACTCGACTATAAATAATGAAACATCTGAAATTCGTGGTTTAGCAAAATTTTTGCTCTATAGCAGAAAAATGGTTGCCTCTGTCGCAGCGGTGAGTGAAGGGTTCTATCTAGTTTACCGACACGGTTTATACAAGAATCCGAATAATCCACATAACACGCGATATGTGCAGTATTTCTGTCGTCAGCTATGCAAGGTATTTAATATTGAAGTGCAGGTACATGGCACTATTCCACGAGAACCCGCACTTTGGGTGAGTAATCATGTGTCCTGGCTGGATATTGCAGTACTCGGTTCTAGTGCACGGGTGTTTTTCCTAGCTAAAGCCGAGATTGAACAGTGGCCGCTGCTTGGCAAACTGGCGAAGGGCGGGGGAACTTTATTTATCAAGCGTGGGTCGGGAGATTCAGTCCGAATCCGTGAGCAGATTACCGGATTTTTAAAACAGGATATTCCAGTGCTGTTTTTCCCTGAAGCCACCACTTCAGATGGACGTGCAATCAAGAAGGTCCATGGCAGGATTCTGGGTGCAGCAATTGAAGCAAAGCGCCCGGTACAGATTTGTCTGATTTGTTATGTCAATCAGCAGGGGGAACTGGATACAGTTGCGCCTTTTATTGGTCAGGTCGGTTTCGCTGAGCATGTACGTAAAGTATTAGAGATGCCAAATGTCACGGCACATTTAATGGCATTACCGGGCATTTCTACAGAAGGTCATACGGTGGATACGCTGACGCCGTTGGTGCAGGAAAAGATGAATGAAGGTCTGAAGTATTTACAGAATAAGGTCCTGAAAACACCCTTGGAAGTTACTGCATCAGTTTCATAGGTAAAACAAACAGTATCATTTTCCAAAAAACTAAAATGAGCGCTTATTGGCGCTCATTTTTTTATATTTAGCATTCAGTAGTTTATTGTTTTAACCGGTGTGATCCAGGCGTGAACCTAGGGTTTCGAGATGCATCGGGAAAACATTATTTTTACGGTCTTCAAAATAATGACGTAAGGTTCTTTCTACGCTCGGGAATGCCAGCTCTGCCCAAGGAATATCTACTTCGTCAAACAGGCGTGATTCAATGGTTTCTTCACCAGCGCCAAATTTGCCTTCCACCAGTTGAGTTTTAAACAGCACATAAATCTGACCGATCCGTGGAATATTGTACATGCAGTACAGCTGTTCGATTTCCACTTCAGCTTCGGCTTCTTCACGGGTTTCACGTGCTGCGCCTTGTTCCATAGTTTCAAACAGTTCCATATAGCCGGCAGGTAAGGTCCACAGGCCATAACGGGGTTCAATCGCGCGCCGGCATAGCAGTACTTTGTCTTCCCAGACCACTAGGGAACCGCAAATAATCTTTGGATTAATATAATGAATAAAACCACAGGAGCTGCAGACATGACGAAGTTTTTGATCACCTAAAGGTATTTTTTCAGTTGTCTTATGTCCACAGGCCGTACAAAAGTTCATATTCATCATCAATGACAAAAAGTAGACTCAGGATAACTGAAAAATTGAAATTTGGCATCAATTCTATCCTCAGGAATCAAAAATCAGCTATGATGAAATCATAATGAGAATGAGGAAGGCGTGGATGGATGAACGCGATTTAACACACAGATTACAGCAACGTTTGCGCTTTTCCAGGCGGATTCAGCCAGCGCATGCTGCCGTGTTAATTGCGATTACGGATGAGTCGAATCCCAAGGTCTTACTCACCCGCCGTTCGGCTTATCTGTCCAATCATGCCGGTGAGGTTTCTTTTCCGGGTGGTAAGCGTGATCCGCAGGACACCAGCAATATCGTCGTAGCGCTACGCGAAGCCTATGAGGAAACCGCACTAAATCCTTTTGATGTGCAGCTCATTGGTGATCTGCCCATGCAAAAGGCACGAAATGGCATGTTGGTAAAACCGATTGTTGGACTGATTCCACCGAAAGTTCAGCTGGTTCCACAACCTACTGAAATTGACCGGATTTTCTTTGCCTCACTGCGGCATTTACTTGAAGCCAAACCCACACCTTATGAAGTACGCTTTGCCCAGCAGTCGTTATATTTCCCGAGTATGCGCGTGGAAAATGAAGTGGTCTGGGGACTGACTGCGCGTATGCTGATTTCTTTATTTCAGTATGGCCTCGACTATAAAAAAGACTGGCCATTCTTACTTAATTCACCAGCTTTTAAACGATCAAAATTCTTTCAGGACTGAAGAGGATATTCAGGCATGTTGTATAAATTTCAGGGACATTCTCCAAAAGCGCTGCAACAACCATGGGATGGTTGGGTCGCACCCACAGCGACCGTGATTGGTCAGGTTGAATTGGGCAAACAGGTCAGTATCTGGTTTGGCGCCGTGGTGCGTGGTGATAACAGCAAAATCCATCTTGGAGACTATACCAATGTGCAGGAAAATGCCGTGCTGCATACTGATGCGGGGATTGAAATGCATATTGGTGATTATGTGACGATTGGTCACCAAGCCATGCTGCATGGCTGTACCATTGGTGATAATAGCCTGATCGGGATTCAGGCTATAATTCTCAATAATGCCGTGATTGGTAAAAACTGTATCATTGGCGCGAATGCGCTGATTCCGGAAGGAAAAGTGATTCCGGACAATTCTGTGGTGATGGGATCGCCGGGCAAGGTGATAAAAACCCTAGATGAAGATACTGTACAAAAGCTGAAAATGAGCGCACTGCATTATGCCAACCATTTTCAGAAGTTCCAGCCACTGGAACAAGTTGAGCTTTAAGCAACTCATCTACCTGTATTTATTAACCTGGCGATGGCCAGGTTTTTTTGTATCTGTTTCGGGAAAATCTCGCGTAGCGGATATGAGTGGAGTATCATATCCGCGTTTTTTATATTCTCTGAATTAAGGTTGTGCATGAAAGTGCTGGCATTGGAAACTGCCAATGAGCAGTGTTCCGTTTCTGTGATTGATGACACTCAAGAATTATTTTTCCAACTTGATGCGCGCGCAAAGGCACAAACGCAAACAATTCTCCCAATGATCGAGCAGGCTCTAAAAGATTTAAGCCTGGCGGTTTCTGATTTGACGGCGATTGCATTTAGTCGTGGACCGGGTTCATTTAGCGGTGTGCGTATTAATGCCGCGGTAACACAAGCTTTGGCCTGGTCGAATGACCTGCCAGTGGTACCCGTTTCGACCTTACAGGCCTTGGCACAAGCGGCATACCGTTTGCATGGTCTGACCGAAGTGACCGCGGTACTCGATGCGCGTATGAATGAAGTTTATATCGCCAGCTATCAGCTGGATGCTCAAGGCATCATGCAGCCAGTAGATGAAGAACAGTTGCTTGGTTATGAACAGGGTAGTGCCACAGTAAAATTTGTTGTAGTCGGCTCAGGCGCTCATCTGGTTCAATCAGAAGAGACTGAATACAAGAATGTTACTGCGACTGCACAGGATATTGCCACGATAGCGCGTGTGGCAGCAGCATCAGAAAACTGGGTTAGTGCTGAATTGGCACTGCCGGTCTATTTACGCGATAACGCATGGAAAAAAATTCCAGAACAAGGCAAAGCATAATTAATCAGGATTAAGCATGGATCTATTACTGCTGCTGAAAGCGGCAATCATGGGTATTGTTGAGGGTATTACTGAGTTCTTACCGATTTCTAGTACAGGGCACTTGATTCTGGCTTCAGAATTAATGAATTTCTGGACCAAGGAAAAGAGTGATGTTTTCGTGATTGCCATCCAGATGGGGGCAATCGCAGCAGTGATTTATGAATACTGGACACGTCTGTGGGGAGCCGCCACCGGGATTGTCAGTGGTGAGCCACAAGGACGCCGTCTCGGTATTGGTCTGATTCTGGCTTCGATTCCAATTATACTTATCGGGCTGACTTTTGGTCAGACTGTAAAAGAATTGTTATTCAACAATATTGCAATTGCGATTGGCTTGATTGTCGGTGGTCTGATCATTATCTGGATTGAAAAGAATCCACCTCAAGTCCGTGCCCAAGAAGTTGAAGACCTGACCATTAAAGATGCTATCTGGATTGGTCTGATTCAGGTTTTATCGCTGATTCCAGGTACTTCACGTTCTGGTGCTACCATTATCGGGGCGATGTTCCTGGGAGTATCACGTAAGGCAGCGACTGAGTTTTCCTTCTTTCTGGGTATCCCGGTAATTGTCGGTGCAGGCCTGTTAGACTTATACCAGAGCTATGACGTGTTTAGTGGGACTCAGGACTGGGTGGTACTTACTGTTGGTCTTTTAGTGTCCTTTATTTCAGCATTGTTATTGATCCGTGCGTTAGTCGCTTATGTCGCGAAGCGTGATTTCATGATTTTTGCCTGGTACCGTATTGTATCGGGACTGCTCATTTTATTGTTTGCATACACAGGCTGGACATTATGGTAAGCGAGATTCGCTTATACACTGAAACTGCATATATCGAGAAAGCACAGCACTTTGAGGCTGTGCTTTCTTCTCGTGGTGTACAGGTTCAGATTGAGACCGTAGAAAAACTCAATGCGCGTTTCTTTCGCCTGAATCCCGAACTGGCACTGTGTGTTGATGCGGACGGTTTATGGCTATCTGCCAATGGCATGAAAATGCAACCGGACTGGAAAGCGGAAGTGGGGCGTTTAAAACGTGCTTCACTGAAGTCGGAAATGATTGCACGTGCTTGCAACTTGGGTGAAAAGCCGACCCTAATTGATGCGACTGCCGGTCTTGGTCATGACAGCCTGTTGATGGCACATCTTGGTGCGCATGTCACTCTGGTCGAACGTCATCCGATTCTGTTTACCTTGCTGGAAGATACCCATACGCGTGCGCAGAATGATGCTTTCCTGAATCCGGTTGTATCGCGTATTCATCTGGTCTTCTCTGATTCTGCTGACTATTTAATCCAGCAGGCAGCAGAAAACGCCGTGGTGGATGTCGTTTATCTGGATCCGATGTTCCCGCAGCGTGACCAGAATCAGCAGGCACCCAAGAAACAGGCACAGGTGAAAAAACAGATGCAGCTATTGCATATGCTCTTGCCTGAAGATGGTGAAATGGACCTTGGCGATAACCTGCTAGAACTGGCACAGAAAATTGCTAAACGGGTGGTGGTGAAACGTCCACGTCTTGCCGTTTTTCTGGCTGATAAAGCACCCGATCATCAATGGCAAGGGGATGCTTGTCGCTTTGATGCGTATTTTCAGCATGATCTTGTAGCTGAATAAGATAATTGCTTCAAAATTCGCCAAGGATTTGTTATATAGTTAAAAATAGCATTGATAAAAGTCCTATCAAGCATAAACTTATTCTGCGAATTAGCGAGCCACTTGATCTCCCCGAAATCCTATGATCGACTTCAAACCATCCATTAATTTTTGGCACGATTTTAAGAGCAATCAAATTGCCGGAATATGGTTGTTTCTGGGGTCGAGGCGTTCCCTGCAAATGGTACGTCCCTCCATTCTTCAACTGGTGTTCTGGGGCATTCTGGGTGGTTGTGCCAACAGCCTGTTCAGCTGGCTCAGTTCAGGCCGGATTGGGGAATTTAACTCCCAAGGTCTGGTTAGCTACGCACTCTGGCCTTTTATTGCCCTGATTGTCGGGATTTTTCTGTCACAGCGGATCAATAATCCGCGTTTGATGCTGGTGCCGGCCTTGCTCTGGCTGGTACTGGATACGCACATCATGCTATTTCAGTGTCTGATTCAGTATCTGGGCGATCTCGACTATCTGCCATATATTCTGTATGACTATATCCCGACCTTATTTGTGATGCTGTTTGTCTGGCAAAGTCTGGCTGTGGTCTGGGTATTCTCACGTGAGCTGAAATGGCCGTGGTGGGAACGGGCACTCATTATGCTGGCAACCCTGTTTACCTTGGTCGTTTGGCAAATATCTGTCAAAGATCAGCCGATCTGGAAAGTAGAAGAAGTCCCGCCAAGTTTTGCTGAAGATGCCTTCTATGCACAACCTAATTTACTAAACAAAGCGCTGGATTCTATTGAATATGGCGAGTTTGCGCAGTCACACTGGTATTTTGTGGGTGTGGCAGGTGCAAGCTATCAAGATGTATTCTATTCAGAGATTGAACGGATCAAGGAACAGTTTGATACCCGCTTTGGAACCTTTGGGCGTTCGATTGCCTTGGTAAATCATCCAGCAGCTCGCACCGAGATGCCAATTGCTTCCAAAACCAGTATGGAACTGGCTTTACGCCGTATTGGCCAGCAGATGAATCGCGAAAGTGATGTGCTCTTCCTGTACATGACCTCGCATGGTTTGCCAAACGTATTTGAAATGGAAAATGCACCGCTAGATCTGGCACAGGTCGATCCAAAGTGGCTGCGTGACACGCTGGATGCATCCGGTATCCGCTGGCGAGTTATTGTGATTTCTGCCTGTTACTCCGGCAGTTTTGTTTCTGCACTGCAAAATGAAAATACCTTGATCATCACCGCTTCAGCAGCAGATCGCCAGTCCTTTGGCTGCTCGAATGAAGCCGACTATACCTACTTTGGCCGTGCCTTCTTTGATGAAGCGATGCGTGAGCAGGACAGCTTAAAGGAAGCTTTTACACAAGCCAGCCAGACGGTAGCGAAGTGGGAAAGTGCACAAGGCTTTGAACCGTCTGAACCACAGTGGGTTATCGGTAAGAATATGGAATTGATGTTACCTCAGCTTGAACAACGTCTTTTCCCGCCAGCGACAATAGCTTCAGCTTCCCAGTCAGTCGCTTTGGCGCCCTAAACTGATCAATGACTTTAGAAAATACAAAAAGGAATCATGATGGAACTGCTACAGAATAATAGAAGTTTTGAAGGTGAACAGCGAATCTATCGCTTTGATTCTAAAGTGCTAAAAAATTCAGCGCGCTTTGGTATATTTCTGCCGCCGCAAGCCTTGGCAGGACAAAGCTGCCCAGCGTTATTCTATTTGGCAGGTCTGACCTGTACTGAAGAAACCTTTGCGATTAAAGCGCATGCGCAGCGTCTGGCAGCACAGCTTGGCTTAATCCTGATTACGCCAGATACCTCGCCACGTGGTGAAGGGGTAGCTGAAGGGGATAACTGGGACATCGGACAGGGTGCCGGTTTCTATATCAATGCAACGCAGTTTCCTTGGGCTGAACACTTCCAGATGGAAAGCTTCATCATGAATGAGCTTTATCCCTTGGTAAATGAAGAATTTGAAATTCAGCCGGGCAAAATCGGTATTTTTGGACATTCGATGGGCGGTCATGGTGCCTTAACCTTGGCATTTAAATATCCAGAAAAATTTGTCTCTGTTTCTGCCTTCGCTCCGATCTGTGCACCAAGCCAATGCCCTTGGGGTGAAAAGGCCTTTAGCAATTATTTAGGTGAAGATCGTGCAGAATGGGCCAAACATGATGCGACTGAACTGGTCAAAGCCAAAGGCGCACTTTATCCGGATATCCTGATTGACCAAGGCTTTAATGATCAGTTCTATAGCCAGCTGAATCCTGCCTTATTCCAGCAAGCTTGTGATGCCGTGGGACAAAAGCTTACCTTACGTGAACATCAGGGCTATGATCACGGTTATTACTTTATTCAAAGCTTTGTTGATGACCATCTACAGTTCCATGCGGTACAGCTCGAAAACTGATTTTTAGCTATAATCAAAAGCAAATGACTCATGACATGGATGCAAATATACATGACATCCATGTCTGATCATGCGCTATACTTGCAAAGATTTATATAATAAAAACAAGGCAGTTTATGCAAAATACCAGTGATATAGACGCATCTACAATTCCTCCAGTCATTCCACCATTCCCACCTGATATTTCAGCCATGCCGGAAGTAAGACCTATACGGGTAGGCGAATTACAGTATTTTCGTTTTCATGGGACTGCCAGTGAATATTTCGGTATCTGGATTGTGAATATCCTGCTGACGATAGTCACTTTAGGATTGTATTCACCTTGGGCCAAGGTACGCCGTCTGCGTTATTTTTATGGTAATACTGAATTTGTACAACGCCGTTTCGACTTTACCGGGGTACCAGTCAAAATTTTGATGGGGCGTCTGATTGCGCTAGGACTATATTTTGCCATTTCGATTGCTTCAAACCTGTCTACTACAGCGACACTGGTCGGGTTACTGATTCTTTATCTGGCAGTGCCCTGGCTGATTCGGGCGACACTACGATTTAATGCCCGCAACAGTAAATTTGGCAATGCCCGGTTTTATTTTGGCGGTACCAATAAGGAAGCTTACTGGACCTTTATCAAAGCCATCCTGATTTATATCCTGACCCTAGGGATCTTTTTCCCGGTATTGGTCTGGCTATATAAACGTTATTGCTTTGATCATCTCTATGCAGGCCAGTTGAAATTCAAGCTGAATGCCACATGGGGCGATTACATGAAGGCCATGTATGTCCCATTGTTTATTTTCATGGGTTTTCTGGTTGCGGTGATGATCTTTGGCATAGGTTCCAGTTTTGCCAATCTTGGCAATCCTGGAGTTTTAAGCTCGCTAATCGGCTGGATTGTGGCGATTTATCTATTTGGTTTTTTCATCATTTTCCCCCTGATGCAGGCCCGGATTTTTATTACCACCTGGAACAATACATCTATCAGTCGTAGCCAGTTCAAGACCGAGTGTACCCAATGGCACTATACCTGGATTCTGGTGACTAACTGGATCGCACGTATTCTGAGTTTAGGTTTGCTTACACCATGGGCAGCGATTCGTCTATATCGCTATCAGGTGGAATCATTAACCCTGAATTTACGTAATGATCCGGACATGATGATGAACAGAGCACAGCAGGATCACAGTGCGCTGGCAGAAGAGATCAGTGACATCTTCGATATTGATGTGTCGTTATAACAGGAGAAAAGTATGTCTACTCAGGTCACTGACGTCATTTTCTATGATGGCATTATCTCAAAACCGCAACCGGCGCAGGTGTCCCGGATTGATGATCAGTCGGTACTGATTCGTTATGGCGAAGCTTATGCACAGCAGCGGCGTTATCTGTATGCAGACATGCAGCTGATTGGAGCACTTGGAAAAATTCAGCCAGTGATTGAACTCCAAGATGATGCCCGCCTGGAGTTTTCTTCTGAGCTGCCAGAATGGTTTAATTTACAGCGTAAGGGATTACAGCACTCGATCTGGAAACTGGAACGCACCCCGGCTTTAATTCTGTTTAGTGTGGCATTTGTACTGGCACTGGGTTTTGCGACAATTAAATGGGGCATTCCAGCAGCTTCCTATCATGTGGCTCATCATCTGCCTGCCAACACTTTGACGCGTATGGGCGATGAAGCAGAAAGCTATGTCCTGAAGATGACTGAAGACACTAAACTGCCTAAGGCACGTCAGCAGACGATAGTAGCTCAATATCAACAACTGGTTGCAGGAGATCAGCCGGCGAAAGTGGTGTTCCGTCAAGGTGGAGCAATCGGTGCCAATGCACTGGCGATTCCAAACAATACCATTATCCTGACTGATGAACTGGTCGCACTGGCTCAGGATGATCGGGAAATTATGGGGGTGTTGGCACATGAACAGGGCCATCTGGTACAGCGGCATAGCCTGCAACAGGCACTTTCCAGTTTAGGGTTTAGCGTAATTTTAATCATGATTACCGGTGATGGTTCAGACCTGCTTACCAATTTACCGGTGGCCATGGTCGGCGCCAGCTATTCGCGTAATTTTGAGGCTGAAGCAGATGACTATGCTTTAAATGCGATGCAGGCTCAGCATATCCCTACCATTCATTTTGCCAACTTCCTAGAACGCTTGGCTAAAGACAGTGGGGAAGATAAGGAGGCCGAAAGCTCAGTATGGGATTTCTTTAGTAGCCATCCTGCAACACAAGAGCGGATTAAGGCGGTAAAAGCATTTGAGGCAGAACATACACTACGACAGCCCTGAGGCTTAGAGTTGCTGAATTTGCCATTCTGCCTGTAAAGGCTCCTGACCCATCCGTTCGAGATGCTCAATGACCACCTGCTGTAGTCGCGGCAGGTCGACATCTTCCTGCTGTGCCCGAATCTGTACCCGTAAATGCTGATCCGTAGGTATCATTTCCACCATCGCATTCGGCATGTGAATTTGAATATTCTGTTCAGTCGAGGCCACTTCAAATTTGTGTTGCCAATGTTTCATTAACCGTAAGGCAATACGTTGAGCTTGTAAGGTCGGAATATCAGCATAACTTTCTTGCATGGTTTGAATGATCTTGTTGAGAGGTATTCATCATAGGCGGGAGCATCCATAACCGGCAAGTCTTGTCCTATAACAATTTGTTAAGCGGATGCGATTATTCAGGCGAACAGACGCAGGCGCAAATACAATTTGTTATAATGCGGTATTCATCTCATATTCAGCCAGGTTCTTCCATGTCCAAGCCGTATTTAATTGCACCTTCTATTTTGTCTGCTGACTTTGCCCGCTTAGGTGAAGAAGTTGAAAATGTACTGGCAGCAGGTGCTGATGTTGTTCATTTTGATGTCATGGACAACCACTATGTGCCAAACCTGACTTTTGGGGCAGGTGTGTGTAAGGCATTGAAAAAATATGGCATTAAGGCACCGATTGATGTGCATCTTATGGTCAAACCGGTCGATCGCATGATTGGTGATTTCCTTGAAGCCGGTGCGGACATTATTACTTTTCATCCGGAAGCTTCTGATCACGTTGACCGTTCTTTGCAGCTGATTAAATCTGGCGGTGCTCAGGCGGGTCTGGTATTTAATCCGGCAACACCTTTGCATTACCTTGATTATGTACTGGATAAAGTGGATCAGATCCTGTTGATGAGTGTAAACCCGGGCTTTGGTGGTCAGAAATTTATTCCGATGACTTTGGATAAATTACGTCAGGCACGCAAGATCATTGATGCTTCTGGTCGTGATATCCGTCTAGAAGTAGATGGTGGTGTAGGACCAGCCAATATCCGCGAAATTGCAGAAGCGGGTGCGGATATGTTTGTGGCAGGTTCAGCGATCTTCGGTAAACCGGATTATAAAGCTGTGATTGATGAAATGTGTGCAGAACTGGCGAAAGTAGGACAAGTCACTGTCTGATCGGAATTTTATGTTATTCACAGCAGACTGTGGATAACTTTATGGATAAGTATATGGATATCTATGTGGGTAACCCTATGGATATCCAGCATAAATTGTAATCAATTGTAGCTTGGTTGTTTAAGCATTATACAAAATATGTATAAAAAGAACTCAATTTGGGTCCTTTTTCTATTTTGAAAGGCTTACAAATTCTGGTGTTTTATTCATCAGCGCTTACAAATCAAGCTTCATAAAAAGTGATCAACTTATTTTAAATTCGTGTTTCATTGTGTAACTTCTCCGAACAATTTTAAATTTAATTCATGTGCATAACTTAATTATTTGATGGGGATAAACTTCTTGTTTTGGAGCAGTGCTGAGCACCTTGTTGTCATTTTTAAAGTGACTGAGAACTCTGTTTTATTCTTAACTGTGTATCTAAAGTAGCGATTTTTTCGAGGGCTGTCTTGGGTGCTTGAGTTAAGCTGAGTTAAGTTACATCTCATACGGTCAATTTTTGTAATCTGCACTATATTTTTGCAAGTAATTTTATACAATCTCACAGTTTTAGGAGGAACGACCTCCCTTGATGTAAAATATTGCTTTTACTCAGGAAAAATCGTCAGGACGGCCTGATTTCTTAATTCATGAAGGAGGGTATATGGCCTGGTTTTTACTCATACTGGCAGGTCTTTTTGAGGTAGTGTGGGCCTACTCAATGAAGCTATCGGAAGGCTTCAGCAAACTGACCCCCAGCATTATTACTATCTTTTTCATGTTTCTAAGTTTTGCACTGCTGGCTTACGCTATGCGTACGCTACCTTTAGGCACCGCCTATACCATCTGGACCGGAATTGGTGCAGTTGGTTCTTTCCTGATTGGGATTTTTATTTTGGGAGAACCTGCGACTGCCATGCGCATGCTAGCAGCTGTCTTGATTATTTCCGGTCTGGTTTTGATGAAACTCTCATCTTCTTAAAGTTTATAGGGTGTACCCTAATGTAAATGTTTCAGTATTTATTTATATCAGCCTTATATTGATCATTGCGTTAAAATAATCTTTCTATGGCAATCCAACAGGGTGAAGACATGAACTTAAGCTATATCTATATGGATTCACCTGTAGGGCAATTGCGATTGGTCGCCAGTACTGAGGCACTGGTTGCGGTGCTCTGGGATTGTGAAACGCCGAACCGGGTAAAGCTGGCAACTTTAATGGAAGATCCTGAGCATCCTGTTCTGGTTGCGACTAAAGTACAGTTGGAACAATATTTTGCTGGTCAACGTAGCTGTTTTGATGTGCCACTCGATTTTGCTGGTACACCATTTCAGAAAAGTGTCTGGCAGGCCTTGCTGAATATTCCTTATGGAGAAACTCGAACCTATCGTGATATTGCCCTGGAAATTGGTAATCCGAAAGCGGTTCGTGCCGTGGGGGCTGCCAACGGTCGTAATCCGATTTCGATTATTGCTCCATGCCATCGTGTGATTGGTGCCAATGGCGCTTTGGTGGGTTTTGCAGGTGGACTGGAGCGCAAGGAAATCCTGTTAAATATTGAACGAAATAAGTAAGATATATTCTATCCTAATAAAAATCTGACCTGACAAAATGAATCCATTTTTTGCTCCAGTGATTGAAAATTTCTGGTGGCTGTTTCTTTTATTTTCCTTAGCAGCTTTATTCAAGCTATTTAAACCATATCTCAAAGGGAAATTCGGTGAGTTTACCGTTGTTGTGCATGCTAAACGCTATCTTAAACAGCCGCATTATATTTTGATGAATGACCTGACCTTTGAGGATGGGCAAGGGGCTACTACCCAGATTGATCATTTACTGTTAAGCCCATTTGGGCTATTTGTGATTGAAACCAAGAACTATAAAGGCTGGATTTTTGGTGGTGAACGTCAAAAAATGTGGACTCAAAAACTTTATAAACAGAGTTATAAATTCCAGAATCCGCTGCATCAGAATTATAAACACGTCAAAGTGCTGGAACAGGTTCTGACAGACGTTTTAAGTCCAGAACATATCCATTCACTGGTGGTGTTTATGCCAGAAGCTGAGTTTAAGACCGCGATGCCAGCAAATGTTTTTCGTAATGCCAGCTGGACGGATTACGTGAAAAGCTTTCAGGAGCCGGTAATTTCTGAAACCAAACTCAATCGGATTCAGCTGCATCTGGAGAAGGCTATGCTGGAGAAATCCAGGCAGACCAATCGTCAACATATAGAAGGCTTAAAGCAGCGTAAGCAAGTTAAATAAAAAATCCCTGAAAAGTTCAGGGATTTTTAGCTGAATGCTGAGCAGCTTTGAGCTTTTCAGTAATTTCTTCCAGCGGTTTTACCCGTTTTACTTCATCCCACAGCGACTTCGCTTCAGGATAATGCTTGGACATCATGCCGAGCCACTGCTTATAACGACCGACCATATTCATTTCTTTTTTATAGGAACCATTCAGAAAACGAATTTGCAGACCAAGCAGTTCGTTCCAGCTAATGAGTGGATCATCACTATTTTTACGGATACATTGAGTCAAATCAGGCGTCGTTACTGCACCGCGTCCAATCATCAGATCTTCACATCCAGATTCCAGCTGACATTGCTTGGCATCCGCATTTGTCCAGATTTCACCATTAGCAATGACATTAATCTTTAAAGCTTCACGAATCGGTTGCAGCTGGTCCCAGAATGCAGGGGGGGTATAGCCATCCGCTTTAGTCCGTGCATGCACTGTTACCCAGGCAGCACCAGCATCTTCAATGGCATGGGCATTTTCCAGCATAAAGTTACGGTCCATATAGCCAAGCCGCATTTTTGCAGATACCGGAATATGTGCAGGAACCGCATCACGCACTGCTTTCACCAGCTCATACACGACTTCTGGCTCATCCAGCAGCACTGAACCGCCACGATGACGGTTGACGGTTTTAGCCGGACAGCCAAAATTCATATCAATTGCGGGTGCCCCCATAGCAGCAACTTTGACTGCGTTGGCTGCCAGCATTTCCGGATTATTCCCCAAGAACTGTACATGTACCGGTGTACCGGCTGCAGTTTTACCTTCATTTAGGAGTTCAGGGCAATAATTATAGTAAACATGGTCCGGCAGCAGCGAATCTGTGACACGAATAAACTCGGTCACACACCAGTCAAAGCTTCCGACGGATGTCAGTACATCGCGCATAATCGGGTCCGTTAAGCCTTCCATGGGTGCAAGAACAAGTTTCAACGTGTTCACCTGTGAATTTGAAAAACGGTGTTATACGGCTTTTTCGCCTGAATGTCCAGGCAGTTTAAATTTCATGCTTATAAAGGGAGGGAGCGTGAGAATGGATTTAGTACATATCGATAGAACGACTGTCTTCAGCACAATAAAATAATAGAGTTTTACATATTGATGGCTATATTGAAAAGAATAATAAATCTTCAGGATGGCAGTATGGAACAGCCTCATTTCAAGGATTATTTCTCCCAGCAGTCACAAGACTACGCTTTATTTCGTCCACATTATCCAGACATGTTGGGCAAGATATTGTCAGAGCTGTCACCTGATATACAACTGGCTCTAGACGTTGATTGTGGTTCAGGGCAGTTTTCAGAGGTCTTGGCAAATTACTTCGATCAAGTGATTGCAATTGATGGCAGTGCTGAACAGCTTGCCCAAGCCAAGTCTCATCCAAAAATACAGTATCTTCAAGCTGCAGCAGAAAATATTCCTCTGGTTGATCAGAGTGTTGATCTGATTTCGGTAGCGCAAGCTGCACATTGGCTGGACCTGGACAAGTTTTATGCAGAAGTCCAACGTATTGCGAAACCAAATGCCATTCTGGCTTTGATTACTTATGGTGTTTTTAATGTTGATGAGGAGCATTTGAATCATTATTTCAGGCATTTTTATGAAGTGACACTTGCATCATACTGGCCACCAGAACGTCATCATGTAGATGAAGGTTATCAAAATCTGGCATTTCCATTCCAAGAAATTTCAATTTCGTCCCCTGTGCTGCAAGTTGAATGGAACTTTTACTAGCTGATTGGTTATATGAGTACCTGGTCAGCTGTTAAAGTAGCCACTAAAGCTTTGGGACATAACCCACTCAATATACTGGCAGATACCATGTTATCCGAATGGGAAGATCCGGAATTGCCCAGAGTCATCCGCTGGCCCCTGTCGGTACGGGTAGGCAGAGTAAATCCAGATTAAGTTTTGGCAAATAAAAAGCCCAGTAGTTGGGCTTATGAAAATATTAATTTTAAAAAAATCTTAAACTTACTTATTCAACAACATTTCCAGCACAAACTTGGAACCGATAAAACCTACAGCCAGCAAACCAAAACCGATTAAAGTAAAACGAACCGCTTTTTGTCCACGCCAGCCAAATTTCCAGTGACCAATCAGTAAAGCGCCATAGACCAGCCAGGAAATAATACTAAATGCTGTTTTATGTGCGAGGTGTTGGGCGAAGAAATCATCAATGGTAAAGAAGCCGAAACCTAAGGCAATAGTCAGTAGGACAAAACCGGTCATCAGCATATCAAACAGCAATGATTCCATATCCTGATACGATGGTAACAAATTGACCCAGACCCGGCGTTTCTGTTTTTTCTTGAGTTCACGGTCCTGAAAACGCAGAATCACCGCCTGAATGGTGGCCATCAGCAGCACTGCATAGGCAGATAATGACAGGATAATATGAATATCAAGACCAAGCGAGTTCTGCACAATGATTTTGGCTTGTGGGGTAAAAGCAAAGCCTAAAATCAGGCCAGTCGCTGCAACCGGAATACCAATCAGATTCAATGGCAAAATAGGGCGATAGGTACTATAAGCCAGACTCAGTAAAAGCATCAGTCCGGAAGTAAACGAAACCAGAACAAAAACATCATAATTTATCCCCATCGGGGTGTGCATGTCACCATAAAGAACCATGCCATGTAATACCAGACCAAGAGCGGCCGTGATACCAACAAACCACTGATTTGGAATACGTTTCGACATTAAATGAACAAACAAATACCAGAAAGATGCGGTATAGGCGACTAATGCCAAAATTGTATAAACCAGAGGGAGGCTAACCATGTCTAACCTTTTTAAGGGTGATGAATATTCATTTATATAAATTCGATGCGAACTACAGTATCCTATAGCATTCTATGCATAAATTTTCTATTTTAAGAAACAATTTTTTGCTCACGGCTATTTTAAGCGGATTTTGCAATGTTTGATACCTTAACAGAACGACTCACGCAGAGTTTAAGAAATGTTACTGGCTCAGGGCAGCTAACCGAAGACAATATTAAAGATACGTTACGTGAAGTACGTATGGCACTTCTTGAAGCCGACGTTGCGTTACCTGTAACTCGTGAATTTATCGCGAAAGTTAAGGAAGAAGCATTGGGCCAGGAAGTGATGACTCAGTTATCTCCAGGCCAGGCCTTCGTCAAGATTGTCTATGACGAATTAACCAAGATGATGGGTGCGGCGAACGAGAGCCTCGACCTGGCAGCAAAACCACCTGTGGTTGTGCTACTTGCTGGTTTGCAGGGTGCGGGTAAAACCACGACTGCTGCAAAACTTGCACGTTTCTTACAAGAACGTCAAAAGAAAAAAGTCGCGATGGTGTCTGCCGACGTATACCGTCCAGCAGCGATCAAGCAGCTACAAACGGTTGCGGGTGAAGTAGGTGCGATTTTCCTTGAATCGAATGCCAATGAACGTCCAATTGATATTGCCAACCGTGCCATCGAACAAGCAAAAATCCAGTTTGCTGATGTCCTGATTGTCGATACCGCAGGCCGTCTGCATGTCGATGATGACATGATGGATGAGATCAAAGAGTTGCACGCTGCGATTAGCCCAACTGAAACCCTGTTCGTGGTCGATGCCATGACTGGTCAGGATGCGGCAAATACTGCAAAAGCCTTCAACGATGCTCTACCTTTGACTGGTGTAATCCTGACCAAGACTGATGGTGATGCTCGGGGTGGTGCAGCACTTTCTGTTCGTGCCATTACCGGCAAGCCAATCAAGTTCCTGGGGATGGGTGAAAAGCTGGATGCGCTTGAGCCATTCCATCCGGAACGTGTGGCACAGCGTATTCTTGGTATGGGTGACGTGCTTTCTCTGGTCGAAGAAGTTGAACGCAAAATCGACAAAGAAAAAGCCGAGAAAATGGCGAAAAAACTGCAAAAAGGCGGCAGCTTCAACTTTGAAGATATGCTGATGCAGTTTGAGCAAATGAACAAGATGGGTGGCATGATGGGCTTTCTGGATAAACTTCCAGGAATGAGCAGTGCTGGCCTTCAGGATGCAATTGCTCAAGCCAACCCTGAAAAACAAATCAAGAAAATGGAAGCGATCATCCAGTCTATGACTGTTAAAGAGCGTCGTAACCCTGACTTGATGAACCCAAGCCGTAAGAAGCGTATTGCAGCAGGCTGTGGTATGGATGTTGCTGAAGTGAATAAACTGATCAAGCAGCATGCCCAGATGGCGAAAATGATGAAGAAATTTGCCAATCCATCAGGTATGGCAAAAATGATGAAGTCACTCGGCGGCTTGCAGAAACAGTTTGGCGGCGGTGGTGGCATGGGTCCACTGTTCGGCGGCAACGACAAGAAATAAGTTCTTTGTTTAAAAAAAGGTGCTTCATGCGCCTTTTTTGCTTTTTAAGATATACAGTTTAATCAAAGCATACATTTACTTACCCAATCCTGTCGTTAGCTGAGGCAGACTCTTTAAAAAATGCAAATACAGGAGTAATAAAATGACGCAAGTGATTGTGGTACACGGCTATACGGCTGGTCCAGATGAAAACTGGTATCCCTGGATTCAGCAAAAAGCTAAGGAAGAACATGTAAGCCTAAAAGTTTTACGACTTGATCCCTCTACCACACCTCGGCTGGAAACCTGGCAAAAGCAGATGCAGGAGCAGATAGAAAGCGTCGATGAGAACAGTATCTTTATCGCTCACAGCTTAGGAACTATTGCAGCTTTGCATTATTTATCTCATAAATTGAAACAACAGAAGATCAAGCAACTCGTACTCATCGCTGGTTTTAATGGTCGACTCGGACGTCTGGAAGAGGTTAATCCATTTATTGATGCTGCCCAAATTGACTTTGATTTATTGAAGCAGCAGATTCAGGAACGAGTGGTCATCTACTCTGAAGGTGATGATCGGGTAGCACCAAAATTTAGTCTGGAGCAGGCAGAAAGTCTGGATGCACAAGTGATTAAGGCTCAGCATTTTGGTCATTTTATTGACTCGCAAGGCTGCACTGAACTGCCTGAAGTCTGGCAAAGTATTGAACCAAATCTTATACGCCAATAAGCGTTTCGAGGCTGAAAGATTAAACTTTACAAAATGGGTGCTAGTGGTCTGGAAATTTGCTTGAAAGCTTTGTAAAACATGTTAAAACAATGAGCCGGTAGCATCATTATTTTAACAATTAGTATAAGTATACAGCTATGACAAATAAATCAGGAAACGTTTATATCATTCATGACTATCAGTCGACCTCTAATGACCATTGGTATCCGTGGTTAAGTCGACAGGTCAAGAAACTTGGTATTGATGCTAAGCGCATCATGTTAGCCAATCCATTAGAACCGAAAATGCAAGATTGGCAACAAAGTCTGGCAGTGCAGATCCCGCAAATGGATGCCGATACCATTCTGGTAGCACACGGGTTGAGCTGCCTGAGTGTGCTGAAATTCGTAGAACAGCACTATCTGACTCACCGTAAAGCTATTCGTGGGGTAGTGATGGTGGCAGGTTTTGATCAGCCGCTGGTGATGTGGTCAGAACTGAATGATCTAGTGCGCAGTGTAAAACTGGATTTCAAAACACTTTCTAAAAGCTATAAATACGGGGTTATGTACATTTCTAACAATGATCCACATGTACCCACTGCCATGTCTTTAAGTCTGGCCCATCGACTTCTCAATACTCAGATTTTTGAAGTCTTGCAGGCCGGACATTTTGAAAAAACTGATGGTTATGCGGATTTCCCACAGCTACTGGAAGTTATCCACCGGCTGTATGGTCTAAATGAGCTGCAAAATGCTGCAGGCCTTTAAGTAACAGGTCGGGTTCAATCACGGGCTGGAAGGATTGTAAATGCTGTGCAAACAGTGGCGCATCACCACCTGTAAGAATCAGCTGGGCAGGGAAGTCACTTAATACCTTTTCAATGGTGCTGAGTAGACCGAGCAGAATACCGTGATGTACGGCATCAATGGTATTGCGTCCCGGGCTCAGCTCTTCAAACGCAGCATCTGGAATTTTAATGCCTTTGGTATTCTGAATCAGGGCATCTCGCTGTAGATGTAAGTTTGGCAGGATAAAACCCCCCAGATGTTTTTGCCCTTGAGCCAAGTCAATGGTGAGAGCGGTACCACAGCTAATGACGCAATAGTTTTGTGTATTCGATGTTGCAACTGCCAACACCTGTAACCAACGGTCAATTCCGAGTTGAGCCGGATCATCATAACCACAGATCAGGCCTGCATATTCAGCATGAACTTTGGCAAAGATCACTGGAATATTCAGGCGTTTTAGAATTTTCAGGATACGTTCATTATTTTGCTTATCTAGTACAGAAGAGATTCCCACCTGATGCAAGCCTGATCCCATAAAATGCTGAATCAGACCCAGCAGTAAATCCGCTGGAGACTGTAGATGCATTTCAGCCGCATGTTCAATGATACGATCTTGTTCCGTGATCCAGTATTTAAGACGTGTATTGCCAATATCCAGCCATAATTTTTTCATTGATCTTGCCTTAGCTACCAGTCTTTAAACGTAATTGCCCTTGATAAAAGGTCTGAATACCAGATTCAGTCTCAATCTGCACCGCGCCATCTTCCTGAATACCGGCAAAGATACCGGCATATTGTCCTTGTAGGTCAGTAAATTCCACCTGTTGCTGAATAAAAGCGGCATAATGATTAAAGCGGGCCGCCAGATTGTGGCTGCCATGATTAAACCATTGACCCGCCTGTTGAATGGCCTGATAGAGTTCAGCAATCAGCTGGTTGCGTATCACTGTAGCCAGGCCCAGTTCAGAAAGGGAAGTGATCGGCTGATCCAATTGTTCTGCTTCAATCGGGGCCAGGTTAATTCCCACACCGACCACTGCCTGATGGGTAGAGATCGGCTCTACCAGAATGCCGCCCCATTTGGCATTCTGACTATATAAATCATTTGGCCATTTCACTTGCAGATCAAGCTTTTGCAAGCCAGGCATTTGCAGAATATTGAGTGCAACTTCAAGCGCGAGACGACCATCAATCGGTATCTCTGTATTCAGCAATGTGCTTAAATAGATATTGCCTTCCGGAGAAATCCATTGGCGTTGACGCTGGCCTCGGCCCTGAGTTTGGGCACGACTGCTGACCAATACCTGTCGAATGCCTTTTTGAGCGAGATCCCGGACATCATCATTGGTCGAAGTGGTGACGGGTTTCAGCAACAGGACTTCAGGCAGTTGTCCTGCATCTTTAAGCAGTTGTTGCAGTTCGCGAGTTTCTATATCCATCTGAATTTAAACGTGGTAAATGTCGTTATGGAGTTAATCATATATTTGTTGATTGGTGCAATTGCTGGTTTCACCGCAGGCCTGTTTGGAGTGGGTGGTGGCCTGATTGTTGTGCCGATTCTGTACATTGTATTTACCCAGCTCCAGTACGATCCAAGTGTCATCATGCACATGGCAGTGGGAACCTCTTTGGCGACGATTATTGTGACCTCAATCAGTTCGGTCATGGCACATCATCTCAAAGGTGCAGTACTTTGGCCCGTTTTCCGCAATCTGGCACCTGGTTTGGTGATTGGGTCTTTCCTCGGTGCAGGCATTGCAGACTATTTACCGGGTCAAGGCCTGCAGCTTCTGATCGGTTTCTTTGCAGTATGGGTAGCTTTACGAATGTTTAGCCGTGCCAATGTCAAGATTGATCCAGCAAGCACACTACCTTCTACGCCAAAACAAATGGCGACTGGGGCTGGAATTGGTATTGCCTCTGCAATCTTTGGAATTGGCGGCGGCAGTCTGACAGTGCCATTTTTAAACCGTTGTGGCGTAGTGATGCAAAAAGCCGTAGCGACTTCAGCTGCATGTGGACTCCCCATAGCGATTGCTGGCGCACTCGGATTTATGTGGTTTGGTAAGCAGTCGGATGTTACGGTACCGAATACCATTGGCTATATTCATATATATGCTTTTATCGGCATCAGTATCATGAGTTTTTTTACTGCCAAAGTGGGGGCAAAAGTGGCACATCTATTGTCACCGGTCATGTTGAAGAAATGTTTTGCGGCCTTATTAAGCGTTGTCGGTAGCTATTTTATTTATCAGGGTGTCAGTGCCTTTCTGTAAGGTAATTTCTTTAATGCAGATTTCAGAAAAGAGAGTTTAAGTACTCTCTTTTTCTATTTGATCAATATGTTTATGCTGATAAAGAGAATAAAAACAGAATAAACAACCGCTAAACTGGTTTATATAGAGGCTGGTTGGCTGCATAGACAGAATATTGTCTGACAATGTCAAAGCATTCCTTTAATAAAATAGGTTAAATAAATGAAAAGTCATTCAGCATGACAAGAACTGCATCAATAAAAATAAAGACAGGATGGCCATGCACGAGGAAAAAGCAAACAGCTTGTCTGAGCAGATCGCCAGGCATATCAGTGAACAGATTATTCGTGGTGAGCTTGTGGAAGGTGAGCGGATCCAGGAACTGAGAATTGCATCAGAACTTGATGTCAGTCGTGGTTCTGTACGCGAAGCATTATTATTGCTGGAACGCACCCAGCTCATCGAAATCTACCCGCGCCGCGGTGCCATTGTCTCGGAAATGTCTGCACTGCAAGTTCGTGCCCTGTTTGAAATGTGCTGTCTTCTGCTAGGTCAGATCGTACACCGTATGGCTGAAACCTGGCGCCCGCATGAGGCAGAGCGTGTTCAGCTATTATTAGAACAATTAGAAGCGGAAACCCGTCAAGGTCACACCGAAAAGTTTTATGATTTGATCTTTCAGGGCTTGGCGCAGCAGCAGGACATGGTTGGCAATCCCTATCTGATGCGTTACTACCATGAGCTACTGCCTTCACTGCGGCGCAGTTACTTTTTAACCCTGAATATTTCCAAGCGCGAGCTACAGGAATCTTTTGATCTGTTTAAGCTGGTAACTGATGCAATTCTGAGCCGAAAATCACATCAGGCCACTTTATTTATGGAAGATTTTTGTCGACACTTGCGCAACCTTGTGTTGGAATCACTAACACGGATGAAACAAATTGAACTTGCGTGGGCGAGACGCTCGCGCCGTTAAATCAGGACATTATGCGTTTAAGCAGTTTAAAACTTTCAGGCTTCAAATCTTTTGCCGATAGTACAACTTTACACTTTAAAGATAACCGGACTGCCGTTGTGGGGCCCAATGGTTGTGGCAAGTCCAACGTCATTGATGCAATTCGCTGGGTGATGGGGGAATCGAGTGCGCGCCAGTTACGTGGCGGCAGCATGCAGGACGTCATTTTTACCGGAACTGCGAAGCGTAAGCCAGTGGGTGTGGCGAGTGTAGAGCTACGCTTTGAAAATACCTACGGAAAACTTGGCGGTGCGTATAATGCCTATAACGAGCTGGCCGTACGCCGTCAGGTCAACCGGGATGGCAAGTCTGAATATTTCCTGAATGGTACCAAATGCCGCCGTCGTGACATCACTGATATTTTCCTGGGTACCGGTCTGGGACCACGTTCCTACGCCATTATTGAACAGGGCATGATTAACCGTCTGGTCGATGCCAAGCCTGAAGAAATGCGGGTTTATATCGAAGAAGCAGCGGGCGTATCGCGCTATCAGGCCCGCCGTCGCGAAACCATGCAGCATCTGGAACATACCACCCAGAATCTGTCTCGCTTAGAAGATATTGCTTCCGAACTCAAGTCCCAACTCAAAACCTTAAAACGCCAGTCCGAAACTGCAATTCAATATAAAGAACTCGAAGGGCAGATCCGTACCCTGAAAGTTGAAATCCTGTCATTCCAGTGCGAGCAAAGCCAGCGCTTGCAGGAAGAATATACCGTTGAGATGAACACGCTAGGTGACAGCTTCAAGTTAGTACGTTCTGAACTGACCACGGTTGAGCACGATCTGGGGACAACCAGTGAGCTGTTCCAGCGTTTGATCCAGCAGTCCACCCCATTACAAAATGAATGGCAACAGGCTGAGAAAAAGCTGGCTGAACTGGAAATAAACCTGAAGCAGAAACAGTCTCTGCTGGAGCAAAACTCAACCAGTCTGGTGCAACTAGAACAACAGAAAGCTCAAACCAAAGAACGTTTACAGTTGATTGAATTACAACTGGATACCCTACAAGAGCAACTAGAAGATCAAACTACACAGTTACAACAACAGGAAGGTTTAAGTCAGGATCAGCAACAAGGTTTGCAGGAACTGAAATCTCAACAGGCTTCAGTCGCGACCCAATTTGCTCAGATTAAAACTCAAGTCGAACAGCAACAGCAGCGCAAGATGCAGATGCTGGCACAAAGCGAGCAACTAGCTAAAAATATCGTTCGTATCGAGCAGCAGAAAGAAACCTTGCAGCAACAGTCCGCCCAGATTCAGAATCAAGCACAGCAAGATGAGCTGGAACAGTATCAGCGGGAGAAAGCTGATACTGAACAACAGCTGATTCGCCTAGAAAGCCATTATGCTGAGCTGAGCCAGCAGATGGAACAGGTTAAACAGGCACATAGCGAACAACAGCAACAACAGATGCAGTTGAAATCTGAATTGCAAGTATTGAATGCAGAAAAGAAAAACCTTTCCCAACTTCTGACGAAAGCTAATCCGGCAGCTAAAGCGGATACCGTGCAACTGATGCATGTGCTAAAACTGAATGAGCAGGGCAAAGCCCATGCCAGCCTGATCGAAAAATTCCTGGCAAAATGGCTGTCTGCTCAGGTACTTTCGGATTCAGATCATTTTCTGGAAAATACAGCACGTCAACTGAAAGCACAGCAATCGCCTGCTAAAATCCAGCTAGCAAATGTCCAATCTCTGGCGGACTGGATTGAAAAACCACAGTATTCTTTATGGCAGCAGGTCGCCGTAGTGGAAACCCTACAGCAAGCGCTACAACTACAAGACCAATTGCAGTCGGGTCAATCCATCCTTAGTTTAGATGCTTATCATGTCGGTCCAGACTGGGTGATTGGACTAGAGTTTGATGAAGCCAGTCAGGCAGGTCAAGGCGCACTGAGCCACCGGATTCGTCTGGATGAAATTGAACTACAACTAGCTAAGCTGGAAGAGCAATCCTGCCAAGCTGAACAGCATCTGGCTGAAGCAAAAGAACAGCTCACAGCGCTGCAAATTCAGCTACAGCAGGTCACCAGCCAGCAGCAACAGGCACAGAAGCAGCTGCAACAGCTGGATTTAAATATTGCCAAAGTACAAAGCACTGCTCAGGCTTTTGCTGTGCAGAAACAGCAGTTGCAGAACCAGCTCCAGCAGCTGGATGAACAGCTTGAAGAAGATGCAATGCAAAAAGATGATCTGGAAATTGATCTGCATGCATTAAATCTAAAACTGGAACAGGCTTTACCGAATTATAAGACCTTGCAATTCCAGCTGGATGAACTGACTACGCAACTGGAAGATTGCCAGCAGCAAACCCACAATGCTCAGCAGGAACTGGAAATTACCCGTCGTCAATCGGTTCAGTCCAAACAGCAAGTCGAATTGCTACAAAAAGACCGAGTATTCCTGAAAGAGCAGTATCAACAAATTCTCCAACAGATTGAACAGGCCAAGAAATTTATTGATCCGGTACAGTTAGAACTGCCGCATCTGGAAAGCCAGTTTAACGAGCAGGTGGAATTGACAGGGAAACTGCAAAAAACCTGGTCGGAATGGCAGGTCGAACTGAATCAGGTACAAAATAAACAACAGCAGCTCACTGAAAAGCGTCATCAGTTCCAGCAGCAGGATGAAAAGCTGCGGAATGCACTGGAACAGAAACGCCTGGCTTGGCAAGCAGCTAAATCTGATCTGCAACACTATTCTGAGCAGCTAAAAGAATTGAATAGTGAAGTCATTAATGGTCTGAATATCGAAGTCAAAGTACATCAGGCCAAGCTGGAAAAAGCCCAATCGCAGTTCGACAAGCTCGGAGCGGTGAATCTTGCAGCATCTGAAGAATATGAAGAGGTCTCAAAACGCTATAATGAGCTGAGCCATCAGATTCAGGATCTGGAAAATACCGTCGAGCAGTTGCAGGCAGCCATGAAGAGCATCGATCAGGAAACGCGCAAGCTGTTTATGCATACTTTTGATCAGGTCAATGCCGAATTGCAAAACCTGTTCCCGAAAGTATTTAATGGCGGTGAAGCGAGCTTAAGTCTTGAAGACGGATGGCAATCAGGTGTAAAACTGATGGCACGACCACCGGGTAAGCGTAACAGTTCATTGGCTTTATTGTCTGGTGGCGAAAAAGCATTAACAGCATTGGCTCTGGTGTTTGCGATTTTCCGTCTCAATCCGGCGCCATTCTGTGTGCTCGATGAAGTCGATGCACCATTGGACGATGCGAACGTGGGGCGTTTTTGTAATTTAGTCAAAGAGCTTTCAGAACAAGTGCAATTTATTTACATCACACATAATAAGCTTGCAATGATGATGGCAACAGACCTCTTGGGTGTGACCATGCCTGAACCGGGCACATCAAAACTGGTTACAGTGAATTTGGAACAGGCAAAAGAATACGGCTTAGCTGCGGAGGCATAAAATGGAAATCACTACTATTCTCGGGATTGTTGTAGCAGTCGTGATTATGCTCTTGGGCATTCGAATGATCATGAAAAAACCTGCTGATGCAGCACCATCATTGGATTCGGAATTACATATTGATCCGGACAGTCAGACACCGGTTATTCCGCGTCATGTACGTGCCCAGCTGTCAGCACAGGAGGCAGAGGCGCAACGTGTTGAACCGAGCCTGAATGCGGAAACTGTTGAAAGCACAGCACCTGCAACAGAACCAAAAGAAACAGCAAAAGTAGAGCCGACATTGACGGAAACAGCCAAACCTGTAGCAGAATCTGCAAGCCCGCTGGATACGCCAATCGTTCAAGAGGCTGAAGTAGAAGTTACAAAAGCTGAAGTAAAAGAATCATCTGCTGAGGAAGCTAAGGCCGAAAATGCTGCTACAGAGGAAGTCAAACCTGTTGAATTTAGCCTGAACAGTAATATTGAAAAAGCTGAAATTTCAGACTTTGAAGATGAAAGCAGTATTCTTGATGCGCATCTGCATGAACAGAAAGTCGTGGATGATGAGTGTGCATTGGCGAATGCAGAAATGATTATTTCGCTGAGTGTCATTCCACAAGGCCGTGTATTGTCTGGTGAAAAAACGCTAAAAGTTCTGCTGAAATACGGCCTGCGCTATGGTGAGCTGGCTTGTTTCCATCGCTACAGCGAAGATGGTTCTAAGCTGCTATTCTCGGTATTGCAGATCACGGATACGGGTATGGAAGGTTTTGATCTGGAAACTTTGTCAACTGAAGAAGTGAAAGGTCTGGCATTCTTCCTGGCACTGCCGCACAGCGATGTACAAAATGCTTTTGACACCATGGACAGCATTTCACGTCTGATTGCCCGTGAAGTAGACGGTATTGTCTATGATCAGAACCAGCAGGAGTTTACACCGCAGCTGCGTGAGTTCTGGCGTCATCAGGCCATCGATTACCGTGCGGGACAGCCAGCAGAAGTCTAAGTTTCTGTATTGAAACCGGACATTTCGATTTTTATAATAGCCAAAACTGAAGAATATACAGGGCGGGTTTTCCGCCCTTTTTTATGGTGAAACTATGACCCAGGAAACCACTGTCGTTGCGCAAATGCGCCAGCTGATTCAACTGATTGCCAAACATAATCATGCCTATTATGTAATGGATCAGCCGATGATTGAGGACAGTGAATATGATCAGCTTTTTCATCAGCTCAAAGCCCTTGAAGAACAATATCCAGCATTGGTGCAGCCGGATACACCGACTAACCGTGTCGGTGGTCAGCCTTTAGCAAAATTCATGACTGTAACGCATGCCGTACCGATGCTGTCTTTAGGCAATGTATTTAATAAAGAAGATTTATTTGCCTTTGCCCGCCGTATTGAAGAACGCTTGCCGAACCAGAAAATTGAATATGATGTCGAGCTGAAATTTGACGGTCTGGCGATTTCCCTGTGGTATGAACATGGCGTATTGGTACGTGGTGTAACGCGTGGCGATGGTGAAACTGGGGAAGACATTACCCAGAATGTAAAAACTATCCGCAACCTGCCAAAATTATTATGTGAAGGTCACTGTAAGGTGCCTGACCTGCTGGAAGTACGCGGTGAAGTCTTGATGCCGAAATCCGGTTTTGAAAAGCTGAATGCGGCGAACCTGGCCAAAGGTGAAAAGACTTTTGCCAATCCACGCAATGCCGCCGCAGGTAGTTTACGTCAGCTGGACCCAAATATTGCTTCTTCACGTCCACTCGCATTCTATGCCTATGGTATTGCGCAGTGTGTGCCGCATCATGGACAGACCACGATGTCAGCCAGTCTGGAATGGCTACAGCACTTCGGTTTCGCCGTGGGTGAGCGTCATTTTATCTGCGATAGCATTGAAGACGTACAGCAAGTCTATGAGCAGATCATTGAGGAACGTCCAAATCTCAGTGTTGAAATTGATGGCATGGTGATCAAGGTCAATGACCTGAAACAGCAAAAGCAATTGGGTTTTTTAAGTCGTGAACCACGCTGGGCAACGGCTTATAAATTTCCTGCGGTTGCAGCACTGACGACAGTTGAAAATATTGACTGGCAGGTGGGGCGTACCGGGACTTTGACCCCTGTCGCACGCTTGAATCCTGTCGCAGTTGGTGGCGTAACAGTTTCCAATGTGACCTTGCATAACATTGGGGAAATTCATCGTCTGGATGTCCGGATCGGGGATACGGTCAGCGTTTACCGTAGTGGGGACGTCATTCCTAAAGTTGAAAAAGTCTGGCCAGAATTCCGTCCGGTTGACGCAGTTGAAGTACATCTGCCAGAAAACTGTCCGGTGTGTGGTTCCCCTGTAGTGATGCCAGAAGGTGAAGCACTTGCACGCTGTTCAGGTGAGTTGTATTGTGCAGCACAGCGTATTGAAACCATCCGTCACTTTGTGTCACGTAAGGCGATGGATATCGAAGGCTTGGGCGATCGTTGGGTAGAATCTCTATTACACCTGAACCTGCTGAAAGATGTGGCCGATATCTATCACCTGCATGAACATCGTGATCAGCTGCTACAGATTGAAAAAATGGGCGAGAAATCTGTTCAGAACTTGATTGATTCTATCGAGAACAGTAAGAAAACGACATTGGCTGCTTTCATTTATGCATTAGGTATTCGTGGTGTCGGTGAGACCACAGCACGTATGCTGGCCAATACTTTCCAGACGCTGGATGCTTTACGTCGTGCTGATCTTGATGCGTTAAAGAAAACCCCAGATGTCGGTGATATTACGGCTGAATGGATTCTGGATTTCTTCCAGGCACCGCATAATCTGGAAGTACTGGATCGTCTATTGGCAGCGGGTATTCACTGGGATGCACCAATTGCGCCAACACGTCAGCCTTTGAATGGCGAAAGCTGGGTGGTAACTGGAACTTTAAGTTCCATGGGGCGTGATGAAGCAACTCAATTGCTGCAAGCCTTAGGCGCACGTGTGAGTGGCAGTGTATCGAGTAAAACCAAATGTGTGGTTGCAGGTGAGAAAGCTGGTTCGAAGCTGGATAAGGCAGAAAAGCTTGGCGTGCCAGTATTAAATGAAGAACAGTTTATTACCTTAATGAAAGAGCATGGTCAACTTCCTGCTTAATCGATCTTAAGCAGGAATTAAAAAAGACATCCGAGGATGTCTTTTTTAATGGCTTGATTGGGTCGGGCTCGTCATGATGAACTGAATTCACGTACAATATCGATCTATTGACAGGTATTGAGCCTGTCTCATCAGATGATTCTGTTCTCCCGTTGATGATTGGCATACACATGGCGCAAGCAAAGAAAACTTTTCCGCAACAAAAATCGGAATTACATATACGAAATCTGCATCGCAGTCGTTACGATTTCCCTCAGTTAATGAAGACTTGTCCGGAACTTGCACCTTTTGTTAGCCTAAATAAATATAATGATCTTTCAGTCGATTTTTCTGATCCACACGCTGTGAAAATTCTCAATAAAGCATTGCTGAAACATTTTTATGGCATTCAATATTGGGATATTCCTCAAGATTTTCTTTGTCCGCCTATTCCGGGTAGAGCCGACTATATCCACTATCTGGCTGACTTGTTGAGTGCCAATCATCAAGGTCAGATTCCAACAGGACCTGCAGTTCAAGTCTTAGATATTGGGGTTGGTGCGAACTGTATTTATCCAATCATTGGTCATCGTAGCTATGGTTGGAAATTTGTCGGCTCAGACATTCATTCTGCATCCGTTAAAAGTGCTCAATTTATTGTCGAGGCGAATCCAAATCTACGTAAAGGGATTCAGATTCGATTGCAGAAGAACTCAAACAATATTTTCAAAGGTCTGATTAAACCTACAGACCGTTTTGATTTGACGATGTGTAACCCGCCATTTCATGCCTCGCAAGATAAAGCAGATGCCACAGCAACGCAAAAATTAAGAAAACTCGGCAAGCCGGTTGATCGGACAAAGGTGGTGTTAAACTTTGGTGGTCAAAAAAATGAACTCTGGTGTGACGGTGGTGAAGAACGCTTTGTCTGCCAAATGGTACAAGAGAGCATACAGTTTGCTGAGCAATGTCTTTGGTTTAGCACACTCGTTTCTAAGAAAACCACATTGCCTGTGCTTTTAAATGCGTTGCGTAAGAGCGGAGCAGGGGATGTGAAAATCATTAAAATGACGCAGGGGCAAAAAGAAAGTCGTTTTGTCGCTTGGACTTTTTTAGATTCAAAGCAACAACAAGCATGGAGAAATGCACGTTGGACTTCAGCTTAAGCTTATTTTCATCTGAGGATGAGTGAGCTTGTCGGTGCATGACGAAGATTTGGCTTGTTTATACCAATGAACAAGCTCAATTTTGCTTATATGATAACTTGATGCCGATACACTCAGCGTTTCTGATTTGATACGCATGCAGTTCAATGAATATAGGCCACAATGATTTTGAATCTAGTTACAAAAAACAATACATTATAAAAGTACTTTGATCTTGTTCATCTAAGCTGAGTACTGAGTGCAAGATATTGTTTTATAAATGGGAATTTATTCAACTAAAACTGTAAATGAAAGTACTTCTCATTTTAATTATTTAAAAATCATATATTTACGTAAATTTTATTTTGCAAATCCAGAAGATTTTCTCCATAATAAGTCCATAAAGGTAGGGAGTTATAAAAATGCGTGGTAATCCAGAAGTCGTAGATTATTTGAATATGTTGATCGGTGGCGAACTGGCTGCTCGCGACCAATACCTGATCCACTCTCGTATGTACGAAGATTGGGGCCTGACTAAAATCTTTGAACGCATTGATCATGAAATGCAGGAAGAAGCACAGCATGCGGACGCAATTATTCGCCGTGTTCTGTTCCTGGAAGGTACACCGAACATGACCCGTGATGATGTAGAAATCGGTGAAGATGTGGTGAGCTGTCTGAAAGCAGACCTGAAACTGGAATATGAAGTTCGTCAAAAACTGGCAACAGGCGTGAAACTGTGTGAAGAGAAGGGTGACTATGTGACGCGTGACATGTTACGTCAGCAAATGTCAGATACAGAAGAAGATCATACTTACTGGCTTGAAAAGCAACTACGTTTAATTGAGCTGATTGGTCTGCAAAATTATATTCAGTCCCAGATGTAAGATTTGAAAAATCCCGCCAGTTGAGCGGGATTTTTTTAACATCGAATTTTCAAGGATTTTAATAACATTTGGATGGTTCGTTGATCCTCAGCTGAAAACTCACTCATGTTAATATCAAATTCTTCCTGACCAGTTTTAAGTTTAAATAGATGAATGTCGGGGTTATGCGGTGGAATTAAAATGCACTGAATTTCAGTGTAGGCATTCAGTGGAAAGATTTGACCGATTTTCATATGACCCAAAGACCAATAAATTTGATCTGCGTCTATCTCCAGTTTCTTGAACTTGCTGATTCCATAAAGTGCCAAATAAGCCATCATTATGGTCAAGGTGATAATACTGATGTAGTGATCAGTATATTGAGCAGGTTGATAAAAAATAGCCGAGAACCACTGACTTAGTATTGCAAGCTTAAAGTTCCAGTCCTGATCAGTGATTCGCAGATAATAGCTGAATTGAAAAAGTAGATAACCTATTAAAATATAAGTCAAGAATAGAAAGGGATGCAATGAGCTTTGACAGTAGAAGGATCTTTTCATATTGTTATTTTTAGAGCTAAAAAAACCAGGCAACTGCCTGGTTTTTATCTTAACAAAGGCTTAGAACTTGTTAAAGCCTTTGTTTACGCCATAAGGACGACGTGGTGTGTTTTCATCACGTTCTTCACGTCGGCCAAAACCTGATTCGGGACGATTGTCACGGCGTACAAACTGAGTACCATTCTGGTTTTCACGACGACCAAACTGTGAGCCGGCTTGATTATTGTCACGACGGCCAAAACCACCTTCACGACGTTCACGGCCAGTATTCGCTGCCGGTTCATCACTGTCACGGCGCTGCTGACGCAGGAAACCACCACGACGTGCTGCCATAGGTTTTTCCTGCATACGCTCAGAACGGCGTTTTGCCATGCCGTACAAACCAGTACCTTGACGTGGTTTAAGCTCAACAGCTTTTGCCAGGTTATCGATATCCTGCTTGTCCAGTTCAATCCAGCGACCAGTACGCAGTTCGCGTGGCAGAATTACTGTGCCATAACGGGTACGTAACAGACGGCTGACTTTCAGACCTTGGGATTCAAAGATACGACGTACTTCACGGTTACGTCCTTCTTTCACCACCACCTGATACCAGCGGTTGATACCGTCACCGCCCAGTTCAGAGAATGATTCGAATTTTGCCGGGCCATCATCCAGTACGACGCCTTTGAGCATGTTATTTTTCAGCTCAGGCGTTACCTCACCCATGACACGAACTGCATATTCACGTTCGATTTCATTGGAAGGGTGCATCAGACGATTCGCCAGTTCACCGTCATTTGTGAAAAGTAACAGGCCAGTGGAGTTAATATCCAGACGACCAACCATCACCCAACGATCACCTTGGATCGCAGGCAGGTTATCAAATACAGTCGGACGTTGTTCAGGATCGTTACGTGAACAGATTTCGCCTTCAGGCTTATAGTAAATCAGTACGCGACGACGGATTTCGTCCTCAATCTGGAATTGTACCTTACGACCATCGATGCGAAGCTCATCACCTGGTTCGATACGCTCACCCACTTGGGCAACTTGCCCATTCACACTTACACGACCAGCGGCAATGACTTCTTCCATATAACGGCGAGAACCCAAACCAACACGTGCAAGCACCTTTTGCAATTTTTCACTCATGACAGCATAACCTTAGAAATAATTATCAACAGTTCACCTATTTATGACTTCGGTGCATTTGAATCGAGGGCCATAAAAGCTTCCTTGGCATCCTGCAGGGGAGGCAATTGGCCTAAACTGGTTAAGCCAAACGCATTTAAAAATTGTGGCGTTGTCACTAACAACGCAGGTCTTCCAGGGAGTTCACGAAAACCAGATTCTTTAATCCAGTTCCAGTCAAACAGCGAACGCAAAATCTGACTGTTATTTGTGACACCACGAATTTGTTCTATATCTGCCCGGGTCACCGGCTGGTGATAGGCAATTACGGCCAAAGTTTCAAGTAATGAAGGAGACAAGCGCGCTGGTCGCTCGGGCCATGTCTGAGCAATAATATTACGATACTTCGCACGTACTTGAAAACGGAAACCTTGAGCAGTTTCAATCAGTTCAATTGAGCGGCCATGCATCAGCATAGACAGTTGCTGTAGGTACTGACGTAATTCCTGCTTGGTATATCGATCCTGAAAAGCTTCTTTTAGACGTGCCAGAGACACCGCTGAATCACTCGCAAAGATAATCGCTTCCAGCTGCATTAGAACATCATGCAGACTATCTTCCGCTGTAAGGATTGAGCTATGGTCAATGGTCATAAAGGTGCTCCCTGAATTGCGAGCGGGGCTTCAACGCCTGTAGCAATAATCTGAATTTTTTGTTGACGTGTCAGTTCCAGAACCGCCATGAAGGTGACGACCATGCCCATCCGGCCCTGGTTTGGTTTGAGTAAATCTGCAAAAGAAAGCACTTCACCAGTTTCCAGGCAGCTTTCAATGTAGGCAATGCGTTCTTCAAGTAGCACCGGTTCCTGTTGCACCTGATGAATCACCGGCTCAGGACGGTTAAAGATACACAGCAGGGCATCACGCAGCAGATTGACGTTATGACCTTCATTCGGTTGAATGAACTCGCCCAGACTGACATTGGTCTCAAACGTATCACGTTCAAGCACACTCATTTTGTTCAGACGTTCTGCGGCCTGTTTAATGCGTAAATAATTTTCCAGACGATCGATCAATTCCTGTTTCGGATCTTGTTCCGTCGCAGAAATACTTTTGGGTTTTGGAAGAAGTAAGCGGGATTTGAGGTCCGCTAATAATGCCGCCATTACCATATAGTCTGCGGTCAGCTCAATATTGAGTGACTTCATCGCATCCATATAGGACAAGTATTGGGCAGCAATCGGCGCAATGTCGACTTGCAGCAAGTCAAAGCCATTTTTTTGGATCAGGTAAATTAAAAAGTCGAGCGGGCCTTCGAAATGCTCTAACAGGATTTCAAACGCTGAAGGAGGAATGTAAAGATCCTCAGGAATCGTCTCCTGCCATTCATCCAGTACACGGATGTGTGGAGTAGGTTCCATCATATTATGGATGCTTTGATTCATATACAGTTGTTGGCCACGCGAATTTTCAAAGGCATGAAGGCTGATTCTTCGATCTCACATCGAAAGAAAAAGCATGTAAAAGTTGATCTTAGTGTACTCGAAAAATACCTCTAAATAAATTGGATATGGAGTTAGATACAAAAAAACAGTAGCTTTTACGGCTATTCTTCGGTTTTTGATCATCTCAAATACAGGGATGCCTTTCTGAATTAAGGGTTCAGAGAAATAAGGTTAAGCTCCAGTTGAGTTTGCAACCCTTAAGATCGATCATGAGCATTGACAAATATTAAAAATTAGATCAGGAAAAATCATTCTTTAGCAGTAATTAAAAAGTAAAAGTTTTAAAAATAAACCTTAAAAACATATATCTATCGTTCAAAAAGTATTCTAATATCTCAGAAAAATATACTGATGAATAAAACAACTAAAAACAGGACGGGTGATCAATATGCCTATTATGCTGGTACTTATTGCCGTGATTGGCTTGGGGTATTTTGGGGTTATCCCAAATATGAAATGATGCAACTTGAAGACCAAACACGTCAGCAGCTTCAATCAGGTAGATTTGCCGATTTAGAAGCGAAGTATCAACCCATACTTCAAAGAGAAAAGGTAGAGCTTACAATTCTGGATCAGTATCCGAATATTCGCTTTTATACACGCTGGCTTGAAAATGAAAATAAAAAACTTTCTGTAAAGAGTGAACAGAATGTCAAAAACATAGCCTGTAATTCTGTAGAGGCGTTTCAAAACTTTGATTACAAGTCTCGAACTGCCGTCTTAAATGTGATTGAAGAAGATCAAATAGTTTTTCATATGAATGTCAAAAATAAATTTGGTACGGACATGATGCAACATCAGCAAAAGCTGTTGGATTGTCCAAGTTTTTTACAAGTGAGAGCATTAAAAGCTGGGGAAGAATATATCCCACCACCTCAAAAGAATACCCCAGTAGACATGGTTGCACTTGCTGCATCGGTTTCGGAAGAGGCTGCGCAACCTTTAAGTTAAAATCCTACGGATAAAAATATGAATATAAAATTTGTTGTTGTTGGCCTTTTAGTGATTGCCGGACTATTTTTCGGAACTGAAAAGTATTGGGAGCATAAGTTTCAACAGCAGGCACGAGATAATCTAAAACAGGTACACATGGATGCACAGACTCAACAGCGACTGGAAAATAGTGGTCTGCCCATCTCTGGAGATATACTGAATCAGTATCCGAATATTATTACCTACATGAAACTCACCACTTTCGCGGATAATCAATTACCGGCAGAAATCCAAAGCCATGTACGACAACTTGGTTGTATGCAGGTTGATCAGTTACAAGGTCAAGAGCCAGATTTGGTAAAAGCCTATATAACGGTTCTTGAAGAAGATCAGGTTTCATCCAGCTATACCATTCAAAATAAATTTGGCAAGGCTGTGTTTGAGCATAAACAGATACTAGCAGATTGCCCAAATTTTATGACTTTGAGTCAGTTATAAATATGTTGTGGTCCTACTGCTTTAACGCATATTCAATTATTCGCTGGCAGGTGTCTGCTAGACAGAGATTATTTGTTGAATAAATGTTCAGCAGTTTTCTTGTCATCGCAACTTCAAGAAAATACTGGTACTCAATATTGTCGATATTCAGACTTAAGACAGGCTTAGAATTCTTTTCGATAGAAATTGCCTTAGATTCTAATGTCCAAGGCCGTTCGACGTAGATCAGATGATTGGCAGGAAACTCATTCAAGTTTAGAAGGAGATAAAACAGATTCACTTTATTTCCTCCTGAAACTGAATTAAAACGTTTTAATTATTCAAAAGCACTTACATCACCGACACCACGGCGAATCACTTCAGGCTGATCACCCGATAAATCCACGATAGAAGTTGTGCTTAATGTACCTAGGCCACTATCAATAAATACATCGATGCGTTTGCCGAGCTGCATTTCAATCTCGTATGGATCATCCATTGGATCAGTCTGATCTGGCAGGATCAGGGTTGAGGTCAACAGGGGTTCACCCAGTTCTTGAAGCAGCATCTGACACACGGGATTACTTGGGATACGTAAACCGATGGTTTTTTTCTTCGGATGCATTAAACGTTTAGGTACTTCACTGGTGGCTGGCAGAATAAAAGTAGTGACAGCAGGCGTATTATTTTTCAGCAAACGATATACGGCATTGTCCACTTTGGCATAGGTCGCAATGTCCGACAAGTCACAGCAGAGAATGGCATATTGGTGCTTAGGGCCTAGACCACGAATTTGGGCAATGCGCTCCATGGCATTTTTATTTCCGATCTGGCAACCAATTGCATAAGCGGCATCAGTCGGATAAACAATTACATCGCCGGCACGGATACGTTCCACGGCCTGACTGATCAAACGTGGTTGGGGATTATCTGGGTGTACGCGTAAATGCAACATAAACTCTGTCTCCGATTCTGTGCTGACTTTATTATGAGATTGCCTACGACGGACATGCAATCTCAATAACGATAAATTTGTATAATTTAATCAAGCATTTCACGAATAAATTCGTCGGATTGTAAACTTTTGCCATTCCGTGTGCAGGCACAGATACAATCAATAAAACGTTTTGCATCACGCGGTAGTTTGGCTTCACCACTAAAATAACGCTGTACCTGTGCATAGACATTATCTTTAAAGCTGCTGCCATTGCCGCCTTCACCGGTCAGGTTGTCTAAAGACACGCAAAATTTACGCCCAAAGGCTTTGGCAAACATCCATTCAATCGCCTGGGGCTTGACTTCTACCTGTTCAAATAAAGCTTGCTGTTCCTGGGTGCGGCCATCTGGCGCATACCAGTAGCCCAGATCTGGCAATAGACGACGCTTATCACCGGCAATAGTCCAATGGCTGATCTCATGCAGGGCACTATTGAAGAAACCATGCGCAAATTGAATGCGGGCAGGGGTATCTTCAGTAGCCGGGAAATATTCTGGTTCAAAATCACCACGGACTAATGTGACATTTAGGTGGGAAAACCAGTGATTAAAGTGTAAGATGAGCCAATCAACCTGTTCTGCTTCTGGCGATACATTCGCCCACGGTAAGCGTTGCACTTGCTGTAGTGAGCTGTCAGAATCCAGAGTTGAAAGTGTGCTAACGAGTGATGAAACATTCACTTCTGTTTGCGGCTGCAACAGATGCATGACTGAAATTACCCAATTGGTCTGTCTAAAAATAAGTACAAAATTGTATCTTAATCTTTGACAGAGTTCTGATGAATTTGTAGAATTGCCGCCTTAATTATGTCAGCAAATACCTTTCCGGCACAGATTGAGCCGTTTAAATGGGCTGAACAGGGCTTTAAATGGTCAGGTCAACTGCCTTTATCCCGCTTTGTTCGTATTGCTCGTGAAGCTGTTGGATCAATTGATGATCAATTGATTAACATAGACTGTAAGCTATCAATGGATGCTTATCATCGCATTGTGTGGCTAGATGGCCATGTTGAAACGAAAGTTCCAATGGAATGCCAGCGTTGTCTGGAAACCGTTGAGATTGAACTCGTTTCAGATTTTCATCTTGCCCTTGTGGATGACGAATCACTGATAGAGCGCTTGGATGAGGATGCTGATTTCATCGTCTTAGGTGAAAGTGAAGCAACGACGAAAGGTTCATATGATGCACCTGCCACCGCTGATTTACTGGCACTCATAGAAGATGAATTGTTATTGTTGATGCCGTTGTCTCCTAAGCATGATGTTTGTGAGCATAAGCACCAACCCGCTCAAGAAGAAGTTGTTGAAGAAAAACGGGACAATCCGTTTGAAGTTTTGGCAGCTTTGAAGGGTAAACTTAACTAATTTTTGTGTTATACTTATACGTATAAGACAATCGAATTTGTTCTGATCCATTTTTTCGATATTTGTAAGGAGCCATCATGGCCGTTCAGCAAAACCGTAAAAGTCGCTCTCGCCGTGACATGCGCCGTTCACATGACGCTTTAACTGAGAATGCATTAACTGTAGACCAAGCTACTGGTGAAACTCATCGTCGTCACCACGTATCTAAAGATGGTATCTACCGTGGTCGTCAATTATTCGCTAAAGCATCTGCTGAATAATTAATGATGTATTAAGCGTCAAGCTTGATAGAAAAAATGGGAGCGTTAAGCTCCCTTTTTTTTGTCTGTCACTTTTAGGCGCTTTAATAAAGTCGGGCTTTTTGTTGTATTTGGCAATTACCCCAGCCAAAATTACGTGCTAAATTGCGCTCCACAATGAGTTAGGTGGTATTTAGCTGTTAATTTTCATCAATTCTGTGAAGATTAGCGCCTCTTAATTGAAAGGATTTTATTATGTCTGCTAAACAACTCGAGCAAGCAGCTCAGGCAACCAAAACTGCATTTGTATTCCCGGGTCAGGGATCGCAGAAGGCGGGCATGCTCGCTGAACTGGCTGAGCAGTTTAGTAGTGTAGGTGACACATTTGCCGAGGCATCTGAAGCAGTAGGCTTCGATCTGTGGCAGATTGCACAAAGTGGTGAAGGTCTGAATCAGACTGAATTCACTCAACCGGTTCTTCTGACTGCATCGATTGCATTATGGCGTGTATGGCTGGAACTGGGTGGTGTTGCACCAAAGTATCTGGCTGGCCATTCTTTAGGTGAATACAGTGCGCTGGTTGCGGCGGGTGCGTTAAGCCTGGGTGATGCAGTGAAACTGGTCAACCTGCGCGGTAAGCTGATGCAAGATGCAGTCCCACAAGGTGTCGGTGCAATGGCGGCAATTCTAGGACTGGAAGATGCTCAGGTTGTTGAACTTTGTGCACAGGCAACAGCAGCCGGTGAAGGTTCGGTTGAAGCAGCTAACTACAATGCCAAAGGTCAAGTTGTTGTTGCAGGGAACAAAGATCGTGTTGATGCGGTAATTGAACTGGCAAAAGAAAATGGTGCTAAAGCGATCGCATTGCCTGTATCTGTTCCATCCCACTGTTCACTGATGAAACCTGCGGCTGAACAGTTTGCTACGGCTTTGGAACAAACTGCCATTGAGCTACCACGTATTCCTGTAATACAAAATGTGGGCGCAGAAATTGTAACAGATGTGAATGCATTACGTCAGGCACTGACTGCGCAATTGTATGAATCTGTACAGTGGACCAAAACCCTGCAGTTCCTTCAAGACGAAGGTATTGCATATATCGTGGAATGCGGTCCGGGGAATGTACTTGCCAATATGGCAAAACGTTTACCAAATATCGAAAAAGCACTTCCACTGGATACTCAATCCCGTCTGGAAGATGCATTAAACACCGTATTGGTGGCAGAAGGGAAAATTGCATGACACAGGAACGTAAAGTTGCCTTGGTGACAGGTGCAAGCCGCGGCATTGGTGCTGCAATTGCACAACAACTCATTCAGGATGGCTACTTTGTGGTAGGAACTGCCACTTCTGAAGCTGGCGCTGAGAAACTATCTGCACAGTTTTCTGAAAATGGTGCAGGTAAGGTCCTTGATGTGCGTGATGGTGCAGCCATTGATGCACTGGTGACTGAAATTGAACAGAACTATGGTCCAGTTCTTGCGTTAGTGAACAATGCTGGTATTACCAAAGACAACCTGTTATTACGCATGTCGGAAGACGACTGGGATGATATTTTAAACATCCATCTGAAAGCCGTTTATCGTTTATCTAAACGTGTGCTGAAAGGTATGACTAAGGCACGTTTCGGCCGTATCATTAATATCAGTTCTGTGGTGGCGCATTTTGCTAACCCAGGTCAGGCGAACTATTCAGCTGCCAAAGCAGGTATTGAGGCGTTTGGTCGCAGTCTGGCTAAAGAAATGGGTAGTCGTCAGATTACAGTCAATGCTGTTGCACCTGGCTTTATCGCAACTGAAATGACTGAACAGTTAAGTGAAGAAATTCGCAAAAAAATGAGTGATCAAGTGGCTTTAAACCGTTTAGGTGATCCACAAGATATCGCGAATGCCGTAAGTTTCCTGGCATCGGACAAAGCCAGTTACATTACAGGTACAGTCATTCACGTTAATGGTGGTTTATACATGAGCTAAACGGCACATGTATTAACTTTCCAAATTTTATAGATTCAATTAAACTAACGGCATTAAAAACGCCACAAGCAATGAGGAGAATTCCTGTGAGCGATATCGAACAACGCGTTAAACAAGCGGTTGCAGAACAACTTGGTATCAAAGTCGAAGAGATTAAAAACGAAGCATCTTTCATGGATGACTTAGGTGCTGACTCTCTAGACCTGGTTGAACTTGTTATGTCTTTCGAAAATGACTTCGACATCACTATTCCTGATGAAGATTCTAACGAAATCACAACTGTTCAATCTGCGATCGACTACGTTTCTAAAAAACTTGGTTAATGCTGATTTTCAGCTTTGCTGAACCTAAAGACCACCGCAAGGTGGTTTTTTTGTGCCTGTGTTTTTCTTAATGGTAACTTACATTCATTAACAGGAAGCTTACCAATGATTAACTTCTGTTTAGGTGAATTCCGCTATAAACAATAGGGAGATAAAAAATCAGACAACAATAAGGGAGTCTTCCATGGGTATTTTTGATTTTGTAAAAGGTATTGGTAAGAAAAATACCGCAGCGGCAGAACCGCAACAGACACCTGCTGCACAACAAGCACCTGCGGCTGCGCCTAAAGCAGCTCCGGCAGAGCCATCGGCACAAGAAATTGCCAACAAGTTATTGGGTCATGTTAAAAGTTTAGGGTTGCCAATTAAAGGTTTGTCGATTAGCTATAACTCTACTTCTGATCTGGCAACTGTGCGTGGGCAGGTACAAAATCAGGCCGATCGTGAAAAAATTATTCTCGCGGTAGGAAATATTGATCATG
Organism: Acinetobacter schindleri CIP 107287; assembly: GCF_000368625.1. GTDB lineage: Bacteria > Pseudomonadota > Gammaproteobacteria > Pseudomonadales > Moraxellaceae > Acinetobacter > Acinetobacter schindleri. The sequence continues at coordinate 53,085 of NZ_KB849576.1, forward strand.
TGGCCAAAGTGGATGATCAGTTGACTGTGAGCAGCCCTGAACCGGAAAGTAAATTCTACACGGTAAAATCAGGCGACAGTTTGTCAAAAATTTCTAAAGAATTTTATGGCGATGCCAATCAATACAATAAGATTTTTGAAGCCAACCGTCCATTATTAAAAGATGCTGATGATATTTTCCCAGGTCAGGTACTGCGTATTCCTGATTAATATTTTTGAACTTTCAGATTAACAACAAAGCTCCTTTTGGGAGCTTTGTTGTTATTGTCGATAACTAGAGTATTAAATACCGACATCCAGATATAGCGTCTCTTTTACTTCCTCCATCACCACATAACTGTGTGAAGAGGCGGAAGAAGGTAGTTTCTTTAATAGATCGCCCAGCAGGCGGCGATAAGCACTCATCTCTTTCAGGCGCGCTTTGACCAGATAATCAAAATCTCCAGAAATCAAATGGCATTCCAGTACTTCAGGAATTTCACTCAGGTCTCGTGCGACCTGCTCAAATACATCACCGGATTTGGCTGAAAGTTTGATTTCAAGAAAGACCAGTAAATTGCGTTCCAGCTTTTCTGGATTGAGTCGGGCGTAATAGCCCATGATAATACCATCACGTTCCAGTCGCTTCACACGCTCAGAGCACGGAGTGGTGGATAGGTTCACCCGAGCTGCCAGCTCGCTAATGGCAATCCGGCCATCTCGTTGCAGAATATCCAGAATCATGCGATCAATACGGTCTAATTTGCGCATTCATTATTCCCTTAATTTTTTAAAATCACGCGAGAAATCTAGTGGATTCACTGAATATATTACTTTAAAACAGTGAAATTAACTATTGATCCAAAAATATACTAGTTAAATCAACTAGAAGGATTTTGAGGGTGAGGCAATGCGTGTTTTGGTCTTAGGTAGTGGTGTAATCGGTGTGGCAAGTGCCTATTATCTGGCACAGCAGGGTGCAGAAGTTACTGTACTTGACCGTCAGACTGGCCCTGCTGAAGAAACCAGTTTTGGTAATGCAGGCCAAATCTCTCCAGGTTACTCGACACCGTGGGCAGCACCTGGCATTCCATTTAAAGCGGTGAAATGGATGTTTCAGCATCACGCACCCTTGGCTATCAATTTAGATGGCAGCATGTGGCAGTTGAACTGGATGGCGCAAATGCTGAAAAACTGTAATCCAGCCAGCTATGCCATTAACAAAGAACGTATGACTCGTGTGGCTGAATATAGCCGTGACTGCTTACGTGAATTGCGTAAAGAAACCGGGATCAGCTATGAGCATCGTTCCAAAGGTACTTTACAGGTATTTCGTAATGAAGCCCAGTTGGATATGGTGCAACGTGATATTGCTGTATTGCAAGAGTGTGGTGTGCCGCATGAATTGTTACTGGGAGCTGATTTGGCAAAAGTTGAACCTGCCTTGGCACATGCTCAAGATAAACTGGTCGGTGGCTTACATTTACCCAATGATGAAACCGGTGATTGCTATCTATTTACCAACGCCTTAGCCAATGTTGCCAAAGAATTGGGAGTACAGTTCAAGTTTAACCAGAATGTGGAACATCTGCTAACTGAGGGCAATGAAATTAAAGGTGTTGTCGTCAATGGTCAGATATTCACTGCGGACAAATACGTGCTGGCATTTGGTAGTTATTCACGTGATTTCTTGAAACCGTTGCATCTGGATTTACCAGTTTATCCAGTAAAAGGCTATTCACTCACGATTCCAATCGTTGATGCCGATTTTGCGCCGCAATCTACGGTGCTGGATGAGACCTATAAGATTGCCATCACTCGCTTTGACCAGCGCATTCGTGTTGGCGGTATGGCTGAGCTAAGTGGCTTTAACCATAATTTAAAAGACAATCGCCGTGCCACGTTGGAAATGGTCACTCAGGAATTGTTCCCGGGTGGTAATTTGGCTGAAGCCAGCTTCTGGACGGGGTTACGTCCAATGACCCCAGACAGTACCCCAATTATTGGAAAAACCCGTTTTAAAAACCTGTTCCTGAATACCGGACATGGCACTTTGGGTTGGACCATGGCCTGTGGTTCGGGCAAGTTAATCAGCGATATTGTGCTGGATCATAAAACCGAGATTAGCACGGAAGGGCTGTCACTCGGACGCTATTCACACGCGGCTTAAATTACTGTTTCAAGGAAGAATCTATGCCACGTCCAATTCAAGCTGTAGTGCATTTAGATGCATTGCAGCATAACCTGAATATTGCTAAAGCTTCTGCTCCGAATGCTGAAGTGTATGCTGTGCTCAAAGCCAATGCCTATGGTCATGGCATTGAACGGGTTTATGCTGCATTTCAGTCTGCAGACGGTTTTGCTTTTCTGGATATTGAAGAAGGCAAGCGGCTACGTGCACTGGGATGCAAAAAACCACTGCTGTTGCTCGAAGGTATTTTTGCGCTAGCGGATTTATTTGCATGTGTGAAGCATGACATGAGCTTTGCCATTCATTCTCGGTATCAAGTGCAATGGCTGAAACAGTTTGCCGAAATAGCCCCAGATGCACAGTTTGATGTGTTCTTGAAAATGAACAGCGGCATGAACCGTTTAGGTTTTCAGCTGCATGAATATGCAGATGTTTGGCAACAGTTAAGCCAGTTCGAAAATGTACGCTCAATGACGCATATGACCCATTTCTCCGATGCGGATGGCGAGCGTTTTGGATTGGATGGCATTGAACATCAAAACCTGATTTTTAGCCAGACCATTCAGGGGCTTGAGGCTAAAACCTCACTCAGTAATAGTGCGGCCATTCTACGCCATCATCAAAGCTTGCATTCCGATATTGTACGTAGCGGCATCATGCTCTATGGCAGTTCACCAGATTATCCAAGCCATAGTATTCAAGACTGGAATCTCCAACCAAGTATGAGCTTACGCAGTGAAATCATTGCTATTCAAGATATTCAGGCTGGGCAAAGTGTGGGTTATGGCTCTAACTTTATTGCGGAGCAGGCGATGCGAATTGGTGTTGTGGCTTGTGGTTACGCGGATGGTTATCAGCGTATCAGCCAGACCGGTACGCCCGTGCTGGTAGATGGCGTCAGAACCCAGACGATTGGCCGGGTCAGTATGGATATGCTGACAGTTGATCTGACTGAACTTCCTCAAACGAACATTGGTAGTGAAGTAGTGCTCTGGGGGCGGTCGACCCACGGCACAGTGCTGCCAATTGATGAAGTTGCAGCAGGATCAGGAACAGTGGGCTATGAGTTGATGTGCGGCATTACCGCTCGTGTGCCAGTACAGGTTGAAACCGGAAATTCAATATTGACCCATTAACGGAAAAAATGGAGAGGAAAATTTATGATGGAACATAGCGATATTCAACGTATCCGCAGCAATCAGGTGATGAGTGCTGCCACTATTCACAACAAGACCGTGTATTTATCAGGGCAGGTGCCAACACGTACCGATCTGGATATACACGGACAGACCTTGGAGGTCTTTGCCAAGATTGATGAACTGCTTGCGCTGGCAAATACTGATAAAAGCCGGTTGCTTTCGGCGCAATTATTTATCAAGCATTTAGCTGACTTTAACAACGTAAACCAACTCTGGGTGGAATGGCTGCAAGGTCATGACACTCCGGCACGTGCCACTATTCAGGCGGATCTGGTCAATCCAGACTGGCTGATTGAAATTGCAGTGATTGCAGCACAGCCTTAAGAGCTTCTGATATTTAAGATCTCCCAACTTAATTTTGTAAGAACATCAGACCCAATCATTTAACTTTTTAAATGAAACTACATCTGAATCAGGATTTCAGGAGGAAATCTGATCAGGTGGGCAAGAGCCTGATGCGAAAAAGGAACTGAAGATGAATACTACACCCTCTAGAGATGACGCAGCGCCGTCGCAACATGAGCTACAACGCAAGTTATCTAATCGGCATTTACAACTGATTGCCATTGGCGGCTGTATCGGTACCGGCCTGTTTATGGGTTCGGGGAAGACCATCGCCTTGGCTGGCCCTTCGATCCTGCTGATCTATATGATCATTGGCGGAATGTTTTTCTTTTTAATGCGTGCTCTTGGTGAAATGCTGCTGTCGAATTTGCAGTACAAGTCTTTTATCGATATGGCGCATGATCTGATTGGTCCGGGTGCAGGCTATTACATTGGCTGGTCGTACTGGTTGGGCTGGGTTCTGGTTGGTATTGCTGATCTGGCTGCGATTATTAACTACCTGAATTTCTGGTTACCCGAGGGTACAGTCTTTACCCCGATGGGACAGGCGCTGATCAGCGCTGCCTGTGTGCTCTTGATTTTGGGTATTAACCTGGTGACAGTAAAACTCTTTGGTGAGATTGAATTCTGGTTTGCCCTGATCAAGATTCTGGCAATTATTGGCCTGATTTTTGTTGGTGGCTATATGGTCTTTAGCGGTTTTCAAGCACCAAGTGGTGCGACGGCCAGCTTTAGTCATGTCTGGTCAGATGGGCTGTTTCCGAAAGGTGCGACTGGTTTCCTGGCAGGTTTCCAGATCGCGATGTTTGCTTTTGTGGGGGTGGAGCTGCTAGGTACCATGGCAGCTGAAACCAAAGATCCGGAAAAGAATTTACCTAAAGCCGTCAATGCGATTCCAACCCGTATCATTCTGTTCTACGTATTGTCATTGCTGGTGATTATGGCAGTCACGCCATGGAGCCAGATTCCCGCGGATCAGAGTCCGTTCATCAGCCTGTTCTTATATGCGGGGATTCCAACGTCCGCCATTATCATGAACTTTGTGGTCTTGTCTTCCGTGATGTCTTCGATGAACAGTGGCGTATTCTCCACCAGTCGGATGCTGTTTGGTCTGGCGCGGGGTGGTCAGGCACCGCAAGCCTTGGCGCACCTGTCGAGCCGAGCAGTTCCGGCGAAAGGTCTGATGTTCTCCTGTACTTTTATTCTGCTGGGTGCAGCATTCCAGTATTTTGTACCGAATACGATGGAAGCCTTTACCCTGGCGAGCTCACTCTGTGTGATCCTGTTTATCAGTATCTGGAGCATCATCATGGTGTGCTATATCCGTTACCGTAAGCAGCAACCGGAAAAACATACTGCTTCGACCTTTAAAATGCCGGGCGGGGTGTGGATGTCTTATATCGTGCTGGCATTCCTGTTCTTTGCGTTGGTGATTTTGAGTCTGGAACCAGATACCTTGAAAGCCTTGATGATCAGTCCGTTATGGCTGTTGATTCTGGCGGTGACCTATCGTGTGTTGTATCTGCCGAGAGTTCGTAAGCTTCAGGTAGAGATGTAAATTTTAGAATCTAAGACATAAAAAAATCCCCGAATGATCGGGGATTTTTTATTGAGTAGCTAAACTAGAAGGTAGGTTTAACCACCACCAGAATCACCACTGCAAATAAGAGCAGGGTTGGCATCTCATTAAAATAACGCCAAAACTTGTGCGACTTGTAATGGGCATTATCAATCAGCTTCTTGCGGTAATAACCACAGACCAGATGGTAAATCACCAATAAGCCGACCAGGCCGACTTTAAGGTAGAACCATAAGGCTTCATGATAATGACGTGTTGCATCACCCCAATCCACCAGAAAGTGTGCTGTAATCAGGGTGGCCAGCATGGCTGGCCACATGATGCCACGGTACAGCTTACGCTCCATGACTTCAAAGCGTTGATGACTTACGGCATCTTCGCTCATGGCATGATAAACATATAAACGTGGTAAGTAGAACAAAGCCGCGAACCAGCAAACCACTGCAATAATATGTAATGCTTTTACCCAAAGGAAAGCATCAGAAGGAGCATCCATCAAGTCACCCTAAATTGGGCAGCTTAGCCTTCCCATTTTTTGAAGATGAGACAGGCATTTACGCCGCCGAAACCGAAACTGTTACTCATCACAGTATTCAATTTTGCGTCACGTTTTTCAAGCACGATATCAAACGGTTTCGCACCTTCATCCAGTTCAGTCACGTTGATGTTTGGCGCAATAAAGTCATTTTGCATCATCAGAACTGAATAAATTGCTTCTTGAACGCCAGCAGCACCCAGGCTGTGACCTGTCATAGACTTGGTCGAGCTGAGTGAAGGAACCTGGCCTTCACCAAACGCACGTTCCATTGCCTTAAGTTCTGTAATATCGCCTGCTGGAGTAGAGGTACCATGCGTATTTACATAGTCAATCTTGTCTACACCATGCTGTTTTGCTTCTTCTAAAGCCATCAATACACAACGCGTTGCACCTTCACCACTTGGCGCAACCATATCGGCACCATCAGAGTTCGCTGCATAAGCTACGACTTCCGCAAGAATATTGGCACCACGTGCTTGAGCGTGTTCAAGGGATTCAAGCACCACGAAGCCGCCACCGCCAGCAATCACGAAACCGTCACGGTCTGCTGAATATGGACGGGATGCAGTTTCAGGTGTGTCATTGTATTTCGAACACAGTGCACCCATCGCATCAAACAGCAAGCTTTGAGACCAGTGATCTTCTTCACCGCCACCGGCAAGCATCAAGTCCTGTTTACCCAATTGAATCAGGTTATAGGCATAACCAATCGCATCAGCAGAAGTTGCGCATGCGCTGGTAATTGAGTGAGCAATACCTTGAAGTTTAAGCGCTACACCAACGTTGGCTGTAATGGTATTTGACATATTACGTGGTACGAAGAACGGGCCAATTTTACGTGCACCTTTTTCTTCGAGTAATTTCGCCATTTCTATTACAGATGCTGTTGAGTTACCGCCTGAGCCGCCTGCAATACCATAGCGTGGGTTGCCCGCCAAATCTTCCGGTTTCAGACCAGCATGCTCAACCGCTGCAATTGCCGAATTGTAGGCATACATGGCACAAACACCCATAAAGCGTTTGAGACGACGGTCGATATTGTCAAAATCCTGCTCAGCAGCCGCGCTGACATGACTTTTAAAGTTTAGTTCAGCATAGACTGGATTTAAACGTGTGCCTGAAATCCCGTTTTGTAAAGAGTGAGTTACATCTTCCAATGTATTTCCGATGCATGAGTTAATACCCATACCAGTGATGACAACACGTTTCATCTACAGATCCTTATAGTTCATCTTTATGGTCAGGGGAGATATTTAGCGTTTTCATCAAGCGTTAAATATGGTGCTGACCCATTGTTCACAATGAGGAACATCATAACAGAAAGATTTTTGAAATCTTATGGCAAATGTTATGCCCAGTACGCTGTACATTCGAATAGAGATTCCTACACAGAGGGATTACTAAATGAAACAGAATAAGGTTGAGATAAACGCTGCTAGCACCTAGTATTTATACAAAATACAAGCACGTGCACGCTGAGGTAAGGAATGACAAATACCAATAATAAACAATCAAATGGCTTCATCTCCAGTGCGTTTGGAGTGGCGAAAAAGTTCAGTACAACAGGTTTGGATCTATTCAACCATGTTGCACCTGATTCAGTTTCGAAGGTCACACAAGCGCTGAATGTAGATAAGGTGGTCAATGGCGCAGCTCAAGCCAAGAGTCCATTTGAATCAAAAAAATACGACAATCCACAGGAGATGTTACGTGAACATCTACCGAGTGTATCGCGCCAGTTGTTTGGCCGTCATTTCAATACAGTGAATAATGTTACGCATTTCATTTCGCCCAAGTTTAGCGAAAAAGTGTCAGATTATTTCTTTGATCATCTGAATCAGTTTACCAATGACATCAGTTCAGTAGATGCCGTTCTCGATGAAGCGGGAGTGCGTGATCTGGAAGAACTCACCCAGGATGTCGATCGTTCTAAGCGCATTTCTCAAGCGTTCGGTGAACAGAATAAATGGATTGCTGCAGTTCAAGGTGCATTCTCAGGGGCAACTGGGGTAATTGGTACAGCAGTGGATATTCCTGCATCTTTGGTGCTGGCGCTGCGTACTATTTATCAGGTCGGCCGTTCTTATGGCTTTGACTTAAGTAAAGAAGAAGATCAGGATATCGTGCAGCATATCTTCCGTCAGATTGATCTGAGTCTGATTGCAGAAAAGCAAACTGTATTGTTGGGCTTAAGAGCGCTAGGTGCTACTTTAAAAACCCATGACATTTCCCAGTTACAAGCCATGTTGGGTTCAAGTAATGATACTGAGCTGCTACGTAAATTTCTGCATCAGGAAGATGGTCAATCGAAATGGGAATGGATAAACCATATACCGAAAGTTTCCCTGATTGAACAACTATCTAAATTGGTACCGTTAGCGGGTGCTGGGGTAGGCGCAGTATACAGTCGCCGTTTTGTCGAGGATGTTAATCAGAAAGCGCAGGATGTGTTCTCGAATGCACGTCAATATCTGCTACAGCATCGTGACAGCTCTGTTTCTGTTTTAGAGGCCTATGAAAAATCTAAAGCATTGCTGCAACAGGCTGCACCAAAACTACTGGAAAATATCAAGAAAAATGGTCATACCGGAGATGAGTTAATTTTAGATAAAGAGATTCCGATTGAAGGGAATGATCATATTACTCAGGTAAAAGTGCTGAAAAAGACAGATTCTCAAGTCACAGATGAAGCAAAAGATGAAGAGGTCAGTGAAGGCTTGGATTCATTAGCTGATAAGTTGGTAGAACCGGTTGCGGATAAGCATGTACAGCAACCAGCACTGAGTGAGCCGGCACCTGAAGATATCGAAGATACGCTTGCGCAAGCAGAAGCTGAGGGCGATGTCACAGACGAGGCTGAAGTCGCTGCCGCTGATACTAAAAATGATCAGAGCGAAGCAGATACGGAAACTGCACAGCAAAAGCCAAAAAAAGCGACAAAATCTTCTGCTAAAAAATCAACGGAAGATGTTACAAAAGATGCAGATTAATCTGTAAGAAAAATAGTAAGGATATGAAAGTAATAAGCAATTGTAAGCAAGAGCGGATGTGGATTTGCCTGCTTCTATCATGTTGACCAATTTTGCATCTTGACTTACAATTGCATGCCCTCAAAAAGTAGTAGTTTTTGGGGCTTTTTATTAACGGGAGAATTGCCAAATGGCAACAACAAATCAGTTGATCCGTAAGGGTCGTACGACTTTGATTGAAAAATCTAAAGTTCCTGCGTTGAAGGCTTGTCCACAGCGCCGTGGTGTTTGTACACGTGTTTACACAACTACACCTAAAAAACCTAACTCAGCAATGCGTAAAGTTTGCCGTGTTCGCTTAACTTCAGGTTTTGAAGTTTCTAGCTACATCGGTGGTGAAGGCCATAACCTGCAAGAGCACAGTGTTGTTCTTATCCGTGGTGGTCGTGTTAAAGACTTACCAGGTGTACGTTACCATACCGTTCGTGGTTCTTTAGACTGTGCTGGTGTTAAAGATCGTAACCAGTCTCGTTCTAAATACGGTACTAAACGTCCTAAGAAATAATTGATCTTTCGAGATTAACTTCTTAGTTCGCTAGAACTGCAATCCTTTATCGTCTCGCTTGTCTGATTTCTGCATTTAATTTTGTGAAATTCAAGCGACGTGTAGTAAGGCCAGCGAATGCACATGACACTTTGTGCTAATGCTGGATAAACCTGAAGTGTCATATTTATAGGTAGTTTAAAATGCCAAGACGTCGCGTAGTCGCTGCTCGTGAAATCCTTCCGGATCCGAAATTCAGTAGCCAAACAATCGCTAAATTCATGAACCACGTAATGCAAGATGGTAAAAAATCTATTGCTGAAAGTATCGTTTACGGTGCTTTAGACCGCGTTCAAGAAAAATCTAAAGTAGATCCGGTTGAATTTTTCGAGACTACTCTTGAAAAAGTTCGCCCTATGGTCGAAGTAAAAGCACGCCGTGTTGGTGGTGCTACATACCAAGTACCTATGGAAGTGCGCCCATCCCGTCGTACTGCCTTGGCTATGCGTTGGTTAGTAGATGCTGCTGCTAAGCGTTCTGAAAAAACTATGGCTTTACGTCTTGCTGGTGAGTTGCTTGATGCATCTGAAGGTAAAGGCGCAGCGGTTAAAAAACGTGAAGATGTGCACCGTATGGCTGAAGCCAACAAAGCCTTCTCTCACTACCGTTTCTAAGCAAATAAAACAGGCCCTTATCAGGACGGTGATGATATGGGTTTTACCCAATTGTCATCAAAGCGCTTTAAGTTGCTAGCAACTTAAAGCGTCCTGTTTTAAACAACAAAATTTAGGAATGCAAGAGATCATGGCTCGTCAAACCCCAATTTCTCGTTATCGTAATATTGGTATTTCTGCGCACATCGATGCGGGTAAGACCACAACTACTGAACGTATCTTGTTCTACACAGGTGTATCTCACAAAATTGGTGAAGTACATGATGGCGCAGCAACAATGGACTGGATGGAGCAAGAGCAAGAACGTGGTATCACCATTACTTCTGCTGCTACCACTACATTCTGGTCAGGTATGTCTAAGCAGTTCCCAGAACACCGTATCAACGTAATTGATACCCCGGGACACGTTGACTTCACAATCGAAGTTGAGCGTTCTATGCGTGTTCTTGATGGTGCATGTATGGTTTACTGTGCTGTAGGTGGTGTACAACCTCAGTCTGAAACTGTATGGCGTCAAGCTAACAAATACCAAGTGCCTCGTTTAGCATTCGTGAACAAGATGGACCGTACTGGTGCAAACTTCTTCCGTGTTGTTGAACAAATGAAAACACGTCTTGGTGCGCACCCTGTACCTGTAGTAATCCCTGTTGGCGCTGAAGAAAACTTCCAAGGCGTTATCGACTTGATCGAAATGAAAGCGATCATTTGGGACGAAGCTTCACAAGGTATGAAGTTCGAGTACGGCGAAATCCCTGCTGATCTTCAAGAAACTGCTGAAGAATGGCGTACAAACATGGTTGAAGCTGCTGCTGAAGCTTCTGAAGAGTTAATGGACGAATACTTGAACAATGGCGATTTGACTAAAGAACAAATCGTTGCTGGTCTACGTGTTCAAACATTGGCTTGTGAAATTCAACCAATGCTTTGTGGTACAGCGTTCAAAAACAAAGGTGTTCAACGTATGTTGGACGCAGTAATTGAATTCTTGCCATCACCTACAGAAGTTAAAGCGATTGAAGGTGTTCTTGACGACAAAGCTGAAACTAAAGCGATTCGTGAAGCATCTGACGAAGCTCCGTTCTCTGCGCTTGCGTTCAAAATCATGAACGACAAATTCGTAGGTAACTTAACTTTCGTACGTGTTTACTCTGGTGTTCTTAAACAAGGTGATTCTGTTTATAACCCGGTTAAATCTAAACGTGAACGTATCGGCCGTATCGTGCAAATGCACGCGAACGATCGTCAAGACGTTGAAGAAATCCGTGCTGGTGACATCGCTGCGTGTGTAGGTCTTAAAGACGTAACTACTGGTGATACACTATGTGATGAGAAAAACATCATCACTCTAGAACGTATGGAATTCCCAGAGCCAGTAATTGCATTGGCTGTTGAACCAAAAACTAAAGCTGACCAAGAAAAAATGTCTATCGCTTTAGGTCGTTTGGCTAAGGAAGATCCATCATTCCGCGTTCGTACTGACGAAGAATCTGGTCAAACCATTATTGCTGGTATGGGTGAGCTTCACCTTGACATCATCGTTGACCGTATGAAACGTGAATTCAACGTTGAAGCGAACATTGGTAAACCAATGGTTGCTTACCGCGAAACAATCAAAAAGACTGTTGAGCAAGAAGGTAAGTTCGTACGTCAAACTGGTGGTAAAGGTAAATTCGGTCACGTATACGTACGTTTAGAACCGCTTGATCCTGAAGCTGGTAAAGAATACGAATTCGCTGAAGAAGTTGTAGGTGGTGTAGTACCTAAAGAATTCTTCGGTGCAGTTGACAAAGGTATCCAAGAACGTATGAAGAATGGTGTCCTTGCTGGTTATCCAGTAGTTGGCATCAAAGCGACATTGTTCGATGGTTCTTACCATGATGTCGACTCTGACGAATTATCGTTCAAGATGGCTGGTTCTTATGCCTTCCGTGACGGTTTCATGAAAGCAGATCCTGTTCTTCTTGAACCTATCATGAAAGTTGAAGTAGAAACTCCAGAAGACTACATGGGCGATATCATGGGTGACTTAAACCGTCGTCGTGGTATGGTTCAGGGTATGGACGATCTACCTGGTGGTACTAAAGCAATTAAAGCTGAAGTTCCACTTGCTGAGATGTTCGGTTATGCAACTCATATGCGTTCTATGTCTCAAGGTCGTGCGACTTACTCTATGGAATTTGCTAAATATGCTGAAACTCCACGTAATGTGGCTGAAGGCATCATCGCTAAGTTCCAGTCTGGCGGTAAAAAAGGTGACGACGAGTAATCTTTCGATTACTATAAGCCCAAACTAATTCATAGTTAAAAACCAAGCGCTCATGCAGTGATCCTGCATGAGCAGTTCAAAAAGGAAGATCTCATGGCTAAGGCTAAGTTCGAACGTAATAAGCCACACGTTAACGTGGGCACAATTGGTCACGTTGACCATGGTAAAACAACTTTAACAGCTGCGATTGCAACTGTATGTGCGAAGAAATTCGGTGGTGAAGCGAAAGACTACGCTGCAATTGACTCTGCACCAGAAGAAAAAGCACGTGGTATTACCATTAACACTTCTCACGTAGAATACGATTCTCCAACTCGTCACTACGCTCACGTAGACTGCCCGGGCCACGCCGATTATGTTAAAAACATGATTACTGGTGCTGCTCAGATGGACGGCGCGATCCTTGTATGTGCTGCGACTGATGGTCCAATGCCACAAACTCGTGAACACATCCTTCTTTCTCGTCAGGTAGGTGTACCTTACATCGTTGTATTCTTGAACAAATGCGACCTTGTAGACGACGAAGAGCTTCTTGAGCTAGTTGAAATGGAAGTTCGTGAACTTCTTTCTACTTATGACTTCCCAGGTGATGACACTCCAGTTATCCGTGGTTCAGCTCTTCTTGCGCTTAACGGCGACGCTGGTCAATATGGCGAAGCTGCAGTTGAAGCTCTTGTTGAAGCGCTTGACTCTTACATCCCAGAACCAGAACGTGCAATCGACCAAGCATTCTTGATGCCAATCGAAGACGTATTCTCAATCTCAGGTCGTGGTACAGTAGTAACTGGCCGTGTTGAGACTGGTATTGTTAAAGTTGGTGAGTCAGTTGAAATCGTTGGTATCCGTGATACACAAACAACAACTGTAACTGGCGTTGAAATGTTCCGTAAACTTCTTGACGAAGGTCGTGCGGGCGAGAACTGTGGTGTTCTTCTTCGTGGTACTAAGCGTGAAGACGTACAACGTGGTCAAGTACTTGCTAAACCAGGTACAATCAAGCCGCACACTAAATTCGACGCAGAAGTATACGTACTTTCTAAAGAAGAAGGTGGTCGTCATACTCCATTCCTTAACGGTTACCGTCCACAGTTCTATTTCCGTACAACTGACGTAACTGGTGCGATCGCGCTTAAAGAAGGCGTTGAGATGGTTATGCCTGGTGACAACGTTGAGATGTCAGTAGAGCTGATCCACCCGATCGCAATGGACGCAGGCTTACGCTTCGCGATCCGTGAAGGTGGTCGTACAGTTGGTGCTGGTGTAGTATCTCGCGTTACTGCATAATCACTGATTGTGTAAAAAAAGCGTCCCTTTGGGACGCTTTTTTTGTTTATCTAAAGTGAAAAATAAATTGTCTAACAAAATTAGAGCGCTGTCCTAAAGTGATATTCAGCTGACCTTAACTGCAATGATGTCAAGCAGATAACTGAGTAAGATACCAATAAGAAAATAGAAAAATAGGGGCCAGGTCGAGAAGATCTGTCAGGAGGCGTTATATGAATGCTGAAGTAAAAATTACTCATCGTGCCGGTGCAAGTTTTCCTGTACGTCGCATGAACTTTGATTTTGAACAGGTTCCAGAATACTGGATGAATGGTTCAGCCGGGCTGACTCATTTTATGACAGCATTGTCTGCCTTGTTTCCCGCAGGTGAAAAATTCTTTATCGACAGTGTGCGTGCGGTACGTAATCATCCCAAGCTTAAAGACAATGAAGTACTGCAAAAAGAAATCTCTGCTTTCATTGGGCAAGAAGCGATGCATACCCAGGAACATGTCGGCTTCAATGCCTCAGCGCAAAAATACGGCCATGATGTTGATACCTTGGATCGTTATACGGATAAAGTCATTCAAACAACGCGTAAAGTCATGGCAAAATTAGCCAAGCCTGTGGGAATTACTCAGGAAATGGTAGATTTGACTGCAACGACCGCACTTGAACATTTTACTGCGACCATTGCCTCTCAGTTGTTGACCAATAGTCATATTCAGGAACTGATGAAAGATGACACCATGAAGACCATGTGGTTATGGCATGCCATTGAAGAAAATGAGCATAAAGCTGTGGCCTATGACGTGTTTGAAGGCGTGTTTGGAAAAGGCTTAAAGTCATATCTGTTACGTACCAGTTCACTGGTGATCGCTATGGTGACTTTGTTCTTTGTACAAAGCTATTTTGTCATGCGTCTGCTGAAGGAAGATCGTCAGTTAAACCTGGAATCCCTCAAGGACATTTACGAATATGGTTATAGTCCGTCCAAAGGTATAATTACTGGTATGGGGCGTGAAATGGCGATGTACTTCAAGCCGGGTTTCCATCCAAATGACCATGACACACACAGTTTGCTGGCACACTGGAAAGGCAAACTTGGTCTTTAATCTGACACTAAAATAGGGCGATTGAAATCGCTCTTTTTTTTACTCGATTTTCAGCATAAAGTTTCTATAATGCGCAGGAGATTTTTATTGATAGATGAACGAACATGATTCGTTTGATGCAAATAGCAGATATAGATGCGGTCACCCAGATTGAGCAACAAGTGCAATCTCATCCTTGGACCAGAACCCAGTTCGAGGAAGCCGTTAGTGCTTATCAGAGCACTATTATTGAATATGCAGGTAAAGTGGTGGGCTTTTGTATTTTGCAACCGGTACTGGATGAAGCCAATTTATTACTCATGGCAATTGACCCAAGCCAGCAGAGTAAAGGTCTTGGTTTTCAGTTGCTAGAAGAATCTATCCAGTTACTGAAAAATAATCCGGTACAGATTTTCCTAGAAGTACGTGAATCAAATACAGCTGCAATTCGTCTTTATGAAAAGGCTGGTTTTCACCAGATTGACCTGCGCAAGAATTACTATCCAAACTCGGGCGGTGGTCGTGAACATGCCATCATTATGGTGAAGGCATGTACGGACGACTTTGCCAGTCTGTTTAAATAAATCAGATTAACACTCCTTTTAGTGACGACCATCTTACTTGATGATGGGATTATTCCATCCGGAGGGTAGGGTCGTCATCAAGGAGTTTCCCAAGTGTTCAATCTCCGCCGCATTGAGCGAGCGGTTTAACCGACGCCATTGGCCATCAATCAGCAATTCAAGCGGCAGGTATTGAGACTTGTAATTCATCTTGCTGGAATGCGGGACCCAGTAACCCAGGTAAATAAAAGGCAGCTCTAATTTCTGAGCATGTTCAATCTGTTTTAGAATTGCAAAAACACCGAGTGAACGTCGATTTTCATCCGGATCAAAGAAGGTATAAACCGCAGAAATTCCGTCATCGAGCAGATCACAGGTCGATACACTGATCAGCCGGTCATCTTTCCAGAGTTCCAGGAAAAAGCTATCGGTACAGCTTTGCAACAAAAACTTTTCAAACTGATCCCGGCTTGGTGGATACATATCACCATCGGCGTGGCGTTCATTGATATAGCGTTCATACAGCGCATAGTGGCTATCATTTGCCTGCTGCGGTGCAGTAATGCGTAGGCTTAAGTCCTGATTTCTTTTCCATGCCTTTTTTTGCGAACTGTTCATGCTGAATTCACGCACGGGTACACGAGAGGAGAGGCATTGACGGCACAGGTGACATTCAGGACGATACACAAAATCGCCACTACGGCGGAAACCGGTACGGGATAATTCAGAAAGTGTCACCACATCTATGCGATGTGAGGGATCGAGAAAAACCATACGTGCAGACTTGTTGGGCAGATAGCTGCAATCGTGTGGCGGGGTAATATAATACTGTAAATCGTTCAGCAGGGATTTTGGTTGATAGGAGTTCATGACAAATTCCCTCTGTTATTTTCATTCATTTAATCGCGCGTTTAACGCTATTGTTTTACTTGAAAATACACCCTCCTGATACTTTTGCCAATTGATAGGTGGGCGTTTTATCACATCCTGTAACGAATTAAGATACGCTTGGCGAGAAATTGTACTGGCACCCAGGCTCAGCAGGTGGTCATTGACCAACTGGCAGTCAATCCAGGGCAGCTGATTTTCCTGACCAATCAGCATTAAGGTATAAAAGGCCATTTTCGAGACATCGGTCTGGGTGCTGAACATGGATTCACCAAAACAGCCCTGTCCAATGGTGATGCCATATAATCCGCCCACCACTTGATCTTCATCCCAGACTTCAATGCTATAACCATAACCGGCGTCGAACATATCACAGTAACCCTGAATAATATCTTCGCTAATCCAGGTATCATCGGTATAAGCACGAGGTAGTGAACAGGAACGGATAACACGTTCAAAAGCATGATTCACAGTAATTTTATAATCATACTTTTTCATATTTCGAATCAGCGATTTACTCGGATGATAACCCTGTGGTCGGATAATGCAACGTGGTTCCGGGCTCCACCAGCAGATTGGATCACCTTCGGAAAACCATGGAAACAGGCCATGTGAATAGGCTTCGAGCAGGGTAGATGGAGTGAGATCGGCGCCAATACAAATCAGGCCTTCTCCTTCAAGATCCACTTCTACAGGATTGGGGAAAATGAACTGTGAAGGAGGAAGATGTTGCATGCTTGAACCTGGTTTTAGAATCATCAGTATTTATCATACATAAAAAAACCGCCCAACATGGACGGCTTTCTCATTTTTGCTGCTTAGTCTAACTTGCCCATCGCATCGAGATATTTTTCTGCATCCAGTGCGGCCATACAGCCCGAACCTGCAGATGTAATCGCCTGACGGTATACGCTATCCGCAATATCACCCGCAGCAAATACGCCAGGAATAGAAGTTTGCGTTGCATTGCCCGCAGTACCGCTTTGCACCTGGATATAACCATCACGAAGCTGTAATTGACCTTCAAACATGCTGCTGTTTGGCTTATGGCCAATTGCAACGAACATGCCTGAAACCTCAACTTCTTGAGTTGAATCATCTTGAGTTGATTTTAAACGTACAGAAGTTACACCTGCTTTGGCATCACCCAGAACTTCATCTACTTGATGATTCCAGATGATGCTGATTTTGCCTTCTTTCTCTTTTTCAAACAGATGGTCCTGAAGAATTTTTTCAGAACGCAGGCTGTCACGACGGTGTACTAAAGTTACGTGAGATGCGATATTTGACAGGTAAAGCGCTTCTTCTACCGCAGTATTGCCACCACCGACAACCATGACTTTCTGGTTTTTATAGAAGAAACCATCACAGGTCGCACATGCGCTCACGCCTTGACCCATAAATGCAGCTTCAGATTCAAGACCCAGGTATTGCGCAGTCGCACCGGTACAAATGATCAAGGCGTCACAAGTGAACTCCTCCATGTCACCTTTTAATACAAAAGGACGTACGTTCAGATCTACTTCATTGATGTGGTCATATACGATTTCAGTACCGAAACGTTCCGCATGCGCCTGCATACGTTCCATCAATACTGGACCAGTCAGGCCTTCAGGATCACCTGGCCAGTTGTCCACTTCAGTCGTCGTTGTCAGCTGACCACCAAGTTGCAGGCCTGCAATGAGTGTCGGTTTTAAGTTTGCACGCGCTGCATACACAGCGGCGCTATAGCCAGCAGGGCCGGAACCTAAAATAATCAGTCTTGAGTGACGTGCGCTCATCGGGCTATCCTTTTTGTATTTAGAAATTTATTGAATTATACGTGAAACTGTATAACAGTGGTGTGAGATTAAAGTCGATATTATTGATCATCCAAATCGATTTGAGCTATATAGAAGTGATAAAGAACAAGACCTATGTGCAGTTGCACAATACTGCATCTTTTTTCGTGTAACAGGTGCATAATAGGCATTTTATTGCGTCGTTTTTTTGAATCATAATAGCAAAAGAACATTCATGAAGAATTGGCTACAGGACAGTATATGACAACGGTGTCGAGTGCTTATGCACAGCGCTTAGTAATGACATTATTTTTGGTCTCATTTGGGATCTATCTGTTTCTTGCAACAGTGACCTATACGCCATTTGACCCGGGGTGGATGCACATTTCCAGTGACACCCAGACGGTTTCAAATGCCAGTGGGGTTGCAGGTGCATGGATTTCAGACTTACTGTTTGGTTTTCTGGGCTGGGCGAGCTTACTCATTCCATTATATCTGTTCGTAGAAGCGGTACAGGTCTGGTGGCCACACAGCTTCCTGAACCGGCCATTCCGTTATGCAGCACAATTCTTCCTTTTACTGACCACTTCTGCCTTACTGTTCCTGTTCTGGGAAGTTCCTGCTGATACACTGGATAATTCGTCGGGCGGCATTATCGGTTATGAATTAGGTCAGAGTCTTGAACAGCTATTGACGATATACGGTGCGGCAGTGTTTCTGGTAGGTTTATGGGTCATGCTGTTTACCTTGGCCTTTGGTGTGAAATGGAACAAAACCTGGAGCAGCCTGAAAGCAACGCCTGCATATTTACAGGATCTGTTTTATCGTAATGTCCCGGAAGGGGAGGGCGAATTTGATCGCTCTATGGCAGTTGCCAAGAAAGATATCGCCAGCAGCCCTGCTAAAAAGAGCATCTCAACGCCTGTGGTTCCTGTACCTGAGCATGAGCCTGTAGAAATAGATCCCGTAGTTCGTGACCATGTAGCCGAGCGCCTGTTTGATGACATTGCTGACCGTGAATTCAAGGCGCAACAGAAAAAACATATTGAACCTGAACTTAGTCCGGAAGATGAAGAATTTGAAAAAACGCTGGAAAAAGCGCATCACCTGATTCAGGATCCAGATCGTGTAATTACCACGGGCGAAGTTTGGCGTGCTTTGCATTCTGATGAGGATCAGCGCCATAAACAGGATATCGATGCTTTATTGAAAGCAGCGGAAGAACAACAACATCCCCCTGAATCCCCTACAACAGTTGCTCCAATTCAGGAAATCAAGGCACATCTCAAAACTGAAACACCTGTACCGTCTGTGACGACGAAAAAAGGTCTGGATTGGGATAATGATGAAATCTTTGATGAGCTATTGGCAGCTGTACCGCCGGGTAAAACTGCGACGGATGTGCATAGTCCATTTACTGCGCAAGCAGCTACTGAACAGCCAACCTTAAGAATTGTCGAAGACTTGCCCAAAGGTGCGGCAGCGACTGCAGCTGTGGCAACAGGCAGCAGTATTCCCCCTATTTCTACGCCCGCAATACGCAACATGGGGTTAGAAACTGATTTTGATGATCTGGATGATTTACTGGTCGAGGATATTGAGCCAGAAAAGCCAGCCCGTGCTTCCAGCTATGCGCAATCTTCCGCTTTTGTACAGGCACCGATTCAGCATCAAGGCATAGAAGTCTCTGCACCTGAAAGCAACTCGACTGCTCAGACAGCGCTTCAACAAAATACAAATCAGCACAATACCATTGATGCAGTCAAAGCGGCATTATCCAAAGAAGAATTTATTGAAGCATGGCATGAAACTGCGGGTGCTCCTCAAGAAGAAGATGAATTCGATTTTGATGCTCCACTGACTGACTCGATGGGCCGTCCATTGTCACGCGCCATGATGGTGGCTGAACGCCGTAAAGATCTTTCGCCATTACCAGGTCTGGAACTACTGGATGAAGTTGATCCGAACAAGAAAGTCAATTTCACCGAAGAGCAATTATCACGTCTGTCTGAATTGCTGGAAATCAAACTACAAGAATTTAACGTCAAGGCCAAAGTGGTTGAAGCGCAGCCTGGCCCAGTAGTCACTCGTTTTGAACTGGATCTGGCACCAGGTGTAAAAGCCTCTAAAGTGACTAATATTTCCCGCGACCTGGCGCGCTCCATGTCGATGGCTTCGGTGCGTGTGGTTGAAGTGATTCCAGGCAAGCCATATATCGGGATTGAAGTACCAAACAGTACCCGTGAAATGGTACGCCTGATCGAGCTGGTTAAAACACCGAAATTTGAAGATGCAAGTGCCATCCTGTCGATGGCGATGGGTAAAGATATTTCTGGCAATCCGGTGATTACTGAACTTGGCAAGGCACCGCATATGCTGGTTGCTGGTACAACCGGTTCTGGTAAGTCGGTCGCAGTAAACTCGATGATTTTGTCGATGCTACTCAAGTACACACCTGATCAATTACGTCTGATCCTGATTGACCCGAAACAGCTGGAACTCGCAAACTATAACGATATTCCACACCTGTTGACGCCTGTCGTCACGGACATGAAAGATGCAGTCAGTGCACTGAACTGGTGTGTCAATGAAATGGAACGTCGTTATAAGCTGATGTCCTTCCTGAAAATTCGTAAGCTAAGCGACTACAACCGTAAGGTTGAAGAAGCCATTGCCAATGGTGAAGATCTGTTTGATCCAACCTGGAAAGCCAGTGAATCGGTGGCAGGGGAACGTGCACCACGTTTGACACCATTACCATCGATTGTGATTGTCGCGGACGAGTTCGCAGATATGATCATGCAGGTCGGTAAAAAAGCGGAAGAAATGATTACCCGACTGGCACAGAAATCTCGTGCTGCGGGGATTCACCTGTTACTGGCAACTCAACGCCCATCGGTGGATGTGATTACCGGTCTGATCAAAGCCAACATCCCAACACGTGTAGCACTGCGTGTAAACTCGAAAATTGATTCGCGTACCATTCTGGATGCAGGAGGTGCAGAAGACCTGCTTGGTCATGGTGACATGCTGTTTCTGGGGCCAGGTAAGATTGAGCCTGAGCGTGTGCATGGTGCCTTTATTGCCGATGATGAAGTTAACCGTATTTGTGATGCTTGGCGTGAGCGTGGTGCCCCGAACTATGTTGATGAAATTCTAACTCCATTTGATGAAGAACCAACAAGTCGTGGCTTTGAAGATGGTGGCGATGGTGCTTCTGACCGTGATCCACTGTATGACCAATGTGTGTCTTTCGTACTGGAAACTCGTAAGGCATCTACATCATCGCTACAGCGTAAGTTTAGCCTCGGTTATAACCGTGCTGCCCGAATCATCGACCAGATGGAAGAAAACGGTGTGGTGAGCGCGATGGGCGCGAATGGTAAGCGTGAGATTCTGATCTAATTCAGCATCTCCACCGATAAAAAAGCCTGCATGAAGCAGGCTTTTTTATTGCATCAGCAAAGTCTTAAGCGAACTTGGCCAATACTTCAAGGAACTCAGCACTGTGACGCGGGAATTTCGCGATCACGTCATGAATGCGTTCACCTTCAGGGTTAGTAGCATTGATATCACGACCTTCTGCAACGAATTGAGTCAACAGGCGCTCATAGTCAAAAGGACGCATGTGTTTATAAGCATGATAAAGCACATGAAAGTCTGCGTTTACGCCTGCAGGAGGTAATTGAGTGAGATAGGCAAATACACGCTCATCTGACCATTCTTCGTTAAACGTTGCCGGTTGAGACAATGCCATCACAAGCTCCTTGATATAATTTTCGACATGAAAAAGGCAAAATTTGAGTACGCAAGTGACAAAGTATTTTTCATTTTCTCTGTCTACCTTGAAGCTAAACTTCGGATCTTGTGGTTAGGTAAAGTAAACTTTGTATCACCAGTCCACTCGAAGCCTAGCTTCTCGTCTTACGCTTCAACAAAGCAGTAATTTACTTTCAGTCCACTCGAAGCAAAGCTTCTCGTCTTGCGACTGAACAAAGCAGTGCTTTGTTCAGTCTCATATTTTGCCTTGAATCAATTTAATTGACTAATCAAAAATCAAATTATCGTTCTTCAGGTAAATTGATATTCATTTCAAGCATTTCAATATTCGCTTCAGAACGGACCTGCATTTGAATATGCTGTTCATCTACACCGCGAACATAACGATTGACCACCTGCATGATTTCTTTCTTCATCATGTCAATCTTGTCCTGGCTTAAACGACGTCCCAGACCCTGTTCAGATGCAACAATTACCTTTAAACGGTCTTTCGCGGTTTGCGCGCTTGTTGGTTTTTCCTCACTGCTAAAAAGCTTACTCCAGAATCCAGCCATGCTTATGCTCCAAATAATCGAGCTAACCAGCCCTTTGGTTTCACTTCAATATGACGGTAAGGACGCTCTTCACCCAGGAAGCGCGCAACCAGGTCATCATAAGCCTGACCTGCAGCAGAAGCAGTAAAGTTAATAACTGGCTTGCCTTCGTTCGATGCTTGTAGGACACTTGGACACTCAGGAATTACACCCAGAGTCGGCACACGTAAAATATCTTTAGAAATGTCATCAATGGTCAACATTTCCTGTTTATCCGCACGTTCAGGATTGAAACGTGTGATACACAGATGTTTACGGATGCGGCCTTCATTTTGTTCTACTTTTTTAGTCTTGCTGTCGAGCATACCAATGATACGGTCAGAGTCACGTACTGAAGAAATTTCAGGGTTAGTGACAATGATGGCTTCATCAGCATGGTACATGGCCATGATGGCACCACGTTCGATCCCCGCAGGTGAGTCACAAATAATGTAGTCAAATTCCTGCGACAGTTCATCCATTACACGTGCAACACCTTCATCAGTGAGGGCATCTTTATCACGTGTTTGAGACGCTGGCAGAATATATAAGTTCTCAATATCCTTATCGCGAATAAGCGCTTGTTGTAATCGCGCTTCGTTATTTAAAACATTCACAAAATCATAAACAACGCGGCGTTCACAACCCATGATCAAGTCAAGGTTACGTAAACCCACATCAAAGTCGATAACAACAGTTTTGTGGCCACGTAGGGCTAAACCTGTTGCAAAAGATGCACTTGTTGTAGTTTTACCTACACCACCTTTGCCTGACGTTACGACAACAATTTTCGCCACCGAATCCACTCCTGTTATGGTTTAAATTCCCTATTTAACATAGGGTTTTGGTGTTTATTTATACATTAAAATTCTAGAGCTTCAAATACAAGCTCTAGTTGATCATTCAAGTAAATATGCACAGGCTTTTTCACCACATGCGGTGGAATATCGTCTGCAACACAATAGGTACCTGCAATCGAAATCAGTTCTGCTTCCAGTGCATGACAGAAAATGCGTGCTGCAGTATTGCCGCCTGCACCGGCAATCACACGACCACGGGCACTGCCATAAACATGAATATTGCCAGAGGCAATCACTTCTGAACCGCTGTTAATGCCAGCACTGATAATAATGTCGCCATGATGCTGCACAATGCACTGGCCAGTACGCAGGATTTCATCATGGTAAGAAGTCACATGAGCAATGACAGGTGCTGCCTTAACTTCTTCTGTTCCAGCATCTGACTTAACAACTTCCGGTTTGACTTCAATGACCTGTTCTTTGGTTGCCTTGATTTCCTGTAGCTGACGGTCAGGTGGCAATACCGGGAACTGGATTGCACGTGCCTGATCTGCAAGCAGGCCTTCAGTCACCGCCATCGGTTGTACATCCATGCTGATCAACAGCTGGATAAGCGCGATAAGTTCCTGCTCGACAGTACTTTCAATCACCACCAGGGTGCCCGGTGGAAAAGCAGCTTGTAATTTTGGTGCTAATTGCTGGCGGATCGCATCATGGTCATTTGTTTCAAGGGTAATGCGAATCGCATTGACCATTCTGCCCTTAATCCGTATATCAGCCATAGTTCTTCCTTAATACTTCTGACTTGTAAATTTTATGTCGAAGTAATGTTGTAAATAGTGCAAATCCTAGAACAAATTTCGTTAATTCTCTAGCGATCCAGGTTATTTTTTTATGCGATCAGATGCCATAAAAAAGCATAGCATTATTCATGCTGAATTAGAGGTATGTTGAACGCTGATTTTGCTCATTTTCTTCCAGAATCTGCTGCCACTGTTTAATTTTGACCTGTTTGCGGATCGCTTCAAGTGTTTCAAAAACAGCCGACTCCACCAGTTTGTCAATGTTTGGATTTTGTTCAATCTGGATCTGACTGATCTTTTCAGAAATCATGGCAAAAGTTGGATTATCTTTACTGTAATCAGTATGCGTAAACGGATCGATCAATCCTTGGGTAATATTTTCTCCCAGACGTTGTCCGATACTCTGAATCTGCTGTTCCATGCGACTGCCTACAATTGGGATTAGGCGTAACAGCCGGGTCAGCTCTGGCGTATCTTCAATGGCTTTATTCACCACTTGGCCGACGTTTTTGGAAATCATATAACGCTGTGCCTGTAATTCCTTGCCTAGGGTTTCTTGCAGGATATCTGCCAAGGCAATGGCAAATAATTGACGGTGATGCTCGACCAGGTCATCAATTAGTTGACGGTGCGTGGTACTGGTGGTTAGCTCGCGTTTAATTCCGTCCAGTACGGTAACTACAATACGGCTGGTCAATTCTTCCATAACCAGGTTGTAATAGAAGTTGCCACGCTTATACCAGCGAGATGGAATCACCTTGAAACCATGGCTATGCAGGTTGTAGCCGATAGCCACTGCGCGGAGCAGACGCAGGAAACGCAGTTGCGGCACGATCGCGAGAATTTCATACCAGTGAATAAACGGAAAGAACCACCAGCGGGCATGATGACGCAAGACTATGGCAATTAGCCAGCGCACCAATAACTCCCCAATCAGGAAAGTCGTAAACCAGCCTTCAGTAATGATCACCCAGGGACGCAGTTCAGCCTTATAAAATTGCAGGATTTCAGGCAGACGTATGAAATCGAATAACCATTGTCCGAAGTCGCTCATTAAAATGGCATTGGCACTTAGGCAGAACAGGTTGATGACGATTAACACCATCATAAAGATGTCATAGGCCAAGGCGACCTTCCAGCCCCAGGTGCCTTCACGGAAAAACTTAAAGGCGCTGGAGCTGGTTTTCGGGGGAGTTGGTTTCATAGTCTCTCAGATCAGTGCATTAGGCTGCTTGAGCCAGATCCTGCTTCATTTTTTCAATCAACTGATCTTTCTCAGTCCAAATTTGATGAACCCATTGCTGGAAACGCTCGCGGTATTCAGCATCTTCTTCATAATTACCGCCCAGTACCCAGTCCGGAATATCAATCTTTCTTAAATCTACCGCAATACGGGGTACTTCGCCTAGCCAGAATTCACCATAACCTGGTATGCCGTCCGGATAAACGATAGTCATGTCCACAAAGGCATCAATACGGTCACCCAGAATATTCAGCGCCAGGGCCAGACCGCCGGCCTTCGGTTTGAGCAAATGTTTAAAGGGAGACTGTTGCTGGTCATGTTTCTCTTGGGTAAAACGCGTACCTTCCAGATAGTTGAGCAGGGTAAATGGCTGACTCAGCAATTGCTGGCAGGATTTACGTGCTTCATCCATATCGCGATCTTTGAGTACCGGATTTTTAGCAATCTGTTCCTTGGTGTGACGCTTCATCATCGGAAAACCAAGAATCTTAAATGCCTGTCCGACGAATGGAATAAAGATCAGTTCCCATTTGGTAAAGAAACGAGTCAATGGCATACGGGTTAAGCCGAAGTATTGATTGACTGTAGTATCGACCCAGCTCTGATGATTACAGCTCATCAGGTAGCGGCCCTGCATATTCAGATCCAGAGATTCATCAATGGTAATGGTCCATTGGGTATTTTTAAGGACATTCTCGATCAGCCAGTTGTTTACGCCAAGCCAGCTGTTGGTAATCTTGATATTGGTTTCATCAATTTTGGATGACTTTTTGACTAGTTTGGTCAGACCGAGGGCCAGTACTGGCGGTCCATGGAAAAAGGTACTTCCCGTCATTACTGAAGTCACAGTCAGGCCACGTGCAATTTTTTTTAATATAGGCTGTTTTTTACTTTCCGACGACATATAACCCTGTCCTAAGCTGAAAATCGACTAAATTTTTTCATATTATTAACAATATACGTTTTCAATCTGAAATAGAAAAGTACCGAATGAGAACAATGGAGAAAATGTGATGAAGTTAACCGTTTTGGTTACACATAAACATTACAAATAGTTACGAAAAGATTTATTATTAACAAATCAGATATAGTTATTGATTGAATTATTGACCATTATTCTTCAAATACAACAAAACAAGTTAAGGAGGCATGCGATGCGTGCAATGTTAGTTACAGCAGCAGTAGCAGGGGCGGTAGCACTTACAGGTTGTCAAACTACTGGTAATAACCTCGGTGGTGTTGAGTATGACAAAACAGCTTTGGGCACAGTAATTGGTGCTGCGGCAGGTTATGGTATTTCTAAAGGCAATGCAAACACTAGCCGTCAAAACAACCGTGCAGCGGCAATCGGTGCAGTACTTGGTGGTGCAGCGGGTGTTTACCTGGACGATAAAGAGAAAAAATTACGTCAAGCGACTGCGGGTACTGGTGTAGATGTAAACCGTAATCCAGACGGTTCAATCAACTTGGTAATGCCAGGTGCGATTACATTTGATACCAACAAGTCAAATATCAAACCAAACTTCTATGCAACATTGAACAAAGTTGCCCAAGTTCTAACTGAAGATAACAAGAGCGGTATTCTTGTGACTGGTTATACAGACAGCACTGGTAACGATTCAATTAACTTGCCATTGTCTCAAGCACGTGCGAACTCTGTAGCAAACTACTTGGCAGGCCAAGGCATTGCACGTACACGTATTAATGCTCAAGGTTTAGGTTCAGCGAACCCAATCGCAGACAACACAACTGCAGCGGGTAAAGAACAAAACCGTCGTGTTGAAATCGCGGTATATGCTGTTCAGTAAGATCTGAATTGCAGAAAAGACCACCTTCGGGTGGTTTTTTTATGTCTGAAGTATGACGCAGGAAAATGAATTTTCAATTAGGCAACTGAGCTTGAGCCGACTATAATCGGAGCCGAATCTAGAAGAGGAAGCACTATGTCACTCGCCAGTCAGTTAAATGACAAGCAACTTGAAGCCATGAAATATACTCAAGGACCCTTGTTAGTGCTTGCCGGTGCGGGTTCAGGTAAGACTTCAGTAATCACAAGAAAAATCGCCTACTTGGTCAAGCATTGCGGCATTCCGGCACATCGTATTACGGCCATGACCTTTACCAACAAAGCCGCACGTGAAATGAAAGAGCGAGTAAGTAAGTTACTCACACGTGAAGAAGGCAAAGGCTTATCAGTATCGACGTTCCATACCTTTGGTCTGAATCTATTACGTTTAGAGCTAAAACATACACCGCTGAAAAATAATTTCTCGATTCTGGATGCGGATGACTGTAAACGTATTCTGATGGACCTGATGCATCGCGATAACTTGTCCGGGGCAGAAAGCAAGGAATTGATCGCAAAAGCAATGAAGATGATTTCCGACTGGAAAAACGATCTGATTCCACCCGAGCAGGCTCATACCACGTGTGAAACTCAGGAAGATGTCCAGTTTGCACATTTGTATCAATTGTATGAACGTAACTTGCGTGCCTATAACGCCGTTGACTTCGATGACCTGATTGTGATGCCAACGCGTTTGTTACAGGAAAACGCTGAAGTGCGTGACAAATGGCAGAACCGTGTGCGTTATTTGTTGGTGGATGAATATCAGGATACCAACACCGCCCAGTATATTCTGGTGAAGTTACTGGTCGGCGTAATGGGCCAGTTTACTGCAGTAGGTGATGATGACCAGTCAATCTATGCCTGGCGTGGGGCTAAACCGGAAAACATGGCGTTGTTACAGCAGGACTTCCCGAATCTGAAAGTTATCAAGCTAGAGCAGAACTACCGTTCGACCAGCCGTATTTTGAAAGCGGCGAATACCGTTATTGGCAACAACCCGCATATCTTCGATAAAAAACTCTGGTCAGACAAAGGCCATGGTGAAGTGATCCGTGTCATCACTTGCCGTAATGATGATGATGAAGCCGAACGCGTAGTCAAAGATCTCATCACGCACAAGTTGATGAATGGTAAAAACTGGAAAGACTACGCAATTTTGTACCGTGGGAATTTCCAGGCACGTATTCTGGAAACCCAACTGCGTCAGATGCAGATTCCTTACAAGCTCTCTGGTGGTCAGTCTTTCTTCGCGCGCGCCGAAATCAAAGATGTCATGAGTTACCTGCGTCTGATCATTAATCCAGAAGATGACAGTGCCTTCCTGCGTATTATCAATACACCGAAACGTGCCATCGGTCCGGTGACACTGGAAAAATTGGGTCTGTTTGCGCAAGAAAATAATTTGTCGCTTTTGGCCGCGGCAGCTGACCAGCGTCTGACCATGGCAATGCCAAAGAAAGCCACCACTCAGCTGGCTGAGTTTGCTGACTTCATCAATAACTTTACCCGCAATCTGCTGGATGATGATGAGCCAGTACCGATTATCCGCCAGATGATGGTAGAAGCCGGCTATATCGACTACATCAAGGAATCAGCGGCAACTCCGGCACAGGAAAAAACCAAGCTCGACAATATTGAAGTGCTGTATAGCAGTATTCAGAGCCTGATTAACCGTGCTGAAGATGTGGATGAAAAGAATATCGAAAGCGTGATCCGTAAGATGGTGCTGCTGGATATGCTGGAACAGCAGCAGGAAGCAGAAGATACCGATAAGGTGAATCTGTTGACGCTACATGCATCTAAAGGTCTGGAATTCCCTTATGTTTATCTGATTGGTCTGGAAGAAGAGATTCTGCCACACAAAAACTCGATCGCGGCAGAAACGGTTGAGGAAGAACGTCGTCTGATGTATGTGGGCATTACCCGTGCGCGTCAGGGCTTGACGATTACCTTGGCTGAGCAGCGTAAGGCTGGTGGTCAGATGAAGCAGATGACGCCAAGCCGCTTCCTGGATGAATTGCCAGAAGATGAACTGGAATGGTTAGGCCGTAAGAAAAAGCTGGCTGGCAATATTGATCCGAAACAGCAGGCACAGCATTATCTAGATAATTTACGTGCCCTGATTAAGCGTTAAAATTTAAGTAATTAATCTATTGATATTTTTCTACAGGAATAAAATGATGAAAGTACAGGTGAAAGTCCTTGATGCACGCCTTGGCAATGAATGGCCAATGCCAAATTATGCAACTACAGGTTCTGCAGGACTCGACCTTCGTGCATGTGTAAACGAAACTACAGTAATTGAATCAGGTCAAACAGTGCTCGTGAAAACTGGTCTGGCTATTTATATTGAAGATCCTGCATTTGCGGGCCTGATCCTGCCACGTTCTGGTCTGGGTCATAAACATGGCATCGTATTGGGTAATCTGGTAGGTTTGATCGATTCAGATTACCAAGGTGAACTCATGGTTTCGGTATGGAATCGTAGCCAGACTGCATTTAGCCTGGAACCAGGTGAGCGTCTGGCGCAGTATGTCCTCGTCCCAGTGGTGCAAGCACAATTCGATATTGTGAATGAATTCGAAGCCACTGAGCGTGGTGCAGGTGGCTTCGGTCATACTGGCAAGAACTAATTCAAAAAGCCTACATTCAATAAAATGTGGGCTTTTTTAATGGTTGATAGAATAATATTTATCCCATTTTTTAGCTGGCATTTATCCATTCGTTATATTTTTTAAATTGATTATTTATCTGAAATCAGCTAAAAGTACAGGGTCCTAGAACAAAAACTAAAGTTTCACATCATGGTGATGACACCTGATTTCTGAACTTATATTCTCCTATTTAGCAGTGAAATTACGATCTATGGGATTTATGCATCATCCATTCCCCATGCAAATCTTTCGTGCTTATGACATTCGCGGTAAGGTCAGTTTACTCAATGTCAGCATGGTAAATGCTATTGCACATGGCCTGGCCCAGCAGTATCAGTCTGCGGGACAGACACGTGTCGCGATTGGTTATGATGCAAGGCTATCCAGTCCGACCTATGCCCATATTATCCAGCGCACCTTAAGCCTGTATGCGATTGAGGCGCACATTATTGGCTGCTGTTCTAGTCCGATGCTGTATTACACGTCACGTGAATTTGATGGCAACGGTATCATGATTACTGCAAGCCATAATCCACGAGAAGATAATGGCATCAAGTGGTTGATTAACAATCAGCCCCCATGTCCTGAAATGATTCAGGCGGTAGGGCAGGAAGCTCAAAAATATTATTCAGATGAGCTGCAACAGGTAGACTGGATTGAACATGAGATTATTCCAGAATATTGTCTCAAATATCAGCAGTCTATTCTCAATGATATTCAATTGAAACGTCGTTATCGGGTCGTACTGGATGGGTTGAATGGTTCAGCGGGGCGTTGTGCGGCTCTGGTATTGAACAAGCTTGGTTGTGATCTGACGACAATAAGAACTGAAGCGAACGGTCATTTTCCCGATCATGCGCCGGATCCCTCACAGGAAGCTCATTTACAGCTGTTAAAAGCAAAAGTTTTAGAAACGAGAGCCGATCTCGGAGTTGCCTTGGATGGGGATGGTGATCGACTGGTACTCATCGATGCAGATGGACTGATTATTACGGCTGATCAGCTGTTGTGTCTATGTGCGGAAATTTGTCTGAAAGATACGGTTGATAAAGAATTTGTCTTTGATGTGAAATGTTCTACCCTGGTTCGTAATACGGTGCAAGCGCTGGGTGCTACGCCGGTCATGATCCGCACAGGAAGTTCTTTCCTGCGGAAGTATCTGGCGAATTCTCAAGGACAGGCGATTTTCGGTGGTGAATATGCCGGACATTATGTCTTCAATGATGGCCGTGGCGGCGGTTATGATGATGGTGTTTATGTGGCACTCAGAGTCATGGAGTATCTGGATCGAACTGGACAGACACTGGCAGAAGCACTGGCACGTTATCCAAAACGTACGGGCACTGAAGACCTCTATATTTCGACGCATCAGATTAAGCCACTAGAATTACTTGACTTTGTTGAAGCACAATCACGTAAATTAAACGCGCAAATCAGTAAAATTGACGGTATACGTCTTGATTTTGATGATGGTTTTGGCATCATTCGAGCATCCAATACAGGTGAATACTTCACAGTGCGTTTTGATGCGGAAAATCAGAGCCGCCTGAATGAAATTCGTTACCTGTTCGTTTCGATGTTACGTGACCGCTATCCAGCGATCGCCCAAGACATTTTAGATGCTCAATAAGGAGAGGCGAATGCCAAATCAACAGACAGGCATCGACAAAGCACAAATTCTGACTGAAGCTTTGCCGTATATTCAACGCTTTGCGGGTAAAACCCTAGTGGTGAAATATGGCGGTAACGCAATGACCGATCCTGAGCTGGAAAGTTCATTTGCTCGTGACATCGTGTTGCTGAAAACTGTAGGTCTGAATCCGATCGTAGTACATGGTGGCGGTCCTCAAGTCGATTCTATGCTGAAACAGCTGGGCCGTGAATCCGAACGTATTGATGGCATGCGTGTTACTGATCCTGCAACCATGGAAATCGTTGAAATGGTGCTTGGTGGGAGCGTAAACAAATCGATCGTTAATCTGATCAACAAACACGGTGGACGTGCCATTGGTTTGACCGGTAAAGATGGTAACCTGATCCGTGCACAAAAACTGCTGATGGAAAAAACAGCAGAAGATGGCTCAATCCAGAAAATTGATTTGGGTCTGGTGGGTGAAGTGGTTGGTGTCAAAACTGATGTACTGGAAATGTTTACCAATAGCGATTTTATCCCTGTGATTGCACCGCTGGGTGTAGATGAGGAAGGTAATACTTACAATATCAATGCCGATCTGGTTGCGGGTAAAGTGGCTGAAGCCTTGGGTGCAGAAAAACTGATTCTGCTGACCAATATTAGCGGTGTGCTAGACGAAAATAAAAATCTGCTGACTGGCCTGACCACTCAGGAAGTTGATCGCCTGATTGAAACAGGTGTGATCTATGGCGGAATGATTCCGAAAGTGGGTTGTGCACTCGATGCCGTGAAAGGTGGTGTCATCAGTGCGCATATTGTGGATGGCCGTGTACCGCATGCCAGCCTGCTGGAAATTTTCACTGATCATGGTGTTGGTACCCTTATTACCAACCGTGTAAAGTCAGCCCATCATTAATTTAAATGATTCAATGATAAAAAAGAGTCTCAATCGGGACTCTTTTTTATGTCTTTTATTTTTAGCTCTTGTCTTCTGAAATCATCATAATTTTTCTTTAGCAGAACCCTGTTATCTTGAAAAAAACAACTTGAACCAGATTTATCTCTTTTTTAAAATAAAGCATAAAAAAACATTCTTTAGCATTTTTAGCGCATAAGATTGCATGGATCAAGATTTGAAAAGCCCCAGGGACTCATGCACAATAACTGCATAAATACTCCGATACCTGAATGAAGATTATGTGCCAGCTGCTTGGAATGAATTGTGCGACACCGACAGATATTACCTTTTCATTTCGAGGCTTTTCACAGCGCGCAGGGATTACTTCAGATCATGCCGATGGTTTTGGAATTGCTTTCTTTGAAGATAAAGCTTGTCGCCTGTTTGTCGACAACCAGTCTGCGGTTGAATCACCGATTGCCGAGCTGATCCGCAATTACCCAATCAAATCACGTAATGTGATCGCACATATCCGTAAGGCGACTCAGGGTAAAATCAATCTGGAAAATTCGCATCCTTTTAGTCGCGAGTTGTGGGGACGTCAGTGGATCTTTGCGCATAATGGTGACCTGCATAATTTTTTTCCAGAGCTCTCAGGCCGTTTTACGCCAGTCGGTAATACCGACAGTGAACGTGCTTTCTGTTATCTGCTTGATCAGTTAGTAAAGCGCTTTGGTTATCATGAGCCAAAACAGGATCAGATCTTTGATCTGCTGACCGAGATTTCGCCATCCATCGCCGAGCATGGTACTTTTAATTTTTGTTTGTCCAATGGTCAGGCGCTGTTCACCTATGCCATTACCAAGCTACATTGGCTGGTGCGTGAATATCCGTTTAAGCCTGCACAGCTCGTTGATATTGAGGTAGAAGTCGATTTTAGCCAAGTGACCACTCCCGAGGACCGTGTCGCTGTGATTACCACGGAACCATTGACACAGAATGAGGAATGGACGGCTTTCCAACCCGGCGAAATGATTCTGTTCCAGCATGGAGCAAAAGTACGTTCTCAACTGACCCACGTAGAACGTCTAAAACGTGAGCAACTGGACCCTTCGCTCAAACGGGTGACACGTGCAGATCAGTACTGATCTCGAAGCTAATAAAGACAGTGAAAAATACTGTCTTTTTTGTTTAATATTCATGTAAAAATCAAAGATTAATAAGAGCTTATAGCTCTTATTGGTTAATTAATATCTGATCTTTTTGCTCAGAATAAATTAATTTTAATTATATATAACAAGTACTTAAATATAAAAATACAATTTCACCACTAAAGCCGACTAATTCACTTCATTTTTATTTAAATCAATACTCTATATGCTTCAAGTTATGTGATAAATCCTCAATATTTATAGGTGGTCGTAATGAAAATGAAATGGGTTCCAGAATACAATACTGGTATCGATGTGATTGACGATCAGCATAAACGAATTCTCGATTACATTAATGAAATCGACGAAATTGATGTCAATACCAATCGTGCGCGTGTTAAGCAAATTCTAGAAAATATTATCGATTACACACAATCGCATTTCACTTTTGAAGAATCACTTCAAGAAGAGGCGGGTTATAAATATCGTGTACCACATAAACGTGTGCATGATCTGTTCATTAAGAAAATTGAGTCGTATCGTGACCGTTTTGAAATGGGACATTCGATTGAAGCTGAATTGCATGAAGTATTATCTAAATGGCTGATCAACCATATTCAGCATGATGATGCGGATTATGTGGGTGCGGTGAAAGAAAACATGATCGGCCTGATCAAAGAAAAAGAAAAGAAAAAGGGTAAAAACTGGTTCGCTCGTTTCTTCTCATAAAGCAATTTTTCCCTATAACAAAAATTAAAGTCTAATGATCATTTTGCGCAGCAAATCATCTTCGGGTGGTTTGCTTTTTGTTTTTGATTTTCACCGCTATGCAAGGCAAAATAG
Source organism: Acinetobacter schindleri CIP 107287 (assembly GCF_000368625.1). GTDB lineage: Bacteria > Pseudomonadota > Gammaproteobacteria > Pseudomonadales > Moraxellaceae > Acinetobacter > Acinetobacter schindleri. Next base: position 87,183 of record NZ_KB849576.1, read on the forward strand.
CGCTAGATTTTTATAGGAATGCATCATGCAGGACAATGCTATGTCAAAATGGTTATCGCCTCTGATGGCTTTTTGTTTATCTTTTCTTATTATTGCGACCCTCGCACCAATAACAGGTATTCAGATTGATCGTCAGCTTGATTTCTGGATGTTGTGGTTAGCGACAATGCTGATCCTGGCGCTTCCAGTCTGTTATCTGGAAATTGCTTTAGCGAAACGTTCCAAGACCACCGCATTACAGGCATTGTCGAGCCTGACCCGTGAGGCAGACAGTTCACAGCGCTGGCGTGTTGTCGGTTGGCTGGCTGTGGTGTTTATTCCATTTCTTGCGGGTGCAATGCTGAATCATGCCTCTAATGTGGTATCGATTGCCAATTTTGAAGTGCAGCAACCAGTCATTCTGGCTGGATTGGCGATTGCGGCTTTGCTGTTGTCTTTAATTCCACGTCTAATTCTGATGGGAATTACCACTGTAGGCGTGATTGCATCCTTGGTCCTTGCCAATGTCATGGGTACAGCACTGCCTGAATGGCAACTAACTCCGGTACAATTCTCTGAATGGGGTAACGCAACGGTACTGGCACTGGTGGCCAGCGGTTTAGGCATGGGGTTGTACTGGCAGTCTAGTTTGGCTGCTGTCAAACAGCAGGATGTAGCGACCAAAACTGTATTACCGATTTGGATTGCACAACTGGTTGCGGTAATTGCTTTTGGTTTCTTCGCGGTAAAAGCTGAAGTACCTGCATTTGCCTTGATCGCTGCAATTGTAGCTGCTGCCGCACTGATGTTACAGATGGCGCGTGAACAGCTGCAACAGCGTCAGATAAATGTCATCATTCAATGGGTAATTGTGGCGGTGGCAACACTGGTCTGGTTGATTCCAAATATCACACCAGTATTTAATAACCTGCTGATCCTTTGGGGGCTGGTGATCAGCCTGATCTATGCCTTGTTTGCTGGTTGGATCATGAAGATCAGTCATCTTCGTAAATCAATGAATTTCAGTTCAGAGGCGTTCTATAACATCTGGCGTATTGCGGTTCGGGTGGTATTACCAGTGTCGATTGTTGTGGCCATTATTGCAGTGTTAGGGCAGTGGTTCTGATGAATCAGTCAGCGTTGATTTGGGTGGCGTATGCTGCCCCTGAGCAACAGTTTCATATTGCAGTACCGTTTCAGCAGGGCATGACTGCACTGGATGCAATTGCTACAAGCGGCATCCGCGATCAGGTGGAATTGCCTGAACCTTTGAATCTGGGAATATTTGGCGTGCGCTTGCAGGATCATGCACAGCTTTTGAATGCTGGGGATCGTATAGAAATTTACCGTGCGTTGATCATTAATCCTAAGGATATTCGCCGTAAACGTGCAGCGCAAAATCCTGTAGGACGTTATAATAAAGGTAATCGGTCCAAGCTGTGGCAATCTTGAGGTTGATCAAATGCGTCATAAAATCGGCAAAATGCCAGTAATTTGATAAACCTATGCAGTTAATTAGAAAAACCCCTAGAAATACAGGGGTTTTTTTATGAAAAAGCGATTATAGTGGTGGCGCTGTCAGAATCGCTTCTTTTGAACCAGGTAAACCGGGTTGTGACGCTGGAATTGTTTCTAGACCTTCAATGCGTTCCACAATACCGTTTGGATTGAAGTAGATTTTTAAGTGCTGACCACGTGCAGCAGGAATGTTGGCTTTTTTAGCATAGGTTCCTGGGGTATAATTGTAGATGTAGTCCCAGCGTAATGGATTTAAAGGATCTGTCACTGTTGGGCTGCCAAGTAGGAAGCGGACTTGTTGGTGGCTCATTCCCACCTGGATTTTAGAGGCTTGTGCTTGAGTTAAAGGTGTTCCTTGAGGAATATCAACTTTGTACACACCTAAGGTCGAACAGCCGACGAGCAATGAAGTGACGAATAACGTCAACATGATTTTTTGCATTTTGCTACACTATCCCAAATTAATTATGATGCATTTGATCCAAGGATAGATCATACTGCATCTAAACTTTGTTGCATATTCCAACTTTAATTTTGTTGAGAGACCTTTTTACATGCCTATTTCAAATCAAGATTTACGCAAAGCTGGACTGAAAGTTACCCTGCCTAGAATTAAAATATTAGAACTATTAGAAAACTCACGTCAGCACCATTTAAGCGCGGAAGATATCTACAAGACTTTACTCGATCAAGGGGAAGATGTGGGTCTTGCAACTGTATATCGTGTGTTAACACAGTTTGAAGCAGCAGGCATTATTCAGCGTCATCACTTTGAAAATAATCATTCTGTATTTGAAATTATGCAGGATGATCACCATGATCACCTGGTATGTCAAAACTGCAATAAAGTTGTTGAATTCACCAATGACGTAATTGAACATGAACAGCACGAAGTTGCGAAAAAATTCGGCTTTGAATTAACAGGCCACTCACTGAATCTGTATGGTTACTGTGATGAACCTGAATGTCAGGACGCTTATCGTAAAAAATAATGCCAGGATGTTCCAAGGTATAAAAAACAGGCTTCAAAGGAAGCCTGTTTTTTTTATATGAGGATGATGACTTAATCTTAAGATTGTCCATCAAAGGTAATATTGCTGCCGGCATTCATGAGATGTGCACCACCTTCTTCGGATAACTTGATTTGCAGACGCAGATCGTTTGGAGAGTCAGCATGTTTCAACGCATCCTTATAGCTGATCTGTTTGGCCTTGTACAGGTCATACAGTGCCTGGTCAAAAGTCTGCATTCCAAGTTCACGTGAACGCTTTATCAAGTCTTTGATTTCATGCACATCACCTTTACGGATCAGATCTGAAACTAAAGGTGAGTTGATCAGGATCTCAATTGCGGCGCGCCGGCCTGTACCATCAATGGTTGGGATTAGTTGCTGTGCCACCATCGCTTTCAGGTTTAAAGACAAGTCCATAAACAGCTGGTTATGACGGTCTGCCTCAAAGAAGTGAATAATCCGGTCAATGGCCTGGTTGGCGTTATTGGCGTGCAAGGTCGCAAATACCAGGTGACCGGTTTCCGCAAAGGCAATAGCATAGTCCATGGTTTCACGGGAACGGATCTCACCGATCAGAATCACGTCTGGTGCCTGACGCAGGGTATTTTTCAGGGCGATTTCAAATGAATCTGTGTCGATCCCGACTTCACGCTGGGTGATGATACAACCCTTATGCTGGTGCACAAATTCGATCGGGTCTTCGATGGTGATGATATGACCTTTGGAATTTTCATTACGATAACCAATCAAAGAGGCAAGGGAAGTCGATTTACCGGTACCTGTTGCGCCCACGAAGATGATAATCCCGCGCTTGGTCATCGCCAGTTCTTTCAGAATTGGCGGTAACTTTAAATCATCCATAGTAGGAATGACGGTTTCAATACGACGCAGAACCATACCCGGCTGATCACGCTGCTGAAATGCACTGACACGGAAACGTGCTGATTTGCTGGGATTGGTAATCGCAAAGTTACACTCACGTGTATCGGCAAATTCTTTGCGCTGTTTTTCCGTCATAATTGAATGCAGAATCTGGCCTACTGCTGGTCCAGGTAATTTGACTGATCCAATCGGCACAATTGAGCCATTCACTTTAATTGAAGGTTCGACATCTGCAGTAATGAACAGATCCGATGCCTTTTGTGCCACCATATAGTCGAGCAAGCCGTTAAAATCCATACTTCGTCCCCGAGAAAATCAAAACATTTTTTATAGGAAAGATTCAGGCTGTTTAGCAGCAGTACGCGCAACTTGTGGGCTGATCACGCCTTTAGATACCAGTGTTTTCAGGCTCTGATCCAGCGTAGTCATACCATAGTTGGCACCGGTCTGAATGGCAGAGTACATTTGAGCAACTTTGTTTTCACGGATCAGGTTACGGATGGCCGGAATACCGATCATGATTTCATGTGCAGCGACACGACCACCACCATTTTTCTTGAGCAAGGTTTGTGAAACGACTGCTTGTAATGATTCAGACAGCATGGCACGAACCATGTCTTTTTCTTCGGCCGGGAATACGTCGATCACACGGTCAATAGTTTTAGCAGCAGAAGTCGTATGCAGGGTGCCAAACACCAGGTGACCGGTTTCAGCAGCAGTGAGTGCCAGACGGATGGTTTCAAGGTCACGCATCTCACCCACCAGGATAATATCCGGGTCTTCACGTAATGCAGAACGTAATGCTTCATTGAAACCATGCGTGTCACGATGCACTTCACGCTGGTTGATCAGACACTTTTTGGATTGGTGTACAAATTCAATTGGATCTTCGACGGTCAGAATATGGTCATAACGGTTATCATTGATATAGTCCAGCATCGCTGCCAGTGTCGTTGATTTACCTGAACCGGTTGGACCAGTGACCAGTACCAGACCACGCGGATAGTCACAAATATCTTTAAAAATCTGCCCCATGCCCAGATCTTCAATGGTTAAAACTTTAGAGGGAATGGTACGGAATACGGCACCGGCACCACGGTTCTGATTAAATGCGTTGACACGGAAACGGGCAACGCCAGGAACTTCAAAGGAAAAGTCAGTTTCTAGATTTTCTTCATAGTCACGGCGCTGTTTATCGTTCATGATATCGTAAACCAGCTTGTGCACTTCTTTATGTTCCAGGGCAGGCAGGTTAATACGACGAACTTCACCATCAACACGAATCAGTGGTGGCATCCCCGCAGACAAGTGTAAATCTGACGCGCCATTTTTAGCAGAAAATGCTAATAATTCTGTAATGTCCATAAAGTCCCCAAAGGCATTTAAATGTTATTTATTTTGATAGAATAATAAGGCTTTCCCACAGCTTAACCAACACTTAGTTGGGGGGGCAAGGGAAAAAAATATGAACGAAATGAGAACTCCGTCAATGAAAATGTTGCAACTCGCACGAGATCAGGTATTGGCCCAAATTCACACTGCATGTCAACAGGCTGGTCGTGATGAACAGACCGTGCAGCTGCTGGCTGTTTCAAAGACACATCCAGCGGAAATCTTGGCGGAAATGTATGCAGCCGGACAGCGCAGTTTTGGTGAAAACTATTTGCAGGAAGCGCTGGATAAGATTGAAAAGTTGCAGGATCTGGAGATTGAATGGCATTTTATTGGGCATGTTCAGCGGAACAAGACCAAGCATCTGGCAGAAAAGTTTGACTGGGTACATGGGGTAGATCGTCTGATCATTGCCGAACGTCTGTCTAATCAGCGCGAAGATAATCAAGTACCCCTAAATATTTGTGTTCAGGTGAATATCGACGGGCAGGATACTAAAGATGGCTGTCAGCCAGAAGAAGTAGCGGATCTCGTAGCGCAGATCAGCCAGTTACCAAAACTGCGTCTGCGTGGTTTGATGGTGATTCCGGCGCCAAATAATACAGCGGCTTTTGCCGATGCCAAGGCTTTATTCGAAGCGGTTAAAATGCAACATGCCAAAGCTGAGGATTGGGATACTTTAAGCATGGGGATGTCAGGGGATATGACCGAAGCGATTGCGGCAGGTTCAACCATGGTGCGGGTCGGCACCGCCTTGTTTGGGACACGTCCTAAAAAGGATTAACGGATCCATATTTTTAGACAGGTTTTTAGAATTGTTAAGAAAAGTGTTATTGCATTGAGCGGGATAACGCTTTTCTTTGTTGTGGTTCGAGTAATTTTGCCATTAAGCTAGCCAGTAGAACTAAAACCAGCATAGTCGCAACTAGGGCCAGAACAGCACCCCCTAGCCCATAAGTACGGCTTTGTGGAAAGCAGCCCAAAATAAACAGCAGTAAAGGAAAATGAGTCACATAGAGGGTATAAGAAAAACTCGCGGACTTTACCCAGACTGGTTGATAATAACTGAGTTTTTGTTGTAGTTGAATCAGCCAGCAGACAAAAGCCAGTCCTATCAACGTGTTAAATGGTACAAAATAGTTACCACGATAAATTTTAGCCTGATCGATCATATGAAAGTGATAGGCGTCTCTACAGGCAATGAAAAAAGCCAGGCTTAGGCATCCCAGTTTGAGTGATTTCAAATGATTTAAGACAGACTGTTGAATATGACCAAATGAACTGGCAAAGGCTGTCAGCCATACAAGCAAATAAATCAGAAATTGGGGATTAAGTGCGGTAAGTGTAATTAACACTAAAGCAAAACTGAGTTTGGCAATAACAGAATGTTTTAAAAAAGGCAAAAAGCCCGCCAGCACATAAAACCAGACCTCAAAACTTAAACTCCATAGTGGCGCATTGGCAGATAACGTGGGCGTCACAAAGCCATTTAAAAAGAACAGTGAACCCAGAAAATTGTCCCACTCCAGACTATAGGTGGTACGAATCATCATGCCAAAACTGTTCTGAAACTGATGTGTATGAGAGCTAAAAAAGTAGGGCGCCAGAATATATAATGTTAAGGTCAGGGCAAGGGCAAACAGGAAAGGCGGTAAAATTCTACGGCAGCGCTGCCGGATATAGTGAGACAGATTAAACTGGCTGTTTTGCTGGATATTATTCTGTATAGAGGTTCCGATCAGATAGCCACTTAAAGCAAAGAACATCATCACCGCGGCCTGACCAAGCAGCCGAACCCAGGAATACAGTGTTAAATCAAAAGGGGCGATAAAAGCCTGAAAGCAGTGACTAAATAGCACCACAATTGCACTCACTCCACGCAAGCTTTCCAGTTGTAAACTGAATTCAGCTGAAAATCTGCGTGAAGTCATATTCATGAGCGCTAGCCTATAATCTGAATGGTACTGGCACCAGAGCCAACGGGTTTAACCTGAATCTGGACTGGAATCCGTTCATGCATTTCCTGGATATGCGAGATCAGCACCACTTTACGACCCTGGCTTTGCAGATGATCGAGAGCATTCATCACCATATGTAAGGACGCTGGATCGAGTGTCCCAAAACCTTCATCAATGAACAGCGATTCCAGCTTCATCGAGCCAGACGCCATATTGGCAATGGCCAAGGCTAAGGCGAGTGATACCAGGAAAGTTTCCCCACCGGACAGCGAAAGTACAGGGCGGACCTCACTGTTCATATCCAGGTCAATAATCGCCAGACTCAGACTGTTCGGAATACGGTGCAGCTGATAGCGTGGAGCCAAAGGCTGGAGCTGCTGGTTGGCATATTCAACCAGAATATCCAGATGATGTTCCTGGGCAATTTTCTGGAATTTGGTGCCTTCTTTATGTCCAATCAGGTCATAAATCCGACCCCAACGATATTCCTCAGCCTTAATCTGTTCAATCTGATGCTGGTATCTGGCATACATACTCTGGTTGTTGGCATTCATACGCAGTTTGGCATCGGTTTCATTCAGTATTTCTTGTTGTGCTGTCTTTTCCTGTATCAGTGCAGCCAGTTTTTGTTCAATCTCTTCAAATTCATGTTCAGGCTGCAGTTTTAAATGTGCCTGATATTGTTCTTCGAGTAACTGCCATGCGGTTTTCGCATTTTCCAGTGCCTGTTTTTGATTGGATAAATCCTGGCGGATACGTTGATGGCTGGTGAGATCAATACCCAGCCATTGTTCAATTTGCGTCGTAGTCACCTGTGGATGGTTCTGCTGCCAAGCCTGAATACTTTGCTGATATTGCTCAAGTTGCCGATCAATCTGCTTTTGTTGGGTTATAAAATCCTGCAACTTAAGATTGGCCTGATGCAGCTGTTTTTCTGCCTGACTGGTTTGTTGTCGCTGGATGTCTAGTTGCTGTTGCAAAGCTTTGGTTTGCTGATCCAAAGTCGTCTGCCACTCTGCAGCTACCCGATATACTTGTCCTGCGTGTTGCCCGGTCAATTCAGCTAGCTGCTGGCGTAAGTCCTTACCTTGCTGGATAAGCTGCTCTAAAGACTGGTGGCGTTGCGCAAAATTCTGCTGTTCAACTTGCAGCTGATATTGGGTTTTATCAACTGCTTGTTGCTGTGCTTGCAGCTCAGATTCCAGTTGCTTTTGCACACTTAAATGCTGCATGCGTTGTTGTAACTGTTGTTGTAGAGTGGATAACCATTTTATCGGATCCTGAGATGCATAGTTCTCAGGCAATACATTGATTAGGGGTTGAATAAGCTGGGTCAATTGAGTCTGCTGTTGCAGAACCAATTGCAGTTGATGTAAGTGCTGCTGCTGCTGACGCCATTGCTGTAATAGCTGCTGTAACTGCTGTTCTTGTCGTTGCAACTGTTCATTCTGCTTTACGACACTATTGCTATGGTCTTTTAAAAGTTGGGTTAAACGATTTAAGTCATTTTCATTCTCAGTAATAATCCCTAAATTCGCCAGCTGAGTTGTATATTCAATCTGTTGCTGCTGAATTTGCTGCTGGAATGCTTGCAAACGCTGCTGTTGCTGTTCAATCACAGTTTGCAGCTTTGAGATTTCAATCTGTTTCTGTTGCTGGGTCTGACTTAGCTGATCAAGCTGTTGTCTGGCTTGCTGTAATTGCTGTTCCTGTAGCTGACATAAGCTTTTGTCCAGTAGCTCATGTTGTCCTTGAGCAAAAGGATGTTCATGACCGCCGCATACCATACAGGGTTCATCAGGTTTTAATTGGGCACGCAGTTCCTGCACGCTTTGTGTATGCAATAAACGCTGCTGAGCTAAAATCCGCTCTAGCTGTTCATAAGCCTGTTGTTCAGATTGAATCTGTTGCTGCAAAGTCTGTTCAGCATTTTGCAGTAATTTCAGCTGCTGTTGCTGGGTATGTATAGAGGTTTGTAGCTGCTCTGACTCTTGAGATTGTTGCAGAGTCTGTCGTAAGCGTTGCTTTAGCCCATCAAGCTGAAGCTGTTCGGTATAATGCTGTTGGAGGGTCTGCTGAACAGATTTAAGTTGCTGGTCTAACTGTTCAATACTTTGATGTTGCTGGATCCAGTGGTTGAGCTTGGCAGATAATTCGGTAACGGTTTTTTCCAGTGCAGACAAAGGCTGATTTAGGCTTTCAGGATTTTTTTGCAATAGTTGCTGATACTGCTGTAAATAGTCCTTCATACGTTGCAGGGTACTTTGCGGCTCCTGATCAAAAACACTTAAAAATTCTGACTGGGTTAACTGCTGAGTAATCTGCTGCTGTTTAGCCTGAGCATGACTTAAGGCCAATTGCTGCTGTGCTAACTGCTGTTCTAGGGGGTGTAGGTGAGTAGTTTGAAACTGATTTTGCTCCGTATTCAGTTTTTTATACTGTTCAGATACCGTATGGATAGCATGATCCAGCTTTAAACCTGCTTCCAGATGTGGCTTGATCTGGTCTAAATGCTGCTGAAATTTCTGCTGCTGTTGCTCCAAGGCTACTAGTTTGGTTTCTTCTTCAGTAAAGCGTTTTTTTAGCGTTTCAAACTCAAGGGTGAATTGTGCCTGTTGTTGCTGAATCTGAATTTTTTTCGGTTCTAAACGGGAATGCTGAATAAATTGATCACGGATAGACTGGAATTCATCCAGCTGTTCCAGTAATTGTTGCTGTCCTGCAGATTTATTTATGGCATCCAACTGGACATCATACACTTCTTTTTTTGCATGGACTTCGGCATACAGCTTATGTCGGTCCAGATGCCATTTTTTCTCATTTTCTAGCAGTTTTTCAGATTGCTGAAGATTCTGTAATTGTAAAGACAGCGCCGTCTGTTGCTGTTTTAAGGCGTTAATATCTTCTTCGGATAGGGTTTCAATATGTCCAATCAGCTTTTCCAGATCACTGCGCTTATTTTTTACTTCACTGAATTTTTGTGCTGCTTTTTGACTGACTACACTGAAAATTTGTGAATTGGTCAAATATTCCAGCAGGTCTGCACGTTCATGATCTTTGGCTTTTAAGAAGGCTCCCACTTCAGACTGGGCAAGCAGGACAGCACGGGTAAACTGCTCAAAGCTGAGTCCAATCAGTTTTTCAATAAGTGGCGTGACTTCGGATATTTTTTGGGTGAGCGTGGTGTCATCATCAAGGCATTTGATATAACGGTCGACTTTTAAATTGCCATCAATTTTATTGCGGGCACGGCGGATTTCCCAACGGGCAAGATAGCGCTTGCTATCCAGCGCAATAAATTCCAGTTCACTAAAGCCGGTGGTTGTGCCACGACGCAGAATATTTTTAGAATCTTTGATGGAAACATCCTGTCCACCCGTATCTTTGAGACTGCCAGTTGCACCCTTTAAACGTGGAATTTCGTTATACAATGCCAAACACATGGCATCCAGCAGGGTAGATTTGCCTGCACCGGTTTTGCCAGTAATCGCAATCAGGCCGGCATGTGCTAATGGGCTATCATCAAAGCGAATATCATGAGTGCCTGCCAGAGAAGCCAGATTGTTTAAACTCAAACGTAAAATTTTCATGGCATTTCCTTATGGCTGCTGCACATCAATATCTTGCTGGGCTTCATGCAGCAGTTGCAGGAAATCGCGTTTTACCGAGTCATCCGGATCATAACCCATCTTTTCCCAGAGGTTGCCGAACAGGGATTCCGGGGTCGGAGGCGCCAGATCAATTTTAGAAATGTGCATGCTTGAGTCCGCTACTTGCTGATAAATCCGGGAAATACGTAGCAGTCGGTAACGGTTTGGCGGCAAAGCCTGTTCAATCTGCTGTCTGAGATCTACTGGGGGAGGCGCAGTGGTAGTGTATTCAATTTCCAGGAAATGGCGTGCAAACAGCTGTTCAATTTCACCATTCGGCAAGGCCTTGACTTGGTCAATCAGATCATTGAGGTCGGCACGAATCCGGAGCAGATCTACAGTACGTGGAATGATTAGAGGCTCATATTGAAAGCGTTGTTCATCTGACTGCATCGGGTCAATTCGTACCTCTACAACCTGATGTTTATAATTCAATTCACTAAAAGACAAAGGAATAGGCGAGCCGCTATAGCGGATATGTTCCTGACCGACTTTCTGCGGCTTATGCAAATGCCCCAACGCGACATAATCAATACCATCTTCAAAAAGCGCCGTCGATAAGGCTTCTTCATGTCCCACTACAATCGGACGTTCAGAATCCGAAGTTTCTCCGCCTTGCATATGCGCATGTGACATCAGAATCAGCGCCTGATCTGGCTGTTTTCGTGCTTTTGCTTCAGCAATGAGTTGCCGATGCAGATAGGCAATTGCACTCTGATTGCTGCTGGTATGTTCATTCAGTCCGGTAATTTCGGCACTACGTAGATAAGGCAAGGCCAGGCACCAGGCTAAAATTTTCTGTTCAGGACTATAAATCGGCACCATCAGACGATCCAGATCCAGCTGATTATTTTCCTTGCGGCTGATGACACCGATTGCACGTGCATTGAATTTGGCAAGAAAAGGCTCAACCTGCTCGATGCGATAACCCGAATCATGGTTACCGGCAATCATCAGGGTTTGCATGTGCGGTGCCAGTGCATGGGCACTGGTTAAAAATTGATAAAGCTGTTTCTGAGCGCTGGAGGACGGATTGATGACATCAAAGATATCGCCTGCAATTAGCAAGGCATTTGGCTGTTTTTGTTTAATTTGTTCCAGCAACCAGCTCAAAAAATGGCGATGTTCAAATTCACGATCATGATTATGGAAAAATTGTCCTAAATGCCAATCTGATGTGTGTAAAAAATGAACTGCCATGTCCCCTGAGCCTATAAAAGTTTAAACACCCGAAGTGGGTAAAAGCATGGATGAAACCAGCAAAAATCTTACTTCCGAAGCAGGAATGATCGTTTTGGTCTGGATGAAAAATATCAGTATAGTGAGCTCGATCTGAGAAAACCAGTATCGGGTTGGGCAACTACTTTCTATCTGACCCTAATAAGGCAATTTAATTTCTTGTTTTTTATCTATGTTTAAACTGGAGCAATAAGGAATAAAAATTTAGAAGCCCAAAAAATAAAGACCGACGATTCGAGTGATGGTGAAATCGTCGGTCAAAGTATGCTGTTTAAGAAAATTTTGGCTGCTATTCAAAACTTTCTGCTGCACACGAGTCTTATTGCTTTAGCAAAGATCAAACAGATTTGTGGATGCCGGTACAAATTTGGTGACCTTGTATCCTATATAACGTCAGCTTTACAGGATCGGTTGACAATACAATGAAAAAAAGCTCATTTTTTTTTATACTGATTGCATCCTTTTGTGTGAGTGATGGCTATGGCGCCGCTAAAACGCTATTTTCTCTGGTTTTTTTTAATATGTTTTGTGATGACCTGTATTTGCGGCGTGATTGCAGCCCTAATGCCGATGGGAATGGGGGCTGTGCTGACCATGGTGCCGTATCTGGTGGCCATGATCTGGGTATTATTTAAATTTCTTCGTCAGAACCGTCGGGCACCGACACAAGCCGAACGTAAAAAAATCACTTTAGGATTCAGCCTGATTTTCTGGGGGTATAACCTGGCATTTTTATTATTGGGAATTCTGGTCGCAACCCGGTCCAATCCGAATGCCTGGCAGGATTTCATACTGTATCTTCAACAACCGCAGTTTATGAGTGTCGTGGTGATCATGTTCCTGTTGATTGCGATTCCATTGTATCTGCTGACTTACTGGTTCTATGGAAATCAGGCTCAGCGCATGGCCAACAAAATGTTTGGTAGCTCTCAGTAAATTATTTGCACATAAGTGACTAGAACTTTAGTCTAAAAAAAAAGCCTGAAACCCCTTAATATTCAGGCTTGATATCTTTTACTGTAAGTCATTACGATGAATGGTATTTTTTGATAACTGCAAAGATTGGCCAGTTCAGTACAATGTTTGGGACCTAAGAAAAACAGCGACTGAATAACAATGCATAAGCCTGTCGTACTCATTACCGGAGCTAGTGGTTTTATTGGCCAATATGCGGTCAAACACTTTCTTGGACTAGATTGTCATGTCATTGGCCTGACGCGTGAACACCATCGCCTGGAAATGCATCCAGATTTTCACTGGATCAATGATTTTGATGAACTGCGTACCCGTCAGATTGATTATGTCATTAATCTGGCGGGTGAAAATATCGGTGCAGAGCGCTGGACTGCCGAGCGTAAAAATATTCTCTTGCAGAGCCGATTAGACACGACCCGTCAACTTTATGAATTTTTAAAAAAGAATCAGATTTTTCCGAAATGTATTCTGTCTACATCTGCCGTGGGTTATTACGGTATTGATCCTCAAGAACAATGGCAACAGGTGTATACGGAAGAAGCTGCACCCCAACAGATTTTCATGTCTCAGCTTTGTGCGCAGTGGGAGCAGCTGGCCTTATCCTATACTGATCAGAATACCAAGATTATGCGTTTTGGTGTGGTGCTGGGCAGAAGAGGTGGCATCTTGCCACAAATGCTGATGCCAATCAAAATGAATCTGGTGGGTCGAATCGGGAGTGGTCGGCAGCCATTCGCCTGGGTGCATATCCAGGATCTGCTTAACGTGATGGATTTTCTGCTGCATGAAAAAAGCAACGCTCACATTTTTAATGTGGTTGCGCCTGAGAAAACCAGCCAGCTACGTTTTAGCCAGACAGCAGCAGAGCTACTGAAGCGTAAACCGCTATTCTCGTTGCCTGGCAGTATTATGCAGTGGATGTTGGGTGAGCAGTCACAACTGATTTTGAATGGTCAGTATGTCCAGCCTAAAGCACTGCAAGATGCCGGCTTTGAATTTGAGTTTCCAAGCATCAAGGAAGCACTCACGGATCTAGTGGGCAAACGCAGTTAAAAGCTGTAACTGATCTGGTGCATAGGCTTGTGAATCCACTAAAGTCGATTGTCCAAATATTAGCTGTCTGAGCAATATAGCAGAGGCAGGCGCCATGCATAAGCCATTGCGGAAATGGCCGAAATTGGCCCAGCCATTTTTCAAATTTGGCAGTTGACCTATATATGGAATGCCTTGCGGTGAGCCGGGACGTAAGCCAGCCCATTCCTGTACAATCGGGAATTCAGCCAGTTCTGGAACCATCTCAAAACTGGCATCCAGAATTTTCTGACGAATCTCGACAGCAGGCGTGGTACTAAAACCAACTTCGCGCATGCTGGAACCACAGACAATATGCCCATCCTGACGTGGAATCAGGTACATGACCTGATTCATACACATGGTCGGCAGCCAGTGTTCTGGCGTTTTAAACAACACCATCTGCCCCTGAACAGGATGCACTGGGATATCTCTTGTTAGCTGCAGTGACCATTGTGCTGACCATGCGCCGGTGCTGAAGACAAACTGATCTGCTGCAATCCAGTCGCCCTGTTCAGTTTGCACCGCATCAATTTGTGCACTACCAATTTTTATTTTCCGAACCGGCGTATGTTCTAGCCAACGCACGTGGGGATGCTGTTTTAAATAATGAATAATGGATTGGAGTAAGCGAGGGTTACGTACATTGGCGATGTGGGGGAAGTACAAAGCATGTTTAAATTCGGATGAAACCTGCGGATTGATCTGCTCAATCTGTTCCTGCTCGATATAAAGCGCTTGCTGCATCGGCTCATGATGTCGTTCAGCATAGTGATAGCCAATGTCGAAATCTTCTTCATCAAAGATCAGCATGCCGGTTTCATGGATTTCAAAATCAATGCCAGTAACTGGTTTTAATTTGTTATTCCAGTCCTGATATAGCGGTTTGGCATATTTGGCCAAGGCATTGACTGCCTGAGGATAGCGCCATGGATACATCGGGGAAAGAATGCCGCCACCGGCCCAGGAGGCAGCTTTTCCTGCCTGCTGCTGATCCAGAATCGTTACTGAACAGCCCTGTTCAATCAACTCCAGTGCAGTCATGAGTCCATTAATCCCTGCACCGATGATGGCAATATGCATCAGGTTTTAACCCTTATTTTCGAATCTTGTTTAAACCAAAAACCAAAAAAATGCCTTCCTTGAATCAAGAAAGGCATTCCAGACTATTTCATTTCTTTCAGTTTTACTGCAGCTTCTTCCGCGAAGTAGGTCCAGATGCCATCTGCACCAGCACGGCGGCAGCTCATCAATGATTCCAGAATCACGCTGTCAGATAGCCAGCCATTCTGGATTGCACCCGCCAGCATCGTATATTCACCGCTGACCTGATACACGAAGGTTGGAATGCCAAAGGTATCTTTGACTTCACGCACGATATCCAGATAAGGAAGGCCTGGTTTTACAATGACCATGTCTGCACCTTCCTGAATATCCAAGGCGATTTCATGCAGGGCTTCGGCACGGTTGCCGACATCCATCTGGTAATTATATTTATTGCCACCTTTCAGGTTGCTTGAAGAACCTACAGCATCACGGAACGGGCCGTAGAAGCTGGAGGCATATTTGGCAGAGTAGGCCATGATAGACGTATAGATATGACCATTGGCTTCAAAAGCTTCACGAATCGCACCGATACGGCCATCCATCATGTCACTTGGTGCAAAGATATCCGCACCGGCTTCGGCATGGCTTAGGCCCTGTTTAATCAGACATTCAACTGTTTCATCATTTAAGACGTAACCAGTTTCATCGATAATGCCATCCTGACCATGCGTGGTATAAGGGTCCAATGCACCGTCGGTAATCAGTACCATTTCTGGTAACTCTTTTTTCAGCAGGCGAACTGTGGTTTGCACTAAACCATCTTCACGCCATGCTGCTTCAGCAGTCAAACTTTTGTCTTCTTGTGGCGTCACCGGAAACAGCGCTAGTTTGCTGACACCCAACTCAAGCAGGCGTTCAGCTTTTTTCACCAGCAGATCTGCCGAAAGGCGCTGAATATTTGGCATACTTGGCACATCTTGAGTCTGTTTTTGACCCGGTAAAACAAATACTGGATAAATGAGATGATCAGCCGTGAGGTGCGTTTCACGAACCATTGAGCGCAGGTGTTCATTTTTACGAATACGACGCATGCGAGTTGCAGGAAACGCGGGACGATTGAACGTATAGGTCATAAAAATCTCATTGATCAATATTAAACTATGGGTATTGTAGTACCTTAATTTGCATTTAGGGCAAATGGATACATTTTTTTATTTAATCAAGGTTATTCGAGCAAACTATGACGGTAGCAGAGAAAAGTTGGACAGGAAATATTGATTTAGGCTCGAATAAGGATGTTCTATTCAACCAGTTGTGTGATGCTTTTAATGCTTCACCATTCTACCAATATTGCGGTATGCAAATGCGCGTTGTGGATGGACAGATTGAAGCCTATGTGGAAATGCAGAAGGATCTGATTGGCAATGTAGCATTCCAGATTTTACATGGTGGTGTGGCTGCCACCATTCTGGATAGTATTGGCGGAATTACCGCAATGGGCGAGCTGTACAAAAAAGCCAGCCCTGAAGATATGCAAGAAACCAGCAAAAAAGTTTCACGTCTGGCGACTGTGGATATGCGTGTCGACTATCTGGCACCCGGTCGTGGCAAATACTTTACTGCACGTGCAGAAACCCTGCGTCTGGGGCGTAAGGGATGTACCATGCGCATGACCCTGATTAATGATGAAGCTAAACCGATTGCGACTGCGATTGCCTCTTATGCTTACTAGAAGCTGAGATAATTAAAAAAACCGCTGAATATTCAGCGGTTTTTTATAGCTTATAAATCTGATTTGGCCCGTTTTAAGGCATTTTGCCATTTGGCCAAGTGTGCTTCACGTTCATCATTTTGCATTTTCGGTTCAAAGGCCTGATCCAGTTGCCAGGACTGGGCAATCTCATCCAGGCTGGAAAAAACTCCGGACTTTAAACCGGCCATCGCTGCTGCCCCCCAAGCGGTGGATTCCAGCATTTTTGGACGTAGCACGGGAACATTCAGCAGATCTGCCTGGAACTGCATCAGCATATCATTTGAACTTGCGCCACCATCGACACGGAGTTCTTTTAAAGGATGAGCAATGTCAGATTGCATTGCAGTCAGAATATCGGATACTTGGAAGGCTATAGATTCTAAAGCAGCACGTGCAATATGGGACTTATTGGTACCGCGTGACATACCACAAAGTAAAGCACGTGCTTCACTGTCCCAGTGCGGTGCACCGAGACCAGTAAAGGCAGGTACCAAAACTACGCCGTCTGTATCTGGAACTTTACAGGCCAGTCTTTCTACATCTGAACTTTTTTGGATAATCCCCAGACCATCCCGTAACCATTGCACCACCGCACCCGCCATAAAGATACTGCCTTCCAGTGCGTAGGTCGTGTGACCCTGTGCTTGCCAGGCAAGCGTGGAAAGCAGCTTGTTCTGACTCAGTTGAATATCATGACCAGTATTAAACAGCATAAAACAGCCGGTTCCATAAGTGTTTTTTGCCATGCCGGGTTCAAAACAGGATTGGCCAAACAGGGCAGATTGTTGGTCGCCCAGAATACCTGTAATAGGAATGGTAGCACCTAATAAACCAGGTGCCGTATCTGCAATATGGCAATCGGAGCTGATGATTCTTGGCAGGACTGCAGCTGGAATATTAAACAGATCCAGTAGGCCTTCATCCCAACTTTGAGTTTGCAGATTCATTAGCATGGTACGGGAAGCATTACTGGCTTCAATGACATGTTCAGCGCCTTGGGTCAGGTTCCAGATCAGCCAGCTATCGATGGTGCCAAAAGCGACATGTCCTTGTTCTGCCAAGGCGCGTAAACCCTCAGTATTTTCTAATAACCAGACCAGCTTTCCCGCACTGAAATAGGGGTCAATGCGTAGACCGGTTGTTTGTTGTACCTGATCCATCAGGCCTTGCTGAATCAGCTGATTACACCACTCTGTCGCGCGGCGGTCCTGCCAGATAATCGCCGGTGCCAGAGGTTTGCCATTGCGACGGTCCCACACAACAGTCGTTTCACGCTGATTGGTGAGTCCAATCGCTTTAATGTCTTTTGCTAGAACTCCCGCAGAAGCGATCGCTTGCTGAACGACACCAATTTGGGTAGTCCAAATTTCTAAGGCATCTTGCTCGACCCAACCCGAACGAGGAGTTTGAATATGTGTTTCTTTTTGAGCTGTCGCTTGAAGCTGTCCATGTTCATTAAAAATAATTGCACGACTAGACGTCGTTCCCTGATCAAGGGCCAATAAATAGCTCATATTTTTTTTAAATACTGACTTGAATTTTTAAATATTAGCGCAATTATGTAATCAGGCGCATTCAAAAGTGTATTTGTGTAGAAAATGCATCGTATTTTTTACCAGTTATGCTATGATTGCTCTGTACTTTGGGGGTGTTCTTGGCTTCGACGCTGATGATGAAACTCATAGATGCATGCCGAGAGCGCATTTTCTCTCGTAAATAAAATTTGCATTTTAATAGTCGCAAACGACGAAACTTACGCTCTAGCTGCCTAAGGGCAGCTTGTCCGCATCCCTGAATACTTGTGGTTAGGGGTCCCGACTGAAGCGAACGCACACAAGTCCGTATGAAATCAAGCCTTGGGGTTTCGTACTAAATCTTAAAGGATCGCGATTTGTACCCTGTTCGTCGGGTCACAAAGAGCTAAATCAATAGACGATATCTAAGCATGTAGTATTCTCGAGCGTAATGTTGGCGGACGCGGGTTCAACTCCCGCCACCTCCACCAAATTCTTAAATTTGTATGTTGTTGTATGACGATATATGAGTAAATTAAGCTTAAATCTCAACGATTTAGGCTTTTTTTATGCCTGTTTATGCCGTTATATGAAGTTCCTTATAGCTTGTTGTTGTGTATGGTAGCTTGTATAGTATGAGTTAGCGAAAGCCACCATACAAGAAAGAATATGAAGCGAGATGATGTAAATAAGTTTCCAATGAAGGACACCACACTTAGTGCATTGGAGTCTGAAGAAAAAGAATATCGTTTGAATAATGGTGATAATCTTTATTTCGTGGTCAACCCTAAAGGTAATAAACGCTGGGAACTACGATATAAAAAGCCTAGTACAGGTAAATGGTCGTTTTTAGGATTAGGTGCATATCCCGAAGTTGGTTCAAAGTGGGCACGACAGAAAGCTGATGAAGCACGTAAGCTTATTGGTCAAGGTATTGATCCTGTTATTAAGAAACAAGAAGAAAGACAAGCTGTAGTGGAAAAAGGCTCTTTTACTTTCCAACAGCTTGCTGAAGATTTCTATAAGACGAAAACATGGACGCCTGATACTAAGGCTCGCAATGTAGGGGCAATCAATAATCACGTTATTCCAGTTATGGGACGTCGAGATTATCGAGTAATCACTAAGCAAGAATGGCATAGTTTATTTCAAGACATACAAAACAAAATTAACCCTAGAACAGGGAAGCCAATTATTGAAATGGGGCAGCGTGTAACGGCTTTAGTGCAAGAAATGTATGACTATGCTGAGGTGACAGGTAAGGCAACCTACAACCCAATCACAAACTTACATAAGTACCTTAAAAAGCATGTAAGTAATAGTATGAAGCATGTTGATGAGTCTGAATTGCCTGCTTTATTGAGAGCTATAGATACGTATCGTGGTTCCGATACAAGGATTGGGCTTAAATTGTTATCTATGCTCTTTTGCCGACCAACTGAATTACGAGAGGCGACTTGGGAAGAGTTTGACTTACTCAAAGGGGTATGGGTAATACCTGCTGAGAGAATCAAAATGAGGAAAGAGCATAAAGTTCCGTTGCCATCTCAAGCCATAGACTTACTTAACCAGTTAAAAGGTTTGAATGGTCACTCACCTTATTTATTGCCAAGTAGAAGTAATAAAGGGCAACCCAAGTCAGATACGATATTTATCGAAGCATTAAAAAGAATGGGTTATGGTGGAAAGCAAAACCCTCACGGATTTCGGCATATTGCGAGTACAATTTTAAATAACCAGTTTAGTGACAAGCCTCAAGTTGTGGAAGCATGTTTAGCACATACTAAAAATGGTGTTAAAGGTACTTATGATAAGGCAACACATTTTGAAGAGCGTAAAACGATGATGCAATGGTATGCTGACCATCTTGAAAAGTTAGCAGATGATAGCGTTATTTATTTTAAGCGAGCTTGATATTTTAAAATCATTCGGATTTACGCCGTGGTGGTAGTTTGAGTTGTTAAGCACCGTATATCCCATTTTTGATATTTTGCTAGACATACCTGTGTCCCGCACTTATTGATAATGGGGGAATTTACGGGTGATTTATAGATATATAAAGAGTTTAACAATAGTTTTGAGTGGGTAAATAACAATCAATTAACAATAAATAATAGTTGAATATTCACATAAATAAAAGTAATATAAAAAGACTTGTGTTATATGTTAATGCAACATAACGGAATGATTGTGCAATAGCATAGATTCATTTCTCATTACCTAAAGTCTAGGTAACACATCTGAAAACTTAACTGCTCTACATCTAGTTCAAAAGGAACTATCGAGGTGTGGGGTTTTCTGCATTCTAAATTTTATTAAAAGGAGAATTATCATCCAAAAATCTAATCTTAACCTGTCAACTAACAAGGAAGAAGCTAACTTAAATTTATACGCAATTGATTATCTGAAGATAGAAATACAACTAACTAATAATCCAAGTGAGTTATCTGAAAAAGTAGTTATTCCTTTTGTAAAGTGTGGTACTGAATATTTTCCACAACAAGAATCTTATGGTCAACAATGGATACAAGGTTCTCATGGTGACCAAATACAAATTAAATCTAAGAATGAAAATACATTGCTTATACAAGGTAATTTCTTTAAATGGTTATATGGACATAACGTCACAGGCACTACCGATTTAATGGGTCTGGTTGCTGAAACAGTTCGTCAGCTATTACAGCGTTATGATGCTTTAATGCCAACACAAGATGAGCTAGATAATATTAAGCAAGGGATGTTTAAGATTCATCGTATTGACTTGAATAAAGCGATTCTATTTGAAGATAAACAACAAGCTCAATTGTATTTGGCAATGATCAAAGAGCACGGTACTTATCCACGGCGTAAGAAAGAAACGCATGGGAATGGCACTTACTTTGGTTTGAAAAGTACACGTACCACTTTGCTTTATTACCATAAAGGAACTGAGGTTAGTTCACACAAGAAACAGCAACAACGCATAACAGCAGAATTAAAAGCTTATGCAGATTGCATGGTGAGATGTGAGGTTCGTTTATTCAGTCAGCATCTACGTGATAACAACTTAAATTATGGTTATCAGTGGTGTGAAAATTTAGTAAAGCAGATTGTTGAAGAACAGCATTCTTTATTAAATCTACCACCTCCAATAACGGAGGCGGATTTAGAACCAAAATATGTAAGATTCTTGGCAACATCAAGGCAGGGTGCATTACCCATTGCTTATACACCTAAGACCATTGCTCGATATAAGCGTGATTTAGCTAAGCTTGGGGTATCTGTATGATAAATGGAAATGAGTCTGTAACATGCAGTATAGGAGGAAATAAGGGGGATATGAATATGATGTACACAAAGCTACGCTTAACGATTAAAGATGTTTGTCACATGCTGTCGGTAGAGCGTGATAAATTAAATAAATTAGTTAAAACTGATCCAAGCTTTCCAAGACCAATAAAGGAAGGGGCAAGCAGGCAAGCTGCTGTGTATTTTGATCACAGTGAATTGATTGAGTGGTGGGAAGTTAAAAAGCAAGCTCGATATAGTTGATGTTTGATGAAGACCAAGATAGCGTAAGTTGTCTTGGTTCTTTATTTATAGGGTTTATATTGCTTAAATTGTTTTATTCAATGAAGGTTATTTTATAAATAAAAAAGTATTTTTATTAAGTAAGTCATTAATAAAGTGTGATGTATGTATTGAATTTTTACAATAATGATGCATAAAATGCGGTTACTAGATCTCTTTCATAAATCAAAAAACGATCTTCTTTTTGGTTAATATTTGCACTCCGGATTTCTTGGCATTCGTGCATAATCTGCGGATGAAATACATCGATTCAAACAAGCTTTCTGATCCTCAGTTCAAGCGATACACAGGCATCTCATGGTCAACTTTCTATTTGATGGTTGAGCAATTGCAGAAGCATGTCTCTGCCAAAGGCAGACCGCCCAAGTTAAGCCTGGAGGATCAGGTTCTGCTCTGTCTGAGCTATTGGCGGGAATACCGAACCTTATTTCACGTTGCGACGAGTTACGGGGTTTCAGAGCCCACAGCCTCAAGAATTGTCCGTCATGTTGAAGACTGCCTGATTCGGTCCAATCTGTTTAATTTACCCAAAGATTTACCCGAGGGCGAAGGCATCGACTGGAATGTTGTGATCGTGGATGCCACGGAAATTCCAATCCAAAGGCCTAAAAAAACAGAAGAAAAGCTATAGCGGCAAGAAAAAGACCCATACCTTTAAAGTACAGGCCATGATTCACTACAAAACTCAGCAAATTCTGAGTTTATGTACCAGTCGCGGTGCAGTGCATGATTTCGAGTTGTTCAAACGCAATTTAAACCAGATTCCTTTTGGGGCTTTTATCCTTGCAGATAAAGGCTATCAGGGGATTTATACTTTGTATCCGAATAGCCTGTTGCCATTAAAAGCCAAAAGACATTGTAAATTGGATCCTGAATTGAAAATCTATAATCAAGAAATCAATAAAAGAAGAATCGGAATTGAGCATGTATTTGGCAGCCTGAAAACCTTCAAAATCCTTGCTGAGCGTTATCGAAATAGAGGTAAAAGGCTTGGTTTGAGATTCAATTTAATCGCTGGAATCTACAACTTGGAACTGAGCAAAAAATGATTTATGAAAGAGGTCTACTAATCGTACATATTAAAAATTACTAAATTGTTTAAAGGAAAATAAATGTCTAGATGTACAGCTCCTGTTCGAGGCCATAGTTCTGCTGCAGCTGCTGCGGCTTGCCCAGCATGTCGTAACAGATATGGTTCTCGTTCTCGTAGTTATTCTTACTCATCATCATATAGTTCTGGTAGTTCTTATAATGGGTCTAGTAGCACCCATAGTGATTCTAGTAGAGCTGGGGGCAGTGGGAGTTCAAAAAGTGTTTCAAAACCTCGCTGGGCTAAAACAGGCTCCTCTCTTGTATATACGACAAATGAAGTAGCATCCCTAACACCTGTCAGAGAGGTAATCGAGAAAAAAGCTTCTGAGCAGCCTGACCTTCGTGATGTGTTTTTATGCCATGCATGGGATGATCGTAAGGAATCTGCTAAACAACTACACGATTTTCTAGAGGCTGCTGGTGTAAAAGTTTGGTTTAGTGAAAAAGACCTTGGTTTGGGTGTTCCAATGATGAGAGCAATTGATAAAGGTTTGGCTAATTCTAAAGTTGGACTCGTTTTGGTAACACCAGCTTTGTTGTCGCGCTTACCTAAAGAAGGTGTAGCAGATAAAGAGCTTTCAACTCTTCTAGCTGGTAACCGTTTGATTCCAATTGTACATAATACAACGTACGAGGCACTTAGAGATGTCAGTCCAATGTTAGCTTCAAGAAGTGGTCTTGATACATCTGAAGATACGTTGGAGATAGTTGCGGAAAAAATAGCTGAGTTAGTTGCGATTTAAATAAAATGCTTTTGTATGGTATTTTGTATGGTGTTTGGTTGAATAAAATTTATTTTAAATTATATCAACTGCTTATGTGTTTAGTTTAATTGACGCCACCCCACCAAAATTCTTCTTATAAAAAAGCCACTTATATAAGTGGCTTTTTTTATTAAGTATTTTTTCTACTAATTAAAATTTTATTATCATCATTATCTTTAGTGATCACTTTAAATATAAATTAGTGTGAAAGTAGTTATGAATCTTAAATTTTATAAGTTTTATTGAGCTTAATAAAAAAACAATAAACCGAAAAAAATAGTTTTTCTGCAAACTTATTTGAATAGAAATAAAGATAATTTTATTTGATCCAATAAAGTGAATTACATTCATAAGATTTTATTGGGATTTTTAAAATTATACGGCAAAAGTATGAATATTATAGAAAAATATGCTTTATCTTCGGTGTGATTACGATGTTAAAGCACTATTTCAGAAGATAATCAAAGCAGCTTCCTCTGCTTTGATTATTCAGTAGAAACAGATTAGGCAGCTTCAAGTGCATCCGTAATCATCTTCACCCCAGTCGCAGCTTTAATCTGCTCAAGCGTGACATCTTGGGCCAGTTCTACCAGAACCACTCCGCGTGAAGTAATATCCATGACACCGAGATCCGTAATGATCCGGTTGACCACACCTTTACCTGTTAGTGGCAAAGTACATTGAGGAACGATTTTCGAGGTACCATCTTTAGCCGTGTGTTCCATTAGGACTACGACTTTCTGCACACCGGCTACCAGATCCATGGCACCGCCCATACCTTTGACTTTCTTGCCTGGAATCATCCAGTTTGCCAGATCACCCGTTTCGGAAACTTCCATTGCTCCCAGAATCGCAATATTGACATGCCCACCGCGAATCATGGCAAAGGAATCCGCACTGGAAAAGAAGGCAGCACCTTTACGGGCAGTCACCGTCTGTTTACCTGCATTAATTAGGTCTGCATCAACGGTTTCTACAGTTGGAAATTCATCAATGCCTAACAGGCCATTTTCAGACTGGAGCCAGACGTTGATATTGTCCGGAATATAGTTGGCCACCAGTGTTGGCAAACCGATACCAAGATTGACATAGAACCCATCTTCAAGTTCCTGTGCTGCACGTTGAGCCATTTGATTTCGAGTCCAAGCCATGATTATGCTCCCGCCTTTAAGGTCATCTGTTCAATGCGTTTTTCTGGTGAAGCATTAACGACAATTCGATTCACATAGATTCCAGGCAGATGGATATCATCGGGATCAAGTTCACCAATCTCTACGATTTGTTCAACTTCAGCCACAGTGATTTTCCCGGCCATGGCGCATTCAGGATTGAAATTACGTGCAGTTTTACGGAAGACCAGGTTGCCGGCCTTGTCTGCTTTATAAGCTTTGACCAGTGCCACATCTGCGGTTAATGACTTTTCTAGGATAAATTCTTTACCCTCAAATTCACGGACTTCTTTGCCTTCAGCAACCAATGTGCCGACACCGGTTTGGGTGTAGAAAGCGGGAATTCCAGCACCACCCGCACGCAGTTTTTCTGCCAGTGTTCCTTGGGGCGTCAGCTCTACTTCCAGCTCACCATTTAAATATTGACGTTCAAATTCCTTATTTTCACCGACATAAGAAGAAATCATTTTTTTGATCTGCTTGGTCCGCAACAATTTACCCAAACCAAAGTCATCCACCCCCGCATTATTAGAAATACAGGTGAGGCCGGTGACACCGGTATTTTTTAAGGCTTCTATGAGTGCTTCAGGAATGCCGCATAAACCAAATCCACCGACCGCCAGTGTTTGATGATCTGCCACGATATCCGCTAAAGCTTCCTGAGCATTCACAACGACTTTATTCATCAGAAATCCCTTCCTTTAAAAATTTAAGCATCCATCTTGGCTTCGCGAGCGCTCTGGTCTAATTCATCCGCATGCAAGAAGTGTGTATGTGAAGGTGCGCGTTTGGTTTTGCTCCATTGTTCCAGCATGTCATACTTCATTGCTTCGGTAATCATGGCAATTTTCTGGTGTGCTTTTTCATCATCATAAGCCAGTTCCAGACGATGACCATTTGGATCGAAGAAGTAAATCGAATGGAAAATGCCATGATTGGTAATGCCCAGTACATCCACGCCATTGGCTTCCAAATGTTCTTTGGCCTGAACTAATGCCTGACGATCCTTCACTTTTAAGGCAATGTGCTGTACCCATTTCGGGGTATTTTCATCACGGCCCATTTCCGGTTGGGTTGGCAGTTCAAAGAATGCCAAGACATTGCCATTACCTGCGTCCAGAAACAGATGCATATACGGGTCGAAAGCCTTGGTAGATGGCACATGATCCTCGGCAAAAGCCAGAATAAAGTCCATATTCAGATTTTTTTTGTACCACTCTACGGTTTCTTTGGCATCTTTACAGCGGTAGGCGACATGGTGGATTTTTTCGATTTGAATAGTCATGGTTATATCCTTATATGTTCTTATGCTGCATCGAGTTGTGCTTCGGGTGCAGCCTTTTGAAAAGCGTCCAGTGAATTGCAATGGGTATAAATCGATTCAATTTTTGGGAAATCTGAAAGATCGATATTGAAACGTTTGGCGTTATATACTTGTGGAATCAGACAGCAATCTGCAAGGCTCGGCTGATCTCCAAAACAGAATTGTCCATTTGAATGTGTCAATTGAGCTTCAAGTGCTTTTAAGCCGGTAATAACCCAGTGTCTGTACCATTCGGTTTTCTGTTCATCGCTGGCATTCAGGGTTCTAGTCAGGTACTGAAGTACACGCAGATTGTTGAGTGGATGTATGTCACAGGCAATAGTCAGACTAAAGGCCCGAATCACTGCACGCTGTTGCAAATCCTTGGGCAACAGCGGAATTTCTGGAAATTTTTCTTCCAGATATTCAATCATGCTGAGCGATTGGGTCAGCGTGAAATCATCTTCGATTAAGGCAGGCACCAGTTCACCTGGATTGACCTGGCGAAACGTTTCACTATGCTGTTCGCCGCCATTTTTCACTAGATGAACCGGAATGTGTTCTGCTTCGAGGCCTTTCAGGTGGAGTGCAATACGAACCCGGTAAGCGGCTGAACTCCGAAAATAGGTATACAGTTGCATGGTCATGAGCTCACCCCCGACTTATTCAGTAAAACCGAAATCAATCGCTGGCAGGATTTTGCCGCTCACAGCACCGAAACCGATACGCAGGCCATCTTTTTCACAATGACCTTTCATGATTACGGTGTCGCCGTCCTGAATGAAGGTGCGCTGTTCACCATTTGATAAAGTCAGTGGCTTGGTGGCATTCCAGGTAATTTCCAGTAATGAACCATAAGAATCTGGCGTAGGACCGGAAATTGTGCCTGAACCCATCAGATCACCAACCTGTACATTACAGCCTGCGATAGTGTGATGAGCCAGCTGCTGTGCCATAGACCAGTACATATATTTGAAATTGGTTTCACAGATCACATCAGCTTGGTCAGAATTTTCAGGCTGAATTTCAACAGACAGATTAATGTCATAGCTATTACAGCTGTTATCTTCACGCAGATAAGCCAGAGGTTTTGGATCCTGAACAGGTGAACCGGTTTTAAATGGTTCAAGCGCTTCCATGGTTACGATCCATGGCGAGATCGAAGAAGCGAAAGTTTTGGCATTGAATGGACCTAGGGGCACATATTCCCATTGCTGCAAATCGCGCGCCGACCAGTCATTAAATAGCACCATACCAAAAATGTGGTCCCAGGCATTTTCAATCGCAATTGGCTCACCCAGATGATTTGGCTTGCCAATAATAAAACCAGTTTCCAGTTCGAAGTCGAGTTTGCGGCATGCAGAAAAGACTGGACGTTCAGAATCCGGTAACTTGATCTGTCCAGATGGACGCACA
This sequence comes from Acinetobacter schindleri CIP 107287, assembly GCF_000368625.1. Classification (GTDB taxonomy): domain Bacteria; phylum Pseudomonadota; class Gammaproteobacteria; order Pseudomonadales; family Moraxellaceae; genus Acinetobacter; species Acinetobacter schindleri. Next base: position 114,487 of record NZ_KB849576.1, read on the forward strand.
ATCTCTGTACCGCTGACAATCACGGAGCTGGCACGACCGTTATAACCGACCGGAAGTTCTGACCAGTTGGCTAACAGTGCATTTTTTGGATCACGGAACATACAGCCAACATTGGTGGCATGTTCTTTAGATGAATAGAAATCGGTATAGCCCGGGATATGCACCGGCAGATGCATTTTGACATCTGCCTGTTTAAAGAAAACCTGATCACGGAGTTCCTGATTATCACGCAGTTCGGCATGATCTGCTGACAACAGCGTCTGTAACTCTGCTCGTACTTTAGACCAGTTGGCTTTACCCGACTCAATAAAGGCATTCAGAGTCGGCTGGTTAAAAAATTGCTGGCCTTGTTCCAGCTTTAAATATCCATTGGCTTCCAGTCCTGCCAGGTCAATCACCCATTCTCCCAGTGCCATCCCGGCACGTGGTTGGGCGTTTTGCGCATCACTGAAAATACCATAAGGCAGGTTTTCTAAAGGGAAGTCTGAATCAGGAGCGATGTCGACAAATGACTTTAAACGCGTCGTCATAAATATGGATCCTTTCCGTGGAAAATTTAAGTGCTATACAGAATCATACTTACATTTTTAGATTACGCAATAAATAATTTAATTATGAATAATGTAAATTTGTTAAAATGCCGTTATGATCTGAATCTGGAATCAGATTTGGCTGAGCAAGATTTTTGATTTCAGTAGTAGAATAGATCCCTGGAACCACGAAAATTAATGCATAAATGCAGGATGGAACGATGAGCGTTGAGGAAGAAAAATTACAGGGAGGAGTGCAGTCTCTAGAAGTAGGATTAACTGTGCTCGATGCATTGACTGAACATAATGCACCGATGATGTTAAAAGAGCTGTCAGAAGTCCTGTCTATGCATCCTGCAAAAGTGCATCGCTATGTGGTGAGTCTGATACGTAAAGGTTATGCACAGCAGCTCAGTGACGGGCGCTATAGCTTGGGTGAGCGTGCTCACGTATTTGGGTTGAATGCCTTAAAACGTACCGATATGCTGGAATTAACGCAGAAATATATTGCGCAGATTCAGCAGCATTTAAATTGCAGTATTCATGTCAGTAAGTGGTTTGCCGATGGTGCTGTAGTGGTTCAGTCGCTTGAATCCAACCATGTATTTAATATCATTACCCGGGTCGGTTCGCGCATGCCTTTGCTGAAGTCGGCAACAGGCCGCTTGCATGCTTGCCTCCAGCCGGAACACATCATCAAGCCCTTACTGGAAAAAGAATGGGCAAGTAATGCTAAAACCGGTCAATATCCTGCGAACTGGGAAGAATTCTTGCAGCTTAAGGAGCAAATTCTGCAACAGGGTTATGCCTCAGTCACTGGCGATATGATGGCGGGCATCCATGCCGTGGCAATTCCAGTGTTTAGCTTTAGTCGTCAGCTCGATCATGTAATTACTTGTATCGGTACGGAAGACCAGTTGCCAGCAGACCAGATGAAAGAAGCCATTGATTATCTGCTTGGAATCCAAAAACAGATTGATGGCTTGTTTAATCCAGAGGTTGCTGTCTAAAACTTTCATTTATTGCAGATAAGTTTTCTAAACCTGAACTTATTTCACAGATCCAGATCTGATTCAGGGGTTGGATCTTTTTTTATCAAGATTTTGATCGCTAAATAGGATTAAAAAATGATTTTATTTTTGTAACATAAAACCAAGATGATCACTCGCTTTTAATTTAAAAAAGAATAAAGCAAGATCCATAAAAAAGCCTTCCAATATTAGAATTAGAAGGCTTTCAAAAACTCAATGTTTTTTAAGCAATCAAGGGCTCAGCTTCATTTTGCATTTTAATCACAGCCGCCATCGACTTGGCAACATAATCAATATTGCTGAGGTTCAGGCCCGCCGTACACATCCGGCCACTACGAACCAGATAAATCCCGTAATGCTGTTTTAATAGATCCACCTGATCGGCAGTGAGGCCGGTATAACTAAACATGCCTTGCTGCTGGGTCAGGTAAGTAAAATCCAGTTCCGGCAGCGCCTCGGACAATTTTTCTTTGAGTAAGCCTCGCATACGTAAAATCCGCTGGCGCATTTCTTCAACTTCAGCCTGCCACTGGCTAAACAGTGCAGGATTATTTAATACTTGGCTGACCAGCAGGGCACCATTCGCTGCTGGACTTGAATAAATCCGGCGCACGGTAGCTTTTAACTGACCCAACACATTTTTCGCACTGCTGCCATCATCACAGACGAAACTTAAGCTACCAATACGTTCTCCATATAAAGAGAAGATTTTGGAAAATGAATGGCTCACGATGAAGTTCATTCCGGCCTGATCGAGTGCACGAATGGCATAAGCATCCTGTTCCAGACCCTGACCAAAACCTTGATACGCCATATCCAGGAACGGAATTAAGGATTGAGATTTCAAGACTTCAATGACTTGATCCCACTCATGCGGCTGTAAGTCGGCCCCGGTCGGATTATGACAGCAGGGATGCAGTAGCACGATGCTCTGCGCTGGCAACTGTTTTAAGCATTTCAGCATCGCCGGAACATTTACGGCATTGGTTTCTGCATCATAATAAGGATAAAAATGGGTTTGAATACCAGCGCCATTAAAGATCGCAATATGGTTTTCCCAAGTCGGTTGACTGACCCAGATTTCTGATTCTGGAAAATATTTCTTTAAAAAATCTGCGCCGACTTTCAGCGCTCCCGAGCCGCCCAAGGTCTGAATTGTGACTACACGGCCTTGCTCGCGAGCAGGGCTGGAAGTTCCAAAAATTAATTTCTGTGCAGCCTGGTTAAAGCTGTTCAGTCCATCCATCGGCAAATAGACACGAACTTTATGATAGTCAGGGGTCAGGTAAGTATAAGCTTTCTGAACTGAGTCTAGCTGCGGCACAATGTTATCTTCATTGTAGTACAGACCAATACTTAAGTTGACTTTGTTACTCCGTTGATCTTTGTTGAATTCCTCCATTAAAGAAAGAATCGGATCACCGGCATAGGGATCAATATGTTGAAACATGAATATTTCCTAATCTAATTAATATAGTATTACGCTTCTGGTAAAGAGCTGATTTTGGTCGTGTTTAACACAGCTGTCTGATTTTCTTTTTTGCGTTTGAAGAAATAAGCAATCATCAGAAGTCCAATCCAGACCGGGATCATAACAACCGCAATTCGCATTTCTGGGGTACTGCTCATAATCAGCAGAATACCGCCCATAAATGCGATACATAAATAGTTAGTGAATGGGTAAGCCACACTTGGAAAATCTGTTTTGGTCTGCATGCGGTTCATTGAGGTCTTGAATTTTAAATGGGTATAGGAAATTACCACCCAGTTAATCACAATGGCTGCGACCACCAGCATCATCAGCATGCTAAAGGCTTTTTCTGGCACCAGATAATTCAACAAGACACATAGGAGCGTACAGAACGCCGAGACCATAACGGCATTGACCGGAATACCACGCTGATTGATTTTAGCTAGAAATTTAGGTGCATTACCTTGTTGAGCTAATCCCAACAGCATGCGGCTGGTACAGTAATTAGTACTGTTATAAACCGAAATCGCTGCGGTTAAAACCACAAAATTCAGAACTGCGGCCACCGTTTGGCTACCAAGTGAATCGAAAATCAGCACGAAAGGACTACCGCCTTGCGCCATCATATTCCAAGGATAAAGCGATAGAATCACCACTAGGCTCAGGATATAAAATAACAGAACACGGTAAACAATCTGGTTCACTGCTTTAGGCAAGGTTTTTTTCGGGTTATCTGTTTCTGCCGCTGCAATGCCGACCAGTTCAATACCGCCAAAAGCAAACATGATCATGGCCATTGCCATAATCAGGCCCATAATCCCATTGGGGAAGAAGCCACCTAATTGCCACAAATTTTCCAGACTGGATTGGCTATGACCACTGCCACTGGCCAGTAAATAACTGCCGAAAGCAATCATGGCAATAATGGCACCGACTTTAATGATTGCTAGCCAGAATTCCATTTCTCCGAATAATTTTACGTGAAGTAAGTTGATTACATTAATGAAAATAAAGAAGCCGAGCGCAGACACCCAGGTTGGGATTTCGGGCCACCAGTAATGCACATACAAACCGACAGCGCTTAATTCGGCCATACAGACCAGAATATTCAGTACCCAATAATTCCAGCCAGACATAAATCCGGCAAACTTGCCCCAGTATTTATAAGCGAAATGGCTAAAAGAACCGCTGACAGGTTCATGTACAATCATTTCACCCAACTGGCGCATCATTAGAAAAGCAATCAAGCCTGCAATGGCATAACCCAGAATAACGGAAGGCCCAGCCAGCTTGATGGTTTGTGAGATGCCGAGAAACAGGCCGGTACCAATGGAACCACCCAGTGCAATAAGTTGAATATGCCGGTTACTTAAACCCTTTTTCAGGTTTCCTTGTTCAATATGCTGCATTTTTATTCATCATCCATGTGAGATTAAGTACTGAACAGTGATGATGGGCTTTATTATTTTTATACCGTCATCGGTGCAGAATCTTAAGTTTTATATAAGCGTATATGTTGAAACAGAGGCAGTAATACCGATGCATATGAACTATATGCATCGGTATATTTTAAACAAAGATCAGGCTTTCGAGATGTCCAGAACGCCACGTTTGATCTGATCACGTTCAATGGATTCAAATAAGGCCTTAAAGTTCCCTTCACCGAAGCCATCGTCATCTTTGCGCTGGATAAACTCAAAGAACACCGGACCAATCATATTTTCAGAGAAAATCTGTAACAGCAGGCGTTTATTACCGTCTTTGGTATTGCCATCTAGCAGGATGCCGCGTTTTTGCAGTTCATCTGCCGGTTCACCATGATTTGGCAAGCGCTCATCCAGCATTTCATAATAGGTGCTTGGCGGCGGTGTCATAAACTTGGTACCTAAGGCTTTAAGCTTGTCCCAGGTTTCCAGAAGATCATCACAAATAAAGGCAATATGCTGAATGCCTTCACCATTAAATTCATTTAAGAATTCAGCAATCTGACCATTACCTTTGTCTGAATCTTCATTCAGTGGAATACGGATCTTACCGTCGGGCGCTGTCAGGGCTTTAGAAGTCAGGCCAGTGTATTCACCTTTAATATCGAAATAGCGGATTTCCTGAAAATTGAAAATCTTTTCATAGAAATCTGACCAGTACTGCATACGGCCTTTATACACATTATGGGTTAAATGATCGATTTCATTTAAACCTGTACCCAGTGGACGGGATGGAACGTTATCAAAGAAAATAAAATCATTCTGGTAAATGTCACAATCCACCAGGAAGATTGGAGAACCGCCAATGCCTTTAATCGCCGGAATGTTCAGCTCCATTGGGCCGATTTTGTTGTAAATTGGCTCCGCACCTATTTCAATTGCTTTTTGAAAGGCTTTCGCAGCATTTTTGGTACGGAATCCCATTGCACAGGCAGAAGGGCCATGCTCTTTATAAAAATATGCTGCATATGATTCAGGCTGATAATTCAGAATGATATTAATATTGCCTTGGCGCCATAAGTAAACATTTTTCGATTTATGCTTCGCCACTTTGGTGAATCCGATGGTTTGAAAAACAGGATCCAGCTGGCCATCTTCAGAGACAAATTCAATAAATTCGAATCCGCACAGTTCTAATGGATTGGCTAATTCATTCATACAACATCCTCATTATTTAAAAGCAATCCTATTGCTCATCTTTTACTGTCTTGTTCAGGACTCACGGATGTATCACTGCCATTTTATATTGAGTAGACAAATCCGTTTGCCTGACTTCTTTTCTTGCTGAACTGCATCGATTCCTGATGCATACAAGAAAAAGAAGGAATTTACCTCATCATACTGGATATAAGATATTATTCAATACGTAATTTAATTACGCAATAAATAATAAAATGAAATAATGGGGTAATTTATAACATAAATTAATGTTATTCATAAAAATATTTTTTAGATGATTCCAAGAAATTAATGCACGGGAAATGTAGCTTTTTGTAAGGCTAAGCCGTCTTAAACGAGCTATTTTGCAAGGCTTGCTGAGCTCAGGTTTTTAGGAAAAGAACCTGAAAAATTGAAATATGCAGAACTTGGTTTTAAATTGATTTTCCACAAAGAAAGAAAAGGCCCTTAAATGGTTAAAGGTTTTACTGCTTGAAAGGAATTTAATCTGTCAGTTTTTCCACTTCTATACTTTCACGATAGATACAGGCAACCTTTATACAGTAGGAAAACACCAATTACCTCGGCCACCGCATTGACGATAGAAATGGAGTTTCCGACCATTAAGGTATTTTCATCATATTTATGTGTAATCAGGGTAAATGAAAAAGCAAGGCATATTGTCGACTTGGACATCGACAACTTTATAAACATTTTGGTGGCTTGGAACAGCTGCAAAGTACTTTATAAAATCTGCGGCAGATCAAGAAGTACCTGCTATTACAATTCGAAGAATAAAAACACAATAAAGAAACTGGCCTTTTGCCAGCTTAGGTCGAATATAGAACGCACAGATAAATTTGTGTAGCCACTCAAAAACGTAAAGCATGGCTAAACAAATGCGTCATCTCTTAATCTCTACGCAGAGGTGAGATCATGAATATTGCAAAAAATACCATCTGCCTTTGGTACGATCACGATGCTGAAGAGGCTGCACGGTTTTATGCGCAAACCTTTCCAGACTCGTCAGTAGGAGCAATAGTCCTTGCCCCTGGAGATTATCCGTCAGGAAAAGAGGGAGATGTCATTACAGTCAATTTTACGGTCTTGGGTATTCCATGTATTGGTTTAAATGGTGGACCAGAATTTAAGCATAATGAAGCTTTTTCCTTTCAAGTGGCCACACAAGATCAGGAAGAAACGGACCGATACTGGAATGCGATTGTGAACAATAGTGGGCAGGAAAGTGAATGTGGCTGGTGTAAGGATAAATGGGGAATTTCCTGGCAGATTATCCCCATGGCTTTACTTGAAGCATCTTACAGTCCAGATCCATTAGTAGCAAAAAGGGCATTCGATGCCATGCTTAAAATGAAGAAAATTGATGTAGCAATAATTCAGGCAGCGGTTCGTGGTTAAGTTATGTGGACTGATACAGCTTATATATCTGATGTTTCCGATGAAGCGAGTCACTTTATGAATAGACATAGATTGAACTAAATTTTAAAAATCTTGCGCTTTTTATTTGTACCGACTCAGATTTAAACTTTAATGAATTGTCAGCTTGAGTTAAACAATACTTTTATAAAAAAGCCCTTGGATTTTTAGAGCCAAGGGCTCTAAATTTTCTGCCATAAGCTTGGTTTTACTGGCTTTTAGGAGCTTGATAGTGAGTAAGTTGCAAATTCATTATTAATCTTTATCAAGACAGAAATTGAGAATTTTATTTATAAGTTTTATATATAAATAATAAGGATTAAAGCAGCTTAAATCATAAAATCTTGCAGTATAAAATTGTAATTGATTGAAAAGCTCAGCTTATAAATTAGCGCCATTCCCTCGAATTTTGATAGAAAAGGCTAAACCATTTTTTAAAAAACCGCGTATTATTTCTGCATTCTTTTTTAACATTGATGTTGAGACTATGATTCGCAATGACTGGACGCGTGACGAGATTCAGGCACTTTATGATCAACCACTGATGGATCTGCTATTTCAGGCACAGCAAATTCATCGTGAGCATTTTGATGCCAATACCGTACAGGTCAGCACCTTGCTCTCTATTAAAACCGGTCGTTGTCCGGAAGACTGTAAATACTGCTCCCAGTCTGCCCATTACGATACAGATCTGGAAATTGAAAAAAGGGTAGAGGTACAAAAAGCGATTGCTGAAGCAAAACAGGCGAAAGAATCAGGATCGACCCGTTTCTGTATGGGCGCAGCGTGGCGGAATCCGCATGAGCGCGATATGCCTTATGTGCTGGAATTGATCCAGGAAGTAAAAAAGCTGGGTATGGAAACCTGCATGACCTTAGGTATGTTGAATGCCTCTCAGGCAGAACGTTTAAAAGATGCTGGACTGGATTATTACAATCATAACCTCGACACTTCGCGTGAATATTACGCGAATGTCATTAGCACTCGAACTTTTGACGATCGCTTAAATACTTTAGACCATGTCCGTTCAGCTGGAATTAATGTATGTAGTGGCGGGATTGTCGGGTTAGGTGAAGGTAAACAGGACCGTGTGGGATTATTATTTGAACTGGCGACCATGCCAATTCACCCAGAATCGGTACCAATTAATATGCTGGTGCCAATCGAAGGAACACCGCTCGCCGATGTGGAAAAGCTGGATGTGATTGACTGGATCCGGACGATTGCCGTAGCACGTATCATCATGCCAAAAAGCTATATCCGTCTGTCTGCAGGCCGTGAATCTCTATCTGATTCGGATCAAGCCTTAGCGTTTATGGCAGGTGCTAACTCGCTGTTCTCAGGTGATAAATTGCTGACTGCACCGAATAGTGGTGAAGGCAAGGACAAAGCACTGTTTGCCAAACTGGGGTTAAAAGCGGAAGCACCGAAGAAAACCGGCCGCGAGCTTGCTATGGATGCCATGCAGCCTGCTTAAATTTTTCAGCTGTATATCAGGGATCATTTCGAAAGAGATTGGTCCCTTTTTTATTGAATAGATGACAAAAAATAGGGAACAGGATTGATGAAAATTCTGCTCATCAGCGGCTGGGGACTGGGGACTCAGGTACTGAACGAATTTGTACAGCAGCTAGAACAGCAGTTAACACCACAGCATCAGATCGAAGTCTGGGATATCTTTGATCCGAATAACGCAGCAGTACTGGCAGAAAAGGTACAGGCTGCAGCTGATAAAGATGTACTGATTGGCTGGTCACTTGGCGGGCAGTTAGCAGTGTTATTGGCTAATGCAATCTATCAGCAGATACAAGTCGCCAAGCCCGTAATTGCCTGTATGTCAAACCCTTGCTTTGTGGCGCAAGAAAACTGGCCTCATGCTATGCCCAAAGTGCAGTATGAGCAATTTAAACATGCGGTGATGTTACAACCTCAACAGGCTCTAAAACGCTTCTGTGCACTGGTCACTTTGGGTTCAGTAGCACCACGAGAACGGGCAAAACATTTACAAGAGCAGTTGGTAAATATTGATTTATCCTATCAGCAGGCTTATCTCTATCTTTTAGAACAATTAAATTTGGTAGATATCTTAAAAAGCTATCCTGGCAAGATGCTATTTATAAATTCTGAGAACGATATGTTAGTTCCCTGCAAAATTATACAAAATATTGCACAGTTCAATGCAGATCATCTGAAGTTGGTAAAAATTTCAGCTGCGCACGATGCTATCCTGTTCGATACCAGTTTGGTCATTGAGCCAATCTTGCAATTTTTACAAAAACTTCGTTAATCAGAAAAATGCTAAAGGTCAGCTAGATGTTCATTTCAGAATTAAACCGTTAAGATCAGGACAGCGCTATTGTTTAGGTTATTTTCCGTGCACGATTCTTTTGATCAGCAGCATATCTGGCATCCCTATACTTCCATGAGTCATCCTTTGCCTTGTTACAAGGTGAGGGCGGCACATGGTGCTGTAATTGAACTGGAAGATGGCACACAGCTGATTGATGGGATGTCGTCCTGGTGGTGCACGATTCATGGTTATAACCATCCAAAGCTGAATCAGGCGGTGCAGACCCAGTTGGAATCCATGTCACATGTGATGTTTGGTGGCCTGACCCATCAGCCAGCGATTGATCTGGCTAAATTGCTGATTGAGATTACTCCAGAGCCACTGGATCGGATTTTCTATGCCGATTCCGGTTCGGTTGCTGTGGAAGTGGCTTTGAAAATGGCGGTGCAATACTGGCATGCGCGTGGTCAGGCACAGAAAAGCAATTTTGTTACTACACGTTCTGGCTATCATGGCGATACCTGGAATGCTATGTCGGTCTGCGATCCGGTCACGGGCATGCACCAGATTTTTGGTTCTAGTCTGCCGAACCGTTATTTTGTTCCAGCACCACAAAGCCGTTTTGATGGTGAATGGCAAGTTGATGATATCCGGCCACTGGAACAATTGTTAGCAGAAAAGCATGAACAGATTGCAGCCATGATTATTGAGCCGATTGTGCAGGGAGCAGGTGGCATGCGCCTGTATCATCCGGAATACCTGCGCCAGGTACGTCAGCTGTGTGATCGTTACAATATCCTGTTAATTCTGGATGAAATCGCGACTGGTTTTGGCCGGAGTGGCAAACTGTTTGCCTGTGAACATGCGGGTATTAGCCCAGATATTATGTGTCTGGGCAAGGCGCTGACTGGTGGTTATATGACCTTGTCAGCCACACTGACAACTGTGCATGTCGCAGAAACCATTTCCAGTGGTGAAGCTGGCGTATTTATGCATGGCCCGACCTTTATGGCGAATCCACTGGCCTGTGCTGTGGCACTCAAAAGCACCCAGCTTTTATTGTCACAGGACTGGCAGGCAAGAGTGCAGCAGATTGAACAAGTATTAAAAGACCATTTACAGCCATTAAATGCATTGCCGCAGGTTGCGGATATCCGCGTACTTGGCGCGATTGGAGTCGTGGAGTTACAGCAATCTGTTGATCTGGCTAGCTTCCAGGCAGAATGTGTACGCCGTGGCGTATGGATTCGTCCCTTTGGTCGGTTGGTCTATGTGATGCCACCATTTGTGATTTCTGCTGAACAACTTAAAACTTTACTGGTGCATATGTGCGAGATGATTCAGGCAATGGGAACAACAGAATGAAGCATCTGGAACATTTTCAGCAGCAACTGGATAATTTGAAACAGCAGGGCCAGTACCGCCAGTTTAAGCAGGGGATTTCCAGCCAGCCTTATCTTCAGCTGAATGGGATTGAAATGCTGAATCTGGCATCCAATGACTATCTTGGCTTGGCGGCCAATCTGCAGCTACGGGAAGAATTTTTTGATCTGACACCGCTTGCTGAACGACAGATGAGTGCCAGTTCTTCGCGCCTGCTGACTGGAAATTTCCCGGCCTATGAACAGCTGGAGACCAGCATGGCACAGGCTTTTGGTCGTTCGGTGCTGTTGTTTAACAGCGGCTATCATATGAATATCGGGATTCTGCCAGCATTGGCGGATAGCAAGACCATTATTATTGCCGACAAGCTGGTACATGCCAGCATCATTGATGGTATCCGTTTATCCAATGCCAGCTATGTACGCTACCGGCACAATGATCTGGAACATCTACAACAGCTTTTAGTAAAGTATCAGGCAGATGATAATATTCAGCGCATCATTGTCGTCACTGAATCCATTTTTAGTATGGATGGTGATGAAACGCATCTCGGTGCATTAGTGGCACTCAAACAGCAATTTGATAAGGTTATGCTGTATGTGGATGAAGCCCATGCCATTGGTGTGCGTGGTGAACACGGGCTGGGTTGTGCCGAGCAGTATCAGGTCATAGACCAGATTGACCTGCTGGTCGGAACTTTTGGTAAGGCGCTGGCTTCAGTCGGTGGCTATCTGGTCTGTCATCCGCTTATTCGTGAATATCTGATCAACAGCATGCGTCCGCTAATTTTTAGTACTGCACAGCCCCCAATCTGTATGGCCTGGACGCATTTTATTTTCCAGAAAATGCAAGAAATGCAGGAAGAGCGCCAACAGCTTGCCAGTCTGGCCAGGCGCTGTCATCAGGGCATTCAGGCCTTGGGTTATGCTTGTCCATCCAGTTCTCAAATTGTACCGGTAATTATTGGCGATGCAGCCAAAACCGTCGCTGCAGCAGAATATGTACAGCAAAAGGGTTTTTATGTCCTGCCAGTACGTCCACCGACTGTACCTAAAAACACTTCCAGATTGCGAATCTGTTTACATCAGCAGGTTAGTCCGGTACAGCTGCAACAGTTGCAGGATGCTCTGCAGGAGTTGCCACGATGAAAACTGATCAGGTCGCGCAGCGCTTTGCTCAGGCACAGTCCAGCTATGAACAGCATGCTATTGCCCAGCGTCGGGTAGCAATGCAACTGTTCCAGTATATGCAAGCGCATATTCCGGTAAATTTACAGCGTATCCTGGAAATTGGCTGTGGTTCAGGTCTGTTTACCCGTCAGCTAATGCAGCATTACAGTTTCGACCAGTTGTTTTTAAATGACCTTTATCCAGAAGTTAAACAGCATTTTGAGGAAGATGGCCGGATTTACTGGGGAATTGGCAATATCGAAACTTTGCCACTTCCACAATCGCTGGATCTGGTGGTGTCCTGTTCTGCCTTGCAATGGGTGCAGCATCTGGACGCTTTATTTGGGAAAATTCATCAGGCTTTAAATCCGTCTGGCTGGTTCTGCTTTGCCAGCTATGCACAGGACAATTTAAAAGAAATTAAAGTATTGACTGGACAGGGGCTGGAATATCGCTCACTTCCACAAATGGTTGAACTGCTGGAATCTTGTGGTTATGAGGTCCTGATACAGGAGGAACAGCGCCTGATTCTGGAGTTTGAACATCCTCGCGAGGTACTGAAACATATCAAGGCCACCGGCGTACAGGCGACGGCAGATGGTTTCCGCTGGAGCAAATCTTCTTTGCGGCTTTTTTATGAGCAATATCAACAATTCCAGCTACCAGATAGCCAGAAGTATCCTTTGACCTATCACCCGATTTATCTCATTGCACGGAAGCGCTCATGAACGCAAACATCTATTTTGTCAGCGGTATAGATACCGGTATTGGCAAGACCTATGCCACCGGTTTTCTGGCCAAAATCTGGAATGCGCAGGGCATTCGTACTATTACCCAGAAGTTGATCCAGACGGGCAACACTGATCTCTCTGAAGATATCGAACAGCATCGCAAGATCATGGGCTGTGGCTTGCTGCCAGAAGATCAGCAAAAGCTAACTATGCCGGAAATTTATAGCTATCCGGCATCGCCCCATCTGGCAGCACGTTTGGACCAGCGTCCAGTAGATTTTCAAAAAATTGAACAGGCCACACAGCAACTGGCCGCACAGTTTGACCGTGTTCTGCTGGAAGGAGCAGGTGGCCTGATGGTACCACTGACAGAAGACCTGCTCACCGTAGACTATATTGCCGCACAGCAGCTTCCTGTCATTCTGGTGACCTCAGGTCGTCTTGGCAGTATCAACCACACTCTGCTCAGTCTGGAACTGCTCAAGCAGCGTAAGATTGAGCTGTATGCGCTGGCATTTAACCATGCCGATGATGCTCAGGATGAAGTCATTGCACAGGATACTATTCAGTATCTGCAGCAATGTTTGCAAAAGGATTTTTCAAATGCACAGTGGCTGGATATTCCGGTATTTCAGGAAAGCTGAATCTCTGTTTTAGCCTGGTAGTATGGTGCTATGCAATAAAGAAAATTCATCCGGAACAGTTTCTGTTGACCGGATTTGTGCTGTCGAGAATGTGAAATTTATAGCGTACTGGAACAAAAGCCTGCCTGATTCGGACAGGGTGGTCATTCAGCTAAACTTTTTTCTGCCGGAAAATATTTTAAGTTGAAGCGTAGCTCTCTGTCTGATCCTGCTACTGTAACAAGATGAGAATCTCAATTTAGATATTATTTTTGTGGCTCGGCGCATTCCTGTTCAAAGTATGCGGTGGTACTTTTCCTGAAATGAATAACCTCTAGAACATGAAAATTAATTTCTTATATTCAAAAATCTATAAAAATTAAGAATGAAAATAGGGCTTTTATAATAAATATATATATTATAAGGTTATAATATTAAAGTTGAGTATAATGCTTGGATTTTGATCTAAGCTCAGTCTCAATATTCCTTCACTTCGGTCAATTCGAGAGAATGTTTTGCTGAAACGTAGTGGGTTACTGTTGGCATGTGCAACGCTGCTATTACAGTTTGCTGTATATTTACAGCCGCTATTACCGGAGCAATACCATATTGCCCCGGTCTGTCTCTCTATTACACATAATCTTCTCTCACCGAAGCAGCATCAGCATGTACACGCAAGCTATCATGCGTTGATTGACCATCTGGGGGCCGAATCCGGCCATCATCATGACCATAATGAACATAACCATCAATGCCAGTACTGTACCGTATATGGTGACATTGTGCTGCCGTTTAATTTTGGTATTGATGAGGTCATTGACCGGATTCAGGTAAAGCTGAGTTTCTATAAATCCGCTTACCGACATGTCTATTTTTCCCTGCAACGGCTGTATTTGCTACCGCAAGGCAGAGCACCTCCTGTCACGCTTTAATACGCCAAGTCCGGTAAGGCATGACCTTGCCGCTATCTAAAACGTTTTAAAGAGTGAAATAACATGAACATCACAAATTTCGCATGGCTGACCCATGACGGAGCGAACCCGCTTAGCCTGGAAAAAGGGCAGGATGCAGATATTAAAGTCCTACAGATTTGCAACATTGTGAAAATCGTATACGGCCTAAACTACAAAATAATGAAGCCATTTCAGCTGTTTAAGCTGAAGTTCTCTCACCAACAACTTCTACAATAAGGTGATGACATGGATTTAGGTTTAACTGCGCTGGAACTGGCACGTATCCAATTTGCCTTTACTGTCTCCTTTCATATTATTTTCCCTGCGATTTCCATCGGTTTGGCCAGCTTTCTGGCCGTTCTGGAATGGCGCTGGCTCAAAACCCAAGATCCAGTTTACCGGGATCTGTTTAAATTCTGGATCAAAATTTTTGCATTAGCCTTCGGTATGGGGGTGGTCTCTGGTGTGGTCATGAGTTATCAGTTCGGCACCAACTGGAGTGAATTTTCCAGAGTGGCTGGAAGTGTCACTGGACCACTGCTGGCTTATGAAGTCTTGACAGCTTTTTTCCTGGAAGCCGGTTTCCTCGGTATCATGCTCTTTGGCTGGGATCGGGTCGGTCCGAAAACCCATTTTTTTGCTACGGTAATGGTTGCCCTTGGTACCTGTATTTCCATGTTCTGGATTCTGTCCTCCAACAGCTGGATGCAGACCCCGCAGGGTTTTATTATTGAAAATGGCATCATCATGCCGCAGGACTGGTTTGCTATCGTGTTTAACCCGTCTTTTCCGTATCGTCTATTGCATATGGGGATTGCTGCCTTTCTGGTTTCGGCACTGCTGGTAGCGGCTACAGCTGCTTGGCATCTACTTAAAGGTCGCCGTGATGCACTGGTCAAAAAGTCTTTTTCCATGGCGATGTGGATGATTCTGGTGCTGGCACCCCTACAGGTAATTGTAGGAGATTTTCATGGTTTAAATACCCGTGAATATCAGCCAGCCAAGATTGCTGCGATTGAAGGACACTGGGAAACTAACCGTGGTGAAGGAATGCCACTTTATCTGTTTGGTATTCCAGATATGGAAGCCGAAGAAACCAAATATGCTATCGGCATACCAAACTTGGGCAGCCTGATTCTGACCCATAGTATGGACGGTGAAGTGCAGGGTCTAAAAGATTTTGCGCCTGAAGACCGCCCAAACTCGCTGGTAGTGTTCTGGAGCTTCCGCATCATGGTCGGTCTGGGCATGCTGATGCTTTTGATGGCGCTGGCGGGTCTGATCTTGCGTAAAACGGGTCGTTTCTATGAAGCCCGCTGGTTGCACCGATTCGCCTTTTTCATGGGACCTTCCGGATTTATTGCTTTACTGGCAGGCTGGTTTACTACGGAAGTGGGCCGTCAGCCATGGGTGGTCTATGGGGTTATGCGCACTCGTGATGCACTCTCACCTGTATCAGCTGAACAGGTCGGACTTACTCTGATTATCTTTGTAGTGGTCTATTGTGTCGTATTTGGTGTCGGGATTTATTACATGCTGAAAATGATGCATAAGGGACCAGAATTTATCCATGCCCGTCCGCATACTGAGGGTGAAGTCATCCGTGCGTCTAAACGTCCAATGAGTACCTTTGAGCAAAATGAAGAGGATGACCGTGCTCAACGTGATCAGGAGAATAACAAATGATTGACCTGTCATTGATCTGGATTGCGATCATCGCGCTCGGTGTACTGATGTATGTGGTACTGGATGGCTTTGATCTGGGCATAGGCATTCTGTTTCCCTTCTTTAAGGATCAGCATGAACGCGATGTGATGATGAATACCGTGGCACCGGTTTGGGATGGCAATGAAACCTGGATGGTACTCGGTGGAGCAGGTCTGTTTGCAGCCTTTCCACTGGTCTATTCAACCGTGCTGTCCGCGCTATATATGCCGATTATCTTGATGGTCATCTCACTGATTTTCCGAGGAGTTGCCTTTGAATTTCGCTTTAAGGCACATCGTGGCAGGCATTGGTGGGATATCGCTTTTATTGGTGGTTCGCTTCTGACCTCTTTCTTGCAAGGCGTAATTCTTGGCGCTTACATTCAGGGCATTAAAACCACGAATGGCATTTATAGCGGTGGTGGACTGGACTGGTTGACTCCATTTTCGCTGTTTACCGGAGTAGGTGTGGTAATCCTGTATGCAACCCTAGGTTGTGGCTGGCTGATCTTTAAAACCGACCACGAGTTACAGGACAAAATGTTCCAGTTGATGCCAAAACTTATCATTGTGTTATTACTGGTCTTTGGAGCAGTTAGTCTGTATACGCCATTGGCACATCAACAGATTGCCGAGCGCTGGTTTAGTCAACCACAGATTTTCTATTTTAGTCCGGTGCCGATACTGGTTGTATTATTTACATTTATGGCGCTGCGTGCCTGTAAACGCCGTCAGGAATTTGCACCGTTCATCTATACCTTGGCGCTGGTGATCCTGGCTTACACCGGTTTTCTCATTAGCCTTTGGCCTTATATCATTCCGCCAAGTGTTACCCTTTGGGAAGCCGCCGCACCGCAAAGCAGTCAGCTGTTTTCCTTGATTGGTGCATTGATCCTCATCCCAATTATCCTGTTTTATACCGGTCTGTCTTATTGGGTGTTCCGGGATAAGGTACGGGTAGGTGATGATGGCTATCATTAGGCTTGTGGAGGAAACAGGATGAAACTGAATCGGGCAGGTTGGTTTATTGTGTTATGGCTTGCAGGCTTTGTCACAATGGCTCTCATTGCAGGCTTTTTCCGCTTCCTGCTAAAGCTGGCATATTGATTGTGTAGTAGGTCTCAAGATTCTACATTTTTCTTAAGACAATAAAAAAACCTCCCGATGTGATGGGAGGTTTTTTTATCTGTTTTCAGCTTTAGGATTAAAATAATAATACTGTCAGGCAGGTGTTGATCTGTATTCAGGAGAAGAAGTAAAACATACAACAACCCAGACCAAACTTTGAATCAGCAGAATTACAATTCTCTCCAGATTGTATTTTCATCTTTTAGTGCAACAGTAAAGTTAAACTGGTTGTCTGTAGTGACCAATAGACTGGTTGGTGTTTGCATAACTACTTTCAGCACTGTACCTTCTTCATAAATAATTGGCGTGCAGTTTTCTTTTTCCAAGGTGATTGGCTTCAGTAGTTCAATTACAGAGCTTTCCATGAGTTAACTTCCCGCGGTTATTATGTTTACTATTCATTCAAGGATAGCATAATTTTTCTTTGTTATTTAATAGTTTTTGCAAAATGAAAAATTGGAATGATCTCTTTCAATAGTGCATATCGCTGTAGTGTAGGATGGAAAATAACCATATATCGTATCTATTCTGTACAGGCTTGTTAACTGATGTTAAAACCAACAAAAGATGGATCACAGGATGCGTCACATAAGTATTCAGTTCACTACACACATAATGATTCATGCTTACAAATAGATTGATAAAAATAAGCAGTTTTCAGGCAGATATTTTTTTGATCAGGTTGAAAAACCTGTTATGAACTGCTTTACACTGCTGCAGATTTCATCATGATTGATTGACCTGAGGTCTACTAAAAATAAGGAGCATGCAAAGGACATGTTTAAGTCTTTCTTTCCAAAACCCGTCTGGTTTTTTCTCAGCGTGGTGGTGTGGTTCTTTATCAACCTCGCGATCTGGCATAGTGGAGGTTCAAGCTGGGGCAGTTATGTGGGTTTTAGCGAAGGCTACCATGAAGCGACGATGGCGATTGATATCAGCCGTTTCTGGTCACAGAAATTCCTGTGGTTCTATCTCTGGTTCCTGACTGCAACTGCGCTTTTTGCAGGATTCTGGTATGTGGTAGCGCGTCATCCCTGGCAGCGCTGGTCGGTGTGGGGTTCGGCCTTTATCCTGTTCAATATCTGGTTTGGGGTTCAGGTCAATGTTGTGCTGAATGAATGGTACAGTCCGTTCTATGACCAGATACAGAAGATGCTGACCAGTGGTGGTGGGGACGTAACTTTGCTCTATCAGGGCGCATTGGTCTTTATCTATATCGCGATGATTTATGTCACCCTGGCAGTATTTAACATGTTCTTTGTCAGTCATTATGTGTTCCGTTGGCGGACAGCAATGAATGATTACTATACGGCTTACTGGGAAAAGCTGCGGCATATTGAGGGGGCTTCACAGCGTATTCAGGAAGATACCATGCGCTTTGCTCGCAGTACTGAAGAACTCGGCGTTTCCTTTATTGAATCGTTTATGTTGCTGATGGCTTTTTTGCCAGTTCTGTATAAGCTTTCAAGTCACGTCAAGACCTTACCCATTGTGGGTGAGATTAGTCACGCGCTGGTCTGGGCATCCTTGGGCTGGGCGGTCTTTGGTACAGTGGTATTAATGGTCGTTGGTATGAAACTGCCAGGACTGGAGTTTAATAACCAGAAAGTCGAAGCGGCTTACCGTAAAGAACTGGTATATGGGGAAGATCATGCCGAACGTGCCCAGCCACTGACACTAAAAGAGCTGTTTAGCCGGGTGCGCTGGAATTATTTCCGCCTGTATTTCCACTATGCCTATTTCAATATGGTACGGATCTGGTATTTGCAGCTCGACAATATCTATGGCCTGTTTGTGCTATTTCCGAGTATTGCAGCGGGAGTAATTACTTTAGGTCTGATGATGCAGATCCTGAATGTGTTTAATAAGGTCCGTGAATCATTCCAGTACCTGATTTTGTCTTGGCCAAAGATTATCGAGTTAATGTCGATCTACAAGCGTCTGAAAGCGTTTGAATCTCATATTCATTAAAAAATAGTGTTTGGTATTTTAAAAAGACCAGCCTTATGGCGGGTCTTTTTTATATCAACTCAGGATTGGCCGGAGTATCCGATGAACGGTCAGTTATAGGCAAAATATTTGTAAAACCTCCCAATTTGGGGATATTCAGTGAATATTCGCTTGACTAGAATCCTAAGGGCCAAACGTGTTTGGTACTTAATTTTCAACCCCGCTGACGTATAAAAATAATAAATGTACGTTGATGAAAATTAAGTATTTTAATGCTCATAAACTGAATGCGGATGGTGGAGAGTGGTTTGCTATGCAAGTATAAAAGCTCGATCCAGCCTGCCAGATGAGTGACCAAAGAAGTACGTACTTCCTTCTTTGGTCTTTTTTCTTGAGCAGGTTTTATCTCAAAAATAATACTGCACCACATGAAAGTTAATGCAAATAATTTCAAAAATAACCATTAAAATGTCTCATAGTTATCATTTTTGATATTTTTAAATTTAAAAATAATTCTATTAATCAGATGCTTGTATTTGTTGTTTGCACAGTTTTGCATTATTTTATGTGAATGCTTTGGGTTGAGATATCTACGGTGAAACTGAAAGTATTTTTATTGATAACAATAACAATGAGCTTGGCAGCGTGTAATAGCATGCAAGGCGCAAAGAAAAATATATTACATCCTTTTCACAGTCCTCAGGAACTGATTGTGAAACGGGGCATCAATCAGCCAGATGGCAAGGCGAAAGACTATGTCTATCTATGGGATCAACAACAGCGCCATAATACCACTCAGGCCATGTATCCACGTTCCGTCATGACGCAATATTGCCATGAACAGGGGGGCAAGTTATCCCTGCTGTATAAGAGCAAATTTGGTCTGGTGAATGATTCTGCCCAGCGTACACGTCTCGCTGCAAATCGAGGTGTTGTACAGGGAATCGGTGCCTATAAATGTACGATGGGTGATCTTGCGGAAAGCTGGATTGTGTCGATTGAACCTGTTGCGGAACGTCAGGCAGAAAATAATAGCAAGACCCGTAACGTTCGGTTGCTGACCCGACTGATGAAAACAGCTGAAGCACATAATTTTTATCAGGCGGCTGCGAGCACTGCGAAGACAGCCAAGAAACAGGTCAATGTGGTGAAGGCAACGGCTACTGCCAAAACGTCTGTAACAGCAAAACCAACAGTAGAACAGAAAGACCACGATCGTAAAGAGCTTGAGCGCAAAGAACTGGCCAAAGTCGAAGTTGAGAAGAAAGAGCCTAAGCCGGTGACAGTTGCCGCTCCACGTGCAAGTGTGAACGAAACCCCACAACAGCAGCAAATGAAGCTGTATGTGACTGCCCGGCGTGACATTAATAATGGTAGAAACCTGAATAATGCCTGTAATAATGCTCAGCGTGCTTATAACTATGGCAAGCAGCAAGGCACAGAAGGAACGCGGGTTTATACTGAATCCGGTATGTTGGTGGCGCGTTGTCTGACCAGTATTTCGACGTATAGCAGCCGTTTTCCAAATGCCAAAGGACAGGCTCAACGCGTCCTGAACGGACTGGCATCGCAATATAATCATGCGGGTGCTAAGAATATGTTGAAACAGCTCAATTAAAAGAATCTGACTTTAATCGATAAGAATGCCACGCTTTAGGAACGTGGCATTTTTATTTTGAAATTGGGTGAATGCCTAGCATAATCAACGCGCCAAGTACTTTGCTAAAAATCAGATTGATTTTGCAATGCAATAACAGATGAACTGTTATGCTTTGTGGTACAAAGGGCAAACTGTTCATCGGAGTTTGCTTATGTCTCGCCATGTTTCTCCTGTAAGCCACAGATTTTCCCAAATCGTTCGTTCTGCGCTGATGGCAACTGCCTTGTTGGGAGTAGTGCAAATAGCAAATGCAGGCCCAACGGTCGATCAGCTCAGTAATTGTCTGGAGAGGTCTACCACAACTGCCGATAAAACCACGGTGATGCAATGGACCTTTGTGGCCTTGTCTGCACATCCGGACTTAAAAGCCTATAGCAATGTATCAGCCCAGCAGAAGGAAAGTCTGGATAAAAATCTGGCTTCAGTATTACAGCGTATTTTAGTTGAGCAATGTTCGGCACAGACCAAAGCGGTAATTCAGGCAGAAGGTCTGGAGGCTGTGGGGAATAGTTTTCAGGGACTCGGACGTAGTACGGGTGAGGAAATTTTAAAGAATCCTGAAATCAACAATCAGCTTAAAGGTATATTGCGTTATGTAGATCTGAATAAGCTGGTAACCACGTTTTTAACGCCAGATATTTGGAATAAGTTGGGTTCGATAAGAAGTAAATAATATGAAATGAAAAATCCTCCGATACTGGAGGATTTTTTATGAGGTACTAAATATAAGTATTTATTTCCATGCTTCTGGGAAGCTGAATAAATCCAATCCAAAAGCAAGCGGGAAAATAAAATAGACTGAAGCTACAATTAAAAGGGTAGCGAGAACAGTGACTAATGTCCCTTGCATAAGCATATCGCGAATACTGACTTTACCCGTTGCAAAGATAACGGCTTGAGATGGTGTGCCAATAGGTAACATAAAGGCAAAGCCAGCACCAAGTGCAGCAGCTGTCATTAAAGGTAAGGGGTGTACATCTAGGGCTAGAGCCAAAGTAGCGGCAATCGGCACAAAAATTGTCGTTACAGCAGTATTTGGCGAGACTTGAGTAATACTAATCGTTAGTGCTGTTGTTAATAATAATGCAATTAAATATGGCATATTTTTTAATAGCAGTAACTGCTGACCAATCCACTGTGAAAGATCTGTATTACTAAAACCAGCAGCTAAGGCAAGGCCACCCCCGACCAGTAATAAAACATCCCAAGGCATTTCATTAAGCGAATCTGCATTTAAAAGGCGTTTCCCATCTGTTGCAGGTATTGCATAAAGTGCCATAGCAGCTGTAATAGCAATCATGGTATCCGAAATGCCTGGAATAATATCTTTCCAGATAAATGTACGGGTTAGCCACATAAATGCAGTGACTGCAAATACGATCGCGACCGCTTTTTCTTCATAAGACATTTTGCCTAAGCGGGTTTTTTCTGACTGAATAAATGCCTTACCTTCAGTAATTTTCTTCGCTTTCATTGGATAGGCAATTTTGGTCAACCAGAAGGTCGTGAATATGGCGAGAATTAAGCAAAGGGGAAAAGCAAAAATGAACCATTGTGCAAATCCAATTTCATAACCATAAATTTCCTTGACCAATCCTGCCAGAATCAGGTTGGGTGGCGTACCAATCAGGGTTGCACTGCCACCGATAATGCCACCAAATCCAATTGCAAAAACAATGGCTTTAGTAAATTTGATTTCATCATCCAGATCGTGGCTTGTTTCTTGTTTGAGTAAGGAAATGATTTTATAGACAATTGCCATTCCAATTGGTAACAGCATCATGACCGTTGCTACGTTTGAAATCCACATGGATAAAAACGCTGTGGCGAACATAAATCCATAAATCAGACCATTCACAGTAGACCCGGAAAAACTGATAATACCTAATGAAATGCGTTCGTGCAGATTCCATTTTTCAATTGCAATCGCGATTGCAAAGCCACCTAAGAATAAGAAAATATTCGGGTCGGTATAACTGGAGGTGACTTTGGCGATGGTCAAAGTCCCCATCATTGGCATCACGACAATAGGCAGCAAAGAGGTAATGCCTAAAGGTAGAACTTCTAAAATCCACCAGATGGAAAGCCAGGCGGTGAGTGCTAAAACACCTTGACCTTCTGAAGATAAGCCTTCAAAGCTCATGCCAAAGTATAGCCATACAAATACCAATGGACCGAGGAATAATCCGAGCCATTGGGTTTTATTGTAAGAACCTTTGAACCCATTCTGTTGTTTAGTATTAGAGTGATTATTGTCAGATGAATCTGAGTTCGCTTGAATCTGTTGAGACAAAATAAAGTGTGGATTTAAACGTTTGAATAGGTCCTTAGTTTTATGATGTCTGGACCAGACAGTATTCCAAAGTTGGTTGATCATTGATTTTTCTCCTTGTACCTGAATTTTGGGTGACAGATAGGTGAATAATCAAAGATCTTTGGAGTATATGTTTATGTTGTGGTGGTATGCAGTATTTAATTAGAGCTTTTTAGGTCTTATTCGCGCTTGCTGTCAAAATACCTCTTCCTTGCGCAGCAGTGCTGCTCATCACTTGCGTTTGTTTTTAAAGACCTCTCCCTAACCCTCTCCTAAAAAGAGAGGGAATATCCAATATTAAATTCATGACGGCATTTAATTTATAATGAAAGCTCCTTCTCCCACTGGGATGAGAATCCTCAAAATATATTTTGAGTTCGCAAGGGGATGAGGGTGCTAAACACACATAAAAAAAGAACTTTGAAAGTTGTATACGTCCTAAGTCTTCAAATTTTGCGATGGAGGAGGCTTTTTTAATAGCTATGTTATTTTTTAGATGATATAAACTCATAAAAATTAGGTGAAATCAGTAATTTGCTAATAGATAATTTTTTTAAAAAGCAATCAAAAAATGAGGAAAAATTTATATGGGGATTACTGAACTTGAGGTTAATGCACGTTTAGTTTTACTTGTGTACGAAGCATTATTAAAATCTTTTTGGAGAAAATAGACCTTAAAGAATTTTTTAAGAAATACAGGTATAAGTGAACATATAATTTCAAGTTGGGGAGAAGGTGAGTCAAAACGTGAATTTTTAGATCGGCTATTTACAGCCTTATCAAAAAATCAAAAAGGAAAGTTTGTTTTAATTAAATGGGCTCATGAATTGTCAGAACAAAGAACGTTTCCTGATCTACGGGGTTGGGAAGATTCCGATTTAAAAATACAACAAGCAAATAAGGCAGTTACAGAATTAAGATATTACGTAAATAAAAAATTAGATGAATTAACATTAGAAAACGAAAAGCAAAAAACAAAAGAAAACGTAGAAAAAATTAATAAGGAAATTAAAAAAGCACTTATTGATAGAGAGGCTTTGCAAAAAGCACTTTATGATTTATTACCATCAGTTGGTACTCAACAAGGTGGTTATGACTTTGAAAAGTGGTTTTATGAAGCTTTAGATTATTCAGATATTCAAAGTAGAAGACCTTATAAGGTTGATGGTCGACAGATTGATGGTTCTTTAACACTTGAAGGTACAACATATTTAGTGGAATTGAAATTTACTCAAAAACAGATTGGTTCAGGTGATATTGATAGTTTTAAAGCAAAGATTGATAAAATGGCTGATAATACAATGGGAATTTTTGTATCAATGTCAGGTTATTCTTCTCAGGCTGTTAAAGAGGCATCAGGACGAAAAACTACTCTCATTCTTTTAGAATCAAGTCATATCTTTGCATTTTTACAAGGTGTTGATGCATTGGATGAAATAATAAAAAGAAGTAGAAGGCATGTGTCTCAAACATCAGAAGCCTTATTATCAAGTAGTCATATAGAATAAAAAAACCCGCTCTAAAGCGGGTTTTTTTATTAAAGAAAGATCAGATTAACCAATCAACTTCTTCATCAACTCATTCACTTGAGCAGGATTTGCTTTGCCTTTTGCAGCTTTCATCACTTGACCAACCAGACCGTTGAACGCTTTCTCTTTACCAGATTTATATTCTTCAACCATCTTCTCATTGGTAGCAAGAACTTCTTTAATAATCGCTTCGATTGCGCCTGTATCAGTTTCCTGTTTCAAGCCTTTTTCCGCAATAATTTCGTCCGCAGATTTGCCTTCGTCCCACATAAAGCCGAATACTTGTTTCGCAATCTTACCGTTAATCGTATTATCCACAATACGCGCGATCATACCGCCAAGTTTTTCCGCAGATACAGGCGATTCAGCTAAGTCTAAGCCTGCTTTGTTTAAAGCCCCTGAGAATTCGCCCATCACCCAGTTTGCAGACACTTTACCTTGTGCAGCGCCACCAGCAGCAGCAACAACAGCTTCATAGAACTCTGACATTTCACGTGTCAGCGTTAGAACGTGCGCATCGTACTCAGTCACGCCAAAGTCAGCCACAAAACGCGCACGACGTGCCGCAGGAAGCTCAGGAAGTGCCGCACGTGCCGCTTCAATTTGCGCGTCAGCAATCACCACAGGCAACAAGTCTGGATCTGGGAAGTAGCGGTAATCGTTTGCTTCTTCTTTCGAACGCATTGAACGCGTTTCCATCTTCACAGGGTCGAACAAACGTGTTTCTTGGTCAATCGTGCCATCCCATTCCAGAATTTCCATTTGACGTTCAATTTCAACATTGATCGCTTGCTCAATGAAACGGAATGAGTTCAGGTTCTTCAATTCACAGCGTGTGCCGAACGGTTGACCTGGGCGACGTAAAGACACGTTACAGTCAGCACGGAAAGAACCTTCCGCCATGTTACCGTCAGAGATCCCTAACCAGCGTACCAATGTATGAATTGCTTTAATGTAGGCAACCGCTTCTTCCACAGAACGCATATCGGGTTCAGATACGATTTCAAGCAGCGGCGTACCGGCACGGTTTAAATCGATACCAGACATGCCTTCAAACTGGTCATGAATCGATTTACCTGCATCTTCCTCAAGGTGTGCACGCGTCACACCAATACGTTTGGTTGTGCCATCTTCAAGCTGGATGTCGATATGACCCAAACCCACAATCGGGTTATCCATTTGGCTGATTTGGTAGCCTTTTGGAGAGTCCGGGTAGAAATAGTTTTTACGTGCGAACACAGATGCTTGGTCAATGTAAGCATCAATCCCCAAACCAAAGCGAATCGCAAGATCAACTACTTCTTTGTTCAATACTGGCAATACGCCCGGCATCGCCAAATCTACAAGGCTGGCTTGCGTATTTGGATCATTACCGAAAACAGTCGATGAACCCGAGAAGATTTTAGATTTGGTCGCAAGCTGAGTGTGAATCTCGATACCAATAACGACTTCCCAACCATCAATCAGGTTTGATTTAGGTTTAGCGTTGTTCTTCGCCATTATGCATTCTCCTCAGCAATTGCAGCGCGTTTTGTATGCCAATCTGTTGCTTGTTGATACTGGTGTACCACAGACAACAGTTGAGATTCTGACCAGTAGTTACCAATCAGCTGTAAGCCAACCGGCAAGTTGTTATGGTCAAAACCAACAGGCGCGTTAATCGCAGGAAGACCTGCCAGGTTTACCGCAAGTGTATAAATATCGCCCAGATACATTTCAACCGGCGTTAAATCCGCACCGATTTTATAGGCAGTCGTTGGCGCAGAAGGAGCAGCAATCACATCGACAGATTCAAAAGCTTTAAGGAAATCTTGCTGGATCAGACGGCGTACTTTCTGTGCTTTTACATAATAAGCATCGTAATAACCAGCAGACAGGGCATAGGTACCAATCAGGATACGACGCTGAACTTCGGCACCGAAACCTTCTGAACGGGAACGTTTATATAGGTCGAGAAGATCTTTAGGCTCTTCACAACGGTAGCCATAACGCACGCCGTCATAACGAGACAGGTTTGAAGATGCTTCGGCAGGTGCGATCAGGTAATACGTTGGAACATAGGCTTCTGTCATGTCGAGATCAATCTCAACCAGAATAGCGCCCATTTCTTCCAGTTTTTTTAAGGATTCTTCAACGCGTGCTTTTACATCAGCGGCAAGACCCTCAACATTGAAGTACTGTTTTGGAATACCAATACGTAGGCCTTTCACAGATGTGCCGTTCAGGTTTGCCACATAATCATCTACTTCTTTTTCCATTGAAGTAGAGTCTTTAGCATCGTGGCCTGCCATGACATTCATCAGGTAAGCACAGTCTTCCGCAGAACGTGCCATTGGACCACCTTGGTCCAATGATGATGCGTACGCGATCATACCGAAACGCGATACACGGCCATAAGTCGGTTTCAGACCAGTCAGACCACAGAAAGAGGCTGGCTGACGGATCGAACCACCAGTATCAGTACCGGTTGCAAATGGCGCCAGATCAGCCGCTACAACCGCAGCAGAACCGCCTGAAGAGCCACCCGGAACATGATCCAGTGCCCAAGGGTTTTTGGTCGCGCCAAAGTAAGATGATTCGGAAGTTGAACCCATGGCGAATTCGTCCATGTTCACTTTACCAAGCGTCACCAGGCCCGCAGCTTTACCTTTCGCTACAACGGTCGCGTCGTAAGGAGAGATAAAATTGTCCAGCATTTTAGAACCAGCAGTCGTTTTAATGCCTTGGGTACAGAAGATGTCTTTATGTGCAATTGGCACACCAGTCAGCACATTTGCGCTACCAGCACGACGCAGTGCGTCAGCAGCATCGGCTTGTGCCAGTGCTTGCTCAGCGGTCACAGTCACGTATGACTTCACTTGAGCATCCACTTTTTCGATGCGTTTTAAGTAATGTTCAGTCAATTCGCGTGATGAAAATTTAGCATTGGCCAAACCTTCGGTAAGTTCACGAATTGATAGGCGGTGTAAATCTGTCATGAGAAATAATTCTTTACGTTTAATTTAATAAAAAGATTGAACTGGATAGTAATTACTCAATTACGCGAGGAACAAGGTACAAGCCATCCTGTACCACTGGCGCAACTGCCTGATATTCATCACGGTGATTACTTTCACTCACTACATCTTCACGTAATGGCTGAGGATGGTCGAAAGGGCTTTTTAATGGTTCAACACCGTCAGTATTGATACCTTTCAGCGTTTCCATCATGCCTAAAATTTTATTTAAAATTTGAGCATATTCAGCAGATTGCGTATCATTCAGCGATAATCGTGCAAGGTTCGCAATAGCTGAAACTGTTTCTGCATTTAAATCTGCAGAATGCTGTGCATCCGATGTAGACATAACATTACCTAATCAGTATTAAAAAAAAATCAAATTATCATGCGTTATGATAAGCGATTGACTTGTCCAAAGCATCACATTTAGTTAAAGTTGCCACCTTGCGTCCATATAAAGTTTAATTGAGAACGTCCCCGTGATTCTAAAACGACTAATAGGCTTGTTTTCGCCAGATCTAGCCATTGATTTAGGTACTGCAAATACACTTATTTATGCGCCAGGACGAGGCATTATATTAAATGAACCGACGGTTGTAGCAATCCGTCATAGTGGTTCACAAAAAATTGTTGCTGCCGTAGGTCTTGACGCGAAACAAATGCTTGGTCGTACCCCGGCAAATATTTCAGCAATCCGCCCGATGAAAGATGGTGTGATTGCAGACTTTGAAGTCACTGAAACCATGTTGAATCAGTTCATCGGCAAGGTTCACGAAAAACGTTTATTCCCGCCTGCACCACGTGTTGTAGTGTGTGTTCCATGTAAATCTACCCTGGTTGAACGTCGTGCGATCCGTGAAGCCGTGTATAACGCTGGCGCGCGTGAAGTACGTTTGATTGAAGAACCGATGGCAGCTGCAATTGGCGCTGGCATGCCGGTAGAGCAGGCATGTGGTTCGATGGTTGTGGACGTGGGCGGTGGTACAACAGAAATCGCGATCATCTCGCTGCAGGGCTGTGTCTATGCAGACTCATTGCGTATTGGCGGTGATGTGTTTGATGAACAGATTATTAACTACGTGCGTAAAGCACATGGTTGCGTAATCGGTGAAACGACTGCTGAAATTATTAAAAAAGAAGTCGGTATGGCGCTTCCGGATGAAGGTGCAAAACCACTGGAAATTGAAGTTCGTGGTCGTAATCTGGCTGAAGGTGTGCCGCGTGCAATTACGGTGACTTCTGATGAAGTGACTCAGGCAATTTCTGACCCATTGCAATATATCGTGTCTGCTGTGAAATCTGCACTGGAACAAACCCCTCCTGAACTGTCTTCAGACATTGCTGAGCGCGGGATCGTATTGACGGGTGGTGGTGCATTACTACGTAACTTGGACAAGCTTCTTGCCAAAGAAACTGGTCTTCCTGTGGTGGTTGCAGAAGATCCGCTGTCATGTGTAACACGTGGTGGCGGTAAGGTTCTCGAATTCTTCGACAACCCAAATCATGACATGTTATTCGTAGGCTAAGAACAGGACACGGCGGGTGCAAACACATCTGTTTTCTCGACAACCGCCATCTTTTCGCTCATTCGTCATTGCGTTGGTGACCTGTCTGGTGGTGCTTTTCTTTGATTGGCGCATGCCTCATCTGGTTCAACCTGCAAGGGATGTGCTGAATGCGGCATATAATCCGATATATGCTGTGGCCAGTTATCCTGTATTGTCGCGAGAATGGCTGAATCAACAAACCAAGTCTGAAGCACAACTGCGTCGTGAAAATACCGCGATGCAGGCTGAGCTATTACAGGCGCAGGTACGCTTACAGAAAATTTCTGAACTGTCTGCTGAAAATACCCGTCTGCGCGGGTTGCTGGACACGCCTTTAATTATTGATGGACGTATGGAAATTGCAGAAGTGATTGGTACTGATGCCGATCCGCTGCGTCATATCATCGTGATTAACCGGGGTTCTAACAGCCACCTACGGATAGGACAGACTGTGCTGGATGACAAGGGGATCATGGGACAGATCATTAGTGTCTATCCGCATAGTAGCCGTGTCATGCTGCTCTCAGATAAAGAACATTCACTTTCAGTACGTCTGGAACACACTGGCATGCGTGCCATCGTCTCGGGGACGGGTGATCTTGGGCGTCTGAAAATGGAATATGTACCGACCAGTGCCAACATCAAAGTCGGTGAAAAAGTTTATAGCTCAGGTTTGGGACAGCATTTCCCGGCAGGTTATCTGGTTGGCACCGTCTCTAAAGTACAACGTCATAATTCAGGTGAATTTGCCCAGATTGATGTGATTCCGGCAGCACAGCTGGCTGGTGGTCATCATGTGGTGGTACTGTTTTCTGATTCATTAGCGATGGAGCAGCCACATGTCGATCGCTAAAATGCAGTCCAGAACCCATCGGGATCCATTGTTCCCGATTATTATTTCAGTAATTTTTGCCTCGGTTCTGGTGGTCTATCCTTTATCTTATTCGCTCTCTGGCTGGCGTCCGCAGTTTATGCTGATGGTGATGCTGTTCTGGGTGCTCTGTCAGCCGACCTGGTGTGGGATCTGGTTTGCGTTCAGTACCGGAATCTTGTTAGACCTGCTATTAGATGCACCTTTAGGTCTGAATGCGCTGAGTTTTATTATTATTGCCTTTATGGCGCGCTTCCTGACCCGTGAGCGCCGCATCCTGACTTTTAGCAATCTCTGGATTATTGCTACATTGGCACTCGTTGCCCATCTGATGCTGACCTTCTTTGCTCAGATCATTAGCGGCGTGCAGTTCTCGATTCCACGTCACTGGCTACCGATACTGACTAGCGTTATGGTATGGCCTGTTCTATATTATCTGCTCAGAAAATGGCGCATCTGATTCTGGCCTCCAGTTCACCTCGACGCCGTGAACTGTTGCAACAGTTGGGACTGGAGTTCGAGATTTACAGTCCTGATATTGACGAATCCGTATTGCCCAATGAGTCAGTTGCGGCTTATGTTGAACGTTTGGCACGTGCCAAAGCGGATGCCGTGGCCGAGCGTTATCCAGATGCAATTATCATTGCTGCCGACACCAGTTTGGGGGTTGATAACGAGATTCTGGGTAAACCTGAATCCAAACAGCATGCCTTTGTAATGTGGGCTAAAATATCAGGTCGTAAACATGATGTATTTAGCGGTGTCTGCGTACGCACAAAAAATGAAAAATACAGTATAGTGGTAAGGACACAGGTTGAATTTCAATCACTCACCACCCATGATATGGAAAGTTATTGGGCGACTGGTGAACCGGTAGGCAAGGCAGGCGGTTATGCCATTCAAGGTATTGCAGCACGTTATATCCCCGCGATTCAGGGGAGCTACTCTAATGTAGTCGGTTTGCCCCTATATGAAACGGTACAGTTATTACAGACGGTTAAGGCACTAAATTAACTGCTGAAAAAAGAATTCTTATAATGTTTTGAGTGTTGTTATGTCTGACGAGTTATTGATTAACTTCACACCGATGGAATGTCGTGTGGCGTTAATCGAAAACGGCACGGTGAACGAACTGTTCATCGAGCGTACCGCGAAGCGCGGTCTGGTGGGGAACGTATATAAAGGCAAAGTGGTCCGTGTCCTGCCAGGGATGCAGGCTGCTTTTGTCGATATTGGTCTGTCACGTACTGCTTTTTTGCATATCAATGATATGGTCTGGCCGCGTCAGCAGCCGACACCGAATGTGTTTGAATTACTGCAGCCAGGTCAGATTCTGACGGTGCAGGTGATGAAAGACATGCTCGGGACCAAAGGCGCACGTCTTTCAACTGATCTCTCCATTCCTTCACGTTATCTGGTTTTGATGCCTTATGGCAATCATATTGGCGTATCGCAACGAATTGAATCTGAAGAAGAACGTAATCGTTTACGTTCGATTATTGAACGGATTCAGGCCCAGCATAAACTGCCCGGTTCGGTGATTGTCCGTACTGCGGCAGAAGGCATTGATGAAGCTGAAATTGCCCAGGATATGGCTTATCTGGCCAAGCTTTGGGACTACATTCAGCGCAAACAGAAGAGCATTGCCGTTCCATCACTGATCTTTGAAGAACTGCCGCTGCCACAGCGTGTGATTCGCGATCTGGCCAATGAAAACACTGCCAAAATCTATGTCGATTCACGTGAAATCCACGGCAAACTGAAAGAGTTTGTTAAAGAATTTGTGCCAAGCATGAATGATCGTTTGCTGCACTATCCAGGCGAGCGCCCGATCTTTGACTTATATAATGTTGAAGATGATATCCAGAAGGCTCTACAAACCCGTGTGGCACTGAAATCTGGTGGCTATCTGATGATTGATCAGACTGAGGCCATGACCACCATTGATGTCAATACCGGTTCCTATGTCGGCGGTCGTTCACTGGAAGATACCGTCTTCAAAACCAATATGGAAGCAACTGAGGTGATTGCACGTCAGTTGAGACTGCGTAATCTGGGTGGGATCATTATTATTGATTTCATTGACATGCAGGAAGCACAGCATCGTGACGAGGTAATGAACCAGTTTGAAAAAATGCTGGAACGTGATCATGCCAAAACCAAGATTACCCAGGTATCTGAACTGGGTCTGGTCGAGATGACGCGTAAACGTACGCGTGAATCTCTAGAGCACCTGTTATGCGAATCCTGTCCAACCTGTCAGGGACGTGGATACGTCAAAACAGCAGAATCAGTGTGTTACGAAATATTCCGTGAAATTTTACGTTACGCACGCGCTTATCAATCACAAAGTGGATTTACTGTAGTGGCACATCCGTCAGTGATTGATCGACTGCTGACTGCAGAAGCCCCGGCTGTGGCGGATCTGGAACACTTTATTGATCGCGTGATTAAGTTCCAGGTTGAGAATTTATATACGCAAGAGCAATACGATATCATTCTCAGCTGAAATTGTAACAGAATATCGTAAAACCCTTGTTACAACTGGAATTTTACAAGCGCAGGTGAATTCTGAATACTAGACACATCCAGTAGCCAAAGCCAATCTCCCAATATTTTGGCTTAGCAAAAAATGAGGTGTGTCATGAGTATAAGTAAAGCAGTTATTAATAAGGGTCTAAAACACGTGCTTGAACCGAAAACTGTCCACGCGGGATACATTGTGGACGAACGCGGCAATGAAGTTCAGATTACTTCATCTATGATTCGTACGGTCTGCCATCAGCTATTAAAACAATGTCGTACTGTGAAAAGTTAAAATTTGAATATTGCTTGAATGGTTTGAATAAAAAATAATCAAATAAAAATAAAGGGGCACCATATGCCCCTTTATTATTGCATGAAATTATTGGCAAAAATGTTCATACTTATTTTTGCATAAAAACTTAGTCTTGATTTTAGTCTTCATCGCAGTCTAACTTACTGCTGCGAGCTTTGGGGTTTTGCCACCATCGACAATCCGTTCAAAACGCTGGATTTCGTCCTCAAGATGAGTAAGCAGATTCTGCATTTTAGGCAGGGAATTACGGCAGGCGGTCAGACCCACTTCAAGTTTGTCTAAATAACTGGTCATGGTGATATTGAGTGCCTGACCATCGAGCACGATAGAGGCAGGGTAGAGAGCTTCCAGACGGGCACCATTCCAGTACAGCGGTTCTTGTGGACCTGGAACATTGGAAATCACCAGATTAAATGCCTGGCGTTTTGGCATCAGACCTGATGCAATATTCAAACCTGCAGCGCCATAAACAAAAGCACTATAGTTCAGAATCTGATTGGCATTCATGCGCTTAAAACGTTCTTTGGCATTCAGTACGCTACGACGTACGATCTTGAGACGTTCTAAAGGGTCTTCCTTATGCGTACCCAGATTCGCCAGAATCATGGTAATACGGTTTGATACATCAGAGTCATCAGAACGTACAGAAGCCGGTACCATGGCAATCAACGGTTTCTTCGGTAGAGCATCTTGGCTGATTAAATATTCACGTAAGGCACCGGAACAGATTGCCAGCACGATATCGTTAATGGTTACACCCAAGGCTTTAGAAATACGGCGAAGACGCTCAAATTCAAAGGATTGCGCGGCAAATCGGCGTGATGCACTGACACGTTGATTTAGAATGGATGAAGGGGCCTGGAAACTGGAGACATAATCAGGATTACGTCCCATGTCTTTTAATACAGTTTGCGACAGCTCATAGATGACACGCGGAGTAGATTCCAGTTGTCCTTTCAGCGTAGATAAAACGCCTTTAATGCGACTAACTTTTGGTGCTTTCAGGCGCTTGGCACGTGGTCCTTCTACACACCATGGTGGCACAATACTTTTTCCCTGTGGATCATGAGACAGTGATTTCTCGACCAGACGCATACCCGCAATGCCGTCGACCATGGCATGGTGGATTTTAAAGTACATCGCGAAACGGTTACCTTCTATTCCTTCAATGATATGACAGGTCCAGAGTGGTTTGGCACGGTCAATCAGGGCACTATGTTCCTGTGAAATATAGGTGAGTAATTCACGGATGCGACCCGGTTTTGGCAGGGCAATATGCCGGAAATGATGATCCAGATCGAACTGTTGATCTTCATCCCAGAACAAGCCATTTAAATAATTATTGAAAGGTGGGATTGGAATAGATTTGGAAGTACGGATATCACGCACCAATTCCTGAATAAAAGTTGCCGGTGCATTATCGGGAATCTGAAATAAAAAAAGACCACCTACATGCATAGGTTGCTGCCGTTTCTCTAAAGATAAAAAAATAAGATCAATTGGATGTAATGGACGCATAGCGTGGATTGCCTCACTGCACTCTATATGGCTGTTCTCTATCTGAAAAGCCTTGTTAGAATTATTGCTTTAGTAAAGAAAGTATAGCTGTTTTAACGTAGAAATGAACTGCTTAATCTTAATCTGTTAAGTTAAAAAGTAATAATTGACATGGAGGTTTATACCTTCCTAAGTTTTTGAAATGTGAAAACTTTAGTTTTTAAGGCTACTGCTGAAAATACGTTTTTTAGGTCTGGTGGGAGTATAACTGAATAATTATGCATCATTAAAAGAATGGTATTGAGTTCAATTTCACATTTTTTTGCAAATAAATCTATTCAACAACATTTTATAAATTCTTTGATTATCCTCAGGATCTTTCCTGATGAATGGTAAAAGAGGAGACTTGATATCTTGTCACCAAATGTAAGATTCGTAGTTAAAAAGGCTATCCTGATTCAGGATAGCCTTTTACAAATATGCACAGTCTGATTTAATTTTACTCTTTCAGGTTGCCTGCATGTAAGCCACATTCTTTATGCGTGGCTTCTTCCCACCACCAGCGACCTTCACGTTCGTGCTGGTTCGGTAAAACGGGACGAGTACATGGTTCACAGCCAATAGAAATGAATCCTTTCTCATGCAATGGGTTGTATGGAATTTCCATCATGCGGATATAACTCCATACATCGGCACTCGACCAGTTGGCCAGCGGATTGTATTTAATCAGCTGTTTACCGGGACCTGAAAAACCTGGATCTGCCTGAACCACCGGAATTTCATTCCGTGTACCCGGGCTCTGGTCTTTACGCTGACCGGTAATCCAGCCATCAAGTGTTGCAAGTTTTTTTCGTAATGGTTGAACCTTGCGGATGCCACAACATTCCTGATGACCATCTTGATAGAAACTGAACATCCCTTTACGAGTAGTCAAATTTTCAATGGCTTCACGTTCAGGAAAACAGATTTCAATATCTACATTATAGTGTTTTCGAACTTGCTCGATAAATTGATAGGTTTCAGCGTGCAAGCGGCCTGTATCCAGACTAAAGACACGGAAAGGTTTACCGAGGTGGGAAGCCATGTCAATCAGTACAACATCTTCTGCACCAGAAAATGAAATGGCAATTTCACCTGGTTGATTCAGGGCAAGTGCCAAAATTTCACTTGGAGATTTATCAGCATATTCAGATGCAAGCGCATCCACAATATCAATAGTAGGAATAGTGGTCATGAGAATCCTGGCGATATAGGCTTGGAATGACTCTGCCTATATTAATTAATTTCACATGTATTTTAATAGAAGAGAATTAGTAGTCTTATCACTAAAAAATAAATACTTATGAAAAAAATAGATTTAAAAAAGAACAATGCAAAATATGAATCTTCAGCTATGATATGGAAAATTTTTTAGATGATAACTGAGGGGAATATTCATGGAAGTCGTATGTCTGGATCTTGAAGGTGTATTGGTTCCTGAAATTTGGATTAATTTTGCAAAGAAAACAGGCATTAAAGCGCTTGAAGCAACGACTCGTGATATTCCTGACTATGATGTGTTGATGACACAACGTCTGAATATTCTGAAAGAGCATGGCTTGGGTCTGAATGATATTCAGGAAGTGATTGCAGATATGGGGCCATTTGAAGGCGCCAAAGAATTTGTAGAATGGGTAAGCACTCATTTCCAACTGATTATTTTATCTGATACTTTCTATGAATTTGCGCATCCTTTAATGAAGCAGTTAGGCTGGCCAACAATTTTCTGTCATAAACTTGAAACTGATGAAAAAGGCATGATCACCGCGTACAAACTGCGTCAGCCAGATCAAAAACGTCAAGCGGTAAAAGCATTACATGGCCTGAACTTCCGTGTGATCGCAGCAGGGGATTCTTATAACGATACCACCATGCTGGGTGAAGCGGATCACGGTTTCCTGTTTGATGCACCGGAAAATGTGATTGCTGAATTCCCGCAATTCCCACCGATTCATGGTTATGCAGCGTTGAAAGAAGCCATCCGTAATGCTTCAATCCGTAATATTCCAGCTTAAGTGTTAAAAGCTGAATGAAATAAAAAAGGCGCTTGAGGCCATTGCTGTCCCACAATTTTTCACAAGAGGAAGCTCATTTGAGCTTCCTCTTGTTTTATGGGTATTTTATCGGGTGAAAATAAAGCTTTTAAAGTTCTTCTTTCAAACAAATTCACCTGAATTATTCTGAGTAAACGTTGAACTGTCCAACCCGTTTTTCCTAAATGTTGAGCGAAACTCACCAATAAATAGGCGATCATCGCAATCCAGATTTGTGTCTGAATTGCGTTCCTGCTGCGGCCTAGAAACGCTTTTAATTTGAGATTCTGCTTAATCGCCTTAAAGAACAGCTCAACTTTCCAACGATCTTTATAAATCGCCGCAATGGTAGAGGCGGCTAAATGAAAGTTATTGCTGAGAAAACTAAAGTGCTTGCCACTTTGCTGATCTCTATATTCAATTCTTCTTAACACTGGGGCTTTTCTTTTTAGGGCATGTGCGCTATTCAGCTGAATGGTTTCATCTTTTAGAATACCTTTGGATTCAAGCACTGGATGTTGCTGAATCACCTGATACACAGATTTAGGCCTAAAACGTGTGACAAATCCAATGTTTTGAGCAGTCAGATTTGCATACCATTGGTAATCGACATAGCCTTTATCAAAAACTACAATGCTGCCAGCAGGAAACTGGAATTTGCGGCCTTGTACCATGTCATTTTCTTTGCCATTTTCAACTGCAACAAACTCAGGAATATCATTGCTGTGATTCAATCCTATGCTGAGTTTCATGCTGGCTTTTGAGTCGTGAACTTTGGCCCATTCACATAAGGAAAGCGACAGGTCAATATGACTGGCATCCAAGGAATACAAGGGATTCTTAAAGCGAAATTTATGAGCTACTTTTGAGTGTTCATAGTATTTAAGCAACTTGTAAAATAGCTGTTGATATAAGGCAGCAGGCTGCTGCTCATTGATTCGTGCCAGCGTGCTTCGGGGAATAGACTTTGCTCCGAGATGACTTAGCTTTTCCTGTTGGCACTCCAAATTGGATTGAATATCTCTCAGACTTTGCCTACAAGAGAATTGAGACATCAATATGGCAATAAACTGATCCCACCGGGAAGCCGCTCTAAATTTCTGTCCAACATGGTGTACTTTAGCAAGTTGTTCAAAATCCTGTCGCACAACAGGTTTAATTAGCTCATGAAATACGGTATTCTGATGTGACAAAACCTGAATCCTGGTCGTTAAAGTGTTTGTTTGCACTCATATTTTAACTGTTAGGACTCAGGTTTTTTTATTTAAAGCAAACTATGGGACAGCAGTGGCTTGAGGCGCCTTTTTTATTTTGAGGATATACTGAATTAGAAGCGGTAACCGATCTTCATGCCATATGCCCATGCATTATTATCTTCAAATTCACCTACTGGATTTCCTCCTGTCTGTGCAGTCGCATCACCTAACCAAAGGTGTTTTACACCAGCCTGGATAAAGTAATTTGCAGCAGGGCTATATTGAGCACCTAGACCTAAACTCCAATAGCCTTCAGTTGGGCCAAGTGTTGTCACAGGATTACCTGCACCTGAATCCCAGCCTACTGAAGTAGATGCTGACCATTTGTCATTAAACTTATGACCGACACCGATATTTGCAGACCATTGATCGTCAGAGTAATCGATAAGATTATTCCCTGAATTAGCTTTTAAGAATACAGGAGTTACAGCAAATTGATCCCAATGTACCCAACGTATATTAGCAAAAGCGATGGTATTTTGTGCAACACCAGACTGGAAATCTAAATTCACAGATTGTGGTGTAATTGCATCTACGCGCTCATTACTCATAGGAACAGTAGTACCTGCAGGTACAGTGAATCCCGGTGCTAAGGTAGTAGACTGAGCAAAGGTAAAACTTTCAGTTCCTGTTGCCTTATGTTTAATTTCAGAACGATAAGTTACAGAGGCTTTTAAAGCAATTTCAGGAATAGAATAAGCAAAACCTGCTAACCAGCCATATGCTTCTTTTTCATCGATTTTAATATTGTATCCACTTAATGCTTTTGTTGGATCTAAAGGAGAAATATAAGCGGCGCCTCGTAAAGAGATATCAGCCTCTACTGTTTGCCATACTGGTCCGGCATATAAATTCCAGTTTTCATTCGGTTGATAACCGATGAGAGCTGTAATATTTTGGGTTTTTACTTCAACTTTTGTTCCTTCACCAGCAGCAGAGAAGCTAGATAATGGTCCGTTAGTAGAATAGCTTGCATCTGCACCATAAGGCTGATCGTAAATTAAACCGAGTGAAATTTTATCAGTCGCTTGTACTTTAATTGCTGTGTTGACGAAATAGTAATCTTCAGCCATATCGTCAATTTTTTCACCATTAAAGCTGTTACCAAGTGAACGCACACTTGACTTGCCCTTGACATCCGGATCAAGTACAGAAATACCAGCTTCAGCATAGTTACCAGGCTGTAAAAAAGCTTGTATAGATTGACCAGAACGATCTAAACCACCTGCAAAAACTGCTGTAGTTGGAAGAGTTGCAAGTAATATTGCAGTAGAAATTGGCTTAAGCTTCATGGCTCGTCCTTGAATGTTTCATAAAGATAATAAAAAGTTGTGGAAAAGTAACATAAAATTAAAAAGAGTAAATGCTCAGCTTCGATGAAGATTTGAACTGAGTAGTAATTAAAGTAGAAGAAGTTAGAGTTTTTGTACTAAAAACACGATGTTAAATATGTGAATTAAATAATATTTTAGTGTGATGAATTGGCTAAAATGACACGTAAATAATTTAAAAGTTAAGTGATGTTTAAATCATCAAATAGTTTACAAGTGTATAAAAATAAATTCATAGCAATAAAAAAACCACCCGAAGGCGGTTTTTTTATTAAATTGACTGAATTAGAAACGGTAACCAATTTTTAGACCATAACCCCAAGCATCGTTATCTTCAAAGTCAGCTACATATGAATTAGAACCAAAATCGGACGCCGCTTGAGCTTTTGCATCGCCTAACCAGAAGTATTTAACACCACCAGCAATGAAGTAGTTTGATGCAGGACTAAATTGTAGGCCTAAACCAAGATTCCAATAACCTTCAGTTGGACCTAAAGTAGACACTGGATTACCAGAACCTGAATCCCAGCCTACAGAAACATTACCTGCCCACTGCTCAGAAAATTTACGGCCTAGACCGACAGTAGCAGAGATTTGGTCATCAGTATAAGAAACGACATCAAAGCCATTTGGATTGTTAGGAGTAGCACCAGCTGCGCCTAAAGCTCTTGAAACTTGTTCAAACTGTTGTGGACGAATAGAGAATTCTTTCCAGTTCACCCAACGAAGATTAGCAAAGGCAACCGTGTCAGCCATTACACCTGTCTGGAAATCAAGATTTACAGATTGAGGAGTAGAAATTTCAGTATTTGTATTTACATTATAAAGTGCAGCAGCAGGGTTTTGCGTTACTAAAGCTAAAATATCACTACGACCATACTCATTTGTTTTCAAATCATGATCAATTTCAGAACGATAAGTTAGTGATGCTTTTAGAGCAATTTCAGGAATCTGGTAAGCAATACCTGCTAACCAACCTACAGCACTATCATCGTCCATGTTAGCATTGTATTGACCTAAGGCAGTTGTGCTACCATATGCTAAACCACGTAGTTGAACATTACCTTCAACTGTCTGGTATACAGCACCACCATAAATATTAAAATTTTCAGTAGGTTGATAACCTACGAGCATAGTAATATTTTCTGATTTAACTTCTACTTCTGTGCCTTCTGTTCCGTTATGGAAAACACCACCACCTAAAGGATTTAGATAAGTATCAGTAGAGTAGGTTGCTTTTGCACCAAATGGTTGATCGTAAATCAAACCAAATGAAAAATTATCAGTTAACTGAAACTTTAAGGCTGCACTTGGAAAATAGTAGTCATCAGCCATCTCACCCACTGAAGTGCCGCGGTAAGCAGGAGCTAAAGGTGCAGCCGTTCCACCTGGTGTCCAATTATTTTGAACTTTACCAGATACTGATGGATCTAAAACAGAAATCCCTGCTTCAAAATAGTTACCTGGCTGTAAAAATGCTGCGATAGATTGACCAGAACGGTCGATAGCTGCAGCAAATGCGCCTGACATAGGTAATGCTGCTAAAATCATTGCTGTACTAAGCGCTTTTAATTTCATTCTTCATCTTCCCTTGAGGTACAAATTTGGGTATTTAAAACGTTTTTTCGGTATTAGCTTGATATTGTTTTTGGAGTCATTCCTATGCCTTCAATGGCTGATTTGTTACTCCATGTGACAAAAATAACACAATATAAAAAAGAGTAAATGCTCTAGTATGAATGAATAGTTCAAAAAAACATCAAATTAGAGTAAAAATACTAATTGAAAAGTAATGTAAGAATATAAGCTTTTGAAATTTAAAAATTTAATTAAAAATAGCGAGATAGTGAAAAAAATGAAAAAAATATAAATATATTGAACTATTGCTTAATTTTTTTGTTAATTAGTTCACATATTTGAAATATGTGCGCCCTGCGGGACTCGAACCCACGTCGGTCGCTTAGGAGGCAACTGCTCTATCCAGTTAAGCTAAGGGCGCAAAACGATCCCTAATCTACTCCAAAAAAGACGAAAAAAAAAGTTATTGCCGAAGCAATAACTTTAAAAAATAGTCAATTAAAGCGTTTTATCAATTCTTGGTCTGAAGCAGTTTAAACAGGATAAACATGATCACGACCCAAATCGGCAGCATGTAAACTGATTCTTGGAAGCCCTGAGTCCACATAATGTAAAGAATAGTCGCAATAAAGCCTAATACAAGTACGTTACTTGCTGGAGACCAAAGTGCTGGAAATTTGGTTTTTTCTCCAACTTTTTTCATTGCCTGAATAAACTTGAAATGTGTCAGTGAAATCATTGCCCAGTTCAAGACCAAGGCACCTACCACCACATAGATCAGATGGCTTAAAGCATCTTCTGGTACAAAGTAGTTCAGCAGTACGCAGCCAAAAATCAAAGCAGCAGAGAAGAGTACTGCAGGAATTGGCGTACCTTGTTTATTTACTTTCAGGAAGAGCTTCGGTGCATTGCCTTGTTTGGCCAGACCGTAAAGCATGCGGCTATTCGCATACATACCACTGTTATATACAGACAGTGCAGCAGTTAGAATAATGAAGTTTAGCAGGTGGGCTGCCCAGTCAATACCTAGCTGACTGAAGATCATTACGAATGGACTTTTATCCAGACCGCCGAGTTCCAACTGATTCCAAGGCACTAATGATAACAAGATGGTCAACGCACCAACATAGAAAATCAGAATACGGAAAACAACCTGGTTAATCGCTTTAGGAATGGTCTTTTCCGGATTCTCTGCTTCTGCCGCTGCCATACCAATCAGTTCAATCCCGCCAAAGGCGAACATGAGGAAGGCTAGCATGAAGAATAAACCTTCAAAGCCATTCGGGAAGAAGCCACCTGCGGTCCATAAATTGCTAAAAGATGCAGTAGATGAAGCATCTGCAGTCAGGATCAGGTATAAACCAAAAACAATCATCGAGATGACCGCAATCACTTTAATAATTGAAAGCCAGAACTCTGATTCACCGTAGAATTTCACATTGCCGAGGTTGACCAGGGTAATCACAATGAAGAAAAACAGCACCGATGCCCAGGCAGGAATATGTGGCCACCAGTAGTTAATATATTTTGCGACAGCGGTAAGTTCGGTCATTGCGACCAGGATATACAGAATCCAGTAGTTCCAGCCCGCGAGGAAACCAGGGAATTTACCCCAATATTTATAAGCAAAATGGCTGAAAGAACCTGCAACAGGTTCATGAACAATCATTTCACCCAATTGACGCATAATAAGGAAAGCAATTAAGCCACCAATGGCATAGCCCAGAATAATCGAAGGACCAGCGGATTGGATCACCTGTGCGGAACCTAAGAATAAGCCTGTGCCAATTGCACCGCCCATGGCGATCAACTGAATATGACGGTTCTTTAAGCCACGCTGAAGTTGTGAAGACTCGTTATTCAAAGTATTCAGCCCGACAATGTAAAAATAAGTTGAAAGATTGTAATTGATCAGTCAAAAGAAGCCTAGTAGAAGCCTTGAATGAAAAATTATTATCAGATTAATAAAAAATTATTATAAAAATAAATTAAATAAAAGATAAATGAATCAATATATTAATTTTATTGAATCTGATATTCCTCATCGAATACTAAAAAGACAGCCGTTGTATATGTTGTTTTTTTATACAAAGGTCTTGCAGTCAATTTATCACGATATAAATATACTATACTCAAATTCAACCTCAGTTACATTGCATTTACAAAATAAAGATCAGACAAAGGAAGATAATAACGATGAGTTTTGCCCCGCAAATCAAGATTCCAGCTACCTATATGCGTGGCGGTACCAGTAAAGGTGTATTTTTCAAGCTGGAAGATCTTCCACCTGCAGCACAACAGCCGGGCAAAATCAGAGACCAGTTACTCTTACGTGTGATTGGTAGCCCAGATCCTTATGGCAAGCAGATTGATGGGATGGGGGGAGCCAGTTCCAGTACCAGCAAAACGGTCATTCTGTCTAAAAGCCAGCAGCCTGATCATGACGTAGATTATCTGTTTGGACAGGTTGCAATTGACCGACATTTTGTCGACTGGAGTGGTAACTGCGGTAACCTGACAGCGGGTGTAGGTTCATTTGCGATTAGTAATGGTCTGGTAGATTCCTCTCGTATTCCGGAAAACGGCATCTGCACAGTACGGATCTGGCAGGTCAATATTCAGAAAACCATTATTGCCCATGTGCCAATTGTGAATGGGCAGGTACAGGAATTGGGTGATTTTGAGCTGGATGGTGTCACCTTTCCAGCGGCTGAAGTTCAGATCGAATTTCTGGACCCTGCCGATGATGATGCCGAGGGTGGAGCTATGTTTCCGACAGGTCATTTAGTCGATCAGCTGGTTGTTCCAGAATACGGTACCTTTGAAGCAACTTTGATCAATGCGGGTATTCCGACAATTTTCCTGAAAGCTGAAGACCTGGGCTATCAGGGCACAGAGCTACAGGAAGATATTAATAGTGATCCGATAGCGCTCGCTAAATTTGAAACCATTCGTGCTTATGGCGCATTAAAAATGGGGCTGATTTCAGATATTACTGAAGCAGCTCAACGTCAGCATACGCCGAAAATTGCTTTTGTATCCCAGCCTAAGGCCTATGTATCTTCAGGGGGTAAAGCGATCACCGAATTAGATACCGATGTATTGGTGCGTGCCTTATCGATGGGTAAGCTGCATCATGCCATGATGGGAACCGTCGCGGTTTCGATTGGCACTGCAGCTGCGATTCCAGGAACATTGGTAAATCTGGCAGCAGGTGGGGGGGAGCGTGAAGCAGTGCGATTTGGTCATCCATCAGGGACTTTACGCGTTGGGGCACAAGCTACTCAGGAAAATGGTGAATGGAAAGTGAAGAAAGCCATCATGAGCCGTAGTGCGCGTGTCTTGATGGAAGGCTGGGTACGTGTGCCTGCAGATGTGCTAAAAGAACACAAATGATGCCTTGAGCTTTAGTAATATAAAAACCATTGTCCGCGCAATGGTTTTTTTATATTCAGGTCAGCACCTTTAATACTCTAGACAGCTTCTTCTCATTAAAAATGATCTTGACTCTTGATAGAGCAAAATCAGCAGACGATTTCAAGCTGATAATTCAGGATATTTAGAGGTACAATGCAGGAATAAAGCGGCAAGTTCCTTATTCTTGTCATCGAAAATATATTGAACAACCGATCTGAGGCGAATGTGTCATCTACAACTGAGCTGTCAACCCATGCATTGACTCAAGCACAACATCGTATTCAACAGGACCTATTGACAGCATTAGATGCTTTTGCCATTACTGAGCCGCTGAAATCGGCTGTACACCATGCAGTGATGCTGGGTGGAAAACGTGTACGTCCAGCCTTGTGTTATGCCACAGCCGCGCTTAAACCGAATCAGAATACTGCTGCTGTGCGTCGTGCTGCAGTCGCAATCGAGTTCATTCATTGCTATTCACTAGCTCATGATGATCTGCCTTGTATGGACAATGATTTGCTGCGTCGTGGACAACCAACTTGCCATGTTGCCTTTGGTGAAGATACCGCGTTGCTTGCTGGCGATATTCTGCAATCCATGG
The DNA here is from genome assembly GCF_000368625.1 of Acinetobacter schindleri CIP 107287. Lineage (GTDB taxonomy): Bacteria > Pseudomonadota > Gammaproteobacteria > Pseudomonadales > Moraxellaceae > Acinetobacter > Acinetobacter schindleri. The sequence continues at coordinate 159,042 of NZ_KB849576.1, forward strand.
CTTTTGAAATTTTAGGCAGCCGTCTGTTTGATCAGGGCCCTGCAGTTGAGCCAGCAATTGTATTAAAGCAGATGCAGATTCTGGCGACAGCATCTTCCAGGATGGTCAATGGTCAGGTTTTAGATCTGCAGTCTGAAGGAAAACGAATTGACCAGGAAGCATTAGAAACCATTCACCGTAATAAGACCGGTGCATTAATCTCAGCAGCCATCATGATGGCTGCGGTGACGATTTTTGAAGGTACGGATCTGGCGATTCCGAAACTGCGTGAATTTGGGCAGGCCATTGGTCTGGCTTTCCAGGTACAGGATGATATTCTGGATATCATTTCTGATACTGAAGTATTAGGAAAAACGGCAGGTAAGGATGAACAGGTAGAGAAATCGACTTATCCTGCGCTTATGGGACTCGAGCAGGCAAAACAGTATGCTAAACAGTTGCATGATCAAGCCTTAAATGCTCTGGCTCACTTCGAAGGTCAGGCTGAAGAATTGACTCAGATTACACAGTTTTTGTTGCATCGTAAAAGTTAATTTTCATAGGGATGCAGCGTATAAAAAAGAGGACATTCAGTCCTCTTTTTTATTTTAGCTCATTTTATTTGCTTTCATTGTACAGACGTTCTGCCTGTTCAAAACGGTCAGTAATTTCTTCTGTCGGCGCTTTGCCCATTAAGCTCACCACAATAATAGTGATCATTGAACAGATGAAACCTGGAATGATTTCGTACAGACCAGTGTCTGCAAACAGGTTTTTCCATAGGATCACAACAGTTGCACCCACAATCATACCGGCCAAGGCACCATTCAGGGTCATGCGTTTCCAGAACAGTGACAGGATAATCAATGGACCAAATGCAGCACCAAAACCAGCCCAAGCATAAGCAACCAGACCAAGCACTTTAGATTCCGGATTACCCGCCATCCAGATCGCAAGCAGGGCAATCAGTAGCACCATCAAACGACCGACCCAAACCAGTTCTTTCTGAGAAGCATTTTTACGCAGGAAAGATTTATAGAAGTCTTCAGTCAAAGTGCTTGAGCAGACCAGTAACTGACAGCTGAGTGTACTCATTACCGCAGCCAGAATTGCAGCCAGAACCACACCGGCAATCCATGGATTGAACAGAATTTTAGTCAGCTCCATAAATACGGTTTCAGGATTGGCATTGACCACACTTGCCAGTTCTGGATGTGCCTGGAAGTAAGCAATACCAAAGAAACCGGCTGCGACCGCACCACCCAGACACAGTATCATCCATGTCATGCCAATACGACGTGCATTCGGAATCGATTTCACCGAATCTGCTGCCATGAAACGCACCAGAATATGCGGTTGACCAAAGTAACCCAGACCCCAAGCCAGTAAGGAAATAATCGCAACAAAGCTCAGATCACCCATGACATTCATGGCTTGTGGACGAGCCGCTTCAAGTGCCAAAGTGATTTGTGACATATCTGAGAAAGATAAAATAGCCACAATTGGTGTCAGCAACAAAGCAAAGATCATCAGACCCGCCTGAATCGTGTCAGTCCAGCTGACTGCCAGGAATCCACCAATGAATACATAACTGATCGTCGCAATCGCGCTAATCCAGAGAGCAGTACTGTATGGCAGCTCAAACATGCTTTCAAACAGACGTGCACCTGCGACCATGCCTGAAGCGCAGTAAATTGCGAAGAAAATCAGGATCACGAATGCAGAAACCACACGCAGAACTTTTTTCTGGTCGTTAAAGCGGTTCGAGAAATAATCTGGCAAGGTCAGTGCATTGTGCTGTACTTCAGTATGTACACGTAAACGTCCAGCGACCAGGAGCCAGTTTAGCCAGGCACCGATAATCAGGCCAATCGCAATCCACATTTCAGACAGACCTGAAAGATAAATTGCCCCGGGAAGACCCATCAGCAGCCAGCCACTCATATCGGAAGCACCAGCAGAAAGTGCAGTAACAAAACTACCTAAACGTCGGCCCCCTAAGATGTAGTCGGAAAAGTTTGTTGTCGCGCGATAAGCCATCAGGCCAATTACGATCATGGCGACAATATAAAATAGAAAGGTGATTAAGGTTGGATTTAGGGAGCTCATACGGTATCCATTTTTAAGTTGGACAGTAGATCGAAATAAGGATTATGGCAAATGTTATGGGCTTTAATCCGAAAGCCATGCAACATTAAATCCAGAAGATTTCAAAATAAACGCGAAATTTAACCATAATTTCACAATCTTTGCTGAGATTTTCTTGATTTAAATGAAAATAGGCAGTCATTCGACTGCCTATTTGATTCATATTTCTTAACAGTTAATTGTTGCGACCCATAACGCCACGAATGGTATTCATAATATCCGCGGGCAAGACCACAGTCTTGGCATTTGGAGATTTCGCCATATCTTGCATGGCTTTTACATATTGCTCGCCAAGTAAGTAAGCCACAGGAATTTCTTTATCACCAATCGCCTGAGTCACCATATCAATAGCACGCTGTGAAGATTCAGCCAATACCACTTGTGCTTCCGCATCACGACGTGAGGCTTCAAGACGACCATCTGCTTCCAGAATGGCTGCCTGTTTTTCACCATCGGCTTTGGTTACTGTGGCACGACGTTGACGTTCAGCCGCTGCCTGTTCTTCCATCGCTGCCTGCATGGTATGCGATGGTTTGATGTCCTGGATTTCTACGGTTTTCAGGGTAATCCCCCAATCTGAAATATCATCAGAAATACTGGCTTTCAAACGTGCCTTAATGTGATCACGAGACGACAATGCATCATCCAGATCCATTTCACCGACAATCGAACGCAATGAAGTCTGAACCAGGTTCTGAATCGCCCAAGAATAGTTTTCAATCCCGTACACGGCTTTTTCAGGTGTAGTCAGATTAATATAAGCTACGGCATTCATCAGCAAGACTGCATTATCACGGGTAATCACTTCCTGAGAAGGAATATCCAGCACGATATCTTTGGTCGTCACCTTATAAGCAACTTCATCGATATAAGGAATCACGAAGTTCAGGCCAGGATTCAGGGTAGAATGGTATTTACCCAGACGCTGTACAATCCACTTATAGCCTTGAGGAACAATTCGTACACCTTTGAAGATGGTGACGGCCACAAAGACCAGCAGGGCCAATACAATAATAGAACTTATACTCATGTCTTTTTCACCTTTTCCTTTTCTTAATTATTGCTATGTGGTTGTACCACCAGGTCATTACCGAGAATATCGACCACACGAACCCGGTCGCCAACTTGTACCGGACTGAGCGTACGACATTCCCATTCATCTGAACCGAGGACAGGAAGCGGAAAGCGGACTTTGACTTGACCGTGATCCAGATTGATTTGAATCACCATCCCCACCTGACCAATAGTTGCTTCACGTGACAGTCCGGCTTTGGTCTTATCTGTAGACAGCGGTTTAATAAACTTGAACCAGGCCAGGGTACACAGCACAGAGAGAACGATCCAGGTCAGCAGCTGCGTTGTCAGTCCCATCATCGGGAACATCCAGTACAGAATACCCACCATAATGGCCCCAATACCAAACCAGAGTGCAGCAAATGCTGGCAGAATTAACTCTGATAGAATCAGGATAATGCCAAGTACAAACCAGTGCCACGGTTCAAGAACAAATTGCATAAATTAACCTATGTAATTCAAAATTAAATATTCATCATGATTTTTATCTTCACTTCAATGTAGCAGATGCAGCAGCGGATGAATACCTGCAATCCCGATTTAGAACCTAGCCTTGCGTGGTGGTTGTAATGCAGCTGGGGACTTGCTGAAATCGCTGATGGCCTTTTCAATGGCTCGGATTTTTAACTGGGCTGCCTTTTCACCTTCCAGAATCGTTTCATTACTCGATTTCAGATCCAGTGTACCAATATGTCCGACCTTCGGCTGAATGACCACGTTAGCCTGAGCCAGTTCTTCATTAATACTTTGCTGACCCATGATATTAATGGTCTGATCCAGCAGGCCAAACATGTTCATGGCTTTGTTGGCATCTGGGCGCGCCGAGATATCAACTGCAATGACAATATCCGCTCCCATATCTTTGGCTGTTTTCACTGGAATTGGACTGACTAATCCACCATCGACATATTTGTTACCCCCAATCACCGCTGGCACAAAGACATTCGGAATACTGCAAGAGGCACGTACCGCCTGACCGGCATTGCCTTTGATAAAGTCAGCCTTACGGCCATTATCCAGGCGGGTAGCTACCGCAGCAAAACGGATCGGGAACTGTTCAATGGGTTTATTGGCCACGTTCTTATTTACATAATCCTGTAGCTTTTGACCGGCGATAATACCCTGACGGTTTAAGGTCAGATCACGAATATCCGCTTCTTTAAAATTAAGCGCAATTTGTTGCAGCTGATATGGAGTTTTACCGCTGGCATACAGACTGCCGACAAAACTGCCGGCACTGGTTCCAGTCACAATTTTAGGTTTAATTCCATGTGATTCAAGGATTTTAATCACGCCGATATGGGCAAAACCTTTCGCTCCGCCACCACCCAAGGCAAGGGCAATGACAGGTTCACGGGCTTTAAGCGTCGGGATAACAACAGGCTTCGATGGGCTTCTATCACAGGCTGCAAGGCTCAGGCCCAAACAGCCAATCATTGCATAACGAATTAATTTCATTCTAAAAATAGAGGATTAAATAAGCAAATTACGGTTATCAGAGCAAAAAAAAAACATTTTGCCTAGCGTTTTTTCACCAGTTTTTGTAAAGGCTTGGCAATCCAGTCCGGATTTTTTGCCGAGATCTTGCCTTTATAATGGGCATAGATCTGCTCCAGATCATATTCATAATCACCGGTTAAATGATATACGCCCAAGATATGAATGGTTTTAATGTCATAGTCAAAAGAAAACATCACAATCGGCAGATTGGCAGCTTTGGCAATATGATAAAAACCGCTACGGATTTTTTCCGGTGCCTTACGCGAACCTTCAGGTGCCATGCCTATCCAGATCCGATCAGTCTTGTTAATGATATCAACAATCTGTCGGGTATGTCCTTGAGGAGTATCACGTACCACCGGAACCACACCAATCCATTCCAGAATCGGTTTAAGTGGTGTACGGAATAAACTGTCCTTGCCAAAAATCGTGATCTGAATGCCGAGACCGAGCAGAGCATTAAAGCCCAACCAGGCATCAATATTAGAGGTATGCGGAGAAATGATGGCAACTGCTTTTGGAAAATTTGGAAATTCACCTTCCATTTTCCAGCCTTGAGCAAGAAAAAGCTTTTTATAAAATGTCCGGCTGAATTTACTGCCACGCCCAGGGACTAAAGCAGGCAGGTCAGGAAAGGAAGTATTTGCCATCTTATAAGACTCTTGAATTACGACAATATTCTTTGTTTTTTATTATATTATTCCTTCGTGATAATTTTTTCACTGGCAAAATATCCATGCCAGATGATGTTTTCTGGAATATTTGATCAGCCAAGGACTTTTAATGCCGGCCATGCGCAACCTCTATGTTTTGCTATTTTCCTTATACTGGGCGCAAGGTTTACCGGTGGGATTTATGACGCATGCACTTCCAGTAATTTTGCGTGCTCAAGGTGTATCTTTGACGCATATTGGGGGATTCGGCCTGCTGATGCTGCCTTGGTCAATCAAAGTCTTTTGGGCACCTCTAGTCGATCGTTATGGTTCTACAAAAGGCCATTATCGTAGCTGGATTATTCCCGCACAGTTATTGTCTGTCATCGTACTCATCATCCTGTCCTTTATACCAATTGAGGCATTAAATCAGCCAGTTTATCTGCTGGCTTTTTTTGTGGCACTGCTATTTATGAATGGCATTGGGGCGACACAGGATATTGCTACGGATGGACTCGCGGTCAATATTCTGAAAAATGACCAGCAACACTGGGGCAATACCTTTCAGGTGATGGGTTCACGTCTGGGTTTTATTGTCGGTGGGGGTGCCATCCTATGGCTTTTGGATGTCCTGCAATGGCAAACGACGTTCCTGATTTTAGCAGCTCTGGTCTTTCTGAATACTTTACCCATACTTTTATTTAAAGAGCCGCAACATGAAAACCTGAACGAGATTGCCAAAGCCCAGCAAAATAAATTCCAGTTAAAAACCTATTTTCAATATTTTCTCCAACAGCCTACTTTACGCTGGTGGCTGGCGATTCTGGTGACGTTTAAAATTGCGGATGGCCTGTCTGGACCTCTATTAAAACCGTTAATGGTAGATATGGGGCTGAGTTTTAGCCAGATCGGGGTTTACGTGACTATGTTCGGTGCATTTGCGGCACTGATTGGAGCAGGGTTGGCTGGTTGGTGCCTGAAAATATTTTCCCGCGCCCGAACCTTGATGGCTTTCTCAATTATCAAGATTATCACTTTAATGGCGTATGCCTGGCTGGCAATGAAATACGAAGCCAAACAGTCAGTTGCACCCGTGGTGATTTACTTGATTAATGCGGCTGAAGATATGATTTCTGCCATGTTACTGGTGGTGATGCTGACTTTAGTTATGCAATACAGCCGTAAACATCTGGCGGGAACGGACTTCACATTTCAAGTAGCGATCATGGCGACGGTGAGTGGCGGGCTTTATAGTATAAGTGGAATATTAGGAGATAGATTGGGTTATCAGGATTATCTGTATGGCATCGTTTTTACTGCAATATTGTGCTTAATCCCGATAAGCGGTTGGCTAAAACAGCGTAAAATTGATTGAAAAATTATCTAAATCAAATGTTTGATTGAATATTAGCCTAAAGTACTAAAAAGAATATATAAATACATTTTTAATAATTTTGTAATATAAAGACGTTGTGTATGATTTGTTACAAAATAAACCAAAGGATTATTGAAATGAAAACCAAGTTAGCGACAGCGATTGCATTGAGCCTATTGGCGGGGACAACTTTTGCAGCACCAACTTTTTATGGTGAGATTGATGCATCAGTAGATTATTTACCTGAAGATAATAGATCTGGTTTTAAAGATCGTGATGTTGTCGAGTTGAACTCTAATAGTTCATTCGTTGGGTTGAAAGGAGATGAAAAGTTAACTGATCGTCTAAGTGCTGTTTATGCAATTGAATGGGCATTCAACTCTGATGGTGAAGGCGATGACTGGTCTAAACGCAACCGTTTTGTTGGCTTAAAAGATGTGCAATTAGGTACTCTAAAAGTAGGCGCACACGATACTCCTTTAAAGCAACTTTCTAGTGTAGTTGATACGTTTAACAATTATGTTGGAAACCGTGCGGACATTACTGGAATTATGACTGGTGAGAACCGTACAGCGAATTCAGTAGTATATGAAGCACCTGCGATTAAATTATCGACTGGCGCAATTAAAGTTAATGCTTTACTGGCAACTGGTGAAAATACAGGATTTAAATCTGATAAAGGTGTAGTTAAAACTGCAGGCCGTGGCTTAGGTGATGCATGGTCTGCATCTGTAGTATATGACAGCCCAGTAATTGTAGCTGGTATTGCATATGATAAAGCCATTCCTAGCACATTTTTAGGTCGTGGTATTTCTAATGCTGAATATCCAGAAGTTGAAGGCGGATCTATTTTAGCTTTAGCTAATACTATTCGTGCTGTAGGTCGTGTAAATCTGAATGGTGGATTGGCGCTTAAAGCTCTTTATCAAACATCTGAAGTTGAAAAAAATAATGATGTAATTAATAGCACAACATTATATACAGCAGTACCAGTTAATCCGGCTAATAATATTGTTGTTACAGCGAATGATATTGATGATTCTCAAGGCTGGTTAATCGGTGCTGAATATAACTTGCCAACAGCAAAAGCATGGACAGTAAAAGGTCAATATAGCCAGAATACGACTGAATTTAATAACGGAACAGCTGATTTCGAAGCACAGCAAATTTTAGTTGGTGCTGATTATGCTTTTAGCAAACAAGTGAAAGCATATGGTTATGCAGGATATTTAACTCAAGAGTTTGACTCCGCTGAAACTAAACAACCGGTGCTTGGTACAGGCTTAGAATACAAATTCTAATTTAGACTTTATAAGCTAAGAAAAGGCGATGCTTTGGCATCGCTTTTTTTATGCTTAAAACAACAAAACTTAGCAATTTTATATCTGATCTAACAAGTTTCGGACTGTTACCATGATTGAAAGTTTTAGCATTTCGTTTTGAAAATTATGCCTATTCAAGCTGTTTTATTTGACCTCGACAACACCTTGACCCATCGTGATCTGACTGCACAGGCCTATAGCCGTTATCTGGCAGAATATTATGCGCCCGCATTGGCACAGGTCGAGTCTGACAAAATTATCGAGATTGTAAGGCGCATTGATAATGGTGGTTATCCTAAAAAGGAATTGCTGACCCATTCCACAATTGGTGGATCAGTCGCTTTTGCGCTTCTGCAAGAATTGTCCTGGCAATCTCAGCCAGCATTAGAAGAATTGAGTGATTTCTGGTTCCAGTATTTTGGCCAGTTCGCCGTCGCCATGCCGCAAGCAGAAAACTTATTGCAATCACTTAAAGCCTCAGATTATAAGCTGGCGATTATTTCCAATGGTGGACATGACACCCGGATGAATATTATTAACGGGCTGGGTTTTGCTCATTATTTTGATGAAATCATGAGTTCAGGTCTGGTTGGCATCAGTAAGCCAAATCCTAAAATTTTTCAATATACTGCACAAAAGCTCGCTGTAGCTCCAGAGCATTGTCTTTATATTGGAGACCATCCTGTCAATGATATTCAGGGTGCACAGAATGCCGGTATGCAGACTTTATGGATGGAAGGATTCCATACGCCTTTACAGCAGATAGAACACAAGATCCAGAATCTGGCTCAAGTGCTGGATTATCTCAAACATTAAGTCTGACGCTGGGTATTGATGGCTTTGATCCATTTGCAATATTCACAGCGCTGGCAGATTGCATCTGGACTAGACAGCAACTCCACGTTGCCGCAATGCAGACAGGCATAATAAGTATGTGGTTCAACTTCTGTAATGAGATCCTTTTGGGCTTTAGGAAATAAGGGCAAGCCATAACGGACTTCTTCGGGACTGTAAAAGAGTATGCTGAATTTACCATCGCTTTCCAGCAGTCCAGTACGAATTTGTCCCAAATGTTCAGCACCTTGCTGACGCATTTCGGCAAAGAATTCATCATGCGACATTTTGCCTTTGGAAATATGCTCAAGCACCATTTCACCATCTTCCACAATATAAAGCGGTTTGCCTTCGAGCAGATCTTCGAAGGACTGATATTGCATAGTCAGGTAAGTGGTAAGACGGTATAAAATAATGATGGTAGACATGACGATAAACGCCTGCAGCAAAGGCAGTGTTTCATCGAACATAGGATCGCCTGCGATCGAACCCAAAGCCAAGATAATTGCGACTTCGAAAATGGAAAGTTGACGTACCCCACGTTTACCGGTCAGGCGCAAGAATACAATGATCATGGTATACATGACCAGGCAGCGCAGCAGAATTTCGCCAATAAAGGTCCAGTCAGTGTCATGGACAAAAATCGTGAAAAAATCCATAGGCTTAGCTCATATTTCCTTAAGTGAACTGAGTGTAGCAATGAACTTGGATGCGAAGTTTAGTGATTATGTTTATACAGGTAAGATCTCGGTATCATCAGTTATCAATTAGCCGATAATGAACATGAATTACCAATTTAAAAATATTATATTTTTCAATTAATAACAAAACTATAAAACTCCAACGACATTCAAGTTTGAGAATGGAATCTTTTGTGCTTGTTTCAAATTTCCGCTCTGTTTTAATAATACCCGTCTGAATTTTTTAATATCATAATCATTATTATAGATATTATTTTATTAATAAATCAGTTGCTTAATTATATCGTATGGAAAATTAATGTATGAATATTCATGCATTTTGACAAGATGATTGATAATAAGGGTGGGTGAATAGATGAAAAAGGCCATGTTATGTGCAGTTGCTTTTGGACTGATGAATACGGCATATGCGGATGCAGACTGGGATTATAAGCATACCCATCAGTGGGGTTCACTGAGCGATAAATATGCTGCATGTAATAGCGTAAATCAGTCACCTATTAATATCGAAGGCAGCGTAAAGGCAGAACTGGAACCTTTAAAGTTCAGCTATAACACCATGATTCATGCGATCAAGAATAAAGGTCATACCGTGCAGGTAGATTTTGCTCAAGGTGGCGAATTGCAGCTGGACGGCGATACCTTTGTGCTGAAACAGTTTCATTTGCATAGCCCGAGTGAAAATCTGATCAAGGGCAAAAGCTATCCACTGGAAATTCACTTTGTGCATGCCAATACTAAAGGTGAGCTTGCTGTGGTCGGCATGATGTTCGAGCAGGGTGCAGAAAGCCAGATGCTCAAACGTATGTGGAACCGTTTGCCGAAAAAACAAGGTGAAAAAGTGGTATTAAGCAAACCGCAACCGGTAAATGAGATGCTGCCTAAAAACCTTGATTATTATCGCTTTAGCGGGTCACTGACGACACCACCATGTTCGGAAGGGGTACGCTGGCTAATTCTAAAAGATATTCAGCAGGCTTCGGCACAACAAATCGCAGCGTTCTCCAAACTTATCGGACATCCGAATAATCGTCCGATTCAGCCCTTAAATGGACGGGTTATTGTTGAAAATTAATTGATAACTCCATTAAGCAGACTGCGGTCTGCTTCGTTTATTTGCAGTAAATCAGCAGTCACTTAAAAGTTTTAGGGATAAAATAGCATTTATTTGCTTTGCATGTTTGCTATGTCTTTTGATTTGAAAACCACTGTTCAGCCCGATACTGAGCTTTCACCGCAGCAGAGAAAGCTGAACCGTCTGATTGATAAAATTGAACAGCAGCAGCTTGAACTGAAGCAGTGGCAGCAGGCGCAGGAACAGATTCAGCAATATACCCGTCAAACCTTGATGCCGGTCTATCATGAGTTACATACAGTGCTGTTTCAGCAACTGGAACAGTTATGGAAGCATTTGCATGAGGCAGAATTTTCCAAGGCCGAGGCGACGCAGCTAGATGTTAAAATCCAGTATCTTGCGACTTATTTAACGGACTCCCAATCTTTATCAAAGCAACAGGTCGAAATTGTTGAGGAGATTTATAGTTACTATCAACAGCATATTGAACATAGCCAAGCCAGAAAAAATAAAAAGCAAAGCGTAAAGGATGTTGAGCTGTTCTTTGCTGATGACGATACTTCGGATCAGGTGGCACCTGAAGATTTTGGAGAATGGGATAGGGAAAAGTACAGACAAGCAAGAGAGCAAGCCAAGCTTAAACGCCAGCAGGAAAAACTGGAACAGGTTGCGAAGTTGGCAGAGCAGTCTTTAAAAACAGTGTATTTAAAAATTGCTGCAACCGTTCACCCGGATCGTGAACCAGATGAAAGTAAAAAAGTAGAAAAGACTGAGTTACTGCAACGCGCGAATGAGGCCTATGCAGCGCAGGATTTATTTTATTTACTGAAATTACAAATCCAGATTGAGCAGAATCGGGGTGTTTCACAAAAGGGTTTAAGTGCCGAGCAGCTAAAGTTTCATCAACTGGCTTTAGATATGCAAAGCCAGAAACTGGATGGTCAAATAGAAGAAATTATTCAATCGTTGAGCTGGAATAAAAAAGGCCATATAGGCAAGGTGAAAATTACCGATTTATATAAGCAGGTGGATGTAGATACTTCAGCGATGAAAAAGCAGTTAAAAGGGGAGAAAGAACGGTTGAAGTATATGAAGAAGGTAAGTGGGGTGGAGATGTTGTTGGAGCATGGAGTGCTGTAAGTTCTGCTTTTCTCCCTTTGGGAAAGGGTCGGGGGAGAGGGCTATCTACTATAATCATTAAAAATAAAATTCAACATGAACAAAAAACTCGATCCCCAGTTATTAGAATTCGCCAAATCCATGCGCCACACCGCCACCGATGCAGAAGCACTCATGTGGTAAATCCTACGTGCCAAGCGATTTATGAATCTTAAATTTCGTCGTCAGCATGTGATCAAACCGTATATCGTAGATTTTTACTGTCATGAACTTGGTTTAGTCATCGAGTTAGATGGCAGTCAGCATGGAGCAAATGATGCGATTGAATATGATGCCGAACGGACAAAGTTTTTAGAGGCGTTGGGGCTAACAGTTGTGCGATATTGTAATCATGATGTGTTGGAGCGGACGGATGTGGTTTTAGAACACTTATGGCAAGTATGTATTGGATTGGAAGAGAGTAGATAATGAAAGCTCCCTCTCCCTTTGGGAGAGGGTTGGGGTGAGGGATTATGAAAAAATTTTATCCATAATTAGGCTTAGCTCACAATGTTGAGTTTCTCTATAAGGTATTTGGGGAAGATAACTTATATTTGATTCCTCAATAATTTTTAAAGCATTTAGGGCTTTAGATGGTTTATCTTCACCTGAAGAGAGCTCAGGGTAATAAGCTTCAATTGCTCCTAAATTTAATACAAAATACCCTAAATCATATAACCGATTTATGAGTTGGATTTTTTCATCTAAATAGAAGGTTTCAGATAATTTTAAAGCTTCGCGACGCTTGTTATTGGTTTCAAATTCGAAAAGCTCATCAATTTCTTGTAGTTCAATGTCTTCAATTTCCTCTTTATTTTTGACTTTATAGGCTAATTCTTTTAATCGAGTATATTTTTCTTGCCACGAACGTTTTTTAACATGTTCTGAAATCATCGAGCCGTTGATTCTACTTTCAATACCTTGTTCTTCACAAATCTGATCAAGTTTATTTAAGAGATTATTTCTTAAATCCTGAAGTTCAGAATTGTTTTTCCCTAGCTCTAGCTTATCAAATCCATCAATTAGAATATCTAAATCTAAAAGAGAATATACTTCAATATCAAAATGTTTATAGAAATCATAAAACCTTTTTGTATTCATTTTTCCATTTATTCTAATAATTGGAATATTTGTTTTTTCGAAACAATAAGATTCATTAATGAATTTTGACAATCCTTTCAAAAATATTAAATCTGAATCGCCTTCTACCAAAAGCACCTTTTTAGAAAAGAAAGCTGGTGTGCTGTTTTCATAACATATAATTTGGAAGGCATCCTTATAAGAACTATTTTGAACAAAATTAATTTCTTTTGCTTTAGAGCTAGGAGGTGTACAAGAAAATTCTTTATAAATTTTAATAAAACATGTTTCTTTAGCCGTAGCAGAAAAAAAGTTTGGGGAATGTGTCGTGACGAATACTTGATCTTTTAAGGATAATTTTTCAAGAACGTTATAGAGGATTCTCTGACCATTGGGATGGAGGTATAATTCAGGCTCTTCAAAAAGAAAAATGTAGTCTGTGTTTTGGTTGTCAGAATTAAGCTTTTCAACGTAAGTTCTAAGTATAGAAAATACTAGAGTACGTTTAACACCATCGCCTTTATAATCAATAGTCGTTTTTATACCATCATCTATTAAAATTTGAGTGCTATTAAAAATTTGTTTTACTTCTGGATTGGGAATTTCCAGCTCTAATTTAATTTGTGAAAAGCTTTCTTGAAAAACCTTTTCTATTTCAGTTTCTAATAATTTAAGGCTAGGTAATCGCTCGTCAAGAGTACTTTCAGTGCCATCCTCATCTTTGATAAGCTGACGATTTAGCATTTTATTGAGCTTTTCAAAAGAGTTTTTTATGTCTAAAAATTCAGGCGATTGTTCAATTTGTTTGAATAAAATTTTTATTAATTTACCAAAACTTGTACTTTCTTTAGTTTTTATTTCATCACTAAAATCTTTTACAGCTGGAATATAAATAGGTTCAGGAAACATTGGTGTAACTGTGTTACTGAACCCAGTTGGTAAATTTTCCCAACCATACTGGAATTTATCCTCAGGTAGATTTTCAATTAACTCTTCAATTTTTTCTTTTGCACCTGTTTGTGTGGAAATTGAGCCAGCTATATCTGGTGGCAATTGGTATGTATCTCTCATCAAGGCTTTTATTTCTGCTGGTTTTTTGCCTTTAAGTTCATTAACTATCCAGTTAGCATTATAAATTGTATCAATAGGTACTTTTTTGTAGCAAAGTAAATCACTTGTGAAATCTAGTTTATATTTCCTACGAAAGCTAATTGTATTATTTTCAATAATATTTTGAATTCTTGATCTATTTTCTTCATCTGATATTTTGTTTAAGTCATTTTCATTTAAATCACTAAAAGTTATATCGATAAAAATTTCTTTAGATTTATCATAATAGTCAGATTCTGAAATTTTTGTGCCATTTAGAAATAAATTGATAGCCAAAAGAGCAGTTGATTTTCCTGCATTATTTTCACCTATTATACAATTCATTTGTGATGGCGTTAAATCGATCTCTTTAAGACCACGAAAATTTTCAATGTGTATTTTTGAAATTCTCATTATTAAGTATCTATTTAATTTTAATGATTATATTTATAAATTATACATTAAAAAAAAGCCACCCTAAGGTGACTCTTTTTAATATCAAATTAACACATTAAAGCGCCGCAATCTGCTCCATATTCGCTTTAATCTTCGCTAACTGATCAGCAAACTCAGCAAGTTTCACTTTCTCACCTTCAACCACAGCCGCAGGTGCTTTTGCCACAAAACCTTCATTACCAAGTTTAGTTGCAATTTGGTCATGCTGTTTTTGAACCTTATCTAAGTCTTTTTGTAGACGACCCAATTCCGCTTTAGGGTCAATTAAACCCTTCATTGGAACGAATACAGATACATGACCTACCACACTTGATGAAGACAATGGCGGTTGTTCAGCATCCGCAAGGAAAGTAATGCTTTCAACTTTTGCCAATGCTTTAAACAACGGTTCAATACGGGCGATTTGCGCTTTTTCCGCATCCGTTGTGTTTTGCAGAAGAACAGGCAACAAACGCGCATTACCTAGACCCATTTCACCACGGATGTTACGTACCGCACCAATCAAACCTTGCAGCCATTGCATATCTGCTTCAGCTTGGTCATTGATGAGTGCTTGGTCAGCAACAGGGTACTGTGCAAGCATAATTGTTTCGCCAACGATGTTCAGTTTCGGCGCTAGCGTTTGCCAGATTTCTTCAGTCAGGTACGGCATTAACGGATGCGCTAAACGTAAAGACGCTTCCATCACTGAAAGAAGAACACGACGCACTTCAGCTTTACGCTCAACCGATACGTTTTCGTCATTCAGAACAGGCTTGGTTAGCTCTACATACCAGTCACAGTATTCATTCCAAATGAACTCGTAAATCGCTTGTGCAGCCAGATCCAAACGGTAGGTTGCAAATGCTGTTTGCACCGCTTGTTCCGCTTTTTGCAGACGGCTGACGATCCATTGTTCAGGCAATTCCCAAAGGTCTTGACGTGTTTCTGAACCAATCGTTTGACCTTCGACATTCATCATCACGAAACGCGTTGCATTCCAGATCTTGTTGGCAAAGTTACGGTAGCCTTCAACACGCTTCATGTCGAACTTGATGTCACGACCAGTATTCGCAAGCGCACAGAAGGTGAAACGAACCGCATCTGTACCGTAAGACTGAATCCCTTCAGGGAATTCTTTACGGGTTGATTTTTCAATCTTCGCCGCTTGTTTCGGGTTCATCAAACCTGTGGTACGTTTTTGTACCAGTGTTTCAAGATCCACACCGTCAATCAGGTCTAATGGGTCAAGCACGTTGCCCTTAGATTTAGACATCTTCTGACCTTCACCATCACGTACTAAACCGTGTACATACACCGTTTTAAACGGCACTTGCGGTGTGCCGTCTTCATTTTTCATGAAGTGCATGGTCAGCATGATCATGCGGGCAACCCAGAAGAAGATGATGTCGAAACCTGTTACCAATACATCAGTTGGGTGGAAGGTATTTAAGAAATAGTTTTCTTTATCTTTCGCTTCGTCACCCGTCCAACCTAAAGTTGAGAATGTCCAAAGACCTGAAGAGAACCATGTATCTAACACGTCTTCGTCTTGGTTCAGTTCAACGTCGGCAGGGATATTGTTTTTCGCACGAACTTCAGCTTCATCACGACCCACAAAGACATTACCTTGTGCATCGTACCAAGCAGGAATACGGTGACCCCACCACAATTGACGTGAGATACACCAGTCTTGAATATTGTTCATCCACGCCATGTACATGTTGCTGTACTGTTCAGGTACGAACTTGATGTCGCCATCTTTCACTGCTTTAATTGCAGGTTCAGCAAGTGGTGCAATCTTCACATACCATTGGTCAGTCAGTAATGGCTCAACGATCACGCCTGAACGGTCACCGCGAGGTGGTTTTAATGTGTAAGGTTGGATCTGATCTAACCAGCCTTCAGCTTCAGCTTGTTCAACTAATTTTTTACGTGCTTCAAAACGTTCTAAACCAACGTATTCTGCAGGTGCAGGAATGGTTTTAGAAATTTGCTCGCCCGCTTTTGCGATGTATTCAAACTCAGTCAACACTTCAGCATTTTTGTTGAAGATGTTGATGATTGGCAATTCGCAACGTTTACCCACTTCATAGTCATTGAAGTCGTGAGCAGGGGTGATTTTTACACAGCCTGTACCGAATTCTTTATCGACATATTCGTCTCTAACGATAGGAACCGCACGACCGGTAATCGGCAGGATAATATTTTTACCCACCAAATCTGCATAGCGTTCATCATCCAGTGCAACTGCAACTGCGGTATCACCTAACAATGTTTCAGGACGAGTTGTCGCTACTACGATGTGATCTTTACCATCGTGTGTGCGTAGTGACTTATCTTCAAAGAAGTATTTGAAGTGCCAGAGTGAACCTGCTTCTTCTTTATCAGACTCAACTTCCAGGTCAGACAGGGCAGTTTGCAGTTTAGGATCCCAGTTCACCAGACGTTTGCCACGGTAGATCAGACCTTCTTCATGCAGTTTTACAAACACTTCTTTTACCGCGTTTGATAAACCATCATCCATGGTGAAGCGTTCACGAGACCAATCTACAGAAGAACCCAAACGACGAATTTGACGGGTGATGTTACCGCCAGATTGTTCTTTCCATTCCCATACTTTTTCGATGAATTTTTCACGACCTAGGTCATGACGGCTAACCCCTTGCGCACCCAACTGACGCTCAACCACCATTTGCGTTGCAATACCTGCGTGGTCAGTACCCGGTTGCCATAAGGTATTTTTACCTGACATACGGTTATAACGAGTTAAGGCATCCATGATGGCATTGTTGAAACCATGACCCATGTGCAGGCTACCGGTGACGTTTGGTGGCGGAATCATGATACAGAAAGATTCGCCTTTTTCAGACGGCTTAAAGTAACCACGCTCTTCCCAAGTTTGGTACCATTTTTTCTCGATCTCGGTCGGATCGTAGGTTGTCGCGATATTTTGCGCTGAGTCAGTCATAGTCTAAACAGATCAAAAGTGAATGAAAAATTGGATCTATTGTAGCAAAAAAAATAGTGCATGCGGCAGCTTAACCAAATGCAAACTTTAGCCAATTGGCATGTATAGCAACTCATCGTATGATAGCAACAGCGCTAGACAACTCATCACAAAATTTAAATAACAAGATGAATATTAAGGATAAGAAGATGAGCTATAACATTTCCCTGAAAATACAGCCAGAAACTCACTATCGTTTCCGCGATATTCATTCCCGTCTCAATAGTGGTGATCAAACCAGTCTGTCCAAAGCCCTGGGTGAAAACCTGACGGATATTGCCTGCGAAATTATCGATCAGGTCTTTGGCCGCCTTGCGCGTCTTTCAAATTCTGCGGATCGCGAGTCTGAAAAAGTCGTTCAGCAAATTGTCGAGACTACACGTAAATATATGCCATGGTCAGTATCATTTTTTGGCAATGAACGGCTGATTCCAATGGTGAATTATCTTTATGAAATGACCCATGAAATTGAAGGCGATTATTACGTGCGTTATCCCATTCAGAAGACGCTGGCGATCGAATTACTCGGCTATGTAAAAGAAATGGAAAGTGGCAATTATCACTGTGTTTCACCTGCCTTAAAGACCTTTATTGAAGTAGTGGATCAGGGGGTTACCCATCTGGTACGTCAACCCAAAAACATGCTGAAGTTCAATATGGTGGTTGATAAAACCCTGAATGGTGTGATTCATTTAACTACACAGCTCGGTTATAAGCGTTTTGACAAGTTGGGAAGCCTGTATGATGCACCGACCATCAGTCATTACTTTGAGCATTTTTTAGCGTTTTTAGAAGATGAAGTAAAACAGACATCGGATATTTAAAAGAGATAGAGGGATCAATGGCAAAGCTGGAAAGTTTAAATGGAAAAGTGGTCTGGATCACGGGTGCATCTTCAGGGATTGGCAAGGCGGTCGCGCAGGAATGTGCATCACAGGGAGCGCAGGTAGTTTTAACGGCACGCCGTTTTGAAGAACTAGAAAATGTGCGTCTCAGTTTGCCCAATCCTGATCAGCATCTATCTGTCATTGCTGACATTACCGATGAAACCCAGGTGGAAAAAGCCTATGCCAAGGTTTTGGAAAATAAAGGCCGGATTGACTGGCTGATCAATAATGCCGGTTTAAGTCAGCGTGCCTTGATTACCGACACCACCATGCAGACTGAACGTGCCATTATGGAAGTGGATTATTTCTCGCAGGTGTTTTTGACTAAAACGGTCTTGCCAACTTTCTTGAAACAGCAGTCTGGACGGATTGCGTTTATTTCCAGTGTGGCAGGTTTGCTCGGCACCCAGTATCGCGCATCCTATTCCGCTGCCAAAGGTGCAATACATATGTGGGCGAACAGCCTGCGTGCTGAAGTGGCGGATCAGGGTATTCAGGTCTCGGTGATTTTCCCGGGCTTTGTCAAAACCAATGTCTCCTTTAATGCCTTAAATGGTGAAGGCAAACCGCAAGCCAAGCAGGACGAAGCGATTGAAAATGGTTTAGAGGCTGATGATTTTGCTAAACAGACGGTGAGGGCGTTACAGCAGGGCGAGGAATATATTGTGGTCAGTGGCAAGAAAGAAAAACTGGGCGTATTGGTTTCACGTATTTCACCGAAGATGCTGTATAAAATGATTCGCAAGACTAAAGTGAAATAAATTATTTAGCATACATAAAAGGGCAGCATTGCCCTTTTTTGATATCCCTTAAAAAAAGAAAATTAAAATAGATCTTTTTTATAAATCAAAACATGATCGTTATATTCATATTTAAATGGATATTGAAATTTCCGTCTCCCTCTGGGATGAGAAGCATAGCTTCGCAAGAGGATGAAGGGATTTCTTAGAAAAAAACCTCTCCTAAAAGGAGAGGGAATTCCCTTTGTAGTGATTCAATTATGATTTATGGAAGAACTCTAATATATGTACCATTTATTTCTGGAGAATCTGATCCAGAGAGTCCAGCTCTGATAACACGGATATGCAGTAAATTACCTTTTCACTCTGGTACTTAAGCTGAAAACCGGTATGTTAATTAAAAATAATAGTGAATTGGAATAAGCTCATTCGATGAAAACGCCGGTGCCAGACTACCTCAAGCATGTTTTAACTTCCTGCCGTGACAATCATAAAGGTGCCCTGGCAGATTATATTCCTGAGCTGGCAGCAGTAGACCCGGATAAGTTCGCTTTGGCACTCTCTACCGTAGATGGCACGATCTATTCAACCGGTGATGACGAAGTTGAGTTTACCATGCAGTCCATGTCCAAGCCCTTTGCCTATGCCTTGGCTTTGCAGAAAGTCGGCTTGACCAAGGTCATGGAAAAAGTAGGCGTGGAGCCTTCGGGTGAGGCCTTTAACCAGATTTCACTGGAGAAGGATTCCAATATTCCGAAAAATCCGATGATCAATTCGGGTGCTATTACCACCCATTCTCTGATTCCCTATAAACGAACAGTGTCCCGTGCCGAACAATTGCGCCGTTTTTTAAGTGGTTTGGCTGGGCGTGAACTGAGTTTTGATACCGATGTATATACCTCCGAACTGAAAACAGCGTTTCGTAACAAATCCCTGGGCTATATGCTGCGTACCGTGGGGGTGCTGGAAGAAGATCCAGAAGCGATTGTTAATGGCTATATCAAGCAGTGTTCAATTAAGGTGACGGTCAAGGATCTGGCGATGATAGCCGGGGTGCTCGCCAACGGCGGAATTCAGCCACAGACTGGTAAAAAATTGCTGGACCGTTCTGTAGTGCGGCAAGTCCTGAGTGTGATGCTCACTTGCGGCATGTATGATGCTGCCGGTGACTGGCTGACCACCGTGGGTATTCCGGCCAAAAGTGGGGTTGCAGGCGGTATTATCGGAGTGTTACCTGGACAGGTGGGTATCGCCGTGTTTTCTCCGAGAATTGATGAGCATGGACATAGTGTACGTGGCGTCGATATTTTTGAACGTATGTCCCGGGAAATGGGGCTGCATTTAATGGAAGGGACACCATCGGCACAAACTATTTTGCAAAGTCGTTATCTCACCGGTAAACGTGATCATGTGGTGGTATATGAACTACGTGGCGTATTGCAGTTTACTGAATCGGAAATGCTGCTACGTATATTGCAAGATGAACCGGAAGGCAAAAAACGAATTGTGTTGGATCTGACCAATTTGACCTTAATTCATAATGTCGGTGCTCGAATGTTATTTGAAGGTGTGGCCCGTTTGAAGAAGGATGGTCATCCAGTCGTGGTGGTTGACTCGGAAGGAATTTTAAGTGAAGCCCAAATGAAGGGAAATAAAAGGGTCGTGGTCAAAGAAAAACTGACCAAGTATCTGGAAAAATTTCAATAGACGTTTTTCTGCCAGCTTGCTTCAGAACAGGGTATACACCAGTAAATAAAAAAGCCCCGATAATGCGAGGCTTTTTTCAAATCTTGAAATTCTTATTTAATATGTTCAGCAATATCGGTAAAGATTACGCCTAACCCATGTGCACCTGCATCAGGATAGCCCAAGCTACGGTCACCGACCGTACCGGCACGACCCATACGCGCCACGATATCTTTGGTCGATTCCGCACCTTTTACTGCCGCCGCTGCACCCAACACAAAGTTTTCTTTAAACGTCTTGTCGGTATTGGCAGACCAGGAATCTGTACATGGCACTAAGGCATCAATCAGGGTCTTGTCACCAACAACTGCTCCACGACCAAATGAACGCTCACCGGTAACTTGAATACCTTTCACTGCTGCTTGCAGCATCTCGGCAAAATCTGCCACAGTTAATGTGGTTTTGCCTTGAATAGCTTTACTCGCTGCACGAAATGCTGAACCCCAGATTGGACCTGATGCACCACCACAGTGTTCCATAATAATCATTGAACTGTTCAGCAAAAATTCATCCATGTGCTGGGCTTGAATCAGGCTTTGCCATTCGCGTTTCAGCTGTTTAAAACCTTTAGCTACACTCATGCCAAAGTCACCATCACCTGCATGGGCATCCAGCTCGCAGAATGGCACTTCGTTTTTGATAATGCAGGCAGCCATCACATCGACTACATAACGCATATTTTCAATCGTGAACTGTTCATTTTGAATTTCAGCATGTTCGGGCTGAGTTTCGACTTCCGTATTTATTACATCTTCTGCTGCGGCATTTTTTGTTGAGAAGATTAAAGGCTGTGCTGCTGAACCATCCATTTTAAGAGCGGGCGTGTTCGCCTCTGCATCTAAATAGCCTTTTAGTTCATCATCCACAGCTAGCAATGACACCGAAGCACCATTCATATCGATACTGGTCATGTAGTTGCCGACAAAAGTGCGGTAAATCTTGATGCCTTTGCGCGCCAAATGTTCGCACACATCGTTATTAAAGACATACAGCTCTTGCATTGGTGTTGAACCAAAGCCGTTGACTAGAACAGCAACTTCAGTCAGATCAGGGCGATCGAGGAACAGATCATCGATAATACGTTGTGCCAGTTCTTTGGATGGCAGGATTTTTTCACGACGAATGCCGGGTTCGCCGTGGATGCCGACGCCGTATTCCATTTCATCATCTGCCAACGTAAAGGTGGGCGTGCCTTTGGCAGGAACGGTACATGAGGTGTAGGCGAAACCAAGGCTAATCACGTTATCTGTTGCTTTTTGAGCCACAGCTTTGACTTCCTCAAGCTCTAAACCTTTTGACGCTGCTGCACCTGCAATTTTGTGCACGAAGATGGTACCAGCAACACCACGACGGCCGACCGTGTAGAGGCTGTCTTTTACCGCGATATCATCCGCCACTTTTACATAGTCAACCTTGATGCCATCTTCCGCTGCTAAAGCTGCACCATTCTGGAAATTCATCATATCGCCAGAATAGTTCTTGATGATCATGAGCACGCCTTTGTCTGTTGCCACCTGTTGCAAGGCTTTATAGACTTGAATTTGCGAAGGTGATGCAAAGACATCCCCACATACGGCAGCATCTAACATACCTGTACCGACAAAGCCTGCATGGGCAGGTTCATGACCGCTACCACCGCCACTGATCAGTGCAACATTGTTGTGTTTTTCTTTTCTTGAAATGATTTTATGTGACTCAGTGAACGCTAGTTCAGGGTGGGCAAGGACAAAGCCTTTGCACATTTCGACAACCAGGTTTTCAGGGTTGTTGATGAGTTTTTTCATGGAGGAAAGCCTTCACGTGAATTTGGGAGATTTATAAATGTGGCTATTATCCTAGAAAGTGAGGTTTTTTGCTGACTTAAAAATGTAAAAACGGATGAATTAGGGGTGGGTGGTTAGAAAAAGGGCGGCTTGTTATTTTATTGCTTGCTTAATTTTACCTCCCTAGCTCTCACTTACACTTCATTTTAAAGCAATGCTTTAAAACATGCTCAGGAGAGGGAGCATCCATTATTAAATGCATACAGTTATTGGATTTGCTATGAGTTCTCCCTCTCCCATTGGGAGAGGGTTGGGGTGAGGGTGCTTAATATTTGATTATGAAATTATGTCTTATAAAGGAGATATAACGTTATTTATAATTTTATGTGTGTTGGGGGACATTACCTCTAAATCGCAAGAAGTAAAGAAATGAGGAACAATTATTAAAAGTAAGCCTGTAATCAATGTAATTATGCTTACAGCAAGTTCCAAAACAATATTAATTAATTCAATTTGAGTAGCCATACCTATAAATAATGTTAGTTTACTCATACTATTTATTACAAGTGCTAGAGAAGCCACCAAAAGTATGCTTCCTATAAATTTTGAATATTTAAGAGTAAAAAAATACATGTAAGAATAAACACGAGCGCTCATGTTGAACTCTTGTTAAAAAGAATTGAGGATTATTTAATCTATATTCGAATGTAGTAGTAAACGCAAGCAATTCGATAATTATTTATTACTTATTAAATTTTTTTACTTACATAACGGGCAGTCAGCACTTTACGTATGAAGGATTAGACACAGATAGAATTCGGGATGAAGCTTAGGCTGAGTTAGGTTTAAAGGTGCTTAGATTTGATAATGGTCAGATGATGGGGCAGTTGGATGATGGGGTGGAAGTGATTTATCAGTATTGTTTGAATCAGTTAGTTGATGAATCCTCCTAAATCCCCCTTTTGCAAAGAGGGACTTTCCACGAATTTGATGATGGTTTTGGATTTGTGTTGTTCCTCCCTTTCTTAAAGGGAGGTTAGGAGGGATTACGAATTTAATCTAATAAATGAAAATTAATGCCAATCTAGCTTTTTAAAAGACAACATATAACCGTGGAAAATACCATCTTGGGTTTCGGGTTTATTTTCGATAGTCTCAAGAGTAAAAGAATCTATAATTGAATTACCTTGACCATAGGATGTGAAAATACATCTCCTATCATTAGGGTTTTCAACTAATGCAACGTGGTTGGCTTTAATATTTTCAATATTTATCCTAAAGCATAGCTGCCCACAATAAACATTGTTTTCAATATGCTCACATTCAAAGAAACTTCTATTACAGATAGAGCAATTACCAATTGAAGAGGTAAAGGCAGAGCTTAGATAAACTTTTCTCTGAGGGAAGATACTATTTTCGATAGCTTCAAGATGTTTTGCTAAATTGTCTATGCCTTCGTAAGTGTTTATCTTCTTTGCAATAATCAGATATTCTTGTGCATCTACTAATGAATCCCATGCTTTTTTATAATCATTTTCCTCTAGCAATATCCAAATCTTTAATGATGATAACAAGCTATTCAAGAAGCACTGCATATGAAAGAGTTGATCTGCTTCATATGTATGTCTTTTTTCGATAGCTTGATATTTCATATTTTTTATATAGTTAATGAAAAGTGAGCAATCTTCTATAGCTAATTTTTTTCTAGATAAATTAACTGTGAAGTTGTTATTAACTTGAAGTTCATCAATTTTTTTACAAAATTGTATATGAATATCTTTAAGCGTTAGAGTGGACATACTATTTCTTTAATTTCTCAATTACTTTTTCAATTTCTGTTAATCCATCTTTAGGGCCTTCATACATAAAGTTTGTGTATTCTGTTTTAGATTTTTGAATAACAATATTTATCTTAATGTTGGGTGCTCTTTGGCCTTTAAAGTAATCAGATATATAATTTGAGAGAACATTAAGTGCTACTGACACTAATTCAGGGTTTTGTGTTAACGCGGCTGTTGTAAATAATAAAGTTGGCCCAAACCAATCAATAGATCTTTGTTCTAACACTATATCTGGTTTTTTTACGTAATTTATATTTATGAATTTCCTAGCAAATTTGAAAAAAGAAACCGTTGAAGAAGCATAAATATTTTGTTTATCTTCTGTTAACTCAGGAAGAATCATTAAATCGGAATAATGATCTAAGTTAGAAAGTTGTAAGTCTATTTGTTGTATTGTCATAATTAAAAAAATTATTTCTGTATATTCATAGCTTAACAAAAAATCCCCTCAATCGAGGGGATTTTTTATCTCAAAACTAGAGGATTCTTAAACCAATGAATCATCCAAATTCGGCGCTAACCAACGTTTCGCTTCATCTAACGTCCAACCTTTACGCTTTGCATAATCTTCCAACTGATCGCCAGAGATTTTACCCACGTTAAAGTATTCCGTTTCAGGGTTTGCATAGTAGAAACCGCTCACAGATGAAGGTGGCCACATCGCAAAGCTAGACGTTAAGTACGTGCCCATTTTCTCGGTTGTACCTAACCAGTCAAAGAGTGGCGCTTTTTCAGAATGCTCAGGACACGCAGGGTAGCCCGGTGCAGGACGAATACCGACATACTTCTCTTTGATCAACTCATCATTTGAAAGCTGTTCATCTGCCTGGTAGCCCCAGAATTCTTTACGAATACGTTGATGCAAATGCTCAGCAAATGCTTCTGCAAAACGGTCACCCAAGGCTTGAACCATAATCGCGTTATAGTCATCGCCTTTGGCTTTGTATTCTTGCGAAAGTTCTTCCGCACCAAAAATCGACACGGTGAAACCACCCAAGTAATCTTGAGCCACATCTTTAGGCGCAATAAAGTCAGCCAGCGAGTAGTTCGCTTTACCGGTCACTTTGTCAGACTGCTGACGGAGGTGCTCAAAGCTGTGTGTCACATTGCCATTTTCATCAGTCACCGCAACGGTATCTGCTGCGACACGGTTGGCAGGGTAAATGCTGAAGGTTGCACGCGCATCGAAACGTTTATTCTCGATGATGTCTTTCAGCATTGCTTGTGCTTGTGCATACAGATCACGTGCGGCTTCACCCACCACTTCATCTTCTAAGATTTTCGGGAATTTGCCCGCAAGGCTCCATGAGATAAAGAACGGTGTCCAGTCAAAGTATTCAACCAAGGTTTCTAAAGGATAGTTGGTGAATGTTTGTGAGCCAATGAAATTTGGTTTAACTGGTGCATTGTTGTCGAAGTCGATTTTGAAACCATTTTCAACTGATTCTGCATATGAAAGCTTCGCAGCTTTCGGCTGTTTGTTGGCAAGACGGGTACGGATTTTTTCATAATCCGCTGCATAGTCCGCCATCAATTGTGGTTTCATTTCAGCAGAAAGCAATTGTGTGGTCACACCTACAGCACGAGATGCATCGGCAGTATAGAACACACCATCATTTTGATATTGCGGAGCAATCTTCACCGCCGTATGGGCTTTAGAAGTCGTTGCACCACCAATCATCAGTGGAATGTTAAAGCCTTTACGTTGCATTTCTTTGGCAACAAAGACCATTTCATCTAAGCTAGGTGTGATCAAACCAGATAGACCGATGATGTCCACTTTCTCATCAATCGCCGTTTGTAGAATCTTCTCACATGGCACCATTACGCCAAGGTCAACGATGTCATAACCGTTACAGCCCAATACCACGCCCACAATGTTTTTACCGATGTCGTGTACGTCGCCTTTTACTGTAGCCAGCAGGATTTTACCTTTGGCTTCGCCTTGGGTTTTTTCCGCTTCAATGAACGGGTTGAGCCAAGCCACAGCTTGCTTCATCACACGTGCAGATTTTACCACTTGCGGTAAGAACATTTTACCAGCACCGAACAGGTCGCCGACCACGTTCATACCTGCCATCAGTGGTCCTTCGATTACATCCAGTGGACGGGCAGATTTTAAACGAGCTTCTTCAGTATCTTGGTCAATGTACGTGGTGATGCCTTTCACTAATGCATATTCAAGACGTTTTTCAACACTTTCATTACGCCATTCAAGGTTTTCTTCGGCTTTTTGTGCGCCTGCTTGACCACGGTATTTTTCAGCAATAGTCAGTAATTTTTCAGTCGCTTCTTGACCGCTTTCACCTTGATTACGGTTCAATACCACATCTTCAACAGCTTCTTTCAGTTCTGCATCGATATCATCGTAAATCGCAAGCTGGCCGGCATTCACGATCCCCATGGTCAAGCCTTTCTGAATCGCGTGATACAGGAACACCGCATGGATTGCCTCACGAACAGGCTCGTTACCACGGAATGAGAATGATACGTTGGAGATCCCGCCTGAAATCATCGCATTTGGCAGGTTTTGCTTGATCCAACCAGTCGCTTCAATAAAATCGACGCCATAGTTGTTGTGTTCTTCAATACCGGTTGCCACTGCAAACACGTTCGGGTCAAAAATGATGTCTTCAGATGGGAAGCCAACTTCATTCACCAGCACGTCGTAAGAACGTTTACAGATTTCTTTTTTACGCTCTGCTGTGTCGGCCTGACCATTTTCATCAAATGCCATCACGATAACCGCAGCACCGTACTGACGGCAAAGGCGGGCACGTTCGACAAACTCGTCATAACCTTCTTTGAGAGAGATCGAGTTAACAACCGCTTTACCTTGCACGCATTTCAAACCTGCTTCAATGATCTCCCATTTAGAAGAATCGAGCATGATAGGCACACGTGAAATATCTGGCTCAGATGCGATCAGATTCAGGAAGTGTACCATCGCACCTTGTGAATCCAACATGCCTTCATCCATGTTGATATCGATGATCTGCGCACCGGCTTCCACCTGTTGACGGGCAACGTCCAACGCTTCTGTGAAGTTTTCTTCTTTAATTAAACGCAGGAACTTTTTAGAACCAGTCACGTTGGTACGTTCACCGACGTTCACGAATAATGAATCTTTGGTGATGTTAAATGGTTCTAAACCACTTAAACGACATGCAGGCTCAATTTCAGGAATCTGACGTGGCGCAATACCTTCAACCGCTTGTGCAATCGCGCGGATATGATCCGGCGTCGTACCACAGCAACCACCCGTGATATTGATCAAGCCACTTTCTGCAAATTCTTTGATGAAAGCAGCCGTTTCTTCAGGGGTTTCATCATAACCACCGAAAGCATTTGGCAAGCCTGCGTTTGGATGTGCTGAAACGAAGGTGTCGGCAACGTCAGACACGGTTTTTACGTGTGGACGCATCGCATCTGCACCCAGCGCACAGTTAAAGCCGATTGAAATCGGTTCTGCATGACGCATTGAGTTCCAGAACGCTTCAGCCGTTTGACCTGTAAGCGTACGACCTGAGGCATCGGTAATTGTGCCCGAAATCATGATTGGCAATTCATAACCAATTTCTTTAAAGACTTCTTTCACCGCAAAGATCGCAGCTTTGGCATTCAAGGTATCAAATACTGTTTCGATCAGGATGATGTCCACACCACCTTCAATCAATGCTTTGGTCGATTCTATATAGTCGACTTTTAATGCATCAAAAGTGATGTTACGAAACGCCGGGTCATTTACGTTTGGTGAAATAGAGGTGGTACGTGAGGTTGGACCAATTACACCTGCCACAAAACGTGGTTTTTCAGGGGTTGAGTATTTCGCGCAGGCCTCTTTGGCAAGACGTGCCGCTTCACGGTTAATCTCCGGTACCAGATCTTCCATATGGTAATCCGACATTGAAACACGGGTACCGTTAAAGGTATTGGTTTCAATAATGTCAGCGCCCGCTTCAAGATACGCTTCGTGGATACCTTGAATAATGTGTGGTTGTGTTAAAACCAGAAGGTCGTTGTTGCCTTTAAGGTCATATGCCCAATCAGCAAAACGCTCACCCCGATAATCGGCTTCTTCCAATTTATGGCGTTGGATCATGGTACCCATCGCACCATCGATAATTAAAATTCTTTTGGCAAGAAGTTCTTTCAGGGTGGCAAGTGTGGACATTCAGACTTTCTCAGTAAGCATCAAAAACGGCAATAATCTTAACAGATTAGTGCGCAGTTTTCTGTAGCCATTATTCAGAATGCTGGATATGGCTGATATGAAAATCTGATAAGCAAATTGAACTGTGCATAGAAAGCTGAAAACAGATAGAAAACAGAAAGCTCGAAGTCAGTTATGGAGGAATTTGACCGAAAATAAAATATAAATGAGTTTCATGAAAGTGTCATATGACTGGGGCAATATAGAGTCAACTGTGACAGGCTCAGGAAGATGACAGTCCTGAGAAAATGATCAATTTTATTGCAAAACATGAATAAAGTTGAGTGGATAAACGGTTTTTATTTAAATAAATTATTGATTTTTATTTTTTAATTTTAATTTTAATAGTATTTAGCTTTAGGATGAACGGCAGCAAGAAAGTCTAAAAAATTGGTCTATATGACGGTGCTTTGTCATATAATTGTCACAATTAAACTGAACAATATGGGGATTCTTGAATCCTCTATTCCTGCTTGCATGAATTCTAATCAAACTCCCTCAGGTTCAGCCCATCAGTCGCCTTCACATAAGTCGACTAATGTTCATGTGCCAACACCGAAATTTTTTATGCCGGTGTTTCTGACTGTAATTATTTCTACGCTGATTTATATCGGCTTTCAGTTGACTTCAGATCTGGCGCATGTTCCAGCAATCGGTCTGTATTCGATGATTCTTTTAGCCACAGCGCTATTTATTGCGCTGGGCTTTGAATTCGTCAATGGTTTCCACGATACAGCCAACGCGGTTGCCACCGTAATCTATACCAACGCATTGTCTGCACCGGTTGCAGTCATGTGGGCAGGTTTCTGTAATTTCCTTGGGGTAATGGTGGCCAGTGGTGCCGTTGCTTACGGGATCATTGCATTACTTCCTGTTGAACTGATTATGAACGTGGGTACAGGTGCCGGTTTTGCCATGGTCTTTGCCATGTTGATCGCCGCGATTCTCTGGAATCTGGGCACCTGGTTCCTGGGTATTCCTGCTTCGAGTTCACATACCCTGATTGGTTCGATTCTGGGTGTGGGCATCATGAACTATCTGCTCAATGCAGGTGGTGGTGCTTCCGGTGTGGACATGGAGCAGGTGATGAAAGTCGGTAAGGCGCTGTTATTTTCGCCTTTGATCGGTTTTGCTTTTGCTGCAATCCTGTTCTTGCTGGTGAAAAAAATCTTCAGAAAGCAGCTAGAACTGTTTAAGCCACCTGAAGGTAACAAGCCACCACCACCATTGATTCGTGCCATTCTGATTTTTACCTGTACTGGCGTAAGCTTTGCCCATGGTTCAAATGATGGTCAAAAAGGTATGGGCCTGATCATGCTGATCTTGATCGGTTGTGTACCATTGGCATACTCGTTAAACAAGAATCTTGATGCACAGCATATCCAGTCTTTCGGTCAGTTATCTGCTCAAACTGCTGATGTGATCTATCCACAGCATGATGATATTCCGGATGAACAGGCACGTGCCGTAATTACCAAATATATTCAGACTAAAGAGTTAAATGCTGAAGTTGTACCAGCATTGGCAAGCTTAACGGATCATTTGGGTGAAAAAGTCGGTTCATACACGAACATTAAAGATGTGCCTGAGGCGCAAGTTTCAGAATTCCGTAATGACATGTACTTGAGCACCACAGCATTTAAACGCTTGGATAAAGCAGAAGCTTTACCTGCGATGACTGCTGCACAGGAAAAAACAGTTGACGACTATCGTGATAACCTGGATTCATTCTTGCAATACATCCCGACTTGGGTAAAAGTAGCAGTTGCTTTGGCACTTGGTCTAGGTACCATGGTGGGCTGGAAACGTATTGTAGTGACTGTAGGTGAGCGTATTGGTAAACAACATATGACTTATGGTCAGGGGATGTCTGCCGAGCTGGTAGCCATGACTACAATTGCTGCTGCAGACGGTTTCGGTATGCCGGTATCAACGACTCATGTTCTGAACTCTGCGGTTGCAGGTACGATGGTAGCGAACAAGTCTGGCCTGAACTTCCAGATGGTAAAAACGATTCTGTCTGCCTGGGTGTTCACACTGCCAGCAACGATCTGTCTGTCAGGTGGTTTGTACTGGGTACTGTTAAAAGTTTTCTAAGAAAATTTGATGTAAAAAAACGCTGCCGAGGCAGCGTTTTTTATGACGTTTTGAAAAGTTTAAAAATCGAAAGGTTTTAAATTATGATGAAGGCGACAGGGATGTCGCCGTTAGGCTGTCTTGAGTAATTTTTTAAAGCAATGCTTAAAAAATTACTCAGGATATATCATCAGCCTAACAAAAGATTTTTTACCTTGCGCGGCCGTGCTGCTCATCTTTCAAAAGTAAAGAAAAAAAGAATGTATAGAATGGATCAACTTCAATTTTCTTTAAAGTCCATTCATAAAAATTTGAAAGATTCAAAGCCTATATTGACCTCTTCCTTGCGCAGCAGTGCTGCTCATCTCCTAGGAGGAAAAAGAACTTTAAATTTACTTCTTCAACTTACCTAACAATCCTTTCGGCAACTTATCCGTCGCAAAACCATACAGCGCAGCAAATGGCAGTGCAGTACGTGCCAGATAAGCCACTCTCCATAAACCACCATGATTTGCACCGGACATCATCAGCTCAAGTGGATGATTCAGTTTTACATCTGGATTAGCCACAGACTCCGGATTACGCAGATCATGAATCCATAAGGCTGCCATAATCGCATTGGTAGTTTCTGGTGCAAAAGCTTCAACATCAAACAGGCTGGCACCATTAAACGCAGCCTTAAGCAGCGGATTCTTGGTTACAGAATAAGTGGTTGTAGAAGGTGCGATATTAATACTGACACGTTGGCCATTGGCACGTGCCAGTGTGGCACGCCATTGCTGGATGCGTTTTGCCAGCGCATAGTTCGGGCCTTGTTCAACGACCAGACAGTCACATATGCCGTAGGATTGATCAGCAACTTTGAATAAATCTTGTGCATTTTTCTTAAAGAAATTTTTGCGTGAGATTAGCGAAATACCTTTGGTCAAAGTACTTTCCAGTTTAGACAATTGCTGGTATTTGCTTTGCGATGCTTGAACCACTTCTTCTGGTACGGCATAGACGTCAGTTGGCGTACACATATACATCAGACTGGTATTGGCTTTCTGCTCGCTAACGTGTTTCATGATTGCATCCATTGCCATGGAAACACGCACATGTTTTTCACCATCCAGATAGGCGATTGCTGCCAGATCCAGGTTTTGCTTGAACTGAATCAGCCATTGGGCAATTTCTGGAATTTGCGTCAGCAGGTTGGCACCGAGCTTCTCTTTTAGAACTTCAATTGAAGTATCTGCTGGCAGAGTTTCAGCTGAAGGCGCATATAAAGTAGCATTACCTTCACTTACCGTATCCAGAATCTTGCTCCAGACACGGGTATTGGGCAGGTCAATTGCCACGATATTGGCTTTCCATTTAGATAACCAGGTCAGTGGACCCGCTTCAGAAGCAGCACCGAACAGCACCGTGGTACGATCTGACAGGTCAAACCATTCCGGATGGGCAATACATTCACGCAGGGCATGAGCATGACTTGGCTCGACGATACCACGTTCTTCCCATAGTTGGATCTGGTCCAGTAGGGCTTGTCCCTGCAATTTTTTACCATGATAAGGCACATACCATTCAGGAGCTTTTTCAGACTGACCTTTCAGCTGAAAGGTACTCAGGTTTTGCGCAGGTAAAGACATTACATCTTTGAGTAGATGCTTCTGGCCATCACGGTAATATTCAAAACTGGCATGCGCTGTTTCCAGACCTTGTTGGGCAATATTCAGTGCTGCACCTGGAGAGCGCAGGCCATCTTCAACCAGATGTTTAAAGTGAACCGGATATTGCTTACGCCAGTTTTTTTCCTGTTTAGCTGCGCTGGCATGTACAGGATCAACAGCGTTTAAGGCTTCAGAAATGATAGTGCGGCCAATTTTTGAAGTGCTAGGTTTTTGTTGTGAAGCAGAAATAGGGAATTGAAGACCGTCTGGGGAATTGGACATGCAAAATATCTCGCGATTTACAGCAATTAATATACAGATGTATACATTATCACTGCAAAATCCACCCCAAGGTTGGCAATATATGACATCCTGACTTTTAAAATTATTACGAGATGTTTCGAAATAAAAGGAAGCATATGGCTTCCTTATCATCATTCGTTTAAAAACTAATTCTCAGTACCCTTGATGAATGAAAGAATCTAGAAGGGAAGTTGAGCCAGTTTATTCAGGAAGTGTGGAATAAGTCGAGGTTCCAGGATAATAGTCATAATCACACCATAAGCCGCCCCCCAAAGATGAGCACTGTGATTGATATTGCTGTTCCCGCGTTTGCCAGACCAGACACTATAAGCGACATAAAGCACAGCAAAAATAATGGCCGGCACAGGAATAAAGAACACGAAAATCAGTTTCCATGGCTCAAACAGAATATAGGCAAATAGCACTGCTGATACTGCACCCGAGGCACCCAGACTTGCCCAGCGTGGATTATTTTTATTTTGCAGATAACTCGGAATAATGGCTGCAATCAGACCACCCAGATAGAACAGGACAAAGCCCAGATCATAAAGATACTGGCGATAAAAGCTCTCGATAATACTGCCAAAGAAGAACAGTGTAATCATATTGAACAGTAGATGTGTGCCATCTGCATGAATAAAGCCATGCGAAATAAAACGGTCATATTGACCACGTTGAATTGCCGGTGGCCAGAAAATCAGACGGTTCATGACCTGCTCTTTGGAAAAGGCAATAAAAGAGATGATGCAGGTAATCAGAATAAGGGTAACGGTATGATTAAAGGGTAAATGCAGCATAGACGGCAGTTCTAATTCTGAAGTAGTGATCCTTAATCTTGCCATTATTCTGACATTTAGGTAGTACTTTTATAATAAATCCGACAATTTTAGTTGAAATTTTAAATTTACCCCGCATCTTCAGTTAAAATGGCAGCTTCAGCTTGAGGAAATTATTGTTATGTCGACTGAGAACAGCAGCACTGCAGTTACAGAAGAAATTCCAAATCTATTGATTACACCGACTGCACAAGAGTATTTAAAGGATCTACTGGAAAAACAAAATACACCAGGTATTGGTGTACGCGTTTTCGTGGAAAATCCGGGTACACCGCGCGCTGAATGTTGCATGGCTTATAGTGCACCAGATGAAGTTGTACCGACAGATTACAAACAGGATTATCCAGAATTCCCTGCGTACATCGATACTCCATCTATTCCTTATTTGCTTGATGCAGTAATTGATTACAACAAAGACCGTTTTGGTGGTCAGCTGACTTTCCGCGCACCAAACTCTAAAGTGCCACGTGTAGGTCCTGATGCCTCTGTAGAAGAGCGTATCACTTACGTGCTTCAGTCAGAAATTAATCCAGGTCTGGCAGGTCATGGTGGTAACTGTGCACTGGTTGAAGTGGTTGAAGATCCTGAACACGGTTTGACTGCTGTACTTAAATTTGGCGGCGGCTGTCAGGGCTGTTCAGCAATTGACGTGACTTTGAAACAAGGCGTTGAAACGACTTTGAAACAGCACGTTCCAGAACTTGCACGTGTGGTTGACCAGACTGACCATAGTCAGGCTGAAGGTGCATACTTCAAGTAATATCCTGATTTAAAAAAAATTTAAAAGCCTCGCAAAAGCGGGGCTTTTATTTACTTTGGATTTTAATGAGAATTGTTATCAAAATCATTTACATTAGATTTTTAATCTATTACAATCCGCAACAATTCGGACATGATCTCTACATAACAATCGGGGTACCAGCGTATGAATACGCCATTCTTGAAATCCGCTTTAGCTTTCGCAGTGCTTTCTGCATTGGCTGTTCAAACACAAGCTGAAGTACAATCAGTTGACAATACTAAAGAACTACAAGAATCTACTTCATCGCTTGAAGCTCCTACATCTGATGCCGTTAAACTCAATACGATTGTAGTTACTACAGCAGGTGGTTATGAGCAAAACATTGCGGATGCAGCAGCAACAATTTCAGTGATTACAGGCGAAGAGTTAGCAAAAAAATCGTATAGCGATGTGACTGATGCACTTAAAATGTCCCGGGTGTTTTTGTGAATGGTGGTGGTACCAACCAAACCATTTCAATCCGTGGGATGGGTTCAGCTTATACCTTATTCTTAATCGATGGTAAGCCAATGAATGATGGTAGCCTATTGACCACAAACGGTGGGGTAGCGGGTGCATCTGTAAACTTTTTACCACCTATCGAAGCGATTGAACGTATTGAAGTGATTCGTGGTCCATCTTCATCTTTATATGGCTCAGATGCGATGGGGGGGGTGATTAACATCATTACCAAAAAACATCAGGATCAGTTGACCGGAAGTATTCGTACCGAATATATCAAGGCGGGCCAATCAAATGATGTGAATAACGATGCAACAAATACCAGTTTATATGTCAATGCACCTTTAATTGATAATTTATTGTCATTACAGGTAAATGCTGGTTTTCAAACCATTGAAGAAAGTGATTTACAAAAAAATAATACCGAATCTGCTGAAAGTGATCCTGAATTTAAAAAGAAAAATTTAGGTGCAAAATTTGTTTATACGCCAAATGATAAAAATACGATTACTGCAGAATATATAAACACCCAGCAAGAAAGAACACATAATCCTGGCAAAAGTATGTTGCCAGAAAGTAGCCGGACTTATTCTGAATTAGAGAAAAATAATTATAATTTAATTCATGAAGGTAAATATGAAAATTTAGTAGTTAATTCATATTTACAATATGATAAAGACCAAAATAATGCGATTACTGGCCGAACTGTCAATGGTGTGACCAACCCGGGCGGAATTTTATTTGAAACAATGACCGCAAACTCGCAAGGTACCTATTTCTTTGATCAACACACTTTAACGGTGGGTGGACGTTTCTTGAAAGAAAACTTAGAAGATGGGACGACCAACCAAGAGCCAACTATGGCAGGTAAAGTCACTAAAATGGATCGTTACCAATGGTCATTGTTTGCTGAAGATACTTGGAACGTCACTGATGATTTAGCATTAACCTTAAGCGGACGTTATGATGAGAATGAGTTCTTTGGTAGTAACTTCAGTCCTAAAGCATATGCAGTCTATAAAGCAAATGATAATTTCATCCTGAAAGGCGGTGTAATTTCAGGATATAAAGCTCCAAGCTTACGGGATTCATCTTCAGACTATCGTTTAGGTTCAATGGGTGGCGCGATTATTGCCAACCCAGATTTAAAACCAGAAAGCAGTTTAACCTATGAAACAGGTATTGCATTTGAAGATTCAGATCTTGGTTTAACTGCAAGTCTGATGCTTTATCAAACCGATTTCAAAGATAAGATTACCCGTTCTGGCCGTATTGCAGGTAGTCGAGCTCAAGATGAAAATGGTAATGCTATTGAACTAACAGGAAGCGCATTGGATGAATGGATGGCAGATAGCGCATTTTACCAAGCTAATCCTGAACTTCCATATAGCAGTACAGGCTATACACGTAAATTCAACATCGATGAAGCAACAATCCAAGGTCTTGAATTAACAACAGATTATCAAATCACGGATTATATTAAATACAGACAGTCTTATACCTATAC
This sequence comes from Acinetobacter schindleri CIP 107287, assembly GCF_000368625.1. GTDB lineage: Bacteria > Pseudomonadota > Gammaproteobacteria > Pseudomonadales > Moraxellaceae > Acinetobacter > Acinetobacter schindleri. Next base: position 195,282 of record NZ_KB849576.1, read on the forward strand.
AGACAGTGAACAAAAAAGTGGTGCAGATAAAGGTAAACCTTTAAATGATTTACCAAAGCATATGTTTAATGCAGGTCTAGATTGGGATGTAAATGATCAATTACTCTTATGGACTCAGGCTAATTATCGTGGTGAAACAGCAGGTACATCAGCAGATGTGCGCACACCTTCTTATACGTTCGTGGACCTAGGAGCAGTCTATAAATACACAGATCAATTGCAGTTCTCGACAGGTATTTATAATGTCACCAATAAAAATGTCGTGGAAGATGGCAATAACTATGTACTGGACGGAAGACGCTATAGTTTTGCATTAAACTATAAATTCTAAGTCCATTCTTCATTGAATGAAATAAAAGGGGCAATTGCCCCTTTTATTTCGATGTTAAGAAATGTTTTGGCAAAGGTTTTAAAATAGGAAGATTATGAATAAAAATCAAGGTTATGTGTTGGATAGCGTTTATCCAATGTTTTTCTATAAAGAAACTCAACCAATTTGGTTAAATACAATCATCCAATTTCAAGGTTTTAAAACTCCCGATATTCGAGAAACATTTTCCTATTTAGAGTTGGGCTGTGCAACAGGAATTAACCTAATTGTTGCAGCAATTTATCATCCGCATGCAAATTTTGTTGGTGTGGATTTTAATCCGGTACATATTGAAACAGCCAATCGTTTTGCAAAGCAATTGGGTATTAAAAATGTTACGTTCATCCACAGTGACTTCGAGCATTTTTTACGGACAAATCAACAAGCTTTTGATTATATTGTGAATCATGGGACCTATACTTGGATTGCATCTCAGCAGCAACATACATTATTAGATATTGTCGCAAACTCACTCAAAGAGGGGGGAGTCTTTTATCTACACTATATGTGTAGTCCGGGGTCGCTCGCATTAGACCCCATACAGAAATTGTTGCATCTGGTTGATCAGCATACTGAAGTTACCTCGGAACATAGTATTGCAATCGGCAAAAAATTATTTCATGATCTCAATCAGGCAGGTACATTTATAAATCATCCAAAAATCGATGCAATTATAAAAACTTTAGACAGTTCAAATGCAGCCTTGGCGCATGAGTTTTTAACTGAGCATTGGAAGCCTTTATATAGTGTTGATGTGCATCGTCAAGTTTTTCAGACTACAAAATCGACTTATATTGCCAGTGCGCAGCCTTGTGAGAATTTAGACAGTATCAGTATTCCTTTGAATATGCAGCAGATGATTAAAAGTATTCAAGCACCTGCTTTAAAAGAATATTTAAAGGACTTAGCTCGAGATGCCAAGCAAAGAGAAGATATCTTTTTGAAGAATCCACAGATGTTTCATAAAACTGAGCATTTACAAGTACTGGGCCAGCTTAATTTTAAACTGCAATCGAATATTCCCAAAAATGGTATTCGTGCTTTTAAAACACCGATTGGTCAAATTCAGGCACCTGAGCAGGTAATTTCGGTATTACTTGATCTGCTGTCCAAACAAAATGCAGATTTTAAAACTTTATCTCAACTTTCAGTATTCAAAGAGAATTTCATATTTTTAATAGAAACAATCTTTTTAATGATGAATGAACAATATATATTGCCGATCCTCAATCCAATCGAACAGATTAATAGCGATTTAGTACAGCAATTTAATATACTTATGCAAGACAAGGGGATACGTTTAAAACTTATTCCAGAATGTGGAACAGCGATAGGAACCTAAAAAAAAGCCACCGATCGGTGACTTTTTTATTATTTAATAATTTCTAAAATCTTGAGTGTTTGTTCTAAATAATAAAACTGTTTCAGATATTGGCGTGCACGTTCACGTAAATGACCTTGTGAAATCATCTGCTGAATGACAGGGACCAGTAACACATTTAATTCATGTTGAATCAGCGACTCATTGATATTCAGATCACGAAGTAGCAGGTCAAAAGTGTGTTCCTGATTACGGACATACCAGGCATGTACGCCATCCTGTATCTGCTGTTGCAGATAATCGGTCTGGCGCATGTGATCCCAGATTTCATGGCCCAAATTCACAGTCTGGGTCAGGTCTTGTACTTCAATATAATTCTTTAATACGGACAGAGGCATGTCTTTGATTTTATGCCAGAGATTCGCTTGAAAATGATAAAGTTTTTCATCATCAAAATGCTGGTTCAGGATATTTTCACTCAACTGGCCAAGCTTGAGAATATTCTTTTGCAAGTATTTGGCAATGGTATTGTCCAGACTGGTATCAGTCACATTTTCCAGTACAGATTTGCCCATTTTCATAAAGCGGGAAACGCCCGGTACACTCTTGGCAATCACCGAATTATCCAGATAATCCTGAATTGAATGCTGGATCAATTGGCTGATCATGGCAGAGAAGGCGGGATTATTCACCACTTTCTTGATCAGGCGCTGACGATGACCACTTTTACTTGCGACATACTGAGCAATCTTATCAATGGTCAGTACAGGAATCACATCGGCAATCTTGGTATTGTCATTTGCAGGGTGGACCAGAGCAAAACGGATATGTTCTGCAATCTGTTCAATCAGAAAAGAGCTGGCTGCTGTGCCTAATATTTGTTTTTGCAATAGCAGGTTAATTTGCATCGGACTCCACAGATCTTTCAGGGTCTGTTTGCGGAACCAGAGATAAAAGGTCTGAAACTCATTTTGAATCGTTTCAGATTGAGCAAATGACTGATCTAGAAAGTCAAGCTGAGCTTCGATCAATTGCTCAATCATCGGGTGTTTCTGCATATTGATTCTAAAAGTTAATTTAAAGGGATGAGTTTATCAGCAAGTGGATTTTTTAGGGTCTGTGTCTTTGCAAGAAAAGGTAAATAATACTGTGCAACCTGTCTTTCTGCTTCAAGAATCGGTATATGACCGACATTGTTCAGGATCACTGGTGTTTCGGCACGTTTAAATAGGGAGTGCAGCTCTTTAGCCACTTCAACATTAATAATACGATCCTGCTTACCCCATAAAATCAACGTTGGTGCTTCTACAGTACGGGTCAAACGAGCAAATGTTTCCGGCGTGTAGATCCGGCTCAGCATGACAATTTGATCAATAGCTTTGCTGGTCTGCTCGGAACGGGAAATCAGCAGTTTTTCCTGGGCATGTTTTAACTGATCTGAGAGAGCAGGCGGATGCTGCATCAGTTTATGACTGACATCTTCCAGATCTCCCGGTTTGCTTACAATCAGGTTCTTTAAAGCATATGGATCACGAGTATAGCGCGTATTGGCGTTTTTATAGATTCCGGCACTATTCAGTAAGAACAGGCTTTGCGTATCGAAAGGATATTGAGAAGCATAAACTGTGGCAATCGACCCCCCTAGAGAATGTCCAGCAACATGCAGATTCTCATTGACATCCAAAGCTTCCAGAAAGATACGCAGTTGAGAGGTTACATTCGGTACTGAGAAATCAAAATCTGCAGGTGTACGGGTGTCACCATTATTGGGTAAATCGGGAACGATCACATGATAATAAGGGGTAAGAAACCGTGCGACACGATTCCAGTCGTCTTTGGTGCCCGCCAGACCATGAATCAGTAAAATAGACGGTTTATTGACATTCCCGCCCTCGTTATAGCTCCAGGAAATATGACCGACTTTCAGTGTTTTGCTTTTCAGACCCGCCTGTAGCCGTTCCTGAACCAGATACTGGCTAAGAATATTATTACTTGGCTGAGCACGCGTAGGAAAACTGACTTGGGCCTGACTTAGTGTGCTGAAGCTTGGGGCTAATATTAGAGTCATGGCGCAGAGTAATTTTGAGCGCTTTATTAATTTTCTTATCATGGCGTCACATTCCTTGTCTTGCATCCAGTGTACTGTTCAAAACAGTTTCATCCTGAAGCAAATCCACCTTGTTCGGATAAAATTATAGAGTTATTTCTATTGTAAATAATTGTGAAGTAATGTCACCAATAAGTTATTCGCATAAGTGAAAAAAAATCAGTTTTCATGTGAACTCTGATCATAAATTGAAATATTAGTGTGATGCAGGTCCACTGATAGAAATTTAGACAAGCTGATTTTTTGCAAGTGACATTCATAAATCAGAGGATTAAGATATTGCAACTTAAAACAACGGTGGTAAACACGAATGCTCACAGCTCAGGAAGCTATAGAACGTCTTAAAAAGGGTAACCAACGCTTTGTCAACGGTGAAACGCAGCATTTAAAATTATTATCGCATCAGCAACGTGCTGAAATGGCAGAAAGTCAGGAACCATTTGCTATTGTTTTAGGATGTTCAGATTCACGTGTGCCAGCAGAAATGGTATTTGACCAAGGTTTGGGTGATCTGTTTGTCATTCGCGTAGCAGGGAATATTGTCGCGCCGTCTCAGGTTGGTAGTGTTGAGTTTGCTGCAGAAAGCTTTGGTTGTCCTGTAGTCATTGTTTTGGGTCATACACATTGTGGCGCAATTCATTCTACGATTGAAGCACTGACCAATCCGGCAACTCCGCCATCTGCAAATCTGATGTCAATTGTTAACCGTGTACGTCCATCAGTTGAAATTCTGATGCAGACTGAACTGAAGGATGACCTGAACAAACTGTCTAAGCATGCAGTACGTTCGAATGTATTTGCTTCTGTGAACCAGTTACGTCATGGTTCAGCAGTACTGGAAAATCTCATTGCACAAGGCAAATTACTGGTGGTGGGTGCTGAATACTCACTGGAAACTGGTGAAGTCACCTTTTTTGATTTCTAATTTGAATTTTAAGAATGAATGATATTAAAGGCGCCTTAGAGGGCGCCTTTAATATATGGATAAGCATTATTTAACAGGATACTTTGTGCCTTGGCATTTGGATGTACCAGATCCTGTTGCATCAAGTTTTTATTTCCTGCCACCCCATTCAAAAAGAATGGTAACAATTTCACTTTATATTGCTGGCTCACCACCTTGTAATTATTTTCAAAAGCTTTTGTATAACTTTGACCATAATTTGGCGGCATTTTCATGCCAAAAAGAATGACTTTTGCTTTGGCTTTCTGACTTTGCTGAACCAGATTTGCCAGATTTTTCTGAATCATCTGTGGCGGCTGACCACGTAGGCCATCATTACCACCCAGTTCAATAACGACAATATGTGGCTTATGGGTCTGGAGCAGTTTAGGCAGACGTGCCAGTGCACCGCTGGTGGTTTCGCCGCTTACACTTGCATTGACCACTTTATGCTGTTTCGGATACTGTTGGTTTAAACGTTTTTGCAACAGATTGACCCAACCCTGTTCAGGTTGAATACCATAACCCGCACTTAAGCTGTCACCCAGAATCATAATGGTCTTTGCTGAAACCAGCACCGGCATCAGGCACAGGCCAAACAGTGCTAAGCTGCGGAATAAATAAGACTTTAGAATTTGAATATTCAGATGCATAGGAAAAGTATGATTCAAGATCGCCAGAAAGCTACCATCATGCCACAGCCAATAATTTCTGCTCAACAATTGACACAAAAGATACAACTATCACAAAAACAGTTGACGATTTTTGAGGACCTCAATCTGGAGATTCTGGCTGGAGAACAGGTGGCGATTACAGGACGATCCGGCTCTGGAAAATCCACCTTACTGGGCATACTGGCAACCCTGGATCAGGCCAGTTCAGGTCAGTTACAGGTCTGTGGCGAATCCATTACTGAAATGAATGAAGAACAGCGAGCCAAGGTCAGACTGGAAAATATCGGTTTTGTATTTCAGTCTTTTCAGCTGTTGCCACATCTGACTGCATTAGAAAATGTGATGTTGCCCTTGCGTTTACAGCCAAACTTCAATTATGCCGCAGCTGAACAAAAAGCGTTGAATCTGTTGCAAAGAGTAGGGCTGGACCGTCAGGCCCAGCAAACCCCTAAAGTGCTTTCTGGCGGGGAACAGCAACGTGTTGCGATTGCCCGTGCTTTGGTGAGTGAGCCAAAAATTATTTTTGCTGATGAACCGACTGGAAATCTGGATGGGGAGACCGCCAAGGAAATTGAACAGCTGTTATTTCAGTTAAACCATGAATTGGGTACCACTTTAATTCTCGTGACCCATGACCAGAAACTGGCACAACTATGCCAGCGTCATTTTGAGTTAAGCAATGGTCAGTTGACTGAACATGTGAATGGAGGATGATATGAACCTCTTCCGTCCTTTACTGACTCAAAGTTTTAAGACTACGGGCATTTATCTGCTAATCATTGCTTTGACCCTGGCAATTAGCGCGACCACAGCGCTTAAGTTCAGTAATGAGCAGATTCAGAATGCCGTGGCATTGCAAGCAGCGGAAATGCTGGCTGGAGATCTGCTGCTTAGTAATAATGAGCCAATCGAAGATGCCTGGCGAGAAAAGGCTGATCAGCTGGGTTTGCAGCAATCAGAGGTTACTGTATTTGGCAGTATGGCACATACCAATGACGAATTTGTCATGGTCAATGTCAAAGCCATTGATACTGCTTTTCCTTTACGCGGTGAGCTAAGAGTCAAACCTGAAGCTAAACAATTAAAACCGGGTGAAATCTGGCTCAGTCAGCGTGCCATGGATCTGCTCAAAGTTAAAGTGGGGGATCAGGTTAATATTGCCGACGCCTCATTCAAGATTACTGCCGTGATTGACTATGACTCTAATCAGGAATTAGGCTTCTCGGGTTTCTCACCGACCGTAATTATCTCTCAGGCAGATGTGGCACGAACCAATGCGATTCAGGTTGGTAGCCGGATTGATTATCGCCTGCTCATGGCAGGTGATCCGGACAGTGTTCAAACCTATCAAAAAGACTTTAAGAAGATTGTTAAACCGGGTATGGATACAGAAGCTGAGGAACAACAGTTTGAGGAGCAGAATAGTCTGCGTCTAAGAAATGCCAGTGAAAGCAATACCCGTTTGATGAAGCCGATTGCTAATCTGGATACCTTTTTGCAGTTGGCAAATATTTTGACCATCTTGCTTTGTGGTATCGCGATTGCCTTAACCGCACAGCGCTATGTACAGCAGAATCAGGATCATATTGCGTTAATGCGTTGTATCGGCGCGACGAAACAGCAAATTCTGGCGGCTTATCTGGCATTACTTGGACTGGTACTGGCAATCGCAATGCTCATAGGCACCATTGTCGGCATCAGTTTAGGTTATGCTTTGCTGCAACTCATGTTACAGCTGATTCCACATCTGCAGCTGCAATTCTCGGTGATGGCAATGCTATCAGGTCCATTACCGATTGCGATGTTGACCAGTGCTGTGGTATTGCTTGGTTTTGTACTGCCAAGTTTGTGGCAATTACTCAATACTGCACCGATCCGGGTTATCCGTCAGGAAGAAAAATCCGTACATTCCATGTTGTGGATGCTGGTGAGTGGGACACTGAGCCTGATTATTTTCAGTGTGGTGCTCACCGAGAATATTGTATTAACGGCTTGGGTGATTGGCGCCATTATTTTGCTTTGCGCTGTGCTGTATCTCACCGTATGGGGATTGCTGAAAGTCCTGCGTAATACAAAATCCCGGATTTCCGCTTATGTACGGACACCGTATCAGACTGCGTTACAGATCACCGCTTTGGCATTGGGCTTGAGTCTGATTACTGTATTAGCCGTATTGCGTACCGATCTGCTGGAACGCTGGCAACAGCAGTTACCAGAAGGTACACCGAACCAGTTTGTCTATGGTTTGCCGCCTTTTGAGATGCCGCAGTTGAGGGCCGAGTTAGAGCAAAATGGCTGGAACAGTACGCCGCTATATCCGAATATTCGTGGCCGTCTGATTGCCAAGAATGATCAGCCATTTGCTGCAGAGTTAGTCAAGAAGAGTAATACACTACGCCGTGAACTGAACCTGACCCAGACCGATCAGTATCCACAAGATAATGTGATTTTAACTGGCGAAGCGCAATTGAAACAGCCGGGAGAAGTTTCGGTTGAAGCCACGACTGCGGAAGAGCTGGGAATCAAGATTGGAGATAAGCTGACGTTTAGCTTACCTGAGGGACCACTAGAAGCCAAAGTGGTGAATCTGCGTAGTGTGGAGTGGGAAAGCTTTAGTCCGAATTTCTTCTTTATCTTTACTCCGAATACCATGGATGCCAATGCCGGTAGTTATCTGGGCAGTTTCTATGTGCCGGAACAGGAACGACCAAAACTGGTTCAGCTGATCCAGCAGTTTTCTAATACGGTCTTTATCGATGTCAGCCTGATTCTGAACGAGATCAAGCGTATTGTGAATGTACTAGTGCAGATCGTGACGATCTTGGCCTTACTGGTGAGTGTAGCAGGGATACTGGTTCTGATTGCCTGTCTGAATCTGCTCATGGATGAACGCAAGCGGGAGGTGGCTTTACTTCGCTCATTCGGAAGTTCCAAACAGAAACTGAAAATCATGCTTAGTCTGGAAATTGGCTTTATTGGACTATGTGCCGGAATTGTATCTTGCCTGTTTGCCGAAGTGATTAGTGCCGTCGCCAGTTACCGCATGGAATTACCGATTCAGCCACACTGGGAAATCTGGCTGATTCTACCGATCTTTATGACTTTACTCTGTGCGCTGATTGGTCGTTATCGACTGAGTTATCTGAGCGATATTCCACCGCTGCAAAGTCTGCGCGAACTGAATCAATAAAAATTGAAGATGCGTCAGTTACAGTTTTAACTGCTGATGCATCATCTCCAGAATCTCCTGCCAGAGTGGCTTAATAGGATCAATTAGGATCAAGTTATATTGATAAAGCCCATAGCAGGCTGCTAAAGCAGCTATGAGTGCGATGAATTGAATAAAACCTGCGCGTTGCAGCTTTTGCCCGGCATACCAGAGTACAGCCAGCACAGCGCCCATAATCATGCCACCAATATGTGCAGCATTGTTAATGCCAGCAATCATAAAGCCCATAAACAGGTTAATCCCCATCACCATCAGCAAGGTTTTTTTATCTAAAATAAAGCGCTGACGTGGAAGAACTGGCAGAATCGACAAGATAGTTAACGCGCCGCCCAAGCCCATGACAGCACCCGATGCACCAGCACTTACGCTTGGTAAAAGTCCCGGATTGGCGACCCCACCTTCAATTAAGGCATAACTATCCTGAATATTCATATAACCGCTGAACAGACTGCCCATCAGCCCAGCACAAAGATAGAGGCCAACAAAATACCAGCGCCCAAATAGCTGTTCTGCCACGCTTCCAAAAATATAAAGCGCCCACATGTTTAACATTAAGTGAATCAGGCCAAAATGAAAAAACATGCTGCTGAACACACGAATGGGTTCCGCCAGATAAGTCAAAGGTGCATAATCAGCACCCCAGCGGATGGCATCTTGTGTACTTGGATGGCTGGCATCTGTGCCAGTAAAAATCTGCCAGGCAAACAATCCGACATTCACTGCAATCAATACCGCAGTAAACCACCAGGTGTGGACATCCAGTTTACGGTGAATGGAAGGAGGTGCGTATTCAGACATGCTATTCTTGCGCTGTATGAGATATTTCAAATAAGCTTAACACGAAAAAATAACATCTTCAGGAGTAACCCACTGACATGAAAGCTTTTCTAATCCGAATATTCTTGCTGCTGTTCAGTGTGGTTTTATGTATTCAACTCTGGATCTTTGCCAGTCTGGCCTGGTGGCGTTTTAATCCGGTCAATACCACGATGATGATGCGGATTGATTATTGGACTGAACCCTCCAAGCCCATTCAACATCAATGGCGTCCTTATGATGAGATCAGTACCAATCTGAAAAAAGCAGTGGTGACTGCGGAAGATGGAAAATTTGTGCATCATCATGGTTTTGACTGGGATGGAATTCAAACAGCTTTAAGCCGTAATAAAGAACAGGGTAAAGTTGTTGCGGGGGGATCTACCATTTCCCAGCAGCTGGCAAAAAATCTGTTCCTGTTCAACAAACGTTCTTTTCTGCGTAAAGGCCAGGAAGCGGTTGCCACCTGGATGATGGAACGCATGTGGTCGAAAGAGCGTATTCTTGAAGTGTACTTAAACTCGATTGAGTTTGGTCATCATATTTACGGGGTGGAAGCGGCCGCCAAACATTATTTTGGTAAAACTTCAGAAAGTCTGACCAGAGAAGAGGCAATTTTCCTGGCGGCAATTTTGACCAATCCAAAATATTTTGAAGAAAATCGCAATGCTTCTGCTTTAAAAGCACGTAAACGCATGATTCAACGTTATATGCGCTATGCAGAATTACCCTGACAGTAAAAAATCGTTATAAAAAAATTGCCATAAAGCCCGAGAATTCGGGCTTTTTTTATGAAATTGTCATAAATTTGAAGCATACTGATACTATTGACTCAGGCTTTAAAACGATTAAAGGTTCGATATGAATACGGCAGCCAACAGCCCTTCGGTACAAACTGAATATACCTATAATGACCGGTACATTAACCGGGAATTGTCTATTCTGGATTTCCATTTGCGTGTCCTGGAACAGGCTGTCGATCCTTTACATCCACTGCTTGAACGCATGAACTTTCTGCTGATTTTCTCGCGTAATCTGGATGAGTTCTTTGAAATTCGTGTGGCTGGGGTGATGGAACAGCTGGATCTGGGCAATGAAAGTCGTAGTCCGGATGGCCTAACGCCGAAGCAGGTGCTGGATCAAATTTCCAAAACTGCCCATGCTGCCATTGAACGCCAGTACCGCATTCTGAATGAAGAAATTCTGCCTAAACTGCGTGAAGAAGATATCTGTTTCCTGCGCCGTGGTGAGCTGACACCAGCACAGTCACAATGGATAAAAAAATATTTTCAGGAACAGGTGGCACCAGTCTTAACCCCGATCAGCCTGGATCCAGCCCATCCATTCCCACGTTTAGTGAATAAGTCGCTAAACTTTATTGTGACGCTGGAAGGGAAGGATGCTTTTGGCCGTCAGATCGATCTGGCTGTTGTGCCTGCACCACGTTCACTACCACGTGTGGTACGTTTACCAGATGAATTAACAGGCGGCAAGGAACATCATGTGATGCTTTCCGCAATTATACATGAACATGTTTCTGACCTGTTTCCTGGTATGACTGCAACAGGCTGCTATCAGTTCCGTGTAACCCGTAATGCTGATCTGGCTTTAAATGAAGATGTCGAAGATCTGGCGATTGCCTTAAAAGGTGAATTGAACTCGCGTCGTTTTGGGCGTGCAGTACGTCTAGAAGTTACAGAAAACTGTCCAAAACATATTTATGAATACCTGCTGGATGAATTTGATCTAGAAGAAGAACATCTGTACAAGGTTGCCGGACCGGTCAATCTGGCACGTCTGTTATCGAATTTTAAACGTCCACATTTACGCTATGATTCACATACACCAATCGTACCGAAAGTACTAAAGAAATCAGAAAATATCTTTAGCGCGATGCAGAAACAGGACATCCTGCTACATCATCCCTTTGAATCATTCTCGCCTGTAATTTCATTACTGCGTGAGGCTGCGCGTGATCCACAAGTCCTGGCAATCAAGCAGACCTTATACCGTAGTGGAGCGGACTCAGAAATTGTTCAGGTACTGGCTGAAGCAGCACGGAATGGCAAGGAAGTGACTGCGGTCATCGAACTACGTGCGCGTTTTGATGAAGAGTCTAATATCGCTGTAGCCAATGTCCTGCAAGAAGCGGGGGCCGTAGTTGTCTATGGCATTGTTGGCTATAAGACGCATGCCAAGATGATTTTGGTGGTACGCCGTGAAAATAACAAGCTGATGCGCTATGTACACTTGGGTACCGGGAACTATCACGCGGGTAATGCGCGCATCTATACCGATTATGGACTGTTAACCACAGACAAAGAACTGTGTGAAGATGTACACCGTATCTTCCAGGAACTCACCGGTATGGGAAAAATGGCCAAGCTGAAAAAGCTGTTACATGCACCATTTACATTGCATACCCAGCTGGTGAATTACATCGACAATGAAATTGCCAATGCCAAAGAAGGCAAAAAGGCTCAGATCATTGTCAAAGTGAATGCGCTTACAGAACTACAACTCATTAATAAATTGTATGAAGCATCGCAAGCAGGCGTGCAGATTGACCTGATTATCCGTTCGATCTGCTGTTTACGTCCTGGTTTGCCGGGCTTGTCGGAAAATATCCGTGTTCGTTCCATCGTCGGACGTTTCCTGGAACATACCCGCGTGTATTACTTTAGCAATAACGGCAATTCCCGTATTTATTGCTCAAGCGCAGACTGGATGGACCGTAACCTGTTTAATCGTGTTGAAGCCTGTTTCCCGATTGAAGATGAAACATTGAAAAAACGCATCTATCAGCAAGGCTTATTGAACTATCTTAAAGATAATCAGCAATCCTGGTTGCTGCAAAGTGATGGTACCTGGATCCGTACACAACCTGCGCAAGGTGAACAGCCGCATAATGCACAGCGCGTGTTACTGGAAACCTTTAAATAAAACATAATCTTTTAAAAAGAGACTGAATTTTCAGTCTCTTTTTATATAAATATGCTGTTTCTAAAAATAAAAAAAGGAACCAGTGTGGGCTCCTTTTTACGTTAGCAGTATCTTTATTGCTGCGCGATCTTTTGCAGGATAGGTAGCAGTACATCAAATTCGCTTTGTAGCGGTGTACTCTTACGTGTCACCAAAGCCAAGGTGCGGCTTGGTGCAGCAGCAATCTTTTTCACCTGAAGTTCAGGATTGGCTTTAATCATGTTGGTATGAAGTGCAATTTCAGGCAACAGGGTAAAACCAAGATTGGAAGACACCATCTCGATCAGCGTTGGCAATGAGCTTGCTTTCAGGCGATGATCATTCTTACGCTCACCAATTGGACAAGCACTTAAAGCATGATCACGTAGACAGTGGCCTTCTTCAAGTAACATTAAACGAGAAAGATCCAGATCTTCTAAGGAAGTGGCCTGAGCTGCATTCTGATCTGACTTGTGGTGAACCACATACAGATCTTCTTTCACAATTTCAGCAACTTTTAGGCTACGTGTATCAAAAGGCAGGGCCAGTACAACCATATCCAGGTTGCCATGTTCCAGCTTTTCAACAATTTTTTCACTTTGTGCTTCGTGCAGATGCAGCTGAATTTTCGGCAACTGTTTATGCACTTCATCAAGAAGTTGCGACAGAATGAACGGCGCAATGGTCGGAATCACACCTAAATGCAGATCACCTGTTAAAGGTTCACTCATCTCACGACTTAAACGCATTAAGTCCTGAGCATCAGCCAGTAGAACACGAGCGCGTGCAACCACTTGCTCTCCGAGTGGAGTCAAGCGTACATTCTGGCGATCACGTTCAACAAGAACGCCACCGAGTAAACGCTCCAACTCCATGATCCCGCCCGATAGGGTGGACTGGGTCACAAATGAACGGCGAGCAGCTTCTGTAAAATGCAGCGTCTCAGACAGTGTTACGAGATATGACAGCTGTCTTAGGGATGGTAATGCAGCCATAGTGTCCTAATTTTATGATTTAAAATGATCAGCAAATAATTCGCTAAGATATGGAATAAAATGCGGTGGGATATCATGCCCCATTCCATCAATTAATTCAAATTTAGCACCAGATATTGCTTTCGCAACAGCCTTACCATGGCTGGGTGGTAGCAAGCGATCTTGAGAACCATGAACTACAAGCGTCTCTTGTCGGATTTGCTTATCCAGTTGCAGCAACGAGCCCGTACATAATATTGCTAAAAACTGTTGAAGTACACCCGCTGGGTAATAACTTCGATTATATAATTTACGGGCGGTCTGCATTGCCTCAAGCTGATTGATATAACCAGGCGAGCCAATGATGTTAAACAGTTTCAAACTATGGTCAATTATACCATTTTCATCCTGCGAAGCGGGTTTGCCAATCAGACTAAAGAGCTGTTTTGGAAATGGTGGAGGTAACAGACGCTGATTGTTACTGGTAAATAACAGGGCCAGCTTTTTAACCTTCTCAGGATAACGTGCTGCCAGAATTTGTGCAATCATACCACCCATCGAAGCACCGAGCACATACACCTCGTCCAGTTCCATTTTATCAATCAGCAGACTGACGTCATCTGCCATGTCATACAGGGTATAAGGTGCTCCCTGGTTACCCAGGCCTAGCATGAAGCGACCCATCAGTTTAATAGTATTTAATCGTGGACCTTTATGATGGACTTTAGAGGATAGGCCAATATCGCGGTTATCAAAACGGATGACCCGGAAACCTTGATCGATAAAAGATTTACAGAAAAAGTCCGGCCAATACAGCATCTGTGCACCAAGGCCCATAATCAGCAACAAGGTCGGGTGATTCTCCTGACCACCTACCTCTACATGCAATTCAATACCATTGCCAAGGTCAACCTTGGTTTCATGCATGAAAGCAGTATATGGTGATGGTAATAGACTCGATTGCACATGACTATTCATGTTAAGTTCCCTATAAAAGGACATTCTGTACAAAGAATGACCTTTGTATTTAAACCTTAAACCGATACAGGAATCAAGTCAGGAACCTGCTTAGTCAATGTAAGACGCTGTTTCGCTGCGGTAGCGCCTAATAGTACAAAGCCGCGCAGGGTTCCTTCAGTATCTGTGGCTTTGGCAATCATGCCATCCTCAAACTCTTCAGTGTCCCAGGTTACATCAATATTGGCGGGTGCAGGCAGTACAGTCAGGGGGGCAGCAGGTGTTTTTACCGCAACAGGCATTGCTGGATAATGCACTGCTGTCGTTTCACCATTCAAGGTTTTAGCCAGCGCACGCGCCTGCTGCATGATTGGCATCACATAAGGCAATAAAGTACCATTCACTTCAGCACAGTCACCGACAGCGAAAATATCAGCTAAATTCGTTTCGAGCTGGCTATTGGTCAAGATACCGCGACCGATTTGTACACCAGACTCTTTGGCTACTGATGCATTTGGTTGTAAGCCCACTGCAGACAGAACCACATCTGCAACGACTGACTGACCATTGGCTAATGTCACCAGGTAGTCACCATTTTCAACTTTAGAGACTTTCTCTACAGTCGTGCCTAATACAAAGTTAATACCAGTTTCTTCCAGGTTTTGCTGGAAAACATCTGCAACATGTGAAGGCAATAAACGGGCTAGAGGCTGAGGTGCCAAGTCAATTACAGTCACTTGATGGTCCGTGTGCTGAAGGTCATTGGCAAATTCACAGCCAATCAAACCGGCACCCAAAATCACTACCCGCTTATCTTCACGTTTTTCCAGGCTGGTACGGAAAGCTTTATAATCAGTCAGGTTGTTGACCACGTGAATATCGTCACTGCCATCACCAGCAATTGCCAGACGAATTGGCTGTGCACCCACGGCAAGAACCAGTTTTGAATATGCCTGTTTTTGCTCAGACTGATCTTTTACAACAGTCAGTTCATGTGCAGTAGCATCAATGGCTTTAACCCAGGTATGCGTTTCAATACGCATATTTAACTGAGCTGCCATTTTGGCAGCATCGCCCAAGGCAATATTTTCGGGTGCTTTTTTGCCCACTAAAGCATTGGAAAGTGTCGGTTTGGCGTAGTTGGTTGCATCATCGGCACAAATCATGACGAGTTCATGGTCTGGATTCAGCTTGCGGAATTCGCGTGCGACAGCATAGCCTGCCATACCTGAACCAATGATGACGATAGGATGCATATTTAACTCCATGCTTTTTTATAGATAGTAGAAAGGCATAAAAAAAGACCACTCAATATGGCCTTTGTTTGGGCGAAATCAGATTTCGATCATTTCAAAATCGACTTTAGAAACGCCACAGTCTGGGCAGGTCCAGTCATCTGGAATATCTTCCCATTTAGTACCAGGGACGATACCGTCCTGAGGCCAACCTTCCGCTTCGTCGTAAATCCATCCACAAACGATGCATTGATATTTTTTCATGTAACTCTCCAAAACCAGCGAATATGGAAGCTGGCTCAAAAATCCTAAACAGGCAAGACTCTAATAATATGGCATTTAATAGCGGACATATTTGGCTAAATTTTTACGCAGTTCTGTTCAGAAAGTAAAGTAGATAACAGTTTAAACAGCAAAATTAAAAGCAGAATAGTGATCCGGGTCAGTAAAAGTCCTTTACTCAAGCTTTTTATTCTCTTAGAAATGCCGGAATATAATTTTATTTATGCAAATAAATAAAAGCTTATTGTTTCTCACACTGAGAGAAATAAAAAATATTTTACCGTCGGGTAATGATTCATAGATTTAAAACAATCATTAAAGTTTTTATGAAAAAAGTGCTCTTATAAATTAATGAAATATAAGTAAATAATTGCATGTCAATAGGGGTGTTGCTGCAATAATACTCGGTTTTCCCTATCCTTTAGTCGTAATTCAGTTTAAAATTTGCCGGTTCCTTTTTCTTATCTAACGATCTCCCATGAGCAATATGTCTACTTCATTGTGGTCTCACATTCGTACTGTCCAGGATTTTCCAAAGCCGGGTATTAGTTTCTTTGACTTAACACCGCTTTTCATGAATAACATCGGTCCATTAACTGATGCTTTGATTGCAAGCATTCCTGCTGAAAAACTGGCAGAAGTAGATAGCTTTATTGCTGTTGAAGCACGTGGCTTTGTATTGGCAAGCTTGTTGGCACAACGTACCGGCAAGGGCCTGTTACTGGTTCGCAAGGCAGGTAAATTACCACCTCCAGTGGTTGGTGTGGGTTATAGCCTGGAATACGGTCTGGACCGTCTGGAAATGTCTGCTGAGGTTCAATCACAAAAAGTGATTATTGTAGATGACGTATTGGCTACTGGCGGTACATTGAAAGCTGTCAATGAACTGGCTGAAAAATGTAATCATAAAGTACTCGGCGCGAGCATTTTTCTTGATCTACCTGATTTACATAGTGATCTTGGGCTGAATATCTGGTCTGTATTGGATGACAAATCGAAGCCTGAAGCTAATGCCGCTTAAGCGCAACAGATGAATAAAAAGCCCTGCAATATGCAGGGCTTTTTTTATGGCTTCTTTAAATGTAATACTTAACTTTTTTGCAGATTCTGTTGAATTTGCAGGATCAGGGGATTGATCCGTTCCGGTGTTTCAAGGCGATGATGTCCACCGGGAACCGCTTCTACCTGCATATAATCTTCTAGTTGGGACTGTACTGCATGCATATCCAGTATTTCATCGCCTAACTCAATATAGGCAAGCTGAGGAATGTCATGCTGTAGGTCATTATCACAAATTGCAGGATAATCATCGCGGAAATAGGGGGCTAGGCTTGGATTGGCAATTACACAAGGAATCTGGTGTTGCTGTGACATTTTCAGTGCCCAGTAACCCCCCAGACTATGCCCAACCAGAATATCTGGATGAATTTTTTCAATCATCTCGTTATAAAACTCTGCCACAGTCGCATAATTGAGGTTGCGGTAATCCACATCAATGCAATATTTATGATCGGCATCGATGGCATGGAATTTCGTAGATTCTCGTGAAGAATCAAGTCCATGAAAAAAAAGGATTTTAGAGGTGCATTGGCTCATTATGGTGGTTCGTATCAATTCGTTTTATGGTCCGGCAATGATTTGCGTCAGGGAGCATTGTAGAACTTCTATACAGGGAATGAAGTTAGCATTTGGTCTAAAGACTTTAGTCCAAGCCGACCTTAGTCAAAAAGACTGAAAGGTTCTGTAAAGAATTTGATATTAAAACGTTATTTTTTGATTAATTGGTCAATTAAAACTGTATATTCCTCGGCTTGGTTAGGGTGAAAGGCCCTGCCCAAAAGAGGAATTTGAGCCTTCCCCAGATATTTGAAAAGAAAAGCCAATTGAGATGCTGCTGGACGCTACGATTTAACTGCAAAATCTGCTATTGTATGCACCTTCTATTTTTTAACTAATCTTATTCGAGGCAGAGATGACGCAAACTAACGCTCAATCGACTTCTGAACAAATCATTTCCGAAAACGATTTAATTGCACAGCGTCATGCCAAGTTAAAGCAAATCGAAGATCAAGCCAAGGAAACTGGCAAGAGCCCATGGCCAAATACTTTCAAGCGTGAGCACTACGCGCAAGATCTTCAAGACCAGTTCGCTGACCAGTCAAAAGAAGAAATTGAAGCAGGCGAAAAGGTGTATGTAAAAGTTGCGGGTCGTGTGATGTTGAACCGTGGTTCATTCATCGTAATTCAGGACATGACTGGCCGTATTCAGCTTTATGTTCCTCGTAAAGAATTAGATGCTGAAGTACTTGCTACAATTAAAGGTCTAGACCTTGGTGATATCATTGCCGTTGAAGGTTATATCGGTCGTTCGGGTAAAGGCGACCTGTATGTACATATCGAACAATTCGAATTATTAACAAAATCACTTCGTCCACTTCCAGACAAATTCCACGGCTTAACAGATACAGAAGTGAAGTATCGTAAGCGTTATCTGGATCTGATCGTGAACGAAGAAACACGTAAGACTTTTGAAATCCGCGCTAAAGTTGTCGCTGGTATCCGTAACTTCCTAACTGAAAAACGTTACATGGAAGTGGAAACGCCAATGATGCACGTGATTCCAGGTGGTGCTTCTGCGCGTCCATTTGAAACGCATCACAATGCGTTGGACATGCCACTGTTTTTGCGTATTGCACCTGAGCTTTATTTGAAACGTCTGGTTGTCGGTGGTTTTGAGCGTGTGTTCGAAATTAACCGTAACTTCCGTAATGAAGGTGTTTCAACTCGTCATAACCCGGAATTCACCATGATCGAGTTCTACCAGGCTTATGCAGACTATAAAGACCTGATGGAACTGACTGAGCAAATGCTGGAAAAACTGGCATTGGATATTTTGGGTACAACTGACGTGCCTTATGGCGAAGAAGTATTTAGCTTCAAAGGTCCATTCAAGAAAATCTCAATGTTTGATGCGATTCTTGAGCACAACCCACAGTTCACGCCTGAAAATGTAGGCGACCGTGACTTTCTGGCAAAATACGTTCAGGAAGAGCTGAAAGAACAGGTGAAACCAGGTTTTGGTTTGGGCAAACTGCAAACTATCGTGTTTGAAGAAACAGTAGAAACTAAACTGCGTCAGCCAACATTCATTACTGAATATCCAGCAGAAACTTCTCCACTGGCGCGTCGTAATGATGACAATCCACACATCACTGACCGTTTCGAATTCTTTATTGGTGGTCGTGAGCTGGCAAATGGTTTCTCGGAATTGAATGATCCGATCGACCAGGCTGAGCGCTTCCAGGCACAGGTTGCCGAGAAAGACGCAGGCGATGATGAAGCAATGCACTTCGATGCAGACTTTATTGAAGCATTAGAATATGGCTTACCTCCAACAGCGGGTGAAGGTATCGGTATTGACCGTCTGGTGATGATCTTTGCCAATGCGCCAAGTATCCGTGACGTGATCCTGTTCCCGCACATGCGTCATAAACACGCTTAAGTATAAACACAAAAAAAACCCGCACATGTTGCGGGTTTTTTATTAGCTTTTTTTGCTACATAAGCTAGATATTGTAAAAGAGCAGCGTGAACTAAAATGATTTTTATAAAAGTTTCAGACAAAAAAAACGCAATGATTGGGGTTGTCATTGCGTAGAAAAAGGAAAAACTTGTTGCAAATGAAACTGTGGAGAATGTTTCTTGCTATTTCCTGAATATGTTTTCATATTAAAACTGGCTTGTTATTTTTACATTGGTAAACGTGTAAAGAGCTGTTAACTAAAGTAAGTTTTTCTACCTTTGTGTGACAGAAAAAAGCAACTATGAATCAAATGTGTAGGAATTCAATAAAAAAGCCCTTCATGTGAAGGGCTTTTCAAAATTTATCCAAGCATTAGAAGTGGAACACGCCAAGGGCAGTTTTAACTTCATCCAAAGTCGCTTGAGTAATATCACGGCATTTGTCTGTACCAGTCTTGAGTACATCCATAATGTAGTCAGGATCTTTAGAAAGTTCCATACGACGTTCACGAATTGGACCGATTAATTCTTTCAAAATACTTTCAAGACGTTTTTTCACTGTACCATCACCCAAACCACCACGGCGGTAATGGGCTTTTAGTTCTTCCAGTTCTTCTTTGTTGGTATCGAACGCATCCAGGTAAGTAAATACCACGTTACCTTCAACCTGACCTGGATCTTCAATACGCAGGTGGTTCGGATCCGTATACATTGCGTTAACGGCTTTCTTGATATCTTTGTCTGATGCATCTAGCACAATGGTATTGCCTAAAGATTTAGACATTTTCGCCTTACCATCAAAGCCTGGTAAACGGCCAACGTTAGATAGCAAGGCTTTACATTCTGGAAGTAGCTCACGACCTACCTGACGGTTCAGACGACGCACAATTTCGTTAGTCTGTTCAATCATTGGGATCTGGTCTTCACCCACTGGAACCACAGTCGCTTTGAATGCAGTAATGTCCGCGGCCTGCGCCACTGGATAGCACAAGAAGCCTGCCGGAATATCACGCTCAAAACCACGCATCTGAATTTCAGACTTAATCGTTGGGTTACGCTCGAGACGTGAAACAGTCACGAAGTTGAGGTAAAGCATGGTCAATTCATTGAGGGCAGGAAGGCAAGACTGAACACAGATTGTGGTTTTAGTCGGATCAATGCCTACCGCAAGATAATCTGTTGCAACTTCAATAATGTTACGACGTACTTTTTCGAAGTTATCTGCATTGTCTGTCAAGGCCTGTGCATCTGCCAGTAGAAGATGCTGATGGTGAGAATCCTGTAAACCCACGCGAGAGCGTAATGAACCAACAAAGTGACCGAGGTGAAGTTGTCCGGTAGGACGGTCGCCAGTCAAGATCACTGGACGATTATCTTGATTACTCATTATCTATTCCAAAACAGTAGTCGTACTATATTCAAATTTTTAGGATCGCAACATTGTACGGCATTCTGTTTTTGAATGTCAGTCACAATGAATCACAGTAATAAAAAATCTCTGAAATTAAAGAAGTAATACAATCTTTCTGCTGCTTTTTGATTAGAATATTTTTACATTTATAAGGAATAACAAGAATGGCGAGTAGCTTATTAATATTATTGGATGATATAGCCACAGTTCTAGATGATGTTGCAGTCATGAGTAAAATGGCGGCAAAAAAAACGGCCGGGGTTTTGGGAGATGATCTGGCGCTCAATGCTCAACAGGTAAGCGGTGTACGTGCCGAACGTGAACTTCCGGTGGTATGGAGCGTCGCCAAAGGTTCTTTTGTCAATAAACTCATTCTTGTTCCTTTGGCCTTGCTGATCAGTGTGGTTGCACCATGGTTAATTAATCCTTTATTGATGATTGGCGGCTTGTTCCTGTGTTATGAAGGCGTAGAAAAAGTACTGCATAGTCTCAAACATAGAAAAGCCAAAACTGAAGAAGCTGCGCAAGCAGAATTAAACGCAATCGAAACGGATCTGGTTAAATTTGAAAAAGATAAAATTAAAGGTGCGATTCGTACTGACTTTATTTTGTCAGCTGAAATTGTCGTGATTTCCTTGGGTACTGTTGCAGCGGCTGCTTTTTCCACCAAGGTGATGGTGCTTTCAACGATTGCTGTAGCCATGACCATCGGAGTGTATGGCTTTGTGGCCATGATTGTGAAAATTGATGATGTAGGTTTGCACTTGAGCAAGCAGGCATCGAGTTTCAAGCAAAGTGTAGGACGAGGCTTGTTAGCTTTTGCACCCAAACTGATGAAAACTTTAACCATTGTGGGAACAATTGCCATGTTCCTGGTCGGTGGCGGGATTATTGCTCACGCCATTCCATGGTTTCATCATTTCACTGAAGATTCAGTCGAGTATGTAGAGCACATTCCTACAATGGGCAGTATTATAGGTGCAGTTACGCCAACACTTATTAATTTAGTCATTGGTTTTATCGCAGGGCTCTTGGTATTCATTGTTATTGGCTTCATTCAAAAGATCAGATCAAAATCAAAGCAGGCATAATTTTGGTTGGCTAGAAGTAAGTCAAAATTAAACTATAAGGAATCTTACTATGCGCTGGAAAGGTCGTCGAGTTAGTAGCAATGTTGAAGACCGCCGTGGTGGGGGTGCCAAAGCGGGTGGTATCAGTATTCTGGGGCTGATTGTGGCTTTTGTTGCCTGGAAATTTTTTGGTGTAGATCCGCAACAAGCTTATCAAGCCACCAAGCAGGTAACACAAGGCGTTTCCAGTGCTGAAATGCGTGGTCTGGAAAATCCAACGCCAGAGCAGCAAGAAGCAATTGACTTTGTCGGAACTGTACTTGCCGATACAGAAGATACCTGGTCACAGGTGTTTCAGCAGCAGCTGAATCAGCAGTATACCGCCCCTAAATTGGTACTCTTCAACGGTGTGGTGAATTCAGGTTGTGGTGCGGCGCAATCCGCTATGGGACCTTTTTATTGTCCGGCAGATCAGAAAGTGTATATCGACACGACCTTCTTTAGGGATATGCGTAGCCAGATGGGCATTAGTGGTGAGCAGAATTCAACTGAGCTATCGCGTAATGATCAGGCTGGTGACTTTGCTCAAGCATATGTCGTGGCACATGAGGTTGGACATCACATCCAGACCATCTTGGGTATTTCTTCTCAGGTACAGCAGGCACGCCAGCAAGCAACAAAGGCACAAGCGAATCAGCTATCAGTCTATCAGGAGCTGCAAGCCGACTGTCTGGCGGGAGTATGGGCTTATCATAATCATGAGCGTACCCAATTCCTGGAACAGGGTGATGTACAGGAAGCCATGGATGCAGCGCATAAGATTGGTGATGACTATTTACAGAAAAAAGCCCAAGGACATGTGGTGCCAGATAGCTTTACTCATGGGACCAGTGCGCAACGCGTACAATGGTTTAATACTGGTCTGAAATCTGGTCAGATGGCAGACTGCGATACTTTTAATAAAGGTATTTAATATCCTAAAGGTATTTAGATCTATTTAAAGTGCCAGATGAAATCAAAAAAGAGCAGTTGC
The DNA here is from genome assembly GCF_000368625.1 of Acinetobacter schindleri CIP 107287. Lineage (GTDB taxonomy): Bacteria > Pseudomonadota > Gammaproteobacteria > Pseudomonadales > Moraxellaceae > Acinetobacter > Acinetobacter schindleri. Next base: position 218,187 of record NZ_KB849576.1, read on the forward strand.
TTCTTTTTCTTGAGCATAGAAAAACCTATTTATTCAGAAATCGCTGAAAATTCCTGAGCAGCTTGAAGCTGACAAATAAAGCAGCTAAAGCAAATAAGCTAATACCAAAGACTACATATTTCAACCCAGCAATGTCCTGCTGATAAAATTGCTGAATCTCATTAGCAGAATAGGAAAATTCTGAAATCTGACCAGTGCGGCTATCTTTATATTTAACCTGTTGAATATAAGAAAACTCACCTGCCTTAAACAGTTTTACCTGATCAATCTGACGGGTATGAGACTGATTAAAGTCATCGCTACACAACGCCGTATAATGGGTGCAACTACTTTTGGAAATATAACCATTCCCTGCAATCAGAACAAAAATGGCGTGATCTGGTTTCTGGTTATTGGACAGCAAAACATACTGCTGATCTGGTGAGCTGGTTAAGTTAAGTGACTTGCCTTGTTGATAATACTGCTCGGCCTGCATGATCTCCTGAATTTTGGCAAAACAGGTAAAACACAATGCAAGCGTGACCAAAAAAATCACAGTAGCAAGAAAAAGACGGAAAACAAGTTTAACGGTTTGATGCATGAGAGAAGGATTCAGAAGAACTGGTAAAAGAATACAGCAAAGTACTAAGATGGAATTGTATGATAAACCACCATTTGAAACTATTGAAAAGAAACTTAACTAAATAGCAAAATAAACAGGATTAAAATTATTTCATCCGGAAATGCTTTTTCATTTGATATTTTATTTTTAAATAAGCCAAATCACTCATTTTCAGGAATGAGGCGCGCTTTAAGGGAACCCATGGGCAATTTCTTTTTCTTACAACTTTTGACCGTTGTTTTTGCATTATCTATTGCCACGACATTATTTAATAAAAGAGTGCTAGGTTTTCCTCAAGCGATTGGTGTTCCGATTGTTTCTGCAATTTTTGTATTTATCCTGCAATGGGGCGCGAGCCTGCTACAGGGCAATCCTTTTTTCAGTATCAATATTGCCAATATTGAAAATGCAGTCCGGCATATCGATTTTTATGATTTTCTGATTAACGGTGTCATCTGTTTTATTTTGACCTCATCTGCGCTGAAATTTAAGGTTTCCGATTTGCGCAATCATTGGCGTCCAATCGGAATTCTGGCCAGTCTGGCGCTGGTGATCTGTGCAGTCTTGTTTGGTCTAGTCCTGTATGGTTATCAGTTCCTGATCGGTAAGCATGTTGATCTGTTGGTATTACTATTACTGGGCGCAGCATTAGGTGCAACGGACCCGATCGGAATTAAAGGGGTGCTCAGTTCAGTTCGTGCACCGCATCACTTAATGGTAAAACTGGAAGGTGAGTCACTATTTAACGATGCGATGTGTATTGCCTTGTTTATGACGCTTTTGAATGTATTACAGGGTGAGAACTTTACCTTATGGGGCGTACTGCAAACACTGCTCTACGAAATTGTGGTGGCTGTATTCATTGGTGTGGTATTTGGTTGGGCAATCCTACGCATTCTTCGCGGCAAACATGAAATGGAATCCCTGATTCTAACCACTGCATTACTGGCTTGTGGTTCCTATCTGGTGGCTTTGCTAGCGCATGCTTCTGCACCAATTGCCTGTGTGATTGGAGGCCTGATCGTTGGTAATAAATGGAAGGAAATTCTGGCGGATGCTGATATTGGTGATGTAAACCATTTCTGGCATACGGTTGAAGGAATTATTAATTCTTTCCTGTTTACCCTGATTGGTCTTGAACTGTTTATTCTGGATTTAAGCACTAGCCTGATTCTGGGTGGAATCGTGGCTTTTATTATTCTGCATGTGGTACGTTTCGCAGCAAACTTCCTGTCTTTTTCCATGTTTCCACATTTGCGTAAAAAACGTTATAACGGCAGTCTTGCGATTCTCTCTTGGGGTGGTGTCCGTGGTGGAATTTCTTTAGCTTTGATTCTAGCTGTTGCCAATGTTCCGCAACTAAAAGAGTACAGCAGTATTCTGGTCGGTTATACCTTTATTGTGGTGCTGTTATCCGGTGTGGTTTGTGGTCTAGGTTTACCAGCTGTAATGAATGCCTTTTATTATAATCCGAATGAAGAGAAAGAAGGCTGGAAAGGCTGGTATCAGCAGATGTGCCATAAAATGAACCGTAAAGGTTTTCAATACATTATCGGTGAAGATGCAAATGGCAATGAAATTATTACGGTGTACAAGCCTGAAAGCCTGATTGATGAAAAAGATGAAGATGGCGTAGCAGCAGTGCATAATCCTGAAAAAGTACACGAAGTGAAACGTCTGGAAAGTCCGGATAACTTCTAAAATACTTTTGATTTAAAAAAGAGAATTTTTGGATTGTCTTTTTTATTTCCTAGATATTAACTTGGTGAGTTTGAATCCAAATATTATGATCAAAGCAGCTTAAATGGATATATTGAAAATGCCAGCCAAACCCAGTGATGAACTTGCCCGAATGATTCTTGGTGTGATTGCATTAATCCCTCGGGGGAAAGTTGCCAGCTATGGTCAGCTGGCCCAGCTTGCAGGATTGCCACGACATGCACGTCTGGTTGGACGGGTACTGAGGGATATGGATGAAGCATCTGATTTACCTTGGCATCGCGTCGTTAGTTCGCAAGGCAAAATCAGTGTGCAAAAACTGGATGAACAGGGAATGAACATTCAGGCAGGTAAATTACTGGAAGAAGGAGTTGCAGTTATTAAGGGTAAAATTAATCTGAAACTCTACCAATGGGATGGCAGCATCCAATAAAAATACCCCATGTGTACATGAGGTATTTTGAAGAGGATAAAATAATAATTTATGCCTGACCACGAACCACAAGCACTGGAACATCGGACTGTCCTAGAATGCTTTGAGCTACACTGCCAAGGAAGAATTTCTTGAACCCGGTACGGCCATGTGATCCAATCACAATCAGGTCGGCACCTAAAGTTTTTGCTGCTTTGGCAATCTCGGTATTTACCACCTGACCTTCCAGCAACTGGGTATCTACCTGTACACCAGCTGTTTCAAAACGTTTTTTCGCTTCATCCAGGTTTTGCTGGATTGCAGTACGTGCACGTTCAATTAAATCATTGGTTTGTGCTGCGGTAATGTATTCAGCCGCAATATAAGGGTCTAAGGTCATCACCTGAACCACAGTGATTTTACCGTTAAAAGTTTTCGCCAGTTGTACTGCCTGATCTACCGCAGCATAAGCCGTTTCTGAACCATCAATTGGAACTAAAATATGTTGAAAAGCCATGGTCATTCTCCACATGTATTTATGGGTATTATAAAAATTTTAAACAATGCCTATGATCCGTCGGGCATGGTATTTTTTAAATAATAACGCTAATCAGGTTAAAATAAAACCAAGTAAATCCATATGGTTAAATAATGTTTTAGTAAAAATATTTTTTATAAATTATTGTTTTATATTAAAAATAATAAAATATAGATTCATTTGTATTTTAAATGCTTCAAGCTGTCAGACTAAGGTCGCACCTAATAGATCATCTGCATTATTCACATTGAATTTGTGTGGTGTCTATTTTAAGTTTTGGTGCGAGCCGTTGATACTGTTGTTGAATAGAGACATTGGCTGATCCATAAATTTGTTGTTGGAGTTGGGAGATTTTGGATTCTGTAATGTGTATGCGTGCACAATGCAGGGCGATTTGGTTTTCTTGGGTAACTTTCATTTGTTCAGTTGCATCATATTCAGCAAAATGCTTCAGTTTTTGCTGTGCTTTACTCAGTTGAACCAAACTTCGTTTTTTTTGCATACTCATAAGTTGATGATTATTAATCCAATGTGCGACATCACGGCGTACACCGTTATAATCTACCATCAGTGGTGAAATCAATTGGCAGGCACTCAGGCTGAGTGCTGTAGAAATGGTCAAGAAAATTTTAGTTTTAATCATATCTGAGTAACTTAAAACGGTTTTAAAATTCATATTAATACGTGAAATACATAATAAAAACTGATTTTGGTTAAAGTTTGATGCAAATACACACATTTGCCTAAAGACTGAACATTTGTGAATTAAAATGCTTGACGGGGAATGCGGAAGTTACGATAATGCGCACACAGTTTACGGCTATGTAGCTCAGTTGGTTAGAGCACCGCACTCATAATGCGGGGGTCACAAGTTCAAGTCTCGTCATAGCCACCATTTTTATAGACCAAGCTCTCAGCTTGGTCTCTTTTTTTGTGTCAAATAAATATATTCAAGCCTATAAAATTGTTGCACTATTCTTGTTAATTGAAATTTTCCAGCGCCAACTTATTAATATATTTGAGTTATATATTTATCTTAAATCACTACCAATAAAAAACGCCTAAGCGGACTTAGGCGTTTTTCTGAATAAACAGGGCTAAATCAGATACCCGCTTTCCATCCATTTACGATTGGGTAACGACGTTCGCGGCTGAAAGCACGTGAGCTGATGCGAGGGCCTATCGCACCTTGACGACGTTTATATTCATTCACGTCAACCAGACGAATCACACGTTTTACCACTTCTTCATCAAAGCCTTTCTCAATGATGTCATCCTGACTCATGTCTTCTTCGATATAAGAGTAAAGGATTGCATCCAATACTTCATATGGAGGTAAAGAATCCTGGTCAACCTGATCTGGACGTAACTCTGCTGAAGGTGGGCGGGTAATCACACGCTCAGGAATCACTGGTTTGTCTGCAATACTGTTACGGTATTTCGCCAGTTCAAACACAATAGTTTTATACACATCCTTGAGTACTGAGAAGCCACCAACCATATCGCCATACAGAGTACAATAACCCACAGCTACTTCTGATTTATTACCTGTCGACAGCACCAGATTGCCAAATTTATTCGACAAAGCCATCAGTAGTGTGCCACGTGAACGAGCCTGCAGATTTTCTTCAGTTGCATCTACTGGAGCATCACCGAAGAACGGATACAGGGTTTGCAGGAAACCATTAACGATTGGATTGATCTCGGCTATACCGAAAGTCACGCCCAGTGTCTTCGCCTGTTCAGCTGCATCTTCCACACTGATCTGAGCCGTATAGGTATAAGGCATCATTACCGCTTGTACCTTATCTGCACCGATAGCATCTACAGCAATCGCAAGTGTCAAGGCAGAATCAATGCCACCAGACAGACCCAGAATTACACCCGGGAAACCAGAACGTTGTACATAGTCGCGTGTTGCCATGACCAGGCTTTGATAGATCTCTGCCATGGTGTCAAGAGTAGGGGTAATGCTGGTTTTGCTAAACGCAAGGTTAGTTGCATCATATTCAGCAATAGATAGATTTTCCTGGAAACTTGCTGCTTGCAGCGCAACTTCACCAGATTTATTTAGTACGAAACTCGTACCGTCAAAAACAAGATCATCATGACCGCCGACCTGGTTGCAATATACCAGGTTGATATTGAGCTGTTTAACCAAAGCTGCCATGGTTTCAATACGGTGCTGTGGCTTACCGACTTCATATGGAGAAGAGTTCAGTACCACCACAGTATCAACATTCAGCTGAGCCAGCTGTTGAACAACATTCAGAGACCATACATCTTCACAAATCAGTACTCCAAATTTATGACCGAGGTATTCAAATACCAGGTGTTGATGACCTTCATTAAAATAACGCTTCTCATCAAACACAGCATAGTTTGGTAAAGTCTGCTTGTTATAAATTCCCAATACCTGACCGTCTTTCATCACTGCAGCAGAGTTAAAACGCTGGCCATCTTCAGTCTGGTTGACAAAGCCAAAGACCATTACGATATCTTTGACTTGTGCCAGTTGGTCGAATGCCTGTTGGGTGCGTTTAGTCAAGCTTGGACGCAGAATCAAGTCATCTGCAGGGTAGCCCAGAGTCGAAAGTTCTGGAAAGATAATCAGGTCAGCATTGTCTTTTTTAGCCAGATTGGCCTGTTCGATCATTTTTTGCGTATTTGCATCGATATTGCCAACATGTGGAGAGAATTGAGCAAGGGCAATTTTAAAACTTTTCATTCCAACTAAATCCTAATCCTGATAGATTTTTTGCACTAATCGGCTATTGTTTAAAATTATAGTTATTTAGCCGAATGCAATCTGGTACTTACATAATGCCAAATGGCGGGAAACATAAACACAATAATAAAAGCTTGATACCTAATCTCATTTTTGGAAATAAAATATCATACAAGAGTTATTCTATCGAAATTTGAAGCAGATGCTAGCGTTGTTTGCATAGATTTATTGTTGAAATGCAACTGGATGATTAAAAATAAAAGGATCACATATTGTTTTGTATCGAATCTGCCTGAACAGGGCAAAAAGATTTATATATAAAGATTTTAATATACTACTCTCTAATCCGTTTCCTGAATGATATTTGGCAGCTTTTGAAGATAAATATCACGTGCAATATCACCTTGCTGCTCAATATTGTAGGTCCAGAAAGACTTGCCGGGAATATAGGAGTATTGATAAGGATTATAGCGGCCAAAACTCAAAAAATAAGCGGTTTGTAATATCGCGCCACGCAATACCACATTAATGCCATGCTGATGCTGGAAAATATGCGTCATCTCATGAATAAACACTGCACGATAACTTGCAGTCTCTTTGGAATAATCATCTTTAAAAAGTGCATTGCGTACATGAATATAGCCACTAGGTGCCATCAGAATATGCTTGGGTTGCCAGGGCAGGAAAGGATGGTTCATAACATGCACCTTGCCGTAATCAATCCGGTCTCCAAACACTGAACGGCACATCTGGATTTCGCCTACAGTTAGCTGACGGCATCTAAATTGAGGAAATCTGATCAGTCTTAACAGCAGGAATAAAAAACGGTAGGGCATAGTATTTATGAATAGCCAGGATGACCTGATTATAACGGGATTATAGGCTTGGATTTGTAAGCATCTTTATCATTCTATTTAAGACAATAATCTCAACTTTTTATTTGCTACTGTGCTTAATATTTTCATTGTCCATAAAAAACCGCCCGAAAGGGCGGTTTTTTGGGTCTTTCGACGCGATTCGAATTAACGAGCGATATCGCGTTGAGTTTCGCCAGTATAAAGCTGACGAGGACGACCGATCTTGTAAGGTGCGCTGTGCATTTCTAACCAGTGGCTGATCCAGCCTACAGTACGTGCAAGAGCGAAAATTACAGTAAACATTTCTGTCGGGATACCAATCGCTTTAAGGATGATACCTGAGTAGAAGTCTACGTTCGGGTAAAGGTTACGTTTAATGAAGTATTCGTCAGAAAGCGCAATACGTTCAAGTTCCATAGCTAAAGCAAGTTGTGGATCATTGATACCAAGTGCTGTTAACACTTCGTCGCAAGTCTCTTTCATTACTTTCGCACGTGGATCGAAGTTTTTGTAAACTCGGTGACCGAAGCCCATCAGTTTAACTTCTTTAGTTTTTACTTTTTCCATGAACGGAGCAACGTTCTCTACAGTGCCGATTTCATCCAGCATCTTAAGAACAGCTTCGTTTGCACCACCGTGAGCAGGGCCCCATAGCGCCGCGATACCAGCAGCGATACATGCATACGGGTTAGCGCCAGTAGAACCAGCAAGACGTACTGTAGAAGTAGACGCGTTTTGTTCGTGGTCAGCATGAAGCGTGAAGATACGGTCCATTGCTTTCGCAAGAATCGGGTCAACTTTGTAGTCACGGTCTGCAGGAGTAGCAAACATCATGTACAGGAAGTTTTCTGCATAAGTCAAATCGTTACGTGGGTAAACGAACGGTTGACCTACTGTGTATTTGTAAGTCCAAGCAGCCAGTGTAGGCACTTTAGCGATCAAGCGAATCGCAGTGATTTCACGATGGTCGATGTTTTCGATGTCAAGGCTGTTGTGATAGAACGCAGAAAGCGCACCAACAACACCACACATGATCGCCATAGGATGCGCGTCACGACGGAAGCCATTGAAGAAGCGGCTAACTTGGTCATGAACCATCGTGTGGTTACGAACTTTAGCATCAAATTCAACTTTTTGTTCAGCAGTAGGAAGCTCGCCATTTAGAAGAAGGTAGCAAGTTTCAAGGTAGTCTGCTTTAGTCGCTAACTGGTCGATTGGGTAGCCACGGTGTAAAAGAACGCCTTTACCACCGTCGATGAAAGTGATTTTAGATTCACACGCAGCTGTAGATACGAAACCAGGATCAAAAGTAAAGTGACCTGCAGCCAACACATCTTTAACGTCGATTACATCTGGGCCCAATGTGCCGCTGTAAATTGGTAGTTCAATTTGTTTGCCATCAAGCTGTAAAACGGCTTTTTTGCCAGTTGCTTCAGACATTCAATAGATCTCCTGTCCTGGTGAATGTTTATCCGAGTTGTCTATCAATCTTTTAATGTACAAAACGGACGGATCAAAAATTTGCTATAAGATTAGTGAGTACTGAAATTTTGTCAATTATACTTATGGATAAAAAATGACGTTACACAGCGGCTTAGTCACATAATCTCTGTATAAAAAGCTTTATTAAAATCACAGCATCAACGCGCTATAATAAGATAAAACATGCAGAAGGTGCAGAAAAAAATGCATTGTTTGCAGCAATAATCATCATCTTTTAATCGTAAAAAAATGTTTAAAATGATTAGGTTTATAACGATAAAGTGGCTAAAACTATATAAATTTCACTACTTACAGCTTTTTCAAGGGTTGTCAGTTTTTGTCAGGTTTTATAAATAAAAGCACTTAATAGAATATTTCAAAATGTCTGTTTGATTAAAAAATGACTTATTTTTGCTCGATTAAATCATACTAATTCGATTTATTTAGAGACCTGTTTCACATTTTTAAGTTGAATAGCATAGAGTGGTACTGAAATGCGTTTTATCTGCCTGAGTGACGTATTCATTCAACTATTATAAAGATAGTTTTGTATTTACCATTTGGCTTATCATAAATCTTTAAAAAATAGAGGGTTCTGTATAGTTTGAGTGATATTTTCAATCGAGCGCTAAGTGCTTGAATCTTCACCTTTAGTCTAAAGAACAGATGTTTCTAATATATATCCATATCGGACTAAATTAATCGGCTTTATTATTTAAAAACATATATATAAGTATTGATAGGAAGGCAATTATAAAATTATTGCAGATTAATCTTATTGTTAATGATTCTTATTTAAAGGATTTTTAGCCAAAAAGCTTATGAGAGTTGTTTGTATTTTGATAGTGAGCGTTTTATAATTCAGTGTCGTTTTACGTTTAGGCATGTATTTGTCTAATCAATGCCAGCTTTCCTTCGAATTAATTCCAACAAACTCCGGATGGAGTTTTTAACTACAGGATGCCCGCTGTGAAAAGCAACAGACCTGTCAATTTGTCCATGGGTCAAGTTTTAGAAGTAAACTTAAAATCACCTGTGGCTATTGCATCAATTCTACACCGTCTTTCTGGTGTGATCGTATTCTTACTCGTACCGGTCCTTTTATGGATTTTAGACAAGTCATTGTCTTCGCCTGAAGGTTTTGCTCAAGTGCAAGAAATCTTTAACGGTTTCATCGTGCGTTTTGTTGTATGGGTATTTGTAGCCGGCTTAATCTATCATACGTTTACTGGTATTAAGCACTTACTTGCAGATGTTGGCGTTGCAGAAGAACTGCAAAGCGGCCGTACTGCAGCTACTATTTCATTAATCTTGTCTGCGATCGGTATTGTTGCAGCATTTGTATGGATCGTACTCTAATGAAAAGTGCTACTGGTTTAACGGGTTCAGGTTCTCGCGATTGGTTTCTTCAACGTGTGAGTGCAGTGGTTCTAGCTGTGTATACTGTTATCGTTTTGGGTTGGATTCTACTGAATGGTGGCTTCAACTTTGAACAGTGGTACGGCTTTATGATGACTACACCAATGAAGATTTTGTCTTTATTGGCAGTATTCTCTCTTGTTGCACACGCATGGATTGGCATGTGGCAGGTTTTCACTGACTATGTGACTACTCGTCAAATGGGTCCATCAGCATCAGGTTTACGCATTGTATTGACTTCAGCAGTGATTATCGCTGTATTAGCATACGCAATCTGGGCAATCCAGATTTTCTGGGCTTGATAGGAAGAGATCATGGGCGCAATTAACCCTAAAGAAGATTACACAAATATTCCACATGAAACTTTCGATGCTGTCATCGTGGGTGGCGGTGGTTCAGGTATGCGTGCATCTTACCAACTTGCTCAAGCTGGTTTAAAAGTTGCTGTACTGACTAAAGTATTCCCGACACGTTCACACACTGTTGCGGCACAGGGTGGTATTGGTGCATCTCTTGGTAATATGCAAGAAGATAACTGGCACTACCACTTCTATGACACAGTGAAAGGTTCTGACTGGTTAGGTGACCAGGACGCGATCGAGTTTATGACGCGTGAAGCACCTCAAGTGGTATATGAATTAGAACATTTAGGTATGCCATTTGACCGTAACGCAGACGGTACAATTTACCAACGTCCATTTGGTGGTCACTCTGCGAACTACGGTGAAAAAGCGGTTCCTCGTGCATGTGCTGCAGCTGACCGTACAGGTCACGCACTTCTTCATACGCTTTATCAAAGCAACGTGAAAATGGGTACACAATTCTTCGTGGAATGGATCGCACTTGATTTGATCCGTAATGAAGCTGGCGATGTACTTGGTGTAACTGCTATCGATCAGGAAACTGGTAAAATTGCAGTATTCCAGGCGAAAGCTACTCTATTTGCTACTGGTGGTGCGGGTCGTGTTTACCGTGCATCTACTAACGCGTATATCAATACTGGTGACGGTCTTGGTATGGCAGCTCGTGCAGGTATTCCATTACAAGATATGGAATTCTGGCAGTTCCACCCTACAGGTGTTGCGGGCGCAGGCGTATTGCTAACTGAAGGTTGTCGTGGTGAAGGTGCAATCCTTCGTAACAAAGATGGCGAACCGTTCATGGAACGTTATGCTCCAACTTTGAAAGACTTGGCACCACGTGACTTCGTATCACGTTCTATGGACCAAGAGATCAAAGAAGGTCGTGGCTGTGGTCCTAAAGGTGATTATATCCTTCTTGATATGACGCACCTGGGTGCGGATACGATCATGAAACGTCTTCCATCTGTATTTGAGATTGGTAAGAAATTCGCGAACGTTGATATCACCAAAGAGCCAATTCCAGTAGTGCCAACAATCCATTACCAAATGGGTGGTATTCCTACGAATATTCATGGTCAGGTTGTTGTTCCAGAGTCTCCAGAAACTGAAGCACTGGTTACTCACTACGACAAAAACACTGATACATACTCTACTAACCAAGAAGGCCGTAACTTCACTAAACCAGTGAAAGGTTTCTATGCGATTGGTGAATGTTCTTGTGTATCTGTACATGGTGCAAACCGTCTAGGTACAAACTCACTGCTTGACTTGGTTGTATTTGGTAAGGCTGCCGGTCAGCACATCATCGATTATGTGACTAAACACCACGGTGATGAATATGAACCGCTTCCTACAACTGTACTTGAGCAAACTGTTGCACGTATTCGTAAACTTGACGAATCAACTACAGGTGAAAATGCTCAAGAAGTTGCTGATGCGATTCGTGACATCGTTCAAGACCACGCTGGTGTATTCCGTACATCTGCACTTCTTGAAGAAGGTGTGAAACAGATTCTTGCAATTGAACCGCGCGTGCGCAACATTCACTTGAAAGACAAATCTAAAGTATTCAACACAGCACGTATTGAAGCACTTGAAGTTGAAAACTTGTATGAAGTTGCTAAAGCGACTCTAATTTCAGCTGCAGCGCGTAAAGAATGCCGTGGTGCGCATACGGTAGTAGACTTTGAAGAGTCTCCTGACCATCCTGCATACCCATACGGTCGTCGTGATGATGAGTGGATGAAGCACACATTATGGTTCTCTGCGGACAACCGTCTTGAGTATAAGCCAGTGCGTTACCGTCCATTGTCGGTTGATGCGATTCCACCTAAACCACGTACATTCTAATTCGGAGAAGTAAGATGAGTAGAGGTACTCGTACATTTAATATCTACCGCTACGATCCTGATAAGGATGCAGCACCGTACATGCAAACTTTTAAACTGGAATTGACTGACAAGCACCGTATGTTGCTTGATGCACTTCTGGCATTAAAAGTACAAGACGAATCTTTAACGTTCCGTCGCTCATGTCGTGAAGGTATTTGTGGTTCTGATGGTGTAAACATCAATGGTAAAAACGGTCTTGCATGTCTGTGGAACCTGAATGATTTACCAGAAACAATCACAATCCGTCCACTGCCAGGTCTTCCAGTAGTTAAAGACCTTGTTGTAGACATGAATCAGTTCTACGATCAGTACAACAAGATTCATCCGTTCTTGATCAACAATCAGCCTGCACCGCCTAAAGAACGTCTGCAGTCTCCTGAAGAACGTGAACATCTTGATGGTCTGTATGAATGTATTCTTTGTGCATGCTGTTCAACTTCATGTCCGTCATTCTGGTGGAACCCTGATAAATTCTTGGGTCCTTCAGCATTGTTGAATGCTTATCGCTTCATCATTGACTCACGTGATACAGCAACTCAAGAGCGTTTGGCTCGTCTTGACGACCCATTCTCGCTGTTCCGTTGTAAAGGCATCATGAACTGTGTATCTGTATGTCCTAAAGGCTTGAACCCTACGAAAGCAATCGGTCACATCCGTAACATGCTTCTAGATATGGCTGGCTAATTCAGACTGCGAATAACAGTTTGTCAAAAAAGCACACCACTTGGTGTGCTTTTTGCTTTATAGGGGCGCTGAAAAGGGTAAGACTAGTTGAAAAGCAGAAGTTATCAGCAGGAGCTCTGGTGCAATCATAAAAGGTGATGAATTATTTCAGAGCATTTTGCTCAGGTTTGTGCACTAATATGATGTAGTTCGATTTATTTATGATTTTTAGATGTAAAACTGACCTGAAAAAGATTCCCGATAATGTTATTATATAACGCAAGATTGCAAAGGGAGTGGATTGGAAGATTTACTCTCTTTTTGTTTATCAGTGGGATGGTAGTTGGATGTAGGACTTTAGTCTACGGAGATTGTGTTTTTCATTTAAAGCTCCCTATGTTAGAGTAATTTCTGGTTGATGTATTTGACTAAAAAACACACATTTCTCGTCAAAAAAATCAATTGATTAGTCGAGATCGTGATAGCATTTAGCATAAGACTATATCCAAAAAATGTAAGGATTAATGTACACTTTTTAAACACGGAAAAACCTACGACTGGTATATAAAGGTAAGTCAGAGTCGCTTTAGAAAAAATACAGCTTAAGCCTTTGTTTTTTCTAAGTCGATTTGCAAAAAATTGCTCGGTTTTTATCGGGTATTCGATGAGTGATGATGCCGCTGAGGGGCGTTATTGTTCATTAAACATATCAAGAGTTGCTCTTGGTGTGGTGATAGCGCCTCATGGCTTATGCCTTATGGGGGACTAATGTCATCTTACCAATTTGACATTACTAATCCTGGGTTTTGCTTAAAAAGCATCCTGAAAATGTTTTTGCAATAGGAAATGGGTCCACAAATGCAAGAAGTTGCTGACGCTCTGCGTCTTGACACTGAACTTAGCGCTGATAGTGCAGCGTATATTGAAGAACTTTATGAGCAGTATCTGACCGCTCCAGACTCAGTGGGTGCTGACTGGCAGGAATACTTCGGTAAGTTCCCTAAAGGTGACCAACCACACAGCAATGTACGTGAGCAATTCCTACTGTTAGGTCGTAATTCAAGCCGTGTTCAGCCTGTCATTCAAGCGACAGTAAGTTCTGATCACGAGCGTCGTCAAATTGGCGTATTACAACTCATTGCGGCTTATCGTAACCGTGGTCACCAGAAAGCCAAATTAGATCCATTAGGTCTTGCAAAACGCGAACAAGCATTTGACTTAGAACTGGATGCACATGGTTTAACCAAGTCTGATTTAGACACAGTATTCAATACTGGTAATCTTGCAATCGGTAAAGAAGAAGCAACGCTTGCTGAAATTCTTGCTGCATTAGAGTCTACATACTGCGGTACTGTTGGTTCAGAATATATGCATATCGTTGACACCAAGGAAAAACGATGGATTCAACAACGTCTTGAAGGTGCACGTGGCCAGTTTGGTTTCAACACACAACAGAAAAAACATGTACTTGAGCGTTTGACTGCAGCGGAAGGCTTGGAAAAATACTTAGGTAATAAATTCGTTGGTGCAAAACGTTTCGGTGTTGAAGGCGGTGAGTCTTTCATCCCGATGGTTGATGCATTGATTCAACGTGCAGGTTCTGTTGGCTGTAAAGAAGTTGTAATCGGTATGCCACACCGTGGCCGTCTGAACCTTCTGGTTAACATCATGGGTAAAAACCCGGCTGACCTGTTTGGCGAATTCGAAGGTAAGTCTCTTCATAAGAAAGGTTCTGGTGACGTTAAGTATCACCAAGGTTTCTCGTCTAACGTGATGACTCCAGGTGGCGAAGTACACTTGGCATTGGCGTTTAACCCATCACATCTTGAAATCGTTGGGCCCGTAGTTGAAGGTTCGGTACGTGCTCGTCAGGTACGTCGTAAAGACATCGGTGGTGATGACGTATTACCAATCATCGTTCATGGTGATGCAGCATTTGCAGGTCAAGGTGTCAACCAGGAAACCTTCCAGATGTCACAAACGCGTGGTTACACCGTTGGTGGTACAGTGCACATTGTTGTGAACAACCAGGTTGGTTTCACCACTTCTGATCCACGTGATGCACGTTCTACAGAATACTGTACTGACATCGCGAAAATGATTCAGGCACCGATCTTCCATGTCAATGGTGATGATCCGGAAGCTGTATTGTTTGTTGCTCAGCTTGCACATGATTTCCGTCATACTTTCCGTAAAGACGTGGTTATCGACATGTTCTGTTACCGTCGTCGTGGTCACAACGAAGCGGATGAACCGGCTGCAACTCAGCCAATGATGTACCAAGTAATCAACAAGAAAGCGACGACTCGTACTTTGTATGCTGACAAACTTGTTCAAGAAGGCATCCTTGACCGCGCAACTGCAGATCAAATGGTTGAAAACTATCGTTCAGACCTTGAAGCAGGTAAACACGTTGCCAATGCCTTGGTATTAGAGCCGAACAAGAAAATGTTCGTAGACTGGTCTCCGTACTTAGGTCACGACTACACAGACGAGTGGGATACAACTTGTGATCTAGAACGTCTTAAAGAACTTGGTCGTAAAATGCGTGAGCTTCCAGAAGGCTTCGTCATGCAGCGTCAGGTTTCTAAAGTGATTGATGACCGTCTGAAAATGCAGACTGGTGAAATGCCACTGAACTGGGGTGCTGCTGAAACTCTAGCCTATGCATCGCTTCTAGATGATGGTTATCTGGTTCGCTTAACTGGCGAAGACGTGGGTCGTGGTACATTCTCACACCGTCATGCAAAACTGCATAACCAGGTAGATGGCTCAACTTACATTCCACTTTGCCATATCAAAGAAAACCAGCCACGCGTTGCGATCTATGACTCATTATTGTCTGAAATGGCAGTGCTGGCATTTGAATACGGCTATGCGACGACTCTTCCTAAGAGCTTGATCATCTGGGAAGCTCAGTTTGGTGACTTCGCGAACTGTGCACAGGTCGTGATCGACCAGTTTATCTCATCTGGTGAAACCAAATGGGAGCGTGTATGTGGTCTGACTATGCTTCTGCCACACGGCTTCGAAGGTCAAGGTCCAGAGCATTCATCTGCACGTCTTGAGCGCTTCCTGCAGTTATGTGCAGAAGACAACATGCAAGTGATGACTCCAACTACACCTGCACAGATCTTCCATGCATTACGTCGTCAGGCAATCCGCCCAATCCGTAAGCCAATGATCATCATGTCGCCGAAATCATTACTGCGTCACAAGTTAGCTGTGTCTAACCTTGATGAACTTGCAAGCGGTACATTCCAGACTGTGATCGATGAAGTAGATAACATTAACAAGTCGGACGTAACCCGTTTGGTACTTTGTGGTGGTAAGGTTTACTACGACCTAGTTGAAAAACGTCGTGAAAAAGAATTGAACAATACTGCGATCGTTCGTATTGAACAATTGTATCCGTACCCAGAAGCACGTCTTGCTGAAGTTCTTGCTCAGTATCCAAACCTGAAAGAGCTGGTTTGGGCTCAAGAAGAACCGAAGAACCAAGGTGCTTGGCTGTTCATCGCGCCACGTCTGTATGACGACGTGATGAAGTCTGGTAAACAGGTTCGTATTAGCTACGCTGGCCGTGAAGCTTCTGCTGCACCGGCGTGTGGTTCACCATATTTGCATGCAAAACAACAAGCTCAGCTCGTTAACGACGCTCTAGCGATCGATGCTGAATAATCCAGGAGATTCTAAGTAATGGCAACCGAAATTAAAGCACCGGTATTTCCAGAGTCAGTTGCGGACGGTACGATCGCAACTTGGCACAAACAACCAGGTGAAGCAGTATCACGTGATGAAGTGATCTGTGATATTGAGACTGATAAAGTTGTTTTAGAAGTTGTTGCTCCTGCTGACGGTACAATTGCATCAATCATCAAAAATGAAGGCGACACAGTGCTTTCTGCTGAAGTGATTGCTCAATTTGAAGAAGGTGCTGTTTCTGGCGCTACACAAACTCAAGCAGTTCAATCTGAAGAGAAAGTTGAGCAAGCTGCTGCACAAACTGAAGCGGGTAATTCGCCGATCGTTGAGCGTACTCAAGTTGCTGACCAGGCACCTGCAGTACGTAAAGCTTTAACTGAATCTGGTATTGCTGCATCTGACGTATCTGGTACAGGTCGTGGCGGTCGCATCACCAAAGAAGATGTTGCGAACCATCAAGCGAAACCAGCAGCACCTGCTGCTGCACCATTAAGCGTTGCAGTTGGTGAGCGTATTGAAAAACGTGTACCTATGACTCGTCTGCGTAAACGTGTTGCTGAACGTCTGCTTGCTGCAACTCAAGAAACAGCAATGCTGACGACGTTCAACGAAGTCAACATGAAACCAATCATGGAAATGCGTAACCAGTACAAAGATGCGTTTGAAAAACGTCATGGTGCGCGTCTAGGCTTCATGTCATTCTTCGTTAAAGCGGCGACTGAAGCGCTTAAACGCTACCCAGCGGTGAATGCGTCTATCGATGGCGACGACATCGTTTATCACGGTTACTATGACATCGGTGTAGCGGTTTCTTCTGATCGTGGTCTGGTGGTTCCTGTACTTCGTGATACAGACCGCATGAACTACGCTGAAGTTGAAAATGGTATCCGTGCATACGCTGGCAAGGCACGTGAAGGTAAACTTGCAATTGAAGACATGACTGGTGGTACTTTCACAATTACCAACGGTGGTACTTTCGGTTCATTGCTTTCAACTCCAATCTTGAACACGCCTCAAACTGCGATTCTGGGTATGCATAAAATCCAGGAACGTCCTATGGCAGTGAATGGTCAAGTTGAAATCTTGCCAATGATGTACCTAGCGCTTTCTTATGACCACCGTCTAATCGATGGTAAAGAAGCTGTAGGTTTCCTTGTAACAATCAAAGAATTGTTAGAAGAGCCAGCACGTCTTATCCTTGATCTATAATTTTAGTTTTTAAGAATAATCAAAGCGAGTTCGAAGCGATCCTTTGAACTCGTTTTTGGAGATACAAATGTCTCAGTTTGATTTAGTTGTAATCGGTGGTGGTCCAGGCGGCTATGAAGCTGCTATTCGTGCAGCTCAACTTGGTTTTAAAGTTGCGTGTATCGAAAAACGTATTCATAAAGGTAAACCTTCTCTAGGCGGCACTTGCTTAAACGTAGGTTGTATCCCTTCTAAGGCACTTCTGGATTCTTCTCATCGTTATGAAGATACTGTTCATCACTTAGATGATCACGGTATTACGACTGGTGAAGTCGCATTTGATTTGTCTAAAATGCTTGCGCGTAAAGATAAAATCGTAAACCAATTGACCATGGGTATCGACGGTCTGCTTAAAGGCAATGGCGTTGAATGGTTAAAAGGTACTGGTAAATTACTTGCTGGTAAAAAAGTTGAGTTTGTTTCACATGAAGGCGAAACTCAAGTTTTAGAACCTAAATACGTGATTCTTGCAACTGGTTCTGTGCCGGTAAATATTCCTGTTGCTCCTGTAGATCAAGACATTATTGTTGACTCTACTGGCGCGCTTGAATTCCAGGAAGTGCCTAAGCGTTTAGGTGTAATTGGTGCAGGTGTAATCGGTCTTGAACTTGGTTCGGTATGGCGTCGTCTGGGTGCTGAAGTTGTTGTATTTGAAGCAATGGATGCATTCTTACCAATGGCTGATAAAGCATTGGCAAAAGATTACCAAAAAGTATTGACGAAGCAAGGTCTGGATATCCGTGTTGGTGCGAAAGTATCTGGTACTGAAGTTAACGGCCGTGAAGTTACTGTTCAGTACACTCAAGGTGGCGAAGACAAAACTCAAACTTTCGACAAGTTGATCGTTTGTGTAGGTCGTCGTGCTTATGCTGAAGGTCTATTGGCTGAAGATTCAGGCATTAAATTGACTGAACGTGGTTTAGTTGAAGTAAACGATTGGTGTGCAACTTCTGTTGAAGGCGTATACGCGATTGGTGACTTGGTACGTGGTCCAATGCTTGCACATAAAGCAATGGAAGAAGGCGTAATGGCAGTTGAACGTATTCACGGTCACGCTGCACAAGTCAACTACGACACGATCATTTCTGTAATTTACACACACCCAGAAGCGGCGTGGGTAGGTTTAACAGAAGAGCAAGCGAAAGAAAAAGGCATTGAGGTAAAAACTGGTCAATTCGGTTTCGCTGCGAACGGCCGTGCAATGGCTGCTGGCGAAAATGCTGGTTTCGTGAAGTTTGTTGCTGATGCGAAAACAGACCGTCTACTTGGTATGCACGTGATTGGACCTGCTGCGTCTGACATCGTTCACCAAGGTATGATCGCACTTGAATTTGTATCTTCAGTAGAAGACCTACAGTTGATGACTTTCGGTCACCCAACTTTCTCTGAAGTCGTACATGAAGCTGCTCTGGCAGTGGATGGTCGTGCAATTCACGCGATCCAGCGTAAGCGTAAATAATCTAAAAAAGAGCGGCTCCGGCCGCTCTTTTACATTTGGTGGTTGTTTTTGTATGAATAATCATCTAAAAATAAAGATAAGAATCAAAACATCGTTTTAATAAATTCCAATATCGATGTTGCAGCGCCACAGGATATTGGACGCAGTAATAACAAAGTGAAAAAGTAGTAAAAGGTCAATCAATGAATTTACATGAGTATCAAGCAAAAGCGTTATTAAAAAAATATGGCATGCCAGTTCAGGAAGGTATTCTTGCGACAAATGCTGAAGAAACCGTGCAGGCTTTTCAACAGCTGGGCGGAAAATTTGCCGTATTAAAAGCCCAGGTGCATGCCGGGGGGCGTGGTAAGGCGGGTGGGGTAAAGGTAGTTAAATCTGCCGACGAAGCCGCTGAATATGCCAATCAAATTATTGGCTCACGTTTAGTGACTTATCAAACCGATGCCAATGGTCAACCAGTCAACAGTATTCTGGTCTCTGAAGATGTTTATCCGGTAGAGCGTGAACTTTATCTGGGTGCTGTGGTAGACCGTTCAACTCGCCGTATTACCTTTATGGCATCGACTGAAGGCGGTGTTGAAATTGAAAAAGTGGCAGAAGAAACGCCTGAAAAAATTATTAAAGTTGAAGTTGATCCACTCGTTGGTTTATTGCCGTTCCAGGCACGTGAAGTCGCATTTGCTTTAAACCTTAAAGATGGACAAATCAATCAATTTGTTAAAGTCATGACTGCAGCTTATCAAGCCTTTGTGGAAAATGATTTTGCCCTGTTTGAAATCAATCCGCTATCAGTCCGTGAAAATGGCGACATTCTTTGTGTCGATGCCAAAGTAGGGATCGATTCGAACGCGCTGTATCGTTTGCCTGAAGTGGCGGCACTACGCGATAAATCACAAGAGAATGAGCGTGAGCTAAAAGCCTCTGAATTTGATCTGAACTATGTTGCCTTGGAAGGTAATATTGGTTGTATGGTCAATGGTGCAGGTCTTGCGATGGCCACCATGGATATTATCAAGCTTTATGGTGGTCAGCCAGCTAACTTCCTCGATGTCGGTGGTGGTGCAACCAAAGAGCGGGTGATTGAGGCGTTCAAAATTATTTTGGCAGATACTTCTGTACAAGGTGTGTTGATTAATATTTTTGGTGGAATTGTACGTTGCGACATGATCGCTGAAGCAATTATTGCAGCAGTTCAAGAAGTAAATGTCACTGTGCCGGTTGTGGTTCGCCTTGAAGGGAACAATGCTGAGCTTGGTGCCAAATTACTGGATGAATCTGGTTTGAAATTAATTTCTGCAAATGGCCTGGCCGATGCTGCAGAAAAAATTGTTGCTGCAGTGAAAGCTTAAGGAGTATCACAATGAGCGTATTAATTAATAAAGACACCAAAGTTTTAGTTCAGGGCTTTACTGGTAAAAACGGAACTTTTCATTCCGAGCAGGCAATTGCTTACGGTACTAAAGTGGTCGGTGGGGTAACACCGGGCAAAGGTGGTCAATCACATCTGGATCTGCCAGTATTTAATACCATGCGTGAAGCGGTAAAAGAAACCCAGGCTGATGCTTCTGTAATTTATGTACCTGCACCATTTGTATTAGACTCTATTGTGGAAGCGGTTGACTCAGGTATTGAGCTGATTGTAGTGATTACTGAAGGTGTACCAACACTGGACATGCTAAAAGCCAAGCGCTATCTGGAAACCAATGGTAATGGCACGCGTCTGATTGGCCCAAACTGTCCGGGTATTATTACGCCTGAAGAATGCAAGATCGGAATTATGCCAGGCCATATCCATAAGAAAGGCAAGATCGGGATTATCTCTCGTTCAGGTACCCTGACTTATGAGGCTGTATCGCAAACGACTAAATTGGGTTTAGGTCAATCGACTTGTATCGGTATTGGTGGTGATCCAATTCCAGGTATGAACCAGATTGACTGCTTGAAACTGTTTGAAGAAGACCCTGAAACAGAAGCTATTATCATGATCGGTGAGATTGGTGGTACAGCTGAAGAAGAAGCTGCTGAATATATCCAGTCTAATGTAACTAAGCCTGTGGTGGGTTATATTGCGGGTGTGACAGCACCGAAAGGAAAACGTATGGGGCATGCAGGTGCGATTATTTCAGGTGGCAAAGGCACCGCGGAAGAAAAATTTGCAGCCTTTGAACGTGCTGGCATGGCTTATACCCGTAGTCCTGCTGAGCTTGGTTCGACCATGTATCAGTTGCTGAAGGATAAAGGGTTAATCTAAACAATAAAAATCCAACATAAAGCCCTCTTATTGAGGGCTTTTTTTAGAAGAAATACATAATAGTTTGGTCTGACAGGATGAAATTGTGAGCTAAATCGCACTTTGTTATAATGTTTGTATAAATAAAATACATAACAAGACAAATGCCAATGCTAAACAACAATAACTATTACTCAATCGCCTATGTGTTGCTTGCCACAGGAATCAGCTTGAATCCTTTATATGCAGCTATTACAGACACGCAAAGGCATCAGGTGGTCAAGCAAATTAAGTCTGGGGATACCCAAAAAGGTCTTAAAATACTCGCAGAAATGGTACGCAAAGATCCTGCGAACATGAACCTGCTGGCTGACTTTATTTTGTTAAGCCGACAATATAATTCCCCCCTAATTCAGCAAGATTACAATCTGAATCACTTAAAAATTTCAATATATCCAGTCTATGGGCAACTGCCTCTGGTGATGTTATTGCGTGATCAGGGTAAATTTTTGCTGGCTGAACAATATGCAGCAAAATTTCAGAAAAACAGCACAAGTGATATTCCATGGGATTTATACCGTGGCATGTTGCTCGCAGAAAGTGGTCAATTGGAGCAGGCAGAGCAACAAATCAGAAAAGTTGACCAGAAACAGTTGAATGCTGATCAGCTGGTACAATTGGCTTATACCTATCGCTTATTAAGACAACCTATACAGGCACTGAATACCGCAACTCGCGCTTTATCGATGAGTCGTTCGGAAAGCGTGCAGGAACAGTATGTGCTGGCTTTGGCAGCCAGTGCTGATTATGACAGTGCAAACCGTTATTTACAGCAGCAGGGTAAAGGGCAAAGTCGTCTCAAGCATGAAGTACAGCTGATCAAGTTTAGTCAACATATTCGTAATGCCATTGATTTCTATAAAGTACAAAGTGAAAAGGATCAGGGCAAGATTGCCTATACAGAGCTGGATCAGGTGATTTCGGAAATGCAGGCTTATGAAAATGAGCTAGCCCAATATCCCGAGTTACGTCAAAGATTTTATTATGAATATATTTTTGCCTTAAGTGCACGGCAACGTTCTACTGAAGCTTTGGGCCAACTGGCTAAAATCAATCAGCCGGTAGAACAGATGCCTGCCTATACCAGACATGCACTAGCTGATAGTTATTTGCGCAACCATAAACCAAAGCAGGCGGAAATATTGTACCGCAGTCTGTTTAAAGAAAAGAATTATGTAGACTATGACGTTTACGCAGGTCTGTACTATAGCTTGATTGAACAAGAAAAATTTAAAGCCGCTGATGAAGTAATTAAGGAAATGGATCAGCGCTTACCAATCTTCTTCTATAGTCAGGCTAAAGGTGTAGACCGTACGATTCATATGGACCGTGATGAGTATGTGATCTTAAGAGGTCTTCATTATAGTTATAAAAACCAGCTGGATAAGGCAGAACTGTATTTTCAGGACCTGGTAAATAAATCTCCAGGAAATCGTAATTACATCAATTATCTTGCGACTATACAGCGTTGGCGTGAAAAACCTTTGCAAGCACAAGCAACGGTTTCCTTACTCAATGGTACAGAGCCATCAACACAAGCCACCCGAATTAATAGCATGCAAAATGCACAAGCTGTCTTTGATGTGCAGACATGGCGTAGTAGCAATACTGATCTTTTAGAGCGGGCAGGAACTGATACCGGGGTAGTACGTAGTCATAAGGAGCTCAAAGATCGTGAGCGGTTTACCATTTCACATAATAGTCTTTATGCGAAAAGTGAAACGGATGATCAAGATCTGGTCAATAATCTGAATGGTTCTCGTGAGAAACAAAGCTGGACGCGACTCAATACCCCATGGTTTTCAGATTATTACCGGGCCTTTGTGGAGCATCAGTACCGTAGTGGAGAGTATGAAGAAGGTAAGCGAGATGATCAACGGATCGGTGTAGGACTGGAATGGGTCGATAACCGTAAGTATGCCACTGTAGCACTTTCACAAGCGACCGAGGGTGATCGCTTTGGTGTGAATATAACCTGGAATCATTGGTTAAGTGATCACTGGAATTATGGTCTGGCTTATAACAGCCAGGCAGAGATTCCATTGCAGATACAGGATGAACATGAAGGGCAGTCTTATCGTTTCGACTTAAACTGGCAACAGCATGAATCTACAAAGGCTGGATTGAGCTATCAGCTTACTGATATTGATGACGGAAATGAGCGTCAGGAACTAGGTACCTATTTCAAGCAACGTATTTTCCAGGCTCCACATCATTTAACCCATCTGAACTTATATGGATTTTGGGCATCGAATAAAGATGATGTAGAAACTTCCTATTTCAATCCATCTTCAAGTTGGAGTGCAGAAGCAGGTCTGGAACATGATTGGGTAACCTGGCGTAGTTATGATCAGTCGTTGACTCAACGTTTTTCATTAAATCTTGGTGTATTTGACCAGGAAGATTATGACTCAGGCCTGATTTATTTGGCGAAATATCAACACCTCTGGCAAATCACCAGAACTTGGTCCCTGAATTATGGGGTGTCCTATGGGCAACACCCTTATGACAGTGAAGATGAAAATAGACTCGAAGCAAGTTTTGGATTTGAAGGGAGATTCTAATGAAAACAATAAAAAATACACTCGCTCTATTAGGATGCTTAACTCTTTTTATGGCATATAGTCATGCTGAAAATAAAGCGATGGATCTGCCTGAAAACCAGTTCGTAACACTCACTTTTCATGATGTCAGGAATGATGTAGCACGTCAGGGTGATCGTGATCAATATGCAATTAGTACTGAATATTTGGCGCAATATTTTGCTTGGTTAAAACGTGAAGGTTGGAAAACTATTTCTTTGGAAGATATCCGCCGTGCCCGTGAGAAAAAAATTCCATTACCAGAAAAATCGGTACTTTTGACCTTCGATGATGGGGCGCTAAGCGGATATACCCAAGTATTTCCTTTATTAAAGCAATATAAATTACATGCCGTTTTTGCTATTCCAACCAGCTGGATTGGTACCAAGCATAAAGATGCCATAGAGTCCTATGGGGCAAATAATCTGATGAATTGGGACCAGATGCGGGAAATGCAAAATAGTGGCTTAGTCGAGTTTGTATCGCATTCACATAATTTGCATCGTGGAGTTATTTCGAATCCACAAAGAAATATGCAGCCTGCTGCAACTGCACGTATATATGATTTGACAAAGGCACGTTATGAATCTGACCTTGCTTATAGGCAGCGTGTGCTGGAAGACTTAAAGCGTTCTAAAGCCATTCTGGAACAGGAATTGTCAGTACCGACTCATGCTATTTTCTGGCCCTATGGTGCTGTAACAGCAGAAACAGAAGATATTGCTAAGCAGGCAGGACTAAGCATGTCTTTTAGCCTCGGGACTATGGCGCCATTGGCTGATTCAGTAAAAACCTATCAGCGTGCCTTGATTATGAATAACCCGAACCTGGCAGAAATTAAAGAGGCAATGTCTGAGTTTTTGTATCACACCAAGCAACCCTATCTGGAGCAGAAGAGCTTTATTCAGTTTAATTTGAAAGATCTTGCGCAGCCCAGTATAAAACAGGCTGATGAAAAACTCGGTCAGTTCCTCAACCAGTTAGATGCGCTGAAAACCAATCAGCTGATCTTGAAACCTGTTGCCGATCTCGATGGTAATGGCACGGTCGATGTGGCTTACTTCCCGAACAGCCAGTTAAAAATGCAACAGGATTTACTGAACCGTACTTTATGGCAAGCACGTACCCGTACGTATCAGCGTGTTTATGCAGAGTTACCGCTCAGTATGATGAATCAGGGCTATAATATGGTCCAGCTGGTTGAAGATATATTCAAATATAACAGCAATCTGGAAGGCTTGGTGATAGACGCTGGCCAAGAGTTAAATTGTGCTGTAGAGAGTACACAGTGGTCGGCTGAATGTAAGAAACAGATTGAGCGAGTCATTAACTTAAAACAAAATACGAGTCGACGTGCCAAATACTATGCCAATATCAGTAATGTCTATTTGGCAGTACTGAAAATAAATACCCATAAAACTATGGGGCTGAAGGCCTTATTTGAAACCCTGGCAGATGATTCAGACTATATCTATCTGGTTTTGGATCAAAAAACCAGCAAAGCTGAGCATAACCAGTTGCTCAAAAATATTCAGCAATTGACCTCCGTACAAAAACAACGTTTGATGATCGGTTTTGATCTGTCAGGTCAATCAGAACAAGATCAATGGATTACTAATAGTATTGCGAATTTACGTAGACAAGGTATCCAGAAAATTTCGCTTGAAAATTATAATTTTAAAAATGCCGGGCAGGTTCAACAAAGACTTTATGCATCGATTAGCTTAAACAGTAATCCTTTCGTTTATCGTGATCCCTTTCAGGCTCAGCAGGGAGAACGTAAATGATTAATAGTATCAGTTTACATGATGTCATCTTTGGCTTTGCTTTTTTCTATCCATTGTTTATGGCGTGGATGTGGATTGCTGGCGGAATCTGGTTTTTTATAAAACGCGAACTGAATCAGAAAGCATTACCTGAACCCAAAGAAGCAGGTTGTAGTATTTTAATTCCCTGTTTTAATGAGGCTGAACAGGTCAAGCAGACCATTCGCTATGCCATGCAAAGTCAGTATCCAAAATTTGAAGTGATTGCGATTAATGATGGCAGTTCGGATCAGACAGGAGAGATTCTGGATGAACTGGCAGAAAAATATCCAAAATTACGTGTAGTACATTTGGCCGAGAACCAGGGTAAAGCGTATGCACTACGTGCAGGCGCAATGGTAAGTGGTTATGAGTACCTGATCTGTATTGATGGCGATGCGTTAATGCATCCACATTGTGTACTCTGGATGATGCATCATTTAACCATGTTCCCGCGTGTCGGAGCGGTAACGGGTAACCCGCGAATTATCAATCGCTCCAGCATACTAGGCAAAGTTCAGGTTGGAGAATTTTCTTCTATTATCGGATTGATTAAGCGGGCACAACGTACTTATGGTCGCATTTTCACTGTCTCTGGTGTCTGTGCCGGATTTAGAAAAACTGCTCTGGATCGTATTGGTTACTGGCGTGATGACATGATTACTGAGGATATTGATGTGTCATGGCGTTTGCAGTTTGATCATTGGGATGTGCAGTATGTCCCTCAAGCACTCACCTATATTTATATGCCCGAAACTTTTAAAGGGTTGTGGCAGCAGCGATTACGCTGGGCACAAGGTGGTATTGAAGTACTCTTTGCGTATATTCCTAAAATATTTAAATGGCGTTTGCGCCGCATGTGGCCGATTGCACTGGAATCTGTAATTAGCGTGTTATGGGCATATACCATGTTTGGTGTATTCGTCTTGTTCTTTTATGGTTTGTTCTTTCCTGTGGCCCCAGAGTGGTATATCAATTCTCTGTTGCCGCAGTGGTATGGTGTGATTCTCGGCGCAAGCTGTTTGATTCAGTTCATGGTCAGTCTATGGATTGACCGTAGATATGATAAAGGTCGAATGTTCAGAAGTTATTTCTGGGTAATCTGGTACCCACTATTTTTCTGGATTTTAACCATGTTAACGACCGTTGTATCGTTGCCGAAGACCATTTTTAAAACCCAAACCCGTGCACGGTGGATCAGTCCAGACCGAGGCTTCCGTGGTGAAACAGAGGTAAAATAAGGTGAAAAACAATAAAAATATTCCTGCCAAGCCGCAGGTTAAAATTGCCGAGTATATGGAGCTCCCAACAACTGTTGAACTTTCTGAACTCAGTGTCGCAGCAACTGTTAAAGAATCTAAACTCGATATTCCGGAGTATATCGATGTTCCAGAATATGTAAGTGGTCGAACGAGTGGTTATAGTCTGATGGCAATAGGCTGGATGGCATGGATATGGTTATTTATGCCATTGGCCTCCCTGGGTTTATGGTGGTTTGAATCGAGTCTGATTGTTGATCATGTGTTAATAGACCATAAACCTTATCAGGGAATGACGCTATTTGAGCTGGCCCTACTGATTATTATTGCTTTTTCAAGCTTGTTGTTATGGGCATGTTATAACTGGATCCGATTCAATCGAGTAGATCGACGTTCGGCACCTAGACCGGTTGAACTTCAGGAGATTGCTTATAGCTTTGAGGTTGAAAAGCATGCTCTACTGGAAATGGTACAGGCCAAACAATTGACCCTGTACTATAATCAGGAGGGGAGATTAGAGCAATACGATATACAAGGCAGGCCTATGAAAATTTCTTTGGCTTAAAAATCGTTGCATGTGGGTGTGGCATAAAAGGATCTTCTGGATAATAGCCAATATGCTGCACTCCTTGTTCTTTTAATAGATGTACAGTTTCTAATAACTCCTCATTTGAAAGTTTGTGCTGTGTATTCCAGTCTATGGTTTGAATTTCAAAAATGGTCCGAGATAGAGTAGGGTCATACTGCCGTGCTTTTTCTACCAAATTAAGATAGAACTTGGAATGGTCTGGGGCTTTTTCCATATAAGGCATAGCCATAACAGCATTATAATCATAATGCTGTAGAGTACTTGAGGTTGATTGTGCAAACCATTTCTCGCTTTCAGGATTTAACATCACAGGCGCATAAGAGTTTCGGGCAAATTTGAGTGATGGATTGGTGATTTTAAGCTTATTACTCAATTTTAAAGCAAGATTATCTAAATAGGCGGTTTTAGCTTTAGCAAACTTCATTTGTTCTGGATGTTGAGGATGACGTAATATTTTTTCAGCATCTTTAAATCCCCAATATTTATATACTTGCATGGCAGAGGGGGAACTATCCTCATAGTCATTCAAGGTAATATCATCATGATACAAAATACCGTCCACAGTTATTTTATCTGTTAATGCTTTATAGATATCATAGACATAATCAAAGTTTTTTGGATCAAATGGCGACAGGCGAATATAACCTTTTATGTTCGAGTTTGTAGTTTCTACATAATTTGCCCGGTAGTGCTTTGGCAGTTCCCAGGCCCACATGGGTAACCAGGCATAGATTTTTTTAACAGTTGTACGATTTCGAATCTGTTCAGTGACTTTTTTAAATAAATCTTCCCTGACAGGCATATGGGGATTAGGGAAATACACTTCATTCGCTGAACCATTAGCATCCTCATCAGCATAAGCCTGTAAAAAAATTGTATTAGGCTGGACAGTCTCTATACGCTTGATTAACTGGTTAATATTACGTGTCATCTGACGTGGATCAGGGTCATAAATATAGTCTAAATCAAGATGCATAATTGACATCTCTAATTGTTGGTTCTTCTGGTACCTTTCAATTAATGATGAAAAAGATAAAGGTTTGGTCAGTGCATTTGATGAGCTAGAAAAGGTGCTAAGTAAACTTAAAGAGGTAATTAAACCTAAGCTTAAAGTTATATTGAGTGCAGATTTTCTGGAGTAAGTTGTATTTTTCATTATGCTATCCAGTAATTATCATTGTTATAAATTTTCTTATCTTAATAATCCATCATGAGAATGATGCTTATTCGCTTTCTTTACTGATAGCATGTTTATTTGGAAATATATGTGTAATTTTTGAAAAAAGCTTCCATCTTGGAAGCTTCTTTGTTTTTAAATTTTAGCGATAAATTTTTAGGTTTTCGTTTTTAGACTTTGTGTCATCCCATTAATATCACCACCCTGAATGCCTAACTCACTCATCAGACTGTCAATGAGCGGAGCTTGACTGCGGTAGCGCAGGGCACTATTTACAACTTGGTCAGAGAGAGCAACATTACTACTTTCATGATGGGCATCTGCCTGACAAGAACCTGTATGTGCTCCGTGAAGGCCATTTACCTGAAGAATCTTTATATCATCAATGTTTTCCATTGGCTTGACACTTTCACGGATAATTTCAGGTAAGTATTTGAGCATAGCCAGACGGATCTGCATTTCTACCTGCTCTGAAGACAGTACATTGTTAGCTTCATTCACTGCACGGGTACCTTCAGCATCGACCTGATACTGTTTTTCCATTGCCTGAGCGAGGAGAACTTTAGCATCTGCTTCCCCCTTGGCTTTTAAACGAACTTTTTCAGCTTCTGCTTCAGCGGCAATACGAATCGCTTCTGCATCATCAGCCGCTGCCTGTTTACCTGCTTCAGCAGCCACGGTAATCGCAATTGCATCTTTCTCAGCCTGTTCTTTAGCAGCCACCAGTTCAACTGCTTTTTGACGTTCTGCCTGCTGAATCTGACGTACTGTCACGACTTCTTCTTCAGCTTTTACTGCTTGAGCACGGGCAAGATCTGCTTGTGCTTTGGCCTCAGATTCGGCACGAGATTTTTCAGCAATCGCAATTGCACGATCCTGTTCAGCCAGTTCAATGGTTTTCTTTTGTTCAACCTGAGCTTTTTGAATAATCTGTGCTTTCTGGATATTTTCATTTTCGACATCACGGGCAGCCAGAATGCGTTTTAATTCAACTTCGCGTTCAGCCGCAATACGTGCTTCCTCTGCTTCACGTTTTTTAGCAGCTTCTTGGGCTGCAATCTCAGCCAGCTGTTCAGCGCGACGAATCGAAATTTCACGTTCCTGTTGCAGTTTGGCGTATTCTTCTTCACGAATAATCTGTAAGCGTGCCTGTTCAGCTTCAAGATTCTTGGTTTTAATTGCCAGATCGGTATCCTGTTCAATATGGTTGCGTTTACGGCGACGGTCTTCAATGGTTTCAGTAAGTTTAGTCAGACCTTCAGCATCGAAAGCATTTTGTGGATTGAAATATTTGAAGCCAGTCTGATCCAGACCTGTTAAAGAAACAGTTTCGAGTTCAAGACCATTTTTATGCAGATCTTCCGACACGACTTGCTGTACTTTTTGTACAAAGTCGACACGCTTTTCATGCAGCTCTTCCATCGCCATTTCAGCAGCTACAGCACGTAACGAGTCCACGAATTTGCCCTCTACCAGATTTTTCAGCTCGTTCGGTGACATGGTTTTTTGACCAAGGGTTTGTGCTGCCGTTGCAATTGAATCTGCGGTTGGTTTAACCCGGACATAGAATTCAGCCATAACATCGACACGCATACGGTCGCGGGTAATCAGTGCCTGATCATCAGCACGGCGAACTTCCAGACGCAGGGTATTCATATTTACCGGTATAATTTCATGCAATACCGGCAGAACTAGCGCACCACCGCCTAGAATGACTTTCTCTCCGCCAAAACCGGTACGGACAAAAGAAATTTCCTTACTTGAACGACGGTAAAGGCGAGCAATGATCAGACCAAAGGTGATCAGGCCGGCGAAAATAACCCCAGTAATGATTAAAATGTTATATAAATCAAAATTTAGCATTGTTGTTTGTTCTCTGTTTTAGCGTATTTGAAAATATAATTTTGGATTAAATAATAAATATAAAGTAAGAGAGAATAAGTATTTAGACTTTCATGGCCTGGAAGCCATTACGGGTTTTATCCATTAAAATTACAGATTGGCCCTGTTTCAGGATTTCACCATTGGCAGGTTCGACCAGCACATAATGGGTATGGCCATACTGATCCTGAACTTTGGCTTGTGCTGGTGAGTTGGCACGAGCATCGCCGAGGATAATGATTGCAGTTCGGCCAATCAGTTCTTCGATATGAATCGCAGTGGTTTCATCTTTTGGCAGGATCTTTTCAGCTATTTTGGCATTAAAACGGACCAAGGGCATGCACAGGAACAGGCAGGCGGGAGAAATGATCCAGCCATTAATTAAATGGCCAGTAAAACGTTCAAATATACCTTGAATCAAAAGACCGCTTAAGCCATAGGTGGTCAGGAAAATGATCAGCCAAATAAAAAGAGGAAGTTGTCCCAGATACAACCAGTCAAATACCTTGCTAAAGATATTAGGGTTATTGGCGGGATGAAAGTCTACATGATGCGAGTCTTCAGGTAAGAGTTGGTCAAAAACACTTTGTGAACCACCACCCAGAAACAGCAATATACATTCCAGCGCTGCAAACATCAGCATCAGGCCAAGACTAATGCTGAAAACAACATTTGACGGTTCGGTAAAAAGCTCCCACATTCCTTCGGGTCTCTATCTATAATTATGTTTGGCAAAATGAGTAAGAATAATTCTTGCTTATAAAAAGATAACATTGATTATACATTTTGCAATCTAAATACACAAAAGTAGCGGATATGAAACTTGAATAATTTTAAATATTTGGAAATTAGATTGAATTCTTGTATGAGTTATCAAATTAATATTTTAGAAAACAATAGCTTCAAAAAGATGACAGTATCTTAATAAATTTATGAATAAATGGATAAAAAATTAACGTGGTCACAGTTTTGTTGAAGCTGAAATTCGAATGAAACAGGCATTTAGGTCAGTGACAATGACTTTATTTGATCGAAGGATATCTTAATAAGCACTTTCTAGTATCGGATAGGAGGTAGGTAGTAATGAATGCGAGAAAGCGCAACATTAAACATTTTTAATGTTTATCTTTCTTTTTAAAAAGTATATGTCTGTTATGCTGATCTGAAAACAATTGATTTATATAAATATCTCAACCTGAAGATTGCCGAAAGAAGGCTAAATTGAATTGAGCTGATCGCATGTGTATCGACTCTACGATTAATTCAATTAGCCTAAGTAGAATTACAACAATGACGTCTGAATACGTACTTTCATATCTAAAGCTTGCTGAAGAATATACGCTTTCATCCATTGTACCTGTTCACCCATTGGATTAGTTTTTACCGCCGTATTCAGGAAATCCAATTCGGGCTTGCTAAACAGCTGATCTTCAAGTTCCTGTTCAAGTGTCTGGCTATTCGCGGCTAAAGGTAGGGCAACCAGATAAAATGCTTTAGGGTAGTTATAAAAAGCATATAAAAGGTTGAAGGCCTTCTGGTCACCTTTCAGATTACCTGCACCAATCTCATATTTCGGATTCTGGTTACTATGCGTCAGGCCGATAACGTATTCAGCATTATTGTCTTGCAGGCGCACTCCGAACTGTAGACCAATCTGATCTGCAGTCAGTTCATGCTGTATATAGACATTTAAAGTATTACCATCATCAGAAAAGGGGCCTTGTAAAATCAGCATGTGTTGTTGATGCTGATAGATATAGCCAGCCAGGTTGGCCCGTTCAAGACGGGTTTTTAACGTTTCTAGGGTATATTGAGTAAATGGCATGTCTAAATTTAGATCCATAGGTACTAGGATTACTCTAGGTGGTTTTGCTACCGTTGGGAACAGGTACTTTAGATGATTTATCTATGAAGTTATTGCTAAAAAATAGTAGGTTTAAAAAGCTAAATAGAAGAAAATACTAAAATTCAAAGCATTAAAAATCACTAGATTGAATAAAACTAATAATACTTATCAGTGAAGTTTTATATGATGTTTTGATATATGGATAGCACAAAACAAGAAAACGTTATGAAAACTTAATCACTATAATGAATATAAATTTTATAAAGTGTAATAAGTACACGTGTAATACGCAGGTTGTCCATGTCATTAAATGAGGAAAGACTTACTCATCTTAAACAGCTTGAAGCTGAGAGTATTCACATCATTCGCGAAGTTGCTGCCGAGTTTGAAAACCCAGTCATGCTTTATTCGATTGGTAAAGATTCCGCAGTAATGCTGCATCTAGCATTAAAAGCGTTTTACCCTGCAAAACTTCCATTCCCGCTACTTCATGTAGACACGGGCTGGAAATTCAAAGACATGATTGCCTTCCGTGACAACATGGCAAAAACTCATGGCTTTGATCTGATCGTGCATCAGAACAAAGAAGGCCGTGATGCGGGTATTAACCCATTCGATCACGGTAGCTCAAAATACACCGACATCATGAAGACTCAAGGGCTAAAACAGGCACTTGATAAATATGGTTTCGATGCTGCCTTCGGTGGTGCACGCCGTGACGAAGAAAAATCTCGTGCCAAGGAGCGAGTATACTCATTCCGTGACTCGAAACACCGTTGGGATCCTAAAAACCAGCGTCCAGAACTTTGGAACCTTTACAACGGTAAAGTCAACAAAGGCGAAAGTATTCGTGTATTCCCATTATCAAACTGGACTGAGCTTGATATCTGGCAATACATCTATCTTGAAAGTATTCCATTGGTTCCACTATATCTTGCTGCTGAACGCCCAGTCGTTGAGCGCAGCGGTACACTGATTATGGTGGACGATGAGCGTATGCCTTTAAAAGAAGGTGAAGTTCCACAAATGAAATCGGTACGTTTCCGTACTTTAGGTTGTTACCCATTAACGGGTGCAGTTGAATCCACTGCCAACACCTTGCCGGAAATTATCCAGGAAATGTTGCTTGCAACCAGCTCTGAGCGTCAAGGCCGTATGATTGACCATGATGAGGCAGGTTCAATGGAGAAGAAGAAGCAGGAAGGCTACTTCTAAGCATCTTCAAATCTTCCCCTAACCCCTTCTTTAATAAAGAAGGGGAACTCCCAACGGAACGGAGCCAAGTCTCCCTTTACCAAAGGGAGACTTAGAGGGATTCAAGATTAAACCGATTTCTTAAGCATTTGTGGAGTTTGAGCGATGTCTCATCAATCTGAATTAATCAGCCAGGATATCCTGAGCTATTTAAAACAACATGAAAATAAAGACTTACTGCGTTTCTTAACTTGCGGTAACGTTGATGATGGTAAATCTACTTTAATCGGTCGTTTGCTTTACGATTCAAAACTGATTTATGAAGATCAGTTGCAAGCTGTGACGCGTGATTCTAAAAAAGTCGGTACGACTGGCGATGCACCTGACTTGGCTTTGCTGGTAGATGGTCTGCAAGCGGAACGTGAGCAGGGGATTACCATTGATGTCGCTTACCGTTATTTCTCTACTGAAAAACGTAAGTTCATCATCGCGGATACTCCGGGACATGAGCAATATACCCGTAACATGGCGACAGGTGCGTCTACTGCAGATCTTGCAATTATCCTGATTGACGCACGTTATGGCGTACAGACTCAGACTCGCCGTCATAGCTTTATTGCCAGCCTGCTGGGTATTAAGAACATTATTGTTGCGATCAACAAAATGGACCTAGTGGAGTTCTCTGAAGCTCGCTTCAACGAGATCAAGGCAGACTATACTAACTTCGTGAACCAGTTAGGTGACCGTACGCCAGCGAATATTATCTTCACACCGATTTCTGCCCTGAATGGCGATAACGTGGTGAACAAGTCTGAAAATACGCCGTGGTATACAGGCCAGACCCTGATGGGTACTCTGGAAACTGTTGAAATTACCCACAGCGCAGATAAGGAAGAATTCCGTTTCCCGGTTCAGTATGTTAACCGTCCTAACCTCGACTTCCGTGGTTTCTGCGGTACTATAGCGCTGGGTGAAGTGGCTGTAGGCGATGAGATTGTTGCTTTACCATCAGGCAAGAAATCTACAGTTAAGGAAATTGTAACTTTTGACGGCAATTTGCAACGTGCATTTGCAGGTCAGGCAGTGACTTTAACCTTGAACGATGAGATTGATATTTCTCGCGGCAATATGCTGGTTAAAGCGGGTGATCAGCCTTTAGCTTCACGTTCGGTTCGTGCTTCTGTGGTATGGATGAATGACCAGCCATTGGTTAAAGGTAAGTTGTATAACGTTAAGCTAGGTACGCAAACGGTTCCTGCAAAAGTTGCAGAGATCAACTACCGTGTAAACGTCAATACACTTGAGAAAACTCAGGTAGAGCAGCTGGATCTGAACGCAATTGCTGATGTTCAAATCGAGTTTGATGCGCCAGTGGTATTCGACCGTTACCGTGAAAGCCGTCATACTGGTTCGTTTATCTTCATTGACCGTTTAAGCAACGTCACTGTTGGTGCGGGCATGATTGAAGATGCAATCGAATGGACTGCACATACCAATCCTGTGACTGCTGAAGATCGTGCTGCACGTTTGGGTCAAAAACCAGCTGCGGTATCTGTATCTGCTAAAGCGCTTGAAAATGCTCAAGCACTTGAAAGCCTGTTAATTCAGCAAGGTGTGGTTGCGATTGCAAAAGTCGGTCTTTCAGCTGATCAAGTTGCGCTGGTTCGTGAAACTGGTGTGGTTGTGGTGACTGAGGTAACTGAAGGTACAGATGTGACTTTTGCTCAGGAATCTGCTGAAGAACTTGCTGAGAAAATTGTGGAACTGGTTCGTCTATAAGACTGGACTGGTTTTAGAGAAACCCGCTGTAAGGCGGGTTTTTTATTGCCTAAATTTGTTTGCATGAAAATCATTCGATTAGTCAAAATGTGATCTTTCAATTTATTAGTTACTAAATACAATTCTCCCTAGATGGGGGATTTATGAAAAAATTATTATTGCTGGCTGGCTTGTGTATGACTTTTGGAGTTGAAGCCAAACAGAGTAGCCAAAGCGTTGAAGCAATCAAGCAGAAGATTATTAAAGAATCAATTGAGAGTTATCCGGGTAATTGCCCATGTCCTTATAATACAGCGAGTAATGGTAGTCGTTGTGGTAAGCGTAGTGCTTATAACCGAGCGGGTGGATATGCGCCACTTTGTTATCCGGAGGATATAAGTGACCGGATGGTAAGGGAATATAAACGTTAAAATTCTAATGTGTGAGATTATCAATCATCCACATTTAAGCATTCATATAAGGCGGTAACAATACACATTATGGGTTTTCCATTAATTTTTCAATATTGATCTTAACTAGGAATGAGCCTGTATATTGATGTTCTTCAAAAAACATTTTTTGTCGAATTTCTTTATCTTTAAATCTGACTTTTATCGCTTTGCTTAAGTATGGTAAGATATATCTTAATTAATTTTAAGATATATCTTTGCTATGTCTATAATTCCTAATTCTGTCCTAACAGAAGAACAAGAGAACTCTCCAAAAACTCGCAAACGTCTGTTTGAAGCAGGTGAAATGAAATTGCTGGTGCTGCATTTTATTGCCCAAGCACCCAAATTTAGCTACGACATTATTAAAGAAGTGGCTGCTTTAGTGGGTGGGAACTATAAGCCGAGCACCGGCACAATCTGTCCAACCATTAGTTATCTTGAAGAACAGCAATATACGCAAATGACTATGAGTGCTGATGAGCGCAAGCAGTATCACATTACTGACAAAGGTCAGGCACATCTCAAAGAACATCAGCAAACCTTACAAAAGGTACTAGACCGTTTTAATACGCGCAAACAAATTCAATTGAATGAACAATATGTCGATATTAAGCATGCGATGGAAAATTTAAAAACCTCACTGCGTTTAAAGATTCAACATAGCGAACTTAATGAAATCCAAATACATGAAATTGCAGAACAGATTAATCAAGCAGCCATAAACATCACACGTCTGTAATCCGATTCACGATTTAAAAATCAGGTAAAATGATGAAAAAAATAGTTCCCAAATTTCATGTCAAACATTTGAATTGGCTCATGCCTTTGATCCTTTCCGGCATTATGAGTGGTGCAATTTCCTGCTTTAACATGCTACTCAATAAGGGCTGGAGTGATCAGTTTATTTCATTATGGCTGCATGCCTGGAGCATGTCATGGCTGATGGCATTTCCATTAATTTTGGTGATGCTGCCCTTAGTACGTCGTACCCTAATGAAATTCGTGGATGTGCCTAAAGGAAATCTTTAAATGAAAACACCCAATTTGTGAATTGGGTGTTTTGCTTATAAAACTATTATTGGATAGTGACAGTTACAGGTTCTGCATACAGGGTGTATGTATAGTTTGGAGCGATTGTATAGTCATAACGCGGCATAACATAAGCTGTGCCTTTCTCTGCAAATGTTACACTCTGACCATTTTGCGTATATTTAGCCGAGCCAGGCAGAACCAGCATATTTTTAAAGATATAAGAGGATTTACTGCCAACTTGTGTCTGAATCTCACCCGGAATTTCCAGAGCTTGACCTGCTGTAGCATTGAGCTGTTTTGGCGTATTCAGTTTTACCACAAAATTAGATGCATCATGTGCATAATCTGTGGTGAGACCATGTGTTCCTTGGACATACATACGATTAAAATCATCTTTGTTTAAACGGAACGTCCACGGCCAGAAAGTGACTCCGCGCTGGGAGGCAGTACGCATTAAATTCGCACTCAAGCCGCTAAAAGACGGATTGAAAGTGGATGAATACTGTTGAGTCGCATCCAGAATTCGCCGTGTATTGACCAAATCGCTTTGTGCGGCTGGAGTACTGGTAAGGAAACCGGTTGATACACCTGGAAGCACATTCTTCATTTGTAAAATCTGGTCGCCACTAAAACTGATCACAATAGCTTGATCATAGGCATCATGTTTATCTAGCAGTGCTTTGATCTTTGGTACGATCTCGGGCTTGTAGCTTTTAATTTCAATAAAGTTGGTGACATGTGGGTACTTTTTCACCTCAGCCAGCACTTCATCCATGGTAGGAATCTGACGGTTATAGTTCAGCGTTCGGAGCTCACGTACTTCTGCCAGTGTCATGTCCTCAATATTGCGATTGACACCAGTCGTGCGTAGCACAGAGGTATCATGCATAAGAATGACATGGTCATCTTTAGTCAGATACACGTCGTATTCCACTGCATCAGCTCCTACAGTGATCGCTTTGAGAGTGCCCTCCAGTGTGTTTTCATCGTCTTGCGCCGGGATACCGCGATGTCCGGTAATCAGCGGCTTACGCAACAGGGTGTTGGGTGCCATGCGCTGCATAATTTCTTTATATAGGTCAGGATGGTTGCTATAAATTCCATTAACACCTGTAGCTAGAATTTTTGCTGCGTCCAAGACCTGTGTACTGTCACTCTTGGCCCAAGGTGTAATCAATAAACGTTGTAGATGACTAACTGCTTCACGTGTTAGTAATTGTGGTGGCAAGATGACGATTTTGGATAGCGATACATTGGTATTGTGGGCGATGGTCACGATATCTTTGCTGTTATAACCCAGCCCGGTCTGCTTGGAATAATCCAGAGCTGTTCGGAGCATCGGTAAATCAATACGGGCCTGACGCAGTAAATCTACATTATCGGAAATGAGGGTGATATCAGCCAGATCATAATCTTCTGTCAATCCTTTCAGTGCCTGAATGGTTGCTGAATTTTGGAGAGTGAGTAAAGGTAAAGTTCGACGCTGAGTATCTTTAAGATAATCAGTCAGGTGGCTTACTTTCTGATTGTTGCTTAGTAAATTAAGATCTGCATCAAGCTGATAAGCAACATGGGTAGCCGCGGTCGAGACTGGGCCATTAAGCGGTGCAGCCTGGGCTAAAGTCGGTGCCATTGAAACCGGGAGTTGCTGGTCAATAATGTCAGTGACTTTATTGGATTCAGGCAAGGCATCGAGTTGTTCAGTGACTTTGAGGTGGCTTACTTTCATCAATAAGCCGGCACTAGATAAACCAATGCTGCCTTGAGCCAGGTTATAAGGCAAGGTGCTATCCAATACCAGTTGATCATCCAGATAATGCCGTACACGATTTCCATACACTACAACGCTGGCCTTGTGAGTTTTCTGAAGGCCAATATCTTCGCTATGAGCAGATTTCTGAAGCACATTCCAACTATTGGTCGGCATGCGTAAAGATAGTTCCAGACCACTAGCACTGGTGGTAGCAACCCGCATGGCAAACTGGTAATAGGGGGTAAAAGACGGATCAGCGAACTGATCTGCGCCTCGGTAGATGATACTGCCCCAGCGGGCTTCATTGAGTGCTTCTTCAAATGAAAATTCCATATCGATACGGTAATTGCGTAATTGCTGGAATTTCTCTGGCAGAAGCAGGGTTGTCATTTGTGTGCTATGGGCACGACCATCGATATACAAATCGCCATTTTCAAGATATACCTGGCCTGCGTTATTTTTAGGTTGTATCCAGTCACCAGAAAGAGCCGTCCATTTATCAAAATTTTCATCCAGCAGAACTTCTGGAATGGGAACTTCTTCATCAGGAATATTGGGCTCAGGAACTGGCTGATCTGGCTGGGTTACCGGTGGCTGAGAGGAGCCTGAATTCTTGTCGTCATCGTCCGAACATGCGGTGAGGCCCAAGGACAGCAAAATAGAGAGGTAGAGATGAGCAGGTTTCATACTTTTAATATTCTCAAGTCATTTATATTTGAATTTGAGAAATTAAAAGCAGAACATGACATTTATATGGATTTGTCATAAATGAAAATAATTCTTACAGATTAAAATTTCTTTTTTTAAAGAATAAGGTGAGATCTCGATGCCATACATTTTTCTTAATGATGGCTAGGTCTTCGACATAAGTCCGACTTGGCTTTAAAGCGGGAATTATCTATGTTCAAATAGGGTTAGGAAACAGTTAATACATGCGGAACGATCTATGTCACAAAAAACTATGCAACACGTCATCATTACAGAACCGGGTGGAGTGGATAAACTTGCTTATGAAACGGTTGTCATTCCTGAACCGAAGGCCGATGAGGTGCTGGTCAAGGTTCATGCCTTTGGAATTAACCGTCCGGATATCTTGCAGCGTCAGGGCTTGTACCCAATGCCAAAAGGGGTGACACCTGTTCCAGGTCTGGAAGTAGCCGGTGAAGTGGTTGCAGTTGGAAGTGACGTAAATCAGTTTAAAGTTGGTGACAAGGTGTGTGGCCTGACCAATGGTGGGGGCTATGCAGAATATTGCGTCGTACCTGAAAGCCAGACTTTAAATATTCCTGAAGGCGTGAGCTTTGTACAGGCTGCTGCGATTCCTGAAACCTTCTTTACGGTGTGGGCAAATGTGTTCCAGATGGGTAAAGCCAAGGCGGGAGAAACGGTATTGGTGCATGGCGGAACTAGTGGGATTGGAACCACGGCACTCATGCTATGTAAATCCTTGGGTATTAAAACCTTTGCCACAGCAGGTAGTGACGAAAAAATCCAGTCGATTTCACATCTGACCACAGGAATCAATTACAAGACTCAGGACTTTGAGCAGGTCATTAATGAAGCAACGGATAATGCGGGTGTAGATGTGATTCTGGATATGGTCGGTGCGCCATATTTAGAGCGTAACTTGAATTTGCTCCGTCGTGATGGCCGTCTGGTATATATCGCATTTTTGGGTGGTGCCAAGGCTAAAGAAGTGAAACTGGGTCAGATCATGATGAAACGTCTGACGATTACCGGTTCAACCATGCGTGCACGTAGCACGGCTGAAAAAGCCGAAATTACACAAGGTTTGAAAACGCATGTGGTACCCTTATGGGCAAAAGGCGAATGTCTGCCAATGATTTATCAGACCTTTAAGTTTGACCAGATTCAGGAGGCGCATACAGCCATGGATACGGGTGAACATATCGGGAAAATTGTGGTAGAAGTGATCTAGTTCACATATTATTAAAATACTTAAAGGAGAGGGATCTATTGGTTTCCCTCCCTTTTTTTGTGCAAAAAATGACAAGGTATGTCAGTTTTTAGCAATATAATAACAGCTGAAATTTATAGCATTTAAACTTGAAAGAAAACATACTTATTTATGTGAAAATTTTCTCACAGTCCTTTTTTATAAAAATATATAAATAACAAATATTTAGATTTTTTATTTGAGAGCTATTTTATTAATTCCGATGAACGGTAGTTATGTTTTTGAACTTTAAGTAAAAAATGGTCAGGTTTTTGCAATCCTTATAGAGACTGTTTATCCAATAGTCACCTTGTTCTCCTTTATCCAAGAGAGTAATAGCGATGATGATTGCAAAAGGACCATTTAAACGGATCCATCAAACTCGAGCACTAACACAAGTGATTCAAGCCAGATTATTTAACCGGGTTACGACACAGCAGGCTAAAATTTTCTATTTGGCATTATTAAATCTTGAAAGTTATATGACCAAATTGTCTAAGCCTAAACGCAAACGTCGTTAAGCCGATTCAAGCTATCTTAGCCTCGCAGAAGGCAAATCTATTTTATTGATTTCGGCTGTAAATAGATTTCACTAAATTTCAGGCATAAAAAAACCAGCTTTCGCTGGGTTCTTTATTTGCACCATCTTCAGTAGTAGAAGAATGGTGCCCGAGGCCAGACTCGAACTGGCACGCTTTGTGGGCGGGGGATTTTAAATCCCCTGTGTCTACCGATTTCACCACTCGGGCTTTAACAAGATGGAGGCGGAGGTCGGAATCGAACCGGCGTCCACGGAGTTGCAGTCCGCTGCATGACCACTCTGCCACCCCGCCGCGTCTTGTTGATGCGTATATTATCAAGCTCTCAAAAAAAAACAATAGTGTATTCATTCATATGCGCATAAAAGCAGCATATGGCGGAAAATATTGAGAATTATCATGTAGAATGTGCAAAATTGATTCATATCAACACTTGGGAGAAGTGCCGTGGCATTAGTTCTAGACGGTCGTGCATTGGCGAAGCAAATTGAAGCTGACTTGTTAACTCGCGTGGAAGCGCTGAAAGCAAAATCAGGTCGTACTCCAATTCTTGCGACTATTTTGGTAGGTGACGATGGTGCATCTGCAACTTATGTTCGTATGAAAGGTAATGCTTGCCATCGTGTCGGTATGGATTCATTGAAAGTTGAGCTTCCAAAAGAAACCACAACTGAACAACTTCTTGCAGAAATTGAAAAACTCAATGCAAATCCTGATGTTCACGGTATTTTGTTGCAACACCCAGTGCCTGTGCAAATTGATGAGCGTGCTTGTTTCGATGCCATCTCGCTGGAAAAAGATGTGGACGGTGTAACTTGCCTTGGCTATGGCCGTATGGCGATGGGTGAAGCGGCATATGGTTCTGCAACACCTGCTGGTATCATGACCATTCTGAAAGAAAACAATATTGAAATTGCAGGTAAACACGCTGTTGTTGTTGGCCGTTCTGCAATTTTGGGCAAACCAATGGCAGCGATGCTGCTTGAAGCGAATGCCACTGTGACGATTTGCCACTCACGTACTCAAAACCTGCCGGAATTTGTGAAACAAGCGGATATCATTGTTGGTGCGGTAGGTAAAGCTGAACTGATTCAAAAAGACTGGATCAAACCAGGTGCAGTAGTGGTTGATGCTGGCTTCCATCCACGTGATGGCGGTGGTGTAGGTGATATCCAGTTAGTTGGTATCGAAGAAATTGCTTCTGCTTACACGCCAGTTCCAGGTGGTGTAGGCCCAATGACGATCACAACATTGATTCGTCAAACAGTTGAAGCTGCTGAGAAAGCTTTAGGTTAATTG
This sequence comes from Acinetobacter schindleri CIP 107287, assembly GCF_000368625.1. Taxonomy (GTDB): domain Bacteria; phylum Pseudomonadota; class Gammaproteobacteria; order Pseudomonadales; family Moraxellaceae; genus Acinetobacter; species Acinetobacter schindleri. The sequence continues at coordinate 260,685 of NZ_KB849576.1, forward strand.
AGATTAAAAGTAGTTGCGGTGGAGTCTTACCGTTGTGACTACAGATTTAAGAAGCTCGATCGTTACTTTTGTTTCGGCAAAAGTAACCAAAACCATTTGTCATTCGCAGAACTCGTCTTATTCCTTTAGCGATGAATAAGTCGCAGAAACAGAGCGAATCAAATTTTAGGTGGCCTCGGACAGCTGCGAATGACATGGTCATGTATTCTGGTTAATTTATAAATTCCAATAAAAGATTTTTTGCACCAAGGCTTTTATATGAGCTGTACTTTCCAATTTCCTAAAGCTCCTGAGCATCTTCTACAAGCCTTGCATGATGTGATTCCACATTGTGAACTGCATGCACAGCAATTGCCGGATACACCTATTTCACTTTGGCTAATTCCGCCAGTATTTCCAACTGATAAGCTGGATGATGAAGTCATCCGTCGTATCTGGAATGATACGCCGTATTGGATCTTTTGCTGGGCATCTGGTCTTGCGATGGCGCAGTGGCTGCTGGCAGAACCACATCATGTAAAAGATAAAGTCGTGTTGGATTTTGGTACAGGTTCAGGTGTCGTTGCAATTGCAGCAAAAATGGCAGGTGCTAAGCGTGTGATTTGCTGTGACATCGATCAAGTGAGTTTAGATGCATGTCATGCCAATGCTGAGTTGAATGGTGTTGAGCTTGAATACTTGAATGATCTGTATAAGGCAGAACAGGTGGATATCCTGTTAGCCGCCGACGTACTTTATGACCAATGCAACCGTTTCTTTCTGGATGAGTTTTTAAAATTTGCGCCTGAAGTGTGGGTTGCAGACAGTCGCGTGAAAAACTTTAGTCATCCCCAATACGAAAAACTGGATGAGCGTAGTGCTACGACTTGGCCGGATCTGGATGAATCTCCAGAATTCAGAAACGTCAGTTTCTATAAGACACTTTGAATCGGAAAATAAAAAAAGGGCATTAAGCCCTTTCTTATATTTCAAAGATTAAGAACAGGTAAATTGAATCACGCGTAATGTGCTTGGGCGGGCATTCAGGGCATCACGCGCGCCTGGATTTTCAGTATTGTACAGGTCAGGTGTGTTGCTTAAGCTGATTTGAGTACGGCTATTGCCGAGCTGGCGACCATACTGTTCATCTGGTAATGCAGTATTACTAATCTCATTACTGCTGAGTACGCTTACATTCCAGTTTTTAGAAGTACCAAGTGCCTGTCTGCAAGCAGCCTGCAATTTTCCTTCATCCTGACTGGTACGACCAGAAAGTGTATAGCGCAATGTTGCAGTATTTGCACTTTGCTCAATGACTTCGTAACCAGATTGACCGTTATAAGGTTGAGGTGTGCTTTGGCAGGCAGTAAGCACCAAAGTGCCGAAACCCAAACCTAGTAGAAAAACTGTTTTTTTCATCATGATGATTTCCCATTTTTTTATACAGCAAGTATGCCATAGCATTGAAAAGACAAAATGGCAGTAAACTTAAAAATCCAATAAAAAAGCTTTCTGAATGTTTCCACTCAGAAAGCTTAAACAGCTCAAGCATTAATTAGTCATCAGTAATCATGCTGTATTTTTTAGTGTCTTTCATGAAGATATAAGTCAGCAATATGCATAAATTCCCATAATCCATGCGCCAATCGGCGCATTAAAAAAACTAAGGTAAAACAGCAACAGCTTTACGGTGTCATCGTCCTTAGGGGAAACTTACGAAGCAAAATATAAAGTAAAGGCTGCATAAACATACCAGTCGTGCATTCGACCAGGTTTCCTGTGAAACCACCGAGAATAGAGTTGACACATGTTTTATCGAAGTAAAGTTAAATAATTACAGTGTCTTATGCTGATGTGGTTTTTAATTTTTTATAGAACTTGAGTCTTAATAAAACAAGAGAGATAGTTTTGATAATTCAAAACATTAAATTATTTAATTTTATATTAAATTATTGATTTTTAATATAATTTTTATTGATCAAATGTTGTTCTTGAATAATTTAAGAGGTATTAGAGAGATCTAATAACTACAGAAATTGGAAAAATGAAAGTACTTAAATTTAATGAATAACCAGCAATAAAAAAAGGCCGCTTATGCGACCTTTTTTAAATTAAACCAGCAATTATGCAGATTTAACAGCTTCCAGTAATTCAGCTTGGCGTTTTTTCAACGCTTCTGGCATACGGTCACCTAGTTTTTCGAACAATTCAGTATGGCTTTCAAGTTCTTTGATCCATTGATCTTTATCTTGAGAAGTTACAAGGTCAAACTGCTCTTTAGAGAAGTCGGTACCAGTCCAGTTCAACTGTTCGTAAGTTGGAACACGGCCAATTGGAGTGTCAACAGCAGTTGCACGACCTTCACAACGATCGATGATCCACTCAAGAACACGCATGTTTTGACCGAAACCAGGCCATACGAAGTTGCCTTCAGCATCACGACGGAACCAGTTCACGTTGTAGATACCTGGAAGCTTGTTACCAGCAGCAGCAGCTTTCTCGCCAACTTTCTCACCCATTTCTAACCAGTGAGTGAAGTAGTCAGCCATGTTGTAGCCAGCAAATGGAAGCATGGCGAATGGATCACGACGAACAATACCTTGTTGACCAACAGCAGCAGCAGTAGTTTCAGAGCCCATAGTTGCAGCTTTATAAACACCGTCTACCCAGTCAAATGCTTCTGAGATTAGAGGCACTGTGTCCGCACGGCGACCACCGAAGATGAACGCAGAAATTGGAACGCCTGCTGGATTTTCCCAGTCAGCGTCGATAGAAGGGCATTGACCCGCAGCAACGGTGAAGCGAGCATTCGGGTGAGCTGCTTTTTCTTCGCCAGTGTGTGGTTGACCTTTCCAGTTAGTCAGGTTTGCAGGCGCTTCTTTAGTCAGACCTTCCCACCATACTTCGCCGTTGTCAGTCACAGCAACGTTTGTATAGATCACGTCTTTATGAAGTGTCGCCATACAGTTCGGGTTAGTTTTGGTATTTGTACCAGGCGCTACACCGAAGAAACCAGCTTCAGGGTTAATTGCATATAGACGACCGTCTTCACCTGGTTTGATCCAGGCAATATCGTCACCTACAGTTTCAATCTTCCAGCCTTCGTAGCCCGCTGGTGGAATCAGCATCGCGAAGTTTGTTTTACCACACGCAGAAGGGAATGCAGCTGCGATGTAATGTTTTTCGCCTTGTGGATTCGTCACGCCAAGGATCAGCATGTGTTCAGCTAACCAACCTTGTTGACGACCCATGTAAGATGCAATACGTAAAGCTAGACATTTTTTACCTAGCAATGCGTTACCGCCGTAACCGGAACCGTAAGACCAGATTTCACGCGTTTCTGGATAATGTACGATCCATTTGTCTGGGTTACATGGCCAAGCAACGTCTTTTTGACCTTCTTCCAATGGTGCACCAACAGTGTGTACACATGGAACGAATTCGCCGTCAGTACCTAAAACGTCATAAACCGCTTTACCCATACGCGCCATTTTAGACATGCTAACAGCAACATAAGGAGAGTCAGTCAGTTCGATACCGATGTGTGCAATATGAGAACCTAAAGGACCCATAGAGAAAGGAACAACGTACAAAGTACGACCTTTCATTGAACCGTCAAATAAGCCATTTAGGCGGGCACGCATTTCAGCTGGAGCTTCCCAGTTATTTGTCGCGCCAGCGTCTTCTTTGTTTTCTGAACAGATATAAGTACGACCTTCAACACGAGCAACGTCAGAAGGATCAGAATTTGCAAGGTAAGAACCTGGATGAGTTTCCTGGTTAAGCGCTTGCATTGTGCCGTTAGCGATCATCAAGTCGATATAACGTTGATACTCTTCTGCGCTACCGTCACACCATTCAATTTTTGCTGGTTTTGTTAATTTAGCAATCTCTTCCACCCAAGCAATAAGCTTAGGGTGACGAACGAATTCTGGTGCGTTCACTTGGGTCATGGTGAGGCCTATCTCAAAAGTGTACAAAACTATGTACAAAGTATAGTCTGGGTGATGAAAACATCGCCCAGATGAAATATGAAAAAAAAGTGGCTGTATTAAAGCATAAAATGACAAAAAAAATAAGACCAAAGCAGGGTTAGAGTTAAATTGTCACATAATGCAATATTTTAAATAAGTATTTAAAAAACAGTAGTATATAAAATAACATTGCAGAGTAATCTTGTATTTATTTTAATTATGGTTAATATTTTTAATAAATATAATTATAAAAAACATTTACTTATTATTTTTCTAGGAATGACTCTTATCATTGATTAAATAAATGAGGGTAATTTGAATTTTGCATAGTACTGAATGACATCTGTTTAGCATTTAGACAGTTTGCCAGAAAAATAATCAATGCTGATGATTTTCCGAACTATTATAAACCATATATATCTAATTTCTATCACATAAAAGGCTGTGGTTATAGAATGTTGGAGTCATTTCTATTTAAGATCATGATTGAACTTTGCTATATAGCTTATTGTGATTTTAAATTTTTGATTTTAAAAATAAAATTTATAATTTCTGCTTTCTTAAAGCGCCTAAGAAAAACCACTTTAAGATTAATTTTTAATTGGTTAGTAACTTACGATTGGTAGGTATTAGAAAGTCAACCTTGATCTTTTAGGCTTAGCTCTATGAAGCCAATAACAGTATTCTCCAGGTAAGTATCTTCAACGAATGTGGGCATAGAAATGATCATCCTGTACAAGGCTGAAGCACTATATAAATAGTATTCATTATGTGGAAAAAATTATCTATATAACTAGGTCATTCCAAGAAATAGCTTTATATAGAAGATGAGTTTAAGGTGTTTGCACTGCTTATTTTAAATTATTTATCAGATAGGAAAGAGGAGTAGCGCTGTATCTACTGACTGTTCAAATATAAGCACTATTATACTTCACCACGTTCTTAAAGAAGCTTATAGAAAGATGAAAAATTCTGAAAACTGAAGGCTATGCTCTAATTTCAGACTGGCCTTGAAGAAAAAAGCAGCAAAAGTATATGCACATGATAAAAAAATAAAAAAAAATGAATTTTTTTTCAGTTTTACCCTTGAAGCGATTTATTCCATCTCCATAAAAGTGACATCTAAAAGTTTTGATGACGACCAGGGAATAACTAAGTCGTCATCAGTAATCAAAAAGACTTAGTCTGATGGAGTTAAAAATGAGCAACATTCGTCCATTACATGACCGCGTTGTTATTCGTCGTGTTGAAGAAGAAACTAAAACAGCTGGCGGTATTTTACTTCCAGGTTCTGCAGCAGAAAAACCAGCGCAAGGGGAAATTATTGCAGTTGGTAATGGTCAAATCACTGACAATGGCGTACGCGCGTTAGACGTTAAAGTTGGCGACAAAGTATTGTTCGGCACTTATGCAGGTACAACTGTAAAAGTAGACGGGGAAGAACTACTTATCATGAAAGAATCTGACATTTTAGCGGTTCTTGAAGGTTAATCTTCGCTAAAACAGTCTTACATATTCCATATCAGATTTTGTAAAGCTATTAAAAATACTCGGAGTCAAATATGTCAGCTAAAGACGTAAAATTTGGTGATTCAGCTCGTGCGAAAATGATCGCTGGTGTGAACATCCTTGCAGATGCTGTAAAAGTTACCCTTGGTCCTAAAGGCCGTAACGTTGTCATCGACCGTTCTTTCGGTGCACCACATATCACTAAAGATGGTGTAACTGTGGCGAAAGAAATTACTTTAAAAGACAAGTTCGAGAACATGGGTGCTCAACTTGTTCGCGAAGTATCTTCAAAAACCAATGACATCGCTGGTGACGGTACCACAACTGCGACTGTTCTTGCTCAAGCAATCTTAAATGAAGGTATCAAGTCAGTAACTGCGGGTATGAACCCAATGGATCTGAAACGTGGTATCGATATTGCAGTGAAAACTTTAGTTGCTGAAATCAAGGCGACTGCTCAGCCTGCTTCTGATTCTAAAGCAATTGAGCAAGTAGGTTCGATCTCTGCTAACTCTGACACTACTGTTGGTAAACTGATTGCGCAAGCAATGGAAAAAGTAGGTAAAGAGGGTGTGATCACTGTTGAAGAGGGTTCAGGCTTCGAAGATGCACTTGACGTTGTAGAGGGTATGCAGTTTGATCGTGGTTATATCTCTCCATACTTCGCAAACAAACAAGACACGCTAACTGCTGAACTTGAAAATCCATACATCCTATTGGTTGACAAGAAAATCAGTAACATCCGTGAATTGATCACTGTACTGGAAGCAGTTGCGAAAACTGGTAAACCACTTCTGATCATTGCTGAAGATGTTGAAGGCGAAGCGCTTGCAACTCTGGTTGTCAACAATATGCGCGGTATCATTAAAGTATGTGCTGTTAAAGCACCTGGCTTCGGTGACCGTCGTAAAGCAATGCTGCAGGACATCGCGATCCTGACTGGCGGTACTGTGATTTCTGAAGAAATCGGTATGCAGTTAGACCAAACGACTCTTGAACACTTGGGTACTGCGCACAAAGTAACAGTTTCTAAAGAAAACACAGTGATTGTGGATGGTGCTGGTAATGCAGCTCAGATCTCTGACCGTGTTCAACAGATCCGTGCGCAAATCGAAGAATCTACTTCTGAATACGACAAAGAAAAACTTCAAGAACGCGTAGCTAAATTGGCTGGCGGTGTTGCTGTTATCAAAATCGGTGCTGCAACTGAAGTTGAAATGAAAGAGAAGAAAGACCGTGTAGACGATGCACTTCACGCAACTCGCGCAGCGGTTGAAGAAGGTGTTGTTGCGGGTGGTGGTGTTGCACTGGTACGTGCTGCAGCTGCACTTGACGGTGTGAAGGGTGCAAATGATGACCAGAACGTAGGTATCAGCATTCTTCGTCGTGCAATTGAAGCGCCACTTCGTCAAATCGTATCTAATGCTGGTGATGAGCCTTCAGTTGTGATTAATGCAGTGAAAAATGGCCAAGGTAACTTTGGTTACAACGCTGCAACTGGCGAATACGGCGATATGCTTGAAATGGGTATTCTTGATCCAGCAAAAGTAACACGTTCTGCGCTTGAGCATGCTGCTTCTGTTGCTGCATTAATGTTGACAACTGAATGTATGATCACTGATATCCCAGAAGACAAACCTGCTATGCCTGATATGGGCGGTATGGGTGGTATGGGCGGCATGATGTAATTCATCAACCGGTCATTGATCTAAAAAATCCCCGCATTTGCGGGGATTTTTTTCATTCAGGTTAGCTTAAAAATATTAATGTTTGATTAATCTGTAATTCAGATTGCTGTTAATTTTCTCGCCAGTTTGAATATCTCGAGCTTCTAAGAAATTTTCACCGACAAAGAATTTACGATTTTCACCTTTTTCATCCAGTGTAATAATTGAAGTCATTTTAGGGTCAAAGCTAAAACTTCCTTTGGTTTTGGTTTCTGTGCTTTTGGTATCGGAAACATACTCTTCTTTCAACTCATAAGTTTTGTCAGGATGAAGTTCTAACTCAACTTTAATGGCTTCACAATCCGCACATGGGAAAGTTCCTTCGTATTCGCCCGCCCAGTCAAGAGAAGTTTCTGCAGTATCGCCTGCAGGTAAGCTGCGTGATGTCGCTGGCGTATTCATCTGAGCAGAATTTTCTGAATCCATATTTTCATTGCTAGAGGGTTCTTGGGTTTTAGAACAGGCACTTAAACCTAGCGTGATTGTGGTCATTGCGACGATAAGGAGAGACTTTTTCATTTTTATGCCCGTTTTGCATTTGCTAATATTCAACATAAAAATTTAAAAATCATAAGGGTAGTACAACTTTGTAAATGATGTATTGATTAAGTGAAATTCACTCTGCACGTGTGATGAGGTAAAGGAATTGCTAAAATAATAAAAAATAAAATCACTATCATCTCAAATAAATAGTGCTTTCACAGGTTTAAAAAAATAATAATGAGGGCAATGATGGATTTGGATAAAGAAAATAACATTATTGCGCATATCTATGATGCAGCACTGGATCCTCAGTTATGGACTCAGGTTATGCATGAGTTAGTGGAATACACACAAAGTAAGACAGCCATCTTTACTGCGATGGATCAGCTCAACCCAGCTTACAACTTTGTCCATACCTATAATATTCCTTATGAAGGTCTAGCAGCTTATCGGGATGAACGTATTCAAGTCATTGATATGAAGCTGCACTTGCCGCTATGGAATGAGATTGCAGTGGGAGAGGCTTTACAGATCAATTGTCAGCATTATCCTTCCATGAAAGGTTCAGAAGAGCATATCTTTTATGAAAAATGTTTAAAGCCTACCGGTATTTTACATCTTGCAGGTGTATTGCTGGATCGTGGTGATTTTAGTTGGGCGGTACTGGGAATTCACCGAGCACCTGAAGCCACCCCTTATGGTAAAGAGCAGCTGGATTTTCTGGAGCGTATCAGTATTCATTTAAGGCGAGCGCTACAGATTTATCGTCAGTTCAGTTTAGTTATTCAGGATAAGTACAATGCTTATCAGGCCATGAACGCTCTAAAGGTCGGGATTGTATTATTACTTGAGAATTTCGAGATACAGTTTGCCAATATTGAAGCAAAAAAAATGCTGAGGCAGAATCAGGAAATTGAAATAGATCAGTACAATTATCTGAAGCTTAATAGAGCCTATCATCTGCAACTAGAACAACTTATCAGAGGGTCTTTACAGCAGGGAAGTGGGGGAATAAGTAAAATCGGTGGAGTAATGGCTGTAGAGGATGCAACAGGTCATTGCATCATGCTGACAATCGTACCTTGGTCGAAACAGTCAATAACATCTATTGAAGAATCGAGACAATATCAAGTTGCAATATTTTTGACGGACCGAAATCAATACCATATCTTGTCACAAAGCTATTTAAGGCAGCATTATCAGTTGACATGTCGGGAGATCGCATTATGTGAATACCTGATCAATGGTTATAAACCTGAAGAGATTGCTGAACAGATGCAACTCAGTATTCAAACCATTAGAACTTATATGAAAAAGATTTATGAAAAGCTAGAAGTGAATAGCCAGATTGAGCTGATACATAAGTTGATGAACTGTACGTTACAGTTTCAGCATATTGCATAAAAAGCCAGGTTAATTACCTGGCTTTTTAAAGTTATACCAAGAGATATTACGTTGTTGGCTGTGGCTGTGGCTGTGGCTGTGGCTGTGGCTCAGGAGTGGGTTCTGGATCACGCTGGAAATCAGCCCGAGTGAAAGTGACAGCAGGTTCACCTGTTGGAGTTAATGTCATGGTAGTTGCATTAACTGTATAGGTTCCAAGAACGAATGGAGAGTTTTGACCATCATATAGACCACAACTTTCATTTGTATCGAACAAGTTATCGGTGACTGTGAGGGTGTTGTTCGAAGTAGTGTATTGACCATATTCAATACCCTCTGGGCCACAATCCTCTCCTCCTGTAGTATCAATCAGGAAGTAGTAGCCGTCGTTCAAGAATACCAGTACATGGGTATCATCCAGCTCCCACGTACCTACGAGGCCATTGGTTGAATTTTCTACTCGTGTAAGGGTAGAGGTATCATCTTCATCCAAACCAGTTTCAGTAAGAACTAAGTTTGTACCGTCAAAAGTTAGAGTGTAACCTTCGTCACCTTCTGAATCTGAAAGCCCCCATGATCCATTGGTGTCACCATTTTCATCAATCACAGGTGTGATAACACCACCTTTCCAGTTCCACTGAAGATTCCCAAGTTCATAACCTGGTTCTCCATCATCATCTGCATTATCAGCTTCGCCCAGTTTGTAACTACCATCGGTATAAACCACTAGAATGACTTTGTCCGATTTATCTGCAGAGCCTAATTGCCATGTGCCAGCAATATCTTTATAGAAAGCTTCTTGAATATTAGCTGCAGCTTCATCAGGAGTAACTGGAGTTACGTCGCTAAGCTGTAATTGGTCTTGAATAAGGGTTGTTATACTGTTATCAGAATCCTCTAGTGCTGTCTCGAATGTAGTTGCAGAGGTGAAAGCTGTGTTAATTCGATTAATGACATCTTGAGTAATTTGAATACCATTATCATGAGCATTGTAATCTGCGGGAGCACCTGTTGGCGGTGTAATATAATCTGCATCAATCGATTGCAGGAAGATTGTTAATGCTTCTTCTAATTCTTCATCTTCATTTCCAGGTATGTCCGGATCATTCTCATAAAGATCTGTCGGAGTAATCCGTGCTTGAGCTGGAACTCCATCCTGTTCACCTAGCTGAAGGTTTCCGATAAAGAATCTAATTGTATCACCTGTATTATAATTAAATTTACCTTCCGCATTGGTAGAGCCTTTTACACCACTTGATGTTTCATAGCGGACGTTTTCAATTGGGCCATCAGTCAAGATACCTTGCTGTGTTCCAGGTGGGTTGCCACCATTTCCTGGTGAGTGATGGTCATCGTCATCATCATTACATGCGGTTAATGCAAGGGTGGAAAGCATTACTGCGAGTATAGTTTTTTTCATCATTGACCCCATGGGTGGTTTATAATTGTCCACCTGAGTCTAGGGAAGCCAATGATTAAGGAATATCCCAATATTGGGAGGTTGATTGTATAAAAAGTGCATCAAATAATGTATTTACAATCGATTACAAAGCGAATTAAACTCTAATATTGGTACACTATCACATAATTTTTTATTTATTTTGCGATTGAATTGTGTTTGAAAATTTAGCTGAAAAAGCACTTAAATTGATGGGCTGGGAGACAGACAATCACTGGCCTGAAAACCTGAGCCAATGTGTCATGATTGCTGCGCCGCATACCAGTAATTGGGATGCATTATATGCACGGCTAGCGTTGAAGGCATTAGGTGTCAATGTGCGTATTACCATTAAAGACAGCTACATGCAGTTCCCATTGGGTCCTTTTGTACGTGCGATGGGGGGAATCGGAATTGATCGCCGTCCCAAGCAGGCAGGTGAGCCGCGTCCAAGTATGGTTCAGGTGATGACAGACCTGTTTAAGCAGCATCCTGAACTGGTCATGTTGGTTACACCTGAAGGAACACGTGCCCGTCAGGAGCAATGGAAAACCGGTTTTTATTATGTTGCGGTAAATGCTGGCGTCCCGATTGCATTGGCTTATATGGATTATGAACAAAAGAAGGCAGGTGTAGGAAAAATCATTCATCCCACAGGAAATTTTGAGGAAGATATGGCTGAGATCATGGATTTCTATGCAGGCATCCAGGCCAAATTTCCTAAAGAATTTAGTGTAGATCAGCGATATTACAAAGCGAGTTAAAATGAAAAAACAGGAGAATACTCCTGTTTTTTTAGCATTAAGATTTTATTTCATATTGCATTAAAGATCAGAATGCTTCTTTGGCTGGAATGCCCCCCAGATTTTGACAGGCTGATTTGTATAGTTCATATTGCTGATTCACGATTTCAGAGAGCGGGATTTCAAAAGATTCCTCGCCATTTTTATACTGTTCTATATAAGCCTCTGCTTTGCTTTTTGAGCTATACAGAGAATGCTCATAATATTGAGTCACACTATTATGCTGCATTTGCGAAGGTTCAATACCCTTACAGTGGAAGAGTTTTAAAATGTGTTCGGCTTTTTGGGCATCATGTGACATACAAGCTGTCAGTAGCAGAGTCAGGCTCAATACTGCTAAGGCTTTCATAGGGAGAAGTTAAACGGTTTTGAAAGGTCTCGATATTTTAAAAGGTATTTCGAGTTTCAAAACCGTTTTTTTTGAACAGTTGGTTAAAATGTGAGGTATCGTACAATCGGAGTCAGTATTGAACGATTCTATGATCATGTATCAAGATTGATTAACCTTTGACTAAGCCTCCATCTACAATCAGGTTTTGCCCCGTGACAGCGCGTGAATAAGGAGACAGGAACATCAAGATTGCCGACGCGAATTCTTCAGGGGTAATGACACGGCGTAATGGCGTTGACTGAGCAATCAGATCAAACACAAAATCAGGTGTGGCTTTGCTGGCATCTGTGGTTTGTAATAGGCCGCCTGAAAGCATATTTACATTAATTCCATATTGACCAAGATCCTGCGCAGTAGTACGGGTAAATGCCAGTAGCGCGGCTTTAGCAGTCGTATAGTCATGATAAGGCACCACCGGATTTTGAACTAGATTGGTACCGATATTCACAATCCGGCCAAAATGTGCCTGTTTCATATCTTCTAGCGCCGCCTGAGTCGTATTGAGGCAAGCCTGAACAGCACCACTGAATTGATGCGACATCATCTCCCAAGACAAATCTTCTACCTTGGGACGATTATCACCATTAAATTCAAACTGTACCAGGGCATTGTTCACAACCGAATGAATGCCTTCACCAAAATGTGCTTTGCTTGCGGTAAACAGGGCTTTGACCTGATCTGCTTGAGTAACATCTGCCTGATAGCTAAATACCTGATCGGGATACTGCTTCTGTAAAGCTTCAGCCTGCGTTTTACTACTAAGATAGTTCACCACTATACGTGCACCTTCTTCAATCAGAAGCTGGCTAATTGCCAGGCCAAGTCCACGTGCACCGCCAGTCACAAGTACAATTTGATCACGAATTTGCATAGCTCATTTCTACAGAAAAATCATTCAAGTTACCTTAGCAGTAAACTGGCTGAAAGCAAAGTAGGACAAGGCTTTGGCCTTTTTGGAACAGTTTAATGGATCAACTCTTTAAGCAGCAGGAAACATCCTGAACTGAAAAGTAGTCCAAGAACAATTTGCTTAAAGTGCAGTGCTGAAATGCGATGGAATAGGCGCGCACCCAAAATAGCGGGAATACTGACTGCAAGAATCAGTACAGCCATATAGGGCAAGTGACTCTGATTTAAATTGCCCTGATATAGATAGGCTGCCAAGGTAAACATCTGAATGGCGAAATTAAAATGACGTAAAATATAGCGCTGCTGATCTTTAGGGAGCTGTTTGAGCATTAACCAGGCAGAAGGTACGGAACCGCAAAACCCTCCCAAGCCACCTAAAATGCCACCTACCAAACCGATACTGGCATCTGCAGTTTTGCCTGAATGTTGAATCAGTCGGATCTGAGGATTCAACAACATGAGTGGACACCAGATAACGAGGAACATACCCAGTAAGATACGGAAAGTATGTGCCTCAATGATATTCAGTAACCAGGTGCCGAGCGGGACGCCGATCAGTCCGGCAATTAAATACGGTAAGTAAAGTGCTTTATACAAATGAACATGCTTTTTTATCATTCGATAATGAAATGACATGGCTCCAAATCGAAGCAAACACAAGGAGGGGGGCAGCAACTTGAGGACTGAGTACCCATACCCAAAATGACATGGCAATTAAAGCGAAGGCAAAACCGGTAAGACCTTGTACAAATCCTGCGATCATTGCGCCTAAAATAAATAACAGCCAAGTCATTCTGATCAGTCAATAAATAAAGCCAGCAGTATTCAAAAGATTGCTGAAAAAGCCAAGCTAATATTTAGCTGTATTTGTGCACAGCTTAGTCGAAGTTCAGATAAATAATTTATTTGAAGATAGTTGAATTATTTTAATGGTGAATAAAAGCAAACAAATCGGTACAGGAGACCAACAATGGCTGCGTGCACTCTCCATGAAATCGCTTGATACTGGCAGAGTGCAGAAAGGAAGAGGTGATGAAAATGAAAAAAATGATATTACTGTCATCTGTGCTGGCAGTGGCTTTAACCGGTTGTATGGTCGATCCTTGGGATGATGATTATCGTGGCCATCGAGACCGTAATGGACATTATGACCGTAACCATGGTGACCGGGACTGGAAAGATAGAGATCATCGTGATTGGAAACGTGATCGGGAAGACCGTGACTGGCGTGATCGCCGTTAAGAGATCAGCTATTTATAACTTACATTTCACAAAAAAGGATTCCATACAGGAATCCTTTTTTAATACTTATTGTGCAAATATTCATTTACTTTTTCTGATATAAGCCTGCACGTACTGTCCCAGCCTTGGTATTTTTAATCAGTTGCCAAGAAGAGGGGAGCTGCAAAGTATTTAAATCCCGATCTGCTTCGACATAAATCAGGCCTTCAGGCTTGATTAGCGGATCAGCAAGTGCAGCCAGAGAAGTCCATAAGTCCAAGCTGTAAGGCGGGTCTAAAAAGACCAGATCAAATTGATCTTTCAAAATTTGCAAAGCCTGCTGCGCCGTGGTTACTTTCAGTTGTGCACGTGCTTTGGTGACTTGAAGCAGTTCCAGATTCTGGCTCAGAAATTGTGCCTGAGTACGATCCGGTTCAATCATCACCACACTGGTTGCACCGCGGGAAAGTGCTTCAAAGGACAAAGCACCAGAACCGGTACAGATATCCAGCACCTTGGCATTCTGTACATCCCACATCAGCCAGTTAAACAGGGTTTCACGGACACGGTCCGGGGTGGGACGCAAACCGTCAATACTGGCAAAGGCTAGCTGACGGCGTTTCCAGTCACCACCAATAATTCGTAACTGATTTTTCATATATTAATCTCCTTCTACAGCTGGTGCAGAGTTTGCAGATGAGCTCGAACGAGATGTATTCGATGTTGCGTTTGAGGAAGTTTGTGATGCATCCGTGCTGTTAGGTGTTGCTGCAGCATCAGGGCTAAGAATACTTGCACCACTTGGAAGCTCGCCAGGTTTAATACCGGCAGTCATCAGTCCTCCACTTAATTGATGATTGAGTGGGCGTACCGGATTCTTATCTTTATGCAGTAACCAGTAATCAAAAATAGGACGAGCGAGTGCAGTGGCGGCACTACCGCCGCGGCCATTCTCCAGAATTACTGCAATGGCAATTTCAGGCTTTTCTGCAGGAGCAAAACCGACAAACAGACCATGGTCAAGCTGGCGATCAGTGAGCAGGGCTTCATTGTAACGTTTACCCTGGGCAATACTTTTTACCTGTGCTGTGCCAGTTTTACCGGCAATACTATATTGCAGGCCGCCTTTAATACCGCGACCCGTACCCGACTGAATCACATCAACCATGGCATCGCGCATTTTGAACCAGTCTTCTTCTTTACCATTAAAATCAATTTTACCATGGGTGCCATTATGGACTTTAAATGCTTTGGCGCCACGGCTTTCACGCAAGACATGCGGTACGACTTTATTGCCATGATTGGCAGTAATTGCTGTTGCCATCGCTAACTGCAATGGCGTTGCTGTAAAGGCACCCTGACCAATACTCACAGAAATCGTTTCACCACGTGACCATTTAGAGTTGCGGGTACGCATTTTCCATTCAGGACTTGGGTATAGACCAGAGCTTTCACTTGGCAGATCGACACCCGTTTTTTCACCAAAACCAAACTGCCGCATCCAGTCATTCATCTGTTCAATACCCATACGATAGGACATGACATAGAAATAGGTATCGCAGGAAACCACCTGGGCTTTATGCAGATTTACAGTGCCATGTCCAGTTTTCTTATGATCACGGAAACGGTGACTATCACCCGGCAAAGTGAAATAGCCGGGATCAGAAATCGCTGTATCCCAATCGACCAAGCCATAATGAAGGCCACCCAGGCCAAACATCGGTTTAATGGTCGAACCAGGAGGATAAGTTCCTTGCACCGCCCGGTTATACAGCGGCTGATCAAGGTTATCACGTAAGTAAGAATAATCTTTGGTACTGATTCCGGTTACAAACAGGTTCGGGTTGAAACTTGGGCTAGAAACCAGTGCTAAAATTTCCCCTGTACCTGGATCCATGGCAACAATAGCGCCACGACGTCCCGCCAGTTGCTCGGAAGCAACCATTTGCAGGCCATAATCTAAAGATAAAAACAGGTCATTCCCGCGTACCGGATCCTTACGTCCAAGATGACGCAGCACATTACCATGTGCATCTGCTTCGACTGATTCATTTCCTGGAACACCGTGGAGCAGCTCCTCATAGGATTTTTCGACCCCGATTTTCCCGATCAGGTTGGTACCTGCATAAAGGTCCTTATCAATACTTTTTAATTCTTTGTCATTAATACGGCCCACGTAACCAATCACATGTGCAAACAATTCACCATGTGGATAGTAACGGGTCATCTGGGTATCAATTTTTACCCCTGGGAACAGGTGCTTAATTTCACTAAAGCGGGCAATATCGGTTTCGGTCAGATTCAGTTTGATAGAAACACGTTCTGTTTTTTTTGCGGTTTTAATCCGGCTATTAAAACGCTCGATATCTTCTTCGTTCAGTTCCAGAATCGGGATCAGGCGCTTAATCGTATCATCAATATCCTCAACATCGGCACGACTTAAGGTCGCGGTAAATACCGGATAGTTATCTGCCAAAAGGACGCCGTTGCGGTCATAGATATAGCCACGTGCAGGCGCAAGTGGTTGCAGGCGGATACGGTTCTGGTCAGAAGCAGTGTTGAACTCATCGAAGCTGACAATCTGCAAATAGGCATAGCGGCTGATTAGTAGCAGCATGCAGATGATGACCAAGCCAATCGAGAAAAACACACGATTGCGATAAATGCGTTTTTCTTGCTGTACATTTTTTAATGGAAAATGCTGCTTCATACGAGATCGACTTAGACCTGAACACGGATAGGAATGAAAGTGCGTTATTCTAACCCAACTGACCTGGTTTGGATATTGAAATACGAGTGGGCTACCCATCTGCTAAACGTTGACTTTGCAGACATTAAAATTGTCTGCAGTTGTATACAACTGTGTTGATAATTCTGCTAAAGTCCAAATTGAATAAAAAAAGGACGATACCTTAAAACTATAATGAATCAAGGATATTGGTGAAAAGGAATGAATAAATTATACCCTTTGCTGGCATTTGCTTTCATCGCAAATACGGCTTATGCAGATGATTCTACGTATAGATCTGAAGCAAAACTGAGCGATAGTCAGGCAAGTACCTGGAATGTGGGGGCAGGATTTACCCGGAATATGATTCATCTGAATACTGAGTGGGTGAATCCGTATGGAATCGCATATGTCAAAGGTGGTGTTTTTCTGGACGATGACAAGCCATTTGGTGCACAAGTTGGCTTTCGGTACCCGGCACACCTCACAGGAAAAGATAAAAATGGGTATTATGTCGGGGCTTATGCCGGACATATCCAGAGTAAGAAGGTAGATGGAGAATATGAAGCACGTCTGGGGGGCGGGGTAGATTTATCCTATGTCATGCTGAGTTCAGAACGGATCAGTACCTTCAGTGTCGGAATCGGTGCTGGTGAAGAAATGAAAAGCCGAAGTGGACATGTTGTGGCCGAAATCGAACCTCAACTACAATTCTCCTATACTTTAAGTATCGGTTTATAGAGAAAATATTCGACTTGATAAGAAAATTGTATTCTGTGAACAAAGAATTAAATATGGAAGTTATACATGCTTGAGTACGTTAACGAGTTGTGGCAAGCCTTTCTGATGCGTCCAGATTTCTGGGCTGTGCTCAGTATCATTCCTGTCACTGCATTCGTTACCTGGGCACACGTATGGATGGCCCTGAAAATGGTGTTCTATCCAATCACGTTCTGGGGATTCCATATTGGTCCATTGCCTGTCGGCTGGCAGGGCATTGTGCCACGCAAAGCAGGAAGAATTTCAGGAATTATCACAGACAATACCTTGTCTAAACTAGGATCGATCCAGGAATTTCTCCAGGCGATGGACCCGGATGATATGGCACGCATCATCGGTGAACAGGTCGGTTTCGAACTTGAACATCTGATTGATGAGGTCATGATCGACCGTAATGCAGTTTTGTGGGAAAACTTGCCGTATTCCATCAAGCGCCGTATTTATTCTCAGGCACACAAGCAGTTGCCGGATGTGTTGCGCGAATTAGTGACTGAGCTGACCATGAACGTCGAGTCACTTGTGGATATGCGTGACATGGTGGTCAGTCAAATGGAGGGTGACCGCCGTCTGATGGTACGCATGTTCCTGAAGGTTGGACAGAAAGAAATTAACTTTATCTGGCATATCAGTGCTTTAATTGGTATGTTCTTTGGTCTGTTCCAGATGATCGTATGGTTCGTGGTGCCTTGGCACTGGACCGTACCATTCTGGGCAGCAATTTGGGGTTTCCTGACCAACTGGATTGCCATCTGGATGGTCTTCAATCCGATAGAACCACACTATGTGAAATACCCGCAGTTCTTCGCCCGCACGCAGAGCCGCAAGTTTCCATGGATCAAACCGGTTATTCCACGTATTGGCACCTATAACATACAAGGTGCTTTTATGAAACGTCAGGAAGAAGTCTCTGACGTCTTCGCAAGTGTAGTGACAGAAGATCTGATTACGTTAAAATCGATCATGACAGAAATGATGTATGGTGGTAAGAAAGAAAAAACCCGCCGGATCGTCAAGCGTCACATTAACGAAATTATGGAAACTCCATTGGTTCGCACCTCTTTACAGCTATCCTTGGGGCCAAGAGAGTATGCAAAACTCAAGACAGACTTGATCGATCGCTCAATTGAAATTACGATGGTGCCTGTATGCGACCCTGCGTTTAATGCGAGCCGTGCACAGAAAATCTATCAAATGTTTAGAGACCGCATACGCGAGTTAACACCGAAGGAGTTTCAGAATCTTTTACGACCTGCGTTTCAGGAAGATGAGTGGATTCTGATTGTATTGGGTGGAGTAACCGGTTTTGTTGCGGGTTTAATCCATTTGTTTGTGGCTTTCTTATAACGAGACGCTGAAATGCTGGATACCTTTGGGGATGTCCAGACATTTGGTGTCCTATACATTGTTAAAAAATGAGGATGTTTATATATGCGCATTATCTTACTCGGACCACCTGGAGCAGGTAAAGGTACACAAGCTCAGTTGATCTGTAAGCGCTACAATATCCCACAAATTTCAACCGGTGATATGCTCCGTGCTGCAATTCGTGAAGGAACTGAATTAGGTTTAAAAGCTAAAAGCGTCATGGACAATGGCGGTTTGGTTTCTGATGAGTTGATCATCGGTCTGGTTAAAGAACGTATTGCACAGCCTGACTGTGTAAATGGCTGCATCTTTGATGGCTTCCCGCGTACTATTCCACAAGCTGAAGCGCTTGAAAACGAAGGCATCAACATCGATCATGTGATTGAAATTGATGTACCGGACGAAGAAATCGTGCAACGTCTTTCTGGCCGCCGTCAGCACCCGGCTTCTGGTCGTGTTTACCACATTGTTTACAACCCACCAAAAGTGGAAGGTAAAGATGATGAAACTGGTGAAGATCTGGTTCAACGTCCTGATGACCAGGAAGAAACCATTCGTAAACGTTTAGGTTCTTACCATACTGAAACTGAACAGCTGGTTGGCTTCTATCAAGGCCGTGCTGCATCAGGTGAAAATGCACCGACTTATGACAAATTGAACGGTCTACGTCCAATTGAACAAGTTCAAGCGGATCTGTTCGCGATTCTGGATCAGTCAAAATAATCATTTCACGATAATTTTGACATTCAGGGAGCCCTAAGTCATATTAGGGCTCTTTTTATTTCTGCGTCTTTAAAGGAATTGCGACTGTGAAAATTGGTTTGTTATTGCTCATGGTGGTGTTCTTGGTTGTTCTAGCAGGCCTTCTGGTCATGAGCTACCGAATGCTAAACAAAGTGCAGAAACAGGAAAAAATCGAAAATAGGGGCAAAACCCCAGAGCGACAATTGCACCCGAAATTACAGACTGAATTAGAGCAGCGCAAAAAAATGCAACAGCAGTTAGAGGAAAAGCAAAAATAAGTATTCTCATTTGCTGAACGAGACAAAAAAAGCTGAACCAGAGTTCAGCTTTTTTATTTAAGGGATCAGTCAATATTTTTAACTGCAATTGGTTTCAATGCACCAAAGTCGAAACGGTCCGGCCAGTTACAGACATCAGCGACCACACATTCATGACATTTTGGTTTGCGTGCAATACAGCAATAACGCCCATGCAAAATCAGCCAATGATGCGAATCAATAATAAATTCTTTGGGAATCACCTTAACCAATCGATGTTCAACCTCAAGCACATTTTTACCCACAGCCAGGCCAGTGCGGTTACCCACTCGAAAAATATGGGTATCGACTGCCATCGTCGGTTGACCAAAGGCGGTATTCAGTACCACATTTGCAGTTTTACGACCTACGCCCGGTAAAGCTTCCAGATCAGCACGATTATCCGGTACCACGCTGTTATGTTTCTTGATCAGCATCTCACAAGCTTTAATCACGTTTTCTGCCTTGGAGTTATATAGCCCGATGGTTTTGATATATTCCTTCAGCCCATCCACGCCAAGGGCATAAATCGCTTCTGGCGTATTTGCAACAGGAAATAGCTTGTCAGTCGCCTTGTTGACGCTGACATCAGTTGCTTGTGCCGAGAGTGTCACTGCGACCAGTAATTCAAAAGGATTAGAATAATTCAGTTCAGTTTTTGGATTCGGACGTTGTTCACGTAAGCGTTCAAAAAAAGTTTGAATCTGTTTCTTGGTCATGTTCTTTACAGGTTTGCCGCTCATGCTTGTCATTATCTTATCCCTGTAAATCCTGTAATTGCTGCATTAGTTCGGCAAGCTGGGTGCGTTTACCTGTATCTTCGCGGACAGACAGCTGTTTCTCAAGTTTCTTGATCTGGGTACGCAGTTTGGCCAGCTCAATCGTAGTTTTGGCGTCTTGAATCAATCCATCCTCATTTGGCTTTTCCACCACTTCAATCACGGGTACATTTTGACTTTGTGCAGAGAACTCGGCAAATAGTTCGGTATTGATTTCAGCACGTACCACAGGACCTTTACGGTCAATGCGGCGTTTTTCCTCACGTTGGATATGTGCATAGTAACGTTGGCGCAGATCATTCTGTTCCTGCACATGCTGTTCATCTGACATGAGTGGATGGGTATCTTCTACCAGATCAATACAGTCGACCGGGCAGGGTGGAATACACAGTTCGCAGCCAGTACACAAATCTGTCAGTACCGTATGCATCAGTTTGCCTGAGCCAATAATGGCATCGACCGGGCAGGCACTAATGCATTTGGTACAGCCAATGCATTCATCTTCACGAATCACTGCCTTCATGCGCTGAGGACGCCCATCAGCCTGAATGGGCCAGACACTTGGCTCAGCACTAAGTTTAGGACGATTTAACAATTGGGCGAGGGCATCTGCCACCGGCTGTCCGCCGGGTACACATTTGTTGGCTTCTTCTCCCTCGGCAATGGACTGGGCATAGGGTAAGCAGCCATCACGATGACCACACAAACCGCATTGGGTCTGTGGCAATAACGCATCAATGGATTGGATGAGGGAAATCTGCGAATTCATGATATTTCAAAGCCGCTCACAGTGAGCATTTCAGGAGGTGAAACAAAATATGTCAGAATTACAAATTTTAGCATATTTTGATCGGCTTGTTTGTGCACAATTAAGGTAACCAATATGCATTATTATCATGCATAAATAAGAATTTAGACTTTGATTCCACTGATATTTTGCTATCCAAAAATTTAATTCATAATAAATATAAATAACTGTTATAAAATTAATTTTCATATTTTTTCAAAAAAACTATTGTGGATTGGTTACAAAAGATATTTAATATTTTGCGCCAAAATTTAACATTGATTGTAAATTTGACCAATTTTGATCCATTTTCTGCTGAGGATTAAGCGTTGAAATACAACACACTTAATGAGTTCCTAGATTACGTTAAAACACGTGATGCACATCAACCAGAATTTCTTCAAGCTGTAGAAGAAGTGATGACAAGCTTGTGGCCGTTCATTCAAAAGAACCCACAATATGCAGCTCACGGTTTACTAGAACGTCTAGTTGAACCAGAGCGTGCGATCCAGTTCCGCGTTTCTTGGGTAGATGACCAAGGTCAAACTCAAGTAAACCGTGCGTTCCGCGTACAGTACAACTCAGCGATTGGTCCATTTAAAGGTGGTATGCGTTTCCACCCATCTGTGAACCTTTCAATTCTGAAATTCCTGGGCTTTGAACAAACGTTTAAAAATGCTTTGACTACTTTGCCTATGGGCGGTGGTAAAGGTGGTTCTGACTTTGATCCTAAAGGCAAGTCAGAAGGCGAAATCATGCGTTTCTGCCAAGCGTTAATTATCGAGCTTTACCGTCACCTTGGTTCTAATACTGATATCCCTGCGGGTGACATTGGTGTAGGCGGCCGTGAAGTAGGTTACATGGCGGGTATGATGAAGAAGCTCAGCAATGACACTTCATGCGTATTCACTGGTAAAGGCCTGTCTTTCGGTGGTTCGTTGGCTCGTCCTGAAGCAACTGGTTACGGTACTGTGTATTTCGCTGAGGAAATGCTGAAAACTCGTGGTGATAGCTTCAAAGATAAAGTCGTGACTATTTCTGGTTCGGGTAACGTTGCGCAGTACGCTGCTGAAAAAGCAATGTTCTTAGGTGCTAAGGTCGTTTCTCTATCTGACTCTGCGGGAACTGTTTATGTTAAAGACGGTTTCACTGATGAGCTTCTTGCTGAAGTGATGGAACTGAAAAACGTTAAACGTGGCCGTATTTCTGAATTCGCGTCTAAACACGGTTTTGAATACCTTGAAGGTCAACGTCCTTGGGGCATTAAGTGTGATATCGCGCTTCCATGTGCAACTCAAAACGAACTAGATGCTGATGATGCTGTTAAACTTCTTGCAAACGGTGCAATCTGTGTTGCTGAAGGTGCAAACATGCCATCTACTTTAGGTGCTGTAGAGAAATTCGTTGAAGCGAAAATCCTTTACGCTCCAGGTAAAGCATCGAATGCAGGTGGTGTAGCAACTTCTGGTCTTGAAATGTCTCAAAACGCATTGCGTCTTGGCTGGACTTTCGAAGAAGTTGATGAACGTCTTCATGCAATCATGAAAGAAATTCACCGTAACTGTGTGAAATTCGGTACTAAAGAAGACGGTACTGTGAACTATGTTGACGGTGCAAACATTGCGGGCTTCGTAAAAGTTGCTGATGCAATGCTTGCTCAAGGCGTATTCTAAGTCTGACTTAGTTTAAGCTTTAAAAAAACCGAGGCCATAGCCTCGGTTTTTTGTCTCTGTTATAAAAATATTTTATAGCGAGCCTTTTACTGCTTCACGCTCGACGGCCATATCAAATATATAGGCATATTTAGACTGATCTGCTGCCGGATTCTTGATTTCAAAGCGTTTTATGCGAATTACCTGACGCTCATTTGGCGTATGCTGGAAGCCTTCGATTTGGTCATAGAAAAGGTTCCAATCTTTATCGACCTGAGTTTTTAAGCCCTGCTCATTGTATTTGACTTCGCGCACCTGAAGGCAGGTTTGCTGTGCTACACCGGTACAAGCTTTGGTTTCAGGAGAAATTTCCAGGAAAATGATATCAGCCTGACCATTATAACGGGCTTCTGGCGTCATCTTCCCTGTGAAGACGTAAGCCTTTCCGTTTACGGTCAGAGTCAAAACCGGATTTTGAGCATCACTGGTATTTAAGCTAAATGGAATACGGGCAT
The DNA here is from genome assembly GCF_000368625.1 of Acinetobacter schindleri CIP 107287. GTDB lineage: Bacteria > Pseudomonadota > Gammaproteobacteria > Pseudomonadales > Moraxellaceae > Acinetobacter > Acinetobacter schindleri. The sequence continues at coordinate 284,148 of NZ_KB849576.1, forward strand.
CATTAAAAATTTCACCTGCCAGCTTTTCCTGTTGCATGGCATTGGTATCACAAGCTTTCATGGTTGAGATTAAGGTGCCCGTTTCCAGCTGACCCTCAGAGATTTTCCAGCTACCACCCAAGCTATTGCAGCTGGTAGTGACACTAAAACGATTCTCATCATGGAAGCTCAGTACCATATGTTCTTTTGCACCGGTATCAATGTGCCATTCATAAGCACTCAAAGTATTGGCGGCATTTTGTTGCTGTAATACGGACACGGCAAGATCTCCTAATTTTTGGACATCATTGGACTGACAAGCTGCAAGGGTTAAAGGGAATAATGCAATAAATAAGTATTTTAATTTCATTGATTGAATAGTCATGAAGCAAATAAATCAGACTTAAGCTTAAACGATTCATTTTTAAAAAATATGGATACATTCTGAAGCTTTAGGTAGCAAAATGTATCCATGAAAATTGCATGATGAGTAAAATAAGACAGGAAGATTTTCTTAGGCCTAAGAAAAAAGGCTCAGATAGAGCCTTTAAATCCTAATCAAAACGATAGATATCCATACCTAGTGAACCCATGCTAAAGCTGCTATGCACCAGACTGAAACGGGTACCAGTTCCCATTGCAAAGAAAATCGGTGCAAAGTGTTCCAGGGTCGGGTGATTACGTTCCAGGTAAGGAATACTTGGCCAATCCAATACGGCTTCATAGTCACTATGAGCGAGTTTGCTTACCACATAATTGCGGAAGGTCGAGGCCCATTCTGGAACAACATTGGATTGTCCACTACGATCCAGCTCTCGCAGGTTATGCGTGATACTGCCTGAACCAATCAATAGGACCTGCTGCTCACGCAGGTGTGCCAGCGTTTGACCAATTTTATAAATGTCATGTGCAGTCATGTTGATGGGCAGGGAAATTTCTACCACCGGAATATCTGCATCCGGATACATATGTAGCAGTGGCATCCACACGCCATGATCACGCGGGCGTGAATTATTGGCGTAGGCGCTAAAGCCAGCTTCAGATAGCAAGCCGAGAATCTGTTCAGCCAGTTCTGGTTGACCCGGCGCAGGATAACGTAGTTGATATAGTTGAGGTGGGAAGCCACGGAAATCATGCCAGGTTTCTGGACGAATACCGGTATTTACTTCCAGTGCATTACTTTCCCAGTGGGCAGACATTACAATGATTGCCTCTGGACGTGGCAAATTTACACTTAAACGCTCCAGTGCCGGACCTACCTGTTCAGGATTCAGGGCAAGCATTGGAGAGCCATGGGAGATAAACAGGCCGGGAAGCGTTTGTAAGTTCATAGTTCAAGCCACATCTGGAAGATGTCTTCAATAATGCATGAAAGCAAGCGAAGTAAGGAGGGGAGATTGTTCAACAATTCGTTGCGGAAATAGAACAATAACCAATTCTTACCTTAACCCGCACGGTGATAAGGGTGATTATGATTAATGCTCATGGCACGGTACAACTGTTCAATCAGCATGACACGAACCAAGGGATGCGGCAAGGTCAGTTTGGATAGTGACCAGTGCCATGCAGCTGCCTTACGTACCGCTTCAGAATGACCATCCGGCCCACCAATGGCTAAAGCCACATCATTACCTTCCAGCATCCAGCCTTTCATGGTTTCAGCCAGTTTTTCGGTACTGAATTCACGGCCGCCGACTTCCAGTGCGATCAGGGTTTCATTTGGCTTTAATGCATTCAGGATACTATCGCCTTCGATATTACGATATTTCAGGATGTCGGCTTCTGAATCATTCTTGCCACGTTTCGCCATCGGCAATTCAATGATTTGTGTTTGAACAAATGGCTGTATGCGCTTGAAATAATCTTCAAAACCAGTGAGCACCCAAGCTGGCATTTTTTGACCAATGGTCAGAATACGGATTTTCATACAGACATCGTGTAGTTCAGAAGTGCTCATTATAACGATGAAACAACATGAAGTTGAGTATAGAAACAAATTGAAATTGAATTAGAAAAAGCACTGCTGCATAAATATCCAGAGTTCAAGTTTCTGCTTGATCATGTCATGGAAATAATAACAAATGCGGATTGTAGCCATTTTAAGAAAAAGTTATCTGGGTTTGCTGATCAGTCTGTCTTTAATCTTCCCGAGTTGGGCCTGGGCCAATCCAGCCAGAAATGCTCAAGTCAAAAATCTCGAGCTTTACTTTAGCCAGATCCTGAATGTGGATGAATTTAGAAATCACAAGAATACGGCTGAACTGAACCGGGTATCCGGTTGGTTGAAAGAGCAAATGCGACACTTTGGTATCCCGTGTCAATTTCAAAGCTATATTGTGAATAGTCAGGGCTATCGCAATCTGGTTTGCCAGCTCAATGTAAAAGCCAAAGATAAAATCGTTATTGGTGCTCACTATGATGTTTTTGCCAATCATCTCGGTGCGAATAATAATGCTTCTGGCGTCGTAGGAGTGGTGGAAGCTGCACGATTGTTGGCCCTGCAAAAAAATAAACTGAAAAATAATATCGAGTTTGTTTTCTATGGTCTGGAAGAACCGCCGTATCTCAACACAGAGCATATGGGCAGTGCGATCCATGCCAAGTCATTGAGAAAACAAAAGCAGAAAATACGTGGCGTCTTTGTACTGGACTCTATTGGTTACTATGATGAAAATCTGGTACAGAGCTATCCGGCAACTCTAAAATGGTTTTATCCTCGGCATGCCAATTATATTGCCAGTATTGGACATCTAAGTTCAGTAGGACTTACAGGAAGGTTTTGCGAAGCTATGCAGACGCGTCAGCGTTTAGAGTGTGAACGTTTTATTATTCCTACTTTTATGCAGGGACTGGATTATTCGGGCTATCTCAGTTATGCCAAACAGAATTTTCCAACTGTACTGATCAGTGACACGGCTCATTACCGTTATCCTTATTACAACACTGAGCAGGACACTCTAGATAAACTGGATCTGAAAAAAATGACTTACGTGGTAGACGGATTGATGCAAACCGTTCTAAGTCCATAAAATTTAGGTGGAGATAATAAAAAAACCCTGCCGGAGCAGGGTTTTTTATGAGCAGATCACTTAGTGACGTGCGGCTTTAGCTTCATCAGTCGCTTTTACAATTGGGGTTTTTACCAATGCTTTCGGCATAGAGGTAAGTGCCAATGGTAAAATCTCATCGATTGATTTCACGGCTTTGATTTCCAGACCTTCTTTCACATTTTCAGGAATTTCAGCTAGGTCACGTACGTTGTCTTGCGGAATGAATACCAGCTTGATCCCACCACGGTGAGCAGCAAGCAGTTTTTCCTTCAGACCACCGATACGCATCGCACGACCACGTAAGCTGGTTTCACCGGTCATCGCGATATCAGGACGAATCGTAATACCTGTGAATGCAGACACGAGAGCAGTGGTTAGTGCCAGACCAGCAGATGGACCATCTTTCGGTGTCGCACCTTCAGGTAAATGTACGTGTACATCAGTTTCTTCAAAACGAGAAGCTTCGATACCCAATTCAGCTGCACGCGTACGTACTACGGTCATCGCGGCGGTAATCGATTCTTTCATCACATCACCGAGAGAACCGGTAGTAATGAATTTACCTTTACCCGGAACCGCTGCTACTTCAATTGTCAGTAACTCACCACCAACCGAAGTCCAGGCCAGACCATTTACGCGACCCACTTCTGGTTCTTCTTCAGCCATGCCGAAATCGAATTTGTGAGGACCCAGGTACTCTGGCAAGTTGTTCGAATTCACTTCAAGCTGAAGATTTTTCGCTTTCTTGCTCACCGCTTCTTTAACTACCTTACGGGCAATTTTAGAAACTTCACGTTCCAGGCTACGCACACCAGCTTCGCGGGTATAACGCTGTACGATGTCGCGAATTGCCTCTTCATGAATGGTCAATTCTTTGCTGCGCAAACCATTATTCTTGATTGCTTTCGGAACAAGATAGCGTTCAGCAATATTGACTTTTTCATCTTCGGTATAACCCGGAAGACGAATCACTTCCATACGGTCAAGCAAAGCTTCCGGAATATTCATGCTGTTCGCAGTACAGATGAACATCACTTCAGACAGATCCAGATCAAGATCCAGGTAATGATCGTTGAACTTGCTGTTTTGTGATGGATCTAGTACTTCAAGCAGTGCAGAAGCAGGGTCACCACGGTAGTCCTGAGCCATCTTGTCGATTTCATCAAGCAAGAACAGTGGGTTTTTTACGCCAACTTTGGTTAAAGACTGCACAATTTTACCTGGCATCGCACCGATATAAGTACGACGGTGACCACGGATCTCAGCTTCATCACGTACACCACCTAGCGCCATACGCACGAATTCACGACCAGTTGCTTTGGCAACAGATTCACCCAGAGAGGTTTTACCTACACCCGGAGGACCTACCAGACATAGAATCGGGCCACGTAGTTTTTTCACACGTGACTGAACTGCCAGATATTCCACAATACGATCTTTGACATCATCCAGACCATAATGATCAGCATCCAGAATTTCCTGAGCCTTGTTCAGGTTAATGCTGACTTTGCTCGCTTTGTTCCAAGGTGTATCTAGGATCACTTCAAGATAGTTGCGAACAACCGCAGCTTCACTTGATGCAGGTTGCATTGCTTTCAGCTTGCGGAACTCAGCTTCCGCTTTTTTACGTACGTGCTCAGGCAGGTCTGCTTCAGCCAGACGTTTTTCAATCTCAGCGACATCATCTTCTGCACCGCCATTCAGGTCAGAAAGTTCGCGTTGAATCACCTTCATTTTTTCATTCAGGAAATATTCACGCTGATTCTTTTCCATTTGGCGTTTGACTGAATCATGCAGGGTTTGCTCAATCTGCTGTTCTTCAGACTGTTGCAGTAAATAAGTCATGAGTTCAGTCAGATGCGCTTCAAACTCATCGTGCTCAAGGAATTTTTGCTTGATTTCGATGTTCAGCGGCACACGAGTTGCCACGAAGAACAATAACTGAAGCAAGTCTTCAATTTTATTTGCAGCTGCAATCAGTTCACGTGCATTACGTAACTTCGCTTCTGCATACTGGGCAAATAACGCACGCAGTTCCTCTACACGGGTATCCTGAGTGTCATTGTCCATATTGACAGTGATCGGACTAAGCTCATGTTCAGCAGTCAGATAATCAGTGTCATCAATGATTTTAGTTAATTTGGCACGATAAAGGCCTTCGATGAGTACCTTGATACAGTTTTCATCATTTTCATGATTCACAACCTGCACAATCTTCGCGACAGTACCGTATTGATATAAGTTGTCGTGATCAATTTCTTCTGTAAGCGAATCTTTTTGCGCAACCACAAATACCAGATTGTCACTGTTACGAGCCACATCAACTGCATTGATCGATTTTTCACGACCGACAAATAGCGCGATTTGCATGTGTGGATATACCACTACATCACGTAACGCTAAAAGTGGTAATACACTTGGAACCTGAGGCTCAAAGCTTTCTTCATTCATAATAATTTCAGACATGGGCACTCCTAATGAGTGACAACGATGTTGCCATGTATTTTATAGTGATGGGTATTTTTAAAATTACAAGGGCCGTTCAGATGAAATTGTATAATTATTGACTAATTATTTGATTTAAAATTAACTTAGTCAATGAATTGATTTACAAACGCTTAAAATGTAGCAAGCGTGTAGGAGTTAAAAGTGCATCTAAAGGCTGATCCCATTTTTCCCGGGGTAATGATGTTTCTACAAGCTGTAAATCATGTGCCAAACCAAGACGATAGGGTTTTTTATACGCTGTTACCAAGGTACGGTCATAATACCCACCACCCATTCCGATCCGGGTGCCTCGATAGTCACAGATCAATAACGGCATAATTAATAAATCAAGTTTTGATACATGCAAACCACGACTTTGCATAGGTTCACGCATGCCTAAACGGTGATGGAAAAAACGCTTGTTTCGGTATAGGTGTTTGTTAATCCGTACCCATTCTAATCGCTGATTCATGTTACAGATCACTGGCAAATAGACTTTTTTCTCGACAGAGAAACAATATTCAATAATTTGCTGAGTGCGAATTTCACCAAAAGCATCTAAGTAAAGACCGACATGCTGTGAGTGAATAAATTGAGGATTTGATCTAAGCAGATTTAGCACTTGCTGGGCAGATTTTTTTTGTTCAAATCGGGAAATGCGACGACGGGCTTGGCGGATTTTTTTTCGAAGTTCCTGAACGGTCGTATACATAAATTATCTGAACTTTAGATGGTGCTGAGCATAAGTCTAAGGCAGGAAAAGCAAAAAGTAAAAAAGAAGACCTAAAGAAAATAAATTTTGAGTAAAAGCAGGTGATGACTAAAAATTTTCACAGCTATTCGGGTATTGAAAAATATTTTATTAATATACATAGAATTAATTTATTTATCGGAAACTTCCCCAACAATCCAAATACCTTTGTATATTGGAACAGCTTGAAGTTTTGCCCTGGTTGAAGAGCTAAAACTCAACTTAAGAATAATATAAAAAACAATTCAGGATTGAATGATATGAATAAGAAAATCAAGCCATTAACACGGTTTACACAACTATTTTTTGGTCTCGGTAGCATGCTGGCAGGATTAAGCTATGCTGCAGTGCCTAACTTGCCCGCACCACCGAATACACAACAGGTTTTTTTTGTCGGTAATAACTGGGATGGTACAGTCACGGTGATCCGTCCATCAGGTGATTTTGGTAAAGTCGGGGTGATTAATATGATTCCGGATCGCAAAGAGCGCTTACTTGAGATCCATCTTAATCCAATCAAATTGATTGCTTATACCTATATCCAGGCGACGGCAGGGGAAGGTAATGATCAGCTGGTGGATGATATGTATTCCACACCAGACGGTCAGTCTGTTGTGGCTTCACGTCCAAGTTTCGCCGATGTGGTATCAATTAATATTAAAACTGGCAAAATTAACTGGCGTACACCAGTCGAAGGCTTCCGGGCAGACCATATGGCAGTTTCACCGGATGGACAGCACGTGGCTGTTTCTGCATCTTCGGGCAATGTGGTACATGTCCTGGATATCAATACGGGCCAGGAATTAGGACGCTTCGCGACAGGGGATAAACCCCATGAAAATATCTACTTTAATGGTGGAAATAAAATCCTGAATTCTGCAATCGGTAATGTCGAAACATCCATGGATGCCCAATGGCAGGACTTTACTAAGGGTAAACGTTTTATCACTATTGCCGATGCAAATAATTTTAAGGTTTTAAAGAAAATTGATTTCCGGCCAGCTTTGGATAAATTTGGGCGTAAAGATTTGTCCAATTCAGTCCGTCCAATGGTCTTGAGTAAGGATGAAAGCAAAATCTATGCACAGGTTTCTTTCTTTAATGGTCTGATTGAATATGACCTAAATCAGGACAAAATTACCCGTATCGGTCAGCTGCCAGGCAGCAGTACGATTCCAAGTGATCGTACCAAATGGGTCAATGATTCCCGCCACCACGGACTTTCAATTAGTGGCGATGGTGAAAAACTCTGTGTTGCAGGGACAATGGATAATTACGCCACTATTGTGAATCGTAAAACCTTAACAGCCGGTCCTTTAATTCCAGCCGGTAAACCATATTGGGCTACCCTAAGCCCAGATGGCAAAAACTGTGTCATTTCTGAAAGTGAAACAGATGTAGTGACAGTGATTGATTTTGCTACAGGCAATAAAGTGATGAGCGTGCCTGTAGGCAATCATCCGCAACGGGTTCGTATTGGTTATGCACCCAAAGACTGGTCTACCCCATAAAAATAAAAGTGTTAAAACAGTAGAGAATCTCTCTGCTGTTTTAATATGAATTTTTAGGATAAACGTGAAATGCTGAATAACAATAAAAATATGATCATCGGTATTGCAATGATCTTCTTCAGTGGTTTAGCACTGATGCTTCTTTTAATGAAAGATGAAGACAGTATTGCAAAAGCAGAACACTCGAGTTTGGATGAACAGCCTGTCTTGATCCAGCAAGAATCACAGCTACCTGATCCAACTCCTATGCTTGAAAATGAGCAGAAAATTGCACAACAGAATCAGCAAATCATACAGAAGCGTGATGATCTCTATATGCAATTGGCAGACATTTCAAATCATCTCAGCCAAGGCAGAAAACCAGACCTAAGAGAAGTAAGTAGAATTCTGGAAATGCAGCGACAGCTGGTAAAGGTAAAAGTAATTTCTATACAAGAGGCAACCGCGACCATTCAATTTTTACAAAAAGTGTTACCTGAAATGGAGAGTGAATTGGCTCGTGAAATCAAGCTGATTGAATAAAAGATAGTGTTAAATAAAATTAGATTTTGAAAATTAAAATGTTTTTAGAATGCTGCCAAGAATTGAGCTGCTCATATTCTTATTCTTAGAAAATAAAACACTCCGAAGATGCCGCTGCATGTGTCGTTACCCTGAACCCGATGAGTTCAAGGTGGACGCGACGTATACTTGCTGGGTTTCCCACTCGAAGGTGGGCATACACTCTAAATATACAGAACGCAATCCATAAGTTTAAGTATCGGCAGGGGAATAGACCCGCTGGCGAACATCCCAGAGTTAGACTTAGTATAAACGATAAAGTTTATGTGGCAACTCTATGCTGTGTTGGAACTGTAAACTTGACCATTGATCGAATGAAGTTTAAACAAAAAGTCTGCTTATTCAGTCAGTTCTTCAACTTCTTCTAAAATAGTTTGTAACAAACGTTCGCAGTGGGCATATTGTTGCAGTGATTTATTCATGCTCAATACTTCCTGCATCAGTTCTAGCGCTACCATAATCACCAGCTTGCTTGGTTCCATACGAGGCGCTTTGCGGCGAAATTCATCGTATTTGTCATTCAATAGTTGCGCTGCACGTTCAAGTTCTTCGCGTTGATCTGCTGTGGAGGCCAGACGGAAACTGTGGCCAATTACTCTTAAATCAATAGCAATCTGTTCGCTCATGTTGACGCTTCCTCAGTCGTTTCAGTCGGATGGGCCAATTGCTGAATTTCCTGTGCATGATGATCTTGAGCTGTGCCCAGAATTGCCAGACGCTGGATAATCGCTTCAACCTTGGCTTTAGCATGCTCATTCTTCTGGGTCAGACGCTCAGTTTCCTGATGCAGGCGTTGAATTTCCTGACGCGCCTGTTGCTGTTCATTCAGCAGCTTTTCTTTCAAAGCACGCAGTTCATTACGCTCAGCCAGAATTTCCTGAAAACGGTTTTTCAGATCGGTGCAGCTTTTTTCCAGACGGCCATACCGGTCTGCAAGTGCAGTTGCATCATTATTAAGCTGTTGATATTGCGAGCGAGATTCAGCTAACTGTTCAGTTAAACTTTCATTTTCTTGTTGTTTTTGGCTAATAATGCTGTTTTTTTGAATGATTTCGGCTTGATGCTGACTCAGAGAGGAGTCCTGTTCTTCACGCAGGCTGGAGTTTTCGTTCTCCAGATGTGCAAGGCGCGTTTTTAAAACGCCAATATGCACTTGTAGACGCTGTAATTCTTCTAACATATCGAGGTCGCACAGTATTGCAAACAAAGGTAATATATAAGCAGTATAGAGATTGGATAAACGAATGCAAGACGATATTTCAGGTTGGTCAGATTGGCACCGCAATTTTTCTTCAATTGAGGAAATTTCCAGCCCAAGCGAACTTCATGGTTTGCTTACCGGTATTGTTTGTGTGACCCAGGCGCCGAGTAGCGAAGAATGGTTACAGATTCTGGAAACTTTAGATGTCCCTACGCTTGATGATGAAGCATTGGAATTACTAACAGGTGAAGCAGAAGACGTATTCCACTCACTTTCTGAAGATGAGCTGGATTATCTTCCATTACTTCCAGATGACGAGCATAGCCTGGCAGAACGTGTGCAGGCATTGGCAGACTGGTGTGCCGGTGTAGTCCTTGGTTTTGGTCTGGCAACAGGTCATATTCGTGATGATGAAATGGAACTGATTGAACATTTACAAGATGTTGCAGCAGTTGAATTTGAAGATTCTGACGACGATGCTGAAGGTGAGGAAAGCTATCTGGAGTTGTACGAATTTGTACGTCTGATTCCAGTGAGTTTATCTGTGGGTCGTAAAAAAGTTGAAGTGGAGGAAACGCCACTGTTGAAACGTTTTACAGCTAAAGTAAAAACTAAGTCTACGGACCCAGCTCAGGCACAATCTGTAGTTGAGATTTTCTCACCACATCGCCCAAGCTGAACTATAGCTATTTAGCTTTAGAAAAACCGAAATAAGTCCAGTCATTCTCTGGCTTATTCCGGTATCAAATCATATTCAAAAACAGCATTGATATAAGAAGTAAGGACCAATGAAGAAACTGACACAAGCAGAATTTCAGGAACGTCGTGATATCCTCGCCGGGGAAATGGGACTACGCAGTATTGCCATTATCGCCACCAGCCCAGTGGCCCTGCGTAACCGTGATGCTGACTATAAATATCGTGCCGATAGCAGTTTCTTTTATTTGACAGGCTTTGCTGAACCAGAAGCTGTAGCTGTGATCGAAACCTTTGACAGCGAAGAAGAAGGTTATACCTACAGTCTATTCTGTCGTGAACGTGACCGTGAGATGGAAATCTGGAATGGTTATCGTGCCGGGGTGGATGGTGCTGTCGATGACTATGAGGCAGATGAAGCTTATGCTATTGATCTGCTTGATGAAGAAATTCTGGAAAAATTGCAAAACAAGGACAAATTATTCTACCGGGTCGGCCATAGTGCAGAGTTTGATGCGCGTGTCGCGAAATGGATTGCACAAGCCAGTGGTGAAAGCCGTCGAGGAAAATCTGCACCTGCTCAAATCGTTCAGTTAGACCGTATTGTTGATGAAATGCGTCTGCATAAAGATGCCAATGAAATTGAACTGATGCAGATCGCATCAGATATTTCTGCGGAAGCACATACCAGAGCGATGCAGACTGTACGTCCGGGTATGATGGAATATGCACTGGAAGCAGAGCTGAACTATGTATTTGGCAAAAATGGCTGTGTACCTTCTTATAACAGTATTGTCGGTGGCGGTGAAAATGCCTGCATCCTGCACTATGTGGAAAATGACAAAGAACTGAAAGACGGTGATCTGGTGCTAATTGATGCAGCCTGCGAATATCAGTTCTATGCATCCGACATTACCCGTACTTTCCCGGTAAATGGTAAATTCAGTCCTGAACAAAAAGCACTTTATAACATCGTGCTTGATGCACAGATTGCTGCGATCAATGCAGTTCAGATCGGCAACTCCTATAAAGAACCACACAATGTGGCAGTGCGAATTCTGGTTCAAGGTTTGCTGGACTTAGGTATTATGCAGGGCAAGATTGAGGAAATTATCGAAACCGAAAGTTTCCGCCAGTTCTATATGCATGGTACTGGACACTGGTTGGGCATGGACGTACATGATGTCGGTGCTTATAAGACAAATAGTGAATGGCGTTCTTATGAAGAAGGTATGGTCGTGACTGTAGAACCGGGCCTGTATATTGCACCTGATGATGAAACAGTTGATCCAAAATGGCGTGGCATCGGAATTCGTATTGAGGACGATGTGGTTGCGACTCAAAATGGCCCATTAGTATTAACTGCCAAAGTGGTCAAAACTGTGGAAGATATTGAAGCCTTAATGGCAAAAGCTTATGCTGCTTAAAAATACGATAGCTTGAAAAAAGCTGGTCATTTGACCAGCTTTTTTATTTTTTAAAATAATATGAATCTAATCAAATAAATAATGAATTAATCTTTCACTGAATGATTTTATTAGAAATAATCTGGATATTTTTTGATTCAATTCTTATATAATTCTTTTTTTAATCTCCCTAACCAGTATTTACAAATACTCATCATTCTGAGTGTTCTCCATGCACAGTATAAAATTTCATAATTTTGAAGAAGCGGGCAAGCAGGTACTTCAATATCTTCATCAGCATTTGGGTTTTGGCTTATGGATGATCACTCGTGTAGAAAATGATGATTGGATTATTCTCCAGGCAGAAAATCAAAAATATAATGTTAAGCCAGGCGAAGTATTTGGTTGGGCGGATTCATTTTGCTATCACATGGTACAGGGAAAAACTCCTAAAATAGCGCCATGTTCTAACGAAATCGAACTATATTCAAAAGCACCAATAAATAACAAACTGTCGATCAAATCTTATATTGGTGAGCCACTATTTAATGAAGATGGATCAATTTTTGGAACAATTTGCGCTATTGATGATAAGCCCCATTCTGAGGATATTTTAAAAGATGCGGCACTCATTTCGCTTTTAGGCAGTTTATTGAGCTCAATTTTACAAAGTGAATTGCGGGAAAATAAACAGAGACGTTTACGTGAACGTTATGAGGTAGAAGCGCCCACCGATAGTTTAACCGGACTGTATAATCGCCGCGCCTGGGATCAGCTGTTAGAAGCTGAGGAGGGACGCTGTCAACGTTATGGCTTACCAGCTGCAATATTTAGCATCGACCTGAATGATTTAAAGCAGGTGAATGACCAGTTTGGACACGAAGCAGGAGACCAGTTAATTCAGCGTACTTCAGATGTACTGGTAGAACATATGCGTGTTAATGATGTGATTGCACGTATGGGTGGGGATGAATTTACGATTTTATGTCCTGAGACCAAAGCTGAAGACGCAGCGATTTTATATCGCCGTTTAAGTGAAATATTTGCAGCTGCCAATATTCATGTGGCAATTGGCTATGCAGTCCGTCAGCTGACTAAAGATCTACATGAGGTCTTAATAGAGGCAGATAAGAATATGTATGAACATAAGAAAAAAGCGAAACTGGAAGCAGATGATTTTATAAGCTAAAACTCGTTAAGATCAAATCATATAGGCTTGGTGGTCTGCATGAAACGTTCCTTAAGGTGTATTTATTGAGAGGCAGTATCAAGGTCCCCCTTTGCGCAGATAAAAAGCACAACAATCGCCTTTCATCTACTTTCATCAATTACTGGATTTAGATATTCAATGACTGGTTACTGCATAGGGAAATATTTTGAGCGGAAAATCAAAACCTAAACTAATGAAATTTATTGCTCATACTTTTAAACAAGCAATTTTTCCAGTCGTGGTAGGATGTTAAATCAGAATGTAGAAGAAATGATTTATATTCTTTAGTTGTTTTTAAATCAAGTAAAAATATTAAAATCAATAAATTAAATATTATTAATAAAATATTAAAAGCTTAAGTCTGATTTGGTTTACGTAAAATATGAACAATTCAAAGAAAACCAACTCAATTAAAATTTAATGCTTATAACATGACATTTATTCAACATAGATCAACACAGAATAGGGACTTTTAGCATCAAGACTACATATTCATTTTACTATAGCTTGCATAATTTTGGATGAGAATTAGTCAAACATTAGCTTGGAGAAAAATTATGAGAAGACTTGGAACTTTAGACTGGATCGCCTATGCATTAGCCATTATTGGTGGCCTGAATTGGGGCTTAGTTGGTGCATTCGACTTTAACTTGGTCGCAGCAATCTTTGGTGAGCAGAGCGCTCTTTCTCGAATTATTTATGTCCTGGTTGGTCTATCAGCGATTTACCTGATCTATACCGCAACTAAGTTAGGCCGTCATGATGTCCATCATGAAGCTCATACACGAACAATGCATTAATAAGTCAGTATAAACTCACTTATTATTAGGTTAAAGAAAATAAGTAGTTAGAGTGAGTTGACTGCTAAATAAAAACGGAGCTTATGCTCCGTTTTTATTTTAAAAATAATAACCAGATGTATATTTATTGCTGATAATCTATTATTTAATTTTATAATATTTATATTGTGGATTTTGTCTTTATATAGAGATTTCAGAGATTTGTTTTAAGAAATTAAATGGCTTTGTTGCACAAAGATTTGAAATGCAAAGCGCCCCTAATTGAGCCAAATTTAAGGCGTAACTTGGGTAAGTGGGCGACCTAATTCCGTAAATCTGTTAAGGACTGCTACACGTGCATGGATCTCATTCACTTGGCTACCAAAACTCCTTGCGCTGAGTTTATCTCCTAATAATTTAATGCAGTGCATCTTAGTTTCAACCAAACTTCGCCGATGATAGCCTGACCATTTTTTCCATAGTGTCCTGCCTAAACGTTTAATTGTTCGAAGTAATTCATTTCGCTCTAGCGAGCTACTCTTTGTATCTTTCCATTGTTTCGCATTTTTTCTAGGTGGAATCACCGCATGCGCTTGCCGATCTGCAATGACCTGACGGCATTGCTTGGTGTCATAAGCTCCATCGGTATAAACAGAGTCAATCCGCTCATCTTGTGGAATCTGATCAAGTAAATCACCAAGCACCTGTGAATCACTGACATTATTGGTTGTAAGCTGAACTGCTCGTATTTGTAGGGTTTTGGCATCTATACCAATATGAAGTTTACGCCATTGGCGACGATATTCAGATCCATGTTTCTTGCGTTTCCATTCGCCCTCACCTAGAAACTTCATGCCTGTAGAGTCCATGAGTAGATGCAGCCCATCGCTACTTTTTTGGTAGCTGATTACAATATCAATATGCTTTTGTCTTCTACAAAGCGTGGTGTAATCTGGAGCTATCCAATTTAATCCGCAAAGTTTAATCAGACTTTGTACAAAGCCAGTAACCATACGTAAAGACAGACGAAATAAGGATTTAATCATTAAGCAGCATTGGATGGCTGCGTCGGAGTAGGTTTGATTTCGCCCTTGTTTGCCTTTTGATGGAGCATACCATTGCGTAGCAGGATCAAACCAAATGGCAATATTTCCGCGACTCATGAGTGCTCGGTTATATGCGGGCCAATTGGTTGTGCGGTAGATTTTGTGTGTAGGCTTCTTCATTTGAAAATTATATCGCTAAAAAAGCCTTTACAGATAGGTTTGTGCAACAAAGCCAATCTTAATTATTGTAGATTAGAGGTGTGATGTTCCATATTTATAATAATTGCCATAATTCTTCATGAATTCCTTACTATTTATCTAAATTATTTAGATTAGTTTCCTACTTAAGCCATATTTCACCATGTTTATCCAATTTAAAAAGATTTCCTTGAATTGCATGAATTAATTTTTCACTCTATTTATTTAAATGTAAAAAAACTTCACTATTTTTTGTGGACCCAAAACAACATAAGAAATCATCAGGGAAAATTCTAATATAAAAATATAGACTATATTTTTAAATTTTGAATGAAGCTTGACATACTTTAAACCTAAATTGCTGATAAATACTTTTTCAGTATTAAAATAACTTTTTCTGAAATCCTAAGATAATCTTTCTATTCTTACTCTAATTTGATCTTTATGCTCTAGCAGATAACTATCTGTCGCTTGAACATTTGTTCTATGCAATATCAAGTAAAATTCTAATTGACGATTAGAGTCAGGCATCGGCAGTCGATTTGCTTCTTCCTACGTAATCGGTTGATATTTTCAGGGATGTCATCAATTGGAAAGGATCCTAAATAATGCTCTCGATGTGGACTAAGCTGTGTTTTTACAATCAATTCAGGATTCTGTTTCCAGGTGACGACTTCTTCTTTCTGAGGAATATATGCTTGTTCTTTTGATGAACAGGCTATAAGTGGGACAATATAGCCGGCTAAGATAAAGCATTTCTTTATTTGCATTGTTTTTCTCTTTAAGCTTTATTCTTGGAAGGACTATTTAAGGTTCGTTTATAAAAAAGACACAGATCTGTGCCAAGTTTTATTTCTCTAGAGATTTAAGCGATTAACAAAGCAATATCAATTACAGCTAAACAACTAATTCATTATAAAAATAAAAATCTTTGAGGTAAGATTAAATCCAACATGATTAGACGTATCTAGACTTCATAGATACCCCAGATAAGGATCAAAGCATGCAACAAGAAGTCATCATTGTCGGTGGTGGGATGGTGGGTTTAAGCCTCGCACTGATGCTGGCGAAAACCGGGATTGCGGTCAAACTGTTAGAAGCAATCCAATACCCAGATTATGATGATATCAATCTTGCTCCCTATCACTCCAGTTTTGATGCCCGTAACAGCGCTTTATCACGCCGTAGTGTACAGATTTATCAGGAGCTGGGTCTGTGGGATGCTTTACAGGAACATGCCACGCCGATTCTGGAAGTGAATATTACCGAACAGGGCAGCTTTGGTAAGGCACGTCTGATCGCTGAACAGGAAAAAGTCGAAAGCTTTGGTCAGGTGATTGAAAATGCCTGGCTCGGTCGCGTATTGCTGACACAAGTCAAAAAAGAGCTACTCATTGAACTGATCGATGGCGTGCAGGTGACTTCTCTCATCCAGGATAAAGACTTTGCTTATATTGAAGCACAGCGTGGCGAGACTGCTTTAAAACTGCAATCCAAACTGGTAATTGCTGCGGATGGTCGCGATTCTTTCTGTCGTAAGGCACTGGGTATTGGCGCATCGGTACACGACTATGATCAAGTTGCGATTGTCACAACCGTACAAACATCAAAACCGCATCAACATGTCGGTTTTGAACGTTTTAGTCCTTTAGGACCTTTGGCTTTGCTACCTCTTCCAGGCGAATACCGTCGTTCCGTGGTATGGCCAGTTCCTAAAGGTACCGAGCATGAATGGCTGGGTGATGAAAATGATCAGCACTTCCTGCACGCTTTACAACAGACTTATGGTGATCGTGCCGGAAAATTCCAGAAAACTGGTAAGCGTTTCAGTTTCCCATTATCGCAAGTCCTGGCGGAAAAGCAGGCAGTTGGTCGTGTGGTGTTAATGGGGAATGCAGCGCATACGATCCATCCAGTTGCAGGCCAAGGTTTTAACTTGTGTATGCGTGACGCTTATGTGCTGAACCGTTATCTGGCAGAACAGCTGGAACAGGGGGCTGATTTGGGCGATGCTCAAATGCTGCAAGATTATGAAAAATCACGCTTGAAAGATCAGCAACGTGTGATCAAGTTCTGTGATTCAGTCGTACGTGGTTTTAGCAACCAGAATCCATTCCTGAAACTGATCCGTAATACCGGACTGGTGGCTTTTGAAAATATTCCAGGCATCAAGCCACTTGTAGCCAACTATGCAATGGGACTCAAAGCATGAAAGAACAAACTCAGGTATTAGATGCTGTCATTGTAGGTGGCGGGCTGGTTGGTGGCTTAACGGCATTATTACTTGCTCAAGGTGGCGTACAGGCCACCGTGCTGGATGCTGCACCGATTCTAGATGCTGAAAAGACACTAAGTGTTGCCAATCCACGCGTATTGGCACTCAGCCAGGCCACTATTCATTTGCTAAAAACAGTAGGGGTTTGGGAAAAACTTGCACGTCAGCAGCCATATACAGGTATGCAGGTCTGGAATAAAAATGGTTATGGTGAAATCAATTTTGGTCAGCCTTCCAAGAAAACACCAAAAGTCGAGCAGGCGCTTGGTTCTATGGTTGAGCCAAGTATTCTGAACCTGGCCATTCAGCAAAAAATGCTGCAAGAACTGAAAGATTACCGCACACAGGTCAAAGTTAGCCGGGTAGAACGCGGGGTGGGAGTCTGGATTGTACACCTTGCCGATGGTACCCAGCTCAAAACCAGATTGCTGATCGGTGCAGATGGTGCCAATTCCTTTGTCCGTGAACAGGCCTTTATTGACATTGATGTCCTGGACTATAAACAGGCCGGTATCAGCTGTGCCATTAAGACCGCACAACCCCATCAGCATGTTGCACGCCAGATTTTCCTGGAAACTGGTCCATTGGCTTACTTACCGATGGCAAGCTTAAAAGCTGAAGAACAGGGGCATTGGCAATCGATCGTCTGGACTTTACCGGATGATTATGCTGAAGAATATGCAGCTTTGTCAGATCAGGAATTTATCCAATTACTCACTCGCGAAAGTCATCACATGCTTGGTGAGGTGCTCGAAGCAAGCCCACGCGCAACTTTCCCGCTTAAAGCACGTGCGGCTCAGCAATATGTGCAAGATGGACTGGCCCTGATCGGTGATGCTGCCCATGTGATTCATCCACTCGCGGGACAAGGTGTCAATATTGGCTGTCTGGATGCGGCAGTGTTATGTGATGTGTTACTGCATGATAAAACGCGTGGCGTCTGGGCACATGAGCAAACCTTACAGCGCTATGAACATCTGCGTAAGGGGCAAAATGATGCCATGATGCACAGCATGTCTGCGATTGGCTGGATGGAAACCACTCAACTTTTCCCTGTGGTTTGGGCACGTAATTTGGGCCTGAAACAGGTTGAACAGATGCCTGTATTAAAAGATGCTTTTATGACGCAGGCCAATGGCTTGGGACTGCTCAAAGATACCCGCTACGCCATCTGATCTAGAATTGTTATTTTTTAAACAATCATATGTAAAAAGAAACGAATTTGTTTAAAAAAGATACGATTTTTTAATATTTGGTACTAGGCGAAATACAAAGAGATTGCTAAATTTCAGGTAATTTACAACCTAGTTTAAATGCACATGTGATGGTCATTTGTGGGGGAGATGAAAATGACAGATATGAATGAATATGATGAAGCTGAAGATGCTGTCGTTGATGATGATGAAGCGAAAGCAGCAGAGAAAGGCGCTGCTGAAGGCGATGAAGTTGTTAGTGATACAGACGTTCTCGAAGCTGAAACATTGACTGTGACAGCGAAGCTAAAAAAGCGTCAGGCACTTGAAGATGAGGTGGCTGCGTTCCTGGCTCGCGGTGGTCGAATTACTGAAGTGCCGGCAGACGATTCAATACGCGAGTAAGTCATCTACCTGCTGAATATAAAAAAACACCACAGATTACAGTGGTGTTTTTTTATGCCTATTTTTCTCTGGAAAAAGCGATTTAGTCATTGGCACCCGTTAACTCAAGTGCACGTTGGTAAGCTACTTTCTTTTTGATACCGGTCAGGTCGGCTGCCAGCTGGGAAGCTGCTTTCACAGAAAGATCCTGTAATAAACGGAGTAACAGGTTGTCGAGTTTTTCCTGATCCATATCTTTTTCGACAGTCGCTCCACCCACTACCAGTACGATTTCACCTTTTTGCTGGTTAGCGTCCTTGGCAATAAACTCAATCAATTCACCCAAGGTCATCTTTCGGATAGTTTCAAATGTTTTGGTAATTTCACGGGCAAAGCCAACCGGACGATCAGCACCAAACACATTCGCCATATCTTTCACACATTCCAGAATGCGGTGCGGTGCCTCATAGAAAATCATGGTCTGGGTTTCATCTTTGAGTTTTTCAAGATTGAGCAGACGCTGGCTTTGTTTCGATGGCAGGAAGCCTTCAAAGCTGAAACGGTCACTCGGTAAACCTACTGCGCTTAAAGCAGCAATTGCAGCACAGGCACCAGGCACAGGAATCACACGAATATTGTGTTCCTGTGCAGCACGCACGAATTTAAAGCCTGGATCACTAATCAATGGTGTGCCCGCATCACTGATCAGCGCCATGTTTTCGCCATTGAGCAAACGTTGAATAAGTTGATCTATCTTGTTGCTTTCATTATGGTCGTGGCAGGCTGTAAGTGGAGTGGAAATATTAAAATGCTTGAGCAATTGCATAGAAGTTCGTGTATCCTCAGCAGCAATAAGACTCACCGACTTCAACACCTCAATTGCACGATAACTAATATCATCTAAGTGCCCGATTGGAGTCGCAACAACAAATAACTGAGCACTCATAGGTTTCTCCATGTGGAATAAACAGAATTATAAAAAACGGAAGAATATTAAAAAAATATTGGGTTTGAGCTTATTGGGCTGCATCGGCAGCGTGCAAGCGGAAATTCTGGTCATTCTACCCCAATCTGGACCTTTGGCGCGAGCTGCATCGAATATCAAACAGGGATTCATGAGTGCCTATATGGCATCAGGGCAAAAAGTGCCGATTAAATGGGTGAATTCTGATCAGAAGAAAATGTCACAATTACTGAAACAGCATGTCAATAAAAAGACGCAGCTCATCGTGGGGCCACTGGCACGTCAGGATATTGAAGCACTGGTTCAGGCCCAGCCCAAAGTCAAAACCCTGAGTCTGAATGACAGCATAAGCAGTTCACCTCAGCTCTGGCAGTTCAGTCTGTCTAAACGTGAAGATGCAATTGCTTTACAGAAGGTACTGACGAAGGATCGAATTCAGTATTTACAGGTACTACGTCAGCCCGGAAGTGAAACCGAACATGAACTGATGTTGATGTCCTTGCTCAGTGTGGGGGATCTGCAAGTTGATATTATCGATATTGCACCAAAATCTTTGTCCTCTAAACAGGGGTTATTACTCATGGGCAATCCGGAGTGGTTAGCCGCAATGCGAAACCTGCCGAAGAAACGGCTTTATACCGTATCCAATGCGATTGACCAGCATATAACTTTGCCTAAAGGTATTAAATTTTGTGACGTACCTGCACTATATACCCATGCCTGGCCAGATGTATTGAATGCCTATCAGCAGGCGCCGGTGCAGATGTCCTATCAGCGGTTAATCGCCTTTGGTGGAGATGCCTGGCAGATCAGTCAGCTGTATTTAAATGACCATAAAGCCGAACAGCTACAATTCCAGGGTCGTACCGGACATATTCAGGTCAATGCGCAGGGACTGCGACGTATGCCCGCCTGCTTTGAATATACCAGCAAGGGCGTCAAGCTGATTTAACTATTATGCGTATCAGTCAGCAATTGGGAAAATGGGCAGAACAGCAAGCGCTTGCCTTGTTGCAGCATCATGGCTTTCAGTTGGTCCAAGCCAATTATCACAGCCGTTATGGTGAAATTGATTTAATCGTGCAACGTGATCAAGAGCTGGTTTTTGTGGAAGTAAAAGCACGGGCAAGTACAGATTATGCCAATGCACTCGAGTCAATTTCCCTTAGCAAGCAGCGGAAAATGATGAAAACTGCTCTTTATTTCCTGCAAAATCATGAAGAATTTCAGCATTTTTTCTGTCGTTTTGATGTGATTTGTTTTGATTTTAATCAACATTTTGCAAAAACCATACAGCATGATTTTTGCAATTACCTTTATGATTCGCAATGGATTGAAAATGCTTTTACTTTTGATCAAGAGTTTATTAATCTTTGAACAACACAGGCTTTTCTTTGTGCGGTTTTCTGTACAAAGATTATGGTAATGTTCAAGGAAAATAAAAGTTGATCAAGATTGCGCGACAGAATTTATTAAATTGAACAAAGACGTATTAAACAATAAGGAGTCTTGCTGAGTGGTTAAACGTATTGTAATAACAATGTTATGTGTCGCAAGTTTATCGGGCTGTGCCAGCTTTATTTCAGGTGGTACAGGCACGGCTCCTGTCGGTACGGACCAAGGGGCGCGTACCCTTGGACAGGTTTTTATCGATTCTTCGATTGTTCGTACTGCAAAAATTAATCTTTATAAACTTGATTCACGATTCAAACAGTCGCGAGTCAATATTGAGAGTTTTCATGGTCATGTACTACTGACTGGTCAGGTGCCAGATGCACATCTGAAACAACTGGCTGAAGACAATGTCAAAGCCATGAGTGATGTGAAAGCCGTACATAACTTTATTACTATCGGTAACCAGATCAGTTATGGCACCATCATGCAGGATACTGCAGCGACGGCAAATACCCGTGGTCTGATCATGAAGGCGCCTGTAGTTGCAGACAGTAAAGTGCATGTGCATACCGAAGATGGCGTGTTATATGTGATGGGCCGTCTAAACAATGCTGAAATTGCTGATCTTAATCAGGTGCTGGCGCAAGTCGGTAATGTCACTAAAATTGTGACCCTGATTGATAATGTGGAAACGCTCAGCAATTCAACCAGCCAAAACTTTGCGACTACAGCTTCATCAAGTGCCTTGGTGCAAACTCCAGTTGCGATTGATCCTGATACAGTTGAACCAACTTATGCACAATAAGGTGCACTCTTTTAAAGCCAAGCTGTCGAGTCATCTGAACGTTGCAAGACAAATCTACCGGGATTTTCGTTTATATGATCTCGGCAGCTATGCGCTGAACCGTTTTACTCCCAAAGCAGGTTATAGCGCTGAACGACATTTGGCCTATGGCCTTAAAGCGCGGCAGCGTTTTGATCTGTATCGTAGTGCACAGCCTTTGGCACATCGCCCCTTGATTGTTTTTGTCCATGGCGGTGCCTGGCTGCATGGGGATAAGAAAGAATATCAGTTTATTGGTGAGGCTTTTGCCCGTGAAGGCTATGACGTGGTGGTTCCAAATTACCATCTGGCGCCAGAACATATCTTCCCGCAATCTGTGGATGACTTGCATCTGCTTTTGGATCATCTGCACACTGCGGCAGCAAAGCTGCAGATTTCATCAGAGAATATTGTATTGATGGGACATTCTGCCGGTGCGTTTAATGTGATGTCAGCGGTGTACTATCCGCAGCAGCATACAGCAGAGCGGCTGGCGAATATCCGCGCTATCATTGGTTTAGCGGGGCCTTATCATTTTGACTATAAGGATGATCCGATCTGTGCTAATGCCTTTGATCAGGCAGTGCCTTATCAGCAGGTGATGCCACTGTACTTTGTACAACCTCAGCCTTTGAAGCATTATCTGTTTATTGCTGAAAAAGACGATATCGTGGGACATTTCAATAGTCATGATCTGGATCGGGTATTAAAGCAACATGGTAACCATAGTCATGTGATCAGTATTCCAAAGCTCGGACACATTACTATTGTTGGATCACTTTCCAGCCTGTTTAGCCGCTTCTTTGTAACCAAGTCTAGAGTACTGTGGGCACTAGAAGATGCATTTAAATAATTCATTCTATTGAATGTAAAAAGCCCGGATTTAATACCGGGCTTTTTGTTTATAAATTGGCTTACAACCAGGCTTGAGTATCATCAGCCACGGGCGTGCCTTGCGTGATATGCATAATCATAGAATGTGCAATGCTGCCTTTGAATGGAATTTCTGGCAGGGCATCCAGCTTAAAGAATTGTGCATCACTGATTTCTTCTTCCTGCAGTTTGATCTCGCCAGAAGCGTATTCTGCTTTAAAGGCAATCATCAGATTACTTGGGAAGGGCCAAGGCTGGCTGGCCAGATATTGAATATTTTTGACTTTAATTCCGACTTCTTCTTCCGTTTCACGACGGACTGCTTCTTCCAAAGTTTCACCGACTTCGACAAAACCGGCAATCAGTCCATACATCTGGCTGGTTTTATTTCGGGCATTTTTAGCCAGCAAGATTTCATCTTCACCACGGGTAATCACGGTAATCACACAAGGTTGTACGCGTGGATATTGGCGGTAATGGCAAGCGGGGCAGACCATAGCATATTCTACGGCATGGGCTTCGGTCGGTATACCACAATGACTACAGAAACGATGATTGCGACGCCATTCCAGTAGCTGTACAGCGCGACTGGCCTGTTCAAACTGGCGAACATTCCAATATTGCAGTAACTGACGGATTGGAACGAGTTGCAGACCTAGAGGAATCGGTTCCTCAGGGAGGAGGTCACGGGCAATCACCTGATCACCCGTACCGAGCTGTATGTCACTTGCTAGCGCTTCCACTTGGGGAAGCTGGAGATTTTCATCGACTAAAAGTTGCTGTTGTTGAAAGATATACGCAAGTGACAATTTAGACATTAGGCTACAGTTTTCAGTTTTTGACTACTGTCCAATGCTACCTTAAACATTGACTGTAATACAGGCTGTTTGCTCTTTAAATTGTCAATGAGCATATCCGCGCTGGCGAGTGGATCAAGCACGCGATTGACGTCATCGGTACTGAGTGCAGTAGCAGATTCAATCCGGCTTTGAATAAAGTCAGCCGTTGTGCTTAGTGCGGCCTGACCATTTTCAGCGTTCAGGAACAGCATTGCACCCGCAATTTCACGGATCTGGTTTGGCAAGCTTTCTAATGTTTGCAGGTTCTGGTCCTGCAAGTAATTCATTAGGGTGTGGCTTGCAAGTTCGATCAGCGCTTTGGTCTCGCTCAGTAAAGCAGCATGTGCTTCATCCAGACGATCCAGTGAAATATTCATGTTATTTACACGGAGCTGTAAACGGCTAGAGGTGTGATGACGTTCTAGTATCCCAATCGAGTTCATAGCAGACAAAATCACATTCATAAGCTGCTGGGCAAAACCTTCATCTTTCAACACTTCAGCTTGACTGAGTGAAGCAGCCTGACGAGTAAGATCATTAGAAGCTTCATTCAGGTTCAAAACCTTGAAGATGTTTGCCATGCTATTCAGCTGAACCTGCAATTCCTGAGTCTTTTCAGGGGTCATGTTGTGATAGTTGTATTCGATGTCATTACGGATCTGTGCCATTTCTGCTGTTACCAGATCACTGATGGTATGCATGGTTTCAAAATCAGGACCATATAAATGACGGCTGAAGACCTGTAATTGAGTATCGGTCAATGAATCTTCACCGATATTCAGCTTGCTACGGATATGATGAGCAATGTCATCTTCCTGGCTGATACATAAGCTCAGTATATTCGCCAGGTCAGCAATGTTCGCCTTGAAACGGTCTGGTGCATTGAAATACTGTGCCATATTACGCTCAACACTGATCAGGGTGCGTAAACGTGGCTCGTTGATCAGGAGCTTATCGATATGATTGAACGCCACATAGACCAGATTCCAGTACTGTTTGCTTGGGTGCTGCTCAGAAAGACCTGCCAGATAAGTCCCCACCAGTTTGATCGCTTGTAAGTCCAGATCGCTTTCTTCCTGCTTAAGCAGTTTATTCAGCGATAGCTTGTACAGGCGATGCACATAAGCAGACTTCTCCAGTCCAGGTGCTTGCGGCAGATCAAAATCAGGTGTGATCAGGTCGAGCAGGGACTCAATCTGATGGCCTTCAGTAGTCAGTGGCTTGCCCAGCGCAAGTTCCAGCCGGTTTAAAGTATCCAGCAAAAATTGTGGAATTTTGACTTCACGCAAGCAAATGAATTCGATATAGCGCTTCAGCATGGTCGTCCCTTCACTGAGGGCGATCACTTCTGCCGTGTTCACGTTGGCAGGATTCCCCATGATCTTGCGCATAAGCTCAGCAGAATATTGAGTAACTTTGGCCAGGCTTGGCATATCGATCAGTGCAAGAACTTGGGCACACTGTTCGAACTGGTTGAGCGCATCATCAATCCCAAAAGGCAAGGTCTGATCTTCTACCAGTGTGCTGACTGCTGATTCAACCAATTTGATCGAATTATCAACCTCATTTTTTATTATCAGTAAAGCCGTAGGGTCAAAATGTATAGAGGTTTGGTAAGACATTGATCTGCACCTTTCCTGAAGTTTTATCTAATAGTTGAGGCCTGCTGCAACTGGCAGGACATCTTTGTATTTACTATAACTGAACTGTTATTTTTTTTAAC
This sequence comes from Acinetobacter schindleri CIP 107287, assembly GCF_000368625.1. Lineage (GTDB taxonomy): Bacteria > Pseudomonadota > Gammaproteobacteria > Pseudomonadales > Moraxellaceae > Acinetobacter > Acinetobacter schindleri. Next base: position 309,492 of record NZ_KB849576.1, read on the forward strand.
ATAAATTGTTAACTGAATAATGGATTTTATTTTGCGAAAAGGCAAGGCGCTCCATGTTTTTCTTCATATTGTTTGACCCAGTTCTCATGTTCGCTCAATTCTTCATCAGATGGCAAAATTACCGGTAGATCAATTTCAATTTTCACACTGCCTGAGCTGGCATTTTGTTCTTCACTATGTGACAGGGCATCCATATCAAAAGAAACCTGACCACCGGTCATCGCCAGGTAAACATCGGACAGAATTTCTGCATCGAGTAATGCGCCGTGGAAAGTACGGTCACGCTGCGGAATCTCATAACGACGTACCAGGGCATCAAGAGAGTTTTTCTGGCCCGGATGGCGTGACTTGGCCATCGCCAGGGTATCCGTGACTTCACAGACTTCTGACAGGGTTTGAAAACCAGCACGCTTGAATTCCATATCCAGGAAGTTCATATCGAAGGTCGCGTTATGCGCGATGATTTCTGCACCTTTCAAGTAATCGAACAGAACTTGAGAAATATCCTCAAATAAAGGCTTGTCTTGCAGGAACTCATCAGTAATGCCGTGGACATTAACTGAATCGCCTACCGGTTTTTTCGGATTGATATAAATATGAATCGAGCTGCCGGTGAGTTTACGATTCACCATTTCAATCGCGCCGACCTCGATAATCCGGTCACCATCCTGATAATAGAAACCGGTGGTCTCTGTATCGAGAATCAGCTGACGAGGACCAGATATATTTAATGTGGCTGGAGTAATCACAATCTGCGGGTGTAGTTGATTCTCCGCTGGAGTTTGTTCAGCAACGACAGGCTGATTGTTTAAGTGAGTTTCCATGGTCACTTCAGTTACATCTTCCATGAGTTCATCCATTTCTTCAGCTTCAGCCAGTTCCAGGCCAAAAGGGTCATCCAGTAACCAGTCTTTTTCAGGCTTTTTTATATCTTGTGTTTTTTTCTCAGCGCTTGCTGCAAAATGAATTGCTGGAACATGACGGGATTTTTCGCCATTTTTTAAGGCGAGATCCGCACCCAGATTAGCCAGCTGATCGGCCATTTCATTACCCTCATGGCCAGCATGTCCTTTGATCCAGTGCCAGTCAATCTGACGGCCCTGGCAAACTGCATCCAGCTGTTTCCATAAGTCAGGATTTTTGACATCTTTCCAGTTTTTACGTTTCCAGCCTTCGATCCATTCAGTGATACCTTTTTTGACATAATTGGAATCGGTCCAGATCACCAGCTGGGCATCTTTGGGACAGACAGAAATCCCTTCTATGGCAGCCATCAGTTCCATACGGTTATTGGTGGTCTGAAGCTCGCCGCCATAAATTTTATGCTCATCTGAACCGTTCTGAATATAGGCACCCCAACCCCCTACAGCGATTTCCTTACCATTGCCGCGGCATGCGCCATCCACATACAGTGTGATTGTTTGAGACATAAACCAAATCCGATCAAAAAAGAACAAGCTGAGTGGGATATTGTATAACGCAAATACGTTTGAATAATCCATATCTCCGCGATTTTTTAATTTCTTGTAACATTTAACGTCAAATCGCGGTAAATTATTAGCTTGTGTCGTCGACATGCTTAATTAAAATGGCATATCTAAAAAATAAATTTTATACAAGTTGTTTGGATTTCTTTATGTATAAACCAACCGCATTCATGTGGCAGCCATCGTTACCTTCATTTTTAAAAGTCTCAGTTCTCGGCACTGCGCTTGCATCCTTAGGTTTAACGGGTTGTTCGACGACACAAAGCGCGGCAGGGTCCAAGCATAAACAAACAAGTTCGAATTATTTAGGCGCCGACAGTCTGGATAGTCTGGAAGATCTTTTATCCGCGACTGATATGCGTGCGGTAGAAGGCGACCGACTGTTGGTACTGAAACACGGTGATGTGTGGAAGCGCATGACTGTCGGTTTCAAGATGAATCTGGATGTCTGGAATCCGCGTATTGATGCCCAGCGTGGCTGGTTCGCATCACGTCAGCCATATTTAGAGCGTTTAAGTGCGCGTGCTTCACGTTATTTATATTACACAGTAAAAGAAGCTGAACGCCGTGGTATGCCGACTGAGCTGGCATTGCTTCCAGTGATTGAAAGTTCATACGACCCGGCAGCAACCAGTAGTGCGGCTGCAGCGGGTCTGTGGCAGTTTATTCCAAGTACCGGCCGTATTTATGGTTTAAAACAGACCTCGATGTATGACGGCCGCCGTGATGTGGTGGAGTCAACTCGCGCTGCCTATGAGTTTTTGGGTGCATTATATAATCAGTTCGGTTCATGGGAACTGGCTTTAGCATCCTATAATGCCGGTCCAGGCCGTATTCAGCAGGCGATTAACCGTAATAAGGCTGCTGGTTTGCCAACTGATTACTGGTCGCTAAAGTTGCCGCAGGAAACCATGAACTATGTGCCGCGTTTCATGGCAGTGGCACAGATTGTAAAAAGTCCAGCCAAATATGGCGTGAGCCTGCCACCTATTGCCAACCGTCCGCACTTTCGTGAAGTCAGTGTTGGGGCAGCCAGCCTGAATGAAATTGCTGCAATTACCGGTTTAAGTCGGGCTGAACTGTATCAGTTGAACCCGGGGCATCGTGGAGACAGGATTGATCCGGACAGTCCGCGCCGTATTCTGATTCCAGCTGACCTGAGTCCATCCATTGATGAAAAACTGAAAAAGCTTCAATCCTCTTCTTCAGGTTTATGGGCAAGCTCTACCAGCACTTTACCGAAGAATAATCAGACGATTACGCCAGTAAAAACCACGCCACCTGAGCTGAATAGCAAAACAATTACGCCAGCTAAACAGACACCGCCTGCAATCACGGCCTCAACCACGACAACTGTTAAACCTGCAACGCCTGTAACCACTACTGCAAGCAAAGCGACGTCCCCAGCAACGACTACAGCGATTGTTACTGCCGCTGCAACACCAGCAGCTACAAGTACAACCAAACCCAACCAGACTGCCCAAAGCAAGACCAGGGTCAGCACACCAAGAGGTTCTTCAGCTTTGGCTGATTTTGCTGCGAAGAGTGAATTACCTATTCCAAGCGCACCGCGTATTCCAGTTGCAGTGACGCCGGTAACACCTGTGCAACCGATTCAGGTTGAACCGCCAATTTCTGCAAAGGAACGTGAACAGATTCAGGCGGCGGTTGTGGCAGAGGAAATTCCAAAGTCTGTAGATGAAATCCTGAAACCGGTGGCGACAGCCGCAGAACAGGCAGAAGTGGTGGAGGAACTGAAAGCACTGGCACCTGCGGGTACCGAAATTGTCGATCCTTATGATGGCAAGATTAAGCTGACTGCGATTCAGACCAGCCTTTCTGTAGCAGAACAGCAGGGTAAAGAACTAACCAAAGGTTTCTCTTATCCAAAAGGCGTAGCGGAAAGTACCAAGGCAGATTCAGTCGAAGCGAAATTGAACCAAGGCAAGAATTACGTTAAAACAGATTCGGAAGTTGTGGTTGTTGCACCAAAAGGCAAGCGCAGTACCTATACGGTTTTACCGGGTGACAACCTGGCTTTGATTGCTGCTAAAAATGGAGTGAACTGGCGGGATGTGGCGAAATGGAACCAGATTGATCCAAATGCCACTTTATATGTCGGTACCACGATCTATCTTTATGATGCCAAACCTGTTCAAGAAGCATCAAAACCTGCTGCAAAACCAGAAAGCTATGTGGTACAAGCCAATGATTCACTCACCGGTGTAGCCAGCCAGTTTGGTTTAACGGTAAAACAGCTGGCTGACTATAATGGTTTGAGCACGACCAGCGGTCTATTTGTTGGTCAAAAATTATCCTTAAAAGAAACTGCTGCTAAAGGGAAAGTTGAGGAAACGAAAAAAGCGGAAAGCAGCAAAGTTCAGACTAAGACTTATACCGTTCAGCGCGGCGAATATCTGAAACTGATTGCAGACCGTTATGCACTTTCGAATGCAGAACTGGCTGCGTTGACGCCAGGTTTGACTTCAGGCAGCAGCCTGATGGCAGGTCAAAAAATCAATGTACCTGTGAATGAAGCTGAATCTGCAAGCTCAGGCAAGAAAATTGAGCAGAAGTTTGAAAATGTTAAAGTGGACCAGACTGCAACTGAAAACTATCAGGTAAAACGTGGTGAGACGCTGTATAGCATTGCCAATCAGTCCAAACTCAGTGTGGCTGAACTGGCAGCCTTAAATGGCTTTGCTGCCAATAGCGGTCTACGTATTGGTCAAACCATTAAGATTCCTGCGGGCAGCACTGTGCCAGAGAATTATACTGTGCAGTCAGGTGATACCCTGACAGGGATTGCGGCCAAATATAACCTGAGCATGGATCATCTGGCGAATCTGAACGGTTTATCCCGTAATGCTGGCCTGCGAGTAGGACAGCGTCTGAAATTGACCGGAGATGCAGAAGCAGTTCGTGAAACTGTGACTGAGCAGGCGGTGAAAGGTGTGAAGTCAGACACCCATATAGTGAAATCAGGTGAAACCCTCAGTTCAATTGCACGCGAGTACAAATTACAACTGAAATATTTGGCTGAGCTGAATGATTTGTCTGTATCGAGTCCATTACGTGTCGGAGAGCGTCTGAAGGTTGACGGTGATCTGCCAGAAAGTAAAAAGGTAGATGAGATCAAAGCAGTAACCACGACTGTTTCATCTAAGGCCACAGAAAGCTATACAGTGAAGTCAGGCGAATCACTTAACGCGATTGCCAGTCGTCTGGGAATTACCACCACAGAACTTGCCAGTTTAAATAATCTGCGTGCTAATGCAGGCTTGCGTGTGGGCCAAAGTCTGCAAGTCCCTAAACGTATTACGGAATATAAAATCAAGCGTGGCGATACATTGATCGGTTTAGCCTCACGTTATGGCATGGACAGTAGTACACTGGCAGAAATGAATGACCTGAAACCGAATACTCAACTGCGTATTGGGGATGTGATCAAGGTTCCAAATCTCTAAAGCCGAAATGATACAGGGAGTATCTGAATGCCGTTTGCTGCTGCAAAGCGCCTGATTTATATCTGTGGAATTTCGGTCATTACTCAGGAGGCTTGGGCTGCACTGCAGACCACTCCTTATATCGCCATTCATAGTCAGCCCAAATATGCCGGGCTGACACATTTACCCTACGCCAATCCTGCAGCGCCCAAAGGTGGCTATCTCAGCCAGTCTGCCAATGGTACCTTTGATAACCTGAATGCCATGAACGGCAAAGGTACAGCAGCAGATGGCGTGGAATACCTGTTTGATACGCTTATGGTTAGTTCCCTGGATGAGCCGGGCGTGATGTATCCCTTGCTGGCTGAAAAAGTCACCTATGATCCAAAAAAAACTGCCTATGTGATTTATCATCTGAATCCCAAAGCACGTTTTAGTGATGGTACGCCAGTCACTGCAGAAGATATAAAATTCAGTTTTGATACGTACACAACCAAGGGCAATCCAGGCTTACAGATGTATTTGTCAGATCTGGATAAAACCGAGGTACTATCTAGGTACCAGGTCAAGATGAGCTTCAAGTCGAATAATAATTCGGAAATGCCGTTAATTCTTGCACAGATGCCTATCTATTCTAAGAAAAACTGGCAAGGCAAAGACTTTAGCCGCATCACCATGCAGCCAATTTTGGGTTCAGGTCCCTATCTGATTGAAAGCATTGATGCAGGGCGCAGCATTAGCTATAAACGCAATCCGAATTACTGGGCAAAAGATCTACCCATTAACCGGGGTAAATATAACTTTGATCGCCTGAAGTTTGTTTATTACCGCAATATGGATGTTGGTTTTGAGGGCTTTAAGTCTGGTCAATATAGCGTGCATCAGGAATACACCGCACGTAAATGGGTAACGGAATACAATTTTTCAGCCATCAAGGACAAGATGGTGGTGAAATACAACTTCAATCATGAAAATCCGATTCCGACACAAAGCTTTGTATTCAATACCCGTCGTGCACCAATGCAAGATATCCGCTTTCGTCAGGCCTTAACTTATGCCTATGATTTTGAGTGGCAAAACAAGGCGCTGTTTTATGGTCAATACCACCGTTTACAAAGTTATTTTGCTAATAGTGAGCTGGAAGCGAAGGGCATGCCTTCAGCTGAAGAACTGGCGATTTTAAAGCCTTATCTGGCTAAGTTAGATCCGATTCAGCGTGCTGGTGTGCTGAAAGACTGGAAATATCCAGTTTCGGATGCTTCAGGCTTTAATCGCAAGAATTTACTGGTCGCGCGGGAATTGTTACTCAAGGCGGGTTACCGTTATCACAATGCGCAACTGACTGATCCAAAAGGTAAGCCGATTCGACTTGAGTTTCTGATTCATCAGGATGGTTTGCAACGTACTTTAATGCCTTTTATACGTAACCTGAAACGGTTGGGGATCACGGTGAATATCCGTCATGTCGATGTACCTCAGTACATTGAACGTATGCGCAGTAAAGATTTTGATATGACGACCAATGTCTTGCCACAATCTCTCAACCCGGGCAATGAGCAGGCACAGTTCTGGAGTAGTGCGTCAGCAGATCAGCCAGGTAATTACAATTATGCGGGTATCAAAAATGCTGTGATTGATGATGCTATTATCAAGGTGATTCAGGCACCGGATCGCCAGCAGCTGGTGATACGTACCAAAGTACTGGATCGTCTGCTACGTGCTGGCTATTATCAGATTCCGACCTATGGGAAAGGCGGCAACTGGTATGCTTACTGGAATATGTATGAGCAGCCAAAGATCAAGCCAAAGCTTGCTGTTGGATTCGACTTCTGGTGGAGTAATCCACAAAAAGCTGCACAAGTGAGCCAATATTTACGTCGTCAAAAATAATAAGGAATATCACTGACAATGGGAACCTACATACTTAAGCGGCTCTTGCTGATTATCCCGACTTTATTTTTGATTCTGCTGATTAATTTCATTGTCATTCAGATTGCGCCGGGTGGACCGGTCGAACAGGCCATTCAACAGGCAGAAACTTTTCAGGGCATGAGCGGAACCACAGGTGCAGAAACTGCACAGTCCAAAAGCAGCTATCAGGGTGCCAAAGGCCTGAGTGACGAGATGGTGGAAAAAATCAAGGCCCAATATGGTTTTGATCAGCCCGCTCATATCCGTTTTTGGGAAATGCTGAAAAGCTATGTGCAACTAGATTTCGGCATCAGTTTCTTTAAAGATAAACCTGTAACTACATTATTATTGGAAAAATTACCAGTTTCTCTGTCATTGGGACTGTGGAGCACTTTGCTGATTTATCTGGTCTCGATTCCACTTGGGATTCGAAAGGCGCGTCAGCATGGCAGCCTGTTTGATAAATCCACTTCGATGCTGCTCGCCGTGGGTTATGCCATTCCGGCTTTTGTCTTTGCCATTTTACTCATCGTATTTTTTGCGGGTGGTTCCTATTTCCAATGGTTCCCATTGCAAGGGTTGGTATCGGAAAACTTTGCTGAATTGTCCTGGTTCGGAAAAATTAAGGATTACTTCTGGCATATGACCTTGCCATTGCTGGCGATGGTAATTGGTGGTTTTGCCGGGCTGACTTACTTAACTAAATATTCTTTTATGGAAGAGCTGAGCAAACAGTATGTACTGGCAGCACGTGCCAAGGGCTTAAATGAATCGCGTGTGCTATATGGACACGTCTTCCGAAATGCCATGCTGATTGTCATCGCGGGTCTGCCGGAAGCACTGGTCGGGATCTTCTTTGTCGGTAACCTGTTTATTGAAATTATCTTTAACTTAGATGGATTAGGTCTGCTTGGTTTTGAAGCGATTGTACAGCGTGATTATCCGGTGATTTTTGGGACCTTGTTTATCTTTACTTTGCTTGGGCTGATTCTGCGTTTGATCAGTGATGTGATGTATCAGGTGATCGACCCGCGAATTAACTTTGACTCGCGAGGTGCCAAATAATGTCACCGATCATGCGAGCTCGCTTGCAGCGTTTTAAGGAAAATAAACTCGGCTTCAGCTGCTTTATTATCTTTATCATTATTTTGATTTTGTCCTTAGGTTCAGAACTGATTGCTAATGATAAACCGTTGCTAGTGAGATATGACAGTTCAATGTATATGCCGGCATTTAAGACTTATCCGGAAACCACATTTGGTGGTATGTTTGAAACTGAAGCAGATTATAAAGATCCCGTCGTCCAGCAGTTAATCAATGCCAAGGGTTGGGCATTGTGGCCACTGATTGAATATTCCTACCAGACGCCAAACCTGGAACTGGCAGTGCCAGTGCCGTCTGAACCCACGTCACAAAACTGGCTAGGGACTGATGACCAAGGTCGTGATGTGTTGGCGCGAATCCTTTACGGTCTACGAATATCATTGCTGTTCGGCTTTGCACTGACCATTGCATCTGCAGTCATCGGCATTATAATCGGTGCGATTCAGGGCTACTATGGCGGCTGGATTGATCTGGCAGGGCAACGCGTTCTGGAAGTCTGGGGCGGCTTGCCGATGCTGTTTATGGTGATGATTCTGGTCAGCATGTTTACCCCAAATGTGTACTGGCTATTCCTGATCATGCTGCTGTTCGGCTGGACTACCCTGGTTGGTCTGGTACGGGCTGAATTTTTACGGGCACGTAATTTTGACTATGTGCGTGCCGCGCGTAGCCTTGGTGTTTCTGATCGCGCGATTATCTTCCGGCATATTTTACCTAATGCCATGAGTTCGAGTCTGTCACAGCTACCATTTATGCTGACGGCTAATATTACCGCTTTAACCGCATTGGATTTTCTCGGTTATGGATTGCCACCTGATGCGGCTTCACTGGGTGAATTGCTGCTACAAGGCAAAAATAATCTGAATGCGCCGTGGCTGGCTTTATCCGGTTTCTTTACGCTGGCCATAGTTCTATCTTTACTGATCTATATTGGGGAGGCGACGCGTGATGCATTCGATCCAAGACGTCAATAACGCAACACCGCTTCTACAGGTCGAAAATCTGCAGATCAGCAGTCTAGATCAGGTACTGGTACAACAGCTGAGTTTTGAACTATCTGCCGGACAGACCTTGGCGATTGTCGGTGAAAGCGGTTCAGGTAAATCGATTAGTAGTCTGGCAATCTTGGGTTTGTTGCCAAGAAATTTAAAGGTACAAGGTCGGGCGGTATTAGATGGTCAGAATTTACTGACGCTTTCTCAGCCTCAATTACGTCAGATTCGCGGCAAGAAAATTGCCATGATCTTTCAGGAGCCGATGACGGCACTAAATCCATTGCATCGGGTAGAAAAGATCATTGGCGAAACCTTGTTGTTGCAGGGCTGGTCTAAAGCCAAGGCACGAGAACGGGTGCTGGAGTTACTGAAGGATGTTGGTATTCCTGAACCTGAGGACAAACTAAGACGTTATCCGCATGAATTATCTGGTGGCCAGCGTCAGCGCGTGATGATTGCCATGGCATTGGCACTAGATCCAGATATCCTGATTGCAGATGAACCAACTACAGCACTCGATGTCACCTTGCAAGCCCAGATTTTACATTTGCTGAAATCATTACAGGAGAGTCGGCAGATGGCGATGATTCTGATCAGTCATGACCTGAATCTGGTGAGACGCTATGCTGATCAGGTCATTGTTATGAACAAGGGTCGCATTGAAGAGCAAGGTGGAGTACAACAGATCTTTAATTCACCCCAATCGGCTTATACCCAAGACTTGCTCAATCATGATTTTGGTCAGGTACTGCCTTTAGCTCAGACTGAAACCTTGCTTGAACTTAAGCAGGTAGAAGTCAAATTTCCCATCAAACAGGGTCTACTGAATCGCATTAAGGACTATGTTACTGCTGTCGAACTGCTGGATTTAAGCATGCTGCAGGGACAATCGATTGGAGTAGTAGGAGAAAGTGGTTCAGGTAAAAGTTCACTTGCTTTAGCCATAGCACGATTGATTGAAAGCCACGGTCAAATCCTTTTGGAAAATCAGGATTTGAATCAATTGTCTGAAAAAGCTTTGCGGCCATTACGTAGTAATTTTCAGATCGTCTTCCAGGATCCATTTAGCAGTCTGAATCCGCGTATGACCATTGAACAGATCATTGGTGAAGGGTTGGGCTTGAAGGCGATGACCGAGGAGCAAATCCGTAGTCGTGTCGAGGAAGCTTTAGTGCAGGTAGAGCTGCCCGCATCTTTTAAAGACCGCTATCCGCATGAGCTTTCTGGGGGGCAGCGTCAGCGTGTATCATTGGCAAGAGCATTGATTTTAGAGCCAAAACTTTTAATTCTGGATGAGCCGACTTCAGCACTGGACCGTACTACACAACGCGCAATTGTGAAACTGTTACGTCGTATTCAGCAAGAAGAAAGGATTAGCTACCTGTTTATCAGTCATGATTTACAGGTAGTACGAGCACTTTGCCAGCAAGTTTTGGTACTGCATCACGCACAAGTTATGGAGGTTCAGGAAACTGAACAATTATTCCTGCACCCAAAAACTGACTATACCCGCCAGTTAATTGCAGCCAGCCAATATTAAAACTACAAATCTTTTTAAACGAAATTGACATGGGTCATTGTCAATTCCTTGCTGACACGGTATAACACCGACAGAATAAAAGCATAATGTTTAGGAAAAAACATGACACAACTGGCAGATTCAATTCAGATTCGTAATACCATCTTTAAAAACCGTATCATCAAGGGAGCTATGAGCGAGGCACTCGCTAATGATGCTGGTCAGCCGAATGACTCACATTTGAAACTCTACGAAGCCTGGGCTAAAGGCGGGCTAGGCTGTGCGATTACTGGTAATGTCATGGTGGATTTTCGTGCCAAGAATGAACCGGGTGTTGTAGTCGCTGAAACAGAACGTGACCTGAACAAACTTAAGGCTTGGGCAGAAGTTGGCAAACGTCATGGTATGGTGCAACTGGTGCAGTTGTCACATCCGGGGCGTCAATGTCCGAAAGGGTTGAATCGGGAAACTGTAGCACCATCGGCAGTGCCATTTAGTCCGGCACTGGCTGTCAGTTTTGGTACCCCACGTGAACTGCGCGAAGATGAAATTCTGGATATTATCCAGCGTTTTGCAACTTCTGCTGCAATTTGTGAAAAAGCAGGATTTGAAGGCGTACAGTTGCATGGTGCGCATGGTTATCTGATCAGTCAGTTCTTATCGCCATTGACCAATAAACGTCAGGATCAGTGGGGTGGCAGTATTGAAAACCGTACCCGTTTCTTATTAGAAATCTATAAGGCAGTTCGTGCTGCAACTTCAGAAAATTTCATTATTTCTGTTAAACTGAATTCGGCTGACTTCCAGCGTGGTGGTATCACTGAAGAAGATGTGATCTATGTCTTTAAAGCTATTGATGCCGTAGGCATTGACCTGATTGAGGTGTCCGGCGGTAGCTATGAAGCACCAGCAATGGCAGGCGTGAAAGCAGACAAGCGCAAGGCCTCGACCATTGCCCGTGAAGCCTATTTCCTGGATTTTGCCGAAAAAATCCGTCAGGAAGTGAGCTGCCATATTATGGTGACTGGCGGTTTTAGAACTGCTGCTGGTATGAATGCCGCACTTGAGAGTGGTGCCTGTGATTTTGTGGGTATTGCCCGTCCGTTTGCAGTAGAAACTGATCTGGGGCAGAAGCTCGTGGCAGGGCAGGATGTACGCTATGCCGTAGAGAAGATTAAAACCGGTATTCCAATGATTGATAAAATGGCAATCATGGAAATCATCTGGTATGCCGCGCAGTTTAAACAGATTGCTCAAGGCAAACAGCCAAATCCAAAACTGTCACCATTAAAAGTTTTCCTGCATTATCTAAAAGGCAATGTCACTGCTGTGATTAAAGGACAGATCAATTCACGTAAATCTGCATAACCTGATCTACATTTAAAAAGGCACCGTAAGGTGCCTTTTTAAATGCAACAGATTTAGCTGAATTGCACCGCTTGGGTCTGGAAAGGAAACAGGATTTTAGAGACCTGTTGTGTCGCCCAAAGTCCAAGCTGCTGATAATGACAATGTGGTGCTACATAAGGCGTGAGAATCTCCAGTTTTTCCTCATTATTGTCACAACGCTTTAGATGCAAGCGAAGTTCTTCCAGCTTATGTTGCTCTTGCCGACTGATTATCGGCGTTTGCGTCCGTAGTTGATGTGAAGAAAGCCGTCGAGCCAGTTCTGGACCTTGAATCCAGTCACGAATTATCTGTTTCTCTGTGGCATTAAATACGCCAAACATCTTGCCATCTGGATCATCAATCAGTTTCCAGAAACGGCTTTGCTCTACAGACAGTCCACGTTGAATCCAGCCTTTATCCATCATGACCTGTAGAAAATCCTGAATCTGTTCAGGTTGTGACAACCACTCATTGATGGTCTTACCACTAAACTGACATTTCTGGTTATGAATGTACTGACCAATTAAAGCTTTCTGCTGAAACAGTTTCAACACCTGGGCATCGAGATCCAACTCACGCACGATCTGAGTAGAACTCTTGCCTACATCATTCAGCAAGTAACCCTGTTTGACCATTTCCAGATAGCGCTCTGGGTGTTCTGCAGAACGGTATAGATCCAGGAAAGCTTGCAGGGATTTTTGCGCATGGCCATTATGCGCATTATCAATCGTGATGTGCACATTAAAGTAATGCGGATTAATACCGAGTTCAGCCAGTTCATAATTGGTAATTAATAAATGTAGCGGTAGTTGTTCATAGCCCAGATTAAAGCCAATCACCAGCGGTAAATATTCAGCTGGCGCATACGCCAAAGCCAACTGGACAGCTGCCTGTTCATAATAGCGGTCATCGAGTTGTTCGCTATAGGCAGTGAGTTCATAGTTATTTAGCAGATCCTGATACATGGTGACATGGTTGGTTTGTGGATGACCCAGCCCCAGCTCTTCCAGATAAATATGAATCAGGTCTTTAAGCGCAGGTTGATCCGCATGTTCCAGAGTAGAGTATAACCATGAGCCATCGACCATTTTTGTAGGTGCCACCCGGTAGAGAAATTCAAATGCATGCGATACCGTAGCAAAGTATTCACGTTGTCCGCCTTGTTTGCGACGGCTGAGATAATCCTGAAATATTCCACAAATTTTATGATGTTCTTCTAAAAAATGCGTAGCAGCATGTTCGGGTTGGTCGAGCCAGCTGATGGAACCCAGATCGATGTGCTGGATTAACTGACTGAGGTATTGTTCTGCCGAATCTGTTTTTGTTTTTTTAGAGATCTGCTCATCCAGAAAAAAATCCACCCAATCTTTGAAGCTTTTAGTTGGTTCTTGAACAAGATTTTCAAATGGGGGTGCAGTTAAACAAAACTCCGTACTCGTGAACATAATCTTATCCTTGCATATTGGCTCCTAACTTACCTTAGCCTTATGTGAAAGATCAGATGTTTGGTTTTTGTTCGATTTTATGGCGGAAAATACAAGGACTTTGCAAAAGTGCGTAAATTTTTAGAGGTTTATTATTTTGAATATATGGTAAAAATAAATTAAATTGAAGGCAATAAAAAAGCCCAGGTCACAATGCCTGAGCTTTTTTATGAGAAGATCATTTTAAGATAATCATCTCGAATATGGCGTCCCTACGGGGATTCGAACCCCGGTTACCGCCGTGAAAGGGCGATGTCCTAGGCCTCTAGACGATAGGGACAGTACAGAAGATAGATTTTAAAACCTTTACTTTCAGTTTGAAGTAATGGCGTCCCTACGGGGATTCGAACCCCGGTTACCGCCGTGAAAGGGCGATGTCCTAGGCCTCTAGACGATAGGGACTTAATAAAACTACTTTCTGAAAATTGGCGTCCCTACGGGGATTCGAACCCCGGTTACCGCCGTGAAAGGGCGATGTCCTAGGCCTCTAGACGATAGGGACGTTTCAGAGGTGGGCGTATAATAGGGTGAAAAAAGGGGGGTGTCAAACGCATTTCTGCACTTTTTCTAGTTTTTTGAACCGAGTGCATAAAATTAAAACAATCTTAAGAAAATACTTGAAAAATACATGGTTTAAGCTGGATTTTTAAGCAATTCTAGAATTGTTTCTACCACCTGCGGATGGAGTAAATAACCAGTAATATCATGCGGGCGGTGAATATGTGTACGAATGCCGTGGTTAATAATTGCAGGTTGAAACTGAAATGGCGGTTGTGTGAGAGGAAAAGCGGTGAGGAAATCATCAGTTGAATAGAAATTTATCCAGTCGCCTGTAATTGCAGCAGGTCGTACAATCGGTTGTGGTAAATGTGACTGGATCACCTGGAATGCTAATGGCGATCCTAAAGTAATAAAACGCTGTACATTGAGTTCTGGATGTTGAATAAGATGATTATAGGCAATCACACTACCCAGAGAATGAGCAATTACAATACAAGGTTTACGACCGTTCAATTGTCGGGCGATCCGCTCATGAACTTCTTTCATGAAACCAGGATTGTCGAGATACAAATAGGTTTCAATAAGAAATTTTTGAAGCAGGCTACGATGCAGACTGGGAAAATAATTGAGCAATAACACAAAGTCCCGCAGCGCAACATTTTTGCTCAATGTAGTAATAAACTTGAATTTCTGTTTGAAATTCATGGAGTCATTCAGGTTGAGCAGGGGAAGATCGGAAATCACGGGTTTGCGCCAGCCAGGACGTGGAACTGGTGCAGGAAGCTGGGGCTGAACAGGCTGACGGAACCGAAAGCTGGGCCATTGCTGTGGCATCAGGGTGCCAGCATTGAGGATGTTGCGGACGTTATAGCGAGAAAGCAAGTCCCCATAAAATGGAATGTGAATGTGACGTCGTAAATAACTGAATCTGGCATCGTGATGATGTTTGCGAATACCTTTTTGAAGTATATGTAGCCAGCGCTGACGGATCGATGCAGCGCTATGATGTTGCTGATTCATTCCATGAATAAAAATAACTTTCATCGATACCTCACGGAGGTCGATCTATATATTCACAGTATAGAGAAAATTGCGGCAAGCCAAGCTGTACTTTTTGTGGTGTTCATGTGTAAATTACTTTGATAAAACAATTATTAACAGACAGTTGTATATTTATAAAAAAGTAGAAAAAGCAGTAAATTGATAGATACGGATCAAGGATTTTACTACATAGAAAAAAGATAGGAATAAAACGGTAAAAGTTGAATCCAGCTGTTTAAGTAAATCCTAAAGTAATTTCAGCAGCGCTTTGATGACGTCGGGATGTTGGATATAACCATCAATATCATGCGGATGATAGATGGAGGTACGAATTTTCTGATTAATAATCGCCGGCTGAAACTGGAAGGGTGGTTCTGATAAGGGAAAGGCAGTCAGAAAGTCATCGCTACAATAAAAAATGATCCAGGCACCACGAATGGCTTCGGGGCGGGTCATCGGTTGCGGTAAATGTTCCTGTATTACACGAAAGGCCATGGGTGATCCCAGCGTAATAAAGCGCTGCACACTTAATTCCGGATGTAAAAGCAGATAATGATAGGCAATCACGCTGCCTAAGGAGTGTGCGATCAAGATACAAGGTTTATTGTCATGTAGTCGCTGACCAATACGCTGATGAACTTGCTGCATGAATCTGGCATTGGCCAGATAGGAATATGTTTCAATCAGAAATTTTTTGATGAGCGTATCATGCAGATGGGTAAAATAATTGAGCAAGACCATAAAATCCCGTAAGGCTGTATTTCGGCTTAAGGTAGTAATAAATTTCAGCTTCTGGTTAAAAGTCAAAGCATCCTCAATATTTAATTCGGGAATCTTGCAAGTTTCAGCTAAATACTGATGAAGATGTGGCGGCGACGGTTGGGATTTAAGTGGCTGGCGCAAGGGAAAATGTGGCCAGTCTTGTGGCATTAAGGTACTGGCGTTCAATACATTATGTAAATGATGCCGTAACAGTAAATCTCCATAAAAAGGGATACGAACATGACGTTTGATATAGGCAAAACAGGCCTGTCGATGCGACTGTTCCAGACCATGTTTAAGCAGACTTAGCCACCGTTGCTTTAATGAAGCAGAACTAAAATTCTGCTTGTTCATTCCATGGATATAAATAATTTTCATCGACACACCGCTGTGGTTGCCTGAAACATATTCAGTATAGATAAAAAAAAGAGCAGCCGGAGCTGCTCTTTTGTTAGCGCTAAGATTTAAGCTTTATTGTGATAAAACTTATAA
The DNA here is from genome assembly GCF_000368625.1 of Acinetobacter schindleri CIP 107287. GTDB lineage: Bacteria > Pseudomonadota > Gammaproteobacteria > Pseudomonadales > Moraxellaceae > Acinetobacter > Acinetobacter schindleri. The sequence continues at coordinate 325,623 of NZ_KB849576.1, forward strand.
TAGCTGGCATAGCAAAGTCCAATAAACACCAGACAGCCAAAGAAGCTGATTCGCATTGTTGGATCAAATACCATACTGATACAGGTGATCAGACAGAACAGGAAGCCCAGAATCGGCACAATCGGGAACAACGGTGCAGCGAAAGCAAGATCTTTAGCTGTCTTCCCTTGTTTGTACCATTCACGGCGGAAGTTGAACATACTCAGACAGATACTCATCCAGACCACCACCATGGTAAAGGCTGCAATACCTAACAGGTTGGTGAAAATGGTTTCTGGCGCAAACTGTTCAGACAACAGACCTGGCATACCACCAATCATAGTCACGATTACCGCAATGTAAGGAATACCGCGAGCATTCACTCTTGAGAACATGGCTGGTAATTGTTTGCTATAAGACAATGACCACATCATACGGGAGGCAGCAAATAAACCTGAGTTTGCTGCAGACAACAGCGCAGTGATAATTACAAAGCGAATAACGTCTTCAGCATATGGAATACCAATGTGCTGGAATACGGTCACGAATGGGCTACTACTTACACCTTCCGCCGCAAGACCTGCTTCTTGATGTGGTAATAGACATGTCACCACGACAATCGTACCTACAAAGAAAATCAATAGGCGGAAAATTGCGGTATTGATGGCTTTCGGTACGTTTTTGGCAGGATCTTTGGTTTCACCAGCGGCCACACCAATCAGTTCTGTACCTGAGAAGGCAAAGTTGACAATCAGCATTGTTGTGAAGATGGGGAACAGGCCTTCAGGGAACCAACCCTGAGCTGTCAGATTGCTAAACAGCGGGGCAGTTTCCTGACCTGCATAACCCAATACACCAAATATGGCCAATAATCCCAGCAGGATAAAGGCAATAACAGTGACAACTTTAATGAGGGCCAGCCAGAATTCGGATTCTGCAAACCAGCGGGTCGAAATCATATTCAGTGTAAACACAAGCGCACCAAAGACCAGTGTCCACATCCACATGGAGCTGTCCGGGAACCATTCCTGCATCAATAAAGCTGCAGCGGTAAATTCGGTTCCCAGTGTCACTGACCAGGTCAGCCAGTATAACCAGGTAATGGTATAACCTGTGCCCGGTCCAATATAACGTTTGGCATAAGCACCAAATGAACCAGATTCAGGCATATGTACGGCAAGTTCACCCAGACATAGCATAACCATGTAAGCGATGATACCGCCGAGGAGATAAGCAAGAATGGCACCTACAGGCCCCGTTTGTGCAATGACTTCACCCGACCCTAAAAATAGGCCAGTCCCGATTGCGCCACCAAGCGAAATCATGACCAGATGTCGAGTACTCATAGCGCGTTTTAAAGGCGCAGAATTGCCCTGATGCGAAGCATCATTCGGAGATGAGTGCATAGGAAATAAGAAATACTTCAAAGGAATGAAGCGAGCTATTGTAGTGAAAAACTACAAATCTGCAATCAAATAATAGTAATTTTGAATAAGTGCTGATCGTATGAGATCAATAGATGGCGTCCCTACGGGGATTCGAACCCCGGTTACCGCCGTGAAAGGGCGATGTCCTAGGCCTCTAGACGATAGGGACGTTGCGAGGTGATGGCTATGTTAAGGACTAAGCTAAGCTTTGTCAAAAGGCTTTTTGCTAAAAATGAATTAACAGATTAAACATTAAACAAGAACAAAGGATTAATGTGATTTCTGAGTTCAAACTAGCGTATCCATCAGTTTGTAGCATCAGAAATCGACATTGAGACCTCAAATTCCCGTCACTTTACAGGAGTTTAAGTCGTGTGGATTTAATGGTCAGGTGTTTGGGATTCGGCCGGTTGACTGGCTGGAACCGTTTGTTCCGCAGGTGCTTCGGTTTTATCTTCACGGTTGACGATATATAGATACAGCATGGAAGGCGCTAAAATCACTAAAACCAGTAAGATCTTTTTTAACATGGCACAAATGCAAGAGATGAAATTGCAGTAATTATAGCCTAAGCTAATTCAAAAGAGCACCTGAATGCTCTTGTCCATGAGTTAGAATTTAAAAGTGACATCTGCGATAAATTGGCGGCCAATTTCAGAGTACAGTTTGCTTCCACTCACATATAAATTATTGCGGTTAGTTATATTATTGACCGTTAAGCCAAAAATCGCTGAATAATCTTTTGAAACTTTCCAATCATAGGTGGTGCGCACATCCCATGTAAAACGAGGTTTTACATCTTGTAGCGTATAAGTATCGATTTTAACGCCATCATGCACCACTTTGTCAGCAGAGCTCGCTTCTAACACTTGCTCATAGGTGTCTTTATAGCTAAAGAAGTTGGAAATTTTTAAAGGAAGAGAATCAAAGCCAATATTCCACATGACACGTGCAGTAATCGGTTGGTTATAGTTTGATGCAGGGCGGTCACCATAAGGCATGATTTTGCCATCATAGGAAATCAGCTCCTGAAGGTCTTCTTCGGTAAAGTTTTCCGTATAATCTGGTGCGCTACGGTACACATCCGAGTAATTGACTGCTAAGCCTAAATCATGTTGAGTGCCTTTAAATTTAAATGGCTCAATCGTATTAAGTTCTAGCGTTACGGTATCATTTTCGCCATAACCGCTGTTATTAAACTCATAAGAATAAGTAAAATAGTCGTTTGGAATATCAGTTCTATTACGGGTGATTTCATCATCATACTGACGATTCACCCATTTTAAGCTGAGATTGGTGTTTTTAAATTGGCTATTAAACCCAAGGACAAATTCATCTGCAAATGGGGTTTTAAGATCCTTGCGGCGTGTATCATTGGCTGAAACTTTTACTTCTTCAACCCATTCAGAATTTTGATCAGCACGGCTGAGGTCAAAATCTAATGAGGTCAGATGTTGACGCAAGTCCGTCATATACGTTGGGGCATTATAGTAGCGGTTCCAACCTGAAGTCAGGGTTAATAATTTATTGGAAAAAGGCTGATAACTAATGCTGCTACGTGGTGCAAAGTTAAGATTATTATTTGATTCATCATAATCAGCACGCACACCTAAACGGGCATTGAGGTTGTTCCAGCGAATATTATCTTCTAGATACAAGGCTGCTTGATGATATTGACCAGCAAAGCTGCCTGCTTTGTATACATTACCCTTTTTAAAGTATTGGCCATCAAAGACCGTAGGGACTTTATTGTTCAGGAATACAGCTGTGGTATTTTCATCGCAGAGGGGATCATTGATTTGACATTGTTGACCTTTAAGATCAAACAAGTTTTGGGTTTTCCCTGATGTTACGCCATAGAAAGTTGAAAAATCTTTGGTACGTTCCCATTGCACATCATCATAATGATAGGCAAAACCGGCGCTGATTTGATGGTCGGTGTCTGCAAATTTAAAGTTATTAAATAGCGCATTTAACCCATAACTCACAGAAGATTGTTTTAAATCAATATCTGCAGAGGTTGCACCTTCCCATACTTTTTCAGTATTTGCCCAGTCTTTGCTCCCTGCTGCATACATCCAGTTCACACCGCGATCAGATGATGATTCACGTGCATTGTCAATTTGCTGGTAATTGAGCTGGTGTATTAATTGTCCCCAATCTTGTTTTTTTTGCATCTCTGCGAAAATTAAAGCTGATTGATTATTGGTGCTGCTGTGAGAGTTACGACGTTTGTCTGCGTAAGTATTGTCTTCCAAATCACCTAAAGCGAAACCGAATTTCATACTGGTGTCTGCATTTGGATCGACATACAAGGTTCCGCCGACATTGGTGTTACGTTTTTCTTGATCAATTTGTTTTGGTGCAGGTAAGCCACTTTCAACAGGAATTATTGATTTACGTTGTGAAGCATAGAGATCGAAGCCATAGACCTCTGAAAGCTTAGCAAAAATATTGGCACTAACACCTTGGCGAACATACTCTTTTTGGTTTGACTGCGTTGATGCACCTTCAAAGAGTCCTTTGTCTGCAGCAGTTTTTAAGTGGTAGCGGTTCCAGTCACTTTCTGTATAGTCATAAGTGATGCTACCATGGACTTTGCCAACTTCAGATTTAGGTGCACAGGTTTCTGCCTGAACCACACCACCGGTGAAGCCACCGTGTTTTGCACTAATGTTGCTGTCTAATACTTCTAAATTACACAATAAATCGGTGTTGATTGCCACACCTTGTGAACCGCCAGACACTGCACCGTAATTGCTATTTCCTGAACCAGCGGGGTCGAGGTTATTGCTGTTGCTGACGCCATTGACCACAAATTTATTATTAAATGATTGTGCACCATGAATCGAAATTTCAGCCGGTTTTAAATCAGCTTGTGAGCTGGCTGCCATATGTTCATTGCTAAACTGCACATTCGGATTTACTTTTAAAAAGTCAGTGATATTTTTAGAGCTATTCGGCGTCTTTTCTAAGTCTTCTTTTGAATAAATGGCTTTTCCAACTTCATTTTCTTGCTGAGCTTCAATAATAATCGTGTTGAACTTAACCGTAGCTTCATTAAGGATGGATTCTTGATAATTTGATTCTTCTGCGAAGCTAGAGGTTGATAATGTGGTTAGAACTGCAATAGAAAGTGTTGAATAAGCAAAACGCATGAGAAGGGTTGAATCTGTAAAAGATAATGAAAGTGATTATCATTAACTTTGGTATAATAATCAATAATAATGAGAATTATTTGCATTAATGGGTTTTTTGGGTGTGCAGAATTTAATCGACTTAAATAGCTGAATAATAAAAAATAAAAAGACAGAGGAAAATAGATGGCGTCCCTACGGGGATTCGAACCCCGGTTACCGCCGTGAAAGGGCGATGTCCTAGGCCTCTAGACGATAGGGACGTTTAGAAGATGGCGGTATCTTATTGATCCGCCACCAAAGTGTCAAGCAGGTGTGGGGTGAGTTTGTTTAAAATATAGCAAAACAGTTCAGCTGTCTTCTGCGTGTCGTATAACGCAGAATGGGCTTCTTTGCCATCAAACTCGATACCGGCCTGAATACAGGATTTTGCCAGTACGGTTTGACCAAACATCACCGCACTCAAAGTCACTGTGTCGAAGACAGAAAAACTATGAAATGGGTTCTGGTTTTTGGTTCCTGTACGGGCAATTGCCGCCTGTACAAAGCCTAAATCGAAATGCGCGTTATGACCGACCAGAACGGCATGGGTACAGTTTTGCTGGCGGCGTACTTCATTGACAGATTTAAAAATGCGTTTAAGCGCAGTTTTCTCATCTTCGGCCATTGCAATACGCATCGGATTAGAGGGATCGATCCCAATAAAGTCCAGCGAACGGCGGTCAAGGTTTGCCCCTTCAAATGGATTGATATGTGCATGGTGAGCAGGGCCCGGCACAAATTCACCTTTCTCATTAAAAATAATAGGAATGGCAGCGATTTCCAGCAAGGCATCAGTTTGTGCATTAAAGCCCGCTGTCTCTACATCGACAACAACAGGCAGGAATCCACGGAAACGTTGACCAATGACTGGGAGAGTTTCATTTGTCACACTTTTCTCCATTGAATGGTTTTACCCGCATATAACGGAATAATCTGTTCACCATCCAAATAGTCCAGACTCTCAGGAATCACTTGATCTTGTTTTACCAGGGTAATGGTATTGGTATTACGAGGAAGACCATAGAAGTCAGCACCAAAGTGGCTCGCAAAACCTTCCAGACGGTCAATTTTGCCGACCTGATCAAATGCCTGAGCATAAAGTTCAATTGCAGTGGGCGCACTATAACATCCTGCGCAACCACATGCATTTTCTTTGGCATTTTTTGAGTGCGGCGCACTATCTGTGCCCAAGAAGAATTTAGGATTACCGCTGGTCGCGACTTCCAGCAGAGTTTGCTGATGCGTCTGGCGTTTTAAAATCGGCAGGCAGTAGAAATGCGGCTTGATGCCACCCACTAGCATGTCATTACGGTTGAACAGTAAATGTTGTGGCGTGATCGTTGCCGCCACATTACGGTCCTGTTCCAGGACAAAGTTTGCCGCTTCACTGGTGGTAATATGTTCAAGTACCAGCTTCAGTTTCGGGAACTGCTTTAATAATGGAGAAAGTACTTCGTCCAGGAAACGTTTTTCACGATCAAAAATGTCGACATGGTTATGCGTGACTTCACCATGTAGCAGTAAAGGTACCTGATGTTCTTCAAGCTGCTCAATTACTGCATACACTTTAGAAATATCGCTTACACCGCTATCCGAGTTTGTAGTCGCACCAGCAGGATAAAGCTTGATGGCATTCACATACTCAGATTCTTTGATTTTTTTAACTTCGGCAGGTGAAGTATTGTTGGTGAAGTACAACACCATGCGTGGATCAAAGTTGCAGCCTTCCGGCACATGCGCCATGATGCGTTCACGATAGCTGTTTGCCTCTTCCACGGTTTTTACTGGTGGAACCAGGTTTGGCATACAGATTGCGCGGGAAAATTGTTGAGCTAGATCAGGAACAGTACGTTTAAGTGCTAGACCATCACGTAGGTGAGCGTGCCAGTCATCTGGCTGGAGAATCGTAATCGTATTCAAGGCGAATTCAATCAGAGAAATAATATGAATGATAATGCATCTATACTGAAAATGGTAATGTGAAATACTGACAAAAGATGCATTAACTATGAATTAATTTAAAAAAGTATGTTATTTTAAAAACACTAAAAAAATTACATACATGCTTGCCATGGAATATAAGTATAATTTAGCAAAACTGCAGGATCAAAAGGAAAAAGTCGAAGAGCTTATTGCTGGGCAGAAATTGAGCCGAGTTTTTCCTCAACCGCTTGAAGATGAATTCTGGACCAAAAATCTGGAACGTGCCCGTAAGCACGCCGATCAGTATGTCTGGGCAGGACTATTAATCTATTTTGTCGGCATGCTTATCCTTATTCCTACCGATTACTGGATCATCGATAAACAATATTTTGTACATGATTTTGTATTGTCTTTAATAGGTATTATTAATGGCGGAATTAGTTTATTTGTTTTCTATTTATTCTCCAGTTTAGAACGCTTAAAACCTTTTTTTCAGCCTGCTTCACTGGTCTTGATATTCTGGGCACTGGTTTCAATTTCATGTCTGACTATGTCCATTCAGACCGCAGCTTTACAGCATCAATCCATGGCAATTGTCACCATTATTTATGTGTTGGGTTATATCCTTACTGGTGTCAAGCCGATTCAGATGATGATCACTGGTGTATTGGCAGCTGGAACTACGATTATCTGCCTGACCCTGGTTGGGGCTAACTTTAATCCTTTGGTATTTGGCCGAATTCTGTTGGGAAGTTGCCTGCTCGGTTTTGTTATTAGTCATATGATTTTTGCACGTGAACGGATGATTTTTCTTTATTCCATGCGGGCGCGGATCAGTGAGCAGATTCACCGGATTCACAATACCGAACTGTTACATCTGAGCCAGCATGATGAGCTGACCAAAATCTCGAATCGCCGTACCTTTGATGAAATGCTGGAAATTTACTTTTCTACCGCTCAGCGTCAGGAAAGCTCTTTGGCTATTTTATTTATCGATGTAGATTTCTTTAAGAACTATAACGATTTTTATGGGCACCAGAAGGGTGATGATGTGATTTCGACCATCGCCAAAACTATCAAGAATGCGATCCGGCATATGGACTTTGTTGCGCGTTATGGAGGTGAGGAGTTTGTGGTGCTGCTTCCAGAAACTGATGCACATGGGGCTTATGCAGTATCTACCAATATCTTTAAAGCGATTGAACGGCTGGAAATACCACATGAAAAATCTTTGGTATCCAAGCAGATTACGGTAAGTCTAGGCATTACGGTTTATCGTGGCGAGCAAGCTATGACCAAAGATGGATTACTCGGTATTGCAGATCAGGCACTGTATCGTGCCAAGCAACTAGGGCGCAATCAGATTTATTATCAAAGCATTGCTTCGGTAAATTCAAAACCGCTGCATATCAGTTGAATTTTTCCTGAATTACAGACAATAAAAACCGCGCAATTTGCGCGGTTTTTTTGACACAACTAAAACTTAGTTTTTGTCTTTTAATTGTGGAACAGCTGAACCGGTACCCACTGCAAGTAAACCCGCACCTGTGTAGATACCCAGTTTTGCTCGCGTATCCGTAATGTCCAGGTTACGCATAGTTAACTGACCGATACGATCCATTGGTGAGAACATTGAATCACCTTTTTCCATCGTTAAGCGTTCAGCTTCGTATGTCAGGTTTTCAGATTCAGTGTTCATAATCGTGTAGTCATTACCACGACGTAGTTCTAAAGTCACAGTACCTGTGATGGCTTTAGCAACCCAACGCTGAGCCGTTTCACGAAGCATAAGCGCTTGAGAATCGAACCAACGACCTTGGTAAAGTAAACGACCTAAACGTAAACCATTGATACGGTATTGTTCAATCGTGTCTTCGTTATGAATACCCGTCACCAGACGTTCATAAGCAATGTGAAGCAGCGCCATACCTGGAGCTTCATAAATACCACGAGATTTCGCTTCAATGATGCGGTTTTCGATCTGATCCGACATACCTAGACCATGACGGCCACCGATACGGTTCGCTTCAAGAATGAACTCAACCGGATCTTCGATACGTTGACCATTGATTGCAACTGGGAAGCCTTCTTCAAAAGTGATCGACACTTCTTCAGGTTTGATTTCAACTTCTTCTTTCCAGAACGCAACACCCATGATTGGGTCAACGATTTTGATGCCTGCATTCAGGTATTCAAGATCTTTGGCTTCGTGAGTTGCACCCAACATGTTTGAGTCAGTTGAATAAGCTTTCTCTTTTGACATTTTGTAGTCAAAGCCGTTGTCGATCAGGAACTGAGACATTTCAGCACGGCCACCAAGCTCGTCAATAAACGTCTGGTCTAACCAAGGCTTATAGATTTTAAGATTCGGGTTAGTCAACAAACCATAACGGTAGAAACGCTCGATGTCGTTACCTTTATAGGTTGAGCCGTCGCCCCAGATGTTGACGTCATCTTCTTTCATTGCGGTAACAAGCATTGTCCCTGTTACTGCACGGCCTAGTGGCGTTGTGTTGAAGTAAGGAACACCACCAGTTGAGATGTGGAACGCGCCACATTGAATTGCAGCAATACCTTCTAATGCAAGCTGTAGACGGCAGTCGATTAAACGTGCTTTTACTGCGCCATATGCTTCAGCTTTCTTTGGAATCGCATCGTAATCATCTTCATCAGGCTGACCCAGGTTTGCAGTATATGCATAAGGTTCTGCGCCTTTTTGTTTCATCCACAACAGGGCTGCTGAAGTATCTAGACCACCAGAAAAGGCAATACCAACTTTTTTGCCTACAGGTACATTCTGTAAGATAGTTGCATTATCAGACATTGTTAATCCTAACGATAGAATAATATAGGCACCACTTATATTGGTGGCCAAGGAGAATTTTGAATGCAGATATTGTAACACCTTTCAAATGGCAAGTTTTCGCAAAAAAAATGCAAAATCTAAAAAATAGACAAAAAAATAAACAATCTAATGCAAATAGAGCCATCACAAATGGCCTTGAATTAGCCAAATCCAGGGTTTTAAAGCGGGCTAAGACTAAAGTTCTATAGGCTTCACTTTATCTCAACCTTTGCTCCTTTCAACCTGTTAAATACCGGATGTTGCTTAGCTTTCACTCATATTGAATTCCATCTTTTAATATAAAAATTGGTCATACCAATTCTATTTTAATGATTTAAATGTTGCGGTATTTTAAATATTTTATTAAATTTGGCTACCTCAAAGACCGATATTGGTCTGTTTAATGCTAAATTGGTCATACCAATAATCTTTTGGACATGTCCTGTAATGAAATAACAAACAAGCATTTCAAGGAGTAGAGAATGCTTCAACAGTGGCAACAAATTTACGATCCAATTGGAAATATCTGGATTTCTAGCGCGATCGCCCTCATTCCAATCGTATTCTTTTTCCTTGCTCTTGCTGTTTTCAGAATGAAGGGCAGTGTAGCAGGAACGATTACTGTGGCTTTGGCATTTCTGGTGTCAATGTTCCTCTACAAAATGCCAGTCACTATGGCATTGGCTTCCATGGTCTATGGGTTCTTCTACGGCTTATGGCCGATTGCCTGGATTATTATTGGGGCAGTATTCCTTTACAAGATTTCAGTGAAGACCGGTCAATTTGACATTATTCGCTCATCGATCCTGTCATTAACCGAAGACCAGCGCTTACAAATGTTATTGGTCGGCTTCGCTTTTGGTACTTTCCTGGAAGGTGCTGCAGGCTTTGGCGCACCGGTTGCGATTACTGCTGCGTTATTAGTAGGTCTTGGATTTAAACCACTGTATGCCGCGGGTTTATGTCTGATTGTGAACACTGCACCTGTGGCTTTTGGTGCGATGGGAATTCCGATTATTGTCGCTGGTCAGGTATCAGGCGTAGACACCATGGAAATCAGCCAGATGGTAGGACGTCAGTTGCCAATCATGGTACCCATTGTACTGGTGTGGATTATGGCAATCATGGATGGCTGGCGTGGTGTGAAAGAAACCTGGCCTGCAATTTTAGTCGGTGGTGGTTCTTTTGCCCTGGCGCAGTTCCTGACTGCTAACTATGTGGGTCCTGAATTACCCGATATCACTGCAGCAATTGCATCTTTGGTGAGCTTAACGGTATTACTCAAGTTCTGGCAGCCAAAACATATTTTCCGTTTTGATAATGAACAACAGGTCGATAGCAACATTGCTTTGGCAAGCCAGCAAAAATATAGCATCGGTCAAATTATTAAAGCGTGGTCGCCATTTGCGGTACTGACTGCCATGGTAACTTTATGGAGCATCAAACCATTTAAAGATCTGTTTGCCAAAGATGGGGCTTTAAGTGATTTAGTAATTTCTATTAAAGTGCCTTTCCTGCATCAAATGATTCAAAAGTTGCCGCCGGTGGTCGCTGAAGCGAAAGACTACGACGCGATCTATAAATTTGACTGGTTGTCGGCGACGGGTACAGCGATCATGATCGCTGCAATCATCACCATCATTTACCTGAAAATGAAACCGAAAGACGCAGTAGCGACCTTTGCTGAAACAGTAAATGAGCTGAAAACACCGATTTACTCAATTGGTATGGTATTGGCGTTTGCTTTCATTGCCAATTACTCAGGCTTATCGGCAACCTTGGCATTAGCCCTGGCACATACAGGACAAGCATTTACGTTCTTCTCGCCATTCCTGGGCTGGGTCGGTGTATTCCTGACAGGGTCTGATACTTCAGCAAACGCATTGTTCTCGGCTTTACAGGCAACTACGGCCCAGCAGATCGGTGTACCTGAAGTATTACTGGTGGCTGCGAATACCAGCGGTGGTGTAACCGGTAAAATGATTTCACCACAGTCGATTGCAATTGCCTGTGCCGCAGTGGGTCTCGTCGGTAAAGAATCGGATTTATTCCGCTTTACCGTAAAACACAGTATCACCTTCACGGTGATGATCGGTATCATTATCACCTTACAAGCTTATGTGTTCCCATGGATGATTCCATAACACCATACTGAGGGCGGTGCAATGAAAGTCTCTGATAAAGTCGTACAAAGTCTGCGTAGTCTGATTGAAAAAAATCATATGCAGGTCGGGGACCGTTTGCCCGCAGAACGTAAATTATGTGAGCAGTTAGGCGTGTCGCGCTCTTCGTTGCGAGAAGCGCTGCAACATCTGGTCAGCCAGGGCATGCTGGTGAGCCGTGTTGGTGCCGGTACTTATTTACAGGAACTGCCGAATCACTGGTCACAGCATCATATTGTGCAGCCTTTAAGTGACCTGATGGATGTCGATCCTGAATACCGTTTTGATGTTCAGGAGTCTCGTCTGATTCTGGAAGGCGGTACAGCCTGGTATGCCGCACAGCGCGCCACACCCGATGATATAAAAAAAATCAGACAGTGTTACGACCAGATTGCACACTATCAGCTGTTGGGTGATGACGATGAGGCAGCTCGCGCGGATGCCCGTTTTCATCTTGCCATTGCCGAAGCATCGCATAATGTGGTGCTGATCCAGTTGATGCGCAGTCTGTTCGACCTGCTGCAATTTAATGTGGTACTCGGACGACGCAAAGTCTATTCCGAAGCCCACCGTTTTGATCAGTTGCAGGACCAGCACTTTAAGGTGATGGCCGCAATTGAGCGTCAAGATCCAGAAGCTGCACGTCAGGCAGTTTGTGGACACATTGAGTTTGTCATTCAGCAAGTACGCACGATTGATGAGGATGAAGCCCGTCAGCAGCGTATGAGCCGATTAAACAGGATCTAAATTATGATTATCTCTTCTGCAAATGATTACCGTGAAGCCGCACGACGTCGTCTTCCACCATTCCTGTTTCATTATATTGATGGTGGGGCTTATGCAGAATACACGCTGAAACGCAATGTAGAAGATTTATCAAAAGTAGCGCTGCGTCAACGTGTCTTGAATGACATGTCAGCACTAAATCTGGAAACTAAATTATTTGATGAAACCCTTTCGATGCCGGTGGCCTTGTCACCTGTAGGCTTGACCGGTATGTATGCACGCCGTGGGGAAGTGCAGGCAGCAGTTGCGGCAGACCAAAAAGGGATTCCATTCACTTTGTCGACGGTATCTGTGTGTCCAATTGAAGAAGTGGCACCAGCGATCCAGCGCCCAATGTGGTTCCAGCTGTATGTCCTGCGTGACCGTGGCTTTATGAAAAATGCCTTGGAACGTGCCAAGGCAGCTGGCTGTTCAACGCTGGTCTTTACCGTAGATATGCCAGTGCCGGGTGCACGTTACCGTGATGCGCATTCCGGCATGAGTGGACCAAATGCAGCGATACGCCGTTATATGCAATCTTGCATGCATCCGCACTGGGCCTGGAATGTCGGCTTAATGGGTCGTCCACACGACTTGGGCAATATCTCGAAATACCTCGGTAAACCGACAGGCCTGGAAGATTATATCGGCTGGTTGGGTGCCAATTTTGATCCGTCTATTTCCTGGAAAGATCTGGAATGGATCCGTGACTATTGGGATGGTCCGATGGTGATCAAAGGGATTCTGGATCCTGAAGATGCTAAAGATGCTGTACGTTTCGGTGCGGATGGCATTGTAGTATCCAACCATGGTGGTCGTCAGTTAGATGGTGTGTTATCTACCACACGTGCCTTGCCACCAATTGCTGATGCGGTAAAAGGTGAACTGAAAATCCTGGTCGACTCTGGTATCCGTAATGGTCTGGATGTGGTGCGTATGCTGGCAATGGGTGCGGACACCTGTATGCTCGGTCGGGCCTTCGTTTATGCATTGGGTGCTGCAGGCGGGGCTGGTGTCAGTAACCTTCTTGATCTGATCGACAAGGAAATGCGTGTTGCCATGACCTTAACAGGTGCCAAGACCATTGCTGACATTACACAGGATTGTCTGGTAAGGCTCGATCGCGAAATTTCACAATAAAACCAATCAGGATGACCACTCTAAATCGTGGTCATCCTAGAGCAATTCGGAACAACAGAATTACTGCTATTTCATCTATTCAAGATTAAAAATCCAAAACATGCTTATGGCTAATTTTATAAAAAGATAGCTATAAAAATGAAACGGGGCTCTACTATGCAAAACTCATTTGACCCTACTGCGACCTTAAACAATCTGGTCGCTGTGGTCGGCCAGCGACATGTGTTGACGGACGATCACGATACTCGTCTGTATCGGCAGGGCCGGCGTTATGGTTCAGGTGAGGTGTTTGCGGTCGTCACTCCGGGTTCATTACTGGAACAATGGCAAGTATTGCAAATTGCTGTTGCAGCAGACTGTATCGTGATTATGCAGGCAGCCAATACCGGTTTAACTGGTGGTTCAACGCCGTTTGGTGAATATGACCGTCCAGTGATTGTGATGAGTACTCGCCGTCTGACAGGTATTCAGGTGATCCAGGAGGGCAAACAGGTTGTCTGTTTGCCGGGTGCAACACTTGATGCACTGGAAAAGCAGCTGGCACCATTTAACCGTGAACCGCATTCGGTGATTGGTTCATCCTGTATCGGTGCTTCGGTGCTGGGTGGCGTATGCAATAACTCCGGTGGAGCCTTGGTTCGCCGTGGGCCGGCCTATACTGAACTGGCATTGTATGCGCATGTCAATGAACATGGCGAACTGGAGCTAGTGAATCATCTCGGTATCCATCTGGGTCATAGTCCGGAAGAGATTCTGAAAAATCTGGAGCAGAAACAATATAACGAGCAGGATATCCAGCAGCAGGAACATCGCTGTGCTTCCGATCATCGTTATAGTCAGGATGTGCGTCAGGTCGATGCTGATACTCCAGCACGCTTCAATGCCGATCCAAGCCGTCTGTTTGAAGCCTCTGGTTCTGCTGGTAAAGTTTGCGTATTTGCCGTACGTCTGGATACTTTTGAAAAGATTCCAAGCCAGGTGTTTTATGTCGGTACTAATACTCAGGATGACCTGACGGAAATCCGTCGTTTTCTGCTCAAAGATCTACCGCGTCTACCGATTGCTGGAGAATATATTCACCGTGTGGCTTATGACATCGGTGCGGAATATGGCAAAGACACTTTTATGTTCATTGAAAAATTTGGTACTGTCAAAGTGCCTGCCGCATTTGCCATGAAAGACAAGGTTGATGGAATATTGCAGAAACTGGGGCTACGTGGCTTAAGCGACAAAATTCTGCAAATGATCAGTAAAATGCTGCCATCACATTTGCCAAAACGCATGAACGAGTACCGTGATCTGTATGAGCATCATCTGATTCTCAGAATTGAAAATCAGGATATGGCACAGGTACAGGCATTCTTTGAAGGCTACTTTAAGACCCATCCTAACGGGAACTATTTTCTCTGCACCGAAGACGAAGGACGTAAGGCATTTCTGCACCGTTTTGCCGTAGCAGGTGCAGCAATTCGTTACCGTGATACCCATTTAAGTGAAGTGGAAGATATTGTGGCGCTGGATATTGCGCTGCGTAGGAATGACCGCCAATGGGTAGAAACCCTGCCACAGGAGATGGAAGAGCAGATCTTACATAAACTTTATTATGGTCACTTCCTGTGCCATGTATTTCATCAGGATTACATTGTAAAAAAAGGGGTTAATCCGCTGAAGATGGAACATGCCATGTGGAAGCTGCTGGATGATCGTGGTGCGGAATATCCAGCTGAACATAATGTAGGGCATCTCTACATTGCCAAACCGGCGTTAAAAAACCATTACCAGAAGCTGGACCCGACCAATAGTTTTAATGTTGGTATTGGGCATAGCTCAAAGCTGAAATACTGGAAATAAGCAGAAAAACTGAGAATAACAACAATAACATTATGATCTGGCCTATCTCATGCAGTGCTCGCACTGCATTTTTTTATCTATAAAACATTGGAAAAATACAGGTTGTACGAATGTTGCAATAGATCGAAAAATTGCTGATTTAAATCCAGTCTTGGGTTTTAATATGCCAGGTAGAGATCATGATCTGGTCCTGATACGATAAAACCAACAATAACAAGTTTTTAGGAGTCTCTTATGAATTCAAGTATCACCCCGCCACAGCTACCACGACTGCATGAGCGTAATCAGACTTTGTCTGTATTGCATGGCATTTATGCCGGCCTGTTGATCTTTAGTGGCGCAGTTTTTCTTTATCTTGAATCTCAGCAAAGAACCGCTTCAACCATCAGTCTGGGACTTGTCATTTTATTAATGCTGGTATTGATCTATTTCAATATTCAGGCAGCTCTGAAAGTTAAGAAAGGTCAGGGCGAGGGACGTACACTTTCCCGAGTTATGGCGGTGCTGATGCTGTTGAGTTTTCCTGTAGGAACAGTACTGGGGGCAATTGCACTATGGAAAAGCTCGGCGAAACAGTGGGAGGCCTGAGTTGACCTGAGAAAGCAATAATTTTGTGAAAATGCCATAAACAAAAATAAAAAACACGCTAGAGTAATATGCAACAAGTTGCAAAGCCATCATCAAAGGGAATAGCCATGACAACGACTCGTTATGCAAATATTTTAAAACCGCTTCATCTGGGATTTACCACGATTAAAAACCGGGTGGTGATGGGTTCAATGCATACCGGGCTGGAGGATCGTTTCTATAATTACCCCAAACTGGCAGCTTATTTTGGCGAGCGTGCCAAAGGTGGGGTAGGTCTGCTCATCACGGGTGGTATTTCTCCAAACCGTCAGGGCTGGTTACTGCCTGCAGGCGGGACCATGAATACCTTGGGAGATATTGCTCCGCATCGACTGGTAACTCATGCTGTGCATAAACATGGTGCCAAAATCCTGTTGCAAATCCTGCATGCGGGCCGTTATGGCTACCAACCTTTTGTGGTTTCAGCGAGTCCAATCAAGTCCCCGATTTCTCCTTTTAAACCACGCCAGCTTTCAGAAAAACAGATTCTGGCTACTATTCAGGACTATGTAAAAACTGCCAGTCTGGCAAAAAAAGCCGGCTATGATGGTGTGGAAATCATGGGTTCAGAAGGTTACCTGATTAACCAGTTCCTGAGTCGTCATGTTAATCAGCGTAATGATCGCTGGGGTGGTTCGATCGAAAACCGGATGCGTTTTGCGGTGGAAATTGTCAAAGCGATTCGGGCCGAGATTGGTGAAAAATTTATTATCTGCTTCCGTCTGTCTTTACTGGATCTGGTACATGATGGTAATACCATGCAGGAAGTCATTACCGTCGCTAAAGCATTAGAGAAGGCCGGAATTACTTTACTCAATACCGGGATCGGCTGGCATGAAGCACGTATTCCAACCATCGTCACGTCTGTGCCACGGGCTGCTTTTGTCGAGTACACTGCGGAAGTAAAGAAAAATGTTACTGTTCCGGTGATCGCATCGAATCGTATCAATATGCCAGATACTGCTGAAGAAATCCTGGCATCAGGGCAGGCGGACATGGTGCAAATGGCACGTCCTTTACTGGCAGATGCTTTCTGGGTCAATAAAACAGCGACCAACCGTGTTGATGAGATCAATACCTGTATCGCCTGCAACCAGGCTTGTCTGGACCATACGTTTAAAAATCAGCGTGCTACCTGTTTAGTGAATCCGCGTGCTGGATATGAAACTGAACTGGTTTATGTAAAAACCAAAAAACCGAAACGGATCGCCGTTGTGGGTGGGGGCGTTGCAGGTATGTCAGCGGCAACCGTGGCTGCCGGACGTGGTCATGAGGTGACCCTGTTTGAAGCGACGAACGATGTTGGTGGTCAGTTCAACCTGGCCAAAGTAGTGCCGGGTAAAGAAGAATTTCATGAAACCATTCGTTATTTCAAGGTTCAAATAGAAAAGACTGGGGTTGAATTACGTCTGAATACCAAGGTCAATCGTGAACAGCTGGAACGTGAAGGTTTTGATGAGGTGATTGTGGCGACTGGCGTTGTACCACGCGCCTTGAAGATTGCGGGTAGTGATGCGCCACAGGTCTTGTCCTATACCGAAGTGTTGAATGGAGCATCTGTCGGAGATCGAGTTGCCGTGATTGGTGCAGGAGGAATTGGTTTTGATGTATCTGAATTTTTGCTAAAACCACCATTGCAACCTCAGCCAATGCCTGTAGATGAATGGAAGCGTGAATGGGGAGTAGACCCAAATCCAAATTATGTGACTGAAGGAGGAATGCAGCCTGCGGAGGTTGAAGCACCAGTCCGGGAAATTTATCTGCTCCAACGTAAAACCACACCACTTGGTGCTGGTCTAGGGAAAACCACAGGCTGGGTACATCGCGCACAATTGAAAAAACATGGTGTACGCATGCTGCGGGGTGTGCAGTATAAGTCGGTTACTGATGAAGGCTTATGGATTGAGGTGGATGGACATGACCAATTGCTACGCGTAGATACGATTGTGGTATGTGCCGGTCAGGAATCAGTGAAAGAAATCATGCCAGTTGAAGGTCAAAAAACTATAGCTAAGTATCATATTATTGGTGGTGCCAAACTGGCGGCAGAGCTGGATGCCAAACGCGCGATTCGTGAAGGTGCTGAACTGGCAGCCAGATTGTAAGGATTTGATGAAACTATATGCAGTTGATTGCATTCACTGTAATTTTCACTTGTCAGGTGAGGAAAAGCTCCGTATGATGGCGCACATGGAAGCGTGGCAGAGCGGTTTAATGCACCGGTCTTGAAAACCGACGAGGGCTTATACCCCTCCGTGAGTTCGAATCTCACCGCTTCCGCCAGATACGAAAAACCCCAGTCAATGACTGGGGTTTTTTATTGTCTGGATATTTTAAATTACGGGTATAGGTCATTGAATTATATAATAAATTAGAATATGCGGACATATAAAAACTGATATAGATTGACAGTGACAAAGTAGTAAAAAGTGCCAAAAGCTAAAACCTACACCTTTTTTTGCATGGTGAATGGGATTACATGTAGTTTAAGTCAATTGGCCGCTATAACCACTATAGAGGTTAAAAAAGCAGAACTTCATCTGGACAAAATAATAAAGCTGCCAGCTGGCGAAAATCTTGATCTATGTATTGATACTGATCCTCATGGGAGCAAGTGCTCAAACTTAAATAACAGAAAATAAAACTTCAGCTTTAGGGGGGAAATTAAGAATTTTATGTTTGCATGATTATTAGAGTCTTTCATAAATTATGTTTAATCACTATCAAGACAATTCCTTCTCCATAGAAGATTTGCGAAACAGGCTCCTTAGGAAGAGCTTTCCACCCCCTCATCCTGTTGCGAGGCAGTGCTTCTTATCCCAAAGAGAGAAGGCACTTTTAATATCCATTTAAAGATAAATAGCACGATCATTTTTTGATTTATGAAAGTGGTCTATTAAAATCAAATTAATTTTGAATATATTGTTGAATTTTAATAGTCAGTCCTACAGGCTGACGCTGCTGAAATCCAAGGTGGTATTGATAATTACCTAGCAAGCTTTTAACCAATGCCAGTCCCAGACCATGGCCGTGCTGCTGAGCAGATTTGCGCCAGAAGCGTTGTCCTAAATGTTGAATATCCTGTGCTATCAGTTGTTGTCCATCATCTTCAATCACCAGGCAATCAGACTGCATGGAAATCCAGATATGGGCAGCCTGTGCATGTAGCAGGGCATTTTCAAGCAGATTTTTCAGTACCGTATACAGCACAAATTCAGGCAGCTAAATTTCACCCAAGCTGTCCCAGTTCACTTGTATTTTTTCGTTCATTTCTGGATAGCGCGTACCTAAGTCTGCAAGAACTTTCTCAAGAGTGGGGTGAAGCCAGATGGCCTCGGTCATTTCTTGGACACTGTTTTCTGATTGGGTCAGCAATAAAAGCTGCTCGAGTAACAGCGTATAACGCCGGATACTCTCATTGGCCTGCTGCAAATTGTGCTGAATGGATTCAGGCAGGTTCTGCTGCTGACCGATCAGCTGGGCCAGTTGTACATGGGTTTTAATTGCAGTCAGGGGACTGCGTAATTCATGTGCAGCATAGGCACTAAAGGCTTTCTCCTGTTGCAGACTGTCATTGAGTTTTTGAATCAACTGCGTGGAATTGTTGACAAAAGGCTGTACTTCTTGGGGAATACTTGCAGGCTTGAGCTGCATTAAAAAATCTGCCGCCTGTGAATAGTTGAGGTTTTTCTGGTTCAGGTATTGACTGAGCTGATCCAAAGGCCGGAACTGTCTGCGGATAATAAAGATGATCAAGGCAATACAGATCAGCAGTGAGAAGACCAAGGGAACCAGTACGGACTGCAGAATCTGCTGTAGTAGCATATCCCTCAAGAACATGCGTTCTGCCGCCACCACCTGAATATCGCCACGACGCAGAACATAACTGCGCCATTCCGTATCACCCTGCTGCCAGGTGCTGAATCCTTCTGGTCGCTGGCTTAAATTTTGGGGGGCACCGCGTGTTTTGGCAATCACCTGATTACCTAACGAGATGTCAGAGCTAAAAAGAGAGACTTCACAGGCAATTAACTGGTTTGCATCATCATTCTTGGCTAATTTTGATAGGGTTGCATCCCCCAGACTATCCAGCGGTAACTGCTGAATCAGCCGGGCAACCATTTGTGCAGATGCCGATAAGCGTTGATCCAGTGTGTCTTGTAAACGCTGTTTCAGGTCAATATACAGCCATGAAAATACCGCACTCCACAACACAATAAACACGGCCAAAAGACTCATGACCAAACGCCATTTCAAGCTGTGACTAAACATGACGTTGCTCAAACGGTTTGAAAATATAGCCCACACCGCGAACGGTCTGAATCAAGTCTGGATGCAGTTTTTGTCTCAGGTGATAAATGTGTACATTCAGGGCATTGCTCTCTATAGCGTCCTGAAAGCCATAGAGCTTGTCAATAAGCTGTTCATTTTTCAGGATCTGGTTGGGGTGACTCATCAGGGTTTCCAGCAGGCTGAATTCACGGCGAGATAAATTCACGGCCTGGTCTTGATAGGTCACAGTCTGGGTATCCCGGTTCAGAACCAGTTCATCAAATTGCAGTGTATTCGAGGCAAAGCCACGGTGGCGCCGGGTGAGGGCATGAATCCGGGCAATCAGCTCCTCCAGTTCAAAGGGTTTGGTCAGATAGTCATCGGCACCGGCATTCAGGGCCTGAACACACTGATCGGTCCGCAGCCGCGCCGTCAATACCAGTACCGGGAGATCAATCTGGTCGCGTCGCCAGCTATGCAACAACTCCAGGCCATCCTGATCCGGCAGGCCTAAATCCAGTAAACACAAATCGACTGCACTATGCCGGATAAAATAATCTGCAGCACGTGCGTGACTGACATGCTCCACTGAAAAATTCAGATAGTTCAGAGCAGCACAAATGCTCTGTGCGATATAGGGATCATCCTCAACCAATACAATAAACATAGAACATCCTGATCAAACTGCCATTATTTTATAAATGATTTGGGCTGTTAATGTTGCCTTAATTTTAGTTTTTCAATAATGCAGTCCTAACAGGAGGAGATCAGCTGGATGTTGAAGTGGATATTGGGTGCCGTGATCGGCGGTGGAATCATGACGGGAACTGCACATGCAGACTTTTTACCACCAGATCAGGCATTTCAGTTTCAGGTGGTTTCTACAAGTCAGGATCAGGCAGAGCTTAGCTGGAAAATTGCAGAGGGTTATTATCTGTATCATGACCAGCTTAAAGTGTCTTCTCAGCAGACTCTAGTCAAGCTAACATTGCCCAAACCCGAAGACAAAGACGATCCCAATTTCGGTTTGACCCAGGTGCATTATGGGCAAGTCAAAAGCAATATGAATGTGCAGCCCAACCAGCAGTTTGTGGTGCAGTGGCAGGGCTGTGCAGAAAGCGGTTTATGTTATCCGGTGCAACGCGCCACGGTATCAACTGATGCAGATGGTCTATTTCCAGCGCAAAACCTGAGCAAAACACCAAAACTGCTGGCCAGTACTGCACAGCCACAAGCAAACGAAAAAATTCTGAATGCTCAGAAAGATGAGTTCCAAGCTATAGAGCAGACTCCAAGTACAGATCAAGCCCTGACTGAAGAAAAGGTAGAGGAAATACAAGTCGCTGCAGTTTCTGAACCTGTGGTGCAGCCTGAGATGGAATTAACAGAGAAAAATGACCAGCTCATTGCAGACCCTAAAAAACAAACTTCCCCAGCAGGCATGAATAGCCAGTGGAACAATGACCAGTATTTTTTAAGTCTGCTGTCTGAACAAGGTCTGTTAATTAATGCCCTGATTTTTCTCGGGCTTGGCATTCTGCTGGCCTTTTTACCGTGTTCTTTACCTTTAATTCCAATTTTAACGGGAATTCTGGTCCAGCAGCACCGGGGCTACCGTGCTGCGCTGATTGCGCTGGTCTTTGTTTTGGGTATGGCACTGGTCTATGCGGTCATGGGACTTGCTGTGGCACAGCTCGGTTACAGTTTTCAGCGTTGGTTTCAAAGTCCGGTATTCATCAGTATTTTCAGCATTCTATTTGTTTTGTTCGCGCTTAATCTGTTCGGAGCATTTCAGCTGTCCTTACCCCAAGGAATGTTACAGCGTCTGGATCAATGGCAGCAAAAGCAGAAGGGTGGCACGCTGATTGGTGCTGGTCTCATGGGCATGATCGCCGCACTGATTGTCGGGCCATGTATGAGTGCACCGTTGGCCGGTGCCTTAATCTATGTGTCTCAGCTCAATCAACCGATGCTGGGAGCCAGTTATCTGTTCGTCTTAGGCCTTGGGCTGGGCTTGCCGCTATTTATTGCAGCCGTATTTGGATCTCATCTTTTACCCAAGCCTGGCATCTGGATGGATCGCCTGAAGTTTAGTTTTGGCTTTGTCATGCTGGCCTTGGCTTTGTATTTTGCCCGCCCTCTATTGCCCGGCATTTTATACCTGAGCCTTTTGGGTGTGGTACTGATCACCTGTTCAGGCTATTTCTTGTTCAAGATGCTGCCCCATGTGCATCGGTCTGTATCGAAAATAGTCCTGATGCTGCTCAGTGGTTTACTGGTCTATGCAGGAGGCATGCAGCTCTATCATGTCTGGAGTCAGGTACAGGTCGCCCATGTGGAATCACGGCTTGAATGGCAGAAGGTCAGCACAGCCGCACAATTGCAACAGCTATTAGCCAAACATCGCGAACAGCCGGTAGTGATTGATGTTTATGCAGACTGGTGTGTGGCCTGTCAACCGATTGAAAAGGAAGTGATTTCACGTAGTGATGTCCAGGCGGCTTTACAAAATGTGGTTCGTATCAAATTAGACCTGACTCACTATCATCCAAGTCAGGATGAGCTGCTAAAAGAATGGCAAATCCTCGGTCCACCTACCTTCATATTTTTAAATGCAGCGCATCAGGAACAGCGAGACTTGCGTTTAACCGGAAGCTTTAGCGCGACACATTTACTAGGCACATTGCAGCAACTGCAAGGAGAGCAACCATGATGATTTCCAGTGATGCACTGCATCTGGGACCTTTGATGTTGCCCTGGACACTCATAATTGTTGCCACTGGCTTGATGCTGTTATCTGCCGTGCTGTTTGGATTAGCCAGAAAGTATTCATGGTCTAAACAGCTGCTTGGACAAAGTCAGGATTTGCTCTGGAGCAGTTTTTTGCTGGGGATGCTGGGTGCGCGTCTTGTTTTTGTCCTGCTTAATGCCGAGCTGTATTTTGCAGCACCCATCGACATACTGAAAATCCAGGACAAAGGTTTCCATTTATGGGGAGGGGTGCTGATTGGTGCTTTGTGGTATGTCATTCGAAACAGACAGTTGCAGACCCGATTCAAAGCCATCTTGTTGATCATCTTTATAATTTGGATCGGGCTTGGGCTCGCATTCAAATCCAGTCTAAAAACTGAAGCGGCGTTTCCTGATCTAGCCTTTGGTGGGCTAGAACAGGGGCATCTGGGTACAGACAAGATTCCACTCAGCCAGTTCATTGGCCAGCCCACGGTAATTAATATGTGGGCGAGCTGGTGTCCGCCGTGTCACCGCGAAATGCCGGTGTTGGCAAAGGCTGCCAAGCAGCATCCTCAAGTGAATTTTGTCATGCTCAATCAGGGTGAGGAGGTAGCGACCGTAAATGCCTATTTAAGAAAACATCAGTTTCAATTTAAACATGTCCTGCTGGACCCATATGGTGAACTCCCCCAGCAGCTGAATAGTTTTGGCCTGCCAATGACGCTGTTTTTTAATGCTCAAGGCCAGCTGGTCGAGCGGCATATGGGGGAACTCAGTCCGGCCATGTTGCAGCAATATTTAAATAGAATTTCAGATCAACCTTAAAAAAAACAGAAGAACTTAGTATGAACAAAATTTACCAGGTGCTTGGTGCAGGCATGTTCCTGATCATGAGCATGCACACGCAGGGAAATATAAAACAGAACATTGAACAACAGGGCTTTGTGTTTGTAAAACAGATTCCGGCACCGCAAGGAATGACCGGCTGGGTAGGGCATGAAGACCAGTATTCCAATACGGTATTTATCTCCAACGATGACAAATATTATATCAAGGGCGAACTGTTTGATGCACAAGGGAAAAGCCTGTCCAATGAGCAGATTGAAAAGCATATGAAAAAAGCGGTATTGGACGATGTCTGGAAAACCCTGGAAAAATCGACCTGGATCCAGGATGGAAAGCCAGATGCACCACGGGTAGTCTATGTTTTTTCCGATCCGAATTGCCCATATTGCTATAAATTCTGGCAGGCGGCTCGGCCTTGGGTCGAATCAGGTAAGGTACAGCTGCGTCATATTCAGGTCGGTGTGATCCGTCAAGAAAGCCGTGGCCAGGTGGCCACATTGTTAATGTCGAAAAATCCAGCAGCAGTTTTTAATGATATAAACAAGAATAAAGGCAAAAAGCAGCTCAAGAAAATGGAAAAGATTCCTGCCGAAATTGCTGCAAAAATTGATGCCAACCAGGCCCTAATGGGGAAATACGGCTTTTTCTCCACACCGTCGATGGCTTGGAAAAACAATCAGGGTGAATTTAAATCCACTCAAGGCCTGGCGATGGACGTCAAGGAAATTTTTGAACAATAAGATCGGATGAGATATGTCAAATTTGGATGATCCACGGGTACTGCTTGCTTTGGAACGAACCGCTCTGGCGTGGAACCGGAGTGGTTTGGCATTAATTGCTTTTGGTTTTGTGATTGAAAAATCCAACCTGCTAGTGCAACTGGTGGACCCAGAGACTTATGCACAGAAAATAGCTTATTCACAATGGTTGGGAATTGTGGTGATTGTATTTGGTATGTTGGTAAATTTCGCCTCAATCCTACAATATCGGCGGGGATTGGCATCACTGCGACCTCCGGAATTTATTGAAGGTTATTACACCCAGCATCCCGTATGGCTAAACCTTTTTACTGCTTTTAGCGGACTGCTTCTGATCATTTCTTTTTGGCTGCACTAAGAAGCGGGTTGGGCGCAATACAGCTCGTACAGCTTTTGCATCAGGCTCAAGACCTTGGGGTCACTCAGACGATAAAAAATCTGTTTACCCTCACGTCGGGTGCCGACCATGTTGGCCTTTCGCAGTACTGTCAGCTGTTGTGAAAGTGTAGGTTGATGAATATCGGTAGATTCTTCAATTTCCTGAACATTCATTTCCCTGTCGACCAGGACACATAAGATTTTCAGACGATCAGGATTGGCTAAAACTTTTAGGCATTGGCTGACGAAATCGACTTGAGAAAAATCAATTTTGGCATTTTCAGCAATCATATCCATAAATGTCCTCACAACTTTTGATGTAGCCCGTGCAGTTTACATAATTTACCATAAAACTGCTTGATTAATATTTTTTATTATATAATATAAAAAAGTATATTGTATAGGGATTAATTCATCATGCATGACTTCCTCATCGCATTTATTGGCGGCTTAATGCTCGGGCTTTCCGTGGTCGGCTATCTGTACGTCAATGGCCGTATTGCAGGAATCAGTGGTTTGATTGGGCAAGTCTTAAACTCAAAAACCATGTTTAAAACACCTGCAATCTGGTTTTTATCAGGCTTGATCCTCACACCGTTTATTTATGGTCTGTTTGTGCAACCTGAAATCGAATTGAATGCCAGCCCATTGATGATGATTGTGGCAGGTCTGCTGGTAGGCTTTGGGACACGTTTGGGTTCGGGCTGTACCAGTGGTCACGGAATTTGTGGCATTAGTCGGCTGTCTAAGCGTTCTATTGTCGCGACGATGACTTTTATGTTTGCAGGTTTTGTCACCGTTTATATTATCCGTCATATCACAGGAGCATTCTAAAATGAAAAATGTGTTTGCCTTTTTATTTGGTGCTCTATTCTCTGTGGGTCTGATGGTGTCGGGCATGTCCAATCCTGAAAAGGTACTCGACTTTCTGGATCTGTTTGGTGATTGGGATGCCAGTCTGGCCTTTGTCATGATGGGCGCGATTGCAGTGGCCTTTATTCCTTTCCAGAAAGCAGTACGTAAGGCTCAACCGAAAACAGTATTTAATGAGCCTATTGATTTGCCTAAAAATAATCAGATAGATAAGAAACTGATTACCGGTGCGGTTTTATTTGGTGCAGGTTGGGGCATTGCCGGCATCTGTCCGGCGCCAAGTTTCACCTTGATCGGTTTGGGCCACTATCAAGTGCTCTATTTTATTGTAGCAATGCTGGTGGGTGTATGGATTCACCGTAAATGGTCAGGAGCTTAATGATGTCAAACTTACCTATAGTAAAAGATTTTTTTCACGAAGATACCAATACCTTCAGTTATGTTGTACGTGATCCGGAGACCAAGGCCTGCGCCATTATTGATAGCGTTCTGGATTATGATCCGGCATCAGCAAGTACCTCAACTATTCATGCCGATAAAATTATTGCCTATATTAAAGAGCAGGATTTAACGGTCGAGTGGATTCTAGAAACCCATGTACATGCTGATCATCTGACTGCAGCGCAATATCTCAAGGCAGAACTGGGTGGTAAAATTGCCATGAGCCAGAAGATTTCTGTGGTACAGGAAACCTTTGGTGCGATTTATCATCTGGACATAAAACAGTTTAATGCCCTGCAACCATTCGACTACCTGTTTGAGGATCATGAGCATTTCAAGATTGGTGAAATGGATGCCTATAATATTCCTACACCAGGGCATACACCCGCCTGTCTCAGCTATGTGATCGGGGATGCGGTATTTGTGGGTGATACCCTGTTTATGCCGGATTATGGTACGGCACGTTGCGATTTTCCGCGTGGTAGTGCATCGACCTTATTCGATTCGGTACAGTCACTGTATCGGCTTTCGCCTGAAACTCGGATGTTTTTGTGCCATGATTATCTGCCTGAAACGCGTCATGACTATGTCTGTGAAACTGATGTGCAGACACAAAAGACCCAAAATATTCATATCCACGAAGGCACCATTAAAGCAGAGTTTGTCGAAATGCGACATCAGCGTGATGCTACTTTAAATATGCCAAAACTGATTCTGCCGGCAATTCAGATCAATATGAAAGCAGGGCAGTTCCCTGAGCCTGAAGCCAATGGTGTGTCTTATTTGAAATTGCCATTGAATTATTTTAAATAATTTTGAGCTGCTGTTTCTGTAAGCCCTGTAGATACAGGGCTTTATTGTTCATAAGACTTGATTATAAAAGGAAAATTCCAGATCATTTTATTTCCTTCCGATGCTTCACCTCATTCTGTGCCACACTACATTTAAGCATCGGAGGAAAAGAGCAGCTTAGTCTTGATATATTAAAATAGGTGTTTAACTATCCTAAATAATTTTAAAAACTTAACATGACCTGAATATGAGTTCCCCGACCTGAAGACAGGATATTCAGTGTACCATTCGCACGTTGAGCACGTATTTTCATACTTTGTAGCCCTATATGCTTGGCTTCTATAATACATTCAGGATCAAAACCGACGCCATTATCCCGAATATTCAGGATTAATGCCTGCTCTGTCTGTTCAAGCCCGATACTAATCTCACTTGCCTGACTATGTTTAATAATATTGGTCAGTGCTTCTTCAAGAATACGTGTCAGGGTTAAACATTGCAGAGGTGTGGGCAACTTGTTCCATTTATCTGGTATTTGCCAATGTGCAGCAATGTGCAGCTCATCAAAAATTTCCATAAAGCGATGGCGGGTTGGCGCTGCCCATAATATTGGACTATCAGGTATTTTTGCATCCAGACTTGAACCATGATCAATAATCTGGCGTAAGTCATTACTTAATAATTTTAAAATCGATAAAAATTTTTCTTTTTCTAAATGATCATTGCGGCTCACCAGTTCGATTGAACGAACAATTGAACCACCAATACCATCATGTAAATCACGAGACAAATTAACGCGTTCTTGAAGGCGAATATTTTCTAAAGCTAATTGGTACTGAGAATTTAAAGAAGAACTGAGTTTTTGAGTCACATTATCAATTTCGTCTTTTAAAGTTTTATTAAATCGTGAAATCACCTTATTGTTACGATATAAACGCAGACCTAGTAAAAGCCCTAAGAATAAAGCACTAAATGGTGAAATAAAAGGTGACCAGAATTCATTTTGATAAGTCAGGATTTGATAAGCATCATGAATCGCAACCGGAACAAAAAATGCATGTAATCCTGCCATTAAATACACTTCAATTTGTTTAGATTTATAAGTTAAAAATGGATAAGTAGAATTTTCTAATAAGAAAATAATCATATTAAGGATGAAAAAGAAATGAATAGTTTGTTTTAAATATTCATCTGGAATAACTGCGAGTACAGCAGTGGCAAGAAAAAATATAAACAAAAGCAGTTTTTCAATTCGAGGAAATTTCAGATTGGCAAAGCGCCAGATAGAAACACAGGAGACCAAGGTATAGGTTGAAAATAACCAGGCGAGCAACCTGTCGACCTGAATACTGCTGAGAGGGGTTGAATACAGCAGAAAGAACAGGGAATAGCCGAGCCAAAACAAGACATTCGCACTGATCCAGAGATATGCTGATTCCTTACGGTATATAATCCATACCATAAAGTAAAAAATACCAATAATTACATTGATTAAAAAACCAATTGAAATCAATGTCTTTTGCTTGAATTGATACTCTTGATAAAGTGGCAGTAGCTGGTTATAAGGTCCAATATGGACATGACCTAAATTTCCTTCCTGAATTGATGCGCTTGCTACATATATCCAGATCGTATTTTCTTTTGTCTTAAGAGCAGAGATGGGAATTTGCCAGCTACGTGGAATATTCCAACTTCGTGATAGTGGTTCAGTTAAAGATTGATCTTTCCAAAGTAAATCATCGTTTAAATAGACTTTTCCAGCCATATTAATATGACTAATAACAAGACTCAGGGGGTGGTCAGGCTTATTTTTACAGTCATAGGTCCAGTGAATTTTATACCAGGCATTACCTTTATAATCTTTCCAGTGTGAATTGATGAAATCAGGAAAGTGCTCGACTTTTGCCCAGCCTGTTGTTGGTCGTTCAACAGGGTTATTAGGAATTGCTTTGGCGATAAAACTTTCTGTAATGTATGCTTTACAGGAGGTTGAGGAAGACTCTGGTGATTGGGCATGCAATTGACAGGCGAAGAAAAACAGCAGGCATAAAATTAAGAGATTAACCCCATAGTGCGTGCAGTATGGATAGCTTTCGACCTGTTGCTCACGCAAAGTTTGCGATAAATATTTTTGATATGACATTCGATTGTATATTTTGATAGAAACAATGCTTCGGCAATCTCTCTATTACTCATCCCCTGAGCGACCAGATTTAAAATTTCATATTCACGTTTAGAGAGTAAATCATTTTTCTCTAGGTTTGAATGCTTTTCTATTGATTCAAAAGAAATATTTTTCAGAATTTGCTGCGCAATAAAAGGATCGATTGGTGCACCTCCCCGAATGACATTACGTATGGAGAGTAATATTTCAAAGTCATCACGTTCTTTTAAAAAATAACCTGTTGCCCCGGTATGGATGGCCTGAAGGATAATGTTCTGTGTGCAGCAGGTCGAAATGACCAGAATCGGGAGTTCTGCATTCAGATGATGTAGGGTTTGAATGACCTCTAGTCCTGAGCCATCAGGTAAGCCGAGATCGATCAAGGCAAGTGCAAAAGAATATTGATCAATGAAGGTATGCGCCTGTTTAACTGACTGCGCATAATAAATGACGTCGGAAGTATAGCCCAGTTCTCGCAACAGTTTTTCAGTCCGTTGTTGCATGAAAATATCATCTTCTAAAACTAATATGGGGGCAGGTAATTCCATTTCGTACGTCAGCATCAGATTGATGTCTCCCTCAAATCAAAGTGCATTTTATGAAAGAGCATGCGCCTGCAGGAAAGGACGCTATTTATAATTCAGTCGTTGTGGTGCTTTATTAATGTAGCCTAAATTTTATATATATTACAAATATTTTTAATACTTTAGAGCGGATATTTTTAACTTACAATTTATGCATTATTTCCTATAACAAATATCAAATTTTTCTGTTCTATTCCATACGTTCAATACACCTCTAACCTTTTTCGTTTCGTTATAAGAAGAATAAATACTAGGAAAAATCGAAATGAACAAATGCCATTTTTTTAGTTGACCGAAAATTTTTATGATTTTAACGGGAGATTTATGGAGCATTTAGTTTTCTAAACATGACCTAAATCAGATGAATAATTTTGGAAAATACCAATTTTCAGGGATATGTAAAGTTTCTTTTCATTGATGTAATTCATGATAGGAGAACCATGCACTTTTGTAACAGGTGTTTGGATTGAGTTAACTAGGACTGCATTTTAATCTCGTCAATTTTAATAATTTAAATATATGTTTTTATTTATTTTTTTAATTGACATTGAGATGAGAGTCGTTGCATGAGATAGAAAGTCATGAACCACATCTACCGTATTATCTGGAATGAAACTTTAGGGGCATGGGTTGCAGTTGCAGAGAATGTAAAAAGAAAAGGGAAAAGATCATCATTAAAATTAGCTGCTCTTTCCGTTACAACACTCATCAGTTTGATACATATTCCCGCATTCGCTAAAAATGAACTTTGTATGCCAGATGAGGTTTGTAAGTCATTTACCAATTTATTTGATTCTGTTGTATTAAAACAAAGCCATGAACAAGCATATACCGATCAAGTAATCTCGATTACAGCAAGAGCTAATGATGGTAGTAATGGCCGTACAGGTGCATTATTTGTTAAGCCCAAAGCGGGTAAACCAGGTGGGGATGTTGGTACGAGCTGGGAATATAGCTATGTTGTGAACTCTGATATATCTGAAACAAACGGCTTAGATCCAATTGTTGTCATTTACCATAATGATGGGGCGTTTAATGGTGGAGGTGTGCCAAGCGGTGAATATATGCAGGCTACATTCACTCCACATGATGTAGATGGAAATGACATTTTTTTAGATGAAGTCAATCCTAGGTATCAGGTCAATACCGTTAACTATTCATCGAGTGGTGTGGCTTCAGCAATAAACACAACTACGGTAAATGTCACTTTAGAATTCAATGTCGATTCAAATACTGGTCAAGAAACATATCTAAAAAGTGTTCAAATTCCGCATTATGATTTGAATATAGATTTAGAAGATAGAGACCAGACCAGTACATCAGGTCAACATCTTAATGCTGAACTGAACTATTCCGTTCATGGGGAAAATCAGACGCTCAACTTTACTAAAACAGCGACCGCTGTGGAATTAAGCAGTCGCGGTGGTGATGGCGGAAATGGCGGGCAATATATTTTAGGTGGAAAAGGAAAACCGGGCGGTGTAGGTGGGGATGCTTCAAATTCGGTTCTAAACTTACATGATCTAGACATTGCTATTGTTGCGTCAACGCGAGCAACAGGGGTAGGTAAAGGCAGTACCGGCGTCTTAGTGAAGTCTCAGGGCGGTGATGGTGGTGATGGTGGTGGTTCTTATACGATTGACGCTGGGGGCGGAAAAGGGAATGTAGGCGGAGAAGGCAAAAAAGCATCTGCAAATATATTCAATACTCACATCATGATTAATGATGATTATTCATCAGGCGTGGTTGCGATCAGTGCAGCGGGTGATGGTGGTAATGGTGGTAAAGCTGGAGGTATTGTCTCATCTGGTGGTAAAGGAAATAACGCTGGACAAGCTGGCGAAGTTGAAATTTATACAGATAGCCAAAGCCGAATAGAAATTATTGGATCACATGGTAATGGTCTTTTAGCACAATCGGTGGGGGGAGCAGGCGGTTCCTCCGGTGCCAGTATCGGTATTGTATCGATGGGTGGGCAAGGCGGTCATGGTGGAAATGCCAATAATGTAAAAATTATAAATGAAGCTGAGATAGTAATTAAAGGAACACAATCCAATGCGATTACTGCGCAATCGGTTGGCGGTGGTGGTGGTAATGGCGGTAGTGGATTTGGACTGGTTACACTAGGCTCTATGAATGGTGCAGGTGGTAATAGTTCAATTGTTGATGTCACGAATAGTAATCAACTGACAGTTGAGGGACAGTCATCACACGGTATTGTTGCCCAATCTATTGGTGGTGGTGGTGGTAATACTGGTTTAACTGCTGGCATGGTGGCATTGGGTGGAAAGCAGACAGAAAGTAGTGCTGGTGGCGGTAATGCAGGTGTAGTTAGAGTAAATAATACCATTGGTGGAGATATTGCAACCCTCGGTGATGGTGCACATGCGGTGATTGCACAGTCCATTGGTGGCGGTGGTGGTAATGCAGGCCTAAGCACAGGTTTAGTCTCTTTCGGTGCCAATGGCGGTAAAGGTGGTCACGGTACTACGGTTACTGTCAATAATAATGCAAATATAACAACAAATTATTTATCTACAGCAAATAATGATAGTGAACGACAAATAGAAAAAGCACAGCAAGTTGGTTCCATTGGTATCTTGGCCCAATCGATTGGCGGTGGTGGTGGTAATGGTGGTAATTCAGTTGCAACAGGGGCTTTTGTCAGTTTAGCGCTGGGCGGCAAAGGTGGAGCTGGAGGTGACTCAGGTAATGTCCAGGTTCGTCATGGTGGTACTGATGGTTCTGAGCCGAGGATTTCAACAAAAGCAAATCAATCTAACGCAATTAAAGCACAGTCGATTGGCGGTGGTGGTGGTAATGCGGGTTATGCAGTATCTAATAGTGTTGGCGGCGGATTTAGCTTTAGCTTAGCGATGGCTAAAGATGGTGGTGCTGGAGGTACATCTGGTGATGTGCGGATTGATACTTTAAGTGGGGAGCTTCTTACTCAAGGAGATCGTTCAGCTGCTATTGTTGCACAGTCCATTGGCGGTGCAGGTGGTGATGGTGGTGTTGCTGGAACTGGCAGTGTATCAGTTGGTTTTAGCCTTGGCTTAAGTTTGGGGGGAGAAGGTGGACATGGAGGTACAACGGGAACTGTCGAAGTCAACAATAATAGCTTAATCCATACTCAAGGAGCTGATTCGTCAGCTATTGTTGCGCAGTCGATCGGTGGTGATGGCGGTGCAGGAGGAGCAGTGTATAGCTTCTCGGGAGGAATGTATGCTGGCGCAGTTGGACTGGGTGGCACAGGTGGTGCGGGAGGTGTTAGTAATTCTGTTACCGTCATCAATAGCGCGGATATTATGACTCAAGGCACGAGTTCATCTGCTATTTTAAGTCAGTCTATTGGGGGCAGCGGTGGTAATGCAGGAACAGCAATTACTGGTGCATTGGGTAATGTAAGCGCCGGACTTTCTTTAGGTGGGCAATCTCGTGCAGGGGGTACTGCAAAAATTTCTAAAATCCATTCACTTGCAGAAAGAATAATAACAAAAGGTGATAACGCCACGGCAATTATTGCCCAATCTATCGGTGGAGATGGGGGTAATGGCGGCAATGCAATTGGTGTGTCTGGCTCAGCCTTGGCAGGAGCTGGTATTGGCGTTGGCGGTACAGGTGGGACTGGTGGAAAAGCTGGTGCTGTCGAAGTGGTTATTGGTGATGAAACCACTGCATTGGAAGGCGTGGTTATAACACAAGGTTTTAACTCGGGTGCAGTTTTGGCGCAGTCTATCGGTGGTTCTGGAGGTAATGGCGGATATGCTATTGGAGCTGCTGCCAATGTAAATGTCGCTGGTGGTTTGAGTGCAGGTGTTGCACTTGGTGGGACTGGTGGCAAGGGAGGTTCAGCCGAAGCTGTGACCTTAACCTCACATCATGCAATATTTACAGAAGGTGAAAATTCAACTGGATTGACGGCTCAATCTATGGGGGGCGATGGTGGTAATGGTGGCATGGCATTGGGTATCGCTGCGACTGGGTCATTGGCTGGTATTGTAAATGCAGGCGGTCTCCCATCTGTAGCTTTAAGTGCGGCAGTTGGGGGTAAAGGTGGTAGTGGAGGCATTGCAAAATCTGTAGAACTGACCAGCCATAATATTATTGGCACAAAAGGTAATAACTCCAATGCCATACTTGCTCAATCACTTGGTGGTGGCGGTGGTAGTGGTGGTTTTTCAGGTGCATTTAGCCTAAGCGCATCAAAAGTAGGTGCTATTGCAGCCAGTGTCGCTGTAGGCGGAACTGGCGGTGATGGTGGTCAGGCAGGCACAGTGAATGTCGATTCTTTTGCTGATATTGCGACTGAGGGGCACAATTCATCCGCTATCTATGCACAGTCAATCGGTGGTACAGGTGGTAAAGGTGGAATGTCTTTGGCAGTTTCTGCCGCAGCGGGCTCATCTGCTGCATTGAGCTTAGGTGCAAGTGTTGGTGGAGATGGGGGAAATGGTGGTACAGCGAAAAGTGTTGAAGTAAATAGCCAGAGCAATATCAATACGGCTGGTGATTTTTCACATGCGATTCTTGCACAGTCAATTAATGGTAATGGCGGTAGCGGTGGTAACGCCATAAATGCATCTGTGTCTTTATCCAATGGTCCTGCTACAACTGCATCAGTTTCTATTGGTGGAGAGGGTGGCGGCGTGGCTACCTTTAAAGATAAAGATGGCAATGATCTGAAAGATCAGTATGGCCGTTTAAATGTAAATGGGACTTATCGAAACTTAAGTGGTAAAAAGGTCGACGAAGAAGGGCGTTTACTTGATAGTGCAGGAAAGATTGTTAATAGTGAGGGGTATCGTGTTACTGCTCATGGTCATTTCATCTTAGATGATAACAAAATTGTAGATGCCGAAGGGCGTGAGCGAGATCAGAATGGTAACTATCTAGTTGATGGAAAGCGGTATAACGATCAAGGTTATGAGGTGACATCAGAAGGTTACATTGTTACAGCTCAGGGTAATGTGAATGAGGTCGGTAACAAGGTTAAAGCTGATGGAACAGAAGAAATAGATAGTCAAAAAAATGTTATTCACATTGATCAGAGCCAATGGGGAAGTATTGATCTCTCAAATATTCCTCAAATGAGTGATTTTGAAGCTAAACGAGTTTTGACAACTGTAGATCAATACAACGGGGACTGGAAAAACTATTTAGCGGCCATTTTGACTGAAAAACTAGAGCGAGAGCGCAATCTCAATCATGTCACTGTGAACGTTGGAAAACAATTCACCCATACTGATGACATTAAAGTGATTCAAACCTCGGGAACGAATGCTGATGCCATTGTTGCCCAGTCCATAGGTGGTAATGGTGGCACAGGTGGTCTTAGCATTAATGGCACATTAAGTTCAGGCCGGTCTGCAACCAACTTGGCTGTTGCCGTTGGTGGTGGCGGTGGTGATGGTGGTGTAGCTGGGGATGTCTTGGTTAATAATCAGAACACTCTGATTGAAACGACGGGTAAAAACTCAAGTGCTATTCTCGCGGAATCGATTGGTGGTAATGGCGGTAAAGGTGGTACGTCCATTTCTGCGAGTTTAACCAATGCCAAAGTACAAGCAGCTTCACTTACTGCAAGTGTTGGAGGTGGGGGTGGTATAGGTAATGAGGCGGGTGATGTAACTGTTATTTCGAATAATCAGGCTTCATTAAAAGATGCTGAAACCTTAAAAGATATTGCAACCATTTCGACCCTAGGGGATCTGTCTCATGGTATTGCGGCTAAGTCCATTGGCGGTGGCGGTGGTCAAGGCGGATTTGCGGGGAACTTTAGCTTAAATTATGGCAATAATAAAGGTATGCCAGGTACGCCTCAGCCTCAAAGTAGTTCATTATCTGCAAGTGTAACGATTGGTGGCGGTGGTGGTACAGGCAACCGTGCGGGTGATGTTTATGTGGATAGCACAGACAATATTGTCACCAAAGGTATAAATGCGATAGGTATTAAGGCTGAATCCATTGGTGGAGGTGGTGGTAGTGGCGGTAAAGCACTCGATGTGAATATCAATGCCACCGAAGGAACAGGAATTGATTTAGGCGTTACACTGGGCGGAAAAGGTGGTTCAGGGAGTTTAGCGGGCCAAGTTCAGGTTGATTCAGAAGGTTTAATTATTACAGAAGGAGATTATTCGCATGCAGTATATGCGAAATCTCTAGGCGGTGGCGGTGGTGATGGTGGTTTTGCTGTAACAGGATCGCTGTCTAGTAATGTTGCAACATTTCAAGCAAATGCGAGTGTAGGTGGTTTCGGGGGTAATGGAAACAGCGCTGATTTGGTGACTGTGAACCGCATGGGCGATATTTATACGCATGGTACAGAGGCGGTGGGTATTTTTGCACAGTCTATTGGAGGTGGCGGTGGTGATGGCGGTATGGCAATCACTGCAAATTTAGCTAAAGCTGACTCCTACCAACTTGGTTTTACTTTGGGTGGGGCTGGTGGTGATGGACATGCTGGTAGCAAGGTCAACATAGATAATGTTGGAACCATTCTGACAAAAGGCTTTAAATCACAAGCAATTAAGGCACAGTCGATTGGTGGTGGCGGTGGTAATGGTGGTACTTCAGCTGCATTTGATGCCAAAGGCATTAATATAAAAAGTAATTTTGTTATTACAGCTGCAGTAGGTGGTTGGGGCGGTGATGGAGGCTTCTCCGATAAAGTCACAGTGAAGAATGATGGGCTGTTGATAACACGAGGTAATAGCGCTCAAGCCATCTTAGCGCAGTCGATTGGCGGCGGTGGTGGTGATGGTGGTAATGCCTATTCAGGTACCTTAATGGCACCATCTGTAGGACCTCAAGGGAAAACAACGTCATTTACTTTTGCACTAGGTGGTTTCGCTGGTGAAGGGAATAAATCAGGCGAAGTGGATGTTCAGCATACGGGCGATATCTATACCGAAGGTGATCGTTCAAGCGCAGTACAAGCACAATCCATTGGAGGTGGTGGGGGTAATGGTGGTAATGCCTCAACACTCGCAGTGAATATGCAATGCGATGAAGTATGTGCGGATCAACTAAAAAATGAAAACTTATCTTCACCTCCATCAACATCGATTTCTACCAGTATTGGTGGCTTAGGTGGGATTGGAAATGACGCTAATACTGTTACCGTCAATACCAAAGGCTTAATTCAAACTCAAGGAAATAGTTCGAACGGTATCTACGCACAATCCATTGGTGGTGGTGGGGGCGACGGTGGTAGCACATTTGCGAACTCTACGACAATCACTGGTGCCCAAAAGGCAGGTTCATCTAATTTTTCTGTAGGAATTGGCGGTTATTATGGTTCAGGTGGTCATGGTGGGGATGTGAGTGTCACACATGCCAATTCAATCATGACCAATGGCTATAATTCAAAAGGTATTTTAGCTGAATCTATTGGCGGCGGCGGTGGCAATGGTGGTGATACTTCGGGTTCCAAAATTGGTGTCGGTGGTGGAGCATTCCAAGATGAGATGAGTCACTTGCTCGACAAACTCAAAGAATCATTATCTAACTTAGGTGCAGATGAACTTGCAAAAATTTTGCCCCGTTTAACAGATGGTGCTGCTGGTGATGGTGGTGATGTCATCGTAAATACTCGACTCGATGCGGAAGCTGAAGAAATTGAATTCACTCGAGCGGATCAGACTACATTTACGCTCAAGAATTTCATCATGACTCAAGGTCAATTCTCCGACGCGATCTTTGCTCAATCAGTTGGTGGTGGCGGTGGTATAGGTGGTACTGTCGAAGGGGGGACACCTGAAATTGCTTTCGAAATTGAGGTCAATTTACCTACTGGTGAAAAAGATGAGCACGGTAATGATATATATGCTCCGAAGACAGTTAAACAGACTATTAAGAAAGCAGATGGAGGTTTATTCGCACTCGGTGGCGATGGCGGTGCGGGTGGTGATGGCGGTGTTGTAACTGTCAATAACGAACTCGATTTATATACTGCGAACAAATCCTCACGTGGTATTTTTGCCCAATCCGTTGGTGGTGGTGGTGGTGCAGGTGGAGATTCAGATGGAAAATCAACCATCGGCATTGGTGGTTCAGGATCCATGGCGGGTAAAGGTGGTGAGGTTTCTGTTAATAACCAAGGCTCTATTTATACACAAAGCACAATGTCAGAAGGTATATTGGCGCAGTCCATTGGGGGCGGTGGTGGTGCTGGTGGCAGTGTGGAACAGGCAACCATTGCATTAGGTGGCGGAACACTCACGACTTTACTAAATGGTTTTGGAGCCAATTTACCTGTTAATAATGGGCAGGACGGCGGGTTAGTGAAAGTTCTGAGTGGAAGTAAAGCTAAACTGACTACGATTGCAACTCAAGGTAATCTCTCATCAGCAATACTTGCACAGTCTATTGGTGGTGGCGGTGGTGTAGGTGGTCATGCTAGCGGAACTGTAGCTGTTGGTGGAGCGGGAGCCGCAGGTGGTGATGGCGGTGTTGTATCCATTGATAACCTCTCAAATCTACAGACTTTAGGACATGACTCATCCGCAATTTTAGCTCAATC
Source organism: Acinetobacter schindleri CIP 107287 (assembly GCF_000368625.1). Taxonomy (GTDB): domain Bacteria; phylum Pseudomonadota; class Gammaproteobacteria; order Pseudomonadales; family Moraxellaceae; genus Acinetobacter; species Acinetobacter schindleri. The sequence goes on from NZ_KB849576.1 coordinate 363,886, forward strand.
CATTGGCGGTGGGGGTGGTGTTGGCGGAAACAGTGATGGCGGCAATAAAAACAACGAAACCAAGAGTGCAATGTTATCTGTAGGGGGGAACGGTTCTGCAGGTGGTAATGGTAACGATTTAACTGTAAAACATGATGCCCAGATCCAAACCTTAGGCAATAATTCTAAAGGTATATTGCTGCAATCCATTGGTGGTGGTGGTGGTGTTGCAGGTAGTACCAAAGGTTTCTCAACGGATGAAATTCGCGATGAAATTGAATCCATAGGTTTAGGAAGCGGTGTCAATAAAATATTAATGAAGCCATTAGACCTTGCAGATACTGTGATTGAAAAGGTGTCTGGTTGGGTGACGCCGTATATTAAAGAATATTTAATGTCAGGATCTGTTAAAGGTGGTGATGCAGGAACAGTCATATTAAGCCTTGGTCCGGATAGTGCCGTACAGACATCAGGTCATGCTTCAGAGGCTATAGTTGCACAGTCTATTGCTGGCGGTGGTGGTTCGACGGGTAGTACAGCTGGCCTACTTGTCGCGGGTGCATCAGCTGGTGCGAACGGTATCTCTGGTGCTGTACAAGTTGATCATGCAGGTGAAGCTTTTACCTTTGGACAAAATTCAAGTGTGATCGTTGCCCAATCGATTGGCGGCGGTGGGGGGCTAAGTAGTGGTATTGATCAAATCAGTCAATTTGCCCAGTTAGGTGCAGAAGGCGCTACAGGCTTAGCCAATACAGTGAGTGTTAGTAACTCGGGTGTTTTATTTACCAAAGATAAATTATCTCAAGGGATTATTGCTCAATCCATCTCTGGGGGTGGTGGGGCTACAGCACTCAGCCATCAGTTGGTTTTGGGTGGAGCAGATAATGCTGACAGTCATGCAGAAGATGTTACCGTAAGTAATAGTGGATATATTGAAACAACCACAGATGGTTCGTCTGCAATTGTTGCGCAATCCATTGGTGGTGGTGGCGGTTTTGCTGCGGGTGTCGTCAATGGCAATGTAAGCGCTGGCAATGGTATGGGAGACGGTGCTGACGTAAGCGTGACTAATGGAACCTTATCGACAAGAAAACTTGCAGCATCTGGTACTGATACCACTCCATCTAAAGGGATTACCACATTCGGTAATTATGCCCACGGTATTATTGCTCAATCCATTTCAAATGGTGGGGGGTATAGCAATAACGTTGATGCTTCAGGTAATGTTACTGGTTACCAGACAGTTGCTCAGAGTGCATTAGTGAGCGGTAATGCAGGTAATGTGAATGTGGATCAGCATGACAATATCTATACGACAGGGGTTGGCTCTGTAGGGATTTTGGCACAAAGTACAGGCTTTAATGCGGGCACGATTATCATTAACAACACTGCAGATGCACTGATTCGTGGTGGATCAGCAGAGGGTGCTGCGATTCGTCTGATTGATGGACGTGACAACGCTATTCATAACGCAGGTATCTTGACCGGATCCGCATCTGATAACGTCTTTGGTCAATATTTATCAGGTCAACATGATTTGATTGATATTGGTCTGTTAAATGCAAATGCCGTATTGGCCGGTAATGCCGAAGACACGATTAACAACACTGGTTTTATCACAGGAAATCTGGATTTAGGTTCAGGTACAAATGCATTGAATAATAGAGGTGATGGCTGGATTATTTCAGGTCAATCACAAGTGATTAATGGGGTGGCCCGTAATGAAGCGAACTGGGCGGTATCGGGGGTAAATCTGGTTGGTCAAACTGACTTGATTGGGGACTTCAGTCAGGAGCAATCGGGAACTTTATTCTGGGACTGGAACTTTAAATCTGCAGCATCTTCAGCCGGTATAAATGCCCGAGCTTTGGCTGCGGCAACACCAAATTACGATGTCTTAAATGTTAGTGGTAATGCAGTGGTCGATGGCGTGCTATCTATTAATATTATGGATTCAGGCTATGTTAAACCTGGTGATTTCGCACTTAATTTTATCAATGCGAATACAGTTGATATCAGTGCTTTAAAACTAGATGCAGTTGCTTCTGCTATTGCGACCTATAATCGCAGCTTGATAAATGGTAACGGTGCGATTGTTTCAAATATTAATTTTGCACCTACTGGCTTAAGTCAAAATGCTGCAAGTTTGGGTGAAGTGATTAATCAAATCCAGTTAGCAGAAATTGCAACATTTAGACCTGTTGCAGCACCACTATTCTACCGACCTAATTTAGAGGCTTTACAGGAAACGTATAATCTATTGAGTGGTGAAGGGAGTGTGGCTAGCCAACAATTGTACTTCACCCAAAATGCAGGTGTGATGTCAGACCTTTCGATGCATATCGATTTTTGGCGTTCGAAATCGGCACATGCCCAAAATAATGGATTTGCTACAGTAAGTTGTTCAGCTGAAAATGAAGCCGGTTCTGCACGTACAGATGTGAAAAACTGTCTGGAAGATAATAAATGGAGCTTATGGATCGCAGGTCACAATGGCGAGCAGGAGCAACGTGGCAAAACATCTTCAGGCATGGCAAATGTCAATAGCGACAGTTATCGTACCATGGTCGGACTGGACTATGCGCTATCGCCAAATACGCTGGTTGGTGTGGCATATAGCAATGGCAAGACCCAGTATGAAGTTCAGGACCGTTTGACTACAGGTTTAATGGACTTTGAAGGAGTGAATATATTTGCTTCACATCGTATTCAGGACGCATACGTAAAAGCTTTGATTGGATATGACCAAGTTTCAACCGAAGTAAATCGTTATGCATTCATTGATCCTGCTCTAGATCCAATAGTTCAGGTGGCAGGTGTTGAAAATAATCTGACTGGTGAAGCTAAGGCAGATGCCTACAGTCTGCGTTTAGAGACGGGGCGTCTGTTTGAATTAGATGCTGTAAATGTGACCCCGTTTATCGGAGCGCAGTATAGCCAACTAGATACAAAAGCATTCCGCGAATCGGCGTTAGAAAGTACAGATCCATTGGCTTTACAGTATGAAAAAACGAGTGTCTATAGTGCGCCGTTATTCATCGGTGCGCAGTTTGACAAAAACTTTGTCTTTAGCGAAGGCGTGATTCAGCCATATGCCCGTTTTGCATTCAGCCATGAGTTGTCTAGCAAACGAGAAATGGATGCAAGTTTTGTTTCTGCACCAGGTTATGTCTTTAGGACACAAGGTGGTGAACCACAACGTAATAGTTTTGATATGAATGTGGGCTTTAAAATGACCTCGATTACCAATCTGTCAATTTTTGGTCAGTACTATGGAAAGTACGCTTCATCAAGTTCGAGTGATCAAGGCGGAAGTATCGGTTTAGAGCTGAACTGGTAATAGATGAGTTAATAAAAAACCGGCTTAGGCCGGTTTTTTATTAAAGATAAACCTTTAAAATATCAATAAATTACTGGGATATTTTTTATAGATTTTTCATAAAAATTTATAAATTTTCTGAGTATTTACCCATTAAATAAAGAACTTTTAATGACGACAATATTATTGTTTGACTTCAATTTTCACTAACGCCAAAGCAATCCTGTCCACATGCTGATAAGCCGGTTGTTCTAATTCTTCTCCAAAGATGTCCGGATCAATCTCTTCATAAGACCAGCTGATATTTTTATACTGCTTCATTAAGTTTTCTAAATGCGCTAAAAAACGATTGTCATCCTGAGTGACGGTAACACCTGTATATAAGAATATACATCCCTGCGGATTAAGATGCTGGATACCTTCTTTAATGATGCGAAAAGAGAGAGCATTGCCATCTAGCTCATCACCGCCATGCCGGTATTGACGTTGATGTGGGTCGATTAAATAGGGGGGATTGGCAAAAATTAGGTCAAACTGACCTTGCAGATTTGCAAATAAATCACTCTGTACCGGATGGATTTTTTTTAAACCAGCAAAGTCGATATTCATTTGACTATATAACAGGGCTTTCGGATTAAGATCCGCGACAATCAGCTCATCATAATCTGGAAAATATTTTGCGATACTGACGGCAGCTGCCGAAGTACCACAACATAGTTCAACTGCGCGTTTCAATGGATCAGATCGGCTCGCTAAATGTTGCTTCAAATGATAGGCAAAACGATAAGTATCTGGGCCAAAAAATACTGCATCTTGTTCTATGGTCGGAAAGGCAGAGTGAATAAATAACGCATTGTTGAGAGAAGCTACCCGTACCTGACTTAAATATAAGTTTTCCTGAAATTTAAGAAGCTGATGTTCTTCAAGTATGGAAAAAAGCGCAGGATCAAGATCTGTTTTTTTAAATCCAAGATTCCAGCCAAATATATCCTTGAGCGTAATTTCTTTATTTAAATCATTTTGTTTACGATCCAGAATCCGTTGATGAGAAAGTGGGGTAATTGCAGTAAATTGATAGTCTTGCTGTTTTAAGAAATTCAATAAATAAAGTAAGGCCTGCTGTTGGCTGGTTTTTATATCTAAGATCTGGTTCATAAGGATTTTCTCTTCTGATTCTTAGAAAATATCAAGTAATCATTCTGTTGTGCTCATAATAAAAAATGACTCGAAGGATAGCCATAAGAATTGGTTAAGTTTCTTCGTACGTTATAAATAGACGGTTGTTTAAAATGAATAAGCTTAATCATCGCTGAAAATGGGAAACTCTTAGGTAAAGAAGTGCTGTGGATTGGTATTATTTATTTTTATCTGCAAGCTTGCATAGAGAGAAATAAGTTCACGATATAAAAAATAAAGGCTATCCACCTTGCAGATGAGATGAATAGCCTTTTAGAACTAAAATTGATAAAAATCTTAGTCTTTGACTTCCGGCAAATCAAACCAGATTACTTGAGCATCATCCAGAGCTCTCATATCTACTTCATCCAGGAAAGCGATTGCATCACCTGCATTTAAGGTGTATTCGGCAATCTGTACTGCACCTGAAATCACATGCACATAGTTAATATGCTGAGTGGCTTTGATTGCTAAAGCCTGATCTTTTTTGATCACTGCGGTTTTCACTTCAGCATTCTGACGAATATGCATCGGTGCGTTGTCAGTTGGTCCACAAATGAGATGCCACTGGTTAGGTTGTTCACGTGGATCCAGCTTAATTTGCTGATAGTTCGGTTGTGCATCATGTTCGTTTGGAATGATCCAGATTTGTAGCAAATGGACCTGTTCATCACCTTGGTTCATTTCACTATGGCGAACACCTGTACCGGCACTCATCAGTTGCCACTCACCCGCAGAAATCCCTCCGTGATTGCCCATGCTGTCCTGATGGGTAATCGTACCTTTAAGTACACAGGTCAGGATTTCCATATTGTCATGCGGATGTTGACCAAAGCCTTGGTGACCATCGATCAAGTCATCATTAATCACACGCAGTGCGCTGATACCCATATATTTAGGGTTATACCAGTTACCAAATGAAAAGCTGTGTTTGGATTCTAGCCAGCCCATTTTGACATGACCACGGTTTTCGCTTTTATGCAGGAAAGCATCCATTTTTCATCTCATCTATTTTTTTAACATGATCCTATCTTAGCGTTGTATTTATTTTATAAAAAGCCTATCCATGCGACAGATCATTGCAGTTTTGCAACGATCTGAATTTTATTGAAGCATAAAAAAGCCCACTCGAAAGCGGGCATTTTTTATATAGAACTGATTATTCCAGGAAGCGGACAGTTACACCTGACTTCACTTTACGGCCAAGATCATTGGCATCCCAGTTGGTCAAACGGATACAACCGTGTGAATAAGACTTGGAAATCATCGATGGATTTGGCGTACCATGAATACCAAATGATTTCTTGCTCAGACCAATCCAGATATTACCGACTGGACCATTCGGGCCAGGTGGTAAGGAAAGCGGTTTGGTATTATTACCTTGAACAAAGTTAGAAGGTGAATAGCTATAATACGGGTTACGCGCCACACCTGTTACTTTATAAGTACCTGTTGGAGAAGGCGTACTGGTATTACCAATACTTGCCGGGAAAGAGGCAATCATTTTATTTTTGCTGTTAAACAGATACAGCTGTTTGGCACCTTTGTGCGCTACAATCAAATGAATGTCTTCTGGCAGGTTGTTACGGACATTGGCAACCAAAAGTTTTTGGCCTGCTTTGCTGAAATTTGCTCCCGGATTGAGCTGTTTCAAGAATGCTTCATCCATGTGGAATTTTTCAGCAAGCATTTCCGACATGCTGGTGTAGTACAGACCAGGCATTTTAGCCTGTAGCGCATAATCAGATGGAATTGATTTTGCCAAAGGTACTTTCAGATCTTCTGCTGAAATGGTGTATTCGACAAATGCAGGCTTAGATGCTTGCAACTCTATCAGCTTATCCCAGGTTTCTTTGGTCAATGTACCGGTCGGCTTGATACCATTCATTTGCTGGAAAGAGGCCAGCGCTTTCAGGGTATTTTTACCACTGGTTCCATCAATTGCACCTGGCGAAGCATGAGCATTGTTCAACATGACATGTGCACGTGCGTATACAGGGAACTGACCTTTACCGATGTCTTCATACCATTCAGCATTATTCAGACCATCTAGCGTCCAAGAGGCTTTATTGGCATGAGCAGACGTGCTTTTAGCGGCTGCTGTTGGGGCAGCACCGATATCCGCATTTTGATCTTCAGCTGCCTGCAGGCCATCCAGGGTCTCAGAAGCCTGAGTAAGATCGCTTTGTTCCTGAGCTGAAATAGGAGTATCTGTAGATTTGGCTGCTGATGCTTCTGTAGCAAGCGGATCGATCGGGTCTTGAACCGTAACATCGGTCGCTACTTTTTTGGGATTTAATGGCTGTTCAGTAGCAGAAGCAGCGAAGGCAGTACCTGCAATAATGCAACTTAAACTCATTGCGAGCATTGTGCGAACGAACATGTAATTCAACCTAATTATTCATAAACTATTTAAATAACGTAATAAGTATTACAGAAAAACTATGGAGATGCAGTAGTTGTTTTGTGACACCCTTAATTCTTCACTTATGATGATCGATTTTTAAAGTAATGTGAAGTTATTAAAAATGGAGGCTTTTTGCTATGATGTCTTGAATGTCAAAGATTGATGGTAATGTGAATGACGACCTTAAAAAATGATCGTTTTCTGCGTGCATTGTTGCGTGAACCTGTAGATACCACACCCGTATGGATGATGCGCCAGGCAGGCCGTTATTTACCAGAATACCGTGAAACACGCGCCAAGGCAGGGGATTTTCTGTCTCTTTGCAAGAATACCGAATTTGCCTGTGAAGTGACCTTGCAGCCGCTACGCCGTTATGAACTTGATGCTGCCATTTTATTTTCGGATATTTTGACTGTGCCGGATGCATTAGGTCTGGGTCTGTATTTTGAAGCCGGTGAAGGTCCTAAGTTTCATAAAACCGTACGTACCGAGCAGGATGTAGCGAATCTGCCAGCATTTAATGCCAAAGCAGATCTGGACTATGTCATGAATGCGGTTACTACGATCCGTTCAGCATTAGGTGGACAAGTTCCCTTAATTGGCTTCTCGGGCAGTCCATGGACACTGGCGACTTATATGGTTGAAGGTGGTTCCAGCAAGGATTTCCGCTTTACCAAACAAATGATGTATGCACAGCCTGAAGTGCTGCATGCATTACTTACACGTCTGGCAGATGCAGTAACGGATTACCTGAATGCCCAGATTGATGCAGGTGCTCAGGCGGTGCAGATTTTTGATAGTTGGGGTGGTGCACTAGCGCATCGTGAATATATCGAATTTTCACTTAATTATATGCAGAAAATTGTCGCAGGTTTGCAGCGTGAAAAAGATGGCCGCAAGATCCCTGTGATCCTTTTCACCAAAGGTGGTGGCCAGTGGCTTGAGCCAATGATAGCAACAGGTGCAGATGCTTTTGGACTGGACTGGACTACGCCGTTGAATGTTGCCCGTCAGACTGTTGCTGGTCGTGCAGCACTACAAGGTAACCTTGATCCTGCAACCTTATATGGTTCTCCAGACGCAATTGCTAAAGCTACCCGGCTGATGCTGGACGATGCCTATGCCAATGGTGAAAAGACCGGTTATGTGGCAAATCTTGGACATGGCATTACACAATGGGTAGATCCAGCCCATCCTAAAGCGTTTATTGATACCGTGCATGAGTACAGCGCTAAATATCTTTAGGATGTAAACCTTGATCGACCTACTCAAATCAGGGTTTGAATTTTCTTATAAGGCAGCATCGGCTGCCTTATTTGGGATATTACTCCTGCTGGCTTTTGCTTTTAGCGCTTCAATGGGGAGTGAACTGTTTTACGGCTTCTACCGTTATGACTATCTTCTATTTTATGCTCTGGTGATTCAGGTCATTCTATTGTATGCCAAATTAGAATCCTGGGCAGAAGCCAGAGTCATTGCGCTATTTCATATTCTGGCGATGGTGATGGAAATTTTTCTGACTCATCCAGCGATTGCTTCCTGGCATTATCCACAACCCGCCATTTTCAAGATCTTAACCGTCCCGTTGTTTGCAGGCTTTATGTATTCAGCTGTAGGCAGTTTTTTTGCGCGTTCATTACGTCTGTTTCAGGTCTCTTTTAATCACTTGCCTGATTTTGCCAATATGATGGCACTGGCCGTGTTGTCCTATATTAACTTCATGAGCAAGTTCTTTATTCCAGACTATCGTATTCTTCTTTTTATCTGGAGCGCGCTGATCTTCTGGAAAACTCAAATCCGCTTTCAGCTGAACCGGCATTCCTTTCAGTTGCCGATGTTACCGGTCCTGGCTTTACTGGCTTTTATTATCTGGATTGCAGAGAATATCAGTACCTTTTACCAGATCTGGCTCTATCCAAGTCAGGTAGAAAAATGGCATATGGTCGGCTGGGCAAAATTAGGTTCCTGGTACTTGTTATTATTGCTCAGTCTGGTTCTGGTTATGAAGATTTTAGGGGTGCGTGATTCTAGAGGAAATTGGCAGTTGAAAGCTTCTTCATAAAATTAATGTTTTCTTTGGTTAACATGGACGTTTTTGACATTGCGTATCGATCAGCTTCCAGCTAATCTGCTTAATGTGTAATATAAATTACATAATTATATCAATAACAAAGATGCAGAGAATAACCGGAGAATAAGTATGTTGAAAAAAATTATGCTCGCAGCAGTATTAGCGACTGGTTCGAGCCTGGCGATGGCTGACAATGATGTTGGTTGTGGTGTCGGTAGTCAGGTGTGGGCAGGTCAGTCAGGCATTATTCCTAAACTGCTTGCTGGTACTACAAACGTTCTGTTTACTAACCAATGGCTAGGGATTACTTTCGGTACCTTGGGTTGTAGCCAGGGAGGAACAGTCACTGCACAAGTTGTGACATTTACCAATGAAAATGCGGAAGCATTGGCACGCGATATGGCTGTTGGTGAAGGTGAAAGCCTGAATGTACTGGCAGAATTGCTGAATATTAAATCTGAAGATAAAGCACGCTTCTTTATTTTATCCAAGCAGAATTTCTCTGAAATCTATTCAGAAGAAAATCAAAATACTTTACAGGTTTTGAGCTCATTACAAAACGTGATGGCTAAAGATGAAGTGTTAAAATCTTACATCTAACGGATCCTTAAAAAACCCTGCTACTGGCAGGGTTTTCTTATGACTATAAAAACCCAAGAATACGTTGACTGAATGAAATATGCCTTTTTAATCATAGCTTTGCTATCGAGTCCCATAAGTTTTGCTACGACCATTTCCCCAGATATTCAGCCTTATCTTGATCAGGCGGTACAGAAGCAGCTGTTTAAGGCGGAAACCTGGCAGCGTTTAATGTATGCCAATAGCAAAGGACAGAGTGAGGTCAGCTACTCTGGTTATTTTCTGGCGGAGCAGGGAGGAAGTAACCTGCAACAGGAAATGCAGCAGAATATACAGGCATTATTTTTAGCAGCTGCCCCCAACCAGTCCGTGCGCTGCAAGTTTCCCGCACGTAGTCACTGGCTCATGCAGCAGTTAAATATCTCTGAGCAGCAATTGCCTGAGCTAAGTTGCCCTGATCTTGAACGCTGGATTGGGGAGGTTAAGCCTTACAAAGCTACCCTGATTTATGCGACAGATTTTATGGGGAATCCGAGCTCAATGTTTGGGCATACTTTGCTGCGTCTGGACCCTAAAGACCAGCAGGAACTGAAGCTGATTTCTTATGCAGTCAATTATGCAGCGACCGTAGACAGTAATGATAACTGGTCCTTTGCCTGGAAAGGCCTAACCGGACAATATCCGGGTGAATATTCACTGATGCCTTATTATCGTAAGGTCAAAGAATATGGCGATTTTGAAAGCCGGGATTTATGGGAATATGAACTTAATCTGACGCCCGAAGAAACTACTTTTCTGGTACAGCATCTGTGGGAAATGCAACAGGTCAATTTCCCTTATTATTTTATTAATGATAATTGTTCATATCGTCTCTTAGGTCTGCTCGAATTAGTCCGACCTGGACTGAATCTGCAAAAACAGTTCGGTACGACCGCTATTCCGGTAGAAACCCTAAAAGTTGTAGAGCAGCAGGGGCTGATTCGGGAAAAGATCTATCGACCAGCCCTCGAAACCCAGTTGCTGGCTCAATCTCGCCAGCATGGTAAAGTTCTGGCAAAAACTGCACATCAGGTCGCTTATGCAGAAACTGCTAGTATGTCTGAGATCTTGCACAACTATCCTGCTGAAGATCAGGCCAAGATACTGGAAATGGCTTATGATCATTTATATCTGGATTTTCTGCGTCAGGAAGTAGATGAAGCATTTGCCCAACCAGGCTTTCGCAAGTTATTGGGATTAAGAAGCCAGCTGGCCATAGAGAAACAGCGTCAGCAGCCAGAAACTCCAAAAGTAGATCCGACACAAAGCCATCATGCACGTAATTTCGTATTTAAGGCTGGACAGGTACAGGATCAAACCACGATTCAGTTAGGTTTGCGTCAGGCTTATCATGATTTGATGGATCCACAAGGCGGATTACGCACAGGTACTCAATTATTATTTCTCGATGGTGCGCTGCAATACCGTGATGATCGTATAAAACTGGAACATCTGGACCTGTTAACAGTTAATTCTTATAACCCGATTCATGCATTTAAGGTTCCGTTGTCTTGGGGCTTTAATCTGGGCTGGAAACAGGAAGCGCTTGACCGGGAAGGAGGGTTCAGTACTGAGCAGCAGCATGGTGTAGCCAATTTTCAGGTACAGGGTGGCTATAGCTGGGCTAATGCCGAACGTGAACATCTATGTTATGTGCAATTACAAACGCATGTGCAGGCTGGTAAAGCACTTGATGATGGCTGGCGTGCAGGCCTGGGACCAACCGCAGGCTGTCAGAATATCTGGACGGACCGAATTAACAGTCTGGTACAGATAGAGCTCCCTTATTGGCATGACAGTCAGCAATGGATGCTCAACCTGAATACAGAACTGCAATATAGCCTAAATATGCAAAATGCCATTCGGATTGGATGGCAATACCAGCAGCAGGGGAGTCTGGACTGGCAGGCATTGAATTTACACTATATTCGTTATTTTTAAGTGAATTTTCGAGTAAAATCTCTAAAAGTTGCTGATTTAAATAAAAAATAGAAGTTACAAAGATATAAGGATCTTGTGGCCGATTTAGACGTCGTTTTATCAAAATTATGGATGCATGGGATAACGATAGCTTATAAATTTGATATATTGTTCACCTGATTTATTGGGGTGTTTGAGTATGGACAATGAATGTATGGATATGCTAGCGGGACAGTGGCAGCATATATGCCAAAATTATTCATCAGATGATTTAGTCCATGCCTTCCAGTTTATACAGGATAATGCCCTGATACTGGTGGAAGAGTTTTATAAAAATATGCTGGTGGAAAAAGAGTCGGCAGAGTTCTTTTCTGACGATCTGATTCAGCAGCGCCTGCGCAACACTTTGCATCAATGGCTGTTAGAAAGTTTTAGTGTGGGTATTAATAAGCACTATTTACAGGCAGTACAGAAACAGCATACCGTCGGTCATGTCCATGCCCGGGTAGGTATTCCGTCCTGGCTGATTATGCGTGGTGTGCGTGAAATTGAACGCAAGATATTTGAGCTGTTAGAAGAAGATGATCAGTTGCTGACGCTGACGATCTGTAGCTATCTGGTACAGGTTATGAGCTTTGCCACTGAAATCATGTGTCGTTCCTATGAGGCAAAAACTGCCAAAAATCAGGAAATCAAGCACAGTTATCGTCTGTTCTCTGCCATGCAGGATGTTGCAGTACAAAAAGATAAGCAGCGTAGTTGCTTACTCGACTGGGAAAATGAGCTGATGTACAAAGTGTTCTCAGGTCAGGAAACCTTACGTCATCCGCTACTGTCCAAATCTGAATTTGGCCTATGGTTTATTCATAAGGCCTCGTATGCATTCACCGGTTCAGATCAGGTTCAGCTAATTATTGAACGCATTCATCAGGTCGATACGCTAAATCAGATCATTTTAGAATGTCAGGATAAAATAAAAAAACTGAACCTGATTCAGCAGATTCGTGAGCTGAATCGTGAGATTCAGCATCTGATTGATCAGCTATTTCAGGTGGCAGAATATATTGAATCGGGTAATGATTCCCTGACTCAATTACTCAATCGTCGCTATCTGAATACCATTATTTCCCGCGAAATTACTTATTCACGTCAGAACCAGACACCGCTTGCCTTATTGGCGCTGGATGCCGATTTCTTTAAAACCATTAACGACAAATTTGGTCATGCGGCGGGTGATCTGGCCCTGAAATTTATTGCGGATGGATTACAGAAATACAGTCAGGGCAGTGACTATGCTTTCCGTGTGGGGGGTGAAGAATTCTTGCTATTGCTGGTCGATACCGATCAACGCCGTGCCATGAATATTGCAGAAAATATCCGTAAATTTATTGAAGAAGGCATAATCACGACTGCACAGGGTATGCAGTTCAAGTTTACCGTGAGTATTGGCTGTGTGATTTATGATGGTCATCCAGACTACCAGAAGTTCCTGGATACTGCCGATACAGCTTTATATGCAGCAAAAAATACTGGTCGTAATCGGGTGTATCTGGCAAAAAATAACCCGGATGCGCGGGTATTGAATACACCATCACTGACCTAAATTATTGATGTGATTGCAGCGATTCAATCCAGTCTTTAAATTTCTGTTTTTGCTTAATATATTCGGGATGAAGCTTGGCTTCATCCCATTTTTGTTTAAAGATACGTGCTGCGGCAGCTTTAACGGGATCTTCTCGCTGACGAGGTAACTCATCTCTGCCGTGGGCGCCGCTCAATCCTTTTTTGTCATCTGGCACCGGACCGTCATATTTTTTACCGCCTTTATGATTGGCATAGCGGCGGGCACGGGTATAGCCCATCTGCAAGAATTTACGTGCCATATCCGCACCAATAAAATCTTCTTTTTCCAGATAATCTATAAACATGGCATAAATCTTAGTGCTACTTGCTTGAGCCTTCTCTTCATCGGCAAAACGCCAATGTGGCAAAATTTCCGATTTATACGGTTCAACTGAAAGCACGCCCTGTTCACCACGTCCAATCCGGTACAATTCAGGCCGTTTTCTAAAATCAATTTTTTCAAAATCCAGCGAGTAATCAAAACTGGTCGAAACTACTCGTGAGGTTTTACGGGGAACATTTTTTGAAACTTTTTTAATCGTCATATTTTCTCCTTATGTATCTATATTTCCCCTATAACCATGAATGCCTGTCTGTATTTTTGAAGTCCATGAGCTTTCTTAAAATGTATGTATTTTTTATTAAGTGCATATACACAAGCAGATCAATCTGCATAGATGCACAGATGATCAGGAATAATGTAGGATGGAAGAGTGCTAAAGCGGGTAGTGATGCTGTAATGAATTGTAGAAGTAGAATTTATTTATAGCTTTAAAAAAGAAAAACCTGCAAAAGCAGGTTTTAGGCTTCAACTACGACAAAGTATTTTTTGACTGCCTCTACCACTTCAAAAGTACCGACAAAGCCTGGCGGAATAATACCTGCATCACCTGCTTTGATTTCTACATAACTTTTTTTGTTGGCATCATGCAGGCGAACTGTACCTTCAATGACCGTAAAGAATTCCTGTTTATTCTCAGCAAACACAATATTCCATGCACCGACTTCGCATTCCCAGATACCGCAATTCATATTGGGATGATCATACAAGCTTTGTGTAGAACGTTTAGGATTGCCAGTGACCAGGCGATCAGGACGGGGATAATCAATTGTGGTTTCACTCTGGGTTAAACTGTGACCTGCTAACCAAATCGATGACATGGTGAATCCTCAAGCTAAAGTTATCTGAAATTGAACAAATTAAAGCACATATAAAAAAGCCTCAACAAGTGTCGAGGCTTTTGAAATCAAAACGATTAGTAAGCTTCAGGTACTGCGCTCAGGAATTCACGACGTTCTTCTTTATTGGTTTTGAAATCACCCACAAAAGAAACAGTACGTGTCGTTGATTCCTGCTTGCCCACACCACGCATCATCATACACATATGCGCAGAATCAATCACCACAGCCACACCACGTGCGCTAGTCACTTCAGCCACTGCTTCTGCAATTTGCTGGGTCAGATTTTCCTGAATCTGTAAGCGACGTGCAAACATTTCAGTAATACGGGCAAATTTAGACAGACCTAAAACACGGCCTTCTGGCAAATAAGCAATGTGCACACGACCATAAAATGGCAATAAATGGTGTTCACACAGCGAATAGAATTCGATATTTTTGACCAAAACCATCTCATGGTTATCAGACGGGAATACCGCATTATTGGTCACTTCTTCCAGAGTCTGGCTATAGCCGGAAGTTAAATACGAAAACGCTTTCGCAGCACGCACAGGCGTATCTTTGAGACCAGGGCGATTTAAATCTTCACCAACGGCAGTAAGAATGTTTGCGTAGGATTGCTGCATAGTCATATGACGTATTCACTTACACTGAGATAGAACAAGGACGGCATTGTAGCAGAAAACTATTACATTGCCTTAATTTGGAGTTAATTCCGATTACTGTTTGAACTTTGGATTCTTTTCCGCACGCTTGAGCAGAACCAGCACAGCGCCAGTACCGCCCTGGTTTTCAGGTGCGCTGACAAAGGCCAAAACATCACGGTGCTGACGCAGCCAGCCATTTACGTAGGTCTTTAAAATGGCTTCCGGACCTTTACCATGTACGATCTTAATCACGTTCTGGTTTTCATCTTTCGCCATCTGGATAATTTGCAATACTGCAATACGTGCTTCTTCCACGGTACAGCCGTGCAGATCGACTGCTTCATACCAGCGCAGATTACCGGCTTTCAGGTCTTCAAAGACTTTGTGCTGGAGGGTCGCAATGCGATAGCTCAGCGCAGCCTGACTTCCGACTGGGTTCAGCATGGCCTGGGTATCAGAAAGGGCAGTTTCATCAGTCTGCATCGGGCCTTCAGCAGCAGCACGTTTGGCTAGTGTCTGTGCATCCGGTTTTTTCTTGCCGGCTTTTTCGATTTTTGCGATATTGCCATTATCGATTTTTTGTACACCCTGCATCTGTTTACGAAACAATTCCAGCTCATCAGCTTGTTCCTGTTCAGGTGTTTTCACCGCAGGTGCTTCAACTTCAACGCGTGGCTGTGGATTGCTGATCTGTTTTTTAAATTGCTTCAGCAAATTAAACTGATCTTTGGAAAGCGAAGAATCGTGTTTGCTCATAATCAAAAAACATGCAAGATGCGAAAATATTGATAAATTATAGTCCTGATTCAAGAAAATGAGAACTGCATTGCGCTCATACTGTTTAGGTATTCTGTTCAAGTGAATATTTAAATGAAATTTAAACGTGAATATACAATAAGAGCTCACGTTTATTATTTGATTTTTTAGGTCTTACTGTTCATATAAGCAGAATGTATTTGATTATATCCAGGCTGATAGGCTGGATTTTAGAGAGAGATTTTAAGCTGGGGGAGAAGAGAAAAACAGATAAATTAGAAGGTCTAAAAGTTGATTCAGGGAGTGGGAAGAATCAGGGCAAAACGAATTTTGCCCTGAATTGAAAATTTTTATACAGTTTCTGGTTCACCAAACAGGTCGCGGAATGCATGATCCGGACGTGGCTGTTTCATAAAGCTTTCACCAACCAGAAAGGCATGAATATCATGTTCCTGCATCATCGCGACATCTGCAGGTGTTGCTATACCACTTTCAGTCACCAACAAGCGAGATGGATCGAGTAACTGTTTTAAACGCAGTGAGGTATTTAAATCAACATCAAAGGTCTTCAAGTTACGGTTATTTACACCCAACAGGCAGCGATCTGAAAGTTTAAGCGCACGTTCAAGTTCGGCTTCATCATGCACTTCGACTAAAATATCCAGATTATGCTCAAAAGCAGTCTTCGACATTTCTTCCAGTTGCTGATCAGACAGGCAAGCCACGATCAGCAAGATACAGTCTGCATGTAAAGCACGCGCTTCAATCACCCCATAAGGATCAATCAGGAAATCTTTACGTAGGGCTGGCAAATCGCAATGCGAACGTGCAATCTGAATATTCTCATCAGCACCCTGGAAGAAATCCACATCGGTCAATACGGATAAACATGCAGCGCCTGCATCCTGATACTGTGCGGCAATTTCCGCTGGATTAAAGTTTTCACGGATAATGCCTTTGGATGGAGATGCTTTCTTGATTTCAGCAATCACCCCCGGGCGCTTAGCCAGCAATGATTGAGCAAAGCCACGTACAGGTGTGCCAGCTTGAGCCAGCTCTTCAACATCCTTATAACTTTTTTGCTTCAGACGTGCAGCAAATTCTTCTTTTTTCCGGTCTACGATCTTACCTAGAATCGTATTTGCGATATCTACCATGATTAAAAATTCCTGCTGTCTTAGATGTCGTATTCTTTGAGCGTATTGCCAAATTCTGCCAAAATGCCCATTTTTTCTAGAGCTTGCCCCCCATAAATAATGTCATGGGCAAGAGCAACACCTTGTTTATAGCTGGTGGTTAAACCAGCTACATAGATACCTGCACCAGCATTAAGCGCCACCATATTTGCGGCTTTCTCACCAATTTCAGATTTCTTTTTGCTTAACGCGTCTTTAATCAGTTTTAAGCTGTCGGCAGCACTATCAATGGTTAGACCTGTTAAGGTTTGAGAGGCAATATCGACCTGTTCAGGAATGATTTCCCATTCAGTGATTTCATCATTCTTGAGTTCAGCCACATAAGTTTTAGATGCTAAACTGATTTCATCTAAACCATCTTGTGAATGCACCACCATGACATGTTCAGCACCGAGTTGCTTAAGCACTTCAGCCATTGGGCGGCACAATTCATGCGAGAAGACACCAATGACAAAGCGTTTTACGCCAGCCGGATTTGTAAGCGGCCCAAGCAAGTTAAAAATACTGCGGAAGCCCAATTCACGACGTGGACCAGCGGCATATTTCATGGCTTTGTGGTGATTTGGGGCGAATAAAAACCCTACACCAATTTCACGAATGCAACGTTCACTTTGCTCAAGACTCAGATCAAGGCGAATACCTGCTTGCTCTAGGACATCGGATGAACCGGATTTACCAGATACACCACGACCGCCATGTTTAGCAACAGTTCCCCCTGCAGCCGCAATCACAAAACTTGAAGCAGTAGAGACGTTAAATAAATTCTGACCATCACCACCTGTACCGACAATGTCGACCAAATATGGCAAATCGCTGACATCAATTTTCAGTGCCAATTCACGCATTACACGTGCTGCAGCAGTAATTTCATCGATGCTTTCGCCTTTTAAGCGTAGACCCATCATCAGGGCGCCAATTTGTGCATCGGTGGCTTCACCCGACATGATGCAACGCATCACGTCTTCCATTTGTGGCTGAGTCAGGTGAATGTTTTTTGTAATATGGTTTAAAGCTTGTTGAATATTCATCATTATTTACGCATAAATTTCTAGGAAGTTTTTAAAGATTTGATGGCCATGCTGGCTTAGGATGGACTCCGGATGGAACTGCACACCTTCAACAGGTAATGTCTTATGTTTTACGCCCATGATTTCTTCCATTGAGCCATCTGCTTCATTGGTCCAGCAGGTCACTTCCAGACATTCCGGCAAGGTCGCCTGATCAATCACCAGTGAGTGATAGCGCGTCGCAGAAAATGGAGAAGGCAGGTTGCTGAAAATCCCTTTGTCACTGTGATACATGTCGGATAGACGGCCGTGCATGACACGTTTAGCGCGCACAATGTCACCGCCAAATGCCTGACCAATACTTTGATGGCCGAGACATACGCCTAATAGCGGAATCTTGCCAGAAAAGTGCTGAATCGCAGGAATAGAAATACCGGCTTCACTTGGAGAACATGGACCAGGGCCAATGACCAGATATTTAGGTTGCCATCGCTCAATATCTTCTAAAGTCACGGCATCATTACGGACTACTTTTACTTCTTGATTCAGCTCGCCAAAGTACTGGACGATGTTGTAAGTAAAGGAGTCATAGTTGTCGATCATGAGAAGCATATCGCACGTAACCTCTTGAAAATTGTGAAAATGAGCATCTTTATTTCTAATCGTTACTCACTATGTTACTCACTTTTAGAAAAGTGACTGATTTTACAGGCATTAAAAAGCCGCTAATCAAGCGGCTACTTTACCAGTTTTTGAATGCCTTGTGACAACTTCGTTCACATAACTATTTAGGTAGTAACTTCGTGGACCATCTTTGCTTGGCTGGTCAATTTCTCCTTTTTTGATCCTGTCATATAAAGTCGGCTCACTCATATTCATCCGCTTCGCAAATTCCTTGATACTCACTCGGCGCTCATCTTGATTTGCCATTGCTCTTTTAAGCTCCTGCATTTCATCAAAAATGGCTTGGAGTAGATTATGCTCAGATTCAGTTCCCATCTAAGACACCTCCTTTAAGCTTTGAACTACTGATTCCGGCAACCCAAAAAAATCATTTAGAGTTTTATCAAATTCACCGCTTTCAATGAATTGATCCATCAGATTTACTTGCTTATCAATAGTATTCTTAGGTTTAGCCCACCAAGCTACTGGACCATCCTCTGTGTCGTTAATAGATACCAAGAACCAGTCACCATCTCCTTTAGGTTTACTTGGATTCCAGTAAGCGACTGCTTCAAGCTCCTCCTGATCCCAGTAGCGCTCAGCAACATCTTCCGGAGCATCGAACTCCATCTCAACTTTTGAGAAATCTACATTAAAGTGAAGCTTTAATTCTTCAAATTGCTCACTGGTCATTCCTTCCGAATCACCAATTACACACTCCAGATATTTACTGAATACCGGGTGAGTCCAGAAGCCATATTGATCACGAATAATTTCTGCCGGTTCTAATTGCTTAATCATCCCTTTCTCTCCTTGGCTTCATGAGCCTTCAAGTATTCAAATTTTGCATCTGCCCAGTTCTTAGAATCATATGGGCTTAATCCTTTTTTCTTGCACCAATCAGCGCACCAGAGCCATTGCGCATCGTCATATGGGGTGGGTTCAATTATTTGGTTATTGCTATCCATCACGCCACCTCATAGAAGCGCTTAGCCTCATCAAAATCAGAAGTAATTAACTCAGCACTATCTTTGTAGCAGTGCACGATTTCACCGTACTTAAAAGCTTGTTCAGCCTGCTGCATGTTTTTGCACTGGTACATCGGCTCTTTAAACCAGTCTTCTGTATAAAACATTTGTTCCTGGTGTTCTTCAGCTGTACCTTCCCATTCTTGAACCTGAAAGTATTCATCAAATGATTCGATCATGAACTGATTACCTTCAGCTTTAGTCATGGCTCTGTATCGAGCCAAAGCACGTTCAGCAATTTCTTTTGATGCAGCAGGTGACTGTTCATGCGGACTATCATCTTCAGGGCAGATTCCTACGCACCACAATTTGTTATCTTCCATCACGCCACCTTCACATCTAAATAATCAGGGTTATCCAGATGTTCTTCATATTCATGAAATAACACCTGACATGCCGCATTACCTGTTAAATCTTTCTTTAAGAGCACGTAACTCAGTGTCTTGCGTGTGCCTTTGCCGCTAAATGTCGAGCTGCCATCCGCAAGTTCATTTTTGGTATAACCCAATTTTTCTAGCCAAAGCTTAAAGCCAACTTCATGCTTCTTTTTAATTCTGAAGATCATCTGTACCCCCAGGTGTTCGCAAAATTTCGAAGGCAATCATCAATACCGAATAGGTTGATGTTGCGGTAAGTTCTAACCCGACCTTTGTGCTGCACAAGCAGCACGCGGGTCATTGAAGAGTAGGAGTAACTCATGAAGCCTCCCCAGTTTCAGCAGCTTGAATCAAGGCATCTTTGCGCTGTGCATACAGGCTAAGTAGTTCCTGATGATCAGCTGGAAGTAATTTAGCTGCAGGTATCGCTGGTGCTAGTCGTTCTAAAGTTTCTACTGAATCCATGTCATAGATCCGATTGATCAGAACCTGTTTTTTCTTCTTGTAGAAGAGATCAATAGGGGCACTACCATGTTCAGCACTTTCCACTGATGCTTGTTTGCGTGCGGCATTTTCAATTTGATCAAACATACTTGGTTGCTGAGCTTCAATGACTTCATCTGCGATTGGTTCAGGTTCAACCTTCGGCGTGTATTGCTCTGGATCCAGCTCAAGCAATTTATCTTCCGTAAGCTTGCATAAGTGCTGTTGATCTTTTTGATCTAAGTGTCCATTGGCCAGAAATACGTGACGGAATGAAAGAACGTCATCCTCCTTAGTAAACTGATCAATTTGTGCAGTGAACTTTTCAACAAGCTTTACCCGGTCGGTTTCAACTGAATCCGCTTCAATTTCTGTAACTGGAGTTTCAGTATTAATAGTGGCTTCTTGCTCTATGGCCTCAATAGGCTGAATTACCTCTGGCTCAGGCTGTTTTTCAATATCTGGTACAGCATCACCTGGGCCAGCTGGAATGCTAGCCTGTTCAGTCTCATTCTTAGCTTTGGTTGAGCGTCTCTTTTTAGGTTTGCCTGTATTGTCTATAGTTGGAGGATAGACAATCATTCGACCAAATAGTTCACCCATTGCAACCAATTGTAATTCGGCATTTTCTTTATCCGCCTGAGCAAAACCATTGTCGACAGCTTTGAAATACTCCATGCACTGTTTGCTGTATTTAATCTGTGAGATATGGTCAGGATGAATAATAAAGATTTCCTGATCTTCCACGACATCATCAAGAGTCAAAGGCTTGGTAAATGTAATACCAGCCAGCTCCATTGTTTCAACCTTGATGCAGAACTCATAGCCTGGCATAGCGAAAATCGTAGCCGGGAATTGAGACAGATCATCAAAATCCATTAACTCACCAGCTGCACGACACATGATATTTCGGCCAGCCATCATTGCCTCAAAAGCTTCTTTGCTATTTAAAATTTTCATGCTGTCATTGCTCCCTTAGCTACTTGTTCTATTTCATTTTTTACGGCTTCAAATTTGGAAGCTTCTATCTGGTTGAGAGCATCAAGCCCTAAGTGTTCACACACTGTTTTCGCATCAAGACCACAGGTATCGATAAAGTCCTGTAGATCGGCCAGCTGCTCATCAGAAATGCCATTGAATTGAGGTGGATTGAACCAGCGCTTTTTCTCTTTTTCGTAGGTGCATTGCATTTCAGCGCCACGTGCCTTAATAGCAGCCCACATTTCTTTTACATACTTATGCTCAGGCATAAGTGACTCAGTAAGCTGATTTAGATCACCGGCATGACTGGCTTCTTCGCAGACTTGCTTACAATGATTAAGGTCAGTGATATTTTTTAACTCTTCAGCTTGTACTGGAGTAAGAGTATTGATGTGGTCCTTGGCTTGTTTAAGCAGATCTGCAAGGAAAGTAGGGGAATGAGCCAGATCTGGAACAGTAACTTGGCCAGAGCAAACTTCCACACCATTCCCATTTGTATGTATTCGACCTAAGCGACCTGAGTTTTTGCCATGGTGTGACTCAGATGGGTTGAAATAGATCGTACGGAGATCATCTCCATTCTCATCGGTAGAAGCGTGTAGATAGCCCATAATGTCTGACATGCGATAAAGCATCGCGCTATTTTTGCCAGCCAGATCTGGACGCACAATTTTGATCTTATTCTTACCAGCTTCCTGCTCTACAGCATGAGCAATAAAAACAATATCTTTACCTAGGTTTTCCCACTTACGAACCATTTTCATAAATAGGTTTCCAGCTAGACCCTGCGCCTTTAATGTCAGTGATTTATCACGTTGCAGGTTGTCACTATTCTTGGAAAGATGATCTTTAATTGCATCCAGCATTGCACCTACAGTATCTGAAACAATAGTTTTATAGGGTGCATAGAAGTCATCCTTAAGATTCTCAAGGTCAAGCCAGCTATCAATACGAACAATTGCGCCACGACGCAGCTCAGCAGATACACGATGCTGACCTTTATCAAAGTCAAAAATTAAAGGCTTTTCTGCGGTATGAGCAATGGTACTTTTACCCATACCAGGATCGGTATACAGGTAGCACTTAATACTTTCTACAAGCAGGGTGTTTTCTGGTGTAAATACTTGAATAGCCATCTCAACGTACTCCTGCAGGACGGTTATTACGCTTAAAGTTCTTATAGTCTTCCGATGCAAAGAAGCCGGTACTTTCTAAAACTTGATGACGCTTGTTTTTGCGCATAGCAACACGCGCATTTTCCAACCCATCTAAAATCCATTTTGGAGTAAGGGATTTATCCATCTTCCTCAATGAGCCATCCGGCTGAATGGAGTAGATCTGCGTATTGCAGAAATAGTCGGAAATAGTTCCTGAGCTTTTGACACGTAGGGCAAAATAGCTCGCCCGGGTTTTACCCACTCGATAGATTTCAAGTCCTTCAAAGGTCTTGATGTATTCAGAGAAATAACGATGAGTTGAGCCAAATTCTACCGGCATTGGCACTACAGGTAGCTCATCTGCTTTGAATTGCAGGAAGCCGGTGTAAAGGTCTACAAAATTAATTTGAGTTCGATCATTTAGAGGAGACCAGTCATCAGAGCCGCATTCACACCAGTAGACCGATTGGCCATTCAAAAGCGCCTCAAATATTTGATCAGCAGAATTTAAAATCATGACTGAACCTCCACCAGACGGTACTTCATGATGTAGCCGGCGATCATTGAATTGATTTCGCGGTGATCTTGATGATCAGTGAAGTCGTTATATGGATTGCCATTAGCATCGAACACCTTGATTTCACCTAGTTCAACGACTTCTATATTTGTGAATTCGGAACCTGGTACACCGTAATCATCCGGGTGTGCTTCAACTTCAAATGAAGTGATTTCCAAACGGAAACCATCCAGATTTACGACAGCTTCACCGTGTACATCGTCGAGCATCTTTAAAGAGACGATTCCATATTCAGATTGAATATTTTGAGCTGGTGCTACCTGGTCAGTACCAAAGTCAGCAAGATGAGCAAATGCCAAGGCGCTTACAGTTAAGGCGGCGGTAAACAGAGTTACCTTGAAGCTATTGTGTGGAGTTAATTTTGTGTTCATAATAATTTCACTCAGTAGGGTGATGGGTCACGCTCCAGGTTGTTCTAGCAACGCTGGGGCTTCTTTTTACTTGATAATTAAAGCATACTTTAATAAATGGGTTATGTAAAGCATACTTTAATTATATTTATAAACTTTGCTTTAATTTATGCTTTAATAGACAAAAGAAAACCCATCACAGGGATGGGTTGTTTGGAGTTTGTTAAAATGAGCAAGAAGAAATTTCGAGCTGAATTATATAAAGCTTATGTTGCCTCAGGCATACATGACCATGCCCTTATACAGGAATATATTAAAGTTGCCGAAGCTTTTGTGCTTGATAACCAAGAGATTACTGTTAGCGGTTTTCGTGCACTTACTGAAAAAATTAGCACCAATAACGGCCACTCTAATGGCTCTCGTGCTCTTGGTAGAGAGTAGTTATTTTTTACTCTTTTTTAATGAGCTTACAGACTGCATAGTTAAGCCAATTCCGGCCTCCAGATCATCTAATCGCTTAACAATATGATCTAGTTTAATACCAATATGGTTATGTTCCATTACCGCAATAGGAACCCCGCAATTGGAGCATTGTACAAACCAAAACAAAAGATCTGACTTGCCCAAGTTTTGGCTTGAAAGCTCAAAGCTGTGCGATCCACAGCTACCGCATTTTGTTTCTGCCATATTTTTCTCCACCCGATCCAAGAGCCGCTCGGGTATGCGGCAAGGTATTTTTATGAAATTAGAAACGCTTGTTTTAATAGAAGATCGGCTTCATCCCGGCTCAACCCAGATTTACCTGGAGCACATAAAAGAAGATGTGCCTGAATTTTTTGTGCCAGTAGGCGATTACAATAAGCCGATTGGTTATTTGAAATTTAAAAATATCGCTAAAAAAGGCTGCTTTGAATTAAGCTCATTAGAGAGCCTAGATTATCCCAACCCGCATCCACAATTTTCGTTGACAGGTGTTTTATATTCTCGGCAGGCAGCTCTTGAAGCGCACCACGCAATTTCTGCTTATCAACAGGCGATAAATCAGATTGATCCACCTTAAGTTGAAGTATTGTGCGTATGGTGTCAGCCTCAAATCTTACAGTTACCACACCTAAAATAGCTGAAAGACCACCATCATCTTTTAGAAAATCCAAGCCTTTTTCTGTGATTTGCGGCTTCATGATAAGAATGGAGCCACCACCATCTCCAGATTTACTATGCACCACTTTGGTGGAGTTCTCGGTAAGAAGGCCATGACCCTTGAGATAGTTCAAATTGATAGCAATTTTATGATACTCAGCACTATCTGGCTTTCGCTCATAATCAGTCCATACAAATGGGTAGCACTCTGCGATCTTACTTAACAACTCAAGCTGTAATTCTCGATCCAATATCATATAGCTTCCTGCTTATTGAGCCGCGTCGGGTTCGCGTTTTTTATTAATTAGTCTCAGGTGATTTGCTTAGGGCTTTATCCTGATACATTTTTTCATCTGCCTCTATGATAGCTGCTGATAGACCGTATGCTGGATTTCGCATTGCAAGACCAATTGCCGCACTAACTTCAGCTTTCGCAAAAGCATTTTGAATTCTTGTTACAAGCTTCTCAGCATTCTGCAGATTAGTTTCGATACTAAGTACGGCAAATTCATCACCACCTAGGCGAGCAATAATATCATTGCTACGTACTATGCCTTTTAAAGCTACAGCCATTCTTTTGATCAGCTCATCACCAGCAGCATGTCCTAGATTGTCATTAGTGATCTTTAGATCATTTAGGTCAATCATAAGCACAGCAGTAGGGTGACCATATCGCTTACACCGTTCTTCTTCTAACTCAACTAATCGATCCCAAGCACGACGGTTATAAAGTCCAGTCATTGGATCAGACAATGCTTCCATTTCAAAGCGTTCAGCTTTACGTATGTGTTCGGTTGCTCTTAATTCAGCTTGAATCGTGTAACTAAGCACCTTTCCCATAAGATCAAACAATGGAGCATCCTCAACAAGGACTTTAGACTGAGGTTCGGGATCAATTGCACAAAGAGTGCCAAACAAGGAACCATCTTCTTTTAAAATAGGTTGACCGATATAGGCTTTAATAGTGACAAGTTTATTTATTGGTGCATCTGTATAAACTTGAACATCGGGCGAGTAAGGGGCAATGCGGGGCGCATTATTTTGTACCATGTGTGAGCAGAACGAATCTGCCCATCGAAATACTTGTCCTGGCTTAACGTTATAGCCATTATCTTCACTTAGTAAGACAATCCAGTCATCACCTTCAGTACGGGTAATCATCCATAACTTAAATCCAAATCGTTGAGATAAGAATTTTAAAATAGCTTGGCCAGCCTCTTCGAAATTCTTAAAGTTAATATTATTCATTAAGTTAGTCCGTATTTGTGCTAAGAGAGATATGAAAAAACAATTTTTAGACTACAGCGTCATATATTATAATTTTAAACTGATAGGAATATTACTTCATATAATAAAAAGACAACCCACCACTGGGGTAGGTTGTCCTAGAACAATAATCTTATTTTTTGTATTCAGTAATACTGATAGGTTTGTCTTTCATAAACTCTACAATACCTTCACCAGCTTTGAAGTGAATTGAAACACCATCATTATTGGCTAAACGCATACCACTTCCTGAAATAGCTCGCTTAAGGTGATAAACCTTGCCAGAATTATCTGTCATTTCTGCAGTTTCAAAATTATCCGAAGATTTCAATTCAACTGTAAGATCCATTGGACCAGTAAAGTTAATTACCTGAGTTTCAGCTGGAGTATTGCTCACAACTTTTTCTTGTACCACTTCGTTTTGTGGATTTGAAGTACAGCCAGTAAGTGCTAATCCTAACAATGCTGCACCTAACAAATATTTCATTGATACTTACCTTTCTATTTATGAATCATAGGTATCTTTATATTAATTGTTATAATGTAACATTTAAAGACAAGGTTACACTTACCTTACATAAAGAAAAACCCGCGGATAGCGGGTTAGTGATGCTTTACTTTGTTATTACAGACCCGGTCATGAGAGGTCTTAAGTCCAATATAAAGATTTAATATTTCAGAAGTAAGAAAGCTTTAGCACTGAATAGCATCTTTCTCTTTGTAGTGATCTAAAACCAAATCCATATCAGCCAAAAGTACAGCTTCAGAGTATTCACCGGGTGATAGCTTCAACAAATTAGGCATATAGTTTTTTTGATACTCGCGCGGGTAGTCTCTGCATAAAATTTTTACCCGTACATCTTGTGTAGTGAACTCCGATTCTAGCTTTTCTATATATTTACTAAGAATATTATCTGAGTTCTCAAGAGCTGTTATGGTTGTGATTGGATCTATATCTTCACTAAGTTGCTTCTCACAACCAGTGAAAGCTAAAGACAAGAGTAGGATAGTTAAAGTTATTGTTTTCATAGTTTGATTTTAGTGTTATTGGACTTTGAATTATATAAAGAATTTTATAAAAGAAAACCCACCGCTGGGGTGGGTTGAAGAACTCATTTATTAAGCAATTAGAGTTCTAATTTTTCCTGCTCGCCACTTTTCATTGGCTTATGCTCAATTACTTTAATAATTTCATATTCCGATTTTAATTTATTGTGAGCAATAGTTTGAACAACCTTTAATTTTACTTTTAAGATGTCGCCTTTACCGAATCTTAACTCACCAACATCAATTCTAGAAATAAATTCTTCATCAGAGATACTTGCGTTAAAAAAGAACTTACCATTACTAAACTTCCATTTATTCTTTTCTTTAAATGAAACAGATTCAATCTGGACATATGTCTCAGAAACATCAGAGTTTAAATCTTCTTCAAATTCCTGATATTTAAAAAATTTAACTTCATTTTTATCAATCAAAAGCTGTACATTCTTATCGTCCGCATCTTTAACGACATAGAGAGCATCAATACCATCCTTTGATAAAGGCTCCAGCATCTTATTTAAGTCAGACGCTATAGATTTATTGCGATACAAGCGGAGTACACGCTTATCGACTAGTTCGAATTCAGTTTCAGAATAATAAACTCGAACACCCTCAGTCTCTTCTTCAACCTTAACAGGTGGCTTGCCTTCTAATTTTTGATACAGCTGAATTAAGCCAGCCCTCGGGCTTTTGAACATCCCAATTAGCGCCAGAAGCCCACCAGCATTTGCAAAAGCGGTAACAGTCGGCCCGGTTAAAATATCTCTAATCTGGTCATACCAAGACAAAATTTCATGAAACTCAATACCAAAACTACCGGCTTTAAAATTGGCTTTAACTTTCAGCTCAATTTTAAGCTTTTCACCGTTGATTTCTTGATTTGCATGAATAAGAAGATCATTGATAGCCATCATAGCAGGCGCAAGGTCGCGTACATCCATTAGATGCTCATCTAAAGCCTTACCATCATAAACTACGTGGAATTTCTCACTCATATCATCTTCATTCACATCAGTATTGGTTGTGGTCATAGTCTATCAATCAATATTTATAGTTTCATTATGAGTTTGACAATAATTGTCGTCTTAATTATCCCACTCAACTCAAAGAGCCGCATATAGCGGCTTTTTTATTCATCCAGCCAACAAAAATTAATTTGCGGTTTATAGAGCAGAATACTTTTCTAAAAACTCATCTATCCATCCTTGTGCCACTTCAAGATTGGTTATGTCCGCCAACTTTAGATTAGTCTCTTCTGCTTCGTTAAAGCCCTCAATAATAGCTTCAAAGATATTTGCCTCACTAATGACCTCACGTGCTATTTCAGCAGCGTCATAGCTTTGCTTGGCTTTCTTAAGCGAAGCTATTTGCTTATCAATCCCTTCACCGATTTTGCCTAATGCCAATTTAAATTCTTGACGATTAATTGTTAGCGCAGTTTTGGATTTATTAAGTGTTGCGATCATTATGCTTTCCTTCTTTTTTGGGGAGCTACCATATTCAACATCTTGATAAAACCTAAGCCGCATATAGCGGCTTTTATAAATATTTATTGACTAGGGGCACGCTTGAAATTCTCATCATTCATGCAGTACTCAAGACTATCCCTAAGAATACCCACCATTCTGTAAATATGTTCCGGCTTTTCTAGAAAAATTTGTCCATTATTTTGAAGTTCTAGACCAGCGCGCTCAAGCTCAGTTTTACGAGATTCATCTATTGATACATTGAATTGAATTGTAGGACGCTTACGATTAACATCGTATCTAAACAACCATCTGTTTGTTTTATTTTGATATAGAACAGAGTAATAGCTCTCAGTATCACGCCCTTCAATCTCAACTTCTGGGAATAACTCCGTCACAATACGCAGTAAATCTTGCTCATCCTTTGTGGTGATGATTTTTTCATTGTCGGGATGCACAATAAAATCGGACTCTGGTATTGCTTGATTCACTTCAGGCTGATTTTCAGTTGGTTTCTGCTCAATTGGCTGTGCGGTAATAATTGTTGGAGAGGATAGGCCTTTAACGACTGTATCACTAATAGCTTGCTGTACCGCTTGCTGAACAAATGGCTGTATGGATTCAAGAAACTTAGTATTTAATTGGCGTTGTATGCTTGCTTGTTGTGCAACATATCTTACAAAATCAATATCAACCTCATTAATACTTTTCTTAATTACAGTTTTAAATTGCTGGATATATTGATTTTCTTCTGCAAAAAATCTTAACTTTTCCGCATGAAAATTGTCATGTTTAAATTCCGCTAACTGTGTCAGATCTTCAGGGTCAGCTTTTGTAAAATCAATTGTTAGAAATGGCTTTTCATCCATAACATTAGTGTTGATTAGATCTGTAAAAAATCTCCACTCACGACCATTTGTAATAGCACCAATAGTTACACCTAGGCTGCTGTTAAAATACCTTGATAGTTGTGGTGCATGATTGGTTAGATTTGCAACATAAGGCTTGGCTTCAATAAACATTACAGGCTGACCATTGCAATATAGTGCGTAATCTACACGCTCAGTTGCCTTAACTCCCGGGAAATCAGCTGCAAATTCCGCAAGAACTTTTGTGGGATCATATGGATTAAAACCCAAAATATCCAATAAAGGTAATATCAGCGCTTGCTTCGTGGTCTCTTCCGTTGAGCAGTGGACACCTACTTTTTTTACATGTTCAATATGATTTTTTAATCGTTGTACAAAATTATCCATAGTTTCCCCCTGGAATATTATCTTTACCTTGATTGGTAAATTACTTTTAATTAAATTTTTCTATACAACCCGACAACTTTACCTACTAGGCGGCAATCTTCTGTCAGTTTAATAATTTGCTCAGGCCAATCTGGATTAAGTGGCTGAAGGTACTTATCGCTGCCTTCAATAATTAGCTTTTTAAACGTAGCCTCACTCTCACCACAGCAGGCAATAATCACTAAATCATCGGTATGTAAGTCGAAAGTTTGAATATCAGGATTTACATAGATACGATCACCTGGCTTAAAGTCAGGCTTCATGGAATTTCCAACCACTACTAAACCATATCCATTTTTTCCACATTCTCTTATTGGCGGAAGATATTCATCCACTTCAACATCTTTAAGCACGGTTTCAATAGGGTCAAATGAACCAGCAGCTACCCATGAAATAACAGGTACAGGAAAACCTTCCATAGGAATTTTTTGAGATAGATCGATATTGTTATCAAGTTTCTGATCACTTGATGCATCAAGCATTCCATACTTAGGATCACCGGCTAACCAGTGGGGATTCACACCTAAAAATTGAGCAGCTTTAGCATTTTTAAAGCTATCAAGCGACTTTGTTTTTCCATTAATCCATTGGCCTACCGCAGCTACAGATGCTTCGCAATACTTAGCCATGGCCGCTCTGTCCAGTTTCTTAAGTTTATTCTTGGACAAAAAATGAGATATGGCCTGATTGATCCGATCCTCAAGAGTACTCATATTAAAATTCACTTTAAATTTAAAGCCAGCTTACAACAATATTAATAAAGCTTGCTTGCAAAAATATATTAAAGTACACTTTAATAATAAAGCATACTTTCGAGATTGAACATGAGAGTACTCATCAAAACCAGTGACGCTCTTGATCATTTTAAAAATGCATCACGCCTAGCTGAAGAAATTGGCATCACTCCCCAAGCGATTAATCAATGGGGTGAATACATCCCAGATCCTTCTGTTGGAAAAATCATGGCTGTTATACCAGGGATTTCCTACAAGATTGTTAGAGAAGTACCCACGCCATCGCGATTAACCGCTTAAATTAATTATTAAGCATTTGATTTTAATTAAATACGTTCGAAGGAAGGGAAAATGAACATAACAGATGCAGCGTACAACACAGTTCGTGACTACCCAGGTGGTTCAGCCTCATTAGCTCCACGTATGGGAATCAAAAGCCCCGCTGTTCTAAACAGCAAGATCAACCCAAATACTGAAACTCACCATCTAACACTTGCTGAGGCTTCTAAATTGATGGCTTTGACTGGTGACTTTCGTATTTTGCAAGCATTAGCTGCTGAGCATGAAAAGGTTGCAATTAACCTTCCCGAAATCCCTGAATGCCGCGATATGGCGCTTACAGATAAGGTTTTGTGCGTCGGGATGCGTGGCGGGGATGTGATGAGTACGTTTCGCGAGATTATGGCTGACGGCCGCATCACTCCAGGTGAAGTGCGTGATATGTCAAAAGTAATTCACCAAATGCACGTTGTTTTGGCTGAGCTGGATAAACAAGTCCAGGCTTGTATCAATAACCCAGAAACAGAAAAAGCCTGACGGTCGAGGTCAGGCTTTTCGGTGTTTAAATCGTTGGAGATCCAAACAATGAATATGTTAACACAAGGAAATTTTAACATAAACGAAGTAACAATGTCATCACCTGAGATTGTTGATTTCATTAATAAATTTCGCAAAGAGACTGCCACTGTAGAGAAGCCATATAAAGAACTTCGTCATGATGACTTTATGCGGAAAGTCCCAGGTGTTTTAGGGGATAATCACGCTCCGAAATTTATCGGAACGCAAAACTACGGCAACAACAACACGCGACATATCTACAACTTCCCAAAACGCGAAGCCTGCTTGATGGCTATGTCATATAGCTATGAGTTACAGGCTCGAGTTTTTGACCGCATGACTTCGATGGAAGACGCGCTTAAGGCTAAAAATAGTTTTGACATCACCAATCCTGCACATCTACTTCAAGCAATCGAAGTCCAAGCCAAGCTCAACATTGAGTTAAGTGAAAAAGTAGCAGTACTTGCACCTAAGGCTGAAGCATTAGAAGTCATTGCTGATACATCCAATACTTATTGCCTGCGTGAATGTGCCAAAACAATCGGTATTAAAGAATCAGACCTAATCAAGCTATTGATTGACAGAAAGTGGGTTTACCGCGACTCGGATCGCAAGCTTCAACCACATGCCCAGTATGTCATTAATGGCGTATTCACCAACCGTACATCACCAGTAATCACAAATCGCAACGATGGCAAGGAGCGTGTGTTCTTGCACATGCGTGTCACTGCTTTTGGCCTGACTCGTATTACAGGCCTAGTCAATAAGATGCGTAAAGCACAGCAGGTGGCAGCATGAGCATAACTTTAGAAGATGTTCTTGGCTTCATATCTTCATCTAGTGGTTCTGACTTAAATACGATTGCCGATGAAATGAAAGAAAGCGGCTTTGAGTATGAATGTCTTGAATGTGAGACCCATGAATGTGAAGAGCATGAATGTCATCACGATGAAGAAATGACTGAAGTGAAAAATGAGTTTATTCATTATTTAGTTGAGCGGAACAATCAATTTGGCTTAGACGACATGCTTGATGAGCTAAAGCGTGAAGGTCAGAGCATTGGTGCATACCTCAAAGTGGAAGAAAAGTTATGAATTATTACCAACATCATATAGGGGATTTCAACAATGCAACTCGCCATTTGAGCTTGGTTGAGCGTGCGATCTACCGAGATCTTCTAGATATGTATTACGACACTGAAAAGCCAATTGATGCATCCAATTTGGAGCGTTTGGCTCGCCGTTTGCAATGTACAACTGAAGACCAGACAGCTGCTTTGAAATATGTTCTTGATGAGTTTTTTACTCTTGAGGATGGGGTTTATATCAACAATCGTTGTGAACGTGAAATCGCTGAATATCACGGTAAGCGCAAACAGGCTAGTGATGCTGGAAAAGCATCTGCTAAAAAACGCGCAGAGAAAAAGCAACGGAACTCTGATGGTGGTTCATCAAATGATGATCATTCGAATAGCAGAAGTTCAACAGACGTTGAAGGTCAGTTAAATGAGAATCCAACGACCGTTGAAGCAGCGTTGAACGGAAATTTAACGGACGTGCAACCAACCATAAACCATAAACCATTAACCAATAACCATGAACCAATAACCAGTATTTATAGTAGTGGTAGTAGTAATGCGTGCGAAGAAAAAATTTCTTTTCCACCGATTCAATTTTCTCAATATCAAGCTGAGGATCACAAACGCTATTCGATTCTTGAATGCGTACATGTATATCCAATTCACTACGATTTCATAGAACTTGGAAAGCAGCGTAATCCTGGTCTACCAGAACAAGATCTGATTGCTATGTTTACAAACTTTGGTGATTTCTTCTCAGCTAAGTCTGATAGCAAAAATACACCAAGCTTATGGCTGGTGAAATGGTTTACCTGGATTCAAAACAACAAAGACGAAGTACGCCGTCTACGTGAAGCCAAGAAATCTGCACCGGCTGCCAAACCTTCTGGATACCAAAGCCGAGCAGCACGTGAAGCACAGGAGTGGTTTGCTGAATTAGGTCAACCTGAAGAACAAGCCATAATTGATATCCATGCGGTTGAGGGGGTGGGCCATGCATAACCAGATCTCAAATCAAGTGAATGGACCTGATCAACAAGTTCGCAAATTTGGCGAAGAAGATGCCCGTTTACTGATCAAGGAAATGATTGAGCTACACGGCAAAAAATTTACTGATCAATGGGCCGGTCAGACTAAAGGGCAAGTGGTTGCCAAGTTTGCTCAGAAACTTTCTGTGCTGACTTATGAGCAATTCTTGCGAGGTCTTAAGCGACTGGACACGGCAAGCTGGCCACCATCGATTCCAGAATTTAAAGACTGGTGTTTAGGTGGGTATGAATATCAGACCGCTGATGAGGCATGGTTACAGGCTCTTAATTTTGAGAAAGAAAACCGCTCTGCTCGAATCAATCACCTAGCTAAAGCAGCTTATGACGCTGTAGTGGGTCCATATGGGATGCTAAAAACCACTGATACCGTACACAACGTATTTTGCAGTGTGTACAAACGACTCGTTACTGAAGCTAAAGAACGTGGTGAGCCTGATGGCGTGTTGGATGCTGTGATGCAGATTGAAAGCAAAGCTGAGGAGGATCATAACCCGGTACCAAATGAAGTGGCAAAGCAAGCGCTTGAAGAACTTAAAAAACGCATGAATGTAAAAAACCGTCATGTGCCGAAACCTCAACGTCTCCAGTGCCAGCCGACTGCAATAACTGATCCTTGGCCAGATCCTTTTGAAAATCCTGAGTCGTACTTGGAAAAATGCGAGATGGATGGGGTGAAGGTGCCTAAGGTTATTCGTGAGCAATTGGGAGGTCACTGATCATGTCAAAAGAATATGACTTTCAAACCATGGATTGGTGCCCATCGATGCACGCTGTAACCCAAGGCGAGAAAATGATTCGTGTATTGCGCCAAATGATGGCTAAACGGGGCAAAACAAGTGTTTCTGATGTGATGGTACTGATGGAGGGTAATCGTCGCACTGTGCAGCGTTATTTAGGCCAGTTGGAGCAGGCCGGATATATCCAGAGAGATGGTGCAACGCCTGCAGGTTTTACCGTAACTGAAAAGACTAAGCAGATTTTCACAGTGAAGGTGGCGGCGTGAAGGACCTTAACAAAACATTGATGTTTATTTTCATGGCAATTGGCGCCGTCGTTTTGAGGATGTGGTGTGAATGACCAGCTACTCAATCGCTGAATACAAGAAGATGGTGAAAGCCACCAGACCAAAAGTGCGCTCCAAGCGTCCTAAGGTGAAAGGCGAAAAAGTACCGAATGAGTTTGAGGCGAAACTGGCCCGAGAACTAAAGACTTTAAAAATTGAGTTTGAGCAGGAATTTAAATTTCACCCTGATCGTAAGTGGAAAGCAGATTTTCACTTAGTAGACAAAAAGATATTGGTTGAGGTTGAAGGTGGGATCTGGAGTGGTGGAAGACATACCAGAGGCAAGGGGTATATCGGGGACATGGAAAAATATAACGCCGCAACAATGATGGGTTTTCAGGTAATACGGTTTAGTACAGATCAAGTGAAGTCAGGTCACGCGATCCAGCAAATAGAGAAGATGGTAGGGGAATAGGGATGAATGCGATGGTTAAGGTTCAAAATATTATGCAGGCGGTTGATTGGGGTAAATACTCACTAGAGGAATGGCTTTATCAATTTGGGGCTTGGATGAATAGCGTGGCTGGGACATGCGGCAAGAGCATCAATCCTATTGCTGTTGCTATGGATGAGGCGGTTGTAAAGCAGCGCAAGTTTAAGTTGGGTGTGAGAAAGACTCGTCAAATTATTGCTGATTCAATGCTGTCAGAGGAAAAGCCGAAATTATCCAGAGTTGGGGTGGTTTGTGAGATTGATGATAATGAAGCTCGGGCAGTCCAGCGCTTAATTCTGGATATGCAGGGTCAAAGTGAAATCATGGATGAGTGGATGGATGCGATTATCTGCCGTTATTTTTATGGGAATTCGTGGTCGCAGATGGTGAAATGGGAGATGAATCCAGTGGGCGACATGGTGAAAATGTATTCAGAAAATGATGCTCGTGCTGATGTGAAGTGCGGTTTGGCTGCATTGCACTGTCGTTATAAGTTCATTGAATATAAATAATGATTAGGGATTGACCTTGTACAAGGGTAATGCTAAATTCGTGTTATAGTGGTGCGAAGTGTAAGTAAGTCGCACTACTGATAGAAGGCTCATCGAAAGGTGGGCTTTTTTGACATTATTTATTCATAAAATTAAGTGATAATGCCTTTTTGTTTTTGAGCTCTAATTGAAATGGCGATTTTAACTGTTAAAAAACTAGAAGATACTCTCGGTAAATTAGTGGCTGAAGGCAAAAAGCCTGAAAAGATTTTATTAGGCTATAAAGCATATGGCGAGCTAATGAATGATCGTAGCTTTTTTGAGGAAGTGGCTGGCTCGGCAATGGATCCAAACAAACGAAAATATAAAAATATTAAAATTAAGGTCACTCAAGACGAATACCAGTTTGAAGTGAAGGGTTCAAAAGAATAGGTTTAAGCATCAAGGAAAGCTCGCCAAATGGTGGGCTTTTTTATTGCCCTGAGAAATATTAGTGTAATCACACCAAGTTAAAATGCTTGATCATTGCTTGATTAACCAGGAAGGAATCTTGCTTAGTTCGACAAAATTACTGACATTATTTTGGAAATAAATATCATAAATTTATGTTTTATAAGTGAAAATAACTGACATTTCTTGCGACATGATTGCTTGATTGCCCAGGAGTAAAATCATGCTTAGATTACTGATGTGTTTATTCGGCCTACACGGTGCGACTGAGATCGATTACACGGTTGATGATGAAGAAATCAAGGTGTGTCGGGATTGTTTAAAAGAAGTTGAATAGCAATCACCCAAGCAAAGAGCTGTTTCATAAAGCTGTAATATTTAAGCAATATAGTTGCTCTGCAAAAGAAGAAAGACGTTGTGACGCAAGTCAAGCCCGTTTAATTGGAGAGAGTTAAACGGGTTTTTTATTGAAATATATTGCTATTTTCCTTTTGTCGAACATATTGCGACTCAAACCCCGTCATTAATTTGTCGGGGTTTTTCTTTTCTTATTGGTGATTACATGACAGATAAAGTACAAGCGAAACAAGACTTAGAATTTTGCAGTACTGAGCTGTCTAAGTATCAGAATCTCAGCAGATCTGGATTGACGCGTCATCAAATGATAGTAATCGATGAAATTATAATTAAGCTGAAAGAACGCATTAATAATTTACGGTTCACTTTGTATGGATGAAAAGGCTTATAAACTTTTCACCCAAAAAATCCCGCCAAAAAAGAAATCGCGTGTCAGACCCCTACCCAAAGCTGGTGAAAAATACTTAGAAGCATTCGATCGATTAAAAGAAATCTTGGATCGGGTGGAAATCAAATACGAAGAATATTTTCATTTTAAAAGTACTAAGCACTGGCGTTTCGATTTGCACCTGGTTGGCTATCTCACATTAATTGAAATTGCTGGTGGGCCTTGGTCTGGTGGCCGAAAAGGTAAGTTGGCCACAAAAGCTTGGAGTATGGATCGCTATGACCATGCTGAAGAAATGGGTTATCGATATCACCGCTTTGAAGTTAATGACATCAATATGGGCCGTGCAACGGCATGGCTGAGAAATTTAAAGGCATCTTATGGAACAGTTCAGACCATTCCCGCCGACGGAGCTGATTGATCAGGCCGAGGAAGAGGAAGCCATTCGTTTGGCACCTGCACCAGAGCTCAAGGAATGGGTTGTTAAAAACTGGCTCACTCTCGGCGGTGAACTTCATAACCCGGATCATGATCATATTGCTGAATTACTGCATGACAATGAAGAGTTCCTTGCATTCGCATGGGCTTCATCTGCCGCCATAGCGAAAAAACGTATGGTGCTGGGGCAATGTGAAAAGGTCATGTTTAACCAGGGTGGCTGGAAGAAAGCACGCCAGGAACAACAGATGCGGGATTGGTTCGGCTTTGTACCTCAATATCTGATTACTGTGGATGCTGCTTTCTGTGAGCAAGCCTCAGATCGTGAGTTTTGTCGACTGATTGAACATGAGCTTTATCACATCGGTGTTGAGCGTGATGAAGATGGCGAAATCATTTATAGCGACCATACTGGCTTACCTAAGCATTATTTGGCTGGCCATGACGTTGAAGTGTTCTTTGGTGAGACTAAACGGTGGGGTGCTGATGAGTCTGTTAAAAGACTTCTAGAAATTGCCAAGAATGCGCCGTTTGTATCTGAAACGAATATTGCAGCATGTTGTGGGAACTGTGTCATCGGTTAATTTTTTTGCCCACTTTCCTTGATGTACCTTGATGGATGGTGATTTATGGCAAGACTTAAAAAACACGAAAAAGTATTTATAGTTCGAGCACTTGCCCAGTTTATGACCCCCACTCAAGTAGTAGAAGACATCAAGGTAAAATTAGGAGTTGATGTTTCCCCACAACAAGTGGAGACATATGATCCTACCAAAGTTGCAGGTGCTGACTTATCACAGGAATTTGTAGATCTATTTAATGAAGCACGTAAGCAATACATTGCCCAGCCGATCTATAACATTGAAGGTGCTAACGATATTGTTCAGTTGAAAATTCTCAGTGATCTATTGGTGAATAAAAAAAGCAATGTGGTTTCAGCAATTAAATTAATTGATCAGATGCAAAAAATTGTTAAAGGTCACTATGAAAAGAAAATAGAGATTACTGGTAAAGACGGCGAACCTCTTCAAACAACAGTTGTTCATGCTACCCAAGCACAGGTTGAAGCTGCAGTAAAGAAGGCCCAAGAGGAATATTAAATGGATCTGCAAACACAGGTTGAAAAGAAGCTGTGTGAAGATGAGCATTTATATTTCACCCGGCGATTCTTTAAGCCCCGTATGGGTTTTAAATTTACGGTGAACTGGCACCATGTTTACATCTCATGGATTATTGATCAGGTGATTGCTGGTGAGATTGCAAACGTGGTTATCAACGTTCCACCAGGGGCCGGAAAAACTGAACTGACCACCAACCTAATTCCACGTGGCTTAGCGTTAAATGCCCGGTCACGGTTTTTGTATTTGTCCTTCTCTCAATCACTGGTAGAAGGCGTATCGGATACGGCGCGTGACATTGTAAAGTCGAAAGACTATCGCCAAATGTGGGATTTAACAGTTTCCAATAGTACTGACTCCAAGAAAGAATGGAAGATTACGGTTGAGGACTATGACGTTGGCCATGTGTATGTGGCTTCTATGGGTGGACAGGTCACTGGACGACGGGCAGGAACACTCGCAGATGATGGATTTACTGGCTGTATCATCATTGATGATCCGTTAAAGCCCGAAGATGCTTTCAGTAAGATCAAGCGGGATGCAGCGAATCGGAAGCTACTGAACACGGTGAACTCCCGTAAAGCTAAGTCTGATACACCGATCATCATGATCATGCAGCGTCTTCACACTGAGGATCCAACCAATTTCGTCATGACAGGCAATTTACCTGGTGAATGGAGCCAAGTATCTATTCCGGCACTGATTGATGATAAGTACATTGCAACACTGCCAGAGCATATTCAAAAGCTGGTACCGCAAGATGCTGAGCGTGATGAGCAGGGTCGCCAAAGTTACTGGCCAAAGAAAGAATCATTGCAATCCTTACTGCAGCTTGAAAAGGGTGGTAAGGATAAAGAGGGCGCGACGGTATCACGCTATACATTCTCAAGTCAGTACATGCAGCAGCCTAAAAAGCTGGGTGGTGATTTGATTAAGTCTGAATGGTTTGGATTCTATAAAGAGCACCCAGAGCTTCAGTGGCGCGCCGTCCTTGTCGATACAGCGCAGAAAACCAAAGAGCACAATGACTACTCTGTATTCCTGCTGGTGGGCATGGGGATAGATGGAAAGCTGTACTTGCTTGACCTCTTACGTGGCAAATGGGAAGCACCGGAACTAAACCGCCAGGCTAAGGCATTTCTGGATAAGCACAAAGAATACACCTGGCATACCAAGCCTATCCGCTACATGAAAGTAGAAGACAAGGCATCTGGTACCCAGTTGATCCAAACACTAGGAACTTACTCCGGTGTTGCTGTGATTCCCGTCCAGCGTAATACAGACAAGCTATCCCGGTTTATGGATGTACAGGTTCATCTTGAAGCGAACTATAAGGACAAGCCTGATGACCGGTTTGTATTGGTACCTAAAGATGCACCATGGGTCGGTGAGTTCTTTGAAGAGTGTGAAGCATTCAATGCGGCATTCACTCACGATCATGATGACCAAGTAGATACACTTATTGATGCGATTGAAGATGCAGTGATTGCAATTAATTACAGCCCACCAGCGGCTTAAGGTTTTATTTATGGCTAAGAAAAGTAAAAAGTCTGAAAATAGTAAGCCCGAATCTGGTGCCCTCTATTCTCATGAGGCAGAGCAGGCCTTAATCAGTTATCTGACAAAAATGCCGGATGGCGATGAAGTACTTCGGAAAGCTGGTGTTACGCGCCCGCGCTTAAAAGTCATGATGTATGACGATGAGATTTATCAGGCAATTGAAAAACGCCAGGATAAACTTGAAAGTGCGCCGTGGCGAATAGAGCCGATAGACCGCCCAGAGTCAAAAATCATCATGGAGCATTTGCGCGAGTGGTGGTCTGAGATTTTGTTGGGTACCCAGAATGCCCGTTGGTATGGATATTCAGTCTTAGAGGCGATTTATACTAAGCCGGAAGAGCCGAGCCTACATATTGACGGCGATACCATTACGCCTTTTATTGGTTTTAAATGGATTGGTGAAAAGCCAATGCAGTGGTATGAGCCTAAAAATGATGGTCGCCTGATGTTGCTGGCTAACTACAACACGACTCGACAAGATCAAGAAGTAGATCAGCGCTTCAAACACTTTTTGACACGTTGTAAATCTACTTATGAGAATCCATTGGGTGAGGCTCTTTTAAGTCGACTGTACTGGGTCTGGTTCTTCAAAACGTCTGGCTTTAAGTTCTGGGCCAAGTTTGTTGAAAAGTTTGGCTTACCAATGCTGGTTGGTAAAACTGCCGGCAAGACGACAGATATGCGTGATGCACTACTTAGAGCACATGCCAGTTCGGTTATTGCCTTAAGTGGCACAGATTCGGTGGAGATTCAAACTGCTAATACTAATGGCAATGCTTCCCAGACATTTGAAGTCTTTGATAAGAACCTTGAACGCCGTATTCAAAAAGTTATCCTTGGCCAGACTTTGACAAGTGGTACCGACGGCGCAGGTTCGCGAGCTTTAGGTGATGTGCATTTAGAAGTACAGAACTCGAAGTATAAAGCCGACGTACGAATGATCATGCCAACGATCCAAGCCATTATTAACGCACTATGTGATATCAATGGCTGGGAACGTCACCGGGTCATCATTGGTGAAGAAAAGTCACTGGAAGAACCTAAAGCGGATCGTGATGTGAAGTTAAAAAATGCAGGTGCAGTCTTAACGCCACAATACTTTAAGCGTGAGTACGGGCTTGAAGATGGCGATGTGATTGAACAGAACCAGATTGGCTTCAATCAATTCACCGCTTTACCCCGTCAGGCATTTAACTTTAAGGCCTCAGCCAACAAGCTCTCACCAGAGCAGCAGGAAGTTGAAGAATTAACTGATGGCCAAGGCGAATTGCAGCTACTGAAACCGGATCAGGTCAAGGAGTTGGTATTCAAGTCTGATAGCCCTGAAAGCTTGGCTTATAACTTGATGCAGTTAATACCTGGTGCAACTCAGACACAGTTTACGGCCAATCTGGATCAGGCTTTGTATGCTGCGGATGTGTTGGGATGTGTGACGGCTCAAGGTGGGAAGTAGTTATGGAAATAGCACAACAAAATGAGCTATTCATTAAATCATATGAATACGTTTATGGGCGAAAACCACATTCGGAGTTTAGGACGCCGCCTTGGAAATTTGTAGTCAAGCATGGATTTTCCAACTCAAGCGACGAGATTGAAGATAAAAAGTTTTATAAGCATTCACATAATGTCTGGCTGATGTTTCAGTACGGCATGAACGCAGAAAAAAACTTGACTTCATTGGGGAGTGTCTATGCAACCAGTCACATTCCTTGAAGCGCTTCGGTACGCTCATAGCAAAAAGATCGTGCTGCCTGATGAGTTTTATTCGATGGATCTAAAGACCCGGCAGATGGCAACCACGGTTAGCTTTCTATCGAGTCTTGAACAGATTGAGACGGTCATTAAGGTAGTGAATAAATCTATTGCTGACGGCGGTACTTTTAAAGACTTTCAGAAGCTAATTGAAGAATCTGAAATCATTCTGCCAAAGCACTACCTGGATAATGTATTTCGTACCAACATCCAGAGTGCGTACGGTCATGGGCGGTGGCAACAACAGCAACGAAATAAGGCTAAGCGCTCGTACCTAATGTACTCAGCGATCAATGATAGTCGCGTACGTCCTGCTCATTTAGCCTTGAATCGGATTGTGTTGCCGATCGATCACCCGTTTTGGCTGACACACTATCCGCCATTAGGATTCCGCTGCCGTTGTACAGTGATCGCCTTAACCGAGAAGCAGGCATTGAAATACGGCATTACGCCTGACGATAAGTTGCCTGAAGTGGCTGAGGCCTTAGATTGGTCATCACACCCATTGCAGTTCGGTGAACTTGAAACATTGGTAGATAAAAAGATTAGTGCTTCAAGTCTTGATAAAGAATATCTACTCGAGCAAAAGGAAGTCATTAAGGCTGAATGGACGGCGAGTAAAAAGCTCACCAGTCTGTTTGCTCCGATGGATGATAAGACTCGGGATCTATTCGATACGGTGGCCAATACAGTAATACCACTTGATCCAAGCATTCGACCAAGTGCGATTCGCACCTTCTTGGACTATGTACAGGGAAATGATGCCGCACTGACTGGCTATTTAAACTCTGCTACAAGCTCTCTGGCTGATGATGTACTTAAGCGCTGGCTGAGTACGGACATGGCAGCGATTCAAGCTGTGGCAAGTAATACGGCTTCAACCGTAGTGGGTGTTGCAACGCTTCAACAGGTAGCGGCTTATCAGGTAGGGCAAACAGTTCAATTGAATGCGCCGTTGCTGATGGCTGATACAGCTTCAGATATCGTGATTAAGATTGAGAATGCGAAAGGCTTGGGTGTTGATCTGGATATGTTGAATGCAGGCAACGGCGTTTTGATACCAATGGGATTGTCTTTTGAGGTAGTTTCGATTGAAGCGATTAAAGGGCAGATGGTTTATACACTTAAGCCTTTATTGAACTAATTTAAAAATGAATATGACCGCCTTCTGGGCGGTTTTTTTATGGAGCATGAAAAATGCCAGATCCAAATGAAGAACGGCTGAAGTATTTATTCAATGCCTCAGCAATCGAAGTGCCGAAAGCCGAGGAAGGGCAGAAACGGAAATTTAAAGGCACTGCTTATGCCGGTGGTCGTGTAGATGGTCACTGGTATTGGGGGCGCTCCGGTGTGGTCTTTGATCTTGATGGAATTGAGATTGATAAGCCGACAGCCTTACTTGAAGAACACTTCGGCTCAAGTCGAATTGGTGTAGTTCAAGCTGTAGATACAAATGGAAAGATTGATGTATCTGGTGATTTTCTTACGAATGCGAAAGCACAAGAGATTGTTCAAGACTCTGATGACGGTTTCCCATTCCAGATGTCGATGATGATTGATCCAGGATCCATTGAAGAAGTATCACAAGGCAAATCGGTCACTGTTAATGGTCAGTCCTTTGAAGGCCCGATCACAATCTTCCGTCAAAACCGTATTCGTGAATTTACGATCTGTTCAACAGGTGCTGATCGTAATACATCAATTAAAGCCTTTTCGGGCAAAGCTAACCCAAACCCAACCAAAGAGGACACCAACGTGACCGAATTAGAAAAAGCACAACAGGCCAAAGAGCAGGCAGAGCGTGAGCGTGATGATGCGTTGACTGAACTTAAGCAATTCAAAGCGCAAAAGCGCGCTGATGAAATTGCAGCTTTAGAAACTGAGCTGAAAACACAGTTTAGTGCGGAAGATAAAACCGCTTATACCAATATGGATGATTCAGTTTTTACTTTCACGGCTAAGCAACTTCGTCAATTCTCAGCAGGTACTACTCAGCAGCCACCAGCTGGACAACAGCAACAACAAACACCAAGTGTGAATCCGGCATTTGCTCACTTGTTCACTCATCAAGCCAATCCGGGGCAGGGTGGTCAGTCAAATAACAATGACACTCACAAATTCACTTCAGGTGCACAAGCATTTGCAGAACAAAAGGGGAAATAATTCATGGCTATTCACTATGTACCACCTATTTCAGTCACCTCA
The DNA here is from genome assembly GCF_000368625.1 of Acinetobacter schindleri CIP 107287. GTDB lineage: Bacteria > Pseudomonadota > Gammaproteobacteria > Pseudomonadales > Moraxellaceae > Acinetobacter > Acinetobacter schindleri. Next base: position 407,564 of record NZ_KB849576.1, read on the forward strand.
AAACGACTGGTCTTGGACAATGAAAAGTTACGTCGTGCGAATGCCAAGGTGCCGACCGCCACAGCATTTAAATACGGTGATCTATTAACACTGTCAGATACCAATGTGCTGGCCCATGCCACTGATGAAAAAACGTGGGATGTGATCTGTGGGCAGAATGTCACTGCGGCTGAAGCCACTATCAAGGCTGCTGATGGAATCGAAATTCCGGTGTACTACGGCGGAGTGTTCAGTATTGAAGCTGTATCTGTAAATGGAACCTTGCTTACAACTGCTCAATATGACGCAGCGCGTGCACAGGCAACTAAAAACAAAATCGAACTTTCTAAGGTGTAATTAACATGCCACAGTCTTTTAATCTTGAGGGCACTCCGCTCGAACTTCTTGATGTGGGTGAACTCGCACTGATTCACTCGAATTACCGTCCGATGGATACCTGGCTTTTAGACAAGCTTTTCCCAAATCGCCCGTTATTCACCCGTGATGATGTACCTTTGGCTGAAGTATCTGCCGAACATGATCTGGCACCACTGGTATCTCCGCAACAGCCTGGTAAGCCATTTGATACCACCCAATCTGGTGAAGTACGCCATGTTAAACCGGCTTACTACAAGCCAAAAAACCAAGTCACTCCGGCTGAAACTTTTGAAATTGCCTTGCTGGAACGTTTACGTACCGCAGGCATCATCTCAACTGGTAACCAGCGATTGTCTGAGCAAGAGCAAATGATCATTGCTCAGATCTCGGTAATGAAGCGTAACCATGATGCGATTGATAACTCGGTCCTCATGATGGCAATTGATTTACTGAAAAATGGTAAATACGCGCTTCACTCCGATGATTATGAATACAACCTGGTGGATTACCGTCGTGATGCATCTTTAACATTTACGCCGTTAACCAAGTGGAATGAAGTTGGTGCTAAACCAGTAACTGATATCCGCACTATGCTTGAACGTCAATTGGCTGCTGATGGTGGTGAAGCTAAGCTATCTGTTATGTCTGGCTTGGTTTGGGCGGCTCTCTGGAACAATGAAGAGTTTAAGAAAGAGTTCATCACGCCGTATGCCGGTATTTCTGTTCCAGTGAATCCAAGTTTTGGTGTTAAGGAATCAGCGACATTCAAGGGCACTTTTGATGGAATTGAATTCTGGGTATATGACGCAACCTACCGCAACAAGGGCAAGGTGAATCGTTTTATTCCTAAGGATTACTTCTCTTTGATCTCTGATACTAATGGTTCAGTTGCTCACTGTAAGATTAAAAACATGTTGGCCAACGGCGTTGCTCAGCAATACTTTGATCGTCAGTGGTACTGCGAAGATCCAAGCGGAATCATGCTGATGACTGAATCTGCTCCACTGGTTGTGCCGTCTAATAAGAACGGCGTCGTTGGTGGTACTGGCTTTATCACCCTATAAGGAGCAAGACATGCCGAAGTACACAGCAAAACAATCCATCGGGCATTTTATGCCAGGTGATGAAATCAAAGGGCTTGAAGCTAAACAACTTCAGGCCCTTTTAGCATCTGGGGCTATTGAAGAATATCAAGAGCTTGAAGAACCTAAGGCAGACAATACCGCTGTTCGTCTGGCTGAACTGGAAAAGGCCAATGCCGAGCTGACAACAGCAAATGCAGCCTTAACCGAAGCCAGCCAGACGGCTGCAGCTGACAAGGCTAAAGCAGATCAGGAAATTGCCGAGCTAAAAGCTAAAGTGGCTGAACTGGAAAAGGTTAAACCTGCTGCAAAACCTAAAGCAGATGCCAAGCCTGCGGATGAAACCAAGTAGGTGATCTATGTATGCGACTAAAGCTGATTTAGTCGCTCGATTTGGTGAAAACGTACTTAACCTTGCACTCATGTTTCCTGCTGATGCTCCAGATCCATTAGAGACAGCATTGCAAGATGCTTGTGAGGAAGTGGACGGATATCTAGCAGTGCGCTACCCATTACCCTTGCCAAATGTGCCTAACAATTTAAAGCGAATAGTGTGTGAAATTGCTCGCTATAAACTTTATTTCGAGGAAGCACCTGAAGCTACCGAAGTCCGTTACAGGATGGCGATAGATTTCTTAAAGGGTGTACGGGATGGCAAAAACTCACTGGCAATTTTAGATACCAGTAACCAAATTAGCGACGACCAACCCAAAGGGCGACCTTCGACGGCACCAGTCGGCACTTCATATACCGGTGGTGTATTTGGAGATTCTATCCTGGATCAAATGCCCAGCATGAAGTGAGGTGTTTATGGCTTTTGCAATAATCATTCAAGCTGATAGCTCACCTATCGAAGCGGTGCTTAAACAATTGGGTAGCTTTGACTCATTAAAGGCTCAGTTATTTGATGAGATCGGTGCTGGGTTGGTGAATAGTATTCAGCATCGGTTTTTAACCGGTACTGGTGTGGATGGTAACCCGTGGAAGATTTCATGGAGAGCCAAGCTGCAAGGTGGCGAAACGCTACGTGATACTGGCCGCCTAATGAATTCCTACACACACAATGTTCTTTCAAGCGGTGTGGAGGTGGGTACAGATGTTGCGTATGCACCCCATCTGCATTATGGCGCAACAATCCTACCCAAGAATGGCCAATACATCACCTTTGCAGTGGGTGGCCAATATCGGAAAGTTAAGCAATCCATTATTCCACCTCGGACTCAACTCGGTCTTGATGCGGAAGATGAAGTCATGGTTTTGGATATTGTTGGGAGTTTTATAGATGAGCACCTTCTTCGCGGTACGTGATGAGATTGCAGAAAAGCTGAAAGAAATTCCTGAATTTCTAAAGATCTATACGCCGTTGAATTCAGTCAGCGTAACAGAGATGTCACAAGTCACGCCATCTGCACATGTCAATTTTGTTCGTATCGACAAGAAAGCCAGTGCGGGTCGTGGAAGTATCAATCAGATCGGTCAGCAATGGGCGGTTACGGTTGCATGCCGCAATGCTCAATCTCAGATGACTGATGGACGTGCTGTAAGTGATGAAGCCGGGCTTTTGACTGAAAAAGTTATTCAACTTCTGTCAGGCTGGCAGCCTCAAGCATCGCGTACTGCACTAGATTTCATATCAGTTCGAGATGGGTATAGTCCAGGCTTTGCATACATCACTATTATTTTTGAATCACAGAAATTTATTTAGGAGCCAGTCATGGCAAAACAATACAAGGCAACTCAGCCTGTCGGTCGCTTTAAAAAAGGTGATGTAGTCGGCGGGCTGGATGATGCTCAAATTAAAAAATTACTGGCAGATGGTGTGATTCAGGAAGTACCTGAAGCTAAAGCCGCTGCTCCAGCCAAGAAAACCACAGGGGATGAAAAGTAATGGCTAAATCAGATTTAATCTCGCTTCAAGGCGAGCTTCATTTGGCGAAGATGGTTAATAGTGTGCCATCTGCCTTATTGCCCGTTGGTAATACACCGGAATTGCAGATCGCAATCTCTAGTGAATCCACTGATCACTATGAAAGTAAAACCGGCCTCCGTGCTAAGGATGCGGTACTACGCAAACAAACTGCAGTGGCTATCTCTGGTACGCTTGAAGAAGTAACAAAGCAAAACTTAGCAATGGTCCTAAGTGGCAAATCAATCGAAATCCCTGAAACTCAGCTGACTGATATTACTCTGGGTGCTGTAGAAGCTGGCGCCATGATTGACTTAGGACATCGTAATTTAAGTGAAGTGGATTTTAAAGACAGCTCGGATGTTGCCATCACTTCAGATAAATATGTACTGGATGCTGTTTACGGCACAGTCATTTTTAATGAAGCTATTGTTGGTTCAGTTAAGTTTTCTGCCAAAGCCGGTGCTAAGACACGTACTACAATTGCAACTAACCTAGGTAATGAATATCGCTTGCTGTTTAAAGGCATTGATACTGTTACAGGCGATAAGGTGATCTTAACTTTATGGCGCGTCGAATTTTCGCCAGATACCGAGTTTGATCTAATTCATGAGGACTTCGGATCTTATTCAATTGAAGGTGAAGCACTGGCAGATATCTCTAAAGCTAATGATGAAGAGCTAAGTGTATTTGGTCATATTGAGCGTTTTAGCGTAGCTGCATAAACCCATAAACCATACAGGCACAAAGAACTCCACGGCGCTATGCGTCTTTTTTTGTGCCTGCCTTATAGTAATAAGTCTTAAAACATTTAAGATGAAACTTAATAAATAGTAAAAAATAAAGATTATGTAATCTTTTGTTATTCTAATTTTCATCTGATGGGGATATAAAAGATATTCAGTTCATGTTAAGAATAAAACTGCTATGACTAAAATAGAAATATTTGTCTCCATCCTAGCCGTAATAATTATTTCTACTATTATTTATCTTGTATGTCAGTAAGTTAGTAAGCTAAGAACCTCCTTCGGGAGGTTTTAAATAACTTGAAATCTTTATTAATTATTTAATATTTACATAAAAAAGCCCTAAAGCGTCTAAACATAAAATTACAAAAGTATGTGCAAATACAATCAGCTTAATCAACAAAATAATGTAAAGTTCCGCCTTTAGGAAAAGGGGGGCTTATGAAACATATAGTTTTTTTGTTGGTTTTTACAATATTAACTGGATGTAGTCAGCAAGAATTTAATGCTCAATCTTCTAATCCAGAGATATTAAAAGAACAACAGCTCAAATCAATACGAGAAATAACTAAAACTTTTCTTCCAAATCCTGATTCAGCTAAGTTTCGTAATCAAATAGGAGAGTGTGGAGAGGTAAGCTATAGGGACAAAGATAACAAATACACTGCTTTCCAACGCTTTGTTGTGATTGAAAAAAATATAGTGCTTGTAGAAAATCAGACGGATCAAAAACAGTTCGAACTATCGTGGAACAGTGCCTGTATACCAAGCTGGAATAAATAATTATTAAGCCCTCATTAGAGGGCTTTCTTTTATTCATCAGATGATTCGGGTGTGTTTGCTTGCTTCCTTGCATGCTCTAAAGCAACCTGTTGTGCTTCAGCTGCAGCAGTAGCTTCAATTGGTGGTTCTGATGCAATAGCTGCGGTGCCAGTGAATCCGAATAAAGCCAATATTAGAATTTTCGAATACTTTTTCATTTGAATTTCCTCTACGTTTCTAAGACTTAATTTCAGTGTAGAGAATGATTTAAATCGTGGATGTAGCAGCTATGTCGGGATATGTAAGATATTCAGGTCTAAAGTTATAGGTTTCTAGGTTTGCGTAAGAATGCTTTTCGGTTGAAACTTTTTGTTGAGTTGCTTAACGAAATGTTTGAATGCTTCAGTAGGTAGCTACACTCTAAAGAAACTTCCCTAACTTCTAAATCTTTGTAACATCCAATAATTTTTTTGTAACCTTTATGTTATAAATTGTTTGCTTTGCTTATCATATGAATGATGAAAAGTGGAGCGCTGAAGATGCTAACAAAAACAGAAATCGTTGTTGTCATACTAATGGTACTAGCCTTAATTTTTATCGTTTATGAGATGGGACAAGGTGGTAGTTGGACTTTATAGAATTCAGCCTTTATCAAAGTTAAAAGAAAAGCACCTTCGGGTGTTTTTTTAATGTCTAAAATTTATCTCGGGATTCCACCATGAATGATTTTTTCTTAGCAACAAATCGAAGTGTCAGAGTCAATGACATCGAAGTGCGCCAGATCCAGATAAAAGACTTCGACACCTGGGCAATGCATGCTGAGTTGATTAAGAACTTCATCAAAGACCAGAATCATTCAGATGAGATTTTGACAGGGCTATTCAAGGCTCATGGTGTACAGGTCATTTCGACCATGGCATGTGTCACTGATCTGAATAATGAATCACTGGTAGAGCTTGCTGCTGATGAGCAAGGATTTAAAGATCTGCTTAAAGCGGTGCTTCTGGTCAATCAAGCTTACTTTAAATACGAAAAGCCAAAACGCGGCATCAAAAAGAAAGATGACTCCACTTGGTTTGATTCATTCCAGTTTCTGGTATCAACGGGCCATCAGCATAGCGAGATCATGAACATGACCTACGGCGCATTCCAAGGCTACGTTAAGGCTGCAAATAAGCTGTATAAGCAGGGAGTCTTCAATAACGCCGTTGCAGCGCGTGTAGCCCAGTCTGATAAGAAAGGTTTTGAGTCATTTAAGAAAGAAATGGTTTCTGATTGATAAAGAAATAAGCAAACAGTAGTATGGCCATATTAAATCAATACTTATAAGGGGTCATATGGGAAGTTATATTGAAGAGAACTTGGCTAGAGATGAGAAAATCATTATCAAAGCACAAGTGACATGGTTATCTCAATTCTGGTATTTGTTGTTCGGGGGGCTATTTATTTTATCTGCGCTGGGATCAAAGAGCGGAGTTTCTTTGTTTATCGGACTAATTTTAATTGGGATAGCTGCTATACATGTTCTAACAACAGAGCTAGCTCTAACAAATAGACGTATCATTGCTAAGTCTGGATTAATTCGAAGAAATACAATTGAATTAAAAGTAAATCGTGTTGAAAGTTTAGGGGTCGATCAAGGCATCTTGGGGCGAATTCTTAATTTTGGGTCTATTGTAGTTAAAGGGGTGGGTGGCTCACATGCACCAATTCCATATATTTCACGACCAATGGAATTCAGACAGCAAGTAAATAATTTTCTCGATGAATTAGATGATGCTGATAAAAAAGTATCGTAAATCAAAAGCACCCTAGGGTGCTTTTTTGATGCTTCTCATATTTGAGAATCGCTTTTAGATTCTCAAGCCCTTCATAACAACTTGCGTGTAATTATGGTTAAGGATTAGAACTAACCTGAAAATTGATTATATAGTACAAAAGGCGAAAAGATTTCTCTATCACATGAAGAGAAATTGCAGCAAGGTTTAAAAAATTATAGGGATAAATATGAAAAACGGTTTATTAAGAGTGCTTGTTGTTAATGCAAATGATTCTATCGTTGTAGAAAAGAAGCAAACACTACCTATTACTTTAAGTGTAAATGGCCAGTTGATTAGTGGTGAATTAATATCAAGAAGTGAGTTTTTCACTCTCGAACAGAATGTAATCTTAAAACATCATGTAGATATTATTGATGCACAGATAGTCGAAGAAAAAGGCGAAATTCCAGAAACGCCAATGGATGAACTTCAATATCTTCATCTAAAAAATGCTGCGTATTGGGTGAATGGGGTTAAAGTTCCTTCAAGCCAAACAAGTATAATAGTCAACATAGACTCGGTAGATGCATTTAATCTCGGAATGCTGCAATCTAGCCAATAGACTCTTTTAATTATTGCATAAGCTCACTTCGGTGGGCTTTTTTTATACCCAAAAAAAGCAAAAAGCCCATGATTACGAGTCACGGGCTTTTTTGTGTTCACAACCTTATGGCAGAAGGAAGCAAACCATAGATGAATTTTAACCTAGATTTAAAGGTTGATAAAGCAATGAATCAATTATCAGAAAGTAAAGCATTAAGGCGCTGGACCTACATTGTCTGCTTCTTGGTGATTGTAGGTGTAGGGACATGGCAATTAGCACCCATACTACAAGCCATAGCAAAATTAATAGAAGTTCTTAAGTAAGCCGACCCAATAAGAGGTCGGTTTTTTATATCTGCTGCGCCTCAAGGCGCTTTTTTAATGCCTAAAATTTAGAGGCCCGTATGTCTGGTAAGAATTTAACATTCAAATTAATCATGGATGCCGACACCAAAGGATTTGTTGGCAATATCAAGCAGTCCGAAGATGCGGCAAAGTCTGTTTTTAGCGCAATAAAGCAAGAATCAGAGCGTTTAAAACAAGCAACCACTGATGCTTCCAAAGAGATGGGAAATATTATTCCTAAAGGCACCAGTGAGTTAGCAGACAAGCTTACCCAGTCCCTAAATGCTGCTACAGGCATTATCAAAGATGCTGGTGACAACGCAAAATCTACAGCAGGGAATTTTACTGATTTTGGCAATAGAACCGAAAAAGCTTTGAGCCAACTTAAAGGGGATTTAGCTCAAGCCAAGCAAAACCTTGAAGCGTTTTCAAAAACTAAAGCTTCACCTGCAGATATTGAAAAAGCACAAGTCCAGGTTGATCAACTAGAAAAAGAAGTGCAGCAAGCAGATCAGGCTTTTAGTGGATTTCAGGCTGAAGTAGGTAAGGCAAATACAAGTCTAAAAGAAACAGATACAGCAGCTCAGACGGCGCAGAAGGGAATAGGGGTACTAAAAACCGGATTTACCGCCCTTATTGGGGTTATGGGCGGTATTGGTATTGGCTTAGGCCTTCGTGAGTTAGCAGAGGCTGCGGATTCCTATACCAACCTTTCAGCTCGAATCAACATCGCAACCAGTGATGGTGGAAATTTTACTCAAGCCATGGCTAGGGTGCACCAGGTTGCATTGATGACCAACTCAAGTCTGGATGCCACCGCTGGTCTATTTACCAAGGTGAATGATACCGGTAAGCAAATGGGCTTAACTCAGCAGCAGAGTCTAGATCTGGTCAAAACCATTAACATGGCCATTCAAACTGGCGGTGGGTCAGCAGCTGCAGCTGATGCAGCAATAACCCAATTCACGCAAGCATTACAGTCTGGTGTACTCCGTGGTGATGAGTTCAACTCGATCATGGAGCAGGCTCCGGGCATCTCTAAAGCCTTAGCTCAGTCATTAGGTGTGACCACTGGTGAACTGCGTAAAATGGCTGAGAATGGTGAGCTATCAGCAGAGAAGGTTATTAAGGCATTGCAAAGCCAATCCGCTGCAATTGAAGCCGATTATACTAAGTTTCCAACCACCATTGGCAATGCCTTACAGCGAATCGCTACACAGTGGCAGATCTTGATCGGCACAATGGACCAGGCAAACGGTGCATCAGCAACGGTAGCGCAGTGGCTGGTTACTCTTGCTGACAATATGGATGTGATAGAGGCCATACTCGAAGATATTGGTGAAGGCTTTATCTGGGTAGGGGATCAGCTTAAAAAAATCGATCCAGCCACAATTGAGGCACTTAAAGAGGCATTAAGCACTACCTACGAGACTATTCAGTCCATGGCTGGTTCTTTAGGCAATGGAATTGGAATCGCCGTAGACCAGCTTGATACGTTGCTTGGAGCAATATTTAATTTTGAAAGCGGCATAGATACAGCAACAGATAAGACTAATGGCTTCACCAAAGCCTTGCAGGCTCTCAATGTAGTATTTGGATTCATTGGTGATGGTTTTGAAGCAATTAGTATAGTTGCCAACCTGCTTGCTGGCGTGTTTTATGATGTTGGTGCTGCATGGATAGGGTTTAAAGCCAATTTCAAATGGGGCGATGCCAAGGATCAGGCTATTGCAGATATGGATGCAATGGCCAAGAAAGCACAGGACTATTATGACCGTGCAACTGCTGGTGCAATGGGCTTTAAATCTGCAGGTATTGCTGCTATTGAAGACATTGGAAAGACCCAAGATCAGAAAAACCAAGAATCCCTGCAGAGCAACAATGCCACCTTTGCAGAACTAGCAAAGCAGAATCAAGAATTTACCCAAAAGTCTAAAGATTTGGCAGCAGAACGTTCTGCCATCGATGCGCAATTAAATCAAGCGCGCAAGGATGGCAACCAGTCGACCATTGATGCAATCATTCAGAAATCTAATGAACTGGAGGGCCGCGAAAAGGAGCATGCAGCCAATAAAGCCGCATTAGATAAGGATATGCTGGCTTCTGCTCAGGCTTATGCCGAGGCTGCTATCAAGGCCAATGGCGGTGTCATGGACGGCGTGATGCAAGCCGATCTATTAACCAAAGGCTACATCGTTACTATGGATGAAGCTGGAAAGGTTAGTGTTCAGGCTGGCCTGAGTGCAGAACAGGCTGCTGAAAGCGCTGCCAAAAAAGAAGAAGCTCTCAAGTTGGCCAAGGAGAATGTTAAGAAAGCCGATGAGGAATATCTGGCTTATCAGAAACAGGCTGCAGCTGAACGTGCACTCCTGGAACAACAGATTGAGCAAGCCAAGAAGACTGGTGATCTAAATGCCTTAGCCTCCGCTCAAGCTTCAATTAATGCCATTAATACCAAAGAAGCTGAGCTAGCCCAAAACCGTGATTTACGTATAGCTGAACTCAATAAGGCTAATACTGGATCCGGTCAGGTGGCTGAAACAGCGTATTCAAGAGCATCTGCCGCTGCCAAGCTATTTGGTGTAGATCTGGATGTTTCGCTAAACAAGGTTTCTAAGTCTTTTTCTAGTTCTGGAAATGAACTGGATGGGCTTAAAACTAAGTTAGGTGAGGCAGGGTATACCGGTAAACAGGCTGGTGATGTTCTTTACCAAGCATGGGAGGAGTGGCTTAGTAAGGCGAAAAGTCAAGCTGAGATTGATGCAGCAAATGCCAAGATGCGTGAGTTTGAGGCACAAGGAGTATTCTCAACCAAGCAGGTTGAATTGGGTATTGTTGCAATAAAGAGAGCTACTTCTGAGTTACCTGATGTCTTAGATGAAACAGGAAAGGCTTTTGAGCGCCTTGGTATTAAAACCAAAGAGCAACTTCGATTGTCAGCCCAAATGGCATTGGCTGATTTTGAAACAGTACGCCAGAGTGGCCAGGCTACTCAAGCGGATCTTCAAAAGGCTTATGAAAAGACAATTCAGCTGGCGTATGCCTCGGGTGATGCTCAAAGCATCGCAGCCGCAAATGCCAAAGCAGCTTCACTAGGTTTATCGATCCAGGTAAGTGAAACCGGCCAAGTTTCAGTAAAAGCCAACAATGCTGTGGAAGAAAGCTTACACCGTGTTCGCAATGCCACAGGTAATGCAGGTGATGGCTTTGATGATCTAGGTCGTAGAGGCGTTAGAGCAGGTAACGATACTACTGAAGCATGGGAAGAAGCTCGCAAAGCAACGGAAGCAGCTATGGCTTCTCAGGGCAAGATGAAGGCATCCAAAACCGGAACAACCGCTAAACACGGGCTTTCTGTTGAAGAAATTGAACAGAGGCTTAAGGATATTGGTTATGAAGGTGATACCAAGCAAAAAGCCAAAGAGCTTTTCCAAGATGCCGAACCAGTGGCGGGTGGTTATTACAAATCTGCTTCCAATGAGTGGGTGAAGAGAAAGTATGGGACCACTGCCTATGACAACCAGAAGGCTCTTGGTAATGCCATGTATGTTATGGAGCAGATTGAACGGCTGGAGCAGTATGTTGGCAAGAATGGTAGATCAATCGGATCTAGTAACCTAAATGACTATGCGCCGTCTATTCCTTCCGTACCATCAACTAAAGACTATGGTAAGGGTGGTGATAGTGTGAATTACAACATTCAATTCGGAGGTCAAACCCTATCCCTGACAGGCGATGCAAGCCAAAAGGATGTGATGACCAGTCTGGTAAATCAATTAAAAGGTATAGCGAAATCAACATGAAACTCATTCGCTTAGCAACATCCGAAACCGTCCCATTAGAGGACGGTTTTTTATGGCCTGATGAATTCTCCTGGAAGGCTATTGAGCAAACACAAAACTTCACCATTGATGGCTCTCTGATCATTCAGGAAGGCAAAAAGAAGTCGGGTCGACCAATTACCTTGCAACCGGCAGATCCACAGATGGGTTGGATCAGGTTGCGTGAACTGCGGACTGTTTTGGAGTGGTCAAAACTGCAAGATGAAAATTTCAGACTGCAGTTTGAGCAACCACATGATAGCCGGCAATTCACCGTCAAATTTAACCACCAGGATGGGGCTTTAGAGGCCGCACCGGTAAAAGGAATTCCAGCGGTATCACTGGATGATTATTTTAATGTGACCTTGCGCTTTACGGAGTTAGACGATGGCGATTGAAACCAAGGATTTAGTAATCTACAAGTCTGAACGCTTGACTGATAACTCGGATGGTGGTGGTAAATATTCTGGTGTCGTGGTGCAGGATGGTATCAGTAACAACCTATTCAATGATGTGTCGGAAATGGATCGCACCATGGGCGATGTCTCCATGCGTAAGGTCTTTCCAGCAGTCACAACCGAAGACACTGATTTACTGATGGGTGCAACGGTATTTGTCTCTGAACTGCCAAAGGATCCAAACGTATCAGCATTATTGTTCAGCACCAAAAGCTGGACGGATGAACGTCAGTCTGCTCAAAACCGGGTGGAAAACTACCTAGCCAAAGGCGGTCAGATTGCTGGCACACCACTCGATACCCATTGGCAGGGCATGTCATCACTCCAGGTGGCCATGTTTCCGCAAGAAACTGAATCATCCGTTGGGGATACGGTTGTCCTGATCAGTGATGAAGGCAAGGTCTTAGAGCGTGAGCAGTATGTGCGAATCACTAAAGTTGAAACACGCACTGCGATCATGGTGGTCAACAATAAGGATGTTGAGTACAAGGTTGCCACTTACTCTCTAAATGATGCTCTGGAAGTTGATTTTGTCGGTTTATCAGCACGTCAGTGGTACAACGGTGAGAAATCCAAGACCATCATTCGGGATACGATTGTTGCGGATACCGGCCTTTACTATTCATCGACTGCATTGGCAGATGATGCCAATGTGGGTGAATTCACGGTAAATGCCAAAAGTATCTTTGCTCAACTGATTCCATCTGCTCAGACTGAAACCCCGATCATTGATGTAAACGCTGCAGGTGAAAGTGTAGTTCTGGTGGCGGGTAATGAAGGCACCATTACTGTTAATTATCCAAATATGGTGATTGGTGTGAGTCAGAATCTCTATATCGGCTCTGCAGTGATTCCATCCAGTATGGCTTTCACATTACAAGGCCAGCAGATCACTGACCAAGGTGGATTGCTTAAGAACAACCAGGGAACACAAGTCGGCACGATTGATTACCAGCGTGGTTTAATCCAATGGACCGCGGCAGCACCGGCTGGAACCTCAAGTTTGAATATTACGTTCAAGCCAGCCGCTGCACCAAATCAGTATTACCAAAGCCATGCGATTCCAGTGACTCAGAATAACCAAAGCACCAACTGGACCGGAGTATTGATTCCAATCCCCGCACCGGGAGCTTTATCAATTTCCTACATGTCACAGGGCAAATTCTATGAACTTAAAGATGATGGATCTGGGCAGTTAAAGGCTGCCAGTCCGTCATTTGGTTCGGGTATGATCAACTATGAAACCGGCTCATGGCTATTAACGACTGGTGCATTACCAGATGTAGATACACCGATCCTGCTGAACTGGGGCACACCAATTGTCACTTTTGTTCGATCAAACCTGAGTGTTGAAAAAGCTGCATTTGAGTTTGATTTGGGTCGACCGGGTGTATTGCCGGGTATCACCATCAACTGGTTGCTTGAGGGTGAGTCCAAAACTGCAACTTCCAATGCTCAAGGCAAGTTTACTGGTGATGCCACAGGTGAAATCAATTATGCCACCGGGATTGGCAAAATCATTCCCGTCAAGCTGCCGCAGAAAGGCACGGTCTTTTCGGTGATCTATAACTATGGATCATCACTTGAACAAACCAAGATGGATGTTACCCCTGCAAATCAAAAGCTGACCTTTACCATTGGTACCGGACCAGCAATTCAGCCAAATAGTGTTGAGTTAAAAATTCCACTTCATAGCAGTGAGGGGATTTCAGGGTCTGTAACCCTGACAGATGTGCCGGTGAATGCAACTATGGGTAATCTAGTGAATAGCCGCGGTCAAGTGCAAGGCACCATTATCTATGCCACTGGCGCAGTTGAAGTCACACCAAAAAGTTCAGCGAGCAGGTTTGTGCAAACCTTTACACCTATGGCTACCTATGCGGCTGCCTAGCGAGGAAATATGTCTTTTTATTCTCCACAAACGTCAGATATTCAAGGCGAACAGGTTGAGCTGAAGGCCTTTAATGCCGTTGATGTTCAAGTGAAATACCGCGATACATCAGGCTCCAATTCAGCAACCCACACCGTGACGGCAAACAAGCTCAAATTGGATTTATCCTCCGGTTTTGATGAGCAGATTCTGACAGGTTCAGCCCGATTCAAAGTGGGCGCTGACACCTTTCTGGATCGTACTGGTTTGCTATATCGCAATGTGAATCCAGCCAATAACAGCGGGATTCAGTCTGGTGTTATTCAGTATGGTACCGGGATTGTTGAAATTGATTCCTGGACACCGAATGCAGACAACACCATTGCATTGGAGTCTTTAACCACTACGACCGACCTGTTACCGGTCAACAAGATCAGCTTTAGAACTCCAATCATGCCGATCCGGCCACAATCCTTAACTGTGGTTGTAGGTACCATTGAATTTGGTCAGCTCACATTAACCGCTGATGAAAATGGGGTGATTGAAACCAGTCGGGCGCATGGTCAAGTGAATTGGGATAATGGTTTTGTCACCATTTACTTCTACACCAAAACCAAAATCACCGAAGCTAACCGGGCTGAGATTGAGACCAATGATTGGTATGATCCGCTGCTGGAATACCAAGAGGGAGCTGATGCTTATATCAATGTGCCAGTCTGGGTCGATGCTTCATCAGTACGTTATAACGCAGTGGCTTATACCTATATTCCATTGGATTCTGAAATTCTAGGTCTGTCTGCCACGCGTTTGCCGATCGATGGCCGGGTGCCGATATTCCGCGTTGGTGGGATTGGTATTGTCAGCTCAAGCAAGGCTCAGGAGCTGCCTAGTGCAATTGCGGGCACTACCTATGATTTAAACGATCAACGCATTTCATGGGCAGAACTCGAAGATGCCAACGGAACGAAAGTAGCCTTCGATTTGTACACGGTTGATTATGATTATGGCCGTGTGACGCTCGGTGGTGATTTTGTGCTGGGTAATCTGGTTGCACCACTGACAGTCAAATATCGTTATCAGGATATGGGTTTGATCCGTGATGTGCAGATTAATGGTCAGCTGACTTTCACCAAGCCTTTAACCCATAACTATGATGCAGTAGATACCATAGTTGGTTCTGCTTTGGTCATTGGTGATATGCAGGCACGCTACACACGAAAGTTTGTGCAAGGTTCGTGGAGTAATGCCTGGGCAGATGAGCCAAGCTCAAGCATTTTAGCAAACTACAACGATTCGCTATATCCGCTTCAAATCACTAACAAGGGTGCGATTCAGGAGCGATGGGCATTGATCTTTACTGGAGATCAATCTTTTCGATGTATTGGTGAGTATTCCGGCCAGATTGGCACAGGTACCACCAATGCAGATTATGCGCCGATCAACCCGGTCACCGGTGTTCCATACTTCTCCATCAAGAAAGAAGGCTGGGGAGCAGGTTGGGCAAATGGTAATGTCCTACGTTTCAATACCGTGGCTGCCAATTTCCCGGTCTGGGTTATTCGAACCGTGAAGCAATCTGAACCAACTCTGATTTCAGATCATTTCCAGATCATGCTACGTGGTGACATTGATCGCGTTGTTTAAAATTTAAATCAAATATGGCCGCTTGATGCGGTCTTTTTTATGAGTATTAAAAATGGTCGCAAGTACAGATATCAAGTTTTATGTGCATACCAATAACAATGCGCCACAACTGCAAAATGCTTATGGCTCTATGATTAATGTGCTGGATGCCTGTTTAGTAAATGGTATTAATATTGGCACAGTATCGTCCCTTACAACATCAGGTACCATAGTCACTGCATTATTCAGCTCTGCCCATAATTTGATGCAATATCAAGTGATTAAAATCACAGGTGCCAATCAACCTGAATTTAATGGTGAGCATCGCGTTTTAACCATACCGAATGCGCAGAGTGTGACATTTGAGCTTGCCTCAGTACCAAGTGTGACAACTGCGACAGGTACGATCGAAGCATCATTACCGCCTCTTGGGTGGGAAAAGCCATTTGGAAACACGGGAGGAAAAGCAGCTTATCGCTCTAAAAATTTACTTTTACCAAGTCGCCCATTTTTACGTGTCGTTGATGAGTTAGACCCAGCATACACAGCAACTTATGCGAAGTATGCAAAAGTCGGTATTGTAGAAGACATGACTGATATTGATACGATGCTTGGTGTTCAAGCGCCTTTTGATGCAGTAAATCCTGATAAAAACTGGATAGGCACAGGCTCAAGCACAGCAGCGATTAATGGTTGGGCGAAATGGTACTACGCTCACAGCAATACACCCAACAACTCATACAGTGACACAGGTGCACCAGCATCAGGTGCGCGAAAATACCTTATTGTTGGTAATAGGGATGTGTTTTATGTTATGCCATCCGTAACACCAACAGCGAATGCTTTGTGCTATGGGTTTGGCGCATTTAACAGCACACTTGGTGTTGATAATGCAGCTGTATTTTTGTCAGCTACGGTTAGCTCGGGAGCGGTTAGTAGTTTACCCTCAATGGGTTCTGTGACACCACTAACCGGATTTAGTACATCAAGATATCTTATTTTACAGCGCCCACAATCAAATCAAAACTTTTATGCAACTGCGCTATGCACAACACTTCGTAACACCTACGGTGAGCATGATAGTGGTTATTTTAACTATATAAACACAGCAGCAGCGCTAGGTTTCGCACCGCTTTTCCCTGTATTTTTACTAGAAACACAAATTAGCATGTCGGCAACTGCCCCAAATTTATTCCGTGGTGATTTATCACTTTTGTATTGGCTTGCTCAATCAGCGCCATATTCAGATTTACAGGTTTACATGAATAGTGATGGGGTATTTATCGCCAAGAATGTCACAACCGGCAACCGACCTGGGCAGATTATCTTAAAAGTCGGAGAAGTTTAGTGTTATTAAAAGTCAAACATCTTGTACCACAATACAATACTTGTGGAATGTACGGTTTTAAAGAGATTAATGGTGTGGTGTGCGTATTGGGTGCGCCATCTCGATGCCGTGTGTCATTGTATGAAAGAACAACCGGAAAAAAGGTTGGCGAGTGTATAGCAGATAAAAATGGAAAATATGCATTCCGAGGCTTAACAGCAGCGAATCACTTTATTATTGCTCATCACCCGGAATCAACTTTTAACGCAGTCATTCAAGATAATGTGGTGCCAAAATGAGTAAAACATCAGTCAAAGCTCGGCTGGCTATGATTCAAGCCTTTTCAGAATTTATGGATAACGGTAGCCAAAGTGCTACCGTTATTTTTTATGAGGGTACGCAGCCTGCCAGCCCAGCAGTTGCAGCAGATTCGAATAATGCTTTGGTGACACTGACTTTTCCTGAACCGTGTATCAAAGAAACCACCGCTACTTATGTAGAGTTTCATCCAACCGATACAGGTACTGTGATCAAGTCAGGCACAGCAACTTGGGCGCGGATCTACAATGGCGCAGGTGAAGTGGCTGCGGATCTCACTGTGGGTACAGATATTTCCCTTGCTAATACTAATCTAGCCCTTGGCGGCACATTGTCTGTTACTTCAATAAAACTCAGACCTTAAATTAAAAGGGTGCTCATGTGGATTTTAAGAATAAGCTCGGCACCGTTGATGCTCACAACCTAAACCTGAATTTTAAGCCTGATAATACTGACAGTCATAACATCATTCTGAATTTTGAGCATCTGGCCGATGGCTCAACCAATCTCAATTTTGGCGATGATGTTACAGCTGTAATCGATACAGTACTCGATGCTGAATTCTCATTTGAAGTCACCGCAGTTTATGCCGACAGTGGTGCCAATACTGCAGTCATCGACACAGTACTTGATATTGGATTTAGCTTTGATGTAGTTGCTGTATTTAATGAGAATACTGATGTCATTGGCCAGATCGATACTGTTTTAGATACGAGCTTTAGTTTTGAGGTCGAAGCAGTATTTAGTGAAAACTTATGCATCATTGATACGGTTTTAGATACTGAGTTTCAATTTGAGGTTATGGCGGTATTTGATATCAATCATCTGGTCGGGGTGTCTTATGGTTTTGATATACGATATCAGAAGGCGATTGCAGCCTTAAGCACCACGGAAATACCGTGGGCCAAGCCAATATTAAGAGTCTCAAATGAGGCTCTTTTTTATGAGCAAGGCTTGGTGATTTCCAATCAGGCAGATATTCGGTACGAGCAGGCAGGGTCATTAACCCGGGCGATTAGATCCTTTTATGAGCAAGCCACTGGTTTGAGTTCTGATGCGTATGTGATTTGGGAGGAAGGTGATAAGCGCTTTATTCATCAGCGCTACCTGCATGAAGAAACGATCAAACTGCGCCATAACCGGGAAACTGTTTGGCAAGAAATGATCCGTCGGCGCAAAACCTTTACTTATTCTCATGAAGTGGCGCATGTCTTTGAAAAGCGTTTCTCGTTTGAATGGGATAAAAGTCTGGAGATTATCACCAAGTCGAATTTGCCTTGGGATAAAGCCAAAGCGATTCATTATCGCAAGCATCCGGTTCTACCTTGGCCAAAGCCTGAGCTGCCTAAATACGAAGGCACTGGTGATTTAAATTTCATCTGTCTATGTCATGACGTTGATTCGCACAATGTTGTTTTAAATTTTGGTGCAGATGACTGTATTCCAGCACTGCCGAAACGAAACTGGTGGTATATCGTGAATACATTAACAGCCGAGCGACTGGATACTGGCGAGAAGATCAAAGTCATGGATGGCACCTACAGTACCAGTCGGGCGCAATGGTGCTGGACTTACTCCATTACCGTGGCTCATACCGAGAAAGACAAGCTGCAACCAATCAATGGTCAGCCTGTGATCCTTAAAGTTATGATCAATGGATTTGAGCATCATGTCTTGCTTGAAGATCCGGAGGAAACCCGACGTTTTGCCAGTGTTTTATACACTTATCCGGGTCGAAGTGTAACCGCTTTAAATTCTGATAAATACGGGCCTTTACGCTCATTCATTCAGGACAATGAACGTACCTCTGTACAGTTGGTGCAGGCTGAACTGGATCGAGCTCAATCCAATACTACTTTGGACTGGAAACTGATTGATGAGCTGGGCTGGATCGTGCCTACTGAAAGCCTGAGTTATGCGGAACTTGCACCCATCGATGCAATCAAGCAGGTGGTTGATGCAGGCGGTGGCTTTATCTATAGCCAGAAAGCCGGCAATACACTGACTATTTTACCCCGGTACCAGAAGGGTTATTGGGATGCGCTGACAGTGGATGATTACGATATTTTGTTATCTGAAAGCCTGGTGATGCAGCAAAACATCAAGCAGAACGATGAATACATTGCAGACTTTAATGCCATCACCGTAGTGAATAGTCGAAGTGGTGAAAGTCTGAAGGTGCAGCAACGTGGCACTTCAGGGGATGTACCTTTAGAGGCAGTCACTGGGCCATTATTCAATATAGTGTCTGGTGCAAGTTATGGCAAAAATGAATTAGTTAGAGCCAATATTCAGGAGTTGCACACCTTTTCTGATATTCCTGTCAGTCAGGAAATTGGCGAGATGCTACCCGGTAAAACGATTGCTTTTAATGGCCAGTGGTGGGGCGTGATTGATGGGGTGAGTGGAAGTTTTTCGCATGAGAAGGTCAATGAAACCATTATCGTGGAGCGTATCAGCCGTGACTAATCCTTTGTTTGAACTGCGCAAACTACTTAATCCGACCCATGCAGAATATATCGGCACTATCACGTCAGTGAAGCATCCAGAGTATCGGGTGCAGATCGATGGTGGATCTGGTCCAGTGCTCTGTACATCCGGCACTGCTTATAACTTAGGTGCCAGAGTATTCATCTCAAACCAGGTAATTTTAAGGCCAGCACCCACTGGCCAGCACTCAGAAATAGAAGTCTAAATTTAACCAAATAACGGCACCTTTTTAGGTGCTTTTTTATTGCCAAAAAATAGGGGTATGTATGACTAAAGGGGATGTATATGGACTTTCTTAGTCAAGTATTGGAAAGCATAAAGAACCATTCACACATCCTTTTTACAGGTGTGCTGGGTGCAACTTTTGGCTTTCTATTAAGTAAGGAGCCCACCCGGGATCGCTGGATAGGATTCTTTGCAGGCTTCATTTTATGTGTGGTCTTTGCTAAACCAGCAAGTTTATTTCTTGCTAGCGGTAACTACCCAGAACTATTTGGATTCATTCTGGGCGCTGCTGGTAAAAGTACAGCTGAAGCATTGCTGAGTTTGGCTCGATCAAGAGTTCTTGGTTTAGTCAAAAAGGAGAATGAAGATGCTGCTAATCATAAGTAAGACGGCATTGGTATTGTTTATATTTTCGTTTGCAATCATGGCATTTCATCCAAAAATCCAGCTCCCAAAACACATCGATTTTCTATTGGTGTTGTCGATCCTTTTTGGAGCCGCACTTTTTGTTAAAGATGAGTATTCGCCAAGTCCGGCCGGAACCCTTTTTTACACTACAGTAAGTATTTTATTCGCACTATTTACCCGACAACTCTATATTTGGGGTAAGGGTGGTGCACGTCCTAAATTTTTTAATACGGATAAAGATGGTGACAACCCATGAAACATATTTTTGATTTCTTGCGAAAGATTAGCGGCGGCAAACTCACCCAGAAACAGGTTGATGCTGCTGACAAACTGATTGCAACTGCTTACGATGATGTCACCAGTATGCTGGGTATCGCTACGGATGAAATGAGCATCAGCCCAAGTGGTATTGATCTGATCCGTAATTTTGAAAGCCTACGGCTCAATGCCTACGATGATGGCGTGGGGGTATGGACCATTGGTTATGGCACCACAAAATACCTAAATGGTATTCGTGTCAAAAAAGGGGATACCTGCACACTGGAACAAGCCAAAAGCTACATGCAACATGACTTGAAAAAATTCGAGCAAACCGTCAATAGCGCAGTCAATGTTCCGATCAATCAGAATCAGTTTGATGCCTTGGTTTCATTGGCCTATAACATTGGACCTACCGCATTTGAAGAATCCACTTTGGTCAAAAGGCTGAATGAGAAAAATTATAAGGCGGCAGCTGATCAATTTGGCTTATGGGTAAATGCTCGTGGCAAACGCCTGCAAGGTCTGGTGAATCGCAGGAAAATTGAAATGGAGTTATTTTTAAAATGACTCTAAATCTATTATGGAAATATAAACACTGGATCGCAATTGCGGTCTTTTTCTTTTTATGGCTAGGGCAAGTTGCTTACACCAATCACTTAAGCGGAAAGCTGCGCAAGGCTGGTGAGCAGTGCACGATAAAAATTCAGAAAATAGAGCAAAACCATCTCAAAGCTCTAACCCATAAACAAAATCAAATTAACCAGATGAGTGCGGATTATGAAGCAGCAAAATCAGAGCAGCACGTGCAAGTCGAAACAGTTACGCGTGAAGTGCAAAAGATCATTGATCGTCCTGTGTATCTCAACCATTGCTTTGATGATGATGGCCTGCAGCAACTCAACTCACTTATCACCAGTGGTGCCAGTAAACCTCCTTGAGTCTTGCCCTGATTTGCAAAAACTGGAATCAGGGCAGGGTAAGGTTGTTTTGGTCTGGTCTATTGATACAGTAGCTAAATATAGCGACTGCAAAGCGCGTCATGCTGCTATTGTGAAAGTTCTTAAATAAGACTGAATAACTCACTAGAGAACAATATTCTAATAAAATAGATAAATGCCCTCAAATGAGGGCTTTGTTTTTTACTTTAATAAATAATTCCTCAATAATAAAAATAAGGGTCTTGATTATTTCTAGCCACTTTATTGCACTCTTTACACCTAATACTCTCTATAGAATAGAGTCCACGAGTTTGCTTACCTTCGGCAGCAGCAATAAGATAAAAGTGCTGAGTATCATTAAAACTATAGTCATCCCATGCTCCACAAACAGAACACTTAATAATTTTTCTATCGCAGTAAATGTGCGGCTTTTCCATTATATTTCCTCATTATTAAAAAATTTCTAAATTCTTCTATAAATATAAAGCTCACAGTTAAGGGTATCGACTTTAACTTAGTCGGAATTTTGATATAAAAACCTTAACTTCAATTTACTCCCTCCATCCATCCACAATATCAGCCCAGTCCTGCATCATTTTTCTACGATCTGCTAAATACTTGGCATGGTTATACGATGCACGTGTTTTATTCTCATCAGCGTGAGCCAGTTGAGTCTCGATCCACTTTTCATCATAACCAAGCTCATTCAATAGGGTGGATGCCGTAGCGCGGAAATCATGTGCCGTGACGTTCTGCATGATGTATTGCAGTGCACGATTGATTGTAGTGGCTGGCATCATCCCGCCCTTATAGACACCTTCAAAAACATACTTCTTGCGGCCAGTGAGCTTCTTCTGCTTAAGTAAAAGTTGATAAACCTGTTCAGACATTGGCACTACATGCGTCCTATTCTTCTTAGTTAGTCGCATGCCTTTTTTAAGCTGCTCCCGGGTTTGTTTTTCAAAAGTAATAGTTCTTTCTTCGAAGTCAATAAATGACCACTGCAGTCGACGCACCTCAATTGTGCGAAGCATGGTATAGAACAAAAATAAAATAGAATTGACCGTTGACTCAGCACCACCATAACTATCGATCCGCGCTCTAAACACCTTTCGTTCAGCCAAACTTAATGGTCTTGCATGTTCAACATCAGGCCGTGCAATGACTTCGCGTACCGCATATGTCGGATCGTTCTCAGCTCTTAGTGTCGCAATGGCATACCTCATCACAGAGCCAATCTTCTTTCTGTTTTCAATTGCTGTTACTTCACCAGTGCCACGGTTATCCTGACCCTTAACACGTTTCACTGTATTCTGCATAATTTTCAAAACATCAGCAGAGGTCACATCTTTAATATTTTTATGTCCGATGACTTTATAAATATCCTTTTCCATTGCACGATGAAAAGCATCTACATAGGTTTGGGATTTATCCTTTAGACGATCCGCAGCATATTCCTTTGCGATAGCTTCAAAACTATTCTCATCACACAGCAGCGCAGCTTTTTCTTGTTGACGATGCACAGCTGGATCAATATTGTTTGCAAGCAGTGATTTGATTTCGTCTTGCTTTTGACGAGCTTCTGCTAAGCTTACGATAGGGTATTCACCCAGACTAATCATCGAGGCCTTACCCGCATAACGATAGCGCACACGCCAAAGCTTTGTGCCGGTCGAACGAACCTCAATACACAGCCCACCCTGATCAGCAATACGGTATGCTTTTTCCATTGGTTTTAGTTTTTTTAGCTTGGTATCGTTAAGCATGTGAGTAACGCAAGTGATTAAATATTGTTACTCACTATATTACTCACAAAAGCGATTAATACAATTTAATTCTATTTTATGGTATTTAACTGGAAAGGCTTGATAATAAAGACATAGGGATTTTGATTTAATGGTATTTTACAGTATTTAATTATTATGATAATTCTCGATCATTAAAAGCATGAGCTTAACCTATTGAAATTAATGCACTTAAATTGTGCTTGAGTAATTCAGAGCGTGCTTTATTAGCAGTTTTTTAGCTAGCTAGAAAAGCTGATTAAACTGTTGATTTCATTGTGTGAAAATAAAGCGACAATCATCATAGCAAATAATCTGAAACTACGGCGCAACAATTTGCCCAATTTTTCTGCTTAGCCAAATGAACAGGGTTGATAAGGCTCAACACACACGGTGATATAACCAAAAAATATTAAATAACTAAAAGTAAGTTAAGGTCAAAAAATATATACACATAATTTTGATGTTTTAATTTTTTTATGAGTTGCTTTAAAAACAACAGTTGATTAGCAGTCGGAGAAAATGGAACAGTATTCTTATCGTTTATTTATCCAAAGTGATTCAATTTGGTGAGCATTTTCTTAATCTTAGTTTTTAAGAAAAACTGAATATTTGCAGTAAAATACAAAAATACTTTTTAAATCGATTAAGAACTCACCTAAAGTTTATAAAAGCTACATAAGCTCATCATTACTTACCAGAAATAACATCTATAGTGATTTTACTGCACTGTTAAGGTGCAGTGTGAAATCTAACGAAACAAAAATCACAGAGAATGCTTGAATATAGTGCATTTAATTATACAGACAGTATAATAGGCCAAAAGTATTTCTTTCAATCCACGTATTCTCATAAGGATTTCAAGATTTTAGCTATACTTTTAAAAGTTGGTACGGTAATTGCTTAATAACTACCAACTACTAACACGCACTTCGTAAGTGCAACAAAAAAACATCGGAGCAAATTGAGCATGGCGAACAAGGTCCTTCAACTCATCCAAGAAAGTGGCGCAAAATGGGTAGACTTCCGTTTTACAGACACTAAAGGTAAAGAGCAACACGTGACTTACCCAGCAGACACTATTGATGAAGATACATTTGAAGACGGTAAAATGTTCGATGGTTCTTCAATCTCTGGCTGGAAAGGTATTGAAGCGTCAGACATGATTTTACGCCCAGATGCTGAAACAGGTTTTATCGACCCGTTCTTCGCTGAGCCTACAGTTGTTGTGACTTGTGATGTCATTGAACCTTCAACTGGTCAAGGTTATGACCGTGACCCACGTTCAATCGCTCGCCGTGCAGAAGAATACCTGAAATCTACTGGTATTGGTGATACTGCATTCTTCGGTCCTGAACCAGAATTCTTCGTATTTGACGAAGTAAAATGGGAAATCGACATGTCTGGCGCTCGCCATACATTGATCGCTGAAGAGGCTGCATGGTCAACTGGCAAAGACTACGAATCAGGTAACTCTGGTCACCGTCCACGCGTTAAAGGCGGTTACTTCCCAGTTCCTCCAGTAGATTCTCACCACGATATGCGTGCAGACATGTGTGCAAAAATCGAAGAGATCATGGGTCCAGGCCGTGTAGAAGTACATCACCACGAAGTTGCATCTTGCCAGCTTGAAATCGGTGTAAGCTTCAATACAATGGTTCGTAAAGCAGACGAAGTACAACAGTTCAAATATGCTGTTTGGAACGTTGCGCATCAATACGCTAAAACTGCGACTTTCATGCCTAAACCAATGGTAGGTGACAACGGTTCTGGTATGCACGTTCACATGTCAATCTCTAAAGATGGCAAGAACCTGTTTGCTGGTGATGAATATGCAGGTCTTTCTGAAACTGCACTTTACTTCATCGGTGGTGTGATCAAACACGCGCGTTCATTGAATGCGATCACTAACCCGTCTACAAACTCATACAAGCGTCTGGTACCGCACTTCGAAGCACCAATTATGTTGGCTTACTCTGCGCGTAACCGTTCTGCTTCTATCCGTATTCCATATGTTTCTAGCCCTAAAGGCAAACGTATCGAAGCACGTTTCCCTGATCCAATGATGAACCCGTACCTAGGTTTCGCTGCATTGTTGATGGCTGGTCTTGACGGTATCCAGAACAAGATCCACCCAGGTGAAGCTGCAGACAAGAACTTGTACGATCTTCCTCCAGAAGAAGAAGCTAAAATCCCTACAGTGGCACACAGCCTTGAAATGGCTCTTGAAGCGCTTCAAGCGGACCAGGATTACCTGCTTAAAGGTGGTGTGTTCACTAAAGAAATGCTTGATGCCTACATCGAGCTTAAAACTGAAGAAGTACGTCGTCTGAACACGACTACTCACCCAGTTGAATTCGATATGTACTACAGCCTGTAATTCTTCCAAGAATTTCACTGTAAAAAAGACCCGCCTTTGTGCGGGTTTTTTTGTATGATGCTGTTATTGATTAAAGATAAATGATTATGGCAGCACGTAAAAAACATACTGGCTTTTTTCCCTGGATTGATCCGCAAGATCACAGTAAAGGTTTTAAACTGAATTTTTCTGAAGTGACCTATATAGAAGTCGGACGTACACCTGAAGGTTATAAGCAGGTGGAATTCATTGCATTGCGAAATCCTGAATTGGCTTTGGATTATGACTATCCGCAAAGCTTTTATATCACCACAGATGGAATAATTCTGAAAAAACTGCCAAGTGGCAAATATGAAGTTATCGCCAAGACAGATAATGCCTGATCATGAAGTTGGGAATGTTGTGAGTTTAAAATTTAAGAATCAGCCTAGACAGCAGATACCAGCTGTATTTCGGGAATGGCTATATGCATCAGGATCATTGACCCAGCAACTAACTGATTTGGCAGATGGGCAATTTAGGGTGCGGCCGTTAAAAGAACATTTTCAGCGATTAAGCTTTGAAAATGCCAGTTGGATGAGGATGCCACATCAGCATACCTCTTGGGTGCGGGAAAGCTATTTATATGGTTGTGATGAACAACCTTGGGTGAAGGCTAAAAGTATTTTCCCGATTTTAAGCCTGCAAAAACGGGCACGGATTTTTCAGCATATTGGATCGAAGCCGATTGGCTGGCTGTTATTCCAGCGTACCAATCCGTATTGTGAGCGTCGTGTGATCTATCTTGAAGATGGGTGGACCCGCCAGAGCTGTTATACTTGGCATGGCTGTAAATTTATCGTACAAGAAACATTTTTACCGGCTTTCCAGCAATATATAGAAAATCAACAGGCTTAACTTGATATGGCAACTGCACAAGCAATTAGCTGGCGTGAACGTCTGAGCGCCTATTATTATCTTTGTCGTTTTGATAAGCCTATTGGCACAGAACTGGTTTTTTGGCCCACCATGTGGGCACTTTGGGTGGCTGCAAAGGGAATACCTGATCTGAGTATTCTGATGCTGATGATTCTTGGTGTCATCCTTATGCGTGCAGCAGGTTGTGCCATTAATGACTTTGCCGACCGAAAGGTGGATGCACATGTGGAGCGAACCAAAACACGTCCACTGGCAACTGGAATCATTAGTGGTAAAGAAGCAGTGATGGTGTTCCTGGTGCTGGTGGCTGCTAGTGCCTGCTTACTGTTCTTCTTACCGATTGAAACGTTCTATTGGTCATTTGGGGCTTTATTTCTAGCTTTCATTTATCCTTTTATGAAACGCTATACGCATTTACCGCAGGTATTCTTGGGTGCGGCATTTTCATGGTCCATTCCCATGGCTTATACCGCAGTAGGGCAGACTCCGGATTTAACCTGCTGGTTGCTGTATTTTGGTAATCTGGCCTGGACTGTAGCATATGACACCCAATATGCAATTACCGATCGTGAATATGACTTGAAAATTGGCGTGAAATCGACTGCCATTTTATTTGGTCAATATGATATTCAAATCATCAGTGTACTGCAGGTCATTAGTCTTGTTTTGATTGGCACAGCCTTATGGGTCGAAGGCTTACTCGTTCCATTTGGCTTGATTGGTTTAATTGCGGTAGCAATCGATTTTGCTTACCAGTGGTTAAAAACCAGAGACAAAGATCCGCAGCGCTGTTTCTGGGCTTTTCGGCATAACCGTTGGGTTGGCCTGATGATTTTCCTGGGAATCTTTGCTGCACTTCTGTAACTGCATACTGTCAATTCATAACAAAAGCATCCTATAAGGGTGCTTTTTTTTATGATTAATTCAAATCTGCTCCATGAAAAAGATTAACAACAATAAGGGATTAGAATATGAATAGCATAATGAAAAACGGTTTCAAAAAAACTTCTTTGGCAGTCATATGTTCAATGACACTGTTAATAACAGCATGTAATGACGGTGATGATGAATTTATCGGATTTAATCCAGTACAAATCTATGCAGTCGATGATGAAGTAAAGGCAATGGTCGACCGTCATGATATTTTCAGCTATAGCATGCAGAGCGTTCAAGATAAAAATATTCGTGCTACAACCTTGGTCTTTACACCTAAAGGTACACCACCTGCAGGTGGTTGGCCGATTGTGGTTTGGGCGCATGGCACGACCGGAGCGGCAGACAAATGTGCTCCTTCACGTCTTCCATTAACTGGAGAGGAAAAAGATCTGGTCATGGAATTGGTAGAGCGCGGTTATGCGGTCATTGCACCAGACTATGAGGGTCTGGGTAATAATAATGAACCACATCCTTATTTAAATCTTGAAAGTGCAGCCAATTCTATTCTTTCTGCTATTAGCGAAGCTAAAAAATATTATGGCAATGTTTTAGCTGATGAGTGGAGCGTGGTAGGGTGGTCACAAGGTGGGCATGCAGCGCTTGCTGCTGCAGAATTTAGTAGTGTGCTAACTAACTTTGATTACAAGGGTGCAGTAGCAATTGCTCCAGCGTCTTATCTGGCAGAAACTTTAAATTATGGATTGGGTGTTGCTGCTACTGTTGCAGATCCCGGTACACCGGAAGCTATCCAGGCGGCAAAACAGATTGCTGGAACCTTATATGGTTATGCGGCAATTGTAAGTTCAGGAATTAAGGCAGAAAGACCGGCTTTCCAATACAGTCAGGCTTTCCTGGAAACTAAAGTTCCTCTTGCACAAATTGCGGAAGTTGAATGTTCACCACGAGTTGCTGAAGGTTTTAGGAATGATATTCAGTCCTATATTGATAATGGTGGAACGTACGCTACTTATCAGGCTTTGCAACCCAACTTTATCCTGGATGATGATGTGAGTACTTATTTAGAGGAAAACTTGCCAGGACAAAATCCAATTCCTAAACCTGTATATGTATTCCAAGGTGAACAAGATACAACTGTGCCTGCTTATATAACTACAACATTATTGTTTCCGAAACTTTTAGAGGTTGCAGAAGAAATGGATAATGATGATTTATTTCTTGATCCAGATGCTAATCATCAAACGATTATGACGCAGAATATTTCTGCTATTGTAGACAAAGTAGACGAGTTTATGAATCAATAGAAATAGAATGTTGCAAGGAGCTTCGGCTCCTTTTTTATTTGTTATCTTGCTAAGTCTTGAGCAATCATCTGAGTTTGTTATAGTGGCTCAAGATTTTAGGTCAAGAGTATAGGTTTGTTATGTCGCAACAGACAAAACCCCGCAGTGTCAAGAAACTGGTTATTTTTGGAACCCTGGCTTTATGTATTCCAATTTTTTTGGTCACGATGGCATTTCTGGCTGTAAATAGTGATGCCAAAAATCAGGAAAAGTATAAACAGCAGCAGACTGAAATGATCGCCCGAATTGAAGCACGAGAGGCAGCTGAGAAAAAGCAGGCAGTGGAACAGCAAGAAAATGCTGAAATAGACGTGCAGGCAGCCTCAGAGGCCAATATTCAGCAATAAGTATTTTATATAAATTTATTATCTTAAATCCCGTTGTAGTTGTCTGATGCTCGGTATTTCCGTGTATCGGACAACGGTATAGCCTGCTGCAATCAGCATGGCATCGCGTTCTGCATCTTCCTTTTCTTTGCCAAAATGACTCGGATCATCGAGCTCTACAATTGCAACGACATTATATTCCCGGTCCATCACTACAAAGTCAGTCACCTTGCGATTGAATTTACTCCGCATATTCATCTGGTCATGAGTAATCAAGGCACTGAAAGCAACTTGTGCCAAAATATGATGATGGGGAAAAGCATCTTTCAGACGAGTAAACATCCTGCTTTCAAAGGCAGTAATGACACGTTTGGGGTAAAATTTTTGCTGGCGGGTAAACAGGTGCGGGAAGAGCAGGCAAAATAAAGCGAAACTTGCCAGACAGCCAATCACAAAAAAAATAATCTGACTCAAATGAAACACAGCAGAACTTAGGGCAAATAAAAAACCCACTTCATAATGAGTGGGTTCTTCGAGAATCTTGGCTCTCCCACCTGGGCTCGAACCAGGGACCTGCGGATTAACAGTCCGTCGCTCTACCGACTGAGCTATGGGAGAATAGATTGGCTCTCCAACCTGGGCTCGAACCAGGGACCTGCGGATTAACAGTCCGTCGCTCTACCGACTGAGCTATTGGAGAATCTGAAAGCGATTATAGAGAGATTTAAAAAGGGGTCAAGGCACTTTTAGAAAAAAGCTGTAGAAATTGAATCAAGTGTTTTAAAAATAGTCGAAAAGGTTTTTAGTTCAAACTGTTATATTTAGGTAAAACAGGCCAGCGGTCAGATTTTAATAAGCCTTAATCCTTGTAAATGATCTGAAATGTCGGAAATGATGTGGCATAGCGCATGTAGATCAATACGATTTCAATCTAAAAATATAGATATAAAAAAAAGCCCACTTCGCAATGAGTGGGCTTTCTGGAATCTTGGCTCTCCCACCTGGGCTCGAACCAGGGACCTGCGGATTAACAGTCCGTCGCTCTACCGACTGAGCTATTGGAGAATCTGATGCGCATTTTAGGCAGGAAACGAAAGGTCGTCAACCAATTAATTGAAAGAAATGAAACGTTTGCTTTATTAATATGCGTTTAGGACTTAAAAATAAAAAAATCACCCACGAAGGGTGATTTTTTAGGCTTAGAAATAAAAAATTATTTCTCAACACCAGCAGCTTGACCTGCATATTTCGCGTTTGCGTAATCCCAGTTTACTAGGCTTTCTAGGAAAGTAGAGATGTATTTAGGACGAGCGTTACGATAGTCGATGTAGTAAGCATGTTCCCAAACGTCAATTGTCAACACAGCAATTTTACCGTGCGCCATTGGAGTGTCAGCATTTGAAGTTTTAAGGATAGAAAGGTTGCCGTTTACTTCGTCAGCAACTAACCAAGCCCAACCTGAACCGAATTGAGTTGCAGCAGCAGTTGCGAATTCTTCAGCGAATTTTTCGTAAGAACCGAAAGCTTCGTCAATTTTAGCAGCCAAAGCGCCAGTAGCTTTACCGCCACCGTTTTTAGTTAAGCAGTTCCAGTAGAAAGTGTGGTTCCATACTTGAGCAGCGTTGTTGAAAACACCTGCTTTAGATGAATCACCAGCAGAAGCCAGAATGATTTCTTCTAGAGTTTTGCCTTCAAGCTCAGTACCAGCGATCAGGTTGTTTAGGTTAACCACGTAAGTATTGTGGTGTTTGTCGTGATGGTATTCTAAAGTTTCTTTGCTGATGTGTGGAGCAAGATCTTCGTAGCCGTAAGGTAATGCTGGTAAAGTAATGGTTGTCATGTTTTCAATTCCTTGCATTTTGCTGGGTTTTGACAGTAAGTGGCGTTATTGTAATAGAAAAACAGGCCGAAATGCGCATTACAGATAAATAAGAATACAGAATAAAGCCTGAAATTATACGTATAAAGCCGCTGTCAAATACCGTCAGATGAAATTAAATCGGATTGTTTAATTCGAAATAACTATACTCAATATTGAACTGCTGGGAAATAGCTTTTGCAAGGCGTTGAACACCATATTTCTCAGTCGCATGATGACCGCAAGCATAATAATGCACATCTAGTTCTTGAGCTTCATAGAAAGTGCGTTCCGACACTTCACCCGAAATATAAGCATCACAGTTCTGTGCAGCCGCTTTTTGAATATAATCCTGTGCACCGCCAGTACAGAATCCGACTTTACGAATTTCAGTTTTATCGGCTGGTAGATGAATCGCATCAAAGCTCAGCTTTTCAGAAACATAGTCTTTAAATTGCTCTGGTGTCGTGGCCTGTTTTAAATAGCCAATATTGCCAATTGGACGTCGTTCATTTGGATCTAGCTGTTCAATATTCTCAAGTTCTAGCAGATCGGCAATCGCAGCATTATTTCCCAAAGTAGGGTGACTATCTAAAGGCAGATGATAGCCAACTAGAGAGATATCATTTTGAATCAGAGTCTTAATCCGTTGACCACGCATACCAGTAATCGGGTAGGGTTCGCCTTTCCAGAAATAGCCATGATGCACCAATAAAAGATCCGCACCTTGGGCAATTGCGGCTTCAATGGCCCCTTGAGAAGCAGTCACAGCACACAGAATTTTATTGACTTCAGAGCGGCCTTCAATCTGTAAGCCATTCGGTGCATAGTCTTTGAATTCATGCGTAGCTAGGGTCTGGTCACACCATTGAATAATGTCCTGCAATTTGGCCATAAAATTTCTCTTTAAACCTTTAAATTGTCATCATCAAAACATATTTTGAATTGTAACTAAAGCAGCACAAATCTCTTTTGCTTTTTTTATGTTTAGTTTTGTGTTTAGCTTTACAATAGAGCACAAATTGCTTAGTCATCAATAAATTAAAAATATTGTCAGAGGATAATAAAGTGCGTCGGACCTTTACATGGTTACCTTGGGTGTTGCTGATCTTAGTGATCATCGTCTTTCTAGGTTGGCAACAGTTGCAAAAACCAAAAGCACCTGTCGCGCCAGATGGCGTCAAAATGCCTGCTGAAAAAGTTGAACCATTATTGGATACTTCACGTGCTGGTGGAGTGGTTTCTTACAGCGCTGCGGTTAAAGTTGCTGCACCGGCTGTAGTGAATATCTTTACCACACAGAAAGTGAAGAAGCAGGACAATCCTTTACTCAACGATCCAGTCTTCCGTGAATTCTTTGGTGATCAATTACCGGAACAGTTCTCTCAAGGTCCAAATGAAAATAGCCTTGGATCAGGGGTAATTGTGCGTGCAGATGGTTATGTTCTGACGAATAATCATGTGATTGCGCAGGCTGATCAGATCATTGTGGCGCTGAATGATGGCCGTCGTGCTGAAGCGAAAGTGATTGGGACTGACCCAGATACCGACCTGGCGGTGATCAAAATTGAGCTGGATAAATTACCGGTATTGCCATTCAAGCTGAGCGGTAATGAAGTGGGTGACGTCGTTCTGGCGATTGGTAATCCTTTCGGTGTCGGTCAAACCGTGACGCAGGGGATTATTTCTGCAACGGGTCGTTCTGATCTGGGCATCAATACCTATGAAGACTTTGTACAAACAGATGCCGCAATTAATCCGGGGAACTCAGGTGGTGCACTGATTGATGTTTCTGGGAATCTGATTGGGGTGAATACCGCAATCTTCTCTCAGTCTGGCGGTTCACTCGGGATTGGCTTCGCGATTCCAGCTAAAGTCTGTCAGCAGATCATGAATGCCATTCTGAAGGATGGTCGTGTAGTGCGCGGCTGGCTGGGCATTAGTCTGTTACCGCCACAACGTAATGATGTGATGAAACCATCTGAACAGGGTGTGACTGTGGCGGAAGTATTGCCAAATGGTCCTTCAGCCAAAGCGGGTATTCAGCGGGGTGACAAGATTATCAAGGTGAATGATGAACAGATTACGTCTGCATCGCATCTGATTAACTACGTAGCTCTACAGGCTCCAGGTAGCAAGATTATGATTGAAGTGGAACGTGCAGGCAAAAAACTGGATCTGAATGTGGTGGTTGGTGAACGCCAACAACAGCAGCAAAATGCATCATCACAATATATTCCTTTACCAGAATAAACTTTAAAATTTTCGAATAAAAAATCCCTCCTAGTGAGGGATTTTTTTTATGATCAGCTTTTATTTTTTGATTACAAAACATGAATATTTTATGTGATTTAAATCATTTAACTTCATTGAATAAAATCAAAAAAAGAGTAAATAACAATGAGTTTTATGACTGCAGATCAAGCCAAAGTTTTATCCGATGTAGCCAATATAAATATTGATATGTTTAAGCCACGTTTGGCTCAACTGATTGAAGACAATGCCCGACTAGGTAATACCGCTGTGCTGACAGTGTTTCCTAAGCATCTGCCTCTAGAAGAGATCCGTAGACTATCAGCGGAGTTGACTGACTTGGGCTATAACGTGCGCTTTGAAGTGCGGGAATTTTATTATAGTTTTAATGTGTACTGGCTATAATTTTATCAATTGTTCAAAAATAGCTCTATTCAGGCATATATTTTGCTGCATTCATCTTATAGCGAAACTATGAGAAATTTATGTCTTTATTTATTCATCCTGCAGCACAGGCAGATGCACCTTATGTGGTGCTTTCGACCGGACTAGGCGGGCATGCCAGTTTCTGGAATCCTCAAATTAGAGTTTTACAGCAGCATTTTCATGTAGTCACTTATGATCATGAAGGCTGTCATTCAGATTCAAAGCTTTTGCCTACGCCTTATTCGATCGACCATATGGTGCATCAGGTGCTGGATTTATTGATCAATGATGGTATTCGAGAGTTTCATTTTATCGGGCATGCGCTGGGTGGGCATATCGGTATGCAACTAGCGACCTATCAAACTGAAAGAAAGTTCAAGTTACTGAGTCTGACCATGTTAAATGCTTGGGGAGAGCTAGATGCCCATACTAGGAAGTGTTTCGAGGCACGAACTTCGTTATTGCTCAATAGCGGGGCAGAGGCATATGTAAGAGCACAGGCTTTATTTCTTTATCCGCCGCAGTGGATCTCGGCCCATATTGATCAGTTAACCGAAGCAGAGAACAAGCAGTTATTAGACTTTCCACCGATTCCAAATGTTTTGGCACGCCTACAAGCTGTGCAGGTTTTTAAACTGAACGCAGAACATCGACAGACACTCAAAGATGTTCCTGTACATCTGATTGCCAATCAGGATGATTTCCTGGTGTCTTATCAACGGTCACAACAGTTACAAGAATGCTTGCCTCATAGCCACCTAAGTTTGCTTGCTACAGGTGCACATGCATCTACTGTGACCGAAACAGATCAGGTGAATCAGCTGATACTTTCCTTCTTAATTTCTCGTTAATTTTGCTCATTTTAAAAGCCAGGCCCAGCGTCTGGTTTTTTATCTTTTCTAATCAATCATTTTTGTAGCATCAGCATGGCTTTTACTTCGAATTGATGCATGAACTGCAAATGCACAAATTGCTACGAGTGCACTTGAATGAAACAGTATGTGCAAAATTGACTCATAGGTAAAAATGGTTATTTTACTAAAAATTCAAAAGATAAAATATTAAGTATTTGATAAATAATAATTAAATATATTTGGCACATGCTTTGCAATGTTTATCTTGTAAATAAAATTCCCGAAGTGGAATCAGAAATTTGAATAAGTGTTAAAAATAATGAGGTGTGAAAATGAAAATAGGTGTCTTCTGTCCAATCGGAAACAACGGCTGGTTACTCTCTGAAAATGCACCACAATATATGCCGACTTTTGAGTTAAATAAACAAATCGTGCAGCGCGCTGAACACTATGGTTTCGATTTCGCACTTTCCATGATCAAGTTGCGTGGCTTTGGTGGCAAGACCGAGTTCTGGGAGCATAACCTGGAAACGTTTACCTTGATGGCCGGCCTTGCTGCTGTTACCAGCAAAATTCAAATTTATGCAACAGCTGCAACTCTGGTGATGCCACCTGCAATTGTCGCGCGTATGGCATCAACCATTGATTCGATTTCGAATGGCCGATTTGGGCTAAATGTAGTGACTGGCTGGCAGCCGCCTGAGTACACCCAGATGGGCATGTGGCCAGGCAATGAGTATTTTGGCAAACGCTATGAATATCTGTCTGAATATGTACAAATTTTGCGTGAGCTTTGGGCAACAGGTAAATCCGACTTTAAAGGTGAGCATTTCCAGATGGAAGACTGCCGTGTTAGTCCGCGCCCGCAAGCCGATATGAAAATCATCTGTGCAGGTCAGTCGGATGCCGGTCTGGAATTTTCTGCGCAATATGCTGACTACAACTTCGTATTTGGTAAAGGGCTGAATACTCCAACGGCTTATGCCGAAATCAATGACCGTTTGAAAGCAAAAACGGATGTGACGGGCCGTGATGTACAGACCTATGTGCTGTTTATGGTGATTGCAGCGGGAACCGATGAAGAAGCCCAAGCCAAATGGCAGCACTATAACGATGGTGCCGACATGGAAGCGATTAACTGGTTAATGAATCAGGGCGGTAAAGACACGACTTCCGGTACAGATACCAATATCCGTCAAATGGCGTCTAGCGTATCTCCAGTCAATATCAATATGGGTACGCTGGTGGGTTCTTATGAAAATGTGGCACGAATGTTGGATGAAATTGGCGAAATTAAAGGCACTGAAGGTGTGTTGCTGACTTTTGATGATTTTATTCAAGGGGTTGAAGATTTTGGCCAAAAAATCCAGCCATTGATGAAATGCCGTGAGCATATTGTGATTGAGGGTGAAGCCCCTGTACTGGAGAAAAGCGCATGAGTGAGTCAGTGGTAACTGCCGGTTTTACTGAAAAACTCGGTACCGGAAAAACGCTTAAAGCTGAGCCTGAAGCAATTTGCCTTGCACCTGAACAGACTGCGCTGATTGTGATTGATATGCAGAATGCCTATACCTCCCAGGGTGGCTATCTGGATCTGGCCGGTTTTGATGTCTCAAAGACCAAACCTGTGGTCGAAAACATCAAGAAAGCAGTCGATGCAGCGCATGCGGCCGGTATTCAGGTCATCTATTTTAAAAATGGCTGGGATGCAGAATATAAGGAAGCGGGTGGTACGGATTCTCCGAATTTCCATAAATCCAATGCCTTAAAGACCATGCGCAAACGTCCCGAATTACAGGGGCAATTACTGGCCAAAGGGGGCTGGGACTTTGAACTGATTGATGAGTTACAGCCACTGCCCCAAGATCTGGTCATTGAAAAACCTCGCTATAGCGGTTTCTTTAATACCGCACTGGACAGCATGTTGCGTGTCCGTGGCATTCGCAATCTGGTTTTTGTCGGAATTGCCACCAATGTCTGCGTGGAATCGACCTTACGTGATGGTTTTTTTCTGGAATATTTTGGTGTGGCACTTGCTGATGCCTGCCATCAGGCCGGTCCAGTCGAAGCGCATGAAGCCAGTCTGTATAACATCAAGACTTTCTTTGGCTGGGTATCAGATACCAAAAATTTTGTAGAAACCTTTCAAAAAGAATGTGAGTCACTAAAAGAAACTAAATTAGCTGTAAGCGCATAAAGAATTAAAGAACAGAATTAAGGAAAAAATAGTATGCCTAAAGAAATCATTATTCCAGCAGGAACATCGAAACCATTAGCACCGTATGTACCGGCAACCAAGGCAGACAATATCGTGTATGTATCCGGTACATTAGCTTTTGATGAAAATAATAATGTGGTGCATGTCGGTGATGCCGCAGCACAGACCCGTCATATTCTGGAAACTATCAAGCGTGTGATTGAGGAAGCAGGCGGCAGTATGGATGACGTGACCTTTAACCATGTCTTTGTCAAAGACTGGGCAGATTATGCTGCGATTAATGCAGTTTATGCAGAGTATTTCCCGGGAGATAAACCGGCACGATATTGCATACAGACTGGCTTAGTAAAACCGGATGCGCTGGTCGAAATCGCCTCGATTGCCCATGTATAAGTCGAACCACCTGATTCAATCTCATCTATATCAGCCCTAAGTCTGTCACTGAAAACTGACTTGGGGTGAGGAGAACAGCATGAATGCCAAACTGTCTAAAATCATCGACGAAGTGGTTGCAGAGAATAATGCATCAAATAAGGTTTTAAAGACTGAAACCGCAGCTGAAGTATTGACCCAGGTCGATCAGCAGATTTTCCGTCAGGGCATGTCCAATCTGGGCGCTGCAGTGAATGTGATTACCACACAAGGCACGGCGGGAATGGCAGGATTTACAGCATCAGCGGTCTGTAGTGTGACTGATACGCCACCGACTTTGCTGGTCTGTCTGAACCGTTCAGCTTCGGTCTATGAGACTTTTAAAAATAATCAGGTGTTGTGTGTGAATACCTTAGCATCACATCAGCAATATCTCTCCAATCTGTTCGGTGGAAAAACGCCGATGGCAGAGCGTTTCAGTCAGGGGAACTGGAAAACGTTGGTGACCCAGTCACCTGTACTTGAGGATGCCTTGGTCAGTTTCGACTGCGAGGTAGTCCAATGTTTATCTGTAGGCAGTCATGACGTGCTGTTCTGTGAAGTGAAAGCCATGTGCCAGCGTCAAGGTAATGCGCTGATGTACTTTAACCGTTCTTACTGT
This sequence comes from Acinetobacter schindleri CIP 107287, assembly GCF_000368625.1. Lineage (GTDB taxonomy): Bacteria > Pseudomonadota > Gammaproteobacteria > Pseudomonadales > Moraxellaceae > Acinetobacter > Acinetobacter schindleri. The sequence continues at coordinate 445,130 of NZ_KB849576.1, forward strand.
GAGCCACACAGAATGTGCTAAATCAATTCAGTCCTAATCAAGGAGGGGAAGCCCATGCAAGAAAAAGAAACGTGGTTTCCAAAATTTAAGCCTTACCAAGGCAATCTCGATACCACACCCGTGCAAACAGATGAATATCTGCCGGCTGGAAAAAGTATTATTCTCGGATTGCAGCATGTGTTTGCCATGTTTGGGGCAACTGTGCTGGCACCGCTTTTAATGGGGTTTGATCCCAATCTCACGATTTTTATTACCGGGATTGGCACCATTTTATTTTTCCTGATAACTGGCGGCCGGTTGCCGAGTTATCTGGGATCCAGTTTTGCCTTTATTGGCGCCGTCGTCGCTGTTACTGGCTATTCCGGTGTCGGGGCAAATCCCAATATCGGACTGGCACTGGGGGGAACCATTGCCTGCGGTATCGTCTATGCCTTGATTGGCCTGCTGGTGATGAAAACTGGCACCAACTGGATTGAAAAGCTGATGCCACCGGTAGTCACGGGCGTGATCGTGATGATTATCGGCTTGAATCTCGCACCGGTCGCGATCAAAAGTGTATCTGCCAACCAGTTTGATTCCTGGATGGCATTAATCACCATTCTCTGTATCAGTGTGATTGCTGTATTTACCCGTGGAATGGTACGCCGTCTGCTGCTGTTACTCGGCTTATTGTCTTCCTATCTGCTTTATTTTCTTTTCACCAACGTGATGGGCTTCGGACCTGCGATTGATTTCAGTAAAGTCAGCGAAGCGGCATGGTTTGGTCTGCCGACTTTCCAGAGTCCAGTCTTTGAAATGAATGCCATGCTGATGATTGCACCGGTAGCAATTATTCTGGTTGCGGAAAATCTGGGACACTTTAAAGCGGTATCTGCGATGACCGGTAAAAATCTGTCGCCGTATATGGGACGCGGTTTCTTTGCCGATGGGGTTTGTACTTCATTATCTGCTTCTGTCGGTGGTACGGGGATGACCACCTACGCCGAGAATATCGGCGTGATGGCCGTCACCAAAGTTTATGCGACGACCGTGTTTGTCTTTGCCGGTATCTTTGCCATTTTACTGGGTCTTTCACCTAAATTTGGTGCAGTGATCAGTACCATTCCAGTGGCCTTGTTGGGTGGTGCATCGATTGTTGTATTTGGCCTGATTACGGTGGCTGGCGCGAAAATCTGGGTGGATAACCGTGTTGATTTCACCAAGAACAGTACGCTGATTATTGGTGCCGTCTGTCTGATCATGGGAACAGGTAACTATAGCTTGCAGATTGGTGGTTTTGATCTGGGCGGGATTGGGACTGCAACTTTGGCTGCGATTTTATTAAATCTGTTTCTGAACCGTGGTGAAGATAAAGAATTGCCTGAACCCGCATCGACTGCAACAGAAATAGAGGTTAAGCCGGTCGCTTAATACAAGGAGCATTTTTTGAGTCATACAATTGCATTTTTAGGACTCGGGGCAATGGGCTGGCATATGGCCTCCCATTTGCCAAAACTTGGACATCCGGTTTGGGTCTGGAACCGGACTGAACAGAAAGCGCTAGATCATGCTCAATCTTTCGGGACTCTGGCAATAGGTATTGAACAGGCGGTTCAGGCAGATTTTATCTTTTCCTGTTTGCCGACCAGTCAGGATATGGAAGTATTAATTGCAGCTCATCCACCCAAACAGGGTGCAATCTGGATTGACTGTACCAGCGGTGTGCCAGAATCTGCACAAAAACTGGCACAACAATTGGAGCAGCAGGGAAGTTATTATCTGGATGCACCGGTTTCTGGCCAAACCATTGGAGCGGAACGCGGTACTTTAACTGTGATGGTCGGAGGCAATGAACAAGCCTTTGAACAAGTCAAGCCGATCATTGATGCCTTTGCAGGTTTGATTGAATATGTGGGAGAAAGCGGTTCTGGCTTTGCGGTAAAAGCTGTGAATAATACCTTAATGGCGACTCACTTATGGGCATTGGCTGAAGGGCTGACTGTGCTGAAAGGGCAGGGTGTTGATTTAAGCAGTGCACTAAACTGTATTAATCATTCCAGTGGTAAAAGCAACATGTCAGAAAATATCATGGCGCAGCGTGTACTGAGCCGTGAGTTTCATAAAACCTTTGCGCTGGATCTATTGCAGAAAGATATTGGTATTGCTTTAGAACTGGTGCAACAGCAGCAACTGGATTTATCAGTCATGTCATTGGTGCAACAACAGTTCCAGCAGATTGCCAAAGCTCAGGCTAGTCAGCTGGATTTTTCCGCTGCGGTACAAGGGTTGGAACAACGTACACGAATTGAATTAAGGGGTTAAAGACTTTCTTATAAATTGCTATTCATAGAGAACCTATTAATTTTGAATTAAATCCATAACGACAGATTTACTAGCAAAAATATGAAAAGCCGGGAATTTAATAACTCTCGGCTTTCTTATTGATCATTATTTTAAATAGCCTAAGCAATTTTTCAATTTAACTGATATTTGAGCAATTTAAATAAATAGATTTCTTTTATAAATTAGAAAATGATTGTTCATTAATATTTAATGTTCCTTCTCCCTTAGGGATGAGGAGCATGCTCCGCAAGAGGATGAGAAATTTTTTATAAAGAACCTCTCTTATGAGGAGAGGGAATTTCATAAATAATCTTTAATCATTAAGAATTATTTATGAAAGAGCTTTAATACACTTATATTTATTTCTCTCGATTCGCTTCATATTCCTGAATCACTTCAAGTGCAGCACGAAAAGCTTCCTGGGTTGCCGGTGCGCCGCAGTAAGGCAAACTATGCAGCAGCACTTCCTGAATTTCCTCAACCGTTGCGCCATTATTCAGCGCACCTCGCACATGGCCTTTCAGTTCAGTGGGACTTTTTTGCGCGGTCAGGAAGGCAATGGTAATTAAAGAACGATACTTACGCGGTAATACACCTTCACGTTGCCAGGTCGAACCCCAGGCATGTTCATTAATCCAGTCCTGTAATGGCTGGGTAAATGGAACGGTATTTTCCTGGGCGCGTTTGACAAAGCTGGCACCCATCACTTCAGTGCGGACTTTCAGGCCATTTTCATAATCTTGTTGTGACATCATTTACCCTCAATTTTCTTATAGGGCTAGCTTAGTACTTTTAATCTGAAATACCATCGTGCAATAGTCGCAAAAAAGTGGCTGAAAAGCCACTTGTAAAGTTTCCAGAGTAAAGTAATAAAATGACTTCACTCTGGAATTTATGACACCTTAAATTCAAGTTTTATTTAAGGTGATACTGAGTGTGAAGGATCAGTTTGCACTGAAGTATCCGTTCCTTTGGCATCTTCCTTGATGAGGTAAGGATTCTCGAGCTCTAATACCCCATTCAAATTCAGATCAAATACATCGGTCAACATGCTGTCATAACGGCGCGCATTATAGTGCAGCAGTTTTTCTGCTTCCTGATCATTAATAAAGCCTTGTAGCTCTGCATCAGTCACATGCTCTGCAAAGCTTAAACCCTTGAACTGGTCTTTATTCTCTGCCTTTTTAAAGCGATCCCAGAGCTTTTCAATCTCCAGTAGCAGATTGAAAGTAGATTCCATACGGCCAGTGACATCATTTTCATTGGTATTATAGTAGACATGTTTTTTGAGCACTTGGCGGAACGCATTGTCTTCCATCATGCTATTGGCGACCTGCTGTTTCAGTTGATCTGACGGCTTTTTCAATGAACGGCCAAATGGGAAACATATGAATTTAACCATGCCAGATGCAACACCTACTGGGAAATTCGCAAATAAGTCATAAAACGCTTCCTGAGCGGTATATAAAGATTTCTCAATTGCCAATTGTGCATGCAGACGTTCAGCTTCTGTTTTTTTGCTATGCTCAAAGAATTTCAGGATTGCCGTCGCGATAAACAGATGCGCATGAATATCAGCCAAACGGCCAGAAAGCATTTCCTTACGTTTAATATCCCCCGCTAACAGACCTAAACACATATCTGCGGTCAGGGCAAAGTTAGCACTGAGCCGATTAATGATCTTGTAATAAGGTCGGGTAAAGTCAACCGTACTTTGCGGTGCTGCACTTGAACCGCCACTAAAGGCATAGGCAAATGAACGGGCCGTCCGGTTAAAGGTATAACCTAAATGTTTAAATAATAAATTATCGAAGGGATCAAGAGCTGCTTTCGGATCTTCAGCTTGCAGAAGCTGTAATTCTTCATATAAATAAGGATGGCAGCGCATCGAACCTTGACCAAAGATCATTAATGAACGGCTGAGAATATTGGCGCCTTCGACTGTAATCGATACTGGGATGGCCTGATAGTTGAGAGCAAGGAAGTTACGAGGCCCCATTTGAATAGCACGACCACCGACTACATCCATACCATGGTTAACAATTTTACGCATGGTCTCAGTGGCGTAGTATTTGGCTATTGCCGTCATAACTGCTGGTTTACCGCCTTGATTCAAGCCACAAGTTACTAAATAGCGGAATGCTTCCAGCATATAGGCATCACTGGCAATTTCACTATTGGCTTCCTGCACCCCTTCAAATTTACCCACTGAAATTTTAAATTGCTGGCGAATCCGTGAAAATGCACTGACATTCAAATAAGTCATCTCGGCACTAGAGGTAGATAAAGCTGGCAGAGAAATACCACGGCCAACAGCCAGACATTCCATCAACATACGCCAGCCTTTACCTGCATTTTTTACGCCACCGATAATCCAGTCCAGAGGAATAAATACATCCTTACCTTCAACGGTACCATTCATAAACGGTGAGCCAGGATGGTGCCGTGGACCAACGATGACGCCTTGGTGATTGGCAGGTAACAGGGCGCAGGTAATCCCATAGTCAGTTTTATCACCCAATAGATGATCCGGATCATACATTTTAAAGGCCAGACCGACGACAGTGGCAATGGGTGCCAAAGTAATCCAGCGCTTGGAAAAATTCATTCTCAAACCCAAGACTTCCTGACCTTCAAACTGGCCATAGCAGACTACACCGGTATCTGGAATGGCTCCGGCATCTGAGCCCGCTTCCGGACTGGTCAAACCAAAACATGGGATTTCTAGCCCTTTGGCTAAACCTGGTAAATAACGATTTTTCTGCTCTTCGGTGCCGTAATGCAGTAACAGCTCACCAGGTCCAAGTGAGTTAGGTACCATACAGCTGACTGCAGCAGTGAGAGAACGCGAAGAAATCTTGCTCATGACCCGGCTTTGAGCAAAGGAACTAAAGGCACGACCGCCATATTCTTTGGGAATAATCAAACCGAGGAAACCATTATCTTTAATATACTGCCAGATATGTTCAGGCAGCATTTTTTTCTCATGGATTTCCCATTCATTTAACATGCTACATAGCGTTTCAACTTCGTTATCCAGAAATGCCTGCTCCTCGACCGATAATTTTGGATAAGGATAATTATTAAAGGTTTCCCAGTTGGGCGCTCCCATAAAAAGTTCTTTTTCCCACCAGCTGGTACCGGAATCCAGCGCTTCACGTTCTGTCGGGCTAATGCTTGGCATAGCATCCGCTAAAGCCTTATAAGCTGGCCTGGAAATAAAAGACATACGCAGAGGATCAATTAGCACGACCAGACTAATCAGAATTAGGGGAATACCGAGTAATAGCGACCAAGGGCTGATGAATGCACAGACCACTGACATGATCATCAGGGTAATCGCACCAGTGGTACGGGAAAATTGAAAGAAGAAAATCGCCCATAAACTGGCAAGTAGAAGAAGCACGGCAAAAATAAATAGCATTGTTATATTTCTCCAGGGTTATACAACTGTGCCGCTGCCAGTATTAATAATGTGTTTTCTTAACACTTGAGCGATATTTTTGCATCATTTAAGAATCAGGCAAGTTCACAGCTGTTCTTGTGAGAACTATCGTTATTAAATATTTCAACGACATATTAAAGTGTTTTAACTATTTTTGAGATTGTTTGAAAAGTGAGCAGTATTCAAGTGAGAACACGCAAAGAAATGTGAAGATAAGTAATAACTTAAATTAATAAGGACAAGAAAAAAATATTAAACATTAATTTAAATTTAAACTCCTAAGCTATAAAAAAGCCCTCTATTTAAGAGGGCTTGGGTTGAAGCGATTTTTAAGCTTCAATCGTCTGAACAGTGATTTTTTTTGCCGGATCAACTTTACGGCGTACTTCCGGAACCGGTTCACCATAGTATTGACGATCTGCAAAGTAACTTGAACGTACCATCGGTGCTGACCAGATATTCTTAAAGCCAAGCTTACGGCCATGTTCTGCATAACGTTCGAATTCTTCTGGCGTTACAAAGCGGTCAATTGGCGCATGCTGTTTAGAAGGCTGCAAGTACTGACCAATCGTCACATAATCGACCTCATGTGCTTTCAGGTCATCCAGCAGTGCAATAACTTCTTCTTCAGTTTCACCAATGCCGACCATCAAACCACATTTTGTTGGAATATCCGGGCAGTATTCTTTAAACATTTTCAGCAGGTTTAAAGAGTGCTGATAATCAGAACCCGGACGCATCGCTTTATACAGACGTGGCACAGTTTCAATATTGTGGTTAAACACGTCTGGTGGACATTCAGTCATGATACGTAGCGCAATATCCATACGACCGCGGAAGTCAGGAACCAGGATTTCTAATAAAGTTTTTGGACTCAGTTCACGTGCTTCTTTAATACAATCGACAAAATGCTGTGCACCGCCATCCAGTAAATCATCACGGTCTACCGAAGTGATTACCGCATATTTCAAACCTAAGTTAGCAATCGTTTCTGCCATATGGCGCGGTTCATCTGGATCTAGTGCATTTGGACGGCCATGTGCCACATCACAGAACGGACAGCGACGGGTACAGATATCACCCATAATCATAAAGGTTGCTGTACCACCGCCAAAACATTCAGGCAGGTTAGGACAGGCGGCTTCTTCACATACGGTATGTAATTTTTGCTGACGAAGTGTAGTTTTAATACGTTGTACTTCTTCAGGTGCGGCCATTTTGACGCGAATCCAGTCCGGCTTCCGTGGTGTTTCAACCGTAGGTACAACTTTTACAGGAATACGGGCGACCTTTTCCGCGCCGCGAAGTTTGACACCCTGTTCAGGTTTACGGTTTTCAGACATATTCAACTTTTCCACTGTTTTTGAAGGGAGGAGATAATCAAAGATAGCGCTTTTATTATAACGGACTTAGCTACAAATGGGGCAAAAAGGACTATTCATTTAAAAAATGTTCTCATCACACAATATATGTCAGTTAAATACACCAAAATGACATGATTTACGTCATAATATGGCAAACAGATATTGCAGATGAATTTAATTTATAAAGGAGCGTTGAATGCCACGTAAGAAAGAGGTCGTTAGTGGGACTTTCGTTAAGTACGATGCGGTAGTTCTAGGTTCAGGCCCTGCGGGCGAAGGCGCGGCAATGAAACTTGCCAAATCGGGTAAGCGCGTTGCAATCGTTGATATGCGTGAACAACTTGGTGGTAACTGTACGCATGTTGGTACGATTCCAAGTAAAGCATTGCGTCAAACGGTATCAAGCATCATCCGTTATCAACGTGATCCAATGTTCCAGAAAGTCGGTGAATGGAAACAGTTCACTATGAAGCAAGTGCTTCGTAATGCGCATAAAGTGATTCAACAGCAGGTTGAAACACATTCACGTTTTTACGACCGTAATAAAATTGATATCTTCCATGGCCGTGCCTATGTTCAGGATGAAAATACCATTTTTGTATTTACTCCAGATGGCATTAAGGAAACGATTCAGTTTAAACAATTAGTAATTGCGACAGGTTCTCGTCCTTATCGTCCGGAAATCCTAGACTTTAATCACCCACGTGTATTTGATTCAGACAAAATTCTGGATCTGGATTATTCAATCCAAAAAATCATTATTTATGGTGCAGGTGTGATTGGTTGTGAGTACGCATCGATCTTTATTGGTCTGGGCCATAAAGTTGACCTGATCAATACGCAACCGAAGCTACTGAGCTATCTGGATGATGAAATTTCCGATGCCTTGTCTTATCACTTGCGTGAGCAGGGCGTGTTAATCCGTCACAATGAGCAGATTGATTACCTTGAAACATCTGATGATTATGTGGTTCTACATACACAAAGTGGCAAGAAAATTAAAGCAGATGCCATCCTTTGGTGTAATGGTCGTTCAGGGAATACTGATGGTTTAGGTCTGGAAAATGTTGGCTTGAAACCGAACAGCCGTGGTCAATTGACTGTAAATGATCAATATCAAACCGAAGTCGAAAATATCTACGCTGCGGGTGATGTGATTGGCTGGCCATCTCTTGCTTCTGCTGCCTATGACCAAGGTCGTTGTGCAGGTGCAAACATGAGTGGAGAGAAAGATGTTGCACCAGTGACAGATATTCCGACAGGTATTTATACCATTCCAGAAATTTCTTCAATTGGTAAAACTGAACAGCAGTTGACTGAAGAAAAAATTCCGTATGAAGTTGGCCAAGCTTCATTCCGTCATCTGGCACGTGCCCAGATTACCGGTGATACGGTAGGTGAATTGAAGATCCTGTTCCATCGTGAAACATTAGAAGTTTTAGGCGTTCATTGTTTTGGTAACAATGCTTCTGAAATTATCCACATTGGTCAGGCGGTAATGAACAGCCCGAACAATACCATCAAGTATTTCGTGGAAACCACGTTTAACTACCCAACCATGGCGGAAGCATATCGTGTAGCGACACTGAATGGTATGAACCGTTTATTCTAATTTGATTAATTCAAGTTAGATCAAAAACCCGTAAGTATTTGCTTGCGGGTTTTTTTATTGGAATGGTTTGAGCATACAACTATTAACCTATGCCATTTGAAATGAAGAACAGGATTATCAAATTAATTTTTTAAGCCGCCATTTTTCGGCATTCTTCAGCACAACGACGGCATGCTTCGGCACACTGCAGGCAATGATCGTCTTGATGTTGACCACATTCTTCTGCACAGTAGTCACACGCTTTGGCGCAGAGTTCACACATCTCATGCATGAAAGGAGACTGTTTCTGTTCCATACGGGCGCAAAGCTGGCAAATATCTGCACAATCCAGACAGCGTTGAATACATTCCCGCATCATCTCCAGATCTTCTTCTTTAAGACAGGCGCTAGCACAGTTGGCACATGCGAGTGAACAGCTCATACAGGCCCGAACACAATCTGAAAATTGAAGCTCATTCATGGTCTTTTCCTCTATTTATATGCTGAATCCTGATTTTCTAATACGCTAAGCAGAAAAAGGAAAATACACCAGACAGATTAAGTGAGAAAAAGTAAACAGCTGCTTGGTTTTGTTAAAGATCGATTAGATCAAACCTAATATTCAGAGTTAACTTTTTGCTTGAAAATAAAAGATTTTTGATGCGGTTACAGTCTTAATGGTAGACAATCTATATGCAGAGTCATTCTTATCAAAGGTTTAGGCTACCTTTCTCGTTATTCTCATTTTTTATTAAAATGGACGGAAATCCGCCAGGCTATAGCGTTTCAAGAAAGGGTAATGATCAGTTGGAAAGAGTGCCGGGAAGATGGAATGACCTGATTGTCTCGGAATACAATTCTAACTAATACTTTGCTCGTGATCACTGGGATAAATTTGTTATTACGAGGCCTCAACTTTATTTATGATAATCAAAACATATGAAAAAACTTAAACCCAGACAGCGCAAAATTATTATGAATTCTAAAATTTTGAAATAATAAAGAAATATAGTAAGTGTTGGGTTTTACTACTTTTAGTTTTTGTGCTGAAACATAGTGAAATTTATTGATGCTATTTCAGCAGTTTAATGCGCGCAGAAAGCCTGATTAAAATATTCAAACAGTTCAGGGGTTTGCAGCCATAGTGCAATCGAGAATGTGAGTAAAAGCAGGATTGCCACAGCAATCGAGATTTTGAGTTTCAGCAGAGACTCAGTCATGCACAATTTGCTCCTCATTAACCCAGAAATGTACCAGTACGCCAAATATACTTAATACAATTGATAGCATCCATACGGCATTGTAATTGCCTGCTATATCATGGTTAACACCACCGAGCCATCCACCAAAAAATGAGCCAACCTGATGGGTGAAAAATACAATACCACTCAGCATGGTCAGATACTTAACCCCGAACATATTGGCGACAATACCATTGGTCAGTGGTACGGTAGACAACCATAATAAACCCATGATGACACCAAAGGCATAAACTGTCCATGTGCTGAGTGGCAGCAGTAAAAATGCAATAATAGCAATGCCGCGTAGGCCATATAAACCCATCAATAAGTGTGGTTTAGAGTATTTCCCACCGAGCCAGCCGGCCGTATAGGTGCCGACCACATTAAACAAACCGACCAGTGCCAGGAAAATCGTTCCAGTAGTGGCATTAAACCCGTGATCAATCAGATAGCCAGGCAGATGAATTCCGATAAAGACTACTTGGAACCCGCAGACAAAGAAGCCCAGTGCCAAGAACCAGAAAGGTTTATGATTTTTAACCACCACTAGAATCTGTTTAAAACTGAGTGATGCTTTATTGGGTGTAGGGATGGCATTAGCAGCAACATACATCGGTGCTTTCAGCATCCAGGCGAGGGGTACAATCAGTGCGATTAAAATGGCACTGACCACCAGCGCAGCTGACCAGCCGACATTTTGCAATAGCAACAGGGTCGAGGGCAGCATGATAAACTGACCAAAAGATCCGGCTGCACTGGCAATGCCCATGGCCAGACTGCGTTTTTCTGGTGGTGCTGCACGTCCGACTGCAGATAATAAGACCGGAAATGACGTAGCTGACAGGGCTAGTCCCAGAATTAAGCCAACGCTAAGATTGAGTAGCAGTCCGGTCGAACTGAATGCCATCAAGAGTAGGCCAATGGCATATAAAGCACCGCCGATCGCCACGACAATTTTGCTGCCATATTTATCGGCAAATGCCCCGGTAATCGGTTGTACTGCACCCCAGATCAGGTTTTGCATGGCTATGGCCAAACTAAATACATTATGTCCCCAGCCAAATTCCTCACTCATCGGCACCAGATAAAGGCCAAATGCATGACGGACACCTAAAGACAATGCCAGAATCACTGCTGAACCAATGAGCATATAAATAAGTGGCTTGGAAAACTGGCTGCTGGTCATAAAGAATCTGTACTATGAGTATCGCAACCTATGTTAGTCGATTCGACTTGTCGTCGCGATAGAATAATAATTACTTAAAAGATAAATTTTTTTTATAGATTCGATGTTTATAGAGATAGACAGGTCCAGATTAGAATCTAGATATTGCGTAAAGTCTTAGCTGATTTGGTAAATTCCGAACTTAAAAAAGCAGAGCTTAGCTCTGCTTTTAAAATTGAACTGTCTTAGAATCGTATACCAATACCTGCATACGCTAGGATCGGATTAATTTCTACATCGGCTTTAGAATTGATTAACGTTTGCCCGGTATTTTCATTAATTACAGTAATTTTGGATTCGTTTTGCAAATGGGCATAAGACACTGAGCCAACTGCAAACCATTTCTCATTGAAATCATAAGTAAAGCCGGCAGTCACCACAGGAGCAAAAGCATCGGTGGCTTCGAGATCCACTTTCATTCTGCCATTACTGTCCTTCATTTCCAGGGAAGCACCAGCATTTTGATTAATAATATTCTGGATCATATGACCTGCAGCAACCAGATCAGCTTCAATACCTTTATCCATTTCAAGTTCATTGAAATAGGCATACATTAATCCTACTCCTACATAGGGGCGAAATTTATTTACTCCTGTCTTACCAAAATGATATTGGAATTCAAAAGCAGGCGTCCATGCACGAGCTTCGGCAGCTTTGCTAGACTGCGCCAGGTCTGTAATTCTAATGTCATTGGCAAGATTTAAATTGCCTGCAATCCCACCCAAAGGCGTTGCCACAGCAGCAAATGGGGCATAAATTGTACCTTTACCTTTGATATCTACTTTGGGGGGAATACCAGCCTTCATTTCAAATGAAACATTATCAGTGAAGAAATAATTGGTCATGATGCCAAGCGTAGTGACATCATCTGCTTCAAGACCTGTTCCCGGGTTATCCCATTCTGAAAGACCATATACATAAGAATCTCCAGAAAGGCCACTAGATACCTGACCCCCAAATGCACCAATGAGTCTAACTAATCCTTCAACAACACGATTTGGTCTACGGTCGGGATCAAGGTTATCTATGACGGTTTGTGCTTGAATATCTCCAACTTTGGATTGATAACCTTCATTAATTGCAGTATTTACACGAACGGGCTGTGCTTTACCTTGTGGCATGACATGTAAAGCCCCTACTGAGACTGAAAAACGCTTAAAGCCATCACCTTCTTGCAAGCTGAAATAAGGAGAGTCTGCATGAGCCAGAATAGGCATTAATGCCATTGATCCAATGAATGTCCCTAAAATCTTTTTCATTTGAACTCCTTGTTCAATTTATTCATCTTTGTTTTTGTTATTGTTAATAAACTAAACTTGGTTCAATTAATCTGTATAAAAAACGAGAGTGCTAAGTGGGTGAAAAGTTAATAAATAATGATTTTTATTTCAATGTGTTAATTTATTTTAGTAATTATGTAATTTATTAAATTAAAGATAAAGAGCAGAGTTTAACTCTGCTCTTTGGGTATCTAATGAAATCTATATAATTAGAATCGCATACCAATACCTGCATAGGCCAAGATCGGGTTTACCTCAATATCTGCCTTGGATTCAATTAGTTTGCCGAAGTTATTATCTGTAACTGTGATCGTAGTTTCATTGTTTAAGTGAGCATAAGAGATTGAACCTACCGCAAACCATTTATCATTGAAGTCATAAGTAAAACCTGCAGTGACGACTGGAGCAAAAGCATCTGTTGCTTCAACTTTAACTTTTGGATTAGCGTTTTCATTTGGTGATCCATCTAATGATGCTCCAGCTTTATTATCCAAAATATTAGCAATCATATGACCCGCAGCAATCAGGTCTCTTTCTGTCTGTGGATTAATTTCAAGTTCATTAAAATAAGCATACATGAGGCCTACGCCAATATAAGGACGGAACTTGTTTACGCCAGTTTTACCAAAGTGATACTGGAATTCAAAAGCTGGTGTCCATGCTCGGGCAGAAGCTGCAGGACCATGTGCCTCTAAATCTGTAATAAAAATATCATTGTCTAACTCAATAGAACCGACGATTGGCGACGCAATTGCACTAAATGGAGCGTATATTTTCCCCTTTCCTTGTAAGTCTACTTTAGGTGGAATCCCAGCTTTCATTTCAAAAGAAATATTATCAGTAAAGAAATAATTGGTCATGATGCCTAATGTGGTGACATCATCTGCCTCTAACCCAGTTCCCGGATTATTCCAGTTTTCTAAACCATAAATATTTGCTGTACCACTCATGAACGCGGGCAATGTACTATTTGGATTCACACCATTAATTAAATCAATTAGCCAATTAGCCAAACCTGATGAGTTTTCTGCACGGTTATCAATAACTGCTTGGGACGAGATTTCTCCAACATCAGATTGAATACCTTCATAAGCAGCTGTACTTACTTTAAACGGCTGTGCTTTGCCTTGCGGCATGACATGTAAAGCCCCCACTGAGACTGAAAAACGCTTAAAGCCCTCGGCTTCCATACTGAAATATTTTGAATAGTCGGCCGCCTGAGTGGTGGAAGTAATTCCAATAAGTCCGGTAGCCATACATATAAAAGTTGATTTTTTCATCTTAAAGTTCACTCCATGAAGTTTAAATGACGGATTGTTATAAGTTCAATTTAGATAATTATAGAGTATTTACTCTACTCTAAAATTGCTTAAATTAAGATAAATGAAATACTTGAGACGTTGTTTTTTTAATCAAAAAATGGTAGCAACATTAAATGAAACATCGTTTGATAACACAATAAAAAGACTTGTTTTTACATCTCGCTCTTTTTTTTTGTACAATAGACTGAGTTATTATTGAGTCAAGCTGATGAGCTCCCCAAATACTCCCAAGAAAAAGCCTTTAGTTAATTTGCCGTTTCCATTGAAGCAAGCTGATCAAGGTGCAACAGATGAGATCTTAGAGGATCTTCGTCCCAAGCCACAACGTTATGCTGATCGAACCTGGATGCCACCACGTGGCACCCGTCGTTCAATGGGAAAACGATAAGTTTTCTAATAAAAAAGCCATGGTTTAACCATGGCTTTTTTATTTATTGCTATTTAAATCATTCCACTTACTGAGAAGCTGGCATTCTGCGGTCATTATTCTGATAATGGCTTCTTTTCTGATGATACATATCTTGATCGGCACGTTTTAGCATGTCTTCAAGACGCTCATCTGCATAGCTGGTTGCATGTCCGATCGATAGGCTGATTGGCTGATGTGAGTAAAACTGGTTATCAACCTCTAAAAGTTCATGCAAACTGTTCAGGCAATTTTGCAAAGCAGTTTGATCCGCACCAGGTAAAAGGACTACAAATTCATCTCCACCAATTCGAGAGGCAGAATAGGGCGTATGTTGAATAAGTTGATTCAGGATATTACCCACGCGACGTAACTGGTTGTCTCCAGCATCGTGTCCAAGGCAGTCATTTAATTCTTTGAGTCCATTGAGATCCATAAAAATACAGGATACTGGACGTAGTAAATTACGCTCCAGACGGTTTAGTTCCTGCATGTAAAATGAACGGTTACATAGTTGGGTCAAGACATCATGTCTGCCTAAATATTCCAGATAATGTTCAGCTTTTTTACGTGCGGTAATATCTGTCAGGGCAATTTGAACAATACTCCAGTCATGGAGATAATCAGGAAATACGGTAAATTGAAGCAGGACATGACGGATACTCCCATCCAGTGCATAGTTTACGGCTTCACGCTGATGATGCAGATTACCATTCCAAAGCTCAATAAGTTGTTCTTTAAAGGTCTGTACCATTTCTTTAGCAAAGACTTTATGTACATTCTTTAATAGAGCATCTTTGGTTGAGGCGCCGAACAGATCGAGAGTGGCCTGATTGACATCAATGATTCTAATCTCTCTAATGCATTCATAAATAAAATCATGATGTACATCCAGAAAAGTCTGAAAATCTTCAATTCCTAAATCACGTAAATGATCTAGTTTAATTTTAATATGGCTAAAATCCTCGATCCATAATGAAGCCGGTGAATAAATAAAACGAGCTTCAGCCAGATGGCGATTTTGTTCTTCTAAACGACGAGCTTGTGTATAAGCAGTGATGTCTTCAGTAGTAATCAAGAGTAGGGAGAGATCATGCTCATGTTGTGGCAGGACAATTCCTTTCAGCTGAATATCCAGACGCTGACCAGTCAAGGTATAGTTTACTGCTAAATGGGAAAATTGGGTGTCTCCATTCCATAGAGCGACGAGTTCCTGGATGTGGGATTTGCTCATATCCTCTTTGAACACAAGATCCAAATTTTGACTTAGATGGTTAAAGTCATCTGCCTGATAAAGCTCTAGTGTTTTAGGATTGACCTTAAGCAGTTTAATTTTTTTCGCACATTTTAAAATACGTGATTCGTCTTCTTGCAAAAAAGTGAGTAAATCCTGCACCCCTTGAGCACGCCAGAGATCAAATTGTTTTTTTACTTCACTAAAATCTTCAAGCCACATGGCAATAGGAGATAATTCAAAAATTGGAGAATCCAGCATGTTCATTCAAGCAGCTCAATTTTATTATTTAATTTAATGAGGCAAGTATAAGACCAAAAAAATGATTTTAGAATAATGTGATAATTAAATATTTATCTTGAAATTGAATGCTATTTTTATTAGATCACCTTTTATATTTCACAATAAAAAAGCCAATTCAGGAATTGGCTTTGATTGATACTAAGTCTGAAATTAGAGAAGGCTTCTACGTGCTTTATTTTCAGGCTTTGGTGGCGCAATTTCACGCTTACCATGCCAGACATCTGAAAAATCCTGTTCATTAATATTATACAGTTCAAGCAGTGCCAGAATCACACCACCAAAGACCATAGGACCTTCAGAATTGTTCTGGAAATCGAAAACCTTGCCATTCAAATTATGCAAAATGTCCTGAATCTCAAAAACACGATCACGGCCATTACTATCTGTTGGATACATCTGGGTATTCAGTAAAATTTTAGCCAGGCTTTTTTCACTATCGGTCACTGCAAGCACTTCGATCAGTTCATCGGTGGGGTCAGCAAAAATGATAGAGTCACGGAAAATGGTTTTAAGGAATT
Source organism: Acinetobacter schindleri CIP 107287 (assembly GCF_000368625.1). Taxonomy (GTDB): domain Bacteria; phylum Pseudomonadota; class Gammaproteobacteria; order Pseudomonadales; family Moraxellaceae; genus Acinetobacter; species Acinetobacter schindleri. The sequence goes on from NZ_KB849576.1 coordinate 461,381, forward strand.
TTTCATTCAATTTCGGAAGCGGTTTTTCTACAAACGGGCGAAAAGATTGCGGGAAAATCACATTATGTGAAATCCCCTTAAACATAGGCGCAATTTCTTCTACTTTATAACCTGCAATGCCGCAGCCGACCGAGGTCAGGAAATACTTATTTTTCGGATGATTCTTGGTATAAATTTTAAAGTCATCGATATAATGCTGAATCTGTGACAACGGCATTTGTTGCAAATGCTCATTCATTGTAGGAATAGCATAGCTTTGACCAGACCAGCCACGACCAACCCCTTCTACAGCACCAAAGTGCTCAAGCGCTGTTCTTGCGGCACCGCCTGCATGCAGCCCTGCCATATTGCTGCCAAATACAAATACAGTATTTTCTGGCAAGGATTTGACGATACTTTCATCATGGTATTGGTAAGTCATGGCTTTTGATTCGATATCCTTATTGGTTTCATGTTGCCTTTGAAATCGCTAGGGGTCAAGGCAAATTGTGTCTATAAGAAAGCAAAAGTCTCAAGAGAAATTAGAACTTTATGTAACTGAATTTTGGCTATCTTCATAGAGATGTTTAAAGTGCCACTTGTTTGAGTTCTTAAAGATTATTATCTAATTTTTAAATAAATATTCTTGAAATTTAATAAAATATTCAAGGCGGATAAGATGAGATGGAACTGTTTTGTAATCATTCTATTAAGTTACTTATAGACTTCAATTTTTACCAAATAGACACCTGTTTAGGCATTGAGTAATTCAGATTTAACCCCATAATTAGAGCAACAAAATATTGCCAGTGAATTGCCGCAAATTATGTCTGATAAAACCCCTTTCGATTTAGTGACCAGCTATCAACCTGCTGGCGATCAGCCACAAGCCATTGAAAAACTGGTTCAGGGAATTGAACGGGGCTATAAGAATCAGCTATTGCTAGGCGTGACAGGGTCCGGTAAGACCTACACTATGGCCAATGTAATTGCGCGGACGCAACGCCCGACCATTGTCATGGCACATAACAAAACCTTGGCAGCACAGCTCTATGGCGAATTTAAGGCATTCTTCCCGAATAATGCGGTGGAATATTTCGTTAGTTACTATGATTATTATCAGCCTGAAGCCTATGTGCCATCTTCCGATACTTTTATCGAGAAAGATTCAGCAATTAATGATCATATTGACCAGATGCGGTTATCCGCAACACGTGCTTTATTAGAACGCCGTGATGCCATTATTGTTGCTTCAGTTTCTGCAATCTACGGTTTGGGTGATCCGAATGCCTACATGAGCATGTTGCTGCATGTGGTGGAAGGGGATCGTATTGGTCGGGATGACATTATTCGCCGTCTGGTCGAGATGCAATATACTCGTAATGAACTGGAGTTTCTGCGTGGTACCTATCGTATTCGCGGTGAAATTATTGATATTTTCCCTGCGGAATCGGACCAGAATGCAATCCGTATCGAGCTGTTTGATGATGAGGTAGATTCGATCCGCTGGTTTGATCCATTGACTGGCAAAATGATCCGCAAAGTACCGCGTGTGACAATTTATCCAAAAAGCCATTATGTCACACCAAAGGATAATCTGACCCGTGCCATTGAGACCATCCGGGAAGAGCTGAAAGAGCGCCTGGTGTTTTTCCGTGAAAATGACAAGTTATTGGAAGCGCAACGTATTGAACAGCGTACCCGTTATGATCTGGAAATGATGCAGCAACTGGGCTATACCAATGGCATCGAAAACTATTCACGTCATTTATCTGGCCGTCCCTCAGGTGAAGCACCGCCAACACTGTTTGATTATGTACCTGATGATGCCTTGCTGATTATTGATGAATCACATGTAACAGTTCCACAGATTGGTGCGATGTATAAGGGTGACCGTTCACGTAAGGAAAATCTGGTGAATTATGGTTTCCGTTTGCCGAGCGCACTGGATAACCGTCCAATGAAATTTGAGGAATGGGAACGTATTATTCCAACCACGGTTTATGTCAGTGCAACGCCAGCACGATATGAACTGGAAAAGTCAGAACAGATTGTAGAGCAGGTGGTGCGTCCCACAGGATTGGTCGATCCTGAAATTGAAATCCGTCCAGTGCTGACCCAAGTCGATGATGTATTGTCCGAAATTAATATCCGCAAAGATCTGAATGAACGTGTACTGGTGACGACATTAACCAAACGTATGGCAGAAGACCTGACTTCATATTTGAAAGAATATGGCGTAAAGGTAGCCTACTTGCATTCAGATATCGATACTGTAGAGCGGGTAAAAATTATTCATGAATTGCGTACCGGTATTTACGATGTGCTAGTCGGGATTAACTTGCTGCGTGAAGGTCTGGATATGCCAGAAGTGTCCTTGGTTGCGATTCTGGATGCAGATAAAGAAGGTTTCCTACGTTCCGAACGTTCGCTGATTCAGACCATTGGTCGTGCTGCGCGTAACTTGAAAGGTAAAGCAATTCTTTATGCGGACCGGATCACGGACTCCATGCAAAAAGCAATTGATGAAACGGATCGTCGTCGTACCAAACAGATTCAGTTTAATGAAGAGCATGGCATTGTCCCACGCAGTGCCGTACGTCAGGTGATCAAGGAAATCGATAATGGTGAGGTGCTCGATGATGATCAGATTGATGAACGTATTTCAAATCAGGCTAAAGCTTTAAGTGCTGATGAGCGGCATCTGCTGGCAGATCCGAAACTGTTTGCAAAGCATATGACTAAGCTTGAAAAAGAGATGCTGAAAGCTTCTAAAGAACTGCAGTTTGAACAGGCAGCGCGTTTGCGTGATGAAATTCTGCGCTTGAAGGCTCAGATGCTGAGTTAAGCATCTGATCTGCCTATGATTAGTTGTGCAAAACTAATCATAAATCTTACATATCGATACACAATCATTCACACGATGACGTTATTGTTGTTACAGATAAAATTTTACAAAAACATGTGGTTCACTCATCTGTGTGAATGAAAGGATACTTTATGACAACTAAGAATTTTTCTCAGGCAAGTCTAAAAATTGCCAAAATTGCGGTTGGTAGTGCTGTTCTTCTGGGTTTGGGCGCTACGACCATGGCATATGCGCAAAAAGAGTCATTACCGACCGTGGAAAAAGTTGAACTGGACCGTTATTTGGGTACATGGTACGAAGTGGCGCGTAAGCCTTTATATTTTCAGAATAAGTGTGACCGTGATGTCACAGCAACGTATACTTTGAATGAAAATGGCAATATCGTGGTTGATAACCGCTGTATTAAAAAAGATGGTGAACAAACCCAGTCAGTGGGTGAGGCATTTGTGCAAAATCCACCCCAAAATACCAAATTAAAAGTCAGTTTCTTGCCAGACTTTATCCGCTGGATTCCTGTCGGGCGTGGTGATTATTGGGTTTTGAAACTGGATGAAAACTATCAAACCGTTCTGGTTGGTGAGCCTAAACGTAAATATATGTGGATACTCTCACGTGATCCGCAGTTGGATAAAAATGTAGTGAATGAATATTTACAATATGCTCAGTCAGTCGGTTATGACCTGAGTGATGTGATTCATACCAAACAAACTGCACGCTAAACTCAGTTTATCCTCAAACCATGCTTCGGCATGGTTTTTTTATATTTATACAATCAGAAGCTACACCTTGAAAATTTATCATTCGATCAAAGAATAGAGACAAGTATTCTTGAAGACATCCCGATATAATGCGCGCAAAGAGATTTTGGGGTAGTGAATGTATAAAGGGATCGCGCTGTCAGTGCTGGCGTCACTGGTTTTTGGTGTGCTTTATATTTTCACGCCTTTTTTGCAGCCACTAGACAGTGAGCAAACCTTTGCATGGCGTATGTTGGCGACCCTCCCGTTTCTGACGGCGTTTATGTGGTGGTCAGGTGATCTCAATCATATCAGCAGTATTTTTAAGCGAATTCTACAGCAGCCGACGTTTCTGATCTGGTTAATTATCAGCTCTTTACTTTGTACAACCCAACTCTGGTTATTTTTATGGGGGCCGATTAATGGTCGCGGCCTGCAAGTGTCGCTGGGTTATTTCCTGTTGCCTTTGGTGATGGTCCTGGTTGGCTGTGTGCTCTATAAAGAAAAACTGTCTGCCTGGCAGATGGCGGCGGTGGTTTGTGCGGTAATAGGCGTGGGACATGAAATCTGGCGGATTGGTTTTATTGCCTGGGAAACGGTCTATGTAGCTTTGGCTTATCCACTGTATTTTTTCCTGCGCCGTCGCTTTGGTACGGATCACTTGGGTGGATTCTGGTGGGACTTATGTCTGATTCTGCCAGTGGCTTTTTATCTGGGCTTTGTACATAGCGATTCTCTCAAGCTGATGGTCAGTTTCCCTCATCTCATCTTGGCAGTGTTGGGTTTGGGTTTCTTAAGTGCTTTAGGCTTAGGTAGTTATATTCTGGCAAGCCGTTATCTGCCTTTCGTAATTTTTGGTCTGCTGAGCTATCTGGAGCCAGTGTTACTGGCTTTTGCCTCGATGGCACTTGGGGAACGGGTAGAATCTGGAGAATGGCTGACCTATATCCCGATTTGGCTAGCGGTGATGGTGCTGATTGTGGAAGGAATATTGCATTTAAAACAACAGCAGTTGAAAAAAGATGAACTTGAAAAAAAAGCTGAAAAAATGGAAAAACTCAAAAAAAATAATGAATAATGCTATTTGCATAAGTGTGATATTCGTCAGATAATTTTGACGTAAATGTTATCTAATTCATGTACCATTTTGTTTAAAAGAATGTTCGTTATATTTAAAGGGGATAGACATGTCACAGATTGCGATTCCATATCAGTTACGTGCACGTTTATCCCAACGGAGCCGAGCCTCGATTTAGAATGGGAGCGGGAGCTTAAAGCTGTTCTGGCAGATATCTCGCCTGAGCTCAAGGAAAGTATCGATTTTCAGATTTTAAAGCCAAAAAGAATTCTCTGGGATCAGGAAACCAATCGATACCGTTATCAGGCTTATCATTCGGTAGAAGCTTTAAGCCAAAAATTTCTGAATGACCGGATGCGTTATTATGCCAGCACGTTCGGTCTCTCTTTGAAAAGCCTGCTCGGGTTAAATGACAGCTTGCAAGTTGCCGACTACCTGGAAAACGTGCTCGAGCAGATTGATAAAATCGAAGTCAATGAAAACTTCCAGATGCAGCGTGAAAAGCTGGAACTACGTCGTACTTTCTTGTCGAATGCTGCTGAAATTATTCGTGGTCTTCAATTACAGCCGGTCGAGGGCGTACGTAAGCTCACTGAACAGCAGGTTAAATGCTTCATTATTGAAGTGTTTATCAAGCAACAGTTGTTGGGCTACTGGTATAAACCTTTATTAAAAAAACAGACTGCGGAAATGCAACATCCGCTATTCCGTTATTTTCTGATTAAAGAACAGCAAATCCGTCATTTTGATATTGTCCGCACTTCACAGTTTTTATTTATCGTTGCGCCTGTGATGGATGTACAACAAAACCCGTATTCTATTCGTCGCTTCCTCATAGAAGAAAAAGGTGCATTAGAAGGTCAAGTCTATCTGAATATTCTGGTTCTGGATCTGAAAGAGGATATGAATGAAGAGGTAGTGGAGACCCTGAAATCCCAGCTGCAGCGAATGGTAACCTTGCAAAGCCAGATCCATTTGGACGTCAGGGACATTGTGCATAATCTGGAGCAGGTCTCTGAACTAAAGTTATTGCCTCTGCTGGTCGAACCGGTTCAGGTGGTTGAAAAGAATGCCGATGTTGTGGCGCAACGCCATTTGAAGCAGTTGGAGGAAATTCTGACGCGGGAATTGCTGCTGCCAATGCGGGATGCGATTCGTGATCATTTATCGCATATTGAAGAGTTTGCTTATCTCTATTTGCATGTACATAAAATCTTTACTGAAATTTTAGCCTATTACTGGGACTTCAAAGCTCAGCCAGGATTTATGTTTAATTCCTATATCCAGAATTTCGAATATAAGTTATTGGCATTTATCCGTTTGCTGGAAAAGCGTAAGGGTGAAACCTTTATTCCGATGAACCGGAATGAATGGCAGGTAATGCATCAGCGTTCCCAGCAGCCGATTAAAGATATTCAAACCACAATTGCCGATAATGTGCAGCAATATCGGGATCTGAAAAAATATATCAATACGTTGAACCGTCAGAAAGCCGAATATGAAAAAAATCCATGCTGAAAAAGCTTTGGCGTAAAGATAATTCAGATGAGGCAATAGAAATAGCACTGAATAAATTGCAGCAGTTAAAACGTAGTATGTTCCTGGAAATTATTCAGGTGCCAAGAACCCATGAAAACAGCAGTGTATTTCTAGAATTTGAAAGTTTGTAAAGTTTCCAGAAAGTTGAGCGTCACTATGCCTTTCCTTGTGGGGATAATGGTCTCACCCGTTTACCTGTACTGATTCATTTGCCAGAAACTTATGATGATTTTGATGTAGAAAACTTTAATGCTTCTATGAGTCTGGATATGAATTTTTCAGCAGGCAGCAGGCTGCAACTGGATCATGAAAATGCAGTCAACTTCGAGATTTAGATTTGTGTGAATAAACAACATTTAACAAAAATCTGGTTTAGAGCTTGAAAAATGTTATTTTTCGATTTTTAAATGCAAAATCATCTGACTAATTACAACTATTTTTAAAATTTATAGTGAATATAGGCCTTTTTCCTCAGGACTTTGGCAGCTTTTGATTCAAACTTGCTGCCAATTCCATTACAATTATGGGGTTTTGAAATTTATGCTTAGATTTACAATTAATTAGAGGACGTATCTGTGAGCAAAGACACTATCGTTGCCCTCCATGCAGAGCACCAAGGTCGCTGGAAAAACCGTGAAGAACTCGCGGAGCGTATGATTGCCCTAGTAGGTCAGTTATATCGTGAAAAAAATATCGTAGCTACAGTTTACGGTCGCTCTTTAATTAACCGTTCTGTAATCCAGATCCTTAAAGCGCATCGTCGTACTCGCGTATTGGACGTTGAGCTTTCTGTTGTAGACACTTTCCCAATCCTTGAAGCATTGGCGAACATTGACAACATCGGTACTGCTGAAATTGATCTAGGCAAACTTGCTGTTGAATTCAAAGCAAAAGGTGGTGATGTTAACGCATTCGTTGCTGACGCTGTGAAATCTCTTGAAGGCAATGCAACTTCAGTTGAAGGTAAGGACGTTGTACTTTACGGTTTTGGTCGTATCGGCCGTATTCTTGCACGTTTGATGATCAGCCAGTCAGGTCTAGGCCGTGGCTTGAACCTGAAAGCAATCGTGGTTCGTAAATCATCTGACGGTGACCTGGAAAAACGTGCATCATTATTACGTCGTGACTCCATCCATGGTCCATTCGCTGGCACGATCTCTGTAGATGAAGAAAACGAAGCAATTATTGCAAACGGTCAGTTCATCAAAGTGATCTATGCATCTAATCCATCTGAAGTGGATTACACTGCATACGGTATCGAAAATGCACTAGTAATCGACAACACGGGTAAATGGCGTGATGCTGAAGGTCTTGCTCAACACCTGAAATGCCCGGGCGCTGCGCGTGTCATTCTGACTGCACCTGGTAAAGGTGACATGAAGAACGTGGTTTATGGCGTAAACCAGGCTGACATCCTTGATGAAGACAAAATCATCTCTGCAGCAAGCTGTACAACGAACGCGATCACTCCAACACTGAAAGTGTTAAACGACAAGTACACAGTGATCAATGGTCATGTTGAAACAGTTCACTCGTTCACGAACGACCAGAACCTGATCGACAATTACCACAAAGCTGATCGTCGTGGCCGTGCTGCTACACTGAACATGGTAATTACTGAAACTGGTGCTGCTAAGGCCGTTGCAAAAGCGCTTCCAGTACTTCAAGGTAAACTGACAGGTAACTCTGTACGTGTACCTACACCAAACGTATCTCTTGCGATTCTTAACCTGACTTTGGGTCAAGAAGTTGATCGTGATGAAGTGAATGAATATATTCGCCAAATCTCTATCAATTCTAACCTTCAAGGTCAAATTGGTTATACCAACTCGACTGAAGTGGTATCTTCTGACTTTATCGGTTCACGTACTGCAGGTGTATTCGACGCGCAAGCGACTATCACTTCAGGCAACCGCTTAACTGCTTATGTTTGGTACGATAACGAAGTAGGTTATAGCTGCCAGGTATTACGTATTGCTGAACAAATGGGCGGCGTAAGCTATCCAAAAGTTCCTGCTGAAACTAATGCATAATTAGTATTGAGCTGAAAAAAGGGCCTCATTTGAGGCTCTTTTTTATTGCATATTTTTTAGGTTTAATTTTTGGATTGAAATGGAATATTAATTTGAATATTACCTTGCTGATGAATTCTTGATCTGATAACTTTCTAAATGAAAGTACATGCTGAAAAGTAAGTTTATAAATTAAGAGAAATATTATGTCAGCTTATGAAATCAGTAAATTGCTGGGTCAGGTTTTATCAACGGAATGTCCTTCACGTGAAATACTGGAACACTTAGCCAATAAATGGTCGATTCTGGTGTTACGTTGCTTAAGTGATGGCGTACATCGTTTCAGTGAGCTGAAACAGCGCATTGAAGGGGTGAGTGAAAAGATGCTGGCCCAGACTTTAAAAATGCTGGAGCAGGACGGGTTCATTTTAAGAACAGTCTATCCTGTTGTACCACCAAAAGTGGAATATCAGTTGACCATTACCGGTTCACAGGCCGCAGAAAAAATAAATTATCTGATTGGCTGGTTAGAGCGTAGTCTGCCGGAGATTTTAGAAAATAAAGAACGTGTTGCAAAATAGAAGCTAAATTGCTTTTGGGGAAGCAATAAATGAAAAAGCTATAAAATTTGGTTGCTACTTTAATTGGCGATCTATGGGATTTTATGTGCGATCAGTATTGCTCTTTATGAGCTGATACAAATTTTTGTAGAAGATAAGTCTACCGCAACAAATCTTTTGATTTGGTCGGCGACAATGTTTGCACCTATAGAGGTGTTTGTAATTTATACAAGTTGAAAAAACAAAAAAGTACAGAGCTTATATTTCAACAATATAAGTATATTGATGCAATTAATTAAGGTGGAGAATAAATATAATATATTGAAAAATATAGTTTTAGTTGGTGATAATAATTATGATCATTTAAAAAAGACAACTCATCTATTTGACGATGATTGTATTTTTCTAAAAAAGAGTGTTTGGTTTTAAAAGAGCTGATAAGTGACGAAAGCGGTAAAAAGGAATTAAAAAAAATTAATAAATTTCCCTCTCCTTAAAGGAGAGGGTTAAGGAGAGGTCAATTAAGATGAAATTTTTGTCTCAAACATCTTCCTAAAATCCCACCGATCAATCAGCAAAATCCCAATCGAGAAAACAAGGCTAATTACCACACAACCAACCCATTCAAAGTGCTCCCAGGCATACACTGCACCTAATGAGCCTAAAGCTGCACCACTGAAGTAAATCGTCATATACACCGCATTAATACGAGAACGTGATTTCAGATCAATCCGATATACCAAATTCTGATTGAGCACGTGAAATGCCGTCAAACCAAAATATGCCATCAATACACCAACTGCATACACCAAGATATTTTGCTGAGCAAAATATAACGGAATACAAGAAAGCAGCATCAGGCTAATACAAAGCATAGCGACCAGATTTTCCCTACCTGCACCGACAGTTCGACCTGACCAGCTCGATGAGTAAATCCCAATAACACCGAGTAAGCCGAACAATCCAATTTCAAAGTCAGTAAAGTAATATGGGGCATTGCCTAAGACGAAAGTCATAGAAGTAAAGATCATGGATAAAATGCCAAAAGCCAAGGCACCGGCACAAGCTCGACGAATCAGATGTGGATTCTGTTTAGCGATAATGAATAGAGAGCGGTAAATGTCGCCAATGGTTAAACCTGCTTGCGGTTGAGTATTGGGTAGTTTTTTCCACATTAAGATTGCAAACAGCAGGGTAATAATGCCACTTGATAGATACACACCTTCCCAAGACCAGTAAGTCGAAACAAATCCGGCAAAAGTACGTGACAGGATAATTCCCATCACCAAGCCACTCATCAGTTTGCCGACAATGGCGGCACTGGATTCAGGTGGACTAATCGTAGAAGCAAAAGGAATTAAAACCTGAGCCGAGATTGCGCCAAATGTCGCACATAAGGTAAATACATAAAGCGTTGATAAAGTCGTGCTGAATGAAAGCAGAATCTGCGAAATGGCTGCAAAGACCATCAGACTGAGAATCAGCTTGCGTTTATTCAGGAAATCTCCCAATGGTACTAACAGCATTAAGCCCAGTACGTATCCAATCTGGGCGATCACTACCGTTAAGCCAGCCTGACTGGTTGTAATTCCTAAACTTTCCTCGATTGAATAGATCAAGGGCTGATTAAAATAAGCCGATCCGGCACAGAGACCACATGCCATTGCCATAAGTAATACAAATTGTGATGACAATGGGCTGACAGAATTCTTTTCTGTGGTCATAGCTATACCATGGGCTTTTTTTCGACGTTGAGCACTATAGGCAGCTCGATGCCAAATCAGAAATAATAAAAAACGATCAATTAAGCTTTAAAAACTATATTTTGAATTTTTATAGGTCTGAATATTTTTCAGACTGTTTTGTATTTTGAGACAAGCTGAATGAAATTACCCTTGAAATGAGCGATCTTCATGGAATAGTGCATAAATGTAGTCGAGAAATGCTTTAAAATATGGCAGAATAGGCGGTTTTAAAGTTTTTAGAGGATTGGCAATATGCGCTTTGTTGATGAAGCAGTCATTACCGTAGAGGCTGGCGACGGTGGCAATGGCGTAGCCAGTTTTCGCCGTGAAAAGTTCGTACCATTTGGTGGTCCAGATGGTGGTGATGGTGGTCGTGGCGGCAGCATTTATGTTCAGGCTGACGACGACACGAGTACCCTTGTAGATTATCGTTATACCCGTAGATTTCGCGCTGAACGTGGTAAAAACGGTGCTGGCGCAAACTGTGCTGGTCGTGGTGGCGAATCAGTTATTTTAAAAGTTCCTGTAGGAACAACTATTGTAGATAGTGAATCTGGCGACATTATTGGTGACCTGATCGAAGACGGTCAAAAGGTATTGGTTGCTCAAGGTGGTGATGGTGGCTTGGGTAATACCCACTTCAAATCGTCGACTAACCGTTCTCCACGTAAGTGTACCCATGGTGTTAAAGGTGAATTCCGTGAAATCCGTCTGGAGCTAAAAGTGCTTGCAGATGTTGGTTTACTGGGTATGCCTAATGCAGGTAAATCAACCTTTATCCGTGCAGTATCTGCTGCAAAACCGAAAGTGGCAGATTATCCATTTACCACAATGATGCCAAATCTGGGCGTTGTGGATGCGGATCGTTACCGTTCATTTGTGATGGCTGATATTCCAGGTCTGATCGAAGGTGCTGCTGAAGGTGCGGGTCTGGGTATTCGCTTCCTGAAACACCTGGCACGTACACGCATTTTGCTACACATTGTCGATGTACAACCGATTGATGGTTCAGATCCTGCTTACAATGCCAAAGCAATTATTGCAGAGCTCGAGAAATTCTCGCCAACGCTTTCTAAATTGCCTGTGGTATTGGTTCTGAACAAGGTTGACCAGTTAGCAGAAGAAACACGTGACGAATGGTGTAACCATATTCTTGAAGAATTACAGTGGGAAGGCCCTGTCTTTAAAACTTCTGGCTTAACGGCAGAAGGGACAAAAGACGTTGTGTACTACCTGATGGATCAAATCGAACAGCAACGCGAACGTGAAGTTGAAGATCCAGAATATGCAGCAGAAATGAAAGCATTCCGTGATCAGCTGGAAGCTGAAACACGTGAACAAACGATTGCTGCGAAAGAAGCTTATCGTGAAATGCGTCGCGCTCAACGTCTGGGTGGCGATGACTTTGATGATGAAGATGATGACGACAGCGACGTAGAAGTATATTACGTACGTTAATCTTTTAAAGATAAGTCTGAGGACAAGATGATAGAAGTGGTAGATGGGCAACGTCAGCTCAAGGGTTGTAAACGAATCGTTGTTAAAATCGGATCATCTTTACTCACAGCAAACGGGCAAGGTTTAGATTTAGATGCCATCTCGCACTGGGCGGGACAAATCGCAGATCTACACAATGCAGGACACGAGATTATTCTGGTGTCATCAGGTGCTGTGGCTGAAGGTATGGTTCGAATGAAACTAGAGAATCGACCCACCGATCTACCCAGTCTTCAGGCTTGCGCTGCCATTGGTCAGATGGGGCTTATTCATACCTGGTCAAGCGTGCTGGATAAACACCAGATCCAGACTGCTCAGGTACTATTAACCCATGATGACCTGGCAGATCGTCGCCGCTATCTCAATTCATGTGATGCCTTGCAGCACCTGATTGAATGGCGTGTGATTCCGGTGATTAATGAAAATGACACTGTTTCTACCGATGAAATCCGCTTTGGTGATAATGATACCTTGGCTGCCATGGTGGCAGGTCAGGTGCATGCGGATCTGCTGATTATCCTGACCGATCAGGAAGGCATGTTTGATTCGGACCCACGTTCTAATCCGAATGCCAAACTGTTCCATACCGTACGTGCGATGGATGAGAGTCTGTTTGATATGGCTGGCGGTGGTGGAAAATTTGGTCGTGGCGGCATGCTAACCAAAGTCCGCGCTGCACGTCTGGCTGCGAAGTCGGGTTGTCCAACGCTGATTGCCAGTGGTGACAGTGACTGCGTTTTATCGCGTCTTATGACGGGTGAAATGTTGGGCACTTTATTCATCACTGATGATGATCGTGTTACTGCACATCAGCAATGGCTGGCAGCGCATTTGCAAACGGCAGGTCGTCTGGTGATTGATGATGGTGCTGTTAAGGCCATTAAAGAAAATCACCGCAGTCTGTTACCGGTAGGCGTTAAAGCAGTTGAAGGTCATTTCGAGCGTGGTGATGTGGTGGAATGTGTCGATACACAAGGTCACCGTATTGCGGTCGGACGTGTGAACTTTAGTTCACGTTCAGCTGAGATCGTCAAAGGTCTAGCATCAGACAAAGTGCATCAAGTCCTTGGTGAAGCCCGTTCACTGGAAATGATTCACCGCAATCATATGTCGATCTATTAAGTTAAAGAAATGTAAAAAATCCCGCTTTCGAGCGGGATTTTTTATGGCATTTTCATTAGATTTATTTAATCCAACCCATCCTGATTAAAGGTGCAAACAGGAACTGATAAATACTCAGGATAAAATCCATCAGTTTTTCCTGATATTTCCACCAGAGTGATAAGCCAGCCAGATTTACAACAAGTGCAATTAGGAAAGCTCCCGCCATATCGATTGGAAAATGTACACCGACATAGATCCGCGACCAAGCTACCAGCCAGGCAGTCCAGAGTAGGATTCGACCCAAATCACGTTGTGCTGAGAAATAATAGGCAAAGGCAATCCCGCTAAAAATACTCATATGGTTGCTGGGAAAAGAACCTGTGGCTTCATGCTCAATTAAGGTATGACCAATTTCCATGACAAATGGACGAGGCGTATTCAACACAGCAGATAAAACTTCACTTATGGATAAGGTAATCGCAGTGAAGATAAAGGCTTTGATAATCACGGTTTTCACTTCACGATTGCCACGTAGCCAAGCTATGGCAAAGATCAGCAGGAATAAATACACCAAATCATGTGCAATTAGACAGGCATAGTTGATCATCCATATTGAAGCGTGATCAGGTGCATTAAAAAGATGAAACAGATATAAGTTGGGTTGATCAAGGGACATAAGGTAAGAGGATTGATACAAATGTCGGTTACTCTAAACCGATTAAAGTGGTATTTATACCGAAGTATGTATGAATTTGTAGCGTTGATTTTTTAAAGTAACCTCAGGTGATAAAAAACCACCCAAAAGGGTGGTTTTTAAAATCAGAATACTTTTACTAACACTTATTTAAACTGAATCGAACCATTGGCACTCACAGTCATTTTAGACTCACCCGCTGCCATTTCCTGATCTGGAATAGCTGCTTCTGCATAAGCCGCTTTGGCCATTGCCATACGTGGAACCGGTGGGTAGCTTGAATTATTGGTGTTAATATTCATATTTACCAGTTGATATCCAGCTTTGTTCCAAGCCTGAGCCAGGCTTTGTGCACGTTGCTGGAAGTTTTTGGATGCTTCCAGCATCAGCTCATTTTCAACTTTCTTACGTTTTGCTTCAGATACTGTAAAGTTAATTGATTCAGTCTGGAAGTTTTGCTGCAATTCGGCAATTAGCTGTGAAGCCGCTTTGAAGTCAGTCGATTCAATACGCACCTGAGCACGAGCTCTCCACTCTCTGAGTTTACGGTTGTCATTGTCATAGACTGGATAAGTGTGTTGTGAACCGGTTTCAATTTTCACACTCGGATATTTCTTTGCGGCATTGATGGCCTGGTTCATGAGTTGATTAATTTGCGCTGCAAGCTCAGCAGGCTGTTTATTGGATTTTTCTACATATAAATTGGCATGCATCAGGTCATTGGAAATATCGCGGCTGGCCTCTGCTGAAATATTAATAATATTATAATTCAGTGGCTCATTTTGGTCTGCAAATGCAGTACTCGCCAAGGTGCCTGCAAGTATAAGGCTGGACAATGCTAGGAGGCGCATATTTTCTTCCTGTTTTTCTTAAAATTAGCCATCTTGGCTGATCCTCAGATATTAAATCTCAATTGTGCTCTTTTTGCGAAATATTTGTGGTAAGAGTGTTAAGTTTTTGATTATTTTTTCTGTAGTTTTAAAGTTTAATTATTTTAAAAATTATATATTTATTAATGCATTATTAAAATAATTGCAAACTTTTCTGAAAGGCTACAAAAAAGTATAAAAGAAGCTGCTTTTCTTTCCTTTGTCACACGTTAAGATGATAATTTAGAGCTTAGACAGGCATGATATTTTTTTTCGATAAATTTTCAGGTAAATTGAGTTGAAAGTTATTTATTTTCCTGAAAAATTCGGTATCATCCGCCTCCTAAGTTAGTTAACTAAGATTATGGCTAACTAAAATCTTATAAAGCACCGAGTCAAAGGACCAAACGTCACCAGACTTATTTCTTTCAACCCATATCAGAGATGGTAATTCGATATGAGCGTTACTTCTGTAAACCCTGCCACCAATTCCACAAACGAATACTACTTGACTCGCCAAAGTCAGATGGAATCGAATGTGCGTAGTTATCCACGTAAATTACCGTTAGCGATAGCGAAAGCACAAGGTTGCTGGGTTACCGATGTTGAAGGTACTGAGTACCTTGATTGTTTAGCTGGGGCAGGGACATTGGCTTTGGGCCATAATCATCCTGCGGTGATTCAAAGTATCCAGGATACGCTTGCAAGCGGTCTCCCACTGCATACCCTGGATTTAACCACTCCTTTAAAAGATGCTTTCACTGAAGCTCTTCTTTCCTACCTTCCAGGTGGTAAAGAAGAATATTGCTTACAGTTCTGTGGCCCATCTGGTGCAGATGCAACAGAAGCAGCGATTAAACTTGCCAAAACCTTTACCGGTCGTAGTTCAGTGATCAGCTTCTCTGGTGGCTATCACGGTATGACGCATGGTGCATTGGCCATGACAGGTAACCTGTCTGCGAAGAATGCCGTGAATGGTTTAATGCCAGGCGTTCAGTTCATGCCTTATCCGCATGAATACCGTTGCCCATTGGGTCTAGGTGGTGAAGCGGGTGTTGACGCTTTAACTTACTTCTTTGAAAACTTCATTGAAGATGTTGAAAGCGGTGTAACGAAGCCAGCAGCTGTGATTCTTGAAGCGATTCAAGGTGAAGGCGGTGTGGTAACAGCACCAGTAAAATGGTTACAGAAAATCCGTGAAGTGACTGAAAAACACAACATCGTATTGATTCTTGATGAAGTTCAAGCGGGCTTTGCACGTTCAGGCAAAATGTTTGCATTTGAACACGCGGGTATCGAACCTGATGTGGTGGTGATGTCTAAAGCCGTGGGTGGTAGCCTGCCACTTGCGGTACTGGGTATTAAACGTAAGTTCGACGCATGGCAACCTGCTGGCCATACCGGTACATTCCGTGGTAACCAGCTGGCAATGGGTACAGGTCTTGCAACCATCAATACCATTAAAGAGCAAAATCTGGCGCAAAACGCACAAGAACGTGGTGATTTCCTGCAAGCTGAACTGAAAAAGCTAGCTGCTGAATTCCCATGTATCGGTAACGTGCGTGGCCGTGGCTTAATGATCGGTGTTGAAATTGTAGACGAACGTAAACCTGCCGACCATATGGGTTCTTTACCTGCTGATGGTCAATTGGCTGCAGCGATCCAGACTGCTTGTTTCAACAACAAACTGTTGCTTGAGAAAGGTGGTCGTAACGGTACAGTGATCCGTTTGCTTTGCCCATTGATTATTACTCAGGCAGAGTGTGAAGAAGTTCTGGTTCGCTTCAAGAAAGCGGTTGCTGAAGCTTTAGTCGCAGTTCGAGGCGCGTAATTTATGGTAGATTTTGCAGAACATCGTAAAGCGTTACTCTGCAATGATGCTGCATCTATCGCTGACTATGAGTCAGCGATGGACCAGGCGACCGAAGCGGTTGCAGCATGGTTGCAAAATGACAAAATGTACACGGGTGGCAGCATCAAGGAATTGCGTAGCGCAATTGCTTTCAACCCTTCTAAAGATGGTTTGGGTCTTCAAAAGTCTTTAGAGCGTATGGTTGAGCTATTCCTTAACAAAAGCTTGAAAGTACATCACCCTCATTCTCTAGCGCATTTGCACTGTCCAACCATGGTGGCAAGCCAGGTTGCGGAAGTGCTGATCAATGCGACTAACCAGTCAATGGACTCTTGGGATCAAAGCCCAGCGGGTTCTTTGATGGAAGTGCAGTTAATCGACTGGCTACGTCAAAAGGTTGGTTATGGTTCAGGTCAGGCGGGTGTATTTACTTCAGGTGGTACACAGTCGAACCTGATGGGTGTATTGCTGGCGCGTGATGCCTGCATCGCGAAAAACTGGAAAGACGAAAACGGCAATCCGTGGTCGGTTCAGCGTGATGGTATCCCTGCGGACGCGATGCGTAACGTCAAAGTCATCTGTTCTGAAAATGCGCACTTCTCTGTGCAAAAGAACATGGCGATGATGGGTATGGGCTTCCAGTCAGTAGTTACTGTTCCTGTAAATGAAAATGCACAGATGGATGTTGATGCTCTGGAAAAAACCATGGCGCATCTTCAGTCTGAAGGCAAAATCGTCGCATGTGTGGTAGCAACCGCAGGTACAACCGATGCGGGCGCGATTGATCCATTGAAAGCAATTCGTGAAATCACCAATAAATATGGCGCGTGGATGCATATCGATGCGGCATGGGGTGGCGCACTGATTCTATCCAATGACTATCGTTCTATGCTGGATGGGATTGAGTTATCTGATTCGATCACATTGGATTTCCACAAGCATTATTTCCAAACGATTTCATGTGGTGCGTTCTTGCTGAAAGATGAAGCGAACTATCGTTTCATGCATTATGAAGCGGAGTATTTAAACTCTGCTTATGATGAAGAGCACGGCGTTCCGAACTTGGTATCGAAGTCACTGCAAACCACGCGTCGTTTCGATGCGTTGAAGTTGTGGATGACGGTTGAAGCCTTGGGTGAAGAGCTTTACGGTTCAATGATTGATCATGGCGTGAAATTGACACGTGAAGTGGCAGACTACATCAAGGCAACGGATGGTCTGGAACTTCTGGTTGAGCCGCAGTTTGCATCAGTATTGTTCCGTGTGGTTCCAGCAGGTTATCCAGCTGAGTTTGTGGATGCCCTGAACCAGAACGTGGCAGATGAACTGTTTGCGCGTGGTGAAGCGAACATTGGTGTAACTAAAGTCGGTCAGGTTCAATCTCTGAAAATGACGACTTTAAGTCCGGTGGCAACACTTGAAAACGTGAAGAACCTGCTGGCACTGGTGCTTGCAGAAGCGGATCGAATCAAGGATTCCATCGCTGACGGTACTTATACACCACCAATTGCATAAGTGATTGTGGTGTGAAAAAGGAGGCCTGTTGGTCTCCTTTTTTTATATTTCAACAAAGATTATTTGTTTCTAGATCAAATTTAAATAGTGGTTATTCATGCATCAAAATTGTGGTAAAAAAAGAAATTCTTTGTAAGAAACACAAAATTTTTTACATATTTAGTTGCTATAAAAATGTCGAAAAAATTCTTAAATAATTTATAATACATTGAAAATAATAAATATTTTTAGTTTATTTGGTGCTGTAAGACTTATCATAAAATCTTCATAAATCTGTAACCCGCCTGTCATATTTAAAAATCAAAATACTTGTATCGAAACAAGTACAACACGACAAAAAAAGTGGCGTACTCCAAATTTAAATGATTGTGAGAGATACAGAATGCGCTTTACAAAAATTACACTTGCACTTGCAGTGATGGGGCTAGGCATGACTGCTGCGAATGCAGCACGCGACACAATTCAAATCGCAGGTTCTTCAACTGTACTTCCATATGCAAGTATTGTAGCTGAAGAATTTGGCAACACTTTCCCGCAGTTTAAAACTCCAGTTGTCGGCTCAGGCGGTTCGTCAGGTGGTTTGAAACAATTCTGTAATGGTGTGGGTGATAATACCATCGATATCGCAAACGCATCTCGCCAGATCAAAAGTTCCGAATTGGCAGAATGTAAAAAGAATGGCGTTAACCAAGTACTAGAAATCAAAATCGGTTATGACGGTATTGTCTTTGCATCGAATGCCAAAAAAGCAGCTTATAAACTTCGTCCACAACATGTTTTTGCAGCCTTGGCAGCACAGTTACCAGCCAACGGCAAAATGGTAGCTAACCCGTATACACGCTGGAACCAGATTGACAAGTCACTTCCTAATGAGCCGATCACCCTGGTAATTCCTGCTTCGAATCATGGAACACGCGAAGTCTTCCAGGAGAAGATGGTGGATGCAGGTTGTGAAACATATGCTGCAATTAAGTCTTTAGGTAAAGATGCCAAAAAGAAAGCCTGTACCACTTTCCGTAAAGATGGTCGTGTTATTGAAATTTCTGGTGACTATACCGAAACACTGGCACGTCTGAAAACCTCTCCAAGTGCAGTTGGTGTATTTGGTCTAGGTTTCTATGACCAGAACCGTGACAAGCTGCGTGTTGCAACAGTTAACAATGTTGCACCATCTGAGCAGACCATCCTGAATGGTTCTTATCCGGTATCTCGTCCATTGTTCTTCTATGTGAAAGGCGAACACCTGAAATCAATCAAAGGTTTGCCACAGTTCACTGAATATTTCCTGAGCAAGAAAGTATCTGGTAAAGGATCAAAACTGGAAAAAGCAGGTTTGATTTCAATGTCTGATAAGGAACGTGCAGCAGTACTTGCTAACTTTAAGGCAGCTAAAGTAGTTGTAGTGAAGTAAGTAAATAATGAAATAGCTGGTGGCTGGAAACGGTCACCGGCTTTTAGTCATAGATAGGTTTTTTAAAAATATGAAGATTGAAAAAACAGTGGAGCATACATGAATCTGCTACTCCTGGGTGTGTTACTGGCGATTATCGCCGTTGCCTATCAGATCGGATTAAGTCGAAGCCAGAAATTGGCAGGCCAAGGCAAAAACACAGCAATGCTGAATTCGCGTCCCGGCTACTATGGCGCCATGGTGGCTTTATGGTGTGGTATTCCTGCATTTTTAATCTTCATGATCTGGAATCTGGTTGAACCTGTGCTCCTGGAACAGCTGGTGCTGAAACACCTGCCGCAACAGATGGTCGCAGGCATGGATTCTGCAGCTCTAAGTGTGATCGTGGATCGGGTGCAGGCACTGGCTTCCGGTTTTGGCGTTAGTGATACACCACAGGCTTATGAACTGGCTGCAGCAGAGCAGGTGGCACGTATCATGAGCATCAGCAGTTATGCCAAGCTGGTGGTGGTGATCTCTGTTGCTGTTGCTGGACTGGTTTGGGCCAAAAAACGTATCAGTAATCAGTTACGTGCACGTTATCAGGTTGAAAAAGTTATCAATATCAGCTTGGCACTCTGTTCTGGTGTTGCCATCCTGACCACACTCGGCATTGTTATGTCGATGTTTGGTGAAGCAATGCGCTTCTTTAGCTTCGTCAGCCCAATTGATTTTTTCTTTGGCACACAATGGAACCCTGGTTTTAGCACTTCAGGCAATGCTGAAGGAAGTTATGGCCTGTTGCCTTTATTGTGGGGCACCTTGATGGTCAGTGGAATCGCCCTGTTGGTAGCAGTTCCATTGGGTCTGATGATTGCGATCTATCTGTCCGAATATGCCTCACCAAAATTCCGTTCATGGGCAAAACCGACTATTGAGGTTCTGGCTGGTATTCCAACCATCGTTTACGGTGTGTTTGCCTTGATGATTCTGGGCCCATTTATTAAAACGCTTGGTGCTATGGTCGGTGTTGATATTAATGCGACCAGTGCCTTAACTGCTGGTTTTGTCATGGGCATCATGATCATTCCGTTTGTATCTTCCTTATCAGATGACATTATTACCCAGGTACCACGTGCCTTACGAGACGGTTCACTGGGTCTAGGCGCAACCAAATCTGAAACGATCCGCCAGGTGGTACTGCCAGCCGCTTTGCCGGGCATTATCGGTGCCTTCTTGCTGGCAGCATCCCGTGCGATTGGTGAGACCATGATTGTGGTACTGGCAGCAGGTAATAGCCCGCTGTTACATGCCAATCCACTGGAAGCGGTATCAACTGTAACCATTACCATTGTGAACCAGTTAACTGGCGATACTGACTTTGCCAGTCCACAAGCACTGGTTGCGTTTGCATTGGGTCTGACTCTTTTTGTTATTACCTTAGGTTTGAACATTGTCGCACTGTACATCGTGCGTAAATATCGTGAGCAATACGACTAATGAGTACTTCAAATACCACACCTTTAGATCAGCGTATTGATCCATCTGTTAATGCTGAGCTGCGTGAAGAGCGTAAAAAGACCATTCAAAGCTCTCTTGCACGACGCCATTGCAAAGAAAAAACCTTTCGTATGCTTGGTTTTTCTGCAGTATTGGCGGGTCTGTTCTTTGTCGTATTGCTGTTCGGTAGTATCTTGGCCAAAGGCTTGCCGGCATTCTGGCAAAGCAGTATGAGCCTGTCTATCCATTTCGATCCGGCAATTGTCAATATTGGTCCACAACCCAAACAGACTGCCGGCGAGTCTCCTGCACAGTTTGAACAGCGTATGGTGGATTGGCAGATGCAGGCTGGCATGGTCGACTGGGATGCCCTGATCATTAACGGCATGATTGCCAAAGACGGCAAGCTGGAAAACCATCGTGATGAACTGGGTTATTTATATACTAGTTCAGAAGCCTATCGTCTGCGTGACATGGTACTGAACAATCCAAGTCTGGTAGGAAAAACTCAGGAAGTTAAAATTTTGGCCGACGCCAATGTTGATGTATGGCTTGCAGGTAATATTGACCGTGACCTGCCAGATGAGCAGCAACAGCTAAGTCCTGAAGTCCGCCAGATTGCTGATGACATGAAAGCTTCAGGTGTGATCGAAAACAGCTTCAATACCAATATCTTTACCAATCCGGACTCCCGTAGTTCGCCTGCAACCTCTGGTTTGGCAGGTGCATTCATGGGCTCACTGTTCATGATGTTGATCGTGATCTTTATCTCGATTCCAATCGGTGTAGCTTCAGCCATCTATCTGGAAGAGTTTGCACCAAAAAACTGGATCACCGATGTCATTGAAGTCAACATCAATAACTTGGCAGCCGTTCCGTCTATTGTTTTCGGTCTACTTGGTGCAGCGATCTTCATCGGCTGGATGCATTTACCACTTTCAGCGCCATTAGTCGGTGGTCTGGTACTTAGTCTGATGACTTTGCCAACCGTGATTATTACCACACGAGCTTCTCTAAAAGCTGTGCCACCATCAATTCGTCAGGCAGCCTTAGGCTTGGGTGCCTCACGTTTACAGACTGTATTCCATCATATTTTACCACTCGCACTACCAGGTATTTTGACCGGAGCGATTATTGGTGTCGCACAGGCACTTGGCGAAACCGCACCACTGTTATTGATCGGGATGAGCGCCTTTGTTGCTAGCGTACCGGCAACGCCACTAGATCAATCGACTGCTTTGCCTGTACAGATTTTCCTGTGGCAGGGTAATGAATTGCGTAACTTCTTCGAAGGTCGTACTGCTGCCGCCATTATTGTTCTCCTTGTCATGATGATTGGCTTAAACAGCTTAGCCATCTGGTTACGTAAGAAGTTTGAAGTCCGTTGGTAAGGAGAAAATAATGAAAACAATGAATATTTCAAACTATTTAAAAAAGGATCTATCCATGAACCTCCAGCAAAATAAATTTATTGCAGATGCCGCTGCAACCAAGCCCCTGATTTCATATAATTCTCAGTTCGAGACCCAAGCTGAAAATAAGAAAAAAGACAAGACGGGTAATGTCAAGCTGAGCGCGCAGGATGTACATGTTTACTATGGTGAACTCGAAGCGATCAAAGGTATTGACCTGAACATTTATGAAAATGAAGTGATCGCCTTTATTGGTCCATCGGGTTGCGGTAAATCGACTTTCCTGCGCGCTCTTAACCGGATGAACGACACCATTGATGGTTGCCGTATGACAGGTAAAGTTTTGCTGGATCATCAGGATATTTATGATCCTAATCTGGATGTAGTATTGCTACGTGCGCAGGTTGGCATGGTATTTCAGAAACCAAACCCATTTCCAAAATCTATTTTTGACAATGTGGCCTATGGTCCAAAACTGCATGGTCTGGCTCGCGATAGATATGATCTGGAAGAAATTGTCGAGAATAGTTTACGTAAGGCCGGATTGTGGAATGAAGTAAAGGACCGACTGAATCAGCCGGGAACAACTTTATCTGGTGGTCAGCAGCAACGTCTCTGCATCGCGCGAACCATTGCGGTAAGCCCGGATGTCATCCTGATGGATGAACCATGTTCAGCGCTGGATCCGATTGCGACAGCAAAAGTGGAAGAGCTGATCTCCGAACTTTCTACCCAATATACGATTGCTATTGTGACTCACTCAATGCAGCAGGCGGCACGCGTGTCAGATCGAACAGCATACTTCCATTTAGGCGATCTAATTGAAGTGAATTCGACAGAAAAAGTCTTTAGCCAGCCGGATCATCAGTTGACAGAAGCATACATTACTGGTCGTTTTGGTTAATACACATTTAAAAAATATTTTAAAACAGAATCTTAGGATTCTGTTTTTTTGTTATGCTGTATGTAATTTTTTAAAATTATAAAATTAAATTGAGATGCGTAATTATAATTTGACCAAAAAAGAAGGCAAGGTCGTTGCTGAAACACAGCAAGCGCTCTATCGAGCATTATTCGGTTCAGTGAATTTTCCAAGAAATCTAAGCATCTTTCTGGTTGGTATTAGTCTTTTTATGGCGACTTTGGTTCTGCATGAAGGGTGGTTTCCCACTTCACAAAGCCAAGGTATGAGCAATTATCATCGTTGGTTATATGATGTTTATGTGACGGTTTCCATATTCATTGTACCTTTAATCTACCTGCGTTTTAAGCAGCTCGAAGGCTCTGTCGCTTTCCGAAGAAAATGGAACGCATACATTCGAGCTTATGCGCAGTATCAGTTTAAATTAAAACAAGTGGTAGAAAGTGTAGATGATGACAGGTCTGGTCAGCAAAAGTTAAGCGACTCAATGACTCGGCATTTTTTGAAATATCCATGGTTTCAATATTTACTGATTGGTGTGGTGATTTATGGTTGTATTGCAATGTATATTTGGGTCACACCATTCACGAGTAGCCGAGGATCGAGCTTCTGGATTCTCGCGTGGTGGCCGATTAATGCTGTTATTATCGGGATGCTTTACTATATACAATTTCCGTTAATGCTACGGTGGTTATCAATTGCAAAAATACAAGAACAATATGGAATTTTGCAACTAAGAGCAGTGCGAGAGAATTCAGTCAATAATATGGTTGAAAAAATACCAAATTGACCTAATCTAAGGTTTATAGCCCGAATTAAACTGAGAATAGATTTTATATGTTATTTCATACTCCGAAACTACCGGCTGAAATCCGTATCAGTCACCTGAATGCGCGTATTAATGAACAACGAAAAAAAATTGCGCAAACCACTGCCTCTAAACTGGAGCTGTTGCAGTTAAGTCAGCAACTGGCAAAAGAAGCACGTGCCCGTAAAAAAACTAATGAAAAAATCTACGTGCTCGATTTTAAAGGAGATACTGCTGCTTCTGCAGTTGAACAGCTACGTGAAGAAATTACCCTGATTCTGGCAACAGCAAAAGCTGGACGCGACCGTGTAATCGTACGCTTGGAAAGTCCCGGTGGTATGGTACATGGCTATGGTCTGGCAGCTGCCCAACTGGTGCGATTACGTGAAGCAGGATTCCATTTGACGATTTGCGTCGATAAAGTTGCTGCTAGCGGTGGTTATATGATGGCATGTATTGCCAGCGAAATTATTTCTGCCCCGTTTGCGATTGTGGGTTCAATTGGTGTAGTTGCTCAAGTGCCGAACTTTAACCGTCTGTTGAAAGACAACAAGATTGACTTTGAACTGTTTACGGCAGGTGAGTACAAACGTACTGTAACCATGTTCGGTGAAAATACTGAAGAAGGTAAAGCCAAGTTTGAAGAAGAAATTCAGCAGACTCATGCGCTATTTAAGCACTTTGTAGAAAAGTATCGTCCGCAACTCAATGTTGAAAAAGTGGCAACAGGTGAGCACTGGTATGGTCAGGATGCGCTGGATCTGAATCTGGTGGATAAGCTGCAAACATCGGATGAGTATGTGTTGGGTTTATTGCCTCAGCATGATGTGTATACGATCAATACACGTAAGAAACCAACTTTAGGTGAAAAACTGGGGTTGCAGGCAGCACAAATTGCTGATTCTCTAATTCCTGCTGTAATGAACAAAGTAGTCGATACGCTGACGAAAGCCAATTCGAATTTGGTTCAGATGCGTGATCCGAAACTTTAATTTATTGCTCTGAAAATGATATGGAAAGCTCACTTCGGTGGGCTTTTTTATTTTTGAAATCAAATAATTATGATATAAGTGAAGTACTTTAATTGAGTCTAGGCTCATATGCTCACGTTCATTTTATTATTGGGATTCTTTAGCATCGTGTTTATTCCGATGTTATGTATGCTCTATGCTGAAGCCAAACTCATAAATAATGATTCGAAGAAGATTCTGTTTTGGCTGAGCTTTCTACCTGGTGCATGTATTTTTCTATTATATGGTGTTTTAAAGCCAAATAATCCACCCGTTACTCCATCGAAAGAATGTGGTGTGGTGCAGTCTTATCAGATATATAAAACTCGAGGTGGAACTCAGCATGAAAGCGTAATCATTCGCTTCAATGGTGCCAAGTATAGTCGTTATTTATATTTCGATAAGGATTCTGAGAAAATGCCGAAAGGGCAAAGGGTCTGTTTTGAGTATTTAGATAAGTTTAAATACCCACACTTGTCAAAATCTAAGTTGGTTAAATGGATTGACCCCACTGAAATGCCGACCATCACTGAAGCTCATCAGATAAAATAAAGCATATTTTACTGTTAGAGCAGAAACATGGCTGTCGCTGAAGCATATCTTGCAACGCAAAACTGTTATTTTAATTACGAGTTTGAAGAATTGAATTTAGAGGATTTTCCTGAGGAGTTATCTGTGTCACTGCGTGGCATAATGTTCCGCCATGAAATTCAATATCCTGATGCAATCTATTTCATTTATTACAGCGAGATATTGACGGGGAGTGAATTGCAAAAAATGAAAGATGATTGGAAGCGATATTGCCCACTTCCATAATTGAAAAATAGGAAGGTAATTAAATCCATGATTCAAAACTTTAATTCATGATGATCTAAAAAGCTCACTTTAATGAGCTTTTTTTATTTTGTGAAATCAGCATCAGTGCACCCGTAAACATCGACCCAACTGTTGCTAAAAACATATCTTTATGTGCATCCCACATGTCGCCTTGCTGACCATTATAACTTTCTGCCTGTTCAGGGGATAAGCCAATCGCAATCAGCCATTCGATCCATTCATAAATCAGGCTGGTTGCCATGACAAATTGAATGACTAACAAGAAAACTGTGAATGGTTTTTGCTGCGGCAGCCAGACCTGAAACAGCCGGTAAAATACCGGGTAGAGTAGAAGGCCAAAAGCCAGGTGTACAAAACGGTCAAACATGTTGCGTGACCAGCCTATGGCAGCATTCAGGTCAAAGCCAAAGAGTGTCTGAGTCCATTCATTATAAGGTACATAAGAATACAGATAATGTGCAGCAACCACATGAATCAGCAGAAAAGCCAGATAGAGGTTGAAACTGAAGAAGCTCAATCCGATTTTATACAGGCACAAGATCAACATAACGATCATAAAAACCGTACCTGTTTGATGGAGCAGATAAGATTCCATTTCTAAAGGATGAATACTGGCAAAGATAATCGCAATTGCCAAAATCCCTAAACTAACAAAATGTTTGCTGCTTAATCGATGATCCATCATCTATTTCTATATCATTTTTCTTAAAGTTAGACATGATTATAAATAAAAAAAGCGAAGCCGGAGCTTCGCTTTTGGTCTTAATTGTCTAAATTAGATTTTAGCGATTAAGTCTTTAATTTGTTTTGCTTGTTCAGATGCATTACCTGTATATGTTGCAGGTGTCATTTCAGCCAAACGAGCACGATCCGCTGCAGGAACAGCTTCTAATTCGTTACCGTTTACGAAATCAACCATCATGTCACGAGTCATTGCTTGACCACGAGTCAATGCTTTTAATTTTTCATATGGTTTTTCAACATTATAACGACGCATAACCGTTTGAATTGGTTCAGCCAAGACTTCTTGAGCATTGTCTAAGTCTTCATCAATACGTGCAGCATTCAATTCAAGTTTACCCACGCCTTTTAAGCAAGCTTCAAACGCGATCAAGCTTTGCGCAAAACCTACACCCATGTTACGAAGAACAGTTGAGTCAGTCAGGTCACGCTGCCAGCGAGAAATAGGCAGTTTTTCGCCAAGATGTGCAAGAACTGCATTGGCAATACCCAAGTTACCTTCTGAGTTTTCGAAATCAATCGGGTTAACTTTATGCGGCATAGTTGAAGAACCCACTTCGCCTTCTTTTAGTTTTTGCTTGAAGAAACCAAGCGAGATATAACCCCAAACGTCACGATTAAAATCGATCAAGATGGTATTGAAACGACGAAGCGCATCAAACAGTTCCGCCATGTAGTCATGTGGCTCGATCTGAGTGGTGTACGGATTAAAAGTCAAACCTAAAGATTCAACAAATGCTTGTGAATGCGCAGGCCAGTTGATGTCTGGGTAAGCTGAAAGATGCGCATTGTAGTTACCCACTGCACCATTAATTTTGCCCAGTAGCTCAACTTGTTTGAACTGTTTGATTTGACGGGCAAGACGGTAAGCCACGTTCGCCATTTCTTTACCCAAAGTTGTTGGGCTCGCTGTTTGACCATGTGTACGAGACAACATTGGTTGGTCAGCATGTTTCTCAGCCAATGCAACAATTGAATCAATGATTTGTTGCATAGACTCAACCAGTACATCACGACCGCTTTTCAGCATTAATGCATGAGACAGGTTATTGATGTCTTCAGAAGTACATGCAAAGTGAATGAATTCGCCTGCATTTTTCAGTTCTTCAATGCCTGCAATTTTTTCTTTCAGGAAATACTCAACCGCTTTTACGTCATGGTTAGTCGTACGCTCAATCTCTTTAATGCGGTTTGCATCTTCTTCAGAGAAATCTGCAACGATTGCATCAAGTGCTGCATTGGTTTCAAATGAGAAAGCTGGCACTTCAGTGATTTCAGGACGGTTGGCAAGCGCTTGTAACCAACGCACTTCAACAGTCACACGAGCATGGATCAGACCAAACTCAGAAAGAAAAGGGCGCAGCGCATCACATTTGCTAGCGTAGCGTCCATCTAATGGAGAAAGTGCAGTTAAAGCGTTCATATCGATTCCCTAAATTTTGGAATTAAACGAAAAACGAGATACGCGTACAGCATCAGTTAAACTGCCTGAAACTGTAAGCGCGCGAGATTTTGGATATCCTGTAGCAGCTTGCGCTTGCCAAAAACCATACCCCAGGAACTGCCGCCGAGTTGACGCCATAGGTGTGCCATTTGCAGGCCAGTAAACAATGAAGCACGAATACGGTTGGTGTGACCGGCATCTTTAAAGGCTTCAGCATTACCACGCACCATAATGCGCGGATTAATCTGTCCGGCAGTATCCACATAGGTTTGTGCGAGATTGGCAATGATGCTGGGGTGCATATAGTTATTGTCGAAAAAGGAGAGCTGTCTTAGAATTTTTTGCTGGGATTGTTCAATAATTTCAACAAATTTAGGATTGCTGTAGACCTTCTTTTCTAACTGAAGAAGTGCCATCGCATAGGACATTGGCAGCTTGGTAGAGGAGAGTTTTGGAAGTCTGGATTTTGGGCTGGTATCGAAGGGTTGAGTAATGGAACTTTCTAAGGTCTTTAATCCGAGAGAAATATCAGCCAGCTGATTAAAGAGATCCAGGGTCTGAACATTAAGTGAGCCGCTTGGTCGGATATTTAAACTGGCTTTAATCAGCTGTTCAAAATAGAAATTACCACTTTCACCAATGCTTTGCTGACCGGTTAAAGCAGTCATATGGGTCAGCTGGGTGGCCTGAAACACACCCGCTAACGCCAAAGCACGGTTTTGACGAACATTCAACGCTGTGGCCTGTTGAAAAGGTAATTTCGTCATGCCGACCTCATCCTTATATAAAATCAGGTTTAGGTGCATTGGTATGATGAATCACACCGCCACCCAAACATACTTCACCTGAGTAGAACACCACGCTTTGACCTGGGGTCACAGCTCGTTGTGGCTCATCAAATTCTACCCGAACACCTTGGGGTGTTTCTGGATCCTTATAAATGGTACACGCTTGATCAGGCTGACGATAGCGGGTTTTTGCCGTACAGCGGAAACCTGATTCAGAGATCTCCTGCTCACCAGCTACCCAGTCAATCGCTTCACTCCAAAGCATGGTGCTTTGCATCAGTGGATGTTCATGGCCCTGACCAACCACGAGACGGTTACCCTCGATATCTTTGTGCAGTACAAACCAGGCACCTTCTTCAGCGCCTTTCATACCGCCAATGCCGATCCCGCCGCGTTGACCGAGCGTATAGTACATTAAGCCGTGATGTTCACCAACCTCTTTACCGTCTTCTAGCACGATTTTTCCGGGTTGAGCCGGTAAATATTGCTTCAAGAAGTCATTAAAGCGGCGTTCACCAATAAAACAGATGCCTGTCGAGTCTTTCTTCTTTGCTGTGGCAAGACCTAATTCTTCTGCAATTTTACGTACTTGCGGCTTTTCAATTTCACCCACCGGAAACAGAGTCTTATTAATTTCACGACCATGAACGGCATGCAGGAAGTAAGTCTGGTCTTTATTGTTGTCTACGCCACGCAATAAAGGTGCATATTGATCACCTTTAGAATTGGTCATGGTTTCACCACGACGACAATAGTGACCCGTCGCAATAAAGTCTGCACCCAGGTTGATCGCATGATCCAGGAAGGCACGGAATTTAATTTCTTTATTGCATAAGATATCCGGGTTTGGGGTACGGCCGGCCGCATATTCAGCCAGGAAATGCTCGAATACGCGATCCCAATATTCCATCGCAAAGTTGGCAGTATGCAGTTTAATCCCGATCTTGTCACAAACGGCCTGAGCATCGGCAAGGTCATCCATTGCCGTGCAGTATTCTGTGCCGTCATCTTCTTCCCAGTTTTTCATGAAAAGACCTTCAACCTGATAACCTTGTTGAAGTAGGAGTGCTGCAGACACAGATGAATCTACACCACCAGACATTCCGACGATGACACGTTGTTGCATGGGATTAGGCATCCAAATTTGAAATTAAGGGAGAGTTTTGGTGCTCGTAAATGAGCGATAAAGGGTATTTTTGACCAGAAAGCGCATCCCGTACGGCTTTAATCACCAGCGGACTACGCGCACGAGCTGACTCTTGCAGTTCATCTAAAGTCATCCAGACTGCACCGACAATGTCCGTATCTAAAGTTGCATGTGGGTCATAATCAACCGATTTGGCTAAAAAACAGAAGCGAAAATAAGTACGGTCTGGGAACATCGGCGGGGTATAGGTATACATGCCTAAAAGATGGGTCACTTCAACCGTATGTCCGGTTTCTTCCATGGTTTCACGAATTGCGGCCTCGACAATGGTTTCACCGCATTCTACATGACCTGCTGGCTGATTAAATACTGTGTGTGTCACACCTTCTGTATGTTCTTCTACAAAAAGGAATTTTCCGTCTTTTTCGACAACGGTTGCGACAGTGACGTGAGCAGTCCAAGCAGTCATAGAAACAGCACCATGGAAAATGATGCACTATTGTATAAAATTTTGTGGTGTGTGGCTATGTTGAGAGGGGATTTCTTTAGCTACTAAAAAATTATTAGTTTTAAATAAATAGGGTCTGTTGACATTTGTTGATTAAAAAAATAGCGAGATAGTAAAATTAAATCGCCAAACCCAATTTTACACTCGCTATGCCTCGAACAATGCTAAATGATCAACACTGGTCCAAGTTACTTGCTATTTTCCGTCACTTTAATATTTATCTCAAATTAAATTTACGGAATTTTATTGAAGCGATTTTATTTCGAATTAGAACAGGCTGTCCTTGGCGTGATTTACCTCAAGAGTTTGGTAAATCAAATTCTATTTTTAAGAAATATAATCGATGGTCTAAAAATAGTAAGTTTATGAATATTTTTAAATTATTCAGCCAGCATGCTGATAAAGAGTGGATTTTTATCGATGGGAGCCATGTACGAGCGCATCAACATTCAGCTGGTATTAAGAATCAAAGTATTTCCAAAAGTATTGGTGGTAATAGTTCAAAAATACATTTAGCAATCGATTCAAATGGTAATCCTATTGAATTTATTATTTCAGATGGAACTTCACATGATATTAAGGTTGCACCTGATCTTGTATCAAAATTAGATTTAACAGAGTCAGAAATGCTATGTGCAGATAAAGGCTATGATTCAGAAAGTTTCAGAAAGAAAATTAGAGAAAGTAATACGAAAGCAAACATTCCTCGAAGATCAAATGCCAAATCTAGCAATGATGATATGGACTGGTATATGTATAAAATCAGACATTTAGTTGAAAATGCATTTTGTAGATTAAAACAATTTAGAGGAATTGCCACAAGATACGATAAGCTAAAACGTAACTATCAAAGCGCTGTTGCTTTAGCTTGTATATTTATATGGTTGCCTCTTTAGCTCAATTTATCGGCTGTAAATGTCAACACACCCTAAGCAATTTTATGAAATATTGCCTCTATTTTAAGCGTAAAATACTGAAAATCACTAAAAAAGCTCAATTCAACAGCATTAAGCTTTTATGTGTATAACAAAACTATGAATTATAAAAAATAATTTCTTATAACGTGTATCATGTTAATTGAGAAATATTAAGCATAAACTTTAAACAATATTCAGGTCTAAGCTTAAACCAAATACAATGCCTTGCTGGCTGTTATACGCATATGCTTCCCCATCATGTAACATCATAATAGATTTCACGATTGATAGCCCCAAACCGCCCGTTTTTGCTAAAAATTCAGCAATTTTAGTCTCGTCTTCAACAATAAGTATATGCATTTCAAAAATATTATATGAATTTCTCTGCCTCAACATTACAAATCTGTAATTTCATTGTCATGCAGTAGTGGCTTTATTTTGACTAAGCTAAGTCATCTCTTCATTTAGCTTAATTGAACTCATGAAAAAACTTCTATGTGTTCCGGCCCTTCTATGTAGCTCACTCGCATATGCTGCTCCATCAACCAGCTATGTGATGGACTTAAAAATTGCGAATCAACTCGCGACAAACATTATGCAGGCTTGTACCGATATGGCAAAACCTGCGGCGGTGGTCATCCTTGACCAAGGTGGCAATGTTTTGGCAAGTCAGCGTCATGAAACAGTGGGTATTCATAATCTCATCGCAGCAGAAAGGAAAGCTTTTACCGCATACTCAACCAAGGTTACGACCTTAGAATTTATGCGTAATGCTCAGAAGAATAGCGATTCACAGAATTTAACCAGCTTACCCGAATTGTTGCTTTTAGGCGGAGGCGTGCCAGTCTTTTATAAAAAGCAGTTGCTGGGTTCAGTTGGTGTGGCAGGTGCAGGAGGATCATTACAAGATGACCAATGCGCGCAGCAAGGGATAGATAACACCCTTAAATTATTTTAAGACAATATCATTTTATAGAGGAAAACTGTTATGAAAAAATTATGCTTATTTGCAGGCTCAGTATTATTTTCAACATGGAGCATGGCACAAAACCCTTTAAGCGTGCATGTGCTTAACCTGGAAAATGGTTTACCATCACCTGAGGTGAATGTAACCTTAGAAGAGCAAAAAAATGGAAAATGGGTGCAAATTTCACAAGCTAAAACCAATGAACAAGGACGTATAACCGCATTATTTCCAGAGAATCAGAAATTTAAAAATACCACCTATAAAGTGACTTTCAAAACGGGTGAATGGTTTAATAAACATAATAAGAAAACCTTCTTTCCCGAAGTTCCTGTGATTTTCCAAACAGATGGTTCGGTAAATCACTACCATATTCCTTTATTACTCAGTCCGTATGGTTATTCGACATATCGAGGTAACTGAGTCCATTAAAGGATTTATCAAGTTAACTGATGTTATACAATAACGTCTTATACTATGTTTGGATCTAAACTAATACTAAAACATGTATAGTACTTATTTTCAAATCTAGGTAATTGTATAACATCAAAAGTGAATCCATTTAATATAATCGCTGTTATACGAAATAGAACTCTATTGATATCTCCTAAAAATATTTACCTAAAACTTTATAAAATAAGGAAAAATATCATTTTATTCGTAAGTCGGAGTAGAGAATACTTCTTAACTAATGAAATCGAATTAATTTAAACTATGGATCTTTACTTTATTATTCTACTATTTAAAGGAATCTCCTATGTCTGAACTGCACTTCTACATCACCTTACTGGGCGGTAAACATGAAAAAGCCAATGTAGAAGTACATGATGTAATTCCTGTGATTAGTTCAGATATTGAATCTGCGTATCCTTATTTAAAACAACAATGGTTTGGTTTGCAAAAGGGGCTACATGTCGATGGCTGGATGAAAATCAATGGAGTGAGTTATCAAGGAGTAAATTATCAGGTCCAGATTAGTGATCTGCCTGTAAATACCCGTTTAAAACTGTTCCTGATTAATCTGGGTGCATATCTTCCGGACCAGTTTGGGGAAATACATAAATATTTGGTAGTGGCTGCCAAAAACAAGACAGAAGCCAAGGCACAGGGCAAAATGGCAATTGAAAAAGGCTGGTATAAACCACATACCGATGCAGTGATTGATATTGATGACTGTTTAGAATTGAACCAGATTGATCAGAAATTTATACATTTGATCGAAGGGGAATTTGAAGCGAACAGCTTTAAGAACGATTATCTGATTATTCCGTAATTTAAAAAATGGCTAATCGAAATGAAGTGGCTATTCTGATATTCATGAAGTGATATTGCTATAAAACTCCCGGTATTTAATTTTTTTAAATGAAATATTAGGTGTTTAAAGAGAGTTGAATATCATCTTAAACTCACTACTTTAACCAGCGAGTTGATCATTATCCTCTAGTTCTGTAATCATCCATTCATCCCCGATAAATTTCCGGTCAGCTGCCTGTCCATATTGCAGGTCGAATACCTCATTTAAGGTTGGATCGCGTTGGAGGATGTGCTCTAATCCAACCAGTATATAATCCTCCTCAGCCAAGGGTTCTGCTGTCAAAAATTGCCAGTCACCATCGCGTTCATGCAATACGGTAACAATTGGCTGCTCCAGTTCCAGCCATTGCTTAGTCGTATAAATGCCTAAATTCCGTGGTTCGCGGAATTTAAACTCGGCATTGCGATCCAGCAGGGGCTGATCAAATTCAAAAACTTCCTCGAAGCCATCTTCCCAAGGAAATTTATCATTCCGATCTGTCCAGACTAATTGTAAGGCTGGAAACGCTTCATCTTGGTAATAACTTTGCGCAATCCCAAAATAGTCACCGATATTTCGACGATCAACTTTTAGAAACTTACAGCGGCTTTCTTTAAAAAATACATTCGGATACGTGTTACTGAGCTGGATGCGTTGACCTTTTTGAACGACCTCAGTCACATGATTCAGAATAGTCTGACTAAGTTTAGCAGTGAGTCCAAAACAGATAATTTCTGGATGCTGGAACCTTTCATATAAGCCAATGCTATAGCTAAAAGGCGGGGAATAGTCAGTATGAGTGATCGAAATGATTTGTACGCCGTACTGTCGAATATTAATTCTGGTCTGATTTAATAGTTCATTGCGATCCGGGCAATAATGATCTTCTGTATGTTTCATGATTTTTATTTTTTGAATTATTTTTTAAATAAACATACAGAAGATTTAAGCTTTCGACAAATGAAATTGTCTAAAGTTTATTTATAGTTGTCTGAAACCTTCACATAATTCTGTGCTGAATACGGCAAAAAAGCTTTTTCTTTGTCGGTAAGTGGACGCACTTTTTTCACAGGGCTTCCTACATACAAGTAACCACTTTCCAAAACTTTATTTGGCGGAACAAGTGAACCCGCACCAATCATCACATCATCTTCAACAATCACATCATCTAAAATAATCGTGCCAATACCGACCAAAACGCGATTGCCAATGGTGCAGCCATGTAATTTTACATGATGACCAATCGTGACATCTTCACCAATGATCAGTGGCGAACCTTCTGGCTTATCGGCTTTCTTATGACTGACATGCAACATGGCATGATCCTGCACATTGGAATTCTTGCCAATCTGGATATGATTGACATCACCACGAATTACGGCAAAAGGCCAAACCGAGACATTCTCAGCCAAAACCACATCGCCAACCACAATCCCCATAGGATCGATATAACAAGATTCATCAATCTGTGGGATCATGTCTAAATAAGAACGTATGTTTTGGCTCATAGTGGTCTATTCATTAAAAGTTTAAACGTCATGTATAGAGTATAAAATAAAAAGCACCCATCTGAATGAGTGCTTTGGTCTTAGTCTAAGGCTAAAACAGTCTGTTTAAACTTAAAATAAGTTACTGAAGAACTGTTTGATATGATCCAGCATACGCGCAAAGAAACCAGCTTCTTCTACAGCTTTTAGTGCAACAAGCGGTTTTTCAGCAATCACTTTACCATCAAGAGAAGCAACGTATTTACCTACCACTTGACCTTGTTTTAAAGGTGCAGTCAATTTAGGTTGAACTACGATTTGCGTTTTAATCTCATTCGCTTTGCCTTTTGGCATGGTCACATTGAAGTTTTCAGCAAGGCCGATTTGAACTTCATTTTCCTTACCAAACCACACCTTAGACTTGGCTAAGACTTGTCTGCCGGCCTGAACATTTTTAGTTTCGTAGTTTGCAAAACCCCATGCCAAAAGTTCACGTGTATGTGTTGCACGATCCTGCATAGATGGCGCACCGAAGATCACAGAGATCAAACGCATTGGACCACGTTTTGCAGAAGTCGTTAAGCAGTAACCCGCTTCATTGGTATGACCGGTTTTCAAACCATCCACACTTGGATCTGTATACAGCAGGGCATTACGGTTGCCTTGCTTGATTCCGTTAAAAGTAAATTCTTTTTCAGAATAAATCGGGTAGTACTTTGAACTGTCTTTAATGATGTGCTGTGCCAGCATGGCCATATCTTTGGCAGTCGAATAGTGACCTTCCGCAGGCATACCGGTTGAGTTTACAAAGCTGGTATTGGTCATGCCGATACGTTTTGCTTCCTGGTTCATCATATGTGCGAAGGTACCCTCGTTACCTGCAATATGTTCTGCCATTGCTTTGGAAGCATCGTTACCTGACTGGATGATGATACCGCGCAGCATCTCAAGTGCTGTTGCCGTGCCGTTTAGCGGAACATACATACATGATTCAGAACTACTACCGCGACACCATGCCGATTCGTTCATACGAACCTGTTCATCTTCAGTCAGTTCACCGCTTAATAACTTTTGTTCAATGATGTAGCTGGTCATCATTTTAGTCATTGAAGCAGGGGCTAGTTTTTCATTTTCATTTTTAGATGCGAGAATTTGCCCTGTTTCGTAGTCCATTAGCACATAAGATTTATTATTCAATTCTGGTGGTGCAGATAGGACAGTTGCTGCAAAGCTAAAACTAGGAATTAATAATAATGCAGCAAGAGCAGTTTTTTGGGTCATTTCTAGTAGGTTCCAATATCTTGATGTAAGCACGAAGAGCCTAGCATTTTAGGACAAAGCTAGGCGGACTTCTACGGTTTGCAGCGGCTTATTTCAAAAGTATTGTAAGCATGGCGGCAGAAAAAAATCAGGATTTGCTATAAGTGGTGAGTTCTGTACAAATCGCTTGATTTTTCTGCTGACCTGCTTTCTGCGCATCCTGTTGTGCTTCTTTCAGGATCGGCTGGAATTTTGTGTTTTTGCTAAGCTGATTCAAGGCTTCTACCGGGTTCTTTTGACCAGGCATATATTCACTGACCAGCTGGCTATAACCCGCTTTAAATTTATTCTGGTCTTTCACCATACCTGGACAGATTTCTGAAAGTACATAAATGGCCGCAAGCTCATGCTGAGTCACTTCTTGAATCGGAGTGACTTCAATATTGGTATCGGCTGCAAAACTTTGTGTAGTCAAAATGCTGAAAGTTGAAAGAGTAAAAATGCCAAAGGCTTTAATGAATAAATTTTTCATTGAAAATCAAAAGCTCAAATTAGAAATTAAGATGGGCTTAGATTAACTAATTTTGAAGGAATGAAAAGATTAAAAATGTAAGGAAGCCGTAAAATAATGGAGAAAATCGTTATATAAACAGGATGATGGCGCTGCATCATCCTGTCAGAAAGTCTGAATTAGATTTGTTGAGTGATCAGGTCATTACACACTGCCTGATGTTCATCTTTAGCGGTTTGCTTGGCTTCCTGGCGTGCTTCTTGAAGTGCTGACTGATATTCCTTGTCCTGTTGGATCTTGTCATAAGTCATCGATTTATCAGAATAATCGGATAAGTATTGTTTAATCAGCTGTTGAGTGTTCTGCTCAAATTTGGCATTTTTACCCACAATCCCCGGACAAACTTCAGTGAGCACTTGAACTGAAGCCAGGTCTTCCTTAATGGTCAAATCAACCTCAGCAGATAAATTTTCAGCTGAAAAAGCAGGAGAGCTCAGGCCAGCAGTCAGAGCAAAAGCCAGTGCGGCTACAGCAACCGTATTTTTAATCATCATGAACCACATATATTAAAGATGGATGTTGAACGATAAATATATATAATTCCGTGGCTAATACAAACAAATGTCCCAACCAGTCATTTTTTGGGACGAACGGGATTTTGCTGTGAATATATTGATATCAAATGATGATGGCGTATTTGCTCCGGGCATACAGGCACTAGCGCAGAGCTTAAAAGCCTTAGGCCGTGTAGTGGTTGTTGCACCTGAAAGCGAACGTAGCGGATTTTCCAGTGCATTGACCCTTGATCGTCCACTGCGACCGATTCAGATTGCTCCAGATGTTTGGGCAGTAAATGGTACTCCGGCAGACTGTGTCTATCTGGCCATGAATGGTTTGTTTGATGTCGAATTCGATCTTGTGGTGAGTGGCATTAATAGCGGTGCCAATCTGGGGGATGATGTATTGTATTCAGGCACAGTGGGGGCAGCATTTGAAGGTCGTCTAGCAAAACATCCTGCACTGGCTATTTCTTTGTGTGGGCAAAACGTGCGTGCTTATACCTCACCAGAAGATTATCGTGTTGCAGCGCAATGGGTTCATGACTTTATTGCAGCAGGTTTGCCAGCATTGCCTGAGCGTCAGATCTTTAATGTCAATATTCCGGATATCGCTGAGCTAAAAGGAACCAAAGTGACCTTCCAAGGTCGCCGTAGCCAGTCTAAACCCATTAGCAGTCATGTGGATCCACGTGGCCGTCAGGTTTACTGGATTGGTCTATCTGGTGAAGCAGTTGCAATGCCAAAGCATCAAGGAACTGAAATTGAGTCAGACTTTTTTGCCATCGCCAATGGTTATGTCAGTGTGACGCCAATCCAGATGGATGCTACAAACTATGACGTACTTCACGAATTACAGGGTCAGATTTTAAATAAAATCTAACTAATGTTATAACTTTGTGAATAGATGGACATTGCAACCTTATTTGCTGTGTTTTTTTGCTAATCTAATCGAGTTTTTTAAACCGTATAGATGTTAGAGAGGAAGATAATGTTCCTGGTGTCACCGAAACGCTTTATTGCTTTGCCTACAGGCCTGATTAAAACGTTAGTACTCACAACAGCAGTGGTTTCAGCAGTTATCGTAACTGGGTGTGCAACCAAACCTTATATTAATAATTCCGCCCGTTATGCTGCAGCACCTGATTTTTATACGGTTCGTTCGGGTGACACTCTAAGTGGCATTGCAGCACGCTATGGTCTGAGTTATATCAGTGTCGCGGAAATGAATGACATTCCGGAGCCATATCGTATTTATGTCGGTCAATCGATCCGTTTGAAAAATACCAAACGCAGTACGACTACTCAAGTCGTTGATACTTCAGCACCTATCCAGCGTAAAACTGTCGTGGCTCCAACGCCGGTAACTCCAGCGCAGACCACTGTTAAAACGGCACCATCAGTAACACCAAAAGTCACTACACCTGCTCCTGTGACAACTGTACCGTCATCCGGATTACGTTGGGTAAAACCATCGAATGGAGCAGTATTGCAGCAATACAATCTGGCTTCAAATATTAAGGGTATACGTTACGCAGGTAATGTTGGTGATCCGGTATTTGCTGCTGCTGATGGTCAAGTGGTATATGCCGCTGACGGTCTAAAAGAATACGGCAATCTGGTGCTGGTCAAACATATTAATGGCTACATCACTGCGTATGCACATAACAGTAAACTTAACGTGAAAAGTGGTCAAAATGTAACCGCAGGCCAGAAGATTGCAGAAATGGGTTCAAGTGGTACAACCCGTACCATGCTTGAATTCCAAGTACGTCTGGATGGAAAACCGGTGAATCCTGCATCCGTTTTACCGAATAGTTGAATAAAAAGGTGCAAATGCTAAATTTCACCGTATAATATAATGAGTTGCTTTTATCAAAGGATGAAGCACCTCATAAGTTTAGAGGGGAATTTATGTTAGATCAACTTCGAGCAATGGGCGTATTTGCTTGTGTTGTAGAGAAAAACTCGTTTAGCGGTGCTGCACGTGAACTGGGTATTACCACCAGTGCCGTAAGCCAGCAGATTCGATCGCTGGAGCAGGACATGGAAGTGATTCTCCTGAACCGTTCTACACGAAAATTGAGTTTGACTGAAGCAGGCCAGGCTTTTTTCTATAGCTGTCAGGAAATGTTATCCGCTGCTGAACGTGGCAAAGTCCGTATCAATGAGCTACGTGATGATCTGGTTGGTGACCTGCGTATCGTCGCAACTGCAGAACTGTGTTCAATGCATGTGATTCCGGCATTGTCGCACTGGATGGCTGCGCACCGTGGTTTGACAGTGCAGTTTGAAACACAAGATCAACCGCTTGACCTGAAGGATAGTCGTGTTGATATTGAACTGCGCCTTGATCAAGTCATCGACGATAGCAATGTTGAAGTCGTTCCACTTATTCAGATTGAACAGATTTTGGTAACAGCTCCGAGTTACATCAATCAATCTGTTTTAATTACACAGCCGGATGATCTGAAGCAACATGACATTTTGTCACTCAGTCATTTGAACAATCATCAACAATTTTATTTCCAGCATGTCAATACAGCCCAAAAAGTTGAACTTGAACTGAGCTCACGACTAAACACCAATAACAGTATTGTGGCGAAGTCGATGTGTCTGCATGGCAATACCATTGCCCGCATGTCATATCTGGATGTACAAAAAGATTTAATAAACGGCTCTTTGATTGAAGTCCTGCCTGAGTGGAAATTACAACCATTTACGCTATATGCAGTCATGCCAAAACGTGAACAACAACCTATAAAAATTCTCCGTTGTCTTGATACCTTGAAACAATATTTTGGCCAGTTGTCTGGCGGACGTTTGTTGCAAATCGCATCATAAACTGCAAAGAATTAAAAAAGCCGCTTGATGCGGCTTTTTATGTTTCTGGCTTTTAAGAAATTAAGCCAGATATGCTTTAATCATTTTAACCAGACGTTCAATCAGTTGATCAGCCTGTTCCTGAGTAATGTTCAGGGTAGGCAGTAGACGTACCACATTGCCTGCAGTTACGTTGATAATGGTTTTATATTCATCACGCGCGATATCTACCAGTTCGCCACATGCTTTTGGCAATTCAATACCAATCATCAGACCAAAACCACGAACAGTGACATTCTGATCACCAAGCTGGCTACGAAGTTGCTCAACGATATAAGCACCTTTTTCTGCTGCATTCGTCACGATATTTTCTTTTTGCATAATATCAAGGATGGTATAAACAATACGTGAACCTAGTGCTGTACCGCTGTAGGTTGAACCATGGTTCCCGGCAGTTAAAACACCAACACCACGTCCTTGGGTCATCACCGCACCAATCGGAAAACCATTACCCAGACCTTTTGCAGTGGTCAGTACATCTGGAACAATGTTGGTATGTTGATATGCAAAATATTTACCGGTACGGCCATTACCTGTCTGAACTTCATCCAACATCATCAGCCAGTTATGCTGGTTGCACAGTTGACGGATTTCTTCCAGGTAGCTGAAGCCTTGTGGTGCAGTATTGACACCGCCTTCACCTTGAATCGGTTCAACGAAAACAGCTACGATGTCAGGGTGATTAATTGCTGCTTCCTGAATCGCTTCGATATCACCAAATGGTACGCGGATAAAGCCTTCAACCAGCGGTCCGAAACCTTCCTGAACTTTTTTGTTACCTGTCGCTGAGAGGGTAGCCAAAGTACGACCGTGGAAAGAGTGGTCAGCCACAATGATTTTTGGTGTAGCGATGCCTTGCATATGGCCAAATTTACGTGCAATCTTGATTGCACCTTCATTGGATTCTGCACCGCTATTCGAGAAGAAAATTTCTTCCATGCCTGAAACTTCAGCCAGTTTTTGTGCAGCAGCAGTCTGCCATGGTACTTCAAACAGGTTGCTGGTGTGAATCAGGGTGGTGGCCTGTTCAGCAATTGCTTCAGCAAGTACCGGGTGGGCATGACCCAGCCCACATACTGCAATTCCGGTCAGAGCATCTAGATACTCAGTACCATCTTCAGTATAAAGATAAGCACCTTGTCCTCGGACAAAACTGATCGGCTGACGGCCAAATACCGGCATCAAGTGTGAAGGTTGATCAGTTTGCACAGGAGCAAGGGTAATATTCTTCATGACTAACTCTTATCTGTTAGGTGGATTGAAAATTAAAGTCATAGATGCCATATATAGACATAACGACAGGACCTATATAAGCAAAATCTCAAACAGAATAAAAGCTGAATTGTAAATAAAACATGAAATATTGTTTTAGACATACTGTTTTAGTTCATTTTGAGTATAATGCGAAGCAGATTTATTGAGGATATATCAATGACTGAACAAGCACGCGATACAGAAGCGTTAATTCGTGACCAAATTGCCAAACACGCAGTACTTCTTT
Organism: Acinetobacter schindleri CIP 107287; assembly: GCF_000368625.1. Classification (GTDB taxonomy): domain Bacteria; phylum Pseudomonadota; class Gammaproteobacteria; order Pseudomonadales; family Moraxellaceae; genus Acinetobacter; species Acinetobacter schindleri. Next base: position 503,312 of record NZ_KB849576.1, read on the forward strand.
ATATGAAAGGCACACCACAATTCCCACAATGTGGTTTCTCTGCTCGTGCGGTTGAAGCACTCAGTCAAATTGGTCGTCCATTTGCTTATGTGAATATTCTGGAAAACCCAGACATTCGCGCAACTCTTCCAGTTATTGCGAACTGGCCAACTTTCCCACAATTGTGGATCAATGGTGAATTGATCGGTGGTAGCGATATCATGCTCGATATGTTCCAGAAAGGTGAATTGAAGTCTTTAGTTGAACAATACAGCCCGGCACCTGAAGCTTAATAGATTTATTAGACTTGCAGATGTTAAAAAGCGCTTCCAGAGAAGCGCTTTTTTATGACTGAAATTTAACACTTAAAATGGAAAGGAGCAGGATTAGTTTTCTGCCTTATTCTCAGAGGTTTCAGATTGTTCCAGTTCTTTTGATTCAGCCGCAAGTGCTGCTGCAAGCGCATCTGGATCTGCCTGAATATCCTTTACTGGTGCTTTGTCTTTTTTCTTTTTCTTCTTTTTTTTCTTTTTCTTTGGCTCTTCTTCCTCAAGCTCGGCACCATCTTCAATAGCTTGCCAGTAATCCAGTTGCTCCATCACCGCAGCATAAATCGAATGCTTGCTGTAACGGCCTTTCTTGTCCAGGGTGCCAACCGGACGTGCCATTAGAATTTCCAGTGCTTGATCGATGGTATCAATCGCATGGATATGGAACTGACCTGCTTCAACTGCTGCAATTACATCTTTACGCAGCATCAGATGCTGCATGTTTTGACGTGGAATAATCACACCTTGCTTGCCAGTCAAGCCTTGCAATTTGCAGGCATCGAAGAAACCTTCAATCTTGGCATTTACCCCACCAATTGGCTGTACCTGACCGAGCTGGTTCATTGAACCGGTAATCGCCCAAGACTGGTCAATTGGCAACTGGCTAATGGCTGAGATCAATGCAGAAAGTTCAGCCACAGTAGCACTGTCACCATCTACCTGACCGTAACTTTGTTCAAACGCCAGAGCTGCAGAGAAGTGCAGGGTTTGTTCACGACCGAAATGTGCTTTCAGGAAAGACGCCATCAGTAATACGCCTTTGGCATGTAGTGAACCACCAAGTTCCACGCTGCGCTCGATATCCAGAATGTCACCACCACCTTGATAGACCGATGCAGTTAAACGTGAAGGTAAACCGAATTCAACATCCGCATAGTGAATAACGGACAAGGCATTGATTTGACCAAGACGGTGACCACGTGTCTCAATCAGCTGGGTACCACGAGACAGATCTTGCCAATATAGCTCACGTAAATAGCCTAAGCGATATTTGCGATGATCTAGGGCAGTATTGATGTGTTTTTCTGAAACCATTTTGTCATCAGCTTTAAAGGCATGATGATGCGCTTCACGAATCAAATCACCCAAAGTCAGCGCATGTAATGACAAGGAGCTTTGGTCTTCAGCCTGACGGCTTGAATCAGTCAATAAGGCAGCCAAGGCAGAACGGTCAAAAGGCAACAGTTTGTCTGCCTGAACGTAATCAGCAATGAGCTGCATATAGGCCTGCTCATTTTTGTCATTACGTTGTAATGTATCTGTAAAGTCAGCACGGATTTTAAAGATACTGCCCAGCTCAGGTTCGAGCTCCAGAATTTCATAATAGATTTCTGGTTCAGCTAACAATACGATCTTGATATCAAGTGGAATTGCCGCTGGCTCAATTGAAATACTGCCAGTTAACGTTAGCATATGTTCTAAAGAAGACAGTTTCAGCTGACCAGATTTCAAAGCACGTTTTAGGCCTTGCCATGCATACGGTTGTTCTAAGAGTTGCTCGGCTTCAATCATCAGGAAGCCACCATTGGCACGATGCATTGAGCCCGGACGGATCAAGGTGAAGTCAGTGGTAATCGTACCGTTCTGGGTTAACTGTTCTACATGACCGAGCAGGTTGTAATGGGTTGGAAAATCTTCAAAGATCACCGGTGCACCGCTGTTTGGCTTATATGTCACAATGACATTGGCCTGATAACGGGACGGCACACGACTGAACAGGCCAGGAGTAAAGTCATCTTCTTCCTGTTCCAGCACAATCTCGACATTATTAATGATGTCTTCCGCATAGAACTTCAGATATTTATCCAGGCCTTCCACATCTTTAAATTTAGCCAGCATCTGTTCAACACGCGGTACAACCACCTGTTTGGCAATCTCACGGTTGAGTACCTGTACACGGTCACGGGCATCATCTTCCAGATCACCGAGGAGCAGGCCCAGGCGTTCTAGTTTTTTATCCATGTAACGCATGTTGGATGCAATTTCAGCACGATCTTTATTGCTCAGTGCATTCAGATCATCTTGTGTCATTTCCTGTAACTTGTCATCTTTGAGATGAACCGGTACAAAACAGTGCTCATCATTGCGAGAGATCAGCTTTAAATCGAATTCTTCACCTTCACGGGTCAGTTCAATCAGCGCTTGCTGCTGTTCATCACCGGTTTGCTGACGGATCATCTCAATACGGTTGTAATAGGTTTCCGCAGTAAAACGACGTTCCAGCTGTTTAAGAATGGTTTGCCAGCTTTGATGCAGCATCGCCTGGAATTTAGGACCTTGACCTGCAGGAAACTGCAATGCAATCGGCTGGCGGGAATTCTGGAAATTATTAACATACACCCAGTCATTTGGTGTTGCTACTGTTTTGGCATGTTGCTGTAGCAGACGTTTGACCATGGTACGCTTGCCAAGACCTGCGGTTCCGACAGCAAAAATGTTATAGCCTGAATATGGCAGGGCAATCCCGGCTTCAACTGAGGCACGTGCACGATCCTGACCAAGAAAATTATTGAGTGGTTTAATACGCTTGGTCGACGCCGGAATTTTATCCAGTTTTGGAATATGTGTCAGTTGCGTGGGCTGCAAGCGAGTTTTTTCAAGAGTAGGTTGTATTTCGCTTTGTTCAAATGCTGTCTTTAATAGTTCAGCATGGTTTTGTTGTGCAGTTAGGGTAGTGTTAATCGTATTGGCGGTTATTGAAGAATGAATTTGATCGAGTCTCTGGGTCACTGTTGATGTCCAAAACGAAATAGTGCATTAATGATTTAAGGTATACAGAATTAGCCGGAAAATTCAAGCCAACATGTCGCTTTTGACGTAAAAAATAAAATGATCTATGCAGAGAAAATGGTAAATCTTGTTGAAAGATCCTGTATTAAAGGATTGAATAGCAGCTACTGTTTTTTTGCGGAAAATAATAAAGCAATGACAACACAAACGACGGGTTGGAAATCCGCCTTTACAGCTTTCTTGGATCGGCGTGCGCTGATCATGCTGTTTCTGGGTTTTTCAGCGGGTGTCCCGATTCTTCTGATCTTTTCAAGTCTGTCTCTCTGGCTCGGTGAAGCGGGTATTAGTAAAAGTGCAGTAACTTTCTTTAGCTGGGCTGCCTTGGGTTATTCCTTTAAGTTTGTCTGGGCACCACTGATTGATGAACTACCAGTGCCATTCCTGACTAAGGCTTTAGGTCGACGTCGTGCCTGGTTGCTGATCGCCCAAATTCTGATTGTTTGCGCGATCTGTATTATGGCTTTTTCAGATCCGGCTTTAGGACAACTACATCTTCAGCAGATGGCGCTTGGTGCAGTCTTGCTTGGCTTTTCCGCAGCAACTCAGGATATTGTGATTGATGCCTACCGTATTGAACTGGCAGAAACCCAGATGCAGACCGTGCTGGCTGCAACTTATAACGCAGGCTACCGTATTGGTATGATTGTCGCTGGTGCGGGCGCATTGTTCCTTGCCGCTTACTTAGGTACCGCAAAAGGTAACTATATTTATGATGCCTGGAAGTGGACCTATCTGGCGATGGCTGCGGTGATGTTGGTGGGGATTATCACGACGTTGTCAATCCGCGAACCACAGGTCGATCGTGTGCGTAAACACTATGTGCGCAGTGATTATTTCCGCCTGGTGGGGGTGTTTTTTGTCGCGGTCATCAGCTTTGTAGTGAGCTATGTATATTCAGGTAACCTAGTGAGCATGTTGACTGAACAGTTTGCCATTCAGGATACCTTTGCATTATTTACTTTTGAATCTTTGCGTTTTATCGGATCTGGTGCAGTCGTATTTGGTGTGGGTGCCGCCTTGGTGAAACTGGGTGCGGTGAATCGGGAAATGGCCTATGAAACCTGGGTCAATCCGGTTGCGGATTTCTTCAAGCGCTATGGTCTAAAACTGGCTTTGGTCCTGTTATTGCTGATTGGTTTTTATCGTGTTTCAGACATTATTGCTGGTGTGATTTCCAATGTGTTCTATCAGGACATGAACTTTAGCAAGGAGCAGATTGCTGAAGCAGTGAAGGTCTATGGGGTGATCTTTTCCCTCTTGGGTGGTTTCCTGGGAGGATTATTGGCCCAGAAGATGAATATCATGAAGCTGATGTTTGTCGGTGCCATTCTGGCCTGTTCTACCAATCTGATCTTTATTGGTTTGGTGAAATCCGGACAACAGCTAAATCCGGTAGATATTCAGGTTGGACAGCAACGCTATCAGGCAGACACGGATGAAGTTGGTTACTGGAAAGTGAAAGTACCAGTACAGGTACTCGCTGATGCCAAGCAGATTCAGGTTCAGGCGGCTTATGCCAATGCTAATACGACTGATAGTACAGTTAGCCTGTCCATGCCATATTTGCTGCAGACTTCAGGTAATGCACAGCTGCAGATTCTACCAATTACCAGCGACAATACGCTTCATGCTAATGAAGAAGGGAGTATTGTGGTTCGTGGTCAATATGTCGGTGAAGCTTTACAAGATAATCAGAAGATCATTTATGAACTGAATGATGAGCGTTTTGAAGCCAAGCTGGAAGAACAGGGGGTGTTTAGTACAGCTATTCCAGCAGAAAAACTGAAATCTGCGCCAGCGCATTTAATCAGTGCGGTACTGATGGAGGATGAGCGAGCTGTTCAGCAAGTGACACATGTCTATCAGACGAGCACTGATGCTAAAAATACCAAGATGCTTGATGTCGATATCCAGCCACTGGTTCCTGTGGATGTGAATCGTAATACTGATATTGAAGTGACAGGCAAGGTGATCAAGCCATATAGCGATGCCTGGCTGTATTTTGCGATTATCGTCGATAACCTGGCTGCCGGTCTGGCAGGTGCAGCATTTATTGCCTTCTTATCCAGCTTGACCAGCGTATCTTTCACTGCAGTCCAATATGCGATTTTTAGCTCACTTATGACACTAACCCCTAAGATTTTAGGGGGATATTCAGGTACTATAGTCACCAATATCGGTTATCCGAACTTCTTCCTGATGACCACATTGATCGGGATTCCGATTCTCATTTTAGTGGTCTGGGTTGGAAAATTACTCGGTGAACACCAACAACAATCTGGCAATAAGGATGAATAATATGCGCATGCTGCATACCATGTTACGTGTAGGCAATCTGGAACAGTCATTAAATTTCTATACTGAAGTGCTTGGTATGACTTTACTTCGTAAGCGTGATTATGAAGAAGGTCGTTTCACTCTGGCATTTGTAGGTTATGGTGATGAAAAGAACCATACCGTGCTCGAGCTGACACATAACTGGGATACAGACAGTTATGAACTTGGCAATGCTTATGGCCATATTGCGATTGCAGTCGATGATGCTTATAAAGCCTGTGAAGAAATCAAGGCTCGTGGCGGCAAGGTGGTTCGTGAAGCAGGTCCAATGAAAGGCGGTGTAACCGTTATTGCATTTGTCGAAGATCCAGATGGTTATAAAATTGAACTGATTCAGCAGGACCACAACGCACGTAACAACTAAGTGTTAATTAGATAGCATGATATATGAAATATATTCATGTGTAGATGAAAAGATTACATCAATCTGAGTGCATAGCCTGGGCCCGGTATCTGTTAAGATAGCCGGGCATTTTTATATCAAACAATAAAATTTAAGGGATGAAGGGATATGCTTAAGTTATTGGCATTGGACCGTTTTACTATACTGCTTTTTATAATGGTGATACTTGCCAGTTTTGTTCCGGTATCAGGACAGGCGGCTGAAGTCTTTTCATCTATTACCACGATTGCTATTGCTATCTTATTCTTTCTGCATGGTGCCAAGTTATCACGTGAGGCCGTAGTTGAAGGATTGATGCACTGGAAGCTACATACCTTGGTGTTCGCATTTACTTTTGCGCTGTTTCCTATAATTGGTCTGTTGGCCAAGCCGGTCCTGGTTCCGTTATTGGGTCAGGAGCTGTACTGGGGCTTCCTGTTTATGTGCTTCCTGCCATCAACAGTACAGTCTTCGATTGCCTTTACTTCAGTGGCACAGGGTAATGTCGCCGGTGCAGTGTGTAGTGCCTCATTTTCCAATATTGTCGGTATGTTTATTACCCCGGTATTAGTAGCCTTTTTTATTTTGGGTCAGTCACAACATGGTTTTGATCCCACCTCATCCATTATGCAGATCACTTTACTGCTTCTGGTGCCGTTTATCCTTGGACAAATTCTGCGTCCTTGGGTATTTCCACAAATGAAGAAAATGCCAGAAATTGTTAAGGTTTTTGATCAGGGTTCGATTCTCATGGTGGTGTATGGCGCGTTCAGTAGTGCTGTTGTGGCAGGGCTGTGGCATCAGGTAAGCTTATCGACCTTATTACTGCTCATTATTGCCTGCTCAGTCTTACTGACTTTGGTGATGCTGCTGGCCCTGTTTGTGCCACGCTGGATTGGTTTTGATAAAGCGGATCAGAAAACTATTTTTTTCTGTGGTTCCAAGAAAACTTTAGCCAGCGGCGTGCCGATGGCACAAATTCTGTTTATTGGTCAGCCAATTGGCATGATTGTATTGCCGATCATGATTTTCCATCAGATTCAGCTGATGGTTTGCGGCATTGTTGCCAATATGTGGTCCAAACAGGTTGCAGTTAAAACTGAAGAATAATTCGCTTATTAAATTTGTTTCACGTATAATATTGCCCAACTTGTTGTGCTTAGCTCTGACGGTATCCGTCTCGGTGGGCCAAAAGAATGGTCTGTTGTGGTGTTGATCTGCCTGAATTTGATTCTGGCCTTTCCTCAGTTTTTGAGAGTGATCAATTGCGATGACAGCAAAACCTTCTTGATCTTTATGGAGAATCGACCATGCGCGCCGATATTCACCCAAAATATGAAAAACTAGTTGCTACTTGTTCATGTGGTAACGTAATCGAAACTCGTTCAGCTGTTGGTAAAGAAACGCTTTATCTAGACGTATGTTCAGCTTGCCACCCATTCTACACTGGTAAGCAAAAGAACGTTGATACTGGCGGTCGTATCGACAAGTTCAAACAACGTTTTGCTGGTATGTCACGTTCTGTTAAACGTTAATACCCAAAATGAAAAAACGGGCAATTTGCCCGTTTTTTTGTGCCTGAATATTGTGAATTCACAGTATTCAGGTGTGGTACAGGCGCTTAGCGCTCCTGTACATCAATCAGATGATCCAGTTTTTTCTGGAAGTAATCACCTTGAATGAAGCGTGCATCGACATTCCAAGCATTAGCAAAAGAAGTCATATCATTCAGTTCACGTAACAGGAGATAAACCGGTTTGATTTCCAGATATCCAGCGATTTTTTCCTGAAGTTCCTCGGTATTGGAATTCAATTGCGCAGTGAGCTGTGGATGGATCGTTAAGGCATTTACATCCATTTCACGGAGCAAGGTTTCACTATACATCGAATTGCCGAATTCACGAATCGCAATCTCTGCGCCATGGTCACGCAGAATACGGATATATTTCTGCGCATCCTCGCGGTTCAGGATCAGATCCTCTTCGGCAAATTGTAAAGTGAGAGGATGCTTTAATTTACTGCGAATAATCGTAATCAGCTTGGAGATAAACTCAGGAAAACTACGGTCTTTGAAGAGCACGGCACGATTCAGGTTTACGATCAAGCGGGCTTCAGGATATTGGGTGATAAAGTTATGCAGTTGCTTGCAAGACTCAACCAGAATCCAGCGATCTAGCTTGATTGAAAGTTCATCATCTTCACGCAGTTCCAGCAGCTTGGAAATATCCTGCCATTTATTTTCAAAAATAAAACCGCTGGTAACCTCATAGGTATACAGATTGCTATCTTCCTTGTCATACAGCTGCTGATATTTCAGATGGATTTCGCCACGCTCCAAGCATTGACGCAGTGCATGCAGGATTGAACCTGGCATCGCTACAGGTGCTGCGGCTGTAGCTGGTGTTACAGGCGTTGGAACTGGTGCAGATACTGGACTAGAGGCTGACTGGGCTGCAGCTGATTCGGCAATACTGAACTCCAGACTTGGAACAGCTTCTGCAGGTGCAAGCATATCCGATGGAATATCCAGCACAAATTCGGAAGACTGTTGTGCTTGAGGTAATGGTGTAGAGAAGGCACGAGCAATATGCTGATCCAGCTGTGCCTCATCATGTAGTTCACCGTCGAGTTTGGTATAACCGATGCGTAAGTTCAGAGAGCAGGTCTGCTGATTGACTGTAATCAACTGCGGTTTGGTTAATGCAGCTAACCCAATCAGTTTAGATTCCAGAATTTCCTGAGAATCGGCCTGAATGACACCGACCAGGACATCATGTTCCAGTTTAAACAGCGATACACGAACCTGTTCTTTCAGGAAGTTCTTAACTTCATGGAAGTAGCCTGTGTAGATCGCCCAATCTGCATTGAGAATTTGAGACTCATAAGCAGCAAAAGAGAAGGTGATCAATGCATTGGCATTGGCAGGCTCGCGGTTCAGCTCGCGTTTTAGTAATTGTAACGTACTTGGCTTGACTGCTGCTTTTTCAGTTGTTGTAGCAGATTGAGTTTTCGCAGTATCAATCGTTAGCTGTAAAGCATCTTCTTCACTGGTAGAAGCCAGGAACTCAAGCTTGAGGGGGTTGACTGCAGCAATCTTTGGATTGGTTGAATGAATTTCAAAACCACCCAGCTCGAACTGACCTTGGGAAATTTTCTTAAAACGGGTCTTAAATTCGTTTAGATCTTGTGGCTGTAACAGATCGAGTAAAGGCAAACCGATAATGTCATCTTCAGAATTCAGGCCAAACAGTTTCAGGTAATCTTCATTGGCCTGAATGTGAATGCCTTCCTGAATGGTGGCTACCGCTTTGTTACTGTCCTCAACCAGTAATTGTGCCTGAGTTTGTACTGTTTCCAGCTCTTCTATTAAATGTTGCTGCGACTGGGTCAGACGGCTGAAAGACAGGGCACGTACCAGACCGAGGTAAAAGCGTTCTGGATATTCCAGATTCAAAATGTCATACACACCTTTCTGGATATAACCGGTATATTGATTAGCCTGATAGTCATCAGGTTTAAGCAGCAGAATCGGCAAGTTTGGCTGTTTCGATAGGCGTACCAGACTGAGTGCCTGTTCATATTTCAGGTCATACGCACGGCCAAAGATGATCAGGTCCCAGTTGAAATTCAACTGCTTTTCAAAGTTCTGCAGGTCATCCAGTAGAACTGCATCCACCTGATATTCATTGGCGGTCAACAGATCACGAATCTGGTTAAATCTAATTTGATTATCATCAATAATCAGTAAACGTGTTTCCGTACGTTTTAACTTTTTAGACAATAATGGATTTCTCACTTCAATGCTTCCCATAAGTCGTGATTATTGATTTCATTCATTTGCTTGTGAATAAAGCCTTTAATGATCTGTTCTTCCTGATCATTCAATAATTCATAGTCAAATCGAATAAAGCTTTGTGTGATCAGCTGTGCTTTGGTCAGATAGATTTTTAGTTCACGACCATCAACACGCAGGTGAATCGTCTGTTTTTCCCTAAACATCTGTACACCTGACACAATAACACTATTCGAAATCTGATCTAGTTGGGTTATCTGTACCAGTAAAGCTGGCTGATAATTTTTCAGATGACGGTCGGTCCGTGCATAAACTGCACATGGGAACAGGTCTTGCGCCAGAATTTCCAAGCCTAGTTCCAGACTTTTTTCTGTTGACTGTTTGATCCAGCGGATCACACCACCACGCCATTGGCTTTGGGCATTTTCCTGAACCAGAATAAATTCGCCGGTTTTCAGATTCGATGGAGTAAAGCCGGTCCACTTAATCCGGTAACCATTGACGCTGATGTCCAGCACTTCGGCATGGTGAATCTGCTTGGCTTCACGATCTAAGGCTTTGATATGACTAAATGAACCTGGTACGGCATTTTCTGATGCACTGATAAAGCTACTTTCACTCTGGAAGTTATAGCCGCCTTCAACATCTAGGGTTTCATGGAAGTTTTTGCCCTGAGACAGATAGAAATGTGCAGCAGACAAACCAAAACAGATATTGATATGCGCTGAGTATTCATAACGCTCATGACGACGTTCCATGGTTGTGGTCAACAGGTTATAAATATGAAAATGCAGCGCTGGGGTGAGGAACAATTTCTCATTACGCGACAGATACTGGGCATTTTTGGTTTGTGTACCCGCCAGATGTTCCATCAGGTTCTGAGTGGCAATAAATATGCTCGGCTTGAAATGATCATTCAGACGCGAGTTATATACTGGTGGCAAGTCTTTGCTGCTGTCGACTGCATAGCGGGACAGGGTAGTTTCTTTAGGTAAAACCTGAACCAGTTTGGCCCAGTCAAAACTGCAAAGATACAATCCCTGAATTTCTGCCGGTCGGATTTGATGAGTATTAAAGATTTCCAGCAGGATCAGCTGTGCATACGCATTCGAAATATTCTGTAGCTCATGCTGAGTACCCAGGACCTGATTGATATTGCTCTGATGGAAATTATTTTGCATTGCAATTTCAAGTAGCTGATGAGCTGCAAGCCATTGGCCCATCACTGGCTTGCCATACAGCATATGCTGTTGATACAGCAGCAGGCTGAGCTGTTGTAAGGCATAGTAAATCGAAACCATACGTGCCGTGGTCAGACTTTTCTTTTTTCCCAGTTTAAATAAAGAAAAACTGCTGTGATTCAGCTCATGATTACAGCGCTTGGCAATATCAATATAGGCCTTGGCAAAATGACTACGCAGCAGCATTGCCAGTTCAATAATCTGGTCATTACGGTCAGTAGTAATCAGGCCTTGATTGACGAAGTGTTTTTCCAGGCTGGTCAGTACATTTTCAAGAGTCGGATGCAGTACCTGAATCAGGTCAAAACGCAGGGTTTCAGAGCACTTCAGTTCAGAGATTTCCAGTAGGGCACTGAACAGTGACTTGGAGGATGTCCCCAGTTGCAGGATCGAAATTCCTGCAACCCATTCCTGCAAGGCTTTTACATTGGCTGGACAAAAGCTCAGTTGATCCAGTTTAAGTTCCGTCGGCGTTTGAAAAATATCTGAATTATGTTTACTCATTTATTATTTAACTCAAAATGTTGAAACCCCAAAAAGCGGTGTCTTATTTTTTTCGCCCGCAATTTCCCGAACAAGTTTAGGTACCAAATACCCGGGTAAGTTCGCTAAAACTTCTGTATAAATCTCGTTTATATGCTTAGGTGACAAATCAAAATGATGCGCCCCTTTTACTTTATCAAGTACATGTAAATAATACGGCATCACTCCGGCTTCAAACAAGCGATAACTTAAATCGACCAAAACTGGTGCAGTATCATTTACTCCTTTGAGTAACACTGCCTGATTAAGTACGGTAATCTGTTGCTGAACCAACTGATTCAGTTTGCTACAGGTGTAATCATCCAGCTCAGATGCATGATTTGAGTGTACCACCAGAATAATACGTAGCCTACTGTTTTTTAACATGCTTGTCAGCTCGTCATCGATTCGGCTTGGGATTACAATCGGAACTCGTGAATGTATTCTTAAGAATTTAAGTTGAGTTAAAGTTTCCAGACGTTCAATCCAGAGTTTTAATTTCCGGTTAGAAAGAGTGAGTGGATCACCACCGCTCAGGATCACTTCATTAATATCTGGCTGGCTTAGCAGATAGCTTTTAATATTTTCCCAGTCTTCATTTTTAGGTAAATTTTCTTGATAAGGAAAGTGACGTCTAAAGCAATATCGGCAATGTACGGCACAGGCTCCGGTCAGGGTCAGCAGAAAACGTGACTTATATTTATGTAGGACGCCTGGCTGCTGGTTAGCCTGTTCTTCACCCAAAGGATCAGTAACAAAACCCGGATGCTCTTCCAGTTCCAGATGATGTGGCAGGACTTGCAGTAACAGGGGGTCAAGTGGATTGCCAATCTGCATTTTGCCAACAAAAGCACGTGGTACCCGTAACTTGAATTGTTCTGATGCCAGAATTGCGCCAGAAAGTAGCTGCTCAGGTGAGAGTTTCAGTTGTTGCAATAATTCCTGCGGATTTGTGATCAAGTCACTCAGTTGTGACTGCCAGTTTTGTTCCTGATAGAAAAAGTCTGTCATGTGGGAAGAATAAAGTAAAAGTGGAAGCGATGAAGCTGAAGCGATTAGTTTAACAGTTTATATATAGTATGAATGTGCCTGTATTGGATAAAGTTTGACGTATTAGTTGAGCAGATTATATAAAGCTTTGTCTTAATGATCAGCAGATGGTAGGGACTGAATAATTTGTTCATTGATATGTCTGACTGTAACTTAGTCAGTGAAGGTCTGTTAAATAGGAATTTTTCGTTGCGGCATGGTGTATTGGTCATTTAGAATACGCAACATTAAATGAATGTGCATGTGGCAACTACATGTTCGTGTCAGACTTGCTAAATGACATTGCAACAGCCCATAGCATCAATAGATTAAAGTTAGTAAGTTTGGAGTGCGCCAGTCATGGCCTATTATTCTACGAATGATTTCAAGTCAGGCCTTAAGGTTATGCTTGATGGTAACCCATGTTCAATCATGGAAAACGAATACGTAAAACCAGGTAAAGGCCAAGCCTTCAACCGTGTAAAATTACGTAACCTTAAATCAGGTAAAGTGTTAGAAAAAACATTTAAGTCTGGTGACTCACTAGAAGCTGCTGACATCGTAGAAGTAGAAATGGAATACTTGTACAACGATGGCGAAATGTGGAACTTCATGGATCCAGTATCTTTTGAACAGATTGCAGCAGACAAAATCGCGATGGGCGATGCAGCAAAATGGTTAAAAGACGACTCCAATGAAAAATGTACCATCATGCTTTGGAATGGCGTTCCTTTAACAGTGAATGCACCAAACTTTGTGGTATTGCAAATCGTTGAGACTGATCCAGGTGTACGTGGTGATACTTCTGGCGGTGGCGGTAAGCCAGCGAAACTGGAAACAGGTGCGGTAGTACGTGTTCCATTATTTGTTCAGCAAGAAGATAAAGTTCGTGTTGATACACGTACAGGTGAATACCTAGAACGTGCATAATGGTCTGAAAATAGACTATTATCAAAGGGGATGATGAAAATCATCCCCTTTTTTATGCCAAAGTCTTAGAGGCAACAAAAAAGAACAGGCGTAAAGTCGCAAGGGAAAACAGCAGTACCTCGAACAAAAAAAATCACGCTGATTTAAATGCAACAGATATGAGGGATTGAATGGAAACTTTACAACAGAAGTCGAGCATGACTTCGAAAATTATGTGGCTCCTTGTAGCCATTGTCGGGGCAGTATCCTTTGGGATTCTTGCACTTAGCCGTGGAGAGCATGTCAATGCAGTCTGGCTGGTGCTGGCAGCTGCCTGTGTATATAGCATCGCTTACCGTTTTTACAGTTTATTTATTGCCAATAAAGTTTTTGAACTGAATGAGCGCCGTTTAACGCCTGCCCATCGTCTGGCTGATGGTCTGGACTATGTACCCACCAATAAAGGGGTGCTTTTCGGTCACCACTTTGCCGCGATTGCCGGTGCAGGTCCACTGGTGGGGCCAATTCTGGCAGCACAAATGGGTTATTTGCCGGGCACGATCTGGCTATTAGTCGGTGTGGTACTTGCCGGTGCAGTTCAGGATTTTCTGGTACTGTTTATTTCAACTCGTCGCGATGGTCGTTCACTTGGTGAAATGGCCAAACAGGAACTAGGTACTTTTGCCGGTATTATTGTCATGCTCGGTGCCTTAGGCGTGATGATTATCATCTTGGCGGTATTGGCGCTAGTCGTTGTCAAAGCTTTAACCAACAGCCCATGGGGTGTATTCAGTATTGCTGCGACGATTCCGATTGCAATATTCATGGGTATTTACATGCGCTTTATCCGACCAGGACGAATCGCAGAAGTCTCCATTATTGGTTTCGTGTTGATGATGCTCGGCATTATCTACGGTGAAACTATTGCTCAACATCCATACTGGGGTCCATTCTTTACTTTGTCAGGTACTGAACTGACTTGGGCATTGATTATCTACGGTTTCATTGCTTCTGTATTGCCGGTATGGTTGCTACTTGCACCGCGTGATTACTTATCTACCTTCCTGAAAATTGGCGTGATTGCGGGTCTGGCGATTGGTATTCTGTTCGCGATGCCAGAAATGAAACTGCCAGCAATTACCAAATTTATTGATGGTACTGGTCCTGTATTTGCAGGTTCCATGTTCCCATTCCTGTTTATTACCATTGCCTGTGGTGCGATTTCCGGTTTCCATGCACTGGTTTCATCAGGAACCACACCAAAGCTGGTCAACAACGAACGTGATATCCGCATGATCGGTTATGGCGGTATGTTAATGGAATCTTTTGTGGCGATCATGGCCTTGATCTGTGCTGCGATTCTGGATCCAGGCATTTACTTCGCGATTAACTCGCCAGTCGCATTACTTGGTACTACGGCAGAAAGTGCAGCAGAAGCAGTACGAACCCTTGGTTTCGTAGTAACCCCTGAAGCCTTGACTTTGCTGGCGCAGGAAGTCGGTGAAAACTCGATTCTGTCGCGTACTGGTGGTGCACCGACTTTCGCGATTGGTATGGCGCATATCATTACCGAAATCTTCAATAGCCGTGAAATGATGGCATTCTGGTATCACTTTGCGATTCTGTTTGAAGCATTATTCATCCTGACTGCTGTTGACGCCGGTACTCGTGCCTGTCGCTTTATGGTTCAAGATACCGTAGGTATCGTGATTCCTGCAGTAAAACAGTCACATAATTTCTTTGGTAATTTATTAGGTACAGCTGTCGCTGTCGCTGGTTGGGGCTTCTTCGTTTATCAAGGCGTGGTCGATCCACTCGGTGGGATTAACAGTTTATGGCCACTGTTTGGTATCGGTAACCAGATTCTGGCTGCAATGGCACTCATTCTGGGTACCGTCATCCTGTTTAAGATGAAAAAACAGAAATACGTTTGGGTGACGATTATTCCAACTGTATTCCTGTTCATTACCTCAATGACTGCAGGCTGGCAAAAGATTTTCCACGAAAATCCGAAGATCGGTTTCCTTGCGCAAGCTGACCGCTTTAACACGGCAATTGCCAATAATGAAATTCTGGCACCAGCAAAAACCGTGGCTGAGATGCACACAGTGGCATTGTCGAATCAGATCAATGCGGGTCTATGTGCTTTCTTTATGATTGTTGCTTTCGTCATGCTATTTGCTGCAATTGGTGTGATTCGCCGTGCTTTGGCAAATCCGGAACCAACTGTACATGAAGCTGAAGCGATTTATCGCGATCCTGCTGAGATCAAACCTACAGCACATCACTAAGGAGACTGGTATGAATCTGAAATTTGCCAAAGGCGGAAAAGCGGTGATCTACAAGATCATTAAAATGACCGTCATGTCGCAAAAGGATTTAATCCTGAACCCGAAAAACTGGTCACGTATTGCGACCCTGTGGCAACGTTTGCAGCAGAGTTTCCGTTTGATGGTCGGAGTGCCTGATTATCAGACCTATCTGGAACATATGAAAAAACATCATCCAGATTTGGAAGCGATGGATGCTAAAACTTTCTATCGTCATTGTGTGGATGCACATTATCCCTCTGCTGGCGGTGGCATGAAAAAATGTCCATGTTAATGAATCAATAAAAAAAGTGCCTTTCGGGGCACTTTTTACATTTTACGAAAGCTAGAGAGATTAAATATTAGATGGTTATACAAGTCTATGCGCTGATTTATATTTATCATCAAGTTTAAACTTTATACAAATAACTTAAAAATATACTTTTAAGATATGGCTTTTATACCTGTAAAAAATATGAATAATCAATTCATTTCATAACTTTGAAAATGTAGAGCAACCCAATTAGATTGCTTGAGGCAATTTATCTTTATTGAAGGATTAAACTATATTTCAATCAGCTTCTAACTTGAGAAAAGTTAATTTCCGAGATTGAAACTTTTAAATGAACCACTTTTTATTGGATATTTCTGATGATTAGGTAAATGACTCAGTGTAAAGATATATTATTGGTCTTTAGTGTGGTTTAAATTCAGTGTATGTTAATCACAAGTATCTATTTTAATGAGAAAATTTGTGATGTGGGGCGTAAAGCAAAAAGCAAATCATGATATAGCGCACATAAATACTCAGCTTGAACAGCAAATTGCCAGCTATGCTCCCAGCATTGAAAAATTCCTTAAAGAAATTAATGCAATTGTGCTGGATAAACAGGCACAAACCCGGCTGGCATTGTGTTGCCTGATTGCTGGTGGACACGTTCTGTTTGAAGATTTGCCGGGTTTAGGTAAAACCACATTGGCAAGCAGTCTATCTCATCTTGCCGGCTTAAAGTTTCAACGGATTCAGTTTACCAATGACATGCTGGCCAGCGATGTAATTGGCATCAACATGTTTAATCAGAAAGAACATCAATTTGAGTTTAAGCAGGGTCCAATCTTTACCCAGATTCTTCTGGCAGATGAAATTAACCGTTGCAGCCCCAAAACCCAAAGTGCTTTGCTGGAAGCGATGGAAGAAGGTTATGCGACAGTCGATGGAGTACGTTATGCCTTGCCTAAACCATTTTGGGTGATTGCAACACAGAATCCATTATTCCAGAGCGGAACGTATGCTTTGCCAGAATCCCAGCTAGATCGGTTCTTGATGCGTTTATCTTTAGGTTATCCATCCCGACATGCAGAAAAACTGTTATTGCAGCAAGAATCCCGCTTTGCCCTGATTGCCACCTTGGCGCATGTGTTCCGTGAGGAGCAAATTTTAGAGCTGCAGCGACTGGTTAATCAGATCTATATCAGCGAACCCATACAGGAATATTTGCTAGATCTGGCTGAAGAAACCCGAAAAAACCGTTATGGATTATCAACACGTGGCTTATTGGCATTAAAACGGGCAGCTCAGGCACATGCTTTGATTGAGAATCGTGCTTTCGTCACACCGGATGATGTACAAGCTGTGTTTGTGGCAGTGGCTTCGCATCGTTTAGGGTTGAGTGAGGCAGAAACCTTAAATCTCATGCAGCAAGTGGCGATAAGCTAGGAGCCAGATCTTGGGAAAGTTTTGGCAGAACTGGTTAAGTAAACGTTTTCAGTTTGCACAGCAAAAACAGCTCTCACAACGTGATGTGCTGGTCTTTATCTATCAGCAGGGCTATCTGTATCTGGTACTCATTTTCATCACCTTTATTGCAGGTGTAAATTATGCCAATAACCTGACTCTAGGTTTTTGCTTTCTGATCAGTGCCGTGCTGTGTATCAGTTTTTATCTGACTTTTAAACAGCTGCACGGATTGAGTATCGAACTGCTTACAGATGAAATCGGGCAGGTGGGACACGACCTGAATCTACATTTCCATTTTCAGCAACCAGTCGCGCAATCACGATACCTGTATATTCAGGCAGGTGAACAGCTTTATAAGGTATTGGTCAATCAGACCAGGCAAAAATTTAGCCTTTCCTTTTATGCTGAACAGCGTGGAAAGTTTGTTTATCCAGCAATCCAGATTTATTCAGTCTATCCTTTTGGACTGGTAAGAGCTTGGACCTATCTTTATCACCAGCGCTTTGCATGGGTAGCACCGAAAGCCCAGTATTCGACTGCTGAAAATAAGCAGCATTTGCCAAGTTTTGAGCCAGAAATGGATGAGTTTCGAGAACTACGAAGTTATCAGGCAGGGGAATCATTGCAGGCTGTTTCCTGGAAACAGGTAGCCCGTGGGCAGGGTTTATATATTAAAGTCTTTGAACAATATCAGAACCAGCACAGTATAGAGATTCATTATGCACATATGCCAAGCCCATCACATGAAGAAAAGCTGGAATGGATGATGGGGCTGATCGAACAATGTGAACAACAGCAATTGGCCTATAGCCTGCATTTGCCCCATGTAGAACTGGCTTCAGGTTATGGCGCTGAACAGATGCATCAGGCCAAACTCTTATTGGCACAGGCTTAAGAGGATAGACATGATGAATGCAAATATCCGCACAGCCATTTTGCTCAGTCTCAGTTTAATTCTGGTTGTACAGGTGAGTTATTTGCCTGCAGGACTCAGCATCATCTTTGCCCTGATGCTGGTATTGCTCTGGCTGAATCTGAGAAAGCAAAAGACTTTTCCTAAAAAATGGACCCTGTTGCTGACAGTCGTAGCACTTGCAGTTATTTATTTTACGCATCAAAGTTTTTTGGGTGTAGATGCAGGTGTTGCCGTGCTCTCCACTTTCTTATTTGCCAAGGCTTTTGAAACCCGTACTAAACGTGACCTGATTATTTTATTTAACTTTGCCCTGTTTGTGGCGGCGAGTACTTTCCTGTATAGCCAGTCTTTTATCATGGCTTTTGGGATTCTGCTGTGCTTACTAAGCTGTTTCATTGGCTTATATCGTATTCAGGTAGGTGAATTTGAGCAGGATTTACAGGCTCAGGAGAACGCATTAAAACAAGATGTTAAACATGTCGGCAAATTTGTACTCTATGCACTGCCATTTTTTATTTTACTCTTTATCTTTTTTCCACGTTTGCCACCGATGTGGCATATCCCCATTCCTGAAAATAAAGGGGTCACCGGAATTAGTGACAGGATGTCTCCGGGGGATATTGCACAGTTATCTCAGTCGAGTGCATTAGCATTTCGAATTATAGGCGATGTAAGCAAGCTACCTCCACGTGCAGAATTATACTGGCGTGCCTTGGTATTAGATGAATATGATGGTCAAACCTGGACCAGTAGTGCAATCAATCAGCAGCCACAAATCCGCCAACAGAATGATTCTGCCTCATTGGCATCGGGCTGGGATTATCAGTATTTGGCTTCAGATCCGTCCGTACTCTGGGTGATGGGATTGGATAAATCAGTCCCTTTAGAGCGTCGTTATTATAACCGTTATGATTGGGGAATTGTACCGCGTCGTTTAACTCAGCGCGTGGAACCTGTTCAGCTTCGCTGGGTAGGAACAGAAGTAGAGCAGCCTAATTTAAATACTAACTATCTGCAATATATAAATACCCGAACCCCTGCTCAATATAATTCTCAAACTCAGGCACTGGCGGCAAATTTAGTGAAACAGAGCGAGGGTAGTCAACAGCGCTATATCCAAAATGTGTTGAACTGGTACCGGGCGAATAATTTTGTATATACCTTAACTCCAGGAACATTAGGCCAAAACCGGGTGGATGAATTTCTGTTTAATGCGCGCCGTGGTTTCTGTGAACATTATGCCTCCAGTTTTGTCATGCTGATGCGTTATGCAGGAATACCAGCACGTGTGGTCACGGGGTATCAAGGTGGTTCACTCGCACCTGATGGTAAGAGTTGGGAAGTGCGCCAGATGGATGCGCATGCCTGGACTGAAGTCTGGGTGAACCAGCAATGGCAGCGGATTGATCCTACTGCCATTATTGCCCCACAACGTATTGATAATGGTATGCAAAACTTGATGTCTGAAAATTCAGCAGTTTTAGGTGAGGGTAGAACATGGACAACACAGCAATATCAGTTTATGACCAAGTTGAGGATATGGAGTGACTATGCCAGTTATCAGTGGCAAAGTAAGGTGGTCGGTTATAATGCAGATTCACAACGCAGCTGGATGTCTAAACTTGGCTTGAACTCTGCTTATGCAGCTGTGTGGATACTTATAATAGGTATTGCATCTTTGATCGCATCTTATTTCTTATGGATTTATATTCAAAAGCGAAGACAGAATTCACCATTCGAGCTAGCCATAGAGCAGCTTAATCGTTCCCTGCTTATTCAGATGCGTAAGCAACCGGCTGAAACATTTAAACAGTGGATGCTTCGAATATCAGCTTCCTTAAGCTCAGATCAGGTTACGTCTTTTTATGAAGCTATACAAATCTATGAGAGAAATCAATTTTCAGCTTATAAGCCTGACCAAAAGGATATTAATAAATTCAGATACTTGCTTAAAAAATGTGCATATACACTGAAAAATAAAGGAAAAAACTTGTCTTAAGATTCAAAAATTTATAATATGCGTAACATTCTAGGTGTATAGCTCAGTTGGTTAGAGCGCTACGTTGACATCGTAGAGGTCTCCAGTTCGAGTCTGGATATACCTACCAAAATTTTAAAACTTCTAAATACTATAACATTTTTTATTTTAAGCCTTTTTATATAATCTAATTTAGTCATATATAAATTCTTCTTTTATTATTCTGATTTTGCTATTTCCTCTCTAAGCATTAGGTTTTTTATAGATTATTTTTTAGATAAAATCTTCAACAAATTATAAATTATTACTAATTCCTTGCTTATTAGAAACAATAACTTATTTCATCCTTAATTATAATTTCCTGTTTTTTTTGAGATTTTTTTAAAAAATAATAATTTTTCTCTATTTAATTAAGGCGAATTTATGCTTCTAAAGCAATAATTAAAAATATGAGGATATGTAAAATTTAATAAAATAATGTATTAAAAATAGAACTGGTTAATATATAGTCATTAGCGCAAAATTTCTATTTGATTTGAATCTGTTTTTAACTTATTAAATTATTTTATGTAATTGATTTTATTGGTTTATAAGCTTGAGTATTTTTTTGATATTACCTAATTTTAAAAAAGAAAAACATAGGATCTTTTAAAGTATGCATAAAAAATAATTTGTTTGCTGATATTTTTGTAAGACATTAATTTACTAAATACTCATTTTATTAGTATTAATTATTAAAATATCTAAAATATTAGAAATAGCGATAAGATAAAAATATAGAACTTATTCAGCTATTTTTAGAGAGTTATGCCAAATTCCAGAAGTGAGTCAAGTAAAGTGACTAAAAATCAGATAGAGAAACGTCCTCTTTATGTGCCATACGCAGGATATACGTTACTTGAGCTGCCTCTTCTAAACAAAGGTTCTGCTTTTACCGAAGAAGAAAGAAAGAGTTTTAATTTACATGGGCTTATCCCTCATGTCATTGAGTCTATTGAAGAACAAAGTCAACGTTCTTATCAGCAATACTGTTCTTTTAATGATGATATTAATAAGCACATTTATCTGCGTAACATTCAAGATACCAATGAAACGCTGTTTTATCATTTAATTGAAAATCATTTAAGTGAAATGATGCCCATCATTTATACCCCAACGGTAGGCGAGGCATGTCAGCGCTTTTCAGATATTTATCGCCGGCATCGTGGGATATTTATTTCCTATGCTGACCGTGAGGGCATTGATCAGATTTTACATAATGTCAATCGCAGAAATGTCAAAGTCGTGGTGATTACAGATGGTGAGCGGATTTTAGGTTTGGGTGATCAAGGGATCGGAGGAATGGGCATTCCGATTGGAAAATTAGCCTTATATACTGCATGTGGGGGAATCAGTCCGGCTTATACATTGCCAATTACGCTGGATGTGGGAACCAATAATCAACAGCTCTTAAATGATCCGATCTATATGGGCTGGCGTAAACCGCGTATTAGTGGCGATGAGTATTTCAATTTTGTTGATCAGGTCATTCATGCCGTTCAAAAAAGATGGCCAAATGTCCTGATTCAATTTGAAGATTTTGCTCAACATCATGCGATGCCATTATTAGAAAAATATCGTGATCAAGCATGCTGTTTTAATGATGATATTCAAGGGACGGCTGCAGTTGCAGTGGGTAGCCTGATTGCAGCATCACATGCTTCTAATAAACAACTGAAAGACCAAACCGTAGCTTTCCTCGGAGCAGGTTCTGCAGGATGTGGTATTGCGGAGCAGATTGTTGCCCAGATGGTAGCAGAAGGATTAACGGATGCTCAGGCACGTAAACGTGTTTTCATGGTGGATCGTTTTGG
Source organism: Acinetobacter schindleri CIP 107287 (assembly GCF_000368625.1). Classification (GTDB taxonomy): domain Bacteria; phylum Pseudomonadota; class Gammaproteobacteria; order Pseudomonadales; family Moraxellaceae; genus Acinetobacter; species Acinetobacter schindleri. Next base: position 525,417 of record NZ_KB849576.1, read on the forward strand.
TCTGATTACAGAAAATCAGCCAAATCTTTTAGATTTCCAGCGAAAATTAGCTCAGGATCCAAAAAATATCGCCAAATGGGCAGATGCGGAAAGTACGATTTCATTACTTGATGTAGTGAAATTTGCGAAACCTACAGTTCTTATTGGTGTATCTGGACAGCCGGGCTTATTCAGTAAAGATGTCATTACAGCGATGGCTGAGCACTGTGAGCATCCGATTATTTTCCCATTGTCTAATCCAACTTCCAAAGTGGAAGCGGTTCCTTCAGATATTATCCAGTGGACAGATGGGAAAGCATTAATTGCCACAGGTAGTCCATTTACACCCGTCAATTATCAGGGGGAGATTTATAACATTTCGCAATGTAATAACTCCTATATTTTCCCTGGGATTGGATTAGGTGTAATTGCATCTGGAGCGAAGCGAGTGACCAATAATATGTTAATGGCCTCAAGTAATGCATTAGCTGAATGCTCACCGAAATTGAAAGATCCGAAAGCAGATTTGTTGCCTGAATTGGATCAGATTCAGCAGATTTCCAAGGTGATTGCATTAAGAGTTGCGCAAGCGGCAATACAAGATGGGGTGGCTCCTCAGGCAACTATAGAAACGTTGAAAGAAGCAATTGAAGCGAATTTCTGGAAGCCTGAATATCGTCGATATGAGCGGGTTACATTTTAATAGGTGATCAGTTTATAGGAACTAGGTGCAAGGGTTTATAAGTAATATGCTTATGAACCCTTTTTTGAGTAGCTAAGACGATGATCTTCATGAGTAATATTTTCTTGCTTTATAATGTCTGATACAAAAAATGAATCTGGGCAGATTCAAAAAGAATAATTTTACAGTTTAATTGAAACTATGAAAGAATGTTAAATAAACTGGTATATGAAATCATCATAAAAACTTGTTATAAATTAAAGATTACGAAACAACTAAATACTTCTACACCTTTTTAATTGAATATGCAGTTAAAAATCCTCGGAGATGTCCATGTGCGTGCTGCCCGCTATAAAATTCTGATTGTTATATTACTGGTCCTGATAGCGGGTTTTGTACTTTTGCGCTGGTGGAAAGGACCGGAATTGCCGAGCTATACCTTAAAGGCGATGCCATTAGTACAAAATGTAGTAGCAACAGGACGTGTGGCAACGGTATCTCGTGCTGACATTGGCAGTGAGCTTGCTGGTGTTGTGCTGGAACGACGCGTTCAGGAAGGTGATCAAGTTAAACCAGGCGATCTGTTGGTCGTATTGAAATCAGATGAATTGGCTGCCCAGGTGCGGCAGGCAGAAGTTGCACTGACCGAATTAGCCACAAGTCGACGTCCACAGGCCGCAGCAGAATTAGCCTCGGCCAAAGCTCAACTTGAGCAGGCCAGCCGTGAAGCCAACCGTCGACGTAATGCCGAGCCAGGCATTCTTTCGGCTGAAGAAATTGAACAGGCAGTCGAAGCGGAAAGGGTCGCACGCAATAACTTCGAAACCGCACGACTCAAGGCAGCTGCATTGGCACAGGGACAGGTTGAAGAAGCCTCATTGCGCGAGCAGCTTGCAGTTGCTAAGGCTCAACTGGACAAAACCAAAATTCGTGCGACGGTCGCAGGCACAGTACTGACTCGCGATGTAGAGCCGGGTGATCTGGTTCAGCCAGGACAGACCTTATTTACTATTGCCATTAATGGCAATACCGAAATTCGCGTTCCATTGGATGAACGTAATTTATCGCGACTGGCTTTAGAGCAAAAAGCAACGGTGATTGCTGATGCCTATCCCGAGTACACTTTCCCTGCATGGATTAGCTTTATTGCTCCAAGTATCGATCCGCAACGTGGCACAGTTGAGCTTAAACTTACTGTAGATCCGGTACCTGATTTTCTACGTCAGGATATGACGGTTTCAGTCAATGTAGAAACGGGTCGCCGCGAGCGAGCTTTAGCCATACCTAATGATGCGCTTACCGGTCTTAAAGGAGATAAAGCGACAGTACTACTGGTACGCAATGGTAAGGTTCAACGTCAACAAGTCACATTAGGCTTGCGTGGTCTGGATCGTGCTGAAGTAATTTCAGGTTTGAAGGAGGGTGATCAGGTACTGGCTAATCCGGACGCTTCTTTAGAAGATGGCGCATGAGTGCGGATAAAACCGCAAAATATCCTAACTGAAAATCCTGCCAATCAAAACAATACTAAAAACGAAATACCGGTGAAACTCGATTGAAAAACTTTTTCGGACGGCTATGGACCGAATGGAAAATTGCGGTCAGTTTCTTACGTGAAGGCCGATCACAATCCATCATGATCACTGTCGGAGTCGCAGTGGGCGTGGCTGTGATTGTATTTATTACAGCATTGATTCAAGGTTTGCAATCCAATCTGATTGACCGGACTTTAGGGACCCAAGCACATATCCGTTTATTGTCTCCAGATGAAGTCAATCAGGTCGCGCCAACCAAAGAAGGTATTATTCAGCTTGTATTGGAAGATAAGCGCGCACAACGTTTACGTTCCATCAATAACTGGCAGCAAATTGTAACGACACTGGATCAATTGCCCGTTCTGACTGCAGTATCACCTGTTGTTTCTGGACCGGCTCTGGTCCAGCGTGGGGATGCGATCGAATCTGTTGCACTGGTTGGGATTGATCTGGAACGTTATCAGCAGATTATTCCTTTAAAAGAATACTTACAGAGCGGTCAGTTAAGGATTGGTGCGGATGATGTCGTGATTGGCAGTGAATTGGCTAAAGATCTTGGTGTGCAGGTAGGGAGTAAATTACGGCTGGATACCGGGCAGCAAGAAAGTACCTTGGTAAATATTGCCGGGATTTTTGAGTTAGGGGTGCGTGAACTGGATGCACGCTATATCTATCTGGATTTGAAACAGGCACAGTCTTTGTTGCTGTTGCCGGGTGGGGTGACGGTAATTGATCTGCGGGTAACGGACCTTTTTCAGGCAGATCAGATTGCGGATCAGGTAGGACGCCTGACGTCCTTGCAGGCTGAAAGCTGGATTGAAACCAATGCGCAGTTGATGAATGCGATTTCCTCACAAAGTCTCTCGACCAATATGATTATTATTTTCGTCGCCGTTTCAGTCGCTTTTGGTATTGCCAGTGTCATGTCAGTTAGCGTGGTGCAACGAACCCGGGAAATTGGAATCTTACGCGCGACTGGTGCAACCCAAACACAAATTTTAAGAGTATTCCTGTTTCAGGGGGCGATTTTTGGGCTTATCGGTTCGGCAATCGGCAGTTCTGCCAGTTATGGCCTGGTATGGATTTTTAATAATTTTGGCCCAGGCCTGTTTTATATTCCAGTACCTATTGAACTGGTACTTCTAGCACTGTTATTGGCAACTTTGACCGGTGTACTGGCAGCCGCTATACCAGCACGTCGTGCAGCAGCCTTGGACCCAGTGGAGGCGATTCGTCATGTCTGAGCAGTTTCAAGAAGTTTTGCGTTTAGAGGCGCTGCGAAAATCTTATAATATTGGTCAACCAAATGAAGTGGAAGTTTTGCACGGTATTGACCTATGTATTGAACGTCAGGATTTTGCTGCACTGATTGGTCCTTCAGGTTCAGGAAAAAGTACCTTATTGAATATTCTGGGATTACTGGATCAGCCGAGCAGTGGTGAATTATATCTGCTTGGTCAGCCGACCAGTAAAATGACAGATACAGAACGGACTGCACTACGAGGCAACAGTATTGGCTTTGTTTTCCAGTTTCACCATCTGATTCAGGCATTTACTGCACTTAATAATATTTTAATGCCATTAATGTTGACCCACGGCAGACCCGATCAACAGTCAATTGATCAGGCACGTGAATTACTGGCAGCAGTTGGACTGGAAAAGTTTGCTGATCGTAAACCGAATGAGCTGTCTGGTGGACAGCAACAGCGTGTTGCGATTGCTCGTGCATTAATTACCAATCCAGCTTTATTACTGGCAGATGAACCCACCGGAAATCTGGATACGCAAACTGCGGAAGAAATGTTTGCGCTATTTCGTAAGGTGCATCAGGAACGGGATTGTGCCGTACTTTTAGTCACTCATGATCCGCGTTTATCAGCTACCTGTGATCGTACCATCAATCTGGTCGATGGCCTGATTCAAAGTGATACCAGAATGCAAAGGGTTGAGAAAGAACCGAAGCAATGACTCATTCATTCATCATTATAAGAACATGACTATTCTGATTTTGGTGATGTCGCTCATGTTCTACAATAGGATGAGTTTTTCAAAAAGTATCCAAAGCAGAGGGACAGCTCTGTATTTTCAGGATTTTTCAGGGGGTAGGGTAGTTCAAGCCAAATATAATGCTAAAGGCCTGCAATACCATAAAGATGATTAGCTAGGGATTCTCATCTTCTTCATCCTCATGTCTTTGACGGATCTGGTCGCGTTTAACTTGGGGATCTTTATCTATACCTAATTGACCACGTTGAATTTCCAGATCCTGCTTTTCTTGCGGGTCTAATTCCTCCTCAGGAAATTCTTCGTTCAATGCTTCCTCAAGTTCTTTGTTTTCATCTGGATTTGCCATAAGAGTTTACCTACTTCTTCATGAATCACGTTATTGGATGTTCTTCCTATTATAAAAACCGAACCTCCCAAGTCTGTTGTATTTATAGCTCGGCTGATTTAAAAAATTGTTGCCAATGTAAGTGATTTTAATGACTCGCTAATAATCCTAATAAGTGCTTTATAAATGTTAATGCTTGTTTAGAAGCATTAGTTCACAATTTCTTTTTCTCCTAGACAGATCAATGTATTAATCTAAGTCTAGTGCCAAATATCTTATGACATAGAGAATGATAAATTTTATATAAAAATCAGTTTTTGGTGCCTGTTGCTGGCAAGCAAATTGCAATAACAACATACCGTCAGGTTCTGTGCCAGAAGTGCAGAGCCTAAATTAAACCCTCGGCTTCGCCACAAGCGAAAAAGAGTTTTAAAGGTTAGCGTATATGGCAATTCAATCTAATCCTCGGGTGATTTACCCGACGCGTCATCCTGCACCGCAGGAGACCAGAAAACATACTGCGTTTGAAGACCTACAGGCCTTATTCTCAGGTTCTCTGTTTGTCAGTATCTGTATGACCATGTTTGCTCAGGCGGGCTTATTGACCGGCAGTACCGCAGGGCTTGCCTTTGTGCTGCATTACGCCACAGGCTGGTCTTTCAGTCTAATCTATTTTGTGATCAATATCCCTTTTTACTGGTTCGCCTGGAAATATATTGGCAGGGAATTTACGCTCAAGACTTTTATTTCTGTCGCTTTACTCTCACTGATTACCTTTATTGCACCTCGGTATTTGCATATTGATTATCTGCATCCAGCTTTTGCCGCGATTGCAGGTGGCTTTCTGATGGGAACCGGTGTGCTGTTCTTGGCCCGACATAAATCCAGTCTCGGTGGTGCAACCATCATTTCCCTATATGCACAGGAAAAGTGGGGTATGAAAGCAGGCAATGTACAGATGGTAATTGACTGTATTGTGGTGCTACTTGCACTCTGGATTGTGCCATTTGATAAAGTGTTTTGGTCAATTCTGGCAGCAGTGATCATGGGAAGTTTTCTGGCGATTAATCATCGACCGGGACGCTATAAAGGGCATTGAATAAAAGACAGGATTGGAAAATAGCCTAAGCATTAATACTGATTCATAAATCTAAAAAAGAGCAATGAACAACAAGGCCTGTTGCTCTTTAATATTGAATCAAACCACGTCCATCAGAACATGATCGCTAGGATGTGTACTGATAGCTAACTATATTTAACTTTACTTGAATTGCTTTAATTTGCTATCTAAATGCCTTTCTTTTACTGACTTCTTTCCACCTTCAGTTTTGTAGCCGACGGCTTTTTTATAACAAATATCTACAATAATTTATTGTGTTAAAAGTAGAGCAACACCCCTTATGAACATCTCAAAATTACAATCTTGGAGTAGATTACTGATAAATAAAAAAGTATATTTTTTAGCTTAAATTTGCCGATTTATTTATCTAAAAAACTATGATCAGAATAAAATTAAAAACAGTAAAATCATCATTTTCGCTAACATATTCAGATTTTGTTTAAATTGACCAAGATGTTTCAAGTAGTCTGTCATTAAGTCCAACACTGAACAAATCTGTTCATCGTTTTTTTGTCTCTTTTAATAGTTAAAAACTTTGATTGCCCTGAAATAGGGCTAAAAATGATGATGATGAATAGTCCATTTGACTTTTTAAAGTATAGGTACTTATAAAAAAGCTATTTTCTATACGGTGAATAAACTAAGTAAACTTAAGGATTCATTAGAAATTAACAGCTCTAAAAAAACTATATATTAGAAAAACTGCTAAATATTCTTTAAAAATAGGCAGAATAAGAATAATAGATTTTTTGTATATGAAAGATGAGTAAATTGATTGGATTATAATCAATAGAAAATTGCAACAAATTGTATAATTTTTCAGCAAAATCACAACTTGAAATGATATTTCGTTGACTGTAAAGCAAGGAGATACGATACTCTCAAGGTTTAATGCAAACATATCGGTTCACAGGGTCTGAGTCAAAAGCTTGATCCTCAAAACTCTATCAAACGCAAGGGGCTATATATGGCTGGTGGAAAGTCAACAATCATTTACACACTGACCGACGAGGCGCCATTGTTGGCGACCTACTCGCTACTGCCGATCATTGAGACCTTTACTAAGCCTGCTGGCGTTGAGATTGTCAAAACTGACATCTCTGTTGCAGCACGCGTGCTCGCAGAATTCTCAGACTACCTGACTGAAGAACAGAAAGTAGCTGACAACCTTGCTGAGCTAGGCCGTCTTACACAAGATCCAAGCACAAATATTATTAAACTACCTAATATCAGTGCTTCTGTAGCTCAGTTAACAGCATGTATTAAAGAGCTTCAGTCTAAGGGCTATGCAATTCCTGATTATCCAGAAAACCCAACTACTGAAGAAGAAAAAGCACTTAAAGCACGTTTCGGTAAATGCCTCGGTTCTGCTGTAAACCCGGTATTACGTGAAGGTAACTCTGACCGTCGTGCCCCAACTGCCGTTAAAAACTACGCGAAAAAACACCCGCACTCTATGAGCGAGTGGAAACAGTGGTCACAAACTCACGTTTCACATATGGACGAAGGTGACTTCTACCACGGTGAAAAGTCGATGACTTTAGACCGCGCACGTAACGTGAAAATGGAATTAATCACTAAGTCTGGTGAAACCATTGTTCTTAAGCCAAAAGTTGCGCTTCAAGACGGCGAAATCATCGACTCAATGTTCATGAGCAAAAAAGCGCTTTGCGACTTCTATGAAAAAGAATTAGATGACTGTAAAGAAGCAGGCATCCTGTTTTCTCTACACGTTAAAGCGACCATGATGAAAGTGTCACACCCGATCGTATTCGGTCACTGTGTGCGCATTTACTACAAAGAAGCGTTTGAGAAACACGGTAAACTGTTTGATGAGCTAGGCATTAACGTAAACAACGGTATGGCTGGCCTTTACGAGAAGATTGAAACACTTCCGACTTCTTTACGTGAAGAAATCATCCGTGACTTACACGCTTGTCAAGAACACCGTCCAGCGCTTGCAATGGTTGATTCTGCGAAAGGTATCACTAACTTCCATTCTCCAAACGACGTAATTGTAGATGCTTCTATGCCTGCAATGATTCGTGGTGGTGGCAAAATGTGGGGTGCTGACGGCAAACCTTACGACTGTAAAGCAGTAATGCCTGAGTCTACTTTCGCACGTATTTACCAGGAAATGATCAATTTCTGTAAATGGAATGGTAACTTCGATCCACGTACAATGGGTACTGTACCTAACGTTGGTTTGATGGCACAAAAAGCTGAAGAATACGGTTCACACGACAAGACTTTCGAAATTCCTGAAGCAGGTATTGCGAACATCACCGACCTTGAAACAGGTGAAGTGTTGATGTCTCAAAACGTGGAAGAAGGCGATATCTGGCGTATGTGTCAGGTGAAAGACGCACCGATCCGCGACTGGGTAAAACTTGCTGTAACGCGTGCACGTAACTCTGGTATGCCTGCAATCTTCTGGCTTGACCCGTACCGTCCACACGAAAACGAACTGATCAAGAAAGTTCAAACTTACTTGAAAGATCATGACACTGACGGTCTAGACATCCAGATCATGTCTCAAGTACGTGCGATGCGTTATACACTTGAACGTGTTGCTCGTGGCCTGGATACTATTTCAGTGACTGGTAACATCCTGCGTGACTACCTGACTGACTTGTTCCCAATCATGGAACTGGGTACTTCTGCGAAAATGCTTTCTATCGTGCCATTAATGGCGGGTGGCGGCATGTACGAAACTGGTGCGGGCGGTTCTGCACCTAAGCATGTACAACAGCTGGTAGAAGAAAACCACTTACGTTGGGATTCTTTAGGCGAGTTCCTGGCACTTGCTGTTTCTCTAGAAGAAATGGGTATTAAAGAAAATAATCCACGTGCGAAACTACTTGCAAACACACTTGATGCTGCGACTGGTAAATTGCTTGACAATGACAAGTCTCCATCACGTCGTACTGGCGAGTTAGACAACCGTGGTAGCCACTTCTACCTGGCTAAATTCTGGGCTGAAGAGCTTGCTACACAAGATCAAGATGCAGAATTGAAAGCGAAATTCGCGCCTATCGCACAAGCCTTGGCTGAAAACGAAGCGAAAATCGTTGAAGAACTGAATACTGTTCAAGGTAAAACTGTAGACATCGGTGGTTACTACGCAGTTGATCCTGCGAAAGTAAATGCTGTAATGCGTCCAAGTGCGACATTGAACCAGATCATTGAATCACTACAGGCTTAATTAGAAGCTGGACTGACTATCAGCTTAGTGAACTGAAATAAAAACCGGTGCTTAGGCACCGGTTTTTATTTACCATGATGAAAACTAAAGGGATGCTTTATTGTCGAAGCATCAGCCTTTAGAGCTATAGGTGAAATGAATAAACAGCCATTTCATATAGATAAGAAGATGGTTCGTTTTGAACGCCCCAAAAATTTAGCTTGAACACCCGATTAAAGGTATAGACAATATAATGAATATATTGAAAGAATTAGATTAATACTCAGTCTGAGTAATTGCAGGACTCAAATGTCGAGGAGGTGTCTGAATGTCATATCAGTTCATCCAGCCTATTCAGGGAGATCGTTTCGACATTGTGGGTGATATTCATGGTGAGATCGACGCCTTAAACAGTCTCTTACATGTCATGGGCTATAATCTTAAAGGTGAGCATCCAGAACAGCGTAAGCTGATCTTTGTGGGTGATCTTTGTGACCGTGGGCAAAACAGTGTCGCAGTAATTCAGCAAGTGAAGATTTTAATGGAGCGGGGCCATGCCTACTGTGTGCTGGGCAACCATGAGCTGAACCTGCTAAATCAATCCTATCGTGAAGGCAATGGCTGGTATTTTGGCTCACCGCATATGGATGACCATAAATCTTTTTACTCTGTACCTGCTACACCACAAGACCAGCTGTGGATTCTACAATTTCTGCAAACTTTGCCCATTGCACTGGAATCAGATCAAATCCGGGTTGTGCATGCCTGCTGGGATACACACTCCATTCAACAACTAAAAGCACTGGACAAGCTGCATTTACTTGAAGCCTATGAACATTTTGTCCAGCAGACCCAGCAACATATTACTGATGCAGGTATTACAGAACAGGCATTCCAGGAAGCAGATCAGTTTCGTGAAGCGCTCACTGATCCGAATAGCGATATTCCTTGGCTGAAACATTTGGCACAAAAGGAATGGATTGAGCAGATGTATAATCCCATCAAAGTGTTGACCTCTGGTACCGAATATATGACAGATAAGCCCATTTATGCCGGCGGCAAGTGGCGTATGAAAGACCGTCTGCCTTGGTGGGAAGATTATCAGGAGGATATCCCCGTCATTATTGGTCATTACTGGCGTAAATTTGACTCGGCTGAAGTGAAAGCTGGCCTGTTTCAGCAGATTAATCCGCTACAGTGGTTTGGGTATAAGCAAAATGTGTTCTGTGTGGATTATTCAGTCGGGAAACGCTATCTAGATCGGCAGCAGCAACGAGAATTTTCAAGCAAATTAGCAGCTCTTAGATGGCCTGAAAAGCAGGTGATTTTTGAGGATGGTTCAACTTATTCGACCTCTCAATCTGTCTAAATGGTGTTGGTCTGATATCAAATAACAGATTAAAGAAAAAGCGGTCTGAGGGACCGCTTTTATAACTAGATCAGCCGGATTATTCAGCTTCAATAATTTCAAAATCGTGCGTAATTTCCACACCGCCATCAGACAGCATTTTACTGGCTGAGCAGTATTTTTCGGCAGAAAGCTCGACAGCCTTAGCCACTTGTTTCTCTTTAATGCCTTTACCTGTCACCACAAAATGCAGGTGAATCTTCGTAAATACCGCAGGAATAGTATCGGCACGTTCCGCATTGAGTTCACAACGAACATCGGTAATATCCTGACGTGCCTTCTTTAAAATGGTGACAATATCAAACGAAGCACAACCACCCAAACCGGTTAATAGAAGTTCCATTGGACGAGGGCCACGGTTCTCACCACCATATTCTGGCGAGCCGTCCATGACGATACTGTGACCACTTTGCGTTTTTGCTTCAAAAGCAACATTCTCTAACCAATGAACGCTTGTTTGCATTGCAACTACCTAAAAAAAGCTATAAATTTACGAAGTAACTGTACACTAACATAAATTGGGTTGATAAGGAATTTCATTCCCACTGTGTGACAAGTTCACATTAGGTCTTGTGCGATCTAAAAATTATCCTTATTTGGAACTGCTAGCATGACTTCAAACTTTTCACAATTAAGCACAGATGCACTTTCTCCGGGGCAATTGCCAGAATCCGTGAAGGCATTATTAAAACGTGCATATATCAACCGTTACCCAAAACGTACAACGATCGTTGATGCAGGAACAGAATCTAAATCTTTATATTTGATTCTGAAGGGGTCTGTATCGATCATTCTTCGTGAAGATGATGAGCGTGAAATTGTCGTGGCGTATTTGAACGCGGGTGACTTTTTTGGGGAAATGGGCTTATTCGAAGCAAATCCACAACGTACTGCAGAAGTGCGTACGCGTGACGTTTGTGAAATTGCAGAGATTAGCTACGAAAACTTCCATGAACTGAGCAAACAATATCCTGACTTGAGTTATGCGGTATTTGCGCAATTGGTTCGCCGTCTGAAGAATACGACACGTAAAGTAACTGACCTGGCATTTATTGATGTTTCTGGTCGTATCGCACGTTGTCTGATCGATCTTTCAGCTCAGCCTGAAGCGATGATCTTGCCAAATGGCCGTCAGATCCGTATTACCCGTCAGGAAATTGGCCGTATTGTAGGTTGTTCCCGTGAAATGGTCGGTCGCGTACTGAAAACTCTTGAAGAGCAAGGCATGATCGAAACAGATGGTAAAGCAATTCTGATCTTTGATGCCTCACTGGAACAGAACGAAGTACCAGCTGAAGATGATTCAGAAGAATAAGCTGCAATTTTGAGAAAAGGGCAAACCTTCGGGTTTGCTTTTTTTATAGCTGCGGAAAATCCAACATCACAAATAAGAACAAACTTCTTAGAAAAGATGATTTCAGCCCGTCGCTTTCCTTCTATACTCTATGTGTACTTTATTATGATAAGTCAAACCTAGAATAGACAGGGAATTATTCATGCAATTCAAACCACTTGCAGATACCGGTATTTTACTTCCAGAAATCTGTTTAGGCACCATGACCTTTGGTGAACAAAATACCCAGGAAGAAGCTTTTGAGCAGCTCGATTATGCACTGGATCAAGGACTGTATTTCTGGGATACCGCAGAAATGTACCCGGTACCACCAAAACCGGAAACCCAAGGTGCGACAGAACGCATTATCGGGAACTGGATTGCATCACGTGGCGGTCGTGACAAACTGTTTTTAGCATCCAAAATCGCTGGTCCATCACAAGGTGGTAGTCATATCCGTGATGGACAGACCCGTTTTGGGGCAGATGAAATTTCAGCGGCCATAGACCAGTCATTGTCACGTCTGCAAACCGATTATATCGACTTATACCAGTTGCACTGGCCGCAACGCCCAACGAATTTCTTTGGTAAACTCGGTTATGGCAATGCTGAAGCGGCCGAAGACCGTGCAGTGACGGATCTCGAAGAAACCCTGACCGCCTTGCAATATGAAATTAAAAATGGCCGTATCCGTTATATCGGTCTGTCGAATGAGACCCCATGGGGGACGATGAAGTTCCTACATCTGGCCGAGAAACTGGGATTATCAAAATTTGTCAGCGTACAGAATCCATATAACCTGCTGAATCGCACTTATGAAATCGGTATGTCAGAAATTGCCAAATACGAAGGTGTTGGCTTGCTAGCATATTCACCACTGGCATTCGGATATCTGACGGGTAAATTCCGCAATGGTGCGCGTCCAGCCGATGCCCGTGTGACTTTATTCTCGCGTTTTAGCCGTTATAGCAATCCGGAAAGTGAATGGGCGGTGGAGCAATATGCACAACTGGCAGAGCAGCATGGTCTGACCCTGACTCAATTGGCATTGGCATTTATTAAGCAACAGTTCTTTGTAACCAGCACGATTATTGGTGCAACTAATCTGGATCAGCTAAAAGAAAATATTCAGGCTTTTGAAGTGGATCTGCCTGAGGAAATACTGAAAGGCATTGAAGCGATTCATCGTCAGCAGCCGAATCCGGCACCATAATTTTTATAATTTTATTCCAGAAAAGCCTTTATTGATAAAGGCTTTTTTATTTCACATGATTAAGTTTGTGGCTGAATAAAAATTCTTCTTTGTTCACTTGAAATATGATTTGACTATACCAATATTATTATTAAAGACTGCCTGATATTTATTTTAAGTTTTTGAAAAATATATATAAATTTATTTGAAATTTATGTGCGTGCTCCCATATATGAATTAAGTTAAAAATTTGTTGTGAGGAATAACAATAATGCGCTTTGAAAAATTTACAAATCGCCTGCAGCAAACCCTTTCAGATGCACAATCCTTGGCAATGGGTAAGGACCATGCTTCTATCGACGGTATTCACATTCTGGCAACTTTGTTAGATGAATCATCCAATATCAGTCTGCTGCAACAGGCAGGTGCGAACTTACGTGATTTGCAGACTAAACTGCAAACTGCGCTGAGTAATGCACCGACTTTAAGCCAGTCCACCGGTGATATTAACCTCAGCCCTGAAGCAGCGAAAGTTCTGCATCTGGCAGACAGTTTTGCCCAAAAAGCAGGGGATGAATTCCTTTCTACTGACTGGGTATTGTTAGCATTAGCGGAAACAGGCAAAACCAAATCACTTTTAAGTGAAGTAGGTGTTAAAGCCGAGACCTTAAAACAAGTTATTCATCAAATTCGAGGCAATGAAAAAGTCATGAGCAATAATCATGAAGATCAGCGTGACTCTTTAAATAAATACACCATTGACCTGACTGAACGCGCATTACAAGGCAAGCTAGATCCAGTGATTGGTCGTGATGATGAAATTCGCCGTACCATTCAGGTCTTGTCACGCCGTACTAAAAATAACCCGGTTCTGATCGGTGAACCTGGTGTCGGTAAAACTGCAATTGTAGAAGGTCTGGCACAGCGTATCGTGAATGGTGAAGTTCCAGAAGGTCTGAAAGGTAAACGCGTTCTATCACTGGATTTAGGTTCATTGCTGGCTGGTGCCAAATATCGTGGTGAATTTGAAGAACGTTTAAAAGCTGTTCTGAAAGACCTGGCCAAACATGAAGGTGAAATTATTCTGTTCATCGACGAGCTGCATACCCTGGTGGGCGCAGGTAAAGGCGATGGTGCCATGGATGCCGGTAACATGCTGAAACCAGCATTGGCACGTGGTGAACTGCGTTGTGTGGGCGCAACGACCCTAGATGAATACCGCCAGTACATCGAAAAAGATGCAGCCTTGGAGCGTCGTTTCCAGAAAGTATTGGTGGATGAACCAAGTGTAGAAGATACCATTGCAATTTTACGTGGTCTGAAAGACCGTTATGCGACTCACCATGGTGTACAGATTCTAGATTCTGCGATTATCGCTGCGGCTAAAATGTCACACCGTTACATCACTGACCGTCAGTTGCCAGACAAAGCGATTGACCTGATTGATGAAGCAGCATCTCGTATCAAAATGGAGCTGGACTCTAAGCCAGAAGCTTTGGATAAACTTGAACGCCGTTTAATTCAGCTGAAAATGCAACTGGAAGCGGTGAAAAAAGATGAGGATTCGGGTGCCAAGTCTGAAGTGAAATATCTAGAAGATCAGATTGCTACTGTTGAGAAAGAGTATAGCGAGCTGGAAGAAATCTGGCGTGCAGACAAAGCGCTGGTTGCGGGCAATAAAGACATTCAGGTGAAGCTGGATCAAGCCCGTATTGCGCTAGAGAAAGCGCAGCGTGAGGGTGATCTGGCAGAAGCGGCACGTTATCAGTATGGCGTAATTCCTGAGTTACAGAAGCAACTGGAACGTATTGAAGCAGCTGAAGAAAGTGAAGCACCAAAATTATTGCGTGACAAAGTCACTGACAATGAGATTGCTGAAGTGGTCAGTGCTGCAACTGGTATTCCAGTGGCAAAAATGTTGCAAGGTGAGCGTGACAAACTGCTACATATGGAAGAATTCCTGCATAAACGTGTCGTCGGTCAGGAAGAAGCTGTCGTGGCAGTGTCGAATGCAGTCCGTCGTTCTCGTGCCGGATTGTCTGATCCAAACCGTCCAAGTGGTTCATTCCTGTTCTTGGGTCCAACCGGGGTGGGTAAGACTGAGTTGACCAAAGCTTTGGCGAACTTCCTGTTTGACAGTGATGATGCAATGATCCGTATCGATATGTCGGAATTTATGGAAAAACATTCTGTCAGCCGTCTGGTTGGTGCGCCTCCGGGCTATGTCGGTTATGAAGAAGGGGGTGTGCTAACTGAAGCGGTACGTCGTAAACCCTATAGCGTGGTGCTGTTTGATGAGGTTGAGAAAGCGCATCCGGATGTATTTAATATCTTATTACAGGTATTGGATGATGGCCGCTTAACGGATTCACAAGGTCGTGTGGTGGACTTCAAAAATACCGTGATCGTGATGACTTCTAACCTGGGTTCAAGTGATGTGCGTGAACTGGGTGGTGGTGCGACCCGAGATGAGGTACGTAGTGTGGTGATGAATGCAGTGTCGGAACACTTCCGTCCTGAGTTCATTAATCGTATCGATGAGATTGTGGTGTTCCATTCACTGGAAAAAGCCCAGATTCGTGGTATTGCTGATATCCAGTTGAACCGTTTACGTCAACGTCTGGCAGAGCGCGACTTGCGCTTATCCGTGGAAGACAGTGCTTTTGACCAGTTGATCGATGTAGGCTTTGATCCTCTATATGGTGCGCGTCCATTGAAACGTGCGATTCAGCAACGTATAGAAAATGGCCTGGCGCAAAACATTCTTGAAGGAAAATTCAATCCGGGCGATACCATTGTGGTCAGCGCTGAAAATGGTGAACTGGTCTTTGAGAAAATGAAGCTCAACTAATCCAAACTGATCGGAAAAGAAAAACCCAGCCTAGGCTGGGTTTTTCTTTATGGCATTTACTTCTTTCATCGCACCACTTTTCATTTCTCCCTCTGCGAGAAAAAGAAAGAGGGTGTAAATCCTGATGAAAGAAATTAATTCACTATTAAATTACATTTTTGGATGAGTGATTTTCCATGCACGGTGAATCTTCTGATTACGCTTGAAATCAGGACCGATGGTTTCATGGGTGATTTCTTCCACATCAAAGAATGCCAAGATTTCTGCATCCATTTCAAAGCCACGATAATTATTTGAGAAGTAGAGTGTACCTTCAGTGGTTAAACGGTTCATGGCACGTTTAATCAAAGATAAGTGGTCACGTTGTACGTCAAAAGTACCGTAGAATTTCTTCGAGTTTGAGAATGTCGGTGGATCGATAAAGATCAGTTCATACTGCTCATGACCTTCTTTCAGCCATTCGAAACAGTCAGATGCAAAGAACTGATGTTGCTCATCAGCATGATCTACAGTCAGGCCGTTCAAGACGAAGTTTTCTTTTGACCAGTTCAAATAGGTATTCGACAAATCCACACTCGTCGTACTTGCTGCACCACCCAGTGCTGCATGTAAACTTGCCGTAGAGGTATAGCTATACAGATTCAGGAAATGCTTACCTTTGGCCTCTTTAGCAATACGTAAACGCATTTGACGGTGATCGAGGAACAGACCGGTATCCAGATAATCGGTCAGGTTGACCAGAATCTTGGCTTGACCTTCCTGCACGATAAAACGTTTAGACGCCGTGCTTTGTTTGGTGTACTGGTTTTTGCCTTCCTGACGAGCACGGGTCTTGATAAAGATCGCATCACGACCTAAACCTGTCACAGCACGAATCGCCTGCAAAGCCAGGTTAAAACGTTTTTTAGCTTTTTCAGGATCAATTTTTTTCGGTGGGGCATATTCCTGAACGTGCAGACGCTCACCATACAGGTCTACTGCGATATTAAAATCAGGTAAGTCTGCATCATACAAACGTAGACAGTGAATATTTTCTTTCACCGCCCATTTTTTCAGAGTTTGCATATTCTTGGTCAGACGGTTGGCAAATTCCATAGCACCTTCGATTGGCTCGAATTGCTGTGGTTGCCAGCTTTCCAGGAATGGACGTACCACTGCAGCCGGTTTAACTGTACCGAAACGGATATAGATCGGTAATTTACCGTTCATCAGGCGTAGAATTTGCGGATCATTGAACGCCAAGACATCCGCCTGTTCAACTTGTGACGCAATCACTGCTGCTTTTTGATTGGGGAAATTCTTTTGCAGCAGATTAGACAAACCTAAGTACAACGCACGGTTAGAAGCCTTGTCACCTAAACGCTCACCATAAGGCGGGTTGGTCACGAAGAATACTTTCTTGCCTTCGGCCTGGAAATCAGGCCAGTCATTTAAGGTACGTTCTTCGATCATAATCTGGTCAAGCGCTGATTCAAAACCTGCCGCAATGATATTTTGCTTGGTGGCTTTTACCGCTTCCCAGTCAGCATCGAAGGCATAAAATTTTGGTAATGGATTTTCCAGCGCAGCTTTATGACGTTCAGCAGCTTCGGCTTTAATACCCATCCACAGTTCATGATCATGACCATTCCAGCCGTTAAAGCCGAAACGACGTACCAGGCCTGGTGCACGATCAGTCAGAATCATTAAAGATTCAATAATAAAGGTACCTGAACCACACATAGGATCAACCACGATATCCGGGTTGATGTCTTTCAGGCCACCTTTTTGCAGGATCGCTGCTGCCAGGTTTTCTTTGATTGGTGCTTCAGTCATAAAGCGACGATAGCCACGTTTATGCAGCGAATCACCAGAAAGGTCCAGACAGTAGGTATGGGCTTTTTTACCAGCCAGAATATACATAGTGATTTCTGGCTGTTTGGTATCGATACTTGGACGTTTACCCACGGCTTCCATAAAGGAATCCACGACACCATCTTTAGCACGCAAAGTGGCAAATTGGGTATTGACCTTGATATCACGTTCGACATGCAGACGAATTGCGAAGGTACTTTGTGGTGCAAAAATTAGTGACCAGTCAAAGCTGATTGCACCTTCATAAAGCTCTTCAGCCACATCACGCGCATCATGGGAGAATTCAATTTCATGTGTGTGGATTGGCATCAGGACACGTGAAGCCAGACGCGACCACATACAGATGCGGTACGCATTTTCCAGTGTACCTTTAAAGGTCAGACGACCCGGGAAACGTTCAATATCCTGAACACCTAAACCTTTGATTTCTTCTTCTAATAAGGTTTCCAGACCATCGGCACAGGTGACCCAATAATTGCTTAAACGTGAAGAGGTATTCATAAAATAGAGAGACCGGAAAAGAATAAATAAAAACTGCGCTCAGTTTACCGTATTTTGCCTTTTAAAGCTTTTGAAATTGTTTCGATTGGCTTTGAAATTTCACCTGAACAAGCCCGCTACAATGAAATAAATATTAAATACATGATAAGTGAATCAAATTGGTATGGAAATTGCTCCTTATACAAAATGAGACTGTAGCCACTGGGGAGGGGCTACAGTCTCATTTTTTAAATAATTGGGGGTTTAAAATGGTAAATGGGGATAGCTTTTCAATTGCAACTTTAATTTATGCGCGTTTAAGACGTATTTCCGGTCGTGTAATTGATGCAATCTACCTGTCTGAAAATAAAGACTATGCAAAGCATGTGATTGAGCTGGCTATAGCAACTCAAGATGAGGAGTTATCACGACTGGTAGAAAAATTAAGACAGGTTTTCGATCTGTCTATGGATCAGGATGAATCTCTAACAGATACAACTCAGCATGTTCAGGATGACTGGATTGTAGTGGAACCGACACAAGAAGATATTCATCGCGCCCAAGTTGCCCATCGTTATATTGGCGCATTGCGCTAAGCTGGTTATGAGTGCAGATGCACCAGACTGATGCACTCATTTTTTTGCATGCAAAAAAATAGCAATCTGAGAAAAAGGTTAAATTATCTTATTGAAAAAATACATAGGAATTTCAAAATCAATTTTTATTATCAAGTCGGTTTTTGTACAAGTAGCCGATTTCCCAAGTGCGAACAGAAGTGAATCTCTGTATAATACGTTGACTTAACGTATAAGGAATCTCTCATGCACTTGGCTGCATTGCATACACCGAGCCAGATTCAACTCAATAAAGAAGGCAATCTAAAACACTTCTTGACTATCGAAGGTCTTTCTAAAGAAACTCTTACAAAAATACTGGACACTGCGGCGTCCTTTTTTAATGACCAAAATCAGCTCATTACCAATAATTTGCTCGAAGGGCGAACGGTAATGAACCTCTTCTTCGAAAACTCTACCCGTACTCGTACCACTTTTGAAGCAGCTGCAAAGCGCCTTTCTGCTAACGTTCTTAATATCGATATCGCACGTTCAAGTACCTCTAAAGGTGAAACGCTGCGTGATACCTTGTGGAACCTTGAAGCAATGGCAGCGGACATTTTCGTGGTACGTCATTCATCTTCTGGTGCAGCGCATTTTATTGCCAAAGATGTCTGCCCAAATCTGGCCATCATTAATGCGGGGGATGGCCGTCATGCCCATCCAACCCAAGCCATGTTAGATATGCTCACGATTCGCCGTGAGACTAAAAAGAATTTTGAAGATATTTCAATTGCGATTATCGGTGACATCAAGCACTCACGTGTAGCGCGTTCGGATGTCGCAGCTTTGCAAACCTTGGGCTGTAAAGATATTCGTGTTATTGCACCCAATACTTTACTTCCTTATGGCTTCGATGATTACGGTCCAGAAGTTCGTTTGTTCAATAATATGGAAGACGGCATCAAAGACTGCGACGTGATCATTACCTTACGTATTCAGAACGAGCGGATTGATTCACCAGCGCTATCTTCACAGGCTGAATTCTACAAAATGTATGGCCTGAATAAAGAACGTCTTGCCATGGCGAAACCCGATTGTATCGTGATGCATCCGGGTCCAATGAACCGTGGTGTAGAGATTGATTCCAGTATCGCAGATGGTCCACAGTCAGTGATTCTGAATCAGGTGACCAACGGGATTGCAGTACGTATGGCGGTGTTGGCACTTTCAATGCAGGGCCAGCTCCAGGAACAAGGTTTGATTGAAGCGATTGCGGTATAAGGAATAAGTCATGTCTATTGTTAAAATTGAGAATGTTCGAGTTCTAGACCCAATCGAAAAAACTGACAGTGTACAAACAGTTTATCTGGAAAATGGTAAGCGTATTGCTGAAACTGCAAATGTGTCAGAAACGATTAATGGTCAAGGTAAATGGCTGATGCCTACTATGGTCGATCTGTGTGCACGTTTACGTGAACCTGGTCAGCAACAGCATGGTACCTTGAAATCTGAAGGCAAGGCAGCACGTGAAAACGGTATTCTGCATGTGTTTACGCCACCTGATTCAAAGCCAATCGTACAGGACAATGGTGCCTTGATTCATGGTCTGGTTGAAAAAGCCATGCTGGATGGCGGCATCTATCTGGAAGTGATTGGTGCGCAGACACAAGGTTTAAATGGACAACAGCCGGCAAATATGGCGGGTCTGAAAAAAGGTGGTTGTAGTGCTGTATCCAATGCCAGCGCGCCGTTTGCCAATGATGATGTAGTCCTGCGTACCCTAGAATATGCAGCAGGTCTTAACCTGACTGTAGTGTTCTATGCAGAAGAACCGCAAATTGCCAAAGATGGCTGTGTGCATGAGGGTTTTATTGCATCACGTCAAGGTTTACCAATGATTCCGGCACTGGCAGAGACTGTCGCGATTGCTAAATATCTGCTGATGATTGAAGCGACTAAAGTGCATGCACACTTTGGTTTGTTATCTTGTGGTGCTTCGGTTGAGCTGATCCGCATTGCCAAAGAAAAAGGTCTCCCAGTAACATGTGATGTGGCGATGCATCAGTTACATTTAACTGATGCACTGATTGACGGCTTTAACTCACTGGCTCATGTTCGTCCGCCATTACGTTCTGAATCAGATAAAGAGTTACTGCGTCAAGGCGTGAAGTCTGGAGTGATTGATGCGATCTGTACCCATCACGAACCACTCAGCAGCTCTGCAAAAATGGCGCCGTTTGCAGAAACTCAGCCTGGCTTTACTGCATTTGATACCTTCCTTCCATTTGGTTTGCAACTGATCAAAGAAGGTCTGTTTAGTCCATTGGAATGGGTAGAGAAAGTGACGATTGCACCTGCCAAGGTCGCTAAAATGCAAGAGCGCTGGATGAATGAGGCAGGTTGGGTGCTGCTTGATCCTGAAATAGAATGGACTTTGACGAAAGAGAGCATTGTGTCACAAGGTAAAAATACACCATTGATCAATCAAAAGGTTAAAGGAAAAGTTTTACAAAGCTTTGTGCCAGCATAAATCAGTTCCTGATTGTTTTTATTAAAGTCAGCTGCGGCTGGCTTTTTTTATTTTGGTAAACATATCATTAACTAGCACTATTGAAATGTTATGATTTTCATACAACTATTTACATTTTCTAAAAAGATCGGGTCTTAAACTGAATAAATATTAATCATTAAAAAATCAAAAGAATGGTGACTTTATGAATGACGACCTGATTCAACGATTAAAATATCATGTTACTCCGAGGGTGCTGCAAGGCGAAACAGAATATGTTGCTGCCAAAGAGCAGGCGCTGGCGCAATTTTATCCTATTTTCCTGAGTATATTGCGTGTGCATCCGGAACAGGCAGAAACTCTCAGTCAGCAATTAAATCCAAAGATTAGTGAATTGTTCACAGAAAAACCTGAAATCAAACAACGTCTGCTCGAGCATCTGGCCAGCCTGTCCGATAGCGTGCCACAAGAGCAGCTTGAACAGACCTTAAACCGTTCGATTAAACCAACTATTGAGTATCTAAAAACAGAAGCTGATGCATCTAATCCTGATGCAATTAATTATGTAATTGAAACCAATAATGATTCAATTCAAAAAGCGTTGCCGACCTGGGCATCACAGCTGTTACTTGCTATAGGTGCATCGCCACTGGTTGGCCATCATCCAACACCTGTACCGGGAATTGATCCTGAACCTGTTGAACCAGCGATTCAAAAAGAAAGAAGATCACGTTTTTTAATTCCGGTCATTGCCTTTATTATCGTGGCTGCTTTAATTATGTTCTTCTTCCGAGGCTGTACACGTGATGATGATCCAGATGATATCCGGGATATGCAAAATGCATCTAAAGCAGTCGCAACTGAAACTGCATTTCTAAAATTAAGTACTGGAAGTGAGGGGCAGATTACTAGCTGTCAGGTACAGATTAATGATCCTCAGTATATGGAAATTCTACAAAACGAGATCAAACAGATTTTTAATTATAATATCGGTTGCGGTTCAGAAAATAATGATAATTACCATTCTGAATTCACCGATCAGGATACGATTCCATCTGTATTAAAAGCAATGCAGGGTGTGCCAAATGTCAGCTTGCATTGGGAAGGAAAACAGGTTTCTGTACAAGCCGGGAATTCAGCCGATGCTGAACGTATTGCAGGTGAAATTCGCCAGCTAGCAAAAAATATGACGGTCATTACCCAAAAACCTATTAGTACTGCAAAGGCGATTAATACGCCGAGCAATGAAGCTGAAAAAGTCTTGGCAAGTATGCCTATAGAACAAATCCAAGCCTTAGATGTTGCGACAGCTTTAAATCTGCAAGCAATTAACTTTGCTCCAGGTTCAACTGAAATCCCGACCATCAACCAGTCGATTCTGGATCAGACAGCAGCTTTAATGAAACGTGCGCCACAAGTTCATTTACGAGTGATTGGTCACACAGATGCTCAAGGCGATGAAGAACTAAATAAACAACTTTCTTTACAGCGTGCTCAGGCGATTGTTAACTATCTGGTAAAACAGGGGGTCGATCCTGCCCAGTTGAATGCGATAGGTATGGGGCCGGCTCAACCCAATGCATCAAATGCTAAAGATGTAGACCGTTATAAAAACCGTCGTATTGCCTTTGAAGTCATGAATACCAATACCGGGACTGTACGTGCGGTCGATGACCAAGGTGTAAAACAGAAGGTGTAAATTTAAGACTAAAGAACGGTTTATTTAAATAGCCTATTTAACTAGATTGATCAAAATGAAAAGGACGAATTGCTTCGTCCTTTTTTTATTGGCATGCTGTGCGCAATTGATCAGGAATATGAGTAAATGCGGATTACTATCATCGGGGCAGGGCGAGTGGCTTATCATCTTACCCGTGTATTGTCAGTACAGCATGAGATTGTGCAGATTTATAGCCGGACCTTGGAAAAAGCACAGCAATTGGCAGATCAATTCCAGGCACAGGCAATTGAAAAGCCTGAGCAACTGGATAATCGTGTGGATCTGGTCATTATTGCGGTTAGTGACCAGTCAATTGCCATGGTTATTGAACAGATTCATCCATATTTACCGAATAACCTGATCGTACATACTTCCGGCAGTACTCATTTAGATGTGCTGAAACAAATCCATGTACGTGCTGGTGTATTCTATCCATTACAAACCTTTAGTCTGGAACGTGAGATTAACTGGGAAAATACACCTTTATTTATCGAAGCACATGATCGCGAAGACCAAAATATCCTTCAAAATTTAGCAACTAGCCTAAGCGGTAGAGTTTATTCGTATAGTTCAGCGCAACGCCTAAGTCTGCATTTAGCTGCAGTCTTTGCATGTAATTTTAGTAACTACTGTTACGACATGGCCAAACAGGTAGTCGATGCACAGCAAGTGGATTTTGGTCTGCTTTATCCATTAATTCTGGAAACAGCAAATAAAGCGACACAGAATGATCCACGCCAGATGCAGACAGGTCCTGCTATGCGGAGAGATCAAAATATTCTGAATATGCATCAATCCATGCTGGAACAGTCACAACGTGGTGATCTGGCAGAAGTATATGCCTTGATGAGTCAGCAGATCCTGCAACGCCATCAAGCTTCCTGAACCTGAAAAATATATAGGTAACTGAATTGCATGCAGATTTCTCGATCAAGCATCGAGTTTAATTCTGAATATCAATTGTTCTATTTTCAGAAAATATCTTAAGTTGAGAAGATAATAATGAAAATGGAACAATAACAATGCAACAGGAATTTGACTACATCATTATTGGTGGAGGGAGCGCGGGATGCGTACTGGCCAGCCGTCTCAGTGAAGATCCCACTATTTCTGTCTTTTGGAAGCAGGTGGGCATGGCAATGCCTGGACAGTAAATATTCCGGCAGCCTGTGTCATGAGTTTACCAACCAAAATTAACAACTGGGCTTTTGAAACCGTTCCACAAAAAGGATTGAATGGACGTAAAGGTTATCAGCCACGTGGTAAATGTCTGGGGGGTTCCTCAGCAATTAATGCCATGATTTATATCCGTGGCAATCGTGCCGATTATGATGATTGGGCAGCACAAGGCTGTACTGGCTGGTCTTATGATGAAGTACTGCCATATTTTATCCGATCTGAGAATAACCATCGCATTCAGAATGAATATCATGGTAATGCAGGCCCTTTACATGTATCCGATGTGCAAACAGACAGTATTTTCCATGAGCGATATTTACAGGCAGCACGTGAGCAGGGCTATCCAGTGCTGGATGATTTTAATGGTGCAGAGCAGGAAGGCTTAGGGGTTTATCAGGTGACTCATGATAATGGTGAGCGTTGTAGCGCAGCTCGAGCTTATCTGTTTCCACATTTGAATCGTCCGAATTTGACCATATGGACTAAAGCCACCACGCATAAAATTATAATCGAACAAAAAGCGGCAGTTGGGGTGCAGGTGCAACATGCGGGTCAATTAAAAACGTTACGAGCACGACAGGAAGTTTTGCTCTCGGCAGGTGCTATGCAATCTCCACACCTATTGATGCTATCTGGAATTGGTGATGCTGAAGAACTGAAACAACACGGTATCGAGCTCAAGCACCACTTGCCAGGGGTTGGAAAGAATTTTCATGATCACCCCGATTTTATTTTCGGCTATAGCGTCAAGGAATTTGCCGGAACTTTCGGGATATCCATGTCAGGTTCACTGGATATGTTTAAGCAGATTGGGCGATATCGCAGTGAACGCCGCGGCATGATTGCGTCTAATTTTGCTGAATGTGGAGGATTCATTAAAAGCTCGCCAGCACTGAAAATTCCCAATCTGCAACTGCATTTCGTGGTGGCATTAGTGGATGACCATGCACGTAAGTTCCGCAGAAACCACGGTATTTCCTGTCATGTCTGTTTATTAAATCCACGCAGCCGTGGTTCAATTAAACTGAGCGGGCCAAATATTCATGATCCGCTATTGATTGATCCAAATTTCTTGAACGATGAACGCGATTTGGATGATCTGGTCCAAGGCTTTAAACTGACACAAAAATTGATGCAGTCACCATCGCTTTCCAGTCTGTATAAGCAGGATTTATTTACTGCGCAGGTAAAAAATGATGAGGATATTCGGGAAATCCTGCGCAATCGGGTAGATACGGTGTATCACCCAGTCGGTAGTTGCAAGATGGGCGTTGATGATATGTCTGTAGTCGATCCTGAATTATGTGTCTATGGCATTCAAAATCTGCGGGTGATTGATGCTTCAGTCATGCCATCGGTCGTGAATGGCAATACCAATGCACCAACAATTATGATTGCAGAAAAAGCTGTGGATCTGATCCAGGCAAGACAGCAAACATCGAAAGTTGCTTAAAAATATGAGAATTTCTTTTTACAGAATAAATAGGGACCGTATATGACGTCATGGGAACAAGGTGCAAACCTAGATATTACCAAATACATGCAGGATATTTTCCAGCAGCAGCGCCAGGCATGTTTGCAAGCAGCATATCCAGACTATGAGCAGCGTCAACAGCAACTTAAAACACTATATCAAATGGTGGTGGAGCATCAGCATGAGATGGCTGCTGCTATTAGTCGGGATTTCTCGAACCGGAGTCTTAACGAAACCAAGCTGTTTGAAGTGCTGACCAGTTTGAATGGACTGAAACACAGCTTGAAACATCTGAAAAAATGGATGAAGCCGAGTAAACGTCAGGTTGGTATTCTGTTTCAGCCAGCCACGGGTTATGTGATGTATCAGCCGGTAGGCGTGGTTGGTATTGTGGTGCCGTGGAATTATCCGCTTTTCCTCGCCATAGGTCCTTTGGGCCAGGCCTTGGCTGCGGGTAACCGGGTCATGCTGAAAATGAGTGAATATACCCCGGAATTTTCCAGTCTGTTTCAACAGCTGATTGCCCGTTATTTCCCAGCTGACCAGATTGCTGTAGTTACGGGGGATGCACAAGTCGCGCAGCAATTTACTAATTTGCCATTTGATCATTTGCTCTTTACTGGCGCGACTTCAATTGCACGTCATGTGATGCATGCGGCGGCGGAGAATCTGACCCCAGTCACACTGGAGCTCGGCGGTAAGTCACCTGTTATAGTCGCGAAAGATGCTGATTTACAGGAAAGCGCACGCCGTCTGGCTTTTGGCAAAACCATGAATGCCGGGCAGACCTGTGTAGCACCAGATTATACATTTGTGCATCAGTCACAAATCCAAGCTTTTATTGAAGCTTACTTCGATGCTATTCGACAATTTTATCCAAATAGTATTTTAAGCAATCCGGATTATACAACCATCATTAATGATCGGCAGCTTGCTCGATTACAGCGATATATTGAGGATGCTCAGGCCAAAGGTGCACAGTTGCATCAGATTGAACATGGGGGAGATGGGCGCCGTTTGCCGCACCTGGTCCTGACCAATGTTCATGACGATATGTTGATCATGCAGAATGAAATCTTTGGCCCACTTCTACCTGTCATTGGCTATGAGCAGATGGATGAAGTAATTAACTACATCAACCAGCATGACCGGCCATTGGCACTATATTATTTTGGCTATAACAAAGCTGAGCAACAAAAAGTATTACATGCGACACATAGCGGTGGAGTTTGTCTCAATGAAACCTTGATGACGGCAGGTATGGAGGATATGCCCTTTGGTGGGATTGGCCCATCTGGAATGGGACATTATCATGGACATGAAGGCTTTAAGACCTTTAGTCATGCCAAGTCGGTATTTAGCCGTCCAAAATTCAGTTTGATGAAGCTGATTTATCCACCGTATGGCAGTTCGATTTTAAAATTGATTTATCGTATCTTCTTGCGTTAAAGTGAGTAATGCCTAGGAAAAATTGCCTGGCATAAAGATGATCAATCTATTTTTCTTTCTAAAATTGATTTCAGATATTCTGATCGCGATCATTCATTAATTCGAAGATAAATTCTTTTCATAAAAAAGCGCTGAATTATCAGCGCTTTTTTTGGATTCCTCTTGGATTAAGAGATTTTCTTAAAGATAAAGTCATTAATCTTGTGACCGGCTTCAATACCACGACGCTCGAATTTGGTTTGAGGACGCCAGTCAGGACGAGGATAACTGTTGCCTTTACCTGCCAGGTTTTCCAAACGTGGACGCTCTTCAAGCACTTCCAGCATCCATTCAGCATACGGTTCCCAGTCAGTCGCAGCGTGGAATGTACCGCCGAGCTCTAACTTTTGTTCAACCAATGGCATGCGGTCGTGTGATACGAAACGGCGTTTGAAGTGACGTTTTTTCTGCCATGGATCAGGGAAATACAACTGCACCGTGTTGATACTGTTATCCGGCATTTCACGTAGGACTTGAATTGCATCGGCATCCAGGACACGCAAGTTGGTTAAGCCTTCCATACCTGCTTCATACACACATTGTGCGATGCCAGGTACGTGCACTTCAATACCGACAAAATTACGTTCAGGATTGGCTTTGGCCATCAATACCAGTGAACGACCCATACCGAACCCGATTTCTACAGTCAATGGACGTTCAGGGTGCTCAAAATGCTGACGCAAATCACCCACCGGATATTCCAAAATTAAGTGACCATATTGTTCAAGCGCAGTACGTTGAGAGGTATTTAATGGCGCTGAGCGGCGCATAAACGTCACAATTTCACGGTGCTCGCTTAAATTGTCCAGCTCCACGACTTGCTGGTCTAATTGATCGTTCGACATAACTTTGGCAAATCTAAAAATTCAGAATGCGGTATTTTAAGTCCTGAGCGGAGCAAGTCAAACTTTTCTCAGGAATTCACTACTAAAAACTGGCATTGAGCTTATTCCTCAGAAAAATAAAAGGGCCAATTGGCCCTTTTAAATCATATGAATGATGATCAGGTTTGATAACGGTCGACCAAAGTACTGCTGGCTTCATTCAGTCCAGTCACCTGAACATCAATTCCTTGGGCTTTAAATTTCTGTACGACGTTATTGAACATATTCACAGAAGTGACATCCCAAATATGGGCATGGGTCAGATCAAGTTCAACAACTGCCAGGTTTTCCTTAAAGTCAAAGAACTGATAGAAACGGTCTGAACTGCTAAAAAAGATCTGCCCGGAAATCACATAACGACGAGAACGTTCATCTAGCAAATGAGTATATACGTGAACCGTATTTTCCAGTTTGTTGATAAAGAACAGGGCAGACAATACCACGCCGATTAACACGCCTAATGCCAGGTTATGGGTCACCAAAACTACCAGCACAACAGTAATCATCACCACATTAAAAGCAAGCGGATGCTTGTTAAACTGCTTGATAGCACCCCACTGGAAGGTGGTAAATGACACCATGATCATAATGGCTACCAGTGCTGCCATCGGGATATAAGCCAGCCAATCTTTTAGAAATACCACTAGGCAAAGTAGGAACACGCCTGCCACAAGCGTAGACAGACGGGTACGTGCACCAGACGAGACATTGATAATCGACTGTCCAATCATGGCACAACCGGCCATTCCACCCATAAAACCGCTGACGATATTGGCCATACCCTGACCACGGCATTCCTGATGGCGGTCACTTTCAGAATCGGTGACTTCATCGACTACAGTGGTGGTCATCATGGTTTCAAGTAAACCGACAGTGGCCAAAGTCGCTGAATAAGGAAAAATAATTTGTAGTGTTTCAAAGTTCAGCGGAATTTCTGGAATCAAGAAAACTGGTAAGGTATCTGGAAAATGTCCTAAGTCACTCACGGTACGCATATCTGATCCGAGGACAAGAGCCAGACCGCTGAGGACGATAATACAGATCAGTGGAGAAGGGATGGCTTTACCAATTTTCGGAAGATAAGGAAATAAATAGATAATTGCCAAACCGATCGCAACAAACAGATAACCGGTCACATCCATTTTTTGCATTTCCGGGATTTGCGCAACAAAAATCAGAATCGCCAAGGCATTCAAGAAGCCATAGACCACTGATTGCGAAACAAAGCGCATCAATTTGGCAACTTTAAATGAACCGGCAATTACCTGAATAATCCCGGTTAATATAGTGGCAGCCAGTAAGTATTGCAGACCATGCTCCTTGACCAAAGTAATCATGAGGAGCGCCATCGCACCAGTTGCTGCCGAGATCATTGCTGGGCGACCACCGAAGAAGGCAATAGATACCGCGATACAGAAAGATGCGTACAGACCGACTTGAGGATCGACGCCAGCAATGGCAGAAAACGCAATCGATTCTGGAATGAGGGCTAATCCGACCACCAGGCCAGCCAGAACATCAGTGCGGATATTGGAAAACCATTCTTCTTTTTTCAGACTTATCACAGAATTTCATCATTTCACTTTTAACCCCGCGTATCTTAATCGTCCTGGTATAAAAATCCACACAAGAATGACTTGAAAATGTCTGGAATATACTCAATATTGAAGAAGTAAATGTCTTTTGGCGGCAGTTACGCTTTTTTGCAATTTACAGGTTTGATCACTTGAAAGTTTGTTAGAAGCGATTTAAAACATTGAGAAGTAGATAACAAGGATCAGAAATGAAGCTTTACTATGCACCTGGTGCATGCTCGTTGGCAGCACATATTATTTTAAATGAAATTAATGTTGATTTTGATTTGGAACGTGTTGATTTAAAAACACATAAAACTGAGAAAGGCACAGATTATTACGAGATCAATCCAAAAGGCTATGTTCCAGCACTGGAAATTAACCCGGGCCTGATTCTGACTGAGAACGTTGCGATTCTTCCATTTCTGGCACAACACGATCCAAAACAAGATTTAATTCCTCCATCAGGTATGGGACGTGCCAAAGTCCTGGAATGGTTAGGTTACCTAAACTCAGAATTACATGATGCTTATGCGGTATTCTTTGGTGCGCCAATGGATGAGGAAGCCAAGAAAAAGGCGTATGCAGAAATTGACCGCTTATTAAGTTACATTGATAAAGCCATTGGTGGATCAGACAATGATTACCTGGTGGATGATAACTTTGGACCAGCAGATGCTTATCTGTTTGTACTTACTAACTGGTCAAATCATATCGAACACGATTTGACACCTTATAAAAATATCATTCACATTCGTAATAAAGTCGCAGAGCGTCAGTCAGTACAGATTGCTATGCGTGATGAAGGATTAATTCCTTAATACATCGTAGCAAATCAATAAAGGACTCGATTGAGTCCTTTATTTTTGCACTTAATTTTCTTATCAACGAGTTTATTTAAAGAAATAACCTGTCTCAGGCGAGCTGGCATTCGCCATACGCTTATGTGGCATGCGACCCGCTAAGAATGCTTCACGACCAGCTTCTACTGCTTTACGCATAGCAGATGCCATTAAGACTGGATTCTGTGCTGCTGCAATGGCTGTATTCATCAACACGCCATCACAACCGAGTTCCATCGCAATTGCTGCATCACTGGCTGTGCCGACACCAGCATCGACCAGTACAGGCACTTTGGCATTTTCCTTAATGATAGAAATGGTATGAGGATTCAGAATTCCCAGACCTGAGCCGATCAAACTTCCCAAAGGCATGATCGCAACACAACCCATGCTTTCCAGTTCCTGCGCCACGATTGGATCATCTGATGTATACACCATAATTTCAAAACCATCATCAATCAGGGTGCGTGCTGCTTTTAAAGTTTCAGTGATATTTGGATATAAGGTTTTTTCGTCACCCAGAACTTCCAGTTTTACCAAGTTATGACCATCCAGCAGCTCACGTGCCAGCATACAGGTGCGTATAGCACTGTTAGCATCAAAACAGCCAGCGGTGTTTGGCAGAATGGTATATTTTTCGGGTGGAATCACGGATAGCAGATTTGGCTGGTCAGGATGCTGGCCGATATTCACGCGACGGATTGCAACCGTAACAATTTCAGCACCACTCGCCTGAATCGCCTGATCTGTTTCCTGTAAGTCTTTATATTTTCCTGTACCAACCAACAGACGTGACTGGAACTGGCGTGAGCCAATTTGAAGTAAATCTTGCATAGTATTTCCGAACCTTAGCCGCCACCGACAGCGTGAATAATTTCGATTTTGTCTGCCTCACAGATTGGCGTTGCTGCCAGTCTACTTTTGGGAACGATCATTTCATTGACTTCAACGGCATAGCGCTTACCTTCAAGCGCAAGGTGCTGAACCAGTTCCATTAAGGTGGTGCAGTCAGTCTGTTGTTGTTCGCCATTGATATAGATGTTCATTTTGGCACCCTCTGAATGTGATCAGTTCTTACTTGATGTATTTAAATGCATTCCAGGCCAGGGTCAGCCAGCCTGCAATCATCAGTGCGCCTCCGATCGGGGTAATTGCACCCAAACCACGCGGTAAACCAAGTGCCATAATATAAAGTGAACCACTGAACAGTAAAATGCCCAATTGAATCAAAATAAAACTTGGTTTAATCGGCAATTGTGGAATCACTTTTGCCAGAATGCCTAACAGCAACAAGCCGAGCGCATGATAGAAAAAGTAATCGGTTGCAGTCTGCCACCAGCCAAGCTGTGCTTCAGTTGCACGTGCTTTCAAGCCATGCGCACCAAAAGCACCCAGCATTACTGCAAGGGCCAGATTAATCGCTGAAATTGCAATCCACATCTGAACTGATCTTCCTGTAAATTTTGCGCTTAACCTTAGCATAAAAGTACGGGCTGAAACACCGTATTAAAAGACAAAAAAGCCTTCACATCTGAAGGCTTTATACAGGACATGAAATCTAGTTGGAAGACATCGCAACTTTAATTTTTTCCATGGCATTCTTTTCCAGCTGACGAATACGTTCGGCAGAAACGTTATATTCTGCGGCAAGCTCATGCAGGGTAGATTTTTCATCATCCAGCCAGCGACGCTGCAAGATGTTACGTGAACGGTCATCTAGTTGTTCCATGGCATCGTGCAGGGCGGCTGTACTTTGTTCTTCATAGTCTTCATTTTCAATCAGACGTGCCGGATCATAACGGTTATCTTCCAGATACAGCGCTGGAGCGACATGACCTGAACCTTCATCGTCATCATCACCTGAAGCTTCAAATGCTGCATCATAGGCAGTCAGTCGCCCTTCCATTTCCAGAACCTGTTCGGGGGTCACATTCAGGTCATTGGCAATTGATCGAGCCTCATCTAATGTCAACTTTTTAGATGACTTTTTCAGACTACGCAGGTTAAAGAACAGTTTGCGCTGAGCTTTAGTTGTCGCAATTTTGACAATACGCCAGTTACGGATTACATATTCGTGGATTTCAGCCTTAATCCAGTGCACGGCAAAGGAAACAAGACGAACACCCATATTCGGGTCAAAGCGTTTAACCGCTTTCATTAAGCCAAGGTTACCTTCCTGAATCAGGTCACCTTGAGGCAGGCCATAACCTGCATAACTACGTGCAATATGGACTACAAAACGCAGGTGAGACATCACCAGCATTTTTGCTGCATCCAGATCTTGGTCATAGAAATATCGGTCTGCCAACTCTTTTTCTTGTTCGGCAGTTAAAATAGGAATCTGATTGACAGTACTAATATAAGCACCGAGATTGACACCTGGCGCCGATAATGACAGGGGCATCAATTGATTGCTGCTGTCACTCATGTGTTCTCCTTGAGGAATAACGGGATCATTCCCAAATCTAAGATTTATGTTAATCCAATCTCCAGTCAAATGATGGATATTTGGGTAGAGATATGTAAACTTTTATACGAATGTGGAGATAAATAGTTTAATTGAAAATTTTTAAGATTCAATTATGTAGTGAAACTCCACGTCAGAAATTTGTTGCATATCATACTTCAGCTGATTTAACTCACAGTAACGCGAAACATCAATCTGGCTGTGTGGATCTGATGATTTCAGCAGAAAGGTTTCGCCGGGATGGCTTTTCAGGGCACGCTTTAACATCAATAACGGCATAGGGCATGGTTTACCTATGGCATCGACGGTGCGAATCTGATCTGCGTTGTCAATCATTTCCGTAATATTCATTCGACTTTAAAAGGGGTCTAAATATTAGCAAATAGGATGCCAAATCCCAACTTTTTTAAAAAAATATAAACGAAATAATAATTAAAAAAACCTTATGCAAATTTCTGAAAAAAATAGCGAAATCAATTAGAACAAACCTAAAAAAAGGCTATTAATTGTTATAAACCCATGTTAAGCTCGATGAGTTAGTGGGATTTTAGATAAACAAATTGATTGTTTTTCGTCCTGCAAATAAATGGATGTAACCGGGATTTTGTTAATAGTTTTACAGAATGATTACAAGCTTAAAAATAATATTTTCAAACTTGTTTGCTCTGCTGTTTGCAACACCGGGTGGTCCTTCTTTTCGGTACAATGAGGATTAACTTATGACAGTTGCTCGCGAACAAGGCGTAGTTAAGTGGTTTAACGATACTAAAGGCTTCGGCTTTATTCAACGCAATGGTGGTGATGACGTATTCGTTCATTTCCGTGCAATCCAAGGTGACGGTCACCGTTCACTTCGTGATGGCCAACGTGTTGAATTCAGTGTTGTAAAAGGCCAAAAAGGCTTCCAGGCTGAAGAAGTTCAACCATTAGACTAATCTTCGGATTAAGCTAATAAAACGCCCCAATATAAATTGGGGCGTTTTTTGTTTATACTGTCTGTATCTTAGTGATTATCTATTTAGAGCACCGCTTTATGTCATCTGGTTTTGAAACCTTAAATTTACATCCTAATCTAAAACAAGCGATTGATGCTTTAGGCTTTTCTTCTATGACGCCTATTCAGGAGAAGGTTTTAAAATTCACATTGGCAGGTCACGATGCAATTGGTCGTGCGCAAACGGGTACGGGCAAAACAGCGGCCTTCCTGGTGAGTATCATCAATGATCTATTGAATAATCCTGTTCAGGAACAGCGTTATCGTGGTGAGCCACGTGCACTGATTCTGGCACCGACTCGTGAACTTGCACTACAAATCGAAAGTGATGCGCATGAGCTGAACAAGTTTACTGATCTGAGTGTCGTGACGCTGCTTGGTGGTGTGGATTTTGACAAGCAAAAAGCACAGCTCGATAAGGCACCTGTGGACATCATGGTTGCTACTCCAGGTCGCTTGATTGACTTTGTTGAACAAAAAGAAGTTTGGTTAGATCAGATTGAATTCCTGGTGATTGATGAAGCAGACCGCCTGCTGGATATGGGCTTTATCCCTTCAGTGAAACGTATCGTACGTTTCTCGCCACGTAAGGAACAGCGCCAAACTCTGATGTTCTCGGCAACTTTTAGCTATGACGTATTGAATCTGGCACAACAGTGGTTATTTGAACCCGTAACGGTTGAAATTGAGCCAGAAAAGAAAACCAATGCGGACGTTGAACAACGTGTATATATGGTTGCCAAGGCAGATAAATATAAACTGCTACAAGACATTTTGCGTGATGAACCGATTGAGAAGGTCATGATTTTTGCCAACCGTCGTGATCAGGTGCGTAAACTCTATGATCATCTGAAACGTGACAACTATAAAGTGGTGATGCTTTCTGGTGAAATTGCCCAAGACAAGCGCTTAAAAATGCTGGACCAGTTTAAAAATGGAAAACACAATATCATGATCGCAACTGATGTAGCAGGTCGTGGTATTCATGTGGATGGTGTATCGCATGTAGTGAACTTTACCCTGCCAGAACAGTCTGATGACTATGTACACCGTATTGGTCGCACTGGACGGGCCGGGACTCGTGGTGTCAGTATCAGTTTCCTGTCGGAAGACGATGCGTTCTATCTTCCAGAAATTGAAAAAGCGATTGGTCAAAAATTACCATTGACCCGCCTGGAAGGCTATTGCTAATTTCCAGTTCGTAAAAAAACCGCTCATTGAGCGGTTTTTTTATCTAGCTAAAAATGCTTTAGTTAGACTGGCAACGGAAAGTCAGGGTAGTTTGGTAATCATCATCTGAATTAATGCTATTGCCTGTACCTGCAATATTACCAAGTACTGTGGCAGCAGCCTGAATAATCTGCCCAGTCTGCTCATCTACCACGCCTTTCAGTGCGCCATCATAGGTGGACTGTTCATCTACAATAATAGCTGTTGATCGTGAACCACAAGTTTTAGAGGCGGCGTTCACGGCATTATTTTTGGCAATGACTTGGGTCTTACCTAATCCGGTGACTTCAAATTGATTATTTTCTTTGCGGATTGCAGTTGTGTTGGTTGGATTAGTACTACACGCAGTCAGAGCGAGTGCAGTGGCAATAGCTGCACCCATTGTTAATATTTTTGTCATGTCTAAAAACCCGTCAAGATCAGATAATCGTATAATTAATCACATAATCATCTTTAGAATCTGTACAGCATGTATAAATTTGGAAATTTTCAGTATTAGCCATGTCATTCTCGTAAACGCTATTTAATGATTGTTATCAGAAACGAAAACAGTGAGCTAAATGTATCTGAGCAAGAAGAATAAAAATGAAGGATATAGAGAATCCCAAGATGAATATGCTAATCTTGAATACAGTTTTTAAGTATAGAAATACAAGGCAATGACCGAATCAACGATCGAAATCGTTCATCAGAATATTCATCAACGTCAATCTATTGGTCAGCTGATTGCCCCGGCACCCAATGCTGAACAGCTGGAAATAGCCTTTCAGGCTGCGCTGACTGCGCCAGATCACCACCGTTTAAAACCTACTGAATTTGTAGTTATTCCAGATGATAAGCGTGAAGCTTTTGGTGAGTTATTGTCTCAGGCATTAATCGATCTGGGCCAAACTGAAGCTGCTCAGATTGAGCGGGTAAAACATCATCCTTTCCGTGCACCTTTACTGGTTCTGGCTTTGACCCGTTTAAAAGATCATCCCAAGGTGCCGCATTTTGAGCAGATTCTGAGCTCTGGTGCCGCAATTCAGAATTTCTTATTGTCCCTGCAAGCTCAAGGTTTTTCGACCATGTGGCGTAGTGGCGCTGTAGTAGAATCGTTATACTTTAAACAGGCTTTAGGAATTTCAGGTGATGATCTGGTTTCAGGCATCATTTATATTGGAACGGCGGCAAAAACTATTGCGCCACGTGCAGAAATCCATACAGAAGCATTTGTCAGCCAGTGGAATCCATCACATTAATTTGGCTAGATAAGGATATTAGAAACACATGTCAGAATTAAAATTTTCAGATCTGGTTGAACCTGTAGAAATTGATCGTAAGACTGCGTTGCGAATTACAGTGTTGGGTGGTGGTAGTTTTGGTACAGCAATGGCAAATACTGCAGTACGCAATGGCTGTGACACCATGATCTGGATTCGTGATGAAGCCACGGCTGCGGATATTAATGCCACGCATATGAACAAGCGTTACCTGCCAGATTTTCAGCTCGAGCCTGCATTATTGGCAGTTTCTGATTTAGAAAAAGCAGTACGTGATCGTGACATTATTCTGGTGGCAATTCCAAGCCATTCTTTTCGTGATGTGCTGAAGCAGATTAAGCCTTTTATTAGCTCTCAGGCCGTGATTTCACTGACCAAAGGTATTGAAGCGAAAACCTTTAGTTTTATGAGTGATATCATCCGGGAAGAATTACCTGAAGTGCCATATGGTGTACTTTCAGGCCCGAACCTGGCGAAGGAAATTGTGGCGGGCCAGCCAGCAGGGACTGTGATTGCAAGTGATTCTGAACTGGTGCGTTATGCAGTACAGCAAGCTTTGCACAGTGCTTTATTCCGTGTCTTTGCCAGCGATGATGTGCATGGTGTAGAGCTTGGTGGTGCGCTGAAAAATATTTATGCAGTCGCAATGGGTATGGCAGCCGCCTATAACGTCGGTGAAAATACCAAGAGTATGATTCTGACCCGTGCCTTGGCAGAAATGAGCCGTTTTGCGGTGAAGCTTGGTGCGAATCCATTAACCTTCCTGGGGCTGTCGGGTGTAGGTGATCTATTCGCTACCTGTAATAGTCCGTTAAGCCGAAACTATCAGGTTGGTTATGCGCTGGGTAAAGGCAAAACTCTGGAACAGGCAACTACTGAACTAGGTCAGACGGCGGAAGGGATTAATACTATTGTACAGGTAAAAGCACGTTCAGAAGAACTGGATGTATACATGCCAATTACCTGTGCCTTGTATGCTGTGATCTTTGAAGGTGCACCGCCGATGAGTATTGCAGTGTCTTTAATGAAAAATGGTCATCGCAGTGATGTGGAATTTGTCTTGCCACATCATCAAGTCTGATTTATAAGTGATGGAACTGTATGATCAGTCTCATATTATGACCTGATCAGCAGCTTGAATGAACGAATAGGGAAATGTATGCAACTGACACTCGTACGTCATGGCGAAGCAGCTCCACCGGTAAATGGTAACGACACCAAGCGCCCTTTGACCGAACGTGGACATCTACAGGCAGAACAGACTGCTCAATACCTGAAAGACATAGTTAAACCTGAAGTCTTTGTAGTGAGTCCGTTGCTTCGTGCTCAGGAAACTCTGGCACATTTGCAGGCTTTCTATAAAGATGTACCGGTGGTGATCTGTAATGCCATTAAGCCGGATGATGATGCCAAAGTGGCTGTGGAGTGGTTGTCT
Source organism: Acinetobacter schindleri CIP 107287 (assembly GCF_000368625.1). Taxonomy (GTDB): domain Bacteria; phylum Pseudomonadota; class Gammaproteobacteria; order Pseudomonadales; family Moraxellaceae; genus Acinetobacter; species Acinetobacter schindleri. Next base: position 562,982 of record NZ_KB849576.1, read on the forward strand.
CAGTTACCGTATGAATCAATTGTCGTGGTTTGCCATATGAATGTGGTGGCACATATTGCTTCCATTCTGACAGCGGAGTCTTTCCATCCTTTTCATTTGTCAGAAGCTCGCATTTATGATCAGGCAGTGATTGCAGCAGGTTTATCGACACAGTTAAAAAGCTTTATTCCAACAGTATAAAAAACTATTAAAACGGCAGAACACAATCGATGTTGTATTTATGGATGCCAGAAGCCAATGGGGTTTGGCAATGGTCAGATGGGGAATTCTGGAAAAGTGCAGATACACTTGAGCAACTGATTCAGGAAATCCAGGGGCAACATGGGGTAGAGGCAACGGTCTTTTTCCCGAGTCGTCATGTGCAGATTTTGCAGCAGAGCATGTCCAAAGCCCAATATAAGAAAATGGGGCAGGAGGCAATCAAGTATCTGCTGGAGGAATATGTCATTCTACCGGTTGATGCGATGAAGGTGCTTCATCATTTTCAGCAGCCCGATCAGCTCAGTGTATTGGGAATTTCCAATTCAACTGTAGAAACCATGCAGCATGTATTGAACCTTCTTCCGGTCAAGGTCACGGCATTATTGCCAGATTTTCTGGTCCTGCCTGTTCCAGAAGAAAATCAACGTGTATTGGCGGAACTTGCTGGGCGACTACTGGTTCGCGAATCGGAATATGTGGGTCATTCGGTGGATGACCTGAGTCTTTATCTGGATTATCAGCCTAAAGATGTAAATTACAAGGTGAGTAACCTGAATGACGCTCAGCTGCGTAGTCTGGAAGCTGTTGTTACCCATGATCAGGTTGAGTCGTTTCAGTACAGCCTTCCCCAGCTGAAAAAAGCCAAACAGCATCCTTTTAATGTCTTGCCTAAAGCCAAGTCAGATACGCCAGTTTCCGGTTACTGGAAAGCCTGTGCTGCTGTGTTTTTGGGTATTCTGGTGCTGCAGTTTAGTTATGATGCTGTGCGCTGGTATCAATATAAAAAGATTGCCAATCAAACTGCTTCTCAAGCGATTGATCAGTTCAAATACTGGTTTGGTCAGAACTATCCTGTAAACGAGCAGAATATCAAAAGCCAGTTTGAAGGGCAGATGCGTTTAAGTCAGGTGGCGAATACTCAGGCTTTTGATCTGATTAGTCGGGTGGGGCCGGTATTAATGCAAAACCAGATTATTGCGCAGCGGGTCAGTTATGATACTTCAAGTCTGAATATGGATCTGCAGGCGAACTCTTCTGATGCATTAAGCACTTTGACCCGTCAGCTGACACAGCAGGGTTTTAAAGTTGAACTGGGTAATGTACAGGCCAATGGTGCAGGTGCGATCGGATCGGTGAGAATACAATAATGAAAATGCTCGACAATATTCAAATCCGGCTGGACCAGCGCATTGAACGCATTACAGATTATCTGGATAGCCTGAGCGCCCGTGAACGCTACATGGTGATCTTTACCACAATCTTTGTCATCGTGGCTGCAGTCGGTTCGGCACTATTTTATATGCACAGAGCTGCGGATACCCAGCAAAAGCGCCTGAATACCTTAAAAGATACTTTAGTGTGGATGCAGAGTAATGCAGCGACCATGAAGCCAGCAGGCGATCTGCAATTAGATGCCTCAGAAAAAGTGCAGCGTGCTGCCCAGCAGCAGGGGTTGTCGGTTTCATCCCAGCAGCAGGAAGGTAAAATTTTACTCAATGTCAGTCATGAAAATTATTCTGTACTGGCTAATTTTCTGACCCAGCTGGCCCAGAGTGGCTTAACTGTTGAAAAAATGGAACTTATCAGTGATGCCGGACAGATTAAATTAACAGCGACTGTCCTATAAACGGTAAAAATAAAGATTTGCAAAGCATGGTTTTTTTACCGGGCTGTGACTATAATATGCCGACTTAAAAAGCAGTAGACTTTTCTAGATATGTTGTATTCTCTAGCCCGCCCTTTGTTGTTTTCTTTAGCACCAGAGCGTGCACATGAGCTGACACTATCACTGTTGAAATCCTCCCATGCCATGGGGATGATGCGTCAAAACGTTGCTTCTAAACCAGTGACCTGTATGGGAATCGAATTTCCGAATCCGGTAGGTCTGGCGGCAGGGTTGGACAAAAATGGTGCCTATATCGATGCCCTTGCAAGTCAAGGCTTTGGTTTTATTGAAATCGGTACTATTACCCCGCGTCCTCAGCCCGGTAATCCGGAACCCCGACTGTTCCGTCTGCCAAAAGCGAAAGCCATTATTAACCGTATGGGTTTTAATAATGAAGGCGTGGACAAACTGATTGAAAATGTTAAAGCTGCAAAATTCAAAGGTGTTCTGGGGATTAATATCGGCAAGAATGCTGTAACTCCGGTTGAAAATGCAGTTGATGATTATTTAATCTGCCTGGAAAAGGTATATAATTACGCTTCCTACATTACTGTTAATATTTCCTCTCCCAACACAAAAAACCTGCGTAGCCTGCAAAGTGGTGATGCGCTCACCGAGCTGCTGGAAACGCTAAAAAACCGTCAGCTTGAGCTTGCTCAAGAAAACCAGCATTATGTACCTCTGGTCTTGAAGGTTGCACCAGATCTTGAAGCTGAAGATATTGCATTTATTGCCCAGCAGTTGCTGCAATTCAAGATTGATGGTTTGATTGTGACCAATACGACCTTGTCTCGTGAAGGTGTTGAAGGTCTGGAGCATGCTGAAGAAGCAGGCGGTTTGTCGGGTGCGCCGGTCTTTGAGAAAAGTACGGCATGTTTAAAAGCCTTTGCAGATGTGTTGCAAGGACAAATTCCATTGATTGGTGTGGGTGGTATTCTTTCGGGTGCCGATGCCGCTGCCAAAAAGCAAGCTGGTGCCAGCCTTGTACAAGTTTATAGTGGCCTCATATATACAGGTCCGACACTTGTAAAAGACTGTGTTGAAGCATTCTGAATTCTATGACTGCCATTGACATCTTTTTACTGTTTATACTGCTCATTGGAGGGCTAAACGGTTTGCGTCAAGGATTTATTAAAGCCTTTGCGAACTTAGCTGGCTGGATTTTTGCGCTCATTGTAGCAGCGAAATATTCAACACTACTTGCGCCTTCCATGACTGCTCTCAGTACAGATCCAGTGGTACAAAAAATTGCAGCATTTGCTTTCATCGTCCTGATGATTGTGGTTTTGACCTGGATAGTAACCTTCTTGCTCAACCGGGTGATGAAAACCCTGAAACTGGGACCTTTAAACCGTCTTGCAGGTGGGGTGTTTGGCAGCCTGAAAGGGCTGCTGATTGTTCTGATCACCATGCAGGGAATCGGGCCGTGGGTAGAAAGCTCACCACACTGGAAACAGTCCAAAGTAATTCAGACTTTGCTTCCTTATGCGCCATGGGCGACCCAGATGTCCAAAGATGCTGCAAACGAGGCCCTACAACATATCAAGTCGGAAGATTCCAGAAAATCTTCAGATGTATCAGCTGAGCCTGCTGTAAAGAGCAAATCATCAGCTGAGTCTACGAATAATCCTTTTTATTAATCCTAGCTTGTCTGCGAGGTTGCTATGTGTGGAGTGGTTGGTATTGCTGGTAAATCAGCTGTTAACCAAATGTTGTTTGATGCATTAACGATGTTACAACATCGTGGACAGGATGCAGCTGGGATTGTAACTTGTCATGAAGGTCGCCTGTTCCTTCGTAAAGATGTTGGTATGGTGCGTGATGTATTCCATACCCGTCATATGCGTGCATTACAAGGTAATTACGGTATTGGCCATGTGCGTTATCCAACTGCGGGTACCTCAAGTAGTGCTGAAGCGCAGCCGTTTTATGTGAACTCTCCTTACGGGATTACGCTGGCACATAACGGTAACCTGACCAATGCTGAAGAAATTCATGATGACCTGTTCAAGACTGACTTACGTCATATGAACACCGATTCTGATTCAGAAGTTCTGCTCAACGTATTTGCGCACGAATTGCAGAAGCGTGGCAAACTGGTACCGACCTCTGAAGATATCTTCCATGCCGTAACACGCGTGCATGAGCGCTGCAAAGGTGGTTATGCAGTTGTTGCCATGATTACAGGTCAAGGAGTGGTTGGTTTCCGTGATCCTAATGGTATCCGTCCGTTGATCTACGGTTCGCGTGAAACTGAAAACGGGATGGAATATATCATCGCTTCTGAATCTGTAGCGATTACAGCGTTGGGCTTTAAAGTTGAGCGTGATATCGAGCCAGGTGAAGCTGTTTTTATTGACTCTGAAGGGAACTTCTTTACCAAGCAATGTGCTGAAAAGCCAGAATACCGTCCATGTATCTTTGAATATGTGTACTTTGCGCGTCCAGATGCAATCATTGATGGTATTTCAGTGTATAAAGCCCGTCTGAAAATGGGTGAGAAACTGGCCCATAAAATCCTGCGCGAGTGGGGTGATGAACATGATATCGATGTGGTCATTCCAATTCCAGATACATCACGTACTTCTGCGCTTGAACTGGCAAATACGCTGGGCGTGAAATTCCGTGAAGGTTTCATGAAGAACCGTTATATTGGTCGTACCTTCATTATGCCTGGTCAGCAACTGCGTAAAAAATCAGTACGTCAGAAGCTGAACCCGGTTGAGCTGGAATTCCAGGGTAAAAACGTTCTATTGGTCGATGACTCAATTGTTCGTGGTACTACGTGTAATGAAATCATTCAGATGGCGCGTGATTCCGGTGCGAAAAAAGTATTCTTTGCGTCTGCTGCACCAATGGTGAAATATCCAAACGTGTATGGTATCGATATGCCAGCCAAATCTGAGTTGATCGCGTCTGAACGTAGTGTTGAGGAAATTCGTGAAATTATTGGTGCTGACCGTCTGATTTTCCAAGATCTGGAAGATCTGAAAGATGCAGTACGTACCAAGATTGTACCGAACCTGCGTGAATTCGACTGTTCTGTATTTGACGGCGTATATGTGGCTGGTGGTATTGATGAAGCATACCTTGACCAGTTACAGCAAAAGCGTAATGATGGCGCCAAAAAAGGTGACAAGTTTATTGATGTAAATATCGATGCAGCATCAGTAGACCTGACTGGCGTGCGCGAAGTCTAAGTCTTTAAAATCATGAAAAAAGCGGGAATTTCCCGCTTTTTTCATTTATGATTGGGCAAAGCTAGAACAATGTGATCAGGGTGAAGCATTGAAAAGCGTAGGATATGCGTTTATCAAGAATAAAAATATGCTATGGCCAGCCAGTGTCTGTCTGATTGCTGTGCTATTGACGATAGCAATTATTAATACTGTCGTTGGTTTACTGGTCTATTATTTTGATCCTGCTCAATCTATTTATTGGCATGTGCTGAGTCCTTATCTGATTGCTCTGGTCGGTTCGATCATGGTGGTGTCAGTACTCTATGAATTTTATGTCTTTCGTGCTGGTGGGTATTCCTTGGCACGGCAGATGGGTGCACGTCGCCTGAGTCTGATTGAAAGCGTACCGGAGGAAAGCGTCGCTCTGAAGATTGCTGAACAATTGGCAGATACTTTTCTGATTGAGCCTCCTGCGGTGTATGTTTTGCCTGATGAGGTCGGGGTCAATGCACTGACTGCCGGTTTTAACCCGGGAAATACTGCCATTATTCTGACTTGGGGGGCATTGCAAAATCTGGATGAAATTGAACTGTATGGTTTATTAAGCCATGAGTTTAACAAGATTCTTTCTGGTGAAGCGGCAGAAAATACCCGGCTCAAGATTCTCTACAGTAGCCTGACTACTTTTAGTCAGTGGGGCAGTAAGATTGCCAAACGGGGATTCTATCGGAATGGTATGCCGGCAGAAAACAAGTTTGAGACTCTGTTTGTGGGTATTGGTGCGGTGATCTGGCTGATTGGTAGCTTAGGCGTGCTGATTACCCGTTTCATTAAATATATTTCGCTCGGTGGCAGAACTTTCAAGAATGATCAGAAAACCCGTCGCCTGATTCAAAATGATGCCAATGTACAGACTTTGCTGCGGATTTATGTGCATCATTCCGGTTCACAGATTCATAGTGAATATGCAGAGTCGATTTCACATATGTGTTTTGCTAACTCACTCAGTCAGCAGAACTGGCTGAATATTCATCCCAGTATTGAGCAGCGAATCTATGAAATGAATCCCTCCCTTATTCAGGATCTGCAGCTTGAAAACCTAAAAAAACTACAAAATCAGCCTTTATTTAGTCTGTTTCGGTCACTCGAAGAAATGGCGGTCACAAGTGCAGCTGCTTGGAGTTCGCCACAGCCATTGCCTTTACTACGTCTGTCGCCGATCAGTTTTGCAATTAAAGATGCGGTTAAACCACTGAATCCGGAGAATCGTGCCAATACGCCACGACCAGAGCTAATTGAACGCGCATTACAAACTGCAACTGGGTCACGAGAGGTCATGGTTGCAATTCTGATGATCCGGCAATATCGGGAATTTATTCCCACCGATGCTGAAGTCAGTCGGGCCATTGTAGATTCATTGTTAAATCTGGACGGGCGTGTGCATATCTCGATTTTTCAGCAAGCCTGCAAAAATATTGGTGGCATGCCGACCACGGTAGCACGACAATTCGTAATGAAACTGGCACGAATTATTCAGGAAGATGGTGAAATTGGTCTGCTAGATGCCTTGTTGCTTGAATGTGTGAAATATGAGCTGAATCTACTCCCCCTACATACCCCGACGGCACTGGAAGAAGTTAAACCACAAATCGTACGCCTGATTGATGCATTGCTGCATGTACAGCAGATCAATAGTGATAATCAGCTGGATGTTCGCGAGCGTATTTTAAAACGTATTCTGACTCAAAAAGAACTGGAAATGTATACCGAAATTTCAGATGAGCCGATTGATCTGGCTGAAATTCTGAATGATATTTCTGGCCTGTTACTGCGTGATCGACTGAGTATATTGGGCATTGCGGAAATCTGTCTCTGGAATGATCGGATCATCACTCAGGATGAATTTGACGTGATGGAATTACTGTATTGGCGTTTGGGTTTTGAAGTAGATGAAATTGTGGATCAGATGCAGAAAAAGAACAGCATCATGATTATTTAATTCAGACTTGAAAGTATTTATTAACTCACGCATGATCTTTAAATAATGTTTGAACCTGCATGTAAACAACCCGAAGAGAATGACTAAAATCAAATTTGCTACAAATCAATTGTAATGTACAGTGAAAAATCCGAAAAAGTTCGGCAAAGGAAATGGATTCCCGCTAAAATATTCAGCCTGAAATAGGTGATGAAGACAAGATGATAGGGCATCAGCGTGACATACTGGCGACACTAGGAATTGATATCTGGATTCCTCGGGCGGAGCCGTGTCAATCGCACCAGCCGGCGCTTTGGCGTGACCAGTCACAACCTGAAGTCCTGAGTGAAATCATCCTTCCTGAGCTTAAAGCTGAAGCCTCAGTGATTGAACGTTCTGTCGTATCTGCACCTGTAGAAGTGCCTGCGCCAGTCGTTATAATGCCAACAATGGAAATACAGCCGCAGCCAGAACTGGTACATGAGCTTCGCGAAATTGTTGAGGTCGCGCCTTTTAGCCTGCAGGCATTAAGTCTTGCGCACTGTATCATTGTCATTGATGCTACGAGCTTAACTGAAGATCAGCAATTACTGTGGTCGAATATCCAACGTGCAATGTTGGGTGAGTTTGCAGAGCTGAACTGGCCATTTCCTTGGGATAATGTGCAGGATGGACGCGGCGTGGAGTCTTATATCCAGGGTTTTCTGGATGGCATGAGTCACGATAAAAATATTATTTTTCTTGGTACTGTTCCACATCTTTCAAACAGTAAAATTACCCAGTTGGCCTCCCTGCAGGAGATGCTGGATCGGCCAATCCTTAAAAAGCGACTCTGGCAGTTTATGCAAAGTAGGCCTGTCAGCATGGAATAAATAAGCATGAAGCAAAAAGTTGTTGTATTTAGTCAAATTCATCCAGAGATTCAAGCCAAACTCGAACAACAATATAATGTGGTATATATCCGGCCCAAGCTGGGTGATGTCAATCAACAGATTTTGCAGCATGCACAAGATGCAGATGGCATGATTGGCGCAGGACGACTGCTCAATCGAAATAATCTGGAAACTGCGACTAAACTAAAAATCATCTCCAGTGTCAGTGTTGGCTACGACAATTACGATCTTGAATATTTAAAAGAAAAGAAAATTTATCTCACTCATACACCACATGTGCTCACTGAAACCACAGCTGATCTTGCATTTACTTTACTCATGGCCGCAGCGCGTAAAGTAACTTATTTAGATCAATGGACCAAGCAAGGACAGTGGCAGCGTACCGCCAGCGAAGCAGAATTCGGGGTAGATATTTTTGGCAAGACTTTAGGAATTATTGGATTAGGTCATATTGGCGCAGCAATCGCGCGACGTGGCTTTCATGGCTTTAATATGAATGTGCTTTATCATAACCGTCGTGAAAAGCTGGAGCTGGCGCAAGGCTTAAATGCAGAATATTGTGATTTAAAATCCTTATTACAGCGTTCTGATTTTGTGGTAGTCGCAGTGGATTTAAATGCAGATTCCAAAGCACTTTTTGGTGCAGAAGAACTGGCATTGATGCAGCGGCATGCAGTCTTTGTGAATATTTCCCGTGGTTCAGTTGTCGATGAGCAGGCACTGATTCAGGCTTTAAAAAATCGTCAGATTTTTGCCGCAGGGCTGGATGTCTATCAAAAAGAGCCATTGCAAGAATCAGAGCTATTTAAACTTGATAATGTGATTACCTTGCCGCACGTAGGTTCGGCAACTGCGCAAACACGTCAGCGTATGGCAGAACTGGCATATCACAACCTGGTGGATGCTTTGCAAGGACGTGTACCACGCTATGTAGTTGACCCGCATTTTAAATAATATTAAATAACATTTCCTTGCGTTTATGCCCTTTTTTCAATGGTATATTCAAGCAGGTTTCGTAATCAGGCTTAGAGATTTATTCATTGAAACGTTTGGTTTTGGCTTGTGGATTAAGCGCATGTATGGTGATAGGGCATACCGCTTCCGATACTTTTAACACCCAGTCTAGTCAGTTTACTGTTCCAGAAATTGGAGCAGGTGTAGGGCTGATAGATCAGCAAAAAGAGCGCATGATTGGTGAAAAGGTTTATCGTCAAGTACAGAAACAATTACCTGTGGTGCAAAATCCCTGGATGGAAGACCAGTTATTTTCAGTGTTTTCACATATTCTCAGCCAGACTCAATTACAGCAACCAATTGGCCTGGTTGTGGTTAATGATCCCCAGATTAATGCTTTTGCTGTGCCTGGTGGCTTATTTGCCTTAAATATGGGATTACTCAATTCAGCGCGTAATATGGATGAAGTGGCCGGTGTGATGGCGCATGAAATTGCACATGTCACACAACGTCATTACAGTCGATCCCAAGAAGCATTTAAAGGACAGGGATTATTAGCACTCGCGGGAATCCTGGTCGGAGCCTTAGTGGCATCGCAAGCAGATGGCGATGCGGGTGCAGCCGTAATGATGGGCTCACAAGCAGCTTTAATGGATCAGCAGCTTTCTTATAGTCGTAATCAGGAACGTGAAGCAGATCGGATCGGTATGCAGTATATGTATGCTTCGGGCTATAACCCGCAGAGCATGGCTGATTTCTTTGAGGTGATGCATCGTTCAACCAGCCGTTTAAGCTTTCTGCCAGATTTCTGGTTTACTCATCCCTTAACGACTGAGCGTATGAGTGAGGCGCGTTTACGCGCCAATCAGATGCCGAAAGTTAAACCAAAGCTGATAGACCAGAATTTTGAGATTATTCGTTGGTATAGCAAAGTACTGTCCCGTCAGACGACTGAGCAGCAATTAAAAATTTTAGCAGGACAAAACAGTTTTGCAGGGCAATTGGCACTCACTGCTTACTATCTGCAACAAGGTGATGAGGATAATGCACAACAGGCATTAGACCAGGCAAAAAAGCATAATCAGATTCATCCTTTGCTGGTGCTGTTTCAGACCGATATTTATCTCGGGAAAAATCAGCTGGAGCCAGCTCTGCGTAGTGTGCGTTCTGCAGCATCCATTATGCCGGAAAACCGGGCACTCAATTATAAATATGCAGAAGTATTGATCCGTATGAAGCAAACCGATCAAGCCAAGATGATCGTGCAACGTTTCCTGAATGCGAATTCACGTGATTTAAGTGCCTGGCGCTTAATGCTGTCAGCAACCAATGCCGAGCCTGTATCTGAGATTAAAACCATTAATGTGCTGCGTTACCGTGCTGAAGTGGAATATTGGACGGGAAATGAGGAGGCAGCTATTAAATCCTTACTACATGCACAGCGAGTTAGTAAGAAGAATCAGTCATTGTCTGCAAGTATTTCACAACGTTTAAAACAGATGCAGCAGGAACGAAAATACAAGATTTAATCTTCTCATAAAAATTACTTACTAAAGCTGTGAACTACATCAACCTCTGTGCTTTATTTCAAGTTTGCCTTGTACTATGCTGAGTTGCAAATGAAAGCACATGAGAAAGCATGAATGAAAAGAACATTGTTGTGCCTGTTTCTGGTTTGGGGAATATCACATAGTTATGCAGCGAGCACTAAGGATTATGTGCGGGCAGTAGAGCGTATCAGCGATGAATATCACCAGCAGTCACGAGATTTTCTGCGCAGTTTAAATCCACAACAACAGAATTTAACTGCAGCACAACAGGTGGAATTTTGTGGGATCGTCAGGCGTTATGTAGATCAGCTTTATCAGGCAACTGATAAAAATCGTGATGCACTAGACTTTCAGCTACAAAAACTGACACGGCAAGATATTGTGGATCAGGTGAAATCTTCAAAAATGATGCAATTACTGCAAAGCAAAAATGTAAATTGTAATTTGTGATTTATTAAAATTAAAAAAGAAATTTGGATTGCTAAGAACTGGCTAGCAATTAAGTCAGTTCAACGCAAATAGAGATTTAAAGCAGGGGATTATGCCAGTTTAGCTTTGATTTTAGCTGAAACTTGTGCAGGATCGGCGCGCCCGGCTATGAGCGGACGCAGAGAATTCATCACCTTACCCATATCTTTCATGCTAGTAGCTTCTTGCGCTGTAATCGCTTGCGCAATGATGGAATCAAGTTCTTCCTCAGTCATAGCTTCTGGTAGAAATTGAGATAGAACCTCAACTTCGGCTTGTTCCTTACTAGCTAAATCTTCTCGACCAGCACCTTCAAAGGCTTTGATCGATTCTTTACGTTGTTTAATTTGCTTTTCAATGACCGCAAGAACCTGAGCATCGTCAAGTTCTTTGCGCTCATCGACTTCGATTTGCTTAATTGCCGCCTGAAGACTACGAATTACCGTTAACTTAGCCATTTCTTTAGCACGCATTGTTGCTTTCAAAACTTCAGTTATTTGGTTTTTTAAAGTAGTCATTTATTTAGTCCAGGCAGTCAATCACAAATTAATCTTAGTAAAGGCGAGTAGTACGTACTGATTCGCGAGCCAGTTTCTTCTGGTAGCGTTTAACAGCAGCAGCTTTTTTGCGCTTACGTTCTTGAGTCGGTTTTTCGTAGAATTCGCGCTTACGTACGTCAGCAAGAACGCCCGCTTTTTCGCATGAACGTTTGAAACGACGGATAGCTACGTCTACTGGTTCGCCTTCTTTCAATTTAACTTGTGGCATGAAGAATCCTCATTAAGTTATGGATAAGATCAGGGCCGAATTGCCCTTGATCACAAGTGAAGGTCAGTATTTTACTCATTTACATCTCATATCACAAGTCTATAATAGTTGTCGCAATTGATTTGATACAGGTTATAGGCAGTTTAATGATCGTTTTAGGCTTAGAAACATCGTGTGATGAAACAGGACTCGCGCTTTATGACAGCGAACTGGGTTTGCGCGGCCAGGTTCTGTACAGCCAGATTAAACTGCATGCCGAGTATGGTGGTGTAGTTCCCGAACTGGCTTCGCGTGACCATGTGCGTAAGTTAATTCCGCTCATGAATCAGCTGCTTGAACAAAGTGGCGTGAAAAAATCTGAAATTGATGCAGTGGCATATACCCGTGGACCGGGCCTGATGGGTGCGTTAATGACGGGTGCATTGTTTGGTCGTACCTTAGCCTTTGCATTGAATAAGCCAGCGATTGGTGTACATCATATGGAAGGTCATATGCTGGCACCATTACTTTCGGCAACGCCACCGGAATTTCCGTTCGTGGCTCTTTTAGTGTCAGGCGGCCACTCGCAGTTGATGGCCGCTTATGGCATTGGTCAATATGAGCTCCTTGGCGAGTCGATTGATGATGCGGCTGGTGAAGCTTTTGATAAAGTCGCGAAAATGATGGGCTTGCCCTATCCAGGTGGTCCGAACATTTCTAAACTGGCGGAGCAGGGCGATCCGAATGCATTTCCTTTTCCACGTCCAATGCTGCATCAAGGCTTAGAGTTTTCATTTAGTGGTTTGAAAACTGCAGTTTCTGTGCAAATGAAGAAATTAGGTGATGAAAATCGTGATGCCGATATTGCAGCCAGTTTCCAGGAAGCGATTGTCGATACCTTGGTAAAAAAATCAGTTAAAGCTCTTAAACAAACCGGTTTAAAACGTCTGGTGATTGCGGGTGGTGTTAGTGCCAACAAGCGTTTACGTGAACGCCTAGAGGCTGACTTGGCGAAGATTAAAGCAACGGTTTATTACGCTGAGCCTGCACTATGTACCGATAATGGCGCAATGATTGCCTTTGCAGGTTATCAACGTCTGAAAGCCGGGCAGCAGGACGGGTTGGCTGTAACCACGACACCACGTTGGCCGATGACCGAGCTGACGGATCCAGCTCAAGTTTAAGTTAAAAAAATGCCAATCATTAAGATTGGCATTTTTTTAAGCATTGTTTAAGTATTCAATAATCTATCTTAAATAAACTTCAGCTATTGCTACGTTGAGCATCTTTGATAAAGGTACGTGAACTCAAATATATGAAAATTGCTGTAAAGAAGAACGCAACAGGGATAACAAATAATGCGCTATGTAAACCTATAGCTTTAAAATGTTCAGTCATAATCATTGTATCTGACGCCAACATTGCAGCTTGAGAAAAGTGGTCAGACAATGCGCCCACGACGATTGGACCAAAAGCACCGCCTAAAATATACATGCAAGCAAAGTAGAGCGCCATGGCTGTTGCGCGTAAATTAGGTTCGACGACATCCTGAATTGCAGGGTAAACAGTCGTGTAATAGTTATATGAAGCCAACCAACCTACGCTGAGTAAGATGACAACAGCAGTAAGGGAGTCGTTGCCAAGATATAGAGCAATTGCAATACTAATGGCTGAAATTAATAAACAGATAGCACCAAATACCAGGCGACCACGTGCAAAACGCTGATGAATTTTATCGGCAATTACACCCCCTACAGTTAAACCAATGAGTCCAGTAATTCCGACAATACACCCCGTGGTAACGGCTGACTGAGTCAGGCTTAAACCAAAATAACGCTGAAATAAGGGGACAAAAAATGAGTTGCCTGCGTACACTGCAAAATTGACGCTGAGACCAGATAAAATAATCCAGCGTAGGGTTTTAATTTTCAAAAGTGTACGAATAGGATGATGAACGGTTTTTGCAACATAGTGTTCACCTTCACTCGCACCGCGTGGTGGTTCTTTGATTATAAAGAAGAAAATAGCCAATAAAAAACCAGGTATTGCAGCAACGATAAAGGGTGCACGCCAACTGTCAAATGCCTCTGCAATTGCACCGACTGTAAAAAAGGCTAAGATTAAACCTAAAGGTAATCCCAGCATAAAAATGCCCATGGCACGTGCGCGTTTTTCGGCAGGGAACAAATCACCGATGAGGGAGTTGGCTGCAGGTGCATAACTTGCCTCACCAATTCCGACCCCCATTCGTACCAAGAAAAAAGAAACGAAATTCCATGCGGCAGCATTAAGAGCAGTGAAACCACTCCATGCCATTAAGCCCCATCCGATAATTTTTTTACGCGAGCCTTTATCGGCTAATCGACCAAAGGGTAGTCCTGCAATTGCATAAACTAAAGTAAATGATGCTGCAACAAAGCCCAGTTGTAAGTCACTTAGATTAAATTCAAAACGTAGTGGTTCAATAATGATGGCAGGAATTGTGCGATCAAAAAAATTCAACATGTTGGCCAGAAATAATAACAATAAAATTTTCCACTTGTTATAGGTTACGGCATTGGCGGGGTTTGGCGATACGGCTTTGACCGTATCAATAAAGTGTTCCTTACTCATCTCATTACATCCTCATGATGTTGCTTTAAGCATTTTTTTGTGTTGCTGATCAATAATTGGATATCTTGTTGTTTTTAGGTTTTTTTAAACGATATATTAATTGTTTAATCCTATATTTTTCATATAAACACAAACGTACTTATAGAGACAAGTATTTTTTACTTTTATGTTTTGAGAAAATGAGCAGTACGATAGACCTCTTTCATAAATCATTTTTTGCTCAGTTCCAAGTTGTAGATTCCAGCGATTAAATTGAATCTCAAACCAAGCCTTTTACCTCTATTTCGATAACGCTCAGCAAGGATTTTGAAGGTTTTCAGGCTGCCAAATACATGCTCAATTCCGATTCTTCTTTTATTGATTTCTTGATTATAGATTTTCAATTCAGGATCCAATTTACAATGTCTTTTGGCTTTTAATGGCAACAGGCTATTCGGATACAAAACATAAATCCCCTGATAGCCTTTATCTGCAAGGATAAAAGCCCCAAAAGGAATCTGGTTTAAATTGCGTTTGAACAACTCGAAATCATGCACTGCACCGCGACTGGTACATAAACTCAGAATTTGCTGAGTTTTGTAGTGAATCATGGCCTGTACTTTAAAGGTATGGGTCTTTTTCTTGCCGCTATAGCTTTTCTTCTGTTTTTTTAGGCCTTTGGATTGGAATTTCCGTGGCATCCACGATCACAACATTCCAGTCGATGCCTTCGCCCTCGGGTAAATCTTTGGGTAAATTAAACAGATTGGACCGAATCAGGCAGTCTTCAACATGACGGACAATTCTTGAGGCTGTGGGCTCTGAAACCCCGTAACTCGTCGCAACGTGAAATAAGGTTCGGTATTCCCGCCAATAGCTCAGACAGAGCAGAACCTGATCCTCCAGGCTTAACTTGGGCGGTCTGCCTTTGGCAGAGACATGCTTCTGCAATTGCTCAACCATCAAATAGAAAGTTGACCATGAGATGCCTGTGTATCGCTTGAACTGAGGATCAGAAAGCTTGTTTGAATCGATGTATTTCATCCGCAGATTATGCACGAATGCTAAGAAATCCGGAGTGCAAATATTAACCAAAAAGAAGATCGTTTTTTGATTTATGAAAGAGATCTGATGAATGTTTGTTTGCATATTTAGATTATGATGTTTCTATATATTTAAATAATAAAATCAATATGATTAACTTAAAGGAATATCTATACGATGGAATTGAATCTGTATGAGCAGAACTGGTTAAAGAAAGGCGGAGAATTTGAAGAGAATTCAGTCCAACTTCGTCGCAAGTTGCCAAGAGGAACCAATCATCTCCCACCCGAACTGGTTTTACAGTCACAAAAAGAACGCTTGATTGAAGCTGTGGCCCTGTGTATACATCAAAAAGGATATGCTGCGACCAGTGTCAAAGATATTATTCAGCAGGCGAGTGTATCGCGGACAACATTTTATAAATTATTTACCGACAAAGAAGCCTGTTATTTTTACTGTTTTAAAAAGCTCAGCTCTTTACACTTAAGATTACTTATCCAAACATATAGTGATCATCACACAGACTTTCGGCGGGCTTTTGAAGTCTCGACATTGGCATTCATACAACAACTTACAGTCAATAAAATTTATGCCAGCGCTTTTTTTGCTTTGGCTCCTTATAGTACTTTGAGTGTAGTGGCAGAGTTAAATGTCGTTAAAGCACATTATGTGAGTTTATTGGTGTATTGGTTTTCTATTCTGCCGAGCCAAATTATTCGACCTGTATTGCCACAAGATGTCTTTAAAATTGTGATAGAGGGTATTTTTTCTTATATTCGGCAATGGATAATCCAAGGGCAGGAGCAAAGCACTGAAAATGTCCACCATCATGTTTGTTATGTGATTTTTTCAACATTAGGGTTGAATGATTGGGCAAAACAACATTTAGAAAAATTAATTTAAGCCCTGATGTATCCTGGGGTGGTTCACCTTTATTGAAATTGAGCCAAATATTTCAGGAGAAATAACCCGAATCGTGGATAAGAAATTAACCTGAAAAAAAGAAGGAGTAGAGCCATCAGTTAAGTTACCATACCAAACCCATGCTCTAGTCCTAATGTTTAATAGTACCGAATTATTTGTCTAATTGATAATTTCTTTCTTAAATTTGAAGCAACTTATTGGCAATTCCTTAAGTAAAGCCACCGGCTCTCAAGAGTTAGAACAGCTCACTTAAGTATTTCAGAAATCATCTTTATTGCTATTTGGTATAAATACTTTCATTTCAAAGCATTTCTCTCATGACGGAAACAGGATAAAAGACATTTATTTAAAAGTTTACCTTGTTGCCAAAAGGTGAGTCATCTGATCAATATCAATTGGCCCTGCATGCTTTACATGTAGCTTTAACGAAAGATCAACATAGCCAATATTTTCAGATTGATTCAACCAATTTAGATGTCTATAAAAATCAACGGATTCAATGCTATAAATTAGTAGCTAGAATTACTTCTCGTGGTAAAAGCTCAATGGGTTTTATAGCTGCAAATTACATATTGCGATGAATCAATTTGGTGAAATCGCTTGTTCTGCTTCATTCAGTGGGTGTGTTGCTGACATCAAAATAGTTGAAAAACTGGTTAAAGAGAGGGAAGCAAAGTTGTATGGAGATCGTGGCTACATCAGCCAAGAATTGAAGAATAGATTAAAAGACCAGAGTATTGATTTAATTACCTATCCTCGAAAAAATATGCAGTCTATACAGCTTTGCGAATCAACTGAATATCCCTTACAACGGCGTAATAAAATAGAAACCTTATTCAGTCTATGGAAAGGTCAATACAATTTGATGACAAGCAGATCTAGAAGTATTTTAGGCTTTTTGAGTGGGATTTATGCATCATTATGTGCCTACCAATTAACTCATCAAAATAAGCTGCAAATTACTTGATAAAATAAGCCGACAATTCAAATTATGGAATCATCGGCTTAAACAAAAGTTGGATTATTTACCAATAATATTGGACCAAAGAATATCATCTACTTTTTCATTAGCGAGATACACTCCAGCTTTTAATGACTGCGGAGAGTCTTGGCTAATCCTGGTGATTAGCTGCGAGTTAAATAAGCCTTTTTGATGCGTTATACTGACACTACCTTGCTCAGGCAAATGATGATAATTATTTGCCACTGTTTCCTTCATGATAAATGGAGTAGAACCTGTATCGAAACTAAAGGTATATCTGAAAGTGGCGTCTAAAGGTTGACCGATCACAGTACCCTTTGAATTTAAGGTTCGTATACCATGACTATCGCTGCCAAAGTTATCGACTAAACTAAAGGAATAATCTTTTAATTGTAAATACTCGCGGCTTTCAGCATTATAAACATCACCTTCTGGCAATTTATTGCTATCTGTTTTTACACGCTGGAAGCTCAGGTTGGAAATATCATAATTACGCTCTCGACCTGTGTCTGATTTAGAAGACGTATATTGAATCGAGCCAGAGATCAAGTATTGATCTTTCAAACTAAAATCCAAGTTATGGCCATAGCGTACATTGTCAAAAGAAACAGTGGTTGTATTGCCATTAGTAATTTGTGTGATTTTAGAACCTGCTACAAATGTTTTGTCCAGAACAATACAAGTTGCTTTGTTCGGCTTTAAGGTTAGTGTCTTGGTATTGCCATTTGTTGTAACTTCAGCACACGTTAAATTACCAATCTTTATGCTGTTTACTCCAAGATTATAAATCTGCACAGCACGTCCTGTACGACCCAGTGGATAATCAGCAAAAATTTCACCCACCATATGTGCTAAAGCTTCATTATAATTATCGGCTAGTTCGCTAGTGCCGGGTTGTCCGGTAATTAATTCTTTAATGTTGTCCAGTACTGAATCTTGAGTAAAAGGAACAAAGTCATCAGGTACTTCTGGTGAAATTGCTTCTGGTAAATTTTCTGGCAAGTTGGTTGCTGGCGTCTTGCTACTACTGCTTCCACCGCCGCCGCATGCAATTAATAGAGTACTTAACAGTGCTACGCCACCCACTTTGAATCGAAGTGTCATGATTATTCCCTCAATATCTATTTTTTAAATTTATGTAAATAGATGGTATTTTTCTTGATATATCACTTTTAAGACATAGTGGTTTTTTAAGTTCTAAAGTAATCACTACATCTTAAATTCATGGAAATTATGCATGATTATTGTAGGTTTACAATTTTAGGTAATTAGGATAAAAAGAGTTAATCTTTTGATTATTAATAAGATCAACTTGATGAAATAATTTTTTTATTTAGAGTAAATACTCTAAATATTTTTAATAAACAATTACCTAAGTGCTCATATGAACTTTAGAATTAAGATGAATTTATTAATAATTTGAAAAAGTTAGTGGAGAAATAATGGTAAAATTCAATGTATTTCTTTTGTATTTATTTGTTTTAGTATGTAAGTTTATAAAGTGTGTTTATAAGATAAAAATCATAAAATTATTTTATATTTTAATGATTTAAGGATTTTTATTCTTATTTTAAAGCTCAGTTTTGTTGAAAATATTTACATAGTGAAACAAAACCGAGCTGATATTTTTTTAATTAAGTCAATTAATTTAAAGTTTTAAGCTGCTGCGAACCAATCCAGTGCTTCGAAAACTGATAAGCGGAACGACCTGAACGTTGACCTCGACCCTGGCACCAACGCAAAGCTTCAGCACGGGCTTCTGTAGTCAATTCCATTTCCGCCTTCTCAAGGTAATGCTCTACAATTTCCAGATAAAGATTTTGATCCATCGGATAGAAAGATAGCCACATACCAAAACGGTCTGATAAAGAAATTTTCTCTTCGATCGCTTCTTGAGGATGTAATTCGGTATATTGCGGAACATCTACTTTAGTAACGGGCGTATTTTCATGCATAAACTCTGGCAGTAAATGACGACGGTTACTGG
The DNA here is from genome assembly GCF_000368625.1 of Acinetobacter schindleri CIP 107287. Taxonomy (GTDB): domain Bacteria; phylum Pseudomonadota; class Gammaproteobacteria; order Pseudomonadales; family Moraxellaceae; genus Acinetobacter; species Acinetobacter schindleri. The sequence continues at coordinate 582,147 of NZ_KB849576.1, forward strand.
TTGCATAAATCACAAAATTACTGGAACCGGATTGCAATGAACCATCTAATACACTTTTTAAACTACGGTAATTTTCATCTTCGGCATTAAAGGCCAGGTCATCACAATAAACAATGAACCTTTCCGGACGGTCAGCAATGAGTTTCTGGATTTCGGGCAAATCTGATAAATCATCACGTTCAATTTCAATCAGACGTAAGCCTTGATCAGCATATTCAGTGAGTAGGGCACGAACAATAGAGGACTTACCTGTACCACGCGAACCGGTGAGCAGTACATCATTGGCAGGCAGGTTATTTAGAAACTGTAAGGTATTCTGAATCACTTTCTCTTTTTGCTTTTCAATTCCTTTCAAATCAGCCAGTTGAATCGCTCTCAGCTTATGAATTGGTTTGAGTTGGCCATCTTGCCATTTGTAGGCATAAGCAGAGAAATCCGGTACGATTTTAACTTCCGGCAGGCTTTGCTGAAGCTGCTGAAGGACAGTAGAAAGGGTATTTAAAATATGGTCGGGTAAATCAATTTTAGCCATGATCTCAGATTACGCATTTAAATTATGCTCATGATACTACCACTGCAAAAAAAGCAGTCAAAGCTAGAAAAATGTTATAATTTGCCCAAGAAAGGAGATTTTTCGCTATTGTCCCGCACGTATGATCTGCTTAATTTAAGTATGTGACAGATCTTGTAGCAGCAAAAATAAACATAAGGATCACGCATAGCATGTTGTTAACAGATTTTACTCATCAGATTAATCCTCATCAGGCTTATCGCATCAAGAAATTAAAGCAACAATTGCAGACTGCGGAAACTTATGAGGAGTGGAAATGCATTGCGTTAAAACTGGATGAAGAATCAGGTGCGCAGGAATGGAAGCTTGATAACTCTTCCGATTATTTTGATGCAGAAGTGATCTCGCATCGTCTGGGCAAACTTCGACGATACCGCCTGCAAAAGCGTACTCGAGATTTGATGCATATCTTGCGAGAAGGGCTCAGTTATGACATTGCCAATATTGCGCATCCTTTATTATTTATAGAAACATATGTTGGCACTAAAAAAATTATTGAAGATTATGTTGAAGAAGTAAGTAAAGGACTGGCTTATATCGCTTCGCAAGAATGTGAATGTCTGACGCTTGAAGAAAAAATAGAATATTTCGAACGTTGCCAGCGTGCTTATGGCCAGCCAGCGCTGATGTTTTCTGGCGGTTCAACGCTGGGACTATTTCATACTGGTGTGTGTAAGGCGTTAATGGAACAGGATTTGATGCCGAAAGTGGTATCGGGCTCGAGTGCTGGTGCCATCATGACAGCCATGTTGGGGGTATCCAAGCCATCTGAATATCCAGATATTCTTCAGGGACACAATTTCTTTAATGAGGCCTTTCATTTTCGAAACTTTCGTGAGTTGATGAAGGGTAATGGCGGTCTGGCAGATGTGAAATACCTAAAAAAATTCCTGATTGAAAATCTAGGTAATCTCACTTTTGATGAAGCCCTCAAAAAATCAGGCTTACATATTAATGTCGCTGTTGCACCTTATGATGCGACTCAAGATGCACGGATTATGAATGCTTATACTGCACCGGATCTATTGGTTTGGAGTGCAGTACTCGCATCCTGTGCTGTACCAATTCTATTTCCACCTGTGCGTCTGACCAGTAAGCGCAATGATGGCAAATTCACACCCTATATGTCCTCGACACGTTGGGTCGATGGTAGTGTACGCAGTGATTTCCCACAGGAGAAAATGGCACGGCTGTACAATATTAACTATACCATCGCCAGTCAGGTGAATCCGCACATTGTGCCTTTCATGCAGGACGATGCAGCCCGATTCCGTAAGGACATGCTGAGCTGGCCGCAACGAATTGCACGACGCCAAGGCAAGGTGTTTGCCAAAGGCATGATGGACTTTACCCGTGAGCGTGTGGGAAGTGTACCGCCTGTACGCCGTTTGCTGGATCATGGTTATGGTGTAGTCGATCAGCGTTATTATGGTGATGTGAATATTGTCGGCAAATATGGTCTGCGTCATTATACTTATATGTTGCAAAACCCACGGCCACACCTGTTTAAAATCCTGCAACGTGAAGGCGAACGTGCCACTTGGCCGAAAATTTCCATGATTGAAACCCAGGAGCGGGTAGGGAAAACCATACAGCATTGTCTGGAACTTTTAACCTATCAACATGCACCTGAACAGCAGAAAGAAGAATATATTCCAGTTGATATCTAGTCATGACTTAAACCAGGTAAAATTTGAACTCAACACAAAGCCGCGAAGTCTGGCTTTTGGCCGTCGGCTCTATAAAGGCAGTTTGGATGGAGAAATTTACTGGCTTAAGGTGCAAGCGAAAAACTCAACTGTATATAGTCAGCATGGTTTTAAAAATGAATTCGGTTTTTATCAGCATTTATCTAATAATTCACTAGCCAAATTTCTGGCGCCGCATTTACTGATTAATTCAGAGATCACTATTGGTGGTGAAACTTTTCAACAGGGCATCTTGCTACAGGATTGTCCTTCTCATTTTGCGATTGATCCGGCTAATTTAAGCGTGTCTGATATTCAGAAACATTTGCTTGCAGCCTTGGATGCTGTGATGCAACTATATCAATGTGGCTATCTCCATCATGATTTAAAAGTAGAACATTTTGTCCAGTGCAAAGGGCAGGTCTGTCTGATTGATTTTGAACAGGCACATCGAATCTCGGATGAATCACCTCGAACATTAGATGCAACACCACGTTATATGGCGCCAGAATTATTTCACGCCGAAGTAAAAACGATTCAATCGGATATTTATGCATTAGGAATCATCTGGCTGGAATGGTTAAGTCAGACACGACTTAATGCTGGAAATTATGAGGATTGGGCTTATCTACACTGTCAACGATTGGAAATTAATCTTCCAGAAAAATTTAGGTCTTTTCAAACTGTGTTAAAAAGCATGCTTGCTCGGCATAAGTCGGCCAGGGTTGCTGATTTTGAAGAGATCAAAGCTGCTTTGTTAATTTTAATCGACTGATAAAAATACAAAAATCAATACTTTGTTTTTTATTTAATCAAATGATAAGCGTTTTATGAAAAAGTTCTTGTCAGCCTAAAATGATCTCTATAATATACACAGCCATCGGGGACGTGGCGAAATTGGTAGACGCACTGGATTTAGGTTCCAGCGCCGCGAGGTGTGAGAGTTCGAGTCTCTCCGTCCCCACCAAATTTACTTATGAGAATAAGTAGAGATGGTCGAGTAGAGGATTGGTGTAATGGTAGCATGACGGTCTCCAAAACCGTTCGTCAAGGTTCGAATCCTTGATCCTCTGCCATTAAAGTTTGAAAAAGCCAGCGATAAGTTGGTACCCGATGGGGACGTGGCGAAATTGGTAGACGCACTGGATTTAGGTTCCAGCGCCGCGAGGTGTGAGAGTTCGAGTCTCTCCGTCCCCACCACTCAAAAGAGACAAGGTTGATGCCTTGTTTTTTTTCGCCTGAAATTTAACGGCAAGCTTTCCTCTCTGATTCGGTCTTTGAAAAAAACATACGGTTCTTTTAAACTCTATATCACTCTATATCGATCATCCAGAAAAAAAGCTAAAGAGTTTAATGCATAAAAAGATAGTTCTTGCTCACTTGGAGATAAGAAAAGGGTAGCAAGTTTTTATAAAGAATCGAATTGATAAAAAGAGCCAAGATTTATTGTGTTCTTTAAATCGGTGATGATTGCTCATATGTATTATTACTTATCTAAGCGCACTAACAATGAGTCAATTGAAAAAATCTGAATGAATAAAAGTTTTTGGATCAAATTGTTTTTAATTTTTTTAAAATCTGACCATCAAAATGCCTGGATGAGTTAATTGCTTAATTTTTGATTAAATAAGGCTTTATTGCTTATTTAAGCGCTTGTCAATAAAGCTTGATCTCTATAATATACAGTTCAGCGGGGATATGGCGGAATTGGTAGACGCACTGTGTTCAGGTCGCAGCGCCTTCTGGGCGTGAGAGTTCGAGTCTCTCTATCCCCACCAGATTTTAAAAAAACAAGGTTGAATACCTTGTTTTTTTTTGCCTGAAATTTGGCAGGGTAGATGAATAAGTCTTTATTAGACCAAGTGATTGGAATTGAAACTATAAGGAAACCTTTGATTCACTATATTTAAGTAAACGAGCAGAGGAGACAGAAAAATGATTGCAATGAATCGATTTATAGAAAAAGAATAAAAATGATGCATTTCTCTGTATTGATTTGATGAAAAATAAAAAAATAGATTTAACTGCTTAATTTATAGCAGATTAGACTCTAATTGCCTGTAAAGTGGCTTGTCAAAGGGAAATGATCTCTATAATATACACAGCCATCGGGGACGTGGCGAAATTGGTAGACGCACTGGATTTAGGTTCCAGCGCCGCGAGGTGTGAGAGTTCG
>NZ_KB849576.1:587126-637001 GCF_000368625.1 Acinetobacter schindleri CIP 107287
GTTCCAGCGCCGCGAGGTGTGAGAGTTCGAGTCTCTCCGTCCCCACCACTCAAAAGAGACAAGGTTGATGCCTTGTTTTTTTTCGCCTGAAATTTTATAGCTATAAAAAAAGCCCATCGAAATGGGCTAGCTTGGCGTTAACTTAAGATGTTTGAATTGATCTTGCGCGTTAAAAGTGACGCAAATTAAGCTTTCAAATGGTCTTCGAATTCTTCACCCAATTGCATCGCAAGGGTATTGCCAGATAGATCACAGGTCACCAGACCGTATTCTTTTTTAAAACTAAATGTAAAACCACGGTTGTCTGCCAAGGTACGTACGGAATACCCCAATTTTTCAAGCCATAGACGGAATGCCAGAAGATTTTTTGCTTTCACCACTTTTTTCACGAGATAACTCCTTCATCACTGTTCCTTAATAAATTAGGGTGAATAAAAAATTTTTAAAGGGGGAAATTTTAAAAATTCTTTAAATTTCCTGAAAATGCTTTTTTTATAGACAAATAATTGAATGAACTTTCACTAATAAATAGCTAAATTTATGATTTATGAATGCTTTTGGATGTTGTAACTAAATATTAGAAATCTCACTCTGATTGACTAAAATTTAAGCACAATAAAGTTTTGAGTATGTTGTAGTTAGGGGGAGTCTACAACTGGTCGAATTGTTATTCATTTCAATTTGGTTAGAGATTGCAGCAATCATCTGGTTGACCATTTTTTGTAATAAGTGGTTCTCGATCAATGTGTAGAATAATTTATACTTGCAAAAAATAGTGAGTCTGAATATGACACAAGTAAATATTGAACAGTATGTAAAGGATTGCATTGAACGTATGCAGCAAGAGGATCAGACACCGGTTGCTGTCATGTTGGGACATGAGGACTGGATTGAATTTACCGTACAGTCTCAAGTGGCATATACGCCATTCGGGAGCGCAAGACGTTATCAGCCAGCACTGGGCGGTTTATTACTGGTTAGGGTGGATGAAATGCATGCTTTACGCGTTGCGACCCAAGCAGAGCTGGATGCCTACGCGCAAAGCAATCAGATTCTCTAAAATCCTAATTAGAAATTGTCTTTCAAGGTTCTTAAACGGGCAAATTCTTCAACGCTGTCTGCACGCAAGAAAGGATTGGTTTTAAGTTCAATTTCAATCGTGCTGGGTAAGGTGCATTGGCCTAGCATTCTCAGACGTTCGACCTGTTCATGGCGCTCCTGAATTTCCAGATTATCTGGTTCTGCATGCACTGCAAACTGGGCATTGGAAAGTGTATATTCATGTGTACAGTACACCTTGGTGCGCGGGGGTAATGCAGCCAGACGAGATAGAGAGTGGTACATCTGTTCAAAAGTACCTTCAAATACCCGGCCACAACCCATCGCAAACAGGGTATCACCGCAGAACAGCACATCTAGAGCATCAATAAAGTAGACAATGTGGCCTAAAGTGTGTCCCGGTACACTGATGATACTGACCTCGATACCATGAAAATCGAATTCATCTTCATGCTCCAGAGGATGGCTGATGAATGGAATTTTACTCAATTCCTCACGAGGACCATATATCGGAATGTTTTTATCCTGAATCAGTGCAGGAACACCGCCAATATGGTCTTTATGCCAATGGGTTAACCAGATCTGCGCCAGTTCCAGCCTATACTGCTGGCAATATTCCTGTACCAGACCAGCTTCCGTAGGATCAACAGCCACGACCTGTTTGGAGTCTGTATGTTCCAGCAGCCAGATATAGTTCTGTAAGGTATTTTTGACGTCTATACAGTGAATTTTGAAAGGCATCATTTCAGTTAAACCGTTTGAAGTTATTTAGTAAATTAGCATAATTACCCGGCATATTCAGATGCTGGATCGATGTTTATGGATGATTCATGTATCTGATTTTAAGAGTGTATAGGTTGGGTGATCAGTCTATATCATCCGCTGAAACCGGATCACCAATGCTATAAAAATGCCCCCCTGCAATATGGTGAATGCTGCGCCATTCACGCTCCACGTCCTGATAATACCAGTGTCCATCACGGAACACGCGCTCGTCAGCATAAGCCGCAATGACCTTGCCAATAAACAGGTCATGAGTTTGCTGATTATGGGGTTCAGGAATCAGTTCACACAGCAGCCAGGCTGCACAACCACTTACAACCGGAATGTCTGACTGATCAAACTGGAACAGTTCCACACCACATTGTTCTAACTTATCGGGTTGATCATGCATGCTGATCGTTCCAACAGCTTGCACCATGTTCAGCTGTTTAAGCGTGGGAACTTGCAAAGCAAAGTAACCAGAATTTTCAATAATTTTGCGGGTTTTGGTACTTTTATCTAAAACTACAGTGACTTTGGCTGGCTGGAATTCTAGTGCACAAGCCCAGGCTGCGGCCATAACATCCGTATTTTCCTGATCTCTGGCAGAGACCAGCACCGTTGGACCATGATTGAGCAAACGATAGGATTTTTCCAAGGGTACAGCTTTCAGATGGGGATTAGACATTGCAAACCTTAAAATAAACAAATGTACGTGCTAAAAATTATGCACTTATTGGCTTATTAACATATATAAATTTTTTTGGCGAAAAAAGCTTTTAAACTAAAGCGCTAAACAAAAGGAGTTTAAGCAATGAAAATGTATCAAGTGGATGCGTTCACTACGGAGCTGTTCAAGGGCAATCCCGCTGCGGTGATTGTGCAGGATGAGTGGCTGGATGAGAGCCTGATGCAAAACATTGCGCTGGAAAATAATTTATCTGAAACTGCCTTTGTGAAGACCATTGATGCAGAAAACTATGAAATTCGCTGGTTTACGCCAACGAAAGAAGTTGATTTCTGTGGGCATGCGACCCTGGCCAGCAGCTTTGTATTATTTCTGGATTATACCTCGCATAAAACCATTCGATTTCATGTAAAAAATCTCGGTATTTTTACAGTTAGCCAAGATCAAGATGGCAAAATCCGTATGAACTTCCCGATCCGTCGGGCAGTTTTGGTCGATGAATATCCTGCTATGTTGCGTGGAGCTTTGACCAAATCTTTTAAAAATGTCTATTTAAATGAACAGGCCTATATTATCGAATATGAGTCGGTACAGGATGTGCTGGATGAGACTCCGGATTTTGAATTACTAAAACAGGTCAATGATCGCCGTACCGCGATTACTGCGACTGGCGCATTGCTGGATGTCGCCTTAATGGCGGGTGCAGAACAGTATGACTGTGTATCGCGTTACTTCGCGCCAAGTAATGGTATTAATGAAGATCCGGTGACCGGTTCAATTCATACCGGAATCGTGCCGATCTGGGCAGAAAAACTCGGAAAACAGCAGCTGGTTGCTTATCAGGGCTCCAGCCGGGGGGGTGTGCTGTATTGCGAGATGCAGGATAATGACCGGATTGAAATTTCAGGTTACGGCAAGCTGTATATGAAAGCTGAAATTCTGCTTTAATCAGATAGAATATCTAAAAGCTGTTGTGAACAGCAGCTTTTATAAAAATACAACTCACAACAAGAGAGTCATTCTCTATGATGTTCACTGAATAAAAAGTTCATGTTTAAATTTGCTGGATCCAGAATGTCACTACGTTTTAAAAAATTAACACTTTCCATGTTTTTAATGGGCGCAGCGACGCTCAGTTTTGCTCAACCGGTATTGGTAAAAACAGAACAAAATATTGAAGAATATAAACTGGATAATGGTTTAAGAATTGTCCTTGCACCAAATGACAAAGAAAATAAGACTTTTATGAATACGGTCTATTTCACCGGTTCATTGAACGATCCGCAAGGGAAGGGTGGTCTGGCACATCTATTAGAACATTTAGCCTTTAAAGGGACTGAAAATATTAAAGGCGATGAATTTCAGCGTCGTCTGGACCAGTACACACTCTCATCGAATGCCAGTACGGATTATTATTCTACCAAATATACCAATCTGGTTCGCCCTGAAAGCACTGCACTGGCTGCGGTAATTCAGCTTGAAGCAGAACGGATGGATAAGCTGGTACTACAAGAAAAATATGTACCAACTGAAATTGATATTGTTAAACGTGAACGTGAAATCCGTCTGGATCAGCCATTTTCAGTATTGATGGATCAAATCTTTAAATCGGCTTATGGCAACCAGCATCTCGGTCGTCTGCCAATTGGCGATTTAAATGAGCTGCAATCGATCAATATGCAGGAATTGAATCAATTCTACCGGACCTGGTATGCACCAAATAATGCCTATATGGTAATTTCAGGCAAGTTCGACAAGAAACAGGTACTGAAATATATTGATCAGCATTTTAGTCCAATCAAGGCACGTTCTGTAACAGAACAGCCGAAAGTACCAGAGTTAAGTCCTGAAAAGATTAAACAGCGTGAGTTTACTGTGGCCAAAGGCAGTGATTTTGCCAAATTCAATATCTATCTGAACCGTTCAGAAGTAGCTAAGCAGAACGCATTATCGGTAACACCAACGCTATACACCTTGCAGCCGAGCGGGCATCTGTATCAGGGGGTTGTCGAGCAGGGAACAGCGACAGCTGTACAGTCTGCTACCTGGCTAGATAAGGACTTCAATATGGTCTTCATGGGGGCAGTCTATGCGCCAAATCATGATGCGAAAAAGGTCGAACAGGCGTTGCAGAATGGTGTCGAGCAGGGTAAAGGTTTTAATGAAACTGAGCTGAACCGGGTTAAAAATATGAGCCGCAATGCCGCTGAGAACATTAAAAATAATGCAGCAGCACTAGGTTTACGCCTGAGTGATTATATTGCATCTTCGAATGGAGACTGGAGCAAATATTTTAAGGATCTGGATGCAATTCAAAACCTGACTGTGGCAGATGCTAACGCTATCTATAAAGATTTTTTTAAGGCGCAATACCGCATTCAGGGCAATATTGTACCTACGCCTGAAGATCAGAAAACAGCCAAACAGCAAGAGCAGTTTGCAGCAGCCAAACCAACCCTGGATCAACAGCCTGTCACTGAAGAACCTTTAAAAGATATTTCAGTTTATCAGGCGGAAGTGAAACAGTATGTGAAGGAGTCTAAAAAGCTACTGACCAGCAAAGAAAAGCAGATCCAGCGTGGCAAACTGCAAAATGGCATTCAGTATGCTTTGTTCCCAACCCAGACTCGCGATGACAAAGTCTATTCGACGATTGCCCTTGATTTTGGTACAGCTGAAACACTCAAGCATAAAGGAGAATTGCTGGATCTGATGGCTTACTTGATCATGCGGGCTTCTGAGACTCAGAGCCTGCAACAGATTTCAGATAAGACCATTGAAGTGAGTGGCTCGGCCAATGTCAGTGCATCAGGCAATGGCCTGAATATTTCGATTTCAGCCAAGAAAGAATATTTTGAAGAATATTTTAAATACATTCTAAATGTATTGAAAAATCCGACTTTTGAGCAGAGCCAGTTTGACCTGATCAAGTCTCAGTCTTTGTCCAGCTTAGACCGTCCTTATACAGAACCGGATACAGTGACCAGTCTGACTTTTGCGCGTCTGCTTGAGCGTTATGAGCCGGGAGATTTACGTTATCACTTTGAACCTGACTTGGCTAAACAGCAGATCAACGCAGCGACGCGTGAACAAGTTCAGCAACTGTATCAACGTTTCTTTAAAACCCATCATGCCCGCGTTGCGGTCACTGGTGAATTTAAACCTCAAGCGATGCAGACGCTGATCAAGCAGGAATTTGAGGGCTGGAAGAGCAATGAGCCTTATACTCGCCTCAAGTCTGAATATGTCGCGCGTACTGCTGAAAGGGTACATGCATTATCGGAACAGCGCGAGTTTGGCAGCTATGTCGCCGCCATTTCAATTCCGGTGGGTTCAGATCATCCAGATGTACCTGCATTACTGGTATTAAGACACATTTTGGGTGATTCACAACTGTCTTCTCGTCTGGCACAGGAATTACGTGAAAAGAATGCCCTGGTCTATGGCTTTAGTGCCAATGTGGATTTCGCTGAATGGGACAATGCCGGTGCCTTGGCCTTTGGCGCAAACTATACCGCAGGACGCTCTGGCCAAGTATCGGATTCAATACGTAAGGTGATTGCTGAGCTACGTAGCAAAGGTGTCACTGCACAAGAAGTCGAAGCTGCAAAAGCCAGTATTCTGAAAAAACGTGTCACAGCACTGGAAGATGATCGCCGTATTCATAGCATGCTGGTGCCTCAGCTGGAACGGAACCGTGACCTGAACTATCGTCAGAAACGTGACCGCGCGGTGGCAGCCTTAACCAAAGGAGATATCGATGCAGTGATTCAGAAGTATCTGAATACTGATCAGCTGGTAGAAGTGATGTCGGATCAATATGGGCAGCCAGTAAATCAGGCAACGCTTACGAAACGTTAAATCTGTCTAATTCTGATAGATAGCTGACTAAAAAACCTCCTCAAACAGGAGGTTTTTTTATAAGGAAGGGAAATGTTTATTCTTTAATAGTAGTAAATATCTTCCATAGGTGAGAGGTAATAGATATTCCATAATTTCTGGCCATTTTCTCAACCTTTAAAGCCGGTAAAAACCTTTAGCATTGTCATAAAAAACAGATTTTAAAGCATTTTCATCATGGCTATGTACGATATCGCTAAAGGCATCAATGATATCAACTAGATTTGCACTGACCCGATCCATCGGAAAATTGGAGGCAAACATGGCACGATCCGTTCCAAAGCATTTTAGGGCATGCTGAATTAGAGGTGTCGCAAGTTCAATCAGCTGCGCTTTGGAAGCTAATTGTCGCTGCTGATGAAAATGATGACCCAGCACTGGCATAAATAGCGCAGAGACTTTGGTCATGACATTCGGACACTCTGCCAGTTTGGCCAGATCTGTTTGCCAGTTTTCTAGAATCCGTTGCCTTTCCTGTGCAGTTTTTCCGGTACCTTTACCCACTGTGCCAAATAGTCCAACAGGCGTGCCGAGATGATCCAGAACAATCGGTGTTTCAGGGAAAGTCTTGGCAAGATGAATCACATCAGAAATCTGGGTGGAATAGACCCAGGCATCAAAACTCAGCCCGGCTTTGGCCAGATGTTCAAACCCTTTCAGGAATTTTGTATTAAGGTACAAATGGGATTCATCAGCCCAGGCATGCACGCCTTTATCCGGATGCACGGAAGCCATTTTACGGATACCACGAAACTTGGGCGAAGCTTCCTGATGGAGTTGCAGTAACTTTTTAAAGTCTTTCCTGCGTGGATCCGCCGTAGCCACAATTGCACCCAATGCCAGATCGTGTGCCTGAAAAGGTAGACCGGCTACAAATCGGGTTTCATTCACGACACCTGTGCCTTTGTGTTCATGCCAGCCAGCTTCAATATGTACCACCTGTTCGACCTGATAATAAGCAATATCCTGTTTGTAATGGGCAGGTAAATAAGGTGCGGTAATGTGTTCAGTCAGGCCTATCGTTTCAATAATTGGTTTGGGATTCAGGAGGCGCACCATACGGTCCAGCAGGCGAGGATGCTTACCAAACAGTTTGACTGCCAGTGCTGCCGCATGAGGGGTGTGATAGGGATCCCACTGATGGATATGTGGGTCGATGATGGGGAAGTTAAGCTGCATGACTTTCCTTGTTGTTATTGGAATTATTCTTATAGTTATATAGAAGTAAAATCACACAGGCGTCAATGCAAAAAGTTGATCTAAAAATGCCAGGTATAAAAAAAGCCCCGAAGGGCTGAGCATTAATGATCGTGGTCATGATCATGTTTATGCTTGTTGGCATGGAATTCTTCGTTATGACGGAAGCGCAAATAGTTTTCAAACTGCTCGCAGTATTCGTCATAATTGTCTTCCAGCATCATCTGGAACTGCTGAAGAATGTAAGACATCACCTGATCTTTGGCATCACGCATTTCATTGCCGTCTTTGAAATTGTTGGCTGCCACCCAGGTATTAAAACGGGCAGTCGCAAACAGCATTGAAGCGCTGACCTGACCGCGTTTTTCTGCAGGATTGTCCTGAGAGCCTTTTTCTACGCGGCTAAACTCATTGGCTTGCTTGATAAATTCATCAGCACGTTCAAAGAATGCAGCATTTAACGCTTCTTCTTCGGTTACATCGGTCGCTTCAATCTTTTGAACCATGAATTTTTCCTGACACTAAAATCTTAATCGACTCATTATAGGCAAAGCCTTGCAGAAACTAAACCTTTGCCTTAATCTAAAAATAGCCTAAGCATAAAAATGTGATTCCCATGCAAGATGCAATCGCTGTACAAAGCCTGAAAAGTGACATTGCCTTATTACGCCAAAATATCTGGCCACCAGTCAATCTGGCTAATGTTGAAGGACTGCCAATTTATTATGGCAGCAAGTCGCAGGTGGAAGAATATTATCGCCAGTGGATGGGTCTGATTGAAAGGGCACAGGATCTGTTTCAGCCTTTTATGGAAGATGAAGTGCTGGATGCAGTTCATCTGCCGAGCCATTTAAATCTGCCATTATTCTATTTTCATGTCGATCGTATCCGGATCAATAAAACCCGTGCCAAAGAATCAAAAACTTTTCGTGGCATTGCCAGTCTGGTAGAAAAATGCGGTCAATTCGAGCCGGCACAGATTCAGGCGATGCAACGCTGGCTAGACAGTGATGAGACAGCAGCGCTGGTGGCACATCGCGAATTTGTCGATTTACGCACTTATGTGTTCCAGCATGGGCAAAGTGAATATACTCGGACTCGATTCTATGTGAATGGTATTATCCTGAGCGTAGAGCAGCATTTCGAACTGGTAGATGCACGAGATAAGCCACGTAAACAGCGCAGTGACAGTTATAACGATCCGCTTGCCGATAACAATACCTGGAAAGTTTACGGTAAATATCGCTAAGTATTTACTGATCTATTTTTTCCAGAAAGGCTGTACTTGGGCAAATTGCTGTAACTCTGCCTGAATTTCCTTTTGCAGCCGCTGTTGCTCCGCATGTAACCAGCCTAGCACAAACCATGCTTTAGGCTTTCGTTTCACATAAGGTTGATATAGGCTTTCTGCAACATGCAGGTCATTATATTGACCCAGGCTTTCCTGTAGCGGTTTTAACGCTTTAAGATAATTTTTCACCTGTTTGGCTGGAAACAGGTTTTGCAGAAATTCGATGTTATAGCGTAAACGCTTGACCCGCTTACGGGTACGATGCTGATCCTCAATTGCGAGCTCACAAAACTGTTCAGCATCGGCACAGATCTGCTGATGTAATTTGCCTAGACGCTTATACAGCATACGAATATCTGTAGCGACCTGTTTAGGTTCAGCCTCACTATAACGCAGTAAGTCCAGTATCAGATAATTGGTTTCTGGTTCCCGGAATAACTGTTCTACATGGACATTTTCTTCTGTTGCAGGTGGTAAGCTCAGAATCGGTGATCCGGCAGCTTCAAGTTGTGGCAGTAAGCTTTCTGCCAAGGCATCGCGATCACGTGCTGCACCGAGTTGCTGAAAAAGCTCAGTCAGTTGCTCCACCCAAATAGGAGGAATTTCTAGCTCATCGACATTAAAAAAGCGTAAGGCACTGCGCAGACGACGGATAGCGACCCGAGCTTGATGGATATGTTCACTATTATAATATTCAGTAGATAGCGCCGTTGCATTAGGAAGTAGGTGCTGCAAAGTATTTCTAATAATTTTCTGCAACATGCCATGTAAGTTATCATCCTTGCCTAATACCAGCGGCAGTTGATGTTGAGCAGGTGTAATGCTGCTGCCTTCAAGCAAAGCATAGCCACGATCTGACTTGCTACGGCTGTCTAGCCATAAGTCATAACGTTGGATCCAGGGTTGTACAAATTCGATCAGTTCACTCAGCTGTCCCTGTTTGAGTTCAAATTCCAGCTCATAAATGGCAATAAATTCTGTACCATGCCGGATTTCACCTTGATCAAAAGCAATTTCAATCACACTGTTTTTATAGTTTTCTACATGAATAGAACGTTGCACTTCAGTTTCAAATTGCAGATGTAAAGGAATTTTTAGTGACCCTAATGCTTCTTTGAGCAGTTCACTGACTTCAGGATAATTTTTATAGTGTTTAAGGTCACATTGTTCAGGCTGTTCTTTTCCTAACTCAAATTCTACCTCTAGACGCTCAAAAGGCTGTTTCCCGGGAGCTTTAAGGGTCTGTAGCCAGATTTCATTTTCTAGGCGCTGCCGTAAAGCAATGCCATGCTCGCGCAGCTGTAACTCAGTCGTATCAAAATAACGAGCCCAGAGATGATTACGCACTAGCGTTAAACTGATGAAGTCTTGTTGCAGCTGTGCGTGCATGTGGGAGGGGACTTGAAATTTGAGTTCGATTTCTGCCATCGGGTGCTCCTCCTCGATACGGCGTCTAATAATTATAATAGTGAATATAGCCCAAAGCGTTTGGAAAAGATAAGCTGCAAATGCAACAAAAAAGCACCTCTGCGACTGAAGTGCTTTAGGATAGATTTTCTACAACTGCAATAAAACTTGATAAAGCGACTTTATTTTAAAAACTTGCGGCTCACCAGAAACTGTTCTGTGGCCTCTAGCAGTTTTTGTGCATAAACTTCCTGCTTTGCAGTCAGCCAGCCTAGGATAAACCAGTCACTGGCTTCAAGCTCAGTCTGCTGAATATAGACTGCTGAGGAAGCTAGAGTCTGGTATTCGGTTGCTGCCAGCTGTGCATCATTCAGCGCCTTGCTGTATTTCTGTAGATTTTTCACATCATAAATTGAGGTCAGAATTGGAAAGCTGAACTTCAGTTCCTGAATACGCACCGCAAGTAGATCCAGTTGTTCAAAATCATGGATTTCAGTCTGGTTTATCTGCTCTTGTAAAGCTTTATATTGCTGTTGCAAAGTTGCCTGCGCTACGGTTTTTAAATCCTGTGTGCTTTTGACATCTTCTTTCAGGCTAAAGATCAGCAGTTCCAGATAGTGATGCACATTCTGTGTCGACTTCACCAGATTACCCAGTTTTTCCTTAGCATATAGAATATCTTTACTCAGGTTTTCTGCAGTGGTCGGATTCTGTAAAAAGGCGGCTAATGTGCTTTGCATATGCTGTAAATGCTGCAAGTGTTCAAACTGCTTCTTAAAAGCTTCCAGCTGATGTGCCCATTTATCTGAAATGCCAGAATGCCAGTTTTTGAATAACAGAACACTCAGATACAAATGCTCTAGCGCTTGCTGAGCCTGATCGATATGATCCTGTTCAGCTACCTGTGCCGAGATTGCTGCGATATTCGGCAGTAAATGCTGCATCTGCTGGGCAATCAGACTACATAAAGCTTTGGCTGCACTATCTTTTTTGCTGAGCTGGAATTCTTTTACCTGGGTTGCCGGACTGACTTTTTGCTGAGTTGCAAGCAGGTTACCGATTTCTGCTTTGCTGCGCACATCGAGCCATAGCTGATATTTCTTAACCCATTCAAAGCTAAATGCCAGCAATTGTTCAACTGAACCACTTTTTAGTTCGAATTCGACTTCATGGACTTCCTGTTCGGCATCTAGAGTACGGATCGCACCGATATCGAGGGCAACTTCAATTCCAGTGCCTTCATATTCAATCACGCGCAGGGTACGGGTGATATCCGTTTCAAACTGTAGCTTGAGCTGGCTGATCTGATCACCCAGTGCATTATTTAAAATTTGTTGCGCTTCTGGTGCAGCGGCATAAATATTCAGATCCAGTTCAGGTGCCCGTTCCAGTTCACCCAAGTCATGATTATGTTCAAAACGTTCAATATGGCTTTTACCGGCTGCTTTTAAGGTTTGTACCCAACGAGTGCCTTCCAGACGCTGACGGAGGGCGACGCCACTTTTTGAAAGCAGACGGTCTTCGGTGTCATAGTATTTGGCTTGTAGTTGAATCTGTTCGGACTTCTTCGGATCAAGTGCCTTTAACAGCGCAGTGCGGCGTGCTGCAGGAATCTGAAATTTAAGTTCAACTTCAACCATGATAAATATCCTGTTTGTACTGTCTATAAAGGTGATAGACAGAGCTGATGATGCTTTGTATATGCTGTGGATGTGAGCACATACACGCTGCAATCATGTTTTTAATTTTTAAGTCGAAGATTGTAACTAAAATCATTTTTTTAGTAAGACTTGACCAGGCTAAAAAAATCATGAACCTGTTTAAATTAATAGAATTTATTCGTACCTAAGCAGTTGAAAGCATGCTAGATTCAAGGAAAATTAAACATAGCTGAGAAATCTCGCTGCATGAGATCGCACTTTTAAATGTTTAAATAATGCGCTAATGTGAAATTAAAAATATCAGGATGATGCCATGAATGCACAAGTAGAACCTAAAGCGGATCTGACGCCAGCAGTTAGCCAGCCAATGCCGATCCGTGATTATCATGAATTTTATCGATTTTATCTGACTGAACACCGCAATATCATGAGTCGCCGTCTGCATGTAGCAGGAAGTAGTATCGGGCTGTATTTCTTTGGCAAGGCGATCATACAGCGTAAACCAAAATATTTTCTTTATGGACTGGCATCGGGTTATGCCTGTGCCTGGATCGGACATTTTATTTTTGAGAAAAACAAGCCTGCCAGTTTTAAGCAGCCGCTGTATAGTTTTGTCTCGGATTGGCGTATGTTTGCTGATGTTTTGCGTGGCAATATCAGCCTGATTAATCGTGATCAGGACAAGATTCCAAGTTAGAATTGATTAAAAAATAAAAAAATGTATTGATGGGTCATCAGAATTACATGAAAACGCTTGCAAGCTTAGAGTTAATGTTCTAATAATTAAGGCGTTGTCTAAAGGTAATATTTTACCAAAAGATACAGCACAGAAATTACACAGTTTTCCATGCCTGGAGTGACCTTCTCCGGGCTTTTTTTATGTCCAAAATCTGGCAGGGTAAAATTATTATCTGACATTCTGCAATGTTCCTACAAGTTGGGTGCATAAAAATCAGGGTATCAAATGAGTGATTCATAACTGATGATTATTTTTATGTGATTTATTTAACTCAAATAGCAGATATGAATTATCCATGAAATTATTAATTTTCCACATTAAATGAACTGGTTATTTTGATACTGTATTCCTTGTATTTATTTACTGAAAATATGTCGTTATATAAGTTTGCATGGTGTCATCATGCTCCTGGTTATGCCTATAATAGCTGATGTATTTTGAATGGCGGCAGTCATGCGCGGTTTATATTTAATTACCAATGATGATCCAATTGAACTTCTTCTTGCGAAACTTGAGGGTGCGATGGCAACTTATGAAGTTGCAGTACTTCAGTATCGTCGTAAAAAAGTGGCGAAAGAAAATCAGGCTTATGAAATCGAATATATGAAACAAATGTGTGAACAATATAAAGTTCCATTTGTGATTAATGATGATTTAGAAACTGCGGTAAAATATGGCGTAGGTGTGCATTTGGGGCAGGGTGATGGTTCCATTCAGGAAGCTGTTGAACGGTTACCTAAAAATGTTTTGATTGGTCGTAGTTGTAACAACTCACTTGAGCTGGCTGAACAAGCCATTGCAGATGGTGCAAATTATGTGGCATTTGGCGCAATCTATGCCACTGATAGTAAACCTGAAGCGGGCATTATTGGCTTGGAAACCTTAAAACTGGCCAAGCAAAAATTAAATGTACCCATCTGTGCAATTGGTGGCTTAACTGTTGAAAACTCGAAAGAAGTGATTGAGGCAGGTGCGGATCTTTGTGCGGTTATTAGCGATGTTTTAGGTCGTTCAATGTCTACTGTCGGTCAACGTGTGTATGACTGGTCAGAACTATTTGCTGAACAAGCTTAATTTTTTATTTCTTATCTTATTTTTTTGAGTTGAGTGATTTTCATGAGTTTATCTCCAAAGCAAGAACAACTATTTAAACAAGCCAATAAACATATTCCAGGTGGCGTAAACTCACCTGTACGTGCTTTTAACGGCGTAGGCGGTACGCCAGTTTTTATCGAGAAAGCACAAGGTGCTTATCTATACGATGTCGATGGTAAACGTTATGTGGACTATGTTGGTTCATGGGGCCCGATGATTTTGGGTCATGCGCATCCAGCAATTATTAAAGCTGTTCAGGATGCTGCGGTAGATGGCTTAAGCTTTGGTGCACCGACGGTTCATGAAACGACTTTGGCGGATATCATTTGCGATATCGTGCCGTCCATTGAACTGGTGCGTATGACCAACTCAGGTACTGAAGCGACTATGACTGCGATCCGTCTGGCACGTGGTTATACCGGTCGTGACAAGATCGTGAAATTTGAAGGTTGCTACCATGGTCACTCAGATTCATTATTGGTAAAAGCAGGTTCAGGCCTTTTAACCAAAGGTGAGGGCGAAGCGACTTCTGCGGGTGTGCCTGCTGATTTTGCCAAACATACTTTAACCCTTCCATATAACGACATTGCGACTTTAAAAGAATGCTTTGCCAAGTTCGGTTCAGAAATTGCCGGTGTAATTGTAGAGCCAGTAGCAGGTAACATGAACCTGGTGAAACCGATTGATGGTTTCCTGCAAGCAATCCGCGATGTCTGTGATGAGCATGGTTCAGTATTCATTATTGATGAAGTGATGACAGGCTTCCGTGTGGGTCTTGGTGGTGCTCAGGCACATTATGGCGTGACTCCTGATTTAACGACTTTAGGTAAAATCATTGGTGCAGGTCTGCCAGTCGGTGCTTTTGGTGGTAAACGTGAAGTGATGGAATGCATCGCGCCATTAGGTAATGTGTATCAGGCAGGTACTTTATCAGGTAACCCACTGGCAATGCGTGCTGGTATCGAGATGTTTAAGCATCTGCGTGAACCGGGCTTCTATGAAAAACTGACTGTGCAACTTGAGAAACTGCTGGTTGGCTTACAAGCAGCTGCGGATGAAGCTGGTATTCCATTCAAGACCCAACAAGTTGGTGGTATGTTTGGTCTATACTTTACTGATCAGGAAGACATCACCAGCTTCGATTCAATGTTGAAATGCGATGTCGATGCTTTCCGTAAATTCTTCCACGGTATGTTGAAACGTGGTGTGAACCTTGCACCTTCTGCATTTGAAGCTGGATTTATTTCAGCTGTGCATAGTGATGAAGATATCGAATTCACGATCCAAGCTGCGAAAGAAACTTTTGCAGAAATGAAAGGGTAATACAACCTCTCCCTAACCCTCTCCTAAAAGGAGAGGGAACATAAGCCCGAATTCCTTCGGGCTTATTTTATTCTTTTAATTAGATCGCAAAGATTTGAAATTGATAAATTAGAAATTGGATAGTTGAATGAAAACCAAACATTATCTGACCTTAAGCGATGCTGAGTTTTTGTTAAATCAGGCCTATGAATATGCACTAGAAAATGGCTTTAATGTCAGTATTGCTGTCGTTGATGAAACTGGCAATTTGCTGGCAATGAAGCGTATGGATGGTGCATCACCTATGACAGCAAACCTGTGTCTGGAAAAAGCACGTTGTTCTGCAATCAGTCGCCGTCCGTCCAAGCTGTTTGAAGATATTATCAAAGGTGGGCAAATGGGCTTTCTGACCATGGATACTTTCTCAGGTATGTTGGAAGGTGGTGAGCCGATTCTGTATCAAGGGCAGTTGGTGGGTGCGATGGGTGTATCTGGTGTAAAGTCATTTGAAGATGCGGAGATTGCACAGGTGGCGATTGAGAAGTTTTTGGCGCAGCTAAGCTAATTCAAAATAGAAATTGATTAACTCAATTCAATAAATTGTTCCAAAATGAAGCGTGGAACGTGAAATATCAAATAAAAGCCCAATCGGTAATGAGGGGGTTTTTCTATATAAAATAAAAATCGTATTTCATGTCAAGTTTATTATATTAATTTTCTCTGTACACGACAAATTTCATAGGATCCTTGTCCTATCAGGCTTTTTCTTTCTTAAAATTGCTAGCACTTTCTTAAATTCTTCTTTTTTTCCAAAACCAATCAAACGTAGAATAGCCATTTGAACATAGTCCAAACCGTAGCGAAATAAACTTACTGAAAGTCGTCCATGCTTCTTTATTTTTATCGCTTTTTTCCGATCATGTTGCCATTCACCTGTTAAATAGCACCAACAGAAACCGATAGCTAGCACTGCTATCAATTTCTTGACTCGTCTAGGGTCTGTTAAACGAGTATTTTCAAGATTGAATCCACGTCCTTTGAGACAACTAAATAACGTTTCGATTTCCCAGCGTAATGCATAATCACGAATAGCAGAAGCATTAAACATAGGAGAAACAACAAGTAAAAGCTCTCCATCTTCTAATCGTAGCGCACTAATATACAGTTTCACTCGACCAACCCAAATACGTCGTTTACGACATTCAGTTTGACCAACTTGAAGATGACGAAATAAATCACTAATTTTATGATTCTTGGCTAAGTGATTGGTCACAATAAAGTTTTTTTAACACGTATACAGAAGTTAATGTCATTTTCAATTAACCATGTAAACCATTTCTCACCGATAAATTCTCTGTCTGCAAACACATTCACAATACGATCTTTACCAAAAATGGAGATAAAGCGTTGAATCAAAGTAATACGCTCTTTTGTATCTGAATTTCCACGTTTATTGAGCAATGTCCAAACAATAGGTATCGCTATTCCACGATAGACGATGGCTAACATCAAGATATTAATATCTCGTTTTCCCCATTTCCAATTAGTTCTATCCAAAGTTAATTGGACTTTATCGAATGAAAATATATTGAAAATTAACTGAGAAATTTGACGATAATCGAAATACTGATCTGCAAAGAAGCGTTGTATACGTCGATAAAATGATTGTGGTAAGCACTTGATGGGTAAGGCTTTAGATGCAGAAGAAAGATTACATGTCTGTTTTACAATTAATGCAAGCATAATCAGTGTAAAACATTTTGCATGTGACTTGTTCCACTTTAGATATTTGTTTAAGATGAGATGTAACTCATTGAAATGTGTCATCATATTCGTCGTCAGAAAACAAGTATTATGCCATTATTTCAATGAGTTATCTTTTTTTGTCGTGTACAAAGATTAATTTTAGAAAAAGTTTAAATTTACCTTTCGAATATTTGGCCTATTTCTAGTCTAGTGTAACCACGTTCTTTAAAGATCAAAACAATAGCTTGTCTATAATCTTCAGAAGTAGAAGTTTTATATTTATTAATTAATTGCTGCTCAGAATTAAGCTGGAGGTCATTTTTTATCGTCAATACTTCTGTAGAGACTTTATTAAAAATCTTGAAATTCAACATACAGGCGCTCTTTATCATTATTGTAGCGGCCCGACTACAACACACACCTGCCTTAGCTTAGCTAGACACCCTTAGTGACAAGGATTACAAATTAAAAAAGAATCTGCAAGTTTTTCTAAAGATGGAGCATGAATAATTTACTAAATTTATGTCTATTTAATATAAGGGTGTCATATGAAATTAGTTCAATAAATGTTTGTACAATCGAAATTTTTTCAAATTGAGACTAGACTAAAATAGCATGAATCCTCATGCCATTTTGTATTTATAAGAGTTTACTATGCTGTACCCAATGCCTAAAAAAATCCAACTCGCACCATCTCAAGCCAAATGGCAATTGGCATCAGCACAATCTGTTTTAGTTCTTATAGGCTTACAAAATCTACGCATGATACAGGGCATTCAAGACAGTGTGCTTATGCACAACCTGATTCAAATCAGCAACAAAGCCAAAGCACTCGATATTCCCATTGTTGACCTGTACGGTGATGATATTATTCAAGGTATGCAGCAACTTGGTGAATATGCCTCAACCCATCCACAACTGATTTTTGCAGGCACAATCACCCCAATGTTGAAACAAATCCTGCCACATTTACAAAGTGTGACTGAGCAAATTTGCGTGATTGATGATGCGATCCTATTGCCAAATCAGGAACAGCATATTCAGTGGATTGATAGTATTTCGGCACAAGGCTTGCATCATATGAATAGTTATAGCTTGACCCGATTATGGAATCTGAGTGCGCCAGCAGAATATGTGTTGTCGAGCAAAGGTATTATATTAGCAGTAGCAGAACAGCTGGATATGGATGCACTAGATATTGATCCACATGTAGATTTAAGACAATACGGACTGGACTCGATCGCTGTGGTAAGCCTGGTTGGTGTGTGGCGCGCTAATGGTGCAAATATCCGTTATGAAGATGTTTATGAATATCCTTCACTAGAAGAACTGGTGAGTTTTGTTCTGCAATCAGCACGCAGATAATCACGAATTGGGCAATTTTCTTAATATAATCGGAAATTTCATCGGCAATTACAGAAAACGACATTGTAATTCTGTGCCAAGCTTTCTATCATTGCCGCCTTGTTTTGCGCGATCAGCCAGGGATTGAACTTTGAGCAATTTTCTAACCGAACATCTGATTCATCGTGATGACGATTTTATGGTCATTCATAAACCAGCAGGTTTACTCACAGTACCCGGTAAAACAGAAGATTTGCAAGATTGCCTGATTAACAGATTAGTAGAATTAGAACCAAAAACACTACTTATTCATCGTCTCGATCGGGATACTTCTGGAATTCTGGTCTTTGCCTTAAGCCGTGAAGGGCAAAAAATGATCTCCCGGCAGTTTCAAGAACGCCAGACCGATAAGACCTATCAAGCCATTGTCGCCGGCACATTAGAAGGTGAGGGTACTGTCGATGTACCGGTGATCTATGATCCAAGCCGTCCACCATTACATGTTGCTGAACCAAATCATAATAAGCCCGCATTGACCCACTGGCAGGCAGTCGAGCATTTTGAAATTCAGGGACAGCCCGTTACTCGCGTCAAACTGACACCTATTACCGGCCGTTCACACCAGCTCCGTGTACACATGCAGTATCTCGGTCATCCAATTATTGGCGATACCTTATATGCTACATTGCAACAGCAACAGTTGATGCCACGCCTGTGTCTGCATGCAGAACAGCTCAGTTTTATTCATCCTAAAAATGCAGAAAAAGTCGAGTTTCATTGCCCGGCACCATTCTAGGAAATACTTGTTTAATCGTCGTTATTGATGCCCACTTTTGGTGGGCTTTGTGTCAAAATATATTGCTTGAAGGTGTGAAATTTTGCTCAAATGATGTGTTATTTTTGAGCATAATCTTTACAGTCTTGTACTTAAGATAAAGGTGGAAAAATTGCAGCAGTTTGCTATTGGTCAACGTTGGTTATCAGATACTGAAACAGAACTCGGTCTGGGGGTTCTCATTGATGTTGATGAGCGATCGGTCAGCATTTTATTCCCGAAAAGCGACGAAACCCGTGTCTATGCACGTAGCAATGCGCCTTTGTCTCGTATCATTTTTAATGTAAATGATGAGCTGCAAGACCAGGAAGGTAATACCTGGACGGTTGAATCTTTTGAAGATCGCAACGGCGTGGTGCGTTATCAGGTTGTACGTACTTTAAGTGATGGTACTGAAGAACGTAAAGCTCTGAATGAAACCCGTATTGGTGCAACCATTCAGTTGTCTAAGCCATTAGACCGTTTGCTGGCTAGCCAGATCGATTATAAAGAATGGTATGATCTGCGTATTGAAGCTATGCTCATGCAAGCCAATATGCAAAGCAGCCCGTTACGTGGTCTGGTTGGCTCACGTGTAGGCCTGATTCCGCATCAGCTGTATATCGCACACGAAGTCGGTAAACGTTTTGCACCGCGTGTATTGCTGGCGGATGAAGTAGGTCTGGGTAAAACTATTGAAGCCGGTTTGATCATTCACCAACAGCTAAAAACTGGCCGTTCTGAACGTATTCTGATTCTGGTACCAGATTCACTACAATATCAGTGGATGATTGAAATGCGCCGTCGCTTCAATCTGGAATTCTCACTGTTTGATTTAACCCGTACTGCATCGATCAAAGAACACGATCCTGATCTAAATCCATTCCTGACTGAACAGCGCATTATTGCTTCTATTGACCTGATGATTGATCACGAAGACCTGCGTGAGCAGGCGCTTGAAGCTGGTTTCGATCTTCTTGTTGTCGATGAAGCCCATCATTTGATGTGGAGTGAAGAAGAGGGAGGTAACGACCGTTACGATCTGGTTGAAGAACTATCTGAAAAAACACCAGGCGTATTATTGTTAACGGCAACACCTGAACAGCTGGGTGTGGAATCGCACTTTGCGCGTTTACGTTTGCTGGATCCACAACGTTTCAGTTCATTAGACCGTTTCTTGGATGAAGAAGCACAATATCAGCAGACTGCAAAAATTGCTGAAGTGTTAATGTCAGATATGCCACTTGAAGAAGGGCATCTGGCAGCACTTGAAGGTCTGCTTGGTCATCGTATTGAAGATAACCCTGAGCAACGTTTCCGTGCGATTCACGAACTGCTGGACCGCCATGGTACTGGCCGTATCCTGTTCCGTAATACCCGTGAAGCCATTCAGGGCTTCCCGGGGCGTGACTGTCAGCCAGCGCCATTACCAGCACCTGAAAACTGGTCTAAAAATGGCAAGCTACGTGAACAAATGTGGCCAGAAGAATTACAGCTTGATGGTTCCTGGATGGAATCAGACCCACGAGTAATGTGGTTGATGGAAAAACTCCGCACTGATCTCAAACACAAAAAAGTGCTTTTGATTGCGCGTAGTGGTCCAGTAGTAGAAGCACTGGAAAATGTGCTACGTCTTCATGCTGGTATCCGTACTGCGATGTTCCATGAAGGCATGAGCCTGCTGGAACGTGACCAGGCAGCAGCTTATTTCGCTGAAGAGTCTTATGGCGCGCAGATTTTGCTGTGTTCAGAAATTGGTTCTGAAGGCCGTAACTTCCAGTTTGCTTCTGACCTGATCCTATTTGACTTGCCAGCAAATCCAGATGTGCTTGAGCAACGTATCGGTCGTCTGGATCGTATCGGTCAGGAAAATCGTATCCAGATTCATGTGCCTTATCTGGTCGGTACTGCACAAGAGCGTATGTTCCGCTGGTATAACGAAGCACTGAATATTTTCAGCAATATTTCGCCAACTGCGCAAACATTGCAAGAAAACTTCATTATTGAATTAAAAGATTGTTTACTTGCTGATAAAGGTCAGGTTTTTGAAGATCTGCTAGAAGAAGTGACCGTACAACGTCAGGCGCTGGAAGCAGAACTGCAGGAAGGCCGTGACCGTCTGTTGGAATACAACTCTTGCCGTCCAATGGTGGCACAGGAAATCGTCACAGCCCTAGAAGATTATGACGATAATACGACTTTGCCAATGTTCATGAAGCGCTTTATGGCATCGACCAACATTGATTTTGATGAGCAAAGTAATGGTACGGTGATTATCAAGCCAACCGATCAAATGCAGGTGCAAGGTCTGACTCTGGATGAAGAGGGCATGACTGCAACTTTCTATCGTGATCAGGCACAAATCCGTGAAGATGCTCAATACTTGACGCTTGAACATCCATTCACTGAAAGTGTGATGGAAATGATCAATACACAAGGATTTGGTAGTACCAATGTTGCGGTGTTGAAGTCTGCTGCATTGCCACAAGGTTCAGTATTGCTTGAAGTCTGGTTTAAAGTGGATGTCGTGGCACCGAAAGCATTGAACTTGCCATCAAGCTTGCCACAACAATTGGTTCGTGTATTGCTCAGTGAAAAAGGTCAGGATCTGTCGCAAAAAATTGCGCCAGAAATTCTGAAACCATATTTACATCATCTGGATGGCAATAGCTGCCGTCAGGTCGTGAAAGCGCGTCGTGAAGTAATTGAAGCACGTTATCAACAGGCACTGGAACTGGCTCGAGCTGCTTTGCCGCAATTCAAGCAACAGGCGAAGGAAGTATATGGCAGCAAATGGCAATATGAAATTGACCGTCTGACTTACCTGAAACAGTTCAACCCAAGCATCCGTGAAGATGAAATTTCTCGTCTGCAAAAACTGCAGAAAGAAGGTTTAAGCTTACTGGATGGTCTGTCTGTAACCCCAGAAGCAATTCAGGTGATGGTGGTGGTTAAACCATAACAATCATCTAAGAAAAGGCAGCCTTCGGGCTGTTTTTTTATGGCTATTTTTCTACAAGAAATCTGGATTGAAATTATGAGGATTTATATGATTAAAACTATTTCATTTAGATAAGAATATTTGTTTGAAGATATAAGCTGTCAGTAAATGGTTGTTGTTAAAAATCATCTTCGGTTAAAATAGTAAAAAATCATAACAAGAAATCAAAATAATGTCTCAGGCGTTTATTACTTTAGGCTCGCAAACTTCACATGGTGGTGTAGTTGCCGAAGCGGAAAATTCTGTATTAATTCACGGCATCGCTGTGCATTTGCAAGGCATGAAGCATTACTGTCCCAAGTGCAATAGCGTAGTGACCGCCATTGCCAAAAATCAATCCATTACTGTTTTAGGGCGGGCGGTGATTG
This sequence comes from Acinetobacter schindleri CIP 107287, assembly GCF_000368625.1. Lineage (GTDB taxonomy): Bacteria > Pseudomonadota > Gammaproteobacteria > Pseudomonadales > Moraxellaceae > Acinetobacter > Acinetobacter schindleri. The sequence continues at coordinate 609,501 of NZ_KB849576.1, forward strand.
TCGCAGGTGACAAAGCCAGTTGTGGCGCCCAGTTTCTGGCAAATCAGCATCTGACAGTTTCGCAAAAATAATCCAGCTGCTTTTATTCTTCATTCGGTGACTTCAAGGTCATGCTTAGGAAGAATATGTGCTCATTTTTAGTCATCTTTAAGGTTAAGCTTGCAGACATCATGGATTGAAAAACTATATAACCGCATGAAGCCAGCCTTACATTTTACCCATGCCAATGGCATTCCATCAGCGACTTATCGGAAGTTCCTGAACGGTTTTCAGGATGAATATACGGTTAAAAGTATTCCTTTGATCGGCATGAATCCAGATTATCCAATTACCGCAGACTGGCGTTATTTGGTGGATGAGGTGATTGCCGATATTGAACAGCAATTTTCAGGAAAATCAGTGATTGGACTTGGACACTCTTTTGGCGGTTTGGTTACGATGATGGCGGCTTATAAAAAGCCAGCTTTATTTTCTAAGCTCATCATTATGGATCCGCCTTTTGTGATTGGGAAAAACAGTGCGTTATTTGAACTGGTAAAAAAGCTCAATTTAAAAAGTATTGATCGCTTTACTCCGGCAGGTATTACTTTAAAGCGTAAAGACCACTGGTCATCTCAGCTGGACGCGGTAGAGGCGCTGAGATCGAATCGTCTGTTTAAGCATTTTGATGAACAGTGTTTTCAGGACTATATCGACAGTGGAATTGTTGAAGATCAACAGCGCGGTGGTGTAACTTTAAAAATTCCAAAACAGGTTGAAGCAGAAATCTTTCGGACAGTTCCGGCCTGGTGGTGGCGTACCCCGCGTAAAGCACCGCAAGTTCCCATTCACCTCATCACTGCAGAACAGAGCCAGTTCTATCAACAGGGTCTGCCGCAAGGCTTAAAGAAAATTTATCAAATTGATTATTCAGTCTTGCCAGGTGGACATATGTTTCCACTGGAACAGCCAAAACAGGTAGCTGAATATGTAAAAGCCAAACTGAAAACTTTGGGATAATATCAAATATAAAGAGATAACCGACATCTCTTTCTATTTAGCTTGTATTCATCAAGATTAACGGATTTGAGACTGATCGAGATGTCGAGCACCTTCCAAAATCATGCGGATCATGATCATGGTCTGCTCCGCAATTTCCTGACGTTCATCAGCTGGCATATCTATCACTTTGGCACCCATGTTAAATACCAGCTGGGTAATCGCTTTGGCAGCGATATCCGGATAGAGCAGACGGCTTTTATTCAGTCTTTCCAGACGTACCAGGTCTTCCTGTAATTCCTGCTGGAAATACTGGAGTTGACGCTCTACCGCCTGTTTATATGATTGTGAACCGGTATAGCCTTCACGGAGTAACAAACTCAGGTTGCCTTCATCAGCATCTAACTGGGCAATGAATACTTCTACTGAACTACGGATAATACTGTTCTGTTTCGATGCCTTTAAGCGTGATTCATTCAGAATCTTACGCAATACCAGACCGGCACGGTCAATCAGTTCAATTGCCAGTTCATCGATATCTTTAAAGTGACGATAAAAGCTGTTCGGTGCAATACCGGCTTCGCGTGCTACTTCACGCAGGCTTAAAGAGGCAATACTTTTTTGTGGGCCAATCAGATTTAAGGCTGCCTGAAACAGTTCTTCTTTGGTAATCGTCGCCTTACGCCCCACGCTGCGTACAATGATCGGTTCATCAATGTTCTTTGTTTTGAGTAGGGAAGCGTCACTGCTTATTTTCATTGAAGACTCGTCATGTATTGGATATGAGGCATTCCAGTATTATAGCGAAGCGCAGCAAACTTGTGAAATGAATAGAAACAATACAGGTGTATATACAAATATATATACATGTGTATAATAATTCAAAACCCAACAAGATTGCTATGAAGATGCAGGTACTCGCAAAACGTAAATCGCCGATCGATTTCTTTAAAGAAAGCGTGATTGATCAGCATGCGATTAATTTCTGGATGCAGAAATTTAACCCACTCTGGTCGCTGAACCAGCCATTGGGCAAGATTGTGCATAAAGAAAATGCTGCCCAGGATATGGTCAGCCTGAAAATTCAGGTCAATCGCTTGTTTAAATTTGGCGAAGCGGGCCAGCATCATCCAGTTTACGTTGTGGTAAATGGTATTCGTTACGAGCGTAGCTATAGTCTGACTCAGCTGGATCAGCAACATGTGTTACTGACCATCAAGAAAGTTGAAGATGGTAAGGTAAGTCATTGGGCGGCAAATATCGCTCAAGTTGGTGACATTATTGAATTCGGTTTGCCATTTGGTGATATGACTTTAGCTGTTGAAGCAACACCAATGCTGTTGTTGGCAGCGGGTAGTGGTATTACACCTATGCTGAGTTTGCTCGAAGCATTGAGCAAGACTGGCAAGCTGAGTCAACAGCCAGTACAGCTTCTGTACTGGGTAAAGCATTATCAAGATGTCGCATTCAAATCACGTTTTGAAGAATTTGCTGCGCAGTATCCAAACTTTAGCTTTAAATTATTCGCGACTCAGGAAAAACCGGCTGCGGAACGCTTGAATCAAAGTCATCTGACCGATCTTCAAAATATTGATCAGACAACAGTCTATGCTTGCGGTCCATCAGGTTTTGTCACTCAGGCAGAAATACTGTTTGCTCATGCCAAAGTATTTAAGTCTGAAGCTTTCAGCATGAGTCTGGACGATAACACTGAAACAGGCTTTGTGAATGTCACACTGACGCAATCTAATAAAGTTGTTAGCATTCCAAAAGGTCAGTCTATTCTAGCGAGTCTGGAACAGCAAAATATTAAACCGAACCACGGCTGTCGTATGGGTATTTGTAATAAATGCGCTTGCAATAAAGTTGAAGGTTCTACCAAAAATTTAGTCAATGGCGCACAAAATAAAGAACCAGGAAATCTCCTGAAAATTTGTGTGAATTCAGCGCAGACTGACCTTGTCATCGACCTATAAGCGAGTTGATCACTATGAATATGCCAGTAAAATTTCAGTATTTTAAAAATCCAAAAAACCGTGAACTGACACAGACAGAATTGGACGAACTTGCGCGCGAACTTGATGCGATCAAGCAGGAAGTGTTAGATGACTTGGGCGAAAAAGACGCGAAATACATCCGTCGTGTCTATTCTGCAATTCGTTACTCTTCTATTGCGGGTCGTGCGTTATTGTTCGCAGGCTGGTTCCCTCCAGCATGGATTCTAGGTACAGGTCTGCTTGGTTTTGCCAAAATCATGGAAAATATGGAGTTGGGTCATAATGTCATGCACGGTCAGTACGACTGGATGAATGATCCTAAGATGAATGGCCAGACCTATGAATGGGACATTGTGGGTACTTCTGATAACTGGCGTCAAACCCATAACTTTAAACATCATACCTATACCAATATTAAAGGTATGGATGATGATATCGGCTATGGTCTGGTTCGTCTGTTCCCTGAACAACGCTGGAAACCATCTTATTTATTGCAACCGATTTACAGCATTCCATTCTGCCTGTTGTTCCAATGGGGCGTAGCGATTCAAAATCTTGAACTGGGTAAATACTTCAAGGGTCGTAAAACCAAGGAACAGACTAAAGAAGAATGGAAACCAATGCAGCGTAAAATTACCAAACAGCTATTTAAGGACTATGTCTTCTTCCCGTTAATTGCAGGTCCTGCTGCATTGCCGGTGTTTGCTGGTAATATGGTGGCAAATGGTATCCGTAACGTTTGGACATTTAGTATTATTTTCTGTGGTCACTTTACTAAGGATGTTGAAGTATTCCCGAAATCAGTACTGGAAAACGAAAGCCGTGGTCACTGGTATATGCGCCAGATTCGTGGTTCATCGAATCTGACAGGCTCTGAAGCGTTTCATATTCTGACTGGTCATTTGAGCCATCAGATTGAGCACCATTTATACCCAGATGTGCCGGCACGTCGTTATCGTCAAATGGCGCCAAAAGTTCAGGCGGTTTGTGAAAAATATGGTTTGAACTATAATAATGCGAGTCTGGTGAAACAGTACGGCAGCGTGATCAAGCGTATTGTGAAATATGCTTTTCCGTTTAAAAAATAAGTTTCTATAAGTTAATAGAAAACCACTTCAATTGAAGTGGTTTTTTTATTCCTTTAATTATATTTTCAGTCTTGAACATGGCTACGTAAAATCCGAATGAGATTGATATAGTTTCCTTTCTTTGCGGCTGAAATGACACGATCGATTTCTTCTTTTTTCCATTTATGCCGACGTGCAGCACAAATAAATTTTGATAGCAAAATAAAAGGATTTTCACCGTATTGGATATATAGATTTCTTATGTATTTGGGGGGATTAAATTGATTCATAGTTACATTGCCTTAATGAAATTAAATCGCTGTACTAGGTTATTTGTGTGAAATGTATCACGATAAATGGCGTGTTATGATATTTATAGACTAAAGTTATAAGTATTAGATTTTATTTATATAAATATGAAAAATTATTATTTAGTCTATTCTGTTTAAAAATTTAAATAACCAGCTTAAATTATCTTTATATTTAATTATGTATCATGAATATTTAATTATAATTTCAACTTGAAAATACATTTATTATTTAAAGAATATTAATTTGAGAGTTTTTTTATAGTATTTAGATTTTCTAATACGGGTAATTTCTTGTCAAAGCCCACCATATAGCTATGCTGCGCTAAACTCAGCATTTCCTTATCTTCCTCACTATTCCCATAAGCATAAATCATCTCAAAATCTTCAAGATTGATCGCTTCTAAAACGCGTAATTTCTTTTGCAGACAGCTACAGTCGGGTGTTAGATATTTTCCTGTCAATTTTCTATTTTTGATTTCAACTTTGGAACAGAGCAGCTCAATACTTAGAGTATTAGCAATCATTTCCAGATATAGATCAATAGTTGCTGAAACCAGTATAACTTTATGTCCTAACTTTCGATGCATTTTCAGCTGCTCAAACAGAGTAGGGTCAAGATTCCCTAAAATCTTATTCGCGTATTGCAATGCTAAAGGGTAAATTATTTCTACATCAGCATCTTTAAACATGGCTAAATAAAGCTTTGGTCGCATGCGATGGGCAGGATAGATTTTGAGATAATAAGCAGTAATCCATGGCAGAATTTTCAGACCACGCCAAATAATATGTCGTTTTTTCAGGACATGAAAAATAAACCCTGTAAAGCTGTCATGCGAATACAGGGTGCCATCAAAGTCAAATAAGGCTAGAGCTTGAGGTTTTTGATTTTGCGCATGCATGTTTGGTAACGGCCATCTACACGGCTAGCAAACCAGTTGGTATTGTAATCACGACTCAATTTTGGTCCAGAAATCACCACTTCAGGCATGATGGCATAAAAAGGTTCTTTACCCGTTTGTTCCTGATATAGTTTCGCTACACCACGATAGGTCATGGTGTCTTCAAAATCCTTTTCCTTTTCCTTCTTCAGGTCAGAACGGATCTGACGCTCAGTAATAATGAAATTATGCTTGGCAAATACATTGATTAATTCACGTTCAGACTGACTTTTCTGAGAGCGGATACTGCCATCTTTGCTATATAGCAAGAGATCGCCATCCAGATCCAGTTCGGCTTCAGTCAGGTCATTGAGCATGCTCTGGAAGGCAGCATTACGACTGGAATACATGCCTGAATTATAGTCGGCAAAACGATAGATCGGTTTATCATAATCTGCCGGATACATCATCAGACGATGAATACCATAATACAGACCGCCATACTGACTATACAGATCGGTACGCAGTTCAGCGATATTGCCACCTTGACGCTTATGCTCCTTGGCATAGCTAATATGCACCTGCATCGAACCTAAAGTCGTAATCGGATTAAGCTTTTCGCCGATGTTTTGACCAAAGAGTTTGGCTGCACCCGTTAGGGCACTCACGTGATAATGTTTGGCCATATAGTCAAATATTTCACGATACAGTTCATCCAGTTCACGTTCAGTTTTAACCTTACGCATCTGGCTGAGATAGTTGTTATCCGGAGTGGGATGATTCTTCAGAACATCCTGGAAATATCCTGCAACTGTTCCACCGATACTTTCACCAAGTTTCTCGGTAAATTTTTCTTCCAGACGGCCTTGAACTTCTTTTACTGCTTTTTCGCCCAGACCAGCAACAGTTGGATTTGCGTGGAAATTAGATTCCTGATCCACCACTGCGACGATGGTACAGATATTCTGTTTAGTTTGGGGAATACCCAGTTGTTCGGTAATATCATAGATATCTTTGGCCCATGAATCACGATTGCTGACACGTGATGGAATCGCTTTAGGTATCTGGTCAGCTTCCATGGTTGGCTCATCAGAAGACCACCAAGAACCATTGCCACAGCCGGCAAGACTTAGGGATAAAGCAAGGACAGACCACGATTTAACAGTAAAAATTCGGTGAAGTGTGTTGTTCATGTTGTCTAAATCAGATTCCAGCAGATGAGCGATCAAGGCAGATGCAGTATACTATGCTCATCAACAAAGTGATGAATTTATATGTATATTGGTCCGTATCAACTGTCAAATAATTTGATTGTCGCTCCCATGGCAGGCGTGACAGACCGTCCGTTCCGTACACTATGCAAATATTTTGGTGCAGGTCATGCTGTCAGTGAAATGATGACTTCAGACAAAACCCTGCGCATGAGTAAGAAAAGTTTGTACCGTGCTAATTTCGATGGCGAACTGGCGCCAATTTCGGCACAAATTGCCGGTTCAGATCCGCGTGATCTGGCAGAGGCGGCACGGTATCAGGTTGCGAACGGTGCACAAATTGTTGATATTAATATGGGTTGCCCAGCTAAAAAAGTCTGTAACAAGCTGGCTGGTTCGGCATTACTGCAAGATGAAGATCTGGTTGCACGTATTCTGGATGCCGTTGTTGCTGCAGTCGATGTCCCCGTGACTTTAAAAACCCGTCTGGGTTATTTAAATGGTCAGGAAAATATCATGCGTGTGGCCAAGCGGGCAGAAGAAGCCGGTATTTCGGCCTTGGCATTACATGGCCGTACCCGCGAAGATATGTATTTAAACACAGCGCGCTATTCACTGATTAAAGATGTGAAGGAGATATTGAATATTCCCGTGATTGCGAACGGAGATATCGACAGTCCAGAAAAGGCCAAATATGTACTGGATTATACCGGTGCCGATGCAGTGATGATTGGGCGTGCAGCACAGGGACGTCCATGGATTTTTCGTGAAATCGCACATTATTTAAAGACTGGAGAACAGCTGGCTGCACCAAGTATTGCCGAAGTTAAAGAGGTCTTACTGGGTCACTTGGCTGAACTGTATGAATTTTACGGTGAATATTCTGGCTGCCGAATTTCCCGTAAGCATATTGCCTGGTATACCAAAGGTCTGCGTTCCAGCAATGAGTTTCGTCAGAATATGTATAAGGTGGAAAGTACCGCAGATCAATATAAAGTGGTAGAAGCCTACTTCAATAATCTGCTGGAGCATGGTCAGATCATGAGTGATGTGCAGGTCGAACAGGTGAATCTTCTGGAAACAACCTGATTTTCCGCATTACCTGAAATGAATTCCTTCTTAAGGTACTGTCGTTTAAACAGTACCTTTTTTATATCTATGTTATGCAATACAGCAGGCGTTTACATGATGGAAATACCTGTACAGAGTTAAGGACTAACTTCACTAAAACAGGACAGGACTTGGACAGTATTAACCTGAATTTTCTCTATGATAAAGGACATGTGCAAGATGAATTTCAATTTTGTCTAAATAAAATCAAGGGAGAATCAGAATGACAAATATTAATCGTCCAGTTTCAGAGATTAATCCAACTACTCAAACCGATCTGGTTGAGGACAATAACGCAATAAAACATGAAGAAGTTGTGAAAATGGATCCTTCAATCGCACAAGGTACTGATCCTAATTTAAATCCAGCAGATACTACAAGAACCCTTGATCCAGATGAGAAAGAGGCTGAAACTGGAGATCAGGCATTGGCAACCGGTGCCGGAAGTGTGGGTGGAGCGGCCATTGGCGCAACACTTGGTATGGTGGGTGGACCAGGAGGCTCCTTGATTGGCGGAGTTGTTGGCGGCGTACTTGGCGGAATCGCAGGTAAGGATATTTCAACACCAGATCATCCAGACCATGGTATTGAAAATTCGAGTCTATTAGGAGACCAGGACAAGTACTGGCGCGAAGAGTATCAAAGCAGACCCTATTATAGTGAAAGCCGCAATGTGCATGGGGATCTGGACTATGATCGTGATTATCGCGGGGCTTACCAACTCGGTTATGAAAATCGTGAACATTACAATGGTAAAGAATTTAATGAAGCTGAACCTGACTTGCGAAGCAAATGGGAGCAATTCAAAGGTGAATCTCGTTTGACCTGGGAACAGGCTAAATATGCAGTCAAAGATGCATGGGATCGCACAACTCGCTAAACCACATCTTTAGATAAAACCTCTCTACTTCGGAGAGGTTTTTTTATTGTTCTATAAATACAAATCTAACCTTTATTTGCTTTACAGTAGTCTAAATCCTTCAGATTAAGACTAGCTATTTTTAATACGTCTATTATATCCGAGGCATCTGACAGTCATCATTGAAAATGGGTAAGTGGATAATGTATTTAAAACGACTATTCATGAATAAATACAAAATTGAGGATTTCGAAAAATTATAATTACCTGGTTATAAAAACTATACTTATTTGATGTTTATTCATGCAATTTAGACATGCCTGTTACATCCGTAGTCTACAGGTACATAGCGTAGTATATATTCACTGAAACGGGACAGGACTTGGACAGTGTTAACCTGAATTTTCTCTATTATAAATAAATCAAAGACAAGATGAGATTTCTATCTTGGCTATAAAAGATCAAGGGAGATTTAGAATGACAAATACCAATCGACCAGTTTCAGATATTAACCCAGCTTCACATCGTGATTTGTCTCAAGAACGGACTGATGTATTAAGAGATGATGAAGCATTAAAAAGCAGCCCGACCACTTCAGGCAGTGCACGCCCAGATTTAAATTTACCAGATACCGAAAGCCATCGTGTTCCCGATATGAATGAAGCGGGTGATCATCCTGTGGCTACCAGTGCTGGAACCTTAGGTGGCGCTGCAGCAGGTGCGGCGATTGGAGCAGTCGGTGGTCCTGCAGGTGCAGTCGTCGGCGGCCTTGTTGGGGGAGTGGTAGGTGGTCTAGCTGGAAATGAAATGGCAGAATCAGCACGACCTACGCTAGATACACCAGAAGGTATTGCACTTTCAGGTTCAGAAAATTTACAGGACGATGATCACTACTGGCGTGAACAGCATCATCAGACTCCTTATTATAGTGAAAGCCGTAATGTCTATGGTGATCTGGACTATGATCGGGATTATCGTGGCGCATATCGCCTCGGTTATGAAAACCGTGAATATTACAATGGTAAAGAATTTAATGAAGCTGAACCTGATTTGCGTACCAAATGGGAACAGGTTAAAGGTGATTCCCGTCTCAATTGGGAAGAAGCCAAATTTGCAGTGAAAGATGCATGGCATCGTGCGACTCGCTAAATTCTGTTACGCATAAAAAAACCTCTCAATATTGAGAGGTTTTTTTATTTTAATGAGAAGAAAAACTGCTTATTCTCGATGTTTAATCTCCAGAATCAGCTGGTTAACCAGGTCTGAAGCTTCCATTTCGCGTGTTTGTGCGGCGTTTGAGCCAGCCCAGAAAGCACCATAGCCATGATCGCCATGTTGAACGGCTGCTGCATGTAATTGCTTGGCCAGGTCATAAGTATATGGATAGGCTGGTACATCTAGACGATCCGGGGTGTCGATATCAGTATGCCAATGATTGATAATGCCACGCGCAGGACGACCAGAAATACTTGCAGTCACCTGGGTCAATGGTTTAGACAGCAAGGCTTTACGATAGGCTTCATTAGCATTAGAGGTTTTGCACTGTACAAATGCCGTTCCCAGCTGAACGGCTTCAGCACCAAGCTTCAGCATCTGTCGTGCCTGATAGCCGTCCATAATGCCCCCAGCAGCTACAATGGGCAGGGAGCAATATTGTTTAATCAGCTTGATTAAATTTGAAGTTTTGACTGAGGCATCAAATTTGGTGCTGAAAATTCCACGGTGCCCACCTGCTTCAATACCTTGAGCAATCACCACATCAATGCCAGCAGCCTCGATCGCACGTGCTTCAGCCAGGTTGGTCGCAGAAACCATGGTGATAATTCCAGCCTCTTTAAGTGCTTGAACCTGATAAGAATGCGGAATACCGAAGTGAAAACTCACCGCTTTCGGACGTGTTTCCAGAACCAGATTCAGGAAATCATCATTGTCCCTAAAGCTTGGATAAATGCATTTCAAGGTTTTGGGTGGTTCTATACCAAACTGGGCAAATTTATCCTTGAACTGCTCAATCCAGGCTTGAGCGACAGTGTCATCTAAATCTTCAGATTTATGGCAGAAGAAATTAACCTGAAAAGGCTGATCGGTCAGCTCCTGAGTTTTAAGAATCTGTTCACGCCCAGACTGTACGCTACTGGCACCTAATCCTAATGAACCCAAAGCACACTGATTAGAGACTTCAGCGGCCAGCTCAGGTGTGGAGACACCGGCCATGGGTGCTAACAGAATTGGGTGTTTAATGCCTAATTTTTCCAATAAAGACATGGCTTTGCTCCTTGTTATCATCTTACTGTGCCTTCGCCTTAAAAATTAAGCAAACCATATTGGTTATTTTATTTTGAAATATTCGACTATAGTTACATAAGTATTACATTTGCGGCGACACTCATTGTCGCTGTACTGATCGATTGCATAGTAGGTGAAATTCTACAGTTTTATAATGCTGTTTTAGTTAAATTTTCCTGAACTCATGTCTGATCGTATACGTGAAAAATTACAGATTCTCGCTGATGCTGCCAAATATGATGTGTCCTGTTCATCTAGTGGCAGCAATCGAAAGAATAAAGATAAAGGTCTAGGCAATACTGGCAACGGGATCTGTCATAGCTATACTGAAGACGGTCGTTGTGTTTCTTTGCTGAAAATCCTGTTTTCCAATGTCTGTATTTATGACTGCTCGTATTGCGTTTCACGCCGTTCCAATGATGTAAAACGGGCCGCTTTTACCGTGCAGGAAGTGGTTGATCTGACCATGAACTTCTATCGTCGTAATTATATTGAAGGGCTATTCTTGAGTTCAGGTATCTTTAAGTCTGCCGATTACACCATGGAGCGTATGCTGCAGGTAGTCAAGAAACTGCGGCTGGAAGAAAACTTTAATGGTTATATTCATCTTAAGACCATTCCGGGAGCTTCGCAGGAAATTATTACTGAAGCAGGTCTATATGTGGACCGGATGAGTATCAATCTGGAAATGCCAACAGAAGATGGATTACGAAAATTTGCCCCAGAGAAAACTCATGCTGAAGTACAGAAAGATCTGGGCATTGTGCGTGATCGTCTGATTCAAATGAAAGACGAAAGTAAAATTATCAAGGCTGTACCCAAATTTGTACCGGCAGGCCAGACTACACAAATGGTGGTTGGGGCGCATAGTGAAACGGATCGTGATGTCATTTTGATGGCGGATCGGCATTACAAGGAATTTAAGCTAAAGCGTGTGTATTTTTCCGGTTATATCCCGATTAATGCTGAAGAAAAAGCACTACCGGCCGTGGGTTCAGCACCACCATTATTACGTGAAAACCGACTGTATCAATCTGACTGGTTAATGCGTTTTTATGGTTTTGATGCTGAAGAAATTGTCGATGACCAGCATCCGAATCTGGAACTGGATATTGATCCAAAGCTCAGTTGGGCATTGCGTCATCCGGAAGCCTTTCCAGTCGATATTAACCGAGCCGAATATAAAATGATTCTGCGAGTACCAGGAATCGGAGTGCGTTCCGCCAAGAAAATCGTTCAGGCGCGCCGTTTTGGTCAGATTCATATTGATCAGCTGAAACGTATGGGGGTAGCTTATAACCGTGCGCAGCATTTTATCCACTGCGCCGATACACCAAAATTTAAAAAAGAACAGCAATCACAACAGATTCGGCAGCAGATATTGCAGTCGGGTTATTCAAAATATCAGCAGCAACTTTCACCTCAACTGGGATTAGGGTTCTGATGGCCTGTTACTATTTTGATGGCACAATGACAGGACTATTGAGCTGCGTATTTCGTGCTTTTGAATTTCGTGAATTTGAGGTCAGAATTACTGCCAATCCGCATGCACAAAATGGTCTGTTTGATGATTTTATTCATGTGGCGTCCAATGATACGCATGGCCAGCGTGTCTGGCAAGGCTTAAAACAGAAAGTTGGTTCAGGCAGCTTGAGGGCTTTTTACTATACCTTTTTTGCGGAGCAAGAACAGGCTTTCCAGGTCCTGTTTGACTTTGCAGTATATGTTTTTCAGAGTCAGCGGCCAGTGGATCAAGACTATGGTCATGCTGCGGTATTGGGCATGTCACAATGGGCAAAACAGGTGGGACGTGAAAAGCACCGGATGGAAGCTTTTGTGCGTTTCAAAAAATGTCAGGATGGTTTGTTCTTAAGTTTGATCAAGCCAGATTTTAATGTGCTACCGATTATTAGCAAACACTTCAAGGAGCGTTATCAGGATCAGACCTGGCTGATTTATGATGAACAGCGCAAATACGGTATCTACTATGATTTAAAAAATTTGCATCAGGTAGAAATGAATGCAGGACAGATAGATCCACAAGTCCGGCTTGGACATAGTCAGTCTTTCAGCGTTGAACTGGATGATGAGGAATTACTCTATGACCAGCTTTGGAAAGACTATTTTCATAGTGTGAATATTCAGGCACGTAAGAATATGAAGCTGCATATTCAATATGTACCTAAACGCTATTGGCGATATATGAATGAAAAAGCACTTTGAAACACATGCTTTAGGATTTTCAGGCATAATCAGAGTGCTATTGTTTTTTGATTGAGTGATGTGTTTATGAAGGTATGGCTGAGTACATTGGCGCTAGGCTTGACGTTAACTGCATGTTCGCAAGAACCCGAAAAGATTGAGGTCGACCCCGCTCAGTATCAGGTTAAAAATGCTCAGGAATTACAGCAACGCTTTGATACTCTCAATCAAAAACTGGCAACTGACTTTAGCCAGTTTAAGAAAGTCGAAAGTATTGCCTTTGCGCATCAGTTCCCTTTAGATGTAAATAACCTGAGAACCTTGAATCAGCATTTGGTCGCAAGCACAGCACTTAAGTCCAGTAAAATGGCCTATTGCGATATGATGAATGGCTATTTTGCCGAGATGTATCGACTGGGACATTACAATCTTAATTTAGTGAATGATATTCAGCTGCCAAATACAGAAAAAGAAGATCTTAAAGCGAATTTCTCAACGGCTGATCAGTTCTATACCTTTATTCTGGATCGATATACCAGCTATCGTCAGGTACAACAAACTATGAACTATGGTTGTAATCTAAAAGCGGCACTATAAATTTTTAAAATTATTCAGTGCATAAAAGAAGCCCATCATCAGATGGGCTTCTTTATGTTGGAGTATTAACAGCCGGTCAGTTTTTCTGGCTGAGGTTTTTCGCCCGGGAAGAAAATCGGACGGAGTTTTACCCCAATACCATTCCCTACAAAGGCAAATACCAGCCATAACCAGCCATGTACACTGCCTGAAGCAATACCACTGAAATATGCGCCAATGTTACAACCATAAGCCAAACGTGCGCCGTAGCCAAGCATCAAGCCACCAATGACTGCTGCCAGTAATGAACGTTTTGGAATATTGAAATTCGGTGCAAATTTACCTGCCAGACTTGCAGCAAGGAGGGCGCCAAGCATGATGCCAAAGTTCATCATCGACGTGATGTCAAACCACAGTGATTCTGATAATGCCTTAGCATTGCCTGGTTGTTGCCAATATGCCCAAGAAGCAACATCTACACCTACGAAACTTGCCGATTTCGCTGCCCAAACGGCAAAGGCAGAAGTTACCCCCCATGGACGTCCAGCCAGTGCCAAAGTCGCAAAGTTAAGCAGGGTTAAAATGATACCGCCCCAGATCAATGGCCATGGTCCACGAAGAAAGCGTTTCCAACCTTGATACTGGCTTTGTGGTTCAGCTTCCAGACCGCCATGGCGTTTCTTTTCGAGAAACACAGTCGCAGCGGCAATAACTGCAAATAATAGAAAGCTGAGTAACAGTGCAGGCACTACCCCGAAGCTTTTCACAATCGAAATTGGTGCCAGATGTGGCAGATTAAACCACCAGTCGAGATGAGACGTTGCAATCAGCGAACCTGCACAGAAGAAGAACAGAGTTACCAGCATACGCGCACTACCACCACCAACGGTATAGAGCGTACCTGATGCACAGCCGCCACCGAGCTGCATGCCAATACCGAAAATAAAGGCACCAATCATGACTGACATGGAAACGGGATTAACATTGCCTTTGACAGGATTACCGAACAACTCACCGGCACCAAGGGCGGGAAAGAAAAGCAATACTGCCAGAGCGAGCATAATCATTTGCGCGCGTAACCCACGACCGCGACGTTCCTTGATAAACACACGCCAGCTAGAAGTGAAACCAAAAGAGGCATGGTACAGGGTCATGCCCAAGGCACCACCGACCAGGAATAAAAGCGCCTGATTCAGCCCTACGATTTGATAGGCACCGACTGTACCTAAAGCAAGTAAAATAAATGATACCCAAACCGATATATTAGATCGGTTTGAGGATGCAGCAATCACTGACATAGGAGAGATAAAATATCAAAAAATAAAGTGTGTCATTTTACAGGCCTGTTTTTTCAAAGCGAGTCCAAAACCTAGAATTTACATTCCAATATCTGATTCTTCATATCAATTTAATTTATATTAAATCAGATTGATGTGAAAGAGCGAGATATTCCAGTAAAGGAACAACATGGCAGCGATACGAACAAAGGGAATATATTAACTGGCACTTAGCTTTGACGTCTTGGTAAAATAAGCTGGTAATCGCGTCTAAAATTGTCAGTGAAAACATACCTACAATTATTGCGGCAGCTGAGATCAGTTGCTTAAGCCTGAGCAAGATTTAAGACGTGGGAAATAATGTTCTTAGAGAAAAGACAAGGGGAGCTGATCTGCTAGCCTCTAAAGACTTAGCGAAAATATTGACATGAATACTAATCTTATCCTAAGCATAGCCCGGGGCTTCAATGCATAATAGTCCAGCTATATTGCAAATTCACGCCAGTTCTTGAGTAATCACACATAATATAAATCCAGATCAATTGGCTGAGTCCGGCTGCAGGATTCCCTTTTCCAGGTATTAAATCTGAAAAGATAGATGAGAGAATAAAAAAGCCTGCAAAATGCAGGCTTTTTAAGGGACTGGAGCCTTGAAAAAGGATCAAGTAACCAGAATTAATTTTCAGCTTCTTGGCGTACTTTTGCTGCGCCTTCTTCAACTGAACCTGCAACAGATGCTGTTGCATCTTTGGCTGCTTCTTTAGCACGTTGGGCTGCAGCTTCAGCACTTGCAGCAGCTCTATCTGTTGCTTCCGCCGTATTTGCTGCTGCATTATCCAGAGCTTGGTCGGTTTCAGCTGCAGCTTCGCGGCTCGCATCTTCCATATCATGACCTGCCTGTTCCGCAGCATTCTCCAGGTGCTCACCTGTACTTGCGCCAGTTTCAGGTTGTTTCTCCTTGCTACAGCCTACAAGTGCCACAGTTGTCGCCAAACCTAAAGCAATAAGAAGTTTATTCATTGTGTTATTCCTTTTGTTGTCATAGATCATTGATATAAAAATATTATCGGAATCACGTGCTTCAGAATGCTACAAAATGTGGCGTTCGTGTAAATGTTGTCAACCATTTTATAAACTATTGAAAACAAAAAAGCCTGCTCGAAGGCAGGCTTTTTTAAGTAAGAAAAATTACAGACCAGCAGAAGCACGTAATGCTTCAACCTTATCTGTTTTTTCCCAAGTAAATGCAGTATCCGAACCTTCACGACCGAAGTGACCATAAGCTGCTGTTTGCTTATACATTGGCTGGATCAAGTTTAGCATACGGGTAATACCATATGGACGCAGATCGAAGTGCTCACGAACCAATTGAACGATCAACTCGTCAGATACTTTACCGGTATTAAAGGTATTGATTGAAATAGAAGTTGGCTCAGCCACACCAATTGCATAAGACACCTGAATTTCACATTTATCAGCAAGGCCAGCCGCAACGATATTTTTCGCTACATAACGACCTGCATAAGCAGCAGAACGGTCAACTTTTGATGGATCTTTACCAGAGAATGCACCACCACCATGACGCGCCATACCACCGTAAGTATCTACAATGATTTTACGGCCAGTCAGACCACAGTCACCTACAGGACCACCGATTACGAACATACCGGTCGGGTTGATGTGGAATTTAGTCTCTGCATGGAACATTTCAGCTGGAATGATTTTCTTCACGATTTCTTCAATCACAGCTTCTTTCAGGTTCGCTTGTGAAATTTCAGGATCATGTTGAGTTGAAAGGACCACTGCATCTAAACGTACCGGCATGCCATTTTCATAAGCGAAAGTTACCTGGCTTTTCGCATCTGGGCGTAACCATGGCAATGAGCCATTACGACGTAATTCAGCCTGCTTTTCCATTAGGCGGTGCGCATAAGAAATTGGCGCAGGCATTAATACGTCAGTTTCACGGCTGGCATAACCAAACATCAGACCCTGGTCACCGGCACCTTGATCTTCTGGCTTTTGACGGTCTACACCCTGAGCGATTTCAGGGGACTGTTTACCGATCATGTTGATCACGGCACAGGTTGAACCATCAAAGCCAAGATCAGAATGGTGGTAACCAATGCCATTCACGGTTTGACGTACGATCGCTTCAAAGTCGACGTTTGCAGTTGTTGTGATTTCACCGGCAAGTACAACCGCACCCGTTTTTACAAGCGTTTCACAAGCAACCCGCGCATATGGGTCTTCTTTTAAGATTGCATCCAAAATAGCATCACTGATTTGGTCAGCCATTTTATCTGGATGGCCTTCGCTTACAGATTCCGAGGTAAATACAGCGTACTCGCGCATAAGTCCTATCACAGTTAAATTTAAAGACCCGATATGTTACATCGTGTTGCGTCGAAGGACTAGGTTTGAACGGTAAAATTGGCTGAAATTGTTTCAATTTAATTTGTTTTTATTTGAATATTAGTATTTGAAAAACTGATATACCGCTTATATCAGTGGCTTTTGCTTATGTTTTGCTCAATAAAAATATGGCAGCTTTTTTTGGTCATTTTTTGTAGCAGCAGAGCTAGGCTTCTTATACCTTAGATTAATTTTTCCAAAGAAGAAGCAATCTTATTGTTTGAAAATGCATTTTACTGTCGCAAACCACTCCATCAATCGTGATGATTTAAGCTAAGGTTAATGAGCTAAAAACTTTATTAATCTGATCGGCGCATAATATATAGAAGAATTGCATCAAGACTTTGATCTAAAATTTATAAAATTTCATTGCATGTATAAGCCTACAGACTAGGCCTTATTTACTGAAAACGAAGAAGAGGGCAAAAGGTAAAATACAGCAGCGAGCTTTAGTTTATTTTTAGTCCTGCCGATGAGGGAAATAATTTGAATCAATAAAAGCCATATATGTATATTTAAGTGGCTGACCTTTTCAAGAGAATAATAAAAATTTGATAGAAGGGAACTCGCTTGTAAAACATAAGAAAATTAGGGTTTTTATTGTGATGAAAATTGAGTATTAATCGGTGCCTGTACTTAAAAGTGTAGATTAAATGTACGTTGACCAATCTAAACAACAATAAAGTGATAAATATTGTAGGCTGGTCTTTACCCCTCGCTGTTTTTTTAAGACAATATGCAGCAGTTTTGAAAGTCTTTTCATCATTTTCTATTTCTGAATTATTTGGACACTGATTTATGACAACCCCGCTTAATGAACGTCGTGTTGCAAACGCAATTCGTGTATTGGCAATGGATGCTGTGCAAAAAGCAAACTCAGGACATCCAGGTGCTCCAATGGGGATGGCAGACATCGCTGATGTGGTTTGGCGCGAATTTTTAAGCCATAACCCGACTAACCCGAATTGGGCGAACCGCGACCGTTTTGTATTGTCGAACGGTCACGGCTCAATGCTGCAATATGCACTTCTTCATTTAACGGGCTATGATCTTTCAATCGAAGATTTGAAATCATTCCGTCAATTACATTCTAAAACTCCAGGTCATCCGGAATTGGGCTATGCACCTGGTATTGAAACCACTACTGGTCCATTAGGCCAGGGTATTGCCAATGCCGTAGGTTTTGCACTGGCTGAAAAAACGCTTGCTGCGCAATTCAACAAAGACGATATTCAAGTTGTTGATCACTTTACTTACTGCTTCCTGGGCGATGGCTGCTTGATGGAAGGTGTTTCTCATGAAGCATGTTCATTAGCGGGTACTTTGGGTCTAGGCAAGCTGATCGCTTACTATGATGACAACGGCATTTCGATTGATGGCGAAGTTGAAGGCTGGTTCTCTGACGATACAGAGCAACGTTTCAAATCTTATGGCTGGCAGGTCATCAAAGTTGATGGTCATGATGCGGATGCAATCCGTCAAGCGACTGTAGAAGCGAAAGCTGAAGCGAACAAACCAACCATCATCATGTGTAAAACAGTGATTGGTTTAGGTTCACCAAACAAACAGGGTAAAGAAGACTGTCATGGTGCGCCTTTAGGTAATGATGAAATCGTATTGACTCGTGAAGCGCTTGGCTGGTCAGACGAAGCATTTGTTATTCCTGCTGAAGTTTATGCAGCATGGGATGCCAAAGAAAAAGGTTCACAAGCTGAAGCAGCCTGGAATGAAACTTTTGCCGCTTATGCAGCAAAATACCCAACTGAAGCAGCTGAATTAAAACGCCGTATTTCTGGTGATCTTCCAGCTGACTTTGTTGCAAAAGCAGATGCTTACATTGCTGAAGTAAATGCAAAAGAAGAAACGATTGCGACACGTAAAGCAAGCCAAAATACGTTGCAAGCACTTGTACCTTCTTTGCCTGAAGTGCTTGGCGGTTCTGCTGACCTTGCAGGCTCTAACCTGACCCTTTGGAAAGGTGCGCAAGGCGTACAGGACAATCCTGCAGGTAACTACGTACACTATGGCGTACGTGAGTTTGGTATGACTGCAATTGCCAATGGTGTAGCACTACACGGTGGTTTCATTCCGTATGTAGCAACATTCCTGATGTTTATGGAATATGCACGTAATGCAGTGCGTATGTCTGCTCTAATGAAACAGCGCGTAATTCATGTTTATACGCATGACTCAATCGGTCTAGGTGAAGATGGTCCAACACACCAACCGGTTGAACAAATCGCATCTTTACGTGGTACACCGAACCTGAATACATGGCGCCCATGTGACACTGTTGAAGCCGCGATTTCCTGGAAATCAGCTTTAATGCGTTCAGAAGGCCCAACGGCATTAATCTTCTCTCGTCAAAACTTGCCATTCCAGACCCGTACTCAAGCACAAATCGAGAACGCTGCGAAAGGTGGTTATGTACTGGCTGAAGAAAAAGGCGAATTGAAAGCGATCATTATTGCAACGGGTTCAGAAGTATCTCTGGCAATGGAAGCGTATGCACAACTTGAAGGTGTACGTGTAGTCTCTATGCCATGCGCTGAAGAATTCATGAAGCAAGATGCTGCTTACCGTGAAGCAGTTCTCCCTGCAGCGATTCGTGCACGTGTAGCGGTAGAAGCTGCACATGTGGATTACTGGTGGAAATTTGTAGGTCTTGACGGTCGTGTGATTGGTATGACTACTTATGGTGAATCTGCACCTGCGAAAGATCTGTTCCAGTTCTTCGGTATTACCACTGAAGCAGTTGTAGCAGCTGTAAAAGAGATTACTGCTTAATCAACTGATTAAACAGTTTTTAAAGGACGCCCCAGTTTTGGGGCGTCTTTTGTTTTTTCACTTTTTAGTGTTGTTTTCATGTGGCAACTGCTAAAAAGTTCTCCCATAGTCGAAATGAAAGAGTGAGATAAACATGAGCTTGTATGAACAAATTAACGATGAAATTACTTTAATGGATGCAGGCGAACAGAAATGGATCGGGCAGGATCTGCCTCTTGAAGCAATGATGGCAGTTGAGCTGTTACTTCAGGATCTGGCGGCTGAAAAAATTATTAAAGTGCGTCGTAAGAACCATGAAAAACATTCTGGTTTAAAGCAGATTGACCGTATTCTGGTGGAAAAGCTTTAAAATTGAAGGCTTAAATAGCCTCACATGGGGCTATTTTTGTACCAAAATAATCATCTGTATGAGTCATAGATATATTTTAAAAAATTGGCGTGAGTAAAATAAAAACATATCTTATCTTAATCATCAAAATAGCCTAAGCTAATTGAATCTATTTGAAATAGAAGAATCGTATAAAAATGATGATACAAGACCAGATTCAAATTGAGCCTCTAGAAAATATTACACAGCAGGAGTGGCTGCCATTATGGTTGGATTACCAGAATTTTTATCAGACTCAGCTCAGTGAAGAGGTAAATCAGCATACCTGGCAAAGGCTTACTGATCTTGCATTCGGCAATATGTATGGATTCGCAGCGATTCTGAATCAGCAGGTTATCGGCATTGTGCATGTCATTCAACATGACAGCTGCTGGACTTTAACGCCGTATGCCTATTTGCAAGATCTTTATACGCATATTGATTTTCGAGGGCGGGGTGTGGCACGAGCCTTGATTGAGAAAGTATATGTAGATGCTAAACAGCATGGATGTGATCGAGTGTATTGGTTAACTCATGAGAGCAATCGACAAGCACAGCAGCTCTATGAGCAGGTTGCCAAGAAAACCGGTTTTATTCAATACAAGATGACCTAATATTGACAAAGTCATCATGCTTACAATTTTAGCGTTCCATGCATGCAACAAATCGTTCTATCTTTAGCGGTGCAAATAATTCTAATTAAGCTAGATTAGAACCTATTCAAAACAGAGGGTTATGACATGAAATTCAAGACATTGGCTTTGGGCCTGACTTTGGCTTCAGTAGCAACATTTTCTATGGCGAAGCCGGTTGCGTATACCATTGATCCAGGCCATACCGCGACTGTATTTAGCTGGAGTCACTTTGGTTTTTCGACACCATCTGCGAACTTTAGTGATATTCAGGGCACGATTACGGTTGATAATGAAAAGCCTGCTAACTCATCAGTAAATGTAACTATTCCGGTATCAAGTATTAATACCAATGTTAAAGCACTGGATGAGCATATTCAAAAAGCAGAATTCTTTGATGTAGAGAAATATCCAAACATCACGTTTAAAAGTACCAAGGTTCAGGCTTTAGGTAAAAACAAATATAAAATCACCGGTGATTTGACTATAAAAGGTGTAACCAAGCCAGTTGTGCTGGATGCAGTATTAAATAAACAGGCTGTTCATCCAATGACAAAACTGCAAACAATTGGCTTCAATGCGACCACGTCATTTAACCGTTCAGCTTTCAATGTTGGCGCTTATGTGCCAAATGTCGGTGATAAAATTACTGTAAACATTACCACTGAAGCATCTGTACCCGCTGCGAAAAAATAAGAAAAGACAAATTTAAAAAGCACCCTGTAGGGTGCTTTTTTATGGATGAAAATTAAGCTTTGCTAGAAATTAGTAGATAGCTAATCTGAAAGAATATCCTTTTATCATCCACTTAATTTGAAGAATAAAAATTAGCTGGTTTGAATATGCTTTAGAAATTCTTGAAGGATGGATACCGATACAGCTTCTAAAGCAGCAGCATATTGCTGATTGTCGGCACGTAAGGCTGCAATGTCGATATTCGCGTGACGCAGCTCACAGGTATGGCCAATCAGCCATTTCTCCAGACGCTCAGCTTCCACTTCAGCATGAAATTGCAGTGCCAGAATATTGCTGCCAATCCGGAAAGCCTGATTTGGATAGACCGCAGAACTTGCCAGAAGCTCAGCCTCTGTGGGCAGGTCGAACGTATCACCATGCCAATGTAATACTTCAAGATTTTCCAGATTTTTTAGTGGATTATTCTCCACAGATGTAAGGCTAAGCTTGGACCAACCAATCTCTTTGCTATGACCTGCATACACTTTTGCTCCTAATGCATGCGCAATAAGCTGTGCACCTAAACAAATTCCTAAAGTCGGCAAATTTTGCTGTAAACGAACTTTCAGTAAGTCTATTTCCTGCTGTAAGAAAGGATAGTCTTCAGTTTCATAAACGCCGATTGGACCACCTAAAATCACCGTCAGACCTGTATGTTCAAATGCCTGGGTCAGGTCATCGACCCCTGCTTCAAAATAACGTACGCGTAGGCCGAGCTGATAGAAAGTATCTTCCCACGCGCCAAGGTCTTCAAAGGCAAGATGCTGGATGGCATAGACCGTGTCTGGAAATTCGTCAAAATTAAGCATGATGGTGACTGATCAAAAGAAATGATTTAATTTAACTTGAATCATATGACTTGGAAAGCTGAATGCAGCTCAATGAGCTCCTCCATTTAGCAGTGGCTTGGTTG
Source organism: Acinetobacter schindleri CIP 107287 (assembly GCF_000368625.1). Taxonomy (GTDB): domain Bacteria; phylum Pseudomonadota; class Gammaproteobacteria; order Pseudomonadales; family Moraxellaceae; genus Acinetobacter; species Acinetobacter schindleri. The sequence goes on from NZ_KB849576.1 coordinate 632,102, forward strand.
CAATTGCTTAAACTCTGTAAAGATACTCCGCTATTGTTCACTTCAGTTTGGGTATAACTTGGAACTTGATGACCGTATGCAATCCCATAGTTTTATATACTGATAACAACTCCATTAGGGGAGCCATGCTATGCAAAGTCTAAGCCTTTATATTGATCGTAAAAGATTAAGTCCCTATGCCATGTCGGTTTTTGTGGCCCTTAGAGAAAAACATGTCGATTTTAAAGAGATTAAAATCGATCTGGATAAGGATGAAAATAAATCAGATACCTATCTAAGAATCTGTAAAACTGGAAAAATTCCCTGCTTATCTGTGGATGGCTGGTCAATTTTTGAATCCATGGCAATTACTGAATTTCTGGATGAGCTTTTTCCAGCACCTGACTATCCGGCTCTTTATCCGGCAGATATTCGGGCGCGTGCTAAATGTCGGGCGGTTCAGGCATTGCTTAAATCTGATTTTAGTCTGATATGTCAAAATATGCCTTCCACGGGTATCTTTCAGCCATTACCGGAACCTTATGTTCCAGACCGGCATACTCAGGTAGAAATTGATCGGTTAACCAGAGTAAGTGAGGCTTTGATTGGCGATCAATGGTTAAGTTCACAATGGAGTATTGCAGATTTTGATTTAGCCTTCATGCTACATCGATTATTGAGTTTTAAAGTTCCTATTTCTGAAAGACTTTATAGCTATGTCATGCGGAATTTTCAGCGCGAATCTGTGCATGTCTGGTTTAAATTAAGAGAACTTGAACGAGGTACATGGGATCCATCACCATTTGATGTACCGTGAGTTGAGAAAGGCTTTCAGGGTTGATGGATTTAAGTCATGATTTAATTGTTTAAATAACTCCTGAATTGAGCAGAAATCAGGAGTTATTTATTCATGGGCATCTTCAGGATATTATTTTAATAAATCTAACAGGGCATCCGCCGTTGCTGCAGATGATGCTGGATTTTGTCCGGTAATCAGTAAACCATCCTGCTGCACATGAACTTGCCAATCATCAGCTTTGGAATAATGCCCACCATTTTCCTTCAGCATATCTTCGACCAAGAATGGAACAATATTCGTCAGGCCGACTCCCTCTTCTTCGGTATTGCTAAAACCAGTTACTGATTTACCTGACACAATTGAGTGGCCTTCACTATCTTTTACCTTTTTCAGTACTCCTGGCGCATGGCAGACCAGTGCGACAGGCTTATTGGATTGCAAGGTTTCTTCAATTAAATGGATTGAAGTGTAATCATTGGCTAAATCCCATAACGGACCATGCCCACCTGGATAGAATACGGCATCAAACTCATCTGCATTTACTTCGCTTAATTTATGGGTATTGGCTAAAGCACGCATGGCGGTTTCATCTGCTTCAAAACGTCTGGTTGCTTCAGTTTGGGCATCTTCAGCACTGCTTTTAGGATCAAGCGGCGGGTGACCACCTTGTGGGGAGACTAAAGTGATTTCGGCTCCTGCATCAATGAATCGATAATATGGGGCAGCCAGTTCCTCTAGCCAGAAACCGGTTTTTTCGCCTGTGTCACCAAGTTGATCATGGGAGGTCAGAACAATCAAAATTTTCATATGTTTACCTAAGATTATGTCAGATTTAAAATTTAATAAGTAAAATTATTGGATAGATGGATAGGAGAAAAATTGCCATCGTTAAACTGGAAACTTAAATTTAAAACAGCTTGGATTTGATATTTTGTGGCAATCCTTAAAGCAAATGTTTTAAACACCTACCTATATGAAATGTTTTAGAAAACATCATTACGATTGATCAGAACTTTTCTTTTTCTTTCCCCCACCATCCTGTTTATTGACTGTAGACCAAGCAATACGTTCAGCCTCTTTTTCAGAACGTCCTTGTTCTTTCTCACTTTCTTCAATATGTTTAGCTTGCCGTTTCTGTTTTTCCGTATAGGCAGATTTATCACCTCTAGGCATAGTCTAATCCTCACATGCGGTCTAATATGGGAATGACTATAACAAGGACTTGATTTAGGCAAAGTAAGCTTCTGTCAGGATTTGTTTGAATTGTTTTATAGGTTATTAAATGACTGGAGCATTTATATCTAACTTATTTTTAGTTCTAAAGATGAAGTCAATTTTAAAATCTTAATTTTGAACAGGATAATGACCCTAGAGCCATTATCCTAAAGCTTTTGTTTAGCCATTAACAATGCTGCCACCATTTACGTGGATCACCTGACCCGAGATATAGCTGGCTTCTTCACTAGCCAGAAATAAATAGGCTGGAGCGACCTCACTGGGCTGTCCCATGCGGCCCATCGGTGTCTGTTTACCAAATTCTTTTAAGGTTTCTTCGTCAAAACTACTTGGAATAAGTGGGGTCCAGATCGGGCCGGGTGCAACCCCATTAACACGAATACCTGTCTTGTTTTTCAGCAAATTGGTCGAAAGACTACGGGTAAACGTGGTAATTGCACCCTTAGTGCTGGAGTAGTCGATCAGTTCATCATGTCCGTGATAGCTAGTAATACTAGTGGTATTAATAATACTGTCACCTGCCTGCATATGGGGGAGAACCGCCTGAGTTAAATGAAACATACTCAGAATATTGGTGTTAAAAGTTTTATATAGCTGTTCAGGAGAGATATCGGTAATACTTTTCTGCGGATATTGTACTCCTGCATTATTTACCAGAATATTAATTGTCTTGAATTCCTGAATAGTCTGTTTTACCAGATCTTGAATTTCTTCTGGTTGCTGCAAGTCACATTTGATCAGTAGACAGCGCTGTCCTTCTGCTTCAACCATTTTCTTTGTATCTTTTGCATCCTGATCTTCGTCCAGATAGCAAATCGCGATATCCGCTCCTTCACGGGCAAACAGGACAGATACCGAACGGCCAATCCCACTATCTCCACCGGTAATGAGAGCAACTTTGCCTTTTAATTTCTCGCTACCTTTATAGTGAGGTTTAATGATCTCTGGCTCTGGGTTCATTGCAGTCTGAACACCAGGCTGATGGTCTTGTGTTTCGGTTGAATTTGGGGTTTCAGGATAATTATTCATATATTTTCAGGTCCATTGTTTAGTGTAATGACAGAAAAATATATTAGGGAGATTTTCCAGAAATAGGCTAAGACCTGACATTTCATAACAGAATCTATGCAGGAGATTGCATTTGTTGAATTAGGTTTACATTTGAAGGTTTATATAAAGATATTTAAGGTAAATTAAATATTTTAATGTTTAATTTACTATATTGAATTAAATTTTAAGATTATCTTAAGATAATAAATGGATTTAGACTTAAGTCTATTATTTTTATTAAAATAAAGATCTTTATATAAATAAAAGATAATAATTATTAATTTTTCATAATTTAGTAAAATTGGAATGGATAAAATCATAATGATTTCATGTTGTTAAGTTAAATCAATTGGGATTATTAATTTAATTTGTAAGATAATTTTGGAAAAATTAAATAATTGAAAAATAAACAAAATAAACGTTTAATTAATTCTGATTATTTTGGTTGGTTTTTTTATGGGCTCCTATGCAGGTTCAAGTGATTGCAAAAGAAAATGGTAGTAATAGTTTAATAAAAAATTATTTACATAAAATTAAATTAACTGATAGCTCCATTGTCTTAATAGATGTAAAAGTTGAAGATATAGAAAAGATTGAATATTTAAATAATCAGGTGGTAATCACTTTAAAGAACGGTGAAAAAATAGTTGTTGATAATTTTAATATAGAAGAAAGCTCGTTAGTTTTTAGAAATGAGCAAGTAGAATTATTTTTATTTGATTTTAAAACAATCACTTATAACCCTATAGATAAGATTGAACCATTATTATATGGGCAGTCAGAAAGTTCATTTGTAAGTGTTTGGCCATTTGTTGGTTTAGCGCTTGGTGGAATTGGTCTAATTGCGGGTGCGGCAGGAGGTAGTGGGGGTGGCGGATCATCAGAAGCAGTAACAAAAGTGAAAAAGCCTCAGGATGTCATCATTGGTAATGGTGATTCATTTATCAATAAAGAAGAAGTTCAAGATGATAAGGTTGAAGTCACTATAGACTTACCTACAGGCTTAACAGATCAGGATAAAGTGATCGTAAATGGTGAAGAGCATGCACTTACACAAGAAGATGTTGAAGCAGGTAAAATTGTAGTTAATGTACCTTTAGAGGGAAAAACTGAAGGTAAATTTGATGTTACTGTAGAAATTAAAGATAAAGCAGGCAATGTTTCTGACAGTGTTACAGAGTCAGCGATTATAGATCTCACCCCGCCGATAGTAGATGATGTGATCCTTAAAATTGATAGAATTGCGCAAGATGGTGTAATTAATATTGAGGAATCAAACGACAAAGTTATTGTAATTGGTCAATTGACCTCGATACCTAAAGATAGCATCGCAACTAAGATTCAAGTTACGGTAGGTGAAGAGACTGTTGATGCCATTATTTTTGATTTTAAAAATGGTATTTGGTCGGCACAACTTCAAGGGGCATCATTTGGTAATGTAGCTGGTGAAGTTAATGCGACAGTAACCTTTAAGGATCAAGCGGGTAATACCTCCACCAAGAGTACAGCTTCAAATTATGAAGTAGACCTAAGTAAGCCTGAAGTTAAAAGTATTGAACCTGCAGATAAAGTTCTAGCCAAAGATGAAGTTGTCACAATTACGATTACCTTTAATGAAGAGATTAAAGGCCTTGAACTTGCTGACTTCGAAGCGAAAGGTGGCTTGATTTCAGGTCTTCAACAGTCTGCAGATGATAAAACAGTCTGGACTTTAAGCTTTAAACAGGCAGGTACAGATCAACCAAGTCTTAAACTAAAAGAAGGGTCGTACACAGACCTTGCAGGCAACCCGGGTTCAGAGAAAGTCTTGGATAAAGCCAATGGTGGATTTGAATC
>NZ_KB849576.1:638228-786796 GCF_000368625.1 Acinetobacter schindleri CIP 107287
AAGATGGCATTGTGAATATTGCAGAATCTCAAGATAAAGTTACGATTGTTGGTCAATTAACATCAATTCCTGCTGATAGCATTGAAACGATAATTACTGTTACTGTTGGAACTGAAACAGTAAATGCGATTATTACCGATGCCGTAACTGGCACGTGGACAGCGGAATTATCAGGTTCATCATTTGGAGATGTGGCGGGTGAGGTTGTTGCTGAAGTAACATTCAAAGATAAAGCGGGTAATGAATCGAATAAAACAGCAAATGCTCCATATGCTATAGATTTAGAAGCTCCTAAATATACGAATAGTTATATTAATGAGGATGGAAAGATCGTTCTAGAGTTTGATGAATTGCTTGATAACGATAATCCTCCTACATTCGACTCCTTTGTGATTATCAAAAATACGGATGAGGTTGTTGAGATTCAAGGGGTTGAAATCGTTGATCAGCAAGTTGTTATCACAACTGTGAAGCCGATTTATCAATCCGATAAAGTTCAGGTTTCTTATGTAGATAAAGACTTGAAAGATAAAAATGCGATTCAAGATGATGCTGGCAATGGTAGTTCAGAATTTAATACTGGTATTTTATCTAATGACTCGTTATTGAGTGGATTGGTGTCTGATTTTAATAATATTTCAGGTGTGCCAACATCTGTTAATCAAGACACTTTAGTTGCTACTGGTGTTGATATTCTTAACCTATTTAATGTAACCAATACTACACAAAATACGATAAAGGCAGGAACAGAATTTACATTTACAGCTGATGAATATGCAGGTAATCATTCAGTTCAAGTAAGTTTAGATACTAGTTCATTATTGTCTGTTGCAAAGGCATATGGTGTTGTTTTACAGCAAAAGAATAATGAAGGTGAGTGGGTTAATCTCATTTCTGCACCAATGGGTCAAAATGGTGTTGTTGCATCATTAGGAACTCAATATGCGTTAGGAGCGATTGATAACAATAGTGCTTCTGTCACATTTAGTGGTTTAGAGCCAGGTCAGTATCGTATCGCAACATATGCAGATCAAAGTGAACTGAAAAAATTGATCAGTGATATCGAGTTGGCTAATTTGGGTCAAGGTGGTTATTTATTAGGTAAAGATAATCAAGATGCCTTAATTAAAGAGTTGAAATCGATTTTAGGTCAAGATTCAATAGCAGGTGCAACACTCGTTGATTATCTAGAAGGTATTTTAAATGCAGTTAATCTTTTAACATTCCCTATATCCGCATTAGTCGATAAAGTTATTGGCTCCACATTACTTAACCCGTTGATGACTGCTTTAGATAAAGTCATTGATGTTGTTGTTGGTAACTTGGTTAATAATTTAGTCAGTGTTTTGCAAAAAACTACTGTAACAGTAAGTCCATCTACGACTTTCTATACAGCTGAAGGAAACGTTATTGATAATGATGCTTTAGATAATATTGAAGTTAAAAAAGTTGAGGTTACGACAGAAAAGTCATCATCAAATGAAGTGAGCGAACCTGTAATAACGGAAATTAATGGCTCTACAGTAATTAATGGTAAATACGGTAAATTGATGATTCAGCCGAATGGTGCATATAAATATACCGTTAGTCCACAATTTGCTAATGCAGACTTAGTAGAGACGTTTAAATATACTGTTGATAATGGTGCATCAGAAACTTTAATAATTAATATTTCTAAAGCGACTCAGGAGTTACTTGCTGTAGATAATAATGTTGATCTAAATCTAAATGTGGCTCCTTCTGAACATTTCATGACAAAGGCTGAGTTAGGTGAATACAGTAAAACTACAGTTAATGTTGCTTATATCGGTTTAGGTAGTGTGCTTGATCTTGGAGCTTTAACACCAGCAAATGCACTGCAATTTACAGTGGATCCATTGACTGAGCAGGTAATTACCTTCAATGGTAAGTCTGGTGGTGTGCAAGTCCTCACAAACTACAATTTATATGTTTATAAATTAAATGAAAAAACGAATAAATTGGATTTGGTTGAGTTAAAAGAAAACTGGTTTGGTGTAGCTCTGCTGGGAGGTGCATCTAAGCAACCAGCTACCTATACATTTGATGAAGGTCAGTATTATGCAGTTCTAGAACCAGCAAGTGGTGTCAATGCACTTTATGGTTACACGCTTGAAGCTTCTCAGAATAAAGTTTTGAACTATGCTAATCCAATTTCTGTTTCAGGTATTGCGAAGGGTAATTTAATTACCGATATTGATCTTCAGGCAAAAGGACAAGATGTAGGACCTAATATAGAGCATTCATTTATTACACAGGTAGTTGGTGTTAATGGTGCGGTTGCGGTAAATACAGATCAAATTACTGATGCTGTGGTCGTTCAAGGAAAATATGGTCAGTTAACCATTGCCGCAGATGGTACTTATAGTTATGAAGCTTTCAACAGTAAAAACTTCAACTATGGGGATGTAGATGAATTTACTTATACGATTTTCGACCCAATATCTGGGCAGTCTGATGATTCGCAACTTAACATCACTTTAGACTTCTCAAATACAGAAAATGGCTTATCGACAGTAGTTGCTTTGTTAGAGATTGAGCCGACGGTTAAAACTTTAGTTGAGAAGGTAGAACTTGAGGATGTTAATCTCAATACCATAACGAAAGGTAAGATTAATGCGACAGCATTTAGTGTGGCTGAAATATCATTAGGCGACGTTGTAGATGCGGGAATTATCTCTGCTGATAATAGTATTAATATAAGTGTCAAATCGGGAGAATTGGCGAATATTAAATTCCATGCAAGTGCTTATCAGGCTGTATCTGTAGCAAGCATATTTGACTTACAGGTTTATAAAAAACTTGATAATGGTCAGCTTGAATTGTTTTACACCAAGCCGAACTACGTCGTTCTTCCAGTAACATTGGTCATTCCTTTAGGTGGTATTCATATTGGAGATCCAATTAATCTTGATTTCCCTGAAGGCGAGTATGTGGCATTGTTAAATAGCACTGCTGGTATCGGTGCTATTGGTGGTACAACACTGGAAGTTAAAGAAATTTCGGTTGAAGACTACAATAATCCAGTAGTGTATAAAGGTGAGGTTTCAGGTAAGTTAGATATTCCAGTTGATGGAAAAATCTATACTTTAAATGGAAAAAAAGTCGAAAGTCTGGAATCGACTGTAGTGAAGGGCACATATGGAACATTAACGTACCATGCAGATGGTACTTATGAGTATTTCGTCGATGCTACTTATCAAATACCGCAGTTTGGCATGATCGATACATTTAGCTATTCGTATAAAGAAGCGAATGGTGAAGTTGTATCTTCAATCCTAAATGTCAAATTATCTACTGTTGATGCAAATCAAGATAAGCAATTTGATTCAGAAAAAAAGGAAATTGATATTGCTGCACCAATGGTGAATAAAGTCGAACAAGTCATTATTGATGAAAAGACAGGACTCCGTTTACCAATATGGGATGAAATTAAGGACAAGGAATCAAAAGTTATTGAGATTGTAAATACGCCATATATGACGACAGATTTAACATTCTCATTAAATGTTGATTTGGATATTAAAGGTCTTTACAAGACAGGTTTGCATTTTGAGCTATATAAAATTGTTAAAAATGCCCAAACTGGAGAGGTTACGTATTCTAAAGTAGGAGATACAATTTCACTTAAAGATGTGCAAAAAGATACGCTCTCACATACTTGGGAGAATTTAAAATCTGGTACTTATACAGTGAAATATTCCATCGATGGCCATAATGGTACAGGAATGGATTATGGTTTCAATTTCTCTCAAACATATAACTACCATGATTCATGGACCTCTACTGGCAAAGATGCCGATTATCTAGCTGGCCAGGTTATAGGTAATTTCCTTTCTAACGATAAATTCGCGCTTGGTCTAAAAGATCAAGCTATCGTGAAATTTGGAAATAAATATCTTTATTTAGGTTCTAATGAAGTTCAAGAAATCACAGTTTACGGTAGTTATGGTGATCTTGTAGTAAAATCAGATGGTAGTTACGTATTCACGCCAAACGGTCTTGGTGGTGGTAGAGAGTATTTCGACTATGAAATTATTTCTCCAACAGGCGAGTCTGATAAAGCAGCGATAGAATTTAGTGTTGCTAAAGTTATTCAAGGGAATGAATTTAATAATCTAGTTGAAAGTTCAGCTTCTAATGATATATATACTTTAAGCTCAGGCTCTGACACTGTAATTTTTGATGTTTTAGATTTGTCTCATAATAATGGTGGTAACGGCATAGATACTTGGACTGACTTCCACTTAACAACATCATTAACAGATGAAAATGCCGACAAAATCGATGTAAGTTCCTTGTTAGTAGGTTATGAGCAAGGTGATGATCTGAAAGAATTTGTCTCGATCGGAAAAACTGCAGATGGTAAAGCTATCGTTCAAATTGACCGTGATGGTAAGGCAGATGAGTTCCAAAAAACCGATCTATTGGTACTAGAGAATCAAACTGTTGCTACGCAGCAAGCTCAGCTGGATTTACTCAATCAATTAATCGCAAATCAACAACTTATTGGTTAATTCATCGATCAGGAGAAAGTGGAATCACTTTCTCCTGATGAACTGTCATTTACAAATATCGAGTCAAACATGAAAAAAGCATTATTGTCTGTATTAGTCCTTACAGCATCATTCACACTAGCAAATGCAAATACGGAAACAAAAAAATCAGCAAATTTAGGTGATTTTCAAGGTCGATACGCCCTTGATTGTTCAGTGCAGAAAGCCAACAACTTATCTTATGTAGTCGGAGATAAAAGCATTTTGCGTTTGATTTCTGCGAAGAAAAAGTTGGGCGCATTTGAAAAGAAATTTGTACGCCAGGGCAGAAAAGCAAGTGATAGTTCGCAGTATCAATTTACGGTTGCATACACAGGTTTTGATGTCGACTTTTATAAGAAAGGTGAACAGAACTGGATCAACGTACGTAGCACTGGCATCGTAAATCATTTTGGTCCAAAAACTAAAGAAGCACTGGTCCAATGCAAAAGTGAAACTTAGTTCTAAAACTCACTAAAACTACGAGTGAAAAAAGACTAGTTAGATACTGGTCTTTTTTTAATTCTTAAATTCATTAATGAATTTGCTAATTTTATAAAAACATATCTTAAAACTTTATGAAAAATAATGCTTAGGTTAAGATGAGCCATCATTTGTAAAAGCATTCTAGAAGACCTATGCAACCATTTGTTCTATATAACTCAGAGCAACGTAAAAAAGTAGAATTTGTGCCTCGTAAAGAAGGTCAGATTGATTTGTATGTTTGTGGGATGACGGTCTATGACTACTGTCATATCGGACATGCACGTACAGTGGTTGCATTTGACTATATTATTCGCTTCTTACGTAGCCAAGGCTGGCAGGTGAAATACGTACGTAATATCACCGATATTGATGATAAAATCATTAAACGTGCCAATGAAAATGGGGAAAGCATTTCATCACTGACCAGCCGTTTTATTGATGCGATGAATGAAGACTTTGCCAAGTTAGGCTGTCTTACACCAGATGCTGCACCAAAAGCCACCGACTATATCGATCAAATGCAAAATATGATTGATACACTAGTCAATAACGGCACAGCATATCCAGCCAATAATGGAGATGTGTATTTCGAAGTTGAAAAATTTGCCAAATATGGCCGTCTTTCAGGCCGTAAACTGGAAGATATGCAGGCAGGCGCTTCTGAACGTGTAGACGTCGAAGTTGAGAAAAAACACCCATTTGACTTTGTACTTTGGAAACATGCCAAAGAAAATGAACCTTCTTGGGCTTCACCATGGGGCAATGGTCGTCCAGGATGGCATATTGAATGTTCTGCGATGTCAACCTGCTGCCTGGGCAATCATTTTGATATTCATGGTGGCGGTGCTGATTTAAGCTTCCCGCATCATGAAAACGAGATTGCACAATCTGAAGCAGCGACAGGTGAGCAGTATGTGAACTACTGGATGCATGCCGGCTTCATCAATGTTGATGGTGAAAAGATGTCGAAGTCTTTGGGTAACTTCTTTACCATCCGTGATGTGATTGAAAAATTCCATCCGGAAGTGGTGCGTTACTTTATTGTGTCTTCACACTACCGCAGCCCAGTGAACTATTCTGATGTGGCCTTAAAAGAAGCGAAAAATACGCTGATGCGTTTCTATCATTCTTTCAAAGCTTATCAGGCAGTATATGGCGAACAACTGGTTGAAACTCTGGATCAAAGCTTTGTTGAGCGTTTCAATACAGCCATGTGTGATGACTTTAATACACCAGAAGCCATTGCTGTATTGTTTGAACTGAATAAAGAGCTGAATCGTGCAGTAAAAGACCAGAATCAGGAACAGGCTGCTGTTTATTATTCTACTCTGCGCCATCTCACCAATATTCTGGGTCTGGTACAGCACAATGTCGACGAATTCTTAAAGTCTGATATTGGTCAGGAAGCTTTAGGCTTGTCTGAAGAGCAGATTGAAGATCTGATCCAGCAACGTAAAGATGCCAAAAAAGAGAAAAACTTTGCTCGTGCTGATGAAATCCGCCAGTCTTTATTAGACCAAGGGGTGGTGCTGGAAGATACCCGTCAAGGAACGGTATGGCGTCGTGCTGATTAATTCGACAGTTGAATCGATAGAGAGTTGACAGTTAGCAGAAACTCTCTATAATTCACTCCCATATTGCGGGAATAGCTCAGTTGGTAGAGCACAACCTTGCCAAGGTTGGGGTCGCGAGTTCGAGTCTCGTTTCCCGCTCCAAAATTCAAAAAACCCTAATCAGAAGATTGGGGTTTTTTATTGTCTGTGCAAAATAAAAAGGAAAATCAGAACTGATTTTATATGATTAAATTTTGAATAATGAGGGGCTTTTAGTCAGGCAAATTTCAAAACATTCAGTTTAAGTTTTATGAAAAGCCATACATTTTGAAACCTGTAATTTGCATAGATATGATAAAATTGCGAAAATTATTGTTGCTAGACTGAGTCAACTCTGTATATAGAGTTAAGGTAAACCTACTTTGAACCCACCAAATATGCCAAATCAAATAGACTTCCAGAAAGTTGCACTTGAAACACTGCGTATCGAAGAACAAGCATTACAGATTTTAGCTGCCCAAATCGATGAGCGTTTTAGTCAGGCATGTGAAATTATCCTGCAGTGTAAGGGGCGTCTGGTGATTACCGGGATGGGGAAATCCGGGCATATTGGCCGCAAAATGGCCGCGACTTTTGCCTCTACAGGTACGCCTTCATTCTTTATGCATCCAGGTGAGGCGGGACATGGAGATCTCGGCATGCTGGTGCCGGGTGACGTACTGATTGCCATTTCAAACTCAGGCAAGAGTGATGAAATCATGATGCTCATGCCTTTGATTAAGCGGCTGGAAATTCCTTTAATTACCATTAGTGGTGACGACAAAGGCCCTATGCCACAAAATGCTGATGTCGCTTTAACTTTGGGTAATCTGCAAGAAGCTTGTCCGCTTGGTCTGGCACCAACTTCAAGTACTACAGCAACTCTGGTGTTAGGTGATGCCTTGGCTGTAGCACTGCTGGATGCACGTGGTTTTACTGCTGATGATTTTGCCCTCTCACATCCAGCAGGTGCCTTGGGTAAACGCTTATTGCTGCATGTTAAACACCTGATGCATACTGGTGCAGAACTGCCGAAAGTGTCACCAGATACACCGATGAATCAAGTTTTATACGAAATTTCAAATAAACGCCTAGGTTTAACCACAATTGTCGATCAAAATGATGTTCTGCTGGGTATTTTCACGGATGGGGACTTGCGCCGATTGATTGATAAGCAGCAAGGTTTTGATGTCAATCTGCCGATTCAAGAAGTGATGATCAAAAATCCTCTGACGATTTCTCAGGAAGCACGTGCTGTAGTAGCGCTAGAACGTATGAATGAACGTAAAATTAATCAATTTGTAGTTGTTGATGATGCCAATAAAGTCATTGGTGTAATTAGTATGCATGACCTGATTCAGGCTGGGGTAAATTAATAGATGGCATCTTATGTATTATTAGAGCAGGCACGTCATATTGCAGCACTGGTGCTTGATGTAGATGGGATTCTAAGTGACGGTTTTGTCACGCTAACCAATACGGGTGATGAGATCAAGTCCTTTGATATTCGTGACGGTCTGGGTATGAAGCTGGTTCAGCAAGCTGGAATTAAAGTGATTATCATCACTGGACGTCAAAGTAATATTGTAGAAAAGCGTATGTCTGATTTAGGGGTAGACCTAGTCTATCAGGGGCGTGAAGACAAAGGCGTTGCCCTCAAAGAAGCTTGCGCTCAGTTGAATATCGATCCTGAAGATTGCCTGTATATGGGCGATGACTGGCCCGACCTGTCAGCTTTTGCCATTGCTGGCATGAAAGTGACAGTTCCAAATGGTCATGTCGAAGTACGTCGTCGTGCCGATCTGGTGACTCAGGCGATGGGTGGCCGTGGTGCGGTGCGTGAGATCTGTGACATGCTTTTAATGTCTAAAGGTGTTTACCAAGAATTACTTGAAAAGTTTACTCGTGCGCCATATTAATCAACTATACGTTCTGGATTAAGTACACCGCTTATGGATACTAAAGTTTTATACGTAACCGCGATTATTCTCGCAGCCATAAGTGGTGGTTATTATTATTTCAGTGGAAGTGGCAATAAGCTTCAGGTAGATGCTGCACGCAGTATGAAATCCACAGCTGAAAATATTAATTTGACACAAACCGATGAAAAAGGTGAGCTGGCTGTTCGTGCTCAAGTCGATCGACTCGAGCAGGATATGCAGAAAAAAACCTCGAAGCTGGAAAATATGAATGCTTCTATGTACAAAGATGGCAAAGTAGATTCTACTTTTTATGCCAAACTTGTGAATGGGTACGAGGATAATACTAAAGTGATCCTTTCTCAGCAGGTGGTAGCAACCAAGATTCTGCAAGATGGTCAGCTTCAGTTCAAGACAGAAGAGTTAACAGGTTTCCCTAAAACACGAGAAATTGAAACGGATAAAGCTGTAGAAGTAACGACTCCACAAGCTGAGTTTATCAGTCAGGGCTTGAAGGCAAATCTAAATGACGGGCAATACGAATTTTTTAATATTCGAGGAAAGTATGAACCAAATTCTTAAACCTAAAATGACGACTACTTTCCTAAAGCGTACTGCGCTTGCTGCTGTGCTCGGGTTTACTTCACTCGCAGCATTGGCAATTCCTTCAGACCGCCAGCAGCCTATTTCACTGGTAGCTGACCGTGCAACTTTTAATGAGCGTACCGGTATCACAACTTATACCGGTAATGTCATTATTGAGCAAGGGACCATGAAACTTCAGGCAAACTCAATTGTGGCGAACCTGAATAGCAAGAAGCAAATCAGCACGATTACAGCAAATGGCAGTCCTGCACGTTTCCAGCAACAGATTGATGCTGCTAAAGGAATTGCGAAAGGTCAGGCACAGAAGATTGTCTACAATGCTGATACCGGTATTATTACCCTGACAGGTAATGCTTTCCTGGAACAGGATGGGGCTAGTATCCGTGGTAATACGCTTCGATATAGTATGAATAAGGGGGATATTGAAGCTGTCGGTACGCCAAATAAAACCGGTTCTTCTTCAGGTCGTGTACAGATTGTGATTCCACCATCCAGTTCTAAATCCTTCCCGGGAGCACGTGACTAATGGCTGAATCAAAGGTTCAAACTTTAACCATTAAACATCTGGCGAAAAACTATAGTAAACGTTGGGTGGTGAAGGATGTATCCTTCAGCATGGAAAGTGGTCAGATCGTTGGTTTGCTTGGTCCGAATGGTGCAGGTAAGACCACCAGCTTCTATATGGTGGTTGGTCTGGTGCGTATGGATAAAGGTGAAATATATCTGGATGATCTGGATCTCTCAGATTTGGCCATGCATGAACGTGCCCGCAAAGGGATTGGTTATCTGCCGCAGGAAGCCTCTATTTTCCGGAAGTTGACCATTGCTGAAAATATCATGGCGATTCTTGAAACCCGTAAGGAATTGACCAAAGCCCAGCGTCAGCAGCGCCTGGCAGAATTGCTGGCAGACTTTAAGATTACCCATATCAAAGATTCTCTGGGCATGAGTGTCTCTGGTGGTGAGCGTCGTCGTGCGGAAATTGCCCGTGCGCTGGCAGCTGATCCAAAATTCATGTTACTTGATGAACCTTTTGCCGGGGTCGATCCGATTTCTGTCGGAGATATTAAAGACATTATCACAACCTTGAAAGATCGTGGTATTGGGGTATTAATTACTGATCATAATGTGCGTGAAACTTTGGCAATCTGTGAGCATGCGTATATTGTCAGTGAAGGTGCAGTGATTGCAGAAGGTACACCACAAGAAATCCTGAATAATGAAACTGTTAGAAAAGTGTATCTGGGTGATGACTTTACCGTGTAATTCGGCTTTATTACCTTAATCAAGCCCACACAGTCAACTTTAGCGTTGTTGTGTGGGATTTTTTCGTCGAAAATATTTTAGTATCATCAATTTTAAAATATTTTTGGTATATAGTTAGTTTAAAAACGACACCAATAATCATGCTATTGCAAGCAAAAAAAATTAATAAACTTCGGGGTAATTTACAGGGGAAAAAAAGGGTATTGATCGCCCTTTTACTGCCTTTGCAAATGTCTCAGGTTTATGCGGCAGATACGGAAAAGGGATATTTTCAGGGATTCAAACAAGGGGTCAGTAAACTGTTCTCCCCTGAACCTGTAAAATCCTCACATACGGTTGATCTGCGGGATTTGAGTAATTATCAGCTGGATACCTCACGTGTTCAGGAGTTGCCCCAAGTAGGCGGCTTTCAGAATGGTACTCGTTCCCAGAATAATATTCCAGCCATGGGAATTCCCAGACGAATTAATCTTAAGGAGGCTGTACTTACAGCAGTTCAGCGTCGTCCCGAGATTTCACAAAGTATATCTTCGCTGTCCTCTCAGGCTGCCAATATTGATGTGGCAAAGGCACAATACTATCCACAGATTTCGGGTGGATTTGGAACAGCAGATTTAACCAAGGGCGAACGCGGTCGTCAGGTAGTTTCCTTGAATGCGACCCAAATGCTATATGATTTTGGCAAGGTAAAATCCAGCGTAACCACTGAAGAAGCCAAGCTTGCCGAAGCGCAGGCACGGGTTCTAGTCAGCCTGGATCAGATTGCACTTGAAGTGGCAGATGCCATTGTCAATATCAAGCGCTATCAGGAAATCACCAAGATTGCCGAGCAGCAGAAACAAGGGATTGCACGAATTGCGGAAATTGCCAATCTGCGAGCCAAAGCCGGGATCAGCAGTCAGGCCGATCCGATTCAGGCCCAATCCAATCTGGAAGCTGCAGAGAATAACCTGATTGTGCAACAAACCCAGTTACGTCAGTATCAACAAAAACTGCGCACTTTACTCGGCTTTGATATATCCAATGTAGAGTGGGAAATTCCAGATAGTCTGATTCAACAGGCCGGACTTTACCAGGAGCCTGAATTTACCAGTATTCCGACGTTGATGTTGGCACATGCTGGCGTGGAAGTTGCACGTTCGCAAAAAGAGCAGGCCAAGCTAAATACTTATCCTACCATTAATATCAAAGGGAGTATGAGTCAGGCCATTAATGGTCGCAATCCGAATAATAATGAAGATGATGGCTTTTATAACTCTGTGATGATTGAAGCCACCAGTAATTTCTATCAAGGTGGGGCGACCAGATCACAGACCCGTGCAGCCAGTTTTGCTGAAGAAGCAGCACGTGCTCAGGTCAATACTGCCTATCTGGATGTAGTCGATCAGGTCCGCTTGATTCGCGAACAGATTGAAAATAAACAGCGACAAATGGACATTCTGGCACAGCGCCGTGCAACCACTGTGCGTACCAGAGAGCTGTATCAGGAACAATATAAACTCGGTACTCGAACCGTAGTCGATCTGCTTAATGCAGAGCAGGCAATTCACAGCGCAGCCCAAGAAATTGAAACCGCGCGCTACGATATTTATACCGCTATTGTTCAGTACATTCAGGTCACCGGTCGCACACGCGATCTTTATGACCTTAACCGTATTTCTATTCAGGGGTTTGAAGTACAGCCATGAGTAATACAATAAATTATCAGCCGTGGCTTCAGGCGATACTTAATATCGCCAAGCATTATCGTATCGAGCCATCTGAGGAAAGAATCCGCTTACAACTCGACTGGAACCAGCATCATGATGTTGATGAACTGCTGAAAGTTGTCACGCGTCAAATCGGACTGAATGTACGTAAAAATAAATTTGATACCAGTCTGCTCAGTCCATGGAAATTACCAATATTGGTGGAATTTGAAAATGGCGAAGTAGGTGTCATCGAGCGCATTGATAATGAAGGCAATGCCAGTGTGCAGCTGAGTGGCGATCAGGGATTGTCTCAGGTCTTTGACCTGGAACATCTGAAGCAGGGTGCTAAAAGCCTTTATATCCTGCGTCCTGAATCTTCAGTACCCGATGCCCGGGTCGATGAATATATCAAGCCTTTTGAAAAAAACTGGTTCTGGTCAATTGTCCTGAATGACTGGAAACGTTATATCGATGTGATGTTTGCTTCTTTAATCGCGAACATCCTCGCACTGGCTACCATTGTCTTTTCCATGAACGTGTATGACCGGGTCATTCCTTCACAGTCCATCCCGACCTTATGGGTACTGGCAGGCGGTGTATTGATTGCGGCAATCTTCGAATTTACCTTACGCGTCTCCCGGATCTATCTGTCTGATATTATCGGCAAGCGCGCTGATTTACGTATTTCTGACCAGGTTTTTGGTCATGCCTTACGCATTAAAAATAAAGAGCGTTCAAAATCTACCGGTACTTTTATTTCACAGATTCGTGAACTGGAAGGTGTTCGTGAATTGGTGACGTCTACTACGGTGACTGCAATTGCCGACCTGCCATTTTTCTTCCTGTTCTTGGGGATTTTCTGGCTCATTGGCGGAAACCTGTTCTGGGTGATGCTGTTAGTCGTACCTCTAATGATTCTACCGGGGATTCTGGCACAGAAAAAACTGGGTGAGCTGGCACAAATGGGTATGCGTGAATCCGCAATCCGTAATGCATTGCTGGTGGAAGCAGTACAAGGAATTGAAGACATCAAGCTACTGCGTGCTGAATCGCGTTTCCAGAACCAGTGGAACCATATGAATGAAGTGTCCGCCGATGTCAGCATGCAGCAACGTAAAATTGTCGGCTTGATGACGGCTTGGACGCAAAAAATTCAAGGGCTGACCTTTGCGATTGTGGTCCTGGTCGGCGCTTTTGCCGTTATGGAAGGTGAAATGACCACAGGTGCACTGGTTGCCTGTTCAATCCTGTCTTCGCGTATGCTTGCGCCAATTTCCCAAATTACCGGTGTCCTGGGTCGTTTACAGCAGGCGAAAGTCGCGAAAAACGGTTTGGATGAACTGATGAAAAAGCCGGTAGATCAGCCGGATTATTCACATCTGATTCACCGCCCATTACTCGAAGGTCAGTACGAGCTGAGCGGGGCAGTATTCAAATATGGTGAAGATGACCCTAAACCGACGCTAGTCATTCCCAAACTGGACATCAAGCCCGGTGAGAAGATTGCGATCTTGGGGCGTAATGGTGCCGGTAAATCAACCTTATTGCAGTTGTTATCCGGTATGCAAACGCCGTTACAGGGCAAGGTTAAACTTGATGGGATTGACCTGAACCTGATTGATCCGGCAGATGTGCGCCGTGATATGGGCCTACTGAATCAAAATTCACAGTTATTTTATGGCAGCATTCGTGAAAACCTGACGCTGGGTGCACCACTGGCAACTGACCAGCAAATCCTGGAAGCTTTGCAACTCACAGGTGCATTGGGCTTTGTTCAGGAAAAGAAAGAAGGCCTGGACCATATTATTCTGGAAGGTGGTGTGGGCTTCTCTGGTGGTCAGCGTCAAGCCTTGTTACTTTCTCGTTTACTGATTCGCCAACCACGAATTTTATTGCTGGATGAACCCACTGCTGCCATTGATGATGTTTCTGAGAAACAGCTGATTGATAATTTAAAAACTTATCTGATTGGCCGAACCATGGTGGTGGCTACACATCGTCGTGCGGTACTTGAACTGGTAGATCGTATTATTGTCGTAAATGACGGCAAGATTGTGATGGATGGTCCGCGGGACCAGATCCTGAACCAATCACAAGGTGGAGCGAAGCGTGTTACGGGAGCAAGCGCATGAGTGCACAACAGGAAATCAAGCGTTCAACCAAAGTCAGCTTTCAGGAACCACCTTTGCCAAAATCAAGTGTGATTATCTGGATCATTGGCATAGGCTTACTGATTCTGCTGACGTGGGCATGGCTGTTCAAGCTGGAAGAAGTTTCGACAGGCACCGGTAAAGTGATACCCTCTTCCAAGGAACAGGTTATTCAGTCTCTAGAAGGTGGTATCCTCACCAAACTGAACGTCAAAGAAGGTGAAATTGTCGAGCAGGGTCAGGTATTGGCACAGCTGGATCCCACCCGTTTTGAATCCAATGTAGGTGAATCGGCTTCTCTGTTAATTTCTTCGCGTGCAACCGCGGCACGCTTACGTGCTGAAGTCACCGGTGCGCCGTTGTCCTTCCCGCCAGAGGTGCTGAAAGAGCCAAAACTGGTGGCAGAGGAAACTGCATTATATAAATCGCGTCGTGCTAATCTGGAACAATCTTTAGCAGGGTTACAGCAGGCCTTGGTACTGGTACAGCAAGAACTGGCGATGACTGAACCATTAGTTGCAAAAGGGGCTGCAAGCGAAGTGGAAGTTCTGCGTTTAAAGCGTGAAGCCAATGACCTGCAAAACCAGATGAATGATGTGCGGAACCAGTATTTTGTGAAAGCGCGTGAAGAGCTTGCCAAAGCCAATACTGATGTGGAAACTCAGCAACAGGTGGTACGTGGTAAATCCGATACGCTGAACCGGACTATTTTCAAATCGCCAGTACGTGGTGTAGTGAAAGAAATTGATGTCATGACCTTGGGAGGCGTTATTCCACAAAACGGCAAGTTGATGACGATTGTACCGCTGGATGAAAAATTGCTGGTCGAGGCACGTATTTCACCACGTGATATTGCCTTTATCCGTCCGGATCAGGAAGCTCTGGTCAAAATTACCGCTTATGATTATTCGATTTATGGCGGCCTGAAAGGTAAGGTCACCGTGATTTCCCCAGATACTCTACGTGATGAAGTCAAGCAGGATCAGTTTTACTACCGCGTTTATATCCGTACCGAAAATGACAAACTGACCAATAAAGCCGGACAGGAATTTAATATCACCCCGGGCATGGTAGCAACCGTGGATATCCGTACGGGTGAAAAAACCGTACTGGATTATCTGGTTAAACCGTTTAACAAGGCCAAAGAAGCATTACGCGAACGCTAATCCTTCATAGTAGTTGTACAAAATCAAGCCTCTATGTATAGGGGCTTTTTTGTTTGTGTTAGCAAACACGTTATACTGCAAGACAGTAATGTTATTGTTTGAATCCAATGTCTTTTACCATTGCCAGCCTTATCAGTTTTGAAGAAGAGATCAAGAAAAGCCGCTTTCAGGCCTTTGCCACGCCGGTAGAATCCGAACAGGAGATAAAGGATTTTCTGGAAGCTTATCGTGATACCACCACGACGCATCAGTGCTGGGCATGGAAAATTGGACATAATGTGCGTTTTAATGATGATGGCGAGCCTTCTGGCACCGCAGGTCGACCGATTTTAGCGACCATTGAAGGCAATGAGCTGACCAATGTATTGGTGCTGGTGAATCGCTGGTATGGAGGAATCAAGCTAGGTACGGGTGGTTTAGTTCGTGCTTATGGGGGCTGTGCGGGACAATGCCTAATCTTAGCTGAAAAGATTGAACTGATTGAAAAGAAAAAGGTATTCTTTCGCTGTAATTTTAGTGAATGGGCTATTTTTCAGTATGAGCTGAATCAGCAACAGATTGACTATCAGGAAGATTATACCGCAGAAGGCGTCGAGGTTATTGCGCAAATGCAGAAACATCAGATTGAGCCATTTGCTTTGAAGATTCAGGATATCAGCCGCGGACGTGAAGCCTTAAAAATTATAGATGAGCCCCAAGATGACTGAGCAGCAGGATCCTCTACTGAAATACCGCGAGCAGCATAAGCATCGTCTGAATTATATGCCGTGGCTATACTGGTCACTCAAGCCTAAAAACCGGGGCTGGGCAGAACAGTGGCAGCGCGAATATCAGGACTATCTGCGTGAAATGGAAACAGTCGAGATTGGTGAGAACTGCTTTATTTCACCACTGGCCCATATCTTCGCTGAACCGGGCCGAAAAATCGTGATTGGTGATCATAGCTTTATCGCAGCGGACTGTACCTTGCATGGGCCACTAGAAATTGGCAATGAAGTCGCGATTAATCACCACTGTATTCTGGATGGTGGACGGGTAGGAATTAAGTTACATGATCAGGTGCGTATGGCGGCCTATTGTCACCTGTACGCTTTTGATCATGGGATGGAGCTGGAACAGCCCATTTATAAACAGCCGGTGCGTTCCAAAGGGATTGAAATTGGCCGTGATGTCTGGCTGGGTGCTCATGTCGGCATTAAAGACGGAGTGAAAATTGCGGATCAGGCCATTGTTGGTATGAACAGTATGGTGACCAAAGATTTGGATGAACGCATGATCGTTGCAGGTAACCCGGCCAAACTGATTCGCTACCGGGATTAATACGTGATTAGAGTTTCAGACGATACAAGGATGGTTCTGGTAGTTCAAAAATGTATAAGCCACTAGAACGTCACATAAAAAATAACATAATTCAAATCCTGTGCTACAGAATTCGCTGCACATTTGCCGAAGGCTATGCTAACTTAAAAATATCTAAGAACTTTTATTATAATGAGAGAGGCTAAACATGAAACGTGTCATTGCCTGCATTGATTCTTCTCCATGCATTAATGCCCTCGCAGAAGCGGCTGCATGGATTGCCAAGCAGACCCATCGCGAACTGGTGTTATTGCAAGTTTTGGATTATTACCCTGCAAGTTATCATTTGGGGGAAATTAGTGGTGTGATTGGTTTTGAAAGCAATGCCATGCTATTAAAAGAACTGGCTGAACTTGAACAGAAACAGAGTGAACTGGCTTTAGACTATAGCAATAATCTGCTGCGGCATATTTCTGACCAGATCAAAGAAAAACACAATATCAACACCATCCATATTCAGGAAAAAGGGGATTTCCTGGAACAAAGTTTTCAGTTACTCAGACCTGATGATATTGTCGTCATTGGACGTTTGGGTGAGCGCTCGGCTGAGAAAAACAAGCCGATGGGCACCAATGTGGAAAACTTTATCCGTGGTGCCAATTGTACGGTAATGACAGTGGGTGAAAACTTTAAACCGCCAACACGCTTTATCTTTGCCTATGAATATTCACCAACCTGTATCCAGATGATGAAACGTATTGCAGAAAGTGATTTACTGAAACTGCTACAGTGTCATTTGCTGTATGTCGGAGATCATGCTGAAATCCTGAATGAACCGTTAAATTATCTGAAAGAAGCTGGACTGGATGTTGTTCCTGAATACCGCTATGGTGATGTGGCAGAGAACATTCTGTCTTATCAGCAGGAGCAGGGAATTCAGCTGATTGTGCTGGGTGCATTCAGTCACAGCAAAATCCACCAGTTTTTCCTGGGTAGTATCGCGACCACCATCTTCCGCAATTCCAAAGTACCGCTTCTGGTTGCCAAGTAAAGGAAAATATTGGAAAAAGCGTTATAAAGTTAAAATAACAATTCCACGAAATTAAAAAGCTTGAAGTTGGAAATTGTTACAGTTTGATTTAAAAATAATCAGAGTTATCCTCATATATTGTGGATAACTCTGTGGTTACATTCCATAAGTTATTGTTATATATTTAAAATACTTTATTGGGTGTTTTTTGCTCTCAGACTGTTATTTGACAATAGCCAGTGCAAAACCGTCATGACCTTTGCTGCCCACGGTCTGTAGAGCGGTACTGGAAAGTAGGCGCGGGTGATTCTGCATTGCTTCAAACATGCTGCGAATACCTTCAATACTTGGCTTATTATTGTCCAAATCAATAATTGCCCCAGCACGAATAACATTGTCTAAAAAGATTACTGTACCTGAACGAGATAGTTTCAGGCTGAGCTCCAGATATTCAGGATAGCTCTGTTTATCCGCATCAATAAAGATAAAATCGAACGGTTCTGTATCTTCTGGTAGGGCTTTTAGAATATCTGCGGCACGGCCACATTTAAGTTCGACTGTCTGTTTGAGGTTGGCACGCTCGATATTTTCCTGACCCATCGCGGCATGCGTATCACGACCTTCAATAGTCAGGATATAACCATCTTCAGGCAGGGCACGTGCCAGCCACATGGTGCTATATGCAGCAAAAGTTCCGAGTTCAAGTACACGCTTGCAGCCATTCATCTGAATCAGCATCTGTAACAGCATGCCCTGATTGGCAGCTACCGCCAGATGATCAGGAAATCCATGCGCAGCTGTATTTTCAAGAGTCTGTTTCAGAATAGAATCATCTGGAATTAAATGTGAATCAATATAATTGTCGAGATCTGTCCACATTTGTTGCATAGCTTGAGCACCTTTGTTGCGATGCAGGCATTTTAAACCTTTCGCAGTAGAGCGCAATTTATTGTTTTATATTTGCTTTGAAAATGAACAATACAGAACGATTTACAGATTCTGTATTGTAGTTGGAATGACTTAGTAATTACACATTGAAGATCTACGGCTTAAATCCGGGCCCCAGGTGCGGTAACCTTGGGTATCAATATGGATCTGACCTGAAGCATATAGACCTAAGCCCATATTCAGGCTTTGACCATGCTGTATCCAGAACTGGCAGAGTTTGAACTTGGTATTCTCAATATAGGCATAATCTTCTGGCTGCGGGAATTCCGGGCCAATACGGAAATCAATCGCAGAGTTATACAGGTGACGTGAAGAGTTAGCACCACCAGCACATTTATTGAGCGGCAGATCACGATAAACTGAGGTCACTTCGAAATCATTGAGGACATTGGCTGCAACCAGATATTTAAATACACGTAACGTTGGCAACTGATTGCTCCACAGCTCACGGCTTGGCACCATATACTGCGGTCCACCACAACGCGACCAGTCACGTGCGGTACGCATCAATTCAAAACTTGGAATGATATTGCCTACCGAATTACGTTCTAAAAATACTTCATATTCGCGTACACGAGAGAGGTTATTTGCTACGGCTGCCCAGTTGGTATAGGCAAAAGGAATACTCTTAGGCAGCACCTTACGGTCAACCTTAACCTGTTCCTGAGGAATGTAAATCCGTTTTCCATCTGGCAAGGTCATTGGTTTCTTTGTCGCGGTGGTACAGCCCACCATGACAAAAGGGATCATGCTGAGACCCAATAATCCCTTGTAAAAATGCTTCATTATTAGAAATCAGGTATTTATAAAATAGCGCTATTTTAGTCCACTTTTGCGAAGAAATTCAGGATAAATTGCAATGAAATGTGTGCATCAGGTACAAAAAAAGATCAGACTATGCTGATCTTTTTTGGGGATTTGAAAATTACTTTTCAAGATATTGCAGTTTGTCTGCTTTACCGTTCCATTCTTCACGGTCAGCTGGCTGATCACCAATTTGGGTGATATTCGGCCATTTTTGAGACAGCTCAGCATTCAATTCGATGAATACTTCCTGACCCTCAGGTAACTCATCTTCAGAGAAAATTGCATTTGCAGGACATTCTGGTTCACATAACGCGCAGTCGATACATTCGTCCGGGTTAATTACAAGGAAGTTCGGACCTTCATAGAAACAATCTACAGGGCAAACTTCAACACAGTCTTGATATTTACATTTAATACAATTTTCAGTGACAACGAAGGTCATGGCGACAGCTACCTAAAAAATATGGTTCTAATAACTAATGTGTATTTTAGGCAAAAACTGCAGCAACTAACAATTCCTTTTATTGATATTTGTTATATATAGGGCTGTTATTTTTGCAAAAAAACCGATGCAGATATCAAATTCAGAGATTATAGCTCCCTTAAACAAAACCGCCTCATACTGGATGAGGCGGTTGAGGATTTTAGCCTGGTAGTTTCAGTAGATCTTTCAGTGCATAAAGCTGCTGTAAGGCTTCACGCGGACTGAGGCTGTCGACATCAATGTCTTCCAGCAGTTCAAGTGCAGCTGATGGTTTTTCCACCTCAATAATCCGCTCAACGACTGTTTCGACCTGTTCAATCGCAAACAGATCAGGTTGTGGACTTTGAGGTTTGGTATGATGCTGCTTTTCCAGAATACGCAGTCGGTTTTGTGCTTCCCGGATTACGCTTGCTGGAATACCGGCAAGTTTGGCGACCTGTAGGCCATGACTCTGGCTGGCTGGACCTTGTTGCACTTTATGCAGCAAAATCAGGTTACCATTCACTTCCCGGGCAGTCACATGATAGTTATCAATACCTGATTCGCTGGCCAGTTCAGTTAACTCAAAATAATGCGTGGCAAACAGACATAAACATTGAATACGTCGGGTGAGATCCAGTACGCATGCCCAAGCTAGGGACAGACCATCATAAGTGCTGGTACCACGACCGACTTCATCCATCAGTACGAGTGATTGACTAGTCGCATGATGCAGAATCTGCGAAGTTTCGGTCATTTCTACCATGAAGGTGGATTTACCTGTAGACAAGTCATCTGCCGAACCGATCCGGGTAAAAATGCGGTCAATTGGCCCCAAGGTTACCGCCTGCGCCGGAACATAACTACCACAATAAGCCAGCAGGGCAATCAGTGCTGTCTGACGCATAAAGGTAGATTTACCACCCATGTTTGGACCGGTGATAATGGCCATCCGATGCTGATAATCCAGTTGCGTATCATTCGGAGTGAAGGCAGTTTTGCTTAAAGCTTCCACAACAGGATGACGGCCCGCCTGGATTTTCAAGCCAATTTCCGGACTATATTTCGGGCGTGACCAGTTGCGTAGGCGTGCCTGATGCGCAAAGTTACACAGCAGGTCGATCTGTGCGATGGCACTGCTCATCATTTGCAGGTTGCCAATATCCTCGCGTAATTCATCCAGCAGCATTTCAAAGATCAACTTTTCACGCGCCAGTGCACGCGATTCGCTGGAAAGGACTTTATCTTCAAAGGCTTTCAGCTCTGGCGTGATGTAACGTTCGGCATTCTTTAAAGTCTGGCGACGAATATAATGTTCCGGTGCCTGTTCAGCCTGTGCACGGGTCAATTCAATATAGTAGCCACTAACACGGTTATAGCCGATTTTCAGGGTTGGAATGCCGCTCTGCTCACGTTCCTTGATTTCCAGATCAATCAGGAATTGCCCGGCATGATCGCGAATTTTGCGTAACTCATCCAGTTCTGCATCGAAACCTTCGGCAATAACATTCCCATCACGTAACAGAACTGGTGGATTTTCCACAATGGCTGACATCAAACGTTCATGCAGACCATGGAAATCACCAAGTTCTTCATTCAGTTGAATGAGTAATTTGGACTGCTGCTGGCTGACCATCGGTTGTAGTGCATGACGCAGGAACGGGATCTGAGCACAGGCCTGACGCAGCTGAACCAGATCCCGTGGACGTGCACTGCCCAATGCAATACGGCTTAATACACGTTCAATATCACTGATTTCTTTTAAGACCAGACGTATTGGCGATTCATGAAAGCCGTCTAATAATACCTGAGTAGCATCCAGACGTTCATCCAGAATGGCAGTATCGCGTAAAGGCTGCATCAGGGTGCGACTCAGCAGGCGGCCACCCATTGCTGTCTGACAATCATTGATTAACTGGAATAGCGAAGTACCATGTTCAAATAAGGGTTCAATCAGCTCTAAATTGCGACGAGTAACCGGATCTAGCGCAATAAAGTCTGAACTTTGTTCTAGCTGAATGCTACGAATATGCGGCAGTGCAGTTTTCTGGGTTTCTTTGGCATAGTGAATCAATGCAGCCGCTGCGGCTTTGGCGAGTGGCAGATGATCAATCCCAAAACCTGCCAGTGTACTCACAGCAAACTGGTCACATAAAGTCTTTTGGGCATTGTTCAGGTTAAAGTCGACATTTGGGCGTTTGCTGACCGGCACATCCAGTTGGTGTTTCAAATGTTCAACCAGATCCTGCTCTTGCAGATTTTCGTCCACGACAATTTCGCTTGGCATCAGACGTGCCAGTTCAATTGCCAGTTGGTTCAGGTCATAATCAATTTGTTGAACTTTGAAGATACCGGCGCTTAAATCCAGTAGAGCGATACCAATTTTATTTTGCTGAATGCATAGTGCAACCAGATTAGAAGTTTGATGTGCACCAAGCAGGGCATCATCGGTTAATGTGCCCGGAGTAATAATCCGAACCACACCACGTTCAACCGGACCTTTACCTGTGACCTCTCCAATCTGCTCGCAGATTACTACCGTTTCGCCTTTTTTTACCAGACGGGCCAAATATCCTTCTGCCGCATGGAAAGGCACACCTGCCATTGGAATCGGCTGACCATTGGCCTTACCGCGATGGGTTAGGGTAATGCCAAGAATTTTGGCTGCTTTATGGGCATCTTCAAAGAACAGTTCGTAGAAATCACCCATGCGATAGAACATCAATGAATGCGGATGCTGCATCTTCACAGACATATATTGCTGCATCATAGGTGTTAGGGTGGAAAGATCAGCCATGAGTTCTGAACTGGTCATTAAGAAGAAATCCTTTAAAAAATAATGGGCAGACTGGTTAAGGCTGATGAGCTGAAGGCAATATAGTCGCTATTCATTTACCAAAGCAGAAACCATCAAAACAGTCATGCAAAATGTGTATTGAGCTAAGTCTAGCAAAATTAATTTTTAGAAAGAAATGGATTCGATGACTTCTGTCGAGTCTGATGAAAGATTGCCGGTTTTAAACACGAAAAATATGGCTCGGAGTCAGGTATAAATCATATATATATTGTTTTTAGACTGACGAGGAGCGATCTTAAACCGATTACGACCCTCTGCTTTTGCAGCATATAGCGCCTCATCAGCTTGAGCAACAAAATCAGCAAGGCGATCATTTTCTTGAGGCTTGATACTGGCACAGCCAATACTCACTGTGACATGACCCGATACCTGACTGGCAGGATGAAACAGCTGCAAAGCATTGATGCGTTGGATCAGCTCCTGGGCAATTTTCTGTATTTCTACTTCATCGATATAAGGATAGACCAGTAAAAATTCTTCTCCACCATAACGTGCCGCCAGCTCCATACTGCGGGAAGAAATGCCTTGTAACTGTTGGGCTACCAATTGTAGACATGCATCACCGGCAATATGTCCAAAATGGTCGTTATAGTTTTTAAAATAATCGATATCCACCATCATGATACTCAAAGGCGCTTGATGTCGTAGTGCGTGGCGCCATTGTGTGTCCAGATATTTTGTCAGATAACGTCGATTGGCCAGGCCAGTGAGCGCATCAAGTTGGGTCAGCCGTTCCAGTTCTTGTGCCTGTTGGGTCAGTTCCTCTTTATGCAGTTCGATAATACAATTTTGCAAATAGTTCTCATGATGCTGGCGGTCAATCGCATAGGCAATAATCATTCCAAGGAGGCTGCTAAACGTATAGGTACGATGTAAGAAGGTCCAGTCAATATCGTAGTTGAGAGAAACCGTGACCAGATAACCAATCAGTCCACCGCCCCAACCCGCAATGAGTGCTGAATAAAAGCGCATACCGACAAAGCTATAGTTAATGACGACTGCATACATCATGGCCACGTGCAGCAGGGCGTCACATTATCAATATCCTGGCCAATCACGGGAATAATCACAAAAGAAATCGCGACCGCACTGGTCGCACCTAACGTGGTATACAGGTCAAAGAAACGATTAAACGGCTTGCTAAACGACATTAACCAAACTGCGATGGTAATTACCCCAACCCAGGCATACAGAGAAAGCCAATGAATCAGTTTTTCATCGATTGAAATGGTCTGAAAAATCCCGTAACTGAGCACAAAATACAGAACCAGAATAATGCTGCCCCGAAAACGAAATTCATAAGCAGCTTCGTCACGGTATTGCTGGCGATAGATTGGCTCGAGTTCTTTTCTGAAATACACATAGTTCAGTCCATGTGCAATCAGCTCATTTACTTTTTCATGGCTAATCTGTTTAGAGCCAGCTAATTTCATAAAATACCATTACTAAGCAAATAAAGTCGTTTAACTACTGATACTGTAGATTGTATCGAATGGTTAAACTATTGATAGCACAGATAAAGTATCCTGCTCAAGAAATATCCTTTTATATATAAAAAAATTATATTTCATATATATCATAAAAAAGTAATTTGATTGCCTAACTATCTTTATCATCTCTTAGAAGTGCTTATCAATTTACATGCTCTTAAATTAAGTAACTTTAGATTTATAGCTATTTCGCAAGAGAGAAAATAAAAAACCGAAGTTTTAACTTCGGTTTTTTATACTTATTTCAGTACTTTTTGCGGCTGATATAAACCGAGTTCAGTCAGGTGCAACCTCAAGATACGACGTAACTCGAGTACAGCTTCAGGCGTTTCCTGAATCGAGTGGCCACCCTTAATGACTTTGCTAGATACAGCACCTTCCAAGTAAGCACTTTCGTATGAAACGATATCATCGCTCATGAGCTTGGTATCTTGCGTATCTACGGTATTGCCGATAATAGAATGAAATTTGATATTTTTAGAAGGCTGAATATCCTTAGTTAATGCAGTAAATTTCGAATTTTCACTCAGATCGCTTGGACCATTCTGAATCAGGTCATGTCCCAGTTCTTTGACAAAGTCCTTTAATCCGATTTCGCCTTGTAAGGTATCGGCAAAGGCACCCAAAAATGCGCCTGGTATGCGGATAATTTTACGGGCCAGTTTAGTATGCCAGCGATCGGCATATTCCGTCCCACGATGCGGTGTCGCTAAGAAAATGGCCCGGGTGAAATTCGGAATAGGTTGCATTTGCAGGCGTGCTTTAAAGAGCGGGTTATCCTTAAATTGTGCAATGCGGGTATTTTGTACCAGCTTGAATGCATCTTGAGTAATATCAGCCTGACTGACCATTAAACGGGCAATCACGCCTCCCATACTATGTCCGACCAGTACCGCATCTTTTTTGGCTGGTGCATTGTTCGCAACCCGGGCAAAGCCTTGCTGAACCAGGGCATTAATTTGAAAACGGCTTTCCAGAATCGGCATATTGGTAGAATAAAATACCTGCCAGACCTGGAAATTTTCCCTTAATACCGGATCACCCATAATGTCGTTGGTCAGACGAATCCAGGCTTCAGGACTACTGGCTAGGCCATGGATCAGGACAATCACTTTTTTCTTCGGATTGTAGGGTTCAAGCATATAAAGATGCGGCATGATCAGGTTGTCATCCCGGTCAATCAGCACCAGATAGGCAGCACGTCCTAAGTTATTTTCAGCCAGCCATAGGCCATAGGGTGCCGAGAAATTTGCAGCCAGCGCATATTGTTTACCTGCAACAGTTACTTTTTCATGTTTGTAAGGATCATGCAGTTTGAGCTGGAATTCCGGACCGTTAATAATCTGATCAATACTGGTCGCAGATTTAGGAACTGCGGTAATAGTAGTGGCCAGATAACGCGCCGAATGAATATTCGGATTGCTGCCTTCTGCATATTTGAAATTCAGTGGATCGACAATATATTTTTTATTTGGTGTGATACGTTTTTCTTCGGGAAGGACCACTACAAATTCCGAACCAAAACCGTCTCGACGGGTAATTGAACGTAGACCAGAGAAATTCATGTTATAGGTCGACATGAGCTTCTCAAAAGGCTGGTCTTTGATTTCAGGATAGTTTTCAAAATCTACTGTGTAAATGCTGTTGCCGACCTGAATCTTGCGGCTGCCTTCTTTGGCCTGATGACGCTCGGAATAAACATGGATCAAATGCGAGATCGCCAGGTTATAAAAGTCACGAATCTGTACCTGACGGTTGTCAAAGATACGATCTTGTGGAGCACGCTGGGTTTTGAACAGATAGGCATAGCTATAACGAATACTTTGGTCCAGCATCGCCAGCTGCTGATCTTGGCATTTCTGGATATTCTGTTTTTGTAGCTGCTTTTTTTCTTCAGATTGGGTCTTGGTCAGAACGCTGCTTTTGCATTCTGAACCTTTACCCAATTGCAGCGATTTGGCCAGATATAACTCACTGGCAGTAGACAGAAGCTGTTCGTCCAGAATCTGCGGGATCTCCTTGAGCGCCTCTACGCATTCCTGGGGTAGTTCAGTACAGATGCGTGCTTCACGCCCAGTCATGGACAGAACATTCAGGCTGGCTTCACTCAGTTTATCTCTGGTTAAAATGCTGTCACGTTCATTACTGATGGTGACATTGAAGGCTTGTTCTTTCACACTGACCACCTGACAGCCGGTCAGAACTGTGGTGAATAAGAGTGAACAGAGGACGAATGCTTTATTCATTTTATAGTGCATATGAAATCTGAATGCTCAGTTAAATATTGAAATAATGTTTTGTATTTTACTTATTTTTATCAGAAAAAAGACTGCCGAAGCAGTCTATTTTGTAACTCAGATCACGACCATTTTCACTTTAATTTTTGGGTGTCAGCACTTGCCATACATTCCAGCGACCTTGCTTTTCAATTTCCTGAATCAGCTGGTCTGCTACTTGTGCTTCTTGTGGGTATTTCACCTTGTAATTTTTCAGCACCTGAACTGCATTCTTTTTATTTTCCATGGCAATGTAGTTGTTTGCCGCAGATAAGTAGGCTTCCTGAACACCAGCTTTCATAGCTTTTTCCAGATATGGAATTGCTTCACGCTGACCGCCACCCTCAGACAGACCAAAACCGAACCAGAAGTTGGCTTCAGCATCATCCTGGTTCAATTTCAGAATACGCTGTGCATAAGCCAATGATTTAGTAGTATAGACTGAACCTAGGTCCAGGTTACGCGCCATAACGCTGGCTTTAAATGCACGCATTAAAATATCGAAAGAGGCATTATTGTTGGCAGCTAAAGTATCGAGTTCCTGAGTGACACGTTTCAGTTTCAGTTCAAAGCCTCTACGTTCCTGACGGTCGCTGAAACGTGGTGGATAGTGTCGTGCCTTACCTTCAACTAATTGCAAGAAATCATCAATCTCAGTGATATCAATTTCATTCGGCCCAGCTAAAGTCGCATAACGCATAGAACGCGTATTGCTGTTTACTGTTGGAATGATCAGACGATTCACATCAAGGGTAATTTTTTCTGATGGGTTATCAGCACGGTTCACCACCATTTTGGTGACAGGCGCAGCAGCAGCTTTCTGTAAGTGCACTTCAAATGGAGGTGGTTCGTTATAATTGAATGGATTTAATGCATAAAAGGGTGGGGTCAGTTCCGGCTCAGCGAACACCATTGCATTTTTAGGTGTGTCTTGCTTTGAAGATGGAGTTGAACATGCGGTCAATGCCAGCGCTGCGAAGCAGGCAAGTGCCAAAGGCTTAAATGTCATGGTATACATCCATTTATGTTATTTTGAAAAATTGTGAGATTGCATGTTCGTCAGTCTAAGAAAACTGTAACGAACATGCAAGTTACGGCGTGTTACCGTTTTTGATCAGGCCTTAGACTGAGAAGTCTGTGCTTCGCACTCACGGCGAGCTTCTTCCAGAATCTTTAGATCTTCCTTGCTGAGCGGATGTTCATTCAGCTGGTTTTTCTTGAAAGTAGGGTCAAGCATAGATAAACGGTTACAAAGCATATTCATGCGTTTTTCATTTTGCTGAATACGGTCAAGTAGAACCCGCATACCTTCAATAATCGGATCAGACTGATCTTGTGTCGTTGCATATGGCTGGAAACCAATACTTTCTGCATAATCGCGACGACGTGCTTCAGCTTCATCTTTCGGCTGATCTTTGGTAATAAACCGCGCAGGGTTACCGACCGCTGTGGTATTGGCCGGTACGGCTTTGGTTACAACAGCATTGGAACCGACCTTGGCATTTTTACCAACTGTAAACGGACCGAGAATTTTTGCGCCGGCACCCACAACCACACCATCTTCCAGGGTTGGATGACGTTTGCCTTTATTCCAGGTCGTACCACCCAAGGTCACACCGTGATAAAGAGTAACATCATCACCAATTTCAGCTGTCTCACCAATCACCACACCCATACCATGGTCAATAAAGAAACGGCGGCCAATCTTGGCACCCGGATGGATTTCAATTCCTGTAGCAAAACGGCTGAATGAGGATAAAGCACGTGCTGTGCCTTTACAGTCTTTGTTCCACAGTTCATGTGCCACACGATGCATCATCAGCGCATGAATACCAGGATATGTGGTCAAGACTTCCAGGGTGTTGCGTGCAGCAGGATCGCGCGCGAAGACAGCCTGTATATCCTCTTTGAGCTGTTTAAACATTAGATTTGATCCTTGTCCTGTTGGGTAGTGTGTGAAGATTTCTTCCAGGTGCCATTATTCAAGGCCTGAACCCGGCTGAAAATACCACGGAGTAAATGATATTCCATACGATCTAATTGTATACGTCCAAATAGGCGACGCAAGCGTAAAGGTAGCAATCGTGGATTTTTAGGATCCATAAACTCAATTTCTGCCAGCATTTTTTCTAAATGTGGATAGAACTGTTCCATCTGTTCATGATTCACCAGCGGTTCATCCCATTCCATTTCAATGCCATCAATGACCTGCATGGTGGCTTTAGCATCACGTGGATGTTCTACCTGATCCAATGCAGCCATACGCAGTTCATAGCAGATGACCTGAATTGCTTGTGCGACATTGAGTACACCGTAGTCGGTATTCACTGGAATAGTGAGGTGATAATTTGCCATTGCCAGTTCTTCATTGGTCAGGCCACGGTCTTCACGACCAAACAGAATCGCAATTTCCTGTTGCTCTTGCACGACCGCAGACAGCGCTTTTTCAGCCGCAGGACGCACATCCAGAAGAGGCCAGGGAATGGTACGGCTGCGTGCGCTGGTACCGAATACAATCTGGCAGTCTTTAATGGCATCTTCAAGGGTTTCGACAATCTCGATCTGCTCGATCAGATCAGTTGCACCTGCAGCCAGGGCATCAATGTCCGGATGTGGGTAGGTTTTTGGTGCCACCAGAACCAGCTTGGACAAGCCCATGGTTTTCATGGCACGTAAGGCACTGCCGATATTGGCAGGTAAAGTGGTATTGACCATGACAATACGCACATGGGAGAGATGTGCTGAAACAGCAGCATTGTCAATTTGACTCATGATGATTCCAATATAAATATTTTAAAGGTCAGAATTTATGAATATTGCGGCTGAGACTCGGCTTCATATTGCGCCAGGGCATCATCCATACTCATATCTGCAGGGGGAGGCGGCACTTCAACCGGCTTGGCCTCTTCATAAGATACCGCGCGGGCAGCTTTAGATTTAACCTGATATTCAATATGCAAGGCAGCCTTACCAAAGTAGTCCCGTAATTTGACCAGCAGCTCATCCAGCGGAGCGACTTTCCAGTTCAGGCCCAGATGCAGCTCAGTCGTTGCATAGTCATAATCCAGATAAAGAATGACTGGAATATGCGTACTCATATCCACATTGGTATATGGCATTAAAATCTGTTGCAGATCACGGCTGAGGGTTTTACTGTAATGTTCCGCTTGCAGGGTAATCTTGATGCTATTGGCTCGTTTCTGGCGGATTTCGTTCAGGCTAAAGGCTTTAGTCAGACGACCCATTGGACGGTCAAAACCTTCGCGCTCATAAATTTCGCCTTCAATTACCACCACTTGATCCACCTGAACGATGTCTTTAAAGCGGTTAAAACGTTCATGATTGGTGGATACTTCAATCCGTGCCGTACCATCATCCAGCGTCACCATCATCCGGTTCGGGAAGTTGGCTACATCCACTACCAGACCTGCAAATACTGTCGTCACACCACGGCGGGTTGGGGGCAGTTCATTGATCTGACACGGTACAAAAGCTTTCAGCTCATTACGGTAAACATCAATCGGGTGACCAGTCAGATATAGACCAAGCGTATCTTTTTCGCCTTTAAGGCGGACTTCATCGGACCACGGTTTGACTGGCTTAGAAGGTTTGCGTTGAACTTCTTCAACTTCACCAAACAGATCCATAATACCAGTTTCACGGTTTTGGCGAGCCTGATCCGCAGCCTGTACCGCTTCAGGGAGTTGTGCCATCAGGTCAGCACGCTCGATGCCCAAGCAATCCAAAGCACCGGCACGAATCAAGGCTTCCAAAGTCCGTTTATTGATTTTTTTCAGGTCAATACGATGGCAGAAGTCAAACAGGTCTTTATAGGGACCTTCTTTCTGACGGGATTCAATCACCGACTGCATAGCCGCTTCACCAACGCCTTTAATCGCTCCTAGGCCATAGACAATGGTTTTTTCATCAGTAGCATGGAACTGGTAGATCGACATATTGACGGATGGTGGTAATACTTCCAGATTATTCTTGCGGCAGTCATCAATCAGGAATACCACGTTATCTGTATTCTGCATTTCCGAAGACATCACCGCTGCCAGGAACTCAGCCGGATAATGGGCTTTCAGCCACGCCGTCTGGTAAGCAACAAGAGCATAAGCTGCCGCATGCGATTTGTTAAAACCATAGCCGGCAAACTTTTCCATATAGTCGAAGATATGGTTAGCCGTGGCCTCATCAATATCTTTTTTCGCAGCACCTTCAATGAAGATTTTACGCTGCTTGACCATTTCCTCAGGCTTTTTCTTACCCATGGCACGACGCAGCAAGTCCGCGCCACCGAGGGTATAGCCGGCACAGAACTGTGCAGCCTGCATTACCTGTTCCTGATAGACCATAATCCCGTAAGTTGGCTCTAATACGCCTTCAAGCAGGGGATGCAGATATTCAAACTCACCGCCGTGCATACGATGGATAAAGTCAGGAATCAGGTCCATTGGACCCGGACGGTACAATGATACGAACGCGATAATCTCTTCAAACTTGCTTGGGCGTGCTTCTTTCAGCATCTTTTTCATGCCCACGGATTCAAACTGGAAGACCGCGGTAGTATTGGCTTCAGCAAAGACCAGATAAGCATCTTTATCATCTAGCGGGATATAAGCAATATCCAGCGGTTTATCGCTCTGAATTCGTTTATTGATATTCTTAACCGCATCTTCAATTACGGTCAGGTTACGCAAACCCAGGAAGTCGAACTTCACCAGGCCGGCTGCTTCAACATCGTCCTTATCGAATTGGGCAACACGCGCAGTACCATCAGCATCACACATCACAGCTGAGTAGTCTGTCAGCTTGGTTGGTGCAATTACTACACCACCGGCATGTTTACCGGTATTCCGGGTAATACCTTCAAGCTTGAGCGCCATTTCCCAGATTTCAGAAGCATCGTCATAATCCGGATTGGAGGGATTGGTAACGACGTCTTTCAGTTGTGGCTCGGCTTCCAGAGACTCTTCCAGGCTTAAACCCAAAGGTTTGGTGGGAATCAGTTTGGAAATGCGATCAGCCAGACCATAGGATTTACCGAGGACACGTGCCACGTCACGAATTGCCCCTTTGGCCGCCATGGTACCGAAGGTCGCAATCTGGGAAACTGCTTCTCGGCCATAAGTACGCGCTACATAATCAATTACGCGGTCACGACCAGCGATACAGAAATCGACGTCAAAGTCAGGCATCGAAACACGTTCCGGGTTTAAGAAACGTTCGAATAGCAGGTCATAACGCAGTGGATCAAGGTCAGTAATTTTTAAACTGTAGGCTACAAGAGAACCGGCACCTGAACCACGGCCCGGACCTACCGGTACACCATTCCCTTTGGACCACTGAATGAAGTCCATTACGATCAGGAAGTAACCCGGGAAGCCCATGTCCAGAATAATCTTGATTTCAAAGGCCAGACGTTCATCATAAGGCTGACGGATTTCCGGCCAGTCCTCACCACGTTGTTCAGGGGGATACAGAAAGTCTAGGCGTTCTTCCAGACCGACTTCACATAAATGGGTAAAATAACTGCCTATGGTATGACCTTCCGGAATCGGATAGTCTGGCAGGTCATTAAAGCCTAAACGCAAGGTGACATTGCAGCGTCTTGCGATATGAAAGGTATTTTCAATCGCGGTTGGAATATCCGAGAAAAGCTCTGACATTTCTGCTGAACTTTTAAAATACTGTTCAGGACTATAGGTTTTAGGGCGGCGATTATCACCAAGTACATAACCATCGGCGATACAGACACGTGCTTCGTGCGCTTCAAAATCTTCGCGTGCAATAAAATGCACATCATTATGTGCGACTACACCGATATTATATTTTTTGGCGAGTTTGACCGCTTCTTCAATGAAAAGGTCTTCATTAGGACGACTGGTACGAGTAAGCGCTAAATATACGCGATTACCAAATTTCTCTACCCATTCTTGTAGTAAAGGTTCAGCCTTATCGGGATTTGAGGTAATCAGCATTTTGCCGACATCAGATTGCATACCCAGCAATACGATCATGTCATCGTGCTGCTTTAAGATCCAATCTTTTTGTACACAAGGAATATCTAGTTGTTGGCCGCTAATAAACCCTTCAGAAACCAGTTCGGTCAGGTTACGCCAGCCTTTATTGGTCATGGACAGCAGGGTGACACGATGTTCGGCATCATTCAGGCGAATTTCAGAACCGAGAATTGGCTTGATGCCTTTATCTAGGCATTTTTTATAGAATTTGACCGCAGCATGGAGATTAGATAAATCGGTTAGCGCGAGTGCTGGCATCTCGTCATTTGCGGCAGCTTTGACCAGGTCCGGTATCCGTACGATGGATTCAGTAATCGAAAATTCTGTATGAATACCAAGATGAACAAAGTGCATAAATGAGTCCCTGCAAAAACCACTCGATAGTTTAGCACGGGATTTATTGTTTCAGTTTGAAATTGAGGGGAAATGCTGAACTTTTAGATTGTGAATTAGAATTGACTTAAAGTCATGTTTATCATTTTATCGGAATAGAACTACGCACCCAAATTAAATTTGTATGAGGCGACATGGATGTTGCCGTTGGCTTGTGATACAGGGAAGTATCATCAAGCCAACAGAAGGTTTTTTACCTTGCATAGGAGTGCTATTCATCTTTCAAAAGTAAAAGAAAAATTTCAAGTGTCAGTAAGCTTATTCCTGAAGTTATTTGAAAATTAGAACTTCATTATTTTTACTTTAATTTAAATTTTGAGTAGTTATGTCTTACTAGTGACGGGCCAAAAGTAACAAAACCCCTTTGTTGATCTGATGGCACTTCCTGATCAAGCTTTAAGCATTGCTTTAAAGCTTGTGTAAGACAGATCAACGGCAGCATCCATGTGTTCGCTTCGATGTTTAAGATGCAGATATTTTATGGGTAGAAAATAAAACCCTCAAAAAGAGGGCTTTAGTTATTCGGAGAATCAACTTAACGAAGCCGTGA
Source organism: Acinetobacter schindleri CIP 107287 (assembly GCF_000368625.1). Taxonomy (GTDB): domain Bacteria; phylum Pseudomonadota; class Gammaproteobacteria; order Pseudomonadales; family Moraxellaceae; genus Acinetobacter; species Acinetobacter schindleri. Next base: position 671,797 of record NZ_KB849576.1, read on the forward strand.
TAACCAGTCACCCACACTCTGTACAATCTGTACCAGAATCAATAATACAATGACAGTCATGATCACCACTGAGGTATCAAAACGCTGATAACCATAAGAAATCGCCAGATCACCAATACCGCCAGCACCGACAGCACCTGCCATCGCTGTTGCGCCAATCAGGCTAATGGTTGCTGTGGTCAGGTTTAGAATCAGTGAACTACGCGCTTCCGGCAGAATAAACTTGAAAATAATTTGCATTGGTGTTGCACCCATGGCTTGGGCAGATTCGATAATGCCTTCATTTACTTCAAGCAGAGAGGTTTCCACCAAGCGGCCGATATAAGGCCCCACATAAATGGTCAAAGGCACAATCGCTGCCCAAGTACCAATTGATGTTCCAACCAGAAATTTAGTCAGTGGAATAACAGCAATCAGCAAGATAATAAATGGCAGGGAACGCAGTGCATTTACAATCGGATTTAGACCATGATAAATCACACGGTTTGGCAAAATTCCATTTGGACGAGTAACTAATAGAGTAATCGCCTGAATAAAACCCCAGATACAACCAAACAGCATCGCGAAGAACACCATATGGAAAGTTTCTTGCAGTGCAGTCACGAACTGGTCCATCGACAGCGAGCTTTTCCAGAAAGGCGCAGTGATCGTAGTAAGCCACTGTACAATTAAGTCTCTCATTCCTGTACTCCTGCCTGATCTACCTGTACGCCGTTATCTCGGAGATATTGTATTGCAGCTGTAATTTGCGCGGGATCACCGAGAAGCTGGATAAACATCTGTCCAATCACCGAACCATTAATTTCAGTCATATTGGCAAACAGGATATTCAAACTGATATCAAACTGTTTGATAACGCCCTGAATCACAGTTTCCTGCGCTGAGCTACCCAGGAACTTTAAACAATAAATACTGTGATGATTCTGATTTTCCAGATTCGTCAGAATATTTACGGGCAGGTTTTGCTGGAGCACCGTCTGGATAAAGTTTTTCGTGGTCGGATGCTGAGGCTGACTGAAAATCTGTAAGGTAGAGCCAGTTTCAATCACGTCACCTTTTTCCATCACGGCAACATAATCACACACAGTTTCAATTACATCCATTTCATGGGTGACCATCACAATCGTAATGCCTTGTTCTTCGTTAATTTTTTTAAGTAGCTGTAGAACAGATTTGGTGGTTTGTGGATCAAGTGCAGAAGTCGCTTCATCACAGAGTAAAATTTTTGGATGATTGGCAAGGGCACGGGCAATACCGACACGCTGCTTTTGACCGCCAGACAATTCATCTGGAAACGCATGGCGTTTATGTTTCAGGTCAATAAAGTCTAATAATTCTTCGAGGCGCTTTTCCCGTTCTGCCTTGCTCCAGCCGAGGAGTTTCATTGGCATTTCGATATTGGCCGCCACAGTTTTAGTTTGCATTAAATTGAAATGCTGAAAAATCATGCCGATGCTGGCACGTTCTTGACGCAATGCTTTGGCATCGAGTGCGGTAAAGTCTGTTCCGTTAATGATAATCCGGCCTGAGCTTGGGCGCTCAAGCAGGTTGATCAGACGGATGAGGGTGCTTTTACCGGCACCACTATAACCGATGATGCCAAAAATACTGCCGGTTGGAATCTGAAGATTAATCTGATTCAAGGCATGCAAGGTTTGACCCTTAAGCTCATACTGTTTTGAAATATCTTTAAATTCAATCATAGTGTCAAAAACTGCATCACGGATAAAAAAACAGGCAAGAAATCGTCCTTGCCTGTTCTAAAAGTCTATTATAGTACTATTTTGATTCAGTTAAATACGTCACAGGTTTGTTTACCGCAACCTTTGTACCGCCAAAGTGTTCATCAACATACGCTTTCACAGCAGGAGTATGATACAACTGGCCAACTTTTTGAAGTACAGGATCATTTTGACGATCGGCTGCAACGGCTAAAACGTTCACGTTCATTTTAGTGCTTTGATCGATGGCCTCATAGTAGATCGCATCTTTCAATACGTTCAGACCACCTTCCATTGCCAGGGTATTACCTAAAACAATCGCATCGACTTCGTCTTTCACACGTACCGCTGTTGCCATTTGAATCGGCTTGATCACGATCTGTTTCGCATTTTCAGTGATGTCAGCAGGCGTACCTTTAACCAGATCAAAGTTTGGTTTAAGTTTTACCAGACCCGCAGATTGCAATAATAACAGTGCACGTGATTCATTCGCGCCATCATTAGGAATCGCAATCGTAGCGCCAGTTTTAAAGTTTTCTACTTTTTTTACTTTGCTTGAGTAAATCCCCATTGGCTCAAGATAAGTCGTAGAAAGTGGAGCAATCTTTTGTGTATTAGCGTCGTTATAAGCCACCATATAGGCATAAGACTGGAATGCGTTAACATCAATTTCTTTATTGGCAACAGCAGTGTTCATCGACACATAGTCAGTGAAGTTTTTTACATCCAGCTTAATGCCAGCTTGCTCAGTTTCAGGTAAAGTGGCAATGTAGCGCCAGATATCAGCATCTGAACCTGTAGAAGCCATAGTCACTGTTTGCAGTTCACCTGAATCTTTGTTTTGTGCTGCATCCGTTGCAGGGGCTTCTTGTTTTCCGCATGCAGTTAAAGTCAATACAGATGCACTGAGTAAAACGCCAAGTAGCTTTTTCATAAAGATATCCTAATTCTCGTGTTGCCTAAAGTATATGCATTTTAAGGTCATGTTAAAGTGGAGTTTTATTACACTTTCATCTGACTCTAGATCGATGTCGCATGTGGCTCCGGCAGGGAAAATGCAAATGTACTGCAACAGTTCACGTTAGTTTGATCGGTTTAGAGTTCACCAAACGCTATATACTTTTTCTATTTGGAGAGAGTAAATAGAGGTTATTTAAAGATATAGTCGTAAATGATGCTCTGGATGGGCGCAATCATAGCAATTATTATTTATTCGATATAGTGGATAAAAACTATTTACTTATCTTTTTAATAGAATATAAATTGAATGAAAATGATTAAAATATCAATGAATACAATATATTATTTTTATTGAAGATAAGGCGGAATTTCATATCGTTTAAAGATTGATCTTTATAAGATTTTATCCAATAGAAATCATAAAAATAAATAAACATGATAAATACATCAGCTCATTAAGCTACTGAAAGATCTTTTTTAATAAATGTTTAGGAAGGATTTGAGCCGTGTCTTATTTACCTGAGTAATTACTTTGATTGATTTCATACAATACATGCCAACATAAAGGGTGATCTTCCGGCAGCTTTGGATGCTGAAATTCTTGAGTCTTTACCATACCTATCTTTTTCATCACAGCCTCAGATGGGGTATTTGATTTGGCAGTAAACGACACAACTTTATCTAGGTTTAAAGTATTAAAGGCATAATCTAGGACTGCACGTGCACCTTCAGTAGCATAACCTCGATGCCAATACTTTTTCGCCAGACGCCAGCCAATTTCAACACAGGACGAAAACTCAAATAGATCAGGTTGTGGTTGCAGACCAATGAAGCCAATAAATTCTTTAGTCTCTTTTAGCTCAACTGCCCATAAACCCCAACCATGCTGATCAATCTGTCGAGTCACTTTTTTCAATAAACTGTAGGCTTTGTTCAGGTGTCAGTGGGGCGGGAAAATAACGCATGACCTCATTATCTACACACATTTGGATAAATGGGGCAGTATCGGAATCTTGCCATTGGCGCAGGATAAGGCGAGGGGTCTCAATTTTAATATCCATATGGAATCTAAATCTGCAAAAGCAAAAGGTTTATATGTATTATAAATTTATCTACATAAAAAATAATTTTTCATTGGGTTTTACATGTCTAAACAGCAGATTGGTGTTGCAGAAATTTTAAAAAAATTAAATGAATATGAATTGATTTCGAATGATCATGCAATCTTTTTTAGGGGACATTCAAATAAAGACTATAAGCTTGAGCCTTATATTTATCGTGATGGAATCATAAAAAATGAGCATATTATTTTTAAAGAGTTACTGCTTAGGTGTCCACAGGATTTTGAACATTGTAAAACTACATTCGAATTTTTGGTAAAAATGCAGCATTACTCACTGCCAACACGTTTACTGGATATAACAACAAACCCATTAATTGCTTTATATTTTGCATGTCAATCTAAGTCAAAGAATGATGCAGAATTGATTGTTTTTAAAGTACCTAAATCGTCTATCAAATATTATGACAGTGATACTGTTAGTATCTTATCTAATTTAAGCCGTATTTCTTACGATTTTTGGATAACTCCGAATATAGATACAGACCTAATGTTTCTCGATGATGGGTATGATGAAATGTGGGTGGAGTTTAACTCCCAATACCATGTTAAGAAGTTGGTTTACGAAATCCAGAGTGAAAAACCTCATTTCGAACCACGTATAGAGCCAAATGTTCTCTCCAAGGTTTTATGTGTAAAACCTAAAATGGATAATCAACGTGTGATTCGACAAGATAGCGCGTTTTTCTTATTTGGGATTGATAATTTTAAGAAAGACAAACCTGCAAAATTAAATGATAGTTTAATTTTGACTAAGAATAAAAAAATTATTATTCCGCATAGTGATAAAGCAAGAATAATTGGGCAACTTGAAATTTTGGGGATTACCGAAGCAACTATTTTTCCAGAAATTGAAAAAGTAGCTAGTTACATTAAGCAGATATATAGTAAATAAAGAAAACCCCGCACTTAGCGGGGTTTTTACTTAATCTTTAAAAGAAAGAATTAAGCATTTTCACGAGCAATTGCACGGTAACCAATATCTTTACGATATTGAACGCCGTCGAACGTTACTTTTTCACAAAGTTCTAAAGCCTTGGCTTGTGCTTCGCCAATGGTATTACCCAAAGCAGTCACACAAAGAACACGACCGCCAGCAGTCACAATGTCGCCATTCTCAAGTGCTTTCGTACCTGCATGGAACACTTTCGCATCTGCCATTTCAGTGTCTAAACCTGAAATCACATCGCCATTACTAGAGGTTTCTGGATAGCCTTTAGATGCCAGTACGATACCGACAGTTTTACGTTCATCCCATTCAGCTTCCGTAGGAAGATTACCTTCGATACCTGCTTGAACCAAATCAACTAATGATGATTTTAAACGCATCATGATTGGCTGAGTTTCAGGGTCACCAAAACGACAGTTAAACTCGATTACTTTAGGTTGACCTTGTTCATCAATCATCAAACCTGCATACAAGAAACCTGTGTATACGTGACCGTCTTTTTTCATACCTTCAACAGTCGGACGCATCACTTCATTCATTGCTTTTTCAAACACGTCAGCAGTAACAACAGGCGCAGGAGAGTAAGCGCCCATACCACCGGTATTCGGGCCTTGGTCGCCTTCAAAGATACGTTTATGATCTTGAGACGTCGCCATTGGCAGGATGTTGTCACCATCGATCATGCAAATGAAAGATGCTTCTTCACCAGCAAGGAATTCTTCAATCACTACACGAGAGCCGGCATCACCAAATTTGTTGCCTGCCAGCATGTCATCAATGGCATCGAATGCTTCCTGATTGGTCATGGCAACGATCACGCCTTTACCTGCAGCAAGACCATCCGCCTTGATCACGATTGGCGCACCATTTTTCTCAACAAATGCTTTCGCTGCATCAACTTCCGTGAACACGTCATAGAAAGCCGTTGGAATGTTATGGCGTTTTAAGAAGTGCTTCGCAAATGCTTTAGAGCCTTCTAGCTGTGCAGCAAACTGCGTTGGACCCCAAATTTTTACACCCGCTTCACGACAAGCATCCACAACACCATTTACAAGCGGTGCTTCTGGACCAACTATAATCAGTTCAACTGCATTATTTTTGGCAAAATCAATAATGGCAGGGTTGTCGAGAATGTCTAAAGCGACATTTTCACATTTATTTTCAGTTGCAGTACCGGCATTACCTGGTGCTACAAAAACTTTTGTAACTTGATCGTCTTGTGCGATTTTCCACGCCAATGCATGCTCACGACCACCACTACCCAAAACTAAAATGTTCATCTAAAAATCCCTCAAAGAATAGAATCCCCCCCTTGCGAAGTAGTACTTCTCACCCTTTAAAAAGGAAGGGGTATCGCGAAAAAACACTGTTCTCTTACGCGAAAACTCCCCCTTTTTACAAAGGGGGATTTAGGGGGATTATTAAATACGACTTCTAATTAATTTAGTTAATTAGTGGCGGAAATGGCGCATGCCAGTGAACACCATTGCAATACCAGCTTCGTCAGCTGCTGCAATCGTTTCTTCGTCACGCATAGAACCACCCGGTTGAATGATGCATTTGATACCTGCTTTAGCAGCGTTATCAATACCATCACGGAATGGGAAGAATGCATCAGATGCCATTACTGCACCTTCAACCACTAAGCCTGCATGCTCAGCTTTGATCGCAGCAATACGAGCAGAGTTCACGCGGCTCATTTGGCCAGCGCCCACACCGATCGTTTGGCGGTTTTTCGCATAAACAATTGCATTAGACTTCACATATTTCGCCACTTTCCAGGCGAAGATCATGTCGTCAATTTCTTGCTCGGTTGGTGCACGCTTCGTCACAACTTTAAGATCATCTTTCGTGATCATACCCAAGTCTTGATCTTGAACTAACAAACCGCCGTTTACGCGTTTGTAGTCAAGTTGTGCAGCACGTTCGTCAATCTTCGGCAGTTCGCCACATACTAGTACGCGTACATTCTTCTTCGCACCAGTGACTTCAAGCACGCCTTCAGCAATGCTAGGAGCGATGATTACTTCAACGAATTGGCGGTCAACAATCGCTTGTGCAGTTTCAACATCTAATTCACGGTTGAATGCAATAATGCCACCGAATGCAGATTCAGGGTCGGTTGCATAAGCCAAGTCATAAGCAGCTTTGATACCGTCTAGAGAAACTGCAACGCCACATGGGTTGGCATGTTTAACGATGACACAAGCAGGCTTCGCAAATGATTTAACACATTCAAGTGCAGCGTCTGTGTCCGCAATGTTGTTATAAGAGAGTTCTTTACCTTGTAACTGTTTTGCAGTTGAAACAGAAGCTTCAGTTGCAGCTGGATCTACATAGAATGCAGCAGACTGATGCGGATTTTCACCGTAACGTAAGTCTTGAGCTTTGTTCAATTGTGTATTGAAAGTACGCGCGAATTTGTCAGCCTGACCTTCCTCGACACCTACGCGAGCGCCTAAGTAAGATGCGATCATACCATCGTATTGCGCAGTATGTTCAAATGCTTTCACTGCCAGGTCAAAACGGGTTGCATAAGATAAAGCACCCTCAGCTTTAAGCTCAGCAATTACCGTTGCGTAATCAGATGCATTCACTACGATACCGACAGAAGCATGGTTTTTTGCAGCAGCACGAACCATAGTTGGACCACCGATGTCGATATTTTCGATCGCATCAGCAAGTGAACAGTTTGGTTTTGCTACAGTCGCAGCAAATGGATACAGGTTAACAACAACAAGATCGATCGCATCGATGTTGTGTTCAGCCATCACTGCTTCGTCTAGACCACGACGGGCCAGAATGCCGCCATGAATTTTTGGATGTAGTGTTTTAACACGGCCGTCCATCATCTCTGGGAAACCAGTGTGCTCTGAAACTTCAACTACAGCGATATTATTGTCTTTCAACAATTTATATGTACCGCCAGTAGATAAAATTTCTACCCCTAGAGCAGCAAGGTTTTGTGCAAACTCGACAATACCGGTTTTGTCGGAAACAGAGATTAAAGCGCGTTTAATAGTCATGATCTTCGTCACAGTTACCAAGGAACAGATTAAATCTAAATAGCTAATTTACAGTCAAAAAAAATGCCTGCGATTAACGCAAGCATTTTATCATTTATTCACTCATTAAACCGTGTGCTTTTAACTTTTTACGCAAAGTACCGCGGTTTAAGCCGAGAATTTCAGCAGCGCGGGTCTGGTTACCACGCGTATATTCTAGAACTACAGATAGAAGAGGCTTCTCCATTTCTGCCAGCACCATGTCATACACCTGAGAAGGTTGCTCGCCTTGCAGTTGTGCAAAATAGTGGCGAACTGCGCGATCTACGTGAATACGAAGAGCGACATCAGATTGTGCAGTAAAAATAGGAGATTTGCTATTCATGCGAATTAATCCGAAAAATCAAATACCACTTGGGTAAAGTGATATATAAAAGTGGTCTATAAATTAAATGAGCTTCTGTTTTAGATCCTAAAACAGAAGCTCTAAAACATGGTCATTACATTGAGCATGTAGCTTGACACATCTCAGCCAGTTGGTCGAAATATAAGCGTAACAATTGTTAAATTTTTGTTACCGACCAAAAATCAAACAAAAAAATCTGCATGATACGCAATAAGTGTTAGAGCGCATTAGCAAGACTGTATTTGTTGTGAAAAATTAGCGAAGAGTTGGCAGCACATAGCTTTCGTGGCGCGTATAATACCATTGTCTACAAAAAAGTGAGCAAGAAAACTGCATTTTTTTTTAGTTTTTTTATCTTTTTTGATAGTTTTTTTCAATATCAAGGACGAATTATTTCTAAACTATAGCTATCGAAACTTTTTCGCTTGACTGGAACCTGAAAGTCGAATTTAAAAGGACTATTTTTTGGAATACGCTGGATGCTCACTAAACTTTCAATCAGGTATTCTGAAGGTGAAAGCGTATAGGAAGCAGTAATCACCCCATTATCTTTTAAGTCGAGACGCAAAACTGGCATGGCCAGGCTGCGGTCATGATAATTGATCAGCTCACCTGTGAACCGGGTTTGCTTTGAATCTGATGCCGTGACTTTAACATTCCTGGTATTAATCAGGTCGTAATGTTCTTCCATATTAGAACAATTGAATACATCACAAACAGCATTAAACGCTGTAACCATCACATGACTATTCTTTAAGTACTGTGGATTAAACCAGAAGAACTGAAAAACCAATATGCCGAGTAATAATACATTTATTGCTGTCCAGCCAATATATTGCAAGATAGAGCGCTGACTTCTGTCATCTGTATCTTCTTCCCAGTTCATGGCTGGAAGGGCACTGATGGGCTCGGTACTAAAATAGTTTAGATTATTCAAATAGGTTTTGAGATCAATATTCGAGTTTTCAACTTTTTCATCAAAAATATGTAAAAGATTGTTGAGGCGAGAAGAAATCTTGCTGTTATATAAGTCTGCATCAAATTGTGATGTAGGTTGAGCTGGACTAAGAGACTCAACATTAGCTTCAGGGGGGGTGCCAGTGGCCGAAGGCTGAGGTTCGGTCACCAGATGAGAAAGTGCATTAAATGAGGTGGTGCATTTGGGACAACAAACCATACCCTGAGCAATGGTTAACTGAGCAACCGTTACTTTGTAGATTGTGGAACAAGTCGGGCAGAGGGTTCGTTTATCACTCATACATTCACGCTTATTTAATTCTTATGGCGTTTACCAGAAATTCGACACCAGTATTCATCACGCTTCGCTACTTCTAATATATCAAAATGATTAGAGTAAATGCTAGTAACATCAGTAACTTGTTCTTCAATAACACCCGCAAGTGCGAATTCACCCTCAGCTTTTACCAATTCTGCAAAGTGCGGTTCAAGCATCATCAGTGGACCTGCCAAGATATTAGCAACGAAAACATCTGCCTTTATTGCACCAAGCTCTTCGTTAAATTCTTCCGGTAAGCCTACATAAAGCCGATCAAGTACACCATTGAGTTCAGCATTTTGTTGGGTGGCCAAGACTGCTTGTGGATCAATATCGGTTGCATATGCTTTTTTCGCGCCAAATAGCAGGGCAGCAACAGCCAAAATGCCTGAACCGCAACCATAGTCGATGACGGTTTTGTCTTTGAGATCTGTTTTCCCCAGCCATTGCAGGCAGAGGAAAGTAGAAGCATGATTGCCTGTACCAAAAGCCAGACCTGGATCGAGCTTGATATTTACTGCATCTGCTTCAGGTGGTTCCATCCATTCTGGCACAATCCAGAACTTGTCAGAAATCTGAATTGGTTCATAAGCATCCATCCAGGTGCGTTCCCAAGCTTGATCTTCCAGAAATTCATGACGGATAGGCGCTTCAGGCATTTGTGCACGAATAAAGGTTTCGAGTGCGTCGACATCGATTTCTTCGCCCTCTTCTTGTGCATAAATACCGGTAACAATCACTTTATTCCACAACGGTGTTTCACCTGGAAGTGGTTCAAGTAAATCCTGATTTTCAGCATCATCCAGCGTCACGCTCACCGCACCCAGCGAGCTGAGTAATGTTTCAGTGAAATCAACCTGAGCCTGATCAACCGTAATATGAATTTGTAACCACTTCACAGAAATAACCTTATGTATATCTTTTCAAAAAGCTATTGTAACGGAAGTTCCGGTTTTTGTGCGGCTAGATTGCTGTGCAGGTGTAAATAAAAAAAAGGATGCCTGAGACATCCTTTTAAAGGTTTTAGACTTTATCTAATCTAGATTTGTCAGGGGTTTTTGTACCTGAAGCGGTGCAAGTCGATTCAGTAAAGTGCCAAAAATTGCAGCAAATATATACATAAAAATCGAATAAACTGCCGCTGGCATTGCTACTGCTGAGCTGCCAATTACGGTCAGGGCAATGGTCATCGCAAGGGTACTGTTATGAATGCCGATTTCAAAAGCACTGGCGCGGGCTTGAGCGCTATTAATGTTAAGGAGTCGTGGAACCAGATAGCCGATGCCAAGGCTCAGGATACAGAATAAGGCAGTTGCCAGTCCGACTTGAGTCAGATATTCACTGATATTGGCACGTTCCTTCACAATGGTTGCGACAATAATAAGAACCAGAAAAGTAATAGCAAAAATCCGCAGTGGTCGATTCAATTTTGCTGTCACACCTGGTGCATAATGACGAATCAGCATGCCAATCCCAACTGGAATCAGAATAATCGCAAAGACCTGCAGAATTTTGCCAAATTGCAGGCCAACTTGCTGACCATCCTGCATGAAGTGCAAGATCGAGAAGTTAATAATTAAAGGCAGGGTAATTGCAGCAATGACTGAGTTGATTGCTGTCAAAGTAATATTCAGTGCTAGATCACCTTTGAATAGGTAGCTAAACAGGTTGGCTGTGGCACCGCCTGGAGAAGCAGCCAAGAGCATCAAACCGACTGATAACAGTGGTGGTAAAGCTAGTAGTTTACATAGTGCAAAGGCGATTCCCACTAGGATAATCAGCTGACAGAAAAGTGCGATGAGTACAGCTTTGGGATGGCGGGTAACTCGGCTAAAGTCACGTGGGGTAAGTTCAAGTCCAAGCCCCATCATAATGATCGCTAAAGCCAGTGGTAACAATATGGTAATAAAGCCAGAATCCATCTGTATACTCCTTATTTAAATGTCTTTTTTATCTATTTTTAAGTCCAGCATACAGAGGAAATTATGGTTTACATAGCATGTTTACAAATCTGATAAACGATGCTTAGATTTCTGATAAATGATGCGTTGACGGCTCAGGATAATGCCAAAAAAGGTGGCAAGAGTGTACATGACAATAGTATAGATACCCGCAGGGATGGCAATAGTATTATTGCCTAATACGGTAATAGCGATAGTTATGGCAACAGCGGTATTATGAATGCCCACCTCAAAGGTACAAGCACGTGCCTGACGGTCTGGAATACCAAGCAGTAAAGGTAGGCAATAACCAATAAACAGGCTGGAAAAGCCAAAAATTACGGTCGCGATTCCGATGCTATTGAAATATTCCATCAGATTATGGCGTTCGCGTACGACTGCAAATACAAATAATGCAATGAGGAAGCCAATTGCGAAAATACGCATTGAGCGATTGACAGTGATTGTGAGCCTTGGGAATTTAGCCCGTAATGCCATACCGAAGATAACAGGAAGTAATATGATAAAAAATACCTGAACCATCTTCATGGCTGGCATGGTAATGGTATCGTCACTGCCCAGGAAAAAATGTAAGGATAAATTAATAATAAAAGGCAGGGTGAAGATCGATATAAAAGTATTAATTGTAGTCAGGGTGAAGTTAAGCGCTAAATCACCTTTATATAGGTAGCTGAAAAGATTGGCAGTTGGTCCACCCGGAGAGGCTGCCAGCAGCATTAAACCCACTGCCAGTAGCGGCGGCAAATCCAATATGATACAAATCAGAAAAGCCAGACTGGTCAACAGGATCAGCTGGATAAATAAGGCAATAAAAATGACCTTAGGATAGTTGAGTACACGAATAAAATCCTTGACGCGTAATTCAAGTCCTAACCCCATCATTAAAATTGCCAGCAGTACCGGCAATAAAAAAACAAAAAATACCGAATCCATAGAATGTCCTTTTTATTATTGGATCTTCATTTTTAAATTAAGTTTAACGTAAATTATTAAATAATCAATAGAAAATGGGCAAAACCTCAATTTTGCCCATTTATTCTTTTATCACTTCAAAGAGCTTTATTTAGGTCGAGGGGGAGTGAAGCCCAAGGCACATTTACCACTAATTTCCTGACCATTAACGGTGGTTGTGGTGTTTCCAGAAGCGTCCTGACAAGCACTGTAAATTTCAGCTTCATCACCCATTAAGGCTGTTTTAGAGTTGGAAAAAAACTGTGGTTCACAGGTTCCGTTCCAGATAATACCACGATGAGCAAAAGTTACGGCATCACCAGCTGATTTGCCTTTACAAACTTTTTGATACAAATCTGGATTGTAAACTTTAGCAACCTTATCATTTGCAGTTGCCATGCCTGTTACTGATAGTGCACCGAGCATTATTGAAAATAATATTTTCTTATCCATTTATTTCACCTTTTTTCTTCGTGTGGCGTCAAATTTACATCTTAGAAAATACTCAGCTGCATACAATTGCGATCAGGTAACAAATACAAGCTCTATGTATTGATTTATCGGTGTTTTGCTAAAAAATGAAAGATTAAGTGACAATTAAGAAGGTTTATAAAAATACGATAGGGTGACCTTGAATTAATTCCACTGAATTTGTCAACTATTCTGCAATTTTTGCTATAATCTTCGGCTATCCTTTTTTAATCTCTCAAATACCACTATGCACTATCCTAAAGTATACGATGTCATTGTGATCGGTGGCGGTCACGCAGGTACGGAAGCAGCATTGGCTGCGGCGCGTATGGGTCGACAGACTTTACTCTTAACTCACAATATTGAGACTTTAGGGCAGATGAGTTGTAACCCAGCCATCGGTGGTATTGGTAAATCGCATTTGGTGCGTGAAATTGATGCCTTGGGCGGTGCAATGGCACTTGCTGCTGACAAAGGCGGTATCCAATTCCGAATTTTAAACTCACGTAAAGGTGCTGCGGTTCGTGCGACGCGCGCGCAGGCTGACCGTGTACGTTATAAAGCTGCCATTCGTGAAACATTAGAAAACCAAGCGAATCTTGATATTTTCCAGCAAGCAGCAGATGACCTGATTGTTGAAGGTGATACGGTTAAAGGTGTCGTGACCCAAATGGGTATTCGCTTTGATGCCAAAACTGTGGTGTTAACTGCGGGTACATTCTTAGGTGGTGTGATTCACGTTGGTCTTGAAAAATCAAGAGGTGGTCGTGCAGGTGATCCACCATCAATTTCTTTAGCACATCGTTTACGTGAATTAAACTTACCTGTGGGTCGTTTAAAAACAGGTACACCACCACGTATTGATGCACGTTCAGTTGATTTCTCTGTTATGACACCGCAGCCGGGTGATTTCCCATCTCCGACCATGTCATTCATGGGTGATGCTTCAATGCACCCTGAACAAGTGAACTGCTGGATTACCCATACCAATGAAAAAACTCATGACATTATCCGTGGCGGTTTAGATCGTTCACCAATGTACACAGGTGTGATTGAGGGTGTAGGCCCACGTTATTGCCCATCAATTGAAGATAAAATTCACCGTTTTGCCGATAAAGACTCTCACCAAGTGTTCTTGGAGCCTGAAGGTTTGGATACGCATGAGTTGTATCCAAACGGTATTTCAACTTCTTTACCATTTGATGTTCAGTTTGAATTGGTGCGTTCAATCCGTGGTATGGAAAATGCGCACATTCTTCGTCCGGGTTATGCGATTGAATACGATTACTTTAACCCGCAAGCATTGAAATTCACTTTGGAAACCAAAGCGATCAATAACCTGTACTTTGCTGGTCAGATCAACGGTACAACAGGTTATGAAGAAGCGGGTGCTCAAGGTTTGCTTGCAGGTCTGAACGCGGCACGTCGCGCATGGGATCAGGAACAATGGACACCAAAACGTGATGAAGCATACATGGGCGTACTGGTTGATGACCTAATTACTTTAGGTACTAAAGAACCGTACCGTATGTTTACTTCACGTGCCGAATATCGTTTGATGCTTCGTGAAGATAATGCAGACCAACGTTTAACACCAGTCGGTCGTGAAATGGGTCTAGTGGATGATGAGCGTTGGGCGGCTTACTGCGAGAAAATGGAAGCGGTTGAACGTGAAACAGGTCGTTTACAACATCTTTGGGCAGCACCAAACAATCCAATGGGTAAAAAATTCGTTGAGATGACAGGTGCAGACCTTTCTAAAGAATGTTCAGCGATTGATTTGTTAAAACGTCCAAATATTACCTTTGCTCAAATTGCAGAATTAACAGGTTCTGACGTGTCAGCTCAGGTGGGCGACCAGATTGAGATTGCGGTGAAATATGAAGGTTATATTAACCGTCAGCACCAAGATGTTGCGCAAATGAAGCGTTTGGAAGAAACTAAGATTCCTGCTGATTTTAATTATGACATCGTTTCAGGTCTTTCTCGTGAAATTACCTTGAAGTTAAAAGATGTTCGTCCTGAAACGCTTGCACAAGCAAGCCGTATTCCGGGTGTAACCCCTGCGGCAGTTCAATTGGTGATGATTACGATTCGTAAGAATGCTCAAGCAAAGAAATCTGCTTAAGATTTTGTAGTAAAGAACCCGCTTAATGCGGGTTTTTTTATAAATAAAAGTTAATAATCACCGAGATGAATGATTCCATAGTTAAAAGCTACCAATAAAATAAATCATTGAAAAATAATAATATTGATAATTTTTCATCTAAAAATAGAATCACTGTCATTGTTTTTAAGTCTTATTTGGAGGTGAAAAAGCAAATCCTTACATTTCAAATCCTACCATTGTAGTGCTATTTATTCGAAAGGATTAGATTAACAATTAGGCAGTGGGCTAAGCCAAAAAAAGCCTGGAATTGAGGAAGATGAATCATGATGTTGACACAAAAGGAAAAAATACAAAAATTTCTGGTGATATTTTTGTGTTTCTGGGTCGCATTTTTTGAATGCTTTGATTTACAAGCCCCTGGAATTGCAGCCAAAGGTATTGCAGAAACGTTTGCACTTGATCAGGTGCAAATGGGCTATTTAGTCTCGGCGTTTTTGGTATGTTATTCGGCGCTTTCTTTGGTGGGCGTATCGCGGACTATTTAGGTCAGAAACGAGTCTTAATGCTGTCAGTAGCTATTTTCGGGGTGTTCTTTGCACTTACAGCGATCGCACCAAGTATTGAAATTTTATATGCGGCACGTTTCCTGACGGGGTTGGGCTTAGGGGCTGCGATGCTAACAATGATTTCAGTAGTGGGGGATGAGGCGACTGAACGTAATCGAGGTAAGCTGAACAGCTTAATGTATTGTGGCTTGCCTGTAGGTGCGATTTTTGTTGCCGGGCTGGCAATTTATTTTAAGGATATTAGCTGGCAAACATTATTCCTGATCGGTGGTTTGACCCCCTTGGTTCTGCTGCCTTTCATGGCTATGATTTTAAAAGACAAACCGCGTGCTGTTAAAGTTCAAACGACTGAGCAACAGATCGCAGTACCCAATATGGCTGAAGTACTGTTTAAACAGGAACAATATAAACGTACTGTGCCATTGTGGTTTGGCTTTTTCTTTACCTTAATGATTAACTATATCCTGATCAGCTGGTTACCAAATTTACTGATGGAACAGGGGCTTTCCAAGCAGGAAGCTTTTAGTATCATGCTGATCTTCCAGGTTGGTGCTGTAATTGGTACTTTAGGGCTAGGTTATTTATTAGATCGCCTGAAACTCTGGCAAGAGTGGGTGCTATAATTTATGTAGGCCTGGCAATTGTATTGATTCTACTCTTTACCAGTAAAGTAATTCCATTGCTGATCCTGGCCGGTTTAATGGGTGGAATTTTCTCTACCGGTGGTCAATCTATCCTATATGGTATTTCTCCAATCTTCTACTCAGGGGCAGGTAAAGTTACGGGAGTGGGAAGTGCGATTTCACTCGGGCGTTTGGGGGCCATGACTGGTCCACTTTTATCTGGCAAGATTCTGGCATTGGGCTTGGGAACAACAGGTATTCTGTGGGCCAGCTTGCCGGCTGTGGTGATTTCTGCTGTGGCAGTCACTGCTCTGTCCCGTTATAAGACACAAAACAAGCATTAATTTAAGTGATCTATCTATGAAAAAAGTTGGTCTGATGGCTGGCTTTTTTTATTTGAAGATATTTAGACAGATTATTTAACAGGTAGTTTTTGTTAATATAAGTTGAACTAAAAAACGAAATTGAGATATGAGCTATCAGTTAATTGAGCTGGATATAGACGCGACCGACAATATTACCTGCCTACATTGCCAGCAACAGATTATTAACTGGCAAGAAGAGCAATATGTCCAGCCTTGTGAACATACCCTGTTTATTGCCATGGATATTGGTTTTGAATACATCACTGATGAGTTTGAACAGACCATGCAACATACTGTGGATGATTTACATGCCAATGATGATCAGGTCAATATGTTCGCAGAGTTGACTGCAAGTACTTATCCGGAATTTATAATTTTAAAATCGGATCTGGGTGTGGAAGGTTATTCACGTTATATTGGCCTTGCCGCTTAAATCTCAGAATGAAAAAAGCGCCAAATCAATTGGCGCTTTTTTGTGGCTGACTTTAAAAATTAACCTTCAACTTCTTCTTCAACATCATCATCTGCACTGTCCATACCCAGCTCTTTAAGTTTGCGCGTCAATGTATTTCGACCCCAACCTAAAAGCTCAGCAGCATGGCGTTTACGGCCACGCGTTTGCTGAAGGGCCGCATTAATCAGAGTGCGTTCAAACATTGGTGTTGCGATGTCGAGAATCTTCATCTCACCATTTTTTAACTTTTGAATTGCCCATTGGTTCAGTAATTCATCCCAATGGTGCGGAGCAACCTGATTCAGATTTGGAATTGGTGCACCGTTGTCCTGCTGGATAGGAATCTGTTTCAGTTCAGGTGGCAAGTCTTCTGGATAAACTTCACGACCTGTGATCATAACCGTTAACCAGCGACAGGTATTTTCCAGCTGACGCACGTTCCCTTGCCAAGGCAGCTTTTGCATATATTCCTGAGTTTCGGGACGCAGAATCTTCGGATTGACACCAAGCTCTTTGCCTGCACGTGCCAGGAAATGCTGTGCCAGCATTGGAATATCTTCAGAACGGTGTGCCAGTTTAGGAATATGAATACGAATTACATTCAAACGGTGATACAAGTCTTCACGGAAGCGGCCATCGTGTACCAGTTTTTCCAGATCCTGGTGAGTTGCTGCCACGATACGCACATCGACCTTAACTGGAATATGACCACCTACACGGTAAAATTCACCATCTGCCAGGACACGGAGTAAACGGGTCTGGGTTTCAAATGGCATGTCTCCAATTTCGTCTAGAAACAATGTACCGCCGTTAGCCTGTTCGAAACGGCCTTGACGTTGAGTATTGGCACCCGTAAACGCACCTTTTTCATGACCGAATAATTCAGTCTCAATCAGGTCTTTTGGAATCGCCGCCATGTTCAAGGCGATAAATGGCTTATTGCTACGTGGTGAATGGCGGTGCAAAGCATGTGCCACCAATTCTTTACCTGTGCCGGATTCACCATTAATCAAAACAGTAATATGCGACTGAGATAGACGGCCGATAGCGCGGAATACTTCCTGCATTGCAGGAGATTCACCGATAATTTCAGTCGATTGAATTGTTGGAGCCGCTTTTGCAGATTCCTGTTGCTGTAACTTGGTGATGTGCAGGATGGCACGATTCACCAATGCTAGCGCTTCATCAATATCAAATGGCTTTGGCAGATACTCGAAGGCACCGGTCTGATAACTTGATACTGCAGATTCCAGATCCGAGTGCGCCGTCATAATGATAACAGGCAGATCAGGATTAGTATTCTTGACCTTACCTAAAAAGGTTAAGCCATCAATACCCGGCATTCGGATATCGGTCAGGATCACATCTGGTGCATCCACACTCAGCTGATCAAGTGCCGACTGGGCTTCTTCAAAACTGGTAACGTCGAAACCTTCTTCTTTGAATGTTTTTTCGAGTACCCAACGCATGGCACGATCGTCATCAATCACCCATATTTTATTTCGCGACATGATCTGACTCCCAAGGTAAAAATAAGCTAAATACGGTTTTTCCTGGAACTGACTGACATTCAATCATTCCGTTATGTTGGTGCATTATATTTTGAGCAATACTGAGGCCCAGGCCGGTTCCTTTGGCACGGCTGGTCACAAGCGGGTAGAAAACGGCTTCAATAATATCGTCTGGTACACCCGGACCATTATCTTCAATGTCGATGCGTACCACTGAACGATGAATCACACCATTAATAGTATATAGACGCTGAATACGGGTTCTTAAAATCAGTTCAGGCTGATGCTCGACAAAGAAGTCTTTGTTTTCAGTCATCGCCTGAACTGCATTCACACAGATATTCAGCATGACCTGAATCAGCTGATCGCGGTCTGCTAAAACTTCTGGCAGGGACAGGTCATAGTCCCGGGTAATTTTAATTTTCTTTTTGGTCTGATTGACAATTAATGAGCGAACACGTTCTAAAGGCTCATGAACGTTGACCATTTCATAGCTTGGCAATTGACGTGAACCCAGCATACTATCTGCCAGATTTCTCAGGCGATCCACTTCACTGATAATAATATCTGTAAATTCTTTGTATTTCGGATCATCCAGGCTACGTGCGAGAAGCTGTGTTGCACCACGAATACCACCAAGCGGGTTCTTGATTTCATGTGCTACACCACGGATCAACTGGCGCGCCACCTGATGTTGCTGAATATAGTTTTCTTCACGTGAGATTTTCAACATACGGTCACGCTGATTCAGCTCAATCAGCAATAAGGGGTGATGTGGTTTGCCTGCATTCAGTAGCGAAACCGTGTAATCCACATGAATGTCTTTAAAATTAACAATAATGGTCGCTTCACGGCGGGTATAAGGTTGTCCAGTATGCAGGGTGTTATACAGCGACTCTTCAGTATTGAACTCATCTGTAGGGGCTTGCAGGATATTTAATACCGGTGTGCCAAATGCGCGTAACAAGCTGATATCGAACATGGCCTCGCAGGCAGTGTTCAGGTAATAGATATTCAGGTTGCTATCAATCAGCATGACAGCAGTGGTCAGGTTGTCCACCAAAAGGCGATAGTCGATGGAAAGGGGCTGATCCATTAGCGATGGTTTTCCTGTATTAAAATAGCGCAATGGCATCTTCATAAAGCAAAATTTAAAGTCTTAAGTTCTCATTTGATGCACATTAAGCAAAATGCACGCCAACTTTTTAAATAATCCCTAAATTATTGCAATGAAATGGAAGTGGGGTCATGAAGATGCATGATTTGTTAATGGTATAGCTGATAAAAATCACCATGTAAATCATAAATGTTCAATTTTGGTGCATGTATAAATATATTGAATATTTTATGGCTTTATTTTGGTGCTTGATGTAATCAGTCTCCATTTCAACTGTTTTTATGTTTCGAAAAGACATACAATACGCGCATTCTAGTGGAGCGCAGATTCATGAAGTCCCCCAAAGTCGGTTTTGTTTCTTTAGGTTGTCCTAAGGCATTGGTAGATTCTGAACGAATTTTAACTCAGTTGAAGACTGAAGGTTATGATGTCGCATCGGATTATGACGGTGCTGATTTAGTAGTAGTAAACACCTGTGGTTTTATTGAATCTGCAGTACAAGAGTCTCTAGACGCCATCGGTGAAGCGATGAGCGCGAATGGTCGCGTGATTGTGACGGGCTGTCTAGGTAAAGACGAAGACAAGATTCGCCAAATGCATCCGAATGTCCTGAAAGTGACTGGTGCTGCGGCTTATGAAGAAGTAATGGATGCGGTTCATCAATATGTACCTGAACCGCCAAAACATAATCCATTTATTGATCTGGTTCCTGAGCAAGGCATTCGCCTTACTCCAAAACACTATGCGTACTTGAAAATTTCAGAAGGCTGTAACCACCGTTGTACTTTCTGCATTATCCCAAGCATGCGTGGTGATCTGGTATCGCGTCCAGTCGGTTCTGTGCTTGAAGAAGCTGCAGCGCTAAAACGTGCTGGCGTAAAAGAAGTACTCGTCATCTCCCAGGATACTTCTGCTTACGGCGTGGATACCAAGTACAAACTTGACTTCTGGAATGGTCAGCCAGTTAAGACCAAATTCTATGATATGTGTGAAGCGCTGGGGCAGTTAGGCATCTGGGTGCGTCTGCACTATGTCTACCCATATCCACATGTGGATGCGGTGATTGATCTGATGGCACAAGGCAAAATTCTGCCATACCTGGATATTCCATTCCAGCATGCAAGTCCTAAAGTATTAAAGCTGATGAAGCGTCCTGCGCACAGTGAAAATACATTAGAACGTTTGAAAGTATGGCGTGAAAAATGTCCTGAATTGGTGCTGCGTTCGACATTTGTAGTGGGCTTCCCGGGTGAAACCGAAGAAGACTTCCAAATGTTGTTGGACTGGTTGCAGGAAGCTCAGCTGGATCGTGTGGGTTGTTTCACTTATTCAGCAGTTGAAGGTGCAGCAGCGAATGATCTGCCAGATCACGTGCCGGAAGAAATCAAGCAAGAACGTTATGAACGTTTCATGCAGGTCCAGCAAGCGATCTCAGCAGCCAAGCTGCAAAAGCGTATCGGTCAGAAAATGACAGTGCTAGTTGATGATCTGGAAGAGGAATTCCCGGTTGCTGTAGCACGTTCTTATGCCGATGCACCAGAGATTGATGGGAATGTATTTGTTGAAGATATCGACAAGAGCCTGATTAAGACAGGTGCTTTGCTTGAAGTCGAAATTACCGATGCGGACGAATATGACCTGTTTGCAAAACTGATTTCGATTAAATCAGCCTAATACTTAGATAAAATTAAATGAAATAATTTGGAGTTTGATGATGTTGGATTCTAAAAAGCCGCGTTTTGGCCGTATTTTGCTGAAACTTTCAGGTGAAGCGCTTGCCGGAAACAAGGATATGGGTATTGATGCACCAATCCTTGACCAGATGTCTTTAGCGATTGCACACCTAGTTGGATTGGGTGTACAGGTCGGTATTGTTGTCGGTGGTGGTAACTTGTACCGTGGTAGCCAGTTGCAGAAAGACGGTCTGGTTGGTCGTGTAACCGGTGACCAGATGGGTATGCTGGCAACTGTGATGAATGGTCTGGCATTACGTGATGCGCTGGTACGCCGTAACATCAAGACACGTTTACTTTCAGCATTGCCAATTGGCACCGTTGTAGAATCTTACTCAAGCCGTGATGCGATTCGTCACCTGACGCGTGGTGAAGTCTGCGTATTTGTTGCGGGTACAGGTAACCCGTTCTTTACCACTGATACAGCAGCTTGTTTACGTGGTATTGAAATTGAAGCGGACCTGATTCTGAAAGCAACCAAGGTTGATGGTGTCTATAATAAAGATCCAAGCAAATTTGAAGATGCTGTTAAATACGAAACCTTAACCTTTGACCAAGTGCTTGATGAAAAACTGGGTGTGATGGATTTAACGGCGATTTGCCTATGCCGTGATCATAACGTACCGCTACAAGTTTTCGACATGAACAAGTCTGGTGCTTTATTGTCCGTTGTGATGGGTGAAAAAGAGGGTACTCACGTTACCAATTGATGACGTGAACCTTGAAGCACTTTATACTAGTCAAAATTTAGCTTTTACATTTTTTAGAATTAAGTAAGGAAGATCATATGATTAACGATCTTAAAAAAGACGCAGAAGACCGTATGAACAAGTCACTTGACTCGTTGGAGCATGGTTTTGCCAAAGTTCGTACTGGACGTGCACATCCATCGATTCTGAACGGTGTTATGGTTCCTTACTATGGCTCTGACGTGCCATTGAACCAGGTTGCAAACGTAGGTGTTGAAGATTCACGTACCTTGCTGGTTCAACCATTTGAACGTTCAATGGTTGCTGCAATTGATAAAGCCATTCGTGAATCAGATTTAGGGCTTAACCCGATTACTGCTGACGCAATTCGTGTACCAATGGCTGCGTTAACTGAAGAAACTCGCCGTGACATGCAGAAAGTTGCGCGTAACGAAGCTGAAAACGCTAAAGTTGCGATTCGTAACATTCGTCGTGATGTTTTGGGCGACATCAAAGCTTTATTGAAAGAAAAAGAAATTTCTGAAGATGAAGAGCGTCGTGCATCTGATGAAATTCAGAAAATTACCGATAAATATGTTGCTGAAGTTGACAAACGTTTGGCTGCAAAAGAAGCTGAATTGATGAAGGTCTAATTCATCAATGACCGTTTCTGAAGAGAGTTCCCGTCTTCCAAAACATGTTGCCATCATTATGGATGGCAACAATCGTTTTGCCAAAAAAAATCAGATGCAAAAGGGTGAAGGACACCGTGAAGGTAAAAGCGTCCTTGATCCAATTGTAGAACACTGTAGAAAAAGAAAAATCCAGGCTTTAACTGTATTTGCGTTTTCGAGTGAAAACTGGAATCGTCCGCAGTATGAAGTGGATCTGCTCATGCGATTGCTCGAAGACACCATCCATGAACAGTTGCCGCGCATGGAGAAATTCAATATTGCCTTACGCTTTATCGGTGATTGCAGCCGTTTATCTCCAGAGCTGCAAGCTTTAATGTTGCATGCTGAGGAAAGGACTGCTAAGTTCGATAGCATGACGCTCACTATTGCCATTAGCTATGGTGGTATGTGGGATATGGCGCAGGCTGCGAAGCGAATTGCTGCGGATGTTTTAACAAATAAATTAGAACTTGATGCAATTAATGCTGATGTTTTTGGTCAATATGTAAGTCTTAGTGATTTACCACCTGTGGATCTGTTAATCCGTACCGGTGGAGATTTCCGTTTGTCAAACTTCCTGCTCTGGCAGGTAGCTTATGCGGAACTGTATTTTACTGAAACCTTATGGCCAGAATTTACCACGGAAGAACTTGATGATGCCTTTGCCGTATTTGGTGGGCGTGAACGTCGGTTTGGTAAGACATCAGAACAGATTCAGCAAGAGAAACTTGAGAATTAATACATGTTAGAGCGGATTATAACCGCATTGGTTTTGGTGGCTGTTGTACTCAGTTGTATGTTTGCCACTACTGCATATTACCCAATGTTTGTGTTGATGGTCGTTGCTGCAGGCGTGGCAGGTTATGAGTGGTTTAAACTCATGCCACGTCAGGGGAAAAAAGTAATTAAGCCGTTTGCTTGGGGTTATGGCTTACTCACAGCAGTTCTTTCAGCACTTGCACTCTATTTTTCAGACATCTCCATGCTGCTTTGGGCGGCATCGATTTTGACCTGGATTCTCAGCATCTATTGGGTTAAATCCTATCCTGAATATGATGGCTGGTACAATGTTACTTTAAATGGCATTGGTGTGATCCTGATCTCGGCGGCGGTCACTGCAATCTATTCAGTCTGGCAGCATTCACCTTGGTGGTTAATGTATCTGTTTTTGCTGGTTTGGGGGGCAGACAGTGGTGCCTATTTTATTGGACGCAAGTTCGGCAATAAAAAGCTCGCACCGAAAGTTAGTCCAAACAAATCGGTTGAAGGGTTGTATGGCGGAATCGTCACATCCATGTTGATTGTCATTACAGTCACATTACTTTATCTTGATATCAGTATCCCCGAACTGCTTTTATTCCTGATTTTATCAGTATTAACAGTCTTTAGTTCTGTGCTTGGCGACCTGTTTGAATCGATGATCAAACGTCGTGCTGGTATTAAAGATTCGGGACGTATTCTGCCAGGACATGGTGGTGTATTAGACCGTATTGATTCTCTCCTTGCTGCAGCACCGATTTTTGCTGCAGGCATGTATGTCTTAAAACTAATTGGCGTAGATTTATAAATGTCACAAGCTGTTTGTATAATGGGTGCTACAGGTTCTATTGGGCAAAGTACTTTAAAAATCCTGCAGCGACATCCTGAAGCTTACAGCGTATATGCTGTGACTGCACAAAGCCGTATTGCTGAACTGGTCGAGATCTGTAAGCAGTTTCGACCAAAAATCGCTGTGGTGCCAGCCTTTAAAGTAGATGAACTGGCACAATTGCTGAAACAGCAACAGTTATCCGAAATAGAAATTTTACCAGATGAAGCAGGCTTGATTGCAGTTGCTGAACATCCAGAAGTAGATATAGTCATGGCGGCGATTGTTGGTGCAGCTGGCCTTTTGCCGACATTGGCTGCGGTCAAAGCGGGAAAACGCGTCCTGTTGGCTAATAAAGAAGCTTTGGTGATGTCTGGTGATATTATGATGCAGGCTGCTCGTGATCATGGGGCTTTATTGCTACCTGTGGACTCAGAGCACAATGCAATTTTCCAGTGTTTGCCGGCGAATTACTTCGATGCTGAGCGTAACGGTCAGCCAAAACTGGGTGTACAGCAGATTCTGTTAACTGCCTCTGGTGGTCCATTTTTAAATCATACTTTCGATCAGCTGCAGACGGTCACACCAGCACAAGCCTGCAAACATCCAAACTGGTCAATGGGTCAAAAAATTTCAGTAGATTCAGCAACCTTGATGAATAAAGGTTTGGAACTGATTGAAGCCTGTCATTTATTTGCAGTAAAAGAACAATTTGTTACAGTTGTCGTGCATCCACAGAGTATTATTCACTCCATGGTTCAATATGTAGATGGTTCAACTTTGGCGCAAATGGGTAACCCGGATATGTGTACCCCGATTGCACATGCCTTGGCATGGCCAGAGCGGATCAGTACGCATGTCGCTCCATTAGATTTATTTGTACATTCACAACTGAATTTCCAGCAACCGGATACCCAGCGTTTTCCTGCATTAAAACTGGCACGCCAGGCAATGCAGCAAGGCGGGATTGCGCCTGCTATTCTGAATGCAGCCAATGAAATTGCCGTGGCAGCATTTTTGCATGAAAAAATTACTTTCATTCAAATACCTCAGATAGTTGAATATACGCTGAATTCGATGGACAATCGGACAGCAGATCAGCTGGAAGTGATTCTTCAGGCTGATCGGCAGGCGCGTGATATCGCCCGTCAATTCGTTGTGAATAAAGGAAGTTAAGCCATGAACGCCTTGTTTATTATCGCAGCTGCAATTCTGTTATTAGGTCCTCTGATTGCGATCCATGAATTTGGACATTACTTTGTAGCTCGAAAACTTGGCGTAAAGGTTTTAGTTTATTCGATTGGATTTGGTCCAACGCTAATTAAATGGACTTCAAAAAAGTCTGGTATCCAGTATCAGCTTTCTGCTTTGCCGTTTGGCGGCTATGTCAAAATGCTCGATGAACGTGAAGGTAATGTACCTGAAGAGGACCTCCCTAAAGCATTTAATCGTCAACATCCATGGAAACGTATCGCGATTGTTGCGGCTGGTCCTTTAATTAATCTTTTCTTTGCAGTGATTCTATTCTGGATTTTATTTTTACCTGCACAAGAGCAGTTAAATACCCGTGTGGGTCAGGTTTTGCCTAATACACCTGCAGCTGCTGTACAGATGCAGCAAGGTGACAAAATTACCGCAGTGGATGGCACTGAAGTCGCAACCTGGGAAAAGCTGAATTATGCCTTGGTTGATCGTGTTGGTGAAACCGGGCTGATTACGATTCAGGCCGAACGTGATGGACAGATAAAAAGTTTCCAATTGCCGATTCAGAGTTTTCTGAAAGATCAGTCACAGTCTCCACTGGATACTTTAGGTTTTATACCGTATCGTCCAGAAATTCCTGCCGTGGTATCTAAGCTCAGTGACGATGGGGCTGCAATCCGCCAAGGCATGAAGGAAGGTGACAAGATCATTGCCATTGATGGTGTGGCGATGAAAAACTGGTTTGATGTGGTACAGGTTGTCCAGGCATCACCAGAAAAATTATTAAAAATAGATGTATTACGTAATAACCAGGTGGTGCATTTACAGGTGATGCCACAGGCGAAACGTGACAATATGGGTAAAGTGACGGGTATGCTGGGTGTACAAAGTGACCCAGGTAAAATTACAATCCCGGCAGAATATAAACAGACAATTCAATATAGTCCGACTGAAGCACTGGTCATGGCTTTTGACAAAACGACACAACTGTCTTCGATGATTCTGAACTCGATTGTGAAGATGGTTCGTGGTCTGATTGGTCTGGATAATTTATCTGGTCCAATCACGATTGCCAAAGTGGCAGGTCAAAGTGCGGAAATGGGATGGCAAACTTTTATTTCCTTTATGGCGCTAATGAGTGTAAGTTTAGGGATATTAAATTTACTGCCAATTCCAATGCTTGATGGCGGACATCTGGTTTACTATTTTATTGAATTATTACGTGGTAAACCTGTTTCTGAACAAATACAATTGGTTGGCTTAAAAATTGGTATGGTATTGCTGGGTAGTATGATGCTACTTGCACTATTTAATGATTTTATGCGTTTATAACAACGTAGATGGAATAAATTAACAAGCGGAAAAGACTGGCATGCAGCACACACATTTATTTATGCCTTTGGCACTCGTTAGTGCTATGGCAGTTGCACAACAAGTATATGCAGCAGATGAATTCGTAGTACAAGATATAAAATTTGACGGACTGGTTCGTCTCACTCCCGAAAATGTGTATGGCCTGGTGCCAATCAATAGTGGTGATCGTGTCAATGATCCGATTATTGCCAATGCGATCCGGAGTCTGTATGCCTCAGGCTTGTTTGATGATATCAAGGCAATTCAAGCTGGAAATACGCTAGTATTCCAGGTGGTTGAACGCCCGGTTATTTCCAAGATCGAACTAAAAGGCAACAAGCTGATTCCGAAGGAAGCTTTGGAAGAAGGTTTGAAAAAAATGGGTCTTGCTGAAGGTGAGGTTCTAAAAAAATCTGCTCTGCAAACTGTAGAAACTGAGCTTGAACAGCAATATATGCAGCAAGGTCGTTATGATGCAGACATTACAGTAAAGACTACGCCGAAGCCAAATAACCGTGTCGATCTTCTGATTGAATTTGTGGAAGGTAAGGCTGCAAAAGTTTTTGACATTAATATTATTGGGAATACGGTCTTTAAAGAAGATGAGATCAAGCAGGCTTTTGCTATCAAGGAAAGCTCTTGGAATTCGATTATTTCCCGTAATGACCGTTATGCACGTGAGAAAATGGCAGCAAGCCTTGAAGCTTTGCGTGCCATGTACCTGAACCGTGGTTATATTAACTTCAATATCAATAACTCAAGTCTAAACCTGAGTGAAGATAAGAAAAATGTCTTTATTGAAGTATCGGTAGATGAAGGTGAGCAATTCAAATTTGGTGAGACCAAATTCCTGGGTGATGCGCTTTATTCAGCAGATGAACTCAAAGTTTTACAACTATACAAAGACGGTGAAATTTATTCACAGGAAAAAGTGAATGCGGTTAAACAGTTATTACTGCGTAAATATGGTAATGCTGGCTATTATTTCGCTGAAGTAAATGTTGTTCCAGAAATTAATAAAGATACTAAACTGGTTGACTTAAATTATTACATCAACCCAGGTCAGCAGGTGACTGTACGTCGCATTAATTTTACTGGTAATAACAAAACTGCGGATGAAGTATTACGTCGTGAAATGCGTCAGATGGAAAGCGCACTGGCTAGTAACGAAAAAATTGATCTGTCTAAGGTCCGTCTGGAACGTACTGGTTTCTTTAAATCGGTTGATATTAAACCGGCGCGTATTCCTGGTTCGCCGGATCAGATCGATTTAAATGTTGCAGTTGAAGAGCAGCATTCCGGGACAAGTACCTTGGCAGTTGGTTTCTCGCAAAGTGGTGGTGTAACCTTCCAGGCAGGTTTAAGTCAAACTAACTTCCTGGGTACAGGGAATAGTGTATCGGTTGATCTATCTCGTTCTGAAACTCAAGATTACTATAACCTGAGTGTAACCGATCCATACTTTACTATTGATGGGGTACGTCGTGGTTATAACCTGTACTACCGTAAAACCAAGCTGGATGATGACTATAACGTCAACAACTATGTAACAGATAGTTTTGGTGGTGGGATTAACTTTGGTTATCCAATCGATGAGAACCAGAGTATTAGTTTTGGTCTGAATATTGATCAGACCGATGTTACGACTGGTCCATACGTTTCTACCTATGTACGTGACTATTTGCTAGCAAATGATGGCAAAACTAAACGCACTCAAACTTACTGTCTTGATGAAACAATTGATCCTCAGGTTGGGTGTTTGAATGTAAGTGATCCGTATGGTTCAGAATTTACGGGTGATTTTTTAACCTATAATTTAAATCTTGGTTGGTCATATAATACCTTAAACCGCCCAATCTTCCCTACAACTGGTTTCTCACATCGTGTCAATGGTGAAATTGCCTTGCCAGGCAGTGATGTGGAATATCAAAAACTGACCTATGATGCACAAGCTTATTTCCCATTAGGCAAGAATTTTGTAGTTCGTGGCTATGGTAAGCTTGGTTATGGTAATGATTTGCCATTCTATAAAAACTTCTATGCGGGTGGTTTTGGTTCAGTCCGTGGTTATGAGAACAGTACTCTAGGTCCTAAATACCCAGGCGTTACATATAATGAATCACGTACACGTGACACTGATCCGGAAGAAGTAGGGGGTAATGCGCTTGTTCAGTTTGGTGCTGAACTTGCACTTCCAGTACCATTTAAGGGAGATTGGGCACGTCAGGTTCGTCCAGTACTATTCGCTGAAGGTGCACAGGTCTTTGATACTCAATGTGATGTGCCATCAGGTAATCTATACTTGAATGGTAGAAATGATCCAGGTGTGAGCGCGAAACAATACTGTAAAGATAACTTCGGTTTTGAACTGGATAACATGCGTTATAGCGTAGGTGCCGGCTTTACCTGGATTACTATGATCGGCCCATTATCATTAAGTTATGCATATCCGTTGAATGATAAAAAAGGTGACGATACTAAGAATGTTCAATTCGAAATTGGTCGTACCTTCTAATTTAATTAACCAAAATTAATATTATTTGGCCTTATGAATAGTAAGAAATTACTATTTGTAAGGCCATTTTTATAGATAGAGAAATACAGATGAAAAAAATGATGATGGCGATGGGTATCGCTGTGGCAACTTTAACTTCAATGGTACAGGCAGCTGGTGTTGGAGTAATTGATCTGGAACGTTTGGTGGAAAATAGCACATATCTAAAACAGCAAAATACGTCATTCCAGCAGACTATCAAACCACAAACCGCCAAAATTGAGCAGCTAAATAAGGAATTGGAAGCCATTCAGCAACGTGCCCAGGCAAACCCTAAAATGAGTGCGGCAGATAAGAAAAAGCTCGAAGAACAATATCAGGCAAAATTTAAAGAGTTAGGTCAGTTACAGCAAGCTATACAGACTAGCGCGCAAAGCTCTATTCAGCAGGTTCGTACTGTATTTGATGCACGTGTGAAGCAAGTCGCTGAACAATTACGCCAAGAAAACAAGCTGGATGTGGTTTTGAATAAAAATAGCGCGCTTGCCTATGACCCTAAGTATGATTTAACTGATAAAATGATTCAAAAGGTTAATGCAATTAAATAATCAATGAATCATCAACAGCTTCAATTAGCTGACCTCGCTCGTCTGGTGCAAGGTGAGTGTATAGGTCAGTCCGATTTGCAGTTAAGAGGCTTGGCAAGTCTTGAGCATGCAACAGTACAGGATCTGGCGTTTGTTACTGCTGATAAATATCTGGAACAGGCAGCTCAAAGCCAGGCAGGTGCTCTGATTGTGACAGGTGAGCTTAAAACACAGCTAAGTTCACATCAGAACTTTATTGTCGTGGCAAATCCTTATCTTGCTTTTGCAATGCTGACTCATGTATTTGAGCAAAAGCAGACTCAACGTGGTATAGAAAGTACGGCACAGGTTCATCCTTCGGCTGTAATTGCAGATGACGCCTATATTGGTCACTATGTGGTGATCGGTGAAAATTGTGTAGTTGGATCAAATACGGTCATTCAGCCCCATGTGCAGATGGATAACCAGGTAGAAATTGGTAAAGACTGTTTTATTGATGCTCATGTGACCTTGACCGGTACGACAAAAATTGGTGACCGGGTACGTATCCATGCCAACAGCGTCATTGGCAGTGAAGGTTTTGGCTTTGCGCCTTATCAAGGTAAATGGCACCGCATTGCACAATTAGGGTCGGTACGTATTGGTCATGATGTCCGTATTGGTTCTAATTGCAGTATTGATCGTGGTGCTCTGGATGACACAATTCTGGAAAATGGCGTCATTATTGATAACCTTGTGCAAGTCGCTCATAACGTTAAAATTGGTGCCAACACTGCCATTGCAGCAAAAACAGCGATTGCAGGCAGTACCAGTATTGGCAAAAACTGTATCATTGGTGGGGCTACAGCGATTTCAGGACACCTGAATATTGCGGATAATGTGACTTTGACCGGAATGTCAATGGTGACAAATAATATTTCTGAAGCTGGAAAATATTCTTCAGGTATCGGATTGTTTGAAAATCAGAAGTGGAAGCGCACAGTGGTTCGCATTAGACAATTAGCAGATGTGCCATTGACCCAGGTAATGAAACGCCTTGATCATATGCAGTCTCAAATTGAGTCCATTGAATCAACATTTAAGTTGCGTAAATAATTATGATGACAGAATCGAATTTGCCTACATTCACGAAGCCTGAATTGCCAATGACCATTCAAAAGATTCGTGAGTATTTGCCTCATCGCTATCCATTCCTGCTTGTGGATCGCGTGGTAGATATTACTGATAATGGCATCGTGGGTTATAAAAACGTTTCAATTAATGAAGAGTTTTTACAGGGCCATTTTCCTAATTACCCAATCATGCCAGGTGTGCTAATTGTAGAAGCATTGGCACAGGTAGCAGGTATTCTTGGTTTCGTCATGAACAATGAGACTCCAACAGAGGGCTCTTTGTTCCTTTTTGCTGGTGCTGAGAAGGTTAGATTTAAAAAACAAGTGGTTGCAGGCGACCAATTGGTATTAAAAGCTGAATTAGTGATGCAAAAACGTGGCATTTACAAATATAATTGTATAGCCACAGTAGATGGCGTAGTCGCAACAACCGCGGAAATTATGGTTTCGCATCAGAAAGTCGAGCAGGCATGAGCAATAACTCCCTTATTCATCCAACTGCCATTATTGACTCATCTGCAGTAATTGCTTCAGATGTTCAAATTGGTCCTTACTGTATTATTGGGCCAAATGTCACTATTGGTGCAGGTACCAAACTTCATTCACACGTCGTTGTGGGTGGGTACACACGCATTGGCGAACACAATGAGATTTTCCAGTTTGCGAGTGTGGGAGAAGTTTGTCAGGACCTGAAATATGCAGGTGAAGAAACCTGGCTTGAGATTGGTGATCATAACAAGATTCGCGAACATTGCAGTCTGCACCGTGGTACTGTTCAGGACAATAGCATTACCAAAATCGGCAGTCATAACCTGCTGATGGTAAATACGCATATTGCACATGACTGTATGGTGGGCGATCACAATATCTTTGCAAATAATGTAGGTGTAGCTGGTCACGTCCATGTGGGTGATTATGTGGTAATTGGGGGTAACTCAGGTATCCATCAGTTCTGTAAGATTGATTCTTATAGCATGATCGGTGGTGCATCACTGATTCTTAAAGATGTGCCTGCTTATGTAATGGTTTCCGGCAATCCTGCGCATGCATTTGCAATGAATGTAGAAGGGATGCGTCGTAAGGGTTGGTCGAAAAATGTAATCAATGGCCTACGTGAGGCATTTAAACTGATCTATAAATCAGGTTTAACCACACAAGAAGCAATTGAAAAAATTCGTGCAGAGATTCTGCCAGAAGTGGCTGAAGCACAGCGCTTGCTTGATTCTTTGGAGCAGTCTAAACGTGGTATTGTGCGTTAATAGACTATTCATAAAAAAGACACCTTTTCAGGTGTCTTTTTTATTTTTGAATCTTTTTATTTAAAGAATTTAGCTTCTTCAGACTGCGGATAATTTTTCAACAAGCGAGATTTATATTGTGCAGCCAAGGTCTTGTTTTTCTCTACCTCACTGCTGACATTATACAATTGATACAAAGCACGAGCAGCTTTTGCCGAATTTGGATAGCGGTCTGCCACAATGGCATAATTTCGCTTCGCTTCAGTAAAATTCGGTGGATCAATCGACAGATTAAACTCTGCTAACCAGAAATAGGCATTGCTGATATACACGCTGTTTGGATTATTCTTAATGAAATTCTGCATCGGTGCAATCGCTTTTGTGGCACCGCCATTCTTGTAGGCATCCAGGGCTACCGTATATGCGGCTTTTTCTAACTCGGAGGGTTGGGCAGAAGAGCTCGAAGCTGTTGATGTTTGAGCTTGGCTTAACTTGCTGTTGCCTGCTCCTGAACTGGGTGCAGTATCCTGTTGATTATCCTCCTCAGTGCCTTGTTCAGGATCAATCTTTTGCTGTAATAACTCAAGACGTTGATCGAGATCGGCATAGCGGTTAGCCAGTTCACTTTTTAGCGACTGAATCTCATTGTCCTGTTCTTCAATCTTGCCGCGCAAGCCACGAATATCACTTTCCAGTTGCTGATTTTTTTGCAGCAATTGCCAGCTCATATTGGTCTGTACCGGGGTATCTATTCCTGAGGAAATCGCAGGCAGGGTGCTGGTAGGTGCTGTACTGTTACCACCCTGGCTTAAGCCTCGAGATTCAATTGGAACTGCAGCAAAAAGTGAAGTGGTACAGAGCATGCTGAACACGCATAAGACATGTTTTTTAAACATCATCTATTTTATCCATGTTGTTTTGAATGGACCAACGTTCAAGGTGGTCAATCAAATAAATTATTCAATGTATATGCCACACATTTAAAACGGCATTGCCGGGAATTGCAACATGCTTTTACAAAGTTGAAGGGGTTTTCCGGGCAGGAATTTGTATCTCGGATTTACAGAAAATTCTGAATTAATCCTACATTGTTTTTAAAATAATCAAACGGATAGCTTGTGCCAGATTTTTTAGTATTCTCGCTTGCAAGTTCATTAAAAATCTCTATACTCTGTTCTTGCAATGGTAGCCCTGCCGGTTACTTCGCAATTGCACTCTGCGAACCCCGCCAGGACCGGAAGGTAGCAACGGTAGTAGAACTGCGATGTGCCGAAGCTTTGCTGGTAGGGTTGCCACCATATTTTTCATTTAATAAAAACAATACCAATTTGAATTTTCTATTCTCATATCTAATCTTTTATTTATAAGCTCAAGCTGTATATCTTATTATTTGAATACTCAGTTCATGGTTGTTTTATTTTCGATTTAAGCTTGTTTCCTAAACTATATGAAATTCAATATTCAAGACTTTTAGTTATTCAGGCCTTTAGAATAAGTAATCAATCTTCTGCTTTACGGTTAATCGCTTTCATAATGGCATCCATTTCAAAACCCCGGTACATAAGAAAACGAATCTGCTTGGCTTTGACTTTGGGATCTTTTGTAACTTCAGGGCCGTATTTCTTGAGCTTCAGTTCATAAGCTTGCTGAACCCAGTCGGTTTCTTTAAGTTCATCTATAATTAAAGCTGTATCAATCTTTTTACTTTTCAGCTTCATTTTAATCTGATTCGGGCCTTTACCTTTGCGCTTTTGGCTGGAAAGTAAAGTTTCTGCAACACGCTGATCACTTTGGTAATTCTCACGGGAAAGCTCATCAACAAGCTCTAGTACTTCATCACGATTTTCTGCATATAAACACAGTTTCTCGATCAGTTCCGCTTTGGCATATTCCTTACGGGTCAGTACTGCAAAGGCATAGGAGCGCAAACGGGAGCCGGTTAAGCCCGGTTTCGTTTTATCTTGCTGCTTGTTATCAAATAAGCTTTCTTCAGGATCAAACTCGGGCAGGGCATCAGCTTGGGGAGGAATTACTGGCTGGGACGAATCATGAGCATCGCCAAACTGTTGCTTGATGGTTTCATAATCCAGGAGCTTAGTGAACTTTGCATCAGACATAGTGAATCCAATTCATTATATTACCTGTCTATAATAACAAAAACGCCCCGTAGGGCGCTCTGTAAGACGTTTAAGGATTATGCATCCAGAAAGTCTGCTGGTTCTTCTTCGTCTTTATCTTCAACCACATTGCCTGTCGTCAAAAGCTGCTCACGAATCAGTTTTTCAATGGTATCTGCAAGTGCTTTGTTCTCTTCCAGATAACGAATTGTGTTGTTCTTACCTTGGCCAATCTTGTCACCTTGATAAGAGTACCAGGCACCGGCTTTCTGTACGATTTCCTGCTGTACTGCAAGGTCAATCAGTTCGCCGAGATGGTTTACACCTTTACCATACAGAATTTGGAATAGGGCTTCTTTAAATGGAGGCGCCATTTTGTTCTTCACAACTTTAACTTTAGTTTCAGAACCAACGATTTCGTCGCCTTCTTTTACCTGACCAATACGTCGGATATCCAGACGTACAGAAGCATAGAATTTCAGTGCATTACCACCAGTAGTAGTTTCCGGGCTACCGAACATCACACCAATTTTCATACGGATCTGGTTAATGAAGATCACCATACAGTTTGAACGCTTGGCATTACCAGTGATTTTACGCAGTGCCTGGCTCATCAAACGTGCTTGCAGACCCATGTGTGAGTCACCCATTTCGCCTTCAATTTCAGCACGAGGGGTTAAGGCAGCTACGGAGTCGACAACGATCAGGTCAATCGCGCCTGAACGTACAAGCATGTCGGCAATTTCAAGTGCCTGTTCACCGTGGTCGGGTTGAGATACCAGCAGGTTGTCGATATCTACACCCAATTTACGTGCATATTGAGGATCAAGCGCATGTTCAGCATCGATGAATGCACAAGTACCACCAGCTTTTTGACATTCTGCAATCGCTTGTAATGTCATTGTGGTTTTACCTGAAGATTCAGGACCATAGATCTCGATAATACGGCCTTTTGGTAAACCACCAATACCGAGCGCGATATCAAGCGTTAAAGAACCTGTAGATACAGCTTCAACTGCTTGAACGGTATTGTCACCAAGACGCATTACTGTGTTTTTGCCAAACTGTTTTTCAATCTGGCTTAAGGCAGCATTCAGCGCCTTGTTTTTATTCTCATCCATCTTACAACCTCAATACGATGTCACTAAATTAGTACTCAAGTGGATGTCTTAAATTAGAGCTTTGTTCCACAGGTATAATAGTGACAGAAAGTTCCCTGATATTCTATAAAATTCAGCGCATGTACGACATACGCTGACGCTTGAATTTAATCATCATTATATGACCAATGCTGGTCAAATAGCTGACTATTTTCGTCTCTAAATTTACTGATGTCACGACGATCTTTTTTACTTGGTCGGTGATCCGGACGAGCAAGATTATGCAACTTTCTTTGTGATGCAATCAATTCCCGTCGGGCAATACTGACTTCAGTTTCTTCATAAAGTGTTTGCGCAACTGGAGCAGGGCCACGGACATCAGATAGTTCTTTGACAACAACAGTTTTCTTGTCAATGCCTTGTTGGACCGTGATTTCCATGCCGATCCGGACTTCACGGGAGACTTTGACACGTTCGCCGCCAATATGCACCTTGCCGCCTTCAATGGCATTCTTGGCAATGGAGCGCGTTTTGAAAAAACGTGCCGCCCACAGCCATTTATCTATACGCATGCCTACCGCATCTTTGGGTAAAGACGATTTACGCATATTGCTTGTTAACCTCAGCCTGATTTAAATATGTGATTAAATCTGTTAATTGGTGCAGCATCGGGTAATTGCAAGTCTCGTGAGAAACTTTGCTGGAGGAGGGCTGTTTAATACTGAACAGATTCTGAATGCCATAGGCTTTGGCACCATTCAATACTTTTTCCGTATCATCAATAAAATAGACCTGCTCAGGATCAAAGGGATGCAGGGCGTTTAGACCTTGCCAGAATTCAACAAACTCCTTGGCATGCCCGATGGTTTCAGAGCTGACAATCACATCAAAATAATCTTTGAGTTGCAGATGTTCCAATTTGAAGCTGAGTCCGGCACAGTCGGCATTGGTGGCCAGCCAGATCGGGTAGCCGTTTGCCTTTAGATAATCCAGTAACTCCAGTGCCTGTGGTCTTAATGCGACTTTGGATTTATGCTCGATTTGCATCGCCAGAACATCCACTTCGACTTTAGCTGTCCAGAAGCGCGATGAGTACCAGTTTAGGGTATGATTATGTTCTTGATAGAATGCATAAAGCGTTGTTCGACTTTGCTCCAGGCTGCAATGGTGCGTTTCAGCATAGCGGACAGGAAGCAGGTCATTCCAGATGAAATCGTCATAGGCAAGATCAAGTAGGGTCCCGTCCATATCAAAAATAATGGGCGGTTTTTCTGAGCAATTCGGCATATAAGGTTTTCTATGTTTAAAGCAACAACAGCACCACAAGATCCGATGATTTTGCAGTTTGTGCCCATTTTGACACAGGCTTGTGAAATTTTGCGAGAAGAATATCAGCAATATTGTTCCGGTGCTGCTTTTGACATTGAAAGGAAAAAGGATGATTCGCCTGTGACGCAAGCCGATTACCGCGTCAATACTTTTCTGACTCAGGTCCTCGCTGAAATTTCTGATTTACCGTTACTTTCTGAAGAAGGTAAACAGGAGGACCGTCAGGCATGGTCTGCATTCTGGCTGCTCGATCCTCTGGATGGCACCAAGGAATTTCTGCATCAACGACCCGAATTCACTATTAATCTGAGCCTGGTCAAAGACAATCTGACGACTTTTGCCATTCTTGCAATTCCGGCACAACAGCTTATCTATTTCTGTCCAGAACAAGGTATGCCGCTAAAATATGACATTCAGCAAGATTGCTGGCATGAATATTTTCCAGCATCTCAACAAGACACGGTGCATATTGGTCTAAGTCAGAGTAGCCAAAAAAAGCCTAAATATGCGGCTTATCTGGAAAGTCTGGCTAAATTTACTGAGTTTGAGGAGTTTAAAGCTGGCAGTGCTTATAAATTTTGCATGATTCTGGAAGATCAGGTGGATATTTATCCGCGCTTCCATCCGACCTGTGAATGGGATACCAGTGCCGGTCAATGTCTGCTGGAACGTATTGGCGGCGGTTTGGTAGATTTTAAGGGGCGGCCATTTAGCTATAACCAGCGCGAGACCTTATTAAATAGTGGTTTTATTGCTTATAAGACCAAAGAGATGAAGATATTGGCCTTTAAAGCGCTGGCTGATATGCAAGGTAGTGATTGAGCTGTGTAACGTTCATGTTATAGTGAAGCTGATTCCGTTGATAGACCAGTTGGCAAGATTGTGGCATTAAAACTGCTTCCACCGAGCATGCTCAGTGCAATAGATTTATTGCCTGATACGAAGACACCTGTGACTCTGTTTACGCGTCATTCCTTGCGTGAAGAGGTGGCCGGTCAGGGCCTGGCAGGCTACGACTTGCAATTAACATCACAGGGGCGTGATCTGGCGCAGGAGTGGGGGGCTTATCTGGTCAATCAAACTGATCGTCATATTCAGCATTGTATTTCTAGCCCTATTCAGCGTTGTGTCGATACTGCCGCCCTTATGATTGAGGGTGCAGATGCAACCAATAAGGCATCGCATACCCATAACATTGAAATTATCGAACAAGGTTTACTGGTCGAGCCTGGCAGTTTTGTGCTGGATATTCAGAAGGCTGGGCCATATTTCAAGAAACAGGGTGCATTAGGTTTTATTAATAGTTTTGTGAATAACGCCTTGCCGGGCATGAAGCATCCAATTCATGGTGTGGTCGATGTACTGGAGTTAATCTATAACACGCATCCAAAAACGCCGTATGGACTCAGTCTGGCAGTAAGTCATGACACGATTCTGGCAGCCATGATTGCAGTCATGTCAGGTCATCAGGAGGTTAGCCGGGAAGACTGGCCAAAAATGATGGAAGGTTTGTTTGTCTGGTTTGAAGGCGATGTGTTTGAGGAGTCTAAACTGAAATGGATCTGGCGCGGTAAGGTGTATGAACTGGATATTTCCCAGTTTCAGAATGCGGAATTACACACCAGGAAATAACTTAAAAGCTCAATCATGAGGGGTGAGCTTTTTACATTTGTCTTATGAAAGTGAAATAGAATAATCATCAAAAATCACTATGCTGATATCTAAGCAGATATTCAAGTATAGGAAAAACAATGAAAATCATCACAATTTTAAGTTTGGTTATTATGGTGGGTCTAAGCGCCTGTCAGAAACGTGATACGGATTCACCAGAGCAGGACAAGACCACAACACCACATTCTATGGATAAGGATCAATAATTCAAATATTAAACTGGCTGATATTCCCGTTCTTACTTTTATCAATCCTATTTTTGGTACGAAATAGGATTTCCATAAGTTTTAAAGAATATTTTAAAAATATTGGGAAATAAGGAAGAAGAATTGAGTGGAAATAATCTTGTAAAGTTTATTTATTCAAAAATTGTCTTTTTATTGAATAGATCATTTTGTTGATTTACTAAATTTTGGGCACAAAAAAAGCCCTAAAAGGGCTTTTTTCATTTGCGATTAGTTAGAAGCTAATGCTTTAACTTGCGCGTTCAAACGGCTCTTATGACGAGCTGCTTTGTTTTTATGGATGATACCTTTGTCAGCCATACGGTCGATTACTGGAACAGCTTTTTTGTAAGCTTCAGTAGCAACAGCATAGTCGCCAGCAGCAATAGCAGCTACTGTACGTTTAAGATAGGTACGAACCATAGAACGCAAGCTTGCGTTGTGTTTGCGTGCTTTAACGTTTTGACGAGCACGTTTTTTAGCTTGAGCAGAGTTTGCCACTCGTGCACTCCTTGAAATAGATTGGTCTGGGCGGGCTGAAACTCAACTGAAAACCAACATCAGAAGAACTATCACCAGCCCGTAAACAAGTGCCATATTTTGAGGAAACTGAGGGCTTAAGTCAAGTCTTGACATGCTTTGACAACATTTTAGTTGCAGAAAAATTCTAAAGAAAACGTTAGATTAGTATTCAGGCAGGGAGATCGTACAAAAAATGACTAAAACCATAACATATCCAATCATCATTGGTGCCACAGGTCTTGTGGGTAAGAGCTTGGTACAACAGCTGGTTAATGAGCCGAGCTGCAAGCGTATCAGTGTCGTGGTACGCAAGCACCAGCCAGAGTTTGAGCAATGGCCCAAAGTCAAACAACTGGTCTTTGAGGATTTTCTGATGTTGAATGATCAGGATGTCAGCGGACATACCCATGCTTTCAGCTGTCTAGGTACAACTTTAAAGCAGGCAGGTTCCAAAGATGCTTTTTATAATGTGGACTATACCA
This sequence comes from Acinetobacter schindleri CIP 107287, assembly GCF_000368625.1. Classification (GTDB taxonomy): domain Bacteria; phylum Pseudomonadota; class Gammaproteobacteria; order Pseudomonadales; family Moraxellaceae; genus Acinetobacter; species Acinetobacter schindleri. The sequence goes on from NZ_KB849576.1 coordinate 711,479, forward strand.
TCAATGCCCATTTTGCTGAGCTGGTTCAACAGACGGATGCGCATTATCTGCTGATTAGTGCCATGGGGGCGAATGCTGAATCCTGGTTTTTCTATAATCGGGTCAAAGGCGAGCTGGAAGATTATATCCAGACCTTAACGCTGGAACGAATCAGTCTGATCCGGCCATCTTTATTAATGGGTGAACGTGGTCATCAACGTTTACTGGAAGATGCTGCACAGAAACTCTATGGCAAGTTTTCGCATTTGGTACCGGATTCTTTTAAATACAAGCCAGTGACAGCCGAGCAGGTAGCTCATACTATGGTATATGCAGCCCTGAATCAGACTGTGAAATTTGAAATTTATGATAATTTAGCCATACAAAAAATGAAATGAGGGTAAAAATCGTGTCCAGCGTACCATTTGTAACTTGTGACCTGCTTGATGATAATCCAGATAAAGACCTGCAAGTCGTAACACCATGCTTGGATGGCAAGTTTTTTAAAAGCTATGGTGCACGTAAAAGCTTTGGTGGCCAGATTGTCACAGTAAAGTGCTTTGAAGATAATTCTCGTGTCAAAGAATTACTGGCAACTGATGGTGCAGGCAAAGTCCTGGTGGTGGATGGTGGTGCTTCGATGCGCTGTGCACTGATGGGTGACCTGATTGCTGAATCAGCAGTAAAGAATCACTGGAATGGTGTAATTATTTACGGTTGTGTACGTGATGTGGATGCGATTGCCGAACTGGATCTTGGTGTGCATGCCTTAGCTTCGATTCCTCAAAAGAGCAACCGCAAAGGTATTGGGGAAGTCGATGTTCCACTGTACTTTGGCGGCGTGACTTTTCAATCAGGTGAATACGTTTATGCGGACAATAACGGGATCGTGCTGTCTAAAGATAAACTGGTGGACTAATCCTGTTTATTGAAAACATACAAAAATCAGCTATACCGTGAAAGTCAGGCAGTTTAGATTGCTGTTTTCACGGCTTTAAAACAATAAAGAGGACAGACGATATGTTAGGCCATCAGATTAAAGTAGCACAGGCATTGGCATCCGCATTTCTGGAAGGTGGACGAGGAGTTTCCGGAACGCCATTTCCAAACCAGCCTGAAAAACCCTTAAAGCTTTATGAGTACGAAGGCTCGCCATTCTGTCGCCGTGTCCGTGAAGTGATGACTTTACTCAACCTTGATTATGAAGTGTATCCATGCCCACGAGGCGGTAAACGCTTCCGTCCTGAAGTAAAACAGCAGGGAGGCAAACTCCAGTTCCCATTTTTAGTAGATGAAAATACGGGAGATAAGCTTTACGAATCTCAGGATATCATTCACCACCTGTTTAAGCATTATGGCAAAACTGGTAAGACTCCGGCGAAATATTCAAATTATCCAAAGGTGCCGGTGGCTGCAATTGCCGGTACGATGGTCAACGGTTTACGCGGTGGTATGGCAAAACCATTAAAGAAAAATAAACCTGCACCTGAACAGCTTCTGGAGCTGTGGGGGTTTGAAGCCAGCCCGTATACCCGTATAGTCCGTGGTGTATTGTCTGAGCTGGAAATTCCTTATATCTACCACAATGTGGCGAAAGAACGCTGGCAAGATTATGGCCCAGCCAAGCTACGCCTAAAGCCAGGAAAATATGAGCCCTTGCCAGGCGGTAAACGCGAACAGCTGTTCACCATGATGGGGAACAATATCCAGGTGCCTTATCTGGTCGATCCGAATACCAATGTAAAAATGTTCGAATCTAAAGATATTGTGAAATATCTAAAAGGTCAGTATGGCGCTTAATTTTCGTAAATTTTTTAATTAAAGAATTTCCTGGGTCACTAACAAAAAAAGAGGATCAAATGCCATTGCTGTCCCACAATTTTTCACAAGAGGAAGCTCAAATGAGCTTCCTCTTGTTTTATGGGTATTTTATCGGGTGAAAATAAAGCTTTTAAAGTTCTTATTTCAAACAAGTTCACTTGAATTATTCTGAGTAAACGTTGAACTGTCCAACCTGTTTTTCCTAAATGTTGAGCGAAACTCACCAATAAATAGGCGATCATCGCAATCCAGATTTGTGTCTGAATTGCGTTCCTGCTGCGGCCTAGAAACGCTTTTAATTTGAGATTCTGCTTAATCGCCTTAAAGAACAGCTCAACTTTCCAACGATCTTTATAAATCGCCGCAATGGTGGAGGCGGCTAAATGAAAGTTATTGCTGAGAAAGCTAAAGTGCTTGCCACTTTGCTGATCTCTATATTCAATTCTTCTTAACACTGGGGCTTTTCTTTTTAGGGCATGTGCGCTATTCAGCTGAATGGTTTCATCTTTTAGAATACCTTTGGATTCAAGCACTGGATGTTGCTGGATCACCTGATACACAGATTTAGGCCTAAAACGTGTGACAAATCCAATGTTTTGAGCAGTCAGATTTGCATACCATTGGTAATCGACATAGCCTTTATCAAAAACTACAATGCTGCCAGCAGGAAACTGGAATTTGCGGCCTTGTACCATGTCATTTTCTTTGCCATTTTCAACTGCAACAAACTCAGGAATATCATTGCTGTGATTCAATCCTATACTGAGTTTCATGCTGGCTTTTGAGTCGTGAACTTTGGCCCATTCACATAAGGAAAGCGACAGGTCAATATGACTGGCATCCAAGGAATACAAGGGATTCTTAAAGCGAAATTTATGAGCTACTTTTGAGTGTTCATAGTATTTAAGCAACTTGTAAAATAGCTGTTGATACAAGGCAGCAGGCTGCTGCTCATTGATTCGTGCCAGCGTGCTTCGGGGGAATAGACTTTGCTCCGAGATGACTTAGCTTTTCCTGTTGGCACTCCAAATTGGATTGAATATCTCTCAGACTTTGCCTACAAGAGAATTGAGACATCAATATGGCAATAAACTGATCCCACCGGGAAGCCGCTCTAAATTTCTGTCCAACATGGTGTACTTTAGCAAGTTGTTCAAAATCCTGTCGCACAACAGGTTTAATTAGCTCATGAAATACGGTATTCTGATGGGACAAAACCTGAATCCTGGTCGTTAAAGTGTTTGTTTGCACTCATATTTTAACTGTTAGGACTCAGGTTTTTTTATTTAAAGCAAACTATGGGACAGCAGTGGATCAAATGCCCCTCTTTTTTTGTTTCTTATTCTTCTTCAGCAGGCGGAACCAGCATCAGGATGGATTCATTGAGCAGATCTGCCAGGTCTTCTAGCATATCTTCATCAGCAAAGTCCAGATTGAGCATCACAGATTCACCATTGGCGATCAGCTTGAGTTTTTCTGCAAAAGCTTCCGAGATACATAAACCTTCACCATTGCCCCAGAATAGTATTTCATCATCTTCTTCAGTATAAAGCAGGCGTGATGCTGGCTCGAGCATAATGCTATAGCCTTGGTCTAATGCTTCTTCCAGGTCGCCAGTACCAATTTCTTCTGCTTCTGGAATATTTTCTGGGTATTTAGATTCAGACATCAGGCTCATGATGGCATCTTCAAGTACATTGGAGTTATGTAACTGCTCCATGATTTTACTTTTCAGATATTCAAGCTCATTAGCTGTGACTTCACCGGCAGCACTGATTTGATCACGAATGATATCAGTCAGGGGATTACGTAAAACTTCATTTTCAGCAAACTTGTCTCCAACACGGTCCATCATGTCACTGACATTTGGCATACGGAAACCAAAAGAAAAAGTTAAACAGTCATCTTCAGCTAAGCCGTAGTGTGAAAGCCCAGGTGGCACATATAGTAAGTCACCTGGAGCAAGAACTTCATCAAAGTTTACATCCATTTCTGGAAGTAATTTTAATGGCTGACCCGGAACAAACTCAGTTTCTGCATTACACATCTGACCTAATTGCCAGCGACGCTGACCATAACCTTGTACAAGGAAAACATCATAGAAGTCGAAATGCTTACCTACAGAACCACCCTGAGGCGCATACGACACCATGATGTCATCACGGCGCCATTGTGGAATGAATGGAAATTTTTTCCAGAGTTCTGATAGATCAAAGGAATAGTGATCTACTGCCTGAACAAGGAGTGTCCATAATTTAGGCATCTTCTGGAAATCAGCTTTTAGTAAAGGTGAAGATTTCACTGACCATTGGTTCGGGTCGCGGTCTTTTTGCTTGATCAGGCGTGCAGTGACATTTTCATCCAGAGCCAGCTCCATGACATCGTCAGGTTCAAGCAGGCCAGCAATTTCAGGCATGGCATTACGTACTAGGAGAGGTTTTTTCTGCCAGTATTCAGCAAGGAATTGTTCAGCGGTAATTCCGCCTAATACATCTAAAGATTGGGACATGGGATTAATTACAAGATAAATTTTGCTTATTGTCCCTTGAGTTATTGAATGGTGCAAGCGAGATGGTGAGAAATAGAGCTTTTATAAATACCAGGAGAGCAAACTAAGTAATATTTATTTTCATAAAATAAATGATGAGAATTTTATTTAAAAATTAATTTATTAAAAAATTTTAGAGCTCTTAAAAATTGAATAAGAAGAATAGCATTTTGAATGAAGGATAAGAATTACAAAGATATGAACCAAATTAGAGTAGCTCAATTAAAAGTGATAATTATAGATCTCTTTCATAAATCAAAAAACGATCTTCTTTTTGGTTAATATTTGCACTTCGGATTTCTTGGCATTCGTGCATAATCTGCGGATGAAATACATCGATTCAAACAAGCTTTCTGATCCTCAGTTCAAGCGATACACAGGCATCTCATGGTCAACTTTCTATTTGATGGTTGAGCAATTGCAGAAGCATGTCTCTGCCAAAGGCAGACCGCCCAAGTTAAGCCTGGAGGATCAGGTTCTGCTCTGTCTGAGCTATTGGCGGGAATACCGAACCTTATTTCACGTTGCGACGAGTTACGGGGTTTCAGAGCCCACAGCCTCAAGAATTGTCCGTCATGTTGAAGACTGCCTGATTCGGTCCAATCTGTTTAATTTACCCAAAGATTTACCCGAGGGCGAAGGCATCGACTGGAATGTTGTGATCGTGGATGCCACGGAAATTCCAATCCAAAGGCCTAAAAAAACAGAAGAAAAGCTATAGCGGCAAGAAAAAGACCCATACCTTTAAAGTACAGGCCATGATTCACTACAAAACTCAGCAAATTCTGAGTTTATGTACCAGTCGCGGTGCAGTGCATGATTTCGAGTTGTTCAAACGTAATTTAAACCAGATTCCTTTTGGGGCTTTTATCCTTGCAGATAAAGGCTATCAGGGGATTTATGTGTTGTATCCGAATAGCCTGTTGCCATTAAAAGCCAAAAGACACTGTAAATTGGATCCTGAATTGAAAATCTATAATCAAGAAATCAATAAAAGAAGAATCGGAATTGAGCATGTATTTGGCAGCCTGAAAACCTTCAAAATCCTTGCTGAACGTTATCGAAATAGAGGTAAAAGGCTTGGTTTGAGATTCAATTTAATCGCTGGAATCTACAACTTGGAACTGAGCAAAAAATGATTTATGAAAGAGGTCTTATGTAAATAAAATAGTGAAAAACATACTTTGATTGACATAAGTGACGAAATGACACAATTTTTTGTAAGGAGAATAAAAATAATTTGGAAAATAAAATGAAAGAAATTCAATTAATTAATAAAAAAACAAAAGAAAAAATACAGCTGAATGCTGATACGGTTCGAGTTGATCAAAGCTCCATTGTAAAAATCAAAATTTCTAAATCAGATATTGTCCAGATGTCTCAAGACGGTACAAATCTGATTTTAGTATTGAGAAGTGGCGAAAGATTGGTGGTTGAAAATTTTTATGCAAACAATCATGAAGATTTAACGTCTAGTCTTGTGATTGAAGAGCAAAGCGGTACTTTATATTGGTTTGATGAGGTGACCAAGCAATATAAGCAAATTTCAAGGACAGATACATTATTACCATCTTCCTCGTTTCTTGCAGAAAATTGGGAGTGGATAGCGATTGGTACATTACTCATTGGTGGAGTTGCAGCGACAGACAGTGGTGAAGTTGAAGGTGATGAACAGCTAGAGCTAAATAAGCCAGTGCCAATAGATCCTGCGCCGGAAGTGCCGGTAGATCCAGAACCCGAGCCGGAAGTGCCGGAAGTACCGGAGCCGGAACCAGAAGTGCCAGTAGAGCCTGAACCGGAGCCAGAAGTGCCGGTAGAGCCAGAACCGGAACCGGAAGTACCGGAGCCAGAACCAGAAGTGCCGGTAGATCCAGAACCTGAACCAGAAGTACCAATAGAACCTGAGCCGGAGCCAGAAGTACCGGTAGAACCACAACCGGAACCAGAAGTGCCAGTAGAACCTGAGCCAGAGCCAGGGCAACCAGAACCAACAATTCCCACACTTCGACTAGCTCGACTTAAGCTGGTTGAACAAAATGAAGATACCGTTCCTGATCAAGAAGCTCTGAGCAGATTCAAAACATCACAAGAATTTATGAGGAATAGCTCTGAAGAGCAACAAGGGGCAGCTGATACTAATCATGATGTTATTCCATCAGATGGGAACGAGGATATTATTGTTGCTAAACAGCTCATAGATTTCATTTCTTCGGGCTTGGATAACAATACGCAAGTTTATAAAGTACTAAATACAGCGGATGCAATTTCAAATTTAAATAATCAGATGAATCTGTTATTAGAGGGTATAGAAAAAGAAAGTAGTTTGATGAATATCGACTTTATGCGATCAGATACAGTTTCATTAGCTGAGCTGCTTTCTGATTCTAGTCATGTAGACAATATTATTGTAGTAGGGAATGAAGGAGATCAAATTATTATTCGAACTGACGCTGAAGAGGTTGCACAAGCCAGCGATCCGTTGATATTAGAAAATCAATCAGATCTCATGTTGCAACAGCTTTTATCTGAGCAGCGACAGATTATTGGTTAAATATTTACCTGATCGATAGTTGCTAAAAAGCAGTCTTAAAACTGTTTCCTTACTAATTTTTAAGGCACCAGAATATCCAGCTCACGCAAGATATTGCATAGCTTGATCATCGGCATGCCCATCAACGTCGTCTGGTCCTGACCAATCATTTCTTCAAACAGACTAATGCCTAAGCTTTCACATTTAAAGCTGCCAGCACAGTGCAGAGGCTGTTCAATGTCAATATAACGTTCGATTTCAGCTTGAGATAGCTTGCGGAATTTTACCTTATAATGCTCAACCAGAGTTTGCTCAAAACCGCTAGATTTCTGTTGTACGCTCAGTGCTGTACTAAAATATACAATCTTGTCTGAATTGGCCTGTAACTGGCGAACTGCTTTTTCAGCAGTTAAGGGCTTGCCGATAAAAATATCTGGTGCGCCTTCACGCCAAGCCACCTGGTCAGAGCCAATGACGATTGCATCTGGGTGTTGCTCAGCCACATGTCGGGCTTTTTCAAAAGCCAGTCGCTTGGCTAAGTCATCCGCATGATTTTCACCTTGCGGTGATTCATCGATATCCGGGACGATCGATACGTAGTCAAGACGTAAGCGATTCATCAATTCTTTACGGGTCTGGCTGGAAGAGGCCAGAATAATCTTTGCGGTATTCATTAGACAGCGTATTCTTCTAAAACATGCAGGGGGACATAGGCTAGAACTGCTTTATGGCAGGCTTGCAGCTTAATTGGTGGCGCCTGGCCTGCTTCATAAGCTTCCACCCAGCGCGTCACGCAAATACACCAGAAATCACCTGGCTGAAGCCCCGGAAAACCGACTTCTGGTAATGGTGTAATCAGATCATTACCTACTTTTTGGGAGAAATTTAAAAACTCCGAAGTCATCTGTGCACAAACTGTATGCTGGCCCAGGTCACTAGGGGAAGTGTGGCAGAAACCATTACGGAAGTAGCCGGTAATCGGGTCAAAACAGCAGCTCGCCAATGGCTCGCCCAAAACATTTAAACGGTTTAAATCTGGATCTGGAAGTATCGACATGGGTACTGAATCTGATGGATGCTTTTTCTTATCATAACAAAACTTTGGCAATCGTTAGCTTTTCTGCAAAAGATGCTAACCTTTTTCTGCATAATCATTTAAAATCGCCTCGTTTTTAATATCTATAAAGAGAGCTCTAGATGAACTTTCAACGTATGACTGACCTTGACCTTGCGGGTAAGCGCGTTCTTATTCGTGAAGATTTAAACGTACCTGTTAAAAATGGCGTGATTACTAGCGATGCGCGTTTACGTGCAGCATTGCCAACTATTAAAGCTGCCGTAGAAAAAGGTGCAGCGGTTATAGTGTATTCACACCTTGGTCGTCCAGTTGAAGGTGAGCCTAAAGCTGAACAGTCACTTGCACCTGTAGCAGCATATTTGACTGAAGCATTAGGTCAGGAAGTAAAGTTATTCACTGACTACCTGGATGGCGTTGAAGTTCAACCTGGTCAAGTGGTTTTACTTGAGAACTGCCGCTTCAACGTCGGTGAAAAGAAAAATAATCCTGAGCTTGCAGCGAAATATGCAGCACTTTGTGACGTATTTGTAATGGATGCATTTGGTACAGCACACCGTGCAGAAGCATCTACTGAAGGTGTGGCTCGTCTGGCGAAAGTGGCGGCAGCGGGTCCTTTACTTGCAGCAGAATTGGATGCTTTGGGTCGTGCGTTGAAAACTCCTGAAAAACCAATGGTGGCAATCGTTGCTGGTTCCAAGGTTTCAACTAAACTAGACGTATTGACTTCACTTTCTGATATCTGTGATCAATTGATCGTAGGTGGTGGTATCGCGAATACTTTCCTTGCAGCTGCTGGCTACAATGTAGGTAAATCACTGTGTGAAAGTGATTTGATCGACACAGCTAAAGCAATTGCAGCCAAAGTTTCTGTTCCGCTTCCAACGGACGTTGTGGTTGCTGATGCATCTGAAATCAATTTTGATGACTTCCTGGGTTCATTGGCTGCTGCTAAAGCGGTTGTGAAAAAAGTTGAAGATGTTGCTGACAACGACATGATCCTTGATGTAGGTCCAGAAACTGCAAAAGCATTTGCTGAAATTTTGAAAACGTCTAAAACGATTCTTTGGAATGGTCCAGTGGGCGTATTTGAAGTCGATCAATTCGGTGAAGGCACGAAAACTCTATCGTTAGCGATTGCTGAATCGGAAGGTTTCTCGATTGCAGGTGGTGGTGACACGCTTGCTGCGATTGATAAATACAACGTTGCTGACAAAATTGGTTATATCTCGACTGGTGGCGGTGCATTCCTTGAATTTGTCGAAGGTAAAACCCTTCCTGCAGTTGCAGTACTGCTAGAACGCGCTTAATTGCATGTTTTAGCCTAAAAAAGCTGGCCAAGTGCCAGCTTTTTTATGTCATTTTTTTGACAGCGGACACTTATCATTCATGGCTTCGTCATTAAAATGCAATAAATCTGTCATAAGATGCAGACATTAAATCACCAAATGATGAGATTACGTGATGAAAAGACAGTTAACTTTAGCGGCATTATTGGCAGCATCATTGGCACTGACTGCATGTGCGAAACAGGAAAATGCCCCAGCAGCTGAAGCAGAAGCTTCGGCAGCCGTTGCAGATGAGACTGTAACGCCAGAACAGCAAGCAGCGATTGATGCAATTGATCAGCCGGTTCTAGATGAAAAAAATACCGACATTCCTGCTGAAATTGCGAATGCTCCGGCAGATGCAGCGACTGCAGACGAGTCAGTTGCAGCAACTTCGGAAGCTGTGGCACCTTAATTGGGTCAATGTGAGACAAAATCCCTGCAAATGCAGGGATTTTTTTTAAATAGTGTTATTTGTTGCTGAATTGAAACCTTTGTGCATGTAGAATATGTGGCATTCACTGGGAGGATATTATGGCTCTTATTTCATTGCGCCAGCTCTTGGATCACGCCGGCGAACATGCTTACGGCGTACCAGCATTTAACGTAAACAACTTAGAACAAATGCGTGCCATTATGTTGGCAGCAGACCAAACAAATTCACCTGTAATCGTACAGGCATCTGCGGGTGCACGTAAGTACGCAGGTGCACCGTTCTTGCGTCATCTGATTTTGGCAGCAATCGAAGAATGGCCACACATTCCAGTGGTAATGCATCAAGACCACGGTACCAGCCCTGACGTATGTCAACGTTCTATCCAGTTAGGCTTCTCATCAGTGATGATGGATGGTTCTTTGGGTGAAGACGGTAAAACACCAACTTCATATGAATACAACGTCGATGTCACTCGTCGTACGGTACAAATGGCGCATGCGTGTGGCGTTTCTGTTGAAGGTGAAATTGGTTGTCTGGGTAGCCTTGAAACAGGTATGGCGGGTGAAGAAGATGGTGTAGGCGCAGAAGGCGTACTGGATCATTCTCAACTCCTGACTTCAGTTGAAGAAGCACGTAGCTTCGTTGCTGATACCAATGTTGATGCGCTGGCAATTGCAGTGGGTACTTCACACGGTGCATACAAGTTCACGCGTCCACCTACAGGTGATATTCTTGCGATCGACCGCATTAAAGAAATTCACGAAGCACTGCCAAATACGCACCTTGTAATGCATGGTTCAAGCTCTGTGCCACAAGAATGGTTAGCTGTAATTAACCAGTATGGCGGCGACATCAAAGAAACATATGGTGTTCCTGTTGAGCAACTGGTTGAAGCGATCAAACACGGTGTTCGTAAAATCAACATCGACACAGACTTACGTTTAGCTTCTACTGGCGCAATGCGTCGTATGATGGCTGAAAAACCAAGTGAATTCGATCCACGTAAATTCTTTGCTGCAACAGTTGAAGCAATGAAGCAAATCTGTGTAGATCGTTACGAAGCATTTGGTACAGCAGGTAATGCTGACAAGATTCGTCCAATTTCATTGGAAAAAATGGTTTCTCGCTACTAATTGCTAGCCTGAAATCATGTTTGAAAGCCCACAAAAATCTTGTGGGCTTTTTTTGTATTAAAATAGCGTACTTAAAAATAATGATGAGCATGCAATGGAACTGATCTTTGCAGCTGCACTATGCAGCGTCATGGTCTCGATTTTACTCAAGAAAGGAAGGAACAGGGGACTCAATCCCATTCATCTGATTGCATGGAACTATGCCACAGCAAGTATTCTGTGCTATTTCTGGTTTAAACCCGATCTGGCACATGTATCAGTCACTCATACGCCGTGGTTACTGATTTTTGCTTTAGGCATCTTGTTGCCAAGTGTATTTCTGCTACTGGCTCGGGCTTTGCAAATAGCGGGGATCCTAAAGACAGAAATCGCCCAGCGTCTATCAGTCGTACTTTCTCTTGCAGCAGCTTACTTCATCTTTCAGGAACAGTTTAGCCAGCTGAAAATCATTGGAATCGGTCTCGGGATCACTGCGGTGATTTGTATCCTGCTGTCCAATCGAAATGATACTGGCACAGGAACTCGGGGTATGCTGTATCTGGGATTAGTGTGGGTCGGATATGCACTGATTGATGTGTTATTGAAATACACCACCAGTTTGGGATTACAGTTCGCTGTGACGCTGAACCTGATGTTCATTTGTGCCTTTATTTTCTCAATGACTTATCTAGTGATTAAATATCATCATCTCGGTGATTTGAAGCATATTGGCGCCGGGCTGGTTCTAGGGGGGCTGAACTTCGCCAATATAGCGTTTTATGTTAAAGCGCATATGCTGCTAAAAGATACACCAGCGATTGTCTTTGCGGGAATGAATATTCTGGTAGTGGTATTTGGGGTACTTGCAGGCCTGGTCTTCTTTAAAGAGCGTCTAAAGCCTGCAAGCAGTCTCGGGTTGGTGCTGGGGCTTGCCAGTGTTATCTGCTTAGCCTATGCCATGTCTGCTTGACATAGGCACTGGCATAATCTAATGGTAGGCGAATCAGGTCTTCTTTTTCAGCCAGGCCCAGAAGCATGCCAGCCTGTCGGCAGTGTGGACAATGCGGATAACGATGCTGTTCATGCTTATATTGATGTAGATAGATTTTTTCGCAGTGTTTGCATTCAAATTTCATTGGTCTGGATGGAAGAACTGACATGGATACCTCTATTGTTATTCTGAATTATAAGTGTTCTTTAGTTAAGCAAAAATTAGGCCCATAATGACAAGTAAAGGGGCTTTGCGCCCCTTTTATAGCATAAAATTCTTACAGTTTGGTGAAAACATCTTCAGCTTTCAGACGGGATTTTGGCAGCTTGGCATTGAAATCATTTTCACTGCGGTAACCCAAAGTCATAATTACAGATGGAATCAAGCCTTGTTCATTGAGCTTCAATTCTTCAGTAAGAATGCCTTCATCAAAGCCACCAATGGGCGTTGCATCTACACCTTCGATTGCTGCAGCAATTAACATTTGACCCAGTGCAATAAAGGTCTGGTTTTCCGCCCAACGCTGAATATCTCCTTTTTCATTACGGTAATATTCAACATAACCTGTACGGGTATTGCGCTGTGCTTCTTTGGCGGTTTCATCTTTAAAACGGCCGAGTACATCATCACGTTCCAGAAGATTATTTAAATGCTGCTCAGTAATGTCAGCTTTAGTGCAGAAAAGGATCGTATGCGAAGAATCCAATACTTTTGGTGCATTATAGGCATATGTACCCACTAAAGCCTTGGCAATACGTGCTTTGGCATCCGCATGATCAGCGATAAAAAAATGCCAGGGCTGGATATTAATTGAAGAGGGAGCCAGGCGAAGAATCTCGGTCAAACGATCAAACTGTTCCTGCGGAATTTTCCTGGATGGATCATAAGCCTTTGTCGTATAACGAGATTCAGAAACCTTAAGTAAATCCATAACTGGACTCCATTCGTCTTTGTTGATCTTGGATGGGGGCATACAGTAAAGTCATGCTGTAAGTGAAGTGGATTATTACAATAAATTTCCTTCAGGCAAAGCATAAGTTGTGCAGATATCTACTATTTATAATGTTAGCACTTAGAGCTTTGGCTAATGATAAAAGAGCTTTTCACTATTGGCACTTTTTGCCAAGAGGCGTTTAATAAGCTTATAAGCAATAACATGCAAGCGAGCGGGCGTATGCAATACACCAATTACTTCAAAAGAAAACTCAAAACTGAACAGCAAATCGGGTTATGGATCGGTCTGGCAGATGCTTACGGTACAGAAATTGCTGCCAATGCCGGCTATGACTGGCTGCTGATTGATGGTGAGCATGCACCTAGTGATTTAAGAACCACGTTATCGCAACTACAAAGTATTGCAGCCTATCCATCGCAGGCAGTGGTACGTCCACCCATTGGCAGTGTACAGCTCATCAAGCAGCTTCTGGATATTGGCGCGCAAAGCTTACTCATCCCCATGGTTGAAACGGTTGAACAGGCCGAGCTGATGGTAAAAGCGGTACGTTATCCACCAGAAGGGATTCGGGGTGTTGGTGCAGCGCTGGCACGTGCTACTCGCTGGAACAGTATTCCGAATTATTACCAAACCGCCCACAAAGATATCTGTCTGTTGATTCAGATTGAATCGGTAAAAGGTCTGGAAAATCTGAATGAAATTTTAAAGGTCGATGGTATTGATGGTGTTTTTATTGGTGCAGTGGATCTGTCTGCGACCATGGGGTATCAAGGCAATCCAAATCATCCTGAAGTTCAAAAAGCCGTGATTGACGCGATTCAGCGGATTCGTGCTGCTGGTAAAGCGGCCGGTATTCTGTCGACACAACATGATATTACTCAAAAATATCTCGATTTGGGTGCTGAATTTGTTGCGGTCGGCGTGGATACCAGTGTACTGATGAATTCTTTGCGTGAACTGTTATCTAAATATAAGCCGGGTACTGAAGTAGTGAAATCTGAAGGTGGATATTAGCCACCTAGTATTTTCCAAAATAACGAAAGCAACTGATTACAGTTGCTTTTTATTTGTCTTGGTTTTATGAGGTCAAGTTTTTAAACTATTTCACTAATCAATTCAAAGCTGCGATTGCAACTCATTTAGTAATGCCAGGTCGTCAGCTGTATTTCTTGCTCAGGATCACCAGAAAGCTCGAGAATCTGCGCAGATTCTTTTCGCCAGTCGCCTAAGACAATCCGCTTTTTGCCATTTACATCATGAATATTGGCACGATGAGTATGACCATGAATCAGCAGATCGACATCTTGTAGTGCGGTGTTAACAGCATCTTGATTCACGTCCATAACCTCATAGCTTTTGAATTGCTGCGCTTCATGGCTTTTCTTGCGGAAACCTTGTGCCAACCGGGCACGAAAAGACAACGGCATTTTTCTTAAAAAGCCGACTAACCAGGGATGACGGATAATTTTACGGAATCTTTGGTAGCTGATGTCATCGGTGCAGAGTTCGTCGCCATGTTCTATACGAATCTTTTTGCCAGTAATCGTTAAGAACTGAATATCGGGCAAAAGTTGTCCTGTGAACTGATTTAGAAAATCTTCGCCCAAAGCGAAGTCACGGTTACCGACCAGAAAATAAACCTGATTACCCGCTTTGGTGAACTGTTTTAAATGCTCAACAATTTCATCCAGCCAAGGAGCGGTATAGTCGTCACCAATCCAGGCATTAAACCAGTCACCCAGAATATAGAGTTGGGTATTCTTATCTTTATAGGCATCTAATAAATCTAAAAACCCCCGAACGAGTCGAGGGTGATCAGGTGACAAATGTAAATCGGCGATAAACAGATGGGTCACAAATCTTTTCCTTTTATTCCTCTCTAGATCCCTCATTCATATGAGGGATTTTCGATTACACCGTTTTAAAGCATCGCTTTAAAACTCATAAACAACGGAGAGGACGTTTTTTATTCAGAAATGATTTTTGCAGATTCGATTACAACGTTCTCTAGTGGAACGTCAGCATGGTAGCCACGGTTACCAGTGCGAACACCTTTGATTGCATCAACAACGTCCATGCCTTCAACAACTTTACCAAATACTGCATAACCCCAACCTTGTGCAGTTTTGCCAGTATGGTTAAGGAAAGCGTTGTTTTTCACGTTAATGAAGAACTGAGCAGAAGCAGAGTGAGGTGCTTGAGTACGTGCCATTGCAATGGTACCAACGTCATTGCTCAGGCCGTTGTCAGCTTCGTTTTCAATCGCGTCACGCGTTGCTTTTTCTTTAAAGTTTTCGTCCATGCCGCCGCCTTGAATCATGAAACCATCAATAACGCGGTGGAAAATTACGCCGTCATAAAAACCGTCACGTACATATTCTAAGAAGTTTGCCACTGTTTTAGGTGCTTTTTCAGCGTTTAA
Source organism: Acinetobacter schindleri CIP 107287 (assembly GCF_000368625.1). Taxonomy (GTDB): domain Bacteria; phylum Pseudomonadota; class Gammaproteobacteria; order Pseudomonadales; family Moraxellaceae; genus Acinetobacter; species Acinetobacter schindleri. The sequence continues at coordinate 726,676 of NZ_KB849576.1, forward strand.
TTCAAGAACAATACGACCTTTATTGGTGTTTAATTCGACTTGAGGAAAACTCATTGTGTAATCTCCTGATCATGACCTTTGAAGTCATGGGTTTTTTTGAATGAGAGAAGCATAAGCAAACTGTAATCGACAAGGCAAGCAAAAATATACTTTTCTCGGATAAAATTCTGAAAATCGTATCTTATTTATGCATTGTTCCAGCAGGCAAATACAGATGGTTGCCTGCGCTTTACCAATTAACAATGACACATTTTTTTGCAATAGTATGTTTCTTTTCTTAAACAGCGACATGCGATTAGATTTATGAAAAACTTCCGGATCATTCGTCCAAATTTGTATGCAATTGCAGCAGACCTAGCCTGATCATTTTAAAATGATTGAATAGAAAACAAATGCCACAGTTAGCAGTTGAGAGATTGATCACCTAAAGTTAAACTAGGGGACTTTAGTTTATGTTTTACGGCATGTCTAAAGCCTCCCGTAACAGGACATAAAACCCTTAATTTTAACTTTAGAAGTGAATGATTGATCATGAAGCCAAATGATGTTGTTACATCTCTGCCCGAGAACCCGACCCAAAACAAGAATGCAGTCGATTCAGCGCAGCAGCAGGAACAACAACCGGGCTTAGATTTTGTGCGCCAGGTCATCACTGATGATTTAGAAGCAGGCCGTACTCAACAAGTGGTGACACGTTTCCCACCTGAGCCAAATGGTTACCTGCATATCGGACATGTAAAAGCGATCTGTCTGAACTTTGGTATTGCTCAAGAATTTAATGGTTTATGTAATCTGCGTTTTGACGATACCAACCCGGATGCTGAAGAACAAGAATATGTTGATGGTATTGCCAATGATGTGAAATGGTTAGGTTTTGAATGGAATGGTGAGCCGCGCTATGCATCGAGCTATTTTGATCAGCTTTACACCTGGGCTATTCAACTGATCGAACAGGGCGATGCCTATGTGGATTTACAGTCTCCAGAAGAAATCAAGTTAAACCGTGGTAACTTTGTAGAATCAGGTAAAAACTCGCCACAACGTGATGCCACTGTTGCTGAAAACCTAGAGCGTTTTGAGAAAATGCGCAATGGCGAGTTTGCGGAAGGTCAGGCTGTGCTTCGTGCCAAGATCGACATGGCGTCTCCAAACGTGCATATGCGTGATCCGATTCTGTACCGTATCCTGCATTCTGAACACCATCAGACTGGCGACAAATGGAAAATCTACCCTATGTACGACTATGCGCATCCATTATCAGATGCCATTGAAGGTGTAACACACTCTTTATGTACACTGGAATTTCAGGATCACCGTCCATTCTATGACTGGGTGGTTGAGAAAGTTCAATCCCCAGCTGTTCCACGTCAGTATGAATCAAGCCGTCTGAATGTCGACTACACCATTACTTCTAAGCGTAAGTTGCGTAAACTGGTTGAAGGCGGATATGTGAATGGTTGGGATGACCCACGTATGCCAACTGTGGTGGGTATGCGCCGTCGTGGTTTCACCCCGGAAGGTCTGCGTGACTTCTGTAAGCGGGTAGGTGTATCTAAGGTTGATGGCAGTATCGTCGATGTAGCAATGCTGGAGTATTGCATTCGCCAGTCTCTGGAAAATGCGGCTGCACGTGGTATGGCAGTACTTAATCCACTGAAAGTGACTTTAACCAATCTGCCAGCGGATATGGATCTGACGCATTCTCGTCACCCAAATGTGGATATGGGCGAGCGTGTGATTCCATTGACCTCTGAAATTTACATTGACCGTAAAGACTTTGAAGAAGAACCACCTAAAGGCTTTAAACGTCTGATTCCTGGCGGTGAAGTGCGTCTTCGTCATGCTTATGTCATCAAATGTGATGAAGTGATTAAAGATGAAAATGGTGAAGTGGTTGAGCTGAAATGTTCAATTGATCCTGAAACTTTAGGTAAAAACCCCGAAGGCCGTAAAGTCAAAGGTGTAATTCACTGGGTATCTGCAACGAAAGGTATTCCTGCAGAAGTTCGTATCTATGACCGTCTGTTCACTGAATCTGATCCAGAAACTGGGGATGATTTCCTGGCGAACCTGAACCCTGAGTCATTGAAAGTGGTACAAGCCGTAATTGAGCCAGCACTTGCAGAGGCTAAACCGGAAGACCGCTTCCAGTTCGAACGTGAAGGTTACTTTGTAGCGGACCAATACGATCACTCAAGTGAAAAGCCAGTGTTTAACCGTATTCTGGACCTGAAAGACAGCTTTAAGCCAGGTAAATAAGTTATTTTGGCTTGGTGACTTAAATTGTATTGGTCATTTGCTGCTAAGGAAACCAATTGGCCTCGGCGGATTCAAAACAGTTTGGTTCTAATACCTTTAGATAGCCCAACTTCGGTTGGGCTATTTCTATGGAGCGTAAAACAAAAACATGATCGTCCGTGATAAAAGTAATAGTTTTAGTCTGCTGTTTGCGTGGCATGGCACCATTTTGCCTAAGGTATTACCCGCACTTATGTCAGTGATTCTGATTTCTGGGGTACTGGTTTATTTAAGCCGGGAGCACTTTTTTAGCCTACCTGCAGTCCCTGCAATTGGCTTCACCATCTTCGGGGTAATTCTGTCGATCTTCCTGAGTTTTCGGAATACCGCCTGTTATGATCGCTGGTGGGAGGGGCGTAAGCTTTGGGGTGGATTGATCGCCACCACGCGTCACCTGAGTCGGGATACTCACATACTCGATACTGAAAACAGGGAATTGCTCTTATACAGGATGATGCTGTTTACTCATTTATTGCGCGATCGTTTGCGTCAGCAAGAGAGTAACATTGAGCATTACCAGCCTGATACTCAGTTTGATCCAATTGCTTTCAATCAGATCAAGCAGCAGGTTAATCCTGCACAATGGGTACTGGAACAGATGCAGAAACAGTTAGTAGAATGTTATCGATCAGGGCAGATCTCCGATATTATTTATAATAACCTGAATCAGCATACGGTAGAGCTCGGAAATATTCAGGCAGGTTGCGACCGGATTCTGTCGACGCCGTTGCCATTTTCTTATTCCGTACTGTTGCATCGAGCAGTATATTCTTTCTGTTTTATTCTGCCTTTCAGCCTGGAAGCCAACTTGGGATTATGGACGCCAGTCCTAGTGGCATTGATTGCCTATCTGTTTTTAGGCTTGGATGAGTTGAGTGCCGAGCTAGAAGAACCTTTTGGACTACAGGACAATGACCTGGCGCTTGATTCAATCGTGCGCTTGGTCGAACGGGAAACTTTAAGTTCTATAGGACGGGAAATACCTGAACCTTTAAGGCCTTGGAAAGGGCATCTGAGTTAAGTCAGTTATTTTCATCGATATTAAAAGCCCCATTTATTTGGGGCTTTTAATTAGCGTTTTTTCAGGTTGCTGAGTATGTTCCTGGAATTGTTCCTGTAGCTCACGGTATTGCTGTAAGCGTCGTTTTGCTTTGTCGCGTAATTTCTTTTTAATATACAGTGCCAAGGCAAAGCAGGTGGTGGTTAAGGTCAGAAACATACTGTTCATGAAGCTCATCATCGAACTGATATAACCATTGGTGGTTAGACGGTTCATCATGCGGATCACCTGCGGGCTGCTTTCCACGCCAGTAATCGCCCAGGTACATAGATGTTCACAGTTATTGATAATCAGATGATAATTATTTTCATGCATGCGTGAACGCATACGACGCACAACTTTACGGCCTTTGTATTTGGTATGTGCATATTCCTGAACTTGGATTGGTTTACCATGACTAAACTTGTCAATCGAGGTAATTTCAATCGGGTGCTTTTTAAATAAGTGCGCAAAACCGGAATAATGGATCACACGACCTCGTCCGGCATAAATACCATGATGGGTATAGCCGAAGTGTTTGACCATAAGGTGAGCACCTAAGGGAAAACGTTGAGTTTGTTGCATATGCCACTGAATGCCAATTGATGTACAAATGTTTCAAGAAACCAAGTTTAACGGGTTTTCGTGATTTTATCGATGTTTATGTCTGAAAAATCAGCGAACTGATCAGTTGTGTTAATAATGGAATGATGAAAAAAAGTAGAAAGCTTAAGATTAAAATAGCCTAAGCACTATTGAGGATCACTACTCAACCAAGACAAGAGCTAGAGCAGAACATACAGATTGAATAATGCTTCTATTTAAAAGTTCCAGCCAATAAAAAAGCATTTGCTTTCACAAATGCTTTTTTAAAATAAAGCCTGACCACTACTGTAATGGCAAGTGCTGCAGTTCATTCAGTTCCTTACGGCTATAGCCGCGAGAAGCGAGAACTTTTTTGATACCGACAATCACGTCTTCATCAGTTGCTTTTGCCAATGCTTCAAGAAGCTGTTCATTTGACTTACAAGCGCAGTCATTTTCAACACAAGCAATTTGATTCTTGTGTTCATTTTGTTGTTCAGCAGTGAACAATTTTTGCCAAAAACTCATAGAGCCTTCATACATGATCTAACATAGCTTGAAATATAGCCAATTAAATAAATAAAGCAATAGGACCTATGTGATAAAAGCAGCAAACGGTCTTCAAAATTTCCGATTGCAGCGGGTGTTTCAAACGATATTATTCAGTTGAAATAATGAAATTAATGTATAAGTCCATTATTTTAAAAACAAAAAATGGAGCTATTAGAAACTCCATTTATGTAACAAAAAAATAAATTGAAACAATATTTTTAGCGTTTTTCCAGCAGCACACCTGACTCCACATGATGGGTATATGGGAACTGATCGAACAGGGCAAATTTAGTAATTTTATGCGTCTGAGACAGCTGTTTCAGATTGTCATGCAATGTATCTGGATTGCAAGAAATATAGATGATTCGTTCAAAGCGCTGTAGTAGTTTAAGCGTTTCATCATCAATACCGGCACGTGGTGGGTCGACAAAGACGGTATCGAAGTCATAAGTCGAAATATCAATTTTGGCTTCTTGCAAACGACGGAACACACGTTCACCGTTATAGGCTTGGGTGAATTCTTCAGCAGACAGACGAGCCACCTGAATATTGTCGATACCGTTCTGCTGAATATTCCATTCAGCTGCATAGACTGAAGATTTCGCCAGTTCAGTTGCTAATACACGACGGAAGCGGGTAGAGAGTGGTAAGGTAAAGTTGCCATTACCACAGTAAAGCTCCAATAGGTCTTTATCAGACTGCTGTGCAGCATTGCATGCCCATTCCAGCATTTTCTGGCAGACTTGCGCATTGGGTTGAGTAAAACTGCTTTCAATTTGCTTATATTGATACTTGCGATCGAACACAGTCAATTCTTCAACAACATAGTCATCAGTTAAAATGACTTTCTGCCCACGACTACGACCAAAAATCTTAATATTGAGTTGTTCTGATATGGCTTTAGCTGCAGCTTCCCATTCAGCAGTCAGTGGGCAACGATAAACCAGTGATACCAACATTTCACCTTTTAAAGTGGCAAGAAAATGCGCTTCAAAGAGACGATTTGATAAAATAGGCTCAGCCTTAAGTGCTGCCAATAAGAGTGGCATTAAGGCATTAATACTGCGGTCGGCAACCGGAAACTCATCAATACGGATGACTTTTTTATTATTGTTCTCATCACGTTCAAACATGGCATAAAACAGGTCATCTTCTGTATGCCAGATCCGGAACTCAGCACGCATGCGATAGTACTGTTCAGGTGATTCGAATACTTCTAAAGCAGGTGGTTGATATTCGGCAAATTGCGCGCTAATGCGTTCAACTTTGGCATCCAGTTGTTGCTGATAAGATGAGGTCATATGCAGTAAAAATCGCAAATATTTTGAAAGCCAAGATGGTAGCAAAAAATTGCTGTTCTGCCTAAGACTATTCAGGGAAACAGGCTGGAAAAGCTCTAAAAAAAGGCCAAATCTACAAAGGGGAGAGATTTGGCCTTAAGAGGAAAGAAATTAAAATAAAATAAGTGATAAAGCTGTTTATAAGCCTGACATGGTCATCAGACTAGCATTACCACCCGCTGCTGCGGTATTAATGCTAATTGCACGTTCAATTACAAAACGTTCCACCGGAATCTCATAATTTCCGGAACTTAGATGAGTAATACCTACAATTGGACCTTGACGTGTTGCAATACGCTGCTGCAGATCAATCAGTGCAGAAGCATCACCATGATGCAGTACAGCTTCGAAATCACCAGATTCGATATCTTTAATTACTTTAATGGCCTTTACCACTTTTGCTGGCATACTTTGTAAATGTTTAAGTATGAAAGTATTGTCTGCCAGTACAGCCGGGCGACTACCCACCGATAAAATCGCCAGTAATTGCTGAATCTGATCAGCATCATTCGTTGCCAGAGATAATACACTTTCACGTGGCAAGATCATGTACTGGTTTTCTTCACCTGTTGGACCTTGCAGGCTAAAGCTGTGCCCAGTTGTGATTTTAGCCGGAGTAGTTAAGGAAATCGTTGGGAAAGTTTTATATACCCAAGCTTTAAATTCCTGTAGTAATGGATTTTCAAGCGTTGCCTGAGCAGAATTCATCGCATAAGGTTGAGCTAACTTTTTCTCGGATACCTGATGCATTAAACGGTAAATATAAAGTGGACCACCGGCTTTTGGACCAGTGCCGGATAGACCTTCACCACCAAATGGCTGTACCCCAACGACTGCACCGACAATATTACGATTAATATACAGGTTGCCGACATGTGCTTTCGAGATCACAGTCTGCATGGTTTCATCGATCCGGGTATGTAGTCCCATAGTCAGGCCATAACCCTTAGTGTTGATCTGATCTAGCAACTGTGGCAGTTGGCCAGCTTTATAGCTAATCAAATGTAACACCGGACCAAAAACTTCACGTTCCAGATCATTCAGGTTTGGCAGTTCAATTAAAGTAGGCGGAATGAAGGTGCCTTGAGCCAGTTCATAAGCATCCTGATTAAACATCAATTGATGGACTTTATGGCCTTTGCTGCGCATCTGATCAATATGCTTCTGAATGTTCTGCTGGGCTTCGGCATCAATGACCGGACCAATATCAGTTTTGAGCAGAACTGGATTGCCAACACGCAACTGCTGCATGGCACCTTTTAACATATGACGTACAGTGTCCAGATTATCTTCCTGTACACACAATACACGCAGGGCGGAACAACGCTGACCAGCACTATCATAAGCAGAGTTAACCACATCCAGCACCACCTGTTCGGTCAATGCAGATGAATCGACAATCATGGCATTCTGACCACCAGTTTCGGCAATCAGGGTCACACTTTCACCAAACTGGTTTAACCGTTTGGCTACGGTTTTTTGCAGAATTTTTGCTACTTCGGTAGAGCCGGTAAACATGATGCCTTGAATACGGGAGTCTTGGCTCAGCTGGGCACCAATGGTTTCACCACGGCCGGGCAACAGTTGCAATACATCTTGTGGAATGCCAGCTTCCCAGAGAATTTGTACAGCTTGGGCAGCAATTAGCGGAGTCTGCTCAGCCGGTTTGGCAATTACCGTATTGCCCGCTACTAATGCCGCAGAAATCTGGCCGGTGAAAATCGCCAGCGGGAAGTTCCAGGGGCTGATACACAGTACGGTACCTAAAGGCTGGATATGGACATTGCCAGGTAAATCTGACATCTGGCCAGCATAATAACGTAGGAAGTCAATGGCTTCACGTACTTCAGCAATGGCATTGGCATAGGTTTTACCAGCTTCACGCGATAGCAGAACCATCAGGGGCAGCAGGCGTTGCTGCATCAGCTCGGCGGCTTTATTCAGATAGGCGGCACGTTCATCCTTTGGCAGATTGGCCCAGAAATGTTGTGCATTGGCAGCTTGGATCAGGGCAATTTCTGCCTGTTCAGTCGTTGCTTCATAAACGGTACCGACCACATCCTGATGCTGGGCCGGATTGATTACTTGTACAGTATTACTTGTATCTGGTTCTGAAAAAGCTGTGCCCATTGCTGCTGCCTGGAACTGGGTGTCAGCCAGAGTTGCTGCAACTTCATTTAAAGCATTGAGTTCCGCATCATTGGCCAGATCCAGTCCAGATGAATTGATACGTGTGCCATAAAGATCTTGAGGATAGGGAATATGAGGATGTTTGGCACCCAATACATTTTCCTGTTGAGCGGTCTTTATAATTGTCTGACGAGGATTTTCGATCAGATCTTCAACTTTTAAGCTCTTGTCCGCGATCCGGTTCACGAAAGAAGTATTGGCACCATTTTCCAGCAGACGGCGTACCAGATAGGCCAATAGGGTTTCATGATTGCCGACTGGGGCATAGATACGACATGGAATACCGAGCTTGCCAGCCGCTTTGTCACCGACCACATTTTCATATAGCGGTTCACCCATGCCGTGCAGGCACTGGAATTCATATTGACCAGCGTAGTAACGTTCCGGATTGGCGAGTTGGTAAATGGTGGCCACAGTTTGTGCATTGTGAGTGGCAAATTGCGGGTAGATATAATCGGGTTCTGCCAGCAGTTTACGTGCGCAGGCAATATAGGACAGGTCAGTATGTACCTTGCGGGTAAATACCGGATAATCCGCCATACCTTCGATCTGGGCTTTTTTGATCTCGCTGTCCCAATACGCACCTTTGACCAGACGGATCATCAGGCGTTTCTGGCTGCGTTTAGCCAGATCGATAATATAATCCACTACATAAAAGCAGCGTTTCTGGTAGGCCTGAATCACGAAACCAATGCCTTTCCAGTCATTAAGTGTCGGTTCAAAACACAGGCGTTCTAAAAGCTCTAAGGAAATTTCCAGACGCTCGGTTTCTTCCGCATCGATATTCAGACCGATATTGTACTTTTTCGCCAGAACCGCCAGATTCAGTACTTTGCTATACAGTTCATCATTAACACGATCCATCTGTGAGCGTTGATAACGTGGATGCAGCGCAGACAATTTGATGGAAATGCCCGGACCGTTATAAACATCTTTATCTGTTGATGCCTGACCGATGGCATGAATTGCATTTTGATAATCCTGATAATAACGTTCTGCATCCGGATCGGTTAGGGCTGCTTCACCCAGCATGTCATAAGAATATTGGAAACCTTTTTCTTCCAGACGTTCGGCATTTTTCAGGGCTTCATCAATGGTTTCGCCAGTCACAAACTGTTCACCCATCATACGCATCGCCACATCGACCGCCTTGCGGATAATGCCACGGCCACTGCGTGCCAAAAGGCCAGTTAACAGACTTGACAGGTTTTTCTGTTGTGGGGTTTCCATCAGCTTTCCGGTCAGCATCAGTCCCCAGGCCGCAGCATTGACAAACATCAGCTGGCTTTGCCCAAGATGTTCTTTCCAGTTGCCCTGATTGATCTTGTCACGAATTAACAGGTCGCGGGTCGCCGTATCCGGAATACGCAGCAAAGCTTCTGCCAGACACATCAATGCGATACCTTCCTGAGAAGACAGCGAAAATTCCTGTAATAGCCCTTGCACAATGCCGGCCTTGCCACCTGAACCTTTACGTTCACGCAAGGAATGCGCCAGATCAAAAGCCAGGCTTTGGATTTTGTCCGTCAGTTCAGAGGAAATGTCACTATGTTCCAGCAGGGTTTCCACGCACTCGGATTCTGCACGTCGCCATGCAGAATTAATGCGCTGTTCATATTCATTTTTATCCTTAAATTCAGCAATATAATTCGACTGCTGCATGGCATTCGAGTGCGAATTTGGGCGTAGGATGGTGGACATAGTGACTTCCTGTACTGCGTCAAACGGTTCTTTGAGTTGAATGAGTTTTAATCTATAATCCCAAAATAATTGACGAATATCTCACTATAGTTTGTATCATTTTTAGAGAATAATTCTAATGAATAGCCCATATGTAAGCCTTGACCGAATAGATATTCGTATTCTTGATTTGCTGCAATCTGAATCGAAAATTTCCAATATCAAACTGGCAGAAATGGTGAACCTGTCGCCAACAGCAGTACTGGCACGGGTGCAGAAATTGACCAAGGAAGGATTTATTCTCGGTTATGAAGCCCGTCTAAATCCGGTCAAGCTGAATAACGGTTTTGTAGTTTTTGTCGAGATACTGCTGGATAAAACTACACCGAATGTACTGGAAGAATTTTCTGAAGCAGTGCAGCATATTCCGGATATTGTGGAATGTCATATGATCAGTGGTGGCTTTGATTTTGTAGTGAAAATCCGCTGTGCGAATATGGATGAATTCCGTAAAATTTCCGGTGATATTCTGTGGCAGTTGCCGGGCGTAAAAGAAACCCGCAGTTATCCGGTGATGGAAGTAATTAAGGAAACCCAGCAGATCAAGCTGAAAGTACCTGCCAAAGCTAAAGTATAAAATGCTGATAAAACAAAAGGGACATAAAGTCCCTTTTGTTTTTGAAATAGAAAGACTATTTCTTCATTTCTGCCATTTCTTTTTGATATTCGGCTTTCGCCAGTTCAAAACGATTGACTACATCGTGACTTGGAGCTTTATCCAGCAAACTAACAATCACAATGCTAAGCGCTGCCAGAATAAAGCCGGGAATAATCTCGTACAAACCTGTATCGCCCATATAATTTTTCCAGGCAATTACGGTTACTGCACCTACTACCATGCCCACAATTGCGCCATTGAGAGTCATGCGTTTCCAGAACAGCGAGAAGATGATCAATGGACCAAACGCCGCACCAAAGCCTGCCCAAGCGTAAGCCACCAGACCGAGAACCTTGCTGTTCGGATTGATTGCCAAGGAAATTGCAATCAGGGAAATCACAATCACCATGCCACGGCCAACCCAGATCAGTTCTTTTTGCGAAGCATTTTTACGCAGGAAACCTTTGTATAAATCTTCGGTAAGAGTCGTAGAACAGACCAGCAGCTGACAGCTTAAAGTACTCATAATCGCAGCCAGAATTGCAGCCAGAACGATGCCAGCCACCCAAGGATTAAACAGGATTTTGGTCAGTTCCATAAAGACTGTTTCAGGATTCTGGTTCACGATCGCTGCAGCAGGTAAATCAGGATTTGCTGCAAAATAAGCAATTCCGATATAACCTGCAGACATTGCACCCACCAGACACAGGATCATCCAGGTCATACCGATACGACGTGCAGCGGGAATGGTTTTTACTGAATCTGCCGCCATAAAACGAACTAAAATATGCGGTTGGCCAAAATAGCCTAAGCCCCATGCCAAACTTGAAATAACCGCCACCATACTCAGACCTTCCAGCATATTGGATGCATGTGGACGAGCTGTTTCAAGCAATGTACCGACCTGTTGAGCATTATCACCCAATGCCAGATAGGTAATGATCGGGGTAATTAACAAGGCGAAAATCATCAAACCAGCCTGAAAGGTATCGGTCCAGCTGATCGCCAGAAATCCACCGATACACACATACAGAATCGTAGCAACAGCACCGAGCCAGAGTGCAGTGGTATAGTCCCAGCCAAACAGGCTTTCAAATAAGCGTGCACCTGCAACCATGCCGGAAGCACAGTAAATCGCAAAGAAAACCAGAATCACGATTGCAGAGAGCAAGCGTAAAATCCGCTTCTTATCCGAAAAACGGCTGGTAAAATAATCGGGCAATGTCAGGGCATTGTTCTGGTATTCGGTGTGGGCACGCAGGCGGCCAGCCACCAGGAGCCAGTTCAGCCAGGCACCAATAATCAGACCAATCGCAATCCAGACTTCAGACAAGCCAGACAGGTAAATTGCACCAGGCAGACCCATTAGCAGCCAGCCGCTCATGTCGGAGGCGCCTGCCGAAAGTGCAGTCACCACACTGCCCAGACTTCGCCCACCCAAAATATATTCATCAAAATTGGACGTTGCACGATAGGCGTATAAACCAATTCCAATCATGGCGACGATATAAAACAGAAAAGTAATCAGTGTCGGGTTTAGCGAGCTCATAGGCAGAGTATCCTTAAATATTGCACATCATCATCCGGGATGATTTTTTGTACTGCGTTCACAGGGCAGTGATTCAAACACGGTTTAAAAATTACACTCTGTAACAGTTAAGCAGTTTTTATGTATGCTTTATGTAAATTTGATTTTTTAAATAGAATAGTATGGAATTCAAAATGGCTAAATAAAGCCAAGAATAGTCTAATTTAGAGCTAAGAAGCTAATTTTTAATAAATAGTTAAAATCATTAAACTTTTGTTATTTTATTACACAAAGTTACAAAACTAACAGCAAATGCGAACTAGACATATTTTGTTGCAAATATCGCTTAAAAGATTTCTATTTGTTTCTGACCACTCCGCGCATAGTGGAAGAGCACCATCAAGGTGCATCATCGCCAAGAGTAAAAAATATGGACAATATGCTTCAAATTGACTTGAACAGAATCGAACAGGATTTATTGGGTAAAAAACAGATTCCACAGCATAGTTATTATGGAATTCATACTATACGTGCGCTGGAAAACTTTCAGATATCAGGTTTAACTGTAGGACAGCAATTACATTTTATTCGCGCTTTGGCACAAGTTAAAAAAGCGTCTGCACAAACCAATCTACATTTTCAGAAAATTTCAGAACAACAATGTGCAGCCATTCAGCAAGCCTGTGATGAGCTGATTCAACATCCGGAAAACTGGCAGGATGCTTTTCCACTGGATCCTTATCAGGGCGGAGCCGGGACTTCCATCAATATGAATGCCAATGAAGTGATTGCCAACCGTGCGCTGGAACTGATGGGGCATCGTAAAGGGGAATATCATATTCTGCATCCGAATGATCATGTGAATACATCGCAATCTACCAATGATGTCTATCCCACGGCACTGCGCCTGGCGACTTATACACGTTTAGATGAACTGCTCAATGTGCAAAAATCTTTGATTGATACTTTATATAGTAAGGCTACAGAATTTCAGTATGTGATCAAGATGGGCCGTACTCAATTGCAAGATGCTGTTCCTATGACTATGGAGCAGGAATTCCGCGCTTTTGCGACTTTATTAAAAGAAGATTTTAAGCTGATTGAGCAGATGCGTCAGTTATTGCTGGAAGTTAATCTGGGTGCAACAGCAATTGGAACTGGTGTAAATACACCAACGGGTTATGCCAAGCGTGCTGTAGAAACTTTGGCACACATTACTGGTCTGCCTTTAAAAGGCGCGGAAGATTATGTAGAAGCGACCAGTGATTGTGGCGTATTCATTATTCTGTCTAGCAGCCTGAAACGTCTGGCAGTCAAGTTGTCCAAAATCTGTAATGACTTACGTCTCTTAAGTTCTGGACCACGTACCGGTTTGGCAGAAATCCGCTTGCCAGAATTACAGGCAGGTTCTTCGATCATGCCAGCCAAAGTGAATCCAGTGATTCCGGAAGTGGTGAATCAGATTGCATTTCGGGTAATTGGCAATGACCTGACCGTGACCATGGCGGCAGAAGCTGGACAATTACAGCTCAATGTCATGGAACCTGTCATCGCGGTATCTTTAAATGAATCGATTCAATTGCTGACCCACGGTATGCAGACGCTACAGCAAAAATGTATTGCCGGTATTCAGGCCAATGAGCAGAACTGTTTAAATGCCGTGATGCGCAGTATCGGCATTATCACTTTGCTGGAACCACTGCTAGGGCATGCCATGTGTGATGAAATCGGAAAACAGTGTATTCGTGAAAATAAAACTGTGCCTCAAGTCGTACTGGAGCTGGGTCTGCTCAGTCAGGCTCAGTTAGATCAAATCTTTGCCTTTGAAAATCTGGTCTCGGAAGTACCTAGTGAGATCAATCAGTTAGAACAAGTGTCCTGAAGCTCTTAAGGCTTTGAATCACGATTTATAGGATCGTGCTGATTTTAACCATTTACCCCAAATCCAGTCTGTGGATTTGGGGTATTTTCATCTAGACTAGATAAATCCCACGATGAATTCGGAACATAGCATGTTTGATAAAATCAGCACTTTATTCAAATCAAATAAACCTTCTCCTCCACAGCTTTATCTAGAAGAAAATAATATTCAATATACCGAAGAAACTGGCTATATCGTAGATGGGATTAACCTGAATCAAGAGTTAGGTGAAAGACTAGAATATCTGTCTAACCGACGCATGAAAACATTTGATGATCTGAAAGAATTATATTTTACAGCCATGATCATTAATGAAAAAATTGATCTGGAAATTGCCAATCAACGTTTTAATTCAAGATTGGGCAATACTGAAGAAAACTTGCTGCAATTTAAAGTAATCGTAAAAAAGTTGAATGATTATTACCGAAATTTTCTGCGTGAGAAAAAATAGCATTTGAAGTGGAAAGAAACCATTATTTTCCTGATAGCAAAGACTGCATAAAAATAACGAAATGCGCAGATACCATCGTGATAGTATAAGGGACATGTTGTTTAGACTTTAAAGCTATATACATGTTCCAACAAGAAATTTCCCAACTCAATTTAAAACAACTCAAAGCTGGTGAACGACGCTGGTTAGGCAACCTGCAGGGATCATCCACAGCATTATTGCTGAAGGAAATTGCCAAGCAGCATAAACAGTTATTTGTGATTGTGGCACGCAATAATCAGCACCTTGGTCAGCTGGAAAGTGAACTGGAATTTTATGGCATCAAGCCGACTATATTTCCAGACTGGGAAATTTTGCCTTATGACCGTCTCTCTCCGCATCAGGACATTGTCTCTGAACGTCTGGCAATTCTTTCCAATATGCCGCAAACCGGGGTGTTGCTGTTATCTGCTTCTACGCTGGCACAGCGTGTAGCACCAAGCTCATGGGTATTGGGTGAACACTTTGATATTCGTGTCGGGCAAAAGCTTGATCTGGAACAGCAAAAGAAAAAACTGATTCAGGCGGGTTACCATCTGGTTGATACGGTATATGACCATGGTGAATTTGCAGTCCGCGGCAGCATCATGGACATTTATGCCTCTGGTCAGGATGCACCGATCCGGATTGACCTGTTTGATGATGAAATTGAAACGCTGAAATTTTTTGATCCGGAAACCCAGCGCACTACGCAAACTTTAGAACAATTTACCGTATTACCAGCACAAGAATTTCCACTGAAAGAAGGGCGCGCCACTTTCCGGGACCGTTATGGTGAGCTGTTCCCCACAGCAAATCCCAAGAAAAACCCGATGTATCAAGATGTCATGGATGGTATTGCTTCGCCCGGTATTGAATTTTACATGCCACTTTTCTTTAGTGCAGAAGCGATGCAAGCTTACAGCACTTTGGCTTCATACTTACCAAAGAATGGCATTGTCATTACAGATCGCGGTCTGGAAGAGTCATTAAACCAGTTTTGGGCTGAAGTGGTACGTCGTTATGAGGATCGCCGTCATAATGTGGATCAGCCAATTCTGCCTGCGGAAATGCTGTTTATCCAGACTAATCTTGTGCTGGAACAATTGAACCAGTTTGGTCGCATTATTGCCTCTCAAGATGTTTTTGATGAAAAAGCGGGTGTTATAAATCTGGATACTCAGACACCGCCACGACTGCCGGTCGATCCGAAACGGGAAAAGCCATTCATCGAAGTTAAAAAATATATCGATGCAGCTAATCATCCTGTTCTACTCGTGGCTGAAAGTGCAGGTCGCCGAGAAACTCTAAAAGATGCACTGCGTCCAAGTCTGGGGGATATCCCGACTGTTGAGAATTTTGATGCATTTGTCGCATCATTACATGCGATTGCCATTACCAGTGCACCTTTAGAACGTGGTCTGGTTTTGACTGATCGTATCGCTGTGATTTCGGAAAACCAGCTCTATGAACATCGGGTGGTACAGCGCCGTCGCAAGCGTCAACAGGAAGTATCCGAAGAATTCCTGATTCGCAGTCTGACCGAGCTGACCATTGGTGCCCCAGTTGTACATATTGATTATGGCGTAGGGCGTTATGCCGGCCTGATTACCTTGAGTATTGACGATCAGGACCATGAATTCCTGCAACTGGATTATGCTGATGATGCCAAGGTTTATGTACCAGTCACCAATCTGCATCTGATCAGCCGTTATAGTGGTGGTGATCCTGATCTGGCACCACTACATAAGCTCGGAACAGATGCCTGGAGCAAAGCAAAACGTAAGGCACTGGAACAGATTCACGATGTCGCAGCCGAATTACTAGATATACAGGCACGACGTTCATCCAAGCCCGGGATTAGTTTTGAGCTGGATCAAAGCCTGTATATGCAGTTTGCCAGCGGTTTTGCCTATGAAGAAACGTTAGATCAAGCCAATGCCATTGAAGCAACTTTATATGACATGCAGCAGGCCAAACCAATGGATCGTCTGGTTTGTGGTGATGTAGGCTTTGGGAAAACTGAGGTCGCAATGCGCGCTGCTTTTGTGGCGGTGCAGAATAACCGTCAAGTCGCAGTTCTGGTCCCAACCACTTTGTTAGCACAACAGCACTATGAATCCTTTAAAGACCGCTTTGCGGACTGGCCAGTACGCATTGAAGTGTTGTCACGTTTCGGTTCTTCTAAGGCACATACTAAAACGATTGATGACCTGGCAGAAGGCAAAGTGGATATTGTGATTGGTACACATAAAATTTTGCAAGAAAATGTCCAGTTCAAGAATCTTGGCCTGATGATTGTCGATGAAGAACATCGTTTCGGGGTGCGGGACAAAGAACGCATCAAGGCGCTACGTGCCGATGTAGATATGTTGACCCTGACCGCAACACCAATTCCACGTACTCTAAACATGGCTTTTAGTGGTATGCGTGATCTTTCAATCATCGCCACACCACCAGCACGTCGTCTGGCAGTAAAAACCTTTGTGCAGGAACAGACCAATGACACCATTAAAGAGGCGATTCTGCGTGAATTGCTACGTGGTGGTCAGGTTTATTTCCTGCATAACGAAGTGGATACTATTGACCGTGCTGCAGAAAGCCTACGTGAACTGGTACCAGAAGCGCGTGTTATTGTTGCCCATGGGCAGATGCGTGAACGTGAACTGGAGCAGGTCATGCAGCAGTTCTATCACAAGGAATACAATGTTCTGGTGTGCTCGACTATTATCGAAACCGGGATCGATGTGCCGAGTGCCAATACTATCATTATTGAACGTGCGGATAAGCTCGGTCTGGCCCAGCTGCACCAGTTGCGGGGGCGTGTTGGTCGTTCTCATCACCAGGCTTATGCTTATCTCCTGGTTCCATCGATCAAAGGCTTAAAAGGCGATGCTGAAAAACGCCTGGATGCGATTCAGCGAGCGTCAAATCTGGGTGCGGGTTTTATGCTGGCAACTGAAGATCTGGAAATCCGGGGTGCAGGTGAGCTCTTGGGTGAACAGCAAAGTGGTTCGATGCAGGCGATAGGTTATAGCCTGTATATGGAAATGCTGGAAAAAGCCACCAAAGCCATTCAAAAGGGCAAGACACCGAACTTTGATGCACCATTATCTTTAACGGCAGAAATCAATCTGCATATGCCCGCGCTGATTCCGGATGACTATCTGGGAGATGTGCATCAGCGTCTGCTGTTCTATAAACGTATCAGTAATACCGATACCCAAGACAAACTCGACAATATCCGTATGGAGCTGATTGACCGCTTTGGCATTCCACCACAGCCAGTGAAGCAGCTATTTGCAGTGCATCAGCTTCGTCTGAAAGCAGAACAGCTGGGCATTACCAAAATCGACATTGGCGGTCAGGGCGGGCATATCGAATTTGCTCCAGATACGCCAGTGCAGGCCATGAGTATTATCCAGATGATGCAGAAACATCCGACCTATTTCCGGATGAATGGCGGGCAACGTCTGAAAGTCATGGTCATGCTCGAAGACTATCAGAAACGTATTCAGTTTTTAAACGATTTGCTGGATAGCCTGCTGAAAGAGCTGCATTAAAAAGGTTTTAAAAAATGGGTCAGAAAAGGAATTCTGACCATTCTTTTAAATCGATGGCGAAGTCACCCCTCAATGGAAAGAAAGTCTTGATTAATTTGTGTGATTCGGTAAAGTCTGAGTTGTGACCGAGTTCATAACAAATCATCCAAATTTGTATTTAAACACATTGCTCACAATATTCAGCTAGCACTGGATATGTTAGTATTAGCCATCATTCTAATTTTGCATCATTTATAAAGATATGTTTAGTTTGCATCCTCAACTTGCTCAAGATACGTTTTTTGTAGGCGACTTTCCTTTATCAACATGTCGTTTGATGAATGATATGCAATTTCCGTGGTTAATCCTGATTCCACGTGTGCCGGGCATTACAGAATTATATGAACTTAGCCAGGCCGACCAGGAACAGTTCCTGCGTGAATCAAGCTGGTTGTCTAGTCAGCTTGCGCGTGTATTCCGTGCAGACAAAATGAATGTGGCTGCATTAGGTAATATGGTTCCACAGCTGCATTTTCATCATGTAGTTCGTTACCAGAACGATGTGGCTTGGCCAAAACCAGTGTGGGGAACTCCTGCGGTTCCTTATAGCAGTGAAGTTCTTGCTCATATGCGTCAGACGTTAATGCTGGCTCTACGTGGTCAGGGAGATATGCCATTCGACTGGCGTATGGATTAATCTGATCCCATGCTGCAATCAGGCCTGTAAATTATACAGTGCTGCAAGGAGCAACTGAGTGCAAATAGACGATTGGGTACATAAAGAGCCGAAACAGTTTGAATATTTCCATCGACTGATGGGATATATCATGCTGTCGCTGGTCATCGTCGTTTTTCACTATACAGATCCTGATACGCAGTACCAGATTTTTATCCCGTTTTTCTTTCTTGCGATTATACTGGCTCTGCCGAAGCTGTCGCGCTGGCTCATCTATCGCTACAACACCAGTATCAAGCGTAATGTCTTCTTTGTGCTCGACATTGCTGTAATTGCAGTCATTCTTTCTGCAATGCATATGAGTCTGGTACTGTCTTTATTGGGACTGGTCGCATTGTTGTATACTGCAATCAGTAACAAAATTTCATTTTTGACGTTCTCATTGGCAAGCCTGATCGGTATTGCCATTTTTTATTTCTGCAATATTTTTATCTTTGGTTTTGGTGAATATTTTCAGCCAACCAGCAATGAGTTGACGGTTTTGGGCTTCCTTTGTCTGGTGACTTATTTTGGTGTAGGTAATTATTATCAAACCACGCGTGCACGTTTTATGGCGCAGAAAAAGAACCATTATTATGATCAGATGAACCGCTATATGGAATTTGCCAACCAGCTGAGCCGTTATGCACCCTTGCAGCTGTGGCAATCAATTATGAAAGGTGAGTCTGAAGCCAAGATTGAATATAAACGTAAGAAACTTACCGTATTTTTTTCCGATATTCAGGGTTTTACGGAACTCTCTGAAACGCTGATTCCAGATGACTTGGCCTTCCTGCTGAATGACTATCTCAGTCACATGACAGAAATCGCCAAGCACTATGAAGGCACGGTAGATAAATTCATGGGTGATGCGATCCTGATCTTTTTCGGTGATCCGCATTCTGATGGTGTTGAGCAGGATGCTAAAAACTGTCTGGATATGGCGATTGCCATGCGTCAGCAGATGAAAATCCTGCGTGAACGCTGGGTGAAAATGGGCTATCCACCGCTACATATCCGTATGGGTATTTCGACGGGTTATTGCCACGTTGGCAATTATGGCGCTAATCACCGTATGGCTTATACGATTGTGGGACGGGATGCCAACCTGGCAGCACGATTACAATGTGCTGCTGAAGTAGATGAAATCCTGATTTCTGAAGATACCCATACACTTATCAAGAATGACTATCTTTGTGCAGGAAAAAAACCAGTATTCCTGAAGGGGATTAAAGAGCCAGTACGTACTTGGCAAGTAATGGAGCGATTTACTTCAGAGAAAATTGATTATCAACGCTGGTTTGACTACGAATATAAAGGTTTCCATCTGTTACTTAATCTGGATGAAGTACAGAACTACGAATATCCTAAACTGGTCAATGTGCTTGAAAATATGATTAAGCGGATTCAGACCCAGCAGAAGATGACCAATTCACAAGGTATTGTAAAGTTAAAACTTGAAGATGAAGTCATTGAACATCTACCAGCGAGTACAGCAGAACCTGTGGTATTAGAAAAAGAGACTGAGAAGCAGGAATATGAAATCAGGTCAGATCAATCAGAAAAAAAGACCAGTCGTGCGAGTTAAGAAAAAACAATCACCATAAAGATCAGATGTAAAAAAACCACGCTTGAGCGTGGTTTTTTTATGAAAATCACTTAGTGATTTTCTGAAGCGTGGTTGATGGTGTATTTGGGAATTTCAACTTCCAGATCTTCGTCCACCACTTTGACCTGACAAGACAAACGTGAATCAGGCTCAAGGCCCCATGCACGGTCTAACAGATCTGCTTCAACATCATTCATTTCTTCCAGGCTGTCAAAGCCACGACGTACAATCACGTGACATGTGGTACATGCACATGACATATCGCAAGCATGTTCAATCTTGATCCCGTTATTTAGCAGGCTTTCACATAAATTGGCATCTTGTTCAACTTCAAACTCAGCACCTTCAGGGCAAATTTGCGCATGTGGAAGAACTTTAATACGTGGCATAGTCTTTACCTTAAATTAGTTTGAGTTTGACCAGTCGTCGAGTTTAGTACCTTTCAGTGCTGCATCGATATGCTGGTTCATACGAGCAGCTGCAAATGCATCACTATGTATTTTAAGCTGTTCTACGGCAGATTCAATCGCTTTGATATCTGTACCTTGCAGCTCTTGTTCAAGCTTGGCTTGAGCAGCTTGCAGATCAGTAAGCTGCTGTTCACTTAACAACGCCGCATCCATTTTCAGGGCCTGAGTAAGTGCTTCAAGTTCACGTTGTGCTTCAACTTTAGTTTCCTGAAGATGACGCAGGTTTTTGTCTTCTTCAGCAAATTTATAACCTTCAAGCAGTAAACGCTCTGTATCTTCGCTCGATAAACCATAAGATGGCTTGATATCGATCTGTGCTTTCACGCCAGACGTGGTTTCTTGCGCAGCTACGGTTAATAGACCATCAGCATCCACCTGGAAAGTCACTTCAATACGTGCCTGACCTGCAGTCATTGGGGGAATACCGTGCAGTACGAAGCGACCCAAGCTACGGCAATGCTCCACCAGATCACGTTCACCCTGAACTACATGGATCAACATCGCGGTCTGACCATCTTGATAGGTGGTGAATTCTTGACGGCGTGCCACAGGAATCGCGGTATTACGTGAAATTAGACGCTCTACCAGACCACCCATGGTTTCAAGACCTAGAGACAATGGTGTTACGTCTAATAACAATGAACCGTCGGTTGAATTACCAATCAATTGGTTCGCAGTAATCGAGGCACCAATTGCAACTACTTCATCCGGATTGATGGTACATAGAGGTTCTTGATTGAACACTTCACGCACTGCTTTCTGAACGGCATAGGAGCGGGTAGAACCACCTACCAGAACAACATTTTGAATATCATCCAGTTCCAGTTTGGCATCACGCATTACACGTTTACAAACGCTAATCGTTTTATCCAGTGCAATTTTAATGATTTCTTCAAACGTTGGACGATCTAATGTTAAGACATGATCCAGCAGTTTTAATTCTACAGACTCTGCATCAGAAAGCGCTTCTTTGGCTTTACGCGCAGCTGTAATGAAATGTGCATATTCAGCATCATTGAGGGTTTCAATATTCAGCTGTTTCTTGGCCCATTTTAGAATCAGACGATCCAGGTCATCACCACCCAGAGCAGTATGGCCACCAGTCGCTAATACTTCGAATACGCCTTGCGAGAAACGCAGGATAGATACGTCAAAAGTACCACCACCTAGGTCATAGATCACATAGTTGCGATCTGTGCTTAGATTTGATTCTTGATCTAAACCATAAGCAACCGCTGCTGCAGTCGGTTCATTTAACAAGCGTAAAACATTTAAGCCAGCAAGCTGTGCTGCGTCACGTGTTGCTTGACGCTGTGCTTCATCAAAATATGCAGGAACTGTAATAACAGCGCCATTAATCTCATTTTTCAAGCTTGCTTCTGCACGGTCTTTCAGCTGTTTTAAGATTTGTGCTGAAATTTCGACGGGTGTTTTACGACCTTGAGCTGTTTCAAACGCTGGCATTTCATTCGCTTCACCCACTAAGGTATACGGGTGCTGGAATTTAATATCCGCTTGAGAACGACCCATGAAACGCTTTACAGAAACGATGGTATTTTTTGGGTCGGTCATTATGAATGGTGCAGCTTCATAGCCGTACTGAGTGCTTTGCTCTGCATAATGAACGATAGAAGGAAGTAACACACGTCCTTGTTCATCATTAAGTACTTTGGCTTTACCTGAAAGAACCGTGGCGACCAAAGAATGGGTGGTGCCTAAATCGATACCAATCACAATGCGGTGTTCATGCGGTGCACTTGATTGACCTGGTTCTGCAATCTGCAAGAGAGCCATAGTGTTACATCCTTTGCACGTTAAATATTAAAGAGAGAAATTAAAAATCGTCATCGAGGTCAAAGCTGTCGTCATCGAGGAAGCGGTCTTCCGCTTTATCAATATCGGCCATGACTTTGACAAAGAAGCGCAGTTTACGCACAGTATCGCGAGCCTCAGCCCAGTCTTCCTCTTCATAATCTATTTTGAATTCACGCACCAGACCATCAATCCACTGTTGAACTTCAACTTTTAGGGAAGATAAATCTTCTGCTGAAGCTGCATCATCAAGCTGCTCACGAATTTCAAGCGCATCTTGCAGGAACTCAAAATCACTGATGGACTGATCCAAATGATAATCCTGTTTTTTCAATGAAAGTAAGTAAGCAGCGCGACTATCCACAGCCGACAACACCTTATATGCCTGATTGATTTCACTTGATTTGATCAGGGCCTGGTCTTTGTCTGCAGCTTTATCTGGGTGATATTGTTGCTGTAACTTTAAAAATTCAGCTTTTAAAGCAGCTGAATCAATATCAAGTGCGACAGGGAGGTTGAACAACTCAAAATGATTCATGGGAGATTGGATCCACGATTAATATGCAAATTAACTGCAATGTACAGCTAAAAACTACTGCCTAAATGCAATTAAAACAGTGTAGATGACACTGTTTTAATGCTGCAAGGATAAATGTACGCTAATGATTAAGCCTTATATAGTGAAGGATTCACCGCAGCCACATTCACCTTTTTTGTTCGGGTTGTTAAATTCGAAGCCTTCGTTCAGACCATTTTTTACGTAGTCCATCTCCATACCTTCGAGATAAACCAGGCTTTTCGGGTCAACGAAAACTTTAACACCAAACTGTTCAAATACTTCATCATGTGTATCAGCGTCATCGACGAATTCAAGCACATAAGCCAGACCAGAACAGCCTGAAGTTTTCACACCAACGCGAATGCCTTCACCCTTACCACGATTTTTCAGGTAATTGCTGATATGAGTTGCAGCATTTTCAGTTAAATGGATCATGAAAACTCCGTTAATCTTTCTTCAAAAATACACGTCAGCAATTAAGCTTTCACTTTTTTGCTACGATAATCTTCTACAGCAGCTTTAATGGCATCTTCAGCAAGTACAGAACAGTGTACTTTTACTGGAGGAAGAGCAAGTTCAGTTGCAATATCAATATTCTTGATCGCTTGAGCTTCGTCCAGAGTTTTGCCTTTTAGCCACTCGGTTACCAGTGAGCTAGATGCAATTGCTGAACCACAGCCGTAAGTTTTAAAACGTGCTTCTTCGATTACACCTTCATCATTCACTTGAATCTGAAGACGCATCACGTCGCCACATGCTGGTGCACCCACCATGCCTGTACCTACGTTTTCTGCATTTTTGTCTAAAACACCAACGTTACGTGGGTTTTCGTAATGGTCAATTACTTTTTCGCTATAAGCCATGTTGCTTCTCCAAACCTCGGGGTCAGCCTAATATTAAATATGGGGATTAAAAAACTTTTATCAATGAGATAACAACATAAATGCTGTTATCTTCGATACAAGATTAGTGTTCAGCCCATTCAACTGTAGAAAGGTCGATACCTTCTTTGTACATATCCCAAAGCGGAGAAAGTTCACGTAACTTCTCAACAGCAGCTTTAGTGACTTCAAGTACATGATCAATATCTTCTTCAGTGGTGTATTTACCAAAGCTAAAGCGGATTGAGCTGTGTGCAAGTTCGTCTGATAGGCCCAATGCACGTAGAACATAAGACGGTTCTAGTGTTGCAGAGGTACATGCTGAACCTGAAGATACTGCTGCATCTTTCAGAGCCATCATTAGTGATTCACCTTCAACAAAGTTGAAGCTCACGTTCAGGTAGTTCGCAACGTTATAAGTTTCGTGGCCATTCAGGAATACCTGTTCAAGGTCACGTAAACCATTCCAAAGTTTGTCACGAAGTACACGTAAACGCGCTTGTTCAGAATGCAAGTTTTTACCTGCAAGTTCAAATGCTTCACCCATACCTACGATCTGGTGAGTCGCAAGCGTACCAGAACGCATGCCACGTTCGTGACCGCCACCATGCATTTGTGCTTTCAGGCGTACACGTGGGCTACGACGTACAAAAAGGGCACCGATACCTTTAGGACCATAGATTTTGTGTGCAGAGAAACTCATCAAGTCGACTTTCAGTTGAGAAAGATCGATTTCAACTTTACCTGCAGCCTGGGCAGCATCTACGTGGAAGAAAATTTTCTTGGCACGAGTGATTTCACCAATTGCAGCAACATCCGTTACGGTACCAATTTCGTTGTTTACCATCATCAGGGAAACAAGAATGGTATCTGGACGAATTGCAGCTTCAACCATGTCTGGTGTAATCAAACCAGTTTTTGGTTGTGGTTCCAGATAAGTAATTTCAAAGCCTTCAGACTCTAACTCACGGCATGTATCCAAAATTGCTTTATGTTCAATTTTAGACGTAATAATGTGTTTACCTTTAGATGCATAGAACTGAGCTACACCTTTTAGGGCAAGGTTGTCAGATTCAGTCGCACCAGAAGTCCATACGATTTCACGTGGGTCAGCTTTGATAAGGTTAGCTACCTGTTCACGTGCGTATTCAACTTTTTCTTCCGCTTGCCAGCCGTATGCATGTGAACGAGATGCAGCATTACCGAAGGTACCTTCGAAAGTTAAGCATTCCATCATGCGTTCTGCAACTTGAGGGTCTACAGGAGTGGTTGCTGCATAGTCAAGATAAATCGGACGTTTCATGTCAAATACCTGTAACCGATAAAAGAGCTGAATCAAAAGATGCTGAATTTTGGCGAAGTGAAACGGTTTGAACGTTGTCACGTGCTACGAGGTCAGCAAGCGAGATTTTTGCGAGATAATCGGCAATGTGGTGGGAGAGTTCCTGCCATAAATCGTGAGTCAAGCACATCGCACCATTCTGGCAATTGCCTTTATGGTCGCAGCGAGTGGCATCAACAGTTTCGTTTACAGCTTCAATGATTTCTAACACAGTGATGTCTTGAGCATTACGCGCCAGATGATAACCACCATTGGCACCACGGACACTTGAAACTAAGCCATGACGTTTTAGTTTCGCAAATAACTGCTCAAGATAGGCAACGGAAATAGTTTGACGAGCTGCAATTTCAGCAAGCGTGATCGTTTGTTCAGTTGGCTGCAAAGCTAGATCAAGAAGAGCAGTCACTGCGTAGCGACCGCGAGTGGTTAAGCGCATGATTCGATACACATGGTTAGACTAGATGTGTCGATTTTAAGAATCCTGACTAAAATAGTCAAGTTTTTTTATTATGCAAAATGAAACGTTAAATCGTACCAAAAAGAAGGCTTTATTAAGCAAGCCAATTATATACTAATAACGTAATTAAACCTACGGTAATAAGACCAAAGATTATATTAATTTGCTTCTGACGACGTTGCATGCGTCGAATCCGGTTTTCATACTGCTTAACTTCCACTTGCAGGGTATTAATTTTAGAACGTTGCTGGTCAATTTTATCTAGAAGTGGGGCCAGACGATTACGTGAAGTAACGACTTCAGACTCGTCTCTTGGTTCATACAGCCACTGTTTCCAGTCAGCAAGCAGTTTCGGCAGGGCAAACAGGGTCAGCAGATCACGGAATTCGTCTTTCAGGATCTGATTGCCATCAATACGCATAGCCTTAATGCTGCGACGATTGCCAAAAATAAAGATTTTGATCAGATCGGACAGATTAGTACGCACATCAAGGTCAATGATTTTATTTGGCGCTTTATGGTCAAATAGCAGACCCTTATCGGTAAACTGCACATAAAAGTCGAAATAAGGAATATAACTATTAATCTTAATAGCAATATTTTCATCAATAAACTTTTTAGCTTGTAATGCAACAACGCGATCATGTTTTAGAATAAAAGTGAAAATCGTTTCTAAAACAATTAAAGTCATTGTCAGCAATAAGTGCGGCTGCTTTTGACTTTGCTGCGATTCGCTCATAGATACAACCAATCCTTTCCTGAAAAATTTGAAATATAAAGCATCCTGCCTAATTGATATTTCAGGGATTAAACTTAAAACATGAAATAAATTGCTTTGTAGAACAGTTTAGCAAAACTGGCAAGTATTAAATTTGCTAATATGCTGTAATTTTGTAGATTTCTATATAAAATTTGCATAGAAAATAATCAGGAGGCGTGCACATGGACAAATCTGAAGCGGCACAGGATGCAATTCCGGAAACAGAACAAAAAACATCAAAAGCTAAGTCGAGATCAGGATCAGAGCGTAAGTCGGTCCTCGACTTTCGAAAATATACCAAACAAATCTGGCTGGCTGGACTGGGTGCATTCTCTCGTGCCGAAGAAGAAGGCAATAAATTATTCGACTCTTTGGTCAAGGTGGGAGAAGAGCTTGAATCCAAAACGACTGACATTGCCGACCAAACTGTCGAAAAAGTCTCAGAAAAGGCCAAAGAGTCTGTCACAGATACCAAAGATAAAGTTGAAAAATTAATTGATCACTCTGTTCATCATTCCTTGAATCGTATAGGATTAGTGACGCTGAAGGACGTACAGCATCTAGAAAAACTGATCCTGCAGCTGCATGCTAAAGTCGATCAGTTGATGGAAGAACAGGGGAAAATACAGGATGAATTGTCTAAAAAATCACAACGAAAGTGACTTTATTCATTATTCAATGTTTTTTTCGCTTATTTTTTAAAAAAAAAGAGGTCGAAGAGTATTGCGTTTAGCCCTAAACCATTGTTATAAAGTCGCTATGGCAATTTAAACAAATTCTTGGACCTTAAATAAACGATATTAAGAGGACGTAATTTTCATGAATAAATCAGAATTAATTGATGCAATTGCAGAGAAAGGGGGATTATCTAAGGCTGACGCTGGTAAGGCTTTAGATGCTACAATTGCTTCTGTTACTGAAGCGCTAAAATCAGGTGATACAGTTACTCTCGTTGGTTTTGGTACTTTCGGCGTTAAAGAACGCGCTGCACGTACTGGCCGTAACCCACAAACTGGTGCTACGCTAGAAATCAAAGCAAGCAAAGTACCTAGCTTCAAAGCTGGTAAAGGCTTGAAAGACGCTGTAGCTTAATCGCCAACAGCAACCAAACGCGCCTCACTAGGCGCGTTTTTTTATTGATTAATTAAATAGTCAGGATTAACACATTCATTCAGTGGGTTTTTTCGGGTAAAATCCCATGCAAATAAAATATTGGAATACTTATGGAATCTTTTCGTAAAGTTATTAAGGGTTGGCTGGGCAAGGTCTTGCTCGTTCTGTTTTTGACCCCTTTAGCGCTTGTAGGTATTGAAGGATATTTTAGTGGTGGGAACAAAGATACAGCCAAGACGGTAAATGGCACAGATATCTCTAAAAAAGAATTGGAATCTCTGACAAAATCATTCAAAGAACAATATCTCAGTTATGCCAATGGCGATGAAACATTATTAAATCAGGCATTCATTGATCAAAAAGCTATGGATACGCTGGTTGCACGTACAGTTTTGCTACAACAAGCTGAAAACCTGGGCATCAGCCTCAGTGATCAGCAAATTGAGCAAATGATTGCTCAGCAACCGAGTTTCCAGCAAAATGGTCAATTTTCAAATGCGCTCTATGAAAACTATTTGCGCTCTGTAGGCATGAACAGCCAGCAGCTGATTGCAAGCCTGCGCACTGACCATGCTCTTAAAATGTTGTCCTCTACATTTATTGACTATCCATTGGTTAGTAAACTGGAAATTCAGCAGATTGCTGACTTGCAGACTGAACAGCGTCATGTGCATATTGCCAGTGTTAATCTTGAGAACTACAAGAAAAACGTTAAAGTTACTGATGCAGAAATTGCAGCTTACTATGAAAAGCATAAGACTGTATTCAAGCAGCCAACAAGTGTGGATGTAGATTACGTAGTTTTAAAAGCGGGTGATATTAATACCGCTGCTGTTACGGTAACCGATGCCGAACTACAAGATGCCTATAACAGTTTTGTCGCGGCACAAAAATCGACTGCCAAGCCAGAAGTGAAACATATCCTGATCACTGCGGATAACCGTTCTGAAGCTGAAGCGCAAAAACTCGCAACAGATGTAGCAGCTAAGATCAAAGCGGGTACAACATTTGCTCAGGCTGCAGCTCAGTATTCAGAAGATCCTGAATCTAAGGCCAAAGGCGGTGCAATCGCAGTTTATGAAGCGGGTGTGTTCGGTGATGCTTTTGATAAAGCTGTTGCTTCATTACAATCTGGTCAGGTTTCTGCACCCGTGAAAACAGATTATGGTTATCACATCATTGCTGTACAGGCACCTGATGTAGCTGTGCCATCATTTGAATCACAAAAAGCACGTCTGACTGAAGAGGTGCTGGCTTCTAAAAAATCAAATGCATTCTCTGATACTGTGAATAGCCTGAATGATATGGTGGTCAGCAGTGACTCACTGGATTTGGTAACACAAGAAGTTAAAGGTGTTCGCGTACAATCAGCCAAAGGCGTGACATTGTCTACACGGGATCCATTACTCAGTGATGCCAATGTGAAAGTGAAGCTGTTCAATGACGATGTGAAGAATGGTGACCGTAATGTATCTTCTAGCATACAGTTGGCAAACGGTGATGTAGCCTGGGTAAAAGTGCGTGATTACCATGCAGCAGGTGAGCAATCACTGGCGGAAGCCAAACCACGTGTTAAAGCAGAACTAATTGAAGAAAAAGCGCGAGCTCTTGCAAAAGCTCAGATTCAGAAATCATTGGATGAGTTTAAGACCAAACCTGCTGCTTCTGTAGCAAAAGGTAATCTGGTGTTTGAAGATGCGGGTATCTATACCCGTGCTGAAGGCTTGCTAAAACGTGATGTACAGCGTGCAGCATTTAGCCTGAAAGCACCTAAAGCTGGATTCTGGTCTGTGACGACTGCAAGCTTGCCTAATGAGCTGGTAGTGGTTGCTGTATCTGAAGTGAAGAAGAATCCGATTGATGTTTTAAGCGAAGAACAGCGTACTGAACTGGCAAAACTTTATGCCCAGTTACGTGGTCAGCAAGAATTTGACGATTATACGCGTTATCTGAAATCGCAAGCGAAAATCAAATAACAGATTTTCCTTAAAAAAAACCCGGCTTTCGAGCCGGTTTTTTTATTTTCTGGGAAAGTTTTTGCTCTATAAGAGAGCCATCTTTAGAGTCAAGGATGCATTGAAATACTGAAACGTGTTTTAAAGTTTGGTAGTAAATTCCCTGATGAGTAAATAAAAAAGAGGGACATTTTATCCCGCTTTTTTAAATAGTTCGATTTACTCGGCACGAACCTTAATTTCATAGCCGGTATATTTACGGATATTAATAACACCGGTATCCAGGATCAGGTACTGGCCTTTGATACCTTGTAATTTGCCACGGATCACTGGGGTTTTATCCAGATTATGTGATTTGATCTTTTCAGGATAGCTTTCTACCGGATAAATAAACTCGCGTGGGCGTTCTTGCTCCAGAATTTCGACATTTTCATTAAAGTCCAGACTCATGCTGAATTCGTCACGAATGCTGGTAATTTGCGGTTCGAATTCATCCAGCAGCTGATCACGGATATCAATCAGGTTAAGAGGCTCAGCCTCACCTTTAAGCAGTTTGCGCCAATCGGTTTTATCGGCAACCTGGGTGCCGAACATGACTTCCATTTGACCTGAAAGACGACGAGAACCTACTTTCATGATGGGTAAGGCTTGCGTTGCACCCTGATCCAGCCAGCGTCCTGGCATATGGTTGACACGGGTAATTCCGACTTTAAGTCCACTGGAATTGGCTAAATATACAATATGAGGCTGGAAGCATACTTCATGCGCAAAGGTGTCTTCACGGCAGGTACCTAAATGATAGTGGCAGCTCTCAGGCTTCATAATACACATGTCACAAGATGCTTTGGTTTTAAAGCATTTGAAGCAGTGACCTTGAGAAAATGATTTTGATGTTTTGGTACCACAAGACACGCAGTAGATATTACCGGTCCAGTCGATCTCGATTTCTTGACCCAGACTAAATGGAAGATCAATTTCTGAACGATCTAATATGAATTTATATTCAACATTTGCCCTGTGTATATCTTGATCAGTTACACTAAGGTTCTTGAGACCGGCATGCATTTTATGGCAAATGCCTTGAAGTTCCATATAAATTACTCACTTAAATCATAAGGATGCTGTTATGGCTGAACAGAATGTCATCACTTCGATGCTAGACGATTTTGCGCAGGAACAGCCCATAAAAACTGCGATTTGTATTGGTCAGGATTTGACCCAGATCAAGTTTAATCAGTCCATTCAATGGCATTATTTTAGCGTATCTGACTTTTTAAGTCTGCCTTTTCAGCAACGTTATGATCTGGGAGTAGTGATGCTAGATACACCTGAAACGAGTGAGTTATCAGATCAATTGATCAGTCAGATATTAGTCAAGCTGCGTGACTTATTTGCAAAACGTCTGGTCGTAGTAAGCCGTTTGCAGGATGAGAAACTACTCCGTTCTTTAGGACTAACCCAACTTATTGATAAAACAACACATAAGGCCGACTTTGCCCTATGGCAATTTAATATTCTGACTTATAAGCATGTACCAGACTGGTTTAATTCCAAATTCTGGGCCAATCCGGAAAATTGGAATAAGTTCCGCTGGTAAGGAAAAAATCTACTAAATTTCATTGCAAATATTAACATATTCATCCATTTCAACCTTCTGTTCAGCACGTATGCTGTAAGAAAGATTGACAGGATAAGCAGTATGACAAACCTCAGTAATATTGTAGAGATGCTGGCCAAGCAGGCCTTGGGCGGTAGTCAGCAACAGCAGAATACCAATCAGCATCAATCCCAAAACCAGTCGCAACAGTCACAAGGTGGTTTGGGTGGAATTCTTGGTGCCGTACTTGGACAGTTAAATCCGGGTAATACGCATCAAACTGGTCAATCCCAGCAAGGCGGCTTGGGTGGGATTTTAGGTTCTGTACTGAGTCAACTGGGTGGTGCTGGTCAGCCACAGCAGCAGTCAAATCAGCAGACGCATCAGCAACCTCGATCATCAGGATTGGGTGCAGGTGGAACCAAGACCTTACTTATTGCCGTATTGCCATTGGTACTTGCCTGGATTCAAAAGCAGGGTGGTTTACAGGGAGCACTGGATAAGCTTAAAGGTCAAGGCTTAAACAGTCAGGTTGATGACTGGGTGTCTACAGGTCCTGGTGAGAATGCGCCCGTGGATAACCAGCAGTTACAGCTGTTATTTGATGATCAGGAAGTGGAACAGGTGGCGGAGCAGGTGCATGCCCCAAAGCAGGATGTATATAGCGCCATTTCCAAAGTCTTACCGCAGATTATTGATTCATTAACTCCGCAGGGTGAGCAAACCAGCAAGCAGGAAGCCAATAATGATATTCAGAATGTCCTGAATATGGTGTCAGGTTTTTTAAAGCGTTGACTATAATCTCTTTTAAAAAAGCCCGGCTATAAATGTCGGGTTTTTTTGTATTTTTATAAATTATGAGTGTTCCAAATCCAGGCTAAACAGACGATTAGATTTGCTAATTTTCTTGGCAATATAATGTGATTTGCGCAGACGTATTAAAATAATCTGAGATTGGAATTCCAGCTCACCAAATTCCGGCTCGACCTGCACATAATGTAGTTGACCAAATTCATCCCTTACACGGGCTTGAGCTGAAAATCCGGGACGGGCATTACCACTGGAAATGGTTGCCAGACGACCAATCAGATTGACATGATGTTTTTTGTATTTAGGTGGAATCACCTGATCCAGACAGTGAATCATAAATACTGTAAAGAAAATCGCAATAATCAGCGCAGGAATAATCAGGTAATACGCCAGTAGAAATTCCTGTTCCTGAGAATAGATCAGCAGTTGCAGCACATAACCGGCAACACTGAAATTCATCAGCAGGAAAAATACAATTAAAATTTTCGAAAATTTAACATTAAGCAGGTCGAGATTGCGGAAGTAGAAAGGGGAAATCTGTTTCAAAAATTTCGTCGGGCGAATTTTAAATAAATAACCTAAGGTTTCTACCACGCCCAGCAAAATCACAGCGAATAAACTTAAATGAAAAGGCATCAAGTTATAGTCTACGAAAAATGCCGGCATGGTAGCGTCCAATTTCAGAGTTATTCTATGAGGTAAATTCCACCGTCAGAATGCACGTTAATCTCTACTTTTTCAAGTGCTTGACCTTGACATGGACCAGAAATACATTCTCCGGTTTCAACCAGGAATAAAGCACCATGGGTTGAACACTCAATAAATTCCTGATCACGATCCAGAAACTGGTTTTCCAGAAACTCCAGTTCAACCTGTAAATGTGGACACAGGTTCTGGTAAGCATAGAACATACCATCGCGTTGAGTAATGAAAATGGTGTCGCCATTTGGCGTTTCAAAAGAACGTGCTTCACGTTCCGGGATGTCTTCGGTCATGCAAATTTTAAACATTAAGCGCATTCCTTTTGGAAGTTTTCCAATAACGCAGCATAGTCAGCAATGGCCAGACGTGGGCCAAATTGTGAAACCACCTGACTTGAAATCAGAATTGCCAATTCAGCTGCAACTTTCCAGCCTAGGCCTGCATTCAGTGCATACAGGAAAGCACCGGCAAAGGCATCACCAGCACCATTGGTATCAACTGCAGTTACAGCACGACCCGGTACAGTAAAGCTTTGACCTTCATTGCAGATCAACGCGCCTTTGGCTGACAATGTAATGACAATGTGTTGGCTGATTTCTTGCAATTTAACTAAAGCGGCTTCAATCGTTTCAGTCTCAGTGTACATCAAAGCTTCCTGTTCATTACAGAACAATAGATCTACGCCATCTGCAATCATCTCATCCAGGCCGGCACGTGCATATTGCACCATGGCTGGATCAGACAAAGTTAAAGCAATTTTCGCATCACTGGCACGGGCAATAGTACGTGCCTGTTCTACAGCATGACGAGCAGTTTCTGAAGTCGACAGATAACCTTCGATATATAGCCATTTTGCAGTTTTGAGAGGTGTGAAATCAATTTGAACGTCAGTCAGTTCCGCAGTGATCCCCAAATAAGTATGCATGGTACGTTCTGAATCTGGACTTACCAGTACCATACAGGTGCCAGTAACACCTTCACTGATTGAACGGGTTGTGGTTTGTATGCCGGCTTCATTTAAACCATCCAGGTAGATTTGACCTAAATCATCATTCCCGACACGGCAGGCATAGAAAGCTGAACCACCGAGCGCAGCAAAAGCCACAGTCGTGTTTGCAGCTGAACCACCAGAAGCCTGGCCTTTATAGTTTTGCGTGGTTTTCAGGTTCTCATACAGCGCAGCTTGTGTTTCACCATCAGTCAGTTGCATGGTGCCTTTTTGCAGGTTGTGTGCAGTTAAAAAGTCGTCAGATACTTTAAATTCCTGGTCAATTAGCGC
The DNA here is from genome assembly GCF_000368625.1 of Acinetobacter schindleri CIP 107287. Lineage (GTDB taxonomy): Bacteria > Pseudomonadota > Gammaproteobacteria > Pseudomonadales > Moraxellaceae > Acinetobacter > Acinetobacter schindleri. Next base: position 760,539 of record NZ_KB849576.1, read on the forward strand.
ATTACCAATTGCAAAAAGATCAACATTTGCCATGTCAGAGAGTCACATTCAAAAAACGAAAGTCATAAGTTTACACGAATGCTCAGGTTTGCTATAGGGTGTTAAATCATTTTCAAAAAGTTTTAGGGTATGCTGTAAGGCATTCATTTCGCACTTTGGTCGAATTAAAGCAGATAAATTTCGTAATCCTGCGGTCGTGCCATTGATTTAAATAGCGGATTTTATTTATAAGTGTTATATCACCTGTAACTGCATATTCATGCAAATGCAGGTTGAGCCGAGACTACAATTTCTGACAGTGTGTATATATGGATATTAAAATCGTAAAAGCCGAGCAATTACCAGATCAAATCGAAACTTTTGCTGCTCTGGCAAAAAAGGAAGGCTATGATTTAATTGAGAAATTAGTTGAAGAATATCGCACAGGAAAAAACTCCTTCAGTAAAGATAATGAATATCTTGCTGTGGCTTATGATGGAAACAAGCTGATTGCTTGTGGCGGTTTGAACCAGCAATGGGGACCAGATGGTGTGGAAGAGCGTATTGGCCGTGTACGTCGTTTCTATGTACATCCGAAATATCGCCAGCATGGAGTAGGCAAGCAATTACTGGCTTATCTGGAACAGTTAGCACGTCCGCATTATTCTGCACTTTGCCTGCATACTGAAACCAAACTGGCGGCGAGCTTTTACCAGAAGCAAAATTATGTGTTTGTCGAAAACCATCCGAATTACAATTACTTTAAATATCTGATCTAGCCGATTTTCAATTTAAATACTACGGTTCATAAACTTGGTGATTCATTTTCTGAATGACCAAGTTTACTTAATTCGATCAAAATGATCGGTTTTCAGCGTGAATAATAACAAAAACTACAGCTATAATGCGATCAGTTGTTTTTTATCTAAAAATTAGGAGATCGCATGACTGTAGATGTCACTGAAACCATTTCACAAACTGTACATCCTGCGTTTCAGTTGGTACGTCAACACCATGTTGATGCTTTAGACATTTTAGTGTCTGAATATAAACATAATGTGACCGGCGCCATTCATTATCACCTGGCGACCAATCACGATGAAAATGTCTTTTTAGTGGCTTTCCGTACGCAGCCAATGGACTCTAAAGGCGAAGCGCATATTCTTGAACATACCGCGCTTTGCGGTTCAGAAAAATTTCCGGTACGTGATCCATTCTTCCTCATGATTCGACGTTCCCTGAACACGTTCATGAATGCCTTTACTGCGGCGGACTGGACAGCTTATCCGTTTGCCACCCAGAATGATAAAGACTTCCAGAACCTGTTAGAAGTATATATGGATGCTGCTTTTGCAGCGAACCTGAATCCGCTGGATTTTGCCCAGGAAGGGATCCGTATTGAGCTGGAAAATGGTGAACCGGTTTACAAAGGTGTTGTGTTTAATGAAATGAAAGGTGCAATGAGTTCACCTTCAGATCAGCTCTATCATACGTTGGCGCATTACCTGTTCCCGGATACCACCTATCACTACAACTCAGGTGGTGATCCTAAAGATATTCCAGATCTGACTTACCAGGAATTAGTTGATTTCTATAAGTCACATTACCACCCAAGTAATGCGGTATTCATGACCTTTGGCAAGAAGTCAGCTTATGAACTGCAAGAACAGTTTGAAAACTTGGCACTGTCTAAATTTGAACAGGGTGAGACTTTATACTCCACACCTGAAACCCGTTTGTCTGCACCGGTATCAGTGACTGATACTTATGCAGTTGATGCAGAGGATTTACGTGATAAAACCTATCACGTGATTTCCTGGTTACTACCGGAAGCAAGCGAAATCAAACTTCGTCTGGGTATGCGTTTGGTAGAAGGTATCCTGTTAGAAGATTCGGCATCTCCACTACGTCATTATCTGGAAACCTGTGGTTATGCAGATGCAACAGGCCCATTCATGGGGGTTGATGACTCTAACTTTGAAATGACTTTCTATTGCGCAGTTCAAGGCTCAAACCCAGAACATGCTGAAGAATTTAAAAATGGCGTATTCAAGATTCTGGAAGATGTTGCTGCGAAACCGGTAGATCAGCAGGCAGTAGATGCGATTCTGCATCAGATTGAATTGCATCAGCGTGAAATCAATGGTGATGGTACGCCATATGGTTTAAGCCTGATCTTGAATGGTTTAGGTAGCGCGATTCATCACCGTGATCCGGTTGAAGTCTGGGATGTGGATTCTGCAATTGCCGCAGTTAAAGAAGAACTGAAAGACCCGATGTGGCTGTCTAATCTGATCAAAGAACATCTGATTGATAACCCGCACCGTGTGCAACTGACACTGGTTCCAGATGCGACCAAATCTGCCAAAGAGGCCGAAGCGGAAAAAGCACGACTGGCAGAAATTGGCAAAACACTGACTGAAGAACAAAAAGCTGAAATCGTTGCGCAGACTGAAGCTTTAAAAGTCCGCCAGGATACACCGGATGACCTGAACCTGTTACCTAAGGTTGGCCTGGAAGATGTGCCTGCTGAAATGCAAATCGTACAAGGTCAGTTGCGTGAAGTAATTTCCAATGGCATCGATACGCCATTAAACCTTTATTATGCTGGTACCAATGGTATTTATTACCAACAAGTCTTGGTACAGATTCCTGACGAAGTGGTGCAATCACCATACTTTAACCTGCTGTCGATTCTGGTCGGTGAAGTCGGTGCGGGCGAATATGATTATCTTGAATTCCAGCAAATCCAGACTGCTGTTAGCGGTGGATTGGGTATGGGAGCTTCATTACGTTCAAAAGTAGATGACAAGAATAAGATTTCTGCCTGGTTAACGCTCACAACTAAATCTCTGGTAAATAACCTGCAAGCGATTCAGTTGCTGAAAACCGGTTTTGAGCAGCTTCGTTTTGATGAAAAAGGCCGTATTATCGAATTGCTGCAACAGCGTAAAACACGCTGGCATTCGCGTATTTCGGGCTCAGGCCATAGCTATGCGATGCAGGTAGCTTCACGTCAGCACAGTGCTTTAGCGAGCCGTGATTATCATAACACTGGTCTTGGTGCATTGAACTGGCTGATGAATCTGGTTGCTCAGATTGAGAAAGATGAAGCTGCTTACGATGCCATGATTGAAGAGCTGAAACGCATTCATCGTATTTTACTGCAAGCTCCAAAACAGTTCTTACTGGTTTGTGAAGAACCGCAAGCGGACCATCTGGTAGAAGAAGTTCAGAATGTTTGGGATAAAGTTGCTGTGGACCGTAATCCGGTACAACTTGCTCAAACTGAAAAATTATTGAATGAAGCAGATGAGGCATGGCTGATTCAGGCCAATGTTCAGTTCTGTGCAGCAGCTTATCCGGCAGTAGAAGTATCTCATCCAGATGCAGCACCATTGATGGTCTTGGCAGGTTATTTGCGTAATGGATACCTGCATAGTGCGATCCGTGAAAAAGGCGGTGCTTATGGTGGCGGTGCCAGCTATGATGGTAATGCCTGTTCATTCCGTTTCTACAGCTACCGTGATCCACGTTTAGCAGAGACTTTCAAGGACTTTAATGCAAGTGTTCAGTGGCTATTAAATGCGGAACAACAGCCACATCAACTGGAAGAAGCGATTCTGGGTCTGATTGCCAGCATGGATAAGCCGGGTTCACCAGCAGGTGAGGCAATTACAGCTTGTTATGCTTACCTGCATCAGCGTACTCCAGCATTCCGTAAGCAGTTACGTGAACGTCTGCTCAATGTGACGCTGGAAGACCTGAAGCGTGTGGCTCAGCAATATCTGGTAGAACAACAGCCGTCGCGTGCTGTGGTTGCACCCGTGGCAAAACGTGAAGCACTGGAACAGCTCGGATTTGTAATTCAACAAGTTCAATAAAATAAAAAAGGAAAATTGAATGGCGCTTAATTCGTTTAAGCGCCCAACTTTGCAGCTGAGCATTTTGCTGGGCTGTATGGGTGGGGCGCAGGTGTATGCAGAAGAAAATCAAATAACTATTCCCAGCAGTCCGATGCCAGCAACGGCTGAGGCCTGTGCCGCGGTAGAAACCAGTGCAGAACGTCTAGCGTGTTATGATGCTTTGTTCAAAGTACCAGAAGCTGAAAGAGTGGTACTGGTATCTGAACGTCGCGCAGCTGCTGAACTTGCGCCTGAACCCGATAACCTGAAAGCTAGAATTGATAAAACTGTTTCTACGGTAACGGTCAGTGAAGGCTCGCCACTGAAACCGAACCTGTCTTTATTGGACAGCCGTTGGGAACTTTCACCGGAAAGTAAACTGGGTACTTGGAATATCCGTTCTTATCAGCCGGTGTATGTATTGCCAGGATTTTGGACCTCCGAGAAAAATGAGTTTCCTGAAAGTCCGAATGAACGTAATACGGTAACAGAAGATCAGAACCTGAAATCCATGGAAGCCAAGTTTCAGCTTTCACTAAAAACTAAAGCAGTAGAAAATATTTTTGGTAATAATGGTGATATCTGGCTGGCGTATACCCAGTCTTCACGCTGGCAAGTATATAACTCTGAAAAATCACGTCCATTCCGTGAAACCAATTATGAACCAGAAGCCAGTATTGTATTCCGAACCAATTACGATTTATTTGGTCTGGACTGGCGTATGCTAGGTCTGACCATTAATCATCAGTCCAATGGCCGTTCCGATCCACTATCACGTAGCTGGAACCGGGTGATGCTGAATCTGGGCTTTGAGCGTAATAACTTTGCCCTGATGCTACGTCCTTGGTATCGTTTTGAAGAAGACCTGCCAGATGATAACAATCCGGATATCGTAGACTATGTCGGTCGTGGCGATTTGACTGCATTTTATCGTTGGAAAGATCATGACTTTTCACTTATGTTGCGACATACCTTAAAAGGCGGTGATGACAGTCGTGGTGCAGCGCAATTTGACTGGTCATTCCCGATCAGTGGTCGTCTGCGTGGACATTTTCAGCTGTTTGATGGCTACGGTGAAAGCCTGATCGACTATAACCATAAGGCGACGTATGTCGGCTTGGGTGTTTCGTTGATGAACTGGTTCTAACAAGCATTATCATCAAAAAATCCACGTGCTGACATGGATTTTTTGTTTTATATCGAAATTACCCAACCTGAATTTCTGAAGGTGGATGTTTAAGGCGGCTCTTTTTCGGTGTGGCAATAAAATAGGCCAAGGTCAAAGGGCCTAAACGACCTGCAAACATTAACAGCATCAGAATCAACAGACTGGCTGGCTGTAATTCAGAAGTGATGCCACGAGACAACCCAACTGTACATGCGGCAGAAACCGTTTCAAACAGCAGATCCAGAAAGTCCTGATCTGGCTCCAGAATAAGCAGACTCATAAATCCGGTTGCAATCAGGAGAGCAGTAATACAGACCACTGCCAATGCTTTAAAGGTGGTTTTCTCTGGAATCGAATGCTTGAATAAACGAATTTCATCTTCACGCCGTAGGAAGCTAATTACACTAATCACTACAATGATAAAAGTTCCGACCTTAATGCCACCTGCGGTACTTAAAGAACCACCACCAATAAACATCAGGAACATGGTAACTAAGGTGGATGCATTGGTCAGCTGATCCATCGGCAGGCTGTTAAAACCTGAAGAACGCGGTACTGTGGCATGGAACCAGGCATTGACCGCCTGATCGCCCATACTCATCAATGCCAGTGTTTGAGGATTAGAAGCTTCCAGAATCCAGATCAGGATAAAGGCAGAAAGATTCAGTGCAGCAATGGTACTCAAAATCAGCTTACTATTGGTACTCAGTTTGCGCCAGCGTTTATGCTGTCGTACATCCATCAACACCAAAAAGCCAATGCCGCCAATGATATACAGCATGCTAATGGTGAAGGTAATAAGATACTGATCGGCAAAGCTCATTAGACTATTCGGGAACAGGGAAAAGCCACCATTGTTAAAGGCAGAAATACTATAAAAGGAAGCGTAGAAAAAAGCCTGGGCAAAGTTATAGTCCTGTAGCCAGGCAATAGTCAGAATTACTGTGCCAATTGCTTCAAAGAACAGCGAATATAGAAACACACCTTTAATGGTAGTACTGATCTTTTTCAGGCTGGTCTGACCGATGGACTCCTGAGCCATGACCTGTTGCCTTAGTCCCATTTTAGGCGCCAGACTCATGGCAGCCAGAATGGCAAAGGTCATAAAGCCGAGTCCGCCACATTGCAGGAGAATCATGATTACGATCTTGCCGAAGACCGTATAAGCTTCTCCGACATTGACCACAGACAAACCGGTAATGGTCACCGCAGAAGTTGCAGTAAAAACAGCCTGAAACCAAGTGACATCACCATGATGAGAAACTGGCAGTATTAACAAGATTGAACCAACCAGAATCAATGCCAAAAATCCCAATGCGATAATGCTGGGTGGACTGAGGTTAATAGTCCGGTTTTTATGAGCAGTTATTTTCATAGATTTTTAAAATGTTTGGACAGGCGACGTAAAGGTTCCAGCAAGCCCTCAACAAGCAGAATATCACCCTCTTTAAGAATAAGATGGGGATCGAGGATATATTGCACCACGGGGCCACGCTTGTGCAGAATGGTTTTAATTTCTGGTGCATGATCCATCAGCTGATTGAGTTTGATACCACTTTGTTCGGTATGAATCTCAATTTTGACCAGATAACGATTATCCTCAAGCGCCATATAGCGGCTGACCATCGGATAACTTAAGGATTGCGCGATCCGAACGCCCATATCTTCCTCGGGATGAATAATCTTATCCACCCCAAGATGAGTCAGGATCATATGATGGGCTTTGGACTTGGATTTGGCCCAGATTTTTTTAACCCCCATATTCTTGAGGTGTAGGACGCAGAGAATACTGGCTTCAATATCTTCACCAATCGCCACCACCACCGCTTCACAGTTCTGAACATTTAGTTCGTCCAGCACATGTTCATCCGTGGCATCTGCAATCACGGCATGGGTGAGTTCATCTGAAATGCTTTCAACATATTTTTTATTCAGGTCGATGCCAATTACTTCATGTTTGAGTGACATCAGTTGTGTGGCAACAGTGGCACCGAAACTTCCTAAACCGATCACAGCAAACAGTGCCATGTATTTTTCCTAAAGTTGCTGCGCTTATACATGCGCTTTCTATTAATTTACGTGCTTATCTTAGTGCTTATTTAATTTTTCAGCTATTTGCTTTACATAAATATTATCAAAGACCTGCGTTCTTATTTGCTTATATCAAAAAACCGCCTCGAAAGACGGTTTTTTAGTTTAGATATCAGAATCTGAAATTATTTCAGGAAGCGTTGATAACCCAGGTTATTGGTAATCTCGTCATATGGATAGGTGATACTCTCCAGAGTTTCGATCAAACCGTCTGGATTCTGTTTTGCATCTTCCGCTTCCAAGCCGACCAGTACGCGACCTTCAGCCGCGCCGTGGTTGCGGTAGTGGAACAGGGTGATGTTATGAGTTGGGCCTAGACGTTCAAGGAAAGTCAATAACGCACCTGGACGCTCCGGGAATTCGACACGGAACAGACGTTCATTTTCAATGTCTGCATGACCACCAATTAGATAACGGATGTGCAGTTTTGCTACTTCGTCGTCAGACAGATCATCAACGTCATACTGGAATTTCAGGTTTTCGTAAATTTCCTGACGTTCTTTTTCGCCATTTTTCAGGCTAATACCCACGAAGACCTGAGCTGCAGTTGCATCGCTGGCACGGTAATTAAACTCGGTGATGTTACGGCCTTGCAGGGCACGACAGAAACTCAGGAAAGCGCCTTTCTGTTCAGGAATGGTCACGGCAAAGATGGCTTCTTTACGCTCACCGAGTTCAGTACGTTCCGCAATATAGCGTAAACGGTCAAAGTTCATGTTTGCACCACAAACAATGGACACGATATTTTTGCCTTGAATGCCGTGTTCAGCGACGTATTTTTTAATCCCTGCCAACGCCATTGCACCAGATGGTTCTACAATACTACGGCATTCGTCATAGGTATCTTTAATTGCTGCACAGACTTCATCAGTATTGACCAGTACCACATCAGGTTCAACAATTGGACCAGAATTATCTGATTTTTGCAGGCGGATGACCTCAAAAGGTTTTTCACCAATTTGTGCCACTGCAGTACCATCGGCAAATAAACCGACAGATGGAAGAATCACACGTTCATTGGCTTCTAAGGCCGCTTTTAAGCAAGCGGATTCATCATATTCCACAGGAATAACTTTGACATGCGGAGCAACATCTCCCAAGTACGCTGCAACACCGGCAATCAGACCACCACCACCAACTGCAACAAAAACATATTCTACATCACGCCATTGGCGCAGGATTTCATTGGCAATGGTACCTTGACCGGCCATCACCAGTTCATCGTCATAAGGTGGAATAAAGGTCATGCCATCTTCTTCGGCACGTTGAATCGCATATTTATTGGCAACATCAAATGAATCACCGTGCAATACGACTTCGCCACCTAAGCGTTTTACCGCCTGAACCTTGATATCAGGGGTGGTTTTTGGCATTACGATAATCGCGCGAATCCCCAGCTTTTTCCCTGACAGCGCCACGCCTTGGGCATGGTTGCCTGCTGAAGCTGTGATAACGCCACGTTCGAGTTGTGATTTCGGTAATTGACTAATACGGTTATAGGCACCGCGTAGCTTGAATGAAAAAACCGGTTGTAAATCTTCACGTTTAAAGCGAATGTTATTATTTAAGCGCTCGCTAATTCGTGGCGCTGCTTCGAGTGGGGTTTCGATTGCAACATCGTACACAGTTGCTTGTAAAATTTGTCGAACCAAACGAGACAGCATGTTAATTTTCCATCTAACAGTTTAAAATAAGCACTTATTGTAACAAACCACGCGGCTTTGCGGTTTAAAAATACTGCGAAAGTCCAAAATAGTTGAGTGATGTCATGAGTCTATATGCAACCCAAGATGAGAAAAAGCAAGCTGCAGCAAAAGCTGCGTTAAAGCACTTACCAAAAGGGGGCATTTTAGGCGTCGGTACTGGGAGTACTGTTAACTTCTTGATCGAACTTTTGCCTGAACTTCAATTGGAAGCAGCAGTTGCAAGTTCTGAAGCCACTGCACAACGCCTTAAAAAATTAGGCATTGAAGTTGTCGATATGAATAGCGTAGGCGGTCTGGATGCCTATGTCGATGGTGCGGATGAAATCGACCGCCATATGCACATGATCAAAGGTGGCGGTGCTGCGCTGACACGTGAAAAAATTGTTGCATCTATTGCGAAAAAATTCGTTTGTATCGTCGATGATTCTAAGTGGGTGGAACAGTTAGGTCGTGAATTTCCGCTTCCTGTAGAAGTGATTCCAATGGCACGTTCTGCAGTCGCACGTAAAATTGTTGCTTTAGGGGGGGACCCTGCGTACCGTGAAGGTGTAGTCACCGATAACGGTAATGTAATTTTGGATGTTTATAACTTAAATATTTTGAATGCATTAGAGTTAGAAAAAACTTTGAATGACATTCCAGGTGTTGTTTGTAACGGTATCTTTGCATTAAATAAAGCTGATATTGCTGTGGTTGCTACTGATAACGGTATTGAAGAGCGTACTGCGGTTTAATTTTAAAATCTCCCCAAGCCCCTCTTTGAAAAAGAGGGGCCTTACTCCCTTCTTTGTTAAAGTTGAGTAGCACTGCTATGCAAGGGGGAGGATTCTCATAAAAGAATAAAAATGACCTTATCCGACTTACCTGAAATTCAAATTGTCCGAAATATTCGCTCAACACGTTTAAAGCTTCGTGTGGATGGTACTCAAATTCGCCTGACTGCACCCGTATTTTGCACAAAAAAACAAATCCAGAATTTTATTAATGATGCCGAAAGCTGGTTACTCAAAACCTGGCAATCCCAGCAGGAAAAAATACAAAGTGTTGATCGTAGTTTACCTGCTAGCTTGCAGCTATTTAATCTGAATCAGCCAATATCAGTTCAATACCAGGCCCAGAAGCATAATTTTATTCTGGATCATGGAAACTATATGCTCTATATCAGTGATCGAAATCCTGAAAGCTACTTAAAAGCTTTTGTAATTGCCTATGCCAAACAACAGTTACCGATTTATCTTGAACAGGTTAGTCTGGAAACAGGATTATCTTTCAATGTCTGTAATATCCGCCAGCCGAAAACCCGTTGGGGCAGCTGTTCTGCCAGACATAACATTATGCTGAATAGCGGTATTATTCTGTTTCCTGAAAATATCGTCCGTTATCTCTGCGTGCATGAACTGGCACATACCCGGCATTTTGATCATAGCCCGCATTTTTGGACTGAAGTGGCCCGGCATGATTCAGACTATCTAATCCATCGAAAAATATTGAAAAACACTGCAATGCCATGGTGGTGGGTCAGTCAGAATTAATGCAAGAATCATTGGACTTCTTTCATAAGTCATTTTTTACTCAGCTCCAAATTATAGATTCCCGCGATTAAACTAAATCTTAATCCTAGTCTTTTGCCTCTGTTACGATATCGCTCGGCAAGGATTTTGAAGGTTTTCAAACTGCCAAATACATGCTCAATCCCAATTCTTCTTTTATTGATTTCCTGATTGTAAGGTTTTAGCTCGGGATCTAGTTTGCAGCGTTTTTTTTGCTTTTAATGGCAATAAGCTATTTGGATACACTGTATAGATCCCTTGATAACCCTTATCTGCAAGGATAAAGGCGCCTGCAGGAATCTGATTCAAGTTGCGTTTGAAAAGCTCGAAATCATGTACAGCACCACGACTCGTGCATAAACTCAGAATTTTCTGAGTTCTATAATGAATGATGGCTTGAACTTTGAAGGTATGTGTTTTCTTTTTGCCACTATAGCTTTTTTTCTGTTTTTTTAGGCCTTTGTATTGGAATTTCTGTGGCATCTACGATCACTACATTCCAGTCGATGCCTTCACCTTCGGGCAAGTTTTTCGGTAAATTAAATAGTTTAGACTGAATCAGGCAGTCTTCAACATGACGGACGATTCTTGAGGCAGTCGGTTCTGAAACCCCATAACTCGTAGCAACGTGAAATAATGTCCGGTATTCACGCCAATAGCTCAGACAGAGTAAAACCTGATCTTCTACACTTAACTTAGATGGTCTACCTTTAGCAGGGACATGCATTTTCAGTTGTTCAACCATTAAATCAAAGGTTGACCATGAGATGCAGGTGTATCGCTTAAACTGTGTTTCAGAAAGCTTCTTTGAATCGATGTATTTCATCCGCAGATTATGCACGAATGCCAAGAAATCCGGAGTGCAAATATTAACCAAAAAGAAGATCGTTTTTTGATTTATGAAAGAGATCTAATGATAACGATAAATTAGAACTCCTCATGATGCGGTTAATCCTCACAATTTTAATTTTTATAGTCTCGCTTCCTGCGCTGTTTTTTTACGGACTATTTTTATACAGTATTTTTTTCCCAAGTTTACCCATGGATTATCCTTTAACCGTCAAATTTTTTATGCTGACAGGAGTGCTCGCGTGGGGAATGCTATTTTATATGGCTATTTTATGGATTAAAAATCGTCAAATACCTAAAGAATTTTCAGCCAGTACAACACTATTGGCCATTTTAGGGTTAATTCCATTTATGATTCGACTAGACGCCATTATGTTTTTGGCATTACCTGCTTTCTTATTTGTAATTTATCTTTGTCATTATAGTTGGTCTACTCCAGTAACGACCAAACACACATAAAGGTGTTTCAATCTTATCTTTAAACATGCATTTCAAAATATATAAAAAATCAGCATTCCTCAGTGAAAGAGTTTAGAAAACGTGAACTTCCTGTCATACTACCTGGCATAAAGGAAACATCTAGTTAGAGGTAATTATCGTGATTTCAGTGGGTATTGTGGGTGGCACAGGTTATACAGGCGTTGAACTTTTACGTCTATTACTGCGACATCCAAACGTTAGCGTCAAAGCACTGACATCACGTACCGAAGCAGGTCGCCGTGTAGACGATATGTTCCCAAGCCTGCGTGGTCATACTGATCTTGAATTTTCTGATCTCAGCCTTGATTTATTAAAATCTTGTGATGTCGTATTTTTTGCGACACCACATGGCGTTGCGATGAAACATGCAGAAGAACTGCTAGCTGCAAATACCAAGGTAATTGACCTTGCCGCAGATTTCCGTTTACAGAATTTGGCACAGTTTGAAAAATGGTATGGCATGCAACATGCTTGTCCATCTATATTACAAAATTCTGTATATGGTCTGTCTGAACTGAATCGTGACAAGATCAAACAGGCGAATGTGATTGGTAACCCGGGTTGTTATCCAACAACCGTGCAGCTGGGCCTTGCACCAGTATTAAAATCTGCGGAAGCCTTAGTGAAACCTGAAAGTATTATTATTGATGCTAAATCAGGGGTTTCAGGTGCAGGCCGTAAAGCCAGCCTAGGCATGATCTATTCTGAAAATGCAGATAACTTTAAAGCTTATGGCGTAGCAGGTCACCGTCATCATCCTGAGATTGTAGAAGCGTTAGAAAATATCTCAGGTCAAAAAGGTGTATTTGACCATATTTTATTTGTACCACATCTGGTGCCAATGATTCGCGGTATGCTGTCAACTATTTACATTGACCTGACTGAAGCAGGCCAGATAGCAGATTTGCAGGCACTCTATGAACAGTTCTATGCCAATGAACAGTTCGTTGATGTCATGCCATCAGGCAGTTCGCCAGAAACCCGTTCAGTACGTGGTGCCAATGAACTCCGTATTGCACTGTACAAGCCTCAATCAACGAAACTGGTTATTCTGGTAGCACAAGATAACCTAGTGAAAGGTGCAGCAGGTCAGGCGGTACAGAATATGAACCTGATGTTTGGCTTTGCTGAAAACGCTGGCTTGCAAAACATTGCTTTATTACCATAAAAAACGTATTACAACTTCACACACATTTGAATTTCGATTTAAATGTGTGTCTTGAAAAAGATAGAAGAGATGACAATGCCGAATAATGAACCTCACGATCTGACCACAGATGACAAGAAGAAAATGCCATTTCTGAAAGGGAACACGCCACTTGCGATAGGTGCTGCAATTCTGGTACTGAGTAGTGGTTTACTTGGCTATTCGATAGGTCATCGTCAAGGTCTGACTGTTGTAGGTTTTGAGGCGGATGCTGAACAGCTGGTTGAAGTCGTACAAAAGCAGAAAGCCAGTCTGGAAACACTGAATAAAACCCTGAATACAGCAACGCAGGAACGTGATCTGGCAGTAAGTAATGCCAATGACCTGTATCTTGCGATGAATAAAACCCGTGATGAATATACGCAGGCAGAAAGCCTAGCGACCTTATATCGTGAAGTACTGCGTCAGCGTGGTGGTATGCCTTTATCTGTTCAGCACTTGGCAGTAAAGCCTCTGCCTGAAAATGCCTTTGAATACCAGCTTGATCTGATTCAGGTAAGTCCAAGCAAGGGGCGTGTTTCCGGTTCGGTTGAATTGCGCCTGATTCGGGAAACTGAAATTTTAATTGTGCCTTTGGCAGATAAAAACTTCAATTTCGAAAATTATGAACGTCTGACTGGTCGTTGGACAATGCCGAAAGGTTTTGTACCAGAATTTATAGAAGTTCGACTGACTGGTACAAGCAAGCCTGTTACCCGCCGTTTTAGCTGGAGTAAGGGCGAGGCAATTGAAAATCAATCTGCATTCCTGTCAGAGATTCCTCAGACAGAAGCCAATGCAAACTAAAGTGTGAAATGTAAATCTTATGCCTAGCAACAAGCGTCATATTTGTTTAAGTGAAATCAAGAACTCTTTTAATCAGTCCGGGGTGGTTGACTGGCACATAAGCCCACGCTTGGCAAACGACCCTTTTCATGACGAAGATGCTGATATTACAGTACAAACAGCACCGCCAGAGTTGAAGCGTCCACCGATGTATGCGGTGGTATTGATGAATGACGATTACACCCCAATGGAGTTTGTAATTGAAATTTTACAACAATACTTTGCAATGAATCTTGACCAAGCTACGCAAGTAATGCTAACTGTACATTATGAAGGAAAAGGTGTTGCTGGCGTCTATCCAAGAGACATTGCGGAAACGAAAGCGAACCAGGTCAATAATTACGCTCGATCACAAGGTCATCCTTTACTTTGCCAGATAGAGCCTAAAGATTAAGGGGGTTGCATGCTCAGTCGTCAATTAGAAGTATCACTACGTTTGGCTGTTAGCATGGCTCGTCAAAAGAGACATGAGTTTCTGACAGTAGAACATTTATTATTGGCTTTACTCGACAACGATTCTGCCGTGAATGCCCTTAAAGCATGCGGTGCAGACATTATTGTGCTGCGTAAAGAACTTGAAGAATACGTAGAACAACACACTCCAAAACTCGGCGAAAATAACGATCAGGCACCTCATCCGACTGAAAGTTTTGACCGGATCCTGCAGCGTGCCATTTTCCATGTACAGTCAAGTGGTGGAGACCGTACGGTAGAAGGTGCGGACATTCTAGTTGCGATGTACTCAGAGCGTGATTCGTTTGCAGTGTATCTGCTGAAACGTCATCAGATTAACCGTTTAACCTTGACTCAATATTTGTCGCATGGCACCCGCAAGGAAGAAGTGCAGAACGAAGAAGAAATTGAGGAACTGGACGGCGAAACCGGTTCATCGAATGCTTCAGGTCCACTGGATCTTTATACCACTAACCTGAATCACGAAGCGCAAAAAGGTAAAACTGATCCATTAATTGGTCGTGAAAAAGAAATTGAGCGTGCTGCACAAATTCTTTGTCGTCGCCGTAAAAATAATCCGTTGCTGGTCGGTGATCCGGGTGTGGGTAAAACATCCATTGCTGAAGGTCTGGCTTGGCTGATTGTCAATGGTAAAGCCCCTAAACCACTAGAAAATGCCGAAATCTATAGTCTGGATATCGGTGCACTGGTGGCAGGAACCAAATACCGTGGTGACTTCGAAAAACGTCTGAAACAACTTCTCAATGCCTTGAAGAAAAAACCGGATGCAGTGCTGTTCATTGATGAGATTCATATGATCATCGGTGCAGGTTCCAGTATGGGTAGTACCATGGATGCTTCGAACCTGATTAAGCCAGCACTGGCAAATGGTTCATTGCGTTGCATAGGTTCAACCACATTCCAGGAATACCGTCAGGTCTTTGAAAAAGATCATGCTTTATCACGTCGTTTCCAGAAAATTGATGTGAATGAGCCTTCCATCTCTGAAACTATTGATATTTTACGTGGTCTGAAATCTAAGTTTGAAGATTTCCATCATGTTCAATATGAAGATCAGGCTTTGGTATCAGCGGTAGAACTATCAGCGAAGTTTATTAATGACCGTTTCTTGCCAGATAAAGCCATTGATGTGATCGATGAAGCGGGTGCGCAACGCCGTTTAAAAGCCGAGCAAGACGACAGCCTGATTACGGTAGAAAATATCGAAGACATCGTGTCGAAAATTGCCCGTATTCCACCAAAAACAGTTTCTAAAGATGACAAGACTGTATTAGAAAATCTTGAGCGTGATTTGAAACGTGTGGTCTTCGGTCAGGATGAAGCCATTGAAGCACTCGGTTCCGCAATCAAGCTGTCTCGGGCAGGCCTGAAATCTCCAGATAAGCCAGTCGGTAGTTTTGTCTTTGCCGGTCCAACGGGTGTCGGTAAAACTGAAGTCACCAAGCAATTGGCGAAACTGATGGGCGTGGAGCTGGTTCGTTTCGATATGTCTGAATATATGGAACGTCATGCGGTATCCCGTCTGATTGGTGCACCTCCAGGCTATGTTGGTTTTGACCAAGGTGGTTTGTTGACCGATGCGATTCATAAGAATCCGCATTGTGTATTACTACTCGATGAAATCGAAAAGGCACATCCGGATGTATTTAACCTGTTGCTGCAAATTATGGATCATGGCTCGTTGACTGATAACAATGGTCGTAAATCAGACTTCCGTAATGTGGTGCTTGTACTGACTACTAATATTGGCGCTGAAAGTATTTCACGTGTCAGTATCGGTTTCATGGAACAAGACAACAGCAATGACAATCAGGAAGCCATGAAAAAAGCATTCTCGCCTGAGTTCCGTAACCGTTTGGATGGCGTGATTCAGTTTAAAGCATTGCCAAATACGATCATTGAAAACGTGGTTGATAAGTTCCTCACTGAACTTCAAGCACAACTGGATGAGAAAAAAGTCATTCTTGAAGTGGATCAATCTGCACGTGAATGGATGGCTGAAAATGGTTACGATCGATTGATGGGCGCGCGTCCAATGCAGCGTTTGATTCAGGAGCATCTGAAAAAACCATTGGCAGAAATGATTCTGTTTGGTGAGCTGGCAGATAATGGCGGTAATGTTGCTGTATCTGTGAAGAAAGAAAATGGCAAAGCTGTAGGCTTGAAACTTGAAGTGTTTGAAGATCAGACTGCTGAACCAGCCTAAATTCTACTCATCGTAAAATAACCCGTGCTTGCACGGGTTATTTTATTTCTTTATTGCTATGATCTGATCAAGATTTATTGCCTGGCTAAGATTTAACAAGATATGGAATTTCAGTTCACTAAACTTATTACGACTTTTTGTCTGTTCCTGGTCACGGCGGTGATGGAAATTCTAGGCTGTTATTTTCCCTATCTGATTTTGAATCAGGGAAGAAGTCACTGGTTATGGATTCCGACAGCTCTGGCTTTGGCGGCCTTTGTCTGGCTATTAACTTTGCATCCCGCTGCTTCAGGCCGGATCTATGCAGCTTATGGTGGTATCTATATCTTTACTGCTTTGATGTGGTTGCGTTTTGTAGATCAGATCAGCCTGTCTCGATGGGATTTGCTTGGTGGTGCAGTGGTGATATTGGGGGCGCTGATTATTATCATGCAACCCCAAGGTTTAATCCGTTGATTTACTTCCTGTAGAAACTTAGTTCCCTTTACAGTCCTTCTGCGATATTTCAACGTCATAAGATCGAGTAGTGGAACTCAGTTCTAGCATCACTTTATAGGGATTTTCTAACTGATAACGGTGCTCAAAAAAAATACCGCAATTTTGTAATAAGTTTTTGCGGATAAGTTGAGTCACTTCCTTAGGACCTAGATCTTTTTCAAACTGGGCAAAGTCTGGAGTAATAATTAAACCTTTTAGTTCGGTCTTATTAGCAGTGAGTTTCAGTTGTTCAATAATCGTATTGTGATCAATTTGCAGGGGCAAAGTTTTAGAATCTTCCGCACTTAATACAGCCAGCATTTCATTGAGTTCTGCTTTTTTCTTGATTTTAAATTTTGAATCAATGATCTGTTGCTGTTGCAGGTATTGATCAAATTCGGAAGCATGAACCTGACTACTAAGAAAACTAATGCCAAGGGTTAAAGCAGTGAATAGATTTATTTTATATTTCATTTAAGGCCACAAATTATTACTGTGTTTTGCGGATTATAAGAGCATGAATAAGATCTGTACGCAACTCTACCTTGGTTAATTCTCCTGCCTCCTCGGATTTCTTCTTTTTGCTTATTTTTAAATATTGAAGTTTAAAAGACTTTTTATGTGAAAAATCTATCAATAATTACACTTTATTTTTTGTATGGGATTTCATCTAGGTTTATAGTCTTACACCTCCCCACGCAGCATACCGGTAAGTACGTAGGGTGCATGCAAAAATAATATCTAAGTTTAAAGGCATAAAATATTGACCTATAAACAAGAAACTTCAATGATTTAAAAATAAGGATGTCATATTTTGAGTCAAGCTTATTCCAAGCAGGAAAAAAACAGTCGTATTAAAGGAATCGTCGGGGCAGCCTCCGGTAACCTGGTCGAATGGTTCGATTTTTATATCTATGCTGTATTTGCGGTTTATTTTACCAAGGCACTCACTGCACCAAATATGGACAGTTCAACTCAGGCAATTTATGTTTGGGGTGTATTTGCTGCCAGCTTCTTTATGCGTCCGATAGGTAGCTGGCTATTTGGCCGTATTGCCGATAAACATGGCCGTAAAAAATCCATGGTCATTTCGATCTGTTTAATGGCCATCAGTTCATTCCTATTCGCAGCTTTACCAACTTATGAGCAGGTGGGTATGGCAGCACCATTCTTGCTGCTGCTGGTGCGTCTGTTACAGGGCTTATCAGTCGGTGGTGAATATGGCGCTGTTGCGACCTATATGAGTGAGCTGGGTTTAAAAGGTCAGCGTGGATTTTTCTCATCTTTCCAATATGTGACCTTGACCGGTGGTCAGTTGCTGGCAAGTTTACTCGGGGTTATTTTCCTGGGCTTTATGAGCGAACAACAGTTACTTGATGGTGGCTGGCGTATCCCGTTTGTGATTGGTGGTATTGCGGCAATTGTTTCTTTATTGGCACGTAGCCGTCTTGAAGAAACGCTATCTACGGAAGATAGTGATAAGGAAGATTCAGGTACACTTAAAGAATTGTTCAAGAACCATTGGAAAACATTCTTGCTGGTGGTTGGCTATACTTCAGCGGGTTCACTAAGCTTCTATGTAATTACGGTTTATTCAAAAACCTATTTAACCAATATCGGTATTGATCCAAAGACTGTCGGATTTATTATGACGGCCTGTATCTTTATATTGATGATTGCACAGCCAGTTTTTGGTGCTTTGTCGGATCGAATTGGTCGTCGTACCTGTATGCTGCTGTTTAGTGGGTTGATGGCGATTGCGATTTATCCGGTCATGGCGGTCGGTATGCGGGTCTTCAGTGATACCCCAGTGATCGTTGCATTATTGCTGATTTTCCTGATGATGTTACTGAGCCTCTATACCTCGATTGGCGGTATCGTAAAAGCAGAAATGTTCCCGCCACATGTACGAGCTTTAGGAGTAGGTTTCTCTTATGCAGTGGGTAATGCCGTCTTTGGTGGTTCAGCACCTTCGGTCGCATTACAATTTAAATCAGCAGGTATTGAAAATACCTTCTTCGTGTATGTCATTGTAATGCTGATTGTATGTTTCTTCTGTAGCTGGCAATTACCGAAAGAACCAAAATATTTAAAAGATGATCATTAATCTTTGAGCAATAAAAAAGCACCGGATTCGGTGCTTTTTTATTGAAAGAAAACTTAGTCTTTTTTCAGATTTTCATTAATCAGGAATTCAACCAATGCTTTCTGAGCATGTAAACGGTTTTCAGCTTCATCCCAAACCACAGCATTTTTGTGATCCAGCATATTTTCTGAAATTTCTTCGCCACGGTGTGCAGGCAAACAGTGCATAAACAGGCAGTCGGGGTGAGCCAGATCCATCAAGCGCTCATTGACCTGATAATCAGCAAATGCTTTTTCACGGATTTTCTGTTCTTCTTCCTGTCCCATACTTGCCCAAACGTCAGTCACGATCAGGTCAGCATTGACTGCTGCATCTTCAGCTGAGTCAACCAGCTCTACACAGTGTGCAAATTCAGACAGGAATTTTTCTTGTGGCTCATAACCTTTAGGCGCAGCAATTTTCAGCTTAAAGCCCCACATATGCGCAGCTTCAATATATGAATTACACATATTGTTGCCATCACCGATCCACGCCACAGTTTTACCTTCGATTGGACCACGATGTTCCAGGTAAGTCTGCATGTCAGCAAGCAGCTGGCAAGGATGGTGGTCATCAGTCAGAGCATTAATCACGGGTACTTTTGAATAAGAAGCAAAACGTTCAACGATGTCATGACCAAAAGTACGGATCATCACTACATCAAGCATGCTTGAAATCACACGTGCAGAATCTTCGATAGGTTCGCCACGGCCCAATTGAGTATCACGTGAAGACAGGAAAATTGCGCTGCCGCCGAATTGGGTCATGCCAGCTTCAAACGAAACACGCGTGCGGGTACTGGATTTCTCAAAAATCATTCCCATAACTTTACCAACAAACGGTTGGAAAACTTCATTGTTATGCTGTTTGCGCTTGAGCTCGATGGCGCGTTGCAGTATCTGGTTAAGTTCTAAAGTCGATAGATCGCGTAAAGTCAGAAAGTGACGGAGAGCCATTCGTTACTCCACAATAATTGCTGAAAAACTGGTTCAACAATTAGTTGTTGGTTAGTTAAAAAAATACGGAATCGGCTAATATACTATATGAATAGGAAATTGCAAAAAAACTAGACTTTTTGATGACCGTCCAGGAAACGATCGACACAATAATTCACATATTCGACAGTTTCCTGATCAGTTTCATCGCTTGGCAAACCCATTAAAATGCGCCATTCCATATTTCTTAAAATACCGAAATATAATTGTGCAGAAAATAATGGATTTGGACAGCTGAGCAGACCTTTGGCATGTGCCTGTGACAAAACTTCAGCAATAGAGTGCTGGATATGTTTTGGCCCCTGTTCATGAATATGTCGAGCAATATCCAGATTGCGTCCACTTTGTTCCAGCACCAGCCGCATAAATGCGGCATTTTCCGGCTGTTTGATATGTTGGTAAAAGTTCAGCAAGGTCTGAATCAAATAGCTTCTAAAGTCTTTAGAACTGTTTAAAGAAAAGGGGAGACAAATATCTTTAAAGAACTGGGTACGGCGATAATCACAAATCGACTTAAACAGGCCTTCTTTATTGCCAAAGTATTTATAAATAGATGCCTTGGAGCCACCGGCATGATTGACAATATCATCCAGTGATACAGCATCATAACCATGTTCCAGGAACAGCTCTGTTGCACTGATCAAAAGGGCGAGACAGCGCTCATGACCAAGCTTGGTCTGTGGCACATCTTTGGCTAAGGGTTCCAGTTGAACGAGATCCTGCATATTGACGACTAAATCAGCACTTTTCGATTATTTCAGTTGCCATCATAACAAAGTTGTGCGCACATTTCATGGAGACTGCTGTATCTATTATCTCGACTAAGATTTATGCTAAATCTATCCGCATTATTTGACTAAAGTTTTAGAGTTTTTATTCTATCAGGCCATGGATTGAGCGTTTTGAATAGGTATACTCGAACTTCAATAATTATAGCCAACACTGTGGAAAGGGAAGATGACACAACAAATGTCTGCAGGTTTAAAGTTTAGAGAAGCATTAGAAACTGAGAAACCACTACAAATCATTGGAACCGTAAATGCCTATGCAGCCATGATGGCGAAACAGGTCGGTTATAAAGCCCTTTATGTCTCTGGTGCCGGTGTGGCCAATTATTCTTATGGATTGCCTGACTTGGGTATGACCAGTCTTGATAATGTCCTTGAAGATGTACGCCGTATTACTGAACGTGTGGATACGCCATTACTGGTAGATATTGATACAGGCTGGGGTGGTGCATTTAATATTGCTCGTAGCATTAAGCAGATGATTGCAGCTGGCGCAGCAGCCGTGCATATTGAAGACCAGGTAGCACAAAAGCGTTGCGGCCACCGTCCAAATAAAGAAATCGTATCGCAACAGGAAATGGTAGACCGGATCAAGGCGGCAGTGGATGCCAAAACGGATTCTAACTTTGTAGTCATGGCACGTACCGATGCCTTGCAAAAAGAAGGCTTACAGGCTGTGATTGATCGTGCTTGTGCCTGTGTAGAGGCGGGTGCGGATGCGATCTTTGCTGAGGCAATGACGGACATCACTATGTATAGAACAGTCTGCGATGCGGTGGGTGTACCTGTTTTGGCAAATATCACCGAATTTGGTGATACACCGTATTACACGACTGAGGAGCTTGCCGAGCAGGGCATTCGTATGGTGCTATATCCACTGTCAGCTACCCGTGCAATGCAAAAGGCTGCTTTAGAAGTGATGCAGTCGATCCGTCAAAACGGTACTCAGGTAAATGTACTGGACAAAATGCAACAACGAAAAGAACTCTACGAATTTTTAGATTATCACAGCTTCGAAGACACATTAGATAAACTGTTTAAGCAGGAGAATTAAAACAATGGCTGAAGGAAAAGTACTCACTGGCGCAGGATTGCGTGGACAAGTCGCAGGGAAAACGGCACTTTCAACAGTAGGCAAAAGCGGTGCAGGACTGACGTATCGTGGTTACGATGTGCAGGATCTGGCAGAACACTGCCAGTTTGAAGAAGTAGCCTATCTGATTTTCTTTGGTGAATTGCCAACTGCCGAGCAGCTTGCAGCTTATAAGGCAAAACTTAAGTCATTACGTCGCCTTCCGCAAGCACTGAAAGAAGTGCTGGAACGCATTCCGGCGGACTCGCATCCAATGGATGTGATGCGTACCGGCGTCTCCATGCTGGGTAATCTGGAAACAGAAAAGTCTTTTGCTGAACAGCAGGATGTAGCGGATCGTATTCTGGCAACGCTACCCGCGATTATCTGTTACTGGTATCGCTATAGCCATGATGGCATTCGTATTGATGAAAATACCGATGATGATTCCATTGGTGCTCAATTCCTGCACTTACTGCGTGGTGAAAAGCCAAATGCCTTGCATGAACAGGTGATGAACGTATCATTGATTCTGTACGCAGAACATGAGTTTAATGCTTCAACTTTCACTGCACGCGTATGTGCATCGACATTGTCTGATCTGCACTCTTGTATTACCGGTGCGATTGGCTCACTACGTGGTCCCCTGCATGGTGGTGCCAATGAAGCCGCGATGGATATGATTGAAAACTGGACGTCGCCAGAAGAAGCTGAGCGTGAAATGCTGGGTATGCTGGAACGTAAAGAAAAGATCATGGGCTTCGGTCATGCAATCTACAAAGACAATGATCCGCGTAATGGCATTATTAAGCAGTGGTCAGAGAAGCTGGCGAAAGATGTAGGCGACACCGTACTTTATCCAGTCTCAGTCCGTTGTGAAGAAGTCATGTGGCGTGAGAAAAAATTATTCTGTAATGCTGATTTCTTCCATGCATCTGCTTATCACTTCATGGGTATTCCAACCAAACTGTTTACACCGATCTTTGTGATGTCACGCGTTACCGGTTGGGCAGCGCATGTGATGGAACAGCGTGCAGATAACCGTATTATCCGTCCAAGCGCAGACTATACGGGTCCGGAACTACGTAAAGTGATTCCAATTGCTGAGCGCGGCGCCGTAGCAGTTTAAGTTACAGCTATTGTAAATAAAAAAATAAGGTCTCTCGTCAGACCTTATTTTTTTATAGGTTATATTTATTTAATCTTCATTTAATGGCTGAGCAGGGCGGGATCTTCAATGTGATACCCAGTTTCAAATTGAATGCCTAAATATTTTACAGTGACCAGTAATTTATCCTGTTTCGGAATTTTATAGATCTGATTTAACCTTAAATCGGGTTTATAGCTGATAGCCTGTTGTATTGGACTCTTATAGTGACCTGATTCAATCCGATATTGATAGGTCCATTTAGGTACGCTTTGTTTCGGATCATGCCATACAGGTGCAGTGCCTTTTCTGGTCTTTAGTAACTTGAGCTGAATATTCTGCTTCGGAAGAGGAACTACCGGAGTCAAACGTTTCTTGATTTTGGCAATTTCCTGATCAAACTTCTTGCTATTCTGATCATAGTCAATTTTCTTGGTTTTAGGATTGATATATAGGGAATTGACCTGAATCAGCTGGTTTGGCATCTTGGATTTAAAATTATAATAATACAGTTGAGGCAGACGTCCACGCCCATCCAGATAATGGCGCAACAGATATAGTTTTTGGTCCTTGGCTTCATAACCCAAAACTTCAAGGTTTTGTGGGCCACCCACCGTCGCAAGGCTCAATGGACTAAGACAAATACCAAGTAAAAACAAACTAATATTGGCTTTCATCATTATCCTCATCCACTAATTTTTTATAAAGACGCGAAATTAAGCAGTTTTGCTATCAATTAAATCCATCATTTGATCAGCAATCTGTTCCGTCAATATATCCAGGCGTTCCTCAGGTGTACCATCAATCAGATAGCGATAATCATAAGTTTGACCTTCATAGAAAACCGAAACAAAAAACGTTCCTACCGGCTTTTCTTTACATTCACTACCACCAGGTTTGAGCAAGCCGGTACACGCTACGATCAAATCGGCTTCTTGAAACAGCTTCTGGCCGGTAATCGCAAGCGCATTCGTCACTTCCGGGGATTCAGGTGAATATTTATCAATTAAATCCTGAGGTACCCCTAAGATTGACATTTTCAGATTGGCATCATAACAAACCAGTCCACCGAGTAAAATTTGTGCACCACATTCTTTATAAAGCGAAAACTGGCTGCTTAAATAGCCTGAGCTTGCACTTTCTACAAAAGCAACTTTCAGTTTTTTTTGTTCGAGTAAATCACAACATTCTTTTTCTACAAAAGCAACTTTCAGTTTTTTTTGTTCGAGTAAATCACAACATTCTTTTAACATGGCTATCATTTTTATTTGAGGGTGATGTATTCAATGTATAGACGAAATGTGGATTCTTCAATCACCCTTACGATTGTATACATTTATACAAAACATGCTGTTAAAAGCTAAATATGAGATACACATGTTCAAAATTCAGCGAATGAGTGTGTTTGACCAAGAGTTAAGCAAAATTTGCATTTAACGGTATCATCTAAGCTTAAACAGTGGTAAAAATAAAAATAAAGTGCTTGATGAAAGTAGGTTGTTACAATGAAAACTACAGTTAAATATGTAGTCCTGAAAAGTCTGGACTATCAGTTGGGTACCCCTTTATTTCAGGAAGAAATTGATGCGGATGCACAGTATTTTGATCAGATTCCTGCGATTATTACCTACCAGAATTTAAAACTAAAGGTGAAAAGCAAGGAGTTAAAACGTTTGCAATTACCCGATGAAAAAGAAGATACTCAAACGATTATTGTAAAAATGGTCGCGATTTAATTAATAATTTGAATAAGATTGAAAAAACCTCTTTTTTAGAGGTTTTTTAATAAACTATTAGATAACAATATATTATAAAATGTTTGCTTACTTATTTTTATTTATTATTATGTTTAATTAAAGTGTTTATAATGCAGTAATTAATATCTTAAAAGGGTTACTTTTTTTGTTTTTGTTCCTCGTTTTAATCATATATTAATAATTAAAAATAAAATTTCCCTTCATTTTTAGGGGAATATCATGAAAAACTTTTATCAGCGGCGATTCCTTTGGTTTTTATTTTTGGTCTTTTTGCATAAGTGAATGTATTGATCAATCTTCAGATGGTTACAGATTGCGGAAACTATGTCGTAGCGCATGGGATTGACGATTCTGCTTATATACAAAATTATAATATGATGGAAAGATATACTAATTGACTTAACTATATTTAGACTAGAATGATCGGTAATTGGGTCTTCGCCCCATACTTAACCCAATTGTTTAATCTTCTCAAAAATGACTTATATTTTAATTGAGTGTATAACCAATTTTTGATCTTCCCTGTATAAAGTATTTAGAATCTTTATATAGGTTTTGATGTCTTGAAAAAATATTAAATCTAAGTTTTATAGTTAATAATTTTACGAATTATAAATAAAATATTTATATTTTAAAAAAGTAGAATTTTGCATTTTTTTAGATATAGATTTCATCTGCACATATTAGTAGCTATTCTTATTATTTACGAGATGCTTGGGTAAATAATGTAAGTGTAAAAATGGATTATCAATAGTTTAAATCAATTTATTTTACATTGAATTAGTCTGTAACAGGTTATGACTTGGAGTTTATGCAGAAGGCTGTAGAGTAAATACTGAACTCGTAAAGATCGGTTCATTTACTTATAAAGGAAAAAGGAGCGTCTCCAATGGCTAACCAAAACCAACAAAATCCGAACCAGAATCAGCAACAGCGTCAGCAAAATCAGCAAGACCAATGGCAAAATCCAAATCAACAGCAACAGCAACAGCCTAACCAGCAAAATCAACAGAACCCAAATCAACGTCAGCAAAATCAGCAGAACCAGCAAGATCAACAGAATCAGCAGGATCTGCAACAGCAACAGCAGCCTAATCAACAAGGTCAACAGCAAGATTCAACACAACAAGCTCATCAGCGTGATCAACAAAATCAACGCGGACAACAGCGCTAAGTATTGAAACTCGAAGAAAGCCGCCATAAGGCGGTTTTCTTTTGGGCTTCATAACTGAATTTAAGTTTGGAAAGACGTTGATGAAGAAAATGTAGAATAGAGTACTGTGGCTTTGTTGCACAAACCTATCTGTAAAGGCTTTTTTAGCGATATAATTTTCAAATGAAGAAGCCTACACACAAAATCTACCGCACAACCAATTGGCCCGCATATAACCGAGCACTCATGAGTCGCGGAAATATTGCCATTTGGTTTGATCCTGCTACGCAATGGTATGCTCCAT
>NZ_KB849576.1:791296-1065534 GCF_000368625.1 Acinetobacter schindleri CIP 107287
TTACGGAATTAGGTCGCCCACTTACCCAAGTTACGCCTTAAATTTGGCTCAATTAGGGGCGCTTTGCATTTCAAATCTTTGTGCAACAAAGCCAAGGAAAAATAACAATCAAATGCAAATATTGGCTAAATTAATCCTTGGCCTTGTTTAACTGAAGAAACGACTAGGCTGAGTATTTGTTGATTTTGCAATTAGTAGCTTTCTAATTAATTTATATATTTATGAGAAGTCCTCAATTAGTTTAACAAGTACTTAAAGAAACATAAAACTAACGGGTAAGAACTATTAATATATATTTCCTATACTTACATAAATCTATTCATAAGTTATCTTTAAATAGTTTAAAGAGAAAATATTTGGCTAAGGACTATAAAATGGTAATTAGAGATTGATCGGTTTAATTTTTTATTAATTTTCTATTAATTTTCTATAGTTAGATGAGATGTTTAAATTCTAAGGATCATTCTCCTTATATCTTGAATAGGGGAACACTAAAGCAAGGAGATCGATATGTTCCAGTTCGTGCTTTGCTTATTTGGCCTACATAGTACCATTGAGTTTGAATGTACGGCTGATAGCGAAGAAATTAAGTTATGTCGCGATTGCTTGAAAGAAATTAAATAGGTTTAGTACAGTAGGGCTAGATACATTTGGATATAAAGTTACCCTGTTTCTTAAGGTGAAGTCAGGGCTGGTCTATTAGAAGCTAAAAAAATATTATTAAATATTCAATAGAAATTAGATCTCTTGCGAAAGTAAAAAATTGTTTATACTAGCCCCATGAAATATGAAAATTTAACTCGATTTAATGATGGGGAATTTAAACGACTCGTTGGAGTTCCTCGTCCATTATTCTTAAAAATGGTATCGGTGTTACAACACGCTGAACTTGCCAAGAAAAAATCTGGAAGACCTCATTCGTTGTGTTTAGAGGATCAATTGTTGTTAACTTTAAATTACTTACGCTGTTATAGAACTCAAATTGAGTTATCCGCTGACTATAACCTAGCTGAAAGCAATGTGAATCGTACTATTCATAAAGTTGAAAATGCTCTGATTCAATCACGGATTTTCGCATTGCCTAAAAGGAATCAAAAGTTTAGTGAGGGGGATTATGTGATCGTTGATGTCACTGAGTCACAGATTGAGCATCCCAAAAAAACAAAGAAAATTCTATAGTGGTAAAAAGAAGAAACATACGCTAAAAACACAGGTCATTTTTAACCCAAGACTAAAGCAAATTGTAAGTATACAGGTCGAAAGTGGCAGAAAACATGATCTGACGATTGCGCGTAAGTATTTTAAGGAGATGATCATTTATCCTTGTATTATGGCAGATTTAGCCTATAAAGGATTTCATCAGATTAAGAGTAAGTTACTCATTCCAATCAAGAAACCTAAGAATTTATCATTACCCAAAATAGCAAAACAGATCAACCAAGAAATCAGTCGGCGTAGGATCACAATTGAACATATCAACGGCAAACTTAAATATTTTCGGATATTAACAGAACGCTATAGAAATAGACGGAAACGATTTGGTCTAAGAATGAATTTAATTGCTGGAATGGTGAACTGGACGCTCTTAAATTAACTTTCGCAAGAGATCTATTAATAATGATAAATCTTTGTACGTGGTTCAATGATTTTGATGAAAATGATCATGGTGAATAATGAAAGTCAAATTTTTAAAGCCGTGTGTCGATTTAATAATAGAAAAGACAATTAACTTGAGTCATGAGATTTAATCTGAATTAATAAAGTGCAAATATTTTAAAATTTCTAGTAACCCTTTATATTTAGGATTGAATGTTAAGATAAGCTACAATATAAGCAACAAGAAGTCAGAGTGCACTTTAATGACTAAACTTGAAATATTGATAACTTTATTGGCTATCATAATTATTAGTACAGTGATCTACGTATTGGCCCATACTTTGTAATTAAACCTCCTTTGGGAGGTTTTTTTATGAAGTGTTATTTTTGGGTACTTGTTAATATAAAGCTGTAATGAACCAAAAGCTCATAAAAATATACCAAGGATCAAATGTTAATGAAATAGGATGAATATTCTTATTGATAATTAGAAGCTTCTGACATTATTCGAGGTATGACAATGATTTAATTAACAAAAAATTGGATAAAATTTTGGAAAAGTAATTTCGTAAAATTTACAAAAAATAAACTTTATAGATTGTTGAGTCGAGATGAAGACAAACGAATACAATGTGATTCATTCTTAAATCTTTTAAGTTTATAAATCATTAGGTAAGCCTATTTTAATGCTCAATCTTCCCATCCAGTCGCGACTTGGCGGATTCTATTTCTGTTATTACGCCATTGTAGGCGCATTCATGCCATTCTGGAGTTTGTATCTTGAAGATCAAGGTTTCAGCTATTCAGAGATCGGGATTCTATCTTCAATTGCCATTGTCACTCGCTTTTTTGCACCCCTCATTTGGGGCTGGATTGCTGACAAATCTGGCAAACGCATGTTGCTGGTGCGCATTGCTACTTGGATGGAAGCCTGTATCTGGTTCATGATTTTTATCGTTCCTAACAGCTTTCAGTCTGTGGCATTGCTGATGCTAATTTTTAGCTTTTTCCAAAATGCGATTCTGGCGCAATTTGAAGGTGTGACGCTTTTCTGGCTCGGAGAAAAACGTGCCGAGCTATATGGCAAAGTGCGTAAATGGGGATCGGTGGGTTTTATTGTTGGTGTTTTTGCTGTTGGAGCAATATTTGAAATTATCCCGGTCAGTATGCTGCCAGTATTATTACTGTGTATTTCATTTCTTGCTTTTATCTGGTCCTTTAGCATTAAGGAACCTTCGACGGCGCCATTTGCACAAAAACAGCTTGAACCGTTATGGCCAATCTTGAAACGGCCAGTGGTTTACAGTTTTTTCATCATTGAGCTGATTATGCTGTTTTCCCATGCGCCATTTTATAGCTTCTATAGCAATTTTCTCAGTCAGCATGGATATACTACCAGTCAGATTGGACTGCTATGGTCGGTTGGTGTGATTGCGGAAATCATCATGTTTGCTTATGCGACTTTATTTTTTAATCGCTGGTCGTGGCGAACACTGGTAATAATCTGTTTGTTGCTAACAGGATTGCGTTGGCTGATTGTAGGTCTGCTGCCTTCGTTATTTATAGTGCAGTTTATGGCACAATGTATTCATGCTTTTAGTTTTGGCCTGTTTCATATGATTGCGATGCGGGTGATTTTCCAGAATTTCTCGGCAGGACAGCAGGGGCGAGGTCAAGCACTCTATAGCACCATGTGGGGGATTGGCGTCGCTAGTGGCAGTATTCTTGCTGGTCAGTACTGGGATCAATTTGGCGGTGCGACTATCTTTATATATGCCGCTGTGGCTACGCTAATGGGTTTACTATTTTTATCTGGTTTACCCAATCAGGTGGAACCCACAAAGTCCACCTGAAATAATGATTCTTGAATTATTAGATCTGAATATCTTTATAACGATCGAACCATGGTTGCGCTTCTTCTAGTTGCGCAGCCAGTTGTAATAACAGATCTTCACGAGCAAACGGCGCGATAAATTGAGATCCTAATGGTAGATTCTGCTCGTTCCAGTATAGTGGTACTGACATGGCGGGTAGGCCAGTGATATTGGATAACTGGGTAAATGGCACCCATTTCAGGTTTTCCTTGACGATCTGATCAATCAGTTTACCCTGCGCCAATAGATGTGCCCTTCCCATACCCAGTAATGCTTTCATAATCGGTTTTTGCCAAGCGGGTGTTTTTACTTCACCATTGCGTGGAGCCACCGATGCCGTTGCTGGTGTCAGGTATAAATCATAGCAATCAAAGAAATGATTCATCTGGGAAACATAGACACCCCAGTTGTTCAGATTCTGGATGTATTCAATCGCCGTGGTCTTGGCACCAAAAGCACATAACACCAGAGAATCTAGCTCAAAATCAGTTGATTTAGACGGATATTGCCTACGGATTTCCTCAAGCATATAAGAGAACTGACTGAACCAGGTGGTAATAAAATCCTTAGCCAATTGCATCCCGTCAATCGCTGGATGATCTTCAATTACCTCATGACCTAATGATTCCAAAATTTTCACTGTCTGTTCGATGGCCTGAACTGCATCTTTGGAGATTTTGGTGCCAATAGGAGATTTGGTATTGAATGCAATTTTCAGTTTTTTCGGTGGTTGCTGAATAATATCTAGATAATGCGCATGTGGCCGTTCGATCTTGAACATGGAATGATGATCTTCACCATGCGTAGCATCCAGCATCGCAGCGCTGTCACGAACGGTTTTGGTCAGAACGTGCTGAATTGCTGCCCCATGCATGGCTTCACTCATTTGTGGTCCCCAAGGTGTACGTCCCCGGCTTGGTTTCAAACCAAACAGACCGCAATAAGAAGCAGGAATTCGAATCGAACCACCGCCATCTCCCGCACCCGCAATCGGCACGATCCCCCCGGCAACAGCAGAAGCAGAACCACCCGATGAACCGCCACTGTTATGGGCTAAGTTCCAGGGATTTTTACAGCTACCCCAGGCATCTGGCTCGGTAATGCCTTTGATTCCAAATTCAGGTGCATTGGTACGGCCAAAAGTTACAATGCCGGATTTTTCCCAGCGATTCACAATTTCCGCATTGGTATCCGGAATATAGCCAATACGTTTAAAGCCAGTACAGCCATAAGAAGTCGGATAACCGGCATACTCTTGAAACAGGTCTTTAACCAGGAAGGGCACACCTGCAAAAGGACCTGATAAATTTGTCTCAGTACGTTTTAAGGCATAATCATGCATCGGGATAACGATGGCATTTAATTCAGGATTGACCTGATTACTGCGTTCTAAAGCAATATTCAGCAACTCGGAAGCATGGATTTCTTTTTTTGCGACCAGCTCGGCCAGTCCCAGACCATCATAGCTAAGATATTCCTGATAATTCATGACATTCCCTGTTTGAATAAATAAAAGTTAAAAATTTTAAGATGCAAGTACGACCTGATTACGACCCATATGCTTGGCCTGATAAAGCGCCTGATCTGCAATATTGATCAGATCCTGCAATTCGGTCTGTTGTGGTGCTTCCTGATGGGTAATACCCAAACTTACCGTGATATGCACCGATTTGCCATGTTCCAGATAAATTGGTGTTTGCTGTACCAGCTCACGGATACGTTCAGCCACCCAATGCGCTTCATCGTGCTCTATATCCCACATTAAGACGACAAACTCTTCACCACCAATCCGGGCAAACAGATCGCAGCTACGCAGATTGGTACGCACCAATTCAGAGAATTGCTGTAAAACTGCATCACCAACATGATGGCCGTATTGATCATTTAAGCGTTTAAAGTAATCAATATCCAGCATAATAAGAGAGAACGACAATTTTCTAGACTGTTTCAGTAAACTTTCACCTTCTTTAAAGAAGTAATGGCGGTTCATGGTACGGGTTAAACTGTCATAATTGGCGAGATAAAGCACATGTTTATACAGCTCATTCCGGTTTTGGCTGATAATGCACAGAATCAGTGGTGCCAGTGCCAGCATAAACAGGCCGATGCGTAAGGACACAAAAGTCGTAGAATCTGCCAGGGTTTGATCAGCCAGATAGATCTGTGTCAGGCTGCTATAAGTGGTGATCAGAACCAGTGTATTAATAATCGAGATTGTAAAAATACGATAAGTGAGTGCTGCCCAGATTAAGGCGGCCAGAGGATAGATTAATGCGCCAGGCCCGGCAAAAATATGAGTTAAGACCACACAGACCGCGACAGTGATCATCGGAAAAAAATAACTGAAAGAATAAGATTTTTTCCTGCGATTTTTCGCAAAATAACGAATTTGCTTGGCCGTAGGGAATGCCAGTACCAAGGGCAGGATGATAATATAGTTAACCATTTCCCCAGTCCACCACAGGAAAAAGTCAATTTTCATGTTTTCCGGAGTGATAAAGGAACCGGGGATATTCACCAGAGTAATCACTGCAAATGCTGCGCTGGCAAGACATCCTGCGAAGGCACAGATACCGAATAGATGAATAAAGGTAAACCCGCTGTTGTAGTACTTATAATTAATTTTGAAATAGCGAATACAGAATAGGGAAACGATAGTGCTTAACAGATTTGAAAGTGTCAGAAAAAAGCTTTGTAGAAAAAAGTCACCTGTGAGCAGGTCTGCAAACATATAAGCACTGAACGCACCTAGCCAGCCACCTTTATTGTTGAGCTGTGGAAAGCGTAAAAAGAAGGCGAGTAGGGCTGCATTGGCTGGCCATAAAAATGCTAAATAGCCGGTTGGTCGCGTTGCAATGCCAATAAAGCTACAGATAAGAATTAACAGCGCAATAATGAGATATGCAGAGCTATCCGGATCCAGTTGTTTTTCTTTAAAATCAGCAAATCGCAAAATGAAGCTACCTTAGTATATTTACAATGAAAAATCACATGCTGTTTTTTTAGTTAAATAAGCTTTGAGATCTTTCTTTTTGTTTTTGATTGTTTGTAATTTAATCAATACTTAAAATCGCATAAGTACAAAATATAAACAAAATAATGTGGAAAAGAAATGGCTATTATGTATCTAGCTGATATTTTTATTTAAGTAGATGAAATGATTTTTCGCCATACTCCCCACTGTCAAAAATATGCTAAGTTAGGGACAATCCAAGGAATACTATTTTTAATATGAAAAAAACATGTCTAAGCCTTATGCTGCTTACCTTAACCACCTGGGCGATGGCTGCAGATATAAATAAAAATACCCAAACAGCAGCACAAGCTTCAGCTGTTGCCAATACCTTCCGTATCGTAACACGTCCTGAAATCATGGGCTTATGGGGAATGGAAATCCCGACTAACCGCAAGTGTGTTGAATATTATAATTTTAAAAGTGATAACAATGTGATTATTAAAAGTGGTGATGAATGGTCATCAGGCATCTATGACTATCAGTTGCCGCAAGATACCACCGCTCAGGTTCCGGCCTTAATTCTTCAGGTGAAATATGACAATAACCAGAAAGACTGTTCTGGCAATCAAGAAGATCAGTCCGGTGAAGTCTCACAGTATTTTGTGAAATGGCAGAATCCACATACGATTAATTTCTGTGCCACTGAAAAGGCAGAGCAGTGTTTTGCAACTTTAAGACGTATTCTTCCTTAGGGTCGTATTACAGACAATAAAAAACCGCTGAATGATCAGCGGTTTTTTTTAAGGATACTGAAAGAGGATTAAGCCTTTTCTTCAGCACCTTCAAGTTGTTTAAGCAGATGTTTTTCGAGATAGTGAATATCCATTGCCTGCTCACAGAAGTTCACATCCTGAAGGATCAGATCTTTATGCAGCGGGATATTGGTCTTGATGCCAGTCAGAATCATTTCATCAAGTGCCTGCTTCATACGGGCAATGGCTGTTTCACGATCTTTACCATGTGCAATCAGCTTGGCAATCATTGAGTCATAATATGGTGGAATGCTATAACCTGGGTAGATATGCGAATCTAAACGGATACCTGCGCCACCTGGGGTGTAAAATGTCTCAATCATGCCCGGAGACGGCATAAAGGTAGATGGATCTTCCGCATTAATACGGCATTCGATCGCATGACCTTTAACAACGACATCTTCTTGCTGAATATCCAGACCCAGACCGGCTGCGACACGAAGCTGTTGTTCAATGATGTCAACACCAGTTACCATTTCAGTGACAGGATGTTCTACCTGAACACGGGTATTCATTTCAATAAAGAAGAATTCGCCGTCTTCAAACAGGAATTCAAATGTACCCGCACCGCGGTATTGCATTAACTTACATGCATTCACGCAAGCTTCCAGAATGTCAGCACGTGCCTGTTCAGGCAGATTTGGTGCAGGAGCTTCTTCTAGTACTTTCTGGTGACGGCGCTGTAAAGAACAGTCACGGTCATACAAATGGATCGCATGGCCATTACCATCGCCCAAGATCTGTACTTCAACATGACGTGGCTTTTGCAGGAAGCGTTCCATATAAACCGTATCATCGCCGAACCACATTTCTGCATCACGTTGTGCCGCTTGTACAGACTCAAGCAGGGTATCCACGCGTTCAACGATACGCATACCACGTCCGCCACCACCCGCAGCAGCTTTTACGATCAGCGGGAAGCCGATTTCTTTGGCTTCAGCAAGGGCATTGTGGATGGTTACTGCATGATCACAGCCTGGTACTGTTGGTACGCCGGCTTTTTTCATGGCAATAATGGCAGAAACCTTATTACCCATCAGGCGAATGTGTTCAGGACGTGGGCCAATAAAAATAAAGCCAGAACTTTCAATAATTTCAGCAAATTCAGCATTTTCAGACAGGAAACCATAACCTGGGTGGATCGCATCCGCACCAGTAATCTCAGCTGCTGTGATAATTGCTGGAATATTTAGGTAACTGTCACTGCTTGCGCCAGGACCGATACATACTGCTTCATCGCAGAAACGTAGATGCATCAAGTCCTTGTCAGCATCTGAATAGACACCGACAGTTTTAATTCCTAAAGTTTTGCAAGCTCGGGTGATGCGCAGGGCAATTTCACCACGGTTTGCAATTAAAACTTTTTGCAACATTATTATGAATCCCCGAGGTGATTAAGCGCGGTAACGGAAAAGTGGCTGACCGAACTGAATCACTTCACCATTTTTCACCAGAATTTCTTCAATCACACCGCTTTGAGTTGCTTCAATCGGGTTCATGATTTTCATGGCTTCAATAATGCCAAGTGTTTCACCCGCAGAGACAGTTTGACCCACTTTCACAAATGGTGCTTCGCCTGGACTTGGTGCTGCATAGAACACACCAACCATCGGAGATTTTTCCACAGCACCACGTGGAGATTTTGCAGCAGATACATCAGCTGCAGGTGCAGGCATTGCAGGAACAGCTGCTGCAACCACTGGATTGCGACGAGTCAGGGCAATGGATTGATCTCCTTCCTTAACTTCGATCGCCTGTAAGTCAGA
The DNA here is from genome assembly GCF_000368625.1 of Acinetobacter schindleri CIP 107287. GTDB lineage: Bacteria > Pseudomonadota > Gammaproteobacteria > Pseudomonadales > Moraxellaceae > Acinetobacter > Acinetobacter schindleri. Next base: position 800,301 of record NZ_KB849576.1, read on the forward strand.
CTCAATCATCAGGTCGATGAGTTTCTTGATTTTACGGATATCCATGAGACAGTATTCCTAATTAAGATTGCTTAGAAGATTGAATTTTTTCAATGATGTAATCGAGGGCAGCGGCATAGCCTTTTGCACCCAGACCACAGATCACGCCGATCGCCTTATCGGACAGATATGAATGATGTCGAAATGCCTCACGTGCATGAACGTTAGACAAATGGACTTCAATAAATGGAATGGCAACGCCAAGAAGTGCATCACGCACTGCAACAGAGGTATGCGTTAAAGCTGCAGGATTAATAATGATGTATTGCACGCCGTCTTGTTGTGCTTGATGAATTCGGTCGACAATGGCACCTTCCCAGTTGCTTTGGAAAGAGTCTAATTCTAAAGTGGCATTTTTAGCCTGAGCGCTGAGCTGCTGATTGATGTCATCAAGAGTCAAGTGACCATATACTTCTGGTTCACGCTTTCCCAGCAAATTAAGATTCGGTCCATGAATGACCAAAATGGTCGAACTCATTCAGCTTGCTCCAATTCAAAAGTTTCAAAAGAAGTTTGCAAGATGTCAGCAAACTTCCTTCATTATGGCATGAAATTCTACATTTTATAAAAATTTTGTCTGAATTGGTGTAGAAATTGCCTGCCTAATAGTGGGCTATATAATGAGAACTTTGCAAGGAATTGGCAATGTTAAAAAATGACATTTATGGGAGTTATGTCGGATTCTTACATTGTAAGCCTAATTGGCTAAAACAGTTAATAATGTTTATATAACATTGCCGACAGATAATAAAGAAGTCAACTATTTTTGATCAGATCCTACTAGATGTTTGCAGTATTTAAGGTTTAAAGCTTATTCATCTTAAATTTTAGTGACAAAAAAGTCTGTTTAAAAAGTGCCCATGAATGGTTTTTATATAATAATTCTAATTATATGAGATTTTATTAAATAAGTTATTGAATTTAATTTATTTTAAATTAAAAAATCTATCAGTTAGCTATTATTTTAAGGTCCCTTAGAGTTGTGAGTATGCATAGAAAAAGAGGCAACTCCTGAGCTTAACAGTGGAATCAGGTAGTGAGTTAAACTTACTGATTCGCCCTATTTTTAATTCCTGTATCGCAAAATGGTGAGATTGACTGAAATGTTCATAGAATTGTATTCAATGCTGAATATTCAGCCAAAAGATAAAGCATTTAAATTGGCAAAAGGTCGTCTACTAAGTCGGTGAATGGTCGTAGGAGGTCAACTCAACGATACTCACCCTCTTGCAATAAGGCTTTTCGTAGAAACTTTATCGAATAATATGGTTTATAAATAGTCTAGACATGTTCGAGAAAGGTGTGAATTTTATATAATGCAGCTATCTAAAACAAAATAGTCAAATATCATGACTCCAGCTTGCAAACTTTTAAAAGCCAATAAAATCGAATATAGCATTCACGAATATGAACATGATGCCAATGCTAAAAGCTTTGGTTTAGAAGCAGCAGAGAAACTGGGCCTAGCTGTTGAAGAGGTTTTTAAAACGCTATTAGTCACGGATGAAAAGCAATATTTTGTGGCAGTATTACCTGTTCATCATCAGCTTAATCTTAAAAAAGTAGCTGCTACATTCGGTTGTAAAAAATTGCAGATGGCAGATCCTAAACAGGCAGAACGATTAACCGGATATCTGGTGGGTGGAATCAGCCCAGTGGGACAAAAGAAACGCCTGAAAACTGTGATTGATGTATCAGCAGAAAGGCTGAATAAAATTTATGTCAGTGGTGGCAAGCGTGGTTTGGACATTGGTCTAAACCCAGCAGATTTAGCCAAGGTTTTAAATGCACCTTTTATTGATATAGTTGATGAATAATTTAATGTATTAAAAAGACATTAATTAGTATTTTAATTAAACCCGGAGAGTAAAATTCGGGTTTTCTTTTGGTCGGAAAACGCTACACATTTTTTTTGCATTTGTATATTGTTTTAATGCAAAAGCAACCATGGGTTGCTTACAACAATAAGAAATTAAAAGAAAAATAAATTGGAGCATTGCTCATGAAGATCGTTATTTGGCTTAACGCTGTTTGTCTATTTTTGTCACTTGGGGAATCACTTCTGCACGGTTTTAACCGGGAGGTGGCATATGAATGAAAAAGGCGTTTACCTGCTTAGTACTGTGGCTCTATTTTTAATCTTATGGTTGATTGGTTATCAGGTCCATAATGAAATCCATCGGGAAGAATTGGGATTGAACCGCACCAGCAGTTTAGCATTTTATGGGATGAATACCCATACGCCGTTTCTAGACCGTCAGGCAGAAAGTTTGAATCAGGCTGTACAGCGTCAGGGAGTGGTGCGGAATCAATCTCAGCCTTTGAACCAACAGCGCGCTCAGTTTGTTTCAGATTTTGCCAGTATGCTATTTGCAATGCAGGATGGACATAAGCCTGAATATTTGCAGCTGAGAATATTTCTAAACAGGCAACAAACATTATTGGAAAATAAGGCGCTTAAACAGGAGGAGGCACTCGCCAATATTAATTTGCTACAGACATTCTTGCCTGAGTACCAACATGAACTGACACGAGCATCGGCAAAATTGAAAACGCGTTATTCTTATTATGAAACACATATAATTTCTGATGAGATGAGTTTAAGCACGGTATGATCTAGAGGCGAACAATATCAGTGTGATGTATTAAAGTGGTTCTTCAGAATTAAGCTGAGAGATGAAGGTCTGCATGATTGTAAACTTTATACTCTAGCTACAGGATATAAAAATCATCTCATGCAAGTTAAGTAAACTGTATCGTTTTTAAACTTGCATGAGTAGTAATTATATATCTGCTTAAAGGCAATTCGCCGGTTTAGGAATGCCTGCCAAACGACTAAGGTGGCGTGCCACCAAGCCTGTATTAAATTTTTCTTGAAGTACAGCATTGTTGATTTCAGGCCCTACAGTTTTCATCAGGAATTTGATGAGAGGACGTGTCGCTGGAGAATGACCAAACTGTTGATAAAACTGACGTACAGCCTGTAAGATTTCAAAATGCCAAGGGGTCAGTTTTAACTCTAAGCTCTCGGCAAGCACCTGTGCGACGTCTTCATTCCAGATGGTATAGTCCACTAAATGACCATCTTGGTCTAACTCTAAATTCATGATAGATCCGTATGTGTTACTTCATAGAAATACAGCGACTAAAGCCCAAGCATAGTTCTGCAAATTCGGTATAATTAATAATTTTCAAATTTTTTACTTCTGGTTGAGGCAATAACTCAGCCTCATTTTCCAGAATATAAATCTCTTTCAGCTGCTGAATAAATGGATGCTCAACTGACAAGGCTGCATCGCCCATCAGAATTACCTGATCATTTTCGCTATAGAGTTGGGACAGTTGTTCGATAATCTGTGCTGTAGCCGCATGGCTGGCTTGAATCATATAAAGAGTTTTATCAGACATGGTGAGCAACCTTACCAGTACAATACATGGTTAAAGCCTTGCATAAAGGCTGGGTTTAATTCGACAAATTCAATTTCTTGCTCTGTATTTTGTATAAAAGGCGAGTTTTGATTTTTACTTTCCACCAGAATTGGGGTCAGATCATAAAATTCAAAACTGTCGACCATGTTGGAAGCAATTTTGAACGCATGTTTAAGCTGTTCAAATTGCAGATCTGAACGTAATAGGCTTAAAGCTGCACCTTGTAATAAGACTTTCACGTCTGAACCAAAGGTCGCAAGTACCATGGTCGCAGAAAGACTTTCATGAACCTGCAAGGAATTCAGATTCGATTGAGTTAATATAACGAGTACAGATTTCACACAATATACCTTTTAAAAGCAACATATCCCAAAAAATAGACCGATTAGAATTGAAGCAGACGATGTGCAGACTGAACAGCATCAGCGAGTTCGCCCAATCCGACCAATTCAAACTGATCTGCAAGATTATGCTGTTGAATATTGTGACGTTGAGCATTCTCCTGATCTGTGATACCACGCGCTAACGCCGCACTTACACATACGGGCAGACGTAGTTGCAAGGACTGCCACTCACGGGTCAGGTGACGCTGGTCATCCGGTACCCATTGCAGAGCATTAGCAACAGACACACCGTCCTGGTAAAAGAAAACCCGAAAGTCTTCCTGTTTTTGCTTTAATGCTTTGGCAAGTCCCAAGGCATGCCAGGCATGTATCGACGTCGGGGCGGAGGTAATAAGAATTAAGGTGCTCATGAAATTCACTACAGGCTTGATCAACTAAGCAGTTGATCTGGGCTACATAATAAAAAGGTAGTATACAATGATTTTAGTGACCGGTGGTTTAGGCTTTATAGGCTCTCATATTGCTTTAAGTCTGCTCGCACAAGGGCAACAGGTCATTGTGGTCGATAATCTGGCCAATGCTAGTCTGCAGACGCTAGAGCGTCTTGAATTCATTTCCGGCATGTATGTGCCTTTTGTTAAAATTGATATCCGCAATACGCCTGCTTTAAACAAAGTCTTTGAACAGAATTCCATTGACGCCGTGGTACATACTGCAAGCTTTAAATCATTAGAAGAATCGGTACTAAAACCGCTGGAATATTACAATGATAATGTCAGTTGTATTATGAGTCTCTTACGTGCCATGCAACGGACGGGTGTTCGTAATCTTGTGCATTTGTCCAGCCTTGCTGTTTATGGGCAATCCAGTCCTGATCTGACTGAAGAAACACCATTTAATTTCAGTTATCCAAACCCTTATATCAAGTCTCAACAGATGGTAGAAGAAATTATCCGTGATACTGCACGTACTGATAATGAATGGAAAATTGCGATCCTCAGACTATGCAATATTTCGGGTGCCTTTGAACATGGGGTACTGGGTGAAGTGGTACCGCCGCTACCAAAAAATATCGTGCCTTTGGCCATGCAGGTTGGGGCCTTACAGCGGGAAAGTATTGAACTGCGAAAACAGGCCAATACTGAAGATAAAACTGTAGAACGCAGTTTTTTGCATGTATTAGATTGTTGTGATGCAGTCATTAAGAGTCTGCAATGGCTCAGTACACAAAGTTTTGCCTGTGAAGCCTTTGATATAGCGGGCGAATTGATTTCGATTCAGAAATTGCTCGATGAAATTGGTGAAGTGACGCAAATCAATATCAAGACGGAAGAGGCGCTATATTACACTAATCCGGAACTAGATCAGGTTGGTTCTAAGGCGGAAAAGGCCAGGAACACTTTAAACTGGCAGCCTCAGCGTTCGATTCGGCAAATGCTTGAAGACGAGTGGCGTTTTTATCAGAACACGTTACGTGGGCAATAATACCGATTAACGCTATCCCAATTATTGATAATAATTATCATTTACATGCTGTTCTATTTTGCCTAAGATGGAACAAGGAAATACTAAAACTTTATAAAGAGGTTAAATATGCAAACACGTATTGAACATGACACCATGGGCGAAGTTGCTGTACCCAGTGAAGCACTGTGGGGAGCACAAACTCAGCGTAGTTTGCAGAACTTTAAAATTGGTAATGAACGTCTGCCACGGCCTATGATTCGTGCCATGGGTCTGGTTAAAAAGGCGGCAGCCTTGATGAATGCCGAATTAAATCAGATTCCGCATGAACTTTCAGGTTATATTGTTTCAGCAGCAGAAGAAGTGATTGCAGGGCAATGGGATAGTCAATTTCCGTTAGTGGTGTGGCAGACAGGTTCTGGTACGCAGAGCAATATGAACTGTAATGAAGTGATTGCCAATATCGCTAACCAGAATCTGGGAAATCCTTTAGGTTCTCAAAAACCGGTTCATCCGAATGATCATGTTAATCGTGCTCAATCAACGAATGACTCTTTCCCAACAGCAATTCATGTTGCTGCAAGTCTGCAAATTAATGAATTACTGATTCCAGCAGTAAAAAAATTGCGTGATACCTTGCATGCCAAATCTCAGGAATTCTCAGACATCGTCAAAATTGGCCGTACTCACTTACAGGATGCTACGCCGTTGACACTGGGTCAGGAATTTAGTGGTTATGTGTCTCAGCTAGATCACGGTTTATTGCGTCTGGAACAGGCACTGCATGGTTTATATGAATTGCCTTTAGGGGGGACAGCAGTAGGTACAGGCTTGAATGCCCATCCTGACTATGCAGTAAAAGCAGCACAAACTCTGGCAAAACTGACTGGACTGCCATTCGTTACTGCACCAAACAAATTTGAAGCTTTGGCAGGTCGTGATGCGGCAGTCTTTGCTTCCGGTGCATTAAAAACTTTAGCGGCGAGTCTGAATAAAATCGCTAATGACATTCGCTGGTTGGCCAGCGGGCCACGTTGCGGCTTTGGGGAACTCCGTATTCCTGAAAATGAACCCGGCTCAAGCATCATGCCGGGTAAGGTCAATCCGACTCAAAGCGAAGCGATGACCATGGTTGTGGCGCAAGTGCTTGGAAATGACACCACCATTAATGTGGCAGGTGCATCGGGTAATTTTGAGCTGAATGTATTTATGCCTGTAATCGCGTATAACTTGTTGCAATCCATTCAGCTGCTCGGTGATGCCTGTAATAGTTTCAATGATCACTGCGCCGTTGGTATTGAGCCGAACCGTGACAAGATTGAGCATTTCTTGCATGATTCATTAATGCTGGTTACTGCATTGAACCCGGTGATTGGTTATGAGAATGCAGCCAAAGTTGCCAAGACTGCTTATAAAGAAGGTAAAACTCTAAAACAAGTTGCGGTAGAACTTGATTTAGTCACAGCTGAACAGTTTGATGAAGTCGTCCGTCCTGAGAAAATGGTTTCAGCGAATGCGAAATAAAGCTTGTAACGCTTTTATTTTCAATCTTTAAGCCTGTTTTATCATGGAATAGTCAGCAGTGGTTTTTATCTCAGGCAGAGTTGCGTACAATAGCACTAGATGAGATTAACCACTGATGATTGTTTTATGCTTGATATTTATTTAACAGATGTTCAAAGAAAGGTGCAATTCAAGGATTATCCAGGTGAGCATCCTGTTAAATTTATTCTGAATTTTAAAAAGATTTTTCCAAGTATTATGGAACTTCTTTTACCTGTACTTCCCGATAATGAAAATCTGGATGAAATGTCATGGGAATCAACGACCAATGATTTTGAAATTTTCCAGATGTTTTTAGCTGGTTGGGGGATTATTGAACTGCGTTTAAATGCGATTACTCAGTTCAAAGATAAAACCTTTGCAGATCAGCTTGTTAAACAAGCACAGCAGAAGCGTAAGGAATATCAAAAAAAGCATATGAAGCTCACGACTGTAGAGCTGGATTATCTATTTATGCATGATATCCATGCGCTGATTGATGCTGAGCTGGTTGATCTGGGTGAGAAGTTTTATCTGCCAGTATTACGTGAACTTTGGAAAAATAAAGTCTCTGCTCAAGTCCTTAATGCCAAATTCTAAGTAAATTTAAACTGATTAATTTAATATCATCCTCCATATTTGGGGGATGAATTTTAATAGGTTCCAAAAAACTATTTGATGAGTTCAATTCTCACAAATAGCCTAAGCAACTCTTTCTATTTTTCATTCAAAAAAATTCTGCTGCATCATTGAACATGATGACTTATTTTAAAACAGAAATTGGTTCATAAAAGGGCATTTATTTTATCTTTTGATAAAAAATAAATTAATAAGCCATTATTTATCATGAGAATATATAAGGATATTACTTTAATAATATAGCTATTCTAAGCATATTTTCTTAAGCTATAAGTACTAATGAGTAAATGAATCATAGAATTCTTATTTATTAGATTTCCTTCATAAAAATAAGTGAAGGTTCCAGTTTTTCCGAAGATATATCAAAGGATTTTCAATAATGTCGAATCAGTTTTTAGATTTAATTACAAAACGCCGTACGATCTACGCGATTGGCAAGAATGTCACACAATCTCCTGAATTTTTAACTGATTTGATTCAAAACGCTATTAAACAAAGTCCCTCATCATTTAACTCACAATCTTCCCGTGCCGTGATTCTGTTTAATGGTGAACATGAGAAATTCTGGGGCTTTGTCGCAGAAAAATTAAAAAGTTATGCCAAAGATGAAGAAAGTGCTGCAAAAACCGCAGCGAAAATGGGAACCTTTGCGGCAGGCTTAGGTACGGTTTTATTTTTTGAAGACCTAGATGTCGTGAAAGGCCTACAAGATCAGTTTCCATCTTATGCAGATAACTTCCCGATCTGGGCAGAACATTCTACTGCGATCGCGCAATTTGCGACCTGGACAGCACTGCATACTGAAGGCTTGGGTGCATCTCTACAGCATTACAACCCGATCGTAGATGAAAAAGTTCATGCAGAATGGGACGTTCCAGCAAACTGGAAACTGAGAGCACAGCTGGTGTTTGGTTCAGTTGAAGGTGAAGCACGTGCCAAAGACTTTATGCCGGATCAAGACCGTTTCAAAGTATTCCAATAATTTGAAAAAACCGGCATCTGTCTAAATTCTTATAGGCAGATGCCATGCAATAGGCGATAAAAGCATATTCAGAATCATAAAAACTAAGCTACACTTAGGGCGCATTAAATCTAAGAGAAATGGCGCCATGTCAAAGAACACCCAGAAACTTTCACCGCTTCAAGAGCTTATTGCTGAACAGAAATTGTTGTGCGAAGAAGTCGGTTCTGCCTATGTAGAGGTGAGTGGGGATAACGTCATTGCAGTAGCAGTCCATACCCTGAATCAGGACCCCATTGTTGGTATTCGCAAGGCAGTAGATACAGCAACAAAAGTGAGCTGGTATATCTATGGTGGTGAACAAGTATCCACCGATGCTGACTTTGAAATTATGACTGTACGTGAATTACAGGATATTGCCCCAGAAGTTCTTCCTTATCTGGCGCTGGATCAAGGCTTTCGTTTCATGATTGATGCTGATGATTATGAAGATGTATGGAAAGAAGGTCAGGAATGAACCGCTTAGCTTTTGCTATCTTGCTGGGATTCAACGGTGTACTCATCACGAATTACGCCGTAGCCGAGACGATGACCCAGGAGCAATTTGATCAGTATATTGCTGAGCAAACGCGTGTGGTCAATGAAAGCAAAGCCATTCTGGATGAACCGCATACAGCGTTAGACAGACCAAACATCAGCACTGAACGTCAGGTATTATGTGATCGCATTCAGGCTTATCAGAATATTTTGAAAGCTTCTCAGGAAAATAGTCAGTTGAATATGGCTTCCATGATGGCGATGGTGGCGAAAAATTATCTGGATCGTCAAAACCAGAGCATGAATAGCTCTGGCATGACTACAGGTGTTTTTTGTAAGAGCAGGGCAGAACAGCCTGTTGAAGAAGATAAAGCAAAGCCTTTGATTTAGGTTAATTTTCTGATATTTAATTTATTAAAACTACATAAAAATAAGATTAATGCGAATTTTCCCGGGGAAATACCAATAACAATGAATTATTAGTTAAAATTATTAAACATTAAAAATCGATGGAAGAGATCACCTTATCTTTCTCACTCTTTATTATTAAAAAATAGCCTAAGCAATTTTATCTGGTAAATATAATCATAAAAGGGAAGAGATAGTTTTAAATCCATTGATGTCTTACTGAAAAATTAAGACTATATTTCCAAAATTAGCCATCAATCATATCCATTTATAGCTCGTACTCATTCAGCTTAATTTATTAAGCTTATTTCCTGATGATTTATCCAAAGCTTGAGGATTTAAACAGCACCTTCAGCACACTTTAAAAATACATTTGACAAATAGCCTAAGCAAAACTTTATATCTAATAAATAGCCTAAGCAAAATTTATAATTTTAAGAATTAGCAATTGATTAATTTTCAATAAAATTCCAATATCAACAACTAAACTATGAAATCACGGAACTCTCAAATGATCCTCAACTACCAAATTGCCACTCATGATGACTCAACACTTGTACCAATGGTCTTCATTCATGGTTTATTCGGCAGCTTGAGTAATTTAGGAATGCTGGCGCGACATTTTGCAAGTCAACGTACAGTCATTCAGTTAGATCTGCGCAATCACGGTTTATCAGGACATACGGATCAGCATGATTACCATCTCATGTCAAAGGATGTAATTGAAACCATGAATAGTCTGAAAATCACAAAATTTGTTGTGGTGGGGCATTCTATGGGTGGCAAGGTTGCCATGAAGCTGGCTGATATTGCACGAGATCGGGTAGAGCAGCTTGTGGTTCTTGATATCACCCCAATCCAATATCATGAAAATCATCATGCAAAAATTTTTGAAGCTTTATTAGCTGTAGAACGTGCCAACGTGAATTCACGATCGGATGCGACAAAAATCATGCGTGAATATTTACAAGAAGAAATGGTGATTCAGTTCCTGCTGAAATCCTTTAATAAAGGCAAGTGGCTGTTTAATGTGCAGGCGCTATATAAGCATTATCAAGATATTCTATATTGGGAAGATCTGACACCAGTTGATATACCAGCACTTTTCTTAAGAGGCGGCAACTCATTTTATATTTCCAAACCAGAGCAATTCGCTGCGATTGAACGTCAATTTACTCATGCCAATGTTGAACTCATTGAAGGTGCAGGTCATTGGCTGCATGGTGAAAAGCCTGCGCAGGTGCTGGAACACATGCAAGCCTTTCTGGATGAAAACCAATAAAATCTGGTAGAAGTTGAAGGTCAGTATGCAGCTGCTTGTAGCTGACCTTCATTAATCAGCTGGGCCGCCATTTCAGCAGTTTTTTTCAGACCCGGCATACGATATTCGGTATGACCATAATCCTTGATTGATTTCCAGCGACCGCCCCAGGTGAGTCCGACAGATTCTGCCACTTGGCCATAGAGTTCATAACCACGCATCGCCCATGGATCCCGCTCGCTGATCACGACTTTGCCATTCCGTTTAAAGGCAATATCCGCGGCCAGACCAAACTGATGATAACTTTGATAGCCTTTGGCGCGTGTGGTATTTGGATTCGCTGAAAGTGAATTTTGGCGCTCTGGACTACGATAACCTTCTAATAAAACCAGTTCATAGCCATGCTGTTCACGCATAATTTTAAATACCATCAACAAACGCTGTTTATAACGTGGATTAATTTTGTCCCATTTCCGGTTGGCTGTATTGAGATCGTTATGATGATGACTGTTTGGCAGATGTACATTTCCAGCAGGATTGGGTGAAGGAGTAATCACTTGCGCAGAAACGACGTTGGCATAGTAATTTGCTTCTTCCTGCAAGGCTGTTTCAATCAGATGTTCATCTACTTCTGGAGGAGGTGCGAGCACCTGACCATCCAGTAAGCTATAGATTTGCGGATCGACTTCGCGGAGATAATTGGCTTCAAAAGTACTGGCAGTAATCGGACGGGTTAAGCTAAAAATGACGATGCTGCTGAATAATGCCAATGCGGCCAGTAAAATCCACCATTGCTGAATATGCCAATGTGACTGGATTTTCGCTGACGAAGCTGCCTGATTAAATTCCCAAGCCAGCTGTTTGACAGCCAAAATACGGTTCTTGCCATAGGGTAAAATTTGCGTGAATAAGCTTATCAAACGGATTCTGAAATCATAAGAAACCAACACTAACATGCCGAGGCTAAGTAAAATAAAACTGGATAATATGAGGTAGATCATGCTTTATGACTGTGCGACTTCAGGATTTTCTTTTGGAGTCTTCGCAGGTGACTGTTCCTGAGTAGACGTACTTGCTGTTTTTAGCTCAACAGTTTTTTCTAATTGTTTTGGTTTTGTGGGTTGAGTAACAAGCCTTACATTTATAGGATTTTTTTCAGATTGTTGGATGTCTTTAGTGGATGTAGTTGAAGATCGAATAGTTTGAGGTTGGGATGTAAGCGGCTTAATTTTATCATTGGTCTGAGGTAAAGGCTTTTGCGCTTGAACACCAAATGCAGATTCAAAAGGTGAACCAGGATTTTCGGTTTTAGTTGTACTTTCTGGCTTTGCCACCTTAAACATATTGTCAATATTTTGATCAAAACCATCTTCCGGATTAGGGATATTTTCCTGATCCGACGGCGCACCGGCTGTTTGGATAAGCTGCTCACTATCTAACGTATGGCTTGAGTCTGCGCCTTGATCGCTTTCTACTGTTAATTGTGCAGCAGTAATGTCTTTATGATCCTGATAATAATGATAACCGAGCAAAGCTGAACCTACTGATAACACCCCAAGTATAAATCCGCTCAAGAAGTAAAATTGAGGAGAATAAGACAGAGCCTTTACAGGCTGTAAGATAGGAATATGTTTATTATTTTTGTATGCCATAGTCGGTGCAATATTTATGGTAAATGGATGGTGATATAAGCCTGTTCTGCAGGAACACTAATCACATTTTGATATTGGGCAAATGCTGCATGGCGGTCTTTAGACAATACATAGTGCAAACCCACAAAGCTTGCCAGCGCAAACAGCAGCCAGAAAATCAAAATCCAGAAAAATGGTAATTCGCGGTGAATGATATGTTTAATCTGATCCGGAATGGCCGAAAAAGGAGAAAAGGCTTTTTTCCCTTTGAGATAATCAATCTCATCGCCGACCCGACTAATCAGACTATTCAGCTGACTCATCGATTCAATCCGGTATTTTCCATGAAAGCCTAACAATAAACAGTAATGATAGACTTCAAGAACGGCGAGGCGTTCTTTGTCTTTATTGCGGATTTCTTCCATGTATTCAAAGAAACGATAACCTGCCAGTTGTGATCCAAACAGACTTAGTTGGAGTGGACTCATCATCCAGAAATTTTGCAGATCAAAAAAATGCGGAGCTTGCTGGGTCACGATGGTTTCATCGAGTAATGCGCAATAGGCATATTTTGCATCATGAATATCTTTAGCAGAAAATTGCAGTTTTCTCGCCTGAGTCTCAAAACGTGATAGCATATCCAGTACTTTCTGGCGGAAGGATTCCAAATCGGAAGGTACATACTGATTACGAATCAGAAATACCACATAGAATCCATCATGTAACAGATCGACTAGACTGGCAGTCGCTGAGTGTGGATGTGTATCTGTATTTGTTATAGCTGTAAAACCGGTGCCAATTTGTCCGTCGTCAAATAGTGAAGGGGCATTATTTAGACTATTCATTATTTTTATCCATTTACTACAGCAATCAGCTCAATTGAAATGTCCTGGAACCCACTCGGGATATAGACACAAATGGTCTCGGACTCAATCATGTGCTGATACAGTTCATTATTCGGTTCTATCTCAAAATAGCTCACACCTGAACGTACCGGAATCGCGGTCGGCACCTGAATCAGATGCTGAACTGGCACTGCGGGTAAAGCGGCAATGACCCGCTGTTCAACATCAACCGTACTGCCTACTTTGAAGCGTATCGGTACATAGGCAATCAGGTCATGGCTTGGCATTACACTACTGGATACCGCGAGATACAAACGGGTATCCCGGGAAATTTTGTCTGTTTCAAGACTCCCCACCCAATAAGATGGGCGGGTTTCTTTCAGGGTAATACTGATATAGCGGTTTGAAATAATCGTATCCAGCAGCTCACGTAAAATGACATCCAGCTGGCCAAAACTGTCCTGTAAATGATGATGCTGATATTGCGGTAACTGGTCGACAGCATACGTGGTTGAAAAAGTCAGTAATGATCCAATCAGACGCAATAATTCGGAATAGAGACGTTCTGGATGAATGCGTGGATATTGCAGGATGTGATTTAGAGTGGCATGGGCAGTATTGAGTGCATTCACCAACCAGAAAGACACAATATCGCCAGAACGGAATTCAATCAGTTTTTGTTCATTTTCACGGTTGTTGTTCTGAATAGTTTTTATTTTGGCGCGAATAATATTCAAAGTCCGCTTCAGATTATTCAGTAGATTTTCTGAGGCTTCGATATGCAGAATCGGTGGAATAAATTTATGATCCAGCACAAAATGCCCTGAGCTTTGGCGTTTCATTGTTGCAATCGGCATATAAAAATAACCATCGAGGGCCTGTTCAGGTTCCTGGCTGATTTCAAAAATCTTGAATTCCGCACGACGGCGTAACAGGGTAATTTCAGCTGTAGCGGCATTGGTAAATAGATCATGAGTCGAGCTTAAATGGGAATGATAACGGCTGGACTGTGAACTATCTTCATGATTAAGATTTTGTTTACTTGCCTGAACCATCGGTAAAGCAAGATAAATAGCCATTTCTGTACGCAGATTCAGGCTTTCTAGTTGCACGGGCTCAGGTAATAGATCCTGTGAAGGTGCACGATAAATTTCCCCATCTTGCCAGACCATTTCAATCCGGCTGAGTGCCATGATATTCATGCTGAATTGGGCTTCATCAAATTCAATCACTTGAATTCCATAGGCAAAAGGAAAGGTTGCCTGAATCATCTGGTTCAGACGTTGTTCATGATAGGCATCTTGTAACTGAAAATGCTGAGGTCGTAAAAATAAACCTTCCCCCCAAAGAACTTTTTCTGCTTTAAACATTCAGTCTTACCACTCACTATTCGAATTATTCATATCGGGTACACCTAGTAACTCTTGCACCTGTTCCAGGGGATTCTCATTTTTAATCACGTGTGCCAGCCATTCGTGTAGCGGCATCTGGCTCCAGCGAATGGTTTTCTGCAGCATATAACTCACCGGGCTGTGCGGTTCATGTATCTGGAAATAATTAGCAATTTCATTTAAGACTTTCAGCGCCTGTTCCCGGTTGGCCAGATGATTTTGTGGCTGTAATCTGAATTGAGTCTGCGCAACAGCAGAGACTGTATCCGTATAACCTGGCTGAATTGCTGATTCTTTCGGCTGTAATAAGTTTTCATTATTTTGATGTACGATCTGTTCCACTTTATACAGGCGTTTAATCAGGGCAATAATGGAATCAACCTGTTCATCTATTCCAGAAAAACTCGGTGCATCCAGACCCAATAAATCATCTAGGTTTTTTTTGAGTTGCTGCCAGTGCTGATGAATATCCAAAACCTGCTGGTAGTTTTGGATTTGTACAGAACGGGAGGTTGCCTGTAGCAATTGCTCGAAGTTGTGAAGTTCATCATTGCCAGTTAGAGATTCATGACCTTCATCCTGCTGACTTTGACGCAGCCGGATATTTTGTTGATGTAAAAATGCCTCATAATTTCCCAAATGATAAAACGGTGCCTGACTGACCACGGGAACCTGTTTCATTAATGCCGGAATCTGGCTGATTAAGCCTTGCAGTAAACCCAGGCGCTGATCTAAATCATCTTCCTCAATTAAAGGATGTAAATCCGGCCAATATTGCTGAATACTTCGATGGCTCAGTTCCAGGCCACGGGAAATTCCTTCAAATCCGTGAGTTCTTGCCCAAGCTTCAGCTAACCAGGTGTAAAGTCGCAGGTCTTTGGTTTTATCACTTAACAGCTCAACCGATTTATTCAGTACAAACTGCCAGTCTGCCTGACGTGGCTCAGAGATCCAGTCACCTTGATCTAGCAAAGGATCATCTTGAGTTCTGGCCTTTTTAATGGCATGAAAGTCATTTGAAAATGAGCAATCCTCCCCACATGGCCGATGATCAGAGATGGGGGCAAGCAGTTGTTCAATATCTAGGGTCATTCTTCACCTGAAACTTATTCTTTTTCTTTAATTTTTAAATCTGGCTTTATACGGCATCCGTTTTCTTTTTTCGGGTGCGTTTGGTTTTCGCTTTGGGTTGCTGTTGATCTAAAAGATAAGTAATCTCATCATTTTCAACCTCAATCTGAATTTTCTCAGGCACTTTTTCTTCACTGAGTGCCATTAAAATTTCGGTGGCTAAAGCAGGCAATACACTGGTATTAAGAATATGGTCAACATTACGTGCACCGCTATCCACTTCTGTACAACGGCTTAAAATCAGTTCTAACAGATCGCCGCTATAAGTGACTTCGGTTTTATATTGCATTTGAACACGCTGAATAATTTTACCGAGTTTATGTTTAATAATTTTGAGTAGCAGATCATCATGTAACGGGAAGTACGGTACGATCTGCATACGTCCCAAGAACGCCGGTTTAAACTGCTGATATAAAATAGGTTTAAGCTGTTCGATCAGCTCCTTTGCACTTGGCCAGTGTTCAGGTTGATGGTTCAGACAGGCCTGCATGATGGCAGATGAACCAACATTGGAGGTCAGTAAAATTATGGTATTTTTAAAATCAATCAGCCGTCCTTCACCATCTTCTAGCATACCTTTGTCAAAGACCTGATAGAATAATTCCTGTACATCACGATGCGCTTTTTCAATTTCATCCAGCAACACCACGCTATATGGATTGCGGCGAACAGCTTCAGTCAGCACGCCACCTTGACCATAACCGACATAGCCTGGAGGCGCACCTTTTAATGAAGAAACAGTATGGGCTTCCTGATATTCTGACATACTGATAGTAATCAGATGTGATTCACCACCATACAATTCATTTGCCAGGGCGAGGGCAGTTTCAGTTTTTCCAACACCACTTGGACCAATCAGTAGGAACACACCTTGGGGTTTATTCGGATCTTCCAGTCTGGCTTTAGAAGTTTTAATGCCTTGTACCAGTTGCTGCAGGGCATAATCTTGCCCCATCACACGCTGTGCCAGACGGTTTTCAAGCTCTAATACCTGCCTGATTTCATCATTAACCATTTTACCCACTGGAATACCCGTCCAATCCGAAATGATTTCATGAATGATGCTGACATTGACGCGTTCAAAGACCAGTGGATTTTTTTGCTGTACTTCAACTAGTTCTGCACGTAACGCCGCAATTTTTTGACTGGATTTTTCATCCTGGTCTTGTGCCTGAAACTGCCGGATCTGCTGAACAAGGTGCAATTCATGTTGCCATTGATCTTCCAGACATTGGATGCTGTGCTGAAGCACTACAATTTTTACTGAAAGATCATTAAGTCGTTCATGATGAATGGGCAGGTTCTGGTTTTCTTGAGTGAGTAATTTATGCTCCAGTTCCAGATTATGCAATTGTGCCTGCAGTTGATCGAGTTGTGCCGGTTGAGTATTCTGAGTCAGTGCAACGCGTGCGGCGGCAGTGTCTAAGACACTAATTGCTTTATCGGGTAACTGACGTCCACTAATATAGCGATGCGACGCATGTACCGCAGCAATAATCGCTTCATCATCAATCTGCAAATTAAAATGCTGAACCATTACTGGAATCATGCCGCGCAGCATATCAATCGCGACTGCTTCTGTCGGCTCCTCAACTTTGACGACCTGAAAACGGCGGCTGAGCGCTGCATCTTTTTCAAAATACTGTTTGTATTCCGTCCACGTGGTTGCAGCAATAGTACGTAATTCACCTCGTGCAAGTGCTGGCTTGAGTAAATTCGCAGCATCATTCTGACCGGCCTGGCCACCCGCACCAATCAGGGTATGCGCTTCATCAATAAACAGGATGATTGGATAGGCAACACTTTGTACTTCCTGAATTACTTGTTTCAGTCGGTTCTCAAATTCACCTTTGACACTGGCGCCTGCCTGTAACAGCCCCATGTCCAGCACATGTAATTGCACATTTTTCAGGGCATCAGGGACCTGTTGCTGGGCAATTTTGAGAGCCAATCCTTCCACTACAGCCGTCTTGCCGACTCCCGGCTCACCTGTCAAAATCGGATTGTTCTGACGACGGCGCATCAAAATATCCAGCATCAGACGAATTTCAAATTCACGCCCAATGACTGGATCAATTTTTCCTTGAATAGCTTTCTGCGTCAGATTGATGGTGTATTGATCCAGCGCAGGAGTTTTCTTTGCAGTCGTTTTAGCATTTTGATGAGCTACTGGCTGAGACGTTACTAATTGAGCTGACACATTTTCAATACTGTCCTGGCACAAATCCAGGAACTGATGCTTCATTGTATCAATTGGAATCAGCTCAAAAATTGCGGATGAACGCATCGCAATTTGAGACAGTTCAGACGCAGTCAGTAAAGCCACAAGCAGATGACCACTACGAATGACGGGTTCTTTTTCAGCGGAGGCCAGCAGCCATGCCTGCTCAAGTAAGCGGATAATTGACGTGGCAAAAATAGGGGTGCGCGAATTGCCTTTGTTAAGCTGAAATAAACTTTTATTTAGATCATCTAGCAGAGCTTCTTTAGAAAGTTTATAGTTTTTAAGCAATAACTGGACATCATTTAGCTGGTTATGCGAGAGTAATTCGAGAAAAAAATGTTCAATTTCGATTTCGTAATTTTGCTGATGAATACAGGTGTTGGCAGATTTCTCAAGACATAAACGTGCATGATCAGATAATTTAGTAATTAAAATTTTCAGATTATTCATGTATTTCTCATTATTTATTCTTACAAGGCACAATCTTTTTAAGGTTTGAAAGATAGGATTGTGCTGTTGTTGTTATTTATTTGCATGACTGCAATTGAATCAGTTCTTCTGATCAATTTTACCCTAATATTTATATGTTTTTAAAAGAATAAAAGTCATATAATCTTTAACATTTTTTAGAGACTGTTAAAAAATATTTTACAAAAGTCAATTTTTGTTGTTGACTTAGTGTGATCATTTTTTGTTAAATTCGCAAGATGATTTTTAAATAATAAATACAGAAAAGTCATTTCAAGTAAAAAATTAAACAACCAGAAAAAGAAAAGTTTGAGGCTAATTTTGAAAAAAAATATGAGTTACATACTCGTGCTGATGCTGGCTGTCTGCACGATGAGTCTGATGCAGACGCATGCTGCAACCCTAAAAAAATCATGTCTTAAAGTTCATCCACTGGCCGAAGGAGATACTGATCCAGAAATCCTGCAACAGTATGAACAGCTTTGTGCCAAAGCCACTCGGAAAGATTTTAATTTACAGCATAAAATCAAAGCCGATATTGCTCAACTTTATCTGGATCGTGGTCTGCATCTGAAAGCACTTCAAGCAGTAGATCAGTTAAGTCGTGAAAATTACATTACACGTCAACTAACAGATATTAGCTTCCTTGCTGGTGTTGCGATTTCTAATCATGCCCTGAACTATATGCGCACTACAGAAATCCGTCCGCTGAATGAAGAAACCTACGCTATTACCAAAGTTTTTAATGACAATGTACGTTTATCCCAACCCGTCACGGTTATGCCTCTACGTGCAGAGAAGGATTCAGGCAACAAGAAAAAAACGGTGACCACGGCAAATAAAAAAAACAGCTCGGCTAAAACACGTATAAATGCTCCTGTACGGAGTCAAACAAAAGAAACGTCGAGCAGGAATATTGTCGCCAAAAAAACAGAGCCGGTCGTCCTCCCTAATGTCCAGTCTAGCTCCAATCCATTTGGTGCACTTCGAAATAACTAATAAAAAATAATTCATAGGAATCAGCAATATGGCTAAGCGTGAAAGTGTACAGAAGAAATTACAGCGGATTCGTCCACCGCGTGTGCAATTGACTTACGATGTGGAAGTTGGGGATGCCCGCGAAGTCAAGGAGTTGCCCTTTGTGGTCGGCGTGCTGGGAGATTTTTCAGCAGCATCTGAAATGGAAAAAACCAAGCTAAAAGACAAGAAATTTATCAATGTAGATTTAGACAATATTGATGAAGTGATGGAGTCACTGGCGCCACGGGCCAATTTTCAGGTTGAAAATACCCTGACCGAAGAGGGCAGCAAGATGTCTGTGGATCTGACCTTTAATTCCATGGATAACTTTAAGCCAGAACAGGTCGTGCAGCAGGTTGATCCATTGCGACGACTGGTTGAAGCACGTGAACGTTTAACAGATTTACGTAATAAAATTTCCAATAATGAACGTTTGGAAGATCTCTTGGATGAAGTCCTAAAAAGTACTGATCAGATCCGCAAGATGAGTGTGGAGGCGGAGCATGAGTAATTTAAATGCAGCAACTGCTGAACACCTGAATGTTGAAGAATACTCATTACTTGACTCTATCGTCGAACGTAGCCGTATCGCGCGTACGGATGAAGAGCATGACCGTGCCAAAAGTCTGATTGGTGAACTGGCACGTGAAGTCATGGCAGGAACAATTACTGTATCCGATAACATGACCCTTGCACTGGACAAGCGTATTGCTGAAATCGATGCCCTGATTTCAACCCAGCTGAGCAAGATCATGCATCATGAAGCATTCCAGAAGATTGAATCAACCTGGCGTGGCTTATATTATTTCTGTCAGGAAACTCCATCCAACTCTTTGATTAAAATCCGGATGTTGAATACTACCAAAAAGGAATTGATTAAGGATTTCCAAAGTGCCACTGATTTTGATCAAAGCACCTTATTCAAGAAAATCTATGAAGAAGAATATGGCTCTTTTGGTGGAGCACCTTATGCTACCTTGATTGGTGATTTCGAGTTTGATCGGACGCCATCAGACATGTATTTGCTGGAACAGATTTCACATGTGGCAGCAGCAGCGCATGCACCATTTATTTCTGCAGCCAGCTCAAGCATGTTCGGGCTGGAATCATTTACCGATATCGATCGTCCACGTGATGTGTCCAAGATTTTTGAAACTGCTGAATATGTACAGTGGCGTTCATTCCGTGAAAGTGATGATGCACGCTATGTTGCATTGACCATGCCACGTGTATTAGGACGTCTGCCATATCATCCGAAAGAAGGAACAGCGACCGAAGGTTTTAACTATGTAGAAGAAGTATCGGGTGAAGATCATCACGAATATCTGTGGATGAATGCAGCTTATGCTTTTGCTACCCGCTTAACCAATGCTTTTGATATGCATGGCTGGTGTGCTGCGATTCGTGGTGTCGAAGGCGGCGGCCTGGTTGAAGGACTTCCTGTACATACCTTTAAAACGCATGACGGTGACGTGGTATTCAAATGTCCAACCGAAATTGCGATTACGGACCGACGCGAGAAAGAGCTGAGTGATCTTGGTTTTATACCACTAGTGCATTGCAAAAATACCGATTATGCCGCGTTTTTTGGTGCTCAATCGACTCAGAAGCCGAAAAAATATGACAATGATGCCGCGAATGCCAATTCTGCTTTATCGATCCAGATTCAGTACATCATGGCAGTTTCACGTATCGCACATTATTTAAAAGCGATGATGCGTGACAAGGTGGGAAGTTTTGCTTCTGCAGGCAATGTTGAAGCCTTCCTGAATGACTGGTTATCTCAATATGTATTACTGGATGACGGCGCTTCTCAGGAATCAAAGGCGCAATATCCTTTGCGTGAAGCGTCAATCAAGGTTGTAGAAAATCCAGCTGAACCTGGTCACTACAAATCAGTGGTCTTCTTAAGACCACATTTTCAGCTTGATGAGTTATCAGTATCCCTGCGACTTGTCACTGAACTGCCGCAATCGAGCAATTAGGTCGGTTGCATTTTCTATTATTGATTATAAAACAGGATAAAAATAACAATGAAAGACATATACGTCCAATTTCGCGGCAAATATAAAGTCGATGGTGAATCACGCGATTCTGAACATAAAAGTTGGCTTGAAGTAAACTCTTGGTCCCATAATATTCGCCAGCCTAAATCTGCGACGTCTTCAAGTGTGGGTGGTCATACCGCCGAGCGTGTAGAACATTCTGACATGATTTTTGTCAAAGATCTGGATGCTACCAGCCCGAAACTTTGGGAAGCATGTTCTGCGGGTTATACCTTTGATGAAGTTCAGATTGACTTCTACCGTGCCAACGGCGACAAGCGTATCAAGTACTTACAGATCAAACTGAAACACGTTCTGATTTCTCAAGTCATGCCAAGCGTGAATGCAGAAGGCGTACCGACTGAAGCGTTTGGCCTGAAATATGCTGCGGTTGAGTGGACTTATAACCAGCAAGATATCAACGGTACACAGAAAGGTGCTGTAACCAAGAAATGGTCATTATCCAATAATACGGCATCTTACGCTGCTTAATGCTTCTGAATTTAGAGGCTTGCACCTGCAGGCCTCTATCTGAATGAATAAATATCAAATGGATGATGGAAACACATGAATCTGGATCAGCTTTATACTTATGGATTTCGTTCGACCTTGTTTGATCGACTGCTGCCACAAGATGAAACCCGTGCACAGGGCATGTCGATTCAGCAGTTACGTGAAGCCGTTGCGGCAGATCTGGAAGATCTGTTGAACAGCCGTATGGTCATGCTGAACCATGTGATTGATGATTATGTGCTGGTCAAAAAGTCCATTTTGCAATTTGGGATTATTGATTTTGTGGGCTTATCGACTGCAAATCCGATGGATCGTGACAAGATTTGTCGCTCGATTGAAGCTTCTATTTCAGCACATGAACCACGGCTTAAGCATGTCCGGGTGGAAATGTTGCTAGATGAAAACAATATGGGTAGCCTGTGCTTAAGTATTCAGGCCTATTTAAATATCCATCCTTTATACGAGCCTGTAGTTTTTGATGCTTTATTAAAACCGACCACACAACAATATGTTATTTTGCCAAGATCATAATAAGAATGAGCGCGATTGAAGAATTATTACCTTATTACGAAAAACAGCTGCAGGAATTTAGCCAGCAGTCCCGTGAATTTGCCAATAAATATCCAAAAATTGCCCAACGTCTGTCTTTAAATCAGGAACAGATTGACGACCCGCATATTGAGCGCCTGATTCAGGCATTTTCATTGATCTCGGCACGGATTGATAAAAAGCTATATGACAGCTATGAAATATTTACCCGTTCGATTTTTGCGGTGATGTTTCCCCAGTATCTAAAGCCGTTTCCAGCCTGTTCGATGGTCAGTTTTGGAGATGCGAATAAAATCAAACAACTGACTGATGTACGTTTGATCCCGAAACATACTTCACTTAAATCCAAAAGTGTGCGTGGTGTGCAGTGTGAATACCGGACGGTGCAGGAGGTGGCTTTACTGCCAATTGCATTGAAATCAGTCCATTTTAAAACCCATCCTTCGGCGCACATTCATCTGAACCGTAATGCGACGCTCGTGTTGGGCTTTGAAATTTTTAATCATCAGTTGAACTTACTACAAAAGCATAAGCTACCGATTTATCTGGATGCGATTTCCAGTTTCCCTTTACAGATGCTGGATCAGGTTTTTAAGACAGAAACCCAGTTTTCGTTAAAGGTAAATGGCCAGGAAATCAAGATTTCAAATCCCTTCGAGCTATCAGGCTTTAGCGAGGAGGAGAGTATATTGCCAGTTGATCAGCACACCCATCAAGCCTATCGACTATTACTGGAATATTTCTGCTTTCCGGACAAGTTCAGTTTCCTGAACCTGAATCTGGATTTTCTCCATCAGATCGAAGCAGATACCTCGAATTTTGAGTTGCATATTCACTTTAAAATGAACCTGAATGATCAGGCTGCGATTCGCAATTATTCAGAACTGAATCTCGCCAATTTCAAGCTGTTCGTGACGCCAGTGGTTAACCTGTTTGAGAAACAGGCCGAACCGCAGAAAATCAATCATCAGCGACTGGAATATCCACTCATTTCAGATGCGCATCATCCTGAATATTATCAGGTGTATGCGGTCTCCGAGATGAACCTGATTCGTGAAAACAGTGATAAAGAACAGGTTGCCCATCAGGTTTTACCGTTTTTTGCCATGAGTCATTACCGGCATGACGGCGCACAATTTTATTATCATCTGCAACCAGAAATTGCCAGTACGCAAAAGAATGACCTGAAATTTTCTGTGGTTTCTCGAAGTCTGGAACCGCAGAATACTTCCTCTGATTTTATCAGTACCCAGTTGCTATGCTGTAACCGCGATCTGCCTTATGAAAGCTATAATAAGGATCAGAATGCGCTCAGCTTAAATGACAATCAGCTGGCTCGACGCGGACTATTGTTAAAGCGCCCATCTTTACCTTATCGATTCAAGCAGAGCCAGAAAGAACAATGGCGCATCATTTCCCATCTTTCCTTGAATAATCTGTCCTTGATGAAAGGCGATGCAATCACACATCTGAAGGAATTGCTGGAGCTGTATAACCTGCCGGCTTCCAAGGAAAACCAGCAGATCATTGCCGCAATTCAATCGATTGATTTTTCACTTAGTCAGAAATTACTAGAACACAAACCATTTCCTTTGTTTGTTCGTGGGGTTCGTGCGCAGGTCAAAATCGAGAGTGAAGCATTCCGAGGCTCGAGTCTGTATATCTTTGCCCAATTGCTCAATCATATTTTTAATCTGAAAGTGCAAATGAACAGTTATGTGGAAATGATTGTGATTGATGCAGCAACAGAACAGGAGGTATACCAATGCGTGCAGAACGTTGGTGGCAAAAAGCTTCTGTAGTAGAACAGCTGTATCAGCAGTCCACCCGCTTTGAACTGGTGCAGGCAACACGTCTGCTGCGTCATTATCCGGAGCAGCAACACTCACAAGACTGGAGCAAGAGTTTTAGTTTTGCTAGCTCGCTGAATCTGAATTTCCCCAAATCCGAAATTGAGTCTCTGCAATGGACAGATCAGAAAATTCAGCTGACCAGTCCGATGATTGGTCTGACCGGGACACAGGGAGTATTGCCTTATACCTATACCTACCGTATCAAGCAAAGCCCGCGTCAGCAGCGCGAGGAAACCCTGCATTTTCTCGGTTTATTTAACCATAAACTGACCGCGCAATATATCGAAGCCTCGATTCACTATCATCTGCCAGTACGTTATGAAATTGAGCAGGAAAATCATTATCTGGAGATTCTGCATGCGCTCAATGGCTATGTGCGTAAACAACATCAGCAACAGCATCTGGATGATTATTTTGCTGAATTTTCCGGTCTGATGCAGGGGCAAAATAATAGTGCTTATGTGCTGAAAACCATGCTGGGTTGCATGTTCAAGCATCAGGTTCAGATCCGGGAGTATTTACCAGAACAGTTTAAACTGGATGCTTCGCAAAAAGCTTCACTGGGCGGATCAAATCCTGCATTACTGGGAATCAATACTTTCTGTGGCGAAGTGCTGACCCAGATTGATGAAAAAATTGAAATCGTGATTGGTCCTTTGAATCGTCAGGACTATCTGGATTTTCTGCCGCAGCAAAAATATAGTGAAAAACTCAAGCAGATGATTTCAACCTGGTGCAGCCCAACCTTGATGGTGGATCTGCGTCTGGTATTAAGCAAGGCTGAAATCTGCCCAATTCGGCTCGGTGATCAAAGTGCCGGGCTGGGACAAGGTGCTTTTCTGATGCCAAAAGCCGCTGCAGATAATCAGGAAACCTGTTATAGCCTGATGGGGAGAGCAGCTTGATCAAGACCATTGTTGCAACCATTCTGGCACTCATCCTGCTGACAAGCGCTTTGGTGATCTACTACTGGCGCGATGTGCAGTATGATCCGACGGCTATGGAGATGCTGCAGTTTTTTATTCTGCTGCCGGTTTTTTCCGGCTTGTTATTGCTTTCCCCATGGTTGATTTATACATCGCTGAAAGCTTATCAGACAGCTAAAGCAGAAAAGTTAGAAGCCGCTGAAAATCAAGAAAAACAGCTACAACAGCAAAGTGAACTGGAGAAAAATAAAGATAAACCGGTTGAAGAGCAGACTTTAAAAATTTATTCATCCGCAGCAATCCATAGCTTTGGTGAAAATCATGAAATTATTGACCCAATGCAGGCATTCAAAAGCCCGAAACTGGATGAAACTTTGGTCAATCACTATGGACTGCCGATCCTGTCTTATCGCATTCGACATCTGGACGAGTTGTTAGCCGAAGTAGAAGAGGATGAGACTCTGCACAGCATGCGGCTGCAACGAATCAATTTACTGATTCAGCAGCAGATGGAGCAACATGCTGAAAGTCTGCATCACATTGCGACACATCTGAGAAAGTCAGCGATGTTCTATGATGCAGAAACCGCTTATGAATACCGTATGCATCCGGGCTGGATCAATGAACAGTTTGATGAAGAGAATGAAATAGAACCCTCATTTGAGCAGGTGGCACGATTAAATAAGTTGAATCTGCATATTCTGCTGCCAGCAGCATTGATCCATATCTGGCCAGATCAAGCACAACAGGCGCTGATTGAACAGCTAGAACAGCAATATGAAATTGTGCAGCGCCAGATTCATGTCGAGTTCCATTATGTCGATCATCACAATACTTATGCACTCTGGATCAATCTGCTCAATGATATTCAGCAGCAACATGAACAGGTCAGTCTGGTGATTGCAGTACAGTCTGAAATTGATCAGGAGTGGCTGGAACAGCAGTTATGGCAGTCGGAACAATATCTGCCGGGAGAATATGCCGCGAGTATATGCCTGTCTGCTCCACAGTTAAACATTGAAGATTTAATGGAAATTAAATCAATTAAAACCTTAAAGCATGTCAAAAATATTAGTGAATATTTACAGCAACAATCTCCAAATTTTGCTGAACAGTTGCAGCAGGAAGCCGCATTTGTACTATTGCTGGATGATCCATTACAGATCAATACCTCTAAAAAAATTCAGCAGTATTTAGGTACAGCTGGGATAGAACTGCATCACGGCCTGTATTGCCATTCTTATCTGGGCAGTACGGTAGAGATGAAAGCCTTGTTTGGGATATTTTTGTGCATGCAAATGAATGATGATGTCATTACATTGGCCTATACGGTGCAGCATCCTCAGACATTTTTTGTCTGTCAACCTGTCAATATGGTTGAGGAACTAGAACAGAATGCGGCCTGAAAAATTTTAAAAACCTGAAAGACAATAAAGAAATATAAGAGATTACAGTGAATACATTATTTTATACGATCTTGGGATATGTCTGGCAGTATGTGACCAATCCAAAAGTGATGATGGCATTGTCATTTTTCGTGGTGATTATTTCCATGAAAAACACTGTATCGGACCGTGTGTTCTGGATGCTGGTGGCGGTTTATAGTCTGATCCTGGTAGTCTGGGGGATTTATACACTGATCCAGCATTATCAGCATGCCAAAAAAGGCGAGGAACTTTCCGAGGCTATTGCCAGTACAACCGAAACTGAACAGAACAAACATAAGAATAAAGAAGAACTGCAGTTGATCCAGCAGCAGATGAAGGAGTCAATTCAACTGATCCGCAAGTCCAGACTTGGAGATCGTAAGGGGAATATGGCACTGTATGAACTGCCTTGGTATATGGTGATTGGCAATCCTGCTGCTGGAAAAAGCTCGGCCATTTACCATTCCGGTTTACGTTTTCCATTTGAAGAACATCATCAACAGATGGTGTCTTCCGGCTTAAGCGGGACCCGTAACTGTGACTGGTTTTTCTCAACCGAAGGAGTCTTACTAGATACGGCAGGGCGTTATTCGGTCTATGCTGAGGACCATTCCGAATGGCTCGGTTTTCTGAATATTCTCAAGAAAAATCGTTCAAAGGCGCCCGTGAATGGTCTGATTGTCCTTGTCAGTATTGCCGAGCTGGTCAGCCAGAGTCCGGAAAAATCCATTAAATTAGCCAAAAATCTGCGTGCCCGTATTCAGGATCTAACTGAACGTCTAGAAGTCTTTGCTCCCGTGTATCTGGTCTTTTCCAAAATGGACCTGATTGCCGGATTTACCGAATTTTTTGACTGTTATGATGCGCAGGAATTTGATCAGGTTTGGGGCGCGACTTTACCGTATACGGCAAATTCCAGCGAGCAGGCGCTGGAGCTGTTTGAGAAGCATTACAATATTTTATACGATGGTCTGAAAAGTGTCAGTACAACGCATTTGAGCCGTCGGCATTCACAGCACATTTCTCCAAGTGTCATGACTTTTCCACTGGAATTTAAGAGCCTAAAACCGGTTTTAAAAACCTTTATTTCTACACTGTTCCAGGAAAATCCATACCAGTTTAAACCTATTTTCCGTGGTTTTTACTTTACCAGTGCCTTGCAGGATGGCGTAATTGAAAGCCCAATGACGGAACAGATCGCGGATGATTTTCATTTGATCCACAGTGATGACAGTGACATTGGTCTGCCGAAACAGTCAGTTTCCCAGAACCACGGTTATTTCCTGAAAGGCCTGTTTTCCAATGTGATCCTGAAAGACAAGCATCTGGTACGTCAGCATATTAACCCGACAAAAAAACGTCAGCGTTTTATGGCCTTTACCTGTGCAATTCTTGGGTTATCGATTGTCCTCAGTTTATGGTTATGGTCATATCGCAATAACCAACAGCTCATTGCTGAAGTTCAGGCCGACCTGAATAAAGTGGTGCAGATACAGGCACAAGCCAACCGTTCACTGAGCCATCAACTGGATGCCTTAATGATTTTACAGGGGCATCTGCAGCAACTGGATCAGTTTGATCAGGACCGTCCACTGAAATACAGCTTTGGTTTATATCAGGGTAACCAGATTCGAGAAAAACTGGAAACTGAATACCTTAAGGGTATTGAACAGCTAGTGCTTCAGCCTACCCAGCAGCAGATTGCACAGTATCTGCAACGTGTTAAGGCAAATGAAGCGGTGCTAAAAGAAAATTATATTCAGGTGAAAATGAATCATGTGGCGCAAGGCCGCCAGATTGCTTCTGAACCTTCAGACCAGAATCCTCAGGATGCTTATAATGCCTTAAAAACCTATCTGATGCTGAGCAATCGCCAGTATATGGATTCCAGTCATTTAAGTGATCAGCTGACACGTTTCTGGCGCACATGGCTGGAACAAAACCGCGGTGAAATACCGCGGGGTGAAATGCTCCAGAAAGCCGAGCAGATTCTGGGTTATGCCATTACATTGTCAGGACGAAACAGTTTCCCTCAGTTGAATTCTGATGCAGTATTGGTGGATCAGACCCGTCAGATATTGACAGCGATTACCACCGGTATTTCTGCACGTGACCGTGTCTATAATGAAATCAAGAGTCGTGCGGCCGTGCGTTTCCCCGCAATGACAGTCAAACAGATTCTGGGTGAAACCAACCAGAATGCCATGTTGGGAAGCTATGCTTTGCCGGGAATTTATACCTATCCGGCATGGAAAGGTTATGTACAGGAAGCCATCGAGCAGGCAGCGAGCAGCACAACCGATAGTCGGGACTGGGTGCTGAATACCACGCAATCTGATGATCTCAGCTTTAGTGGTAGTCCTGAGCAGATCCGTCGTCAACTGACTGAGCTCTATAAGAAAGAATATATTGCAGAATGGCGTAAATTCCTGAACGCGATTCATTATGCCAAAGCAGGCGATTTCAATCAGCAGATCAAGCAGATGGATCTCTTGGGCGAACCGGAACATTCTCCAATCCGTATCTTGATCCAACGTGTGGCCCAAGAGACCAGCTGGGATAATCCGATGGTTCAGGCAGAACTGGCAGTGCCGCAAAAAGGCTTTATTGCCTGGTTTAAGCGCAAAGTGCTGAATCGTGATGAAGCGAAGCAAGTGCAACAGGCCAATAGCCCGTTAGGGCATGGTGTGATTGCACGTGAGTTCCAGATGTTCTATCAGATGGTACGTCAGCGCGATGATCTGCAGAATCAATCGCTTCTGGATGGTTACATGCAGTCAATGGCAAAAATCCGCAGCCAGTTCAATGATCTAAAAAGCTCAGGTGATATTGGTCCTGCCAGTATGGCTCTGGTCAAACAGACCATTCATGAACAGAACTCCATTTTTAACACCAGCCAAAAATTTGTGGCAGAGAAAATGGCGGCGGGGACGACAGAGCTGGATCAGCAACTGTTACAAAAACTTCTGGTTGCACCATTAACCCAATCCTTTGAGGGACTGCTGGTTCCTGCACAAGCTGAAATAAACAAGCTCTGGACCATGCAATCTTATCAGCCATTTAGCCAGAATCTGGCTCAAAAATATCCTTTTAGCAGTCAGGCAACCTTACAGGCCACTTCCAATGAAATTAACCAGATTTTTGGTGAAAGTGGCAGTATTGCACGCTTTGTGAAAGAACATCTGGATCCACTGGTGATCCGACGTGGCTATACCTTGACCTCCAAAACCTGGCAGGATCTGGGAATCAGTCTGAACCCGGCTTTTGTAGCAAATTTTCAGACTTATGTCGCACCTGCTCATGGGGTTGCAACAGGCGAACTAAAACAGGGGCAGGGTAAAGCTCCTGCTGCAAGCCAGTCCAATTTCCAGTTCTATCCATTGGAAAATCCTCAGCTTTTAGCTTATACCTTTGATATCGATGGGCAACGCATGCTGTTTGAAAATGGCATACAGCAATGGGTGAACTTTGTCTGGCCAAATCCGGGCGCGATTCCAGGCGCACGCATTACCCTAGTGGATCTTGAAGGGAAAACGCATACCATTTTTGATGAACCGGGCGAATATGGCATTAACCGTCTGATTGAAAGTGCACAACGTACCCAGAAAGGCAGCAACTTTGAGATGGTCTGGAAGAGCAAGGAAGACCCGGAACTCCTGGTAAAAGTAAACTTCCGTCTGGTCAGTGGCCAGAATGCCAGTTCTATCGGCGGACAGCCAAACTATGCCAACCTGCAACTGATGGATCAGGTCGTTTCCAATAAATCGGTACGTGTCGTGGCTGCGCAAAGTGTTCCTGTATCGGTACACAATCCGGCCACGGCATTAGCTAATACGGGAGCAGCTGTACCATGATGAGGATTCATTTCAAGTTAAAGAAAATGGTGGAGGTGAGTAATGCATGAGTTAAAAACCACACCACTTTATTATGGTAAATGTCCAGCACGTGGCGATTTTCTCAAGTCACGTGGACAATATCAGCTCATTCAACTGATTGATCAGTGGATTACGGAAGCATTGGAGTTTGCCATGCAGAAGGCAGATTTCAAGCAGACCTATGCGCAATTACCCGCGCTGGATTTCTTTATTGCCAATCCCAAAGAAAAACTATTTTTGCTGGCTAACTTAATTGCCAGTGAAGACAGTTCAGGGCGGCAGTTTCCAATGATGCTCAGTCATCTGATTGAGCATGAACAGCCATTTGAAAATATCATGTATTCGCCATTGCGCTACAAATCGGCTCTGGTTGAGCTTTATCAATGTAACCGGGTAATGCGTTCCATTCGTGATACTGATATTTTGCTGGATAAACTGAGTAAGCTGAGCAACCAGATTATGGTGCCCAGCCAAGAAGAAGCGCAGGAATTTTATCAACATCATACAATTCATTCATTTGCTAAGCTGATGAATCTGAGTGCCTATCAGCTGGCACAGAGCCTGATTGGATTGGGTTTGTTACTGCAACCAATTATCCAGCAAGGTACCGGTCGTCTGAATAAAGTACTGATTTTACCTATTCATAATATGAGTTATTGCTATGAAATTGCAGCATTTTGGGTCAGCCTGATTATCCAGTTTGTACAACATCATCATACAGAACTGTTGATTGGTATATTACATAAAGAACAGCCTATTTTATTATTTGGTTTTAAAGGTGCAGATATACTGGCTTTAAGTGATATTTTTACCGAAAACTTAGATAGTCAACACTGGGTATCCTTGATCCATGCAGCCTGGATTGATCAGTATCTAGAAAATAATGCAGGTTTGGCAGCCTTGGAAAAGTCCTTAAGTGAGCGTCAGATGAGTCTGGCTCAAGGAATCAAGTTATTTAAACAAACATTTGTAGAAGCATAAAATGAAAATAAAAAACAAATACTTAAAATTAAAAAAAATATATAAAATCAATCTCTTAATATCTTTTTTGTTGAGTTTTTCAGTGTGTGCGCAACCGATCATTATTGAAGGTGCTGTACCCACTGAGATTACCAAACAGGAAATACTGAATAAATTATATACAACTTATGGGCAGAAAAATGTGGTGGACCGCATCCAGATCCGTCAGGTCACCGCACCAGCAGACTGGTCAAATACAGTCAGTACAGTAATTCATGAAGACCTGAAAAAGGTCAAAAACGGTAAATTAACAGTAAAAGGTACTGATATTCAGCTCACAGGTAAATTATCAAATCCCCATGAAATTCAGGAAACTACAGCAAAATTTCAGGGATTAACGCCAGCAAGTTACCGCTTAAATACCCAGCTTTCAGTCAATCAGGCTGAACAGCAGATCATTGATGCAGCATTAAAGAATCGAATCATTGAGTTTGAATCTGGTAGTGCGGTATTAGCATTTTCAGGTGCACAGATCCTGGATGAAATGGTCATTGCTTTAAACAAGGTGGGTGCTAAAAAAATACGGATTATTGGACATACGGATAGTTCAGGCAATGCTCATCAAAATCTGCAATTGAGTCAGCAACGTGCAGAAGCAGTAAAGACTTATTTAATCAAAAAAAATATTCCAGCACATTTGCTCAGTACTGATGGTTTAGGTGCAAGTAAACCTGTAGCGGAAAATACCACAGCTGAAGGTCGAAAGAAAAACCGTCGGATTGAGTTTGAAGTACTTTAAAAATATAAGTTGCTTGAGCAACAACATAGATAATCGTATTATTAATAGTATTGCGTATAATGTATATTATGTTAAATCCGATACACCTAACAATAACTTCATATCCTTCTTTCTTAAACCAAAATTCAATAACTTAAGTGATTTCTATTTCACTTATAAAATATGATATGTTGACCTTAAGGATACTTCATAAACTTTACTATGTTTGCTTTAAAAACAATTAATTTAGAAAAGAAAGTCTCAAACGAAAATCAAATTATTCTTTTATTTGATCTGGATTCATCTTGTCCATGTTTGTACCCCATGCTGTACACAATGAAGTTCCTTAGATTTCAAAGCATATCCACGCAGCATGCAGATTTGATAGCATTAAAATTTTGGTATGAATTTTGGCATGAAAAGTTTTCGACATCCTTTTGTGAGTCGTTCTACTCGACATCCTACAATTTTGAGATCATTCAAGGTGAAATTGATAATTTCATTGTTTATTTAGAAAATAATAAAAAAATTGAAAGCAATCTTATTCGGCTAAGAAATACAGACCAAACTAATTACACGACAATTGGTCATAGAATTAGATCCTTTTTAAAGTTTTACAGTTTTTTGATTGATGAATACCTAAGCATCCAATCACAGCCACAACTTACTTTAAAGGAGATTCAAAAAATTAAAGAAAACTTTAATAAATACATGATGATAAAGAAAAAAATTATAAATAATTTTTCAAAAGCTAATAAAACAATTAAAAGTGAGATAAATCACAATTTTAAAAGTATGAATCAGGAAATGATTAAAGGATTGTATTCAGTTATTTCACCAAGTAATTCTAAAAAATACAATGAATTAAATCCTTTTAGATCTAAAAGCGTACAACTCAGAAACTTTCTGATCATACATCTCATGCTTAACTATGGTCTTAGAATTGGTGAACTCATGCTACTAACAACTAATTCCATTAAAAAATCAATTCAGAAACATAACTTTAGTTTAATTATTACAAATACAGATGATGAGTTCGATGATCGATCAAAAAAGCCAAAAATCAAAAATGAATATTCGTACCGAGTAATTCAACTACAGGAGCGAGACTATAGAATTCTTCAAATTTATATAAATGAAATCCGAAAAGAAATTCCATCACAAATCTTATTTACATCTTTAAAGCCTCCCTACTCTGCTTTAAGTTATGCCAGTGTTAAAAAAATATTTGATCAGGTAGATTTATCATTAAAAGCATCGTTACCTGAGTGCTTTGATACTTCAGCTTATGATTCAATAGAACGTTTAACTCCACATGTATGTAGGCATTCTTGGGCTTATATGATGTTAAGCTTTTCTTTTGAGAAGTATAAGAAAGAAAATCTTAGCCACTCGGATCTCAAACAAAGTGTAAATGATGCTCTTCTAAAAGCACAGGATGATCTAAGAGCCTTAGGTGGTTGGTCACCTACAAGTACAATGCCTAAATATTATGGTAAACGCTTTATTGTAGAACGTGCTAATTTTATGAACTTGGCTCGGATAATAGATTCCAGTATTAAATTTGATTGATAAAAATATGTCCCAACTTAGTCTAGATTTTGAAAAAATTAATAATAGTCATAGTGAATTTATTATTTTCTACGATGCTGATCTTAGGCTTATAGAATCTTTACACTTACCGACAATCATTCGATTTCATAGAGCTGATAAATTTGATAGCAAGTTCGTTCAAACATCTAACGATGTTTGGAATTTTTCTTATTCAGGGAAAAAGCTTCACTTAAACTTCTCTAACTTCAGCACGTCAGAGAAAAAATTGGCTAAATTTTTTCTAGCTAATTACATTCAAGTTAATACACCATCTTCACTTGAAGCTAAATTACAGGCTTACACTTTTACAATTAAGTCGCTAAAAACTAGAAACTTAAAGCTTGATTATCAGAATGCAAAATCTGTATTGGTTGATTTAGCAAAAGCCGATAATTCTACATACTATTATCATTTTAAGTTTTTGGTGAAGCTACTATTTCTCGAGAACTTTTCATGCTTTGATCTTGACCACGAATATGAGTTGGAATTTCTTGAACGTCCTCAAGCATTTAATTCAAAATTATATTACCAACAATACGAAGATTCTATTGATTACCCTCTTATTTCAATGATTCAACAAGGTTTTATCAAGTTAAACCAAGTTATCAAGGATGATTTTCAAGGTATTGATAATCAAGAACTACTTTACTCATCAATACTTGGTTTAGTGTATGTAACTGGTCTTAGACCTGTGCAATTAGCTAAGTTATCTGCTGAAGATATAAAAATAGATACCACACGTACGATAGATCAATTCCATCGTTATAGCATACTAATTCCTTATGCAAAACAAGCACGTTATGTACATGAGAAGATAGCTGTAAAACTTCCAGAAGAAGTTGCTGAAATCATCATTGCTTATATCGAAAGATTTAACTTAAGTCCAAAAGATAAGTTATTTGATTTAGGTGAAAATTCTGCACGCTTTTGCTCAAAAGCGATTAATACACAATTATTTGATTTTGCTCCAGAAGAGTACAAAGAAGCTGTTCTTGCAGATGAAATGATAAAGCAAAAGTACTCATTTTCTGATTTTAGGCATCATGTTGGCTATAGTTTGGCAATGGCAGGGTCTTCTGCTGAGGAAATTGCATATATCTTAGGTCATTCTTCTGTAGTGACAGCTAGACATTATATTTTCTCTACCCCTGAACTTGCTCAAATTAGAGCACAGGCACTTGGGAAAAACTCCTTATATCGACAAATGATCGCTATGCTTCTCACTGGAAGGTTAATTTATAAAAAAGATTGGAATCAGAAAAAAGTTCTTGGAAATATTGGTAGCAGAATTCATTACGATATTGGTGGATGCTCCTACGAAGATAAGTGTTTATTTCAACCTGTACGTAACTGCTATGGTTGTATGTACTTTCATCCTTTTATTGATGCTAATCATAGTAATGTTCTAGAAAGTATACAAAGTGAAATCAATGAACTCATTAAGCTATCAGATGGTATTGGTATTTCTAGAAATCCTTTAATTAGAGTTCATGAATCTACTAAATTCGAAATTGAATCTGTAATTGCTCGTTGTGCTATGCATAAGGAAGATCACAATGAATCTTGAAAAATATAACGCATTCATTAACGAACAAAAAGAATACTTTAATCAAAATCTTCAGGCGAACTTCAAATGGAGCTGGAGTGACTCATCTTGGTATGGTGGTACAATTGGATCAGGATGGTTGTTATCTAGAAGTGGTAAAACACATTTCACTTTTGGCGCTATTAAAAAATTGAAAGGTATCGAAAACAATACCATTGATCCTATTTTTCAAGAATTTATTAAATCAGTATTAATACTTAGCTATCGAAAATCTAACTCTAAAGCATCACCCCAAAAACTATATGCAGAATTTTTAATACTAAAACGTTGGTTCAGCGCCCTATATATTGAAAACATTGAGAATGTGCATCCTTGTCAATTGTCTACACTAATCTTAAATAAGTCATTTGAGATTTTGATAGAAAACTCAAGTAAAACAAATCTTCCTGATCATGCTGGTACATACCTTAGATTACAGGAGATATTAAATAACTACGGCTTTACTGAACAACCTTTAGAATTTTCACAAAAATATCTATATATTGGTCGTCAAAATAGAACACCAAATGCTAAGAAAACTAAAGCGTTAATAGATCAGTTAGAACTAAATGAGGATGATCTTGATAAAGAGAAACTGATTTCTGTTCGTACTTTTATAAATATTGTTTCACTCATCAGTTTGTGTGAGACGAATGGTGAAAAGATTGTTTTGAATCTTTTACTACTACTCATCGTTACTGGTTTACGTTCAACGGAAGCAATCCTTTTAAAAACAGATGCATTGATTAAGCAACCTATACTTGATCCAGTAACAAAAGAGCATCTAACTTTGGATGGTATCAAGCAATACACTTTGGGAATTCAATATCATGGTGCAAAAGGTGCTGGATTTAGAATACATTGGATTGAGCCCTTGTCTGCAAATTTGGTTGAGACAATAATTCAAACTGTGTTAGAACTCACAAAAGAATATAGAGAACATCTTCATTATATTAGGTCAAAAAATTGTTCAGATTTTTTACCAAAATCTATCGATGATATTGCTCAGGATTATGTGGAAATAGATGACCTGATTGGAACTATTTTTGGAGTTAAAGATACCTATAGAGGTCGAGCTGGACAGCGTGAAGTTATTATTAAAACTCTTAAAAATGTACCTATTTTCAAGGAGATTAAATCTGGTCAAAGAATTGAAAGATATTATTTAAAGCATGATATCAATAATTTCATCAAAGGATTGGCAAATTATGACTCTGAATACCCTATAGATCATGTTTTTAATTATGAAGGAAAAACTGAAAAAATTGCTTATGAAGAATTGCTTTTTATTCATGAGTTTAGATCTGCAACTCTACAAAGAGCTTTCATCAATAAAACAAACATCATTCCTCTAAATGGAATGTTAATAAATAGTTTTTTCGGAAATTCTTTAAGTAAGTCTGTTTTTGAAAAATATAATTTACTTGAGAATGAAAAAGAGCATTCAAAACTTACAAGTCATATTCCACGTCATAACATTAATACTTTTCTCGCTCTCAGTGGTTTAGCTGAACATCTGCAAGCAATGCTAATGGGGCGTGTAGACATTAAGCAAAATCAATATTATCAACACTTAGCATTAAAACAACGTAAAGTCACTGCTAGCTTGTTAGAAAAGCATGAATTGGCACTTTACGAAAATGATAAACAAGAACTAAAGCCAGACTACCCAATTGATTCTATCAAAAATGATGGATTAATGTACTTTTCAGACCAATTGGATTTAGAAAATAACCTAAAGATGAACTTACAAACCTTTGATTCAAAGAATGAAGTAGCGAGTTATGTAAAGGAATCTTTCTTTGATGAATATTTTCAAGATATCGCAGAATCATTTAATGAATTGGTTGAAGGAGATCAATCATTAGCCAATTCTTTAGTACAACGCCATGCTTGTTTACACCCCTTACCTTTTGGTGGATGTATGCGTGAAGTGGCAGTCCACGATTGCCCTAAACGGCTTGCATGCCAATCAGGTGGTCAATGTGGAAACTTTGCTTTAACTGGTCGTAAAGGCGAATTAGAAGCTCTACAACATACTTTGAATAAGTTGCTGGATGAGTTTGCACACATAGAGAAAATCGTAGTCCCTGATTTATCTTATAGAGAAATGCTAGAGGACTTACGTCAAAAAATACTTTATTTAAGTGACTTAAAAACAAAAGCACTTAATAGACAAAATAGTTTAACTCCTGTTCCCGTTTTCCCTTATGGAGATGCGATCGCTAAATTACCAACAACCTTAAGTGAACTGTTCGCTATAGAACAGCAAAAAATTGAGACTAAGGAAGCCTGATATGTTACGTGGTAAACAATTAGATGAAGTCATCGAACAAGAATTGCAAATGATGTTGATTGAAGGTTTTGAAAAGTCCCCTATTTCGCACAAAGCTCTTCATAGCCGTCTAACAGCTAAGGGCTATATATCAGGTGGGCTAAGTACTTTGAGTTCTACTGAACGGAAGAAGCTTATATCTCTGTATGTATCTGAGCAGATTTCACCACTAAACCTAAAGACCAAGGAACAACAACTTTATGTAAATAAAAAGACAAGGCAGGCTCTAACGGATACCAATAAAAATCTACGTACACAAATTGATGATTTAGAATCACAACTTCATCAGAATACCGAAACACTTATAGATATTATAGAAGAGGTAAAGTTAAGAACTAATTTGAAGATCGACCATTTACTAGCTCCCCATCTTCTCAAAAAATATTTATCACGGGAGTAATATTTTAGGGTCAACATTGAGTGTTTGTGAGATTTGGTAGAGTTTTTCAACAGTAATGCTGACTTCTCCCCTTTCAATTCGCCCCAAATAGCTACGATCAATCGTTGTTAATAAGGCTAATTGTTCTTGACTAATAGATTTAGTTTTTCGAGTTTCCCTTATGTTAGAGCCAATCGACAGAGCTAGTTCTTGATTCATAGGTGACAACCGTAAATACAAGAACTATCAGGAATTGAAGGGTTTTAATCCACGGACTATAATCCTCATTATTTGAGCGATGAATATGGAAATTCAAAATTTACCAATGTTTAAAGGTAATCCCCCCTAAAAATAAAAGGATCTAAAAGTAGAATTTTCTCTTAAGATACGAGCAGGAGATTCTGCATGAAAACATCTAAATTTACTGACAGCCAGATCATGTCCATTTTAAAACAGGCGGAGTCTGGCACACCTGTAGCCACCCTTTGTCGTGAACATGGCATGAGTAATGCCACGTTTTATAAATGGCGTGCCAAATATGGCGGTATGGATACCTCATTGATGGCTCGACTGAAAGAGCTGGAAGCAGAAAATACCAGACTAAAAAAAATGTATGCTGAAGAGCGATTAAAGGCAGAGATTGTTCAGGAAGCAATGTCAAAAAAGTGGTGAAGCCATCTTGCCGACGTCAGATGGCTCAACAAGCCGTTGCCCTGCATGCGGTTAGTATCCGTTTAGCTTGCTCTGCATTTGGCATTAGTGAAACCTGCTACCGTTATCAGGCTAAACTTTGCGATGACAATGCATTAATTGCTAAACAGCTCATTGAACTCACTGAGGAAAATTCCGATTGGGGATTTGGTCTGTGCTTCTCATATTTACGACATGTTGAGAATCACTGCTGGAATCACAAGCGGGTTTACCGCATTTACTGTGAGTTGGCACTAAATCTGCGTATTAAACCGAGAAGAAGACTAAAACGGCACGCGCCTGAACCATTGAAAGAACCAATCCGAGAAAATCAGGTCTGGTCATTAGATTTTATGCATGATCAGCTGATCGATGGTCGAAAGTTCCGATTATTAAATGTGATTGATGACTACCGTCGAGAAGGCTTAGCGATTGAAGCAGGATTCTCATTACCTACAATCCGAGTTATTCGTACGTTGAATCAGTTGCTGGAGTGGCGAGAAAAGCCGTTAGTTATTCGGTGTGACAATGGCCCGGAGTTTATCAGTCATGAATTTGTACGCTGGGCAACTGAACAAGGTATTCGTATTGAATATATTCAACCAGGTAAGCCACAGCAGAATGCGTATATTGAACGTTATAATCGGACTATACGTTATAGCTGGCTAAGCAAGCATCTATTTGACACACTGGAAGAAGTACAAGATTATGCAACGAGTTGGCTGTGGCATTACAACTATGAAAGACCACACCAAGCAAACAAAGGAAAGCCACCTCTCATGGCTGCTTAACCTCTACTTTTAACTTCGGTTATTTATGGGAGGATTACCTAAAGAACTTTCACGAGTATTCTGTAGCTACAATATTGAATCATGGCAAACTGTAGATTTTTGGGATAAAGTTAAACTTTTGAAAGTAGTGGATAGTAATGTTAACTATCAAAGTGTTTATCGGCTAATACTTCGATTAGTTAAAGATGGCTATTTAACGGTTGATGTTGCAAAAAGTAGATATGGACAAACAACCTATACTGAAGCTGAAAATTTGCATGATCTACGATCACAGTTTTGCATTGAGTCAACATCTACCCTTCAAGAACTAAATTTGAAAAAAGAAGAGTTTGAGAGTGAAAATAAGTTACTTGAGGAAGAAGTTAAAGCTTTGGAAGATTTAAAAAATCAATTTCCTGATATTCAATTTAAAATTGAACAACTTAGACAAACGAAAATCCAAGATTACGAATTGTTAAAAATAAAAATCAGAGCAATAAGTTCATTAATAGATTATTTATGCACTTAGCCAATTTTAAAATATTAAATAAATTATGAAGTTAATTATTGGAAAATAGGGGGAAAATATATAAATTATCAAGATAATTAGGCTTTTAAAATTGAGGTTTTTTGTGTCTTTAGAACCTGGTGGTATGGCTGAGAAAATTGGGAATCGTTATGAATCCTCTTGGATCACATACCAATTATTAAAATTATTAGATGAAAAAATTTTGTATGTTCAAGTTGAACCATTAGGTGAGGATGAGGATGCTGTAGATGTCATTGTTGGTAATCTTGATGGTTCGAGAGAACTTCATCAGTGCAAAATAGGAAATGTATCTGATAATGCATGGTCTATTGCTACTTTGCAATCTAAAGAACTTTTAGCAAAAGGTTTTCAACATATATTATCTGGTTCAAAATGTTATAAAGTAGTTTCAAGAATTGGATTTAGACTGCTAGAGGATATTTGTGAAAGTGCTCGAAATAGTACGGAATCGAGTTCCGACTTCTTCGAATATCAAATTCAAGAAATTAGTGAGGAACGACGTAAATTATTCAGTGATTTATGTACAAGATTAGGATTAAACGCATCAGAGCCTGATGATCTAGACAAAGCTTTTCAATTTTTTAAAGCCTTTGAAATAACGCAATTCAATGAAAATGATATAGATAATGAACTATTTACATTAATGGCTGAAAAATTGATTTATCAGCCTTCTATCCAACTCATTCATTTTCTCCAAACCTACCCTGCAAAGTGTGAAAAACTTAGAACACTAATCACGTCTCATAGCCTTAAGACAGATTTAGAAGCTCACCAATTTTCATTCAAGACTTATCCGAGCGATCCGAATATATCTTCTGTAATAGCAGCACTAAATGATGAGTTTGATCACTCAATCGAGCCTTATTTAATATCACAACAAAATATTCAACGTCCTGAATTCAGTACTACACTTGATACCGTTAATAATAGCCCTATCACAATAATTAAAGCAGATGCAGGGGTTGGGAAAAGTGCATTTTTATTGGATTTGAAAAAGCATTATGTTCGCTCTGGAACTATTGTTCTTCCTATTCGACTAGATAGGCGAGTTCCTGAAAAAAATCTAGATCAATTTGGAAAAGATTTAGGATTTCCATATTCTCCTATTGCTTGCTTAGAAAAATATGGAAAAGGTCAAGAAATTATCATCTTGCTCGATCAATTAGATGCACTTCGTTGGACTGCCCTTCACTCATCAAATGCATTAGATATATGCATCAAAATGGTTAAGGAAATTCTTTTACTACGTCAACATACTAATGCCAATATAAAAATTATTATGGCAACAAGAAACTTTGAGTTCGAGGATGATGTACGTCTAAAAAATTGGATTAGTGGACTCAACAGTGATGTCAAACAGATAGAACTAAAGCTCTTTGAATCAGATCAGATTAAGCCATATGTTAGCCAATTTGAAGACTATGATCATTTGAATAATGAGCAAAAAAATATTTTAAGAATCCCTTTATGGTTAGGTATTTACATCAATTTAGCCAATGATTTAGGGTGCGCTCCTAAATTTACAAGCAAATTGGATTTAATCAAAGGTTTCCTCGATAATCGCTTTGAACAGCTCAATGAGAGTTATGGAATTTTCACAGCGGATAGTGAAGATTTATTCAATGAAATTATAGATTTGATGAATCACTCCAACAAATTAAGTATTTCGTCAACTCAATTATCAAATGGTTCATCAAAAATTAAGAGAACTATGATTTCTGTTGGATTGCTTTCCGAGCAAAATAGAGAAATTAGCTTTAGGCATCAAGCGATTTATGATTATGCGATAGGTAGAAAGCTATACCTACTTGGTCGTACTTCTACTGAAAATTTCATAAATGAACTAGGTACAAGAAATCAGCAAACATTATTGAAACGAGAACATCTCAGATATGCCTTAGCAATGTTATATGAAGAAAATGAAAACACTTTCTGCAATTGCATTGACGCAGTTCTTTACCATCCTGAAATTCGATTTCATTTGAAATCATTAGTATTTAGCGTATTACGCCATATAGAAAACTTTAAATTTCCTCTTAAAAAGCTGATTAATAAAATTATTGATGATGCTGAACTCGCCCCTAATTTTATAAGATTAAGTTGCAGTGGTACTCCTGCTCTCGTTCAATATCTATCAGAAAATCATTATCTAAGTGATTGGTTAGAAGAGAATGACGACACGCAATCTAAAGCTCTAGAGCTTTTAAGCTCAGTTTCAGATAAAGCTCCAAACTTGTTAATCAATGAATTATCTAAGTTCATGAATCAATCACCTGAGTGGAATCAAAAGATATACAACTGTTTATGTTGGAATATGAAGAATGATTCTGATGAACTCTTTGATTTTCGTATGCAACTTATTAAAGTTGGCACTAACAGTCACTATATTTTTTGGGATGATTTAACCAAAGAATATCCGTTAAGAGCGTTACATCTCTTAGAACTCATGTGTAATGAAGAATTTCATGCAAGCCTTAATTCAAGAGAAGAATGGTCTGATTACGATACAGAATGTGTTGAGAAGCTTGCTGAAAGCCATTCATTAGATGTATTAAAAGTCTTTTTACCCTTTTTAGATCAGTACTTTTCTGAACCTATAAATGAAGATTTTGATACTTACAAATGGTCTAATGAATATGGCACAAGAGAACCACTTGAAACTTTCATCTATAAAGCCTTATTTATCCTTATCATTAAGGCTTCCCAGAATATGGCTTTACAATCCACTGAACTTTTCCAATTATTAAGTCCATTTAAAAAAAATCAAAATCTAATATTTAATCGTATATTTGCGAATGCTCTTCTAAACATTGATATCAGCTATGCTGATGAAGCTATAGAGTGGCTGTTAGATAATCCAAATTATAAGTTTAAATTAGGTAATGATTTTGAAGAGCCAGTCTGGAAGTTAGCAGGCAAACTTATTGAAAAATATTCCCCGCATTGTAGTCTAAATAACTTTGAACATCTTCAAGATAAGATTTACAACTCCCCCTCTGACTATGATTTAGATCAGATCAAATGGCGATTAGAAGCAACTCGTAAGAATTACTACTCTCCTTATTGGGGAAAAACTCAATACTATTTATTACCTAAATTAGATCTTTCACGAATTTCTATTCAAACTTTCCGATTGATTGGCGTACTCAATCGAAAATTTGAAAAATATACTGATGATGATTTGTGTAGTAAAGTTAATAGTTGGGGAGGTTTTGTTACTTCGCCTATTAAAACGCATATATCAGATAAAGCTTGGAAAAAACTTATTATTTCAGATCCAAATAAATTTAATGCTAATAGATTTAAAAAAGATTGCACAGAAGCAAGTATTCATCAATTTTCAAACACCTTTAGAAGTGCCGTAAACGCTGAACCTAAACGGTTTGCAGAATTCTCTTTAACCTTACCCACTCATATTCATCAGGATTACGTTGATGCTTTATTTTCGGGGTTAAGTGAAAATAATATTGACCAAGTTCCAGAACATCTAAAAGAACACTGGACACCATGTCCTATTGAGTTAATAGAGCAAGTTATCGATCATTTTACAACAACTGATTATTCCCGAGAACTTGAAAGTTTGCTCTCTTCAAGAGTCCAGCTATTTTCGCCAAAATATATAGCATTATTAGAAGATATTGCAAAACATTCAAATGATCCAAAATCAAATAAATTGAATATTTATAGAACAGGTCACTCAGATCAATTGGATGAACTTTCAAGTAAGGATTTGTTTGGAAATACTATTAATTGTACTAGAGGGCGTGCTTATAGAAGCATAGCTCAAAAATTCTGGGAAGATCAAGAGTATGCTGTTTCACATAAATATATTATAGAAAATGCTTTAAAAGATGAACATGCAGCTGTGCGAATGGCTACAGCTAATTTACTGCTTCCTATGTATAATTATGATCGTAACTATGCTTTTCAAAAATTTATAGAATTATGTCAAAAAGACATTAGAAATACTTTAAGTCATGGCTATCACTACTATTTCAATAATGCTTTTAGTAGCGAATTTAAAGAGCTATTCATCTCTCTTGTTCAAACAATGCTGAATTCTCATTTTGAAGATGTGAGAAAAGAAGGTCACAAACAGGTCATCGCTCGATGGCTATTTAATGATTTATTTGAAGTGGAACTCCAACAAGGACTTGAATCAAAAAATACAGAAAACCTTTTAGGATATGCTTCCGTCATAAACCAACTATTGGGAGATAATACCAAAGGTTATGACCATACAAGGTTAAAATCTGTCTTTGAAATATTAGTCAGCGCAGACAATGAAGATGTTCTGAAAAAAATGGGGAGCTTCTTCAACCAAAAGTTTTGGTCAAAACAATATGCTAAAGAGTTTTTTGGAATATACGTTCACTCAAAAGCCTTAAATCACAACG
Source organism: Acinetobacter schindleri CIP 107287 (assembly GCF_000368625.1). Lineage (GTDB taxonomy): Bacteria > Pseudomonadota > Gammaproteobacteria > Pseudomonadales > Moraxellaceae > Acinetobacter > Acinetobacter schindleri. Next base: position 844,860 of record NZ_KB849576.1, read on the forward strand.
TTTATAATGTTTTACATTCAATAGAAGAAAGCTCTATAGGTATGGCTCAATTTAGTGATCTCATCATTATCATGATTCAAAATATTCTTAAGTTAAAAACTCAAGAGCTAATGAATAATTTAGATACAAATGCTATCACGAGAGTCATCCAGCAATTATATGATCAAGCAGAAAATGATGACGATGATGAAACACTTGGCTATTGTCTTGACATGTGGGATGAGCTTTTGGCTAGTAATCACTCATTCATAAGAAATATGACTGAAAAATTGGATGGTGGGTTGCTTGTATAAGTTATTTAAAGTAAGTTTTGCAACAAATATTTATACAATTAATCCTAAAGTAGACAATCCTATGTTTTCAATAAATGAAGTATTTAATGATGATAAAAATTCTTTTATCAATAAAATTCGAGATAATAAAATTTTATCACCTATTCGTCCAGATTTTAAGATAGAAGAATGGCATAACGCAAAGAAAAATACTGCATTGGAACAGGAAGTTTATGAAGCTGGGGTATTTATATATGAATTATTATCTACTATTAGAAAAATTTTGAAAGAAATGAATGACTATAATAGCTCAATATCTAGAACTGAATTTTTAAAACTTTTTTCAGGATTAGCAAATCGAACTAATGTAACTATGGTTAACATGACTAATTCATTTTTTAAAAACTTAAATATTAATAAAAACTATACTGATTTAGGAATACTTTCTCAAAAATTTAACAACAATCCACTAGAAATTGAATTTTCAGTACATGAAATAATAATAGGTACTATTGATGGAATGTTTTATAATGTCCTAGGTCACTTAAATGATGATGAACATGAAATATTACATTGTTTTGATGATAACCATGTTATTGAATCAATAAAAATGGAGAATCAGCTTTCTCAGCTCTATTATAATTTTGAACAGTATTGGAATTGTATTCTTTATGGACAAATGTCTTTCACAAGAGTTAATGATGAGGTTAAATTAAAGAGTGTCCCTGAACTAATAATTCCATATGTAATTTCGGATAATCGTAAATCAAAATTACATATTTCAAATACACTTCTTCTCGAAAATACTATATTAAATTCAATTAAGGATAAAATTTTTCTTACTTTTAAAAATAAATCTATTTCATATGATAAATTTAGCAACTTAAATGAAAAAAATAAACAAAATATTATATTGAATTATATATCATTTATGGATAAAAGCCTAAGATTTTTACCTAATGAACTACCTAACAAAAGTTTTACTATTGATGATGTTATTCGAGTATTTGTTCAACTAAGTTCTTTATGTAATGATCTGCTAAATGTGTTTCCAAAAAATGATGAAATTAAAAAAAATGGTGTTATTAAGCTAAAAAAATATAGTCCAACCATAAAAACTCAACAGCTAACAAATAAACTATCAAAAGTTCTCAATATTAGTATATCTAAAACATCAGAAATTTTAGATTTCTTAACTTTCAATGGTGAGTTTAAAAAAAATACTCCTAGAGCTGATTTTTGGAGAAACCCTCTAATCAAACTAAATGAAAATGAGTTTCTAATAATAATTGAGCCTATTTTACATCCAGTTGGTGTTAGATGTTTTGAGGGATGGCTTCTTAGAGCAGGTGTAAGTGTTGACGTAAAAGGAAAAGAGTTTGAGAGTTTTATTAAAAGCTGTATAAAAGAAAATATCTCTAAAAATCCATTAAAATTGTCATATGATATTATGGAGTTAGAAACAAAGAATAAAGATACCTTGAGTATCAATGGTGAAGAGGAAGAAATTGATCTGTTATTTCGTGTTGAGAATTTAATCATTCTAGCTGAAGCTAAATGTGTTACAACAAGTGATAGCCCTATTTCATATTGGTACACTCTTAAAGCAATCAAAAAAGGTAGTGAGCAAGCTGAAAGAAAGTTAAGTTTTGTCCAAAGAAATTTTGGTGATATATGTAAAAAGCTCAATTGGGAATTTGATTCTAAATGCGAATATCAATTCCAATCTTTAGTTATTGTTAGTAGCGGGGTTGGAGCAGGTTTTGATATATTCGGAACGCCTATCATCGATACTGTAATCTTTAATAATTATTTGAAATCACCAACGTTCCCTCTTATTTCACTTGACCATAATAAACATTTAGCACACTTAAACTTATATGAGAGCAAAAGTGATTTCGTATCTAATTTTAAGACATACATTTCGCATCCACCTGCTATAGAAACAATAAAATATTGTGTAGATTTTCTGCCATCAATTCCTATTGTTGATCCTAAAGATATGAACGCAAATGAAAATTGGTCTTTTGAAAGAATTGGACTAGGGCAAGTAGATCCGAATGTGCTTCTTAAGCATAATTTTCATTTCCCTATATCTTTTAGCGATGACTTTGGTGAATATAACTTAAGTGAAATGGTCACAATGTAATTATTTACTGGACTGCTCCCAGTATCCTAGACACAAGACGGCCTCATTTTGAAGCTGCCTCAAAGGCTTCTGGACTCATCCCATCGAGATGCGAATGACGCCTGATTCGATTGTAAAACATCTCGATATAATCAAATACATCTGCACGCGCCATTTCTCGTGTTTTATAGATCCTCTTTTTAATTCTTTCCTTCTTTAAGCTGCTAAAAAAGGATTCAGCAACAGCATTGTCCCAACAGTTTCCACGACGACTCATACTCGGAACTAAATTATGCTTCTGACAGAATTTCTGCCAGTCTCCGCTACTGTATTGTGAGCCTTGGTCTGAGTGTATGATCACAGGTTCATTGGGTCTGCGTCGCCATACCGCCATTAAAAGGGCATCCAAAACGATATCCTTGGCAAGCGTAGGTTTCATTGACCAACCGATGACTTTCCTTGAATATAAATCGAGAACCACAGCCAGATATAACCAGCCTTGCCAAGTGCGGATGTAGGTAATATCAGTCACCCACGAGGTATCAGGTGTGTTTACAACAAATTCTCGATTTAAATGGTTAGGTGGCACAATCTGAGGACGACCACGACCATAGCTTTTATGCTTCTTATATCCTCGAACAGCGGCAATGCCATTGTTCTTCATGATCTTCATCACACGATTCGGTCCACAGCTTTCACCTAGCTCTTTAAGATCCAGCGTGATGCGACGATAACCATAGATACCATAACTGGCATCATAAGAAGAACGGATCAGTTGTAATAACCGTTTGTCTTCAATTGTTCTGCCTGATTCGGGTTCATGTAGCCAGGCATAATAGCCAGCACGAGCAATCTTAAGAACCCGACACATCGTCTTAATCTTAAATTGATGGCTGTACTCAAGGATAAACTGATACTTTACTCGGGCAGGCTTGCAAAGCGGCGTGAAAGCAGTGCTTTCACTTTAAGATATCCCGCTCTTCTTCAGTTTGCTTAAGCTGACTTTTAAGACGAAGGATCTCTTTCTTTGCTTCGAGTAGTTCATGTTCATCAGGGTTGTTGCGTAAAGGCTGTACGGCCTTTAGCCATTTATAAATGCTATGCTGTGATACACCTAAACGTTCTGCCACATCAGTGACAGAATATCCACGTTCAGTAATCAATTTAACAGCTTCTTCTTTAAATTCTGGGGTGTATCGTTGTCCACTCATAATGTTCTCTCCTATGCAAAAAGAATAGACGAAATTTGTCTAGGAGAGTGGTGGCAGTCCATAATATCCATCAGATTTTGAAGTTTCTTCAATGTTATTTGAACCACATCGAATACAGATTGGTACAGCAAGCGTTCTATCATTATTTGTGTTACCCTCACCATCTTCTAATTTATATTGAAGAAACATGCCTAATAAACGCTGTAATTCATCATTGTAAAAGGTACGATCAATTGGATTTAAAAAGATTGCACCTTTATTATGAGCATAATATTCTTCATTTCCTAAAATATCGATTTCCCCTAGAAAACTCCGTGTTCCCCGGCGAATTCAAACATGAGGTGCGACAGTTTCAAAAGCCATATGATAATCAACAAGCTGAGCAAATTTCTCTAATGGTGTAAGCCAATCTAACGCCTTTCTAGGACGAGTATTCAGTGACATGGCAACTTGATTTAAATAATGCTGATCTGCCTGATTTAAATCAATCCCTTTAGGTAAATATTGCCTAATTAAACCATTCATATTTTCGCATGTGCCTTTTTGCCAAGGTGAATGTGGGTCACAGAAATATACATCTATGCCTAAATCTTCTTCGAGTATTTTATGTTCTGACATCTCGCGTCCACGGTCATAGGTCAACGTTTTACGCAGTTCTGCAGGTAAATATTTCAGAGCTTCAGTTAAAGCCTTGCGCACTGATTCTGCCTTTGCATCAGGTAATGTTGCCAAGATACAGAGCCGTGTATTTCGTTCAATAAGTGTTGCTATCGAACTTTTATTGTCTTTACCTTTAATTAAATCAGCTTCCCAATGACCCGGTATTTTTCTTTCTTGAACTTCGGCTGGGCGCTCATGAATAGTTTTAATATCCTGTAATATAGAATCTTTTTTAGGTTCACCGTTAGCTTTTCGCTTTTTATTTTCATGACGCAGACAGGATAATAAGTCTTTTTTCAACTCACCCTTTGGTAATGCTCGTATCGTTGAATAAATCGTTGTATGGCTTACATTCATTGTTTGATCCAAATCAGGAAATGTCTTTAAACGCTTTGCTATTTGCTGAGGAGACCATAAACAACGGATCGCTTCAACAATAAATTTCCAGAGGATTGAATCGATTTTGAGTTTTCTGTGACCACGTCTACGTCTAGCGAAGGTGTTATCAGAAGCATATCGAGCTTGATAAACGTCATTGATGCTATTTCTTTTAAGCTCACGATAGATCGTACTAGGATGTCTTTTAATGAGTTCAGCAAATTTTCTGGCTGAAAAGCCTTCTTTTCTTGACTCAAGCATTAATGCAGTACGATCTTCAAAGTTAAGATGATGGTATGACAATTTTATATACTCCATAAACCCTTTAAATTAATTAGGTGGTTTATGTCGCACTTCAAGTTTTACTCTGCCCCCATATTTGCGCAGTCCGTTGTGTATCAATTAAGTTTTGACAAGGATGAATCAAAAAAACAGGGTTGTTACCGTCTTCACTATAATTCTTCTGTTCATAGAGTTCATCAATTTTAGACATCATACCACCTGCTTTAATGAAGGTGATTTTGTCATAAAATTTTGCATCTAATACAAATCTTTTGTATTGTGGACGCTCAAAATTATAATCATTTTGATTAAACCATGTTAAATCTAGAATAAAGTCAGGTCTTTTATGATTTGGCAGTTTTTTTTCATACCATAAAGTTATATATCGTTTAGCATGATCATTTGAAAGATGAATAGAAATTTCTTCTTGATTACCTTTAATCGCCTCAATCACTTTATATTTCCAATTTTCTTGAAGAGAAAATCGAAATACACCTTTAAGTACAAGAATAATTTGCAGAAGTGTCCAACGCTCATAAAGTAAAGGCATATTTACCAAACCAATTTCTTCAATTTCTTCAAGACTGATTAAAAGGTTCTCATCATGTAAATGGGTAATATCACGTAAGGCTTTATAATGATTATGAATGCCCTGATAATTTTGATTTTGTACAAAAGTCATTGAGTTTGGAAAATAAGATGAAGCCTTAATTCCTAAACGTTTAAATTTTTGGATAATTTCTTTTAATAAGCGAAATTTTGGTTGTACTTTTTCAAATACATAGGCACAAAGTTCCTGATTTTTCGTATAATATTGAATACGGTTACGCAAAGCAGTTTTTTCTTTTTCTTGCTCATCTAATTCTTTCTTTGAGAGAGGTTTTAACCAATCATTAGCACCTAATACAATGCCTTTATTTTTCTCTTTTTCATAGTTCTCTAGTGCTTTATGTGTTTCAGGACACTCAAGTAATTCAATTGAATGAATATCATTAAAGTAAAATTGTACAGACTTTGGGGTTGTATTATATGTATATTTCCCATTCATTCTTAAGACCATTCCTGATCTGAAACAATGCACTAAATTAGAAAATTTTTTATGAAATTTTAAAATACCACTTTTATTTTCTGGTTTTATCCAATTATTTCCATCCCATACATATGTAAAGAAACCATCTGATTCATTGTTTGAAAAATTCGTTGTTGTATTCTCAAGTTTGAAATACACATCTTTATAAGGGTCTGAGCAAAATTGAACACCAGATTCAATTATTTTTTGACTAAGTTGAACTTTCCAATATTCTAAACTCGTTCTTTTCTCAATTTTTCTAAACTCCGAAACAAACAAAGCACGGTCAACTTTTACATAATCTTGAAAAGCATCATGCTGAGTCTTTAACTTTTCCATTGTGTGTTGCAGACGCTGTTTTTTATTTTCAGCAAGAATGACTATCTGTTTAATAATGCGATAACAACGTTCAAGCGCAAAAAGTACATAACGGTTTTCAGCAACATTATAAGAAGGTTCTGTTGCACGACTGGTTAAAAACCGTTGATTGGTTTTTGTTGCAAGTTCCATAAAGGTACGATTAACCGGCTTTACGGATTTTCGTGGTTTTAAGCTTTGAACTTCACGCAGTTCAACTTTAGGATTATTTAAAACTTTTTCAGCATGATCCACGAGTTTATCGATACAAGCAATGACCTCTTCACCAAACCCGATGCCTTCACCTTCTTTTGAAGCTTGAACAACATTATTATCATCTAAAATGAGTTCCCATAAGTCATTTTTAAACGAGCGTAAATATTGTTCCAATTGCTCTAAAGTAAAGTCACAACCATTAATTGCAACTTCACACACTTCCCCTCGCAAAATTAGACGTAGTGTTCCAACACTATTATGCGTTGTGCTCGACCATTGATTCTGCTCTTTTATCCATTGCTCTTTGACAATCCACCAGGTGAACCCTGTTTCAGGATCTTGGATCGAACTTAAATATTTCTTTTCACCATTCGTTATTTCAATGTATGGCTGATCCATGTGTTGATCTAAAAAACGAACAGCCAATACACCTTTAGAAATTCCAACCATTTTAGGATAAATGGTCGTTTCAATCTGAAAAAGCTGACGTTGCTCTTCATATTCCATATCGAGAGCAAGCAATGATTCCGTGACTTTGGTTAAGGTCTCTTGGTCATACCATTTGAGTTCCAAATATTTAATTTCAAAGAATGGATTCATCATCATTATGACCAGAAGTTAACAATACCATCATTTGATTTCGCATTACTGACAACATTTTCAAGTGCATGGATTGCAGAAAATATTTCACTATAATTCTCATATTTTGGTAATTGTTGCTTTAATCGTTGCACAAATACACGCTCTACAAGTTCAAGCTTTGACTGTTCGCCAACATGCTTGTTTCCATCAAAAGTTAACTTTGGCAAAACCTTATGTAATAAGAAATTGTTAATTGCCAATTCTTCATCACTATTCACATCATGGAATAACGCTAAATAGTTCAGTCCCTGACGAATCGTTCTCATACCAAATTCAATCCCTAACTTATGAAAGAACTCTTTATTAAGATCGATAAAAAGTTTACAGAATGGATTGTTGCGATCGAATTTAGGATAATTTTCTCGATAACCTAAAGCATTCACATCAAAAATAAGGGGTTTAGAAACATCATCAAATTCATATCCTGCAACTTCTTCTAAAATTTCATCCCAATCAGACAATAAAGGTGATTCAAATCGCATGATATGTGCACGATCTAATATTTTTGGAGAAAGATAATGAGTTGTTTCATCAATATTAATCGCACCAATAATATGCACATTCGCGGGCATTTTAATACTCGATGGCATGGTCATGACCGCCGAAAGCATACGGCGAATTTCGCTATGGTATTTAATGAGTGAATCCTTATCACTAAATCCAAATGCTAATCGCAATTGACTATTGAGCTTCTCATCTTTTAAAAGCTCAATAAAATTAATCACACCTTCTTGGCTATATTTTTCTTTTGTTGATTGAATAATATCAACAACAGCTTTTAGTTCAGATAATACATGTGCAGATTCATCTTCAGCATAAAGCGAAATTTCAGGATCTTCATCACGTGTTTCAAGAAGCGATAAAAAATCAGCGAAATAGTATTCAACTCGTGCAAGATTCATTTCATCTAAACAAATAAAATATGGAATTTCAGGATGTTGTTGTGCTTCGAGTAATGCTTCTAAAAAAGGCGTTGCTAAATACTTTTTTTCCAGTGGATTATAATAACCCAATAAATCTTCTGAACTCGTCCAGTTTGGTTTAACAGGCACAATAATAGATTTACCACCTACCGCCTTTGCAAATGATTTAACTAAATTGGTTTTTCCTGAACCTGAGTCACCCGCTAGAATAATCAGGTCTTTAGTGCGTAGAAGTGTTAAATAATTTTCAATAATATGACGAGGATATAAAATATCTTTTTCAACCAAATGTGCTTGAATATAAGAAACCGATTTATGATAGTCACCGTTTAGTTCATCACTAAATGAAATGCCCTCCATGCGTTGAGATTGATTTTTTGATTCTACAAGAAAAAGCTCTAAATCATCTTCATCAACAAATTCAAACGTTTTTAAAAATTGGGCCTTGTCGGCTACATAACTTTTTAGTCGTTGAATTTTATTGTTCATTTCACCCTCTATCTGTTCAAATCTTTTGGTTAGATTCTGTAGTTCATTTTGTCTAAGTTGCTTATCTTGAGATAATTTCTCATTAATATTCTCTAGCTCTTGCTTTTGAGAATTCAATTTATCAAGCAGATTTTTTGCAATATCCCGCTGCTTTTCAGTTTGCTTTAACTCAGCTATGCCATTTTCATTTAATTGCTGCAGCTCAGATTTTTTTTCAGCTATTTGAGTCTCAATGTCATCTTCTCTCTGCTTAATTTCTTTATCCATGTCTCCCATTGCTTTTTCAAAATAAAAGTCATAAATAGATTTCGAGATAAATAGTGAGCGCTCATTTTCTGCATGTGGATCAATTAAAATTTCTTGGGGAATCTCTTTAGGTAAAAAGCGTAGATTTTCCCCTGATCCTTTTTTGACACATAAACCCATAGGATTTTTATGTTTGAGTCTTTCCGATTTTGGTGATAATTCTAATTCACAACGCACGAATCGCTGTTTTGTTTTTGATCCCAAACGTGAAGCATCATTTGGGGCTACAAAAAAACTGCATGGCTCTAGTTCATGCCCTAGTATTGGGTAATAAAGCCTTTCACCAGTTTTAACTAAATAAGGATTCCTTAAAAATCCAAATGAGGTATCGCCTAAAGGAGGCAATTGGCCCCAAACCTCAAATTTACCATCATCAATACCCCAAGATTTAGCTAATATACCTAAAAGCTCTTGATCTGAATAATCATTCAGCTCATCTTCTGTATAAATTACTTCATTCATAAATTAACTTTAAAAAAATCTACTTATAGAGTTAGGAGGAAAATCTAATTAATAGGTAGGTAAATTAGTGAACCGGATAATTAAATTTTATTTTAATATATAAATTAGCTATTTATATCAAAGTTATTCGATTTTTTGTTTTTATATTAGACACTTGACGAATAAGAATGAACAACGCTCTTTAATTTTTTGTGACAAGTTCATGAACTGATAAAATTTCTCACATATAATTAATCATGATAACTATTTAATTATTATTAATAATTTTTGTATTTAAAATTGTGAAGTCAATTTTAGGTAAACATAAGTTAAATTGGTTACATGATACATTTACTTCATAACTCCCTGTGTCCATAAAAGTTAATTTTGAAATTTTCAGTAGAAATTAAAGCTAAAAATGAAATCGGCAAAAAATAAAGCTAATTATGAAATAAAACCCATTTGTGCAAAATTTCATAATTAGCTTTATAAAATGAATATGTATTTTTCTTCACAATATGGTTAGCAAGTTTTGCCTCCGTTTTGGTTCGACCAATGCCGATACATACTGCTAGATCAAGCCAAGATAAAATGCGCTGAAGCATTTGTTGCGCATATCCAGTCAAATCATATTTTTCAGCATAAGGCGTCAGATCTAAAAAACACTCATTAATGGAATACACCTCCTGTTCTTTGGGAGATACAAATTCTGAAAGTATTTTCATGAATCTGCGTTACACCTCAGCATATAAAGCATAGTTGCTAGACAGTACTTGTATGTTATTTTGTTCCACAGTGCATACGAGGACTTACTAACGCCTGTTATATAAAATAAATAAGTAGATTTTTTAGAAACAAGAAATCATTTTGACTGTTCGCACCCATAAGCACGCATAAAAGTTGTTACAGCGATATTGACCCATTGATCAACCTGTATGTCAGAGGGAGCAGCATTTGGATGAGTAAGACATTGTAGTTGGGGTTCACTTCTAACCAGATTGATAAATAAGCTAGCAGCGTTATCACAGCCCAATTCACTTAAATCGATCTCTCCTGCTGCTGCTGCATGAGTGAGTTGCTCGGCAATCATGTTAATCATGACTTGTGGACCAGCTAGATAAAATACTCGTGCAAGATTAGGGAACCGTATTCCCTCTGCGATTACCACACGAAAAACTGCAAGCCCCTCAGGTGAAAGCACAATCTTAAGATAAGCATGTGCCAATAAAGTTAGAGTTTCTCTTAATTTTCCATTTTCAAATTGAATATCACGGACAGTATCCGTAAATGTGGTACATTCAGCCTCAATAACTGCGGTGAATAGCATTTCTTTGTTAGGGAAATGCGCATACATTGTTGATTTAGAAACCCCTGCCTCTTGTTGAATCATGTCCGTGGTCGCTGCGGCAAAACCATGTGTTAAAAAAACATGACGGGCCGCCTGAAGAATTTGTAGCGCTTTACCAGTAAATTCATGATTCATCTGCTGCATCAAAGATATCCAAATATTAAAAGAACTATTTATAGCATATTGACATTATATCAAACCGATCGGTACACTTCAATCATGCCAACATTTTAACTAAGTCACCCATTCTTATGGATGTAGTGAGATTTCTGGTATTTTTCTCCACAAATTAAACCGAGCGGTACGGTACAAAACAGGATTTATAGATGTCTATGAAGTTACAGTCACTACTACAAAATGCAGGTACAGCATTTTGTATAATTTCACTGTGTGGATGTACCGTCGGTCCTGATTTTGCAAAACCCCGCAGTGAAATCACGCAGCTCCCACAGGCATCTCGCCCAGATGATATTTACAGGAACTACCTTTCATCAGTGGCGAAAACTCCTGATGAGTGGTGGTTGATATTTAATGATAAAGTTTTGATTGAGCTGCAGTCACGTGCCAAGTTAAATAATCTTGATTTGCAAATGGCAGCAGAACGTATTGAACAAAGTCGGGCTCAACTCGGCATTACCTCCTCACAGCTTTTACCTACGATTGATAGTTCAGCAAGTTATTCCCGTGAGAAGTTGAGCCAAAATGGCAAGTTTGCAGCTCTGGGGGCTCCGACAAACGCCAGCGATTTTTGGCAATTAGGCTTTGATGCCAGTTGGGAACTAGATTTATGGGGACGTACTAGACGGATGCGTGAAGGGGCAACCGCTTCTTTTGAAGCAACCCTTTATGATCGTGAAGCAGCTCAAGTGGCATTGACTGCGGAAGTGGCAAAAACTTATCTGCAGTTACGTGGTATACAGGCACAGCTTGCAATTGCCCAACAAAATCTGGACATTGCTAATCGTCTGGTCAAATTGACTGAAAGCCGTGAACGTAATGGCGTAGCAACACGGTTTGAAACTGCATCTGCTTTGGCACAACATGCTAGTATCAAGGCTATGCTGCCTGACCTAATGCAGCAGCGTAATCAATTAATGAATGCACTTGCTTTATTGATAGGTGAACAACCAAAAGCATTGGATGCACAATTAAGTCAGGCTTTGACTTTACCTGAATTACCACAGAATATTCCGGTCGGTCTGTCTTCTGAATTAGCACATCAACGTCCTGATATACAACGCGCAGAGGCAAAATTGCATGCAGCAACCGCAGCGATTGGGGTTGCCAAAGCTGATTTTTATCCTCGTATTGGTTTAAGGGGACGTATTGGTGTAGAAGCATTTGAACTGGACGATTTGGCTAGTTGGGATTCCCATTTATTTTCTGTTGGTCCAACGGTTTATTTACCTATTTTTCAGGGTGGGAAACTAACACAACGTTTAGCATTGAATGAATCCCGTCAAAAAGAAGCGGCTCTCGCCTATCGTCAAACTGTGCTACGTGCTTGGCATGAAGTAGATAATGCTATTGATACATGGTCAGCTCAACGTAGTCATCATGCTGAATTGGTAATTGCTTATCAGCAAAATAAAGAGGCTTTCCAAACAGCTAAACGAAGTTATCAGCAAGGTGTGGCGGATTATATGACGGTACTCACCGCACAACGTCAATTACTTGCTGCACAAAATCAGTTAAATACCAGTTCTACCAATGCAGCGATAAGTGTGGTTAATCTGTATAAGGCATTGGGTGGCGGTTGGGATGTCACCACGTTTCATAATTCTTTGGTGACACCATGAGTAGTACATCATCATCACCAGCTACAGGAAATCGTCCACCGAAACGTGCCATTTTGGGATTACTCGGTATTTTGATAGCTGCCATGATGGCAGGGCTGAATAATCGTGTTGGTGCGTTGGCGTTAGCTAATATTCGTGGGGCTTTGGGTTATGGCCTAGATGATGCCTCTTGGCTGACAACGGTATATAGTGCAGGTGAATTGATTGCAATGCCTTTTGCTGCATGGTTTGCAATTACTTTATCGATGCGTCGCTTTGAATTATGGATGATTAGTCTATGTGCCTTTTTGGCACTGATCCTACCCTTTATTCATCAGCTTAATTTACTGTTATTTTTCCGTTTTATACAGGGTATTGCCAGTGGAACAATGATTCCATTATTGATGATGGCAGCTCTAAAATTTCTACCACCCCATATTCGTTTGCATGGATTGGCACTGTATGCGCTGACTGCAACATTTACCCCAAATCTCTCTATTTGGTTAACCGGCTTCTGGACTGATGGCATTGTGGATTGGCGTTGGGCATATTGGCAGATTATTCCACTTGCCTTGATTTCGGGTGGATTGATTGCTTGGGGTTTGCCAAAAGATAAAATCCAAATGGAACGTTTTCCGCAGGCCAACTGGTTCGGGATGGCTTTGGGTGTTCCTGCGCTAGGTTTAATTGCCGTTGCCCTTGACCAGGGTATTCGTCTGGACTGGTTTAATTCCCCACTTATTGTGATGTCACTTGTGGCAGGTTTAACCTTATTGGCAGTTTATCTGCTAACAGAATGGTATCACCCATCGCCCTTTATCAAATTGCAAATTCTCAGTCGTCGCAATCTTGGATTAGGTTTTAGTCTATTTGTATTTCTGTTGATTGTCTTGACCTCAGGGGCATTATTACCAATGCGTTATCTTGAGGCTATACAGAATTATCGTCCACAGCAGATGGCATCTATCGGATTGATGATTGCCTTGCCACAACTGATATTAGGTTCAGTGGTTGCTATTTTCCTATATAAAAAATGGATTGATGCACGCTGGATTTTTGCAAGTGGATTATTGCTAATCGCCCTGTCCTGTTTTTTAGGCATGCATCTTAACTCTGAATGGAATAGAGACCAATTTGTGCTGATTCAAAGCCTGCAAGCCTTTGGGCAGCCGATGGCAATCGTGTCCATGTTATTCCTTTGTACTAGCGTTGTTCAACCAGCCGAAGGTCCTTATGTTTCGGGCACGATTAATACCTTGCGTGCTTTTGGAACACTTTTAGGCGGTGCGGTGGTTGGGCAGTTTATGGTGATACGAGGACAATTTCATGCAGAAATGTTATCCAGTCATGCCGCATTCACTCATCCTACACTTGCAGAACCGCTAGAACCTGCACAACTTATGGCAATCATTACTCAACAATCACTGGTTCTATCGGTGGCTGATACTTATTTGGTACTCGGTGTACTGGCATTGTTACTGATTCCATTTGTTTTACGTTTGACCTATATCCCTGCCCCAGACCTACAACAGGCTCAAAACCTCCAGTGATTTAATCAGGATACTTCATCATGTCATTACCAAAGAAAACCAAAATCATCAGTATTGTCGTGTTGCTTATTGTGGCGATTGGCTGTGTGATTTATTTAAATTCACCACAGTCCAATGCATCCAATCAATCCACGGATGATGCTTATGTACAAGCAGATTTTACTTTGGTAACCCCTCAAATTTCAGGAACCCTCCATCAGGTCTTGGCTGAAGAAAACCAACAGGTCAAAGCAGGTGATTTACTGGCAACTATCAATGATGCGGATTTTATTGTAGCTGTCGATGCTGCCAAAGCTCAGGTTGAAAGTGCAAATGCCTCTATTCAAAATGTTCAAGCACGACTGGCACAACAGCAAACTGCTATCCGTCAAGCACAGATGGCCATTGATGTAGATAATGCCGAATTAAAATTGGCTAAAGAAAATCAAACCCGTTACCGTAATCTAGCTGCGGATGGTTCAGGTACAGTACAAGCGATGCAACAAGCTGAAGCACAGTTAAGCATCCATCTGGCCAGTAAAAATAAAAGTCTGGCTGGGCTTGATGCAGCAAAACAACAAATTAATATTTTAAAAGCTGAATTGGAAAGTGCGAAAGCGACACTGGCTCAGGCGAAAGCTGCTCAAGCGGCTGCGGAATTAAAACTGTCCTATACCCAAATTACAGCACCTGTTGATGGCGTAGTAGGACAAAAATCAGTACGTGCAGGTACTTTTATTAATACAGGAAAACCTCTGATGGTGATTGTACCTTTGAATAAACTGTACATCACTGCAAATTTCCGTGAAACCCAACTTGCTCATATTAAAACTGGGCAAAATGTTGATATTAAAGTTGATGCACTACCGAAAACGGTATTAAAAGGTACTGTAGAAAGTGTTGGTCCTGCCAGTGGTGTTAGTTATTCAGCAGTAGCTCCACATAATGCGACAGGTAATTTTACTAAGATTGTGCAGCGTTTGCCTGTACGTATTCGCATTTTACCTAATCAAGATGAAGCAAATAAGTTACGTGTTGGTATGTCTGTAATCCCAACAATTTATATCAAGGATTAGCAATAAAAAAGCCCTCTATTAGAGGGCTTTTTTATTATTTACTTTGTTCTGACTTTAATTTTAAAAAGTTAAAATTTATCCAATTAACTCTGCCTACTAATAACTATCAAAACTAAAAAACCATACTCTGCCCAATGTTTAGACAATGCATCTTGATGGTTAAAAACCATCGATTTCACCAAGTTCATGAACTAGAAAAATTTCAAAATAAAAACTATATAGACAAATCCATGATTTTATTAATATTCGAATGATGTTTTGTTATGAACTAGATTTCAGGTGAACATAAGTTAACTAGGATGTTATGCAGATAGCCTATCTCTATATATGTTGTTCATAAAAATTAATTTTGAAATTTTCAGTAGAAATTAAAGCTAAAAATGAAATTGCGAAAAAATAAAGCTAATAATGAAATAAAACTCACTTAGGAAAAAATCATTACTAGTTTTATCAAATAAAATCTTCGATCTATCAAAAATTTTCATCGATTTTTATACATTAGCGACCAAAGCTTTTCGTTTGTATTCAATCGCAAAATCTTCACCTTCCTTGCGAATTGCATCTTGGTATTCAAGCTTTTTAAAAGAATTTCTACTGTAAATCTGAGAAATCCATTCTGGTGTTACTTATATCTACTAATCTCAAAACCGCAATATTACTATCTCTGATCCCGCCAAACTGCCAGGGAATACCTAAGTCAACACTTCCCTCCCTCAATAAATGTCAGCCTGTTACCGATATGACCAGTCTGTTCGGGTTTATTCTATATCATTGAATGGAAAATAAATCCCACGTCTCTGGGGGGCATCTCTCAATAATAGTAGCTACTACGGTTGTAAATTATTCTAGAATGGATTATTTGTACTTTTTCTTTTTGTCATGTCTATATACAGGCTTGATTGAATGAGTGCTCATTACCTTTGATAGATTCTGCTTAATAGATTCTCGCAATCCATCTAAGTATTCAATTTCATTGGATAACTTTAAATAGTCAGCAATTTGGTCACTGAAATACTCTATAATTTCTTTGGCATTTCTAATGCGAAATTCAGGACTTTCAGCCAATTTCAACAGCTCTGCCTTAGTCGGGAATTGCTTGCTGCCATTTATTTTAAGAGCGAGCTGATTATCAATATTTTTATATATGAGTGTATGTGTGATATCGAAAGGTGGTGATACAAAGATATCGCTCATATCTGGCGTATATTGCAGAGCAAAGTTTTTAAGGTGAGCGTCACCGTTCCCGATCAGGCAATTAAAAACAATGTACTTATACATTTTTACGACTTCTGCTTCACTTCGGGTGTATAGATAGGTGGCTTTCAGCAAGTTTTCGTAGCTCCCCTTGTACTTCTCGTTTGGGTCATTAGACCTTTTGAGAAGAGTCGTAAAATCCTCATAGCCTAATTTGGTTCCATCAGCAGCTTTATCAAAACGCTCAATAATGTAGGTTTCTAAATTGGCTGATAAATATGTTTTGGGTGGTTGCAAACCACAATAACGAGCAGCTTCCATACAGACAAATTCATTTACCGTCAGTAAATCAAAGTCTGCATCATAAGACTTAACAATCAGGTCTTTTTGTTGAACAGTACGCTCCGTTAGAGTAGTCACATTAGGAATGCTAACTTTGGGCTGAACTCCAGCTAAAGAGTTTCGTAAATAATATTTTTCTAATAATTGTGGAAAAAGTGGAACTTGGCTATTGTAGTTAAGAATTTCATCGAGGCTAACTATTTCTACTTCTGGTAATTGCAATTCACTTTTATAGGACAACATGCCAATACCATTAGCTTCTTGTAGAGCCAATAAATACATTTCATTCACATTAGCATATCGAGCAAGTTTACTGGCAATAAAATGGCGATTATGCCCCTCTGGTAAATTTTGGGAAAAAATAGGATGTAATGCCCCATGTGAATATCCCTGCATATCAGGCAAAGTCATGGTAAGAGATACAAATCTTTGTTCTTGTACTGGTTGATAGTAATAATGACCACTATGTGTCAACAAGCCTTGTTTGAAATTATCTGTAAATACTTCAATAGACTTGATTTCTGTTGGTAGTTGAAAGTTTTCCATCAATCTTCTTCACTAAATAAAGTATCGATGTCATTCCAATTTGGCAGATTTCGTTTTTTGGGCGTGACTTCAAACTGCAATCCAACCGCATCTATTAGACGTTCAAAAATATCAAATGAGCCTGTGAAACGACCATTTTCTATTTCAGAAATGGTGGATTTATTGACTCCAGATTTTTTTGCCATCATTTGTTGTGTGTAGTCTAATTTCCGCCTTGCTTCACGTATTTTTACTCCAATCTCTGCACGACTAGCCATACCCCCCCCCATCTGTTCGTCATTTAGCGAAATATTGCTAACCAGTATATATGAGTTTGCTATATGGCGAATATATTACTATATTTATCTTATATTTTCTATATGGCGAACATTAGGGTTTATGTTGTCTATATTTCGCTATATAGCGAATAATTAGCTAATAAATGCTTTCTGAATTACACGGTATATCTACAAAGATAATCATGGAAAATGGTAATTCAGATATTCTTAGTATTGATGAGCTTAAACAATTGGAAATTAAAAACCTGCAACGGGCTGTCCAGCATTGTGAAGGAAAAATTTTTGGTGAAGATGGTGCTGCCAAATTGCTTGCAATTAATCCGACGACCTTAATTTCAAAATTGAAAAAATTAGGGATTCGCTATTAATTTTTCCCGGACCTCTACTTTGACATGATAGAGGTCTGGGGATGTTTACTTTTTTTCATTTCTTAAAATATTAACTTTACTAAGTTTATAAACCAGAAAAATTTAAAAAAATAAACAGCACAACTCATTGCGAACTTCCCTCTTGCTTCCTGTCTCCAAACTGCCATTAAAACGTCATGGATTTGTCATTTATTCATGTTGAGATAAGCCCATAAATTTAAAAAAGATGTAATGAGGACAATATGGCAGGATTATCGATTTGGCACGTACTTATTTTTGCAATCGTCGTAATTTTACTTTTTGGCACGTCTAAACTCAAAAATCTGGGTAAAGATGTTGGCGGTGCAATCAAGGACTTTAAAAAATCTGTGCGTGAAGAAGAGGCTGAAGCAGCAAAAATTCAACAGCCCCGCACTATTGATGCTGAAGTTAAAGTCAGCGAGAGTTCAATCAAAAGTTAAGGTATCGTCATGCTCAATATTGGAATGACTGAGCTGCTAGCCTTTGGGGTAATTGCACTTCTAGTGCTCGGACCAGATAAGCTACCTGAGGCAGTTCGTTTTATAGGTAAATGGTCTACCAAGATAAAAAGAACCGTCAGCAATATACAAAATGATCTTGACCGTGAATTGCGTCTGTCTGAACTACGTGAGCAAATGCAATCCGAGCTGAAACGTATTCAGGAACTGGAAGCCAAAATGCAAGCACAAATGGCTGATCTCAATGCACCAATTGAGCCGGTCACAAAAATTTCAGAACAGCCGGTACTGAAAACTCAGTCAAGTTATGAACTGGTCAATCAACCGCTTTCCCCGGTTCATTTAACTCCGGCTAGGCAGGTCGCCAAGCAAGAAAAAAAATATCCTGACATGAAGGTGGCCGTATGAATATTTTACCGTCGACTCAAGCCAGCAGCGATCCCCAGAAAGTTCACCTAGAAGAAATGCCGATTACCCGGCACTTAGTGATTCTGCGCAAGCATCTTTTCAAGATTGTGGGAATACTGATCGGACTGTTTTTCTGTCTGCTACCATTTGCGACGCATACTTATCAGCTTTTATCCGAGCCCTTACGTGCCCAGTTACCGGCAAGTTCTACCATGATTGCCACCGATGTAACTGCGACATTTATGGCGCCGTTTAAGTTGAACTTTTTTGTTGCCCTGCTGATCGCCATGCCTTTTATCTTGTATCAACTTTGGGCCTTCGTTAAGCCGGCACTATATGAAAAAGAAAAAAGTCTGGCTTTGCCGCTCCTGATTGGCAGCATTGTCCTGTTTTATGCGGGTATCGCTTTTGCCTATCTGGTGGCTTTGCCGTCTATCCTGCATTTTTTTATCAGTGTATCGCCTGAAACTGTCGCGCCCATGACTGACATTAATAGTTATCTGGCCTTCTGTTTAAAACTTTTTCTGGTGTTTGGATTTACCTTTGAAATTCCGATTATTACCCTGTTATTGATTCTGATCGGTGTGGTAAGCACACAGACCTTGGTAGAAAAAAGACGCTTTATTGTGGTGGGGTGTTTTTTTGTGGCCATGTTTGTAACCCCCCCTGATGCCCTGTCCATGATCATGCTGGCTATACCCATGTGGCTGCTGTTTGAGCTAGGTTTAATGACCGGAAAATTTCTGGAAAAGCGGCATCTAAAAAATAGCTAATTAAGAAAATGCCTCCTTATTGGGGGCTTTTTTATATTAATTTATTTATATAAATTAATGTTTTATTTAATTATTTTGAAATAAAATCTTCACCTTTTAGTCATATTTAACTGCTAGTTTATTTCTGACTTTAAAACAACCAAACCTTAGTTGTGGGAATAAAACAATGACAGATTACCTACCTTATGATGAAAATCAGGAACTGGACAATAACACTTCAGATAATCATCATTTTCGGGATATTCTAGAACAATCTATGTCACGTCGTGACTTGATTGCAAAGACTGCAAGTGGGGCTGCAGCATTGGCACTGGCTTCTAGCCTGACTGCGTGTAGCGATGACAATGAAAATGGCAATATTGGGGACGATGAGAGCAATCCGAATCCGCCAACAGACAACAATGCTCGTCCAGAAAAATTAAGTTTTAGCCCAGTGAAAAAAAACCTGGATGACTGGGTTACGGTTCCTGAAGGCTATACAGCTAATGTTCTATATGCAATGGGTGACTCAATTCATCCTATCTACTCTGACTGGGACGATAACAATATTCCGAACGGCCCAAGCTTTCAGTTCCGTTCTGGTGACTGCCACGATGGTATGAGTTATTTTGGTTTAAGCACTAAGACTGGCCGTTATGACGAGAATGCATCTGAGCATGGCCTGCTGGTGATGAACCATGAATATATCAATCAAACTTTTTTACATCCTCAAGGACCAACAAAAGTTGATGGTCGTCGTCCAGAAGATGAAGTCATCCGTGAAGTGAATGCACACGGTGTATCCATTGTGCATATTAAGAAAAACACCGA
The DNA here is from genome assembly GCF_000368625.1 of Acinetobacter schindleri CIP 107287. Lineage (GTDB taxonomy): Bacteria > Pseudomonadota > Gammaproteobacteria > Pseudomonadales > Moraxellaceae > Acinetobacter > Acinetobacter schindleri. The sequence goes on from NZ_KB849576.1 coordinate 865,163, forward strand.
AACTCAAGCGGTAGAAATCGTTAAATCATCACCATTTAACCGCCGTATTACGGCTTCAACAGTGATGGATTTTTCTGGGCCGGTAACAAACTCTCCATTAGTCCGCACTGCTTTCTCTCCTAACGGTCGTCAGACTCGTGGTACACACAATAACTGTGGTAATGGTTATACACCATGGGGCACTTATTTAACTGCCGAGGAAAACTTTATTGGTTATTTCCAGCGTTCAGGCACAGACCAATATGCAGATCGTAGTGAAGCTGAGAAAACCGCACTTAAACGTTATGGCTTAGGCTTAGATATTTCATATCAAACTGAAAAAAATGCCGATGGTACAGTTAAACGTGATGAGAAAAATAATATTGTTTATGTTCTAGATGCACAAGGACAAAAAGTTCCGGAACGCGATGATCAAGACCGTATTTTTTATTTAGATAAATCTTCACGTTATGCATGGGAAACAGCTCAGGCTGGAGTTGAATCACAAGATATGTATGACCGCTGGTCAGCTAACGTAACCAAAGCCTCTGCAAGTCAAGACTATCGTAATGCACCAAATACCTTTGGCTGGATTGTTGAAATTGACCCATTTGATAACAGTGCAAATCCGGTAAAACGTACTGCACTGGGCCGTTTTGCTCACGAAGACTGTCGTGCTAGCCGTGCGATTGAAGGTGAACAGTTTGCCTTCTATATGGGCGATGACTCACGTGGTGAATACATTTACAAATTTGTCTCTGATGCAAAATGGGATCCAAAAGATATCAATACCGGCTACCGTGCTGGTGACAAATATATGAATAACGGTAAGTTCTATGTTGCCAAGTTCAATGCAGATGGAACTGGTCAATGGATTGAACTTGCTCACGGTAAAAATGGTTTAACTGCAGAAAATGCGGTATATCCTTTTAGCTCTGATGCGGATGTTTTAACTTTTGCACGTTTGGCAGGCGATGCCGTTGGTGCGACGAAGATGGACCGTCCTGAATGGGTAGCCGTTAACCCGGAGAATGGTGAAGTCTACGTTACCCTGACTAATAACAGTAACCGTGGCAATAGTTCAACACAACCTGTTGATGCTGCCAACCCACGTAATTACTCAGATCCTGAAGGCGGTAAGGGTAATGTGAATGGCCATATTATTCGCTTTAAGGAAGAAAACACTGCATCAGAAAGCTTTGAATGGGATATCTACCTGTTCGGTGCTGAAGCATCGATGGATGCCAATATCAACCTGTCGGGCTTAAATGATAATAATGATCTGTCTTCACCAGATGGTATGTGGTTTGATCCTCGCGGCGTACTCTGGATTCAGACTGACGACGGCGCTTATACAGATACCACTAACTGTATGATGCTGGCTGCCCTGCCTGGACAAGTAGGTGATGGTGGTCCAGCAACAACCTCTAATGGTCAAGCGACGATTGCGGGTGCCCAAGTGACCGATGAAAATTTACGTCGCTTCCTGACTGGTCCAAAAGAGTGTGAAATTACAGGTGTGACCATGACACCGGACTATAAAGCCATTTTCATCAATGTACAGCATCCAGGTGAAGATTCTAAAACCTTTGATGCTCCAACCAGTAACTGGCCTGCAAGTCAATCAGATCGTTCGAATAAGACCGCACGTCCACGTTCGGCAACTGTTGTGATTACGCGCAATGATGGCGGTGTTATAGCCGGTTAAATAGCTCACTTAAATTAAAATGCTGGCTCAATGCCGGCATTTTAATTTTTGAATGTTTTTTAATTTTAAGAGTTAACTGGTCAATAAAAAGAATATTTTTGTTTAGAGTTAAATTGATATAAATATTAAAGTATGAAGTGGACTTCGGATCAATATATAAGTGAAATCCAATACAACTAATCATAGCTTCAGCTATCTTCTACTTGGAAGACTTGTAATTTGCAGCTTTAGTTTTGAGTATTTTTCTAAAAAAAAAGCAGGTATCCAAGGAGGGATTGATACCTGCCACTCTAAGGGAACTATATTAATATTCTGCTTCTTTAGTCTGTGAATCACAGTTAGAAACTAGCAACTTTTTCTGCACATTCACAAATCGTTGGTAACTCTCTATTAATCGATGCTGATATTAAGTCTGGTAAAATCTGGTTAACAGCTATCGAAATTTTTTCAGGATAGCCGACCTGATACGACTGACAATCTCGATGTAAAAACTGATACAGTTCTTCAGCAACAAATTCGGGACTGTCAATATTTTTTCCCAGTCTGATATTCATTTCTATTGCATTTGAATGATGAATATTGGTTTCGGTAACCCGTAATGAAAAGTATCTGAATCTGATTGAACTTTTGCTGTATTCACGGGCTAGTGCTTCGGTTGCACCACGCAGGGCAAATTGGCTGGCACAATAACTCGCATATCCAGGATAGCCAATACTGCCAAAGGTTGAACCTACATTAATGACCTGGCCAGGCGGACTGATAGATATCAATGGCAGGATCTTTTGTATCAGCTGCATTGGATAAACTGCATTAATCAGCATCATTTGTTCCATGATTTCTTGTGGCTGCTGTGTAAATAGCTTGAAATCACTGATACTGAGGTTGTTAATGTAGTAGTGAATGGGTTTATTCAGCGTAGCAAGAGCTTTTACCAGCTCTTCCCTGCTTTGCTGATCGGCAAAGTTGCAATGAATTAAATCCAGTTCTAGCTGTGGATAACATTGGGCTATATTGTCATGTACTCTTTGCAGAATCTGTTGATTCTGCCCAACAAGAACCAGATTGACCCCGTTTTGGCCCAGAACCTTTGCAATAGCCTGACCAATACCAGAAGTAGCATCCATAATTGTTGCAGTTAAATTAGGCATAAATACTTTCTCTTGTTCTTAACAGAATGATTCGAGATCGAATCTGCCGCAGGTCATGTGGATCACATCACGAAAAATAACTTAGTACTTAAGATAAACACCCAAACTTAAAAAATTCTTAATTCTGCACAAAAAATTAAATATTATTTTTATTAAAAAACACATAGAGGCCAGTTTTTTAAGAAAGTTTTAAGCCTGCAATCTTAAGTTAGAGTTTCCTTTTATTGACTCATGACAGCTATGTCTTCCTACCGTTCACCCTATAAAAGCACCTCGGGAATGCAGCGTATTCTGAATGCGACCCGTTATTCCGTGGCCGGCTTTAAAACAGCCTTTCAAAATGAAGCGGCCTTCCGGCAAATCCTGCTCATCAATCTGATTTTGATTCCTCTGAGCTTTGTCATGCCGGTGAGCCGGGTTGAGCAAGCACTGATGGTGGCCGTGTGTCTGTTGGCGCTAATCGTTGAACTGCTTAACTCGGCGATTGAGGCGGTGGTAGACCGTATATCCATGGAGCAACATGAACTGTCTAAAAATGCCAAGGATATGGGCAGCGCTGCCCAGTTTGTAGCACTCAGTTTAATTACCGTGACCTGGGGTCTTATTTTAGCGGGTTACTTGATTTGATCCCTCGCCTACTACAGCAAGAAAAATGGAAGATTTAAAATGATATCCGAGCATTCCCGGTTTTTACTGACACAAATATTGCTGCTGATTTTCAGTTTTCTGATGCTCTGGAATTTTTTTGATGTAGGTGGAACGATTGATTTACAGCTGATCTATCCGTTCATTGATGATCAGGGACAATTTCCCCTGCGGCAACACTGGGCACTGGCCGAGCTCAATCATCGCTATGTCAAAAATCTGCTGATTCTGGTGTACATAACATTGTTAGCCGGCTGGCTAGTTTCACTGAAATGGCAGAACTGGCATCAACGGCGCTGGGAATTTGGCTATTTCTTTAGTATGGTGGTGCTGACCACGGCCTCAATTGGTATTTTAAAATCCCAGTCGGCGCATGCCTGTCCCTGGGATATGATCATTCCTACCCATGAAGGTATTTTGTGGGATTTGAGTGCTACTGCCGGACACTGTTTTCCCGGAGGACATGCATCCAGCGGTTTTGCCTTAATGGCTGGTTATTTTGTCTATCGGATTGCTAACCGCAAGCGGGCTTATTTTTTCCTGATCGCGGCACTGATTTTAGGCTTCGCCATGGGCTGGGCGCAAATGATGCGTGGTGCGCATTTCCTGAGTCATAACCTGTGGACCGGCTGGATCACTTGGTGCATGAATGTCATGGGCTATGCGCTGTTTAGCCACAAACTGCCAATGGCAAATCATCCCATGCACATGAACATCAGACAGCCTTAACCCAATAAAATCGAAGCCTATCTACTTAGGCTTCGATCACAGGAAATTTGACCTGTACACACAGGCCACCCAGACTGTTACTTTGCGAAAATTCCAGCGTTCCGCCCAAGCGCTCGGTGGCTTTATCTACAATCGACAAACCTAAACCGCTACCAATTTCAGCATGGTTATGAATCCGGTAGAAACGCTGCCGGATCTGGGCGAATTGAGCAGGATCAATCCCGACTCCACTGTCTTCAATCTGTAAAATCGCCTGCTGGCCTTGCTGGAAAATCGATACATTAATCACGCCGCCTTTCGGACTGTATTTAATCGCGTTATCAATTAAATTATAAATAATCGAGTGCAAGGCCGAAGCTTGTCCCTGAATCAGCAGTTCCTGCTGCTGTTCTACACCCAGATCAATCTCTTTCTGTAAAGCCAGCTGGATCAGCTGCTCGATGCAGGCCACGGTCATCTGATTGAGTGAAAGCATTTGTGCCGGCTCGGTTAAGCTATCGGAAGCATCCTGTTTGGCCAGACTCAATAACTGGTTGACCAGATGCTGCATGCGCAAAACGCCCTGACTCAGATTATGGAGCGAGTCGCTCTGCGGAAACTGCTGCAATAAAATTTGCAGCTGCAAATTGAGTGCTGTCAATGGTGTACGTAATTCATGTGCAGAGTCCGCCACAAATTGACGTTGTTCCTGTTGAGCCAGGGAAATTCGACCAAACAGATGATTCATTTCCTGAATGGTCGGTTCCAGCTCCAGAGGATAATCTTTCATTTCAATTGGTTTTAATTCTTGTGCCTTACGGCTGGCCAGTTCCGTTTTAAAATCATGCAGCGGCTGAAAATTTTTCCGGATCATCCAGCCTAAACCGAACACGGCAAAAGGCAAGAAAAGCACATAAGGCAGAAACATATTGCCGGCCAGTTCCAGCGCCAGTTCCTGCCGGACATTTTGCTGCTGACTGACCTGAATCTGCAATTGGTCACCCGGAATGATATAGGTGAGCCAGGTGCCATGCGGCGTCTGATGCTTGTAAAAACCTGCTTTTTTGACCGGTGCAACCAGCACATCCTGTGGATGCAAGGGAGTAGCTGTCTCTGCATAAGACCAGATATCTACAAACAGATCTTCTTCACTGTACTGTTTTTCCAGATCAATTTGGCTTTGTAGCGGTCGCGGATGATTTTCTGCAATGCGCTCTGCCAGACTTTGCATCTGTTTATCCAGTACTTCATTAATTTCTTCGAGTGCAATCCGGTATGCTGAAAAGATCAGCACACAGCCTAATACCAGGCTAAATAATGAAATGTAAATAACCAGACGTTTTTGCAAGGAATAACGTTTTTGCATGGCGCTCATCCTAAGCGATACCCTAGCCCACGTATGGTGCGGATGAAGTCTTTTCCTAGTTTTGCCCGCAGATGATGAATATAGACCTCTACTGTATTACTGCTGACATCACTATCAAAATCATAAAGCTTGTCTTCTAAATCGTTTTTAGAAAAAATTTTGCTAGGATGCATGAGGAGTGCAGTGAGAATAGACCATTCCCGATTAGACAATTCGATCGGTTCATCATTAAAGCATGCGATGTGCTGCTCCAGATCCAGTTCCAGACCACTGTGTGATAACTTTTTATGGCTCTCTACCTCGGTATGTTTGGGACTACTACGTCGGATCAAAGCATGAATACGGGCCAGCAGTTCATCAAATTCATAGGGTTTAATCAAGTAATCATCTGCCCCCTGATTTAGCCCATCGACCCGGTTCTGTAACTGATCCCGGGCAGAGATAATCAGCACCGGTAAATTGGGAAACTTCTGCCGGATATGTTTAAGCACCTGCATGCCATCCATCATCGGCAGGCCCAAATCCAGCAGGACAATATCATAGGCCTGCTGCTGTAACTGCTTTAAACCATCCAGGCCATTATTGACCCAATGCACATCAAATTGATGCAGCTTGAGCAAGGTTTCAGTCGACTCGGCAATCATAAAGTCGTCTTCGATAATCAGTATTTTATGCATTTCAAGCTCTGTTCTTTAATGATGATGAGCATTGTGCAAGCATATCATTTTTAGCTTCAGTCACTTGCGTTTTTATATCCAGCAGACTCAATAAGCTTGGGAAAAGATGATCCTGACTGCGTGCCTGTTTGGTCTGTGCTTTAAGACAGCTCACCTGCTGGGCATTCTGCTGTGTCCAGTCCTGCGAAAACCACATTAGCATCGGAACATGGGTTTGCTGGGTCGGTGCCATACTATAAGGTGCGCCATGCAGATATAAACCATGCTCTCCAGTGGATTCTCCGTGATCAGACAGGTACCATAAACCGGTCTGATACTGGCTTTGCTGTTTTAGGGTCTCAATAACCTGAGCAAGTACATGATCAGTATAGACAATCGAATTATCATAGCTGTTCTTTAATTCTTCAGCGCTGCAGCCCTGAATGGCATTGCTGTTACAGGTGGGCTGGAATGGCTGATACGGTGCTTTAGAACGTTTGAAATATGCCGGCCCGTGACTGCCCATCTGATGTAGCACGATTAATTGCGGTTTCAAGTTATTTTTGTCCAGATGTGCCAGATAATCTTTCAGGCTATCCACCAGAATTTCATCAAAACATTCACCAGCAGCATCACACCACTTCTGTTTCAGTTGGGCAGGAATCTGATATTGCTGCACCCGGTCACAGGCGCCTTTACAGCCAGAATTATTGTCGATCCAGGTCACCTGATAACCGGCACGCTGAGCGATATCCAGTAAACCTTCACGGTGGCTAGCTAACTGTTCGTCATAATGCTGACGGGACATGCCCGAAAACATGCACGGGACTGAAACGGCGGTTGCTGTACCACAGGAACTGACCTGACTAAAATTAATCACCGCTAACTCGCCCAGTTCAGGATTGGTATTACGTGCATAGCCATTTACAGCAAAACTCTCGGCACGTGCAGTCTCCCCGACCACCAGCACCATCAATTTAGGTTGCTTCTGTATTTGAGCCTGCTGTAGCAGATGGGCATCTTCACCATAAGGAATCAAAGGCAAATTGGCTTTAGGTACTTTCTTTTTATAATAGGATACGGTGGACGCAATGCTGTTTTGCGGAGAAATCATGCCCTTCAGATCACGATGCTCGCGGAAGATGGCTGCATAATCGACATAAAAACAGAATAACAGTCCTAGGATCAATACGGCCGAAAGCAGACTGCTCAGGCTTTTATGCCACAATTGACACCCAAAAGATGCAGGCTGAATTTTTAGCGTCCAGACGATACACAGCGGCAAAACCACAAAGACCAGCGTCCAGATCAACAGTCGTACTGACCAGAGATCACGGACTTCACGGGCATCGGTCTGCAGCATATTCTGGATCTGGTCCGGTGTAATTACCACCCCCAGACTATTGACAAAATAAGCACTAAAACCGCCCAGAATGATCAGCACGCTGGCCAGTATCTTGGCATTCCATTTCCAGTTCAGCCACTGCAAGACCAGATTGTACAAGCCGATAATCACCAGGACTGTAGCCGCCAATAATGCGCCTGCCTTGAGGTTGGTATAGGGCGTCAGTTGATGGATTTTCTGATAAAAAGCAAAGTTTAAGACCAGCCCCAGCCAAATGGCGAGTAACAGGTTGAAGCGTGCAAGGCTGATGGGTTTGATCTGGTGTAGACCGGGAAAAGAAGGCAGCTTAAGCATTTTTTTAGTTCAAAGACTTTAAGATGCTTTAGCCTAAAATCTGAAGCTTAAAAATGACTTAAAATACTTTCTTTGCGAACTTCATAAAATTTTCAATGCTACTGTTCCAACCCTGTTTAGACTTATTGTTTTAAAAAGGATGTGATTCTCTGACTAGAGCGAATTTGAAAAGCACATCCTGAGTACATTTAAGCTACAGCCACATTAAATAATGAGCCGATCCAGGAGCTAAATAGCATGGCAATCACCCCCCAAAGCATGACTCGAGCCGAACCTTTCCAGATGCTCACCCCTCCTGTATAACTTGCCAGTGCGCCCATAATCCCGAGGCTAAGCACACCGATCAGCATCACGCCTTTATCCAGGTACTGTTCAGGCAAGAGCAAAATAGAAAGTAGAGGAAATAGTGAGCCTATAGTAAAAGCGATAGCGGACGAAAATGCAGCCCGAAAAGGTTGAGCCGAAGTGTTTTCTGATATACCAATTTCATCGCGGGCATGTGCATCTAAAGCATTGTGTGCGGTGAGCTGCAAGGCAACTTGCTGGGCCACCTCAGGGGTTAAGCCACGCTGGATATAAATATTTTCCAGTTCTTTCAGTTCATGTTCTGGATGACGTTTAAGCTCACGTGCCTCCATATTCAGATCATTCTTTTCAATATCCTGCTGGGATTTGACCGAGATGTATTCTCCAGCAGCCATTGACGCAGCTCCGGAAATTAATCCGGCTACACAAGTCACCAACAAGGTATGTGTAGACGCGCCACTGGCTGCCATTCCCACCACCAGACTGGTAACAGAAATAATTCCGTCATTTGCCCCGAGTACAGCTGCGCGTAACCAACCCGCCCGTTCAAAATAATGTTTTTCAAGATGATAAGAATGACGCACGGTATAGTCTCTTTTTTGTTCTCAACATCATGATCGTATATTTATTTCGCCTGAAGAAACAACTCTTTATTTAATAAACTCTTGTTCAGAACAGCTCATGAATGGGTGAGTGCTCTGATTTACCAATTTTTATTGCATGGATTGCATTTTTCCAATTGCACTCATTTGAACATCTGAGAAATTTACAAGTTACAGTCCTAGCACTACAGTTTATTTATTATTAAATGCTGTGTTTTCAAGTACTGATAAAGGTTGCTGTTACATTAATAGCGATGGCCAAAATCGTGGTATTGAATCCATACGCCAGAAGCAAATGTAAAGTATTGAGTATTCTCATGGGTTGGCGAGTAATTGATACATCGGCCGTTTGCGCTGAAGTGCCAATAATATAGCTAAAATACAGAAAATCGGGATAGGTTGGATTTGGCGTACTAGGAAAAGCCAGTCCGCCATGTTTATGCTTTTCTAGGGCTAAATAAAAGTCATGGGCATAATGAATTGCAAAAATGGTGTGCATCAGGAACCAGGCCGAAATAATAGTCAGGATGGATAGCCCTAAATGGCCGGTTCTGATGGCAGCATCTTTAGGTAAATGATGAATTTCAATAATTATGGCAATAAAACACATCACTAAAGTGATGATGACAAGCACCAGAATGACCCATTTGCTGGCATCCTGTTGTATGGCACGTTGCAAGATATGGTGATGGTCTATGTGCCAGAGCTTTTTGATAGTAAAAAGTAAGTAAGCATAAATGGTAATGTTCCAGCTCATCAAAATGCAGGTAGACCAGCTTAAATGAGTTGCTGAATAGAAAATAAAATACCAAATCAGGATAGATGGAAAGATAATAAAGAAATAAAGTCGGGACTGAAGCGCTGTTCTTATAGATTGGAGGAAACGCATGGGCTGTCCTGCATGTCATGAGATGCTTTCATCTAGCAGTATAAAGTATTTTATTAAAACAACAGTATAAAAGAGCTTTTAGTAGATAAAGGCATACTGATTCAAGATTACGATAAAATAGATATTTTAAAATCTAGTAGTAAAAGAAACTAAAAAAATTAATTCCCTATTCTTAAGGAAACTGAATCTTGAACCCTTTTAGCTAAAAAACTAAAAAAGTGTGCAGCAGACTTTAGGTAGACGTCAGTTAAATATGTAATTCCAATATTGATGTTCATCAAAGTTAATTTTGAAATTTTCCGAAGAAATTGAAGCTAAAAATCAAATTACTAAACTTTGATTAGCCTAATTTTTATGAACCAGGCTTAGGATTCTGGTCTCGACTACACACTTTAAAAGAATTCAATATTAAAGTAATGAACATTTACGCAGTTTCTAGTTGACCAACCTGATGATATGCGCGGTTGAAGTACACCAGACTTTCCTCTTGCTGACTGCGTCTAATCGCGATGACTCGACATAAGAAAATACTGTGTGTACCCACTTTTTGAATTTCTTCAATCTGGCAATCAAAGCTCACCAAAGCATCTTCTAAAATTGGAGCACCTGTCTTAAGAGTTGTCCACTCGCCTATCTTAAATCGCTCTTCTGAGCTGAATTTACTAGATGCAAATGCATTTGAGATGTATTCATGCTGCGTGCTGAGTACGTTGACTGCAAGCACTTTATTTTTAATGAAATGTTCATGTGAACGAGAGGATTGATTCATACAGACCAGTAATGTCGGTGGGGTATCCGTCACACTACAAACGGCAGATGCGGTAAAGCCATGTGTTCCTGCTATACCTTCGGTCGTAATCACATTTACAGCCGTGGTTAACAAGGACATTGCATTTCTAAAGTCAGTTGCTTCAATCATCTCTTTTGTCTCAAATGTATATGTAACCTGTCTTTACTCAAAGTCAGGTAAATAATCTATGGATCATTTACCCTCCTCTGGTGAAGACCATTTCGTGCTAAGCGCCCAGCTCTTGACGAACAATCGCTGCCCCTGTACTTAGTGCTTCGAGTTTGCCCCGAGCCACTTGACGAGACAACGGTGTCATCCCACAGTTGGTTGATGGATACAGTTTGTCTGCATCCACAAATTGCAATGCTTTACGCAGTGTATTGGCAACTGCTTCAGGCGTTTCGATTTGATTGCTTGCAACATCAATCGCACCGACCATGACTTTTTTACCCCGAATCAGCTCAATCAGATCCATCGGTACACGTGAGTTTTGACACTCAAGCGATACAATATCAATTTTTGATTGTTGCAGTTTAGGGAAGGCTGCTTCGTACTGACGCCATTCATTACCGAGGGTCTTTTTCCAATCGGTATTGGCTTTAATACCATAACCGTAGCAAATGTGTACCGCCGTTTCACACTGCAAACCTTCAAGCGCACGCTCTAAAGTCGCGACGCCCCAGTCATTCACTTCATCAAAAAACACATTGAATGCTGGCTCATCAAACTGAATGATATCAACCCCTGCTGCCTCTAACTCAAGTGCTTCTTGGTTCAGGATCTTGGCAAATTCCCATGCCAGTTTTTCACGGCTCTTGTAGTGACCATCGTACAGCGTATCAATCATGGTCATTGGGCCAGGCAGTGCCCATTTGATCGGCTGCGTGGTTTGGCTACGCAAAAATTTTGCGTCATCCACAAACACTGCTTTTTTACGGGAAACTTCACCGACTACTGAAGGTACGCTGGCATCATAACGGTTACGGATACGCATAGTTTCACGTTTTTCAAAATCCACCCCTTCAAGATGCTCGATAAACGTGGTCACAAAGTGCTGACGGGTCTGTTCACCATCACTGACAATATCAATGCCAGCATGGACTTGTTCATGCAAAGACAGTTTTAAGGCATCACGTTTCGCTTCTAGTAGTTCTTTACCTTCAAGTTTCCAAGCTGACCAGAGCTTTTCAGGTTCTGCCAGCCAGGACGGTTTTGGCAAGCTGCCTGCTGTAGAGGTCGGGAGTAACTTTTCAGGTTGTAAAAGTGCCATGTCTAATCTTCTTTCTCTAAATTCGTTTATATATGTGATCTATCAGGCAGCGTTGTCTTGCTGAGCCGTTGCTACTTTAAAATTGGCAGCCCATTCATCCAGAATGTCTTTATACGGCTTAATGAAGTTTTCCTCTGTCCATTTACCTTGTTTGACTGCCAGTTCCCCACGTTCAACACGGTCATAGACAATGCGAGTCAATGAATAGTCGCCATAGCTCAAGCTAGGCTGATACACCACACCTGCGGGTGAATTGGTGTTGTAAATTTCAGGACGATAGATTTTCTGAAAGCTTTCCATGGTGCTGATCGCACTGATCAATTCAAAATCGGTGTAATCATGCAGCAAGTCACCCGCAAAATAGAATGCCAACGGCGCATTGCCATTTTCAGGTTTAAAGTAGCGAACACTTAGCCCCATTTTTTTGAAGTATTCATCAGTACGTGAGTAATCATCGTTAGTGTATTCCACGCCTAGAACAGGATGCACATTGGCACTGCGGTAGTAGGTTTTCGTAGTTGAAACACTCAGACAAATCACAGGCTGTTTATTAAATTCAGCTTTAAAGACTGCTGAATTCACAAGATGCTGGTACAGCTTGCCGTGCAGGTCACCAAAGTCTTCAGGTTTTTCATTGGCCTTGCAACCTAGGGATGGTAATACCACACTGAAGTCATAATCACGTACATAAGATGAGAAGCTATTCCCGATCATGCCTTCAATGCGTTCATTGGTATGATGGTCGATAACAGTACTTTTCAAGGTTTCAATGAATGGGAAAGTTTGCCCATTACCTTCGATATCAATTTCAGCAGAGATGATGTCAATTTCTAGTGAATAACGATCGCCTTTAGGGTTATCGGCCGTTGCCAAGCTGTTAAAGCGGTTGTTAATCATCGCGAGTGTACGACGAAGATTCTCCTGACGGCTTTCACCACGTGCCAGATTGGCAAAGTTGGTGGTTAAACGTGTATTGTTTGCTGGTTCATAGTTCTCATCAAAACGAATACGTTTAATTGAACATTGGAATGCTGTACTCATGGAGATATGCCACCTAAATTTTTATAAAAAAAGCAAATTTCTGTATGGCTGTATTTAAACGCGAATCCAAACATGAGTAAAACGATATAAATTCAGCAAAAGATGAGTTAAATTCATCTTAATGAGTGGAGTGTATAAATAATGATCTATACTTTAATAGAAAAATTAAGATTCTAATTTATGTTGCTGATCATTATTCATTTCTAAATATCAATGTGTATTATTGAGCACGATTTATAAATAGCGACTTCATTCTGAAATGACCAATACCTTTTCTGGCAATCCTCAAGTTCGAGTGGTTTCAACTTTTTCTGAACTAATATATTCGGATTTTCTGGGCAAGGCGAATGCCATCTGCTGGTCTAGAAATTTGTCTGGTGATTTTAAAGAAATCGTTGCTAAACTTGATTTAAAAGGAAATATGACTGAAGTTTCTGTTGAAGATCTTTTGGCGCTTCAGCTTTCTGAACAGGGTCATGTGGCTAGAGAAATCATATTAAAAGATATGCAGCTATTGACTGACTACGGCGCTTCTCCTTCCCTGAATTTGCTGAAATGCTATGAACGGGATGATGAGTTTGATTTTATTTCGACGGATGTCTATTCCTACCATGTGGATCGCTCCCCTATCGAAACGGATACATTTTTATGTACCTATCACGGTGCTGCAAGTGAGATTTTGCCCAATGACCAGGTTGAGCAAAAAATCTTGATTCCTGAAGTCAGGGAACAACTCAAGCAGTTACATGACGGACCAGAAACTGAGTTTGAAGCGTTTCTGGAAGAATATTTCTTCGATCTGCATTATCGGGCCAAAGCTGATGCAAAGCCTGTTAATTTAGGCACGGGAAATCTCTGGCGACTCGCTGTTGATCATCCAGCACAGCAAGTTTTACCCTGTGTGCATAGAGCTCCTGTTGAAAATGATGGAGAATATAGATTGCTATTAATTTGTTAAACTGGTTTCTTAAAAGAGCTCAATTATGGTCATTGGGTCAAGCAATGATACCTAAAGGGTATATACCGTATTAATTATTTTTTAATAAAAAACATTAAAATACATTGGTTTAAGTGCATTAGAAGTGAATATATTTACAAGAATTTTCATATAATGTTTTATTTTGTATAAAAGTGTTATTTTTTGTAGGAAATTGCTTACACAAATTAGAGTAATTACCCTATTTTCTATCATTAAAATTTTTGACATTATATTTCACATAAAGAGTCAGCAAGGAAAGCTGATAATAATCGCATTATAACGATAATAAAGTCGCCAAGACAGCGAACTTACCGGGATAGTAAGTGATAAAAGAAGAGACTACAGCCGCTAAGCCTTATAGTTTTGGGAGAGACTATAAGGCTTTTATTTTTCTGAATATTTTCCCAAGTAAAACTATAGCATACTGGTATTTAAGTTTTTAAATATAAACATCAATATCCTTATCCCTTTTCTTGCTGGTTAACGGACCTGTTCATCTGGTGACACACGCCAAATTGTATCTCCTACATCATCAGCAACCAATATTGCGCCTGATAAATCTACTGTTACACCCACTGGCCTTCCTAATGCCTCTCCATTTTTGCTTAAAAAGCCTGTCAGGACATCTTGTGGGGTACCGGAAGGCTGACCATTACTAAATGGTACAAAAATTACTTTATAGCCACTATGTGGTTTTCTGTTCCAAGAACCATGCTGACCAATTAGTGCACCACCGCGATATTGAGGCATTAACTCAGCTTTATAAAAACTCAAACCTAATGATGCCGTGTGGTTGCCCAGTGCATAATCCGGTTTAATCGCCCGTGCTACCAGTCCGGGATTTTGCGGCTTTACCCGTTTATCTACATGCTGACCATAATAACTATAAGGCCAGCCATAAAAAGCGCCGTCTTTCACTGAGGTCATATAGTCAGGTACCAAATCATTCCCGATTTCATCCCGCTCATTGACTACAGTCCATAATGCTCCACTTTGAGGCTGCCAATCCATGCCATTAGGATTACGTAAGCCAGTTGCAAATGGCCTTGCCTTAGAACTGGCCATATCAAATTCCATGATCAGAGCTCGTCCTTTTTCTTGGTCTAAGCCATTTTCAGCTACATTGCTGTTGGAGCCAACTGTAATGTAGAGTTTGGTTCCTTCAGGATTGGCAATTACATTTTTGGTCCAATGATGGTTTAAGGGACCTGCCGGTAAAGCCAATACTTTGCGACCACTTTCTTTGATTTGAGTCATACCAGGCTGATAAGGAAAACCTACTAAAGCATCTGTATTCGCTACATATAGTGTATTTCCAACTAAGGTCATGCCAAATGGTGAGTTTAGATTCTGCAAAAATACTGTTTTCTGATCAGCAACGCCGTCATGGTTGTTATCACGAAGTAGACTAATACGGTTAGGACTTGGATGAGAAGATCCTGCCCTTTTCATCACCATTTTCATGATTTTACCCTTAATCCCCTGACTATCTTCAGGCTTGGGCGGCGCATCAGTTTCCGCCACCAATACATCTCCATTCGGCAGAACATAGAGCCAACGTGGATGCTGAAGACCTTTGGCAAAAGCCTGCACTTTTAAACCTGCAGCCGGTGTAGGCATGGTATTTACCGGCCAGCCTTTGGCTGGTGCGATATTAACGACAGGGAACAAATTGGATTTGGGTTCAGGAAGCTCAGGTTGAGGACCATAACTGTCTGTAATCGGAGACTTAGATGACGATGTACATCCAGCGAATGCCAATATTATGGCAGTACTCAGGATAGACGATAAAATTTGAGCAGACATTTTGGTTCCCTGCTTTTTTGTTGTTATCTGCTTATCTTAGAAGTCTATTCAAATGACAACTATAGGGTTCTTGTTTTATCTGGTTGTTGATTGATTGCTGCGCTTTTGACATTCAATCTTATGGTCTAGTTTGAATAAAAACTTATCTATGTACCTTCAATTTTAAGCATGGTTTGATCCTGTCTTTTCAAATAAATGGCCATGCAATACTCAGTAAAAATAATAGCCCTAATACGGCGCAACTCATTTGCCAAAAACGTAAAGGATCACGTTCAATGATTGCTGGTGGTTTAGAGTTTAATAATTCTTTGGAAGGATGCGTTAGATTATGAATGAGTTCAGACAAGGCCTCAAAACGATGTGTCGGTTCAATACTCAGCGCTTGGCCTAAAATTTTATCTAACCATATAGGTAAATCAGGCCGATATTTCCTGATGGAATGATATTGAACTTTTTTAAGCTGCTTTAAGGTCTTACAGTGAGCTAAATCTGTCCCATAAGGTAGTTGTTTGGTGAGTAAATAATAGGCCATGACCGCCAAAGAAAATTGGTCTGAATGTACAGATGGCGAATGATCAATAAAATACTCCGGTGCCATAAATGCCAAAGTACCGAGTGGTCGATTCGCATTTTTAGGATTAATTTCGACCAGACCTCTTACTGCTGTTGAACCATAATCAATCAGTTTAATTTTCATGGCATTTTCTGCATTTAAAACCATGATGTTCTTTGGCCGTATATCCTGATGCAGCATCTCCAGCCGATGCATTGCATTTAAAGCCAATGCCGTTTGTTGCAAAATTGGTAAAATATCATCGAGCTTTAAAGGCTTTTCCTGGCGATGCAGCCATTGAGCCAAGGTTTCACCCTGCAAATATTCATAACATTGGAATAAATATTTTTTCTCAGTGTTATGTGGATAACACGGCATCAGGTTGTCATGCTTCAGACGTTTTGATACCCAATCTTCGAGTTGAAACTGCTCTACGGCATTTTTATCTTGCTGTAAATCTACCCCCAAAGTTTTTATGACCAAAGGCTGCTGCTGAGTATCGTGTGCCAAATACAGGCAACTGCGATGATTTTGGTGCAAAATCTTATCAATCACATAACCTTCAAAAACTTCACCTTTACTGAGCTGTTGTGGAAATACATAATCCTGCTGAATATGAAACTGATTCAGTTCAGGCAGCTGTTCTACACGGATCACCTGGAGACTTAAGTTATCATCACTGCCCTGTTCTAAGGCTTTTTCAACTAATGCTTTGGCAAGTTGATTTAAATCTGCATCTATTAAAGTTAAATCTAATAATTGTTGATCTGTGACAAATTCATAGACCCCATCGGTCATCAGTAAAAAAATATCTTTTTCTTTGAGCTCAATATTTCGATAATCAATTTCAATACGATAATCTGCACCTAAGGCTCGGCTGAGATAATGCTCTCTGGATGACAACCAGACACGATGATCATGGGTCAGTAATTCAATTTCATGATCGCGAATGCGGTAAATACGACTATCACCAACATGAAAAACATGGGCTTGTTGCTGTTTTAAAATCAGTGCAGATAAGGTACAGACATAACCTCGGTCTTTATCAAAACGTCCTTGACTTTGTTGAGTCTGTGCATAAAGCCATGAATTGGTCGCGCGGATCACCCGTTCTGCTGAAGTCTGTGTGCTCCAAGCATCTGAAGTAGAATAATAGTCAGATAAAAAACTGCCAACGGCGGTTTCTGCTGCAAGATGACTGACATTACTGCTACCGATTCCATCCGCTATAACACAGGCAATACCTTTCTGTTTCAGCACATGTCCTTCGGGCAGATATACTCCATGGAAATCCTGGTTCTGTTGTTTAATTCCGGCAGTAGAATATTGCCCAATACTGACTTTTAATGTTTTTTTCATGCTGAAAGCTCAAAAGGGATCTATACGATCCCTTTATAAAATGGTGAATATTAAAATTCTTTTTTAACACCAGTACGGACATGGGTGGTATAAAGTGCCAGACCTGTTAATGCCAAACCACCCACCAGATTACCCAAAGCAACCGGCAATTCATTCCATAGGAAGTAGTCAGCAATCGAGAAGTCACCGCCCATCATCATGGCAAATGGAAACAGGAACATGTTCACTACAGAATGCTCAAAGCCCATGGCAAAGAACAGCATAATTGGCATCCACATGGCAATAAATTTGCCACTCACCGTAGTAGACATCATCGCGCCAATGACACCTAATGACACCATCCAGTTACACAGCATGCCACGGATAAAAATAGTCATCCAGCCGGCGAATCCGTATTCGGCATAACCCAATGTCCGCTCCTCGCCAATATGCGCAATTTTCACACCGACTGGGTTTGGATCCGCTGCAAAACCCATGGTATAAACCGCTGCCATGAGCACCGCAACAACCAAACAACCTGTAAAGTTCCCTACAAACACCAAGCCCCAGTTTTTTAGAATACGTCCCCATGTGACCCCTGGGCGTTTATCTAGCCATGCCAACGGCGTAAGTACAAATACCCCAGTTAACAGGTCATAGCCCAATAAATACAACATACAAAAACCAACTGGAAACAGGAGCGCACCAATTAGTGCTGATCCTGTTTGCACGGCTATGGTAATGGCAAATACCGCTGCCAGTGCCAAAATCGCACCTGCCATAAAGGCACGAATCAATACATCACGGGTTGCCATATGTAATTTGGATTCACCCGCATCTACCACTTTTTTTGCAAACTCTGCAGGAGCAAGATATGCCATGTCATCGTCCTCATTTTTAATATCTGGACCTGTTTTTAAACAAAAAGACGCCTAAGGTCTTTAAAACCTTAGGCGTCATTGCCTTAAATATCAGAACAGGTAATTTTGTTATGGCGCCATTGCCATGCTTGTTATAAATGAAGCAAAAGCTGTGCCATAAATTATTTAAAAATCATTCAATTTTTTAGGCTCTATTTAAAACTAGTTTCGTCCTCTAGTTGGCATGAGAACTGCATTAATGAAAATTCATATAAATGTATTTCAAAAATAATCTGGAGATTTTTATGATTACCCATCGTCAACAAGTAACTGACATGATCATTTCAGCGAAAGTTTTAAAGTCAATTAAATGGGCAGATGTCGCCAAGGAAATTGGTCTTTCTAAAGAATGGGTAACGGCTGCATGCCTGGGACAAATGGCATTTAATAAACAACAGGCAGAGAAAGTTGGTCAGATTTTTGACCTTAGTGATGAGGCAGTGGCATGGCTGCAAATTGTACCTTACAAAGGCTCTTTGCCAACCAGTGTTCCTACGGACCCTTTAATTTACCGCTGGTATGAAGTTGTAAATGTATATGGTTCGACTATTAAAGAGCTGATCCATGAAGAATTTGGTGATGGCATTATGAGCGCAATTGACTTCAGCATGGATATTCAGCGTGAGGAAAATCCAAACGGTGACCGGGTAAATGTCGTATTGTCTGGCAAGTTTTTACCTTATAAAACCTATTAATTAACCGTTTGATCAAGCCATCATATTGATGGCTTTTCATTTCTTCGTAAGGAGATCTTTTATA
The DNA here is from genome assembly GCF_000368625.1 of Acinetobacter schindleri CIP 107287. Taxonomy (GTDB): domain Bacteria; phylum Pseudomonadota; class Gammaproteobacteria; order Pseudomonadales; family Moraxellaceae; genus Acinetobacter; species Acinetobacter schindleri. The sequence continues at coordinate 884,325 of NZ_KB849576.1, forward strand.
CCACCGCCCTTATCCTCATTTAATTTTGACGATACACAGCTTCTGGGTATAAGAGGAACCGACATCGATATAGTGACAGTTATCAATCTGGGTATGTCTTTGCACAATGGTATGTCCTAAATAGATCTCATCAATGTTTTTAACGGTCCCATAGCGCTTGGAATGATGCCGGATACGGCCTCTCCCCCATAACGCATTGGTATAAGCTGAAGTTAAACCCGGAATTTTTCGTTCGCCTTTGGCAATGTTTGTCTTAAACTGATTCCAGTCATGGATATCAATATCCGCATGCAAAATGCCAATATTTTTATCTTCAAGTTGAATTTCAATGACTAATGGAAGCTTAGATAAGATTTTGCTGAGTTCATCCTGTTTTTCGGTGGATAACAGATAGAACCATTCACCACCATTTCGTGCATGCATATCCTGAATCCATACATCATCACGCCCTTTGATGCACATTTCCTCGTGATTGCCTCGGACGCTGGAGAACCAGGGTTGATCTAATAAAGAAATACATTCCAGATTTTCACTGCCTCGATCCACCAGATCGCCGGTACATATCAACAAATCTTGCTCAAAATTAAACCGGATTTTTTCCAATTCTTGCATCAGAAGGCGATAACAACCATGCAGATCTCCGACCACATAAATGGCAGCATAATCTGCTCCTCGAATATTTCTGCTTAGCGTCATCATGATATGTGGAATCTTTGAAATCACTAAAATAGGACGATGCGATTAGGATAGGTATACAGGTTTAAATTTGGGTTACTGGTTTATACAGCCTGCAATATAGCTCATTGCTAAGCTAGTATTTATTCAGTTTCCTCAGCTGAATTTCGATTTAATTCATTGATAGCTTTACCTGTGTGTGCCATCCATGCATCACGTCGTTTAAAGAGTAAAGGTGTAACCCGATTGACTTCATCGATTAAGCTTTGTAGATCTGCATTCAGCAATTGCCCACCTTCAGTGACAATTTTACCGCCAACCATGGTCATGATGACATCCTGTCCCTGAACAGCATGTACAAGATTAGTATATAAATTAAATAATCGGCCTTCATCCACCAACGGCGTCATACGTGGGGTAGCGATATCTACAGCAATAATGTCAGCTAGCTTCCCCACTTGCAGGCTACCAATCTGATCCTGCATGCCCAATGCCTTTGCACCTAAGCAGGTGGCCATCTGGCAAACAGACCATGCATCTAGGGCTGCTGCATCCAAAGAAGAAAACTTGGCCAATAAAGAAGCCGTCTTCATTTCCTCAAACATATCCAGATTGTTATTTTCTTTTTCTCCATCTGTGCCTAAACCGACAGCAATCCCCTGTTTGAGCATATCCAGTACAGGCGCAGCACCTGAGGCCAGTTTCATGTTTGAAACTGGATTATGGGCAACTCCAACATTGTGTTCTTTCAAAATTTGAATTTCATTAGAATCTGCCCACACACAATATGCAAGTAAGGTATGTGGCAAATCTAAAAGACCCAGCTGTTCCAGTGTCTGGATTGGACGTACACCATGACGGCGCAAGTTTTCCTGGACATCAAACTGGCTTTCATTGCTATGGGTGTGAAAACCGGTCTGATAATCCTGGCATAAGCTTTGAATACGTTTGAGTGCATGAGGTTCAGCATAAAACAGATGTTCTAAGCCCACCCAGACCTGAATTTGGCCATGACTTTGCTGATGCCAACGATTTATCAGGGCTTCATTCGTTTTTAAGGTTTCAAAATAGTCATGGTCAGGGTGCTCGGCGACATAAGGTACCAAGATTGCACGGATACCGAGCTGTTGTGCTGCTTCTGCACTACCATCCATGTAACGCCACATATCGACAATGGTCGTGGTACCGGATAATAATGCTTCTGCATAACACAAATACGAGGCAGCCTTGGCATCTTCAGGTTGAAGCACACGATGCATGGGATCAATAAACTGTTCCAGCCAATCCCATACTGGCAGTCCTTCAGCAGTGCCTCTTAATAGTCCGGAATGACAGTGCGTATTGATTAAGCCTGGCATTAATAGGGCTTCAGGATAATCACGCACGATGACATTGGGATATTTTTGGATAAGTTCGGTCTTGGTTCCTATGGCCTTGATTCGGTCTCCCTCAATCAATATCGCCCCATTTTTGATGCATTCATTTTGACTATTCATGGTCAGCACATAGGCTGCTGCTAATATTTTCATTTTGTTCTATATCATCTTTTTAATTGATAGGTTTAAGGCACAAACGTTTTGCCTAATGACGCTGGCAGATTCATCTTCAAAAGTTTCTTGTCTCGGGAAATTACGACTAGTACTACAATCGTCGCCAGATAAGGCAGAGCTGCTAAAAACTCATTGGGTACTTTGATCCCCAATGCCTGCGCATGAAACTGCAGGATGGTCACACCACCGAACAGATAAGCACCCAGCATCAGTCGGGATGGTTTCCAGACAGCAAAGACCACCAGAGCAATTGCAATCCAGCCCCGACCTGCGACCATATTTTCAATCCACATTGGGGTATATACAGTAGATAAGAATGCTCCCCCAATACCTGCCATCAAGCCGCCAAACAGGACGGCGCCGTAGCGAATAGCCAGTACGTGGTAACCCATGGCATGTGCACTTTCAGGTGACTCTCCTACTGCTTTTAACAGCAAGCCCAGACGGGTTTTTGCCAATACAAACCACACAGCAAAAAATGCCAGTATGGACAGATAGACCACATAGTTTTGCTGAAACAGGATTGGACCAATGAAGGGAATATCTGCCAGTACAGGTATATTCCAGCTACTTAAACCCGGTAAAGCCATGCTGACATAGTTCTGACCTAAAAATGCAGAAATACCCAGCCCAAAAATAGTTAAAGCTAAACCACAGGCCGACTGATTAGTACTAAGTGATAAGGTGAAGAAAGCAAAAATCAATGCCATCAGCATACCTGCCAGCCCACCGATCAGTAAGGCACTAAATACACTGGCTTCATATTGGGCAGCAAAGGCAAAACCGGCAATGGCACCGACCAGCATCATGCCTTCTACGCCTAAATTAATTACCCCAGTGCGTTGTGACACCAACTCACCTAAAGCTGCAAAGATTAGAGGCGTTGCTGCGGCGATTGTGCCGGCTAGAATTGCGGTCATTTCTATAGCCATATTGTTTTTCCTCCGATCTTGTTAAGCATTTGCCGAAGCAGGTTCAGCTGTAGGCACTACACGTTTTTTGGCAAAGCGGTAACGGTTTTCAATCAAGGCATCCGATCCCAACAGGAAAAACAGCAGCAAGCCTTGGAATATCCCGGTAATTGCGACCGGAAGCTGTAATTGCATTTGTGCCATTTCCCCACCGAGATAAATCAATGCCATTAACGATCCGGAAAGTACGATACCAATCGGATTCAGACGACCCAGATAAGCGACAATAATTGCGGCATAGCCATAACCCGGTGACAGGCTCGGATTCAGCTGACCGATTGGGCCTGCTACTTCACATATCCCGGCAATCCCCGCCATCATTCCGGAAATCACCAGACTCAGCCAGATCGCTTTGGAAGATGAGAAACCAGCATATTTAGCAGCTAGAGGAGCCTGTCCGCTGACTTCCAGTTTAAAAGCAGTCATGCTTTTACGCATAAAGAGCCAGAACAAAAGCACAGCCACAGCGATGATAAAGATTGAAGCATTAACCCGTGTTCCTTCCAGAATCATCGGTAAAATGGCACTTTCACCAAACATGACAGTTTGCGGAAAATTCATGCCCTCTGAATCACGCCAAGGACCATTAACCAGATAGAGCAATACAAACAGTGCGACATAGTTCATCATCAAGGTGGTCAGGGTTTCTTCGGCATTAAAATGGGTTTTTAGTAATGCAGGAATTGCGCCCCATAAGGCACCGCCAATTGCACCCATAAAAATCATAAGAGGTAAAATCCACCAACCTACCTGTTCATGGAACAGCAGTGCGATACCACCGCCAAAAATGGCACCCATGATCAGCTGACCTTCGGCACCGATATTGAACAGTTTGGCACGAAACCCAACAGCTAAACCCAGGGCAATCAGAATTAGAGGACCTGCTTTAACGGCCAACTCGCTCCAGCCATAGGAGGTCATCAGCGGTTCAACAAAAAACACATACATGGCCTGTGCAGGACTAATCCCCAGCATTAAAAATAAAATACTGCCAACGACCAGCATGGCTGCCAGGGCAATAACTGGTGACAGCCATTTCATCAGTTGTGATGGATGTTCACGTGGTTCGAGTAAATGCATGTGCTCATCCTCCCAAAATCATTTGTTGTTCTAATAAAGTCTTAAGCATGAGCGTGTTGCTCCTCTGCCGTGTTCGAGGTCGCTTCATGGCGTTGAATGCCAGACATGAGTAAGCCAATACTTTCTGCATTGGTTTGCTGGGTTGGAACTGGATTCGACAGCTCGCCATTGGCGAGTACACAGATGCGATCGCTCATCTCAAACAGTTCTTCCAGTTCTTCGGAAATCACCAAAATACCGACCCCTTGACGTGACAGATCGATCAGCGTCTGGCGCATAAACATGGAAGCACCTACATCTACGCCCCATGTGGGCTGAGCCACAATCAGGAATTTTGGATTCTGCAGAATTTCACGGCCGACAATAAATTTCTGCAAATTTCCACCCGATAAAGAACGGGCTTCTGCGTTCGCACCACTGGCCTTAACCCCAAATTTTTTGATAATTTTTTCAGCAAAAGTCTGGATATCTGAGAATTTAATCAAGCCCCAACGGGTGAATTTCTGACGATAGGCGGTCAATAGCGCATTTTGAGCCAATGTCATATTGGGAACGGCACCACGACCTAAACGTTCTTCCGGTACAAACCCAAGTCCCACATTACGCCGCTGGCCAGCAGTTAATGCAGTAATCTCCTGTTGTTCCAGATAAAGCCTGCCGGTTTTGGTCAGCGCTTCGCCGGACAATAAAGACAGCAGTTCGGCCTGTCCATTTCCGGAAATACCGGCAATACCGATAATTTCACCTGCCTGAACGCTAAGATTGATATTTTGTAAGGACACACCAAAAGGATCATCAGACTGATAGCCAAGATTTTCAACCTGAAAACAGGTTTCTGGTATGCCCTGATATTCTGCGCGTATATAAGTGGGTAAATCACGGCCAATCATCAGGCGGGCCAAATCACTGGTCGATTTTTCTCGTGGATCGACGTTTCCGGTGACTTGTCCATTACGCAAAATCGTGGCTTCATCACAGAGTTCTTTAATTTCATGCAGTTTATGACTGATATATAAAATAGAAACTCCCTGAGATGCCAGCATGCGCAGAGTTTTAAATAACTGCCGTACCGCTTGGGGCGTCAAAACTGAAGTCGGCTCATCCAGGATAATCAGCGCTGGATGTTGTAACAGGCAACGAATAATTTCTACACGCTGCCGCTCACCTACCGATAAGGAATGAACTTCCCTTCGCGGATCGACAGGTAAACCATACTGTTCAGAAACGGCAATAATTTTCTTGCTCAGGTTCGGTAAATCTACTTTTTCATCCAGTCCCAATAAAATATTTTCAGCAACAGTCAGGGTCTCAAACAGGGAAAAATGCTGATAGACCATGCCGATCCCGAGTTTTCTCGCCATTGATGGACTGTCTATTCGGACTTCTTTACCATTCCACAGAATTTGTCCCTGATTGGCTTTGACTGCACCATAAATAATTTTCATCAGGGTGCTTTTCCCAGCACCATTTTCCCCCAAGATGGCGTGGATCTGTCCAGGGTATACAGTCAAATGAATCTGGTCATTTGCCTTGAGTGAGTTGTAGCTTTTGCAGATATTGACCAGCTCCAGTCGCGGAATATCCTTGCCTGAACCTGTATTCATCTTGGGCATAGGTGTAGACAGATCATGTGTTGGATTCATCATAAGTGCCCTGTTTTATGCAGCTGGTTGATTCATCTGCCTTTTGCTAAAGGCCAGATGAATCATGAGCCTGTGTTTAGAATGATGTGATGGCTGTTATTTTGTTTTTTTATTTCGGAAGTGAACCTTCTACACCTTTTACGTAGTAGTTCATTTTGCTCAAGGTGGCATCATCCAGTGTTTTACCTTTAGCAATGACCATTGAACCATCCTGTTTATAGAGCGGGCCAGTAAATGGGTGCAAGGTACCTTTCAGGATTGCATCCCGAACAGCAAGTGCTTTCTTTTTCTCACCCGCAGTTACCATTGGTCCGAAGCTCTCAATATCGACTGCTTTCTGTTTTACCCCATACCACAGTGCACTTGGCTTCCATGTTTTATTGCTGACCTGAGTCATCACTGGGGTGTAGATTTTTTCCCAATGGAGTACCGAAGCCGCCAGATGGGCTTTAGGACCGAATTTGCTCATATCCGAGTCCCAGCCAAAGGCATAGACCCCTTTCTGTTCAGCCGCCTGAACGACTGCCGGAGAATCAGTATTTTGCATTAAGACATCGGCACCTTGAGCAATCAATGCCAATGCAGCATCCCGTTCCTTGCCGGGGTTAAACCATGAATTGACCCAGATCACTTTGGTTTTCACTTTTGGATTCACGCTTTGTGCACCCAGAGTATAAGCATTGATGTTGCGCACCACTTCAGGAATCGGGAAGGATGCCACGACACCTAAAACATTGTTTTTGGTTTTCTGTCCAGCAACTACACCGAGCATATAGGCACCCTCATAGGTACGAACGTCATATACGCCCAGGTTTTTGCCCTGCTTATAACCAGTGGCGTGCATAAATACCGTATTCGGGAACTGCTTGGAGACTTTCTCCATGGCATTCATATAGCCAAATGAGGTGGCAAAAACGACTTTATTGCCCTGCTGCGCCAGATTACGGATAACACGCTCTGCGTCGGCAGTTTCTGGAACATTTTCGATATAGGAGGTTTTATATTTGCCAGCCAGCGCCTTTTCAGTCTTGATCCGGCCCTGATCATGTGAATAGGTCCAGCCATGGTCACTGGTTGGGCCAATATATACAAATGCTGCTTTATCCTGTGCTTGAGTCATTGATGCCGCCATCAGGCCACCCGCACATAGTATCCCCATCAGTGTTTTGAATCCGGTTTTAAAGATCTTTTTTTCTTTCATTCTCTTCCGCTCTTTTTGTACTTGTGCCCCATGCACACTAATCAATAACTTTACTCAGATGAGTAAAATCGGTTCTTTTTATAATTAGCAATAACTATTCCAACTTGATTAAAAAATGATTTATTTAATTTATTTCTTTTAAAATAAAAGTAATATTTTATTATTTTAATATTTATTAATGAATTATTTTTTTAATATTAAATAAAATGAGTTAAATAAGTGCATTTGATAAAATTAAATGCTATTAAAATGGGCATTTATATTTAAAATAATTTCTGTAAAAATAAAAAATCCCATTCTTAAAATGGGATTTTCTTCTAAAAAGGCTTATCTGCTTTGCCAGAACTGCTGTTGTAAACTGACCGTTTCAGCTTCAATCTCAGGTACTGGTCCAATCAACTCAATCTCCTTTTGTCCATGGCTAAAGATATAGTGTGAGCTAACACTCATCGTTGGGTTTTCCTGATGATTACCGGTACATTCAAGTAAATATTTTTCCGAAATACCATAAACTACACGGCCTATATTGGCCCAATAGATGGTTTCAGCACACATACAGCAAGGTTCTACCGCCGTATAAAGCGTACATTGCCATAAATAATCTGCTGGATAATTGGTCGCAGCAATACGGGCTAATGTTGATTCTGCATGATTGACCGTATCAATATTACATTGGGTGAGCAGCACCGTTTCATGATCTGGCGCCACCAGTACTGCTCCAAAAGGATGATGTCCCAGCTGGGTAGCACGCCGTCCCACGTCATTGGAAAGTCTTAAAAACTTTAATATCTGCTGATGATTTGGACAGCTCATTTATTTATACCAGAATAAATTTTAAATGATTGAATATTTAAATAGATTCTTTGCATTTTAAGAAAGTGTAATTTATTTAAATATAGTCCCTGCTTGTTAAATAAAAATCTACTGGTTTATTTTAAACAATATAACGTTTACTTAATCCCCATTCTGCCAATATACGTCGATAAGTTGTTGATGAGCGATCTGCTTCAAAATGTGCTTCCATGGAAATATCCAGTGGCAGCTCTTCCGGTTTTTGACTTTCTACCAGTTCCTGGTCTTCAGCAAAGATCTGTGCATTAAAATCATAAACTGCCTGTAAATCGCCAGTGGTATCAAAATTTCGGGTTAATGGTACAAACAGTCTGGTTTGGTTGTGTGACACCGGGCAGCAGGCATTCAGGATTTTAAGAATGCCTTCATTTGGAAAATGCACAGTTAATATGGCAGAAAATGGTGGATAGACATCAAACACGCGTTTCCATAAAAAGCCTTCAGGTGCCAGATGCTGCATGCCATGAGGATAATTGCTGACATTACTGACATATTCAGTATGCAGACCATAAGGCGTACGTTCGGTATTGTATTTCGGCACCACCGGATTATCACGATCGGCAAAAGCATTGTGATGTACCCAGGCAAAATGTGCGACATCAATAAAGCCTTCTAACTGACGACCACTCGAACCGGCAATATCCACAAATGGCGGTAAAATAGATTGATGTTCTGCGGTATCCCAGGTATCTAGTACCGGGAAATTGGCAGCACTTTCATTCCGGCTAAACAGGCTGGTCCAGATCAGACCGTATTTTTCTACGACTGGAAATTTGCTGAGCGAGAAACGGTCTGAGATTTTAGTCAACTCGGGTTGCGCTGGGATTTTGATACATTTTCCCTGTTCGTTGTATTGCAGACCGTGATAGGGACAGACAATATTTTCCCCAGAAACCCAGCCCTTGCTCAGTGGTACACCACGATGCGGACAGATATCGCGTACCAGATGAATGACGCCGCTTTCAGTTTTATAAATTGCCAGTTTGACATCCAGCAAAGTGACTTGCTGTGGCTTTTCGTTCACGTCCTGAATACGTGCAACCGGATACCAATGATGCGCCAGAATCTCCCAATCCTGATCATCAAACTGGCTGTAGCATGGCTTGCTAAATACATTGATCATTGGAATAGCGTTCATATCAAACCTTTTTTCTGCAAAATCCTGAATATTTTTAATCCCCTGAAACGTGGCTTGTGCTGGCTAGCGTTCCGGTTATTTACAATTGAAATTACTCGTTTTTTTACTTTTTCGTCTATTAGAATGTTTCGTATAAATCATTCTAAAAATTAGAACATCACCTTGTAATGCTTGATTGGCTTGAGCCTTAGCTGCCTGCTTTGGCATAAAACTCGCATAAAGCTTTTATTGAATTTTGAGTACAGGTGAAACAGGCTTGAGTAAATTGATAAATACCCCGTTTTCGCGCTTTTCTGATTACTTTATTGCGGTGGCGAAAAGCGGCAGTTTACGTAAGGCTGCAGATCAGTTGTTTATTTCGATATCTGCGGTTCACCGGCAGATTGCCCTGGCTGAAGAAGAGCTAGGTATTGAGCTGTTTGAACGTTTGCCCAACGGACTGAAGTTAACTTTAGCAGGTGAAATGTTATATGCCGATATTCTAAAATGGCAAAAGGAGTTTCAGCAGACCTGTATCCGCTTTGATGAAATTCAGGGACTCAAACGTGGCAGTATTGAATTTGGATTAATTTCTGCCTTGAGCGAAGGCTTTGTAATGCAGTCACTACAGCATATGTACGCGCAGTATCCTTGGATTAATTTCAATATACGGGTGGCAGACAGTGAAGTAATTGCCCGAAAAATTATCGATACCGAACTGGATTTCGGGCTGATTCTTAATCCCAAAGCCCATCATCAGCTGGAAGTACTGCATTTTCTGGAATTGCCTTTGGGCTTTGTCATGTCCAAACAGCATCCCCTTGCTGAGGCTGAACGAATCTATTTTTCAGATACTTTGGATGACAATCATTTTATTGCAGCAGAACCGCTGATCATTCATGACTATGTACAGGCCATGTACAAACATCACAAATTCATTCCGGCACGCAAAACGGAATCCAATGATATCCGCCTGATGAACAGCATGATCAAGGCTAATACCGGTATTGGCATCTTGAGTTATCTGGATGTCTTCCCGGAACTGCAACGCGATGAACTGATCTTTAAACTGATTACGGAAAAAGGTGTACGTCCTTTGACCATTGCCCTTTGCGTGGCGCCAAAACGTCAGATATCACGAGCCTCCCAGCTGATGATCAAACATATTATTGAACAGATGGAACAATTAAAAAGTCAGATTTCTCAGCTGATACCCTAATAAATGATTTGTGATGTCTACCTTTTCCGTAAAGACGCGTTAATTCTCAAAATATGCTCACATATAAAAGAGAATGATCTTCAAATGGTAAAGAGTGTTCTAATTTTCTCAATACCTCATACAGATTTCTCTAATTTCGGTGAATAGGCTGTTGATCTATATTCAATCGAATAACACCGATTTGAGGCAATCATGAATAGTAAAACCATTCTCACGTATCAACCTGACTTACCTGTTCATATGACATTTTCAGAACATGACTGGCATCTGTTAGCGCAATACTGGTATCCGGTAGCCTTGGCACGCGAAGTCTCTGAACAGCCAATCGGGACCATGTTGCTGGATATGCCCTTGGTAATTTATAAAATCGGGGATGAAATTATTGTGGCGCGAGATACCTGTCCACATCGAGGGGTTGCTTTAAGTCTGGGAAAAAATGATGGACAAGGTGTGGTTTGTCCTTATCACGGTCTACGCTTTGGATCAGGTGGAAAATGTAATCGTATCCCGGCCCATCCGCAGCAAAAAATCTCTGAGCGTTTCAATCTAAAAACCTATGCCGCCGTAGAAAAATATGGTCTGATCTGGTGCTCACTGCTGGCAGATAAACAGGCTGAAGCAAATATTCCGCAAATGCCTTACTGGGATGAAGCAGATTACCAGCAACTGGTTTGCCCGAAAGTTGATATTCAGTGTTTTGCCGGTCGGCAGCTAGAAGGTTTTATTGATGTCGCACACTTTGCATGGGTACATCCAGATACTTTTGGCGATCCAGATAATTCAGAAGTACCCGATTATCAAACCTATGAAACCGATGATGGTTTTGCTGCTGACTATATCAGTACAGTTGGACGCTATCCGATCGGGCTGGATCAGCGCGGTGCAAAAGACTTTAAATGGCTACGCCATTTTGAAATCAGTGTACCCTTTACCGCGACCTTGACCATTCATTTTCCCAATGATGCCAAACAGGTCATTATGAATGCAGCTTCGCCTATGACAGCACGTACTACGCGGCTGTTTGCACCCATCTGCCGGAATTATGACAAAGACCTGCCAGTTGAAGATGCCTATGACTTTAACCTGAAAATTTTTGAAGAAGACCGGTTAATCGTCGAAAACCAGAAACCTGAATATCTGCCTTTGGACTTGTCTTTAGAAGCACATTTCCCGGCAGATCGCAGTTCCAGTATGTACCGGAAATTGCTGCGTAAGCATGGATTCAGTCCTTTATTTGCGGCTTGAGTTGAAATGAAAGGCTCTGGTTTTGGCTGGATTATTTTCCAGCTTTCAGTTTGAACAGTGGATCAGAGTCTTTCTTGCATTACCCATGTTTAAAAAATAATAACAAGCGTTAATCATAATATGCCTCTCTTTTCTTGGAGAACCGTTCTAGCTGCTTCAGGAATCCTTCAAAATAATCTTTCTGTTTTTCTTCAGTGCGATAGCCTGCAAATAAAGTACGGCGTAATCCTTCAGGTGCGACGCAATCCAGACGGCGTGAGCTTACCCAGCCTTTCTGTTCATATTCATTCACCACCCAGTCCGGCAGTGCGGCAATGCCGCGTCCACTTGCCACCAGCTGAATCAACATCTGGGTTAAATCAGTTGTCCGGATCTGCTTTGGTAAAATATTTGCGGGAATAAACAGGCGTGACATGATGTCTAGGCGATGTTTATCCACCGGGTAAGTCACCAGTGTTTCTTCTGCCAGTTGCTGTACGCTAATCTCTTTGGCACGTACCAATGGATGAGTATTAGAAAGTACCAAACGTGACTCATATTCAAAAATCGGAAAATACTCTATCCCTTTTAATGCGATCGGATCGGCGGTAATCAGTAAGTCAAACTCACCAGTTTGTAACAGCTCATGCGGATTGGCTTCAAAACCTGAGGCAAAGTCTAAATCTACATCTGGATATTGGATGCGATACTGATTGAGTAAAGGCATCAGCCAGTCAAAGCAGCTATGACATTCAGAGGAGAAAATAATACGTCCCGTCTGTCCATGGACAATACGAGTAATATCACTTTGGGCAATCTGTACCTGAGGCAATATTTCATCTGCCAGTTTAAGTAATCGCTGTCCAACATTGGAAAAGCTCACAGGCCGACTACGGCGATTTACGACTTCTACGCCAAACCATTGATCAATTTCACGCAATTGATGAGATAAGGCTGAAGGTGTAAGACACAAATCTCCTGCAGCGGCGACCAATGAACCATGTTCTCGTAAAGCAACTAAAGTTTTTAAATGACGAAGTTCTAACATGTCTTCCTGCAGAATTTTCATAAAGCATTTTCAATATGCTGATCATAAAGCATAAAATTTTTATCTGTTAGTTTTTTTCAGTTTTAAATAATAATAATGATATTTATTCAATTTGTATTTATAGCTACTAACATTCCCAAGAGATAATCCGACTTATATTTTAAAAGCTAATTTTGAAAACAAGAATGATTTGATGGTGAGGCTTTGCCTTCAGCAAATTCTGAATTTTATCCAGCCTTAGAGTAATACCATTCACCGGATCATTTTGAATCGCATCAACTGGTAATGCACCAAGCAAGCCAACCAGACTCATCCATAATGGGATAAAATTGGTATTAAGCTGCCCGCCATTGAATAAAATATCACGCCAACCATCACCAATTGATACCATTGGAAATGCGGCTTTTACGGCTGGATGCTGGGTAGACGCCCCTAGCAGGCTGGTAATACCTAGATAAGAAACACTATAGAGACCAATATTACCATTTGACCATGACTGTTTGCCGGCCCAGTCAATAATTTCAAAACTGTCCTGCTGTTCAATGCCATCAAATGCCTGCCATACCCCTTCTGAAGAACCGGTACCACGTATATCGGCAACTACTGTGGCATAAGCACGGCGTACAAATTCAGGATTCGGGCCGCCTGCCATATCCGCAATCTGGCCTGCAAAGCCTGTATTGTAGGCGGTCTGGATTAAAATCACTGGATGAGGTTTAGTAAAATCAGGTTGTTTATTCTGATCAGCTGGCAAGGTAACACGAATTGCGATTTTGGTACCATCACGCATTTTAATCCACTGTACAGGCAAAGTGACCATATTGGGATAATCATAATCGCGAGTGTAATTGCTCCATTTTGCATCTGCATTTGTGAGTAATGGTCGTTGAACTTGACTTTCGAACTGTCGTGTTCCTAATTTAGTATTTTTTAATGTAATGGCAGGTTGTGTCATGCCTGTAGAGTCAGTAAAAGATTGTGGTTCTAGGTAACTTAAATCTGAAGTGACTTGCTGAGGGGGGTGAAAGTTTTATTGACCACACCCACGGTCACTGCAACCACAGTGACCGTCGCTGCCATGGCAGCACAAAGTTTATTGAGCAGCTTCATTGCTTATATCCTAATTATTATGATGATGCATTCCTCGATCAATGAGCCATGCATTTTTATCTATATTCATAGTTTTTATTAAGTTTGATTTGACGAAATGATCTCCTTCTCTCTGTTTTTGTTTTTAGATCACTTCTTAACACTGCATTTATAAACTGACAATGCTTCTTGTCTGTCATATAAATTCTTATACAAAACTATGCTTATTCATATCTTGATAGATTTTTGAAATTTCTGATCAAGAGAGAATTTTATACAAATGTGATTTTCAAGACATTTTTACAAGATATTGCAACGTTACAGTAGATAGGTGAAATGTATTATTCATTATAGGAATAAGCAGATCACAGATCTTGACATGTTATAAAAATAATCAATGCATCAAGAGACTGTAATTTATTACACACTAACAATGAAAACTACAAATGCTGTTCTAGATTCTATTTATACCGAGATAGCGAAAAAGCTGGATCGGAGAGCTAAATATAATTCCTTACCCTGTATTTTATTTTTAGACATTGACGGTACACTTTCAGAATTTCATCCAGATCCTGAACAGAGTTTTATCCCCTCTTCTACCCTAAATAATATTGCACAAATCCAGCAATTTTTACCTTTATATCTGGTTACCGGACGTTCTATCGAGCAAGCACAACGACTGATTCAGCCTTATCGCTGGAATATTATCGGATCACATGGCATAGAGCTGCTACAGCAAGATGGTATAGGTCAAAAACTTGTTTATATCAATCACAAAGAACTCGAACAACTCAAATCTAGTGTGCTTGAGCAGCAGCATAAATGGCAGCCGATTCGGGTAGAACACAAAACCCATTCAGTTGCCCTGCATTTCCGTGAACATCCTGAATATGCAGATCAGGCAAAAGCCATTATTGATAATTATCTTAAACAATTTTCAAGTTTTGAATTAAAAAGCGGCAAATGTGTCTATGAACTGGTTCCCCACGGTTGCAATAAAGGTGCGGCAATCCAGCATATTTTAGAGGATCTTGAAGCTGAGCAGTTTTACCCCATTTTCATTGGGGATGATTTAACGGATGAAGCTGGTTTTCACATCATTAATGACTATGGAGGTATGTCAATCAAAGTTGGCCCAGGAGAAAGCGCAGCCAAAGCTCGTTTAGACGACGTGGCAGATGTCGGTTTTTTCTTACATGAATTTTTAACATCACTAAAAGCGTTAAAACAAGAAATGAAAGGAGAAAAAACGTGTCCCGACTCATTGTATTATCCAACCGTGTAACATTACCGAACCCGAATGCCACTCAGGCAGGTGGTCTTGCGGTTGCTCTGGAAGATGCCCTAAATGGTATAGGTGGCATCTGGATGGGATGGAATGGCAAAAAGACGGCGTATAGGCAGAATTCCTTTGACATCCTGAAAGATCAGCAGGTTGAATATCATACCTGTAGTTTCTCTGAAGCTGAATATCAGGGTTTTTACTGTGGTTTTGCGAATGGTGCACTATGGCCGCTAATGCATGACCAGAATCAATATATTGATTACTCAGATCAGGATTACCGGATCTATCAGGATGTCAATTTTAAGTTTGCCCGCCAGTTGCAGAAAATTATCGAACCGGGTGACATGATCTGGGTGCATGACTATCATTTCTTAAGTGTTGCACATTACTGCCGTCAGTTGGGCATGCGCAATCGTATCGGTTTCTTCCTGCATATTCCATTTCCAGAGACACAAAAATGGCAAGATCTAGCCTGCAGCCAGCATCTTGCAGCGCATCTGGCACAGTACGACCTGCTTGGCATGCAAACGCAGCAGGATCAGAGAAACTGTTATGATTTCCTGAAAACTACCCTATCTCTAACTGCACATACCAACAATATTCTGCGTAATGGACAGCGTCAGGTAGAAGTAAAAGCTTATCCGATCAGTGTGCATCCTACTGCAATCCAGCGTCGTGCGGGACAACTCACTCATACTGAACTGCCATTTGATTTCAGTTCATCACCTGATGTTAAACATATCATTTCAGTAGACCGAATTGACTATAGCAAGGGCTTATTACAGAAGGTGGATGCGCTGCGTCAATGTTTCCAGGAAACTCCTGAAATGTTGTCGAAGATACGCCAGTTTCAGATTGCCTGCCCTTGCCGATTGGAAGTTCCGATCTATGCCAATCTGTATCGGGATTTAAAACTAGGTGTCGATCAGCTGAATCAGGATTTCTCTCATACAGATCAACCGGTCTTTGACTGTCATTATGATGCTTTAGGACATCATGCCTTGATGCGTTTATACCGCAAGTCGGAAATCTGCTGGGTCAATTCGGTACGTGATGGCATGAATCTGGTAGCGAAAGAATATATTGCTGCTCAAGATCCAGAAAATCCGGGCATTTTGATTCTGTCCAAATATGCGGGTGCTGCTGAACAGATGCGTGAAGCTTTACTGGTCGATCCTCATGATAACAACAGCATGATCAAAGCCTTAAAGCTGGCAGTGAAAATGCCGAAGTCTGAACGTATTGCACGTTATCAGGCGCTATTTCAAGGCCTGATGGACTATGACATTGTGCATTGGCGTGATTGTTTCTTAAAAGACCTTAAACATGTAAGTAGCCAGTATATTTACCAGCCACTTAGCAAGTCACCCTCTCACGATCTTTATTTACAGCATTAAATTGCTTTGATTTAAACAAAAAACACCAGCTTTATGCTGGTGTTTGTGTTTTTTCTGCTTCTGCCGCAGTTGCTGGAGCAGAAGTCAGCTGGTTCAGTACAGTAATGCTGATCAAGCCAACTGCAATGATAAAGAATACCTGGCTTAGACCCATGATCTCGCTTCCGAATCCCACCAATGCTGGCCCAAGCAAAGAACCGGTATAAGCAAATACAGAAACATAAGATAAAGCAATATGTTTTGGTAATTCAGTTTGACGTCCTGCACGTGAGAACATCAACGGAACGATATTGGCGCTACCCAGACCCAGGATCGCATAACCAATCAAAGCCACATACCACACAGGTGCAAATACCACAGTCAGAAGACCCAAACCTGCCAAAGTGGCACTGTACAGAATCGTGTTCTTTTCACCAAAGAAGCGAATGATCAGATGGCCACTTAAACGTCCTGCAACCATTAAAGCAGCAAAGCAGCTGTAAGCTAGACCAGCTTGAGATGCTTGAACTTTAAATTGAGTATTCAGGTAAATTCCACTCCAGTCCATCGCTGCGCCTTCAGACAGGAAAGCGATAAAACAGATCAATCCCATGCAAAGAATTGCAAATGTTGGACGTGGTTTATGGGCAACTTTCTGGGTAGTATCTTCAGATTCTGTTGCTTCAGCTGCAGCTTCTGCTTTTAGACAGAATGGCACAGCAAATACCATGATTAGTAAAATGCTCATACTGATCACCAGTACACTCAAAAGCAGTGCAAGACCAAATGCCAACATACTGGTCATACCCAACACACCTGCCAAACCACCCAAGCTACATACGCCATGGAACAGTGACATCATGCTTTTACGTTGTTGACTTTCCAGTTTAATTGCCTGAAGGTTAACCGATACGCCAAGTGCGCCAGCGCTAGCACCGAAGCAGAATAAAGCGGTTGCCAATAGCAATTTAGTCGGGCTAAATGCTAATGCAGGGAGAATCATAACAAATGCAGCCAGTACCGTAGCAATAACAGAACGACAGCCGTAATGATGTGCCATACGACCTGCCAATGGCATGGCAATCATTGAACCTACGCCCGCGGCAAGCAATAACACACCGAAATCTGAATGGCTTAAATTCAGGCGCTGCTGCACCAGTGGAATCAACGGTGCCCAGGCAGCAGTACTAAAACCCAGAGCGAAAAAACATAGTGCAGTGGCAATACGTTGCCAATGACTACGTGGAAGCGCACGAAGAGAAGCAGGTAATAACGGAGCGTACATAGTAAGAACCAGTAAAAATTTCGGTGCGGTATCCCAAACCGTTGATCCATAGAAAAACCCCATGAACTTATACTTGAAATGTATTAGTTCACAGGGCTTAATTTGGATGAATTATAAGCAGTTTTATTTTAAATGGAATAGGTTTTAATCAAAAAAATCGGCCAAATTGTTAAGCCTATGATTCATTGAAAAATATAGTTTCAAAAACTTTCAAATAATTTTTCTCAGGCATTTTGTATTGGATTTGTTATCCTGATTTTGTCGTTCAATGCTCCATAAAAATTGTGAAAATCCTTCACGGACACGTGAAATCAGGCGACTGCTGGTCACCACTCTCAACTGGTTAGACCAGGTAATATGCATTCCCATTTTTTCTGCGCGTTTAACCAGATCTACATCTTCATGACATGGCATAGGTTTGAAGCCGCCAAGAACCTTATAACTCGATGCTTTAAAACAAAGGTTGGCCCCATGAATATGCCGATGCCCCATATGATCCTGATAATGGTGCAGATATTTTTTTTGGGTAGCTAAACTTAAGTGATCCCATTGCGCAATTTCAACGACTCCGCAAATCACATGTGTAGGCTGATGCAGCAGCATGGTCTTAAACCAGTCTGGATGTACTCTGGAATCTGCATCCGTACAGCAAATCCAGTCATAGCCTTGTTGGATCAAATGCTGTATACCGAGATCACGGGTTTTTCCTACACAACGATAATTACAACTTATAGCTAAAACATTATAAGTGTTTAACTTTTCTGCTGTAGCATCAGTACAGCTATCCATCACGACTAGAATTTGAATTTGTATGCCATGACTTTGAGACATGTCTTGATAAAATTTTTGGCGTGCCCGTTCCAGTGCCTGTAGACAATGTTCGATTTCTTCTTCTTCGTTACAGGCCGGAATGACAACACCAATTTTTTTCATAACAATCCTTCCTGTACGGCTATCGAATTTACCTCATGTGTCCAGACATCTAGAAAAAAATCGGCATCCTGTAACTGTGTGTGGTGATAATAATGCAATCGCTGTTTTAAGATCTTATGAACCTGTTCTCCATTCAGACTGAAGCCTTCAATCGCATGTCGCCAGTGGCAAGCCACAATACAGCCTTGTGGACTGAGATGCATATTCATCCATTCCATCAGTTGCAGCAGAGTATTTTCTTCAAGGTAATATAGCATTTCGCTGGCAACAATCAGGTCAAACTGCTGTGTTGGCAAATCCAGAGGCACAATCCCCTGCACTACTTTGACATGATTATGGATCAGGCGCTGATTCGCTAGCTGTATGGCAGTCGAATTGGCATCCATACACAGTAAAGCTTCGCATCGTTCAGCCAGCTCGGCGCTCAGCACCCCGTTACTACAGCCAATTTCAATACCATTTTTAAATTTCGGATAAGGCAGTACAGCTAAGGTCATATCGCGTTTTCGCTTCTCATACCAGCGCTGTTCATACTGCCAGGGATCGCCATTATTTATGCGATACAGCTCGGCGAAGTAGTCATGATTATAGATGGCCTTCGTCATCAATATAGACCTCCCATGGCTGTAAAAGACGTGCTAATGCGCTGCCCGATACGATAGCAGCTTTACCTGTACTGAAGTCCGGTTCAAGCTGGCTTTTAAAACATTGCATGGCTTCTATTTTACGCGCTAACTGCTTTGCGTTGAGTTCAAGTCTAAGGGCTTTATGCCAAGGAATACGACTATCTCCAGGACTGGCCCAATGCCAGGTCCAGATCAGCACCTGTACACATTTTAAAGAATGCGTTGCTGCAAGCTGTTTGCTTACCTGACCTGTAATCTCATGATCAGGATGGCCATCATGTTCAAAAGTGGTTACCAGAATATCATTTGCTTGCAAATACGGTTTTAAAGCAGCAACCAACTGGTCACGTTGTTGCGCTACTTCACCATCCTGGATATTCAGCGCAATACGCTGTATCGATTGTTTCAGATCGAGAACGCCTAAAGCATTTATTGTTTCCTGAGGTCGGATATGATCCAGCTGCTCTGGTGTATATAGTCTCGAGTCGGGATGACTGGCTGTGCCATTGGTGACTGCAAACAGAACAATCTCATAACCCGCTGCATCCAGCTGCTGAATCAGTCCGCCACAGCCAAGAATTTCATCATCCGGATGTGGAGCAACAATACAAATGCGACTATTTAGGGGAAATATTTTACTCAGTTCAAGCGCTTTTAAATGATGGAGCTGCTGACTCTGCTGCCATTCTTCTAGCGCTGTTCCTTCACCCTGAATAATACGGTCTTCAACGATTGGATGTTTTAAAGTGCCCATGTCTGTTCATTCTCCATCGTCAGTTGACCAATACACTGCAAATCAAATGCAGCATGGCTTTGCCGGATAAATACGGGCAAATCTGCTACACAGCGGGCAAAATCCGCCTCCTGGCAATATGGTGCTGCACCCAAGGCTTTACCACAAAGTTCCAGTACTGCCAGTGCAGTGTCTTCGACTTGGGCACGTAAAGCTCGGATCATTAACTCATGATTATGCCTAGGGTCGGCATCAATCAATTTTGCAGTTTCATGAAATAGTGCACGAGTTGCATACAGCTTACTACTGACCTCACCCAGATACATTTCTCTAAATGGATTAGTTTTATGATGCATGGCATGTTTTAAATAACCGGCCAGTTTGAGCGTTGCACCAAACCAGCAGGCAGCGACGCCAGCCGCACCATGCCAGAATCCATGACGATCCAGATAATAGTCTGGCTTGCTGATGGTTTTGACTTTGATCTGATTGAAGCTGACCTCAGCCGTGCGTGTATATTGCATCCCCACGGCATACCAGGCACTGGTATTGAGCTGGATCCCATACTGGGTCATATCTACCAGTAACAGTTGCGAGTGTTCTTCTTCATCCCGATAGGTCAATAAAGCCTGCTGTACCTGGCCGGCGGCTGAACACCATGGTTTAATTCCGGAAAGCAGATCATCTTCCAGCTGCAAAGGTTTAGGACCACCCTCTGCCGCCCAGATAGCAGTCAATCCGACAATCTGCTCAGGATCAGCATGTAGTTCATGCAGTATCGCCAGTACATCCAGATGCGATTCATATAGCTTGGCCAGACTCAAGTCTATGGCAGAAACCTGACTCAGGATTTGCCAGCGTTTTAAGGTCTGTCCTTCACCCGGGTATGGCACCTCCAGACTGTGTGGAATCAGCTGATGTAAAGCGTGATCAATCTGCTGCTCGGGCTCAGTCGAAGAAGAATTAAATTCTACTTTTAATTGTTCGATCAGCTGTTTGAGGTACATTCATCTTCCTCATTAAATATCATTAAGATTCTTTTATCCGGTTCTTAAAGATGAATAGCAAAGTGAGTATCTGACTATCCATTATGTAAATCACTGTTTATGAATTAATTTATGCCCAGTATTGGCGCAAAATACTGTAGCTTTTTGTCAGGAATTTGTCTGATTTGTAAATCTTAAATATTTAAAGCCATAAAAAAAAACCGCCTATCTTGAGGCGGTTTTTTGATGCAGCTATCTATGGATTACTGCTGGGCTACAAACTTGGCACGCGCTGCATGCAGTTTTTTATAGCTGTCAATCAGGCGTAAATGACGATCCAGACCTTCAAGCTTCATACTGGTTTCAGCCAGGCCATAGAAACGGACTGTGCCTTCAACTGAACCCATGACTGCATCCATACGTTCATCACCAAACATACGACGGAAGTTGTGTTCATAATCTTCCAGTTCCATGTCATCATCCAGCATGACTTCCAGAACGACATTCATGCACTGGTAGAACAGGCCACGTTCAACGGTATTGGTATTGAACTGCAGGAACTGCTCCACCAGATCTTTGGCTTCTTCAAATTGCTGCAAAGCCACATAAATCAGCAGTTTCAGTTCAAGAATAGTGAGTTGACCCCATTCAGTATTTTCATCGAACTCGATACCGATCAAGGTTTTGATCTCGGTATAGTCATCCTCATCTGCTTCTTCCAGACGCTCAACCAGTGCTTCCAGTTGTTCATCATCCAGACGGTGCAGATTCAGGATATCTTCACGGTATAAAAGCGCCTTGTTGGTATTGTCCCAAACCAGATCTTCCACCAGATAAATTTCCGAATACCCCGGCACCAGAATACGGCAAGCTGTTGCCCCTAAATGCTGATACACCGCCATATAAACTTCATGGCCCATGTCTTCCAGAATCGTAAATAATTCCTGAGCTTCATCTGCATTCGAGTTTTGACCGTTATTGGTGAAATCCCACTCGACAAAATCATAATCTGATTTCGCGCTGAAGAAACGCCACGACACCACACCACTAGAATCAATAAAATGCTCAACAAAGTTATTCGGTTCAGTCACTGCATTGCTGCTAAAAGTTGGCTTTGGCAGATCATTCAGACCTTCAAAACTACGGCCTTGCAGCAATTCAGTCAGACTGCGCTCTAATGCCACTTCAAAGTTAGGATGAGCACCGAATGAGGCAAATACACCGCCGGTACGCGGGTTCATCAGGGTGACACACATCACCGGGAACTGGCCGCCTAATGACGCATCTTTGACCAGAACCGGAAAGCCCTGTTCTTCCAGACCTTTAATGCCTTCAACAATTTTTGGATATTTTGCCAGAACATGTTCAGGCACATCTGGAAGTGCGAGTTCACCTTCCAGAATTTCACGTTTGACCGCACGCTCAAAAATTTCAGACAAACACTGTACTTGTGCTTCAGCCAGTGTATTACCAGCACTCATCCCGTTACTTAAGTAAAGGTTTTCGATCAGATTCGACGGGAAATAAACGGTTTCACCATCAGACTGACGTACAAATGGCAATGAACAGATACCGCGAGCCTTGTTCCCCGAATTAGTATCATAAAGATGGGTACCCAATAACTCATCTTCTGGATCATAAATTTCACGGGTATGTTCATCTAAAACTTCTGCTGGCAACTCGCCATTTGGACCTGGCTGGAACCATTTTTCATCTGGATAATGCACAAATTCTGCATTGGCAATATCTTCACCCCAGAACTGGTCATTATAGAAGAAGTTACAGTTCAGACGCTCAATAAATTCACCCAAAGCAGATGCCAGCGCACTTTCTTTGGTTGAACCTTTACCATTGGTAAAACACATTGGCGACTGCGCATCACGGATATGTAGCGACCACACATTCGGCACGATATTACGCCAAGAGGCAATTTCAATTTTCATGCCAAGCCCTGCTAGAATGGCAGACATATTGGCAATGGTTTCTTCCAGCGGAAGGTCTTTACCTGGAATAAACGTACTGTTTTCAGAAGCTAGACTTGGCATTAACAAGGCTTGAGCATCCGCATCAATACTTTCCACTTCTTCAATGACAAATTCAGGACCGGTTTGAATTACTTTCTTGACGGTACAACGGTCTATCGAACGTAAAATTCCTTGGCGATCTTTTTCAGAAATATCAGCCGGCAGTTCAACCTGGATTTTAAAAATCTGTTTATAGCGGTTTTCAGGATCAACAATATTGTTTTGCGAAAGGCGGATATTATCGGTTGGAATGTCACGTGCTGCGCAATAGACTTTGACAAAATAAGCCGCACAAAGTGCCGACGACGCCAGAAAATAATCGAATGGGCCAGGTGCCGAACCATCGCCTTTATAGCGGATCGGCTGATCGGCAATCACCGTGAAGTCATCGAACTTGGCTTCCTGGCGTAGATTATCGAGATAATTGACCTTAATTTCCATGTGGATACCTAAATATTCTTATGTGCCGTCACGGACAGATAAGATGCTGAATCTGAATATACAAGCCGGTTCACGGAGGAGAACTTGAATGAAAAATAGAAAATGGTCAGGTTATGCCATTTGACTAAGTGTCTGGATAACGCTGCCGAGAATGGCCGCTATTATAGAATTATTTTATGAAATTGATAATGTTTGTCTGAAATTCTGGCAGATTAAACTAGGCCCTCAGTCTTTCCTGAGCTACAGGAGCATGAATCTACTTCAAGTCATGAATTATATGATCAATCAAGGTTGCGGATGAGGCAGATTTTCACCTGCCTAGTCTGAATGATTTCATAATTTTAAAAATCATAACTCAGTGCAACTACTGCAAGATTACGCTGCTTGTCATCATAACGGTCATAACCGCCAAAGATATATTCACCAGACAAGGTCAACTTCGGCGCAACTTCATAACTCAATCCGGCATAAGCATAACGAAAGGCAACCTGCTTTTCGGTATCGCCCAGTTCACCACCCTCATATTTGCCTTCATCGTTAAAATAGCTCCCTGCTGCCGTAACGCTGGCATTCAGACGATCATTTAACTGGTGGCTCAGATTCAGCGTATAAAAGGTATCGCCCTGATTGGCATAAGCCACATCATACAGATAGGTCGATACGCTGGCGCCGATACTGGTCTGATCATTCAATGCACGACTTACATTTAAGCCCAACTCATTTCCAGTGGTGTTCTCACCGCCCGGATAATAATAGGTAGCATTCCATAAATCCCAGTCATAGTTTTCGCTGCTATGGGTATAACCCAGCAAAAAATCATGCTCGAATTTGTCTGAACGATGTCCCGAACGTCCCTGCACTTCTGCATAAGAGTATCCAAGCGTAGATCCCCAATATCCGACATAAAAATTGCCATAAGCCAGATTCAATGCTGCCTGCACAGCAAGGTCGTCATTTTCAGGTGCATTGGTTAAACCACGGGAGACGTACTTGGAGACCACACTCAAGTTTCCGCTTGCTTCTATTTTTTTTACTTCCGCATCATCGGCATAACAGTAAAGACTTGAAACAGCAGCACAGCCAAACAGCACTGCTTTATATAACATTTTCATAAAATATAAATTGTATTAAGCACAGGCTAAATAAGACCTAAACCGGTGACGGCCTTATAAAGCTTGAGGTAAAGTAAATTTTGCTTTATTCCTGTTTGCATTCGGCAACAGAAAATTAAGCTATGAGTTAAGCGTGAGATGCCTTGTAGAAAGGTGCAGATGAAGGCGTAAGAGCAGGCTTGCCACGAATATGATCTGCCAGTTTTTCAGCGATCATAATTGTAGTTGCATTGAGGTTACCGGTAATGATCAAAGGCATGATCGAGGCGTCAATCACACGCAGACCCTGCATTTCATGTACGCGTCCATAACCATCGACAACCGCCATGTCATCCTCACCCATTTTACAGCTACACGATGGATGATACGCGGTTTCTGCATGATTACGAACAAATTCATCAATTTCAGCATCTGTTTGTAGATGTTTTCCCGGACTGATTTCTTCACCGCGATAAGGATCAAGTGCCGGCTGCTGCATAATTTCCCGGGTGATCCGGATCGCATCGCGGAACTCGCGCCAGTCCTGTTCCGTACTCATATAGTTAAACAGAATACTTGGATGCTCAAACGGGTCTTTGGATTTCAGACGGACACGGCCACGCGACGGCGAACGCATTGAACCAACATGAGCTTGAAAACCATGCTCATGAATGGCATTGGTGCCATTGTAGTTAATCGCAATCGGTAAAAAGTGATACTGAATATTCGGCCATTCAAATTCATCTGAAGAGCGGATAAAACCACCTGCTTCAAACTGATTGCTCGCGCCAATGCCCTTACCCAAAAATAACCATTCTGCCCCAATCATCGGCTGGTTATACCATTTCAAAGCCGGATATAAGCTCACCGGTTTTTTGCACTGATATTGCAAGTACATTTCCAGATGGTCTTGCAGGTTTTCACCCACTCCCGGTAAATCCTGAACTACAGGAATATCCAGACTTTTTAACAGTTCAGCCGAACCCACACCAGAACGTTGCAGGATTTGCGGTGATGCAATTGCACCAGCACAAAGTAGCACTTCACGATCGGCAAACACCTGAATCGGCTGCAAGGTATTTTGCCCCTCAAAATATTCCACACCAATCGCCTGATTACGATTAAACAGAATACGGTTGGTCATAGCGTGGGTAATAATCGTGAGATTATCCCGACCTTTGGCCATATCGAGATAACCACGTGCTGTACTGGAACGACGGCCTTGCGGCGTCACAGTTCGATCCATCGGACCGAAGCCTTCCTGTTGGTAACCGTTCAGATCATCGGTACGTGGATAACCGGCCTGTACACCCGCTTCGATCATGGCATGAAACAGTTCATTATTGCCCTGTTTAGGCGTTGCCACCGAAACCGGTCCAGAATCGCCATGATAATCATTGCCACCAATATCACGGCTTTCCGCTTTTTTATAATATGGCAGACATTCGGCATAGCTCCAGTGTTCAAGCCCCTTCAGGCTGGCCCACTGTTCCAGATCCATGGCATTACCGCGAATGTAGCACATGCCGTTAATTAACGAAGAACCACCCAAGCCTTTACCACGACCGCATTCCATCCGACGGTTATTCATATGTGGTTCGGGGTCGGTCAGGTAGGCCCAGTTATAGCGTCGTCCCTGTAATGGATAAGCCAAAGCGGCTGGCATCTGGGTTCTAAAATCCAGCCGATGATCCGGACCACCCGCTTCCAGCAACAAGACTTTGATCTCTGGATCTTCCGTTAAACGCGCTGCCAATACATTACCCGCAGAACCTGCACCAATAATAATATAGTCGTAATTCATTCATCCTCCCCTTATGCGTTAAACACGGATTGGAAAGGACTCAATTCCACCTGAACTGATTTGGTCTGGGTATATTGCTGTAGTGTGACAATACCGTTTTCGCGACCGACACCCGAATGTTTATAGCCACCCACTGGCATTTCTGCTGGAGATTCACCCCAGGTATTGATCCAGCAAATACCGGCTTCGATTTGATGAATAATACGATGCGCACGTGCCAGATTTAGTGTCACGACACCAGCGGCCAGACCATACTCGGTGTCATTGGCGCGACAAATAGCCTCTTCTTCTGAGTCATAACTCAAAATACTCATGACTGGACCAAAGATTTCTTCACGGACAATCGTCATGTCGTCACGGCAATCGGTAAATACCGTGGGTAGCACATAAGCGCCTTGGGCAAATTGATCATCTTCGGCACGGCCACCACCACAAAGTAAACGAGCGCCTTCTTTTTTGCCCTGTTCGATATAATCCAGCACTTTTTCCATATGAGAGAAGCTGGACACTGGACCAAAATTGGTGTCAGGATCAAGTGGATCCCCCATACGGATATAAGGAATGCGCTGCAGAATCTTTTCTTCGAATTCTGCTTTTAAGGCTAAAGGTACAAATACGCGGGTACCATTGGTACAGACCTGACCGGAACTGTAGAAGTTGGCCATCATGGCTATATCTGCTGCCAGATCCAGATCGGCATCTTCGCAGATAATCAGCGGGGATTTTCCACCGAGTTCCATGGTGACTTCTTTCAGACTGGAATTCGCAGCTTGGGCCATGACTTTTTTGCCGGTGGCAACACCACCAGTAAATGAAACTTTAGCTATGTCCGGATGTGAGGTCAGATAAGCACCAATTTCACTGCCACCTGTTACCACATTAAATACACCATGCGGAACACCGGCTTCAGTATAAATTTCTGCCAGTTTTAACGCAGTTAAAGGTGTTACTTCACTTGCCTTAAAGATCATGGCATTGCCCGCTGCCAGTGCAGGAGCTGATTTCCATAAAGCAATTTGAATCGGGTAATTCCATGCACCAATTCCGGCCACCACACCCAGAGGTTCACGACGGGTATAAATAAATGATGTTTCTCGTAGTGGAATTTGCTGGCCTTCGAGTGCTGGCAAAATACCCGCATAGTATTCGAGCACATCAGCGCCCGTTGCAATATCGACAGTTGAGGTTTCACTAAAAGCCTTGCCGCTATCCATAGTTTCAATACGGGCCAGCTCGTCATTACGTTCACGAAGAATAGCGACAGCCTTGTTTAAGATACGGGAACGTTGAATCGCCGTCATTTCTGCCCAGACTTTCTGGCCTTGCTGAGCAGATTTTACTGCACGGTCGATATCGTCTTTGCTGCAAATCTGGACTTCCGCCAGAACTTCGCCGGTCGCCGGATTAATTGTTTCAAATGTGCTGTTGGATATAGCATCGACAAATTGTCCGTGGATATAAGGACGTTGCAGATTAAAGTGTGTCAATGGGATTCCCTCGCAGTTGAGTCATTCTTGAGTTGCTGTCGGATATAGTCACTACAAAGTTCTATCGGCATTTCAGGGTCAAGTTCTTCATTAATCAGTGCACCCCTTAACCAGAAGCCATCAATCAGCGCAGCCAGACCTTGAGCGGCTTTTTCAGCTTGTGCCTTAGGCAGCGCTTTCATGAATTCGTACTTGATATTGGAATGCAGGCGGTAATGATTGATCTGCTGTAACCGATGTAACTCAGGTTGATGCAAACTGCTAGCCCAGAACGCCAACCAGACTTTCATGGCCGCCTTGTCGGTTTGTGGAGCAGCAAAATTACCACGTACGATCGCCAGTAAGCGCTGCTCCGGTAAGTCATCAACCTGTATCTTTATCTGTGCAACAGATTTACCCAATTGCTGCAATAAGTAACGCATTGTGGCTTCAATCAAGCCATTTTTACCTCGAAAGTAATGACTTATGATGCCGGTTGAGACACCTGCTCTCTGGGCAATCTGACTAATTGAAGCTTCTGCAAAACCTAGCTCATTCACTGCAGCTAAGGTGGCATCGATCAGTTGCTGACGACGGATCGGTTGCATACCAACTTTGGGCATAGGACTAACCTGAATAACGGATGTAACAATAAAAAATCACTCTGCTAAAGCAAATAGCTGAATGATGTAACAATTCATAAACTCTTTTTTAATTGAACGTTCAATTAATAAAAATTATAGTGCCAGCTCACTCTTGATGTACAGCGCAGTTTGTTTTGGATTTGCAAAAGTTTGTAATTCACGAAAACAAGGAAGCTTTACCGCAGGCTTTTGCTTTTAAATCACACTGCACTGTAGATCATCCGGCAACAAAACGATGGTCATGGATTTATGCAAAAGAAAAACGAAGAGGTGCAAGATAGTCTGAATAAAGTGGTCTTTTATTTTTCGGCAACGCTTATTCTGCTGTTTTCTATCATCACCATTTTATTTAATGAACAGGCCAATCAGGTTATTACCAATATTTTAAACTGGGTCAGTGCGACCTTTAGCTGGTACTACCTGTTGGCGGCAACACTGTATCTGGTCTTTATCCTTTTTATCGCCTGCTCACGTTATGGCGAAATTAAATTGGGTCCTAAACATTCCAAGCCAGAATTTAGTCTACTGAGTTGGTCGGCGATGCTATTTTCTGCCGGAATCGGGATTGACCTGATGTTTTTCTCGGTGGCAGAACCGCTTTCCCATTATATGCATCCACCGGTGGGTGAAGGCGAAACCTTTGAGGCTGCACGTCAGTCCATGGTCTGGACGCTGTTTCACTATGGTTTAACCGGCTGGAGTATGTACGCACTGATTGGGGTCGCACTGGGCTATTTCAGTTATCGTTATAACCTGCCACTGACCATCCGTTCGGCACTCTATCCCATCTTCGGTAAAAAAATTAATGGTCCAATTGGACATACAGTAGATACTGCTGCGGTACTCGGGACGATTTTTGGTATTGCCACCACCTGCGGTATTGGCGTCGTACAATTAAATTATGGTCTGCATGTGCTGTTTGGTTTACCGGAAAATCTCTGGGTCCAGACCGCTTTAATTCTGGTGGCCGTGATTATTACTATTTTTTCTGTCGCTGCGGGGGTCAACAAAGGTATTCGCATTCTTTCAGAGATCAATATTTACGTATCGATCGGATTACTGCTGTTCATTCTATTTGTCGGCAATACCGAGTTTTTACTGGGTGCCTTGATCCAGAACTTTGGCGACTACATCAGCCAGTTTCCTCAACTGTCTTTGACCAGTTTTCCTTTTGAGCAGCCGAAAGAATGGATGAATAGCTGGACCTTGTTCTTCTGGGCCTGGTGGATCGCCTGGTCACCTTTTGTGGGGCTGTTCTTGGCACGGATTTCACGTGGTCGTACCATTCGTGAATTTGTCACTGGGACTTTGGTTATTCCATTGTTATTTACCCTGACCTGGTTATCTATTTTTGGTAACAGCGCCTTATATAGCGTTATTTTTGATGGTAATACTCAGTTAGCAGCGACCGTTCTCGATAACCCGGCCCACGGTTTTTATGATCTGTTAGCCCAATATCCCGGCTCTATGTTTACCGCAGGCGTGGCCACGATTACCGGTTTATTATTCTATGTGACCTCGGCAGATTCTGGAGCATTGGTATTAGGCAATTTCACCACTAAATTTAGCAATATCGAGCATGACTCTCCACGCTGGCTCAGTATTTTCTGGGCGATTGCGATTGGCTTGCTGACCTTGGCGATGCTGATGGCCAATGGCGTGACAGCATTACAGAACACCACGATTATTATGGGCCTGCCCTTTAGTTTCGTGATCTTCTTTGTGATGGCAGGTTTATATAAATCTTTGCGACTTGAAGATTTCCGTCAAGCCAGTACCAGTCTGAATGCAGCGCCTGTGGTCGGCAATGTCGATATTTTTAACTGGAAGAAACGCCTGAGTCGGGTCATGCTGCATCCCAGCTTGAACCAAACCCGAAACATGCTGGATGACGTGTGTAAACCGGCAATTCAGGCTGTAGCCAGCGAGCTGATCAGCAAAGGGATACAAGTCGATGTACAGGAAAAACCGGTTGATCATGAACCTGAACTTTATCATCTGGATCTGGTTATTCAGCTAGATGAAGAAGAAAACTTTGTCTATGCCATTTGGCCAGTACGTTATGACACGCCAAACTTCAGTGCCCGCGGGAAACGTACCAAACGCTATTACTACCGTCTGGAAAGTTACCTATTTGAAGGTTCTCAGGGCAATGATCTGGTGGGTTATAGCAAAGAACAGGTGATCAATGACATTCTGGATAAATATGAACGTCATATGATGTATCTGCATATCAACCGGATTAGTCCGGGTAAACGCCCACTGTTTCCGGATCGCGAATCTTAGGATAAGACCCATTAAAAAGGATTGAATAATGTCAGAAACTTTAAATGCCTTTGCCCTATTTTTCTCCCTGCTCAATCCTTTTTTGATGAGTATTTACATGCTCGGAATTATCCGTAATTCCGAGGCTAAAGTATTCAACATGGCATTGATTCAGGGCAGTCTGATCAGCTTTATTGTGTTCATCATTTTTGCAAAAACTGGTGAAGCCTTCTTTCAGGAAGTGCTGCATGTCCGCTTTGAATCCTTTCAGATTTTTGGCGGTATTATCTTTCTGGTGATTGGCTATCGTTATGTATTTGAAGGTGCCGATACGATTGGGGTCATGCGTGGTGCACCCAGTCATCTGGCGGGCACCATTGCCATGCCCTTTATGATTGGTCCGGGAACCATTTCGGCATCCGTGATTACCGGCATTCAGCTCAGTTTATGGCAAACCATTCTGGTGATTTTCTCTACCCTTTTTCTGACATGTAGCCTGTTAATTCTAATGAAATATTTACATGATCATTTACAGCATAAATACTCTAACTACATCGATTTATATGTCGATATTGTCGGTCGTGTTGCTGCGCTGCTGATTGGGACAATTGCGATTGATATGATTGTCACGGGCGTCAGTGGCATCATGCAGGGTTAATCCAATCATTATAAAAGCCGTCTTAACTGCTTGTTGCGCGTCACCAGCCCTAAGACTTTTCGGCGTGCCATAATATCTTCTTGACTGCATTTCAGCATTTCAATGAGTTGTTCAATAGGTAAATTATTATTTTCAATCAGTATAATGTCCTGCTCACGTGTCCAATGAGCCGTGAGCAATTTAGCGGTTAATTTCTTGGTATTTACTCTCATTCATTTCAACGCATCATCAATCAATTGATTTCAGTTTAAAACACTATAAATCATATGCTGTTGAAGTCTGGTAAATCCCATGTTTATCAAGTTATAGCACCCTTTTTACTGTGCTCAAGGCGTCTTTTGGCTGACTCACTGGACTCTGACTGGTAACGCTGGTTTGCACATTCGATTTGAGTACATAATGGAGCTTGCCTTCTGCATCCTTGGTGATCGACTCAATATCAATATTACGTACCAGTTGACCATTAATCAGTAACCTCGTATTTGGATCTTGTTTGATTTCAATCAGATTTTTAGAGCTCAACTGTTCCGTAGTGCTTTTATCATAAAGCGCCATCGGACTATCCAGATTTTCTTCGGCATATTTTAAACGCTGCTTTAAAGATGGATGCCGTTGCATAAATGCAGGTAATTTGCTTTGTATCGGGTATTCTTTCAGAAAAGTCGGATAGAACTGAGCGAATACTGCAATTCCCTGTTTAGGGTTATATCCTGCTCTTGCCATAAGTTCGAGTCCCAACAAATCTGCTTCTTTCTCCATGCGGCGCTGATAGGTACTGCCATACCCATCATGTAATACGCCCGTAATCAGTGCTGAAGTTCCTGCTGTTGCCCAAGCAGTTCCCACTAAAATTGGACTTACAATATATTTCCAGCTCTGTGTTTCGCGCTGATGCTCACGAATAACATGTGCCATTTCATGCGCCAAAATGTACGCCAGCGCTTCATCATCCAGCATCGCACGATTTACCATCTTGTAGCTCATGAAAATCATGCCATTAGCCAAGGCACCTGCATTGGATTTGTCTGAATGATAAAGATGAACGCCCCATTTAATTGTTCGATCTGCTGAAATGTAATGATCCGTATAAGGAATTATCCTGTTCATAATTTTAGCGCAACGTATTTCAGCTTCACTTAAATATTCTTTTTCGATAAGTCCCGTTTTTTGGGTAAATTTACGCTTCGCCTGTTCAACGACCTGATCTTGAGATAACAACATGAGTTGTTTACGGTCAGCTCCGTGTCCCATATGAGTGGTATTGATACAACCCGTTAGAGCCCCAACAGCAATGAGTGCTGAAAATAAATTTTTCATACAAAAAATTACATTTTATTAACATTTGATTGTAGTTTTAGCGGAGTTCTTTTGAATTGTGAAGTTGTATTTAATAAATGTTTGGTCACTATTCCATTGCTAATCACTTAGAAAATAATTTTTTAAACTAAGTTTCTGAATTAATTATTTTTATATTAAAAATGAGGATTGGTTAAGGTTAAATCAGGATAAGCAGAATTAAAGCAAAGAAATAAGATTAAAAAAAGTAACAGTACTCATTTCTAACTTAATCCTCCCTTTTATTCATATAAAAGCAATCTGAAAAATCATTCATGCGGATTTCGTGTCTATGAAGTGAATTTGAAACAGTAAATACATATTTAAATTGTATCTCTCTTCAATGGCTTCTATTTTTAAAGAATTAAGATAAGCCAAGGAGATCGAGATGAAATTAATAACAGCAATTATTAAACCATTCAGACTCGATGATGTACGTGCTGAACTTTCTCATCAGGGTGTTCATGGTTTGACAGTCACTGAGGTAAAAGGTGCCGGACGCCAGAAAGGTCACTCTGAAATGTATCATGGTGCTGAGTATAGTGCTGAATTCCTTCCGAAAGTAAAAGTAGAAGTTGCCGTCCCAGATGAAAAGGTAGATCAGGTGATTGAAGGTATCATTAAAGCGGCATGTACCGATAAAATTGGTGATGGCAAAATTTTTGTCACGCCTTTAGAGCAGGTCGTGCGAATCAGAACCAGCGAAAATGGAGTAGCAGCAATTTAGGCATCTTTTGTAGAAGTAAAAATTTATCTCTATAGAAATGCTGTTTATGAATCTATGCAAATTATATGTCAGTTAGTGGATCTATATAACTTGCAGAACAGCTCACCTATCTCATGATGGAGTGAGCTTTATTCTGGAAAGCTTAAATATTTATTTTTGAATTTTAGCTTCGACTGTTTTGGCATGTAAGACTTCGCTATCTGCTACCGTTACTTTCTTTTTCTCAAGATATTCTGCTGCCTTAGCAATATTTTTTTCTGCAAAATGCAAACCACCCTCACCTGCCATAGTGACGGTCGTAAACATGCAAATGCCGCCTAATAATGCGAGAGTAAATATTATTCTTACTTTCATCACTTCCCCTCCAAATTTGTAATTACTGAATTGATTTTTTCTTTGTTTTAGATCAAGCAATTATTATTTCAATTCTTAAATAGGATATATTTTATTTATTATAATCTAACATAATATTTATTAAATAAAGAAATGTAATATCAATCACATATTTTTACCTAATCTTCTCTTTATAAAGTTTAGATCAAATATAAAGGAAACCTCAAAAATGCTTCATCTTTGAGGTTTTAAGATAGGTAATATTCTGTTTTGAACGTAGGTCTTGATCCTGTTTTTATTTTTGAGTTTTAGGCAGGAAGAAACTCAGTATGCCCAATAATGGCAGGTATGAACATAACTGGAATACCCAGGCAATGCTGGTATGGTCTGCCACATAACCCAATCCTGCTGCTGCGATCCCACTGATGCCAAACATTACGCCAAACATCAAACCGGCAATCGTACCCACACGGCCTGGTACTGCTTCCTGAGCATACACCACCATCGCTGAAAATGCTGATGATAAAATCAGGCCAGCGAAAATTGAAAAGATACAAGTCCAGAATAAATTGGCATACGGCATGAGTAAGGCAAATGGTGCCATACCTAAAAAGGAAAACCAGATCACTGCATTACGGCCGATCCGGTCGCCGATCGGCCCGCCAAAGAAAGTGCCCAAAGCGACGGCGCCCAAAAAGGCAAATAGATAGAGCTGCGCATCTCGGATTGAGATACCAAATTTATCAATCAGGTAAAAAGTAAAATAATTACTGATGCTCACGGTATAAGTAAATTTGGCGATCATCAGGATACCAATGACACCAAGCGCACGGATTAAAGTGATTCCATGCAGTTTGGACGCTGCTGTAGCACCCATCTTTTTCAGTTGTGTCTGGCTATTTGTGATGGTCCAGCGGCTAACCTTAAATAATACAAATATGCCAAAAGCAGCAAACAGCATCAGCCATGCCGAAGACGCTTGTCCATTTGGAATAATAATCAGTGCAGCCAGTAACGGTCCTATTGCAGAGCCACTATTGCCACCGACCTGAAAGGCTGATTGTGCAGTACCGAGCTTGCCACCAGAAGCCATACGCGCTACACGCGATGCTTCCGGATGAAAAGTCGAAGAACCGATCCCGATAATTGCAGCGGAAACCAATAGCATTACAAAACTCTGAGATAGAGCTAACAGCAGAATCCCAAACAGGGTAAAGCCCATACCGATCGGTAAAAGATAAGGCTTTGGATATTTGTCAGTATAGAAGCCCACCCAAGGTTGTAATAAAGACGCCGTCAATTGATACACGAGAGAGATTAAGCCGATCTGACCAAAACTCAGGTCATAATTAGTTTTCAATAAGGGATAGATGGCTGGTAAACAGGCTTGAATCAGGTCATTTAAGAAATGTGCAAGGGCAACAGCAAAGACAATGGGTAAAACCATTTTTGAGGCAGACCGCGTTACTTCGGTCTGTGCAATATCCGTCATATTCATCCATGTAGTATCCGGTAATGGCTGAAGATTATACGCCAAGGCAAATTACTTGAAATTTATTTTATTTTCTATTTATAAGTATTCTTAAAAAAGGTATTTCAGTGAATTACTTAGCTGATGATCCTGTAATTCAATAATTTCTGCATCCAGCTGTTCCAGCTCTTCATGATGATGGGTCACATAAATCATCGGCACCTGTATTTCATCGCGGATGCGAGTAAAAAATGGCAGGATCTGCTGTTTCAGTTTGGTATCTAGGCCAGTCAATGGCTCATCCAAGAGCAGTAATTCAGGACTGGACAACAGCGCCCGCCCGATCGAAATACGCTGTGCTTCCCCACCCGATAATTGCTGAACCCGACGCTGCAATAGATGATCAATTTCCAATAATTCAGCAATCTCCTTTAATTGGAATTTTTCCTGTTCCAATTTGCCCCATTTTTTGGCGTAAAGCAGGTTCTGTTCAACATTCATATTTGGAAACAGCATCGCCTGCTGAAATACCAAGGCGATTTTGCGTTGATGGATTGAAATATGAATTTTCTGATTTGTATCAGTCAGGATCTGTTTATTTAAATGAATATAGCCAGATTGTGGTTGATAGAGCCCAAGGAGTAATTTAAGAAAAGTAGTTTTTCCTGCTCCCGAAGGTCCAACAATTCCCATGACAGAATTCTGCATCTGGACTGCTGCATCTAAACTAAAGGCATCCTTTTGATAATGAAACTTACACTGCAGCATTAGCGCTCCTGAATTTTCTGCTGATATTTTTGCATAATCCAGTAATTCGCCAATAAGGCTGCAAAAGCCAGACCTAGAGATAAAAGCACCAGTCGTAAAGCCATCTGTTCGCCAGCAGGTTGCTGTAATAGGGAATAGATCGCAATCGGAATAGTGCGGGTTTCATCAGGAATGTTGCCAACAAAGGTGATGGTGGCACCAAACTCGCCCAGACTACGGCTAAAACAGAGAATACTGCCAATCAGAATACCGGGCAACGCCAGCGGTAAGCTGATACTGCAAAAAACTTTATAGGGCTGAACACCCAAAGATTTTGCTACCTGTTCCAGTTGCGGATTAATCATCTGAAAGGACAACCGGATCGGTTGCACCATTAAGGGGAAAGCCACAATCATGGCGGCCAGCACTGCACCTTTCCAGTTAAAAGCCAGCTGAATGCCCCACTGCTGCAACCATTGTCCAATCCAGCCATTGCCACCAAAGACAATCAATAATAAATAGCCCAATACCACAGGCGGCAAAACCATCGGCAGGTGTAACAGTGCTTCCACCACATATTTCAGGCGAAACTCATAACGTGCCAGAATCCATGCCAATAAAATGGCAAACGGCAAACTGATCGCTGTGGCAAAACCTGCAACTTTTGCTGACAGATACAATGCACTGAGTTCCTCAGGTGTCAGCATACTGGAACCATCCTAGAGTTTAAAACCATAGTGCTGATAAATCTTTTTCGCCTCGGTATGCTGACTCATAAAACGCATGAAATTGACTGCATCGGTATTTTTACTGCCCTGCTGAGTCAAGGCAATTGGATAGACAATCGGGCTATGCGTATGAGCTGGAAAGACCCCAGCAATTTTCACTTTTTTACTCTGTAACGCATCGGTCTTATACACAATCCCGGCCTGACATTCACCACGTTCCACAAAAGCCAAGGCCGAACGAACACTATCTGTTCCGACAATGCGGCCTTGCAGACCCTTTAACCATTTCAGATTGGTTAGACTCTGTTTGGCATATTTACCGACAGGCACAGATTCCATTTGTCCGGTACATACATACCCCTGAAAGGACTGGGCAAAATTAAATTGAGAACTGGCCTGAAAGCTTTGCTGACGCTGTAGAGGACTGATTAATACCAGTTCATTGCTTAATAAGGGCTTTACTTGAGATCTAGCTATTTTTTGTTTTTTTACCAGATAATTCATCCAGTCCTGGTCGGCAGAGAAAAAAATATCAGCCGGTACGCCAGTTTGAATTTGTCGGGCGAGCGATGAAGACGCTGCAAAGACCAGCACTACTTTGATTGAGGGATACTGTTTTTCATAACGTCTGGCAATCTCCGTCACCGCATTGCTCAGACTGGCGGCTGCATAGACTCTGACGGTACTGCCAGCCTGGACTGAACAGGACAGGAAAACTGCACTGAATAAGATCAATCCCTTTTTCATCGGTGACATATTCCTTAAATAAACAGACCTTGCAGGATCTGACCGGCCTGGATGCTTTGCGCTGCCGGAATACGGACAATACAATTGGCCTGCATCAGGTTACTCAGCATATGCGACTGTTGCTTCGGCAAGCTGGAAAGTTTTAGCATTCCCAATTCAAAACTTACTGCCATACGCAAAAAACGTTCCCGGCTATCGGCTTGCAAGTCATGACTTATTACTGCACTAAACCATTGCAGTAATTGCTTTTGACCTTGTAACGTACTGATTAAGGTTGATACATAGACCTGCATGCCTATATAGACTGCAGCCGGATTACCCGGCAAGCCGAGTAAATAACATGGACTTTGATCGGGTCGCTCAGATTTGGCGAAGAACATTGGCTTGCCAGGTTTCTGTTTGACTTTCCAGAATAACTGTTCAAAACCCAGTTTTAGTGCGACCGGACGGACAAAGTCATAATCTCCTACCGATACACCACCGGTGGTCAGAATCAGATCGTACTGGGTTCTCAGCCTTTGAAATAGCGCGCTGACCGCCTGTTCGGTATCGGCAACATGCATGATCTCAACCTGCTGGTTTCTGGACTGGAACCAGGCTTGAATTAAAGGAGCATTGGCATCGAAAATTTTGCCGGAATTCAGGTATTCCACAGTGTCAGCCACTTCATCCCCAGTAATCACCACTGCAATTTTAGGATAGCGATAAACTGAAACTTCCCGGATACCTGCCATACTTAAGGCTGCAATTGTCCCAATACTGAGCTGCTGCCCCTGAACAGCCAGGCATTGGCCCATGCAAATTTCTTCACCGGCTTGACGGATATCAGCATCCAGTCGCAAGGCTTCAGTCAAGATAATGGTCGAGTCCCTGAGCTGTACAATTTCCTGTCGTGCCACCGTCGTGGTCTGCAACGGAATTTTCGCACCAGTAAAGATGCGTACTGCCTGACCTGGTTCAAGTATCAGATCAGCTCCCTGTCCAGCACGAATTTCACCGATCAGCTCAAAACTACTTTCTGCTGGCATGTCCATATCCATACAGATGGCATAACCGTCTACAGCACTTTGCGAGAATATCGGCAGCTGAGTTTTTGAATAAATATCTTCGGCTACGAAACGGTTCAGTGCCTGACTTAAGGGCAGTGTTTCAATGGCTAAATGATCAGTATGATCTAGAATCATCTGCAGAGCCTGATCGACAGAAATTAGGCCGGGTTCACTGCCACAGGTGGAATGTTCTGTCGTTACAGCAGAGTTCATTCATAGCCTCCTGCATGGGGAATATTTTTCTGTACATCAAACAGATGTACGAGTGCAGGTAAAATCGCCACTAAAGATTCTTTAGCCCCTTGGCGGCTACCCGGTAAGGTAAGGATCAGGCTGTTTTCAATATAACCTGCGACACCACGGCTCAGTGCTGCGTAAGGTGTACGACGTTGACCAAAACTGCGTGCAGCTTCCATCAGTCCCGGAATTTCACGGGTTAGCAAGGGTTGAATAGTTTCCACTGTCAGATCTTTAGGGCCAAGTCCCGTACCACCCACTGTCAGAATTAATGGATAATCATTTTTTTGCTGTTCAATTAAAGCTTTTAGCTGTTCAGGGCTGTCCGGAATCACCTGATACTGGATAAAGCCAAAATTAGCTTCTTCCAGAATTTCCATCACATTCTGCCCGGCTGTGTCGGCTTTCTTGCCAGATACCACGGTATCAGAAAGTACAATGACAGAGGCTGGTAAAGGTTCTTTCAAAACACGGGTGAAATGTGATTTTCCACCCTTTTTTTGCCCCAGTTTAACCTGATCCAGACATAATTCTTCCGGCTCACAATGTGGTTTCAGCATATCGTAAAGGGTCAAACCTGCCAGACTGACTGCTGTCAGTGCTTCCATTTCCACACCCGTTGGACCAATCGTTTCCACTACCGCAGTAATCACTACATGGGCTTCTTCAAGCTCATATTCCACATCGGCCCGATAAATTGGCAGTGGATGACATAGAGGAATGAGTTCATCAGTACGTTTTGCGCCTAAAATCCCTGCGATCCGGGCGGTTTTTAGCGCATCACCTTTGTCGGTATTACCATTACGCAGTAATTCAATGCAGTGTGGCGGCGCATGCAGAATTCCGGTGGCAATAGCAGTGCGGTAACTCTCCGGTTTCATGCCGACATCTTTCATGGCTTATCCTTCTTGAATCTTTTCATTTTTTACTCAAACTTCAATTTATAGCGGCCATTGATAAACAGGAACATCTGGCTGGATCAGGTTTAAAGGCAATTTTTCCGATTTATGTGCATCAGTACAGTTATGAGTATGCGCATGCTTTCTATGAGTGTGATGATCTGAACCCTGGTCACGACGAATGCAGCAACCTTCGACATATTGACTACTGCCATCCATATAGAATTCTTCTTTCCAGACCGGTACCTCATGCTTGACCCGTTCCACGGCTTCTTCGCAGGCTTGAAAAGCTTCCCTACGATGTGGTGCATAGGCCATGGCAATAATGGCGATATCACCAATATCCAATGAACCGATACGATGTACAACTCGGACATAGGACACGTCATATTCAGTCTGAATTTCCTGCTCGATCTGGCGAATCATCTTTTCAGCAACAGGTGCATAAGCGGTATATTTCAGTGCTTTAACCGCTTTACCCTCATGATGATTTCGTACTGTTCCAATAAAAATACCGATTCCCCCACATTCAGGAAAATATTGAATCCCATCAAATACGTCCTGTTGCAGCGGTGTGTCCTGAATACGGGCAAATTGTTTCTGTTCCATCTCAACCTCCTGCGACCGGTGACAGCAACACTAGAGTACTGTCCTGGTTTAATCGGGTCTGACGAGAAATAATGTCTTCACCGATGGCACAGGCACAACGCTCTAACAAGTTGAAAGCTTCTGGAAAGGACTGAATGACTTTATTGAGTACATCGGCGACCAGACTGTCTATCTGACATTGCACAGTTAAATCTTGAGGCAACTGACGTTCGATCGCACCGAAAGATTCGATTTTGACGGTAATTGATGATTGAAGTTTCGTAGTCATCTTAGCCTCCTATCATATGCATGCTGATTTTTCGGAAATTTGAAGGGGTTTTATGGGAGGGATTGAACAGTCTTTGCTGAGCCTGAATGGCATGAAAGCCAGCAGCTTTATTCCAGATATAGGGTTGCAGCTGTTGTTGCAGCATGTATTCAGCTGATGCAAGGTGCTGTCTTAACTGTTGAATACTGTTTTTGAGTTTTAGACCTTGAGTTGAGAATAAGCAGTTAAAGAATTCACCTTGAGCATTCAGTCGCAGTCGGTCACAGTTACCACAGAATGAATTGGTAATCGTTGAAATAATGCCGATCGACATACCGTCAATGTAATAGCTTCGTGCTGGATTAGCCCCCTGACCTTGTCTGATCTTTACTTCAAATGCTTGTGCCAGTTGATCCAGAATGTCCTGCTCGCTAACCACATGATCACGTGACCAGTTTTGGTCGCCATCGAGTGGCATAAACTCGATAAAACGCAATTCAACTTGTTCGCATTTGGCCCAGTGTGCCAAAGATAGAATCTGGTCATCATTGATGCCTTTGATGAGTACTGTATTAATTTTGATTTGAAAGCCAGCCTGTTGGGCTGCTTGGATGCCTTCTAATACGGGTTGCAGTTTTTTTGCAGTTAATTGTTCAAACTGCTTTGCATCCAGGCTGTCCAGACTGATATTCAGGTCATCTAGCCCGGCCTGCTTTAATTCTGCTGCATATTGTTTGAGATAATGACCATTCGTAGTCATTGAGATACGTTTCAGGCCGCTTTTTTTCAGTTGTTGTAATTCAGCAATAAAATGCACCACACCTTGGCGCATTAAGGGTTCGCCACCAGTAATCCGGATCTGTTCAATACCACGGCGAACCATGAATTCACAAAAATGATAGAGTTCTTCAAAGCTGAGTAAATCGTGTTTTTTCATCCATTCCGGATGTTCTGGCATGCAATAAACACATTTAAAATTACAGCGATCCGTCACAGAGATACGGAGCTTACGCTTATTGCGTCCAAACTGATCCTGAAATACCGGGACTGGTTCAGCCTGCTGTAAAGGATTGATGTGGTTCATTGCTTATTCCATCAGGGTCGATCATCAACTTTGTTTCTAGCCAAATTTTTGCTGACCGATGCCCTATTAAATTGCTATTGCTCTAGGGTTAAATTGCAATAAGTGTTCC
This sequence comes from Acinetobacter schindleri CIP 107287, assembly GCF_000368625.1. Taxonomy (GTDB): domain Bacteria; phylum Pseudomonadota; class Gammaproteobacteria; order Pseudomonadales; family Moraxellaceae; genus Acinetobacter; species Acinetobacter schindleri. The sequence continues at coordinate 925,933 of NZ_KB849576.1, forward strand.
AACTTTGCGCAGAAATTGCGGTTTTTTAATATTTGAGTGCGATTTATTGGAATTTAATAAAAATAAGGGTTTGAAACAGGTGTATTGCCCTACTTTTAAGCACTACTCAATCAGCACTTAGAGAAAATGCAGTTGCTGATGCTGCTGCAATTCATCAAAGGAATTAATGCTGTGAAAAAACAGTGCATGATTTTTAAATCGCGCCATTTGCATGTGCATTTTCGCAAAACAATGTCTTAAGCTGCGCTGATTTTGTTCAAGATGCTGAACCAGTGTCGGCAAACTGCTTCGTTTAAGTAAGCAGAATGGATACAACGCTATATCATTTATTTCCACTACAGCCACTTCACAAAGAGGATCTCGCTGCATGGCCCGATGTAATCCAGAAATAACCTTTTTTGGAATGTAGGTCACATCGCATGGTACAAATAGCACATAGTCAGACTGCACATGAGACCAGGCACTTTTCATGCCCATCAAGGGTCCGTGAAAGCCCGGTTCATCATCCTGAAAATAACGGATTGATGGAATAAGGCGTTCATAAATGGAGTGATCACGGTGGCTGTTGATCCAGACCTGACCAACACGCGATCTAAGCTGCTGGTGAATCTTGATCAGTTGAATTTCATCATCAAACTTTTGCAGCAGCTTGTTAATGCCATTCATCCGACGCGCCTGACCACCGGCCAGGATGACTAAATCGGTGGGTGGATAATTCATATTCTTATGGATTCTTTTCATTATACGGACTCCGTCTGACAAGCTTTAATCAGGCCACGAATTTCAGGTAAGCAGGAACCGCAGTTGCCGCCGGCTTTTAGACATGCGGTCACCTGTTTTTCATTGGTGATATTTTTTTCTTTAATCGTCTGGATGATGCGGTTTTTACCGACTTTGAAACAGCTGCACACTAGCGCACCTTCACTCTTGCTCATTGAGATCGCCTGACCAGCCAGCAACGCTTTACGGTGTATGGCACTGAGTCGTTCACGCTGAAATAGCCCCGATAACCAGTCGCGATCTGGCAACAGCTCTTTTGGTGCGATATATAGACTGGCGATCAGCTTGCCATCCTGTAATACCACGCTATGACTGATATGTGCAGTCTGGTCATCCAGATTCAGCCATTCAAAATCTTCTTCAGTAAAAGGCAATAAGTTCTTTAACTGTTGGGTTGTGGTATTGAATTTCTGACGATCCGCAATTTCATAACGTGTCGCACGAATAGCCTTTACCTTGGTCCACCAGATGGTTTTATCAATAAAGGGTTGCACATAACTTTCATAACCTTCACGTACATACAGCACACCCTGCCACTGGGTATGGAATGGCTGGATCAACACTGGCGTATGCTTAAACTCAGGCTCGCCAGAAATGGCATCGACCACCGGATTCACCAGCTTGCCGATACGTGCATCGGATGCCACCTGATCATTCCAGTGGATTGGTGCAAAGACCTGACCACGACGGATATTGTCACTAACCTGAGCACGTAAAATACATTGTCCCCATTCAGAACGAACTTCGACCAGTTCACCATCCTGAATCCCGTATTTCAGTGCATCATTCGGGTGAATTTCACAGTAAGGTTCGGCACGATGTGTGCTGAGATTGGCAGATAATCCAGTGCGGCTCATGGTATGCCATTGGTCACGAATCCGGCCGGTATTCAGAATTAAAGGATATTCACTGGAAATCTGATTTACGGGATCAATCGCAGTAGTCGTAATAAATCTCGCTTTACCATCAGCATGACTGAACTGGCCTTGGGCAAATAATCGTCCTACAGATTGAGCAGGTTGCTGTTTATCCCAAACCGGCCATTGCACTGGTTCCAGGTTGTCATATTCTTCTGCGGTTAAATTACTCAAGCCTTGCAGATTAAAATAACGGAAATATGGGGTTTCTAGACGTTGGGAAATTTCTACATTTTGACAGGCAGAGAGTCCGGCATGTTCTTTAAAAATTTCATGGCTATTGTGAAAATCAAACCCTCTGAAGCCCATTTGCTTCGCCACCTGTGCAATCGCCCACCAGTCGGATTTGGCTTCACCCGGCGCATCTAAAAAGGCATGTTGCCGTGAAATACGGCGTTCCGAATTGGTGACGGTTCCATCTTTTTCGCCCCAGGCTAAAGCTGGAAGTAATACATCAGCATATTGAGTAGTATCCGTATCCTGACAGATATCAGAGACCACTACGAATTCACATTTATCCAGAGCACGCTTCACCTGATCAGCATCGGGCAAACTGACGACCGGATTGGTTGCCATGATCCAGATGGCTTTGATCTTGCCGCTTTCGACTGCCTGGAATAGATCAACTGCCTTAAAACCCGCTTGCTTGGCAATATATGGACTTTGCCAGAATTTTTGCACCAGCTGTTGATGCTCCGGATTTTCTAAATCCATATGGGCTGCCAGCATATTGGCCAGACCACCGACTTCACGTCCGCCCATCGCATTTGGCTGACCGGTCATAGAGAATGGGGCTGCACCGAGTCTGCCAATTTTTCCGGTGAGCAAATGGCAGTTAATAATACTGTTGGCTTTATCGACGCCACGGGATGACTGATTTACGCCCATGGAGAACAATGTCATGACTTTGTCAGTCTGGGCAAATTTTTCAAAGAATTGAGTCAGCTTAGCAGCTGAAATACCGGTGCGTGCCGCAACATTTTCAATCGAAGCTTCCGCAGTACTGCTGGTCAAGGCCTGTTCCAGCCCTTGGATATGTGCAGCAACAAATTCCTGATCTACATCACCATGCTGATATAAGTACTGTAATAGGCCATTAAATAGTGCAACGTCTTGCCCTGGCAGAATAGGCAGATGCAAATCTGCTGCTTCACAGGTACTGGTAAAACGTGGATCAACCACAACCACGAACAGGTCACGCTGTTCCTTGGCTTTCATGATGCGCTGGTAGAGCACCGGATGACACCAAGCAGTATTGGAACCCACCAGCACCACCATGTCAGTATGTTCAAAATCTTCATAACTGGCTGGAACCAGATCTTCACCAAAGGCACGCTTATGTGCAGCTACAGCCGAAGACATACACAGGCGTGAATTGGTATCAATATTTGCCGTGCCGAGATAGCCTTTGACGAACTTATTCACCACATAATAGTCTTCAGTCAGCAGCTGACCCGAGACATAAAAGGCAATGCTGTCACGGCCATACTGCTCAATGTATTGCTGGAATTTATGGGCAATCGTTGAAGTTGCAGTATCCCAATCAGTAACTTCACGCTGATCTTTACGACCCAGCATTGGCTGCAGTAAACGGGTTTCCAGTCCTAAAGTATCTGCCAGATTACTGCCTTTGATGCACAATTTTCCGTAATTCGAAGGATGTTTGACATCACCTTCAACAGTCACTTTCGGACCTGACGTGGTCGGCGTTACATGTGCAGTCACACCACAACCCACGCCGCAATATGGGCATGTGGTCTGTGTGGTTTTAGTTTTTAATTCTGTGGAGCTTTCAATTTCCACAACGGGAATACTGTTCATGGATGCTCCTTAGGAGTTGAAACACAATTTAATTCTTTTCAAAAAAGGTTCATTACAACGGTGTCTTTTCAATGCAACTCATTTATTTGGATCAACCTTCGGTTCGACCTACTTTTCTTTCGGGAAAAGTAGGCAAAACCATTGTCATCCGCAAAACTCGCCCTCATCCGGCATGTATCAAAAAGGTCGCAGAAACATTCATTTTCATATTTTGTCTTGGCTCAAACAGTTGCGGATGACGTTTCCGCGGATCTTGGTTTCACCATGACAAATTGATTTTTTACCCTGCTTTCTTTAATGCAAAATCCCGACCAAAAAGCAGCTTGTTACGAATCGTTGCAATTGGGGTTTGATCTGCAATTAGCTCAGCATACCAAGCACCATCCTCAGTATCACCAAACAGCACGGCACCAATTACTCTGTCTTTTTGAATAATAATGCGTTTATAGATCTGACGTTTCTCATCATTTAGCACGATATCTTCAAAATCCTCTTTTGGCTCGAAGTCACCTGCCGAGAATACATCACAGCCACTTACTTTCAGCTGAGTCGGAACAGTTGGCGCTTTGAACGTCAGACTACCATGCTCGGCCAGATGTGATGCACAAATAAACGCCTGGCCCCAAAGTGGTTCAACCAGACCAAAAGTTTGACCTCGATGTTCAATACATTCACCCACCGCATAAATACTTGGGTCAAAAGTCTGCATGGTGTCATTCACTAATACACCACGGTTACAACGTAAGCCTGCGCTTTGTGCTAAAGCCATGTTTGGACGGATCCCCACGGCAAACACCACCAGATCAACATCCAGCACAGTCCCGTCTTTGAGTTTAACTTGAGTCACATGACCTTCTTCACCAAACAGGCATTCGGTATTCGCTGCAGTCAGAATCGTGATACCTTTCTGCTCAATCGCTGTTTTCAGCATCTGGCTGGCTTTACTGTCTAGCTGGCGATCCATGATGCGGTCCATCAGGTGCAATACAGTCACATTCATGCCTTGCTGTTTTAGTCCATACGCTGCTTCCAGACCTAAAAGTCCTCCGCCAATGACTACGGCATTTTTTCGGGTCTTGCAGTAGTCTAGCATGTTGTTGACGTCATAAATGTCGCGGAAGCTCAGTACACCTTTTAAGTCACTCCCCGGAATTGGCGGAACGAACGGCTTGGAACCCGTTGCCAGAATCAGGCGGTCATAACTGATCACTTCGCCCTTTTCGGTATATACGTGTTTACGAGGACGGTCGATGCGAACTGCCGGATCACCGGCAATCAGACGGATGCCTTTGTTAGCATACCAGGCATGCGAATGCAGCATGATGTCATCAATAGTTTTCTCACCCGAAAGTACTGGTGATAGCATAATACGGTTGTAGTTGCCCCAAGGTTCTTCACCAATCACAGTAATTTCATAACGGTCAGGTGCCATATCCAATAAATCTTCCAGACAGCGCATGCCGGCTAAACCATTCCCCACCAAAACCAGCTTCATCTTTTCCTGAGAAGTGCCGTTGTTGGTGATATAGGTTTTTTGAGGGGTCGGACTGATCCAGACTTTGCCATTTTCAATCTTGCTTGGAAATACCAGCAGCTTTTGGTCTTTATCTTCCAGACAGCGTCCGGTTGCCAGACTGAAATGCTGCTTGTAAATCGGTGAAGCAACGACGCGTTCACCTTGCAGATCACCCAAAATTCCGCGTGACATCACAAATGCTTTGCTAAATGGATCCTGATTGCTTAAAGCGTAAATACGCTTTTCATTACCCACACGAAACAAAGCAATTTGCTGATCTTCTACCAATGCCGCTACGCCAGTATTTGGTGTAATGTCATCCAGTGCACACACTTCAACCCAATTCAGTTCATTCATATCTTTAAACATTGTCATATTCTTGCTCCTTTATTCTTTGAATCAGGCTTCAACTACCGGAATACGGCTGGCATTGCGTTCAGCTTCAGTTTTTGGACGGATCTGACCACGCACTTCAGTAAATTGAACGTGCGGATCGTTTTGCTGTTCAGCCTTGGCATTAATAAAGGTTTTGAAACGTTTACGGACTTCTGGATCTTCAATCGCAGTACGCCATTCGTCCTGATAAGTACCCACCACATGCTGCATACGCTGTTCCAGTTCAGTGGCCAGACCAAGCGAGTCATTCACGATGACATCTTTCAGATAATCCAGGCCACCTTCAAGGTTGTCACGCCATACCGACGTACGTTGCAAACGATCTGCAGTCTGGATATAGAACATAAAGAAACGGTCGATATAGCGGATCAGGGTTTGAGTATCCAGGTCAGATGCCAGTAGTTCCGCGTGGCGGGGTTTCATACCGCCGTTACCGCAAACATACAGGTTCCAGCCTTTTTCAGTGGCAATCACGCCCACGTCTTTGCTTTGTGCTTCGGCACATTCACGGGTACAGCCAGACACGGCCATTTTCAGTTTATGTGGAGAACGCAGGCCTTTGTAACGGTTTTCCAGGAAGATCGCCAAGCCAACCGAATCATCTACGCCATAACGGCACCAAGTGCTACCGACACAAGATTTCACGGTACGTAAGGATTTACCGTAAGCATGACCTGATTCAAAACCTGCATTGATCAGTTTTTCCCAGATTTCCGGCAATTGATGCACTTGTGCACCAAACATATCGACACGTTGACCGCCTGTCAGTTTGGTATATAGGCCATATTCTTTAGCAATCTGACCAATCGCAATCAGGCCATCAGGCGTAACTTCACCACCCGCCATACGTGGCACGACTGAGTAAGAACCATCTTTCTGGATATTGCCCAGGTAGTAGTCATTACTGTCTTGCAAGCCAGCATGGCTTGGTTTTAAGACGAAATCATTCCAGCAAGATGCGAGAATGTTCGCTACTGTCGGTTTACAGATGTCACAGCCCAGCCCATGTCCATGTTGATGAATCAGGTCATCAAACGTTTTGATTTCATTAACTCGAACCAGGTGATACAGCTCTTGACGTGAGTAAGCAAAATGTTCACACAAATGGTTATTCACCGTTACGCCTTGGCGTTGCAACTCGGACTTCAATACTTGAGTGACGAGTGGCGCACAGCCACCACAGGCGGTTGCTGCTTTGGTGCATTTTTTCAGAGCGCCGAGTGAAGTTGAACCATCAGCAATCGCTGAACAGATATCCGCTTTAGATACGTTATTACATGAACAAATCGTCGCGCTGTCTGGAAGCAGATCTACACCGCTGCCACCCGTTTTCGCTGCTGCCTGGTCAAAGCCTGGCATGATCAGGCTTTCCGGATTTTCTGGAATTTCCAGACCATTCAGCATCATTTGCAGCAGGTCGTTATATTCTTTAGCACAACCCACCAGCACTGCACCGAGCAGTTTGGTTTTTTCTGCATTGACTACAATTTTCTTGTAGATCTGTGCCGCTTCATCGGCATAGAAGTAGCTCAGTGAACCTGGTGTCATGGCATGTGCATCGCCAACTGATGCAACATCAACTCCCATCAGTTTCAACTTGGTGCTCATGTCTGCGCCAGCAAATGCTGCACATTCTTCTTGCAGTACATGCTTTGCAGCGATACGTGCCATGTCATAGCCTGGAGCCACCAGACCAAAAATCTTGTTATTCCAGAGTGCACATTCACCAATCGCGTAAATATCTGGATGAGAAGTCTGACAATAATCATTGATCATGATTCCGCCACGTTCACCAATGGCCAGCCCGCTTTGACGTGCCAATTCATCACGTGGACGAATCCCTGCAGAGAACAGGATAATATCGGTTTCCAGTTCCGCACCATCACCAAACTTCATCACATGTTTGGCATTGGCACCGTCTTCAATAGATGAGGTTGCTTTTTGGGTATGAACTTTAACACCCAGATTTTCGATTTTTGAACGTAAAACTTTTCCGCCAAGATCATCAATCTGGACTGCCATCAGACGTGGCGCAAATTCAACCACATGTGTTTCCAGATTTAGATCACGCAGGGCTTTAGCTGCTTCCAGACCCAATAGACCACCACCGATTACCACACCAGTTTTTGCATTTAAACTCGCTGCACGAATGGCATCCAGGTCTTCGATCGTACGGTAAACAAAACAATTTTCACGGTCATTCCCCGGGATTGGCGGAACAAAAGCATAGGAACCTGTTGCCAGAATCAGCTTGTCATAAGTTAACTCTTCACCATGCTGGGTAGTCACAGTACGAGTGTGCTGATTGATTGAAACTGCTTTAGTGCCCAAGCGCAGGTTGATCCCATATGCATCCGCAAAGTCGCTACGGCAAAGGGTCAAGTCTTTTGCTGATTTTCCACTGAAATATTCAGTTAAATGAACACGGTCATATGCCAAACGTGGTTCTTCAGCCAGAATAGTGATTTCAACCTCATCGCCCGCCTGTTCAAGTACAGATTCGATAAATTTGTGGCCCACCATGCCATGACCAATCATGATAATTTTCATATGTTTACTTCCTACTAATTTTAAAATATCTGGTCTTAATTTTGCGCTTCAGCAAGGTTGCGATCCTGAATCGCCTGTTCAAACAGACGCTGTTCTTTTTCCTTATGCTCAACCGAGAAACGGATCATTAGTACACAGCTCGCAGCAATCACTACCAGCCCACCCAGCACCATTAATGTGGTCTGGATATCCAGCATGCCTTTTAATAAGAAGCCCGCTGCAACTGCGCCTACGTTACCGCCTGCACCGATAATGCCCGCCACACCACCCAGTGCATCACGGTCAATAAATGGCACTAGCGCATAGGTCGCACCGCAGGCCATGTGGGTAAACAGGGCGAATACCGTCATGGTCAGGATTGCCAGCATTGCACTGTTCATTTGTGAGAACACCACCAGGAACACACCTTCCAGCAGGATCATCAGGAACAATACTTTGGTACGACCATCCAGTCCTTTGCTTAGTGCGACTCTGTCAGATACGATGCCACCCAAGGCGCGTGCAAATAACGCCAGCAAACCAAAGATCCCCGCAGCCATACCCGCTTCTTTCAGGCCAAACTCGAAGTTTTCTACGTAGTACATTGCAACAATGTTATGAATGAAGATTTCGATACCGAAACAGGCAGCATAGGCACCAAACAGGATCCACACACGGTAGTTTTTCGCTGCATGCATCAGAATCGCCATGCCACCTTTTTTATCGCTGCCGACACTGACGCCTTGGGCACGTAATTCACTAAAGTTGCCTTGCGGACAGTCTTGAGTCAGTTTCCAGTACAGGAAGCCTACTATCACCATCATCACACCTGGCACAATCAGTGTAATTCTCCAGCCCATTGCCTGTTCAACACCGAACATCACCAGGGCAGCCAGCATTAATGGCATCAATACCTGCGTGGCGCCACCACCTGCATTGCCCCAGCCTGCAGTTGCCGCATTTGCCGTACCTACGACATTTGGCGCAAACATGATGCTGGTGTGATATTGGGTAATCACGAAGCTGGCACCAATGGCACCAATCAATAAGCGGAAGAATAGGAAGGATTCGTAGCTATTAGAAGCTGCGACACCAAAGACAGGAATACTGCCGATGATCAGTAATGCAGAATAGGTTTTACGTGGACCGTATTTGTCACATAAAGGCCCCACAATCAGACGAACCAGAATAGTGATAGCAACCGCAGCAATATTGATATTGGCGATTTGTGCTTTGGTCAGATTGAATTCACCTGCAATGACCGGCATCAGCGGCGCACAGGCAAACCAGGCGAAGAAACAGACAAAGAATGCCAGCCAGCTCATGTGGAAGGCACGCATCGCTGCGCTGGAAAAACTGAATAGACTTATTTTTGTTGCTTTTTGAGCTTGTAAATTTGAAGACATGACCATCTTCCTCCAGAACTGAACGTTATAAATATCCTGACCTATGGCTTTGGCAGGTCAGAATCGAACAGAACGGACGTCATTGGCCGTCTAAATTTTCAGGTATAAGTCGCCTTTGACTCAATACTCTTATCTTGTTAAATACTTAGCAGGATCTGTGCCAATTTTATAAAAAAGGCTTTTTTACTTATTTTTTAAGGATAAAGTGCTAGCCCAACTTATTTATAAGCATTGCCATCCCCTACGACATTGATGGAATTGCACTGTTTCAAAGCTTTTGCACAAAAAAGAATCATAAAATGCATAAAAACCCTCGCTCGACATTGCATAAAAATGGCGCAAAAATTGCATATAAATGCGTTCAAGATGTACCGATCATTGGATCAAAATAAAGCTGTAATATGCCAAAACTTAAAATTGCACTCATTGATGACAATGCCGAGCGTGCTGAATTTATTCAGGATTCACTGACTGCGCATGATTTTATCGTCGTTGCCTGCCTGATCGTCCACGATCTGAGTATGACGCATGTCAAGAATCTGCAGGCAGATGTCATTTTATTGAATATGGACCATCCCCATCGCGACATTATCGAAAGTTGCGTGAGCCAGTATGAATTACCTACGGTTCTTTTTACCCAGAACTCCAATAAAGACACCATCAAAAGCGCGATAGATGCCGGTGTGACGGCCTATATTGTTGATGGTATTGATCCGAGCAAGCTGAATAGCATCATGGAGATTTCCATTGAGCAATTCCATAAGCATAAAAAACTGCTGAATGATCTCAAGGAAACCCAAGATAAGCTGGCAGACCGCCGTGACATCGACAAAGCTAAATCCTTGCTGATTCAACTGCATTCCATGAGCGAAGAACAGGCTTTTGCCCTGCTGCGCAAAAATGCCATGAGTCACCGCATAACTTTGGGCGAAATGGCAAGACGTCTGCTGGATGCACAAAAACTGTTATCGGGCGAATAAGGAAAAGCATATGTCCACATTAGAAAAAACTGAACTCAATATTGGCTTTATTCCTTTGCTCGATTGTGTCGCGATCTTATGGGCGGAAAAACAGGGTTATTTTCAGGAACAAGGTTTAAAGGTGAACTTGATCCGGGAAGCTTCATGGGCCAGTCTGCGTGACCGTCTGGCTTATGGCTTCCTTGATGTCGCGCACTGCCTGTCTGCAATGTTGCCAGCCGCAGCACTTGGTCAGGATCAACTGAAAGCCAATCTGCAAACGCCTTTGGTACTCAGCATTAATCAGGCCTTTATCAGTCTGCGCCAGGATCTTTGCTATGCACTGGATTTACATCCGGATGTCGATGAAAAAACCAGTTCGCAAAAAGTCGTGCAAGCACTGAAAGAAAATAAACGTGTGAATCTGGCGCATGTATATAAATATTCGATCCATCATTTCTGTTTACGTGAATGGCTGGCATTGACCGATCCAGATTTGGCTAAAAACTTTCATATGCTAACCTCGCCACCGCCCTCGATGGTGAAAGGTATTGCCCAACATGTCTTTGATGGCTTTTGTGTGGGTGAGCCGTGGAATATTCAGGCGCAGATTGAAGGTCATAGTTTTATTGTGGCCTCCAGCCCAAATATTATTCCTGCAGTGGCAGACAAAGTATTAGCAGTCTGTCAGGAATGGGCAGAACAACATCCACTGACCTTAAAAGCTTTGGTGACTGCGATTCAAAAAGCCCAAGCTGATTTGCAACAGAGAACTGACCTGTCTGAAGTCTGGAAGATGCTGGTCGATTATAAGATTATCCAGTTTGAATGCTCTGATCATCAGCATGTTTATGACTTCCATAAGATTCAGAAAATTATCCGTAATATGCATGGTGCAAGTGCCCAACCCAAACTGGAAGATTTTAGCTGGCTCTTGCAGCAAATGGAAAAATGGGAAGATATTGAAATGACCGCAGCCGAGAAAAAACAGATTGCGCAATCCTGTATTTATCAGCAAGAAGCGACTGCTGTGTAACACATTATCTATTCTCATAAAAAAAGACCCAGAAAAATTCTGGGTCTTTTTAATTTAATACTTTATTTAGCTGAATGCCTGCTGTAAATCCAGTTGCATGAATTTCTGCAAAGACAATTTCCCAGCTATGATCTGATTGATGAATTGTGACATTTCATCATACAACATCTCATAGAGCTGCGGTTCTAAGGCCATATGTCTTAACTGGATCTGTAAATGCATCAAAAGCTCCTGCTGCTCGCATTCACCCTGCTCCAGAGCATAGACATAACCGAGCACTGCGCCTTTTAAAACCACATCAAAAGGCAAGCTATATTTGAGCAAGGTCGCCAACGAGCCCATCACACGCTCATTGTGCTCAAGTTTTCTGAGGGGTTCACGACCTACACGTGCGCATGGGTCCTGATAAGCATGGGCACAAGATTCACTAAAGCTTTGAGCCAGACGTTCCAGATCTGAGGCATGTTTTGGAATCTGGTAGCAGAGACCATGCTTCACCTGAGCTAAGGACTGGTGCATAAATTTTCTGACTGCCTGATCTGACATGGCAATCCCAATAGTCGGATGTCCACGCAGGCTGGCATACCAGGCCATCATCGCATGTACGCCATTCCATAAGCGGTTTTTAATCAGCTGGATATTGGCAATATCATCCACCAGAATCATCTGTCGCATTTTCGCCAGTAAGGGACTGTTATTTTCCACATAAATCGGCATATCCGTTTCAGCATTAAACAGAATCAGATCCATAGACTGCAGGATATGACTCGGCTGGAAGTTACGGCGCAGGTCTTCTATATATAGACCTGCCTGATGTTCCTGCTCGGCATTCAATGCGGTTGAATCATCCAGATCAACGGTGGACAGATCTTCATCTAGCTGGTACTGCTTGAACATGTTGTATTTAATGCGCAACTGACGATACAGTTTCTGGTCTGATAGCTTGGAAACCATGCGGTTGACCACAGTGTCACAGAAGTAATGCTGATCCATAATCTTCTGTGCAGTCTTTTCATCGGTAATCCGTCGCAGACTGTTCAGAATCTGCTGTATCACCTTCTGTTTAGCACCGATTTTATTCAGGATAATGAGCACTGTGAGTGGCTGATCCTGCTGCTCATAAGCCAGATAACGTGCGTATAAACCTTGTGCAATGACCTCCGCTTCAGAAACCAGTGCTTCCTCTGGTACGCAAATGGCGACCAGACTGGATTCAATATACATGTTCTGCATTTGTTGCAGATCATGTGCATCAATCACGCTCATATTTTCAATACGCTGGTCAAACGAATTCTGGCCATAGCGAATACAGTAAGTACCAAAAGCATTGACGCTAGATTGATACAGTGGATTACGTGTCGAAGCAATAATTTTGCGCGGACGTGTGTATCCATCCCAGTGTGATAATACCTGAGCCAGATAACCGCCCCCAATTGCACCAAAACCGTGAATCCCGACAGTCAACTGATTCAGTGTTTGCGGAAAAGCCGTCTGTAGTTCTGGCATGTCCAGAACGGGCACAAACTGGTTCAGTTCCGTCAAGAAATCTTCGACCGTTTCATAATAATACTGGGCTTGTGCCAGCATCGACTCGTTCGGTGTTTTGATGTCTTTGAAAAGCACCGTCATCCCGCCTGCATCATAGGCAGAGCGCAGACCATTTTCAGAATCTTCAAACATCAGGCACTGGGCCGGACTTAAATTGATTTTTTCCGCTGCACTGATAAAAATTTCTGGATGAGGTTTCCCCTGTTTAATCTCATCGCCACAGACCAGTACATCAAAAAATTTATAGACATTGGCATTGATCAGATATTCTTCTGCGATCGCACGTCGGCTTGAGGTGGCTACCGCCATTTTCAGGCCAGCTTTGCGCAGGCGTTCCAGCACTTGTAATAGCCCTTTTTTAATCGGAACGCCGTACTGACGCACGTGCTCCAGTTCCAGCACATCGGCACGTTGACGAATCTCGGCATAAGGTACATCTTCTCCATAACGCTCTTTAGCCAATTGCTCTGCACTACGAGCACTAAGGCCCAAACACTGCATTAAATAACTTTCAGAAAATTCAATGCCAATCAGCTCACGTGAAGCTTGTTGCAAGGTTTGAAAGCGCAAGCGTTCGGTATCAAACATGGTTCCATCCATATCGAAAATTCCGCCGTGTACGATTTGATTTTTAAATTCTAGCATTGCTCCCCTTTATAATTCAATGAGTTAAGAAGTGAGCAATACCTTAAAGAAAAGCTGGGTCGAATTAAACCGATGTAAAGATATGAAATAGTTTTGATTATAAAACAACCAATAAAGACTAAAATGCCATGTTTTATGTTTTTATACGTAACCAGAAGGTTAATTTAAGTAAGTCAAAAACTTTATTTTTTAATGATTTTTGAATATCAGATTCTTTCATCATCCTGATGATTTCAGCCCATCATGGCATCCATTTTGCTTAGTCAGTATTACATTTTATAAAAAACGTAATATTGGGGGGCAGCAAGATGAGTTACGTTGCAAGCGAACTCAGTCAAAGGAACAAACTGTTGTTTGGCTTGGGGTCATTTTTAATACCAATTCTCATTTGGTGTGCGGTAAGTTACTTACCATTTATATGGCATCCGCAAGTACAGATTACCCAATCGGGTAGTGTCAGCTTTTTACAAGTCGATAGTCGTGTGCACAAAGATGTGTTTTATGCAGAGGCACAGAATGCAGTGGATCAAGGCCTAACACCACCGCAAGGGATTTTAGTTAATCCTATATACCTACCTGCACCGCATGAGGTTGCTAAAGCCTTGATAACAGCGTTTACCACCCCGCCTGCCCAAGCCAATGCGCCATGGTTTCACGAAAGCCTTTGGCACAGTATTAAATTGGTATTTACTGCATTCTTTATTTCTTCCTTAGTCGGTGTCCCACTCGGAATTTTATGCGGTTTTTCAAACAAGCTATCCCAACTGACCGAGCCTTTTGTTGAATTTTTCCGTTATTTGCCTGCACCTGCATTTGGTGCCCTAGCCGTTGCAATTTTAGGGATCAACGATGCACCAAAAATTGCCATTATTGTGATTGGCACTTTGTTCCAACAAATTCTGATTATTGCCAATACCACACGCTTGGTTGACCGTAGCTTGATTGAAGCCGGTTTTACTCTGGGCACAAATAAACTCAAAAGTCTGTTACATGTGGTGATCCCTGCAGCATTACCTGAAATTTACCGTAATTTGCGTGTACTGCTCGGTTGGGCATGGACTTACTTAATTGTGGCTGAACTGATTGGCAGCACCTCTGGCATTACTTGGTTTATCACCCAGCAAGCACGCTACCAACATTTCGACAATGTCTTCGCTGCAATTTTAATTATTGGGATGATCGGTCTGATCTGCGATGTCGTCCTGATGAAAATCGGTCAACGTTTATTTAAATGGAAAGCGGGAGCACACTAATGACACAGCTTGAACATACTGATGCATTTGATTCACGTCACTATTTTGACAAGATTTACCAACGTCCCGTGATCTTAGAAGCAAAACAACTCACACAAAAGTTTAAACATGGCAAAACAGAACGCACGGTCTTAAATGCATTAGATCTCAAAATCCATAAACGTGAATTTATTTGTGTGATTGGACCCTCTGGGTGTGGTAAATCGACCTTTAGCCGTGTGGTTGCAGGTTTAGACCCATATAGTAGTGGTGAGATTTTAGTGGATGGCACACCGATTACAGGCCCAAGTCCTGAGCGTGGCATGGTGTTCCAAGGCTATACCCTCTTTCCGTGGAAAACCGTCAAAGAAAATGTAATGTTTGGTCCAAAAATGAAGGGCCAAAGTCATTTAGCAGCCGAAGCCCAAGCACGCGAGTGGATTAACATCATTGGCTTAGAAAAATACGAAAATCAATATCCACACCAACTGTCAGGTGGGATGAAACAGCGTGTCGCCATTGCCCGCGCCTTAGTCAATGAACCGAAAATTCTGCTCATGGATGAACCTTTTGGTGCACTTGACCCACATACGCGCCAAAAAATGCAACGTCACTTAATGGATCTTTGGAAAAACATCGACATTACCATCATTTTTGTTACCCATGATATGGACGAAGCCATTCTACTTGCCGACCGTATCGTGGCACTGAAAGCCAACCCAGGTGAGATTAAAGAAATTATTGAAGTCAACTTGCCACGCCCACGTCATCCTGACCTCATGCTGACACCTGAGTTTAAAAGCTTACGTCAACGTGTCGATCAATTGGTGCATGCCGAAGAAGATGAACTTGATCCTGCTTTGGCAGATTTACCGGTGATTCCTCGTATGACCAAAGTCAGTACTAGCAAGTAAGTGAGATCAATATGGCTTACCTCTATTTAATGATTGCAATTGTGGCAGAAGTGATTGCGACCTCTGCTTTAAAAGCATCGAATGGTTTTAGCCAATGGATTCCATCCACGATCACTGTCATTGGCTATCTGATCGCAATTTACTTTCTAGCGCTCACCATGAAAACCATCCCCGTGGGTATTACATATGCCCTG
This sequence comes from Acinetobacter schindleri CIP 107287, assembly GCF_000368625.1. GTDB lineage: Bacteria > Pseudomonadota > Gammaproteobacteria > Pseudomonadales > Moraxellaceae > Acinetobacter > Acinetobacter schindleri. Next base: position 941,826 of record NZ_KB849576.1, read on the forward strand.
TGGTCGGGTGCAGGCATTATTTTGATTTCATGCATTGGTTGGATTTTCTATAAACAGCATTTGGACACGGCAGCGCTGATTGGGCTGTCCTTTATGGTGCTTGGCATCGTCATTATTAACGTCTTTTCAAACAGTACTGAAATTTAAGCAGACATTAGTAAATTCACAAGGCACGCATTGTTCCACACCATACGTGCCTCATTTTAGGGGGTAACATGAGCATTCAAACGATTGAAAAAGATTTCAGTGAAATTCCTGTCATTGATATTTCAGGGTTGTACAGTGCAGATCCTGCAGATCAACAACAGGTTGCGATAGAACTCGGCAAAGCGGCTGAGCATGTCGGTTTTTTATATATTAAGGGTCATCGCATTCCGAGAGCACATATAGAAGCATTACAAGCCCAAGCTAAAGCATTTTTCGCCTTACCCTTTGAAGAAAAAATGCAGTATTACGCCGGCAAATTTGGCATTAAGCATCGTGGATATGTGCCACCGGGTGAAGAACGTGTTGAAGCGATTGATCGTCCTGATTTGGCAGAATTACCCAACAAAACAGACAATAAAGAAGCTTTCGATTTGAGTTGGGATTTACCTGATGATGATCCTGACGTGATTGCTCAAAAACCGATGCATGGCTCGAATGTATGGGCCGATCTCCCGAATTTTAAGCAAGATGTTAGCGCTTATTATGAAGATGTGATTGCCTTAGGACGTGTGCTGCTGCGCGGTTTTGAATTGGCCCTTCAACTTGAACCCGATGCGCTTAACCGTTTAGTCACACGACCCACCTCTCAACTACGTTTAATGCACTATCCACATGATCTAGAAGCAGAAGATATCTTTGGTTTTGGTGCACATACCGATATGGAGCTGTTCACCATCTTGTTACCTACTGCAGCAGGACTCGAAGTGGTGAACTCTAAAGGTGAATGGATTGATGCACCTCCCATTGAAGATGCATTTGTGGTCAATATTGGCGACATGATTGAAGCCTTAAGTGGCGGTCGCTTTACTGCAACCTCTCATCGTGTTCGTAAAGTCCGTGATGAACGTTATTCATTCCCGCTATTCTTTGCTTGTGACTATGATGTCGAGATTAAACCGTTGCCTCAATTTGCAACGCCAGAAGCTTTAGAGAAATATCCGCCTGTGATTGCAGGTCAACATCTATTTGAAGTCAGTGCGCAAGGCTTTCGTTATATGCGTGAGATGGTCAAACGTGGCGAAATTCAACTGACTGGTCCAAATGTCCATTTTGGTAAACACAATTATGATGACTTAGGAGCATAAGTGATGCCTGTATTTGCTTATGCCGCACATGCGCCTAAGCAAGCACTTCAACCTTATCAGTTTGAGTTTAACGACTTAAACCCCGATGAGGTTGAAATTGAGGTCATGTACTGTGGCTTATGCCACTCTGACCTCTCTATGCTTTATAATGATTGGCAACAAACACAATATCCTTTCGTTCCGGGTCATGAAGTCATTGGACGTATTTCAAAGCTTGGTAGCACGGTAAAACATCTAGTCCCCAATCAAGTGGTCGGTTTAGGTTGGCAATCGGGTCATTGTCAAACGTGTCATCCTTGTTTGTCGGCCAAACCTAATCTGTGCAAACAATCTGAATCCACGATTGTAGGACGTCATGGTGGCTTTGCGAGTCATGTCCGTGCGCAAGCCTCTTGGGTGATTCCTATTCCTGAAAATATGGATCTCCAAAGTGTTGGACCATTACTCTGTGGTGGTTTAACGGTATTTACCCCTTTACTGCAACATGGTATTCAAGCGATTCATCATGTGGGCGTGATTGGTATTGGTGGCTTAGGACATATTGCAGTGCAACTTTACAAAGCTTGGGGCTGCAAAGTCACTGCGTTTAGTTCAAACCCTGCAAAATATGATGAACTAAAACAATTAGGTGCAGACCAAGTCCTTTCCTCGACTCAGCTTGATGATATTCCCCCACAAAATTTTGATCTGATTGTGGATACGGTCAATCAAGCACTCGATTGGGATGCATACATTCTCTTATTGGCTCCTGAAGGAAAGTTTCATGTGGTCGGTTTGGTCGAAGCTCCTCTTAAAATCTCAAGCTTTCAGCTAATTGATCAACAAATTAGTCTAACAGGTTCACCCACAGGTACACCGATTGCCATGCATCAGCTCCTCGATTTCTGCTCACGTCACCATATACAGCCCTGGGTGGAGGAATTTCCCATCTCGAAAGTCAATGATGCGATTGAGAAGTTACGTCATGGGAAACTGCGCTACCGTGCTGTCATCAATATGCAGGAGTTACATAGATGAATCATGCTGTTTTGCTTGAATCAAATGAAGTACCCATTGAACATCTTGCGCTACAAACTCGGCATGTTTCCGGTTTTGTCGACTTTATGGCGAGTAATGGCCGCTATATTTGGGCCACCAATCAGGATGTCTTACAAAAGTTTTCGGCTCAAGACAATCAGGTGGTGGCTGAAATTCAAGTGCCTAAGGCTGCAGGAATTCCGGTGTGTGCATTTTCAGCAGTATGGGTGGCGAGTCTAGAAAATCAATCCATTTATAAAATAGATCAGATTAGTAATGAAGTTTTAGCCATCATTCCGACGGGTCTTGCGGATTTAACGGGTGAATTTAGTTTGGCGGCATCCGATGATGCCATTTGGGTGGTCTCCGCAGAAGGATTACTCACCAAAATTGCACCGTGTCGCGGTCAAATTGAACAACATATTGAAGTCTTACCGAGCTCTTATAATGTTTGCTATGGTGCAGGTGCAATTTGGCTCACCAACACTCAACACGCCTCCGTACAACGGATTGATCCTTTCTTAAACCGTGTAACACATGTGATTGATGTTGATGAAACCCCTTGGTTTATCTCGGCCAATGATCAATATGTGTTTAGCCTTAATCAAAAGCATGGCACGGTTTCAAAAATTGATGCTCTCTCCTGTGAGTGTGTTCAAACCATTCAACTCCCTGAACATGCACGTGGCGATGGTGGGGATATTTTTGCATCTAAAAACAGACTTTGGGTCAGAACGACAAATCTATTGTTAATCGAAATTGATTTGATTTCTGGCAAGATTTTAAGGCAGATCACTGCACAAGAGAATGCTGGAAGTGGTGCGGTAATGCAGTGTGGTGATGTGTTATGGGTCACTGCACATGATATTGAGAAAGTTTGGCTGATTGAAGCATGAACTTCGCTTAAATCGTGAGTCATAAAAAAGGGCTAAAAAGCCCTTTTTTATCAAGCTTAGATGGATTATTCAGCTTGTGCAGCATTGACCAAATGTGGATAGATGGTATTTTCGACAACAGGGCTTTCTGAATAAATTCCGACACGCATATTGAACTTGTTGACGTTATAAGAAGAACCATACAGTGAGTCCAAGCCATCACCTTTAACAAAGACTTTTTTATTATCTTCTAAATCGAGCAAGGTCGTACCCGCCATCAGGTTTTCAAGCTGTTCAGGTTTAATCTCGGCACGATCTGCCATGATTTTAATACCATCTGCACGTGTCGCAGGGTCTTCAAGATATTTCACAATCTTGTCCCACACCACGATCAATTTGGTCCACTCATCTTTACATTTTTCAATGTTTGGCAAGTTCACCGAAAGAACATCGTAAATTAATCCCGGTGTTTTGCTTGAATCATAAATGACTTTAGAACCCGGTACAGCTTTAAGGGCCTGTAAACCAAATGGATGCCAAAGCGTGATCGCATCAATCCCTGGTGTATTAAAGACTTGTGATAGTTCTTGGGTCACCGCATTAACGACTTTGACTTTGCTCGGATCTTGACCTTCATTCTCCATCGCGGTGGTAAAGAACAATTCACTGACCAAGCCTTTCTCGAATGCAACGGTTTTCCCTGCAAGCTCTTTAACAGACTCAATGCCCGGTTTCGCAATAATGATATCATTTCCGGTCGACATACTATTGACCAAAATAATGCTCCCGTTCACACCTTGTGAAGACAGCATAAAGTTATCGCCATTGGCGACACTCGCCCCATCAATTTTGCCTGCCAAAAAGGCTTGAATTGATGCGTTATAGTCGGAGAACCATTCAAGTTGTACATTTAAGCCTGCCTCCTCAAACCATCCTTTTGCCTTTGCCACTTCCCAAGCGAGTGAACCCGGCCATTCACTATAGGCGATACGGATCGGAGCAGTACTTGAATTGACTGCTTTTGCTTCAGTTGTGGTATCTGATGATTTGCTACAGCCTACGAGAATTAAGCTTGCAGCAACCAACACAGAAAGAGATAATTTTTTTAACATACAGCCCCCTTAACGAAAAAAGGCCTTTCGATACGAAAAGCCTGTATAAAAAAGATTATGGTAAAGATTGTACAAGTTCGGGATAAATGACCCCATCTACATCGACTTTTTGGGTATATAAACCATTTTTAAAGTTAAATTCATTGACGTGATAGCTTGAACCATAGAGTGAATCAAAGTTGTTCGATTTTTCAAATACCTTTTTATTGGCTGCCAAATCCAATAAATGCGTCCCTTCAATAAACTGTGCATACTGATCGGCTTCAAGACCAACGCGTTTTGCCATAATGGCTAAGGCATCAGGACGTGTGGCTGGATCATTAATATATTTCACCGTTTTATCCCACACTTGAATGATTTTTTTCCATTCTTCTTTGTGTGCAGACAAATGCGTCATATTGACCGTTAAAGTGTCATAAATCAGACCAGGTTTATCTTGAGAGGAATAAATAATCTTGGAACCTGCAACGGCTTTCAAGGCTTGATTGGCCACCGGCTGCCATACCGCAATCGCAGCCACATCAGGACTTGAAAAGACTTGTGGTAGTTCATTGGTGACCGCGTTGACCAAGTTCACATCAGTATGTGCAATACCCGCATCGCTTAAAGCCGTATTTAACAAGTGATGATCAACTAAGCCTTTTTCGACCGCAATTTGCTTGCCCTTTAGTTCTTGAATCGAATTTATGCCATTTTTAGCAATAATGACGTCATTCCCGGCTGAATAATCGGTCGCCATGATCATGATGCCCTTGGTACCACCGGATGCAATCACCAAGTTATCGCCATTGGATACCGAAACGGCATCAAGTTGATTGGCCGAAAAAGCACTCATCGATGCTGAATAATCGAACCACTTAAACTCAACATTGACCCCTGCCTCTTGAAAGAAGCCTTTTTCAATCGCGACTTGCCATGCCACCCACCCCGGCCAATCACTGTAACCGATCGTAATGGGCTTGGTATTCACGCTGCCTTCAGCTTTGGCTTTTGGTTCCGGTACTTTGGCTGTATTGTCACAGCCTGCTAATAAAATCGTGGTCAGTACAGATGCTGACAACAAGGCTTTTTTAATCATCGTGCGACTTCCCCTATGCATTCACATTTAAATTTGGTATTTGAAAGTTGTTTAGATTTTATAAATTCGCGCCAGCCACCGAAATGACTGATATCTGTTGCATCCTCAAGTGCATAGCCTTCACAGATAAAGCCTTTGACCCAAGTACCATCAATCAGCTGGACATTACCGATCCCCAAAGGTGCCGGAACTTCTGCAACAATGTCCCCGAACATTGCACGCGGAATGTCCCAGACCTCTACTTCAATTGAACAACCTTTCGCGTTGTATTGCAGGCCAGGTTTTGGCGGTGTGGTATTTTTTAAAGCGTAGAGTTTGTAATGCGAAGCAGTCCGGGTCTGCTTGATCAGGGTGCCACCACGTGTGGTCAACTGAAAATTCAGTGGCATTCCGCTTAGATGTGCACCGACGACAGCCAGTTTGACGCTGTGACCCGATGAGATTTCAGTTGTTTTTTCATAGCTAAGTTCAGAGGTGCCCAGTTTTAACTGGCTCGCCTGCTGCCATTTTTTCCCGAATTTGGCCAGTGCTTCATCCATCCAGGCTGGCGCAATAAAGGTCACGCCCGTTGGCAAACCATCGGCACGAATGCTATTGGGTAGCGCTAAAGCCGACAGATCGGCAAAATTGACAAAATTGGTATAAGCGCCCATGTGACTGTTTTTGACCAGAGGATCTGCTTCTACTTCTGCAATGCGATAAATGGCGGGTGCCGTAGGCACCATCAAGGCATCATAATCTGCCAGTGTAGTTTGAATAACACGGCTCAGGCGGGCGCGTTCATATTCATCCTGCATGACATCGACCGCACTGAACCGGTCTGCCTGTGCAATAATCTGGCCAATTACCGGATGGGTCTGCTCGCGTTGCACCATTTTTTCCACGGCACTGGTACGTTCAGCTACCCAAGAGCGGTTATACAAGGCCGCTGCCAGTTGTTGAAATGGAGCAAAATCAATCGGCTCAACCGTATAACCCAAGCTTTGTACACGTGCGATCGCCAGTTGAAATGCTTTTTCAGTTTCGGCATCATAATAAAATTCCAGTGTATCCGGAATGGCAATTTTCCCTTTTGAAAATTGGCTCGGTACATTTTGAGGATGCCTTCTGGAATAATCATCACTGGCATCATAGCCCTGTATGACTTGCGCCACCTGCCAGGCATCATCCACAGTCAAAGCAAAAATCGAAATCACATCGATAGTGCGACAAGCCGGAATCAGGCCTGTAGTTGAAAACCAGCCTTTGGTCGGTTTGAGTCCGACAATATTATTGTGCCCTGCTGGTACACGTCCTGAACCTGCAGTATCTGTACCCAGACTGAATGGCACTTGTCCATTGGCTACAGCAACACTTGAACCGGAACTTGAACCGCCACTGATGTATTCAGGATTAAAGCTGTTCTTCACCGCGCCGTATGGAGAACGCACACCGACCAGACCCGTTGCAAACTGATCCAGATTGGTTTTACCCACGACAATCGCGCCGGCAGCTTTTAATTTGGCTACTGCTGTTGCATCGGCAGTCGCCAGATAAGCTGCTTCTTTACAAGCCGCTGTGGTATAGAACCCCGCAACATCAATATTGTCCTTGACCGCAAATGGCACCCCATAAAGTGGCAAGCTTGCGCTATCTGCACCAGTCAATGCATCAATTTGTGCCTGTAATTGTGCTGGTGTTGCAATTGATATCCAGGCATGATCGTCATTATTCAACCCGGCAACATACTCAATCAGGTCACTAAGCTGGATATTGTTATTCTGGTAGGCGTGTTGCCAGTCCTGTACAGTCCATAAGTTGTGCACAGCTGTTCTCCTTAAGTGTGTTCGGTATTTTGTGGAATAGGCGGCATGACGGCATCCATCAGTTCGAGATGCCCTTTAATCACGCCTTTCAGTGCAATAAATTGTTCGCTAATTTCTTTCAGGTCACTGCTCGCGCCCTGCATCAGCATGACTTGCAGAATTTTTTCATCATCCAGCTGGATATGCAGTGAATTGATCACTTGTGCCAGATACTGCTGTTGCAGATCGACCAGCTGACTGCGCAGCGGTTTCAGGCTGACGTCATAGAGCAAGGTAAGCGTGCCAACCATGACTTCATCGCGAATCACCAGATCATCAATCAGGTGGCGGTTAATCATGTCGACAATGGCCTGTGAACGGCTTTCATAGTGTTGCTCGACAATTTTTTGATCCATTGCCTGAAGCGTTGTTTCTGGCACGGTGATACTGATCCGTGCCAATTTTTGTTTAGGCACGATGTTGATCCTTGGGTTGATATTGGGAAGACTGTTTAATGTGAAAGCCTGCGCGTACGCTGAGTAGCTCAACCAGAAAGTGAAGCCATGGATGCATTTTTTTATTTGATGTCGGATTGTTCACGTGCATCTCCTGTGGATATTACAAAACCAGAATTTCGTATTACTTAGAAAAATGCAGAAAGCGTGCCAATTTTTAGTTATTTGGATGAGGTGAATAAACTTATATAAAAGGGCGAAAAAAAGCCCCATAACATTGAAATGGGGCTTGTTCTAAAGCAAAAGTAAGTTTTGTATTTCACCGGTTTATTCCATTTTGATTGCTCATGTCCTTGCTATTCTTTTTATACATGAATGGTTAACCGATGTTTGTGATTGTGAGTGATCAAGTGTATTGCTCTCCTCTATTTATGTTGTATATAAATAAAAGCATAAAGCATGCCACAATATAAAATTGAATAGATTTAAGCACAATGCTTTTAAAATCTATCACATACATATAGTGAGCTAGATTAAGGAGGATTTACTTTTTTAAGTATGCCTAAAAAATAGACCATTTTGCACCATGAGGGTTCGAGAGTGCATCAAAGTGTGGCTGAACATATTAAACTCTTTAAGCGCGGTTTTTGTGAACTCGAGCTCGTAGGTCATTAATACTTATCTTTACAGTTTTTTCAGTTTCAACTTCTTCTGCAATTTTTAATAATTGACGATCTTCTTGAACAAGATTATTTAAAATTTCATTTGCCTTTTCTAAAATTCGTTTTTGACTTTCAAGGCTACGCTTTCCTAAAAGTTCTTGTAAATTCTTTGCCATATTCCATTCATCCCTGAAAATTCCTGTTTTGATTTTAACAAGAAAATTATTCACCTGATGTAATTTTAAGAATGATATTGTTTTGATAAAACCATTAGTGACCACTTCCATTGGGTTCTTTTTAAGGTCTGAAAAGCTTGCGACAAAGCGTGAGTGGATAATATTGTTCATATTAGTCGAGGTCCTAGATATGCAAGTAATCGTCAAGTAATTACCGTTTTAAAGATCTTTTAAAAGACTAATTAGTAGGTCTTTTAGTTAAGTCATATTTATCTTTTAATCACAAAAACAAAATGTTAAAGTTTAATTGGATTAATTTTTAAACTAAAAATTCAACTACAGATAAATATTATTATGAAATTAATAGCACTTAAATTAGAAAATTTTAGGGGATATCAGGGCGAGAACTTGATATATATTGATTCAGATTTAACAGGAATCATTGGTAAAAATGATGCTGGTAAATCTACTATTTTAGAAGCACTAGATATTTTCTTTGAAAACTCTTCTTTAGATAAGAGTGATAAATGTGTGAACTGTACAGAAGAGGATAATATTTCAATAACTTGTATTTTTGATGACATTCCAACTTCTCTAACACTTGATGCAACGTCTGTCACAACTTTACAAGAAGAGTATTTATTAAATTCAGAAGGTTACTTAGAAATTAAAAAAACATTTCGAGTAAATCAAAAAGTCTCTACTGACTTATGTCTCCTTGCTAAGTATCCAGATAATAATGGTTTAGATAATTTGATCATTTTGAAAAATGCAGATTTAAAAGCATTGTTTAAAACAAAAGGGTTAGATATATCTCAAGTACAAGATCAAAGATCTAATACATCTTTAAGACAATACCTTTTTCAATCTGAACCTTTAACATTCAGACTTAAAGAAGTTCCCCTAAATAAAGAAGATGCTAAAAATGTTTGGGACGCCTTAAAGAATTTTTTACCAATTTACGCTTTATTTAAGTCGGATCGAAATAGTAGTGATCAAGACAGTGAAGTCCAAGATCCTATGAAATTAGCAATTAAGCATGCGCTCTCTGAAATTCAACCACAATTACAAAAAATCCAAGAACATATCAAAACTAAAGTTGAAGATGTAGCTGGGCGAACTCTAGAGAAATTAGCCGAAATGGATTCAAATCTAGCACAAGATTTGATCCCAGATTTTTCCAAAGAACCTAAATGGGAATCTATTTTTTCTATGGCGTTAAGTTCAGAACAAGGAATACCTATTAATAAACGAGGAAGTGGTGTCAGAAGACTTATCTTATTAAATTTTTTTAGAGCTGAAGCAGAGAAAAAATTCCGGGAAGCAAATGGCCGATCAATAATCTATGCTATTGAAGAGCCTGAAACCTCACAACATCCTGATTATCAGGAGATGTTAATAAAAGCACTTCTTGATTTATCTATATTGCCAAAAACTCAAATATTAGTAACTACTCATACCCCAGCCTTAGCGGGACTGATGCCTATTAGTAGTTTAAGATACATAACTAAGGATGAAAAAAATCAACATGTGATAGCCCATGCTGATTGTAATCACATTTTAAAATCAATCAGTTCAGATTTAGGCATACATCCTTTTGATGATATTTCTAATCTTCAATGTCGTGGATATATCTTTGTTGAAGGTGTTTCAGATGTTGTATTTTTAAAGCACATATTTACAAAATTTGCAGAAAATGGATTGATTCAAAAAGATTATATCGCTGAATTAGATGTACAACTTCTGATTAGTGGTGGAAGTGACAACTTAAAACATTGGGTAAATTATAAACTCATAGAATCTTTACAAAAACCATGGGCTGTATTTTTTGACTCAGACAATGATGGTCAAAAATGTCCTAAATATCAGCAAAATTTAGCCATAAAAGCAAAATATCCGAATATAATTTTTCATCTAACAAACAAAAGAGAATGTGAAAACTATTTACACCCAAACCTAATACTTAGGGTAACAAAAAATGAGGTTAATCATTCACCTGATGACTTTTCTGACCAAAAGGTAATATTGCAACCACTCTTGTTGCCATATAAATCAGTTAAGCAAACTAACATTATTGAAAAATTGTGGGACTTAACTACATGCGATGAAATCATACAAAGCTGTACAGACCAACAAGGAAATAATGAATTCCTTAAATTCATTAACCAAATCGAGGAAAGATTTGGTTTAGTGGAATTAGAAAAAAAGACCGCCTAAGCGGTCTTTTTTTCTAATTCCTCAAGCCACTGGCGCTAACGTAAACAACACCTGCCCCGTTTTCACCGTTTGCCCTTTTTCAATGGTAATCGCTTCAACCTTCATACGCTCAGGCGCAATAATCGGAATCTCAATCTTCATCGCTTCAATCACTGCAAGCGTTGCACCCTCTTCCACAATATCCCCCGACTGACATTCAATTTTCCAAATTGAACCCGGCATATGCGATTCCACTGCACACCCCCCCTCAGGCACTTCAACACCCTCACCATCATCCACGGCATCCAGGCTTTCAGAGACATATTCTGCAAGCCCTGCTTCATGCCAACGTTTACGCTCCGCATCAAAGTTGGCTTGTTGTACCGCTTTAAAGGCAGAAATAGATTCTTGATTTTCCGTTAAGAAGTCATTGTATTCTTTGAGGTTCAATACACCTTCTTCAATACGCAGTTTTAAACGACCCGCTTTAAAGTCCTCACGCATCTGCATCAACTCGGACTCAGACACTTCATAAAACTTAATTTGGTCAAAGAAGCGTAATAACCACGGCATACCTTGCTCAAAATCAGGGTTTTTACGGTAGCGTGACCACATTTGCGAAGTACGACCCACAAATTGATAGCCACCCGGACCTTCCATGCCGTACACGCACATATATGCACCGCCGATCCCCACAGCATTTTCAGGTGTCCATGTCCGTGCAGGGTTATATTTGGTGGTGACTAAACGCTGACGTGGATCAAGTGGCGTTGCCACAGGCGCACCCAAATACACATCACCCAAGCCCATGACCAAATAACTTGCGTTATAGACCACATCTTTCACGGCTTGTTTGTCTTTTAAGCCATTAATACGACGGATAAACTCGATATTGTCAGGACACCACGGTGCATCAGGTCGCACAGTTTGCATATAGCGTTCTGTTGCGAGTTGGGTTTGTGAATCTTCCCACGCAAGCGGTAAATACACGGTGCGTGATGGCACTTGCATCTCGGTCACATCAGGCAGTTGTTCTTCTGCGACTTGAAGCATACGCAATAAATCAATTTGATCAAGCTGAGTCGAATCAAAATGAATTTGCAGTGAACGAATACCCGGTGTCAGGTCAATAATGCCTTGAATATTTTGATCTTTGACCCATTGCATCAGCGCATGAATACGGAAACGTAGGTTTAAATCTAAAACCAATTCGCCATATTCAACGAGCATATAGTTATTGCCCGCAGGGCGATACACCACGTCAGGCGTACCATTTTGACCTTTTAAAGTATCTAAAATCGCAGATTTCAACGTGCGGATTTCAGGATAGAACGACTCATCAAATGCCACAGCTTGCGTATCTTCAGCAGTTAATTGCGCATGATATTTTTCATTCAGCAATTTTGCTTGATGGTAACTCACAGGCACAAATTTCACTTTATCGCCTGCTTTGAGCTGACCAAGTTTCCACAGTTCAGAATTGATCACCACCGCAGGACAGACAAAACCACCAAGGCTTGGACCATCTGGACCCAAGATAATTGGCATATCCCCAGTAAAGTCGATGGCACCAATCGCATAAGCATTGTCGTGAATATTGGATGGATGCAGACCTGCTTCACCACCGTCTTGACGTGCCCATTCAGGTTTTGGACCAATCAGACGGATACCGGTACGGCTTGAATTAAAGTGAATTTCAAACTCGTTGGCAAAGAAGGTATCTATGTCGTTTTTGGTAAAGAAATCCGGTGCACCATGTGGACCATACATTACCGCAATTTCCCAAGAATTGGAAAATGTCGGGATTTGATCTTGGCTTAATGCTTTCACTTCATCCGATGTAAATGCTGTGATTGGAAGCATATCGCCAATCAACAAGTTACGACCTGCATGACCGCCAAACTGACCCAAGGTAAAGGTTGCTTGTGAACCTAAGTATTCAGGGACGTTTAGACCGCCTTTGATGCCAATATAAGTACGGCAACCTGTGGCGATCTTGCCACATTTCAGCACCTGACCTTTACGTACATTCACGGTTTGCCACATCGGAACTTGAACGCCATCCAAAGTCGATGGCATATCGCCACCTGCGAGTACAATTTGGCTATCGCAATGGAATTTTAAAGTTGGCCCTTGTAGCGTACATTCTAAACCTGCGGTGTTATACACATTGCCAAGCAACTGGTTTGCCACATTTAAAGACAATGGATCAATCGCACCTGATGGCGGAACACCGACATCCCAATAGCCCAAACGTCCTGTCACATCTTGCACGGCGGTTTGAATGCCGGCTTGAAGCACTTCAATTTTTTGAGTTTTCCACTCAAAGGTATTTAAGAAACGTGTGGTTTGTGTGCCTGCTTTAAATACATCGCAGTCGATAATGTTTTGTAGATATTCAAGATTGGTTTCAATCCCGGCAACTTGAGTCTTTGCCAACGTGGCGGTCATGGCTTGAATCGCTGATGCACGATCATCCGCAGTCACAATGATTTTGGCAATCATTGGGTCATAGAAAGATGAGACATTTGAGCCTGTTTCTACCCACGTTTCATTACGGGCATTCTCATCGAATTCGACATGAGTCAGTAAGCCTGCGCTTGGTTGGAAGTTTTTAATTGGGTCTTCGGCATATAAACGCACTTGAATCGAATGACCTTTAGATTCAAGCTGTGCTGTTGGCGGCGTCCAATCACCACTGCCTAAAGTCACCATCCATTCTACTAAATCGACACCAAAGACTTGCTCGGTGACACCGTGCTCAACTTGCAGACGAGTATTCACTTCCAAGAAATAAAATTCTTGCGTGTCGGTATCCATGACAAATTCAACGGTACCCGCAGAACGGTAATTCACCGACTGCATCAGTTGAATGGCGACATTTTGGATATAGGCACGTTGCGTATCATTGAGATGCGGTGCTGGCGTTTCCTCAATTACTTTTTGGTTACGACGTTGTACCGAACAATCACGCTCACCGAGCGCAATCACTTGACCTTTGCCATCACCAAAAATTTGTACTTCGATGTGACGGGCGTTTTGCACGAATTTTTCAAGATACAAACCGGCATCTTTAAAGTTGGCTTGGGCTAAATAGGATACGGTTGCATAGGCATCTTTCAGTTCAGCTTCGTTCCATACCAAGCGCATGCCGATCCCACCGCCACCTGCGGTACTTTTTAGCATCACAGGATAGCCAATACGTTCCGCTTCTAGCAGTGCTTCGGCTTTATCAGCCAACAATTGACTGCCCGGAAGTAATGGCACATTGGCTTGAATTGCCAATTCACGTGCGGTGTGTTTCAGACCAAAGGCTTTCATTTGTTCGGCATTTGGCCCTAAGAATACAATGCCTTGTGCTTCACACAGATTACAGAATTCGGCATTTTCAGAGAGGAAGCCATAGCCCGGGTGAATCGCTTCTGCACCGGTTTGTTTTGCGACTTCTAAGATTTTATCGACATTTAAATAACTTTGGCTCGCAGGTGCATCACCAATGAAAACAGCTTCATCGGCTAAAGTCACATGTAATGAATCACGGTCGGCTTCTGAATAGACGGCAACCGATTGGATGCCTAATTTTTTAAGGGTACCAATAACACGACACGCAATTGCACCACGGTTGGCGATGAGAACTTTATTAAACATGGCTTATTCCTCGCCTTCACGGACAATCAATTGAATTTTTGTTGGGTTATAGGCATTACATGGGTTATTGAGCTGTGGGCAGTTTGAAATGAGGACGATTAAATCCATCTCCGCTTTAATCTCCACATATTTCCCCGGAGCAGAAATACCATCATCAAATTTCAAATGACCATCTGAAGTTACAGGTACATTCATAAAGAAATTAATATTTGGACCGATATGGCGCACATTCAAACCATGCTTTTTCGCAATCGGATGTTGTGACAATGCAATCATGAAATTGTTACGGCAACTGTGCATTGGGTATTTGTCATGGGCATAACGAACCGTGTTACTTTCACATGAACACGCACCGCCTAAAGTATCGTGACGACCACAGTTATCATCATGAATAGTGGCGATTTTATTAGCAAAGTTTGTGTATAACGCTGTGCCTTTTTCTAAATATATTTGACGATTCATCGCCAAGGTATCGGTTGCGCTATAACGCTCTTCTGGGTTTGATGCGGAAATAAATAAGGTATCTACCGCCTGGTTGCCTTCTAGATCTACAATACGGAAATACTGTCCTTTTTTGACTTCGCACATCCACGCTTCACCGGCAGGACAAACTTCGCTGAGTACTGGTTTTTCATGATTTTGTGTTGGGTTTACGAGTGCAGTCATGATCATTCCCCTTAAGCAGTTAAAGCGTAGTAGCGGTTATTATTTTGGAATGCACGCTGATTTTGCGGGCATGAATCACGGCAGACATCTGTCTCGCCTAAAGGAAGTGCTTTAAAGAGTGATAGTTGAATATCAGCTGGTGCATATTCAGATGAGTTATCTAAGGCATGTGGTGCGCTGGATAAAAACACCAAACAATCCATTTCAAAACGCAGTTCAATCACTTGATCGGTATTATCCGATGCCACATAAGACAAGTTGCCATTGTCATCAGGTTGAACTTTAGAAAATAGGTTTAAGGTGCTGCTGAGGTCGGTTGCGGATAATCCAAATTTGGTCATCTCAAGTAATAAGCTGTCTTTGCCGTTGCGGTACATCTCGTTACGGGCATCTTGAAAGGTCTTTTGACCAAATTGATTTTCAATTTGCTGTGCAGTACTTGGTGCACAAAAAGCATCATTCCAACCGTGATCATCTTTGACAATCGAGACCATGGCACGACCCAAATCAGAGGTTAAAATATGCCCAGTACTTAAAAATGCCGTGTGTTGCCCTTTTAAGCTGTCTGGCATGTTATAGCGTTCAAGTTTATCTCCGCTATTCACGCAGTACAGTGAAACATTGGCATTTGCACCTAAGGATTTGAGTTGTAAAACTGCGCCACGCTGAATGCGTGCTGACCAGTGGTGTCCACCCGGTAAACGTTCAGTCCAAAGGACTTGATCTTCGTGATAAGTTGTTGTGCTCATTTGCATCTACCCCAAGCTTTTAACGGTTTACCTCCCGGGCTTTTATCCCTCCGTGTAGCGATCAGTGTTTCCTTTCGCCGTGAACTCTCGGTCTCAGACATACATGAAACTTCATGTATCGGAACCCTAGATCACTTTATGATGAGCTTGATAGATGCAAAGGCTGTGCCAATTTAGTAATACTGTTTTTCTATTTAGTAATACTTTTTGGGGTTTTAACTGATCAATTCAGGTGCAAGAATCTGTTATAGGCATCAAGATGCACCAAAACACAAAAATCCCAGCATAGGCCGGGATTTTCAAATCTATAGATGAGGACTAAGTCCGGGTCTATAGCTGCAGGATTATTTACTTAAAATCTCATGCAATATATTGCGTAACCATTGATGACTGGTTTTATGATGACAGGACATGTGCCAATACTGCTTCACAGAATAGGTCGGGAATGCAATCGGCGCATTAAAAATCTTGAGATTGCCACGCGATAGTAATACTTCACTCAAATAATAAGGCACAGTCGCAATTGCATCGGTTTCCTGCACCACCAGTCCTACGCCTAAATAGCTTGGCAAGCGCATCAGAATGTCTCGCTTGAGTTCTAGATTCAGCAATTCGTTTTCAATATGGTAATGTCCCATCCCGGCATCAATATCAATATGCGTTTCACGCAAATACTCTTCAATAGTCAGGCTGTCGCCAACCAGCCGTGGATGGTCTTTGGCTGCAATCACCACATAATACTGTTCAAACAATTTCTGCTGATAGAAACCATTTTCCAGATTCGGCAAAAAACCTAAAGCCAGATCAATTTCTCCATTGGCCATTTGATAGCTGGTTTCTGAAGTAATTGGACGCACATTCAGACGAATATGCGAAGCGTGCTGTTTTAAATATTGTGAAATTTTTGGCAACAGGACCAGATGCGATACATCGGTCATTGCCAAGGTAAAGCGTTGCTGAGAGGTGGTCTGATCGAAATCAATAGTAAAATTATTGATGGTTTCGACTTTACTCAGCGCTTCACTGACCAAAGGAAATAGCTGCTTTGACAGATCCGTCGGCAGCATTTCATTGCCAATACGCAAAAATAAAGGATCATTATAATGCTGACGGATTTTATTGAGCAGATTACTCACCGTCGGTTGGCTCATATCCAGATAATCGGCTGCATGGGAGACGTTCTTAAATTTGTAGACATAATAAAAGATGCTGAGCAATTTACAGTCAAGTTCAAACACAGAAACACATTTCCTTCAATTTTTTAATCATTTTGGTGGATCTATCATCCGCGCAATTTGATCTAGTGCCAATGTCCAAATATAACACTTTGTGACTATCTGTATGATCATTCAGGATGTGTTTTGCAATAAAAATACTGTTTACCCGATCTGTAACTCTGTCAAATACCACTTCATGTAAAATGGATAACCCTTATCTTTTATTTCAGCTGAAACACTTAAGTCGCATGTTATATACTCAGCCGCACAGAATAGACTGTGGAAATTAAGGGAAAAGTGTCATGTTTCAGAACAAAAAATTGGTATGTTTTGACCTAGATGGCACCCTGATTGATTCAGTCGGTATCTGGAACCAAGTTGATGCAGCTCTGATTCATGAACTTTCCGGTATAAAAGCCAATTTAAAATTGATCCAGCAGCAGCGGGATCTACAGTTGACAGCCTTTCGACATTTGCCTGATCCTTATCTGGAATATTGTGGTTATTTAAAAGAACTATACGGTTTTGAACTAAAAAAAGAAGACGTTAAAAACCGCCGTTACAGTATTTCACGACATTTTCTGGATCATGTGGTCGAATTAAAACCTCAGGCGGAACTTATAATCCAGGCCCTGAAAAAGCAAGAGATTCCACTGGCCTTAACCACAACCACCAGTTTATTCAATGTGCAGCGTTATCAGGACAATAATCAAAATATTAACGCTAAAATCAGCTTTGATGATGATTTTGCCTTAATCCTCACCCGCGAAAATGTCCAGAACATCAAGCCACATCCAGAAATTTATCTGAATGTTCTTGAGCATTTTAAAATTGAAGCCAAAGATTGCCTGATTATTGAAGATTCTTTAATTGGTGTAGAAGCTGCGAATAATGCAGGAATAGAGGTAGTGGCAATTTATGATCAGTATTCTGCTCATGAAATCGAGCTGATTAAAGCTAGAGCAAATTATTTTGTGCAGGATTTTACCGAATTATTAAGGCATATTGCTTAAATATCTATATAAATAAATGTCATGAATAATTCCGTTTCATGACATTTATATTGTTATTTCTAAATGGATTAGATTAGAGCATTATTTGGCTTTTTTGTAGACTGAACCTGACCCTACAAGGTTGCCAGTTTTCTCATCAATTACAAAATCGACTATTCCCGCCCCTGCATTCAACTGAAGCATGCCATTTTCATTCACAGCCGCGGGCATCGGGTTCTTTTTCTCTGTTTTACCGGTTTCCTTATCTTTGATGGTATTGGTAATCAGATAATTTTCACCATTTTTAGCAATTACCAGGATATTTTCAAGTTTTGGATTTTCCAGAGTGTTCTTCCAGTTGCCCTGATAATCTGGAGCTGGCGCTTCAGTGGTGTTACAAGCAGTTAACAGCAATAATAAGGAGATTCCTGAAAAATATTTAAGATATTTCAAACCTAAGACCTTGAATGTTACGACGCCGCCATTATAAAAAGAACTTTCCTAAAGTTTAGCGAGTTGTTGTAGACAAAGCGTTTCAGCCGTACCAAGTCTGTTTTGCATGAGTGTTTTTTTGAAAATAATTCTTCATATTTTATCCATAAAATATGATGTATTACTTAATTATTCTAATGAATCAAATATTTTAAAATACTTCAGTTTGATAAGGTATTGGCATTTTTTAAGCTTATTTGGAATTAATATCCCTAGATTCAATACAATCTACAACCAAGTTGATATGTATAAGAAGCTCAGATAAAAAAATCCTCAATAACCCATCTAAAGTTATTGAGGAGTACCAAACTGGTTAAGAAACATCAATATAATGCTGTTAAAGAAAAGTGATTAAAAGAACTTGGCTTTTACAGCATTCAATATAGATTTTGCGCTTTGCACTTTTTCTGCAATTTGTGCATGCCATTCGTTTGGTACAGAGCATTTTGCAACGCGAACCCAAACGGTCGAAAACTGCTTCATAAAACTGGCTTCGTTATAGTGGATACCATATTCAGCACATAATGCTTTGATTTTTGGTGCCACTTCTGAATAACGGTTCGCTGGCATGTCCGGGAATAAATGGTGCTCAATCTGATGGCTCAAGTTACCACTTAGAATATGTAGCCATTCGGTACCACTGAAATTACTCGAACCGCGGATCTGACGCAGATACCATTCCGCACGGGATTCATTTTCCGTATTGTCCATTTCAAAAGTTTCAGCATCTTCCGTGAAATGACCGTTAAAGATCACAGCGGAAGCCCACAGACTACGAATCACATTGGCCACTGCATTGCCAGTAAATACTGGAATGGCATTTGGGCTGGCAATAATCGGGAAGAATACATAATCTTTCAGTACCTGACGGCACATCTTTTTACGTAGTGGCGCTGCTTCATCCCAAACCTGTTTCCAGGTTTTGGTTTTATAGGCAATGACATCTTCCAGATGCAGGCGCTGTAGACCCACGTACCATTCGAAGAACACCATCAACTGAATTGTTAGTGGAATATTAAACAGAAAACGGGGTTCCCATTTTTGCGATTCACTGACACGAATCAGGCCATAACCCACATCGTGGTCCATGCCGACAATATTGGTATAAGTATGATGAATATAGTTATGGGTGTATTTCCAGTCATCACCGGTGGCAATGGTATCCCAGTCATAAGTCGAACCATTCAGACTTGGATCATTCATCCAGTCAAACTGGCCATGCATCACGTTATGACCAAGTTCCATATTTTCTACGATTTTGGAAATACCCAATAAGCCTGTACCGAGTAGCCAGACTGGTGGCAACCAACCGGCCACCATCAGCATGCCCCGAGAAGCAATTTCGCTATAGCGGACAAAATTACGGATTTTATAGATGTATTCAGCATCTTTTTCACCTAAATCATCCATCACCTCACGTCGGATCGCATCCACCTTGGCACCAAATTCCTGAATCTGTTCAGGACTTAAAAATTGGGTCTTACTGTGCCGCTTAAAATCAATTTGCATATTCATGGGAGTACCTTCTTATTTTTCTAGGGATTAAAGATTAATCACCACAGGACTAACGGCCTGGGAGATACACAATTTGATCGGGGTATTGCTCTCGTGATCGATTTCACCAGTCAAAATATTTTTTACTGAGCCACTGACTTTGGTGCAGGAACAGGTATTACAAATTCCCATTCGGCAACCATGTGCAGGACGCAAACCTGCTTGTTCAGCACTTTCCAGAATGGTAGAACTGGCCTGAAACTCCTGATGCGATCGCTGGAATTGCACAGGTTGTGCTTTAACTTTTTCATCCACCACGATCTGGAAGTATTCAGAATGGAAACTGGATTTCACGGAAAGCTTTTCAGCAATACGGTGTGCTGTTTTCATCATGGCCGCTGAACCACAGGCATAAATTTCACGTTGTTCAAAATCAGGCACCAGCTTGTTGAGTAACTGTAGGCTGAGATGCTGCTTATGCTCCACAGTATTAAAATGATGATATTTCAGATGTGGATGCATCAGTGCCAAGGTTTTGATTTCAGCATGAAACGCATCATCACGGGTGAAGTAGATCAGATCAATCGGATGCTGAAACTGCACTACGGCTTTTTGCAGCAAGGAGTAAATTGCAGTGATACCGCTGCCTGAGGCCAGCATTAAAATGGGTTTAGGGGAATTCAGCAGGGTGAATTCGCCCTGTGGCTGTGAAAGCTCTACCACAGCACCCAGTTGTGAGGAGCTCAAGGCACGGGATACTTTACCCTGCTGTTTAACAGCGATAATTACATCACCATTTTTTAGCATTGTAACGACAGAATAATGACGCTGATGCAAAATACCATCCAGCCTTAAAGTCACAGCCACATTCTGTCCTAGTTGAAATTTTTTAGCCTGAAAGTTGAAATTTGGACGTAACTGGATCTTATAAAAATCATTGCCAATAAGCTGGATGCTGATCACTTCTGCCTTCACTTTTTTCAATGCCAAAGTTGGATGAACTTTTTCAGCAATGAAATCAATGAAGTCTTCTCGGATCCAGTGAGGCTTGTAGCTTTGCATACTTGTCATTTTTATTACCTCATACAGAAACAGAATTAATGTACATCTGTCTATTTATTATGCATTCAGAATATAGGCTTTTATAATTCGTTCCATGTCAATTCGGGTCAAATCATGTTTCTGTCGGTAGAATTCCTGTTTTTTGTCGGACAAAATGATGTACTTTGATTAAAGTTAGTTTTCGGCATGTAAATCGGAAAGACATTTCATGCCAGTTCGCCTATATGGATTGACTATTTTTCTATCAGCTTTATGGCTATAAATATGCAAAAGGCTGACCACATTTCTGTAGTCAGCCTTGTTATTTTGGCAGAGTTTATAGGTATTATTCTACAGCTGGGCTGAGCTCTGTTTGCTGATCCAGCAATACTGTTCTGAACTTTTCACGCAAGTCTTTTTTCAGCATCTTGCCAGTACCACTCAGTGGAATTGCATCGACAAAAATTACTTTGTCTGGCACCTGCCATTTCGCCACTTTGTCAGCAAAATAATCCAGCAGTTCTGGCTCGGTGAGCTGACTGTCAGGTTTTTTAATCGCAATCAGGATTGGGCGCTCATCCCATTTCGGATGCTGTGCAGCAATGACAGCTGACATGGCTATTTGTGGATGACCCATGGCCAGATTTTCCAGTTCCACCGAGGAGATCCATTCTCCGCCCGATTTGATCAGATCCTTGGCACGGTCGCTGATTTTCATAAAGCCATCTTCATTCAAGGTGGCAATATCCCCCGTATCAAACCAGCCATCAGCAGTTAAAGAAGATTCTTCCTTGCCAAAATAGTTATTGATGATCCAATGACCACGAATCTGTAGATTGCCTGTGGTTTCACCATCGCGAGTAATTTCATTCGATCCATTTTCTTCATCAGTCAAGCGCAAGTCGACGCCAAATGGTGGACGACCTTGAGAAAGACGAATTTCTAAACGCTCTTCTTCACTCAAATCCAGATGCTTGGCTTTAATCTGATTGGCTGCGCCAAGTGGACTGGTTTCCGTCATACCCCAGGCATGGATGGTTTCACAATCAAACTGTTCTTTAAATACTTTTAGCATTGAAGGCGGACATGCCGAACCGCCGACGACATTGCGTTTTAAGCTTTCTAACTTGGAACCCGACTGTTGTGCTGCTGCAATCAAGCCTTGCCAGATCGTTGGTACACCTAGAGCAACTGATACTTTATAGCTGTCAATTAAATTGACCAGACTCGCGCCATCCAGCCCTGGGCCTGGCAATATCAAAGTACAGCCGACCATCGCTGCTGCATACGGTGTCCCCCAGGCATTGACATGGAACATCGGTACTACAGGCAGCATGATATCTCGTGCGGATACATTCAGTGAATCCGGCAAACTGATCGCAAAACTATGTAATGTCGTTGAACGGTGACTATATAAAACACCTTTTGGATGACCTGTAGTTCCAGAGGTATAACACAGTGAGCTTGCTGCATTTTCATTGAGTACAGGCCAATCAAAATCATCAGATTGATCGGCAATCAGCTCATCATAGAATTTCACATCTGGAAGAGCTTCAAGGATGGCCTCATCTTTTGCATCCAGACAGATAAAGTGGTCTATCTTGCTTAGCATCGGTTTGACGGCTTTAATTAATGGTACAAAGGTTTTATCAAACAGGATTACACGGTCTGATGCATCATTAATAATAAATACCAACTGTTCCGGGAATAAACGCGGATTAATTGTGTGGCAAACAAAGCCACTTCCAGAAATGGCATACCAGGATTCCAGATGACGATGGTTATTCCATGCAATGGTCGCGACACGGTCGCCATGTTGCAGTCCCAGCTGATTCAGCACATTGGCGAAACGTTTGGCATTGCTACGAATTTCGCCCCAGGTCGTATGGGTCATGCTGAGATCAGTATTTTTTGAAATCACCGCAGTATCTGCATGATAGCGTCCTGCATGTTCAATCATGCTGCTGATCAGTAAGGGCTGAAACATCATATTTCCAAGCATGTTGTGCTCCTTTATCCTTGTTATACGTCCATATTGTTGTCGAGATTTTTAAATATTTTTATTTAAGCATGATGCGCAGATTAGCAGACACTGCAAAATAAACGCATCACTTGCTTGAATCTAGCAAGGAAAAATATGAAAGCAAGTAGCAAAATGTGACAAAAACTACGGCGTCTATGAAAGTATCAAAAACTATCATTTTTTATAATGGAATAATTATATGAGTAAAAATCCCAGTCATTAAACCGGGATTTTTTATTATTTGAGTCCTGAGAAGAACAGGTTATCAGCGTTGACCACTAAAACCACCCCCAGACAAAACAACCCTGCATAAATAGCGAACCAAATAATCATCTTTTTGAAAGCTTCATCAGAAATACTGCTGTCTGCATATTTCGGTGCTTTTTTCTGTTCGTCTGGAGTCATATGCTCACCTGTCGCTGGATTTAGGGACTATCCTTATTTTCAGCCCGATTGCAAAAAATGAGTAGATACAA
This sequence comes from Acinetobacter schindleri CIP 107287, assembly GCF_000368625.1. GTDB lineage: Bacteria > Pseudomonadota > Gammaproteobacteria > Pseudomonadales > Moraxellaceae > Acinetobacter > Acinetobacter schindleri. Next base: position 965,271 of record NZ_KB849576.1, read on the forward strand.
ATACTGCCTAAAAAAATATAACAGATAAATCATAACTGCCCTAACTGTTATATTTAACCTGACTAAATATGCTATATATGCAGATAAAATTCCATTTTTTATTTTTCTTAATGTATGTATAAATTTGAAAAACTCGCACTCAGTATTCGCCATATGATTGAAGATGGCATCTGGAAAGCCCATAACAAACTCCCTTCATTGCGTGAGCAGTCCGAACTTTCCGGTTATAGCCTGATGACAGTGTTAAATGCCTATCAGGAACTCGAGGCACAAGGCTGGCTGTACGCCAAAGATAAATCCGGTTATTACATTGCTGAACGTGCTGATCTTGCAATAACTTCCACTAAAGAAACATTAGCAACTCACGAGAAAATACAGATAAATTCGGTAGTCTTTAACTATCTCAAAGATACCCAAGCAGCAGATATGATCCCGTTGGGATCGGCATTCCCCAATCCGGAACTGCTATTTAATAGCAAATTTATGCAGTTATTATCCCAGCATTCCAAACGTAAAAACAGCTATCTGAATCATCCAAATATGCCGCCGGGTAATCTGGAGCTGCGCCAGATCATTGCCGGACGTTATCAATTACAAGGTATACCATGCCATTCAGATGACATTGTCATTACATCCGGTGCACTAGATGCTCTAAATTTGTCTTTACAGGCACTCACCCAACCGGGTGATTATATTCTTTTGCAGGAAACCGTATTTTATGGGGCCTGGCAGGCTGCTGAAAGACTGGGACTAAATGTCATTACTCTTCCTGATGATCTTGAACGTGGTTTTGATCTGAAAGCTTTTGAAAAAGTCCTGAAACAATATCCGATCAAAGTCTGCTGGCTGATGTTGAACGCACAGAACCCGATTGGCTATACAGTTTCTACAGAAATCAAAGAAAATATTGCACAGTGCTTAGCTCAGTATCAGGTGCATCTGATTGAAGATGACGTTTATCAGGAACTGAACTTTGGCAAGGAAAAACCAGTTCCAGTGAAATATTTCGACCAGCACAATCTGGTACTACACTGTGGTTCATTTTCTAAAACGCTAGGCATGGGTGCACGGGTCGGCTGGGTCTTTGCAGGCCCATATTCCAATGCCATTCAACATCTACAGTTGATGAGTACTCTGAGTGTGAGTCCGCTTTTACAGAATACATTGGTAGATTTTGTTGCGCATCATCATTATGAAAAGCATTTGCGTAGTTTGCGCCGTCATTTAAATCAGAACAAAAAACGTTTTTATCAGGAACTCAAAGCCAGATTACCTGAAGACTGTAAGATTCACTATTATCCAACGGGCTACTTTTTATGGATAGAGCTGCCTGAAGATATGGATTCGCAGCAGCTCTATACAGATTTGCTTGAACAGAAGATTTCCATTGCACCGAGTCTGCTGTTCAGGCCTAAACATGCAGCGCAAAACTTTATTCGATTAAATTGTTCTTTTGAATGGACAGATGAACTTGCTCAAGCTGTAGAACAGATCATCGATCAAATTGAACACAATAAAAAAGCGTGAACTGGCTTCACGCTTTTCAAAATATAATCTGAGACGTATTAAAAGCTATAGATCGCCACGGCGTTAATCCGGTTATCTTCACCTTTATTACTGCCATTCGTGGCTGCACCTAATGCCTCACGTTCACCATAGACATATTCCAGACCGAAACTTAAAGGCTTGGTTGGGCTATAGAACACGTTAGCCCATGCCTGCCAAAGGTCCTTGTTAATTGCTGTTGGATTCGTGGTAGCAGTAACATATCCATTATCTTGCTCGAAATTCATATAACCATAGCCCAAGGTACCGCGCAATTTGTCATTAAACTGCTGGGTTAAACCGACAGTAATCGAGTCGAACTCACTCTGTAAAAGATCCCCGTTCGTCGCTCTGATTACACCAGGATTAGCATAAGACACAAAGCTGCTATCCCCTTTGACATGATAATAGTCGGCTTTTAAAGTAGTACCGGGTACGACTTCATATTTTGCACCAAGCCCTACACCCCATGCCATTTTTTCATCTTCATTTACACGCTTTTCATTCCCCATGGCACGGACACTGACGGAAAGATTATCAGCAAACTTATGATTTAGACGTGCTATCAAAGCCGGTAGACGCTGTTTAATACCAGTAATGGTGCCATCTTTTGGATCTTCTACTGCAAGGACCAGATTGGTAGCAGGACTAAAGGTACTGGTATGACGAACCTGAGGCGTACGCTTTACTGCACCACCTGCATAAGCCAAAGCATCGACAGTTTCTGGCATATAATCTGGTACAGCAAAGTTTGACCAGGTCTGACCAATCAGCCAGTTGGCATAACTCATATAAGCATGACGGATACGTAAATTATCAAGACCTGCACCACCAAGGAAATCTACTTCAACTTTAGCACTCAGGGCTTTGTCCTCAGCACCTACAAGGGCTTTAAAGTCCATCCCTAAACGGGTTGCAGAAAGTGTTGATTTGAATTCATCACTACGCTCGCCTACACCTTCAAGTGGAACAGCATTAATCTGGTTGTACATACGTGTAGCTGCACCACCTTCAGCCTGATAAGAGGCATCGGCACGGACATTCCCGTAAAGATTGAATTCAGCACCACTAGTAAGTTTCATGACCGGTTTGGCTGCTGGTGCTATAACTGCCGGTGTTGTTGCCTGTGCTGTATATGTAACTTGTCGAAACTGCTGCTGTTCAATCATGGCACGCAAGGCTTTAACTTCTTGACGTAACTGCTCAATTTCATCCTGACTGGATTGAGCTGTGCTTTGCGCTATAGCTGACAGGCTGATACCGCCTATACTTATTGCCATCATGCTCATTAAAACTTTTCGTTTAAAAGTTGAATTGTTGATTGATTGTTGATTAGTGAATTGCGACATGTTCATCCTAAACTCGCTTTTTTATTGTGCAATTTGATTCCAGCAACCGATCACCACCATTTATGATGGTGACCTATTCCATTGAAATATTTACTTTATTAATTCGCTTCTTTGGCAAGTATGGCTTCGCTCGATCCAGAGGTTTCAAGCACTTCACCATCTACAGAAGCTCTCAGGTTCACCAGAAAAATGGCCAGCGCTGCAATCACGCCCGGAATCGAGATGGCAAAGAAGTTCATTTGGTGTGGTAGTTCCATTGTCAGCAATGCACCTGTCAAAACGGGCCCAACGATGGCACCAATACGACCAATTCCCGATGCCCAACCCATTCCGGTAGAACGCACAGTAGATGGGTAATATTGTGCAACAAAGGTATATAACAATATCTGTGAACCGATCGTTGCAGCACCAGCGATTGCAATCAGGGTATAAAGTACAAACTGCGGGCTGTTAAAACCAAGCAGAATTAAGGCAGATGCACCACACAGGAACATAATGGTCAGCACTTTTTTGATATGGAATTTATCAGCCAGGTAACCCCCACCAATTGCGCCAATCATGCCGCCAATATTCAAGGCGAACAGGAAGATCATACTGGCACCCAATGAGTAACCCGCTTGAATCATCAGCTTTGGTAACCAGCTTCCCAATGCATACACCATCAAAAGACACATAAAGAAAGCAATCCAGAACATGAAGGTACTGAATGTACGACCTTTCTGAAATAATGCTTTTAATGGTGCTTCATCACCCTTTTTCACTTCATTCAGGACAAATTGAGAATTTTCTGTAACATCTTGAGCCGGTGAAATCTTTTTAATGATGTTTCGCGCTTCTACAGTCTGATTTTTGACGGTTAGATACATCAATGATTCAGGCAGGAATTTCCAGATTAACGGTAAAGCCAATAAAGGAACACCGGCAATATAGAACATGATCTGCCAGCCAAACTGTGGTACCAGCCATGCACCTAAAAGTGCAGACGTCATACCGCCAATCGCATAACCACTAAACATCAGGGCAACCAAGGTGCTACGGATACGTTTTGGCGCATATTCGGTCATTAGCGCTACAACGTTTGGCATAACTCCGCCAATGCCGAGACCAGCCAGAAAACGTAAAATTCCAAACTCTACCGGTGAGCTGGCAAATGGCCCCAGGAAGGTAAACCCGCTAAAAATTGCCACACAGAGCATAATAGTTTTCTTACGCCCGATTTTGTCGGACAGTGTGCCGAAACTCATGGCACCAAACATCATGCCGAACAAGGCAGTACTGGCTAACATGCCTGCCTGTACCGCTGTTAAAGACCATTCCTGCATTAATAATGGTAAGGCTACTCCATAAATCACCAGGTCATAGCCATCAAAAATAATAATGATCAAACACCAGATCAGAACACCCCAGTGAAATGGTGTAAATTTCGCTTCATCAATTAATGTATTGATATTGACTTTGGTTGCTTCCATCTTTGCCTCCTGCAAATGCAACGTTCCAATTTATGGAGCAACAATGCAGCATGGCTGGATAAATGTCCAAAACCGAATATATCTATATCTATACCTTCAAAGTTGTTTACAGGCAGAATCGACCTTCCAGGACCGATGTTTTCATCATAAATCGGATTTAATGACTGAAATACCTGGTTTCTATATAGGTTTAGGGTATGAAAGAACCTAAAAGGTTGAATGTCAGAGCACTTTGATCAGCAATCAAACAAAATAGGTATAAAAGGAAGATTTAAAATTTTCTTCTTTATCAAAATTTCCCGATTGCACTAAAGTCGTAGATCGCTGCATACTTTTTTTAGAGGGTAAGGAGAAAACTCCGCCCAAGCCTTAAACTTAAGTCTAAGGCGCGGTATAGTCAGGGATAAATACATATCTAAAAACTGTTTCTATCATATTTAATTGCTTCCAAATCATACACTTGGTAAATACAATCAAATAAGGACATGATGTCTTCACTCTCGTCCATATTGCGCATAGTCAGAAAAACCGGGCTGACTGCACTCTCGTCCAGAATCGGGATATAGTTAAGGTGAGCTAACTGAATCGAATGAGCACTTTCCGGTACAATACATACACCCTCACCCGCTGCGACCAGCCCCAGCGCCAGCTGAATTTCCCTTACAATCCGGACATGTTGTGGTTCCAGATTATATTCTGAAAATAATCCCTGTACCTGGGTGGCGAAACTTGGAGAGGTATGATTAGGATAGAGAAATAATTTTTCATCAACAATATCAGCAAGATATATTCCTTTATTATGGAAAGATAAAGGATGGCTGGAATGTACACCGAGTACCAGACGTTCTTCACGCAACAGCACCCGCTTTAATGCCGGATCAGAAATGCGTAAACGCCCAAAGCCAACATCTATACGCCCTTCTTTCAATGCCTTAACCTGTTCCATGGTGGTCATTTCCACCAGTTCAATTTTCAGGTGTGGCTGTTGCTGCCTATATAAGTAGACAATGCGCGACAGCAATCCATAAAGCAGAGATCCAACAAAACCCATGGTAACCGTGCGTTCTACCATACCAATACGCTTGGTCATGGACTTCACTTCTTCAGCATTGGCCAGAATTTTTACCGCATGTTGGTAGAAAAAATACCCAGCCTGAGTGGTTTTAAGTGGTCGACTGCCACGCTCAAATAACGCAATACCAAGTTCTGCCTCAAGATTTTGAATCTGGCGGCTTAATGGGGGCTGGGCAATAAAAAGTTTCTCTGCAGCTTTAGTAAAACTTTGCTCTTCAACTACTGCTACAAAATACCTTAAATGTCTGAGCTCCATAACGTGCATACCTTTTAAATATAATAAAATGCAAAAATGGTCTTCGACAGCCATTTATGATTCTTTTAAGGTATATCAAGTCAAAGCATTAAAGCAAGAATGTGAACCCGTATTATGTATAAGTCAGTTGAAACCTTGCTGGTAGAAATTCCAACCATTCGTCCTCACAAGATGGCAGTGGCGACGATGCAAACCCAGACCCTGGTATTGGTCAAAATCACCACTGAAGATGGTTACATCGGTTGGGGTGAAGCAACAACGATCGGTGGCTTAGGTTATGGTGATGAAAGCCCTGAAAGTGTCAAAGTAAATATTGATACTTATTTTGTACCGCTTTTAAAAACATTATCAGGCTTAAATGTTGCACAGACATTACAAGCAATCAAAAAAAATATTAATGGCAACCGTTTTGCGAAATGTGCCATTCAAACTGCCCTGCTGGATATTCAGGCGCAGCGTTTAGGTTTACCACTTTCTGAACTGCTAGGCGGTCGTTTACGTGATGGCGTACCGGTCCTCTGGGTACTGGCTTCTGGCGATACTGAAAAAGACATTGCTGAAGCACAAAAGATGCTGGCTGCAAAACGCCATAACTTCTTCAAGCTAAAAATCGGTTCACGTCCAGTAGAAGCAGATGTTGAACATGTTCTGGCAATTAAAAAAGCATTAGGCAACGACGTTTCGATCCGTGTGGATGTAAACCGTGCCTGGTCAGAGCTGGAAGCGATAAAAGGCATTCAGTTATTGCAAGATGGTGGTGTTGATCTGATTGAACAGCCATGTGCCATTGACAATATTGATGCCATGCAACGTCTGACCCGTCGCTTTGATATTGCCATTATGGCCGATGAATCACTGATGGGGCCAAGCACTGCCTATAAGCTGGCTCGTACTAATGCAGCTTCGGTATTTGCAATTAAAGTGGCGCAATCAGGTGGTTTGCTGGAAGGCCGTGATGTCGCGACAGTGGCTAACCTTGCAGGGATTGACCTGTATGGTGGCACCATGCTGGAAGGTTCAGTAGGAACAATTGCATCCGCTCACCTGTTCTCGACCTTTGAGAATCTGGCATATGGTACTGAACTATTCGGCCCGCTACTGCTGACTGAAGAAATTCTGAAAACACCACTGCAATACCAGAATTTTGAGCTGCATCTGCCGCAAGGTGCCGGTCTGGGTATTCAGCTGGATGAAGACAAGATCGACAATTTACGCCGTAAATAAGCAATTAGATTGAGGAGTGAGACATGCTGTTTCATGTACGTATGGATGTAAATATCCCGCTGGATATGCCTGCCGAGAAAGCCAACGAAATCAAGGCTGTTGAAAAAGCCTATTCACAGGATTTACAGCGCCAAGGTAAATGGCGCCATATCTGGCGCATCACAGGCCAGTATTCAAACATCAGTATTTTTGATGTGGAAAGTAACGAAGAGCTGCACAACATTTTGCAGGGCTTACCACTGTATCCATATATGGATATCGAAATCATGGCACTAAACCGCCACCCTTCTTCAATCCGGGAAGATGACACCTGATCACAATGACCCAGACCTGGAACATGCCAGGTCGGTCAAATCTGAACACATCCGATGAGGGTATTCAGAGGGTAATTAACAAAGGACTGTGGCAGCCAAGTTTCAGCCATAAGGATTGAAACAACAGCCACCAATAAACAGACATACTTAAGGAGCAATAGTATGAACCGTCAACAAATTGATGCATTAGTTAAACAAATGAACGTGGATACAGCCACAGGCCCTGTAGACGAGCGTGTACAGCAAATCGTTGTGCGCCTGCTAGGTGATCTTTTCCAGGCGATCGAAGATCTTGATATTTCTCAGTCAGAACTGTGGAAAGGTCTGGAATACTTTACCGATGCCGGTCAAGCCAATGAATTAGGCCTACTGGCTGCAGGTTTGGGTCTGGAACACTACTTAGACTTACGTGCTGATGAAGCAGATGCTAAAGCAGGCATTACGGGCGGTACGCCACGTACAATTGAAGGTCCGTTATATGTGGCGGGTGCTCCTGAATCTGTCGGCTTTGCCCGTATGGATGATGGCTCTGAAGAAGGCAAAATTCCGACACTGATCATTGAAGGTACAGTTAAAGATACTGACGGCAATATCATTGAAGGTGCCAAAGTTGAAGTTTGGCATGCCAACAGTCTGGGTAACTACTCATTCTTTGACAAGTCACAGTCTGACTTTAACCTGCGCCGTTCTATTTTCAGCGACCAGGATGGTAAATATGTGGCTTTAACCACTATGCCAGTAGGTTATGGCTGTCCTCCAGAAGGCACGACTCAATTCGTACTGGACAAGTTAGGCCGTCACGGTAACCGTCCATCACACGTGCATTACTTCGTTTCTGCACCGGGTTACCGCAAGCTGACAACTCAGTTCAACATCGAAGGCGACCAGTACCTGTGGGATGACTTTGCATTCGCTACCCGTGAAGGCCTGGTTGCAACTGCGGTTGATGTAACTGATGAAGCTGAAATTGCAAAACGTGGTTTGAAAGGTCCTTTCAAACATATTCAATTTGATATTGAACTTGTGAAAGAAAAAGCAGACGCACCTTCTACTGAAGTTGATCGTCGCCGCGCAAGCGCTTAATGCAAAATGGATTCGGGGTGTAATCATTAGATTCATCCCGATGACTTCCCCTCCTTGGAAAGTCGGAGAACGGACATGCCTCGTATTCCTGTAATTAACACCAGTCATCTTGATCGTATTGATGAGCTTCTAGTTGACGATTTTGAATCTGGTGAATTTAAACTTCACCGGTCTGTATTCACAGACCAAGCTCTGTTTGACCTGGAGATGAAATACATCTTTGAAGGCAACTGGGTTTATCTTGCACATGAAAGCCAGATTCCAAACAATAACGACTTCTATACTACCTATATTGGTCGTCAGCCGATCATCATTGCACGTAACCGTCAAGGTGAACTGAATGCCATGATCAATGCCTGTTCGCATCGCGGTGCACAATTGTGCCGTAACAAGAAAGGCAATAAAGCAACTTATACTTGCCCATTCCATGGCTGGACATTTAATAACTCAGGTAAGTTATTAAAAGTCAAAGATCCGGCTGAAGCGGGTTATTCAGACTGCTTTAACAAAGACGGTTCACATGACCTGAAAAAGGTTGCCCGTTTTGAAAACTATAAAGGTTTCCTGTTCGGCAGCTTGAATCCGGATGTTCCTTCTCTGGAAGAATACCTGGGCGAAGCGACCAAAATCATTGACATGATCGTGGGTCAGTCTGAGCAAGGCCTGGAAGTTTTACGTGGTTCTTCGACTTATACCTATGAAGGTAACTGGAAGTTGACTGCTGAAAACGGTGCCGATGGTTATCACGTGTCTGCAGTACACTGGAACTATGCTGCAACGACTCAGCAACGTAAAGAAAAAGAAGCTGGCGATAACATCCGTGCTATGAGCGCAGGTTCATGGGGCAAGCAAGGCGGTGGTTCTTACGGCTTTGAACACGGTCATATGCTGCTTTGGACGCAATGGGCTAACCCTGAAGACCGTCCTAACTTTGCCAAGAAAGATGAATACACTGCGCAATATGGCGAAGCTATGGCGAAGTGGATGATCGAACGTTCACGTAACTTGTGTATCTATCCAAACGTTTACTTCATGGATCAGTTCGGTTCACAAATCCGTGTCTTACGCCCGATTTCTGTCGATAAGACTGAAGTGACGATTTACTGTATCGCGCCTGTAGGCGAAGAGCTTGAAGCACGTACTCGTCGTATCCGTCAGTATGAAGATTTCTTTAATGCTTCAGGTATGGCGACACCAGACGATCTTGAAGAATTCCGAGCTTGTCAGGCAGGTTACGCAGGTATCGCGCTGGAATGGAATGACATGTGCCGTGGTTCTAAGCACTGGATCCAAGGCCCGGACGATGCAGCCAACGAAATTGGTTTAAAACCAAAACTGTCTGGTATTAAAACTGAAGATGAAGGTCTATACCTGGCTCAGCACCAGTACTGGCTAGAACTGATCAAAAAAGGCATCGCGACTGAAAAAGAAATTGCAGCATCTACTGAAGGAGAAAACGCATGAGCGACATCACTTTAGAAAATATTGCGCAATTCCTGTATCAGGAAGCCCGCTTTTTAGATGATGAACAATGGGATGACTGGTTGACGTGTTATGCCCCTACTGCGTCTTTCTGGATGCCAGCCTGGGATGACGACGACAAACTGACTACAGATCCACAGTCTGAAATCTCGTTGATTTACTATCCAGACCGTCAAGGTTTAGAAGACCGTGTGTTCCGTATCAAGACTGAACGTTCATCTGCAACCATGCCGGATACCCGTACCAGCCATAACATCAGCAATATTGAACTTGTTGAACGTGATGGCGACAAGGTCACTGTACGTTTTAACTGGAATACCTTGAGTTTCCGTTACAAAAACAGCTACAGCTACTTCGGTATGTCACGTTATGAAATCGATTTTTCAGGCGATAAACCACAAATTTTAAGCAAATACGTGGTACTGAAAAATGATTACATCAATCAGGTTATCGACATCTATCACCTTTAAGACTGTTTTTATTACAGCCAGGTAAAACCTTTCAGCCAGATGGAAAATTGGCTGAAAGGTCCAGTTACAAAGATTTATATAGGATATTCAGCCATGTCAAACCACAATGTTGCACTTCAATTTGAAGATGGCGTTACACGTTTTATTTCTGTTGCCCAAGGCGAGACCCTGTCTGATGCAGCTTACCGTCAAAAGATCAATATTCCTTTGGACTGCCGTGATGGTGCTTGTGGAACGTGTCGTGCGTTTTGTGAATCAGGTTCATTTGACATGCCTGAAGAAACTTATATTGAAGATGCATTAACCCCAGAAGAAGCAGCTGAAGGCTACATTCTTGCTTGCCAATGTAAACCGACCTCAGACGCCGTATTTCAGATCCAAGCTTCTTCGGAAGTATGTAAAACTGAAATTCACGCATTCCAGGGTACTTTGGCGCGTGTCGAAAACCTGTCTGACTCGACCATTACCTTTGATATTCAGTTAGATGAAGGTCAACCAGACATTCACTTCCTTGCTGGTCAATATGTGAACGTGGGTATTCCAGGTACAACTGAAACCCGTTCTTATTCATTCAGCTCTAAACCAGGCAACCGTTTAACCGGCTTTGTGGTACGTAACGTACCGAACGGTAAAATGAGTGAGTTCTTGAGTGTCAATGCCAAAGCTGGTGATAAAATGACTTTCACCGGTCCATTTGGTAGCTTCTACCTGCGCCCTGTGACCCGTCCAGTATTGATGCTGGCGGGTGGTACAGGTATTGCACCATTCATGTCGATGCTGCAAGTGCTGGAAGAAAAAGGTTCAGAACATCCAGTGCGTTTAGTATTTGGTGTGACCAATGATTTCGACTTGGTAGCGATTGAAAAACTGAATGAACTACAAGAAAAATTCTCATGGTTCGAATACCGTACAGTGGTTGCTAACCCGGAATCGGCACATGAGCGTAAAGGCTATGTGACCGGTCATATCGAAAACGAATGGCTGAATGGCGGCGACGTAGACATCTACCTATGTGGTCCAGTACCAATGGTAGAAGCGGTTCGCGGCTGGTTAGATGCTGAAGGCGTTAAACCTGCAAGCTTCCTGTTTGAAAAATTCTCTGCCAACTAATAGAGGGAATTTGTTCAATGTCTAACCGTCAAAGATTTGAAAATAAAGTTGTAATCGTGACGGGTGCCGCGCAAGGCATCGGTCGCGGTGTCGCGCTGCAAGTGGCGAGCGAAGGCGCCCAAGTCGTCATGGCTGACCTTTCCCCTTATGTAGAAGAAGTTCTGGCTGAAATTGAAGCGACTGGCGGTGATGCGATTACGGTCAAAGCCAATCTGGAAACGTTTGCCGGTGCTCAATCAGTCGTTGAAAAAGCGCTAGAAACCTATGGCCGTGTCGATGTCCTGATCAACAACGTCGGTGGCGCGATCTGGATGAAACCTTTCGAAGAATTTTCTGAAGAGGAAATTATCAAGGAAGTGAACCGTTCATTGTTCCCGACACTTTGGTGCTGCCGCGCAGTTCTTCCGGAAATGATTAAAAATCAGAAAGGTACCATTGTAAACGTATCTTCTATTGCGACACGCGGCATTAACCGTGTGCCATATTCAGCATCCAAAGGTGGTGTGAACGGCCTGACCGCTTCCCTTGCATTTGAACATGCCAAAGACGGCATCCGTGTCAATGCAATCGCGACGGGTGGTACAGAAGCACCGCCACGTAAAGTACCGCGCAATGCCAATCCACTGACTGAATCTGAAAAAGAATGGATGCAGCAAGTGGTTGATCAGACCATTGACCGTACTTTCATGGGACGCTACGGTACGATTCAGGAGCAAGTGAATGCGATTGTATTCTTGGCTTCGGATGAATCATCTTATATAACAGGTACAGTGGTACCGGTCGGTGGTGGTGATCAGGGCTAATCCTGATCATCACGATTTTTAACAGGCTCATGGTTCGACGCAAGGAGGCACATCACCAATGAACACCCTGTTTCAGACATTAAAAAATGATTGGTCAATTTCAGCAACTGTTGCAGGATTTTTAGCAGTGCTGATCTCCTATTCGGGGCCACTGATCATTTTTTTCCAGGCGGCACAGCAAGCTCAAGTTTCCCCGGACATGATGATTTCATGGATTTGGGGAATTTCTATTGGTGCTGCGCTAGCAGGTATCTTTTTATCCATTAAATACAAAATACCTGTCGTCACCGCCTGGTCTGCGCCCGGAACGGCTTTATTAGTCACGCTGTTTCCCGATATTTCGCTCAATGAAGCGGTTGCTGCCTATATCACCTCTGCTGTGGTGATTTTTTTCATTGGGATCACCGGTTATTTCGACAAATTGCTGTCCTGGATTCCTCAGGAAGTGGCTGCCGGGATGATGGCGGGGATTTTACTGCAGTTTGGTTTAGGGTTGTTTACCGCGACCGATACCATGCCCTATATCGTCTTTGGCATGCTGGCGGTATTTTTACTGGCCAAGCGTTTCAGTCCACGCTATGCCATGGTCTGGGTGCTGGTTGCTGGTGTGGTTTTAAGCATGCTCCTGGGCAAGATTAACCCGGTCACGGCAGATTTCAGTCTGGCGATTCCGCAATTTATTGCACCGGAATGGACCTGGAGTTCCACCCTGAATCTGGCCCTTCCCCTTATTCTGGTCAGTCTCTCTGGCCAGTTTTTACCGGGAATGGCGATTATCAAACTCAGTGGTTATGACATGCCAGCCAAGCCGATTATTAGTGCAACCAGTATTGCCTCGCTTGCAGTCGCCTGTGTGGGGGGTATTACCATCGTACTGGCCTCGATCACAGCTGCATTGTGTTTAGGCAAAGACGCACATGAGCTAAAAGAAAAGCGTTATATCGCCGGTGTGGCGAATGGGCTTTTTTATATTTTGGGCGGCTTATTTGCCGGCAGCATTGTCATGCTGTTTAGCCTGATGCCCAAAGAACTCATTGCAGCTTTGGCAGGACTGGCATTACTGGGTGCGATTGCTACCAACATTTCCGTGGCCATGGGCAAAGAATCACAACGTGATGCAGCATTGATCACCTTTTTAGCGACTGCTTCCGGCATGCATTTCTTAGGACTGAGTTCAGTCTTTTGGGGAATTTGCATTGGCTTGGTCGCACATTTTCTGCTGTCACAGAAAAACCGTAACGCAGTTCCGGTTACAGCATCAGATTCAAAACGAGTTTAAAGACATCCATCAGTTTAGGATATGTAAGGACCAGATTATGATAGATAAAAGTTCATTATCATTGAAAGAAGCACTCTCCCAGATCAAGGACGGTTCTACCATTATGATCGGTGGTTTCGGTACAGCGGGTCAGCCTGCTGAACTGATTGATGGTCTGATCGAATTGGGTATTAAAAACCTGATTATTGTCAACAATAATGCCGGTAATGGCGATTACGGTCTGGCGAAACTGCTTAAAGCGGGCGCTGTGCGTAAAATTATCTGTTCTTTCCCGCGTCAGTCTGATTCCTGGGTATTTGACGAACTCTATCGTGCAGGCAAGATCGAACTGGAACTGGTGCCGCAAGGTAATCTGGCTTGCCGTATTCAGGCGGCTGGTATGGGCTTAGGTCCAATCTATACCCCTACCGGTTTTGGTACTTTGCTGGCTGAAGGCAAACCGACCATGAACTATGAGGGTAAAGACTACGTTTTAGAAAATCCAATTAAAGCTGACTTTGCTTTAATTAAGGCCCATCAGGGCGACCGTTGGGGCAATCTAGTGTACCGTAAATCTGCACGTAACTTCGGCCCAATCATGGCAATGGCAGCAGATGTGACGATTGCTCAAGTTTCTGAAGTGGTTGAACTGGGTGCACTGGATCCAGAGCACATCATCACCCCGGGAATTTTTGTTCAACACGTTGTTCAAGTTAAACCTGCACAATAATTGGCATCGGAGATAAATAATGAGCTATAGCAAACTGACCCGTGACCAGATCGCTGAACGTGTGGCACAAGATATTCCTGATGGTGCTTATGTGAACCTGGGTATCGGCCTGCCAACCAAAATTTCCAGCTACCTGCCAAGCGATAAAGATGTCTTTCTGCATTCTGAAAATGGCCTGCTGGCTTTCGGTCCTCCTCCTGCTGAAGAAGACCGCGATCCTGAACTGATTAATGCTGGTAAAGAATTCGTGACCTTACTTGAAGGCGGTTCTTTCTTCCATCACGGCGATTCTTTCGCGATGATGCGTGGCGGTCACTTAGACATCGCCGTACTGGGTGCTTTCCAGGTGGCTGAAAATGGTGACTTGGCGAATTGGCATACTGGCGCACCAGATGCAATTCCTGCAGTCGGCGGTGCAATGGATCTGGCTGTGGGTGCCAAGAAAGTTTTCATCACCACAGATCATGTGACTAAAAAAGGTGAGCCAAAAATCGTAGCTGAACTGTCTTATCCTGCGACTGGCCTAAAATGTGTCGACCGCATTTATACCGACCTGTGTGTGATTGATGTCACGCCTGAAGGGATGAAAGTGATTGAGAAAGTCGAAGGTCTGTCATTTGAAGAATTGCAGTCATTGACCGGTGCCAAACTGATTGATGCGACTCAATCAAATTAAGGGGAAGTCCCTCCTTTATTAAAGGAGGGATTTAGGGAGGATTTGAGGATTAAAACTACTTCATTAAATCCCTCCCAACCTCCCTTTAAAAAGGGAGGAGTTTTCTTCTTTTAAATATGTGAGCAAATACACAATGAAAAACGCATATATTATCGATGCCATCCGTACTCCATTCGGCCGTTATGCCGGTGGCCTCGCGCCTGTCCGTGCAGATGACTTAGGTGCTTTGCCAATCAAAGCCTTGATGGAACGCAATCCATCAGTGAACTGGGAACAGGTTGATGACGTGATTTATGGCTGTGCCAACCAGGCCGGTGAAGACAACCGTAACATCGGTCGCATGTCATCCCTGCTTGCAGGTGTGCCTTATCAGGTGCCGGCAACGACCGTGAACCGTCTGTGTGGTTCATCGATGGATGCAGTCGCGATGGCAGCACGGGCGATTAAAGCGGGTGAAGCCCATCTGATTATTGCCGGTGGTGTAGAAAGCATGTCGCGTGCCCCATTCGTGATGGGCAAGTCAGAAACAGCGTATGGCCGTAGCCAGAAGATTGAAGACACTACCATGGGCTGGCGTTTCATCAATCCGAAACTGAAAGAAATGTACGGCGTAGAAACCATGCCACAAACTGCTGAAAATCTGGCGGAGCAGTTCAATATCAACCGTGAAGACCAGGATAAGTTTGCCCTGACCAGCCAGCAACGTACCGCAGCAGCGCAGGCCAATGGTTTCTTTAAGAATGAAATCGTACCTGTGGTGATTCCGCAGCGTAAAGGCGATGCAGTGGTTGTCGATACCGATGAACATCCACGTGCTTCAACTACCGCAGAAGCATTGGCGAAACTGAAACCAGTGGTTAAAGCAGACGGTACGGTAACGGCGGGGAATGCATCGGGTATTAATGATGGTGCAGCTGCCCTGTTGATCGCATCTGATGAAGCGATTGCTCAACACGGCCTAAAACCGCGTGCCAAAATTATTGGTTCTACTGTTGTGGGTGTTGAACCACGCATCATGGGCTTTGGTCCCGCACCGGCCATCAAGAAACTGTTGGCACAAACCGGTCTGACTTTAGAGCAGATGGATGTGATCGAACTGAATGAGGCTTTTGCAGCACAAGCTTTAGCCTGTACCCGCGACTTAGGCATTGAAGATGGCTCGGAAAAAGTCAATCCGAATGGTGGTGCAATTGCTTTAGGTCATCCACTCGGTGCATCTGGCGCGCGTCTTGTGACGACTGCACTCAACCAACTGGAACAAACTGGCGGTAAATACGGTCTTTGTTCAATGTGTATTGGTGTCGGTCAAGGCATCGCTTTGATTATTGAACGTATTTAATTATTAAATGCTCTCTCGATCCTCCTTTCGTAAAGGAGGGATTGAGGGAAGATGAAGGATTTAAAAAATGCCAACATTTACATCGAATGATGCACAGATCAACTACCAGACCTTTGGTGATGCATCTAAGCCAGCCTTGATTTTTTCTAATTCACTGGGCACCAAATTCAGCATGTGGCAACCACAAATTGAATTTTTCCAGCAAGATTATTTTGTAGTGTGTTATGACACTCGCGGTCATGGGGCTTCATCTGCACCGCAAGGTCCGTATAGCCTTGATCAACTGGGTCAAGATGTTGTAAACCTACTTGATCATTTAAAAATTGAGAAAGCTGCGTTCTGTGGTATTTCAATGGGTGGTTTAACCGGTCAATGGTTAGCAATCAACAAGCCCGAACGTTTTAGCCACGTGATTATCTGCAATACTGCTGCCAAGATTGGTCAGGAACAGGCCTGGAATGACCGTGCCGCGCTGGTGCGTGAACAAGCTTTACAACCGATCGCATCGACAGCAGCATCACGCTGGTTTACCGATCCCTTTATCCAGAGCAACGCAGCGATAGTTGCAGAGCTTTCAAACGACCTTGGAGCTGGCAGCCCGGAAGGTTATGCGAGTTGCTGCGAAGCTTTGGCTAAGGCGGATTTACGCGAACAGATCAAAACCATTTCTGTGCCGGTACTGATTGTGGCTGGTCAGCAAGACCCTGTGACAACCGTTGCAGATGGTCAAGCCATGCAAGCTGAAATTGCACAAAGCCAGTTGTTTGAAATCAATGCATCGCATATTTCAAATATTGAACAACCTGATGCTTTTAATCAGGCAGTGCAAAAATTTATTGCAGCTTAAAAGCCCATTGTAATAATAGAAAAGCCACTGTTCATCAGTGGCTTTTTTCTGGAACATATAAAATAAAAACTAGGCCCAGATCACTAAAATTGCCGCAATCACCACCAGCACCAGTCCCCAATGTTCAGCCTTGGCCAGTTTATCTTTAAAGAAATACGCCGAGATCAGCATACTAAATAAAATCTCGATCTGCCCTAAGGTTTTCACCACCGGTACACTCATCATGCTCATGGCAGTAAACCAACCAAGGGAGGCTGTGAAACTACAAAAGCCTACTTTCATAGTCAGTCCCATACGTTCGCGCATAGCGACGAGTGTTTTACGGCTAAATAGGCTTAGGTAAATGAGCATACTGATGCATTGGAAGCCAATGACTGAAATCAATACCCAAGATGCACGGTGTAATACAGGTAAATTAGTTAATTCTAGACTGGCTTCACGAACCAATAATGAAGTAATAGCAAAACAAAGCCCACTACCTACCCCAATCATCAGTGTTTTAGCAGATAGTCCACTCAGTTGATTACCTTTACTCAGTAAAAATACTGCATAACCGCCAATGAGTACGCCAATCCAGGCTAAGAACGATAAGTGATTTGATAGAAAAGCCACGCCAATAATCGCGGCTAAGATGGCTTCACTCTTGGCAAGTCCGACACCAATTGCATAATTTTTTTGTTTAAACAGTTGCACCATCAGTACAGTGGCAAGAATTTGGCTCACTCCTGCAATGAAAATATATATCCAATACTTTGCAGTAAAATGAACTACTTCTATGACTGGGTAAAAATGGTACAGCAGTTGGATATAGATAAATGCAAGTGGAAAACCAAACAAGAAACGCGCAAGCGTTACACCCCAAACGTCGACAGTTGAACTCAGTTGTTTTTGAAATGCATTACGCCATGCCTGCATGAATGCAGCCATTAAGGTAAAGAAGATCCAACTGATTGCCATGTCTCATCTGCTGTTAGGTTAAAAGTGAAATAATTTTAAGCCTTTGCAGATGAGATGACTAATTAAAAAAGGGTTTGAAGTTGATAGCGGAAAGTTTGGATTACCTTCTAAATTCACTCACTAATTTGGCAAGTTGTTCTATGCCATCAAAAGTGGTGGGAATTTTATCGTCTGATGAAACTAATGGTGAGAAGATAATATTTTCAAATTTCTCAAAACCTGCTTTATTTTTAGCATGCAATTTTTCAGAGTCTTCTGCATAGTTATGAATAAACTGACAGAGTGCCATTCGAAGTTCAAGTTGCATCATTTGAGATTGAACTGAACGCACATGTTGCAATCCTACTCGAGTAAAATAAAACAGAAACAATATTAATGTCGTAATTGGTATTGCTAAAAACCACATTGATGCTAATTTAGCTTCGTAGCCTGTCAAAATTAAAATAATGATTGCAATAATTACAGCTAATGGCACACATACTAGGGTAGCTCCAAATTGCGAATAACCTTCTCTTCTTTCTTTTAACTCTAATTTTTTCTGTTCATAAAGCTCCTTAAAACCTTTATTTAATAAGACAAAATCATAAGTCTGCTTACTTTCTTCTAATTGTTTCTCTAAATCTAAGACTGCTTTATGTTTAAGTTCAAAGGACTCATTCCATTCATCTACTTTTGAAATAAAGTTATCTATTATTTGGAATTTTTCCTCAGCCTGAATTAACTGAGATTTTTTATACCTATCTTCTATAATATTAAAAATAAGATGGTAGATGCTATAACTAATTTTATCTCCTGCATATTTAAAATTATTTATTTTCCATCGACCAACATTTAAATAATTTTCAATTAACTCATAAGCTTCCATTTTTTCTAAATTGGGTTTCCGTAATTTATATTCTGTCAAATAAGCAAAAATTATCGAATAGGCAAGTTCAAGCAGTTGGTTTTCTAAATCATCTATATTTTCATCAAACTTCTTTGCTCCCAAATAACGAGTCATATAATTCATTAGTTGGTGCTTAAAATCAAAAACAGGTAATACAGACACATAAGTACAAATTTCATTTAAGCTTTCACTTTCTACAAAGGCTCTAATTTTTAAAATTTGTTCAGAAAGCGCCCCTCTTAATTCATTTTCAAAACCAGATGAATATTTCTTAGCAATTTTCCTTATCTCTTTGAAAAATTCTTCGCTCACCTCATCATTTAAATCTAAAACCATTTTTTTCCATTTCAGTCATATTTTTATTTATACCCATATTCTTTTAAATCAAAAACTAAATCAATACTCTCATCCTAACCTTCTCCCACAGGGAGAAGGAACATAGCAGCAATTAAATTAATAAAGTATTTCCCTCTCCTTCTAGGAGAGGGTTAGGGAGAGGTAAATCAAAACAAGAAATACCTCTGCGCCATCGGCAACACTTCCGCAGGCTCACAGGTCAACAACTTCCCATCCGCCCGAACTTCATAAATTTCAGGATCAACTTCCATCACAGGACAGTAAGTATTCAACTTCATATCTTTTTTATGAATATCCCGTGTGCCTTTACATGGACTAATCAGCTTTTTCAAATCGAGCTTTTCATGTACACCCGCTTCAATTGCCACTTGCGACAAGAAGGTAATACAAGTGTTATGCACACCACGGGCATTTGCTCCAAACATCGGACGATAATGCACAGGCTGCGGTGTTGGAATAGACGCATTAATATCGCCCATTGGCGCAGCTGCAATCATCCCACCTTTAATAATCATCGACGGTTTAACGCCAAAAAATGCAGGCTTCCATAAGATTAAATCGGCAAGTTTACCTACTTCCACCGAACCAATTTCATGACTCAAACCATGGGTAATGGCAGGGTTAATCGTATATTTGGCGATATAACGCTTTACACGATTATTATCATGCGTGGCATTGTCACCTTCTAAAGGTCCACGCTGCACTTTCATTTTATGTGCCGTTTGCCACGTGCGAATCACGACTTCACCGACACGCCCCATTGCTTGCGAGTCTGATGACATCATGGCAATCGCACCCAAATCCTGCAAAATATCTTCCGCTGCAATAGTTTCACGGCGAATACGACTTTCCGCAAATGCCACATCTTCAGAAATTGCAGGGTCTAAATGATGGCACACCATCAACATATCCAAATGTTCATCAATCGTATTGATGGTATATGGACGGGTTGGGTTGGTCGAAGATGGTAATACGTTCGGCTGACCAATAGCTTTTAAAATATCAGGCGCATGTCCGCCACCAGCGCCTTCGGTATGGTAGGTATGAATAGTACGGTTTTTAAATGCTGCCAAAGTTTCTTCTAGAAAGCCGCTTTCATTTAGTGTGTCTGTATGAATCGCCACCTGTACATCATACTGATCTGCGACGGTTAAGCAGTTATCAATAGCTGCTGGCGTTGAACCCCAATCTTCATGCAGTTTTAAACCCACCACACCTGCACGTATTTGCTCGGCAATCGGTTCAGGTTGACTTAAATTGCCTTTACCGAGTAAACCAATATTCATCGGTAAATCGTCAATGGCTTGTAGCATGGTCGAAATATGCCACGGCCCTGGTGTGACTGTGGTTGCTGATGTGCCTGCCGCAGGTCCTGTACCACCGCCAATCATGGTGGTCACACCTGACATCAAAGCGGTTTCCACCTGTTGCGGGCAAATCCAATGAATATGCGTATCGACACCACCTGCCGTTAAAATCTGCCCCTCACCTGCAATGACTTCGGTTGCAGCACCCAATGGAATAGTAATATCAGGCTGAATATCAGGGTTGCCTGCTTTACCAATTTTCCAGATGCGGCCATTTTTCAAACCAACATCTGCTTTGACAATACCCCACCAATCGACAATCAGCGCATTGGTAATCACAGTATCAGCAACGTCATCGGCTAAAAGCTGAGATTGCCCCATTCCATCACGAATGACTTTACCGCCACCAAATTTAACCTCTTCCCCATAAGTGGTGAGGTCTTGTTCCACTTCAATAAACAGTTCGGTGTCGGCTAAACGAACACGATCGCCAACTGTTGGACCAAACATTTCCGCATAAGCGCGGCGTGACATTTTCATTTTATAAGTATTCCTTTAGTCCAACTTGCCCATGACCCGACCTGCAAAGCCATACACTTCACGCTTACCGGCTAAAGCCACCAATTCAATATCACGGCTTTGTCCAGGCTCAAATCGAACGGCTGTTCCTGCTGCAATATTTAAGCGATAGCCATGAGCTTTTTCGCGGTCAAATTGCAAAGCATCATTGGCCTCGGCAAAGTGAAAATGTGAACCCACCTGAATCGGACGATCACCCGCATTGGCCACGGTCATCCTTAAGGTTTGTCTGCCCACATTCATTTCAATATCAGTATCTGGCGTAAAAATTTCACCCGGAATCATATGATGCTCCTAGACAATCGGTTGATGCACAGTGACGAGCTTAGAGCCATCGGGAAAGGTCGCTTCAACCTGAACTTCAGCAATCATTTCAGGTATACCTTCCATCACATCTTCACGTTTCAGCAAAGTCGTGCCGTAATGCATCAGTTCGCTAACCGTCATTCCATCACGTGCACCTTCCAGTAAAGCAGCAGAAATAAAGGCAATGGCTTCCGGGTAATTCAATTTTAGCCCGCGTGCCTTACGACGCTCTGCCACCAGTCCTGCAGTAAAAATTAGCATTTTGTCTTTTTCAGTCGGATTTAGTTCCATGTCTATTTCCTATTTCTTCAATATTTTTAATGCAAAATGTGTGCAAATTCATTCAGTGTTCCCTCTCCTGAACGAGCTTTTAAGCATTGCTTTAAAAGCGACGTACAAGTGAGGTTTAGGGTGAGGTGAACCTTCATTGTCATAAACCCTCCCTCTAGCTCCCTCCCAAAGGGAGGGACAATGAAAATAAATTTCCTTCTCCTTTTAGGAGATGAGTAACACTGCTACACAAAGGAAAGGTAAAAATAGTTGATCCTCTCTTTTACGAGTCGAACGATTCTTTAATCTCCCTAAATCCCTCTTTGAGAAAAAGAGATTTTCTCCTCCCTTTATCAAAGGAAGGTCGGGAGGGATTACGTTCGCCAAATCCTCGGAAACTCTTCATCTAGTCCAAACCAGTAACGACGCAGTCGTGCACGCATCGCAGCAAATGCATCATGACACTGGCGCACGTCATCCCCGAGATAACGCGCCGTCAGCACATCATCCAGTAGTGTTAATGTCACCGGCACATCCATACGCATGATGAGTTCACGAATCAGATCGATGTGCTCATCCAGATAAAAACTTGCACGATATTTTTCAGGCGGTACAGCCCATAGACTGCCCATCACAGCATGTCCATTCATACCCAGACAGGAGTTTAACCAGCGATCCTGTCCGGAGAATTTCAACTGATCTGCAACCAATAGCTTTGCACCGCGATACAGTAGAAAACGGCTGCGATAACCACCCTGCTCAAACTGCTCGTATCTTGCCTGACGGCCAATCACCAGCATGTCCCAGCCAATAAAACTGGCAGTTTGATCTAAATGAATGGTGGTGGACGCATGTGCATTGGCACCATCAAATAACATGGTTTCCTGCGGCAGCCATTCAAAAATCCCCTTTTCTTCCACACGAATATCAATATGCTGATAGGCCTGTTTCAGATTGGTCTTGTACCATTTACCTGCACCTGGTGTGGTCACCAGTCCGTGCGCATTTGCTCCGACGCGCATATCGAAACTCAGGTGATCTCCTCCGGCAATTCCGGCAGGTGGATGTACAATAATTGCATGACAGACTCCGGTTTTTTCAGGCCACAGCATTTTTTGCACACGAACCGGCCCCTCATGCTTGCGATGCTGCAGAATGGTTCGTCCATTACTGCAATCTGCCTCGAAACCCAGTTGCAAACGTGCAAACCAGAGTTTTGCTGCTGAGCCGCGTTCTGCTTCTACCACGCTATTCATTTCGTTGTGCACTTATCCTGACTAACCACCCTAAGCCTTAAACAGACCTTGTTTTTCGATAAATTCAATAATTTGCTCAAGACCATCTTTGGTTTTCATATTGGAAAATAAAAATGGTTTCTCGCCACGCATACGTTTTGCGTCTTGATCCATAACATCCAGATTTGCACCCACCATCGGTGCTAGGTCGGTTTTATTAATGATCAGTAAGTCCGATTTGGTAATACCCGGGCCACCTTTACGTGGAATCTTTTCACCACCCGCAACATCAATCACATAAAGCGTTAAGTCTGAAAGTTCTGGGCTAAATGTCGCGGCCAAGTTGTCGCCACCACTTTCAATAATGATCAGCTCCAGTCCGTCAAACTTTTCACACAGGTCATCAATTGCAGCGAGGTTAATCGAGGCATCTTCACGAATCGCAGTATGGGGACAGCCACCAGTTTCAACACCGACAATACGGTCAGGCGACATCGCTTCATTACGGGTCAGGAAGTTCGAATCTTCCTTGGTATAAATGTCATTGGTGACCACGGCCATGTTGTATTTATTTCGCAAGGCCTGACACAAATTCAGGGTTAAAGCAGTTTTACCTGAACCCACTGGGCCACCGATTCCAACGCGTAATGGACTACGTTCTGACATAATTTTTCCTTTAATTTTTAAGATCTAAATAAACGGGAATATTGATTTTCATGGCGCATACTCAGCATGGCGTAATTCGGCAAAGCGCTACTCATCTCATCATCACTCAGGTTAATGGCACGCTCGATAAGTGCCGGAATTTCTCCATGCAGATGCCAGAGAATCCGCTGGCCACTCATTTGCCCCAAAGGCACTGTTTTCACAGCGGCTAATACCTGATTTTCCAGCACAGCAAATGCATAAGCAGTCAGGACATCATCGACTTCTAAATGCAATTCGCCACATAACTGGGCATAGACTGGAACGTAGCCATACTGTTTTTTGACTTTTACTGGTCGCTTGAGTACATCGCGAATCCAGGCATTTAGTGAAAATGCCAGCTGCTGGGATTCTGCCAGTAATTCCTTACTTTCACGGCTTGCCCTGTAAATTTCAGCCCAATGTTGAAATATGATTTCATCGTCATAGCTTTGCATTAAGCGTTTTAAAATTGGCAGTTCGAAACGTAGCAATAGCATTTCCAACACTTCATTAAAGTAGGCAATGCTGGAAACTTCGTCATGAATCAAGCCGGTATCAATCGCGCTTTCAACCCCTTGTGAATAGCAATAAGCGCCGACCGGTAGTGCCGTCGAAGACAGGGTTAGCAGGCTGAGTAATTGAGAAGCCTTAATGTGCGACATGATGCAGTGACTTGATTGGACTTAATCGGTGATCATGCTGGTGCTGTGCATAAGCGCCGCTCTCTGGTTCAAACGGATGTTGTACGGTATCTACACGTAAACCCAAGCCTTCGACCATTTCAGCCAGCACATGATCCGGTTCAAAATACAGTGCCGTTGGGGTCAGCATCAGCGGCACATGACGGTTACCCAGGTGATAGGCTGCCTTTAAAAGATCAAATTCATGATCTGCGGTGACCTGCATCAAGGTTTCTGGCTTGGCATTGACACGCAGCAATTCACCATGATCTGTGGCGATGACTGAACCACTACGTAAAATCCCGGTACGTGGCAGATCTGCACCAATATCGGTGCCATTTTTTAGCGTAGCGCGGAAACGGCTTTTTTGACGCGTATCAAAGCTGAGTTCAATGCTTTCAATATCAGTAGAGTGACTGGCATCTTCCAGACGTTGGGTAAAAATCTTCATCTTGGCCCTATATGCATCAATTTGATTCATCACGTTCCAAAGCGGAACAATTGATCAAAAAACAGAAAATATTGCATCAAAATAAAGCATTTATCGTGCCAAGATATTGGATTCAATTTTCTTACATAAAAATTACGAATGACATTTCACCTATCTTCAACTGCGGCTAAAATATAAGAGCAGCCAGCTGAGTTAATAGTTTAGTTAGTTTGATTTAAATAGCTGAATTATTTAATTTTATTTAAATGATGTGCTAGCAACTGGATTTAAGTAAAACTACTTGGGCTTAGCGGTTCCACGCTTTTCACGGAGTGAAAATGAAATATTTTGAATGTCCCAAATGTGAGCATCAGATCTTTTTTTATTCAACTGAATGCCATCACTGCAAATCTCCGATTGGCTATATCGCATCGGAAAAGGACATGTGCACTTTTGAAAAAATCAGTGAAGATGAATGGATTCCGCTGAAATCAGAATATCGTGCCACGCACTATAAGCCTTGCTATAACTATACCCATTATCAGGTCTGTAACTGGATGATTCCGGGCGATTGCGATGAGGACTACTGCGAGTCCTGTCAGCTGACCCATATCATTCCCAATCTGGATGATCCTGACGTTATTACCTACTGGCGGCGACTTGAAGAGGCCAAACGGCGCTTTTTATATCTTACCCAGCGCATGAATATGATGCCGCGTCCAAAACGTACAGATGATGATGTATTTGGTCTGCGTTTTCACTTTTTATTGCCTATGGATGGTAAGCCAGTGTTAACCGGACATGCCAATGGCCTGATCACCATGAATGCCATTGAAGCAGATGTGGTGTATCGGGAAACCACGCGTATTGATATGGGTGAAAATTATCGCACTCTTTTAGGTCACTTCCGCCATGAAAGTGGGCATTTTTATTTCAGTATCATGCAGCATCTTCATCCAGAACTAATTGAAGAATTTAGACTTTATTTTGGTGATGAACGTCAGCATTATGCCACTGCGTTGCAGCGCCATTATGAAGAAGGTGCGCCAGAAAATTGGCAAGAAAAATATATCAGCACCTATGCGACGGCACACCCATGGGAAGATTGGGCCGAAACCTGGGCGCATTATCTGCATATTATGGACACTCTGGAAACCGCTTTTTATGGTGGCCTGCGTGTTGATGGAAATGGTAAAACCTTGGCCAGCATGTCCTTTAATGAATGCCCGATTGGCGGCAAAGACATTGAACACATTCTGGATAACTGGATCACTTTAACGTTTAACCTGAACGCCCTGAATCGTAGCATGGGACTGGAAGATGCCTATCCGTTTACGCTTACCGAAGTGGTGAAAAACAAGCTGCGCTTTATTCATAGTCATGTACTGGACAAAGCATTTAAAGAAGCTGATTCAAAATTACCCGGCTAAAATCGCTGCCCCGTCACGTTCTAAAACGCTGAGAATTATCTTCTAAATTGCCGTATAGCTACCAGATCCTGGTCATTTTCATGAATTTAGCCAGTAAATGATCAATTATCAGACAATTTTATTACCATGCACGACCATAGTTTGATATTCATTTAATCTGAAAATAATTAGGCTGTTATTGTTCTTTTTCGACACGTTAGTAAAGATAAGATGAATAGTGTAAGACAACAGAACTTTCTTCTACGTAAAGAAAAAATTCTGAGCATGGCCGAGAACCTGCTTCTGGATAATAACGAAGACATTACGCTGAATGAGCTTGCCAGTGAAATGGATATTGCCAAGGGGACCATTTATAAGCATTTTAAAAGCAAAAACCAGTTATATCTGGAACTGATTATTTTAAATGAACAGCGTCTTCTAGAGATTTCCAAACGTTTTAATACTGACTTCCGGACTTATGTATCGGAATATATGCTTTATCATTTGCACAATTCCAATCGAACCATTTTGCTGCATATGATTGAGGAGCGCCTGACCAATACTGAAAAAGGTCTGAAAGAGCTGTTTCAGGAACTGTATCAGGTCCGTGAAGAACGGATTCTGAGTATCCGTGACCTTACTCGTAAATATCTGAATACTAATAACAGTAGTATGTCGATCCGGGATTATCTGTCTTTTATCTGGACAGTGACCTATGGCGCTTCCCTGTTACTGAATTCAACCAGTTATCAAAAAGCTATCGGTTCTCGTGAACGATTGATTGAACTCTATGTCAATCAAGCTTTAATGATTGCACCCAACAATACCTCTGCATAAAAAAGCCTGACACACAGGTCAGGCTTGCTTTCGTAGCACTACTTATACTGCTACAGGTGGAAAACCGTCTTCAGTCAGTGCGGCAACGATTTCATCCTGATGTACGCCAGTTTCTACTTCAACCAGCTTTTGCTCTACGTCGATTTCAACACGTGCATGTTCATCCAGATCCTTGATGGTTGCAGTAACACTACGTGCACAACCGCCACAGGTCATATTTTCAATACGAAATTTCATGCGCTTATCTCCTTAGGAATGATTTATTCTAACTTGAAGTTGAGTGATGGCTGGAGGGTGGATTTGTATCCAGTCCCTGCTCGATATCTTTTAAAATTGCACAATCGGCACGCTCATCACCAGCACAACGCGCGACCGATTGCTTCAAAATTTTGACCATGGCCTGCATATCCTGAATTTTCTGTTCCAGTATAGTGATATGTTTTTGTGCCAGCTGTTTAACTTCACTGCTCTGTCGCACTTCATTCTGCCATAGGCCTAACAACTCTTTCATCTGTTCCGAGGAAAATCCCAGCTCGCGTGCATGCTGGATAAAACCGAGCATACGGATATCAGCATCACTATAGTCACGATAGCCACTTTCACTACGTTTCGGCGCAGGTAACAGACCAATCTCTTCATAATAGCGAATCATTTTGGCCGAGATACCGGATCGTTTGGCGGCTTGTCCAATATTCACTGATTTACTCCTGTGCTGATAGTGGCTGATACAGCTTTAAACGCAAGGCATTGCTGACAACAAATACCGATGATAAAGCCATTGCACCTGCGGCAAACATTGGCGAAAGCAGGATGCCAAAGAATGGATACAGGATACCCGCAGCAATTGGGATCAATGCAATATTATAGACAAAGGCCCAGAACAGGTTCTGTCGAATATTCTTGATGGTGGCCTGACTGATGCCAATACCGGTGGCGACATGCTGCATATTGCCAGACATCAGTACTACATCTGCCGCTTCAATTGCAACATCAGTCCCCGTACCAATCGCCATGCCGACATCTGCTTGCGCGAGTGCCGGTGCATCGTTAATACCATCACCCACAAAGGTTACAATGCCATGCTCTTTTTGCAGCATTTTTACGGCATCGACTTTTTCATGAGGTAAGACTTCAGCAATCACATGATCAATCTTGAGTTGTTGTGCTACCGCATTCGCCGTATATGGATTATCACCCGTAATCATCGCGACTTTCAGACCTTGACGATGCAATTCTTCAATAGCTTTAAAGGTAGTATCTTTAATCGGATCAGCTACGGCAATAATAGCTGCCAGTTTTCCATTGAGCGCTGCATACAGCGGTGTCTTGCCTTCTTGTCCCAATTTAGAGGCTATTCCAGCAAAGTGCTCGGTATTTAAACCCAGCTGTTGCATCAATCGTTCAGCACCAATCTGGATATCCTGATTATTGATCTGTGCTTTAATCCCGGCGCCAGTAATCGAATCAAATTTACTTACTTCGATTAATTCGATCTGCTGCTCTTTTGCTGCCTGCACAATCGCATAGGCAATCGGATGTTCAGACTTGGCTTCTACCGAGGCGATCAGTTGTAAAACCTGCTGTTTATTAAAACCTTCTAGCACCTGAAAATCAGTCATGACAGGTTTTCCTTTTGTCAGTGTTCCGGTTTTATCGACTGCCACAACTTTAGTTTGCTGCAATAACTGTAGAGCTTCGCCTTTACGGAACAGTATCCCCATTTCTGCCGCACGACCGGTACCGACCATAATCGAGGTCGGTGTTGCCAGGCCCATGGCACATGGACAGGCAATTATCAGAACTGCCACGGCGTTAACCAGTGCATAACTCAATTGTGGCTCAGGACCAAGCAGGAACCAGACCATAAAGGTCAATAAGGCCAGACCCATCACCGCAGGCACAAACCATAAGGTAACTTTATCTACAGCTGCCTGAATCGGCAGTTTGGCACCTTGCGCCTGCTCGACCATTTTAATGATCTGCGCCAGTACTGAATCTTCACCCACGGCGGTCGCACGGATTTGCAAGGTTCCATTCTGGTTAATAGTGCCGCCAACCACTCTATCATCAGTATTTTTGGCCACAGGCACCGGTTCACCCGTCACCATCGCTTCATCGACATAGCTATGACCGGAAGTCACTACACCATCTACTGCGACTTTTTCACCCGGGCGAATTTCGATGATCATATCCTGCTGGACTTCGGAAATGGGCAGGTCCAGCCATTGTCTATCCTGTAAGACACGTGCGGTTTTAGGCTGCAGGCCAATCAGGTATTGAATCGCCTGTGAGGTTTTACCTTTGGCACGTGCTTCCAGGTAGCGACCTAACAGGATCAAGGCAATAATGACCGCTGCCGCTTCAAAATAGACATGTACGGTGGCTTGCGGCAATAAAAATGGGAAGAATGTTGCGATAACGGAAAACAGATATGCTGCCGCTGTACCCACCGTTACCAGCGAGTTCATGTCAGGTGCCAGTCGCAGTAAGGCTGGAATCCCATGCTGGTAGAAACGCCGCCCCGGAAACAATAATACCAAAGTGGTCAGTACAAACTGGATATACCAGCTGTTCTGCGTACCAATATTATGCACAACAAAATGATGGAAGGACGGAAGCAGATGTGATCCCATTTCCAGAATAAATACCGGTAATGCCAGCGCCAGGGCAACCCAAAGATCACGATACAATGAAGCTGTTTCTTCAGCTTTTTTCTGCTGGAAGGTCTGCTGCTTGGCAAAATTCACTTTTGCGGTTTTTAGCTGTGCCTCATAACCGGCTTTTTTAACCGCTTGGATCAGATTAGCAATATTCAGGTTTGAACCAGAAACCTGTGCCGTTTCAGTGGCCAGATTGAGACTGGCCGCAGTGACGCCTTCCACTTTATTGAGTGCTTTTTCCACCCGAGCGACGCAGGATGCACAAGTCATCCCTTCAATGTTTAGTTCAAGCTGATCTGCTTTTACATCAAAACCGGCTTTCTGAATTGCTTTGACCAAGACCTGTTGCTGTAAAGAGCTGACTGCAGTGACATAAGCCTTTTCGGTAGACAGATTCACATTGGCTTCCAGCACTTCTGGAATTTTTTTGAGGGCTTTTTCAATTCGGGCAGCACAAGAGGCACAGCTCATGCCTTTAATATCCAGTTCGAATTTCCGTTGTGCCACCTTAAAGCCAGCACGCTCTATTTTCTGGATAATCTCCGCACAGGGAATCACATGATCGGCACTAATCGATACCTTTTCCGTAGACAGATTGACATGAGCCGAAACTACGCCTTCAATTTTCTTTAAAGCCTTTTCCACCCGTGCCACGCAAGAAGCACAGGTCATGCCTTCAATCTGTACAGTCGTTTGATACAGTTGAGTATTCGACAGTTCCTGCATGGCACATCTCCTTCATTTTATTGGTGGTTTGAATCTAGCTTATAGCTTAAACCTTCCCATAGTTGGAAGGTCAAGTCTTTATGTGAAAATAAAAAAGCCCGGATCATAAACCCGGGCTTTTAACGTATTGCCAAATACTTGCTGAAAATTATTCTGCAGAAATATCTTCAAACAATATCGATGACAGGTAACGTTCACCACCATCTGGCAAAATTACCACAATGTTTTTACCTGAATTTTCAGGACGTGCTGCAAGTTGTGCAGCCGCAGCCATCGCAGCACCACTTGATATACCCACCAGAATACCTTCTTGCGATGCCGTTTTACGTGCCCATTCCACTGCCGTAGTACTGTCAATTGCAATGACTTCATCTACCAGATCAAGATCAAGGTTACCAGGAATAAAGTTCGCACCAATCCCCTGGATTTTATGTGGTCCAGGCGTCAATGATTCACCGCGTTTCGCCTGAGCAATGATTGGTGACTCAGCTGGCTCAACGGCAACCGAATAGATCGGCTTATTACGGACTTTTTCGAAGTAACGTGAAATACCTGAAATGGTGCCGCCAGTTCCTACACCAGCAACCAGAATATCAACATTACCGCCAGTCGCTTCCCAGATTTCTGGGCCAGTCGTTTCTTCGTGGATTTTCGGGTTAGCCGGGTTTTCAAACTGTTGTGGCAGGAAATATGTTTCAGGCTGTTCAGTCACCAGACGAACCGCTTCATCTACTGCACCTTTCATGCCTTTCGCAGGTTCAGTCAGGATCAGGTTGGCGCCAAAGGCTTTGACCACTTTACGGCGTTCGATACTCATGCTGGCTGGCATGGTTAGTGTAAGTGGATAGCCTTTTGCTGCAGCAACGAAAGCCAGTGCAATACCGGTATTGCCACTGGTTGGTTCAACAATGTGCATGCCTGGTTTTAACTTACCAGATTTTTCAGCATCTGCAATCAGCGCTGCACCAATACGGCATTTCACCGAAAATGCCGGATTACGGCTCTCAACTTTCGCGAGTACAGTTGCTCCACCTGTGATGGCACGGTTAATGCGCACAAGAGGTGTATTGCCAATGGCTTCTGCATTGTTACTGTAAACCGCTATTCCCAGATTGTTGGGCATAGGAAATGCTGCATCTGTACTCATTAGTATATCCCTGATGTTATTAGCTCGAAGTGCACTATCATCATACAAGTATTTTCAGATTTTGTAGAAGAAAGTGGAATCTGCACTCTATTATGGCAAACCAACTGTTGTATAAGTTATTAATATACAATAAAAATAACTGATTATTTAATGTCAAATATATAATTTTTATTGATATTTAAATTCACAAAAAGCCATAAAAATAAGTGATTTTTACCAAATGTTTAAGGATTCAGACCTTTATAATCATTCGCGCTGTATTTTATCTCTATGGACATTCTGAATGAATACCGATCTTGAAATCACCACTATGCGTGATTCAGCTGATCAGGTGGTTGGCATCCTGAAATCTCTTGCAAACACTGACCGTCTCATCATCCTATGTCATCTTTCCCAAGCGGAACTCAACGTTTCCCAAATTGAAAATCTCACCCACATCCAGCAACCTACACTTTCCCAGCAATTGATGATGTTACGTAAAAGTGATGTGGTCAGTACCCGCCGCGATGGTAAGCAAATTTTCTATTCTATTAAAGATCAGAATCTGGTGGTCATCCTGAATACGCTGTATCAATTGTACTGTGCAAAAGCTTAAGCATTTTATCTAGAGTCTAAACATTCCTCTTAGCACTGGAGATGATCTTCAATATGTAGATCATCTCTTTGAGACAGAATCATTGCTAAGAACTGGTCAGGTCATTTTTTATATGAGGGTTGATCAAGCTCCACTTTTATCCATGATTTCTTAGCAGAAAATGTGCATAATATATCTATATTTGTGATTTAGACTTTTATATGTCCAATTCGAAGCCAAAACTGCTGCAATTATTACCGGCCTGGTCATGGTTAAGCCATTATAGTCCGGTTAAATTCAAGTCCGACGTGCTGGCTTCGTTAATTGTGGTTGCCATGCTGGTGCCGCAAGGTATGGCGTATGCCATGCTGGCTGGATTGCCGCCGATCATGGGGCTATATGCCAGTATCCTGCCTATGATTCTGTACGCTATGCTAGGTAGTAGCAGTACCTTGTCGATTGGTCCTGTGGCCATCATTTCCATGATGACCTTCGCCACGCTGAATCCTTTATTTGAAGTCGGTTCACCCGTCTATATCGAAGCAGCAACTTTATTGGCGCTGATGGTCGGAATCATTTCCCTATTATTAGGCTTAATGCGTTTTGGTTTTTTGATTCAGCTGATTAGCCATCCGGTAATTCAGAGTTTTATTATTGCTTCTGCGCTGCTGATTGCGGTTGGACAGTTTAAGTTTCTGGTCGATGTGCCATTACAAGCCAATAATCTTCAGCAATTTGTGTTTAGCCTGTTGGAATATCTCCATCTGATTCACTGGCCAAGTCTGGTTTTTGGGCTGCTGTCCATTGGCCTGCTGATCTATCTTCCAAAAATTCTGAAATCCCAGTCTGTACAAAGCCGGATTGGATCGACTGATTTTCTGGTGCGTGCTGTACCATTAATGCTAGTCGCTTTAGGTATTTTGGCTGTGGTGTATCTAAATCTGCAAACACAAGGGATCAAAACGGTAGGTGCAATTCCTTCCGGATTTCCACCTTTAAGTTTTCCACACTGGAACTGGGATTTAGTGCTCACCTTGCTGCCAGGCGCGACCATGATTGCGATGATCAGTTTTGTGGAATCACTGTCTATCGCGCAAGCAACAGCATTACAGCAACGTAGCCAGCTAAACAGTAACCAGGAACTGATTGCACTGGGTATTGCCAATATTAGTGCCGGAGTCAGTTCTGCCTTTCCAGTTACTGGTAGCTTGTCACGTACTGTGGTCAACGCAGATGCTGGTGCCAGAACGCCAATGGCGGGTGTACTGTCTTCCCTGCTGATTATTTTGGTCAGCCTGTTTTTTACTGGTTTCTTTGAAGAGCTGCCACTGGCGATTCTTGCTGCCACGATCATTGTATCGATCTGGAAACTGGTTGATTTCCAGCCCTTTATGAACGCTTGGCGCTATTCCAAAGCAGACGGGATTGCCATGTGGGTAACTTTCTTTGGTGTGGTGCTGATTGATATCTCGACAGGTCTGATTATTGGCATTATTTCCACCTTCGTGCTGATGCTGTGGCGTATTTCCCGTCCGCATATTGCAGTAGTCGGCCTGATTGAAGGCACCCAGCATTTCCGCAATGTGCAGCGCCATCAGGTGCTGACCTCAGATCAGGTGCTTTCCTTGCGTATTGATGAAAATCTAAGCTTCTTGAACGCTAATGCCTTTAAGGGCTTTTTGATTAATGCAGTCAGTGGTAAAGACCAGCTTGAGCATGTCATTTTGAACTGTTCCAGTATCAGTGCCATTGACCTTAGTGCTCTGGAAATGCTGGAAGATCTGAATACAGAACTGTCCAAACTCAATATTCGTCTACACTTTGCTGAAGTGAAAGGACCAGTCATGGATCGCTTACAGGAATCCAAATTGCTTAAACATCTCAGTGGACGGATTTATTTGACGCACTATCAGGCAATTCGGGATCTCTCCCCCGATCTGTTTAATGATCACAGTAAAGATTATTCCATTTAACTCATTTGACTGTTCCAGGAACAACGTGATTAATTTTGAAGGCATCTCGTAGTATCAGCAAAATTGATCACTTTTTTAAGAGCATTTCTATAATAAATATATGGTATACATTTTCATCTTAAAATTTTGTCCAAAACCTGATTTCGATTAAATTATAGACAAAAAGTATAGGTGGTTTTCTATAATTATTATTTATTTTCATAAACTTATATTTAAACTGAAAATATATTTTAAGCACATAGAATTTTAAGTATAAAATAACGCAAATTTTTTCCGCATTTAGCCCTCGTAATTTACACAAGGCAACCTTATGTTCTCTGCCCTTTCGCGTATGAGTTTAGTCTCCCGAATCATCATTACCATTATACTTGGTATTGGTGTCGCGCTGGTTTTTCCAGAATATGCGCCCTACCTCAGTCTGCTAGGCGACCTTTTTATTAAAGCTCTTAAATCTGTCGCTCCTGTCCTCGTTTTCATTTTAGTTCTAGCTTCCATTGCTAACTTTAAAGTGGGTCAAGGCAACTCCCGTATGCGCCCGATCATGTACATGTATGCGATCGGCATGTTCCTGGCCGCAGTGAGTGCTGTAATTGCCAGTATCATGTTTCCAAGTACGCTGTTCCTGGACGTCGCTACACAAGGTGACTTACAGCCACCAGGCAGTTTAAGTGAAATCCTAAAAAATCTGCTGCTTAGCTTTGTTGCGAACCCGGTGGTTGCAATTGCTGAAGCGAACTTTATTGGTATTCTGGCTTGGGCAGTGGCACTGGGTATTGCATTCCGTCATGCATCTGAAACCACTAAAACCGTATTAAATGATGCAGCAAATGCCATTAATCATGTGATCCGTCTGGTAATTAGCTTTGCACCTGTCGGTATTTTTGGTCTGGTAGCAGTTACTTTTGCCGAAGCGGGTCTGGAAACTTTAGAAAGCTACGGTCATTTGCTGGCAGTATTGCTTGGTACGATGGCCTTCGTAGCACTGGTAGTGAATCCATTACTGGTTGCACTGGTGACACGTGCCAATCCTTATCCACTAGTCTTTACCTGCTTGCGCGAAAGTGGCATCACTGCATTCTTTACCCGTAGCTCAGCTGCAAATATTCCGGTAAATCTGGATTTGGCGAAACGCTTAGGTGTGTCTGAATCAACTTCAAGTGTAGCCATTCCACTAGGTGCAGCCATCAATATGGCGGGTGCATCTGTGACTATTACCGTGTTGTCGCTTGCAGCGGTAAATACGTTAGGCATCCATGTTGATTTAACCACCATGATTATTCTGTCTGTGGTTGCAACTGTTTCTGCGTGTGGTGCCTCTGGTGTTGCCGGCGGCTCATTGCTGCTGATTCCAGTTGCATGTGGCCTGTTTGGTATTTCTTCTGATATCGCAATGCAGGTCGTTGCAATCGGTATGGTGATTAGCGTGTTGCAGGATTCAACTGAAACTGCGCTCAATTCATCAACTGACGTTTTATTTACTACAGCTGTAGACCGCGCATCTAATTGATCTTATATTGATAATTCAATATTTTGCCAATAGATGTTGAGTTCTTATGCCATTACAGCGTTTACCCATCTGGGTTCAACTGGGTGCATTTTTTCTTGCCGTAAATGCCGGCATGATTAATGTACTCGGTCTGGTTACTCTCCTGCACCAATCCGTTTCCCATATGACCGGCAATATCAGTATGCTGGCCATGGCACTGGTGCAATGGCAGCCTGAACAGATTCTCTATCTGTGCCTGGTTACTGCGTGTTATGTCATTGGCTCAATGTATAGCGGTCTTATCTTGGGAAATAGTCACTTTCAGCTAGGCCGCCGTTATGGATATCCGCTCAGTCTGGTGGCTCTTTTTATTATCCTGTGCTGGATCTTGTTACCATATTTTCCTCATTATGGCTTGCTGTGGGCCTGTGTGGCGATGGGGGTGCAAAATGCCATGGTCAGTCACTATAAAGGCACGATTATCCGCACTACGCATTTATCTGGTGTATTAACCGATCTTGGGCTGTCGTTAGGCTATAAGTTGCGTGGACTGGAAGTTGAATCTCGACGGACTATCCTTCATTTACTGATCCTGATCGGATTTTTAATTGGCGGTGTTCTTGCCAGCTGTATTTATCCTTATTTAAAATTAAACGCATTCCTGATCCCGGCAGCACTCAGCCTTAGTCTAAGCCTGATTTACTGGATCATTTATTTACGTTATCGACGCTTACAGCATTAATTCTCTGGAAATACTCATGGTTAAAAACGCACTACAGGCACAATTGTTAAAGGCAGGTCTGGTCGATAATAAGAAAGCAAAAAAATTGTCAAAGCAGGCCATTCATGAAAAGCGCACTGGTGATAGCAGTGAAGCTGAAATCAAGGCGAAAATTGAACAGGCCAAACAGGAAAAGCTGGCAAAAGATCAGACCATTGAACAAGAGAAAAAGGCAGCACTGCAGGAAAAAGAACTCAAAGCTGCCATTATGCAAATGATCAATCAGCATAAAATTCGCGATACTGATGGTGAGATTTCCTATCAGTTTATTGATGATTCTAAAATCAAGAAAGTCTATCTGAATCAGCAAATTTATAATGCCCTGGTTGCAGGCAGTTTGGTGATCGCCCGCGAAAATGACAGCTATGCTTTCCTGCCTAAAGCGCTGGCGGATCGTATCAATGCCAAAATGGAAGGCTTTATCATTGTGAATAATTCCGAAAAGAATGAACAGACCACCGATGAAGAAGATCCATATGCAGCATATGTGATTCCGGATGACCTGATGTGGTAATCCATGAAAGCCAAAAGCTCCCTATTTCGGGAGCTTTTTTAAGCACTTTTAACATAATGATTCGAGGCAGACAATCAAACTGGCTGTGCTGTATCAGCCATCAGCTCCTGAATAAATTGATCAAAACGTTGCCCTTGTGCTGGTGAATGTTCCCAGATGCTACAGCCCAAGTTCTTTGCATCATCAAAGGCTTCATCCTCATAAATAATAGTATTCAAAAAATGTGCACCAGGAATGTCTTTGAGCAAATTCTGATTTGCTTCAATTTGCGAGATTTCGATCTGCTGAGGTACACGCATCAGTATTCCATAGACTTTTAACTGGGTATTGAACTGTGCAACACTGATGGCCAGTTGCAGCATCTCAGTATACATCTCCTGCTCTTCAGCCTCTGCTGACATAGGAATAATCAGTTTATCTGCTCGCATTAACACCGAGCGCAATGCATAACTATCATGCCCGGCGATATCAATCACGATATCATCATATTGAGTTTTGACCTGTTCTACACGCCGCATTAACTCATCTGG
This sequence comes from Acinetobacter schindleri CIP 107287, assembly GCF_000368625.1. Classification (GTDB taxonomy): domain Bacteria; phylum Pseudomonadota; class Gammaproteobacteria; order Pseudomonadales; family Moraxellaceae; genus Acinetobacter; species Acinetobacter schindleri. The sequence goes on from NZ_KB849576.1 coordinate 1,002,631, forward strand.
ATGGTCTTTTAAAGAAATATGTTCAAAGCCAAAACCTGTACGATGCAAAGCCACCCATTCAAAATTCTGCTTGTCGTCATCAGTATCAATATAGAGTGTTCTGGCTTGAAGACGCAGATATTCTGTCAGATTCATCGCCAAGGTACTTTTACCTGACCCTCGTTTCGGGCTGGTCACCACAAAGATCGTCATGTTATTCCCGCATTTTTAATCAAAAATATTATTAAACACTTAAAATAATTATGGTTTTAAAATGAATGATTTAATTTGAAAAGTCAAAACTCATTTTCATTAGACTGTAAAAAAGCACCCTCAGATGCTTTGTTTAAAAAGCTTTCTGACTAAGATCAATTTTGAGTTTTCTGTCCAATAAACAGAATTGCATCCTGCTGATTGCTGTTCTCGGCCATCATATAAATTGACTGGCTATCAATCTGATTCAGCAATATCCCATCTACTTGCTGTGCCCCATTCAAACAGTCGGAACTTGCAGAACCTGTTAAGACCAGATGAATATTAAAATATGGTGCATTGTTTTCCGAACTCACTCTTCCTGCAAATGCACATTTGTCCTGATCGCCGACAATTCCTGTCACCACTCCGCTACGGTCGATATTGACTGTAGTAATTACATTATTGGTTAAAGTTGTAGTTCGACCGCTATAGCGCCCTTGCAGGCTGGATATACTGGTATTGTCACGACTGTAATCTCTATTATAAATAAGGTTAAAAGGCCGATTATTGGTATTATTGACATTTCCCTGCAGGTTCTTTTCCGCCGTATAATGACCATTCAGGGTTACACTAGCAGTTTGATTGAAGGCAAAATTATAGTCGCGAATGTTGGTCGCACTAAAGCGATTGCCCGATAAAGAAAACTGCCCACGCATGATACCGGTATAACCATTATCTGCTGGCAGTGAATACAATAACCAGAAATTACTGTTTTTCTCGATCACACCCAGAATAGAGCGCGGACTCAGATTTTCATCTGTAAAACTGCCGAGATAAACACCTGTCAAGCGGCTTGAGGATGAACCATCTACACCTCTAAAAATATCATCATTCCCATCACCGCAGGCATTCAGCGCCAAGGCTAGACCGACAATTGCTAACTGTTTTTGCATAATTCTACCCTTTGTATTTTTGTAGGAGGGTGATCTTTGATGTGCATCTTTGTCATAGCTGGGCTACTTAGAAGCTGATATGAAATGCCGATAAAGTCTCCTGTTCATCTGATGTAATTGACAGTTTTAAATACCTTACTGATCCTTTCAACGACTCATAAAGATGTCCGCTGGTTAATCAAATTCTAAATAAGCAGAATCTGCTTCTCTATCTGTTTTTGTATCTTTTTATAAGCATAATATTGATGGATCAAAATGCTGTAACGGGACAGATATGTTTTAAAACGTTATTCAAGGTTAATAAATAATTTCTAAGCCTATAAACTGTATGGCATTTTTACATTGAAGAGAAAGATCAGTTGGAACAGTTTAGATTTATTCAGAACATTCAAGATTGGGCAGATCAATACCCTTGGCTGGAAATGCTGTCTTCTTTAAGCATTGTGATTGCGGTGGCTTTTATCGCCAATCTGTTTGCCAAACAGGTTGTTGTTCGTGGAATTCGTAAACTGATTTCCAAATTACCTTTTGCTAACAACACGATCTTTGCGGAACACAGTGTAATTCGCCGTATTGCCAATATTGTACCCGCCATTGTGATTATGAATGGGATCAGCACGGTTCCACACTTGTCAGATAAAGTGCAGACCTTTGTACAGATGGGCGCTCAGGCTTTTATTTTCCTGACCATTGCCCTAGCACTGGGTGAATTGCTGAATATTTTTAACCTGATTTATCAGCGCAATCCCAAATCACGTAATAAACCGATTAAAGGCTATTTGCAGCTGGTGAAGCTGCTGATTTTTATTGTCTGTGGATTAATGATTCTGGGTACCTTCCTGAAAAAGGATGTATTTACCTTGCTGGCCGGTTTCGGTGCAATGGCTGCCGTGCTGATGCTGGTGTTTCAGAACACGATTCTTTCATTGGTAGCTTCAGTACAGATTTCTTCTTATGACATGGTGCGTATCGGTGACTGGATTGAAATGCCTTCACTGAATGCGGATGGTGATGTAATTGACATGTCATTACATACCGTGACCGTGCAAAACTTTGACAAAACCGTTACGACCATTCCAACCAATAAGTTAGTGACGGATACGTTTAAAAACTGGCGAGGAATGCAGGAAGCTGGTGCGCGTCGTATCAAACGTTCGATTCATATTGATCAAAGCAGCGTGCATTTTATGAGTGAGGAAGAACAGACCAAACTGAAAAACTTTATCCTGCTCGATCATTACCTGAATACCAAGACTGAAGAACTGGTCAAATTCAACCAGCAGTTACAGCATAATTCCCAATATAATCAGCGCCGTTTAACCAATTTAGGAACGTTCCGCGCCTATCTGGAATTTTATCTGCAACAGCATCCGGGTATTACTAAAGACTTTTCTCTGATGGTGCGTCAATTACAGCCGACCAGTGAAGGCTTACCGCTAGAAATCTATGCCTTTACCAATACCACGGTGTGGACTGAATATGAGAATATTCAGTCTGATATTATGGATCATGTATTGGCAATTATTCCGGAATTTGGCCTGAAAGTGTATCAGGCACCTTCAGGCAGCGATTTTAAGGAAGTATTTACAGCGCCTGCTTCGCCAATTATTACTTAATTTAAACGCAGTTACTCCAAGCCTGAAATGATACGTCATCTCAGGCTTTTTTTATTGATATAGCTATGCAATTTCATCGATGTTTTTTTAAATTTTTTATTTACCTGAAATCAACTTTTCTAGGTTTTAAACTTTGCAACCTAAAGTTTGATTTAGTTAATCATTTTGTGGCAATTTCACCTTAATTCAGCCTTATAAAAACAGAATCCTTTATAATCCGTGAAAAGCAAAATGCATGAGAAAAGAGCACACTAATGTTTCGATGGCTTGAACGGCTGGTAGATCCCTATCCCACCAAAAATCTGAACCAACCCTTGCCCACCAGTTTTTTCCCTTTTGTCTGGCAAGCGGCTTATGGCGTACGCCGTTATCTGTTGATTCTTGTCCTTTGTACTGCCGGTGCAGCCAGTTTCGAGGCCTTGCTGTATGCTAAAATTGGCGATCTGGTCAATTGGCTCAGCCAAAGTCAGCCAGACACCTTTTTGGAGCAACATGCGGCCAACCTGACTTTACTCACTGTAGTCCTGCTGGCCAATATTTTCTTTGCCAGTGCGCAGTCCTTGATCAAGCACCAGATTTTATACAGTAATTTCCCAATGCGTTTGCGCTGGCGTTTTCATAATCTGCTGCTCAAGCAAAGCCTGGATTTCTTCCACAATGACTTTGCCGGTCGTTTATCTGCCAAGGTCATGCAGACTTCACTGGCGATCCGTGAATTTTGGGTCATTCTCGGCGATATGCTGGCCTATGTAGTGATCTATTTCATTACCATTAACATCGTACTCGGTTCAATTTCTGCTTATCTGATTATTCCACTGATGGTATGGCTGCTACTGTTTATCTGTGCTGCCAGCTATTTCATTCCCCGTCTCAGCAAAATCTCGCATGAACAGGCCGATGCCCGTGCGGTAATGACTGGCCGTGTGACCGATGCCTATACCAATATTCAGACCGTTAAACTTTTTGCTCATGCAGGCCGTGAAAGCCAGTATGCCAAAGCATCCATGCAAGAGTTTATGGTGACGGTTTATAAACAGATGCGACTGGGTGCCCAGTATGAAATCAGTATTTTGCTACTGAGCCTCGTACTCTATGGCGGTGTATTAGGAACAGCGATCTGGTTATGGATGGAAGGTCAGGCTCAGCTCGGCATTATTGCTGCAACTACAGCGATGGTACTGAAACTGAACAGTATTGCCGAATTCCTGATGTGGCAAACCTCGCAATTGTTTGAAAATGTCGGAACCATTCAGGACGGCATGGGAACTCTGGGTAAATCAATTTCGATTCAGGACAAGCCGGATGCCAAAGAACTGGAACTGAGACAGGGTGAAATCAAATTTGATAATGTTTGTTTTGCCTATAATGACAAAAACGTGATTGATGGTTTGAACCTGACCATTCGACCGGGTGAAAAAATCGGTGTGGTGGGTCGTTCTGGTGCCGGTAAGTCTACCCTGATTCAGCTATTGCTGAATTTCTATCGTATTGACCAAGGTCGTATTTTAATCGATGGGCAAAATATTGAAGATGTGACTCAAGATAGCCTGCGCAAGAATATTGCCATGGTGACACAGGACACTTCACTGCTACATCGTAGTGTGGCTGAAAACATCAAATATGGTCGTCCGAATGCGACGGATGAAGAAATGTTTGAGGCGGTGCGTAAAGCTGAGGCAGAGGAATTCATTCCGCAACTAAGCGATATGCGCGGTAAGCGTGGTTATGAGGCCTATGTTGGCGAGCGTGGCGTCAAGCTGTCTGGTGGTCAGCGTCAGCGTATTGCGATTGCCCGTGTCTTTCTGAAAGATGCACCTATTCTGATTCTGGATGAAGCAACCAGTGCACTGGATTCAGAAGTTGAAGCGGCAATTCAGAGCAGTCTGGATGAGCTGATGAAAGGTAAAACTGTGATTGCGATTGCTCACCGTCTTTCTACTATTGCGCAAATGGACCGGTTGATTGTGCTGGATCAGGGTAAGATTGTTGAACAAGGCACACATGATGAACTGGTGGCATTGAATGGAATTTATGCGCATCTATGGCAACGTCAGACTGGCGGATTTTTAATAGAACACGACACAAAAGAACAAGGATAGAACATGTTATATCTGGAAGACCTACAGATTGGTGATGAGTTTAAAAGTCGTTCTTACCGCATGAGTAAGGACGAAATTCTAAAGTTTGCTCATGCCTATGACCCGCAACCGTTTCATGTCGATGCGGAACAGGCCGAACAGCATCCGATCTTCCGGGGTCTGGCCGCCAGTGGCTGGCATACTGCTGCAGTGGTCATGCGTTTATGGACCGAATGTTTCCCGGTTGCTTATGGTCTGATTGGGGCGGATTCGCATGTGCGTTGGCCCTGCCCAACCCGCCCTGATGATGAAATCCGGGTGATTGTGACCATCACTGATATTCAACCTTCCAAACGTAAACCTGATCGTGGCATTGTTCGCTATGAAACCCAGGCCTTGAACCAGCAAGATCAGGTTCTGTTTAATTCAACCACAAATATTCTGGTATTTAAGCGAGAATTTACAGCAGTTTAGTTTGATTTTTACCCACATTTCAGGCTAATCTGCTTGAAGTGTTTGAGTAAGGCTCAGCATTTTGTCCAACAATTTTAAAGATAAAACTGGCTAGTTCATGCCAATATGGGCACATAAATAGAAAAAATTTGACTGAGTGCAACGGATCGCGCATGAAGATGATTGCTCCACGCCAAGACCAAGGCATCCCGGGTGTTTATGGTCTTTTGCTTCTCGACGTTATCTCCCGCTGGGGCTATAACGATGAGTCGCTATTCAAACCTTTTGGGCTAACCAGCGAACAGCTGGCAGACCCTGAGTTCCGAATTCCAACTGCCATTGCCAATGATATGGTTAAACACGCACTCAAGCTGACGGGTGAACCGACCTTGGGCTATCACCTCGGCACACAGATGCGTATTTCTATTCATGGCTTTATTGGCTATGCCATCATGACGGCAAACAATATTACCGAAGCTTTGGTGCTGGCCAACCGTTTTATTCAGTTGCGTTTGCCCTTCCTGCAACTGTTCTTCTCGACCTTTGGGGTCAAGGCCACAGTACAGCTACAAACTGATATTCAGATGGAACCGCTGCGTACTGAAATTTCAATCGCCCTGATGATCGGTCTGATCAGTATGGCTAAAGCCATTACCGGGATCAGCGATGCAACCGGAGAAATCGATTTCGATTTTAAAAAGCCGGAAGGTTTTGAACGCTTTATGGTGAAATTCCCTACGCATCAGTTCCGTTTTGAACAGCCACATCTGTTACTTAGCTTTGATAAAAGCTATCTGATGAACAAACTGGTGCATGCCGATCCAATCGCCAGCCAGATTGCGATTAACCAGTGTGAAACAGAACTTTCTGCCCTGGGTGAACGACATCGTATTGCCATGCGGGTACGGGATATTTTGACCAATTCAGAACAGCATTATCTTAGTATTGAAGCAGTCGCCGACCGTCTGCATATGTCGGATCGTACCTTGAAACGTCAGCTGGCCGCAGAAGGCACTTCTTTCTCGACACTGGTCGATGAAGTACGTTATCGTCATGCAACTTCCCTGCTTTCACGAACAGACTTCACTCTGGAACAGATTGCCGATGAACTCGGCTATAGTGATGTCGCCAACTTCAGTCGTGCCTTTAAACGCTGGAGTGGTCGCAGTCCAAGCAACTGGCGTAAAGATCCGTATCTATAAGCCTTTTGTTTTGCAGCAAAAGAATGTATAAATCATGTCAAAAATGAACCTAAGCGATTTAAGGAGTTATCAATGAATCATCCTTCAGAATTAAAGTACGCAAGTACACATGAATGGGTACGCATTGAGGGTGATCTTGTGGTGACCGGTATTTCTGACCATGCACAGGATGCTTTAGGTGACCTGGTCTATGTTGAAGCGCCAGATCTTGATTCACACGTGACCGCAGGTCAGCAAGCAGGTGTTGTCGAATCTGTAAAAACTGCGTCAGATATCCATGCGCCTGTTTCTGGTATCGTTGTTGAAATTAACCCGGCACTGGAAGATGATCCGGATTTCATTAATGATGACCCGTATGGCAAAGGCTGGATTTACAAAATCAAGCCAGATAATATCGCGGATGTCGAAAAACTGCTCAGCAATACTGAATATGAAGCAGGCCTTTAATTTAACCTGTTTTAAGAATCAGCCTGCGGGCTGATTTTTTTATACCTAAATTTTTAAGACCTTTTACATATTAAAATGACCCCACATTTGTCGGTTTTTATTGTATTATTCACATAATCTCCCATATAGTCTTCGTGACGCGCTTTGTTGCTGAATATCGCATTCAGCATGTTCCATAAAAAAAATACTAATTTTGGCCTAGCGTTTCACATTAAAATTTCTGGATCATGATGAACGCAACTGTAACGCCGTTGTGGACAAAGTCCTTTTTGCTTTGTCTGGCAAATAATCTGTTTTTGTTTATTTTTTATTTTGCCCAAACTACGATTTTACCGATTTATATTCTTAAAGAACTTGGGGGCAGCGTAACCCAAGCCGGATTAACCCTGACGCTATTCATGGTTTCTGCGATATTGATCCGCCCATTTAGTGGTTTGATTATTGATAAATTGGGACAGCGCCGTACTTTAATTATCTCGGCGACGATGTTCTGTTTCATTGCTTTTGGCTATTTATTTATTAGCAATATGACCAGCTTATATATCCTGCGTTTATTCCATGGGGTCTGGTTTAGTATCCTCACTACCGTTTGTGTTCCTGTGGTAAACCAGTTTATTCCGGATAGTCGGCGAGGCGAAGGCATGGGTTATTATGCCATGTCGGTGAATCTCGGAATTGTACTCGGTCCCCTCATTGGCCTAAGTCTTATTCCTTATTTAAGCTATACCATGGTGACTGCTGTACTGGTAGCCATGATCTTTATCGGTTATATCTTCTGCTTTCTAATTCCGGTGCAAGAAGTCAAACAACCAGACAGTGGAGCTGAAAAAACCAAGTTGGGTTTAAGTGATTTTGTTGAGAAAAAATCCCTGACTGTTGCCTTAATGGTCATGATGATATCCTTCTCTTATGCCAGCATCATGTCCTTTATTGCCCCCTTTGCCAGTTCAATTCATCTGATGCAGTACGCAGGCTTATTCTTTGTGGTTTTTGCCATTTCCATGATGAGCTTACGCCCGATTACTGGCAAAATTTATGACCGTAAAGGTCCACAATATGTAATTTATCCTGCGGTTCTTACCTTTAGTCTGGGGCTATTGGTTTTAAGTCAGATTCATACCCTGACTGGATTTATGCTGGCAGCCGTACTGATCGGATTAGGTTTTGGTAGTGCTCAACCTTGCTTGCAAACTCTCGCCATTCAACGTGCTCCCAAGCACCGGATTGGCTATGCCACTTCGACTTTCTACACCTGCTACGACATCGGCATTGCCATTGGCTCATTAGTCGTTGGGATGATGATTACCAAGCAAAGCTTTAGCTTCGCCTTTATTATTTGTGCCGCTCTAACAGCCTTGAGCCTGCTGTATTTTAAATTCGTGGTTCAACGTACAACTGTTATAGCTTAATCCAGCAATAAAAAACCGACCTTATTTCATGTCGATTTTTAGTTTAAATGCATAATATTTATGAGCTTTGTTCTGTACTACTGGCATCTTCATCTGTTTCATTATCCGGCTTTTTCTCTTCCACCATACTAAATGCGGTGGCCGTATTATTCATGGCTGGATTAGCACGTGTACTTTTCAGTTTGATTTGCAGACGAAGTTCATTGGTCGAATCAGCATTACGCAATGCTTCTTCATAAGAAATCGCACCTTCATTATAAAGATCAAATAATGCCTGATCAAAAGTCTGCATGCCAAGTTCGCGTGATTTACCCATAATTGCTTTTAATTCATGGAAATCACTTTTCAGAATCAGATCCGACACCAATGGTGTATTTAGCATAATTTCGACTGCGGCACGACGTCCCTTGCCATCTTCAGTACGGACCAAACGCTGAGAGACAATCGCTTTCATATTAGAAGACAGATCCATCAATAACTGATTACGGCGTTCTTCCGGGAAGAAGTTAATAATCCGGTCAAGCGTCTGGTTGGCATTGTTGGAATGCAGCGTCCCCAGACAGAGATGCCCTGTTTCGGCAAAGGCAATTGCATGTTCCATGGTTTCCGTATCCCGGATTTCACCAATCAGAATCACATCGGGTGCCTGACGCAAGGTATTTTTTAAGGCATTATGCCAAGAATGGCTATCTACACCGACCTCGCGATGGGTGATCATTGACTTCTTATGTTTATGTACATATTCCACCGGGTCTTCTACGGTAATAATATGGCCTGCTGAGTTTTCATTACGATAATCAATCATCGCAGCAAGCGAAGTCGACTTACCTGAACCTGTACCGCCCACGACGAGTACCAGACCGCGCTTTTCCATAATCACATGCTTGAGTGACTCTGGTAATTTTAACTTCTGGAAATTCGGAATTTCTGCAGTGATGGTCCGGATCACCATGCCGACATTGAGCTGCTGCTGGAACACGTTGACACGGAAACGTGAAACGCCCGGTACAGTAATGGCAAAGTTACATTCTAGTTCTGCTTCATATTCTTTACGCTGCTTTTCGTTCATCAGTGCATAGGCAAACAGTTTGGTTTTTTCTGGGGTGAGTTCCTGTTGCCCAAAAGGTTTCATTAATCCTTGATGTTTGATACTCGGAGGAAAGTCTGCGGTAATGAACAAGTCTGAACCACCATATTCAACGACCTTGGTGAGCATATGATGCATAAACTTACGTGCTTCTTCTAATAACTCTGCCGTAAACATATTTTCCTCTGTAATGCACAATGGTATAAATCTTCAAAAAAAGACTCATATCAATATATTTTGATTTTATTGTGCAGCGTTTTTTCAAAAGGCTCAAACACATTTGATTTATAAAGATAATTTTTTAAATAATTCTGTGACCTGATTCAAAGAAAATAAAAATAAAGGGAAATGATCTTAATGAAATTAAAATCTAATAGTTATAACTATTGATAAACTAGAGTTCAGATTTTAGAAAAGTAAATTGGAAACTCATCGAAATGAATCCGTCCACATATTTTTTTAAATAAGGAAATTAAATTAAAAATCTTGGTGGCTAAAGCTTTATGATCTTTAAACCACCGTGGACAAACTTATCATCCAACTCAACTGCATTTGAATGCAGCTTGGTTTCAGCAAAATGCAGTATGTCAGTTTCTGGAAAGTGTAGTTTCCTTGGATTGTTCCAGTATCGTCATTTTATTTCCTTCTTCCTGAAGAGCTGGATTGATGCGACTGCTCTTTAATTTGATCTGCAAACGCATTTCATTACTTGAATCTGCATTACGCAAGGCTTCATCATAAGAAATAATTCCCTGGTTATACAAATCAAATAATGCCTGATCAAAGGTCTGCATGCCGAGTTCACGCGAACGCGCCATAATAGTTTTCAGCTCGTAAAAATCTCCTTTACGGATAAAATCAGACACCAGCGGCGTATTCAATAAAATTTCAACGGCAGCGCGACGACCTTGCCCATCCTCGATACGGATCAAACGTTGCGAAATCACAGCTTTCATATTGGCGGATAAATCCATTAATAGCTGATTGCGGCGTTCTTCCGGGAAGAAATTAATAATTCGGTCTAAAGCCTGATCGGCATTATTAGAATGCAGGGTGGCCAAACACAGATGACCGGATTCAGCAAAGGCAATCGCATGCTCCATACTTTCGGTATCCCGGATTTCACCAATCACGATCACATCCGGTGCCTGACGCATGGTATTGATCAGCGCGTTATGCCAGGAAACACAATCTACGCCAATTTCACGTTGGGTAATCATGGACTTTTTATGTTGATATACGTATTCCACAGGATCTTCTATGGTAATAATATGTCCTTCAGAATAGGTATTGCGGTGATCAATCATGGCTGCAAGTGTGGTAGATTTACCAACACCTGTCGCACCTACAATCAGAACCAGCCCACGTTTTTCCATAATCACTTGTTGCAAAGAGTTTGGTAGTCCTAATTGCTGAAAGCTTGGAATCTCCGTAGTAATGGTTCTGATTACCATCCCAACATTATGCTGTTGCTGAAAGACATTGACCCGGAAGCGTGATACACCCGGTACACTGATACCGAAATTGCATTCCATCACTGATTCAAATTCCTTGATCTGTCGTTCATTCATTAAAGCATAGGCAAACAAACGGGTTTTATCCGCTGCCAGTTTTTGCTGACCAAAAGGTTTCATCAAGCCCTGCTGTTTGATACTTGGTGGAAAATCTGCGGTAATAAAAAGATCGGAACCTCCATATTCAACCACTTTGGTCAGCATATGGTGCATAAATTTACGTGCTTCATCGAGCAATTCGGGTGTATACATATCCAGATCCCTCAGATCATGTCCATCGCGCGATATAAAACGGTTTGATGCAGATCCTGAAAAATTATTGTTATTGTGAAATCACTTATTTTTTGATGTATTTATAAATATATTTTTAATGATTATTATTCTGTATGTTCTACATAGTAACGGTGCTGATCGAAACTTTATAAGCAGTCTTCCTCTCAGTAGCATTCACTCATGCCTTTCCCCCAACAGTGTGAGGAAAGGCATGACCGTAAATTTAAGCACTACGCTTTAAACCTTCCAGTCGCAGTGAATCTGTCATATTTAACAACAGTTGTTCGGTTTTTGTCCAGCCCAGACATCCATCTGTAACCGACTGTCCGTAAACCATACCATCTGAAATTTTCTGATTGCCATCAACCAGATGACTTTCCAGCATCACACCGCGAACATTGGTCTGTAGGCGTTCTGCCACGATCTGCTCTAAAACTTCCGGTTGTAACATCGGATTTTTGGAACTGTTGCCATGGCTACAGTCAATCACTAATGCTGGCAATTCCGCTGAATGTTTGGCTTTGATTTTCTCGATTTCAGATAACTGGTAGTTCGGACCACTATTTGATCCACGCAGAATCAGATGGGCTTTTGGATTGCCTTTGGAATTTAAAATACATGGTAAACCCGATTGGCTCATGCCCAGGAACTGATGCGGATGAGAAGCTGACTGAATCGCATCTAAAGCAATCTGAATCGAACCATCAGTGCCATTTTTGAAACCGATGCTGTATGGCATTTGGCTAGAAATTTCGCGGTGGATCTGAGATTCACTGGTACGTGCACCAATCGCACCCCACGCCAGTAAATCATCAAAATACGCCGTCGCCATTGGACTGAGGATCTCCGAAGCAATCGGTAAGCCCATGCCAATAATGTTCAGGTAAAGTTCGCGGGATTTTTGCAGACCCAGCTGCATATTGGATGAACCATCCAGTGCAGGGTCGTATAGAAAACCTTTCCAGCCGACTGTGGTACGAGGCTTTTCAATGTAAGCTCGCATGACCAGGAAAATCTGATCAGAAATTTGAGCCTGTAACTGTTTTAATTTTTCTGCATATTCAAGTGCGGAGGCTTCATCATGGATGGAGCATGGTCCGGTAATCACCATCAGACGGTGATCTTTACCCTCTAGAATGTTCTGTATGGTTTGTCGCTGTCCGGCAATCTGTTCAGCCAATTGTGGAGACAATGGCAATTGTGCTTTCAATTCTGCCGGCAGGCTTAATAGAGTTTCAGTTTGCTGTTGTTGTGATGTAATAACGCTATTCATGACTTTCATCCTTTGGACTGATCAATACAGTCCGAACTTTTATTTGAGCTTTATGGGTCTATGTGTCTGTGTGCTAAGGTTCATCAACTGGTTAAAGTAGAACCAATAAAAGTTGCTAAAGTATGAATAGTTAAAGTAAGTCATGGCTGTCTCCAAAATTAGTAAATATAACAAGCATAAAAAAACCTGATCAGGGTTGCCGATCAGGTATAAACTGGGTGGGCAACCTTTTACTTGCCCGAACGCATTCAGGCAATCATCTAAACTGCCAGAAATAATAATAAGCGTTTAAGTTTACAGGTTGCTTGAGCATGTTATGTAATTCATAAAAATGTGAATATGAAATTTAAAATACGCGGTATATCAGTATTTGACAAGTAAAAATTGTAAAAAAAATATTTATTAGTGTGGCTATTTTTATTTATCAATCCACCTATTTGTCATAGCTATACCAAAGTTTGACAAGATCTGAAGCTACCTCAGACCTTGTCAAGATTCAGTGACTCATTATTAAAGCAGAATCAACGTGAAACACGGTTCCAGGCATCGCGGATCGCATATTTAGCCTGCTCCCAGTTCAAACGTGACTCGCCTTTTACCTGTTCCCATTTGATTCTTAAATCGGATTCGGCATCTTCAAAACGGGTGTTAGCATCATAATGGGCACGATTTTCATAACCGACCTGATACGCCGTATGATAATCACGATCATAATCCAGATCGCTATAACTTGTACGTGCTTCAGTATAATAAGGCGTATTTAATGAATTTTCACGCCAATATGCTTCTTCTTCGGTTGGGTTTACCACTTCACCTACACCATGACCCGCTAACCCGCCAACCACTGCACCGACTACGCCACCGACAGCAGTTCCAACCGGACCAGCAGCAGAACCAATTGCTGCACCTGCAGCTGCACCGCCTGCAGCACCGACACCTGTACCTACCGGATGCGCACCCGGTTCACCAGTAATTGGATCGGCATTTAAATCATCACGTACTTCTTTCGGAGAATTCTTGATTAAATCACGATCAAAATTATCATTCGACATAGAGTTTATCCTTATTGTTGAAAATGGTTTTCTTAACGCATATCAATATGCTTTCATCACTATAAAGCTTTGAACTAAAATGACTTTAGAAGGCTTGTGCGGATTCAGTTAAGCTCTGTGAGGGTTTAAGAGGCAAATGTATCCAATTTAAAATAAATAAACATAAAAAAGACCGGTATTTACCGGTCTTTTAAAATTAATCCGCTTAGTCAAAATGAATCACTGTACGGATCGACTTGCCTTCATGCATCAGATCAAATGCTTCGTTAATCTGCTCAAGCGGCATGGTATGGGTTACAAATGGTTCCAGCTGGATATCACCTTTCATGGCCTGTTCAACCATTCCTGGCAATTGTGAACGACCTTTTACGCCACCAAATGCCGTCCCCATCCATTTACGACCAGTCACGAGCTGGAATGGACGGGTCGAAATTTCTTTACCTGCACCAGCGACACCAATAATGACTGATTGACCCCAGCCACGGTGTGCACATTCCAGTGCAGAACGCATTACGTCGACATTACCGATACATTCAAATGAATGATCTACACCCCAGCCTGTCATTTCCACAATGACTTGCTGAATTGGCTTGTCATAGTCTTTTGGATTTAAAAAGTCGGTTGCACCGAACTGTTTTGCCAGTTCAAATTTGTCAGCATTGGTATCTACTGCAATAATACGGCTGGCTTTGGCTTGACGGGCACCTTGTACTACTGCCAACCCGATACCACCCAGACCGAATACTGCAACCGTATCGCCTTCCTGTACTTTTGCTGTGTTATGTACTGCACCAATACCTGTAGTGACACCACAGCCTAATAAGCAAACGTGTTCATGATTTGCTTCCGGATTGATTTTCGCCAGAGAAACTTCAGCAACCACGGTATATTCAGAGAATGTTGAACAGCCCATGTAATGGTAAATTGGCTCGCCATTATAAGAGAAACGCGTGGTGCCATCCGGCATTACCCCTTTACCCTGAGTCGCACGTACAGCAACACACAGGTTAGTTTTTCCAGATTTACAGAACAGACATTCACCACATTCAGCAGTATATAGAGGAATCACGTGATCACCTGGTTTTAAGCTGGTGACACCTTCACCTACTTCAACCACCACACCTGCACCTTCATGGCCCAGAATTGCCGGGAATACACCTTCAGGATCTTCACCAGATAAAGTGAAGGCATCAGTATGACACACGCCCGTATGGCTAATTTTTACCAGAACTTCGCCAGCTTTCGGTGGTGCGACATCAACTTCAACGATCTGTAATGGCTCGCCTGGACCGAACGCTACCGCTGCACGTGATTTCATTTAAAACTATCCTTTGTTTGCTGATTTAACAGATGACTAACAGTAACCTCTTTCTATTCTGAGATTCAACCATTAACATCCTTAATATGGGAAGAATAAAGCCAAATAATTAATGGAAACTCAATGACTCACCGAACTAAAATACTTTGTATCAGTTTTATTAGCTTATCCATTTTTTTGACAGGCTGTGAGTTAGATCCAAACACATCGACTAAAGCAAAAATTACACCGGTACAATCCCAGCACTGGATTCAAAAAACCGAAGCCCGGGAAAATGTTCAGGAAGGTTTAACCGCTTATTTACCGCTATATGACGGTTTCATGAGTATTGCAGCACGGCTACACCTAATCAATCACGCCAAGCATCATCTTGATTTGCAATATTATATCTGGAACGATGATTTTATTGGCAATCTGGTATTGTCCCAGTTGCTGAATGCCGCCGATCGCGGAGTTAAAGTCCGGCTATTAATTGATGACCAGAATGGTACTCAGCTGGATGATAAACTGCTTGCGCTGAGCCAACATCCTAATATCGAAACCAAATTATTTAATCCTTATAAATTTCGTCACTTTCGCGCCCTAGATTATGGGCTGCGTTTAAAGAAAGTGAATCACCGTATGCACAATAAATTGATCATTGCCGATGGCAGTGTGGCTGTCACCGGTGGCCGTAATATCAGCAGTGAATATTTTGAAGCCAGCAATGATTTTCAGTTTACCGATGTCGATATTTTCTTTGCCGGCAATGCGGTCACAGATGCCAACCAGTCTTTTATCGACTTCTGGAATGATACGCTGAGTTATGATATCCAGCAGATCTTAGAGGAAAGGTCTAAACCGGATGATTTGGTTGAATTAAGAAAATTATTTGCTCAAACCCGTTTGGATGCCAAGGAAACCCAGCGTCGCGTCAATATTGCCGAGCAACAAATTGCCAAACAATTACAGTCACAACCTGTGCAATGGGCCAGTGCGCACTTTGTTGCCGATTCCCCCAGAAAAGCACGTCACACGATAAATGATGAAGACTTCATCTATACCCAGATGTTAGATCTGATGGGTGAACCAAAAAATCAGTTAGACCTGGTGTCTTCCTATTTTGTTCCCACCCAATGGGGAACGGATTATCTGAGCAAGCGTGCCCGAAATGGCTTGAAAATTCGGGTAGTCACTAACTCATTTTTGGCGAATGATGTGCCTGTGGTACATGCCTACTATCAGCAATACCGTAATCAATTGCTCAAAAATGGTATAGAAATCTGGGAATTTAAACCTTATATCGAACGTCGGGAACGTACCTGGTATGAAAAAATGACAGGTAATGTGATTCCAGCTAAAAATAAAAACAGCTCCAGCCTGCATGCCAAGTTTTTCCATGCGGATGGCAAAGTCTTTATCGGCTCTTTTAACTTTGATCCCCGTTCAGCACGCCTGAATACTGAAGTCGGACTGGTGATCGAATCAGAGAAACTTCAAAATGAAATTGCAGCATCGTTAGATAAATATCTGCCACGTATTGCTTATCAACTTAAGCTGAATGATAAAGGGGAAATTATCTGGCTGGACCAACAGAAAGACGGAAAAATTTTAAAATTTACCCATGATCCTGAAACAACCCGATTCCAGCGTTTTATGATGCATTTGGTCACGACTTTTCCGGCTGAATGGGCAATGTAATGACAAACAGATGACAAAATTGAATTTCCACCTCATTTTAGAGATTGTTAATTTTAGGATTAATTGAAAATCGTGCAGGTTTTAGACGTTTATTCGATCAATGCTGTCATGATCTGTACCACAGCTCTAGATTGCCTTAAAATTACACTTTTCCAGTTTTATGCGAAGTTTTTTCGCCACACTCCCATGCAATTTTTTGATTTAAGCCGCCAGTTTAAGTTAAGTGATATCCTCACACCAAACAAAACCCTTCAAGAATTATCCGCTCAGGAATGGTTTCTCGCCAAAATCCGTGTAGAGCATGATTGTATTTCTGATACAGAAGTGATTGAAGGTCAGGTTATCATCCAGTCCAATGAAAATATCCAGATTGAAATGGAATGGCTGATTCAGGATTCTGGCTATGATCTGCAGGTGCTCTTTAAAGGTGTAGAAACTGAAGTCAATGAAGAAACTTTGGTCGTCGTCAAAGGTGCGAAACTGGTTGATGAGCAGCAACAATTACTATCTTCACAAGCTTTGAGTTTATGGATCGATGGCACGCTGTTGCCTTTATTACCGAATATTCGTCGTGAAATTAAATCTCGTTTAAATCTTTGGGATTATGTGGAATATGATGGTTAATATTTAAAGCCATCACTAAAACATTTAAGGGCGATTCAATCGCCTTTTTTATTTTAAAATTTCTATAGAGATGAATGGTAAGTCGTAATGTCTCGGCAATTTTATATATGCTCTATGCTATGTTAATGAAAATAATAAAAAATGAAGATAACCTTATGATGGTAAATATTCAGCCTCAAGATTGGCTTAAGATCCGGAATGTCTTTGCTGATGCCCAGCGTGCTGCCATGCACTGCTCGGTATCTACAATCACCTCTGATGGATTTCCTACAAGCAGTCCCATCGGCACTTTATTTTTACATGAATATAAACCCACAGGCTTTTTCTTTGACCGCTACTGTACCAGCCTGAAACAGAACCTTCCACATAGTTCGAAAGCGTGTATTCAAGCAGTAAATAGTAGCCAGTCATTTTGGCTAAAATCTTTAATGAGCGGTAAATTTAGCAGTTATCCAGGAGTACGTTTATATGCGGAAATCAGTGAACTGCGACCTGCAACTGAAACTGAACTGGAGCTGGTCCATCGTAGAATAAAACTATTAAGATGGACCAAAGGCAGCCGCCTGATCTGGTCTGACTTTAGCCATGTTCGGGATTTTCAGGCGCATGGTTTTAAATGGGTGGAATATCCACAAATGATGCCGGATACATAGATTTAATACTTACTATTAGTTGGTAATTAACTATAAATATGCATG
Organism: Acinetobacter schindleri CIP 107287; assembly: GCF_000368625.1. Taxonomy (GTDB): domain Bacteria; phylum Pseudomonadota; class Gammaproteobacteria; order Pseudomonadales; family Moraxellaceae; genus Acinetobacter; species Acinetobacter schindleri. The sequence continues at coordinate 1,020,482 of NZ_KB849576.1, forward strand.
CATTTTATTTTCTTAATCCCAAAATGAAATATGTGCTTCAATCAAGATAGATTTAACGTAAACAGTATAAGTATTGCATTCACCTTTATTGCTAAAACCTAAATCAGTCCAGCATCTCTAAACAATTGCCGATAGGCTTCCGCCTTTTTCTCCAAAGCCAATGGATAGGCTCGTGATGATGATGGCATTCGATAGAGTTTTAGTTCACGTCCAGCAAAATGTGCTTTACTCGGCTGCCCGATAGCAGGTTTTTCTGTGCCTTCAGGCATGGATAGCATCAGGGTTTCGGTCGCTTTATCGCCTGTGGTCATAATGCTATGACATAAAGGCATCTGAACAAGCAGTTTGTTGAGGTCAGTTGGCGTAACAATTTCCAGAAATTTATCTGAAGCATTCCCTTTCAATCGCCGGATCTGATACGCCGTATCAAAAATCGCAATACCTTTTTCCAGCAAAAATTCCCGAATCAGCATCTCCTGAAAATTCTTATTGGCAATATCCAGAAAGTAATCTTTATTATGAAAGAAAATTAAACCAAATATCCGCCACATATCATTTTGATAATTTGGATAATAGAAACGCATTTTCCAACGTGTTTCTGGTGGCGGAAAACTGCCCATCATCAGAAGTTTGGAATTTTCCGGTAAAAAAGGTTCTAGAGGATGGGTTTCAATATCCGACATAAAATTCCACTAAATTAGTGTATAGAAATTCTATTCTAAAATTTTTGGCGGATTTTTGTAGCAACTTCCTGTCCCCAAAGCGTATAAACTTCTTTACTCGGGTGAAAACCGTCTTTGGCCATTTCCAGATTGAGTGCCTGATATTGTTTGATATCGTACTCAATCCACTGCATATTGGCTTTCTTGCTGACAAATTTCTCCAGCTCAGAGTTCATGGCTTTGGCATAATGACCAAATAACCAAGCTAATGGATTTGGTAAAGCCGGGAACATGTTCATTGGTGGAACACCGGCCGCGATAATTAACTCAGGACTAAAGCGACTTTCAATCGCCTGATAAAGTTTCTGCTGCTTTTTAATCCACACATCTGCGGGTATCAGCTTGGTAACATCATTTACACCGACTGAAGTCACTACAACATCATAGTGTTCAGCCGGAATTTTTTCTAATACGCGAATGACGTTGGAAGTCGCATCTCCCGTTTTCGCCTGAAGTTTCCAGCGAATCTGATAATCTTGCTGGAGCTGACTTAAGATTGCCCCAGTTAATGCGTCTTCTTGATGATCTACCCCGACACCGGCTGCTGCCGAATCTCCAACAATCAGGATGGATAAAGGTTTCCCTTGCCCAATCAAACCTTCGCGTTCCCCAGCAGGTTCTGGTAATCGTAGCGTTTTTTTCTTGACGCGATTACCCTGGATGACTAGAGCAGGTATTAAGGCAATCGTAGCAGCTTTGAGCAACATAATGGATTAATTTATATAAGGATAGGATTAATTTTACCCCAGTTTATAATCTTCAAGTAACAACTTAATAGTCACTTTTTATGAATATTCACATATTTATATTTCTATCCATTTCTATGCCTTGTCCCCTAATAATGGCTGTAGTATTTTAAAAAAGTATTCGCCATTATTATAAAAAACAATTAATAATCAAAAAATTAAAACACAATATCAATATATACCGCTTAAAATTCTTCTTAATAATTCTGTATTAAAATTAAAGTATAGAAATAAAAAAATCCCGCTTATAGCAGGATTTTACTTCATTATTATTTTACTTAGCTTTGATTTCATTCCAGCGATTTAAACGACGGAATGTTCCAATATCATTAAAGCGCACACCTACTTCTTTCATGACTTTATGTGCGGTCTTGGCAGTCATATGACGGATATAAAATGGCTCTTTTACGACAAAATGATGGATCGCATGTGTTGCACCAAAGTTAAAGCAGAATAGCTGAAATGGCATCATCCACCATGGGTTCAAGACTTGGGTTTGTTTGATTACATCACGCGGGTCAATATCGCCGTAATAATGCATATTTGAACTGACAAACTGTAAACTAAAAGAACGGATAAAGTTGGGAAGCACCCAAATGACTGCCATTAAATTAACCCATGGCATGGCCTCGATTATGCTTTGTGACCACAGCATTTCATAACCAAACATGGGTACGATCGCATTGGAAATATGAAATACTGCAAATACATAACACAAACCGTAGTAAACAATACTTAAAGGCAAAAAGCCAAGCAGCTGTGAAATTTGTGCAATTTTACGTTCTTTTTCAGGCTGCTTTTCCAGAAACAGGTGGATCATTTTGAACATCTGAAATGGCCGCAGATAGACTGACATCAACTGGTCACTGATCACTAAAATACGTCGAGTCCCCCACGGCATACCATTACTGATACCACGTTCTTCCAAGTCACTTTCAGTCCCTGAATATTTATGATGATGTAGATGCAGGCGACGACGTGCCCACGGACTGATCGTATTCGGACGTGCCAACCATACCAAAGCCAGCATTAAATGATGTGCCCATGGCATTTTTTTGAAATACATGTAATGGATCAAATCATGTTCCAATTCATGTGTTAAGGATGCAAATATGGCAATCAGTGGAATGGTGATCCATGCGGTCAGATATCCATAATAAAAGGCCAACGCAGATATAATCATGCCTGACCAGGCAAAAGTCAGAATACTCGCACCAATGAAATTTTGATGTTTCAGGATGGGATATCGTGCTCGCAGGTCCTCGCCAGCCTGCATGACCACAGTTCTGACTTTGGCAATCCGCTGCTGACTGGTCATATCCGAGGATGAAGACATATGTACAACCTTTAATTTATGGACAGGTGTACATTAAAGGAAAATACGGAAAATAAAAGTTAATATTTCTGGTTTTAAAAGCAAGATGTTTAGAAAAAAAGCAGTTGTTACAAAATAAATTTTAATTCAATAAAATTGTATTTTATTTAAGCATTCTATTTTTTAAAATTGAGTAAATATACTAATCTTTAAGGAGATATCTATTTTATAAACTATGATTTCAAAGATCAGATAGCCTGCCAAAAGAGTTAAAGCTTTATAATTTCTCACTACTATTGTAAGGCTTCGGTCAAAAAAATAAGCGTTTAACATATAGAACAAAAAGTTTTCTACTATAATCCTTTAAGCTATCAGAAAGAATTTAACAATATATTGATATTTAAAGAAAAATATAGAAAATTTCATATAGCATACATAATATTAATTTTAGAAGGACGGAGAGAACCTTTATAAATATGTTGTACAAAAAACATTATTTTCTTAACATACCTGTCGGTTGGTATGTTGAATATGAAGGTGTTGAAATGAATGCTCTTCTTTTAGCCTATGGCTTATTAGGATTGGCTATAATTACAGAAGTCATAGGTAGTACTTTTTTAGTTAAATCAGAAGGTTTCTCAAAACTATTTCCAAGTATTATGGTGGTAGTTTTATTTAGTATAGCTTTCTACCTGTTATCGCAAGTAATCAAGACGATTCCATTAGGCATTGCATATGCAATATGGGGAGGAGTAGGTATTGTTTTAACAGCAATAGTTGGCTACGTTCTATTCAAGCAGACTTTAGATGGTCCAGCATTACTTGGTATTGCTTTGATCGTATCTGGAGTCGCCATTATCAACCTATTCTCTCAATCCACAGGTCATTAAGTGAAAAAAATGCAACAACCTAAGAAACAACCTGAACTTATTCGAAAACGTATTATTGAACAAGCCATTATATTAGCTTCTGAAAATGGTACTCAGGCTGTTTCTATTCAGAATGTTGCAAATGGTGTGGGAGTTACAAAAGGCGGAGTTTTTCATCATTTCGCCAATAAAAATATTTTAGTTGACGCAATGATTTCTGAAATTATCCTGCACCTTGATCAAGCGGTAGAAAGCTTAATTGCAGAAGATGATACTGAATATGGAAAGTTTACCCGCGCATATATACAGAGTGCTTTCATGACATGTATAGATGGCTTGGTGTCTCCTTGGACAGCTTTAACTAAAACAATGATCAGTGATCCAACATTCAATAAAAAGTTTGGGATATGGTTTAAAGAAAAATTAAAGCAATATTCAGAGACTGATAATTATATAGAACTGGAGTTTATTCGCTTAGCAACTGATGGTTTATGGCTTCAAACCGTAACAGACATAATCGATGAACAAAACTCATTACATTACAAGGATGAACTAATAAAAAGAACCTATTTAATATAAGGGCGGCTATACAAAATTCAAAATAAATGCAGCAAAAACTACGGTTTTAATCTTATTTTTTTGATTTCTTATAAGAGTGTTAGATTGATTCTATATACAGACCTTTCATAACTTCCCAAGTTTGATCATTTGCAGGAATAAAATGATCAATTCTTAAAGAATCTTCTGTACTCCCATTTGGTATTCCAAATGTTGTGAAGGTTGAAAAAAACTTCAAATCATTTTGTTTAGCTTTAATGTGAATTAAGACCAAGGACGGCATTGATGGCATGAGGTATTTAAAATCTTTTGAATAATGATATTTTTTTAAACGTTCAGCTAATGCTAAATTGCTAATCGCCTCCTTCGAAGCTCTATGCCAGATAATACTTTTTACTTCATTTACATTTATAATTTGAGCAGTAAATTGATCAGTTTCAAAAACTAGATCCAATAAATTTATGGAGTTAGCCTGTAGTTGTGGAAGCTCCATAAAGTCTAATAGTGCATCCACACTTTCATTTATTTCTACAATATCCCAGTTCCTATTTAACACAAATGCTGGAGCTGGATTCTGATTGTGTAAAATATGATGAAGTGCCTTAGCAAGCATATTTTGATCTTGCATCTGAATCACTGGCTTATATCTTGGTGCATATCCTGAGGCTAAAAATATAAGATTGGATTGTTCAATTGGAGCATTCAGGGCACAAAGAATAATATGCAGTGTATTAGCACTGGGTATAACTTTATCCGTTTCTATACAGCTCAAATAGCGTTGAGATATACCTGTCATCATAGACAAATCTAATTGACTTAACTTTTCATTTTTTCGAAGCATACGTAATTGCTGTCCAGCACTTTGATCTAAGGGTAAGACGGTATGCATCATATTGTTCTCATTAAAAAATTGATTTTATGACCTTATTGGTTATTGAGTTCAAATTGTCCTTTTTATAAGTTCATTGCATGAATAGCTATTTTTAATGAAATGAACTTTTAAAATGAATCCAATAATTTCAAAAATTATCACCCAATTGATTACAAATCCGGTATTACAAAATATTCGTTTCAATCTACACGAAGTAAAACGTAATTTAACTTTTTCTAAAGCGACAATACATTACTTTCATCAACCTGATGATCCATATAGCCAGTTAAGTGCTTCATTAATTGCGCAATTACAACAGCGTTATAAAGTTCAAATTCAGACGTATTTACTTGACCAGCCTTCAAAACAAATTAACCCCGATCAAGAACGATTAAATGAATGGGCAAAACGGGATGCGGCTGAGCTGACGAAAAAATTTAATTTAGCACCTGTGCATCAAGTTTCGGCCCCCAATGGAACCACGCTATTGCATCAATTAGGTCACTATTCAGGTGCAATGTTCTATTTTGAGGGAGAATGGTATTGGGGAATTGATCGTTTACATTATCTAGAAAGAAGATTAATGAAAATAGGATTATCAAATGATTCTGATTTAGAACCTTTAACCTCGCCACCCCCACTCCTTTATAAGGAAATGCCAGAAAAAAGGATAAAGCCTATAATTCACTTTTTCTGTTCTTTACGTAGTCCTTATACTTGGCTTGCCTTGGACCGTATTTTTCAATTGGCTGAACATTATCAAGCAGAATTGAAACTTCGTTTTGTCCTGCCTATGGTAATGAGAGGATTGCCCGTTCCAATTGAGAAGCGTTTGTATATTTTATTAGACTCAAAACGAGAAGCTAACCGGTTAAATTTACCCTTTGGTTGTGTAGTTGATCCTGTAGGATTAGCAACGAAGCAAGGTTTAGCCGTGTTGCATCATGCGATTCAACAGGGAAAAGGTAATGCTTTTTTACATTCCTTTTTAAAAGGTGTTTTTGCAGATGGAGTTGATGCAGCATCAATGAAAGGACTTCATTTTTTAGCAGATAGAGCTGGTATTTCAGAATCGGAAGTTACTGCATTACTGAATGATGAAAGCTGGAAAATCATAGCTGAAGAAAATCGAAAAGAATTACTAGATAAAGGTTTATGGGGAGTTCCATCATTTTATGTGGAAGGATACTCCGCCTTATGGGGGCAAGATCGGATTTGGATGCTTGAAAGAGATTTAATTCAAAGCCTGTCTATCTGAATATTACTAAATGCTTAATTCATTTTTAATGAAAATATTTTGAATATCGATTTCCAAAATTAGGAAAAAATAAACTTATTCAAGAAATAAATCCCGAATTTAACATAATTTCGATTATACAAAGTCAAATTGTAACTCCAAAATAGAAATGTCCGGTTTCTCCAAAGTAAAAATGTCCGCTTTTAGAATATGCGCTTTTGCGATTATCGAAGCGGACGGTTTGATATGTTGGTGTCTATGTCGGATAAAGAACTTAAACGATTGTCGGTCTTGCAGGAAATCTGCGATCAACGCATAACTCAATCCCAGGCTGCTCAGCTACTTCATATCTCAGAACGTCAGATCAGACGCTTACTGCAGAAATACAAAGCTCAAGGTCCAGCTGCATTAGCCCATGCCGGTCGTGGCCAAACCAGCAATTCCAAACTTCCTGAAGAACTCAGACTCAAGTGCCTCAATATTGTTTCTGACCAACTCCATGGTTTCGGACCCACTTTAGCGCATGAAAAGCTCACCACCGTACATGGATTCGATCTTTCAGTAGAAACCCTGCGTTCTTGGATGATTGCAGCCGACTTGTGGATTCCTCGCGCCAAGCGCCTGAAACGCCCATATCAGCCTCGATATAACCGGGATTGCTATGGTGAACTGATCCAGATTGATGGCTCTCACCATGACTGGTTCGAAGGGCGTGCTGCTAAATGCTGTCTGCTGGTGTTTATTGATGATGCCACAGGCAAATTACAGCATTTACGCTTCTGTGAGTCAGAATCAACCTTTGACTATATGATTTCGACACGTTTGTATGTTGAACAGCACGGTAAGCCCTTAGCGTTTTACAGCGACAAACATTCAGTCTTTAGGGTAAATCAAAGCAGCAAGAAAGACACCAAGATTACCCAATTTGGGCGAGTACTCAGTACGCTCAATATCGATATCATCTTCGCCAATTCACCACAGGCCAAAGGACGTGTAGAACGAGCCAATAGAACGCTTCAGGATCGTCTGATTAAGGAGATGCGCTTAGAAGCTATCAGTTCGATTGCAGATGCCAATGCCTGGCTGCCCTGCTTTATTGAGCAATTTAATCGTAAATTTGCCAAGATGGCCTTTAATCCTAAGGATCTCCACCGGACTGTCACTGAAACAGCTGAAGAATTAGATGATATTTTTACTTGGCGTGAACCCCGCAGAGTCACCAATAGCCTGACCATTACTTATGATAAATGTGTATATATTCTGGATAATATCCAAGAAAATCAGAAGCTGATCGGTAAATATCTTGAGTTTCTAGAATATCCGGATGGTACTGTAGCGATCATGCATGAAGGACGGAAGATCAATTACAGCATCTTCGATAAATTAAGTCAGCTTAACCAGCGAGAGATTGTTGAGAATAAACGTTTAAGTTCTGTATTGCTGCATATTCAACAACAGCATGAAGAACTGGAACAGCAAAACAAACGTAATCGTTCTCAAAAGATGCCAAGCAGACGTGCACAGAAAACAGCAATTCAACAACGAAATCTGAATCCTGTGCTTGACTTGGAAATGTCCATATAGGACATTTCTATTTGGTTATTAGGTAGGACATTTCTAATTGGGAATAACACAAATAAGAAATAGTTAAATATATTTTTAACGATGATTTCTTTTAAAGACCAGGTCACATTTACCCGGTATCTGTTCACCATTTACATTCATGACAAGAGTCGAACCACGTGCTTTGCTCTTACATGCATTTTGCACAGCGGGAGCGCGTATTGCTTCATAGTCCAAGGCATTTACTTGAGCAGGTTTAAAGCCGATCTGACATGAGCCTTTTATGGTATGACCCTCAATTTTAACCGTAAGCTTTACATGAGGTCCTTTTCCCTCACACAATCGGGTCGTATCCGGATTTTTTCCTTCATCAGATGCTGCTTGAGCATATGGCATTGCTGTCAATACCAGAATAATTATAAAAGCTAATTTTTTCATTTGGTTATAAGCCCATATACATATATTCACCAACCCTTAGCTATGCTAAACCATAATGTATAATCATATTTATAAAAAATAATTTCCAGACATTATTTTCTTAATTTTTAAAGTCAAAATGTTTCAATTCCAAAAATAAAAAAGCCCCGTTAGGAGCTTTTTGATCATCCAAACAAGAATTATCCTAGTTTATTCACCAGTTTTAGTGGTAATACTTTCATAGCCAAGCCCAACGGTAACCAAGGCCATTTCGGTACATACGCTTTAACCGGTGCTTTTTCAATTTCAGCAGCCAATAAACGCGAACCCGTTTTTTCGTCTACCTCAAATGGCAGTTTTTTCGCACCTTCATTAATTTCAGTACGAATATAACCCGGGAAAATCGTCGTCACTTTAATAGGTGTATCAATCAGCTCTGCACGAATTCCTTCTGCCAGATGCGCGACTCCTGCCTTACTAGCCCCGTAGGCGGTCAGGTGTTTTGGCATACCACGCATTGCGCTCATGGATGAAATCATGACCAAATGACCTGAGTTTTGCGCACGAAAAATCTCGACTGCAGCTTCACACTGGGCTAAGGCAGAAATAAAATTGGTTTCCACCGTAGCTTTGTTAATAGCAAAGTTGCCTTTTCCAATACGACGACCTTCACCAACGCCAGCATTCACGATAATTCGGTCAATGCTACTAAACTCTTCCTTAAAGGCACGGAATACTTCAAAGACCTGATCATAGTTGGTCACATCCAGGGTTTTGGCAATCACTTTGATCCCGTACTGGTTTTCCAGTTCCTGCTTTAAATCTTCCAGACGTTCCATACGACGCGCACAGATTGCCAGGTTATAACCTTTTTGTGCAAATTCACGTGCCATACCTGCACCAATTCCGGAACTTGCCCCGGTAATTAGAATTGTTTTAGCCATTTTTTATTCCTTTAAAATCATTTTGTTCCAGATCTTTTAGATCCAGGTGAGTAATTCTGGTTGATTTGCCTTAATAAAATGATGTTCATTCAGACTAAGTAACTGCGGTTCATTACCCACCAAACGCAAAGTCGTCATGCTGGTATTGGCAATGGCCCAGTTTAAGGCAAAAGTTTTGCTCGGACTCAAGCCTAGAATTTTCCCTGCTGCCACAGAGATAACGCCACCCGAAGTAAACACTACAGCATAGCGCGGTCTTTTCTCAGCCAGTTCATTGCATAGATCTTGCAATGCAGATTCAACACGGTTTTTAAAGTCTGGCCAAGATTCTTCATATTCATGGTGATAATCTCCCCCCGTCCAGCGTTCAATTGCCCCTTCAAAGATTTTGCTTAAATACGCTCGAGGATTGGCATGTTGTGCCACATCTTCTTTTAATAATTCCGGCTGATTAAATCGCGGCTCATACCTGGCAAAGACTTGGGTATGATTAAACTCATTCCAGGCAGGATTGGTAATCAATTCACTTTCAGGAAAACATTCATCCAGGCAAAGTTGCGCCGTTTGCTGATGACGTTGCATTGATCCCGCAATCACCACAGGTGCTTCTTTAAGAATAGAGTCGAAATAACGTCCAAGTAACTTGGCTTGCAGTTCACCGTTGGGAGAAAGCTGATCATAGCTTTCTGCTCCAAATGATGCCTGGCCATGTCGAATCAGGTAAATGGTGGTCATTTTGGCATTAACTCTTTAAATTTATTCATATACTTCTGGGCAAGATCATTGGCTTCGATCTTTTGTTTGCCAATCAGCTTTAAGGCACGGATATGCAATGCATGAATCACCACCCAAAAATCTTTAAACGCCGGGTTATTGGTTTGTTTATGGTAGTAACGATAATAAATCTGCTGGGCAATTACCGCTAAACGGAAAATGCCAAATACTTCATAGAAGGTCCAATTCTCTGGCTGTAATCCAGTTTTTTCCAAGTAGTAATCCACAACCTCCTTACGGGTAAACATCCCTTTTAGATTGGTCGGCTGACGGCGGGTTGCCTTGAAAATTGCATTGTCAGTCTCTTCCACCCAATAGGCTAAGGCAGAACCCAGGTCCATCAGTGGATCGCCTAGAGTCGCCATTTCCCAGTCCAGTACCCCAATCACCTGTGTTGGATTGTCAGGATCCAGAATAACATTATCAAAACGCCAGTCATTGTGAATCACACAGGTTTTAGAATCGGCAGGAATATTATCTTTTAGCCAGTTACGTACATATTTAAATGAAGGTACGTTAATCGTTTTAGCTTTGTCATAACGGCTATCCCAACCTTCTACCTGACGTCGGCAGTAACCCTCACCTTTGCCTAACTTTTCCAGTTCAGTACCATGATAAGGAACCTGATGCAACTCGATCAGTTTATCAATGACATTGACACAGAGTTCGCGTACCTGAGCTTCATTGAAGTCCAGCTCTTTGGGCAAGTTCGCTCGTGGAATAATGCCTTCAATGCGTTTCATCACATAGAAATCACAGCCAATCACTGATTCATCCTGACATAGCAACAACATTTCCGGAACAACTGGATAGTGATCAGCCAGTGCCCGTTGTACATGATATTCACGCGCCATGTCATGTGCAGATTTGGCCTTGGTGCCTTTAGGTGGACGACGCAGAATTAAATCGGCATTGCTATATTTCAGGCGATAAGTCCAGTTCGACGCACCACCAGAATATTGGGTGACTTCAACTGGACCCTCAATATTTTCACCGTGTTCAATCAGCCAGTTTCCTATAGCGCGGACATCCAGTTCTTCACCCTCACGAACTTTTCCACCGACATCAATGACTGCCATAATATTTCCTTAAAATCTTTTTACTATCTAAATATCTTTAAACTTAAGACTTATTTTTTACGACGCGTACTATAACCACGTTTTGCCAACTCTAATTTTGCAATCATGCCCTTATGTACTTCATCCGGGCCATCTGCCAAACGTAGTGCACGTGCCTGGGCAAAGAATCCGGTCAATGGTGTATCACGTGAAACACCAGCGCCACCATGAATCTGGATTGCCATATCCACGACTTTTTCCAGCACACTTGGTGCCACGACTTTAATGGCCGAGATTTCTGTCAAAGCCGCCATGTTCCCTAAAGTATCCATTTTATAGGCAGCATACAAGGTTAATAAGCGCGCCTGATCAATTGCAACCCGTGCTTCTGCGACCCGTTCCAAATTGCCACCCAGTTTCAAAATCTCTTTACCAAACGCCGTGCGGCTCATGCCACGATCAATCATCAGTTCCAGAGATTTTTCTGCTGCACCAATACAACGCATGCAGTGATGAATACGACCTGGGCCTAAACGACCTTGGGCAATTTCAAAGCCCTGACCAGCGCCCCCAATAAAATTGCATACTGGTACCCGCACATTATCAAAACTAACTTCGCCGTGGCCATGTGGAGCATCATAATCACCAAAGACGGGCAACATACGCTCGATTTTCACGCCCGCAGTATCGACTGGAACTAAAACCATGGAATGCTGATGATGACGGTCTTTAGTTTCATCGGGAGTATGTGCCATAAAGATAATGATTTTGGCATTTGGATCACCCAGACCAGATGACCACCATTTACGGCCATTTAATACAATTTCATCACCTTCAATGACCGCCGTTGCCTGCATATTGGTGGCATCACTGGAGGCCACTGCGGGTTCAGTCATACAGAATACCGAGCGGATTTTTCCCTCTAATAACGGCATGAGCCATTGCTGTTTTTGTTGTTCAGATCCATAACGCCATAATACTTCCATATTGCCGCTATCTGGAGCATTACAGTTAAATACCGTTGGTGCAATCAGACTACGTCCAGACAGTTCAGCAATATGCGCATATTCATTGACCGACAATGCTTGACCCAATTCAGCACATGGCAGGAACATATTCCATAACCCTGCTGCTTTGGCTTTGGCTTTTAAATTTTCCAGTTCAGCCGGCCATTGCCATTTGGTCCAGTCACCGCCCTGATTCAGCTCATGCACCTGATGCCAGAAATCTGCCTCAATTGGCTCGATCTCATCTCTAATAAATTTTCTGGTGCGTTCAACGTAGTCCTGTGCACGTGCTGATAGCTCAAACATGGCAACTTTCCTCTGGATATGATTATTCTGCTTTACAAGACCTTAACCTAAAACCTATTATGAATAAAATGATTTTATTCCATAGTTTAATATGCAACAGATTCATAATGAAAACAGTATCGATCTTCGCAGTTTCCATCGGATCGATATCAATTTATATCCACTTTTTGTTGCTGTCTTTGAACAGAAAAGTATTTCCCGGGCTGCACAAATCCTGTCAATTACCCAGTCTGCTGCCAGTCATGCCTTACAACGTTTAAGGCAGCATCTGCAGGATGATTTGTTTGTACGGACTGGCAGTAAAATGCAGCCAACGCCGTTTGCGGAACAGATTTATTCAGAAATTAAACATGCTCTCATCACCATCCAGAATATTTCCATCCAGAACCAACAATTTGAGCCCACCTTGGTACAAAATCTAAAGATTGCTGTACATGATGAAATTGAACCGATGATCTTGCCAAAACTGGTCGCACATTTTCAGCGTTTTAATCTGGATATTCAGTTTGTCAGTATTAAACTGGACCGAAAGAATATTGTTTCTGATTTAGCAACCCAGCAAGTTGATTTTGTGATCGATCTGGAACAGCCTTTGGGCGACAAAATCCAGTTTGAATTACTGGATCAGGATGAGTTTGTCGTCTGTACTCAACAGCAACAAGTCACGGAAAAAAGTTATCTCGCCTCCCCACATATTGGTGTGTCTTCGCGCCGGACCGGTGTATTGGTTGAAGATCTGTATTTAAGCCGTAATCACCTATCTCGGCAAATTTTCCTGCGTTGTCAGCATTACTCGACGGCGTTACAGATTTTGCAGCAGCATCCCTCAGCGATGCTCACCATTCCCCGAAATGTTTTAAATCATTTGCATATTGATAAAAGCCTGAAAATTTTTGAAGTCCCTGTAAAACTGCAAAAAATTAATATGGGGATGTATTGGTATAAGGATTTACAAAAGAATAAGAGACATCAATTTTTACGGAGTGAGATTAATAAAATTTTTGCTTAGGCTATTTTTATAAGTGAATTTTAAAAATGCTTAGGCTATTTTTATAAGTGAATTTTAAAAATGCTTAGGCTATTTATGGAGCTTTAAAAGTTTATTCCTAAGAATCGCAGCTTGGTTTTTTGTTATTTGCTTAGGCTATTTTGTTTGCTTAAAAAATCCTCGTATAAACGGTTACAAAGCCTTAAGACGTGAGGCTTTGATCTAGAATGAACACTTTATAAGTCAGCTATTTCTTCACCTGACTGCGCTTGTTCTGGATTTTAATTTTGTTGCATCTCTCAACTTCTTGGCAAATTGTACTTGGCCTTGTGGCTCTATGTTTCTCCTATTATTTGCTGCACAAACTTGTGGTGTTTTTACAAGAACTGTTCCGCCCCTTCAAAAAAGGCAAAAAATACTGGTGTCGAGTTAAGGCCGTCAGTGATGGCGACACCCTCACCTGCTATCGTTTCAATATCCGTCGTTCAGAAACCCGCTTACGCTTTGCCTATGTGGATGCACCTGAATCCAGTCAGGCCTATGGCAAGGAATCCCAGCAGCTGGTCGCAAAAATGATCAAGAATAGACTGGTCCGTGTGCAAATTACCGATATTGACCGTTATGGACGCTGTGTTGGAGTCATTTTCCGACGTCGTAAAAATGTCAATGAAGAACTCATCAAGCGTGGTGCAGCTTGGGTTTATGAAGAATATATCCGTGACAAGAAACACCTCTCCTATCTGATGAGCCTGCAAAGCAATGCCAAGAAAAATAAGAAAGGTCTCTGGCGCGGCACACACCCGGTACGACCAAGTATTTACCGTAAACAGAAAAAATCCTGAGCAGAATAAAGAGCCTTTTGGCTCACTACCGTCCCACAATTTTAATCAGGATATATATTAGGTCATCATAGCAACTCAATAATGTTTTAAATTTATGATATTCATAAATATTTATAATTATGTATTGCACAGCTTTATCTTCTCTTTAAAAGTCTAAGTGGCTGTGTGCAGGCAGAACCTTACTTTGGAAAAACTCAAAGTAGGCAAAAGTCTTTTATTCCCCCATTACGACGTCGTGTCGTGATCGGGAATGTGTTGCATTCCTGCCACCCGCGCGTATCTAAAATCTAATCACTGCAACTCTGGGACATGCCTTTCCGCTATCTTTTATTTTAGCTGATGCTTATAAATAGTTTCGGTAAATTCGCCAAAGACTGAGACTTTTTCGAACAGATGCTCGCCATACATCAAGTCATCAATTAGACGCTCGGCATCGGCATGCTGTATTCCGCTAAGTTGAGTAACTAATTCAATATTAGCTGACGTGATCTCTTCACAAGTGACGGCAACTGAATCTGTCTTCCTTTTCCATAACAGTTTTTTAAATTCGATTTCAGTTAAATCAAAATTCTGTTGTATCAATTTGTGCTGGATAACCTGTATACCGGATGATTCGAGTAATATTTTCAACCCAGCATCCAGTTCATTTCCAATGACAATCAGGCTCTTACAATTGGGGTCAAGTAAGGCCTTGAATACGGCATAGCGCTGTAAATCTGGCATGGAACAACCATCGGTTACCAAATCAAAGCAAATATCCATTTCCTGTAAGGCTTGGGTATGGTTTAGTTTCAGCGCTTCTACCCGGAAATATTCTCCCAGTATCTGTTGCAGTTCAGTATTGGCTGGAGCGATAAAGATGGTTTTATGTTTTAGCACGGACAGAATAAGCGGACTAAAGACATAACTCAGTCGAGAAGCATCAAATTGATCCAGCAACATTACATGATGAATTGTTTCAGTATATGCGCGTGTCTGTGCTGCCTCTTTAACTGCGTGGATCAGCTGTTCAGGTAAGGTAATTGCTGGTTGATGTAAATCCATCATTAAATTAGAACTGCTTTTAAAACATTCACTGATAATTGTTGTTAGGTCTAAATCCTGCATAAATCCACCTTAGCCACTGCTCGCATCTAGGTTTGCATGTTAAAGAAAACTAAAGATTTTTCCCACCAGATTAGCTCATTTACTCCTTGAAATATCTGTTAAGCCATATCGAAGCAACTGATACATCACTTGAATTTTCATATTTATAAGCGTAAATTAAGCATATTTAGTTAACCAGGTTAACATTATTCCTTATGGATACTACCTCCCGCTTTAGATTTGCATTATTACGCTGTGCAAGATTGCTCGGGGATGAAATGAATGCGGTGTTAATTGAACACGGCTTAAATTATTCCTTATGGCAAAGTCTGGTCATTATCAAAATGAATGGTCAATGTACGGCGCTGGATATCGCTCAGGAACTCAGGATTTCAAAACCTGCTGTAACCAAGCGTTTAAATACTTTGATGGAAATGAACTTTATTGAATCACAACCCATGACAGATAAACGCCAGAAATTACTGCAGCTATCTGAAATGGGTGAACAACAGTTCCAGCAATGTTGCGGCAAGATTGATGTTCTGGAAGCAGAATTACTGCAAGACTTCAATAAAGATGAGCTGAAACGTGCTCATGCTTTTGTTTTAGAGTTTATGCATTCCCTTCAGGCGAGAAAGGAGCTTCAACATGACTGAGGCTCAATCCAAGCTTTGGACGAAAAATTTTATTTTTCTTAGTACAATGAACTTCCAGCTGGTTCTGGTGTTCTATCTCCTGGTCATTGTCAGTGTTGGTTATGCCTTAGCTGAACTGGATGCCACTACTGCACAAGCAGGGTTAATCTCCGGTGTATTCGTGGTTGGGACTTTAGTCGGTCGATTGCTGATAGGAAAATTCCTGCCCAATTTGGGTGCCAAAGCCAGTCTGGTTGCCGGAGCCTTGGGCTTTTTCCTGTTCTCTGGTCTGTATTTTATTCCAGTGGATGTACCTTATCTGATTGCGATCCGCTTTGCTCACGGCTTTATGATGGGTGTCGCAGGGACTGTTATTGGAACTGTCATTGCCCAGACCATTCCAGCAACCCGACGTGCTGAAGGCATTGGCTACTTCAGTACCAGTAGTACGCTAGCCACTGCAGTTGGTCCATTCCTGGCGATCTGGCTAATGTCACAATATGACTATAAGGTGATTTTCACTTTTACTTCTATTGTGGCTTTCACCTGTCTGCTCTTCAGTTTTGGTGTTGATACTTCAAAAGTAAAACTGGCTGCAAAAGCTGGTACGCAGCAGTCTGCTCAGCCTACTTCACGTCTGGCGCAGTTTGTTGAGCCTAAAGCTTTTCCTATTGCGGTTATTATCCTGATTGCTGGTGCATGTTATTCCGGCGTACTGTCTTTCCTTAACCTGTATGCTAAGGAAATTGACCTGTTGCAGGCGGCTTCATTCTTCTTCCTGATGTATGCAGCCGCAATTTTGATTTCTCGCCCATTTACCGGCCCATTGATGGATCGCAAAGGCGAAAATATCATCATGTATCCAGCGATTGTGCTTATGGCAATCGGTATTGGTTTGCTCAGTCAGGCACATAATTCATGGATGCTCCTTACCAGTGCAGCGTTATTAGGTTTTGGTTATGGCAATATTCAATCCATTTGCCAGACCATTGCGGTAAAAAGTACCACAATAGAGCGTATGGGACTGGCAACATCAACTTTCTTTATTGCTCTTGATGCTGCACTTGGTTTTGGACCGTATTTTATTGGCCAGTTTCTGGATCAGATCGGTTATCAGCATTTGTATTTGTATAGTGCGGTCATTACACTCAGCTGTCTGCTTTGGTATTACCTGCTGCATGGACGTAAAGTTAAAGCTGCTGCAACTTGATGACATGCTAAAAGCGCCGGCTAAATCGACGGCGATATTCTAACGGGGTTAACCCCGTTTTTTTATGGAATAATCGCCTGAAAGAGCTTGGATCATGATAACCGACATGTTGCATGACTAGATCCACAGCCTGTTCGGTTTCTTCCAGCCGTTTACGGGCTGCTTCAATCCGGATGGCTTGCAGATACTGATTCGGTGGCACATCCAGTGCCTGTTTAAAACGCCTAATCAAAGTACGTGTGGTGAGGTTAAAACGTGTTGCCAGTTGTTCCAGATTAAGCGCTTCATGAAAATGCTGTTCCAGCCAATCCTGTACTTTTTGTACCAGCTCGTCATGATGCGGCTTGCCAATTTTTAGTAAGGAATAAGACAGCTGGCTGTCACGCCGATAATCAATCACAAAGGATTTGGCTGACTGCATCGCCAGCTCAAAACCATAGTAGCGTTCAATCAGGTGCAGTCCTAAGTCAAACCAGGCCAGACCACCACCTGCACAGTAGATATGCTGATCCCGGCTAATCAGCTGATCGGCATGAAGTTTTACTTTAGGGTAAAGAGTCTGAAACATATCCTGAAAGCCCCAATGCGTGGTCGCCTGGCGATCATTCAAAATACCGGCTTCAGCCAAGAAGAAATTCCCCGTACAGTTTCCTGCAATCACTTTCTGCTGCCGGTCTGCTTCTTTTAAATAACGGATCAGTTCCGGATTCTGTTGCAAGGTTTCGATAATCGGCCCGGCAATTGTAGGGACAATGGCAATATCTACATCCTTGATATCTGCATAAGCTAAATGTGCCTGGATCAATATCCCATTAATACAACGGATCGCCTGCCCTTGGGCACTGGCAATTTCTACCTGAAACAGACGATGAATTTCCTGCTGCTGAATCCGGTTCCAGCTCACGCCCGCCATGGCAAATAAATCCACGACTCCAGTAATAGCCGATGCTAAAGCCCCATCAAAACCTAAAACCACCACCTTTTTCATCTGAATATCATTGTCACTTTTCACATCTTAAGTGTCATTATTGACAATTCTAAAAAATAAAAGCAACTACTAGTCTTAAACACATCATATGAATACTCGATTTAAAACTAAATATGACTCAACTTATCAATGACAAAGACCTGAATTTCCTGCTGTATGACGTTTTTAAACTGGAACAGCTGACCGAGCTTGAACGTTATCAGGAACATGATAAAACCACCTTTGACAGTATTTTAGATACGGCCAAAGGCATCGCTACCGATTATTTTGCATCGCACAATGCCAAAGCAGATCAGCACGAACCAACTTTTGACGGCAAAAAAGTCGAAACCATTGCTGAAGTCAAAACCGCATGGAAACAGTTTGCCGATGCCGGGTTACTCTGCGCTCAACATGATTATGATGCCGGCGGTATGCAGTTACCAATTCTGGTCAATATGGCGTGTAATGCCTTTTTTATGTCTGCCAATCCATCAACGGTGGCTTATTCTTTCTTGACCGCTGCCGCAGCCAATGTGATTCAGGCTTTCGGCACCGAGGAACTGAAACACACGTTTGTACCCCATATGTTCAGCGGCCGTTTTTCTGGCACCATGGCACTGACAGAACCGGATGTCGGTTCATCCCTTGGTGATCTGACCACGAAGGCCATTCCTCAGGCAGATGGATCCTATCGGATTAAAGGTCATAAGATGTTTATCTCTGGGGGTGACCAGGACATTACTGAAAATATTGTGCATCTTGTGCTTGCCCGGATTCAGGATGCACCTCAAGGCGTGAAGGGTATTTCCCTGTTTATTGTGCCAAAATTCAAGACCCGTGCCGATGGTTCACTTGATGAGTCTAATGATGTTCAATTGGCCGGCCTACTGCATAAAATGGGCTATCGCGGGACTACCTCGACGGTGCTGAGCTTTGGGGAAAATGACAATTGCTTAGGCTATTTACTTGGTGAAGCAGGTCATGGTTTAAAATATATGTTCAAGATGATGAATGAAGCACGTGTCGGTGTGGGACTTGGTGCGGCAATGATTGGCTATCGTGGTTATCTGGAGTCTCTGAATTATGCCAAAAACCGTCCACAAGGACGTCCGGTAGCCGATAAAGATCCAAATAGTAAACCAGTGAATATCATTGAGCATAGCGATGTTAAACGTATGCTGTTGACCCAGAAGTCCTATGTTGAAGCATCACTGGCACTGTGTCTGTTTGCAGCCCGCCTGATTGATGAACATCAGGCAGCTCAGGATGAAGAGAGTGCTATTTTGCTGGATCTGATTACGCCAGTGGTCAAATCCTTCCCTTCTGCCTATGGCCCCAAAGCCAATGACCTGGCAATTCAGGTCTTGGGTGGTGCAGGCTATACCCGTGAATATCCGATTGAACAGTGCTACCGGGACAACCGTCTGAATCCAATCCATGAAGGCACTTATGGCATTCAGTCTCTAGACCTACTCGGTCGTAAACTGTGGCAACACAACGGTAAAGGTTTAAGCCTGCTCATGCAGCGTATCCAGAAAACTTTATCCGAGATTCAGGATCCCAAGTTAGCTGAACTGGCAGAAACTTTTAAAAAGCATCTTGCGACTGTGCAAAAAACCACGCAGGTTTTAGGTCAGGCTTTGCATCAAGGTCGAGTTGATGCAGCATTGGCGAATTCAGGTTTATATCTGGATATGATGGGTAAAACCATTATTGCCTGGTTATGGCTGGAAATGGCGAATCAGGCACAGTTAAAATTTGCCTCGTCTGACTATGCAGAAGATCAACAATTCCTGACAGGAAAAATGCAGGCAGCTCAATACTTTATCCGCTGGGAACTGCCTGAAGTTGAACATCAGGCACAATTACTGATGAACTTTGATGATACCTGCCTGAATATGCAGCCAGAATGGTTTTAAGATTTAACGAAAATGAATAAAAAATGCGCCCTGAAAGGCACATTTTTTATTCAAAACTGGAAAATATTAAAAACTGAAAATAGTTAAGCTGCATTATCTTGTATACCAAATTTTCTGAAAATCTGCTTGCGTTTAGCTGGCAAGATATTGGCTTTGTTCAGGTCGCCTTGATAATGTTGATACACACGCTTATCCATCATTTTATACCACAATGGTGGTATCAAAGCTGGAATCAGCATGGTCGCATAACCGCTTGGCAAGACAGGTGCTTCCTCAAAATTTCGCAATGCCTGAAACGGCCGGCTTGGGAACGCATGATGATCAGAATGGCGTTGTAACTGATACAGAAACAGGTTGGTAACAATATTATTATTGTTCCAGCTGTGTTCAGGCAAAGTACGCTCGTATTTACCTTTCTCGGTTTCAGCACGCTTCAAACCATAATGTTCAATATAATTGACAATTTCAAACAGGCTGATGCCATAAAATGCCTGTGTTAACGTATATGGAATAATCTTCTTGCCAAAGGTTTTCAGCATCACACCATGATAAGCAGCACTCATCCCCCAGCCATGAAACAATTCATTTTCCTTGCTAAAGAAACTTAAGCCTTTACGCTGTAAACGGCGTTTTTCAATTTCAATTGCAGATTTAAGTCCACCAAATACCGTACGTGGCCAGAATTTATAAAATGACTCTCCCATTTTTGATGAGGCAGGATCTTCAGGCGTCGCGACCCGTTTATGATGTCCATAAGGATGTTCAATCCGGAAATGGTTATAAGCCAATGGCATCAGGCTGGCATGTGACCAGTAGTGATCAGATTTATTCGGGCGGTGACTCAATTCATGGGCGGTGTTTACGCCAACCCCATTAATTGCACCCATCGAGATCCCGAGTAGAACCTGATCGGTCAATGAGACATTGGGGCGTGATACCACATAGCCTGCAAAAGTATTAGCAGCCATTTGCAAAGGAATAAACAATTTTACGATACGGTCATAATAAGGATCTTTGATCAAAGCTTTGATCTGATCATCGCTGGGATTATTTTCATCTTCGCCAATCAGAGCATCTAGTGTCGGAATGATGACATGCAGTAATAATGGCCCACCCAAGGCAAAAACTTTCTTGGTGGCTTTCGGTCCAAAATGGTAGCCGGCCAAAATACCCATACCGATGACTGGTAGGCCCGGACTCAACAGCCATCCGAAACGTTTTTTATCTAGCTGACGGCCCTTCAGCAACTGAGCGTCCTGCTCCAGGTGAATATTTGTGATTTTTGCAGGGGCATTCATTGCGACCCTCCTGTTTTATGTTACCCTGCCCTTATAGTTGAATAATTCAGCGCATGTGCACAGTTGTCAGCGTCCAGAAAAGCTATGTCAGCGTCTTTGTCCTGATCAGCCGATTTCTGACCTCAATTCACATGCAGACTTAAATAAAAATATCTTTTTAATTCAGAATAGAACACGCATGGATGCGCTTAGTAAAATTTTTGATGACATACATTTAGCCAAATCAGAATATATCTATCTGAATGTTCATCATCCTTATCGGCTGTTATACAGACATGAACCGTCCATGCTGGCCTATGTGATTTTGCATGGACAGGCACAGCTTAGCTTTGAAGATTCAGACCATGTCATTGTCTTACAGCAGGGTGATCTGATTCTGCTTCCATCTGCCAAAGCGCACCAGCTGCATTGTCCAAATGATCAAGAACTAACACAAAGTAGTCCCATTAACAGCTTCTTTGCTTCGCATTCACAGCAAAGTATTGATTTCGGTCAGGTCCAGCCACAACGCAGCTTTATTCTGGCGATTCGTTCAAAAATGGATATCCAGATGGCGCGACCGCTAATTACCTCTTTGCCGGATTATCTGCATATCCAGCATATTTTGAGTGATTCAGCCCCGGAATGGTTACAGATCGGATTACAGTTCCTGGCTTTAGAAACCCAGAATACACGTCCGGGCCGTGACCGTATTCTCGATCATCTGGTCAGTATTTTACTTATTGAATGTGTGCGGGATTATATTTTGAATGCCCGGCATGCCTCCAGCTGGTTAAATGCCTTAAGCCATCCTGAACTTTCCAGTGCCTTAGCTGCCATTCATGGCCAGCCAGAACAGAGCTGGACCGTTGAAAGTCTGGCTGAACAATGCCATATGTCACGTTCCAAATTTGCACAATTGTTTACGCAAGTGGTCGGTGAAACGCCTTTGGCTTATCTGCAACAGCACAGGATGCGTCTGGCAGCACGTTATTTAAGAGATGGCTTAATGACCGTGCAACAGATTGCGCATCGCGTAGGTTATTCTTCAGAAACTGCATTTAGTCAGAGTTTTAAAAAGCAGTTTGAACTGACCCCGAGCCAGTATCGTCAGCAGCATCAGGGTCAATAATAGCTGAGAAGATTATTTTACCAGTTCTAAAATGGCAGTCACAGGATCTTCACTATTCCCTGAAAGTAGTTGCTTATGCATGGTCAGATGCTGCATCGCCTGAATCTGTGCTGCTTCAACATTCATTAATGCTTCAATTTCGGCAGCAAGATTCTCAGGGGTTGCTTCAGATTGAATCAGCTCTTGAATCATTTTCTTGCCAGCAATAATATTTGGCAATGAATAGTACTGAATTTTCACCAGAAGTTTAACAATACGATAAGTCAACCAATGCAGCTTATAGAAAGTCACCATTGGACGATGTAACAACATTGCTTCCAGAGTTGCTGTTCCCGATGCCAAAGCAACAATATCTGCTGCATTCATGACCTGACGACCGATTTTAGAATCGCTACCGGTATTTTCCATCAGACGAATTCGGGTCTGTAAGCTTTCTGGATAAGTTTGCAGCAAGGCTTGAATTTGCTGCTTACGTGCATCATTGATGGCAGGAATCAGGAAGATATATTCAGGATGTTTTTGTTGCAGAATTTGCGCAGTATCCAGCACCAATGGCCCAAGACGTTCAATTTCTCCACGGCGGCTACCTGGCAGCAAGGCAATATATTTCTGCGTAGGATCAAGTCCCAGTTCCTGCTTTGCTTCAGCCAGTGGATTCTGTATCGGCAATTGACTCGCTAATGGATGACCGACAAATGCAGCGGGTACCTGCCATTTTTGATAAAAGACTTTTTCAAATGGAAATAAACACAGTACCAGATCGATACTGGCTTTAATGCCATGTACACGTCCCTGACGCCACGCCCAGACGGATGGGCTGACATATTGAACGGTTTTGATCGGCAACTGTCGTTGCTTGATGCTCTTGGACAAACGCAGGTTAAAATCTGGTGCATCAATGCCGATAAATACATCGACTGGATCTTTCGTCCAGGCCTCCACCAGTCCATCACGTACAGCAAACAGCTTACGGATATCTTTTAAGACTTCAACAATACCCATCACTGACAGAATATCCATTGGATAATAGCTTTTAAAACCTTCTGCCATCATCTGTGGACCACCAATGCCCTCAAATTCAGCATCAATCCCCTGCTCACGAAAACGACGAATCAGACTGGCACCTAAGGTATCTCCCGATACTTCACCCACGACGATTCCAATTTTAAGCTTCCGTTTTTGCAAGATGTGATCCTCAAAGAATTGCTGTCAGCATATTAGCATAAGACGAAAAATTTAAGGCTGAACTTGATTCTGATCTGTATGAAATGATTTAAAAATGATGAATCTAAGAATTTAAAGCGCTATATCTACAAATATAATGATGACTACAGGGATTTTCTGAATTCACTTTAGATAAGAATGACCAGGATCACCATGACTACAAATATGCTCAATTGAAAAATGATATAAAGAATGATCTACCAAACTTCTAATTTCCCTTATCACGACCAGCCTATTTTTAAATCAAATAAATTTGCTTATTTTAATAAAGAAGAAATTTTATACTATTAATTATATTTCATGAATTCAATTCCATTTATCTTCCTCGTATTTCCTAACTATAAGAAAATTCTTTAGAAAGCTTACCGGACTTATCCTTTAGACCAGTTTTTTCGATAATAAAACACCTCATTAATCACTTGCTTTATCTTATTTTGGAATAAGCAAATCATTAATCAAGACAACTACTTATCTTTAATAGTCATAAGATATGCTCGTTTTTTGATATTGGCATATATAGATGTTTGGTCCGATTGAGTTTATTTTAGCAGGTGTGTTAGTTGGTTTCTGTGTAGGGATTACTGGTGTCGGCGGTGGTTCACTGATGACCCCTATTTTGATCAGCCTATTCCGGATTGAACCGCACATTGCAATCGGTACTGACCTTCTATATGCCGCAATCTCTAAATTCTGCGGTTCTTTTGTCCATGCAAAAAAAATGAATATTATCTGGCCCATTGTGATCTGGCTGGCGATCGGCAGTATTCCAGCATCTTTGGCCACGCATTGGGTACTTGAGAACTATCTCAGTCAATCTACCCACTATAAAGCAGTACTCACCATGGTACTCGGTTTTATGCTAACGCTGACCGGTATTTCTATTGTATTCCGCGCTTCAATTGAGAAGTTCTTTAATAAATACCGTAAACAAGAACTGCCAGATATGACCCAGGATCTGGAAAAAGTCGATTTTAAATCTGGCAAAAAACGCGCTCTGATTATCATCATGGGAATCGTGCTTGGTGTTTTTGTGACCTTGTCTTCAGTGGGCGCAGGGGCATTCGGTATTATGGCATTGATTCTGATGTTCCCGAATTTGCCGATGATTCGTATTATCGGTTCTGACGTGGTGCATGCCGTACTTCTAACTTTAGTCGCAGGCTTGGGCCATATGAGCGCAGGTAATGTAGACTTTGCTTTGTTAGGCTGGTTACTGGTGGGTTCTATTCCTGCAATCGTGATCGGCACATTGATCAGTTCACGTATGCCTGAGAAAATTATCCGTAAAATTCTGGGTGTTACCCTGTTCTGTCTGGGTGTGAACTTTATGCTCAATCCAGTCAAATCCAAACCTGCTCAACCAGCTCAACCCGAGTTGGTAACCGAAGCAGAAAAATCTCAGGCCGTTTAAACTAAACCTCAGATTCATCACTTTTTTTTCAAAGATTTATTCATCTTTTTTATAACAAAGTGACGCATCATTCATGTTATATTCGGGCTATTAAACAACCTTTTGTATGATCGAACCAGTGACGGCAATGAATACACTACAGTCAAATCCTATTTCACAATCAGATATTGATGATGTGAATATCCAAAGCATGATTCCTCTTGTAACTCCAGCACAATTAAAGACTGAGTTGCCTTTGACTGAGAATGCTTATCAAACCGTACTGAAAGGTCGTGAAACGATTCGCAATATTCTTGATGGTAACGATAAACGTCTTTTTGTCGTGATTGGTCCATGTTCAATTCATGACCCTGAAGCTGCCAAAGAATATGCCGAGCGCCTGAAGGTGCTGAGCGAAAAAGTAAAAGACAGCCTGTATCTGGTAATGCGTGTGTATTTTGAAAAACCACGTACTACCATTGGCTGGAAAGGTCTGATCAATGACCCGGACATGAATGACTCGTTCAATATTGAAAAAGGTCTACGCATTGGCCGTAAGCTTTTACTGGAGCTGAATGAAAAAGGTCTGCCATGTGCAACCGAAGCACTTGATCCAAACTCGCCACAGTATTATCAGGATTTAATTTCATGGTCAGCGATTGGTGCACGTACTACCGAAAGCCAGACTCACCGTGAAATGTCATCTGGCCTGTCTTCACCAGTAGGTTTCAAAAACGGTACTGATGGCGGCCTGACTGTTGCAACCAATGCTATGCAATCTGTAAAGCACGGTCATAGCTTCCTTGGTCTGAATGATCAAGGTCAGGTGGCGGTGATTCGTACTTCTGGCAATCCATATGCTCACGTAGTACTTCGTGGTGGTAATGGCAAACCTAACTATGATGCAGGTTCTGTTGCAGAAGCTGAGACTGCTTTGGCAAAAGCGAAAGTTAGTACCAAGATCATGATTGACACCAGTCATGCAAACTCAAACAAAGACCCGTACTTACAACCATTAGTGCTAAAAAACATCACTGAACAAATTATTGATGGAAATAAATCAATTGTTGGTATTATGGTAGAAAGTCATCTTAAAGGTGGTCGTCAGGATATCCCGGCTAACCTTTGTGATCTGGAATACGGTAAATCAGTGACTGATGGCTGTATTGACTGGGAAACGACTGAAAAGGCATTACTTGATATGCATGAGGCGTTAAAGGACGTTTTACCGAATCGCTAAGCGATTGATCAAAGCGCCATCGTAAGATGGCGTTTGCATTTCTACATAAGGAAAATGATCTGATGAATGAAATTGAAACTGCACTCTGTCAAATCAATAATTTTCAATTCATCCATGAGCACCTGTTTACTTCAGGCCAGCCAACAGCAGAACAGCTCAAGCTGATAAAGGAATACGGGATCTCGACCGTTATCAATGTAGCTTTGAGCGATGCAGAGCCTCACCTGGACCATGAAGATAAAATCTGTCTGGAGCTTGGACTCAACTATATCCAGCTGCCAATTTCCTGGGAAATGCCATCCGATGATCAATGCCTGCTAGTGCTGGACATGATTGATCATCTAGTCAAGCAACAAGCCGTTTGGGTACATTGCAACCAGAACTTCCATGTCAGCAGCCTGATGTATTTATATCGCCAATACTATATGGATATGGATCTACCGACGGCGCAAGCAAGTCTGCATCAGGTCTGGGAACCGAATGACACCTGGACGGGTCTATTGCATGCTGTTGCCTTACAGCTACAAGGCCGTAAAGCAACTGAAGAACTTAAACTGGCAATGATTAATCCTGATCACTTTGCATGAGCGATCAGGACCGTCGCCATAGACAGAATGCCTTCCTGACGCCCGGTAAAGCCCAGCTTTTCTGTTGTCGTTGCCTTAACGCTAATCTGGGTTACATCTACTTCTAGTACATCTGCAATGCTTTGACGCATTTCCAGATTATGCTTTGCCAGTTTTGGACGTTCACAGGCCACAGTAATATCTGCATTATTCAATACATAACCACGATCCAAGATTAGCTGATACACGTGCTTCAACAATACACGACTGTCAGCACCTTTAAAGTTAGGATCCGTATCTGGAAAATGCTGACCGATATCTCCCAGCGCCAATGCACCTAATAAAGCATCACATAATGCATGTAATACAACGTCACCATCCGAGTGTGCTTTGAGGCCATGGGTATGTGGAATTTTCACGCCTGCCAGTGTGACAAAATCACCTTCTTCGAATGCATGCACATCCAGCCCCTGACCAATTCGAATTTGTGCAACCACTGTTTTCATCCTTAGAAATAACCAATTGAAATCTTGTACACTTCGTTTCTATTTCGCTATAGTTAGACCAAGCGTAACACAGTGAAAGTATAAGCGATCATGCTGCTGAAAACTGATATAAAAATGATGAAACTTCTGGGTCTCATGCTGGGTTTGAGCACTTTGGCAACAAGTTCTACAGCATCCGCACATCCGCTAGAATGTTCAGATAGCTCACAAGCCAGTAAAGCAACTTCGACGCTGTGTTCCGTGCCTCTGGCTGAATTTAGAAAAAATCTGGCGAGCCAGTATCTCACGGCCTACCTGATTACTGATGCACCTTTAAGTATTATTCAGGATACGCATCAACTATGGCTAAACCGCTTACAACAGTGCAAAACACTAGGCTGTTATAAACAGCAGTTTGATGTGCGTTTAGATGATCTGAATATCTTTATTTCTTTGAATCAAAGCCTGACCCAGCATTATTTAAAATTTGAACAGGGCCAGATTGCCAAACAGCCGGTACACCTAAAAATCCATCAGCTCAGTAAAGACCGCATCAAGATCGAAGGTATTGCCTATCGCAGTCCTAAAAACCGTATAGATACTCAAACTATCCCTTTTTTAGCTTATACCACTCCTGAAGCTAAAACTGAAATCACTGATAACGAAAACGACTGTAAGTATGAATTCCACTATACCAAGGCCATTCTTTCGGTAAAAACCCAGCAGAAAGGCTGTGAACGCTTTAGCGGTGTCTATCGCCTATATGACTAAAACTCATTCAATTAAGAAAAGATCATCCGAGGATGATCTTTTTTGTTTTAGGCTACAGGATAGTTTTGAGCCACCTGCTGGCTGATCATTGCTGCTGTCGCAGCAGAGAGCGTCCAGCCTAAATGCCCATGTCCGGTATTATAAAATACTCGCTTGTGTTTTCCCTGACGCACGACTGGCATCATATCCGGCATCATTGGCCTTAATCCGGTCCAGGGAATCACATATTCAGTGGAAATATCAAAATTACGATGCGTCCAGTCAATTAAAGGCTGAATTCGGTCAGCACGAATGTCACGGTTATAACCATTAAACTCTGCTGTACCCGCAATACGCAGTCGGTCTTTACCCAATCGGGAAAGGACAATTTTAGCGCTTTCATCCAGCAAGCTGACCCACGGCGCATTTTGCTGACTTTGTTCATCGTTAAGCTGTACGGTAATTGAATATCCTTTCACCGGATAGACATTGACCCTGTCACCCAACAGATAAGAGAGTTGATAACTACCCACACCGGCACAGACCACGATGGCATCAGCTTTCAGTTCCAGTCGTTCTTGCGGATTGGTATTGGAATTTTCACTGCTCGGCATACAGGTGATCCGGGTATAGTCATCCTTCTGCTCTACTACCTGTACATTCTGACCAAACAGGAACAGTACACCTTTGTCTGCACAAGCCTTGGCCAGACCTGTAGTAAATTTATGAATATCCCCGGTAGCATCACTACGGCTAAAGAAGCCGGCATAATAATCACCGGTTAAAGTGGGTTCAATCTGTTTAATTTCTTCATTGGAAATCGCATTGCGTTCCAGCCCGCCACTGCAAAGCAGATCATTGACCTTCATCGCGACCTTATAATCCTGCTCGGTATGATAAAAATGCAGGATTCCCCTCTTTTCCAGATCAAACTCAATCTGTTCTGTTTCAGCAATTTCAAATAAACGTTTACGGGCCAATAACGCCATTTTTACTGTTTCCCGGGTATTGGTTTCGTAATGACGAATATTCCCCATAAATTCCATTAGCCAGCTGTATTTATGCATACTAAAAGACGGGTTGAGCAGTAATGGGGCAGTTTTTTGCGACATCCATTTCAGGCCTTTCAGTACCGTCGCTTTTTGGTTCCAGACTTCTGCATTACAGGCGGAAAGTTGCCCGCCATTGGCATACGAGGTTTCCATGGCAGGGTAAAGATGCTGGTCGACAACAGTGACCTGATAACCTAATAAAGCCAGTTCATAAGCTGTGGTTACGCCGGTAATTCCGGCGCCAATGACAATTACATGACGCATAGACATCTCCTTTTTTATTATGATGTCTGCCCCATCTGTCATTTTTACCTGAGAGCTTTGATTTCAGTATTGGAGATCAATACCTTAACCTTCCCCTTCGGTGAGTGATTCAACACTTCTCTCCAGAGTTTTGCATTATTACAGTCCTTCTGCCTGAGAGTTTCCGGGGTCGTTGCTCCTTCGGCGAATGCGGGTGCATTTCTCTCCTGCAATAATGTGCATATGTATTGTTTTGCAATTTATATACCATGCTATAGAGCTTAATAAAAAATTACTGTGCAAAGTTGTAAAGACACAGTAATTAGTAAAGCTACGTTATCCTCGCTTAGCTATAAAATCAAATCTAAATGAAGGTGCAGATATTTGATTAGATTTTTGAAACAGGATTATAGGTTAATTAAAAATTTTAATTTGCTTAGGCTATTTTGAGTGAAAAATTTCTCTATTGGATTCTTTTAACTAGATGATAAAAGTTAAGAATAATGGCAAGGTTAATCCTGCAACCAGGGTTTGCACACTAATAACTTTCGCCATAAGTTCACTGTCTCCACCCAGAACTTTGGTCAATACATACGAAGCAGAAGCTGTGGGTAATGCGAAAAACAGTACCAGCACTTGAGTGGTCAGCGTGGAAATTCCCATTATCTTGCATACCCCCAAGCCAAGCAATGGCATGCAAATCATACGCCCAGTTGTGTTCCAGACGATGCGCCATAAATCCAGATTAATTTGCCCAAACTTTAATGCTGCCCCGACACACATCAAACCTAAAGGCAAACTGCATGCTGCCATCTGTTTCAATAACTGGTTCATACCCTGCCATATTCCCAATCCGGACAGATTATAAAGCCCACCTACCAGACAGCCTAAAATCAGTGGATTTTTCGCGAGGGATATGAAAATTTTTCCAAACTGCATATCGGCCGGTTTAGTAAATGCCAGCACAGAAACGGTATTTACCACTGGAATAAAGAATACCATAATGACGGCAAATACTGTCATCCCTGCCTGCCCAAATAAGGTGCTGACCGCAGCAATGCCAATATAGGTATTAAAGCGCAGTATGCTTTGTATATAGACCCCAAATCGGGCAAAGTTAATCCGGTATATCGCTTTTAGACTGTACAGCACTGCACAAACCAGTACAGTAATGATTGAAATAACCAGCACCACATCCTGGATAATATCTATATGAATCTGAGCAGTAGCCAGATTCAGGAATAGCATGATTGGAAATAGTACATAATAGTTTAGCTTTTCTGCCCCCCGCCAAAATCCGTCTTCTAACCATTTCCTTTGTTTTAATGTATAACCCAGGGTAATTAGGGCAATCAGTGGAAACAGGACGCTGAAGATAGTATGAAGCATTGAGCCACTCGTAACATGCAATTTTGTGGCAATCGAACCCAACTGCCTGTCAATGATTAAGGATACAACAACCGAAGAGTTTTAGGAGAAAAAGTAGTGGAAAAATCAACGGATAATAAGTAAGAGAAAGTCTCTTATGCATTTTAATGAATAATAAACCAATTAAGTCCAGCTTTCTTCTTTTGCAATATTTAATACCTCAACTTTTAAACCTTCTAACTCATTAAAAATTTTTGAATCATTTTTTGGATGAGTTTTCAAATTTCGTTTTTAATCAACCTAAACTTCTTAAAAGCATAGGAAAAATAAGTTTCTCTCCACCTAAATCATCTATTGCCTTTGCAAATATAAAAAAAGCCAGACCGAAGTCTGACTTTTTGGATTCACTTCAGATCAGAAGCGAATTATTTTGGTTCAATTGGTGCAAACGGCGCAACCACATCGGCATTTTGTGCACGATGGCGCATAAAGTGATCCATCAATACAATCGCCAGCATTGCTTCAGCAATTGGCGTCGCACGCACACCCACACAAGGATCATGACGGCCTTTGGTCAACACGTCAGTATCTTCACGATTGATGGTGATGGTTTTACCCGGCGTGGTGATTGAAGCGGTTGGTTTTAGTGCAATCGATACGCGAATGTCCTGACCGCTAGAAATCCCACCCAAAATACCGCCGGCATGATTTGCCAGGAAACCATCCGTTGTTAATTCATCACGCGTTTCGTGACCAAACTGTTCAGCTACGCCAAAACCATCACCAATCTCAACACCTTTAACGGCATTAATCGACATCATCGCATGCGCGATGTCAGCATCCAGACGATCGAATACTGGCTCACCCCAACCCACTGGAACTTTGGAAGCAATAATTTCCAGTTTTGCACCACAACTTGTACCTTGTTCACGCAACGACGTGACCAGTGCCTCAAAACGTGGAACGGCATCAATATCACCACAGAAGAACGGATTATTTGGAACTTCATTCCAGTCCAGTTTCTCGGCTTTTTCAGTGCCAATCTGGGTGACATGACCGCGAATTTCAATACCGAACTTCTCAAACAGGAATTTCTTGGCAATCGCACCCGCTGCCACACGCATTGCAGTTTCACGTGCACTTGAACGGCCACCGCCACGATAATCACGGAAACCATACTTCTGGGTATAGGTATAGTCTGCATGACCCGGGCGGAAAGTCTGCGCGATATTGCCATAGTCTTTTGATTTCTGGTCGGTATTGCGGATTAAAAGACCGATTGAAGTGCCGGTGGTTTTACCCTCAAACACACCGGAAATAATTTCCACTTCATCCGGCTCTTTACGCTGCGTTGCAAATTTCGATGTACCCGGCTTGCGGCGGTCCAGATCCTTTTGCAAGTCTGCTTCAGACAGCTCAATTCCTGGTGGAACCCCATCAACGATCGCCATCAGGCCAACACCATGAGATTCACCACAAGTCGTTACACGGAAGAGTTGCCCTATACTATTACCTGCCATGTGAACGACTCCTTATGCATTAACAGATTGAATAAATAAATCGCGGTATTGACGGCATTGGGCTGCAGTCAATGCGAAGATACCTGAACCACCACGCTGGAACTGCAACCAGTGGAAATCAACTTTATTGAAGTTTTGCTTCATTGCCCATTCAGAGTTGCCGACTTCAATTACAATCAGACCATCTTCAGTCAGGTAATCAGCCGCTTGAGCCAGCATTTTACGTACTAGATCCAGACCATCCTGACCTGCAGCCAAAGCCATTTCAGGTTCGTGGTGGAATTCGTCTGGTAGATCTGCCATGTCTTCTGCATCCACATACGGTGGATTCGACACGATTAGATCATACTGATTTTCAGCAGGAATTTTTGCGAACAGGTCCGATTCAAGCAATGCCACTTGATACTGCTTGTTATGGTGTTCACAGTTGATCTGCGCTACTTCTAAAGCCTCTTTAGACAGATCGGTTGCATCCACTTCAGAATCTGGAAAAGCGTATGCCAATGCAATCGCAATACAGCCTGAACCGGTGCACATGTCCAGAATACGTTGTGGTGTTTTTGGATTCGGATTTTCTGGCAGGTTATTTACCGCTGCACCCATTTCACCATTTTCGCCCAGGCAATATGGTGCAAAACGGTTTTCAATCAGCTCAACGATTGGTGAACGTGGAATCAGTACACGCTCATCTACATAGAATGGCTTACCAAAGAAATAAGCCAGATTTAATAGATAAGATGTCGGCATTCTTTCATTGATACGACGTCCTAACAGATTCAAAAACTCTTCTTTTTCGCTTGGAAGCAGTTTTGAATCCAGAATTTCTGGATCAGCATTCCAGTCCAGAGAAAGGGTTTGTAAAACCAGTGCTGAACTTTCAGCAAAATAATCTTCTGTGCCTTGGCCCAAGTGCGCATCGTATTGACGTAATGCTGTAACACCAAAACGGATAAAATCACGAATGGTGGTTAGATTTTCAGCGGCTTCCTGCAAATGTTCAGGGCTAATAGTCGGTCGATCCACTTAAGGCGTCTCCAGAGGTCATATTTTAAAACGCCTTATGATACCTTGTTTCGCCTGCTTTTATAATGCTAAAACCATGAAAAATACGAAAACAGCACGACTCCACTCTGGCTGAATCCGGTTTTAGAAGCCTGTTATTTGATGATGAGAATGGTCAACAATAGATCGCTTTAATCCGGATTTGAATGCTTTAAAGTATGAGAGATAAATCGAACGTTTTATGAAGTAGGTGATAAATAATACTGACTCACCTATTCAGCGCTTCTGTCCAGTTTTAATAAATCTCAAATTCTCGCCATAATTTAAAAAGTATAACAAACTTACATGTCCGTTATGCTTTTGAGTACCGATCAGATCCTCAGCGTTTTCCGACAAAAGAACGTGATTGATAATAATTGGACTGCTCAATTACCATGGCCAGGGCACATTGTCCTTGCTGGATTTTGGTGTAGTTTCCAGCACGGATACGACCACATTGCTTGTCCAGTCTGGATTCAAACAAAGCATAATGGTTTTTTACTACAGCAGCATTATTTGCGTTTAATTTAAGATAATTTTTATAGCTTTTTTTCAAGATTTTAGTCTGCCCTTTTAATTCCTTGGCAATACATTTTTCAGTCTTGGTACGGTCACCATAGGTGAACTTCATACACTGTGAATATTCCCTTGAATAATCCTGAGCTGCTTGTGTATATACAGCTGTACCTGCCAGAATAGCAGTTAATAACCATGCAAAACGCATACATTCCCCTTTGCCAAATTGGCATGATGCTTACAATCGCACTCATCAATTTTGTTTTAAGTTATATTCCGATACTACCTGAGTCCAGTGAAAATTCCTATTCCTTTATAAGCATCGATTTTATGCAAATGAGCAATTGAAACTCTCAGAATTGTCTCCATTATATAGCGAAGATATACAAGTAAACGAGTTGAATGTTATGAGCTACAAGCATAACAACCTGATGGCCATGCGCCTGAATTATTGGGATGATGTACAGTCTCATAACGTGCAGCAGGAAAAGGCATTTTTGCAAGACATGTTAATTCAGCAAGGTGTTTTTCAGCAGGCAACGCTAGAAGATGCACGCTACCTGTTTTTTAGTTTGCCCAGTATCGTGATTGTTAAAGGTTATGCTCTGGGCTTTCAGCATGAGTCCGTGATTACATTGATTCAACAGCACATTCAAACAAATATCCAACAGTTGCAACAAAGAACTGAATTAAAAATTCAATTTCAGATGCCATAATGCCTTGGCTAATATAAATACAGGTCATCGAGCCTGATCATGTTTAGCGTAAATTCAATCTGTTAAAACTTTTTTAATACGTGAAGACAGGTTAATATCCGCTACAATGATTTATTCTGCTATATGCTGGGAAAGGATTTATTCTACATGTCAGATCAGAACGATAAGCTCAAACAACTGAAAACCTCATCCATGGATCGACGCTTATCGATCGCCAAGGCATCCCTACTTGCAGGCACCCGCTGGGCAGCATCAAATGCCACTTCAATGTTCTCGAGTGAAGAAGAGAAAGAGAAAAAACGCAAAAAAGCCATGAAAGAACAGGCAGATTATCTGGTTGCAGAAATCGGCAAGCTAAAAGGTTCTATCGTCAAGATTGGCCAGATGATGGCGCTCTATGGTGAACATTTTCTACCTGAAGAAATCACTCAGGCATTAAATACATTAAATAATAAGACTGTAGCCTTGGCCTGGCCTGCGATTAAAGCGCAGTTACAAGCGCAGCTTGGTTCAAAACTTGATGATTTAACCATTGATCATGAACCTTTAGGAACAGCCTCACTGGCTCAGGTACATCGCGCCAAACGCAAATCTGACGGGCTGGAACTGGTACTGAAAATCCAGTATCCAGGCGTTGCAGAAGCGATTGACTCAGATATGAGCCTGTTTAAAAACATGCTCAAATTGACCCGTATGGTGCCGCAAACCCGTGAATTTGATCAGTGGTTTGATGAAGTTCGTGAAATGATGCATCGTGAAGTGGACTACAAAATTGAAGCTGCGACAACCCGCCGTTTCCGTCAACGTCTGCAAAATGATCCACGTTATATCGTACCGACCATTATTGAAGATTACTCGACCGATCGCGTGCTCTGTATGACCTATGAGCGTGGTGTACCAATCAATAGTCCGGTCATGCTGTCTCTGCCACAGGAACGTCGTAATAAACTCGGTGAAGCTTCCCTAGAAATCGCAGTACGCGAGATTTTCGAATGGGGCGAAATGCAGACTGACCCGAACTTCGGGAATTATCTGGTACGTTTGGGCAATGGTGACGATGCACAGGATAAAATTGTCCTGCTCGACTTCGGTGCAATCCGTCAGTTTGACCAGCATCTGCTCAATGTGGCACGTAATCTGATTCAAGCGGGTTATCATCATGATTCAGATATGATGGTCAAAGCCATGACTGGTTATGAATTCTTTGACTCGATTCCGCAAAGTATCAAACCGGATATGGCCAAGGTTTTCTTGCTGGCCACTGAAGCATTTAGCTCGCCAATGAACAATAAAGACCTGCCAGCTGGCGTAATGGATGCTCAGGATCGCTATGACTGGAAAAAGAGTCAGTTGCATAGTCGTGTCATGCAACAAGCCTCTAAATCAATGGCATCACGTTATTTCAGCGTCCCACCGAAAGAGTTTATGTTCATCAGCCGTAAATTTATCGGGGCTTATACCTTTATGACCGTGATTGATGCCAAAACTAATGTGCGTGCCATGATCAAGAAACATCTCTAAAGAGAATCAAATGATATTTTAAGTTGACCCGGTTGATTTCTGTCATCCGGGTCAATTTCTTGCATTCTAATATTTTTAAATAATATAATTTTATTAATAATTTCATAAACTTGTTAGTAAACTTAATAAAATAAATTTACTTCATTATTGTCAATCAATCATGTCATTCCTGACATGGTTTTTTATCAGGCAACCTGTCAGCATAATTCTGAAAATACCTAAAACATTTATAACAGGATAATGATAATGAGCAATATGGTAAATAAGGCCCAAGGAGTTGGCTTATCCATACTGACTAAAATTGCAGGCAGTGAGCTACTGGATCAGTTTAAGCTACGAAAATTCGTTGAAAAGTCCCTGTATCAAAGCTCTAAGGCAAGTTTTAAAACCCTAAGCCAGACACAAAAGCTGCTGAAATCAGGACAAAAAATTAAAAAACAGCGCCTGCCAAATCAGAATAAATCCCTGTTTGATCTTAGCCTGACTGAAGAGCAGCAGATGACCGTAGATGCAATGGAGCAGTTCTCAGCCGAAGTGCTTTATCCGCTTGCTCACGATGCAGATCATGCTGAAACCTTTCCAGAGGTTCTATGGCAACATGGTACCGACTTAGGACTTAACTTGTATGCCTTGCCTGAGTCCTTAGGTGGTGTAGCGACTGAAAAGAATATTGTGAGCAATGTGCTGATTGCCGAACATCTGGCTAAAGGAGACTTTAGCCTGACTGCTGGCCTGCTCTCAACCTTTAGTGTGATCAATGCTCTAACTCAATGGGGCTCAGAACAGATTCAATCCGACTATCTGGCTTCTTTCGCAAATGATACAGGTATTCGAGCCACATTTGCCACGCAGGAAAATATACCGGCTTTCAATCCTTTTAGGCTTACAACCCAAGCAACGCCACACCAAGATCATTATCTGATTCAGGGTGAAAAAACACTGGTCTTACTCGCAGCCACTGCAGACATCTATCTGGTCAGTGCCATGCTCAATGGTCAGCCGGATGTATTTGTGGTGCAACGTGATCCGAGCATCAGTATTCAAAAGTCAGCTGCGATGGGTCTAAAAGCAAATGAAACTACCACACTGCATTTCGACAATACACCAGCACAACGTCTCGGTGATGAAGATTTTGATTACACCGCCTTTATCGATCTGGGTAATCTGATGTGGTGTGCCATGGCTGTCGGTACCTGCGAGGCTGTCAGGAAATACTGTATTCAATATGCCAATGAACGTACAGCGTTTGGTGAACCCATTTCCCATCGTCAAGGGGTTGCTTTCATGATTGCCGATATGGCAATTGAAACAGATGCTATGCGTATGCTGGTGCTGAACGCTGCCAGTCTTGCAGAAGCAGGTAAGCCTTTCCATCGTGAGGCATATTTGACCCGTATTCTCTGCGCAGAAAAATCAATGAAGATTGGCACAGATGGCGTGCAAATCCTGGGTGGACATGGTTATACCCGTGAACATCCTGTGGAACGCTGGTATCGTGACTTACGCGCGACTGCTGTCATTCAAAGTGGGCTGCATGCCTGATCATTGACATGAATATGGAATAATTATAATGAATCTGCAAAATCCAAAAAAATTTAAATTACTGATTGATCAGGCCCATGAAGTTGCGCTGAATGTATTACGTCCAATTTCCCGTAAATATGACAAGGCTGAACATGCCTATCCTAAAGAGCTGGATATGCTGGCTTCTGTTGTAGATGGCATGAATGCTGGTAGCGAAGGTATGAATGCTGGTGCCGCAGTCAATAAACGTTGTGATACGGATACGTCTAATAAAAATGGCGTCAACATGTCAACTGCACTGAGTATTATTGAGATGTGTTATGGCGATACAGGTCTGCTCCTGTCCATGCCACGCCAAGGTCTGGGTAACTCGGCAATTGCAGCGGTGGCAAATGAGGAACAATTGACACGTTTTGAAGGCACTTGGGCAGCAATGGCGATTACCGAGCCAGGTTGTGGTTCAGACTCTGCTGCAATCCGTACTACGGCAACCAAAGATGGTGATGACTATATCCTGAATGGCGAAAAAATCTTTGTCACCTCAGGTGAACGTGCAGATTCTGTAGTGGTGTGGGCAACTTTGGATAAAAGCCTGGGGCGTGCTGCAATCAAATCCTTTGTGGTACTCAAAGGTACGCCTGGGATGAAAGTCGAGCGTCTGGAACATAAACTTGGTATCAAAGCTTCGGATACCGCCGCAATCAGCTTTGTAGACTGTCGTGTGCCTGCGGCAAATCTGTTGGGTAATGCCGATATTGATGTTGCCAAAGGTTTTGCTGGCGTAATGGAAACCTTTGATAATACCCGCCCACTGGTTGCTGCAATGGCAATTGGCTGTTCCAAAGCATCTCTAGAACGAATCAAAGAGATATTCAAAGACCAGCTAGATACGGATTACGGTACACCCTATTTACAGACCTCTCATATTGCAGCGCAGATTTACCGGATGGAAGCAGAATGGGAAGCAGCTAGACTGCTGATGCTCAAAGCAGCCTGGATGGCAGACAATCGCAAACCCAACTCTCGCGAAGCTTCAATTGCCAAAGCCAAGGCTGGTCGTATTTCTAATGAAATCACTTTAAAGTGCGTCGAGTTGGCATCTTCTGCAGGTTATAGCGAGACTGAGCTACTCGAAAAATGGGCTCGTGACTCAAAAATCCTCGATATCTTTGAAGGTACCCAGCAAATCCAACAGCTGATTATTGCTCGTCGTGAGCTGGGGAAATCATCTAGTGAGCTGAAGTAGGTTGCAGAATCTCGAACATGCTGACTCGTTGATGGATTTATAAGCTATAAAGATGGATTTTTTACAGTTTTAGGACTATAAAATTTCCATCTTTTTTTATGTTTCATGATTTATGTATTCTATTCGACCGATCCAGCCTAAGGATAATCCCCAAATTGCCAAAATTATTCGTGAAGTTTCTATTGAATTTGGTCTTGCTGCTGAATCCGGTTTTGCAGTAGGTGATTCTATTCTGGACAGCTTATATCAGGTTTATCAACAACCAAACGCTGCTTACTGGGTTATTGTCAATGAAGATGATCAAGTTTATGGTGGTGGTGGCATTGCTTCCTTACAAGATGATAATAGCATTCTAGAAATCCAGAAAATGTATTTCCTCCCAGCCATTCGTCAACATGGGTTTGCCAAGCAGATTTTAAATCTGGCTTTTGATTTCGCACAGCAACAGAAATTTCATAAGATTTATTTGGAAACGACAAAATCCCTTTGGCAAGCTGTCAAACTCTATGAAAAACTGGGCTTTGAACATCTGGCATATCCTGAAGGAAATACGGGGCATAGTGAAGCGTGTGAAATCTGGATGCTGAAAACTATATAAAATATGCCTCAAGTAAAGATCAAGCCAAAAAGCTGCAAAAATTATTGTAGCTCAGGTTTAAAAGGCTAATCAGCTTGACGCTGAACAGTTCATTTTTTAGTATCAAATTAATTTTATAATGCGGATATTTAATTTTGACCTACTTTAAGTCCTTTCCCTTAAAACGTCTTTTATCTCATTTTTTTACACCCTCGCATTTCAAACAACTCATCCTCCTAGGCAGTGCAATTACTTTAACTGCATGTTCTTCTTTAGGTGGAGGTTCCATAGAAAAACGCTCAGCTAAACTTTCCAAAGGGATACAAAATGCATATTCTATCTCTCCAGAAACAGCAAATCGCGTATCGCCACTGATTATTAAAAGTGCCGAACAGCACAATTTAGATCCACTCTTAGTCGCAGCAGTAATCCGACAAGAATCTACCTATCGTCCGTATGTCAGCTCATCCGCTGGTGCTGTAGGTTTAATGCAAATTATTCCACGTTCTTGGCAAAGTAGTTGTGGAGCTGATTTATTCCATGAAGCCACCAATGTCCAATGTGGCTCCTATATATTAGCGCGTTATCAACAATCTGCAGGCGACTTAAAAAAGGGACTAGGATATTATAATGTCGGTCCATCTGGTTTTGAAAATAATCGCAAGATGCGTAAGCAAGGTAAAAAATACGCTAAACAGGTACTTAATCATAAAAAAACGTTAAAAAATTCAATTTAGTTTTTCTAATAGATGTAATTAAGCATAATTATAGATTATGCTTAATTATTCATCTAAACCATGATTTTCCACTTTTATAATATTATTTGACCCACGTCACTATTAAATTTTTATATACCATTTAAATCACATTTTGATTCAAATATATCAAAACCTATATTGTTTATTAATACAACATTTAAAATTCTTGGTTATATTTTTTTTATATTATTTACAATTTACAATATTAATACATAATGAATCAGTTTATACATACAATTAGTTATTCAAATATGATGTTAATATTTAAAATTAATAAGAATTAAGTCACATAAAATCATTTTTAAATTAATTTTAAATAATACTATATTTCAATTAATAGTTTTCATATAAGCTAATTTCTAAATATTTTCAATTTATTCTAACTTGTATTCTTGGTTCTTTTATATAAACATTCTTGCGATAATTTTTTTATCTTCATTATTTAAAATTTTCCAGGGGATAGTATGGCCAAGCTTACTTTAGATGCACTTACAGATATTGATGGTTTCGTTGCAGCAGCACTCGTAGACAGCGAAAGTGGTCTTGCATTAGCAACTCTTGGCAATAATACAATTGATCTTGAGCTCGCAGCTGCAGGCAACACAGAAGTTGTACGTGCTAAACG
The DNA here is from genome assembly GCF_000368625.1 of Acinetobacter schindleri CIP 107287. Taxonomy (GTDB): domain Bacteria; phylum Pseudomonadota; class Gammaproteobacteria; order Pseudomonadales; family Moraxellaceae; genus Acinetobacter; species Acinetobacter schindleri. Next base: position 1,061,290 of record NZ_KB849576.1, read on the forward strand.
TCGTGTAGCAGCGAGCCTGAATCTGAATGATTCTATCGAAGACATTCTAATCACTTTAGGCAAACAATATCACTTGCTACGCCCACTTGATTCAAATGAAAATTTATTCCTTTATCTGGTTCTTGACCGTAGTCGTTCAAACCTCGCTATGGCACGTCATGAATTGAAACACTTTGAAAAAGGTTTAGATTTTGCTTAATTAAGCTATTTGAGGGTTACTTTTTCCGGTAACCCTTAAATTGAGCACATCCTCATGAAAGATACTCTCTATATTTCCATTTTTGGACTCAGCCTATCTTTAATAAATGTATTTAAAAGTACAATGGTTGATGTTTTAAGTGAAAAATATAATCTGGTATGGACCAATCTTACTGACCAGAAACTACAGCTTTTATTAGTAAATGCTGATTTTGTCGATTTACCCCATATTCAAAAAATTAAAAATAATAATCTTACACTTCTACAAGTTGAGAAAAACCCTGCATTGTCATCTCAGGTGATTGAAAATACCTTGTTCTTACCCTTTGAGCACCCCCATGCTTTAATTGAATGGTTACAACGTGAGTTTTTATCAGGCACTCAATCGCCTCATTCAATTGAACAATCCATATTAATAGTACCCTCTTGTAGCGCCAAAATAGCATATCAGTCATTTAAATTAATACTAGATGAGCTATTTCAGCCATCAGGTCATAGCAAATACATAATCAAAAATAGTGATAAACATGTAGCTCTTATCGATCTGGAACAACATTGCTTCTATCCAGCAATCGACTGGTATCCGCAACCTGATTCAGAATTCAGCATTGAACCTGCCGATCTAAATAGTATTGTGCAATTTCGCACTCAAGTGCGCCCAGAAGATCTTAACCAAGGGATCTGGAATTTTGTATGGCATCATCTGCAATTTGCTGAACTTGAATATCCAGACTATTACCGCTTAGCTAAATGGCCACAAATTAAAGATTTCGACCAGCGCAAAGATCTATTCAAATTAGCTGCCCTTTTCAGTGAAGGTGCATCAGTTGCCTATGCACAACAACAGTTGAAATTAGGTGAAAAATATATTCATCAATTTCTATGTGCTTCACAACTAGCCAATATGCTTGAACCGATCTCATCAGATCAAGCCAAATTCACACAGCATGCAACCACCGCTGTTCAAAAGGAAGCTAATAAAATGATGGGTTTCTTTAGCAAATTACGTAAGAAGCTCGGTATCTAGGAGTAATTTAGTTTGATCTTGCACCAATTTAAATTGGTATTTGCCGGTAGCATGGGTGCTGGCAAGACTACAGCCATTCGCACCATTTCTAATATTGATGTATTAAGTACCGAAGCAATTAATACCGACCTTGAAGCACACCAAAAATCACTAACAACAGTCGGTATCGATTATGGTGAACTAGTCCTGGAAGATGGGGTCAAAGTCGGCTTATATGGCACACCAGGTCAGCAACGCTTTAATTTTATCTGGAACGTGATTACACAAGGTGCTATTGGAGTAATATTACTGATTGATGACAGTATTGACGAGCCACTAGAAGAGCTAGAATTTTATCTCAATTACTTCAAAGATAAAGTTAAAAACGTTGTGATTGGCATTACGCATATTGATAAGAAAGCTAAAAATAATGCTGCTCTCTATCATGGCTGGGCTGAAAAGCAAGACAGTACTTATCCAATGTTCTTTATTGATGCCCGTGAAAAAAATGATGTTTTAATGCTGGTTGATGCCTTGATCGCTACAGCTGAAGTCCAACTTACTGTCTGAAGAAAATTCCATGTCCTTAAATGATCTTGCAAAACGTACTGCTCCCCAAGAATTAACTGAATTTGCAGCCAAGCAGATTCAAGAACTCTTATTCAATGTACAAGGTATAGAACTTACCATGCTGTGCTCTTCAGATGGATTTGAATTAGCCTCATTTGAAAAAATTAAAACTAACGGTAAAGGAAAACTTGCTGCCGTAAGTAGTTCCATTGTAGCTATGGTCCAAGCATTTATGCAGGAATTACAACTGGAAGGCTGTCAAAGCATTACACTGGATGCTAATAATGGTAAAGCGATCCTAACTGCAATTCCGCATCCCAAGTTTCCTATGCTGATCCTAGCCATGACCACTAATGATGTACTTTTAGGTCAACTGTTATATTGCACGAAAAAAATTGCTCAGGATATTTCTAACTTTTAAATCTGATTCCATATGAATATTACAAGCTTGAGCCAGGCTTGTAATATTACATAATCAAGATTCATAATAACTACTCATAATTCCAGTCGAGATTCCTACGAGAAAAGCATATTTAAATATATGGTCGACTATAGCTGAACTAATTAAAAGTAAGACAAATAAAATGGCAGAGCCCAAACTAGCCATCACGGGAGCAGCTGTTACTTCTGCCTGATTTATAGGATGTTACTTAATCACAATTTTAATTTAAATAATCCTGAATAAAGAACCAGTAATTTAATGATCTAAGTTTCTATATAAACGTACAGCATATAACTAAAAATAATATTTATATGTAAATCTTTCATCCTTTATGAAATATACACCGTAGATATCAATACCCTTCATATAAGGCATTTGAGTCCATCTAGCTACAAGTCTATCTACCGATAGCTCGCAAAACGTTTTATTATCACCAGGGTGGTAGGTAAAACAAAGTTATTTGCCTTCTACCCGCCCCCTATGCACTGTTGAGCGAAATATTTAATAGCAATGCAGCACAACACTTAGTATCAGCTAAAAACTACTAAAATCGATTACAGGGAATCCATCCTAGAAGATAGCAATCACTATAAATGTATATAGTATGCAGATTTTCTGCTATGGGTTTAGATTAAAAATCAATATTTAGATACTTTCTTAAATCCTTCCCATAAAAAAACACCCCCTTTCTATTGAAGGGGGTGTTTAGAATAATGAGCTGGCGATGACTTACTCTCACATGGGAAACCCCACACTACCATCAGCGCTAAGAGGTTTCACTTCTGAGTTCGGGAAGGGATCAGGTGGTTCACTCTTGCTATGGTCGCCAGCACAACTGTTTATGGATACTTGCTTAGTCTTACGTTTATGCTAAGTGTTTTTCCAAATGAGTTATTAACAGATAATATCTGAGTTGCTGTAGTTTGTTCTTTAGCGTTCACTAAATCAAGTTTTTGTTTGATCATTAGATCAATATGAAATCAATTGAGCGTTATACAACAACTGTTTGGGTGTTGTATAGTCAAGCCTCACGAGCAATTAGTATTGGTCAGCTTCACATATCGCTATGCTTCCACATCCAACCTATCAACGTCGTAGTCTTCAACGGCTCTTTAGGAGACATAAAGTCACAGGGAAATCTTATCTTGAGGTAGGCTTCCCGCTTAGATGCTTTCAGCGGTTATCCCTTCCGAACATAGCTACCCGGCGATGCGACTGGCGTCACAACCGGTACACCAGAGGTTCGTCCACTCTGGTCCTCTCGTACTAGGAGCAGATCCTCTCAAATTTCCAGCGCCCACGGTAGATAGGGACCGAACTGTCTCACGACGTTCTAAACCCAGCTCGCGTACCTCTTTAAATGGCGAACAGCCATACCCTTGGGACCTGCTTCAGCCCCAGGATGAGATGAGCCGACATCGAGGTGCCAAACACCGCCGTCGATATGAACTCTTGGGCGGTATCAGCCTGTTATCCCCAGAGTACCTTTTATCCGTTGAGCGATGGCCCTTCCATACAGAACCACCGGATCACTAAGACCTACTTTCGTACCTGCTCGACTTGTGGGTCTCGCAGTTAAGCGCGCTTTTGCCTTTATACTCTACGCGTGATTTCCGACCACGCTGAGCGCACCTTCGTACTCCTCCGTTACTCTTTAGGAGGAGACCGCCCCAGTCAAACTACCCACCAGACATGGTCCTCGTCCCGGATAACGGGACAGAGTTAGAACCTCAATATTACCAGGGTGGTATTTCAAGGACGGCTCCATCGCAACTAGCGTCGCCACTTCAAAGCCTCCCACCTATCCTACACAAGTAAGATCAAAGTTCAATGTCAAGCTGCAGTAAAGGTTCACGGGGTCTTTCCGTCTAGCCGCGGGTACACCGCATCTTCACGGCGATTTCGATTTCACTGAGCCTCTGCTGGAGACAGCGCCCCCATCATTATGCCATTCGTGCAGGTCGGAACTTACCCGACAAGGAATTTCGCTACCTTAGGACCGTTATAGTTACGGCCGCCGTTTACTGGG
>NZ_KB849577.1 GCF_000368625.1 Acinetobacter schindleri CIP 107287
TATCAAATAAAACCTAACTCAACCAATCTTAACTAAGTTACTGTTTTATCAGAAGTTTTAATCTTCATCACCGCCGATGGATGTGCATTCTACAGCATTTCAGAGGGCTTGCAACACCTTTTTTAAAACATTTGAAACGTGTGTTTATTTTATAAACCACAATATTTATAAATATCTGTTTTATATATAAAAAATATTTAAATAAAAATGTTCATTATTTTATTTGGAAATGATTAAAATGCTTAAATACATAATTTTTATAAGTTTTATTAAATTACAAAAGCAAAAAGCAGGACTTCTGCCCTGCTTTTTGTACTTAATCTAATCAAATTAGAACTTCATACTGATTCGTGCCCAGTAATTACGTCCAATATTATTAAATTGTTCATCAGTTGGTAAGCCTGTACCAGATGCACCCATTTTATTTAAGTGTTCGGTATATGTACGATCCAATACATTATCGATGCCAACTGATAGATCAACACCCTCGGATAAATTATAAGTACCGTTTAAAGACAATGTACCGAAACCTGCACTCTTCTTGTTGTCGTAGCCAACAATATTACCCTCACGTTCGCTAATACGACTTTGACCATCAACAATGCGCCAGTAAGCACCCAAGGTATAACGATCTTGGATATAACGAAGATTAACGCGCCCCTCTAAAGGTGCAATTTGTGGCAACGGCGTATTATTGGTCGTGTTTTCACCCCAAGCATACATTGCGCTCACATCGGCTTGAATGGCGTCAGTAAATTGATAACCAATACCTGCTTCTGCACCGGCAATGACAGCATCAACATTTTTAGAATCAGCTGCATTGATCCCATGTCCTGTTTTTTTGTCAGCATCATAATTAATTAAAATATAATCCTGAATTAGACCTGTATATGCAGACACCCAAGAGTTCAATGCACCATGATGATGTTGATAACCGAGATCAAGCTGTAAAGTTTTTTCATTTTTTAAGTCCTTAAAGGTCGATGGTGCTTGCCCGTTGAGGTCTGTTTTGAATAATTCCCAATAATCAGGTACACGTTCTACATAACCTAATCCTATATACGTTTTGCCGTCATCATGGTCAGGATGGGTATTTTCAAAACGAATAAAAGCACTCGGTAAGGTTTCTGTACGCTCAAGGCTACGTTTAACAGCATCAATGCTAACCTGATCGATACGCAGACCACTAACTAACTTATTATCTCCACCCAAGTCATAGCTCAACTCACCAAAACCACCAATCGACTGAAACTCCATATCTGTCGTAACAGGTGAGTTCATCATTGGCATAGTCGAATGATACATCCCCCCGGCATGTTTATTAAGTTGTGAATCCACCCCTGTTATAAGCTGGATGTTTTCCCATTCATTTGTTACCGCTAAGCGCCCATTTAAAGTACGGCGTGTAACCGTCATTGCTTTATCGGGTTCAGCAACATCACGTAAACTAAAATTATCCATCACGTGGTCATTAAAATTGTAGTTGACCTGTGCTTCAATTTTTTTGATTACATCTGTCACATTTTTCTTTTCTACACGTAGACCTAAGCTTTCACGGGCAAACTGTGAACCATCCATCATACGACCAGCATACACTGCTTCACCATCGGCCTTACCACCGGTCAGTTCTACCCAGGTGTTTTCATCGGGTGTCCAGCCTAAAGCCAGATCAGCATTCCAGCGTTCCCAGTCTGATGGCACAGTATTGCCATTACCATCCTGATAGCTGTTGGCTACCGAGCGGTTGGTATTGAGACGAATATATTTCTGCTCATCACCTGCTGCAACTTCGACATTATGATCAAGACGCCCGAAGGAACCCATCAAAATACTGGCCTGACCACGATAGTGATGATCTCCATCAAACTGTTCCGGGCTACGTTCAAAAATCACGGTAGCTGCTGAGCCGGTATTGGCATACTGAACCGTTTGTGGTCCTTTAATCACCGAAATACGGTCATAGCTTTCTGGCGAAATATAAGAGGTTGGTGAATCCATCCGGCTTGGGCAGGCACCTAGATTTTCTGTGCCATCGGTCAAGATTTTAATACGCGAACCGAACATACCGCGGAAAGTGACATCACCATTGGTACCAGCCCCACTATTAACCGAGCTAAAGCCCACAATACTTTGCAGATAATCAGCACCATCACTGGCAGGAATGGGTTGAATCGGCTGTTTCGGATCTGCACGCACAATCAGACCATTAGCATCATTACCTGTAGCAGAAGTCACCACAATTGGAGCCATGGTCTGTACTGGCATGGTTTCATTTGCCAGCACCATTGAAGAATAACAAGCAACACAAATCGCAGCCACAAGTGGCTGTAAAGAAAATTTAGGCTGAGCCATTTCTATCTCACTGAATACATAAATTGAACACGGCCTAAGTCAATTAAGACCCAGGCAAAAACAACGTGGATTTATGCAAACAGTGGTGGTGCCCTGCCCTGTGGTAGCAGAAAGAGTTGTTGCAGAACAAACCAGACATGACTGAATGCTTGTTTAAATGCAATCAGTCGAACCTGGATTCGATCCAGTACTTCTTTTAGATCCAGTTCAGGTGGCAGAACCAGATTGCCGTAGACGGTACAGTACTGACATTGATGATTGGCATCATGATGGTCATGGGCACCTTCTACAGACGCAGTCTGAATACTGTGGTCAGCATGATGAGAATGAGCAGCGTGATGCTCATGTGATAAAGGCAACAAAAGTGCACGCGTAATGGTTTCACAGACCGGAGCAACCTGATATTGCTTCGGCAGCAAAGGCTGCAGGAATACAGCGATCTGTAAAAATACGGCTGCCAGAGAAAGTAGCAACCCGCCACGTGTCACCATAGGAGAAGGGCAAATAAAAATTTGTCACCGTTAATTATAGCAAAGCCCAGTAAAAACTGGGCAATAATCAATGCATGAATACGACAAAATACTTAGCGTTTCACTGCAACTTTGGCTTTATCACGCTGACGTGCTGCCTTTTCAATTTTTTCACGGGCACGCTGGCGCTTCAAAGGTGATAAATAATCCACGAAAAGTTTACCATTTAAGTGGTCCATTTCATGCTGGATACACACAGCCAACAGGCCATCTGCCTCAACCTCAAATGCTTGACCTTCAAGATTAATTGCTTGAATTTTTACACGTGACGGACGCTCAACTTTATCGTATATTTGAGGTACTGATAGACAGCCCTCTTCGTATGGCTGTGTTTCTTCAGTCAATGGTGTAATTTTGGGGTTAATGAACACCATGGGTTGATCTTTATATTCAGACAGGTCCATCACAATCAGCTGAATATGACGATCGACTTGTGTCGCGGCTAAACCGATGCCGGGCGCTTCATACATGGTTTCAAACATATCTGCAGCGAGCTGACGAATTTCATCAGTAACCTCTTCGACTGGTTGTGCAATGGTACGAAGACGGGGATCCGGGAAACTTAAAATAGGTAATAAGGCCATACTGCGTCCTCAATTATGCCATTGATCAAAAAACCAAATGAAGGAATGCTTCATTAAAAAATTGTGTGTAAGATCGTTATTATAACGCAACTTACATACATAATTTTAGGAATTATGATAATGAAAAAGGTTTTGAAGGGCATGCCATCTTTTAGTGCCTTGGGGATTAAAAATCAAATGCTCGCACTTGCAGTTTGTGTGGGTGTTGGTATGGGGACAATTTCAACTACACATGCAGCACCAGCTCGTAATGTCAATCCACCAAGCCTGAAAGCATCAGCACCGAATGTCTATGTGGTAAAAAAAGGTGACACATTATGGGATATTTCCAAGCGTTTTCTTAAAAATCCGGTACGCTGGCCAGAAATCTGGGCAGGTAATAAGCATGTGAAAAATCCACACTGGATTTTTCCAGGTGACCGTCTGCTGATGTGCGATTACCAGGGCCGACCAATCATTGGTAAAGATGAAGGTGATGGCTGTACCGGTATCATCAATCGCTACCTTGGCACGAATAAGTTACAGCCTCAGGTACGTATTGAATCGCTCAACAATACCATTCCTGTTATTCCTTTAGCCCATATCCAGCAATGGCTAGAGCGCTATACAATTATGGCAGCAGACTCTATTGAAGGCACTCCTTATATTCTGGGTACGGCTGATCAACGTGTACTGGCCGGTAAAGGTCAGAAAGTTTATGCACGTGGGAATGGCCTGGAAGTAGGTCAACGTTATGCGGTATACCGCGAAGCTGAACCTTATATACTGACTGATGCCAATGGTAAAAAATACACCGCTGCCCTAGAACTGCAACAGGTTGCTTCTGGTATCGCAGTCCGCGGTGAAGGTGATATCACCACACTGGAACTGACCGATAGCTATAATGCTGAAGTCCGTCGTGGTGACCGGGTACTACCAGAATATGATCCAATGCTGCCTACCCTGTTCTATCCAGTAAATGCGGAAAACAACATTTCAGGTGGTCAGATCATTCGTGTATTGGGTTCAATTGGTACAGCTGCGCGTCATAGTGTTGTCACCATTGACCGCGGCATAGCACATGGTGTTCAGTCTGGTCATGTGTTTAGTGTGAATCAGCAAGGTGAAGTCGTGACTGATCCAAAAACCAAAGAACGTGTACAGCTCCCGGGCGAACGTATTGGTAATGTCATGGTCTTCAAAACGTTTGATCAGTTCAGCTATGCCTATGTTCTAGACAGTGAATTGCCAATCAAAGTGGGCGCTACCATTCAGCCACCGCTGCTGGACGAATAATTTACAAGAACTTTAAGATGATGCTGTGATTCAGCATCATCTTAACCTCATTACTCATTATAAGAATAAGAAGACGCAAGATAGGTCTCAATATGTTGAATTCGTTATCTACGACTCAACTGGACAACATTCGCTTATGGTATGTAGTCCAGCATTCCCTCACCAGTTTCTATCGCTTATCTGAATATTATGAAAATCTTGCTGATGCTGTTCAGCCGGATCAAGTCGAGACCTGGCTAAAACTAGGCGTTCATAAAAATCATATCCAGCGGCTTCAGGATTTCAATTGCAAAGATTCCCAGCGCGAGTTTCAGTTTTGTCTGGAGCAGATCCAGAAAACTTGCGACTTTATTTTATTACATAATGAAGCGGATTATCCGCAGCAACTGAGTCACTACACCGATAAACCGCCGATTTTATTTGGTCAGGGCAAGGCCGACAGTTTATTACAGGCACAAGTGGCAATTGTGGGCAGCCGCAAACCGAGCAATCACGGCCGTCAGATGGCTTATGATTTTGCGTATTACTTAAGTGAACAAGGTTTTTATATCAATAGTGGACTGGCACAAGGCATTGATGAAGCGGCACATCGGGCAGCGCTGCAGCAGCATCGTACTATTGCAGTGATGGGCACGGGTCTGGATCAAACCTATCCGGCGACAAATCAGCCATTAAAAGAACAGATCATTGCCCAAGGCGGCACGGTGATTACAGAATTTTTGCCCGGTACTCCACCTCTGCAACATCATTTTCCACGGCGTAACCGTATTGTCAGTGGACTGAGTCTGGGTGTTATTGTGGCTGAAGCTGCACTGAAAAGTGGCTCACTCATCACTGCTAAACTGGCTGCCGAACAAGGAAAAACCGTGTTTGCGATTCCTGGACATATCTACAGTGAAAACCACAAAGGCTGTCACCAGCTCATCCGCGAAGGTGCAATTCTGATTGATCATCCACACCAGGTGGTTGAAGATCTGGCATTAGCCACCCAATGGCAGGCAGCTGAACAAATTTATAAAGCAGAAAATAGTGAAACCGAATTGATCGAGATTCCAGCACACCTGATTCCGCTCTACAACCAGCTCGACTGGATTGGACAAGGCCTAGATCAGATTAGCATTCAACTCAGCCAGGATGTTTCCACAATCACAGCACAGTTGATGGAACTGGAATTACTCGGTTTCAGTACACAGCAAGCCGGTATGTTTCTACGTTGTCGTACAGGCAAATAAGGTTCACAATAGCCCTTTGTTGTTTTTAAAAGGTATATACATGATCACCACCTCTGTTGCCGAAGCAGCGACATTCCTGAAACAAGGACAAGTCTTGGCATACCCTACAGAGGCTGTCTGGGGTTTGGGCTGTGACCCTCACAACGAACAGGCATTTCACCAGATTCTGCAACTGAAACAGCGTCCAATTGAAAAAGGTGTGATTCTTCTTGCTGGACATATTTCCCAAGTAGAACATTTACTAGAAGCACTGACACCAGAAATCCGCGAACGTATTATTGCTTCATGGACCAACCGCAGCGTATCCGAACGTGCCACCACCTGGCTATTACCTGCCAGTGAAGATATTCCGGCCTGGATTAAAGGCAATCATCCTAAAGTTGCGGTACGTGTCACCACCCACCCTTTATGCATGGCTTTATGTCAGGCTTTTGGGGGCTATATCGTTTCGACCAGTGCCAATCCGGCAGGTCTAAATCCAGCACTTTCACTTCAGGATGCAAAACAGTACTTTAAAGAATCTGAGAGCCTGAACTACTTAAATGGCGATTTAGGACTGAGTCAGGAACCCAGCAAAATTATTGATGCTGTGACAGGTGAAGTGATCCGCGCTTAAGCGCGGATTTATTTTTTGGCTTTTTCAAATCCGACTAAAGTTTTAAGGTAAAAAAAAGCTCAGCCATATAGGGATGGCTGAGCATAAAAAAGGATGTGCAGAACACATCCAGAGGGTCTTAAAATCTCTGGAAGCTTGATAATTCAGGAAAATTTCTGAAGCATCAATCTCGATGGGCGTATTATGTGAGAAAGTATGCCTAACAACAAATACAATAAAAGTTATTATTAATATATTTTATATATTATTATTTTAGAATATTTGATCAAAATTCAAAATATCCCGCTATTTTTTCTCCAGTTTTAAACCGAAGTCCAATTTAAACCATTTATTTTTACATTTAATTTTTATAGATTTACCGGCTATTTCAATTAAATGAACATAATTGTTTGATTATTTTTCAATCAAAATATCATTTTATAAAATAGAACTCTTATTTATGCCCTCTGCTTGGGTGTGTATTGTGCGAGGAAAATACCCACCAGAATCACCAGACCACCTATGGTGTGATAAACCGTCCAGGACTCGCCTAGCCAAACATAGGCGATCAGCGCAGTAAACACAGGCATCAGGTTCATAAAAATACTGCTACGATTTGGCCCAAGCACCTGCACCGCCATCATCCATAGAAATGGCGCAGCAATCGATGGAAAAATCCCGGCATAAATAATACTTCCAGCATTATTGATATTGATGGCATCTAAACCTGTCCATAGAATCATCGGGATGTGCAGCAAAACACCAAAACAGATCTGAATATACAGACTCTGGATTAAGGGAATCTGTATCTGCCATTTTTTCAGGAAAATTCCATAGCAGGCATAGAAAAATACCGCGATCAGCATCAGTACATCACCGATATAGGTATTACCAAAATTCAGCAAATTCCCCCACTGTCCCTGTGCCATGACATATATCAGACCACAGATCGACAAGAGACTGCCAATTACTGCTGTCACCGCAGGACGAATATGCAGAACAAAGATGCCGACAATGATGGTAAAGACCGGAATGAAGGCATTGATCAGGCCCATATTGGTCGCAGTAGTATAATGTGCCGAGGTATAAGCCAGACCTTGATACAACACCATTCCCAAGGCACTAAGTAAAGCCAGTTTACCCAGATAAGGTCGAATACTGCACCAGGAACGCATCACCTGCGGTAAAACAAACGGCGTCAGGATTAGTAAAGCCAGAATCCAGCGATAAAAACTGATACTTACTGGTGAAATGTAGTCAGCCACATAGCGATTCACGGTCATGTTCAATGACCAGATCAGTACTGCTGCCAATGGCAGTAAAAATGCCCACCACACTACCTTGTGTTGCTGTGTCATATACTCATCCATAAAGTGTAGGGTTCAGCATTGTCTGAAAGTCCAAGCCAGCAGCTTTCAATTCAACGCCGTTATTGTGTAGCGCAAGCATAATTGATTTTTCACATTAAATTAATGCATGGATTTAAATTTACCCGACTGCCCTACATGTTTTTACTTGTACTCAGCCAGAATACCCGTTACAACATTCGACAGGATAAACACATCAAAAACAGGATTTCATATGAGTACTTCAGTCTACGACATTCCAGTATTAAGCATTCAGGGTGCAGAATTCACTCTCAACCAGTATCAGGGTAAAGTTTTGCTCATCGTCAATGTGGCATCTAAATGTGGCCTGACTCCACAATATGAAGGCTTGCAAAAGCTGTATAACGAGAAAAAAGCCGAAGGTCTAGAGATTCTAGGTTTCCCATCAAATGATTTCCTGGCACAGGAGCCAGGCAGCGAGAAGGAAATCCAGGAATTCTGTTCAGTAAATTATCAGGTCGATTTCCCGCTATTTGCCAAGATCCCGGTTGTTGGAGAAGCTAAACATCCTTTATATGCTGCTTTAACCCAAGCGATTCCTGAACGTACCGGTGAAGGCCCATGGTGGAAAGATCTGGTTGATTACGGCCTGACTCCAAACCAGCCACCTGAAGTGCTATGGAATTTTGAAAAATTCCTGGTCAATAAAAATGGAGAAGTAGTGGCTCGTTTTGCACCGGATATTACCGCAGATGATCCACGTATCATCAATGCAATTAATGCCGAATTGGCTAAGTAATTTGCAATAGTAATATAAGCATCTCCCACAGCTAGAGATGCTTATATTTTTTAATTAAAAAAAGATATGTATATTAATAAAATCATTCAATTTACTTCTTCTATTTTCCTTCTAGATTTTAATATTTACACTACACTCTCTTCAATTTCAAACACCTCTGCCAGCCTATCATGAGCTCATACACAAACACACCGCCATAATGAAAGGTAAAGTATGAAAACGCTGGTTAAAGCAATTGTTTTATCGATCTCAACTGCACTGGTTGCTATTCCTGCCATGGCTGCGCCTCAGGATCACCATCAATATAGCAAGTCGCATGCTCAACAACAGCATCATGCTCCTCAGCACCATCAACAAAACAAACACCCAGCTCAACAGCATAAACAGGGTTATAAAAAAGTTGATCCATCACGTGATTGGCGAGTAGGTCAAAAAGTTCCGAGCCAATACCAAAGCAAAATCTATAAAGTGGATCACAGCAAATATAAACGACTCAACAAGCCAGGTAGAAATCAGCAATGGATTAAAGTGAATGGCGACTATATTCTGATGAATAGCGTTAACGATAAGGTCATTAAAATTATCGCAGCTTAAACCCTGCTCTCCTCGGTGAAAAAAGAGCGCTTTGGGGCTCTTTTTATACTTAAATATCTATAGCGAGGCCTTTTTTGTTATTCATTTGCAACTCTCCGTATTTTCTACAAATTTCATCCCTATATTAATGCCTGTAAGCAGTAAATAATGAGCACCCCAATGAAATTTAAGCAAATTCTCCAAAATAGCGTACTACCTTTTGCCCTTTTTGCAGGTGCATTGAGTTTGCTGGGATGTGATCAGGTTTCTGCCCCTGCTTCATATACTGAAAAACCGGACCAACAGGATGTAGCAGAAGAACAGACAGCAGTATCAGAAAATACTGAAGTGCAGCAATCTTCTGCAGACCTTAAAAGTGGCAATATGTTCTACATCATACGTGATGTGGCCGATTTGCAGTTAAAGGCTGGTGATTACGTGACTCAGCTGAAGCAAACCCAGACTGAACTGGAAACTGCAGTCAGTGAAAAAGATACTTCTCAATTGCAGAGCGCCGCAATGCAATTGCAACAGCAATTAAAAGGCTTTAACCAGACTTTAAGTGGCTTAAACTTGAAAAGTCAGGAAGTTGATCAGGTACGTAGCAACCTGATGAATGCCAACCAGCAAGCATTGGCATCTCCTTTCCTGAATGGCCAGATGGATTTCAGCCAAGTGGATTTCCAGAAGCTGGAAAAACAGATGGGAAATATCCAGTCTGAAATGATCAAGCTGGCCGCAATGATGATTCCTGAGAAACAATCCCAGGCAGCGGAACAGGAAAGTTGATCTCAGTTTTATAGATGACCTAGGCTCCCTGATAAACCAGTCACCAGACTGGTTTATTACTATTAAATATAGATTAATAGAAGAAGCGGTTTAGTAAGCCGCTTCTTTACTGGAAGGATAAGGCAGAAAAGTCATTATTCTTTAGGACTTTTCACGACGACTAAACGTTTTTGGGTGAATTCTCTGAAACCGTCAATCGATAATTCATGCCCATAACCAGAGTTTTTGATACCACCAAATGGCAGCTCTGGTGCGGTATCGGTAAACCAGTTAATCCAGATCATGCCGGTTTCAACTCGTGAAGCCAGTTTTTTGGCACGCTCGATATCTTGAGAATGAATCACACCGCCCAAACCATAGTGCGAATCGTTGGCAATCGAAACAATTTCATCTTCATCCTTCGCGACATAAATCTGGGCAACCGGCCCAAAGAATTCTTCATACCAGGCCGGATTATCACGGCTGATATTTTCCAGAATTGTCGGCTCATAAAAGTTACCTGCATGCTCAATGGGTTTACCACCTGTCAGCACAGTAGCACCATGCGCTACCGCCTTATCAACCTGTTTGGTCAGTTTTTCCAGAGCGTCAGCTGATGATAAGGGTGCCAGTGTCGTTTCAGGGTCGAGTGGGTCACCAATTTTCAGTTCCTGAAAAGCTTTCAGCATACCTGCTTTAAATTCATCAGCGATTTTTTCATGCAAAATAAAACGTTTGGCCGCAGTGCAGACTTGGCCTGAGTTATTTACCCGGGCCTGACAGCCAATTTTAATGGCTTTTTCCAGATCAGCATCATCTAGCACAATAAAGACATCATTACCACCAAGTTCCAAGGTGGATTTTTTAATGTATTTACCGGCCTGTTCTGCTACGGCACTTCCGGCACCTTCTGAACCCGTCAAGGCTACACCCTGTACACGCGGATCAGCAATAATCTCTTGAACCTGATCAGAACTGATAAACAGGTTAATCCAGACACCTCTTGG
Organism: Acinetobacter schindleri CIP 107287; assembly: GCF_000368625.1. Lineage (GTDB taxonomy): Bacteria > Pseudomonadota > Gammaproteobacteria > Pseudomonadales > Moraxellaceae > Acinetobacter > Acinetobacter schindleri. Next base: position 11,044 of record NZ_KB849577.1, read on the forward strand.
TGCACCTGCTTCCAGCACCAGCTTTTCAAAGGCTTCAGCACATTGCGGCACAATACCAGCATGTTTGGCTAGGACCGGATTGCCAATTGCGCAGTTTGGGGCAAAGACACGCATCAATTGATAGAACGGAAAGTTCCATGGTTCAACGGCCATCACAATACCTAGAGGATGATGCTCTACCCATGCTTCGCCGAGTTCCGTTTCATAAGACACCGGAGCTAGAAACTCTTTGGCATGATCAGCAAAGTATTCGGCAATTTTGGCGCAAGATTCGATTTCGCCTTCACTCTGTTTAATCAGTTTACCCATATCCAGCGTCATGAGCTTAGCCAGTTCGGTTTTTTGTTCACGTAATTTTTGCGCGACCTTCCTCAGCACTTCAATACGGTGATCAATCTGTTGGGGCCAGTCTGACTTGAGAATTTGTTCTGCCTGATCCAGCGCATTTTGTATATGCTCATCTGTATGTGGCGGATATTCTTTCAATTTTTGATTGGTAAATGGGTTAATAGATTGATATGCCATGACTTTCCCTTTTTCAATTATAAGTTTTGCTTGTTTTCGACCTCTTTAAATCAATTCAAACAAGCTTGCATCTGGGGTAGTCACTTAACTTAGCATTGATTTTTTTATGTTCAGGGAATGTTTACAGATTGGTTCAAAACATTACCGAGAAAGGGTAAAAGTTATATCGAGTGGTACAAAAGGAAATTTGAGCAACTTCTAAAAGTTAAGAGTTATCAAGTTTGAATGAAAATTTTTATGACATATTTAAGGTAAAGATTCTAGGAAATAGAAAATTTTTAATTAAATCTAGAATATGACTATTTTTTTAATACGAAAAAAACCATAATAAAAACAATGATTTTAAAAGAATATATAAATGAGTATCAAATTTTATAGAAGTACACCTAATGAAAAATTTATCCCTCACAAGGACGATGAGGCTGATCAACAAGCTAATGACTTAAGTGATCTTAAAATAAAACTTAAAACAGCACTTCAAATGCCTAATATTATGGTACTTGCAGGTAGTGGTACTTCTTTAGGTTCACCTATAAATGGTCCATCGATGTGGAATTTATGGGAGCGATGCACCAAAGATGACATGCATGAACTAAGTAATAAAGCTTTTAGCGAGAGTAAGTATGATACTTATGTAGTTGAAGAAAAATATAAAAATATTGAAGAATGTCTTTCCCATTGTGAATCTTTTATTCAAATCACAAAAGAAGACGACTGCATATCAACAAGAGAATTTGTCCTAAGTTGTAAAAAAAAGATTTTAGAAGCCTGCCAATTTATTACGAATGAACAAGAACAATTGACTAAACATCGTGAATTTATTAGGAAATTGTCCCGAAGAAAATCAAAAGACCCTCGTATTAAGTTATTTACAACAAACTACGATACATGTTTTGAAACAGCTGCTAGTAAATTAGGGATTACTGTTATAGATGGTTTTTCTTTTTCATTTCCTCGTATATATGATCCGAAGTTCTTTGATCTAGATATCATCAAAAGAAGTCCGACAATAAACTTAAACAATCCTCAATATCTTGAAGGCGTGTTTCAGCTATACAAGTTGCATGGATCTGTTAATTGGAAAAGAGAAAATGGCTACCCAGTCCAACAGGTTGATAAGGTAGAAGCTGAACAAAGTTGTATGATTTTTCCAGCTAAAGGTAAATACCAGCAATCATATGTACAGCCACACCTAGAACTAATCTCTAGATTTAACCATGCGCTACGAGAGCCTAATACGTGTTTAATTATTGTTGGATTTGGCTTTAACGACGATCATCTATCTGAACCTATCCTTTCTGCCATTTATTCAAATCCACATCTTAAAGTTATTATTTGCACACCAACTCTAAAAAATGACTTTCTAAAAGATGCCAACTCCACTTCACCGTATTGGGAGAGATTAAAACATGTTGCAGACACTCGAAAAAATGATGAAATAATCTTTATAAATAGTGATTTTGGAAAACTATCAGAAATTATTCCTGATTTAACAGCATTATCACCTGCTGAAAATCTTTACGAGAATCTCCAAAAAGCATTTGGAGGTCATCATGTTTAATGGAATTTTACAACCTGAACTGATGTTTGGAAAAGTAAATTCAATTAATGCTAGCAGTATTCAATTCAAATACATCAATGACAATCATGAACCTACATATTTTGGTGGAAATCGTTATGGCAAAGGTGAAGTTGGTGAATTTGTTATTATTGAAAGCCAAGTCAACTTAGTTTTAGGACGTATCATAGAAATAAAGAAAGATGATTTAGCGAAGTCAAATTTGGATATCGTAGGCCGTGTACAACTTCTTGGAACAATCCAAATGGATGATCTAAGAGTATCAGCAGGTGTGGATTACTATCCAAGTATAAATGATTTAATTTATTCAGCACCGCATGAATTTATTGCAAAAATTCCTCAGAAAATGCAAAAAGGAGATCCAAATATAAATTTACATATTGGATCAATTTTAAATGACAGTTGTGGAATTTCTATAACACCGGAAAAACTATTTGGACGTCATTTAGGTATTTTAGGTGCAACGGGCGGAGGAAAAAGCTATACGACAGCTCGAATCTTAGAAGAATGTTTAAGATTTAACTCCAAAATCATCTTATTAGACCCAACTGGTGAATATAGTAAATTTGAGGATAATTCAGTAACTAATGTTCACTTAGGTAGTCCAACTAATCCTGCCGAAAGCTCTACTGCCATAAAAATACCACCTGATTGCTTTGAAGAAAGTGATTTTATAGCTTTGTTCGAACCAGCAGGAAAATCCCAAGGTCCAAAGTTTAGAGAAGCTATTAGAAGTCTAAGGCTCGTTAAGCTTCTTGAACAGAATTCTCTGCATTCTGAAATGATTCAAAATGGAGTTTTCATAAAAATTGGACAACCTGAAGAAAATTATAAGATTGCCATAAGATCAATTCGCGATCGGTACTTGTTAGAAATACCCCATACCCCTTTTGACCCCACAAAATTATGTGCACAAATCAAAGAAGAGTATGTAACCTTAAGAGGTACAAATTATATAGCAGACGATTTCAATTTTAATCACTGCTTATCATTACTAACTCGAATTAACGGTCTAATTAATTCACATACTTTTAGATTTGTTTTCGAACAAAACCAAAATTCATCTCTTTTAGATGAATTGAATATTTTCTATAGCGACTCTAGTAAAAAACTTTTACGAATAGATATGAGTGCAATTGGTTTCGAATTTAAGGCTCGAGAAGTTATTTCTAATGTCATTGGTCGATTACTATTAAATAAAGCACGAGAATTATCTTTTATAGAGAAACCACTAGTTATTTTCCTAGATGAAGCACATAACTTCATAGGAAAAACAATTGGTAATGAAGATACCTTAGCAAAACTTGATGCTTTTGAGCTTATTGCAAAAGAAGGTCGAAAATTTGGTTTAAATATCTGCTTAGCAACTCAAAGACCTCGAGATATTACGGAAGGTGTTCTTAGCCAACTTGGAACTTTAATTGTTCATCGTCTCACAAACGATCGAGATCGTGAGATTGTAGAAAGAGCATGTGGTGAAATTGATAAAGCAGCTTCTGACTTCCTTCCAAGCTTACAACCTGGCGAAGCTGTCATCATTGGCAATGACTTCCCTATTCCACTAACTATAAATATTAAGAAACCCACAATTAAACCAAATTCAAAAGGTGCAAACTTTCAAGAAAATTGGGCATAAAAAACCACCCTTTCGGGTGGTTTCTTCAATCTCAAACCAGCAATTACATTGCGCGGTTTTTGATTTTTCGGATCGTTTCCAGCTGAGCAGCAGTTTCTGCAAGAGCAGCCAAAGCAGCAGCAGCGTCCAAATCGCCCTTTTGATTTGCTAGCAATTGTTCAGCGTGTTTACGCGCTTCAATAATTGCCGCTTCATCCAAGTTTTCTGCACGGACTGCTGTATCAGCAAGAACCGTAACAACATGCGGTTGAACTTCTAGAACACCACCAGATACATAGATTAATTCTTCTGTACCGTTTTCCAAAATAACGCGGATCGCGCCAGGTTGGAGCAAAGTTACCAGCGGAGCGTGACCAGGCATAATACCTAACTCGCCGCCAGCACCTTTAGCAATTAGCATAGTTACAGTGCCTGAGTACAAAGACTCTTGAACACTTACAACGTCACATTGCATAGTCGCCATGAGAATCTCCTAAATTAGGGAACTAATTAAAGTTTCTCAGCTTTAGCAATCACTTCGTCAATACCACCAACCATATAGAACGCTTGTTCTGGGATGTGATCGTATTCACCAGCTAGAAGACCTTTAAAGCCACGAATCGTTTCTTTAAGCGGTACAAGTTTACCAGGAGCACCAGTAAACACTTCAGCTACGTGGAACGGTTGAGAGAAGAAACGTTGGATCTTACGTGCGCGATACACGATAAGTTTGTCTTCTTCTGACAATTCGTCCATACCAAGAATTGCGATAATGTCTTTCAATTCTTTATAACGTTGAAGAACGTTTTGAACTGAACGAGCAATTTCGTAGTGTTCTTGGCCAACTACAAGTGGATCTAACTGACGTGAAGTAGAGTCAAGTGGATCGATCGCAGGGTAAATACCTTGAGAAGCGATGTCACGGCTCAATACAACAGTTGCGTCCAAGTGAGCGAACGTAGTTGCAGGCGATGGATCTGTTAAGTCATCGGCAGGTACGTATACCGCTTGGATTGACGTAATAGAACCAGACTTAGTCGATGTAATACGTTCTTGAAGAACACCCATCTCTTCTGCAAGTGTTGGTTGGTAACCTACTGCAGATGGCATACGACCTAGAAGTGCTGATACTTCAGTACCCGCTAGTGTATAACGATAGATGTTGTCAACGAACAATAGTACGTCACGGCCTTTACCGTTTTCGTCTTTTTGATCACGGAAGTACTCAGCCATAGTCAGACCAGTCAACGCTACACGTAGACGGTTACCTGGTGGCTCGTTCATCTGACCGTAGACCATTGCTACTTTGTCTAGAACGTTAGAGTCTTTCATCTCGTGATAGAAGTCGTTACCTTCACGAGTACGCTCACCAACACCAGCGAACACAGATAAACCTGAGTGCGCTTTCGCGATGTTGTTGATCAACTCCATCATGTTTACAGTTTTACCAACACCGGCACCACCGAACAGACCAACTTTACCACCTTTCGCGAACGGGCATAGTAAGTCAATGACTTTAATACCAGTTTCTAGAAGGTCAGTAGAAGCCGCTTGTTCTGCATAAGAAGGCGCTTGACGGTGAATTGGTAAACGCTCTTCAGTTGCAACTGGACCAGCTTCGTCGATTGGGCGACCAAGAACGTCCATGATACGACCTAGAGTCGCTGTACCTACTGGTACAGAAATCGGAGCGTTAGTGTTAGTTACGTTCAAACCACGCTTAAGGCCTTCAGTAGAACCCATTGCAATAGTACGAACTACGCCATCACCAAGTTGTTGCTGAACTTCTAATGTAGTTTCAGTACCGTCAACTTGGAGAGCGTCATAGATCTTAGGAACGCTGTTACGTTCAAACTCGACGTCGATAACCGCGCCGATGATCTGAATGATACGACCGCTACTCATTGCTGTCTCCTCAATTCAAACTAATATATGTTAAACGGCAGCGGCACCACCAACGATCTCAGAAATTTCCTGAGTAATCGCGGCTTGACGCAGCTTGTTATAAATAAGTTGCAGGTTCTTGATCAAATCACCAGCGTTGTCTGTTGCAGCTTTCATTGCAACCATACGAGCAGACTGCTCACACGCGATGTTTTCGATCACACCTTGATACACCACAGACTCGATGTAACGAACCAACAAGCCATTTAAAAGCTCTTCAGCTTCAGGCTCGTAGATGTAGTCCCAACCGTATTGACGGTTAAGCGTCTTGTCTTCTTCAGCAGCTGCTAAAGGAACAAGCTGTTCGATCTTTTGGTTTTGAGTCATGGCGTTGACAAAGCCGTTAGATACTAGATAAATACGATCTAACTCGCCTTTATCGTAAGCGTCTAACATCACCTGTACAGAACCAGATAACTGTTCAAGACTTGGAGTGTCACCCACTTGAGTGGTCGCACCAAGTACTTTACCGCCGTAGTTTTTAAAAAACGAAACCGCTTTTTGACCAATCAAAGCAAATTGAACTTCAATTGACTGCTCTTGTTGCTGTTGAACGTGTTTTACCACTTTCTTGAACAAGTTAATGTTCAAACCACCAGCAAGTCCGCGATCTGATGACACGATGATATAGCCAACGCGCTTTACAGGACGTTCAACCATATAACGGTGTTTGTATTCAGGATTCGCTTGAACCAAGTGAGCAATTACACGGTGCATATTTTCGGCATACGGACGGCCTTGAGCCATGCGCTCTTGCGCACGACGCATCTTAGAAGCTGCTACCATCTGCATCGCGCGAGTAATTTTCTGCGTGCTTTTGATACTAGCTACTTTGGCGCGAATTTCTTTTAAATTTGCCATACGCTTAACCTAGTATTCGAAGGCCCTTTCGAGCCCTCGAAGGTTGATTCCGTGAACCAAACCAACACTAATTAGCAAGTTGCTATATTAGTAAGTTTGAGTCGCTTTGAACTTTTCAATACCCGCTTTGAATTCAGCTTCGATATCTTTGTCCCAAGCACCAGTCTCGTCAACTTTTTGCATAACTGCAGCATGTTCTGAACGGAAGTAAGCAATTAACGCAGCATCAAAGTCTACGATTTTCTTCACTTCTACGTCAGCCATATAGCCTTCGTTAGATGCATAAACTGATACAGCTTGGTCAGCGATTGAGTATGGAGCATATTGTTTTTGCTTCATAAGCTCAGTTACGCGTTGACCGTGTTCAAGCTGTTTACGAGTTGCTTCGTCAAGGTCAGAAGCGAACTGAGCAAACGCTGCCAATTCACGGTACTGTGCAAGTGCAGTACGGATACCACCAGACAATTTCTTGATGACTTTAGTCTGCGCAGAACCACCAACACGAGATACAGAGATACCCGCGTTCACAGCAGGACGAATACCCGCGTTGAACAATGATGTTTCAAGGAAGATCTGACCGTCAGTAATCGAAATTACGTTGGTTGGTACGAATGCAGATACGTCACCCGCTTGAGTTTCAATAATCGGCAATGCAGTTAATGAACCAGTTTGGCCTTTAACTTCACCGTTAGTGAATTTCTCAACGTAGTCAGCAGATACACGAGAAGCACGTTCAAGTAGACGTGAATGTAGATAGAACACGTCACCTGGGTAAGCTTCACGACCTGGTGGACGACGAAGAAGCAATGAAATTTGACGATATGCTACAGCTTGTTTAGACAAGTCATCATAGATGATCAGAGCATCTTCACCGCGGTCACGGAAGTATTCGCCCATTGTACAGCCTGAGTACGGAGCAAGGAAAAGCATTGCTGCTGGATCCGCTGCCGCTGCTGCTACAACAGTTGTATACGCCATAGCGCCAGTTTCTTCTAGCTTGCGCACAACGTTAGCGATAGTCGATTGTTTTTGACCAATTGCTACGTATACACATTTAATGCCAGAGTTTTTCTGAGCGATGATCGCATCGATCGCCATAGCTGTTTTACCAGTTTGACGGTCACCAATGATCAACTCACGTTGACCACGGCCTACAGGGATCATGGTATCTACTGATTTATAACCAGTTTGTACAGGTTGATCCACTGATTGACGCCAAATTACGCCTGGTGCTACTTTTTCAACAGCATCAGTTAATTTTGCATCAATTGGGCCTTTACCATCAATCGGGTTACCCAAAGCATCTACTACACGGCCTAAAAGTTCTGGACCAACCGGAACTTCTAATACACGACCTGTGCAACGCGCTTTTTGACCTTCTTGAAGGTTTAAGTAGTTACCTAAAACAACGACGCCCACTGAATCCTGTTCTAGGTTCAGTGCCATACCGTATAAGCCGCCGTCGAATTCGATCATTTCACCGTACATTGCATCAGCAAGGCCGTGAATACGCACAATACCGTCGGATACCATAACAATGGTACCTTCGTTTTTAGCGGTCGCGCTGGTGTCCAGATCGCCGATACGCTGTTTAATGAGCGCACTGATCTCGGATGGATTCAGTTGTTGCATTGCGCTATACCTCAATCTTTTTAAAGTTCAGTCTTCTTATTTCTTAAGCAAGAAGACGAGTACGCATTTTTTCAAGCTTATTAAGCGCAGAATCATCTATCACTTGGTCGCCTGCACGAATAACCACACCAGCAATAAGCTCTGGTTTAACATCTATAGAAACATTTACCGCCGCTTCGAATTTTTTCTCTAATGCGTGAGTAAGGAGTTGTTCCTGTACAGAAGTCAATGGGAATGCTGATTCAATCACAACATCCACAGTATTGTTATTCTGTGATTTGAGCTGTTCATATTCTGCAGCAATTTCAGGAAGCAAAGCCAAACGTGCGTTTTCAGCAAGCATTGTCAAAAAGTTTGACACTGCAGGCGTTTGGTCTTCGCCTAAAACTTTAGCAAAAAGTGTCACCTGCTCAGCAGGTGTCAACTCAGGGCGATTTAGATAAGCTGAAAATGCTTCGTCTTGCACCGCAGCACTGAGCAATTCAAGTGCAGTTGACCAAGAGTCAGCTGTACCTTGCTCAGAAGCGTAAGCAAATGCTGCTTTAGCGTAAGGGCGTGCCAACGTCAAGAGTTCAGCCATAATCCGCCTCTCTTAAAGTTTAGCAGCCAGCTGAGTCAGCATGGCATTGTGAGCTTCTGCGTCAACTTGCTGGCTAAGAATTTTCTCAGCGCCAGCAACTGCAAGAGCAGCCACTTGTTGACGTAATTCTTCGCGAGCAGAATTGATTTCAGTATCAACAGCTTCTTTAGCCTGTTGACGAATACGCTCACCTTCAGCTGACGCTTGAGTACGAGCTTCTTCTACCAATTGCGCTGCACGACGGTTCGCTTGTTCGATCAATTGAGCCGCTTGTGCTTTTGCCGCGTCCAGTTCAGCTTTCACTTGTGCTTGCGCATCTGCAAGGTCAGCCTTCGCTTTTTCAGCAGCATTTAAGCCATCAGCGATTTTACGCTGACGTTCACTAATCGCATTGATTAGTGGTGGCCATACAAACTTCATGCAGAATGCGACGAAAATCGCAAACGCAATCGCTTGGCCAAACAATGTGAGGTTGATATTCATTGCAAATTCCTCAAATAGTGAATTTCGGAATTAAGCTGATTAACCTACAAATGGATTAGCGAAGATGAAGAACAAGCCAATACCAACACCGATCATAGGCACAGCATCAAGAAGACCCGCGATTAAGAACATACGAGTTTGAAGTTGTGGAGCCAATTCTGGTTGACGAGCTACAGCTTCAAGGAAACGGCCGCCTAAAAGACCAAAACCAATCGCAGTACCTAAAGCACCGAAAGCGATCAAGATAGCAGATGCAATTGCAACTAGACCTAAAGTGAGTTCCATGATAATTCCTCAGAGGTTAGGTTTTATACCAAATTAAGTTAAAAAATTGTGCCCAACCATCCCGTGACAGTTAGGCAATACCATTAATGCTTTTCGCTTGCCATGCTCAAGTATACGATAGTCAGCATCATGAAAATGAATGCCTGTAGCGTAATAACAAGAATGTGGAAGATCGCCCAAGGCACAGATAACGCCCACTGGATCCAGAACGGTAATAACGCGATAAGAATGAAGATTAACTCACCCGCATACATGTTACCGAACAGTCGTAGAGCCAATGAAACTGGACGTGCAAGGAAGGTTACCAATTCAAGAATCAAGTTCACTGGAATGAGTAACGCTTTTGCAACTGGGTTACTTGGGTTAAATGGGTTAAGTGCAAGCTCACCAACGAAACCGCCAATGCCTTTCTCACGAATACTGTAAAACAAGATAAGCGCAAATACAGACAATGACATACCAAGGGTAATGTTAGGGTCAGTAGATGGAACGATCTTGAAGTAAACGTGGTGCGGATCAATACCAAGAAGGCTACCAATCACGTGTTGAGCGATATAAGGAATCCAGTCAACAGGGATCAAGTCCATCAAGTTCATGAGGAAAATCCACACGAAGATGGTTAGCGCTAGTGGAGCGATCAAACGCGATTTTCCATGGAAAGTATCGCGTACACTTGAGTCAACAAACTCGATAATCATTTCGATTGCAGACTGGAACTTGGTAGGAACACCAGAGTTTGCAGCTTTCGCTACGATCCAGAACATGAAACAGAAAAGAATACCAAGGCCGATTGACCAACCCATTGAATCCAAGTGAATAGCAGTGAACCCCATCTGTTGAGCTTCAGCACCATTCTCGGCCAATTTCCATGTACCGTCCGGCATTTTGCCATAGGTCATGTTGGTCAAGTGGTGCTTGATGTACTCGGTCGAAGTAAGGGCATGTTCTTCAGCAGCCATAAATCACACCTGGTCAATGTCAAAAACTAATGAAACTTACGAATATCGCGTGCTGCTTGATATCTCGCTTATTTCTGAAAAAACTTTTCAATTTTTGCTGCGCTTAAACTCGTCTTTGTAGACGTGACACCCAAAACGGAGCGACCCACGACATGGCTTGAACGAGTATAAAACCACAAAACAATGCAACCGGGGATAACGGCTTGACATTGCTTAAAATCAAAATGAATCCAACAATCACAATTGCAAACTTACCGAGCATGCCCCTATACATGTTCGATAGAACTTGTTTGGAAGCTCGCGCGCCCGCAGCACGAAACGACTGCCAGCTAAAGTAGCAGGTCGCCAGCCAACATACGAATGCACCCAAGGCTGCACTCAAGGCTGCGGTTGTGTCCTTCAGAACCCAACCTAACAACGCTGAAACGGGTATCATTACTGCTTGCAAGATGACTAAAGCTTTCGCTAATCGTCGGTCAATCAAGCGACTAGTTCGGCTCATTATTTATTCACTCACAGCAATCATGCTTGACAAGTTTAGCTGATGATTATTTTTAATCGCAGGCATTATAGAGTTACACCCCTTAACATGCAATCTTTTCCCGAGCTTAGCTTCGAAAAATTCGATGGTTCAATCGTTTCTAAACTAAGCAAAACTCGATCACTTTTTAATCATTATCGAGAATTTAGCACACATTTGTTCGTTTGATCAGCTAATTGTTGCCAGCCTTGGATAAAGTCCCCTGCCCCACTCATGCTTTCGTCTACATGCTGGAAAACTACCGGGTTCAGTTTTCTGTACTGATTGGCATTGGCATGTCCCTCAGCCAGCAGACACATTTTGGTCTGTGCGCGGGTGTCCTGCAGGTACTTGATCTGTGCAACCGTTGGTGATACATGCGGATCATCGGTGAGTGCACCCATAAACTTCAGGTTTAGCGGACGCTCCAGATATTGATAGGCATCATGATATGACCAATAGGGGCGTGGCTTGGAAGTTGAACTATAACGTTGTGCTGTCGTCAGCATATTTTGTGCAAAAGCACGTGCATTTTTCCAGTAAGTTTCACGGTACTGTGGCATTTGCTGGGAACGCAGCGCAGCAATAAAGAAACCGATGCGAACTGCATTATTTGGATCCAGCCAGACATGTGTATCAACCGTATTTTTTAATGCTTCACCACGCGGATTACGCATTGGTAAAGGATTAATAATGTTGGAATCCAGAATTGCGATACTTTTATTACTTTCTTCGAGTACTTTTGCCAAAGGCGCTTCATGGGCCTGTCCCAGCCAGATCACCAGCCCCGCATCCTGAATGGTTTTACGATGTGCCGGGGTCAGGCTGACGTCATGTCCAGTCTGATTGGCCAATAATAAGGTTGGCTGCTCTACCCCTTGGGTAATTTTTTTAGCAATCAGGTAAATCGGATGCGTAGAAACCACCAGACTTTGTGACCAACTTAAGGTACTCAATAAAGCCAGGGCACAGAACGCAAAGAAACGGGACATGGGTGAAAATCGCGGTAAAAACACTAAGTGTTATAATATAACAAATTTGCAAAAATACCTATGCCCAATCGAAACTGACAACGCTTCATGATAAGATTTAAAATTCTTTTAATTTCAGTTTCGCACTTGAGGTGAACTATGGGTTCCTGTTCGCACGAACACCACAACGCATTGCACGGCGTACACGATCATCCGAACGTGGAACAACGCCTGGCTGAAGCGGAAAGCCTGTGTGCAGCAACTGGTGCGCGACTTACGCCTTTGCGTAAGGAAGTCCTCGAACTGATTTTAAATGCTTCAGGTCCCATGGGCGCCTATGACCTGCTGGCCAAGATTAAAAATAATAGTGATCGTCCTGCGGCACCACCCACAGTATATCGCACGCTCGACTTTTTATTAGAAAAAGGTTTTATTCACCGTCTGACTTCTATTAATGCCTATATTCCATGCTGTCATCCACGTGAAGGGCACCAAGCAGCTTTCCTGATTTGTACTGAATGTAAAGCCGTAACAGAAGCATCTGCACAAGGATTACTGGATCAGCTCGACGCATTGGCAAGCTCAGATGATTTTAGTGCCCATCACAGCATCATTGAGATTTCAGGAATCTGTCAGCAGTGTCGCAACAAAACCTAACGCCCGTACCGCTGATTCAACTTTCTAAAATTTGGGTCAATATCGATGAGCAGGACATCTTAAAAGACATTGATTTCTCTTTGCAGGAGAAAGAAATTGTCACACTCATTGGTCCAAATGGTGCCGGCAAGTCGACTTTAATTAAAGTTATGCTCGGGATTGTGAAACCGCAATCCGGTGAGATTAATACAGCACGCAAGCTGAAATTTTCTTATGTGCCACAAAAATTCAATCCTTCACATAGCTTGCCGCTACGGGTAAAAGATCTGTTGGCACTCGAGAAATGTCCTTCAGCTATTAAAGCTGAAATCATCCGTGATACCGGTATTGCCAAGCTGGAAAATTCCAAAGTTCAACAGCTTTCTGGCGGGGAGCGTCAACGTGTATTATTAGCACGCGCTTTACTACGCCAGCCGGATATCCTGGTGCTAGACGAACCCATGCAAGGTCTGGATATCCAATCCGAAGCCGAGCTGTATGAATATGTGCGTAGTCTGCCAGAAAAATATGGCTGTGCCATTTTAATGGTCTCGCATGACCTGCAATGGGTAATGCAAGGCACGCATCGTGTGGTTTGTCTGAATAAACATATTTGCTGTAGCGGATTACCGGAAAGTGTGCAGCAGCATCCAGAATATCAGGCGATCTTTGGCACCACTCGGGTGTTCTACCAGCATCATCATGATCACTGTGCCCATGGCGACTCTGCAACACCTTGTCAGCACGATACACGACCGCATATTCACCCCGAGCCGGAAGCTTAAGCCATGATGGACTGGTTACAACTGCTTTTACCTGCATGGATCATGGGAACACTCTTGGTGTTCCTGACTGCGCCGCTGGGCTGTCTGATGCTGTGGCGTCGTATGTCTTTCTTTGCCGATACCATGGCGCATGGCACTTTACTGGGTGTTGCCATTGCTGGTGCCATAAGTCTGCCGCTGTGGATCGGTGTGACCTTTATTGCCCTGTTGCTGGTGGCTATTTTATGGGTGCTGTACGATCCTCGCTTACCGAACGATGCATTGCTTGCCCTCTGCTCAGCCACCCTGCTCTGCTCAGGCTTATTGTTCATTCAGCATTTACCGAGTTTAAGACCGGAACTGCTGAGTTATCTGTTCGGTGATTTGCTGACGATTTCCTGGAATGATTTACCCACTTTTGCTGTGGTGATTATTGTTGCACTGGCTGTGATTTATAAAAGCTGGCAGGCACAGATCCAGATTGCCATTGATCCTGATATGGCGATCAGCGAAGGTGTGAATGCCAAATTACAACGCCTGATCTTTATGTTGTTACTGGCCCTATTCACCGTATTGGCACTTCGAGCAGTAGGTTCACTTCTAATGGGAGCCCTGCTGGTCATTCCGGCACTGACGGCTCGCTTGCTGGCAAACTCACCAAGACAAATGGTGATCTGGGCCTTCGTGATTGCTCAGATTGGGGTAACGGTTGGTCTCTGGTCAAGTGCAGGCCTCAACACTTCGACAGGTCTAACCATTGTCCTGACCATGTCAGTGCTTTTCACCCTGATCTTCTGTATACAGAAGTTTAAGAAACTGAGTTAAGTCATGCAGAGCAAACGCTATTTGATTAGTGCCTGTTTGCTCGGTCATAAATTCCGTTACGATGGACAGGATTGTCTGCTCAAGGAACTGCTGCAACATCTGCTACCTGATCAATATGTCAGTCTTTGCCCTGAAGTCAGTGGTGGCTTAGCCATCCCCCGCCCGCCTGCCGAGATTCAATCTAGGAATGGTCACAATGTACTGCTACGCCACGCTCATGTTGTCGATATAAATGGTATAGATATTTCAGAGGCTTTTATTCAAGGCGCCTATGCTGCTTTAGATCTTGCCCGAAGATTTCAAGTAACACATGCCATCCTCAAAGCCAATAGCCCATCTTGTGGCAGTGACCTGATTTATGATGGATCATTTACTGGGACAAAAATTCAAGGTCAAGGCGTCACTGCTGCCCTGTTGCAACAACACGGCATTATCGTGATGACCGAACAAGATTTTTTGAAACAGTTAAAAGTTCAACCTGAGTAAGTTCACTCCCCTATTCAAAGTGGCAAACATAATCCACAACTTCTCGGCATAACAGTTTAAACCGACTATGTTTAGGTACATAGAAAGATTGTCCTGGTACATAACGCTGATAATGCGCATCCTCACCGATCTGCACCAGACATTCACCGGAAATAATTTCCAGACGTTCTGCCACAGCAGTTTCAAACACGATCGGCTGTTCTGTCGGCAGGAACACACCTAAAGTTTTTTGAGTGCCATCCGGCAACTGAATGCAATGACTGATACAACAGCCATATTCATGGATAGTTGGTTTTTTAATAATAGACACGCAGTCGAATTGACCAGACATAGGAATACCTCTTTTATTATTTTTATGTTTTATATTCAAAAGCTAGCGACATCACATTGTTTTTATTTTTGTGTAATGCACCTTTATGTTTAAGCCTGATGCACCAAACTGAGCAAGGTTGCAGCGCAGGCAAACAGCACGGCAAAGCTGCGATTTAATATTTTTTGTTGCTTTGCTGATGTCAATAATCTTAAAACTTTCGCTGCCAATCCGGTATAACCCGCCATCACAATCAGATCAATGGTGACCATGGTTGCTGCCATAATCACGTACTGAATCCACTGAGGTTTGGACAGATCCAGAAACTGTGGCAACACCGCAAGCAGGAACACAATCGCCTTTGGATTACTCATATTCACAAGAAAACCATACAGCACCAACTTCCCCGCTGATTTACGGGTTAATTCATGCTGAATCTCAATTGACTGCATCGGCGCAGTCCACTGTAAATATGCTAGATAGAGCAGGTAGCCCACACCGAACCATTTCACCAGCAGGAATGCCCAAGGTGTCGTAGCAAATAACACCCCAGCGCCGGCAGCGACAATGGCGATTTGAACTAGTAAAGCCAACTGCAAGCCTAAAGCATTCCAGTAGCCATGTCGAAAACCGTAATTCAGGCCACTCGACATCGAAGCAATGGCGCCCGCACCCGGGGAAATGCTAATCACCCAACAGGCCAGCATGTAGGCAAACCAAACTTGATAGGACATGAATCTGCTCGATAGAAAACTTGAAGCGTATTATATGACTTTTCAAATATATTCAGATCAAAATCTCGCTAAAATTTAATCTGAATACTATTCACCCAGTATGGCTTCAGGCACAATAGTTCGATTAAATACAGGAATTTTTATTACAGGAGCCATGAATGACAGCCCAATCTGTAATTTTGCCATTACCTTCAGATCATGCTCGTTTTATTGTTTTACGTCTTAAAGATCTCAGCATTGAAGATTTTAAAGAGCAATTAGAACAATTATTTACGACACGTGATCGTCTGATTACTCAACATCCTAATGCGCAAATTAAAACAGGCGTGGCTTTTGGTCCTGAACTGTGGGCGAAACTTTATGATCAAGCTCCTGTAGGCTTTAAACAACTCGAGCCGATTCAAGGTTCATTTGATATGCCAGTTATTCCTGCGGATGTACTGATTCATATTGCTAGCGCACGTGCTGATATCTGCTTTGCTTTAAGTCAGGCTTTCTTTGAAGGAATTCGCGATCAAGTTGAAGTGCTGGATGAACGTGTCTGCTTCCGCTATTTTGATGGACGTGATATTACCGGCTTCATCGATGGTACTGAAAACCCGCAATTCCCGGATGATCGCGCTGAAGTCGCTTTAGTCGGTGAAGATGCCGGTATTTTCCAGGATGGTTCATTTATTTTTGCACAGCGTTATGCGCATAATCTGGAAAAATGGAAAAAGCTAAAAGTTGATGCTCAAGAGCAAGTAATGGGTCGTACCAAGCTTGAATCAATTGAGCTCGATGATGATGTAAAACCTGCCAATGCACATGTTGCTCGTACAGTAGTTGAAGACGAGGAAGGTGAAGAAATGGAAATTTTACGTCACTCCCTGCCTTATGGTGATGGTCGTGGTGACCAAGGCCTGTTCTTCATTGCCTACACCAAAGATTTAAACATTATTGATGCCATGTTAGAGCGTATGTTCGGTACGTCTGGCGATGGAATACATGACCGCTTGCTCCACTTCGTGACTCCAATAGATGGTGCATATTACTTTGCGCCGAGTGAGGAATTGCTGGAAGAGGTTTTGGAAGGGTAAAGTGAAAAGCCGATGAAAGTCGGCTTTTTAAATCAATTATTCTTAGAATGAGAATTCTTTTTTATTATTTCCTTCAAAATATTTTATATTCAAATTATTATCAATCTCTACATTCTTTCCTGCATATATATATTTTTCTGAAATTAAGTTAAAATCTTTAACTTTCATAATCCTTAAATTGGCCCCTTCTTCATCAAAAAACGGAGATACTATTAAAAAGAAATCTTTTTCTCCTTTCAAGAGCACACTCATTCCATCTTGAGGATTAATAAAGTTATACTTATTCAACATTGTTTGCGAAGATATCAATCTTAACCCATTACACTTATTTAATTTAATATTATTTATACATTTAAAATGAATATCGGATGAATAGGGCAATTTAGAAAATTCTTTATTATTTAAATTCAAATCCTCTATTTTACTTATACGACCTTTTTCAAAATTATAACATTCATCTTCAATATTAATATTATTATTTTTTAAAAAATAGGTAGTTCCTGATAAACAAATTTTATTACCCTTCTTATTGTATTTTATAATAGCAGGTTCATTATAAATCTCCCTTAACTTACCATCAACAAAATTACCTACCATCTGAGGAACAGGAATTACTTTTTTCCCTAACGGGTCTAATATAACTATCAGCTTAACAACTCTACTTTCACCTACACCTAAATCTCTATTATGATTTAAGATTAATAACACTTTATCATTTGAAAAATTAGGTAAATCTTTAATATGCTTATTATAAACCTCAAGCTTATCTTTCGAACAAAAATCAATATTTCCACCTTCAAAATAACATTTTGAGACATTATCTGAAGTTATCAATATATTTTCTTTGGGGTATGTACAACTCGAAAATCCTAAAATAGAAAGAAATAATAAAATTAATTTGAACTGCATTTTTAAAACCTATTTATTTGAATGATAAGTATGTATTTTCTCAAATATAACTTTAACTTTCTCAGTAGAATGTTTATTTGCTTTATTTGTTCTAGATTCATGGTAACCAATATTACCATCAGAAATAACCCCATATTTATTCTTTTTTCCCTTTGGTAAAGCAATTGAAGCCCACTCTTTAGAAGCATCAACCATAGCCTGTTCTACAGTTTTATTTCCATTAATAATCAGGTTATAGATAGATGAACGACCTCTTAATAAATGTTCCTTAAAGACTCTTTCTTGCATATCATGATCATACAACTCATTACCAGTCAAATTTAGTCTTGCTTTAGCTGCCGCTAGAGTAGAAGGAATCGTTTGATATTTCCCCGTTGCAAATCTTCTTCTATTATCATCCCATTTATATTTTTTCGCAGCCTCTAAAAGCTCATCAATAGTTTTCCCAGTAATTGTACCTGGCAAGTCATTCATTTTCCCATATTTGACCCTTTTCCCTTCAGGAGCTCCCGCATTCCAAGCTTCATAGCTACCTTCACCACTAGCAATTGCGTCCCCTAACTCTTTTACAAGATCATCAATAGTTTGGTCTGTTATTTTAGAAATAGTAGAAGTATTTACAATTATTCCTGCACAATTAAAAATAGAATTTATATTTAGTGATTTAGCAATCTCAACTATCGGCTTACCATTTAGATCTTTAATCTCTTTTTTAAAGTATTCATCATTAAAGTAAATACTCGAGAATCTTGTTACATCAAAATGAACCCAAGTAGTTGCTCCATTTGCTCCACTCTTAAATTTTGTTGGCTCTAAATATATTTTATCAGAAGCCCTTTCTTCACTTGCTCCCATTTTTACAGTCATAATTTCTTTTCTAATAAACTCTACATCTTCTATAGCCTTAGTTCTTTTCCCATTTTTTTTGATGTGTATATCTAGCGCTAAACCCATATGGTTTACTGTGGTTCTGCCTTTTTTCTTATTATCACCTATACATCTATAACCAGATTCAATATAAGCCACTTCAAGGCCTTTAGGTTTAAATTCATTTTTTAAATAGAAATTTAAAGATTTTAATATCCATATTAATGACCTATGTAATCCTGGATATTCATTGGCAGTATTAAAGCCTGACTTTGTATTTCTTCTATTCATACCATAGCCTGAACATTCTCCACAAGGGCAACTGGCTTTAGCCATAAAATTAGCAATCGGGTATTCATAATAAAACTTATCTAAAGCAACTAAAACACTGCCACATATTTTTCCAGTTTCTGGCACCCCCATATAATCTCTTTGAAACTGTTTAATACATTTCGCAGTTAAAGGAGTAAACTCATCTGTAGGTAATGCACCTCCAAATCCAGCTAATCTGATATTAACTTCTCTAATTAATTCACTTTGACCTTTTGATATACACTGAGGATTATTTTCACACAAATTTTTGGTATTGGTTTTAGGTGTTCCACTCTCTTGGCTACGGTCTTCTGTAATATCAATTTTTACCGATTCTGAAAGTGCTTTTTTCCCTTCTTCATACCATTCATTAAGTTGTTCTAACGCTTTCCTTTGGTATTCTTCAAATGTAGTAGCAATGCCTGTATCTGCCGTAGTAGCAACTTTTTTATCTTCTGTTTTACTTTTTTCTATTGGTTGAGTACTCGTTTTTTTATTCGTACTAATATTATTCCCTGTTGCAGGTGTATTAACTGGTAGCTTAATTACTTGGCCTATACTAATTCTATTAGCATCTTTTATTCTATTCAGCTTTTCAAGTGCTCGAACTGTGGTCTGATATTTCTGCGCAATAGATGATAAAGTTTCACCCTTTTCAATAGTATGTGTTTTACGCTTATAACTTCCCTGACTTCCATTATTATCAACTGTTTTTAAATCCAATAGAATTTTAGGGCTAATTACCGTGACAAGCATACGATCTTTCGACATTGTGAATGTCTGAACTTTTTTCATACCTATGCCAAAAAGGCTTTTGACGTAAATATCTAAAACTGTTCCTTTATCTCTTTGAATCTCGTATAGGCATCCTTTAGAGTTGGTAAAGCCACGCACTACATGTTGGCCTGTTTTACTATTTTTAACTTCATATTGAACTTTAGAAATTGGGTTACCCAATAAATCTAAAATTTGTATGGTTGCTAAAGACTTATTCACCATTTTTGTTTTTATATCCTAGTTATTATTATGTTCTATTAAATCTTCTACATCATAACCCTGAACATTTAATTCCCAATCATCATTAAGGCCTACTAAAACTTCAATCTTAGAAGGATCTGCTGTAGTCATTTTTTTAGTACGACCATGCTCATCAAGCTGACCTGATATATATGAATTTGTCTCTGGAATAAAAGCTTTATAAGTTAATGTACTGAAGTCAGATTGCCAAAATAAATCATATACATCCAGTCTGTTGCTATATAAAGGCTTGTTGGGAAGCTGAGGTACTTCATACGTTACGTTTGCTCCCCCCATAAAACTATGCTGCCCTGCTCTACACTCAAACTTCCCACTTGTGGTACTAAATACTCCCTTTCCATTAATCTTTAACTGAGATCCGCCCGCAGTCAGTACAATTTCTTTAGGACTTATAATTTCAATCTGATCTTCAGTCGAAATAATTTTGATTTGTTTGCGAGCAATAGCTTCAATTGCATCATCTTGTGCTTGAAGCTCAATTTTGCCTTTTGCCGCAATGGCTCTGAATCCTTTTTGCGCTGCAAACAGGCTAATCCTGTCCTGAGCATGGGCAATTAAAGATTTCTGGGTTGAAAAATTGATACTATCCGCGGCACTGTGGTTAATCTGTTTATCGGCTGATAAATGCAAATCTTCATTCGTTGAAAGTGCAATCGAATTTGGTGCACAAAGTACCATTAGCGCATGTTTAAAGGTTTCAGCCGTACTTTGATCCTGCTGTTCAATTTGGTTCAGAAAATTTGTCAGATGATCAAGTGCCTCTAAAGGATCAGTTTGCTGGTTTTTAGCAACGTCACTTAAGGCCTTACTATTATTTAAACTTGATTCAAGCTGGCTTTTAGCCGGGCTACTATTTAAGTGGTTGGCATTAGCATTTTCCTGTTTATGCGTTGAAAGCAGCAGGCCAGCCCCCGCCCTCACTGCTCCCCACTGATCCGTCCTAAGCTCAAATCCTTCACCACGCCCATCACTCACTTCATCTTCTTTAGGGTGGCTTAGATTTCCTAAATTTAGTTGGCTAGCCCCATGACTACTTTGTAGCTGTACACTAATCTGTCCGGTCGTATCATCAAACCGAAGCTGGTTAAAACCTTCCCCATTTACCTCCTGAGAGCGGATACCGCTCAGTTTTTTGGTTAATGGCAGTTTGCCTTTGACATCAAACATCGTCTGATGCCGTTCAGCTTCATGAATACGACCCACCACAAATGGCCGGTCGACATCTCCCTCAAAGAAATCAATGACGACGATTTCCCCGATACGTGGATGGAATCTTGCTCCATAGCCTTCACCTGCCCATGGTGTCAACACATCTACCCAAGCCGAGTCGCTATCATTATCATTGGCACCAGCGCCACCATCATGTTGATGGTCATCACTGCGGGTAAACAGGAAACGAACCTTGACCCGCCCCCATTCATCCACGTAAATAGTTTCACCCTCAGGTCCAACTACTTTCGCCCGCTGTGGATAGGCCATAGGCCTATGTTGTAATGGATGATATTCAGGTACGACTGGAATATGACGACGAACCAAATACAATTCATTACTCTGTCTTTCATCATCTAATACTTTCCAGCGGCTGGACTGTATTAAGTGATCAAGCTGCAGCAAAATATCTTTGGGTAAATTATTCTGGTTATAGAAGTATTTCCCTAAAATTAAAAATTCACGTTCATTGGCTGGATGTTGATCTATTTCGGGATGATCATGTAATTCAAACCAGTACCCAACTTGTGCATCACGCACACTACTACTGGCCTTAAAATATTTGGACTGCAAGGCATGGGACTGGTGTAGCTGCTGGCTGAGTTGATCCAGTTGAGCAGAACTGGCTGAAGTCGTCTGATCTTCTCCATTCAGGTCGCTGATCCAGGCTGGGCTAATGGTCCAGACATCTTCAAGATTCAGGCTTTGATTATCCTGTACTTCGCTATGCTGATGGCTACTGAGCAGTACCTGACTTTCATTCTGAGCCAGCTGATCCGCGTGCCAGCGCTGGGTTTGTACTAAGGTTGGATTTAAAGAACGCTCTGCCAATAGACCAGTAATCGTGTCAAAAGGTTCGGTGGCATGGCTACGATGAAAATGGATACTACGGCGCTTTAAAGACTGAAAATGCGGCTGGTCATCAATCAAACGTAGAATTTGTGGCTGAATGGTCTGAGCTGAAACGGGGACCATGATTTCCTTTTCATCGATCAGCCAGTTCATGCCTTCACTACGCCATAAGCGGGTCAGAAACTCATAATCCGTTTCATTTGACTGCATCACAAAAGGTCGAACATCGTAGTCCCGTGATAAGGCAGAAACATCCAGGCTCAATCGTGCTGCAAATAAGGAGCTGCGAGCCTGCCATTCTTTAAATAAAATTTCACTAATATCCCGAACGCTTTTATTCATAAACACACGACTATTGCGGCGTTTATGCCATAAGGAAGTTGCATCCTGCAGGGTCAGTTTATATAGCGTCAAAGCTCCGTCGCTTTGTCCCTGGCTTGCCGCTGTAATCAGACCTGTCGTTCGAAATAATTCTCCACGGTCAGTCACTTGATCAACTGCAACCTGACAGCCAATAAATTGTTTTAAAGCGAGATTTGCATTGGTTGAAAGGCAGATCAGTTCTGCCTGTAAACCCTCATTAATCTGATGATGACCTTCAATGCGCTGAATAAAAACCTGTGTATTTAAAACCTGATTAGAAAACTGGATATGTAGGGCTCGTTTTTGCAGATTAAGCCCAAGAGTCTCAAGGATGGTATGAATATTGTTTAGCATCTTATAGTTATTTTTAAGGAATATTATGCAGCTGATTTTATGAAAATTGCCCCCTATACGTCCATCATGCTTTTTATTTCACATGATTTGACCATTAATTTATTGCTCATCAGCTCTTTCATTAAGGTTTTAATCTTTTAATATTTTATTGACAAAATGACTAACGATTTCTGTTATTTGTGCTCACAGAGCAGAATCGTTACTGCTACACTTTATGCTTATATTAATCAAACGAGCGTTGTGACATGCTTGATCTCCAGTCCAAACTGCCTGACTTGGGCGTGACGATTTTCAGTACCATGTCTGCCCTTGCTCAACAACTCGGGGCATTGAATCTTTCACAGGGATTTCCCGATTTCCCTGCACCACCCGATTTAATTGAAGCTTTAGGACGGGCAAGTACGTCCGGTTTTAACCAGTATGCACCTGGAGATGGTTTACCTTTATTACGCGCTTTGGTCGCTGATTTATATTTACAGCGTGATCAATTATCACTAGATCCAGCTCAGGAAATTACCATTACACCTGGCGCAACGATTGCAATCTTCTGCGCAATTCAGGCTGTAGTGCGTGCAGATGAAGAAGTCATTATTTTTGACCCGAGTTATGACAGTTATGCGCCGACGGTACAGGTTTTAGGGGCTAAACCGATTCATATCGCACTCGGGCATCCGGATTTTTCAGTGGACTGGAGCCAGGTTAAGGATGCGATTAATGATCGCACCCGCATGATTATTGTAAATACCCCGCATAATCCTACTGGAAGTGTCTGGTCTAAAGCGGATTGGCAACAGCTGATTGAACTGATCCGTGACCGCAATATTGTGGTGCTCTCTGATGAAGTTTATGAACATCTGGTCTTTGATGATGTAAAACATTATTCAGCACTTTCCTTCCCGGAATTACGTGAACGCAGTTTTGTGATTGGTTCCTTTGGCAAGACCTTCCATGTCACCGGCTGGAAAACCGGCTTCTGTGTAGCTACCCCGGCCTTAATGAAATTGTTCCGTCAGGTATACCAATTTGCCAGCTTTTGTGGTGTAACACCAGTACAAGTGGCATTAGCTGAATATTTACAACAACATCCTGAGCATATTCCCCAGCTGTCGGCCTTCTATCAGGCCAAACGGGATTTGTTTAATTCATCCATTCAGAATTCACGTTTTCAGTGGAGACCATCACAGGGGACTTACTTCCAGAATCTGGATTACAGCAAAATTCGACCAGATTTAGAGGATGTTGCTATGTGTCAGTATTTGGCCCATCAACATGGGATCGTGGCGATTCCGGTATCAGTATTTTATAAACAGCCGCCAAAAGATTTACGTTTGCTGCGTTTCTGTTTTGCCAAAAAAGAACAAACTTTGCTGCAAGCGGGCGAAATTCTTTCCAAAGTTTGATTTAAATATTTAAAGACTTACATAGCTTCAGCCTTAGTTACCTAAAAGCTAAGGCTATTTTTCTGCAAATTTCCGATAATTATTTTTTTCTCCCTTTCTAATAATCAAGAACAGGATGTCTTATGGCACAGCAAGCATTGGTTCAGCAGCAAAATCTATGGAAAACATTTTTTATTTTCCTGTTGCCGCTGGTTGTGACCAATATCCTGCAAAGTTTGTCCGGTACGATTAATACGATTTTTGTGGGGCAAATGCTGGGCGTACATGCCATTGCTGCAGTTGCGGTTTTTTTCCCAATCCTGTTCTGCTTGATGGCTTTTGTAATTGGCTTGTCCGCAGGTTCAACCGTTTTGGTGGGACAGGCCTGGGGAGCAAAAAATCTGGAAAAAGTCCGCTGTGTTATTGGTTCTACCCTTTTTATGACCCTAATTGGCGGTAGCCTGATTGCATTTTTTGGGGTGATTTTTGCAGAGAAGATTCTGCTACTGCTTGGAACCGATCCCGATGTGATGCATCTGTCTCTACCTTATGTGCAATGGATGCTTGCGGGTAGCCCGCTGATTTTTATTTATATTATTTATACTTCAATTCTGCGTGGTGTGGGTGACAGCACGACGGCCTTATTTGCCTCTGCCCTGACGATTGGAGTCGGTCTGGTGGTGACACCTGTTCTGATTGCCGGTTATTTCGGTTTCCCGAAAATGGGGATTATCTCGCCTGCCATTGCAACTATTCTTGGTAATATAGCAGTCCTGTTATTTTTAGCCCTGTATTTAAATTATAAACAACATCCACTTAAACTAGATTGGGCTTTACTAAAGCATATCCGTCATCATCCTGGCTTAAGCAAAATTATTCTGCGCTTGGGTATTCCTACCGGTGTTCAGATGATTACTACTTCAGCTGCAGGTTTGGTGATTGTCGGTCTGGTCAACCGTTATGGTGCGGAAGCTACAGCAGCTTATGGTGCAGTAAATCAGGTGCTGAATTATATCCAGTTCCCTGCACTTTCCATCGCCATTGCTGCTTCCGTTTTTGGTGCCCAAGCAATTGGTGCGGGTAAAAATGACCTACTCAATAAAGTAACACGTACGGCCCTGAGTATGAATATCCTGTTTACCGGTAGTCTGGTGGTATTGGCCTATCTGTTCTCGAAATATCTGATGGCACTGTTTATTACCGATCCGCAAGTGGTGGTGTTGGGTCAGCAGCTACTATTTATCGTGCTTTGGTCGATTCTGTTCTTTGGTGCCAGTGCGATTTTTGCTTCGATTATGCGAGCCAGCGGTACAGTGACCGTACCGATGATTATCAATATTATCGCCATCATCGCAATTGAAGTTCCGGCAGCTTATCTATTTAGCCATTGGTGGGGGCTGCAAGGCATCTGGTATGGCTATGCCTTGGCCTTTGTCTGTCTGTGCATCATGCAAGGCTTGTATTACCAGTTTGTCTGGAAAAAGAAAACCATTGAAGCGCTGATTTAACAGTAGCTCAAGTATGTATAAATTTAAAACTTATCTTTTTTTTAATTAAATACACCTCATCTTTATGCTTATTCCATATTCATTATAAGGATTTAATTTTATCGTATTTTTAAACTCGATTATTCCTTGTTATAAACCTGTTGAAATACAGGATAACAACAGGATTTCAGCATGGCTCAACGACAAATTAAACTGGGTGCCTTCATTCCAACGACATCGCAACATGCAGCAGGTTGGCGGCATCCAGCGTCCCAGCCTCAAGATCATTGAAGCCTTGATTATGCAATTGAACTAGCAAAGACTGCTGAACGTGGTCTATTTGATGCTTATTTTCTTGCCGATGGTTTAGCTGTTAACTGGAGTCATGGCGCTTCTAAGCATAATAAAAATGTAGGGTATAGTGACAAAGTTGTTGGGTTTGAACCCTTGACCTTATTTGCGGCTATTTCAGCAGTCACCAAAAATATTGGCTTTATTGCTACTGCATCAACCACCTATGAAGAACCCTATCTATTAGCACGTAAATATGCCTCTTTAGACCATATCAGTAGGGGTCGTGCTGCATGGAATGTTGTGACGACTATGTCTGCTGAAACTGCGCGTAACTTTGGTTTTAGTACACATCCAGATGCCAAAGTCCGTTATGAACGCGCGGATGAATTTATTGAAGTCGTGCAGAAACTCTGGGATTCCTGGGAAGATGACGCCTTCCTCTACGATAAAGAAAGTGGTCATTTTTTTGAGGCCACTAAACAGCATGAACCGCTTCATCAAGGAAAATATTTTAATGTCCAAGGCGTATCGGTATTTGTCGCCAAGACCGAACACGAAGCCAAAGAAAAATATGCATTGCTCAATAGCCTGATCCACCCGGATGTCGGCTTGGGCTTACTTTCAGGTTTAGCCGGCGATATTGATCTTTCACACTATGATCTGGATGCCCCCTTCCCCATAGAAGATATTAAGATCAAGTCCAGTCGTCAGCAAATAATGCTTGAGATTACAGCGAAGCATCACTTTAGTATTCGTCAGTTATACGAATATATTGCTTCTGCCTGTGGTCACTGGACATTGATTGGTACACCTGAACAGGTGGTCGATCAGTTACAGGAATGGTTCGAAAATGAAGCTGCAGACCGCTTCAATGTGTTACCACCAACAACGCCTGCCGGCCTGGATGACTTCGTCAATTTCATTATACCGGAGCTGCAACGCCGTGACCTGTTCCTGACTGAATATGAAGGCAGCACTATGCGTGAAAATCTGGGTCTGAAACGTCCAGTAAACCAGTATCTAGTGACTCAACCCAATACGGCTATAGCCTCTTAGATCAGCCTTTATAAAAAAGATTAGTTTGAATTACTATTTTATTTTCTGTGGAGGAGAGAAAGAAAAATTATTGCTAGTCTTTCATTTCTTAAATTTAAATATAAAAAGTCCGCAGAAGCGGACTTTAATTTCATAACTTTTAATAATTTAAGCTGATTTCTTAGATTTACCTAACTTAGTGGCAAAAGCTGTGACCTTCTGATACCCCGTTGGTAAAATACGTTGGATTAAATCGATCGCTTTGGCATCGTTACCAATCAATAAACGGCGTTTGTCTTTTTGAACGGCCTCCAAAATCTGACGCGCTGCTTCTTCAGGCGGACAACGCAATAATTTATTGAAGCTACGCGCAGACTTTTCAGGGCTCATCCCTAAAGCCCTGAGGCTGTCATTCATTTTTGCGGCATTGGCAATATTGGTACGAATTCCCCCCGGATGCACGCAGAGTGCGCTTACACCACAATTTTCAATATCCAATTCTTGACGTAAAGACTCAGTAAAACCACGCACTGCAAACTTGGTGGCATTGTAGGCAGACTGGGTTGGCTGCGCAGTCAGTCCAAATAAACTCGAAATATTCACCACATGACCATCGCCGGTCTTTTTAATGCGTGGCAAGAATTCTTTAGTGCCATACACCACGCCCCAGAAGTTGATCCCCACGATCCACTCGAGTTCGTCATAAGATGCGCCTTCCACTGTTGACCCCAAAGCGACCCCAGCATTATTGAAGATCATGTTGATACTGCCATGATCCTGCTCGACTTTTTCCGCCCATGCACGGACTTCTTCCAAATCGGCAACGTTGACCTTGTCGAGGGTGGCACGCACGCCAGTGTCTTTAATCAGCTCAAGTGTTTTAAGTAAACCTTGTTCATTCACATCACTTAATGCCAGATGACAGCCCTGTTTCGCCAAAAGTACAGCTAACTGCTGACCAATGCCCGAACCTGCACCGGTAATCGCTGCAACTTTATTATTAAAATTTTTCATAAGTTTCCCTTATTAATGAAACTGCCTGCTCAGACAGTATTTCTTGTTCTGTCGTGCTTCATGCAGCAATTCTCTTCAATATAGTTTTGACAATACTCATTGTCAATCATGATGACTTATCTGTTCAGGACAATCTAGGTTGGTGATCAAGAACATAGGTCTAAATGCAATTTATTGGTAAGATATTCAAAATTTCGGTGCTTATGAGCTTAATCATTCTATGACCAATTCGGCAATTCCTGTGGAAAAACAACAAAAAACGATGACAAAGGAACGTCAGTTTAAGGGTCTGTCTATGGCTGAACGCCAGCAGGCACGCCGGGAAAAGCTGATTGAAGCGGGTATTCAAGCGTATGGCACGCATGGCTTTTTTTCTGTAACCGTCAAAGATATCTGTACTGAAGCCAAACTGACCGAACGCTATTTCTATGAATCATTTAAGAAAAGTGAGCATCTGTTTCAAACTATTTTTCTAAAACTGATCGATGAATTGCAGCAAAATGTCATGCAAGCCATGATGCAGGCTTCCTCTGATCCTAAAAAGATGATCGAAGCTGGTCTGACTGCCCTGCTCACTACATTGCGTGATAATCCACGTATGGCCCGGATTATTTATATCGATGCCATGCTGGTGCAGGAACTGCATAATCAGGCCACCATTCACGAAACCATGGGCCGTTTTGATCGCATGATTCAGGCCTTTGTCATGCTGATGATGCCGAACCTGAGCCGTTCCGAACAGGAAATTTCTCTGGTATCCACGGGCTTAAATGGTTATGTCACCCAGATTGCCATTCGCTGGGTCATGAGCGGTTTTAAACAGTCCATGGAGGAGGTTTTGTCCTCATGCAGTATTGTATTTTTGGCACTTTTTGAATCTTTTTCAGATAAGAAATAATGTTTAGCGCAATTATTTCTTAATTTATTTTCTATTTTTCAATCAATTGTTATTACAGATATTTTTCTTCTATCAAGTAACTTAAATTGTCACAAATCTTTGCGAAAGCAGGGCAAATATCCCTTTCTGCAATGATACTGTCATAATTAATCTTTGTAATAGGCTCGTCATAAATATAAAACGGTCCACCGTTGACTTATAGGAAATGCGCTGTGAAAGATGACTACATTTTAATCGTCGATGATGAGCTTCCAATTCGGGAAATGATCCATACGGCACTGGATATGGCTGGCTTCAATTGTTTAGAAGCAGAAGATGCCAAACAGGCCCATCAAATGATTGTGGATCAGCGTCCAGCCTTGATCCTGCTGGACTGGATGATGCCCGGTGGAGTGAACGGTGTAGACTTATGCCGTCGCCTGAAACGCGATGAAACCCTGTTAGAAATTCCAGTCATTATGCTCACTGCACGAGGCGAAGAAGATCATAAGGTTCAAGGTCTGGATGCCGGTGCAGATGACTACATGACCAAGCCATTTTCTACCCGTGAACTGGTATCCCGTATCAAAGCCGTACTGCGCCGTACCAATAGCCTGAATGGTGAAAAAAGTATTGAAGCCAATGGCCTGTTACTCGATCCTGCAAGCCAGCGTGTCAGCTTTAATGATACTATTCTGGATATGGGGCCGACTGAATACCGCCTGCTGGCCTTCTTCATGACCCATCCAGAACGTGCCTATACCCGTGCCCAGCTCCTGGATCAGGTGTGGGGTGGCAATGTGTATATTGAAGACCGAACCATTGACGTGCATATCCGACGCCTGCGCAAAGTGCTGGAGCCATATGGCGCCGACCGTTTTGTACAGACTGTACGCGGAACCGGCTATCGCTTTTCGACCCGTATTGATGTTGCACTCGGCTAATTTGACTTAGGTAAATCCTGCTTTATGTATAAACCCTACCCTGTTCCTGAAATGGCCCGTGGGCATAAACTGCCAAGCTCCAATAGTTTATGGGACTTTGCCAAGCAGGATTTACGCCTTCTGGCCTTCTTCCTGTTGATCGGCAGCCTGATTGGTTTCGGGATCGGGTATTTCTGGGTCTGTATCGTACTGGCTTTTGTAGCATTCTTTGTCACACAAATCCGTTCCCTGTATCTGGTCAATGACTGGATTTCCAATCGTCCTTATGACGTACCACCCAAGATCAATGGCATCTGGGGTGCCCTGCTCTTTAATGTCTATCAGGCCCAGCGTCAGGAACGCATTGTACAGGCAGAAATGGTCGAGCTGATTGATCGTGCCCAGTCTTCTCTAGGCGCGCTACAGGAAGCCGTGGTACTGATCGATGAAAATCAGCAGATTGAATGGTGGAATCCCGCAGCTGAACGTCTGCTCGGCATCAGTGCTGAAGATAAAAGCCGTAATATTCTGAGTTTACTCTCTCAGCCAAATTTCGTTGATTATTATCATCATATTGATGATGCGCCTGACGGTCTCAAGATGCAATCTTCGATCTTTGAAGACCATTATGTACAGGTCAAGATGACCCGCTTTGGGGGTGAAAGCCGTCTCTTGGTCGCTTATGATGTGACCCGGATGCATAATCTGGAGCAGATGCGCAAAGACTTTGTCGATAACATCTCGCATGAGTTACGCACGCCTTTAACGGTGCTCAGCGGCTATATCGAAACCTTTACCGATCAGGAAGATATCAGTCCACGCTGGAAACGTGCCTTTGACCAGATGCAATCCCAGACCCGGCGTATGAATGCCTTGGTCAATGACTTGTTACTACTGTCTCGTCTGGAAAATGACGAAAATATTGCCAAGAACCAGATTATCGACATGCCCAATCTGATGAACCAGCTATTTGATGATGCTCAGGCCTATAACGTGGATTATGGTCATACGCTGAAC
Source organism: Acinetobacter schindleri CIP 107287 (assembly GCF_000368625.1). GTDB lineage: Bacteria > Pseudomonadota > Gammaproteobacteria > Pseudomonadales > Moraxellaceae > Acinetobacter > Acinetobacter schindleri. The sequence goes on from NZ_KB849577.1 coordinate 41,762, forward strand.
CTGGATATTGACAGTCATTGTGATCTGATTGGTTCCGATATGGAAATTGCCAGTGCTTTCAGCAACCTGATCACCAATGCGATTAAATACACGCCAAAAGGCGGTACGGTCACCATGGGCTGGCATGATGATGGTGAATCGGCTTACTTTGTGGTAGAAGATACCGGGATCGGGATTGACCCGAAACACGTACCGCGTCTGACTGAACGGTTCTATCGCGTCGATTCTGACCGTAGCCGACGTACTGGCGGTACAGGTCTTGGACTTGCGATTGTAAAACATGTACTGATGCAGCATCAGGCACAGCTAAAAATTGATTCTCGTGAAAATCAGGGCTCTACTTTTAAAGTGATTTTCCCGAAGGAACGCTTGAGCTTCCCGGACTGATTGAAACCTTATCCCAATAAAAAGGTGCCTTTTGGCACCTTTATTTTTAATGGCTTGTTAACTCAATACTTCTTCTTTGGACATGGCCCGGAAATAGGCGGGACGATGAGATAAGCGTTCCAGATAGGCTTCAATCGCCGGATAACGTTTACCCGTACGGGTCTGAATGGCATCTAATGGGAAACTCATCTGAATATCAGCAAAACTAAATCGACCGGCAAAATATTCATGCTCGCTCAGGTAGTCTTCCAGATATTGAATATGATCTTTAAGACGTGGCTGTACAAATTTACTTTTAATTCCACTGGTAATCTGTCGCGCCATAGGACGCAGCAAAAATGGTGTGTGCTTCTCAACGGAATTCATGACCAGATGCATAACCAGTAACGGCATCAGTGAGCCTTCGGCATAATGCATCCAGTACCGGTACTGCTGTTTGGTAGTAGAATTGAGCGGCTGAAACTCCATACCCACATCATAAGTTTCCTGCAAATATTGTAAGATTACCGCAGATTCTACCAGCACCTGATCACCATCAATCAGGATCGGCGCCTTCCCCAATGGATGGATCATCTTCAACTCTGAAGGGGCAGAAAAGTTAGGCAGCCGTTTATGGAACTTGATTTCATAATCTAGCCCCAATTCTTCCAATGCCCATAAAATACGGAACGATCGGGACTGCTCAAGATGGTGTAGGATACGCATGTTAGACTCTTTTGTTATTGTCGTGTTATTGCCGCTTCAGCATAACAAAAAGTATCTGGTTCCGGTGAAATGCTTTACGAATTATATTACATTTCAATCAGTCTTCTTTACATATAGCGAGATCAAAGTAATGTAGTTCGAATCTCCAGACTCCGTAGTAAAGTTTTAGTCACTGGTGTTTTTTGACAAATTTCCAGAATTTTTTGCCGCAATGTTTCATCTAACGGATTTTGAAAACTTAAACGTCGTTCAATCCATTCCTGCCCTTCCCGATTGGCAAAGAAATCGGCTTCAACCTGAAACTCCCCCAGCTCCAGATCTTTATGGCTGGCATACATACGCAAGCTAATCATGGTGCAGGAAATCAAGCCTGCCAGCAGGAAATCATAAGGTGCGGGACCACGATCCTGACCACCAAAAGCTTCCGGCTTATCCGTCAGATATTGGTGATTGCCATGACTGATCTGTCCCTGCCATGGTGTTTCCAGACTATGTACACGAGCACTTGCAAGCATGGCCATTTCTTCTTCCTTATTTTATGGTGATCCATTTATTTTGAAGGACGCATATGGCCCGGGAAAGCAGGGGCTTCAAGTCGTGGTCCCTCGTAGGCAGGAATCGAGCCAAATCGCTCATGTTCTGCAATCCATTGCTCACGTGCCATTTTCAATTCTTCAGTCGTGCGGCCAACAAAGTTCCACCATAGTAAAATCGGGCTTTCAAAAGGTTCGCCCCCCAGTAACAGTACACGGCTTCCGGCATGAATCTCGATATGTACCCGATCCAGCCCCGGTTCCAGAATCACCATATTATCTTCAGTCAGTTCATGTCCGTTGATACTGGCCGTCCCTTCCAGTGCCAGAAAACCATATTCAAATTTCGGATGAAGCGGTAATACTGCCTGGGTACTGTCTGCTGCATACAGATCCACCCCGAGCAGTTCGCTATGTACCTTCACTGGTGATATTGCCTTAAGATATTCCCCAACCAGTACCGTGAACTCAATGCCTTGATCCTCAACCACAGGCAATTCCGGATAATGATCAAACGCGGGTGCCATATTGACCATATCATCTGGCAAAGCGATCCAGAGCTGTGCGGCATGCATTTTAGTTTCTGTTTCAGGTGCAACTTCAGAATGGGAAATGCCATAACCAGCCGTCATCAGATTGACCTGACGCGGACGTAACAGCTGCGCACTGCCCAGACTGTCACGATGCATCATGGTACCTTCGATCATCCAGGTAAAAGTCTGTAGACCAATATGTGGATGTGGTCCTACATCCAGGCCGTCTCCCTGCGGGAAATGAGCAGGTCCGGCATGATCCAGAAAACACCATGCCCCGATCATCCGTTTATGCCGGCTTGGTAACGCACGCTTGATCACTGTTCCCTGACCAATTTCAGCACGGCGTAATGGAAATTCTGCAATGAACTGATTGACGTATTTTGTGCAATCATCTGAATTGAAAAGTTCGATATCATTATTATTCGACATGTTCTGGCTCACTCGGCTGGGTCAAAAGATCATAGCAATTCAGATCGGTAAAAAGAGTGCTACTTTCAGGATTGTGCTTGTCATATTTGCAACAATCTTTAACTTCAACGGTCTGATCTGTACTTGACCTGATTTTTTGTTTTCATGGGTACTCAGAATCTTGAATCTATCCTTAAAATTCGAGGTCGCAACTAGTTAAAGATCACCCCAACCTTTTTTAGCATTTTTCATTTTAATAAGGTGAGGTTTACACATACTGCAACAAACAATTATCTCGGACTGTTTCACGTGAAACAGGCTTATATTTAAATTTTTTATAAATTAAATCAAATAATTAATTCAATAATACCTAAGTTTTGGCTTTCTCCTGTCGCAGAAAAAATGTTTTGTTACTTTTTCCTTCTCCATGCGTCGCAATCTATCCGTTTGACCATAGATTCCTGACCCCAAAATTTGCTCATAATATGTGCGAATTTTTAATGGATTGAAAAATGACGATTGCCGATGGCAGGATGCATGCAAATATGCAGGCTTCCTTGCAGAGTCTTAATCGGCATTCTTCGGAACAGCTGCAACCTTCCGAGAATGACCTGAAGAACCGTCAAGTGCTAGAAGATGCACTTGTGGATCGGCACGCCCGTATTCCTGTGCAATTTCTACCCCATTTTTACGACTATCTGTACCGGCATAACTACCATAGTCTGCGTCAGATCCACTTACTGGCGCAGTTGGTGTTCCTGCTATATTTCTTTGCCGATATCTTTATCATCCCCGACCTGATGATGGTTTCTGGGTTTACTCGGGTGATTTTGGTCTTAGCTTTCTGGATCGTCTGTGAACTGTTATTTCAATACAGCCAGAACATTCGCTTGCTCGATCTGATCCTGCCGATAGGGACTACGCTTTGTGCTGGAGTATGGATCCTGCTCCTGCTCTCTTCTACCAGCCTACATGTAGAAAATTACTTGTATGCTGCATCCATTTTTATTCTGATTGCCAATCTCTGCATCAAGGTTCAATTTAAGGCTGCACTATATTGTTCAATCCTGATCAGCCTGCTGGTCCTGATAGCAATGACGCAGCTAATGACGTTATCGGAAGCTTTTATCTTTATGGTCGTGTTCAGCCCAGTGTTGCTGTTTAGCCTGTATTTTAACTGGAATAATATCCTGCATACCCGTCGTGCATTTATCCGTACTTTGTTAGATGAATGGAACTACCATATGGTGCGTAATCTCGCCCATACTGATGAACTGACTCAGCTCTATAACCGTCGGCATTTTGTTAATCTGGCAGAAAACTGTATTCATGACTGGCCAAGATATTCAAGCACCTGTCTGCTAATGTTTGATGTGGACCATTTCAAGCAAATCAATGATAGTTATGGGCATGATGTCGGGGATCGGGTACTACAGTTAATTGCAGATACAGCGCGTAAGGAAATGCGCCATAGTGATGTACTGGCACGTTTTGGTGGTGAGGAGTTTATTATTTTGCTGTCCGATACACAGTTGCAAGATGCTTTGGTAATTGCCGAGCGCATTCGTAATTCGATTCAGCAGCAGTATCTCTATGCCCGGCCTGAGTTGATACTGAAATTTACAGTTTCGATTGGTATTGCTGAGCTGGAGTCCCATACTCAGGATCTGGATGATCTGATTAAAAAAGCGGATGTGGCGCTTTATGCCGCCAAGAAGAGTGGACGTAACCGGATTGAAGTGTATCGTCCAGATATGAGTTCACCGTTTCAATCTGATCTACAGAATTTTTATACTGAAAAATATATTAACTTATGAACAGTCATAGAAGTAATTTAAACGCATAGACAGTAAATCCAGCCTATCTCATTTTTTGCTTTGTACTCACTCTCCCTTTTTTTGTAGCCGAAGATATTTATTCTAGATGACTACTTTTAAAGTGAATTTTTAAGTAATAGAATAAAATTTATACAAAACTTAATATATAAAAAATTTTATTTTTTATGGGGAAGGCTGAATGCCACAGGAATATCATAAGGAGTCACGCCTTCTGATTCAGCAGGCGCTTAAAGATCCTCTGGTGTGTATTCCTCAGCCATTAAAATCTGCCTATTATTCTCATCAGAAAAAGCTGCATCTGAGATATCTGCTTCAGGTGAATCTGTTTGCACAGTTTGCTTATGCTTCCTATACCCTTGCGGATATTTATGTACTGCGTGACATCCATACCCTGTTGCTTGTAACCAAACTGGGTTTTACCTCAGTCATGACCCTGATCACGGTCTGGATGTACCAGCATAGCCGGAATTTACCACTCTTTGATCTATTGCTACCCACTTCGATTATTGGTGCCAGTGCGGTCTGGTTTTTTAATTTAAATCAGTCAGAAAGTCCTTATAACCTGATCTATCAATATTCCTCTCTGGTCTTTATTGTTCTGGCAAATTTAAGTGTACATATCCGTTTCAGGCCTTCCCTGATCATCTCGGCCCTGATTACCTTCATGATCTATATGGGTGTGTATTTCAATGTTAAAGGCGATCTGCAACAGCTGGTTCTGTTTTCTCTGATTTATTTGCCGGTGCTAAGTTTTAGTATCTATATCAGCTGGAATTCAACGCTTAAATCTCGGATTGTATTTTTACAACATACCTTGAACGAATATAACCGTCAGGCTTTTGAGCATATGGCGCATACCGATTCCCTAACAGGATTAAATAATCGCCGCTTTTTTGAATATTTGGCTCAGCAACATCTAACACATACGCTTGAAGAAGGAACACCGAGTCCTAGTTCATTAATCGTCTTTGACGTCGATCATTTTAAAAAGATTAATGATAACTATGGTCATGATATTGGCGACCAGGTACTGCAAATCATTGCGAAAACAGCTCAAAGTGAAATGCGAAATACTGATATTCTGGCGCGCTACGGCGGGGAAGAGTTTATTGCCCTGCTTCCTGAAACGCATCTGGATGATGCTCTAAAAATTGCCGAGTGTTTAAGGCAGCGCATTGAACAGACCGAAGTTTTTCTTGATCAAGCTCAGTCCTTAAAGTTCACTATTTCAATTGGTACAGCGATCTTGGAAACCTGTGAAACAGACCTGTATACCGTAATTAAACAGGCGGATATTGCGCTGTATCAGGCCAAGGCCAATGGACGCAATCGGGTTGAGCAATATGATTCTTTCATTAGTCCAAATGTAGAGCTGCAAACGCAAGGTTCCTGGAGTAATGACCGAAATATCAAAGTGGCTGGAGAATGACTAAAAGATTGTTTTGCCAATCATCTTAAAGATTGTACTTTTTTATATAGATTTATTGCTTTTAAATACTAGCTGTATATAATTGCAACATATAGATTAATCTATATTTAAATTTAATCTTTTAAAAATAATTGCTTATAATTGAATATAAGCAAATGTAAGACTTAACTAGGAACTAGTTATAGTCTTTTTTTGTCACCTTTAAAAAGGGTTATAAAGTGAAACTCCTTGCTCAACGCCGTAAAGAATTAGCAGCCCAATTGGCTCGTATGACTGAAGAAGAGTTATATATTCAAGTACGTAATGAAGCTGCCCATAAGGTTACTCAACGCTTAGCTGAAGGAAATGTTCGCTTACAAACTGGACGTTTCTCAAACAAATTAATATTAAAGCAAGCTATAGCATAAAAATTTTACATTTTCAAAAAAGGCATCTAAGATGCCTTTTTTATTCAATTTTTTAAGGAAGAATATGAATCAGATTGTGGATGTCACTCCAAATACTCTAACTTCGACATCATCAGTCATACCATATTCACACAATGATATAAAAAACATGTTTGATGAACTCCATGCTGCATTTCAAAATGCCGAAACATGGGCGAAACGTGTCGAAAATATTATTGATGATGTTCCTATCGCTGCAATTAATCAAATGCGTTATGCTGGTTACCATATCAGTAAAGTGTTGAGCAAATCGAATTTCTTTCCCGCTGAAGCACCTCATCAATGTTTAGTAAATATTGATGATCTTCGCTCAGCATATAAACATTTATTACGTGCCTATTTTGATTCTTTGGATCAACTAACTCAACAACTTGAAGCAGAACTAAAAACTTACGAAGCCAGTTTCCAAGATCTTAATTTAGTTGTTACAGACCATTTTCCAGACTTTTTTGATTGGATGGATGCCGTAACTGAAATCGGTCAATTTGATATTTCACATAATACTGAGTCAGTTAATCAATTTGCTATCAGCAAAAATGATAGAGAAGCTCATTATCAAAAAATAGTTGATAAAATTGAAGATTTAGTAAAAATCAAAAAACAATTTAGAGCTATTGCTAACTGTTTAGTTGTTCAAGCGAAATAAATAACAAAAGAGGTCGAAGCCTTAGAAAAAGCTGAGCTCGAAGCAGCTGAGGCAAAGCAACGCGAAATTGAAACCGCTAAGTTAGCCCAAACAAATGCATTCTGGGCAAAATTTTCAGGAATAACTGCATTTATCGCTATTATTGTTGCTATTTTAATTGCTGCATTTCAATAATAAAGGACGCCTAAGCGCCCTTTATTAAATAATTTCCGTAAGGAAATTACTCCCATTCAATCGTTGCTGGTGGTTTAGACGATACGTCATAAACCACACGAGAAACTTCAGCAATTTCGTTCATGATACGAGTTGAGATTTTATCTACAAGCTCGTATGGAAGGTGAGCAAAACGAGCTGTCATGAAGTCAACAGTTTCAACTGCACGAAGTGCAATGACCCACGCATAACGACGACCATCACCTACAACACCAACAGATTTAACTGGCTGGAATACAGCAAATGCTTGCGCAGTTTTGTCATACCAACCGCTAGCACGCAGTTCTTGCATGAAAATGTCATCTGCCAAACGGAGAATGTCAGCATATTCTTTTTTCACTTCACCAAGAATACGGACACCTAGACCCGGACCTGGGAATGGGTGACGATAAAGCATTTCAAATGGAAGACCTAAAGTGGTACCCAATTTACGTACTTCATCTTTAAACAGGTCACGAATTGGTTCAACCAGTTCAAATGCTAAATCTTCTGGTAAACCACCCACGTTGTGGTGTGATTTAATCACGTGTGCTTTACCCTGTTTGCTTGCAGCAGATTCGATCACGTCAGGGTAAATCGTACCTTGAGCCAGGAAGTTTACACCATCAAGCTTACGTGCTTCTTCAGCAAATACTTCGATGAATTCACGGCCGATGATTTTACGTTTTTTCTCTGGATCAACTTCACCCGCAAGTGCAGTCAAGAAACGCTCTTCAGCATCAGCACGAATGACACGGATACCCATGTTTTTCGCAAACATGTCCATAACCTGGTCGCCTTCATTTAGACGAAGTAAACCATTGTCCACGAATACGCAAGTCAATTGGTCGCCAATTGCACGGTGTAACAGCGCCGCAACAACTGATGAATCCACACCGCCTGAAAGACCGAGCAGTACTTTTTGGTCGCCAATCTGTTCACGAAGCTGTTCAACACGAAGGTCGATAATGTTTTCAGAGTTCCACAGGCTACGGCAACCACAGATATTGTGAACGAAGTTAGACAGTAACTCTTTACCTTTGGCAGTATGAGTGACTTCCGGGTGGAACTGAATACCATAGAAACGGCGTTTTTCATCAGACACCATTGCGACCGGACAGCTTGGTGTACTGGCAGTAATCTGGAAGCCTTCTGGAATTTGAGTCACTTTGTCACCGTGGCTCATCCAGACTTTCAATTTGTCTGCTGAATCTTCAAGATCGCCAATAAGACCATCACGGATTTGAATGTCTACTTCTGCATAGCCAAATTCATGTACTGTACCTGGCTCAACCTTACCGCCAAGTTGTGCAGACATGGTTTGCAGACCGTAGCAAATACCCAATACAGGAATGCCCAAGTTGAACACAACTTCTGGCGCACGCGGGCTGCCTTCTTCGTGAACGCTCTCAGGACCACCTGACAAGATGATACCGTTTGGATTAAATGCACGAATGTCTTCTTCAGACATGTCATAGGCAAACATTTCAGAATATACGCCAGACTCACGTACGCGACGTGCAATCAATTGGCTATATTGAGAACCGAAATCCAAAATCAGGATACGATCTTCAGTGATTTGAGTATTGGTAGTCATGACAAACAACTATAGAAAGGCAAACGAAAGATAAGCGCCGTATTCTATCATTTTTCGCTGCATTAAGCACACTGTTTCAAGGCGCTTGAAATATATACATATTTAGCACTGTATCTTGATCAGACTGAATTTTTTGTCAGATCTGCTTCAATCCTGGATTCAAGATTGAATGAGATTGAAGCAGAACCTTAAATGTGGTTATTTCACTTTTTCGATACTAATCACATCAATATCGGTAGGTTTCTGACGATGAGTATCTACCTCACCAAGCACACGAACGTTATCACCCGCTTTTAACTTTAAGGGTTTCCACAGGTCATCATCAACATCAATAATAATCGTGCCACTGCTGTCTCGAAGTTCAAAATCATCACTCTGCGGTGCAACTTGACGCACAATTTTACCTGTTAAGGTCACACCAGTTTCATCCGGCATTTTTTGTGCTTGAGCAATGCTGACTTTATTTTTTTGAGCTTCAGCAAGGAGGGCCTGATCTGACTTTGCCCATGCACCGCCACTAACAACGAGTCCCGTCATCAATACAGCTAAAATTTGCTTTTGCATTCAATATACTCCTTAAACAACAGGTTTAAATTCCTGATTCTATCTAATCAGAGTGAATGCACTGCACGAAGCTTAATTCTGTAAAGCTAGTTTAATGTTATGTATCCACAAAAAAAGCGGTCTTAGACCACTCGATTGGATCGTTGTTTTACTATTGGCGCTCAATCAGATGATCAAGACTGAAGCGACCTGCACCCTGTAATACCAATAGCAATAAGCCGCCTGCCATCGCGAAGTTTTTCATAAAGTTCACTGCATCCTCAGGCGTACCATGAAATAAAAATGCAGTCACTAAGCTAAAGCCAGCCAAAAGTGCTGCCACAACACGAGTCTGCAAGCCAAATAAAATCGCTAAACCACCACCCAACTCCAGCAAAATTGTCACAGGTAATAATTCAGCAGGAACACCCATAGCTTGCATATAACCAACTGTTGCTTCATAGCCAGCGATTTTGCCCCAACCTGCCACAATAAAAATATAAGCCATTAAGACACGTGCAGACACGAATGTTGCGGATTCAAGTACAGGATGAGCAACAAGATTGGCGATAATACGATTTGGATTCAACATGATAAAAACTCGAAGATGATTGCTAAAACATGAGCACATCTTATAAGTTTCATTTTTAATTATTAATAACCAAAATAAGATTCATCATTTTATTTTTAGAATGATGAGACTGGAAATAGACCACTTTTGATGCTGACTTTAAGCCTAATCACTGTTAGGATTTGGGCACACTTTTGCTTGTACTGGCGCCATGGAACTGCTTGATTTTATCCTACATGTAGATGACCATCTGCTTGAATTCATCACCAATTATGGGGTGTGGATTTATGCCATTCTTTTCCTGATTATCTTTGTAGAAACGGGACTGGTAGTCATGCCTTTCCTGCCGGGTGACAGCTTGCTGTTTGCTGCGGGGGCACTTGCAGCATCTACTGGGGCCATGGATCCGTGGGTACTGATTCCGCTCCTATTTGTGGCAGCAGTACTGGGTGATACGCTGAACTATCATATTGGCAAGTTCATCGGGCCGCGTGTGTTTGAAGTTGAATCGCGCTTTATCAATAAAAAACACCTACTAGCAACCCAGCAATTTTTTGCCAGACATGGTGGCAAGACTATTATCTTTGCCCGTTTCGTGCCTTTCGCCCGTACCTTTGCTCCTTTTGTGGCCGGTGCTGGCAGCATGAATTATAAATATTTCCTGAGCTATAACGTGATTGGTGGTTTTTTGTGGATCAGCTCTTTTGTGATTTTGGGTTATCTGTTTGGAAATATGCCAATCGTTAAAGATAACTTTACCTATCTGATCTTCGGCATCATTATTATTAGTGTATTGCCAGGCATCTTCGGTTTTATTCAACAAAAACTGAAAAAGAACAAAATGGCTTAAATCCTGATCGCTGAACTCAGTTAAATATACTGATGATCAGCGGAATCAGGCAAAGCAGCAAAAACAGGACCGACCCTTTATATACGAGGTCGGTTTTTATTTTCTCCGACTCCCCTGCCAGAATTGCCTGACCGAACGCCATCCAGAAGACAAACACTGGTAATGTCACCAGACTAAATATCGCGAACACCAGTACGAAATTAGTTGGATTTTCCCAGGTCGCCATGGGAAAAATACCGGAAGCAAACAAAGCCGCTTTAGGATTTTTTAAAGTCGCAGTAAACATCTGCCAAGGCCGGATCATCGGGTGCTTATGATTATGCTGCTCTAGCTGTTTGGCTTTAAACAGTCTGAAGGTCATCCAGCCTACAGTAATTGTGCTCAGTATATGCAGCATGCCCTGAAAATTCGGCCAGATCGGGACAGCAAGATGTATCAGCAAGGCCCAGACATTAATGGCATAGAAGTAACCCAGCAGAATAGCAGGTATATATAAACTGGTTCTGGCCTGACCATGTTGATGTGCCGCACTGGCAACCAGTGCATTGCCTGGGCCCGGAATCATCAATACTGTAATTACAGCCAGAATAAATAGCCAGTTTTCGATCATACGCAAACTTACCGCAAAGAATGGCGCAACATTAACGAATCTGCTCAATATATAACAAGATGAAAATTCTCATAAATTTGTTCCGAGCAGTCATTCCAGCTAGTTTTATATGCAAAATAATGTCCCTTTCCGGAATGCGATGCTAAAAAATGCCGACCTCAGTCAGCATTTTTATTTTTTATCTTCATCATTATATTTTTGGTGCAGCCTGGCGAATGATCAATGGGCAGCTCTTATAGCGCGCTGCCTGAACAATCGCTTCCTGCTCACCTAAAACACGTGCCAGTTCGGTCTTCTTGGTATTAGAGGACTGCCCCATATTCACTGAAATGCTCGGCCCAATGCCCCAACCACTATGGCTACCCCAGCCGCCACCCATACCGACGCCTACGCCAACACCCGTTCGTTTCGGCGCTTGTACACCATTGTCGATATACTGCTGGATACGGTTATATTCACCTTGCAGCTGACCGCAGTCATAGGACTGATATTGGGTGGGCGACACATAGGTCGGCTTGACGATCGTAGCACAGGCACTTAACAAGGCCAGGCCCACGATGCCAAGACTGAATTTCATGAGTTTCATGCTGGAATCATCAATCTTATTTTTGCTCAATCTCATTGAACAACGATTGATAGGCCTGAGTCAATTTATGATCAGTAGCCAGATGAATTAAGGGTTGATTTTTCTGATGAGATTCTTTCATGATCACCGATGGCGGCAACATATTTTCCAATACTGGCAAGCCCTCATCTTTCAGCTGTTGCACCACCTCACGTGGCAGTTTGGCCTGAGCCTGAAATTGATTAACCACAATCCCTTCAATTTCCAGACGGTTATTATGGTCGTCCTGGGTTTCGATGACATTTTCAATCAGGGTATGCAGGGCACGTTTGGAAAATACATCACAGTCAAAGGGAATCAGTACCCGATCTGCCGCAATTAAAGCTGATAAGGTAAAGAAATTAAAAGCCGGCGGCGTATCAATAAACACCCGCTCATACTGACCCGTTAACTGTTGTAAGGCATCACGTAGTTTATAGATCTTATGTTTGGATTCCAGTGCATGTGCCAGTGTGCCGAGACTTGGGCTGGCTGGAATCACATCCAGATGTTTAAACGGTGACTGGTGCACATAGCTTTCCAGGCCTTTAGTGCGGGTTTTTAGAATTGAGCCGATGGCATTGCCAATCAGACCCTTGTTCTGCTGGCTGCCCAGCACTTCATCAAAATAGTTTTCAATATTGGGTTCTAATGCAGGCTTGTCTCCCGAATAGGTTGCATCATCACCAAGCAGATACTGGCTGGAATTGGCCTGTGGATCGAGGTCAATGAGCAGGGTTTTATGCCCCTGATGTGCACTGATTGCTGCCAGATTTACAGCAATACTCGACTTCCCCACGCCCCCTTTTTGGTTAAACACCACACGTGTACGCATTAAAACCCCCTATTATTTTTATCAATCTATTTTAAATTTAGCCAAACAAAATGATGTTATTTTCTAGCCAAAAGTTGGCTTGATAATCACCAGTGCCATAATTGCAGCTAATGAAATAATTGCAATAACCAGGCCAGCACGACGTTGAACCAACAGGACAGAGTCATCTTTTTTATAGGCTTTCATCAAAGATGAAACCAGTACCAGAAATAAAATGACCTTGGCATAGAACCAGGGTTGTACTTCAAAGTTTTTTATCACTAGCGAAATGACACCCGTCAAAGCAATTACGGCAAGTGCCAGATGCTGCAAGGCAACAAATAGCTTGCGTGCGACCGGATTAGGTAAATTACCCTGTGTACCAACAAACAAGGTAAATGCACGTGCCAGAATCGCGATAATTGCCAGACTGGCCGCTGACATATGGATAATTTTGACTAATAATTGGGTTTCCATATGTTCCTCTTAGTTTTTTGGGGCATGTGCACATTCAGGACTGGTCGTATCCTGACCGCTCCACTCTTCTGGAACAAAAGCATGGATTGCTAATGCATGGATTTTTTCCGGGCTCAGTAAATCGCCTACTGCGGCATAGACTTTCTGATGACGCTGTACCTGACGCAGGCCTGCAAAAGCTTCACTCACAATTACCGCTTTAAAGTGTGATTCCTTACCCGGGTAATAGCCACCGTGACCAGAAGACTCATTTACCACCTCAAGATGAGATGGAGACAGGGTAGCCAGACGCTCTCTTAAGACTTGTTCAATACTCATGGCCTTCTCCGCAATTACAAATGATCCAAATTCTATTCAGTATACCCTGTTCTGTCATGAGTTTTACTGTACTCAAGGAGAGTTAAAGGTTGCCAAGGCCCTGTTTTAACAAAATTTTGCATAAATTTTGTCGATTTATAGCGCTGAATTGGCTGAATTGATTTTATTTTATGCAAACGGTGCAAGATTTCTCATAAAGTTATTGACCCTGTTTTTGCATGCTGTATTATACACGGCATGCGGGAATAGCTCAGTTGGTAGAGCACAACCTTGCCAAGGTTGGGGTCGCGAGTTCGAGTCTCGTTTCCCGCTCCAGATTCTTTTTTGTTTAGTTTTTTAATAGTAAAAAATTATTCGACCCTGCGGGAATAGCTCAGTTGGTAGAGCACAACCTTGCCAAGGTTGGGGTCGCGAGTTCGAGTCTCGTTTCCCGCTCCAAATTCTAAAAGCCCTGATCGAAAGATTGGGGCTTTTTTATTGTTGATTTTATTATATTTTTTAAAAACTCTCCTTCCTTTGTTATTCGATTCAATAAAAAATATTCTTAATGTAATTCGTATTTTGTGACCAAGATGTGACCATGGCGTGCCCACAACAAAAAAAATGGTCTCAATTGATCTTAAATGTCCTCAATCGATCACCACTTTCAGAGCTTTTTTGAAGGCAAAAAATCACCCTGTTCTCTTCCAAACAAGGTATTTTTTACCAAATGATCAATAATTTGTGACCATTTCACTTTTTGATGTGACCATTTGTGACCAAACTACTCACTAACAGATTGTTCTTTATTGTCTTTTTCAAAAACAAATAAATCCCCTACCTGTACATCCAAATAATCACAAATTCGATCGATGGTCTCCAAATCAATTCGAGTCAATTCGCCATTATAAAGCTTATGCAAAGTTGTCTTATTAATGCCTGTACCACGAATTAAGTCAGCTACACGCATTTTTCTTTCAGCCAACAATATTGGTAGCTTACAAATAACCATTAATTTTTCCTCTAATACAATGAAAATTTAATTGCATTTAATTAAATTCGAGGTTATTTTAGGTCTAAGGATGAAAAATTCCTTACATCCGATGAATTACGCTAGGAATACAATTATGTCATATACCTATCTCACAGCCCAGCAACTGGCTGAAAAAATCCAGTACGACGCTCGTACCATTCGCAACCAGCTGAAGGACAGTGTCTTTATTGAAGGTGTTCACTACATCCGTCCTTTTGGTGGCCGCAAAATTCTTTTTGTTTGGGAACGTATTGAAACTGAAATGCTTAAATTCACTGGTTTAAGCATGGATGCTTTGCAATAAGGCTTAGGAGGTTTAACTGATGGCTACCATCCGGGAACGAAGTGGCAAACTGATTGCCGACTTTCGCTACATGGGCATTCGTTGCAGAGAAACAACCAATCTTGAAGACAATGCTTATAACCGTCGCATTTTGAAAAAACGTCTCGAACAGCTTGAAGCTGAAATTACTTTGGGAACTTTTGAATACGAAAAGTACTTTCCAAAAAGTAACCGTGTTGAGGAGTTTAAGGAAAAAAGAAGTCAGCAAATTGCTGTACAGACCAAAGTTCCTCTTTTTAAAGAGTTTACTGAATTGTGGTTTAAGCAGAAACAAGTTGAATGGAGAACCTCATATCAGCAAAAGGTTTCAATTGTGATCAAAAACTATTTGATTCCTGCTTTTGGTAATCAGGTTCTCTCGAAAATCAAGAAGTCAGACTTGCTGAACTTCCGTGCCTCTCTCGCCAAAGTGACACACGGAAAAGATCAAACAAGTCTGAAAGCATCGAGGATCAATCAAATCATGACGCCTTTACGTATGATACTCAATGATGCGGCTGAACGATACGAGTTTGAGTCGCCTTATAAAAATATTAACAATCTGAAGGAAAGCAAGATTGAAGTCACACCTTTTTCTCTGGAAGAGGTGCATAAAATTCTTACCACAGTGCGTGAAGACTTCCGCCCCTATTACACCGTTCGCTTTTTTACGGGTATGCGTACCAGTGAAATCGATGGTCTGCAATGGAAAAATATCGACTTACAGCGTCGTGAAATCCATATCAGAGAGGCGTTAGTGAATGGTGTGCTTGGTGGAACCAAAACTTATGGTTCTGACCGCACGATCCAGATGAATGACCGCGTTTACCAAGCCTTTCTCCAACAGAAAAGCTTAAATAATGGTAAATCAGAGTTTGTTTTCTGCAATCGTGATGGTGGACCTCTCGATTATCGTCTGGTGAATAAACGTGTCTGGCATCCGATCTTGCGCTTTCTAGGATTGAAGTCTAGAAGAGCCTATCAAACACGCCATACAGCAGCAACTCTTTGGCTGTCAGCAGGAGAAAATCCGGAATGGATCGCACGTCAATTGGGACATTCAACGACTGAAATGCTGTTTCGAGTCTATAGCCGTTACATCCCCAATGTTACGCGCCGCGATGGCAGTGCATTTGAAGCCATGCTGGAAAAACTAAATACAGAGGAGCTTGCACATGAATAGTAAAGCTTTCTTTGGTGGTGTGGTCGTCAGCCCTGAAGCAGATATGGTCGCTCGTGAATTAATCCATGAGCTACACATTCCCAAACTTCACAATCTAGCTTTTTTGTTGGAAATCAATAAATGCTTCGATGATCACCAGGCGTTGAGACTCTGGTTACAGCGAATGTTGGATGAAGGGCAAGCCCATTACGATGACTTGGCCCAACAGGCCCGTCTCCGCTTAATGAGTCTCGCTCACTAATAAAACAAACACAGACAGAAGGTCATCCAATCGATGACCTTAGTCCCTCTATACCTATAAAAAGGTGAACACATGCATAAAGATATTTCAATTTGGATGCCACTCTATATTGGCGACCTACAGGCAAAATTTGCACGAATGACGGCAGAACAAATTGGTGCGGCACTGCTGTTAATGATGGATTTCTGGAAAAATGGTGCCATTCCTCATGACTTAGCTACTGTATGCAGCATCACGAAATTACCTCAGCACACCAAGGCTAAAACTTTGTTGAATACGCTGATGGCTCTGGAATTGTTTGAAGTCGAGTCTGAGCAGATTCATTCAAGTTTTTTAACCAGTTTAAAAAGCCAGGCATTGCAAAATCAGCAAATGAAATCTGATAAAGCTAAAAATGCAGCTCAAGCACGCTGGAATAAATCCGCAAGTAATGCTCAAGCATCAACTAAGCAACGAAAAGTAAATACTCAAGCAGCTCCTGAGAAGAGCCCGAGTATTACTCAAGTCATGCTTGAATCATGCCCTTCATCTTCATCTTCATCTTCATCTTCATCTTCATCTTCATTTTCAAATTTTGAAGAAAAAAATGAGAGTTTTTTAGAAAATTCAAAATGGATTTAGGAGATCAGCCATGAAAACCATGCTTAAAACACTCCAGTTTCGCGCAGAAACAACAGAAACACTTTGCCCTACCC
Source organism: Acinetobacter schindleri CIP 107287 (assembly GCF_000368625.1). GTDB lineage: Bacteria > Pseudomonadota > Gammaproteobacteria > Pseudomonadales > Moraxellaceae > Acinetobacter > Acinetobacter schindleri. The sequence continues at coordinate 58,719 of NZ_KB849577.1, forward strand.
ATCATATACCCCTGATGGAAATTGCAGGTCACAGGCTCTGTAAATTGTGTGCCAAAGAAACCGTCCATCACTCACATGCAGCCTATGAGGATGAACTGCAACAGCGATTGCTACAACAGAAAATTAGAAATTCAGGACTTAATAAACGATACCTGGATCGTGGCTTCAAGAATTATGTAATTGCATGCCCTGCACAAGACAATACCATCAAGCTATGTCAGGCCTTTGCACAGCAAATTATTTCTGACCACAACCCGAACATGTTGATGATTGGTACACCGGGTACAGGTAAAACCCATCTGAGTGCATCAATTATTCGCAACATTCTGCATAACAGTACAAAATCTGCGCGCTACTATACCAGTGCAGAAATTGCTCAAAAAATGATGGACACCTGGTCAGATGCTTCACGTTCTGAGAAGGAAGTTATCGACCATTTCTCTAGTTTTGATTTATTGGTCATAGATGAATATGGCCTGCATGACCGGCATGAAAAACGCCTGGAGATGGTGCATAAGGTTTTGTATAGTCGTTATGACAATATGAAATCTACCCTGCTGATTTCCAATTTCACAGTCCAAAATATGCAGCGGGATTTAGGTGTAAGATTATGGTCTCGGTTACATGAAAATAATTTGATTGTAGTGCCGTGTTATTGGGATGATCGAAGAATAAGCGGATAGCCAAACTCTTTGCTTAAGCCAATTATCTTACTGAGATAATTGGCTTTTTTATTACAAAAATTATTTACAGAAACTCTCGTTTGCATAAGTATTACTGAAGATAATACTTCAAAGCTGCCTATAGGGCAGTGAACCGGGATGCTTCAATGCCGCAATACTGAATCAATTTCTAAGCTGCCTATATGGCAGTGAACGCTGCTTCCAAAGGCGACTGGTAGTTATGCTGTTTCTAAGCTGCCTATATGGCAGTGAACC
>NZ_KB849578.1 GCF_000368625.1 Acinetobacter schindleri CIP 107287
TCCAATGACAAACTATGTGTCGTCCAATGACAAACTATGTGTCGCAATACGATGACTTTAATAGCCAGTACATAAATAAGAGTGATCAACAGCTTTTTCTTTTGTTTGATCAATAACCTTTGAACACATAGAACATTTTATATAACGATGTTTTTTTATGTCGGTGGATATGCGACCGCTAAGTGATATTTCAGGCATAGACTGCATTGATTCACTATTTTCACTTATAACTATATGTTTTTTCTCAGATGTGTTTTGAGACATTTTTATTAGCCTTTGAACTTATGCTTTAGTTGCGGTGACGCAACACAACGACCATTTTTTTAATAAATATGATTGGTGTGTTCTTGGTGTATAAATTTTATAATACACTCTCTTAATAAATGCTTCAATAGGGTATACCCTATTGAAACATTTTGAGAGGTCTAAAATAATGTTTCAATTGAGTTCCAAACGAACTTATGAAACAATGTTTCATTGAAATATGTTTCATAATGAGGAAGTTTTAATGGGTAATATGAACCAACCAAGTTTTGCAAAGCAGCAAGGCATTATTGTTTTTCCACGTCCATGCACGTTCTGTGACAGCAATCATAATGTCGCATTGAATTTTGGGTTGTGGGTATGTGAAAGTTGTGTGAGTAATATTAATCAAGCAAATTCGGATGTGCTTCACCTGGATAATAAAAAGCTACCAGTGAATTTGTAATTCAGTATGAATGTTCAAGCTAAGGCTGTTACAGGCTGCAAAGTTGGTTATGCACGTGTATCGTCAGAGGATCAAAATCTTGAACGTCAATTTGAAGAGTTCAGACGATTTGATGTTGAGAAAATTTATTTTGAAAAAGTTCAAGGTGATAAGCTCGATGGAGATAGGCCGGAACTTTTAAAATTAATGGATTATATCCGTGAGGGTGATACCGTTTATTTTGCTAGTTTTGATCGGTTAAGCAGAAGGCATCTTAGGTTGCTGAGTTTGATTGAAGAGATTAAAGCAAAGGGTGTAGCAATACACTTTATTGAAGAAGCTATTTATATAAGCCCTACTGTTGAAAATCCATACGATGAATTGAATGCTAATATATTTTCTGCATTTGCCCAGTTCTTCAAAAAACAGCTAAAGATTAGGCAAAGACAGGGAATTAAGAATGCAAAGAAAGACCCCACTAAATATAAGGGGAGAAAGCCTAAGCTAGAGAAACAGCAAAAACTAGACGTAATGGAAAACATTATATTAGGTAATTGTTGCTACTCGATAATGCAAAAAAAATATGAAATCAGCAGAAGTACAGTGTGGAGGATAGCTTATCAAGATCCAACACTGGCAGATGAGAGAAATGATTTTATAAAAGCTAACTTAGAGAATCAGTTAGGTAAATTAGAGCCATAATATGGAAAAAAATGAATGGTATAGGAAAGGCTACAAAGCAGGTTGTGAATTCTTATCTAAGCAATCTGATGATGACCTACTCTATTGGGTAGATCATTATGAATGGGATGAAGATTGTCCTGAATATGAAGCATTTTGTAGTGGCTTTGGTTCAGCTTATGGTTGTGATGATTTAATTTGAATTAATTGGCTTAACAAGCCGAAAGGCTAGGAGTAAACAGTTGAAAAACAAGATAGTGAAAATTGTTGTTTTGGCATTAAGTGGTTTAGCATTGAGTGGTTGCTCAAGCTTGGATGTTGAATCAGAAGATTATAAAGAAGCAGTTGAGAGCGCAGGGTATTCAATAGCTAGTTCTTTCCTAGAAGGTAAGGTAGAAATACTAAATAATTTAAAAGTTAATACAGAACACAAGCCTTATATGTCTGATGTGGAAATTCAATCAAATAAAAATGTAATTAGCAGTAGATTTAGTGAAGAGTATTATCCAGGGCGATTCAATAAGCAATGCATACATCTTCTAAAAGTTAATCCTGATGATTTTGAAGAAAAAAACGGGTGGGTAACAACAAATAAGTATTATGTTCTAAAAGATATAAATGATCCAAAATTAAATGATTTTAAAAAATGTATTGAAATAAAGTACAAAACAAGTGCGATTTTTGAAGATGATTTAAGGTTGTTTTTATCGGAACCAGTTTTGATTGCTTATCGTGATAATGAAGTCGTTAGAGAGCAGTTAGATCTAATAAAAAAAGATGGTGTGTTGACTTTAAGTGAAGTGATTGAAACATATAAGCTACTGGATCAAGTGTATGATCAGGATTTTATTAATGAAAATGAAAGCTTATTAAATGAAATCTAATTCTTTATCTATCGTTGCGGTGACGCAACATTTAAATATTTTGTAGTGTGCTAAATGAATATATACGGAACCGTAAAACCCCATAGTGAGCAGCGTAAAATTAGATTGATGGAAGTTGCCAAATCATGCGGTATTTACATAGTGCTTTCAATTACTGTGTTGTTTTTATTGTGGGTGTACTTTGATATAAATCTTGGCAAAATCATGATACCTATTATTGGGGTTCCGTGTATTTGGATCGCTATTGATTTATTGAAAGATCTAAAAAAAGTGAAAGTTGATGATCTTGCTCAACTAATAGCTTTGGGTGAGAAAAACACTACTTTTGTGAATACAATAAACTGTATGTTAGAGAAAAATAGCAGTCTAAATTTTAGTGATTTGAAAGGTTTGCAAAGTGAAATGCATTGGGCAAATTTAGAGATAAAAAGAGTATTAGATCTTGCTGCTAAAGGTGCGATTGTAGGCAGTCAGAATGATAAAAACATGGCTGCAACTTACATTGAATATGAAAATAATAATTCGATAATTGAGCAGATCAAAAAAGTTATAAGCAAATAACTTTTGTTGTTAATAGAAATGCCCTCATTAGAGATAGCCTGTAAAATGAGGGCATTCTTTTATGTAAAATTTGGTGGATCATTGAAAATAATAAAGTGCTTTTCTATCGTGGTGCTTTCCCTGGGGGCAAGCTGCTTAAGTTATGCTGATTTTGTAGGCCGGGTGGTTGGTGTACATGATGGGGATACTATCACTGTCTTAACTCAAGATAATGTCCAGTATAAAATTCGCCTGGCGAATATAGATGCTCCGGAACTAGGGCAACCATTTGGCCAAAAAGCAAAACAAGTGCTTTCTGATTTTGTTTACAACCATCCAGTCTATATCAAAGAACATGGCGAAGATCGCTATGGGAGAGTCATAGGAACAGTTTTAAAAGGTAATGATAATGTGAATAGGCTTATGGTGCGATATGGGTATGCATGGGCTTATCGGCAGTATTTAAACGACAATGTTATCTTAAATCTTGAGACATACGCACAACAACAAAAGGTTGGTATATGGAAAGATGCTAATAATATTTCACCGGCACAATGGCGAAGAATGCAGAATCAAAAGTAGGGTTTATGGATATATATAATTTTTATGCACACTACTTTTATGTGGGTGTGCCCTACGGTATAGGGCTTGCTATTGTTTGGTTTCTTATTAAAGTTGCTGTAAGACATTTCCGAACAGCTATACCATCACAATTTCTTAGAATGGTAATGGTAAAGAGAAAAGCACTGCAACTAGAAGCATTGGGGTATCAAGTTTATTGCTATATATCTTGGGCTGATGGTAAGAAAATTCGGGTTAAGGACATGGAGAAAGAAAACAGTATTCAGGTTAAAGATCCACTAATTTTCGAGCACCATAGAGTAAAAGATCTTCCGTTTGTACTTGATGATAGTTTCTTGTTTTATAACAATAAAAAAAGAAATATTGTAGGTTATTTTCATAGAATAAATTCAAAGGAACGAGAGGTTTTTAAAGGAAAATTGGTAGAAATTGAATATAGAGCTGAAACTGAACAAGGGAAAGATAAATGATCTTCATAAAAATTGTCATCGTATTGTTTGGTGCTTATATTTTTTTTGTTTTCACATCAATTATTCTAAACTGGATCAGATCTAAATATATTAAGTTGAAAAGTAAGGAAAACGAAAATTTACACATGGTCAACCAGGCCGGTGAAGAGGTTCTTAAATTTGACGTTGATAGTTGCTTTGTAATAGAGGACTGGAAATTTATAGGTGATTTACCAGTTAAGGATCGTATAAAATTTCATGATTTTATTGAATGCTTAGAAGAATATAGGGTTCCATATATTTATGTAGCAGATAAAGAAGGTAAAAATTTGATCCATATTGCAATTGGCAGAGATTTTAATAGAGCAAAAATTGAGTTAGAAAAAATCCATTAAATGCCAGGTAAAAAAAAGTGGATGTTTGAGCATCCACTTGAAAAAAACTACAGCAAAATTAATCATTCATATCTTAAATAAAATCAGAAAAATATCAATAAGTTTATTTAATTAGTGCCATTATTTATCATCTCCATTATTCAAGATTTTAATAAGGTCTGATCTATTGCCTTGATTGAAATTTCTTGATGCTTCAATAAGCTGTGCGGATTCCATTTTTTCTTTAGCGATCAATTGAGTAATTTGTTGATCATCTAAAGTTCGGATGACAGCATCTTTTTTTATGCGCTTGATTGATCTAATAGCATTTTTAATGTCTGTGAAAATCCATGCTGTACCATCATAAGCTTTTCCGGCCTGAATCAAATAATGAATATGATGAGCACCGCTATTCATTGGAACATAAGCAATAGCTACAAAAGAGCCATCCCTTTCTTTGCGTTTATGGTAGGCATCACCAAAACTTGCAGCCATATAAGCGTTATAGCTTGAGATAATTATCTCTGCTGAAGAAATAATTGCGTCTTTACCGAATTTGTTAATCCGTTCTTTAAACATGGTCAACATCCCTTGAGCAAACACATTGCTTTTGACCACTAAATTACCACTAAACCACCGCTATTCCAAGTAGCTTTTTTAAATAGCCTAAGCGAAAAAGAAGCTTAAAGCTGCTTTTCATTTTCTATTAAAGAAATAAGTCTACCTTCTTCATATTGGAGGTTGTTATCACACCAGGCTAGTTGAGCATGGGTTTTTGCTGTGATACCAGTTTTATAGTCATCAAATAGATAGTTCTCATTACCTAAAAGGAAAGCTAAATTTTCATCATTTAAGTATTTTTTGCCGAGCATCTTTTTGAATTGTTCAATAAGGTCATTCTTCCAAATGGGAAATGTTATTTCATTGGTCATTCTTTAGCCCTATAGATTGAGTGAGGTAAGCTTTAATAATCAGCCATAAAAATACTAATTTGAATATCTGTAATTATATCAGTAAAAAAACTATGGTTATTTATTTGTTGCAGTCACAAGATATTAGTGAGCTGCAAAAAATCACAGATTTTTATGGCTCCCGAAACCTTGTTCTGTGGCCACCACGGATGAACCGACTTAAGGGATGGTTGTAATCAAGGAGTAGGAAGGTGGATAAGCGAAGATCCCGGCTGTGGCGGTAGACACCGCCTACAGATTTCTTTCATTGAGGATTTAAAAAAGCATAAGCTATTGATTTAATTGATAAAATAATAATTAAAACCAGGCAAAATAAATCATAAGTCATTGTTTTATAAAGGTTTAATTATGGTAAAAAGATTGCATTTATAACCTAGGTTATCTATAATTAAGGCTCAAGATTCAATCAAACCGAAAGGTTAGGAGTAGCAGAAATGCCAAGTAATTTAAACCGGAACCATGTTCTAAAACTGGTTGAAGAGCAATTCACCAATCGTGAAAACATAAAAAAATCACAGTATTGTGATCAGGTCTACCACACAACCGGGAAAGTCGGTCTATCTATTTTAATAACTGAAAATGAAAATATTAGCGTCTTTCATAAAGGCGAAGTGGTTGAAACAATACTTGTTATCCCACCTAGTAGTGAAGATCGTGCAAAGTATCAAGCAAGTCGGATCATGGATAAAATTGATCTTGTGATTGAAAAAGAAGCTGCTGCAATATAAGTCAGTCAGCCAAAGCCAGGTTAGAACTTGGCTTTTTTTGATGTTGGAGAATCATGTGGGTATCAAACTAAGTTTTAGTAATCAATTAGGTGAAGAACTTAAGAGTCTAATCAATCATATAGATCAAATTGAATCTAAAATATTAAGAGCTTTAGGGAGTTCAAGCATTGAGCACAATAAACTTTATGCGCTTCCAGTGGCGTTTTTAGAGGATCTACAGCGTTATTTAGATGGGTTTTGGTCTGAATCAAACCTAGATAAAAATGACGATAAATTTCAAGAATACAGTGATTTATTGGTAAATTTGACGAATGCAGTTGAGAGTGGCAGTGAATTATTTGTTCAGTATTGTTGCGGTGACGCAACGACTTAATTAGTGTTTTTTAAGTTGTAAATAAATCTTATCTTATTGTTTTATAACTATTTAAATAGTGTTGATATTGTTGTATTTATAACCTAGGTTATATATAATTAAGATTCAAGATTCAATCAAACCGAAAGGTTAGGAGTGTTGGAAAGTGGGAAATTGGATAGCTAATAAATTAATCGAGCATGATGCAAGTCGTGAAATCCATGTTTTTAAGAAATTCAAAGAAGGTGCGAAACAAGTTACCTATGGGACTTTTTCACGCACATTGGGTACAGATCTTCTTGATATGGTTCGGAACAAAATGAACTACGTTAAAGATAAGCGTTCAGGTTTAACCATATCAGCCGATGAAGAAGTAAAAATATACCGTGGTTATTATGACCAAAAGCTTGCCCTGGTGATTGAAAACAATAAAAACAGAATGGTGTTTACTTATGAAGCCGGACACTTTGGAGGTTGATGATATGCCATATAAAATCTTAGCCTTGAAAAACTTCTGTATTGGCCAGTTTGGATACCCTAACTTTATGGGCGAAATTAAAGGAATTAAGCCTGATTTTGAGTTTAATGATGGGATTGATTACCTAGGCTCAAAGATGTACCAATTTGAGGATTTTATGCTTACTGAGCTTGGGAGCTGTAAACAGTTCAGAAGTTATCTAAAGTGCCTTGAGCAAATCAATGAGATCCTACAGGATTGCCCTTTTATTGATGCATATAAAGCAACCAATACGTTTACAGGTGAGATTATAGAAGAGTGCAAAAACTGGTGGGAATCGAACCTAAATCTAATTTTTCAACCGCATTTAGTTAAAGATTTCTTTGAAAATGAAGTAGATCATTTGCAATTTCAAGTTACCCATTTAAAAATGCTGGAAATTTTTAGATTTTGTTCAGGTTATGGCTTCTTGCAATTGGCAACGAATAAGGAATTAAGTGAACAATGAAAAATAAACTAAAACAGCTTTTTGTGGCTTAGGAGTACTCTATGGATATGCTTTTCTTTTACTGGAGCAATGTTGGTGCGGTAAATTGGATTATTTTGGGAGCAATTTTTCTATGCATGTTTGTTGTTTTATCAATGATGGATGAAGTTTGGTTGGGTGCTTCGGTCACTCTATTTTTCTTAGCAGTATTTTTTTTCGGAACAATGTTATATGCAAAACTTCCCTGGGAAATTAATGAAAACGAGTACCAGGAGGTTCTAAATTTTAAAAAAGTTGCTGTAGAAGGAAAGCATTATTCAAATGAATATAATCAAAATATTTTGCATGTGTTCGATATGGCGCTAGAAGATAGAAAGATAAATCAATTTGAAAAAATGGTGATTGACGCAGTTAAAGAAGCTGCTGATAAAGATGTTTATGTATCAGAATTAAAGAATCTAAAATAAGAAGGGTGATTAATGAAAAATCAGTTAAAAATAGCAGTCATGCTCGTTTTGAGTGTTTTATTGGTTGGGTGTGACAATACACCACCATCACAGCAATTGATTGAGTTTATTGCGAAATTCTATAACTGGATGTTTGCATTTGGATGGTTGGCGTTTTTATTTGGTTTGGTGAAAATGTACTGGCGACCACAAAAGGGATTTATGATAGTTGGTGCATCTGTGATTTTTTTGATAGCTGCATACATGGCATTTTATTGTGCCATTATCTTTGATCCAAGATTTACTATCAAACTTGTTATACCGTTTTTGAATTGAAATATAGAATTAAAGAACTAAATAAAACAGTTATCAAGCCGAAAGGTTAGGAGTACAGAAAATGTCAGTAAAACGAATACAAATTTTTGTTGAAGTATTTGCCCAGGGCTTAAAGGTTAGTTCCTGGTCAAGCTGCTTGTTGCGTTGACGCAACATGAATTATCTGTGAGTAAAAAAATGTTTTTCTTATTAATTCTAATCACCATTGTAAGCATTGTTTTTGTCGTTGCTTTAATTGTATATGCATACAAATACCCTAAGCGTAAAACATATTTCTTTGCTTGTGCATGGGTTATTGCTTTAGGTGGGCTTGGTATAGGTGTAATGCTGATTGATTATGAAAAGAATCAAGCTAAGCATGAACATGGTTTAAATCAAAAAAGGTGAGTCGTGGAATTATTTAATCTATTTCAAATCGTAGGTGCTTTGCTGTTACTTATTGCGGGGCTTATTTTTATGATAGCAGGAAGGGAGCGTGGGCTGTTTCTAGCAATCATATTCTTTGGTGGTGGCTGCCTATCGGTTCTTACTGGAACATTGCTTGAAACGCAAAATAATCCGTCTAAGCGCTATATCAGTAAAGATGAAGCACGTGCAGCTAAAATGTTTAAGCAAAACTGTAAACAAGTGAGCTTTATACAGGCAAATAATACGTCAGGCATTGGCGTGGGAATGACTGGCCAAGGTTCACCAGTATTAGGAACTGTTTCAAGCTCAAATGAGGATAGTTTTGTTTATGTTTGTGATGGGAACGTTCAGTACACATTAACCTATGATATTGAGAAATACAGAAAGTTTTATCAATAAATCTTTTTTGGAGGGTATGAAATATGTCCGAATCTAATCAAAGCCCAGGTATTAAACTTACACCGCTTCTATTGTTGGCCATTCCATTAGCTATGTATTCCCATAGTAAAGGCATTGGTATTGAAGACATTAGAAATTATCTTTTTTGGATATGGATTGTTTGTTTTGTGGCTACATTTGCAATAATGACAATAGGGGAGTCAAACACTAAGAATCCTATGCACTTTCAAAAGAGTGTAATGGCCTTCGGCATGTTTGGAACAGTAAATTTTATACTATGGCTTTTTGCTAAGTTGATGGGTTAAGGCATAGCGAGAGTTCAAAATCTTATTTTTATGTTGAAGCAAAATCACTTTTCAAATTTTTGCGAAAAATTAATAATATTTAAAGACACCTTTTATGTGTCTTTAAATAGGTGCATATTCTTACTTAAGCTATCTTATCTTTTGGTACTCCACCAACAATTTTAAAAGGTATCCAATGGTTCACCCACTTTTCACGGCTGCCACGTTTACCTAACCAATAAAAGTTCCAATGAGGTTTACGTGGGTGGGGTTTTTTTGTGGTGACATAGTTTCCACTTTTCAAATCATCTTCACGCTGTTTAAGCGCATCATTAATTTTCCGATTTGTTTCAGTACCAACAATGGTTGGCTTATATTTATTTGCTTCAAATAAACGCAGCTCACGTTTAACAAGTTCAAGCTTGGGTTTATATTTGACTGGCTCATTGGTTAAATTTCTAAAATCGGGTTCCTTTTGGCTAAACCATAGAATCAGGTTAATCAGTTTTTTTTGTAGTTCCATGTAGGTTGTAATTTCATCTTCATCCGGCTTCTTATTTTCATCAAAGAATGTATCAATGAAGTCTGTCATGCAGTCTTCAACTGTCGAATCAAAATCACCATCTTCCGGGAAATTCATTGTTATAGTTTTGGCCATACCTGAATCAGTGTATACCGTGGTAAACAAGACTGGCTTATCATGAAGTGTGTTTTTAGCAAAAATAACCCCCACGACCATTTCATCATTCACATACAAATTTGCATTATCTGTTTGGATGTAAATTGCGAGGTCAGGCAAGTTAAGTAAGAATCCGGGCAAACTTCGGTTGTATTCCGTTTTAACAAGCATTTGGATTACTTGATCTTCAAAGCGGTAAATGTTCTTTGTAAGTGACCAGGAACCCAGGGTAATAATTTCACCAATGTTGCAAGGCAATTGGTTGATAAAGGATAGGGGAATTTCCGTAGACTCAGATTGAATACCCATAATATTCTGAGTTCTTTTTAACCGGGTGCGCCAAATAGGATCTTTACAATCTAAAGCTGCATAAGTCCACTCGTCACCACTAATTAAACACTCATGTAAATCATCTGATTTTTGGCGGTCTATTGCATACGCTTCAACTCTTTTAATCAAACCAGTTAGATTTATTTTTACGTGCTCTAATCGGGCTGTAATAACTTTTAAAGGTAATCCAATTTTAGGATCTAAGTCTTTGTTACGCATTTATGTGAACTGCCATATAAAATATAAATAGTATTCATTACGATGCTATAGCTTAACTCTAGCTTGATTTGCAGCAAGAATAAAGTTGTATTTATAACCTAGGTTATATATAATAAAGGCTCAACTATCAATCAAACCGAAAGGTTAGGAGTAGAGAGAAAATGAATTCTCATGTGGATTTTGAGCCAACTAAAAAGAAGTTCTCATTTCAAGAACTTGAAAAATTGTTCGATGAAATCTTTCTTAAAATTGACCGCAGCAAAAGCCGTTTTGAAGTGTTTAAAGACTTTGTTACTTGTTCAGCTTGTGCCTTAAGAAATAGTTTGTCCGGTATCAGTAAAAATCTAGTTGTGCAAAGCCTGGAAGATGAATACCACAAAATTATGGCCAAGTATTCAAAGGAAGATAAAAGCAATATTCATCATTTGTTTGGCTTACTTATCGCAATGATGGAAGCACGTGCATTACCACATGATGTTTTAGGTGATCTTTACATGCGCTTTGAATTTGGTTCATCACACAATGGCCAACACTTTACGCCTACACATATTTCAAATTTATTGGCAGTAATGAATTCTGGCCAAATTCCTGAGTTAATCAAACAAAAAGGGTATGTCTCTTGTGTCGATCCGGCTTGTGGTGCAGGTTCCACTTTGTTGGCAAAAGTTAAATGTGTCATTGATGGTGGATTTAACCCGGCTAAGCATCTTTATATGGAGGGAACCGATATTGATCGGCTAGTGGCTCTGATGTGCTATGTGCAACTTAGCTTGTGGAATGTTCCCGGCCGTGTATTTGTTGGTGATAGTTTAACGTTAAAAATGCGTGAAATGTGGATTACCCCGGCATACGTTCACGGCGCATGGTATCGAAAATTAAATCATTAATATTTGGTCTGCCTAGCTAAACGCTAGGCAGACTTTTGAGGTTGGTATGAGTAAAAATCAAACAAGAACTGGATATATTTTTTTCCACTGGATGATGCTATTGGCAATGATGTTAGCTTTTGGGCTATTTGCTAAGTATCGAGACAACATTGATCTTGTATTTGATACAGCGATAAAGATCGGCCTATGGGTGACATTATGTTGGGTTTTCCTGGTAATTTTGCTTGCTTTTTCGATGGATCATAAAAGTTCAAGGTATACGGAAACTTTATTTAATGTGAGTGGTTGTGCTGTAATGACTTTAATTTTCGTGGGCTTAGTTTCTGTAATGCGCCCATAATTTATATAATAGGATTCCAAAAAATGGAAAATGCAGATTATTTTTATGTACCTAATGAATTAGATAATAAGGGGGATGTTAAGCGTCTTGTTGTCGCTATTCTTTGTGTCGGGCTTCTTTTCTTTGCTGCTTATGTACTTATCTCTTATGTAGGTGAGTTTCCAATTACTGCACATTTACCACTTTATGCTGTGGTTTGGACGGCTTCAACAGTTTTTCTTGTGATTAAATTCTTAAATAATCAAGCTGCATTGAAGCCTGAATTGGTTTTAGAGTTAATCAAAAATTGTAGTGATACGCCAAAACTTAAAGATACAATTCTGAATATTATTAAGGTTCAAGAAAAAATAACCAAGAGTGATTTATTTAGAATTCTTTATGTTCTCCAAGAAGATCTTTCGGGGCTTTATGTAAAAAACTATCGGGATCTTGTGGGAATTGACAAGGATCAAGAAGCAGAAAATATAGCGAAAGGTGAAGCAGAAGTTGAAAGTTATACCAAAAGTATAGCTGTACTAGAAAATGCTTTACAAAATATGAAACTCCGTGAAGAAAGAGGTGGATAGTTCTATTTTGCGCTCATTTGCGATTTAAGCGGGGTTTAGGTGTTTTTGTTGCTAGTGTGCGTTATTTTGTTTTGAGTCGTATTGTGAAGAGAATAGTGCTATTTAAGCGCTATTTTTTTTGGGCGTTCCCTTTCAGGTCGTGCTCTAGTTTTTCTAAGCAGCATAGCTGCTAAGAAAAATCGAACCAAAATTTATGCCTGGACCATCAAAGATGGTCTGTCATAAATTCCGTTTCGCCCCGTTCGGGCTAGGATCACTAACGCACCCAGGTTTAAATGGTGGTTGTGATAGCACAGTAGGTTTTTGGCCAATATGCAGTTTTTATTTGTTGCAGTCACAAGGTATTAGTGAGCTGCAAAAAATCACAGATTTTTATGGCTCCCGAAACCTTGTTCTGTGGCCACCACGGATGAACCAACTTAAGGGATTGTTGTAATCAGGGAGTAGGAAGGTGGACAGGCGAAGATCCCGGCTGTGGCGGTAGACACCGCCTACAGATTTCTTTCATTGAGAATTCAAAAACATAAGTCATTGATTTAATTAGTAAAATAATAATTAAAACCAGGCGAAATAAATTATAAGTTATTGTTTTATAAAGGTTTAATTAAAGCAAAAAGATTGCATTTATAACCTAGGTTATATATAATTAAGACTCAAGATTCAATCAAACCGAAAGGTTAGGAGTACAGAAAATGAAAATCCAATTTTTAAAAGACGTTAGCAGCATTGCAGAACTTAAAAAGACTTATCAAAAACTTTGTTTTAAACACCATCCCGACCGTGGCGGTAACACTGAAACAATGCAGATCATCAATGCAGAATATGATTTTTTGTTAAAAAACCTTATTGATCAGGAAGAGGAAAGCGAATATTCAGAAGAAAAATTTTGGCAAAGTAAAGAACAACAAACAGAAGTTGAACAAGTTATTCATGCGAAAATTCAGGAAATTATCGGGGCTAATTTGGACGGCATCAAAATTGAAATTATTGGCGTGTGGATTTGGTTATCAGGTGAAACCAAGGAGCATAAAGAAAAATTAAAAGAGCTTGGCTTTTCATGGAATCCAAAACATAAAAAATGGTCATTTGCAGGGAAAAAAAGCCAAGGTTGGAGCAGAAAAAGCATTAACCATATTCGCAAAAAATACGGCTCTCAAAGTGTTAAGAATGAGAAAGGAGAACAAGCCGAAAGTAAAAAAACAGATCAAAAAGGAAGTGCAATTCCAAGCAAGGCAAAATTAGCCTAAGCAGAAAATAAAAAGCCACTGGAAACAGTGGTTTTTTTATGTCATTGATTTTATTAACAATATTGTGTTTAAAACCAGGCGAAATAAATTATAAGTTATTGTTTTATAAAGGTTTAATTAAAGTAAAAAGATTGCATTTATAACCTAGGTTATATATAATTAAGACTCAATAATCAATCAAGCCGAAAGGTTAGGAGTATCGAGAATGTCAGCAATTAATCAAGACCAAATTATCTCTTACAGCTATATGTCTGAGGGTAAAAAACTGGAATCAATGTACAGCTATGCGTACTTAAAAGATGGTGAGTTTTTTAGCTTGGGCGATAATTTAAGTATCAGTGCTGTAACTGAAAAGTTAAAAATGTGGGGTTATCAAAATCCTATTGTAACCGTAGAGCTAGAAGAGGATTTTTATAAAAGAACAAGTGACCTTGGGAGCATTACAGAAATAGATCAAGAGCGCTTTAGTGATGCTTTTAACTGTTTGCCACCATTGCGCCATAATAGCAGTACCAGTTATGAAATTTTTATGCTCAGAGAAGAAATTGCAGCAGGGTATTTTAGTTTTTTTGTTCGAGTTGATGGGCGTTTTTTTGAAATGAAAGAACATTTTAAAAAATCATTTTCCGAATTGCAGACGAAAATTTTTGATCATATCAAAGCTGAATCGGAAGCAGTTACAGCATAAAAAAAAGGGGAGGGCTTCGGCTCTCTCTTCACTTTTATAAATCATGCTTAAGGCAAGGAATGAAAAAAAATGTCAGAAAACACTGAAATAAAGCAAGCTGTGAAAGTATCAAAAACGAGTATTAATTATGCTCAAAAACGAGGGCTAAAAGTTGTTATAGATGAAAAAAATCAAGCCGTATATTTGCACCATAACAAGAAAAAAAAGGAATGGGCTTGCTGTTATTCAATCGAAAGAAGAGGTTTATTTTTTAAAAGTTCACATTTAAATTTTACCATTAAACAGGAATTGCCGTACTGGGTGACAAGTGATAAACATTTCAGGGAGGTAATAGAATTTATTGCCACCGAGCTAAAAAACTAAAGTTTAAGCCACTGGGAACAGTGGTTTTTTTATGTCATTGATTTTATTGACTATATTATGGTTAAAACCAGGCAAAATAAATCATAAGTTATTGTTTTATATATATTTATTATCTAATAAAAAGTTGTATTTATAACCTAGGTTATATATAATTAAGACTCAGCAAACAATCAAACCGAAAGGTTAGGAGTATCGAGAATGAAAACTGAATTTTTAAATACATTTAAACGCCTTGGTTTAAAGACTATGCAAGAAGCAGAGGGCGCAAAGTTATTTTTAGATGGGTGTACGGTTCAAGTGTTAATAACTTCGCTTGATGAATCAATGACTGAATCAGAAGTTTATTCACATTTAGAAAATTTTAATACAGATGAGATCATGCATTGCACTGATGAAACACAGTTAAATCATTGTTTAAAAATGTATGAAAATATCTTGAGTCATGCAGGAAGCACAGAAGATATTTATTGTTTAATTAAGCCAGTAGGCGAAAAGAAGTTAAACGGTGAAGCTGATTATTTTGTGGGTAATCTAAAGATGCCTAATACTGGAAATACTCAAAACTATAGCACTGATGAAAACACATTTATTCAAATCCTGAAAGAGTATGCAGGGGCTACAGATTCAAGCCTGAATGATCTTTTATCGTTGTTAGGTCTGGACTATGCAGATTTAAAATTGTTCATGGATAAGTATAAAAAATTAGTTCTGCAAGAATTTTCAAGAATGTGTGATTTTCTATTTTATGATGTGAACGTTAATTGGTTGCTAGGGAATGGGTGCTATTTGCCTGAGACTGTTCACCAGTTAAATGATGATGGTGAGATGGGTATATTTGAACTGGCGATCTATAGCAACCTTGTAGCAATCACACAGTTATCTATGCCAAGCAATTTAAAAAATTTTAAAGGTCTTCGAGTCGAAATTTTGCAGGGTTTAATCAAATATCTAAATGAAATTTTAGATTTAAATGATAGTGATCATGTAGAAAAATTGCGTATTGGAACGCTTGACGAGTACACACTCAAAAAGGATGGTTATCACATCTTAAGCGAACTAGACTCAGATGATATAGATGAAATATTTTGCGAAAACGATTATTCAATTCATCTTATTAAGCGTGAAAACAACCGCTATTTAATGGATAGTATCACAGGGGCGTTTGACTCATACAATAACGGTGGAATCTATGATTTAAGAGAACTGATTGATGCACTAAGCAAGTTTTTAGACTTATCAGAAATGGAATTTTTAGCAAGATTGACGAGAAGATAAGATTAAAAAAGCCACTGGAAACAGTGGTTTTTTTTGATTTAAATCTTTTATTTTCGACATAGATTATTGTATTTATAACCTAGGTTATATATAATAAAGACTCAATAATCAATCAAGCCGAAAGGTTAGGAGTACAGAAAATGTCAGCAATTGAAGTGAAAAAAGAAGTGGTACATTTAACAGATGAAGAAGTGCTTTTGATGGGCGATTATGAGTTAGACAAGCTCAAATATTTGAACATGTTCAAGGCTCACCAAGACGATGAGCAAGAAAATCAAACTAGCAATGTTATGTGGGAATTTCTGAATGCTTATGAGCAATATGTTTTTCATTTTGCTAACCAGTTAGGCGGTGAACAATATAAAAGTGGCTATTGGAAAATGGACAACGGCTTTTTCATATTGCAAGGCAACGAAGATACAATTTTCAATGTTAGCAATGATTTTGGTTTTGAAACAAAATTTAATCTTTTAGAATTTTCTATTGCAGTCAATCTATTTGCATTAAGTCATTTATGCTTTTGGGCACATGATCGAAATAAAAGTTTAATCAATAATTTGGCTGTTTTCTTTTCAGATTACACCAAAGATTTTCTAAAAAAGAACTCAGGAATTTTGAGTGAAGACATATATATAATTATTGATTAATGTAAGGGGAGGGCTTCGGCTCTCTTTTTTTTGTTGCGTTACCGCAACAAAAAACACAGCTATTTTTTCTTATCAAACATTTCTAAAATTTCATCGGCATTTTCCAAGCACAGCATAATAAATGCCTTTTTTGATTTCAGATTTTCCCATTTTTCATAAGCTGAAAGTTCTGCATCTTTTGACAAATAAAGATCTATACCAATCGGCATACGTTCTTTTTTTTCTTTAAATTTAGTAATTGCTTTTGCAACATTTGGGTGTGTTTTCTTTTGATCTTGGTCGTCAGTCACTTATTAAAAATTCCATAATTACATTTAACTTGAGTATAACACAGGTTATATTTATTTCTATTTTTATTTGGGGCGTTCCCTTTCAGGTCGGGCTTATTGGCTGCGCTCAAACCATTTGTGAAAAATATAAAAGCAAGCCTTAAAACTCTAGTTTCAAGCAAGCTTGAACCTGAATTTTATAGCCTTCCTTACATATTTTTTTATCACAAATGTTTTGACCCTTCGGGCAATATCCCTAACGCTGTCATGAATTTTTATAAAGTTTTAGATAGCTAAGCCTGGCTTAATTCAAATACTGAAAACTTCATTGTGATAGTAAATTTCAGGTTTTTTGTGTCTGTGGATTTGTGGACAATCGCAAGCGAACACCATTCCTGATCTGTGCATAACCATTGTGGAAAAACATAAGTTTTACCACAAGGTTTTACACAGGGAATGGCTTTGCCCGACAAGCTCCACAGACATAATAATCATTTTAAAATTTTATTTTTTATTTTGTTTTTCATGTCACAAAATGTAGTGCTCTTCAAAAAATCACAGATTTTTATTGATCACTAAATTTTGTTTTGTTGCCACCACGGATGAACCGACTTAAGGGATTGTTGTAATCAAGGAGTAGGGAGTTTTTTTATCAAATATCTCGACTGTGGCGGTAGACACCGCCTACAGATTTCTTTCATTGAGGATTGAAAAAGAATAACCTATTGATTTATATAGATAAATATTGATTAAATTAATCAAAAATAAATATAAGTCTTTGTTTTATAAAGGTTTTATTATTTGATTTTATAACCTAGGTTATATATAATTAAGACTCAATAATCATCAAGCCGAAAGGTTAGGAGTAACGAAAAATGTTTACAATTGAAGCAATGAAAAGCATGATTTCAAATCAATTAGATTGCATTAAAGGACTAGAAAAACAGGGGGCAACGTACACAAAATATGTAAACGGTTTAAAAGTTAATATTCACATTACACAGATTCATTGCCAAATTTTTAAAGATTCAAATCATTACAAAAACTTGAGAATAAACCCTCAAAAAGAATTTAAAGAAGCTGAAAAACACTGTAAAGAAATTATCAAAGAAATAAAAGAAGCATTAAAATAAGATAAGCCCGAAAGGGCTTTTTTTACGTCTGTATTAAAGGTTTTTAATTTTGTTTATATAGGCAAGCAAGGCAAGAAAACAAGCACCGCAGATAAGCAGAGAGCCTAATGATTTACCTGATTCTTGAGCACCAAATAACAAGTAAGCCATAGCGGAAATTAGAACAATACCGACAATGAAACAAAGCCCAAGTTTAGATTTTTTGTTCATATAAAAGCCTAGATTAAGTGATAATTTATTGAGCATTATATGTATTTTTTTTCACAAAAAACATGATTATTTTCGACATAGATTATTGCATTTATAACCTAGGTTATATATAATTAAGACTCATTAATCATCAAGCCGAAAGGTTAGGAGTAAAGAAAATGTCAGCAATTAATCAAGCAAAATCACAGTTAAAATACTTTGTTAAGCGTTCAGCAGTTTGTTCTATTTACGAGCATAGTGCTAATTCAAAAGTATGCTTTGGTAAAAACCTAGTGATTGTTTTGAAGTTGAACAAAGACCGTTTAATCTATAAAGAATATACTTTTGTAGATGGTCAAGCGAAACTTGCTGTAGAACATAAAATCATGCTTAATCAAGCTGAAATGTTCACAGTTAAACATCATTTTAAAAAGACCCATCAAGAGAAAGATATTAAGATTGCTTAATACTTAATTGATAAAAAAAATGACTGCTTAGGCAGTCATTTTTTTTTAGCTATTTAATAAATCTGATATATCTTTTAGATTGTTTTTCCATACAGAGAGGGGGATTTCTAGCAATTTTTTCTTGTCTAATAATTTTACAATATCTTGTGTATTTCGTTCTTTTTCAGCTTCCTTTTCCTTTTCTAATTCTAACTCAGCTAGTCTTAATTTTTCTTTTGCATCATAGACCTTTTTTTCAGCTTTTGACATATTTTTAGTGGGATCATTATTTTCTGATTCATCACTTTTAATTGATGTGTTTAATGGGGTTGTAGACGTTGCTTGATTATCAGTATTTTGAGCATGTTCATTTTGTTTAGTATCTGAATTGCTTTGATCATTTGAAACTTCATTTTGTGACATGGGTTTTTCCAGTTGTGAAGATTTTTATCTATTCTATAAGTCAATTTATACAGGTGCAACTTATTATTTACAGGGATGGACACTAGCAACTAACTCAAAAGCCTAGAATGCGATTACAGATTAAAATGTCATCACAGGATGACGATTTTTTTTTCACACACCACGCATCTACGATGCTTTGCCGTGTATCCCATACTGTGCAAGGGTTTCAGGCTTTTTGTGTTGCATTATAAAGCGATAACAAAATAAAGCATTAAAATTTAGTAAGTCATTAATAAATATAAATATTATAAGGTATCGCTTATGTTATCACCAAAACCTTTTAAAATATATATATAACAATAAGTTAAGGCGGTATCATTGCTTAAAATTAAATGTTATCGCAAAACAAGCATATATCTTTTGATTACAAGTTCTTAAGTGGTATCACTGTTTTTATAATGTACAATATGACTTGAAATGATTTAAGGGAGTATGAAATTGAAAAATTCACATCAAGTTGGCATAAGGTTAGATGGTGAAGTGGCAAGTGCATATCAGCAAATGGCTGATGCTAGAGGGGTAAAGTTAGCTACATTTTTGAAAGAAGTTTTAACCAATAACTTGCATACAATTGCTTTTAAAAATGAAGTTGATCGAATGGAGGATATTGTTGATTCATTTCAAAAGAACCTTAATCATTCTTTGGAAAAATTCAGTTCTGAAAATACTCTTAATGATAAATATTTTGAAGACTTTGGAGGTATTTATATGATGATGCTTGGTCTGTTAATGCAGCAAAAAGTAGATCGTGAAGATATAAGAGGTATGCAGGCAAAAGGTATTAGTTATGCAAATGCAAATTTCAAGGGGAAGAAAGAGTGAAGAAGAAAAATTACTCGAAGTTTGTAGACTTCACACGTGGTAGTGAGTTATGGACTCACCAGTTCAGAATGTTTGTCACAGGCATATCAAATGTCTTAATACTTTGTCTATTTATCACAGTCTTTGTTATGGGGCTTTTTTTGTATTTGAAGGTAGACAATACACAATTTTATGCAATTAAAACAGAGTTAGAAATTGCATATAAAAGCACATTGAATGTTCCAAATAAAGAGATTGAATTATTTATAAATGGGGTTCCCGAAAAAGTTTCGATTAAAGAAGCAGAGCAGATCATTGAGCCTTATTTATCTAGTTTTTGGTGGGCTGTAGAAAGAGCACTTCTTATAGGGTTGATTTTAAGTATTTCTATTGTTGGTGGGCTTATTTGGTACTGGTATAACTATGGCCGTGATGTCATGGAAGATGAGCAGTTAAGGGGTGCTAAGCTTGTTGAAAAAGAGAAGCTTATAGAAATTTTAAATCAGAGAAATGATGCAAGTCATTATACTATTGCTGGGGTTCCAATTCGCAAGGGATCGGAAGGTAATAATATTTGTTGTGTTGGTGCGCCACAGTCGGGGAAATCTCAAGCAATACGTGCTTTCTTAGCACAAGTAAGAGCACGTGGAAAGAAGGCAGTAATCTATGATCCTAGTGGGGAATTTACGCAAGAATTTTACCGTGAGGGAAAAGACATTATTTTAAATCCATTTGATGAGCGTTGCCCACAATGGAGCGTTTGGAATGAAGTTGAAGAGGATCATCATATTGATTCAATTGGTGACGGTCTAATTCCGATTACACCTAATGGAGATCAATTTTTCCCACCGGCTGCTAGACGTTTAATTTCGGATGTAATTCGTGTCCTAGGTCGTCAAGAGGGAACAAAAACAAATAAACATTTATTTGAATCTATCTCACTAAGCACTCTACAAGAATTGCATGAAATGTTGGCCGGAACTTCGGGTGCAACTTATGTTGATCCTAAGACTGAGAAGACAGGTATTAACATTAAAATGCAGATTCTAAACTACTTAACCCCTTTTAGATTTTTAAAAGATCATGGTGAGAAATTTTCTATCAGAAAGTGGGTTAGAGAAGAAGATGATAGTTGGGTTTTTATCACGACAAAAGAAGAGCAAAAGGAAGCGATTAAACCTATTATATCGTTGTGGATCAGTACGGTTATTAAGGCCACTATGTCACTTCCGGCTATTCACAAAGAAAGAATGTGGTTGTGTATTGATGAAATGCCTACATTGCAGAAAATGGATGATTTGGTGCTATCTTTAACCAATACACGTAAATATGGTTTATGTCACTTAATCGGACTTCAAGATTTTAGCCAGAGTGTTCATACATACGGAAAAGATGTAAGCAGTACAATTATTTCTACACTTCAAACTAAATTAATTCTACGTGTAACCGATAGTGATTCTGCTGAAAAACTTTCTAAAATTATCGGCCAAATGGAAGTTGATGAAAAGAATATGTCACGTTCTATGGGTGTGACTGATGGTAGGGATGGTGATAGTTTTTATGGTCAGCGAAAAGAACGAAATGTGGTAATGCCATCTGAAATTATGAGCCTTCCAAATTTGGTTGGATATTTAAAAATTGTTGGTGACTACCCAGTAACGAAAGTTGTAACTGAGTATGTGCCACATGCACATAATGCAATTCCATATATTCCACGTGAAAAGGATATAGATTTAAATGTGGTATCGGAAATGGCAGATGAAAAGCATGAAGGTATTAATGAAGAAGCAAATACAGTTAATCAGGATGTTAATGAAAATGTTAATGGTCAAAATGTCGAAGGGAATGTTGCTAAGCCTGAAATTAATTTATCTTTAAAAGATAACGTTACTAGCGGTGAAGTGGAACAATTGCCGATTAAAGAAAGTGTACTTGATCCTAAAGAAGTGAAGCCGGTGCAGGTTGAAGAGGGTGTACTTGATCCTAAAGAAGTTGATTCTCAAGAGACTAAAAAAGTAGCTAACGATATTGAGGTTCCAGTGAAACCAAAGCAAAGTGAAAAGCATTATCAAACTAATCTTTTAGATGGGTTGAATGACTTTACAGGAGAAAATAACTAATGATGAGCATGACCACTTTAAAGTCTTCTTCACAGGCTTCCACTTATTATTCAAAAGATAACTACTACACAAAAGAACCAACTGCTGAGAGCTTAGAAAAGGCAGAATGGTATGGTAAAGGTGCAGAAGTTTTAGGCTTAGTTGATCAGGATTTCGATCCGGATAAATTTAAGGAGCTTTTGGAAGGAACTATTGATGATGATAATAAAATTGGTCGTGTTACTTATGAGGATGGTGTTGCGGTAACGCAACATCGTCCAGGTGTTGACTTAACATTTTCAGCACCAAAATCTGTATCTATTATTTCAGAAGTTTTTAAGGATGATGATGTAAGAAATGCTCATGAAGATGCAGTGAAAGCGACATTAGATTTTGTAGAAAAAAAATATGCACAAACACGTATTAGTGTTGATGGAAGTATGCAGAAAGTTGATACAGAAAATTTAGTTGCTGCTTTGTTCTCACATAACAATAGCCGTGATTTAGATCCGCAAACACATACTCACGCAGTCGTTATGAATGCGACCCTAAACAGTAAGGGCGAGTGGTCAGCAATGAGTAATGAGCAGATCTATCAAAATCAAAAATTGATTGGTGCAATTTATAATTCAGAACTGGCCGTTAATTTAAAAGATCTTGGTTATGATTTAGATTTTAAAGCGAATGGTAATTTTGAAATTTCAGGTATAAGCCAGGATGTTATAGATGAATTTTCACAACGCAGAAAAGCTATGCTTGAAAATGCAGAGGAAAGAGGTGTTGATCTTTCTACTGCTTCGGCTAGTGTTCGAGAAGTCATAGCACTTGATACAAGAACTAGGAAAAAAGATGTTACTCAAGAAAGTTTAGATAATGATTGGTCGGAAAGAGCTGCTTCATTTGGGTTGACTAAAGAATACATTGAAACCTTGGTTGATCCGAGACAGAAAAAAGAAAAAGAAGTCATTGTTAAGGGTGATAATGACAATGGCTTTACTATCCCAGGTAAAGATAAATCTACAAATGAAAATGAGATAGAAAAACCGGATGAAAAAATTAATCCAGGGCGCAATAAAGAAAAAGATAATTCAGATAATAGAGAAGATAGAAAGCCTGAAATACATTCTGAAAATGAGCATGATGTACATGATCATGAGAGGTCAAAGGAAGACCCAATTGGCGATAGGCAGCCAAAGACAAAGGAAGAACATCAAAACCCTAGCGCTGAGCATTCAGGCGTAAATGATGAGGGTATAAGTAAAAGTTGGATGGATCGTTTATGGGCTTTCTTTAAAAAAGATGATCAACAATCTGTGCCAGGAAATACTAATGCTGCATTAAATCAGAAGGTGCAAGACGTAGAAGAGTTATCAGATCGAGAGCGAGCTATAAGGGAAGCTGTTTTCTATGCGGTAGGACACCATACAGAGCGTGATATGTTGGTTACTAGATCAAACATTGAAGCAACTGCTTTAAATAAATCTAAGGCAATGTTTAAGATTGATGATGTGAATAATGAGCTTGATAGGCTTTTAAAAAATGGGATTTTAGTTCAGTCCGATACAGGGAAGCTTACAACAAAAAGACTTGCTCATAGTGAAATTTGGTCAATTGATCATGTGAGGGAAGAAAGACATTCTGTTGATAAAATATTAACTGAGGAACAAATAAAAGACGATTTGAAAGAGCGTGAGCAATTTAATAAATTTGACTACACAGAAGGTCAGCGAAATTCAATTTATAGTATTTTCACTACGGATAGTAGATACCATGCTGTAGACGGGCTTGCCGGAACTGGTAAGACTACAATGTTGTCGGCTTTAAATAAGATTGCTGATAAAAATGGCTTTATTGTAAAGGGAATGGCCGGAACTGGCGTTGCTGCAAAGACACTAGAAGAAGAAACTGGAATACCGTCAACAACAACTGCAATGTTTAAATACAATGAAAGTAAGCTACAAAACAATCTTAATCAGTCCGGGAATAATTTTGATAGAAAAAACGAGATTTGGATTGTTGATGAATCTAGTTTCGCAGGGCAAGAGAGTTTTGTTGATGTTTTGAAATTAGCTAAATCAGCAGATGCAAGAGTTGTTTTTCTAGGTGATAAAAATCAGCTTCAATCTATTGAAGCCGGTAAACCATTTGAGCTTCTACAGAAAGAAATGTCTTTCTCTTCAATGCAAAATATTAACCGACAAAAAACACAAGAATTAAAGGATGTTGTTTCTCTAATTACAGCAAAAAATGCAAAAGGAGAAATTACATTATCAGAGAATGCTAAAGCATTTGATCTATTGGATAAGCAAGGTAGTGTTAAGGAATATGATCAATTAGATCTACACGAAGAAGTTGTTAAATCATATATGTCGAATGATCTTGAAAAAAGAAATAAGACAATGATCATTACACCTTTTAACAGTGATCGAAAAATACTAAACGATATGGTTAGACAGGCAAAAATTGATAAGGGTGAGTTACAAGGCGAAGAACATGCATTTACAACTTATGCCAACAAGAATTTAACTAGAGCGCAGCAAGGCGAGATTCTTGAATATTCAAAAGGTGATGTTTTAAGGTTTAACAAAACTTACTCTCCAGAGGGTGTGTCTTTCAAGAAAGATGAATATTACACAGTGGTTGAAACTTATAAGCAAAATGGTGGAAAAAAAGAAGAAGGACTTGTTTTGCAAGATAAAGATGGACTTCAACAAAAATGGAATAGCAAAAATAAAAATCAAATTGAAGTTTATGAAAAAGAGCAAAAGGAGTTAAGGAAAGGTGATCTCATTAAAATTAACCGAAGTAATGGTGAATTTAAGAATGGTGAGAAATACACATTTAAGGAAATACAGGGTAATGAAATTGTATTAATTGATGATAAGAACCAAGAGAAAAGAATGCCAAAGGATGAATTTAATCATTGGGATCATGGCTATGCAAATACAATTTATTCGAGCCAGGGCTTAACAAAAACGAATGTGCTTATGCTAATTAATAGTAATAAATTATCTAATACACAAAACAGTGAGCAAGCAATTAAAAACTTAGGTAAGATATTTGGTAATCGTGCTTTTTATGTTGGTGCAACAAGGGCATCTCACGATTTAAAAATATTTACACATGATAAAAATGTTGCACGTGGCGCTGTTGGTTATGAGCAAGACAAATCTAGTTATGCTCAAGAAACGCAATTAGGCAATAATGAAAAACAATTTGATCAAGGTAAGGGATTAGATATAGAATTTTGATGCAATTTGAAACTTTTGGAGTACCTAACTGTAACTATTGTAAGCTATATAAAGTATTATAGTTTATTGAGTTTAGGGGAGTGGTCAAATGAATGATTTAGTGGCTGAAAAGAAAATAATGAGCAATGTGAGTGGGAAACTATATGACGAACAAAGGACTGTTGATTCGTTATACATTGAGCCTGAATTAAAGGAATTTGCCTCTTTTTATGGAAAGAGAAATGAACTATCACTCACTTTTATTCTTTCACGTATTATTGAATTTTGCGTAACAAATAAAAGCAAGATTTCAGTGAATAAGAAAGAGCTTGTTGATGGTGTAACACGTAAAGGTGTGAAGACAACTGTACGTGTTAAGAAGGATGTTTATAGTAAATTCACTGATTATGTAGAAGGTGAAATTGAAACAAATAGATCCGCTTATTTGAATATGATCTTGAGAAAAATGTATCAAGAGAAAAGTTATGAGACTGAATTTAATACTGGTTATTTAGAAAAATTGCTTATTGCTTAAGTGGATTAGTTCTATATAATGCAAGCCCATCGAAAGATGGGTTTTTTTTATCCAAAAAAAACAATAAAAATTCATAATTCTGCTGTTTAAAAAACTTTTGTCGTTTTTTTCTTATAAAAATACTGATGTATTTTCCTTGGTTTTTTTTAAACACCCTATCCACTTGTTTTTATTGGATTTAAATTAAGTAGACGAATCTATCTGTTTTAGACTTCACTTTGACAGCTAAAAGAAAAAAAGTGATAATTATTATGCAATTTGACTTACATGGTCTTACACACTTGAAGTGAAAAGTGAACAAATTATGCATAAAAAAGCAACCAACTTCATAAAAAGAACCCTAGGGCTTTCAGTTTTGTCTGTAGCGTTTTTTAGTATTCAGTCAGTCAAGGCTGAGTGTTGGGAAGAAGCTGCTGCAATGTATGGCCATGATCCATATTTATTGAAAGCGATTGGGTGGAAAGAAAGCAGAGGTCATGTTGGTGCTGTGGGTTCCTTATTGAAAGATGGGAATAGAGCGCTAGGCTTGATGCAAATCAATACAATCCATTTACCACGCTTAAATAAGTTGGGTATTCATCGTTCTGATTTATTTGATCCATGCACTTCTCAAAAAGTTGGTGCTTGGGTATTGGCGGATTGTTTGAAGAAAAAGGGCGATATTTGGGTTGCTGTAGGGTGTTACTACGGTGGCCCGGCTTCACGTGCATATACGGCAATGCGTGGCTATGCAACGGATGTTAGACGCTACTATGAAGGATATAAAAGACAGGCCGGTTTGCCGGCTGTTTATCAGCCCTTGATAGGGTATCAGGCACAACCGGAACTACCTAACCCAATGGCCAATAATGAAAATAAGCAGGTCGTTGCATATCAAAACCAATCGGAAACACCGATTTCTGATTCGAGAATTATTCAATTCTAAGCGTTAAAACTCAAGAGTGAGATAGCTAATGAAATTCAATGTGCTTGTTTTAGCTGCTTGTTGCGTTACCGCAACAGCAGTAATGGCAGGGGAACCCCCTAAGCCTAAAAAGGAAAAGGCTCAACCAATGAGTGAACCTAATCCAGTTAAGGCTTATGTGAATGTTATTCCACAAGGGGGAGAAGGTCGTGATACGGCATTCATCCTTTGTGAACATTCTGAAAAGGGGTGTGAAAAGCCAGTACGCACAAAAAAGCATTTGGCAGTATCCAACAGTCCGTTCCAAGTTCCGGTGGATACTGTCAAAAAAAGCAATAGTCAAACTGATTATTGATTTCATGTGTTAAGCCTTGGTCACAATAAAAAAATTGGGGCGCTTTTTTTTAAAACAACCTTAAGGGAGTTCCATTATGGAATTAGCTTTACAAACTCCATCACAACAGATGGATATTTTAATGGCTCGTATTAAGCCGGTTGCTCGTACAGTTTTTATGGTGCTTGCTATTTTGGCTATGGGTACAGTTTTGATGATGCTTGCTCAAGCTGCTCAAACTGGCGCAGCAGAGTTTGATGATTCAGCAAACAAAGTTGAAGGGTGGATTAAAGGTAACTTAGGTAAAACGATCATTTTAGGTGGTTTGATCTTTGCTTTGGCTGCATTCGCTTGGACACGTGATTTTAAATTGTTGTTCTTACCTTTAATTGCAGCAGTTGTGATTGGTGTAGTGATCGGGATCATTAACTCGTCATTCACAGCAGTTATTTAATCTTACTGCCTAAATAAAAAAGAAGGTGATGTATGAGCGACAACTTACAACATTATGTACCGACTAAACTGGATGATCCCGGAAAGTTTCTTATCTTTGATCAGAGCGTAGCTATCCTGGCATTGATGCTGTTTATCGCAGGATATTGGGTAAACCATCCATTTATAGGTTTAGTTTTAGGTATCGCAATAGCTTATTGGTTTAACAAGGTGAAAGCCGGTTATCACATAGGCTTTGTACATCACCTTTTTTATTGGATCTCAGGTACTCCAAAATTAAAGGAATTGCCTGGCTCCGGTGATAGGTATTTTTTCGGATGAAAAATAAATGCTTAAGAAAAATGGCGAAAAAACTATCAATGAATTATCTGCCGATAGAAAATCAAGTCGCTTTACAACCGTTTTAATGGGTATATCCAATTTAGGTCTAATTGGCCTAATTGGATACATTTTAATGAATCAAACAGTCGTAATCATGCCTTCGGAACAAACTGCAAAGTACACCATCGGAAATGATCAAGCGAATAAAGAATATTTCATTGATATGACACGTGACAACGTAAACCTTCTTTATAACGTCACTCCAATCAATGTTGATGAAAACTTCGGAACTCTTTTAAAACGTGTGGCTCCGGAACATCAAAAAGATATGAAAACATATCTTGATAAAGCTTCAGAACAAATCAAGCGTGATCAAATTACACAAGTTTGGTCAACAACAGGTCTATATCAATACATCCCAGGACAACAAGCAGTCATTGCAAATGGTGTAACCAAAACCTATTTAGCAGACAAACTTGTCACGTCTCGTGCTCAGAAAATTAAATTTGAATATGTGATGAAGAGTGGGCAGCTATTCCCGAAAAACATCACGGAGGTTTTGCAAAATGAACCTAAGTAAAAAACTGGCACTCATACCTTTAACGCTCTCATTATTATTTAGCCCTTTTGCTCAAGCTGTGCAGCATGTAGACAAAGCATACCTTGATAATGTGACGGTAAATGTATCGAGTACCGAACAAAATGCGCTTGTTGTTCAAGATCGAAAGATTACAAGTGTTATTCCTTCAATTGCTGATGCATTGGAATATGAAAAAGATGTAACTCAAGGCGTTTTGTATTTCAAGGTTGCACCTTGGTATGCAAATAGAACTATTTCAGCATTTGTTAATGATGACCAAGGTACACGCTATAAGTTGGTAATGCGCCCAACAGCAAGCTTGGGTGCAGAAGAATTAATACTTATACCGCCAAAAGTAAAAGAAGGTTCATCTACAGATAAAGGTAGCCAATCT
Source organism: Acinetobacter schindleri CIP 107287 (assembly GCF_000368625.1). Taxonomy (GTDB): domain Bacteria; phylum Pseudomonadota; class Gammaproteobacteria; order Pseudomonadales; family Moraxellaceae; genus Acinetobacter; species Acinetobacter schindleri. Next base: position 28,461 of record NZ_KB849578.1, read on the forward strand.
TATCTACAGCAGATCAAAGAACTAATTTACGTGATGGGTGATGATGCTGATGATCCACAAGATGAATTGGCAATTGAAGGGATAAGCCGCAGCTTTGTTAATCAGCAAATTCCGTTATGGAAAGAAGCAAGAATGACTTTTGCGAGTCGATATGACGGTGATGGTTTATATGGTGAGCACTATAAAGTGACCAACATCACTAATTCAAACTTGATCCTTTTAGAGCAAGAGTTTTATAGAAAAAAAGTCGTAGCTGTTTCTATTGAGCACCTTAATTTGCTTCCAGGTCAAACTACTAATGTTTATGTCGTTAGAGAACGATAAGGAGTAAATCATGAGTGAAGATTTGGATTTAAATCCGAATGAACAACGGAAAAAGAAACAATTAACAATTATTGTTGTTGGTGCAATTTTACTAATTGTTGCAGTTGTTGGTTCATTGTTTTTCTTAGGCGAAGATCCGGCTCAAAAGCAATCACCTCAAGCGAAAGCAGAAGATGTAAAGCTTACTCCACCAGGCGGTATTGATGATAATGCAGCGTGGCGTACAGGCGCAGCACAAGATTTGGCAGCAACAAATGAACGTTTAGCTAATCTTGAAACAGTGCAAAGTAATAAAGATTCAGAAATCAACACTCTAAAAAGTCAACTTGATGAAATGAATCAACGTGTACAAGAAGCTGAACGAATTGCAAATAATGCATCACGTACACCAAGACTTCCGGCACAACCAACAAATACAAATCCACCAAGTAATACATCTTCTGCCTTTGGTGCAAACTTGCCACCAAATCGTCAAGGTTTACATGGTGACTCTATTTTGTCTGATCCAATGGGAAGCACAGTTAATCCGGCTACTGGACAAGTAATCCCTTTACCAAGTAATGCAAGAGGAAATGGAACAGCTCCACGACAAGCAGCCTTAATTGATTTAACAACCAATGATAATGGCCGTGGTGGTTCGGTTGCGTCAACGCAACAAGCAGCGAAGAAAGAAACATTTATTCCTGATGGTTCGTTCGTCCGTGTAGTTATGGTTACAGGTATTGATGCGCCTACAGGTGGTGCAGCTCAAAATGATCCACTTCCGGTTTTATTTGAAACTGTAGGCAAGTTGGATATGCCAAATAGCTACAAGATGAACATTAAAGGGTGTCGTTTCTTGGGCTATGCATGGGGTTCTTTATCAACAGAACGAGTGAATGCACGTATCGAAAGTGGTAGCTGTATCGTCAATGGTAAGACAGTAAAAATAAACGTTAAAGGCAACTTGATTGGTGAAGATGGTAAGCCTGGTATCCGTGGCAAAGTCGTTAGTAAGCAAGGACAGGCTTTAAGTGCAGCAGCGCTTGCAAGTGCTTTAGAAGCAATTGGCGGTTTATATAGCAGCACAACAGGTACTACAACTATGGGCGCTTTAGGTGTTCAACGTACTGTAAGCGGTGAAGATGTTCGTAACAGTGCAGTTGGTGGTGCTATTTCAGGTGCAGCAGAAAAGTTATCAGATTTCTATTTACGCAGAGCAGAAGAGCTTTTCCCAATTGTTGAAGTTCACGCAGGGCGAGCAGTAGAAATTTTAATTACAAAGGGCGCAGTCGTTGAAGGATTAAACATTCAAGGCTCTTCAAACTCAAAACGTATCTTATTGGATGACTAATCATGAAAAAAACGATTCTTTTATTATCTTTGGCATTGGCAACTTCTTTTAGTGTAAGTGCATCTGTAGAAAAAACTACAGCAAATTTAAAAAAAGCTTATCCGGCAACAACTTTCAATAAAGTTGAAAAAACGCCAATTAGTGGAATTTATGAAGTTGTCATGGGGCAAAACGTTGCTTATACAGATGTGAATGGCCGTTATTTTATCTTTGGTAATTTGTATGACATGCATACTCAAAAAGATATTACGGCTACGCCTGATAGTTCTCAGAAAGTTTATTTCCCAAATGCAGAACAATTGAAAAATGCAATTAAAGAAGTAAAAGGAAATGGGCAACGTAAAATTGTCGTTTTCTCAGATCCGGACTGCCCTTACTGTGCTCGATTGGAGCAGACATTAATTGGTTTGGATAATGTGACAATTTACACGTTCTTATATCCATTAGAGCAGCTTCACCCTACAGCAAAATCTACAGCAATCAATATTTGGTGTTCAAAAGATCCGGCAAAAGCCATGAAAGACTACATGTTGGCGAAGATTAAACCTGAAATAAAAACATGTAAAAACCCAATTGATAGCAATATCGCATTTGGTTCAGGGTTCGGTGTTCAAGGTACTCCAAGCATCATCTTTGAAGATGGCACTCTAATTCCTGGTGCAATGAGTCTTGAAGCAATTGAACAACAATTACAAAAATCTCATGACAAGGTGGTGAACAATGCAAAGTAAATTTTTAGCTCTCTCATTGTTCTGTATTGGCCTTAGTGGTTGTGCAACATTTGACGGATTGGATGGTAAAAGCTCATTTGATTGTAAAGCACCTGATGGGGTTGTTTGTGACTCGATGACTGGTGTTATGGCTAATGCAAAGGCAAATAACCTTCCAGGGCAACAGGTAAACAGATCAAGTAAAACCCCTGAAAAGGGAAGTGAATATACGGCTGTGCGTTCTAAGCCTACATCATCGGTTTTACCAACTATGGAATACACCGGAGCACCAATCCTACGCAATCCAAAAACATTGCGTGTTTGGGTTGCACCTTGGGAATCAGCAGACCGTACTTTGTTTGATCAACAATTCTTTTATATCGTAATTGATAACTGGAAATGGAACATCGAGCACAACAGCAGACGTGTAAGACAGGCATACGCTCCTAGTTCAGCAAGTGGATATGTAGCATCACCTTCAAGCGTAAGTGCTGTATCGGGAAATCAAGATGCTTACAAAATGCGTGTTGAGGGCAATTCAGTTGTTCCGGATGACGATGCAATTCCATTGGGTGGAAAAGGTGGTGAATCAATTAACCCAATGCCAGGGAAAAGAGATATTGACGCAAATGTAGCTAAAGAATTGAAAAATATGAACGTTGATATTTCTCAATTTACAAAGCCACTCCAAAATGTGGGGAACTAAAAATGATGCTAGATATGAAAGCAACATTGAAGAAGTTTTGGAATGAAACAGTTCTAGGTGAAGTTTCTCATGACTCAAAACGTCCTTCTCCAGTAAAGCTATCTAATAAAATTCTTGAATCCTATGGGATGCATCAAGTATTTAAATACGACATGTTTGATCCGGAAACAGGTTTATTTTTTAATGAAGGCACAATTGGCTTTTGTTTTGAAGTGATTCCACAGACAGGTGCAAACGATGAAATGGTCAATCGTTTGCTTACGATGTTCACTCCAATTCCGGCAGATACAGGAATTCAAATACAAACCTTTGGAAATACTGTATTTGATGGAATGATTGATCGTTATTATCAAATACGCCAAGCAGCTCAAGAACAAGGTGATATTGATAGCTTTGGTATCGACTTAGCGAAAAAACGGATTGCCTATTTTGAAAGAAAAATTGGTGAGCCGTTATATGGGAGCCAATCAAATTATTCAATCAAAAAACCTACAATGGTTATTTCGGTAACACGTGAAGGTAATTTAGAAAATCAAAAAGAAATTGATTTGATGACCAACTTAAGGCATTCAATGCTTAATTCATTAAAGCAAGCTGAATTAGCTGCTTTTCACATGGATGCACATGCATTAATTACGCACTTAACTATCATATTAAATCCGGAAATTCTTTTTAGTAATGAGCGTTTGCCTATTATTGAATATGATGAAAATAAGCGTGTTAAAGAGCAAATAACAAAGATTGGTCACATGGCTGAGGTGCGTAGAAAATCAGTAGTTTTCGGTGCTGTGCCTGAGAAAAATGAAAAAGATGAACGTGTAGCAATGCGTAGCTATGGTGTTATGCGCTATCCAAAAAGAAAGCAATTATGGGAAATGAGTGAAGTTGTCGGGGCTATGTTTGATGACTCTTTACAATATCCTTGTCCGTACATCATCACATGTGGCATCTATACTTTAGATGCAAACCAAACTGAAACAATGGCTCGTGTAAAACATGCACGTGCAAAGCAGAACTCACAGTCTTCTATGGCTAAGTTTCAGCCGGAGTATGGCGAAATTGAGCAAGATTGGGAATCTGTTGTTTTCCATACAAGTAATGGTGGTGCAATGTGCGAGATGTATCACATCATCACATTGATAGCACCAGTAGATAAAATTGATAGCTACTCACAGACAGCTATTAATATTTGGTCAAGCAATAAGTTCAATATCATTGCTTTGGACTTCCTTCAACTTGCGGCACTTTATGTTTCATGTCCGATGACATTAAATAAAAGCACACGTGATGACCTTAAAAAACTAAAAGTCATGACGACAAAGACAACAATTAATGCGATTGATATGTCTCCATTAATTGGTGAGTGGCAAGGTGTTGGTGATCCAGTTGTAATGTTGTTTGGCCGAAAGGGAACGCCTTGTTTCATTGACTTCTATGCGAATACTGATGGTAACTACAACTTATATGTTTGTGGGGTATCGGGAGCCGGTAAATCAGTTTTGCTACTTGAGATCCTTGCAGCGTACAGAGCAGTAGGCGCTAAACTTTTCATCTTAGACGTTGGCCGTTCATTTAAAAACTTTGTTGATCTTGCGAAAGGTACAACGTTTGACTTTAACAGTGGACGCAGTTTATGCATGAATCCTTGGTCATGGATTCAAGTTGCGGAAGAGGAAGAAGAAGGCGGTTTAAATACATTCCAACAAGAGCTAAGAATGCTGTTGCCAATTTACGCAAAAATGGCATCACCTAAAAACTCATTGAATCAATTCCAAGAAGCGCTCCTTGAAGAAGCATTAAGTGCTACATGGAGAGAATACGGCAATGAGAACAACGTAGATAATGTTCAAGCCTATTTATTGCAAATTAAAGACCAAGGTGGCCAACAAGTAGACCGAGTTGCTTTTGAATTAGGCAAACAGCTACAAGCATTCACAACTAATGGTATGTATGGCTCGTATTTCAACGGTAAAGCGAACATTTCATTTGATAACGATGTTATCTACCTGGAGCTTGAAGAGCTTAAGGATGCACCGGCATTGCGCTCAGTAGTGATGTTCTGTGTGACTAGCCGAATCATGAAAGAAATGTACCTCACACGTGATCGTAAAAAATTATGTTTCATTGATGAAGCTTGGCAGTTACTTGGTGATGATGCTGAAACAGCTAAGTTTATTGAAGAAGGGTATCGAAGAGCACGTAAATATAACGGTATTTTTGGAATTGGTACTCAGGGTATTGATGATGCTTTTAAAAATGAAGCTTCACGTGCTGCATATACGAATGCCGATTGGAAAATTTTCTTGCGCCAAGATGAAAAGAACTTCCAAGAATTGATTGATTCTAAAAAGGTTAGCTTCTCTCCATACATGCAACGGTTGATTAAGTCATTGCGTAAAATCAATGGCATGTATGCAGAAATGATCATTAGTTCTCCACGTGGGGAACATCTATTAAGACATATTCCTGATGAGTTCTCATTAGCTATGGCTTCAACAAACGCTAAAGACTATACACGCCTTGATAACTTAATGAAGGGTGGTTACACAACCATTCAAGCTATTGAGCAGTTGTTAAAAGAGAAAGAACAGGAAAAAGGAAGAGCAGCATGAGTGAGCAAAACGATAAAAAAGAAGATAGTCCAGTTGAAGGTGTTCAAAAGGATCTTTCTCAGAGAATTGATGAAGTTATCAATGAAGATAATCAAAACAAAGAAAAAGTAGAGCCTGAATTAAAGACTGAAAAGGTTTCAAGTCAAAAGGTTTCTAAAATTGATAAGTGGATAAGCGGTTTAAAGTTTGTCATTGCAACAGCGCTTATTTCTTTGTTGGTCACTTTCCCCGGTTTATACCTGGTCAAAAAGTCTCAAGTAAAAGTCGGTGTGGTTGATGTGCAAGCTCTACTTGTTGAACATGAAAAGAAAGTCACTCAACAGCTATATGCGAACCAAGGGCTTTATCAAAATAGTGATGCTGCAAGCCTAAATAGCGGAGCTGTAGAAGAGCAAACAAAACAGTTTTTACTAAAGCTAGAAGGCTCAATTGACGACATTAACAATAATTGTGGATGTGTCTTAATCAATAAAGCAGCGCTTTTAACTCAAAGTGGAAATGTTGTTGATTACACACAAAAGGTTAGAGAAGCACTTGAAAAATGAAACTCAATAAAACCAATACAATAAATGCCATATTTTACTTCTTCATAGCGTTGGGTGTAGTGGCGGTTATGGTGGCCATAAGCAACCGATGGTTTATTTATAACATCAACGTAACACACAGTCTTAATGGCCTTGTTTACGTCATACACAAAGGGGAGCCAGTAAAGAAAGGCAATTATGTTGGTTTTAGTTGGAGAGGTGATCAATTCTATAAACCAGGATCAATTTTCGTAAAAATCGTGACCGGTGTTCCAGGTGATGAAGTGCGTTTAAAAGGTCGGGAAGTTTATGTGAATGGAACAAAAATCGGTATTGCAAAAGAAAAGTCAGAGCGTGGGATTCCTTTAGAACCAATAAAGGCAACAACATTGAAAGAAGGTGAATATTTTGTAAGCACACCTTCTAAAGATGGTTATGACAGTAGATATGCGAGAGTTGGTTTAATCAAACAAAATGAAATTCTAGGTAAAGCTTATGAAATTTTTTAAAACGTTTGGAGTAGGTTGTGCTCTTATTGGTTGCGTCACCGCAACGATGGGCGCAGACTTTGGTACACATGGTCAAGTCTATAAAATTACAGAAAAGAATGCACTGGATGCAATCTATGAAAAATTAAAGGCTATGGAAAAAACTGGCGAACTAGCCAAAAAGAAAAAAGAAGCAATTGATCGTTCAATGCATTCTGCTAAAAACCCAAAACCAGTTGAAGGTATCACCACGGCTACTGAGAAAAAAGTATATAGCTTTGATCCAACGATGACGCTTAGCAACAACATAACAACAGATGAAGGCCATATTGTTGCCCCGGCCGGAACCGTTATCAATCCATTAGACACAATTACAATGTCTCGAACATTGGTGTTTTTTGACGGTAATAAAAAAGATCAAGTTGAAGCGGTAGAGCGCTTAATTAAAGTGTATGACCGCAAAGTTACACCAGTTTTAGTTAATGGTACTTGGTTGGAGTTGACCAAGAAATGGAAAAGACAAGTCTATTTTGATCAGTATGGTTACATGACCTCAAGATTTGGGATTAAAGCAGTTCCGGCAATTGTGAGACAGAAAGGAAAGCTTTTAGAGATTACAGAAATGCCGGCACAGGAATTAAAGCCATGATAAAAAAAATTCTATTAAGCATCATTTTGATGTTCGCAACAGTTTCAGCTATGGCAGAAGATAGCGGATCAAATAACAACACAAAAGACGCAAACATTAAATGTGCCGGAGAGTTTGCCAATCCTTTAACGGATATTTGTTGGAGTTGTATTTTCCCCTTAAGTATTGGTGGGCTTGAAGTTTGGAGTGGTGGACAGGAAGACAATAAAAATCCACCTGATGTTTTATGTAGCTGTATTGATGACCTAATGTTTTTAGGCATCACCCTGGGCTATTGGGAACCGGCTCGAAGAGTTGATGTTACACGTACCCCTTATTGCTTTGTCAGCTTAGGCACTGAAATTGATGTGGGATCAGCAGCACCGGAAGGCGAAGTCAGACTTTATGATGACAATACTCGCAGTTCTTTCTATCAAGCACATTGGTATTCAGACCCAATTTTATATTGGCTAGAAGTTATGTATGAGCACCCTTGTTTAGAAACAGGGAAATTAGATATTGCTTATATGACTGAATTAGATCCTTTGTGGAACGATGATGAACTATCAGCGATCTTAGCACCTGAATCTAACTTGGTTGCAAATCCGTTAGCTCAAGCAGCTTGTGCAGGGGATTGTGTACTTGCTTCGGCTAAGTTTGGATCTAATGCTTTGTTTTGGTGTGCAGGGTGTAATGGCAGTATCTATCCATTTACCGGAAATGTTGGTTATCACGTAAGCCATATTCAGGCTAGTTCATTAATTGCTCAACGTTTAGCAGCAAAAATGCATCGTCAGTTTTTGACATGGGGAACTCACGGTTCACAAGGTTTATGTGGTGTATATCCGCTTCCAGTAATGGATAAAACTGCATACAAATATCAAATGTTATACCCGAAGCCACAGACAGAAAAAATCGGTGGCAAATGCTGTCAGCCGTTTGGCCGTACAACAGTTAAATGGGGTGCAGGGCGTACTTGGCCAGTTAAGGGTGAACACTTCTCTTATGAGTTGTTCAGAAAGAAAAATTGCTGTGTCGGTATCATCACATATAAATAGGTGCTTGAAATGAAAAAATTATCTCTAGTCGTATCATTGGTTATTGGTGGTTTAGTAGGACAAAACGCCTATTCAAATTATTACGCTGATGATGCTGCAATTAAAAAGAACATGCTGAATGAAAATGTATTCAGCGAAAATAATGCTGATTGGCAAAAGGCTCAAGAAAAAGCAGCCGAACAGCGCAAGGCTTTTGACAAAGTGCAAATGCCTGAAAGAAACAGTTTTCCAAATGTTCAGGTTGGCCAGTTTAGCAATATTGATGTACAGAAAATCGCTGAGCGTTATAAAAAGAAAGTTAATGATGAAAAGAAAACCATTAGTGGTGTGATTGGATTCGCAAGCTTTTCTATGCCGGATAGTTCTTTAAAGAAGTTAATAGCAGACACGCTTAAGGTAAACGGAACAGTTGTCTTCATTGGTTTTAAAAACAATGATTTTAAAGAGACAGCTAAAGAGATCCGAAGACTCGATATTCGCAAAGGCAATATTCAGATTAATCCAAATGCATTTAAACAGTACAAGGTAGACGTTGTTCCAAGCATTGTTATGGTTAAGGCAAATGCAGAAGAGAATATGGATGAAGAAGGCTGTGTAATGCCAGAAAACTATTCAAAGGTTACAGGCGATATTTCAGTTGAATATGCTTTAGAAATAATGGCCAAAGGGGAAAAGGGCGAACTACAAACATTAGCAAATGATTATTTGAAACAAGTAAAAAGAGGGGGTGGAAATGAATAAGTTTCTCCTTCTGATCATGACGATTTTGCTAAATATCAATGTTTATGCAAATACATCACAAGGTCAACAACTTGGAATAGAAGCAGGGAACCAAGGTTTAGGAAGTGCAAACAATGCTGTGAATCAAAGTAATGGTTCACAGTGGTTGCCTGGCTATTCTCAGAATTATGAAGACAAAGAAGATGGAATTGATGCAGAATTTGATGGTTTAAGTAACGTAAGCCAAAATGGTTATAATAAATATACTCGTTGCTCAAATCCAAATAGCGATTTAACGGCAGATAAAAAAATCGAATGTGAAGCTATCACATTCGTAAATAAAAACCCACGGAACCGTAAGCTGTATGAAGTTGATCCAAAAACGGATGCTGTGATTAAAAGCAGTAATGAAATCAAAACCAATACTTTTGAGTCATTCAATAACAATCAAACATGTTTCCAAAAAACTGTAAAAATCAATCCGGTTTATGAAGAGCAAGTTTGCACCCAAGGATTGGCGCTTAATGAGCAGCAATGCTTAGAAACAATCGTAAATGATGTTTGTCCTACTGCTATTGATGGGAATACATGTAACGGTGTTACAGGCGTTGATAGAGGTGCATTAACGGCAAGTGGTGATCATAATTCTTATATTCGATACGAAGGAAATAGACTTAAATTAGGGTTAGGTTACAGATGGAATACCCCGATTGGTAGTGCTACATCCACGTTCAGAATAACGATTAGAAATCGTTCAAAATTGAACAATATTAAACTAATTAATAGTACCTACGATGATGCATATTTATTGAAAATTAACGGTGTACAAGCGCTTGCTGTAAATATTGGCGGTGCAAATGATGGTACTACTGGTTATTCATCAAACCAAGAATTAGGCCAATATTTTGTTGAGGGTGTAAATACGATTGAATTGACTGTTTATAACAACGTTAAAAATTCACCGTATTACGCAGATCTTAATATTGATATTCCTATGTATTGTGAGTGTACAAAAAAGAAAACCAATACATGCAGTGAAGATATTCTTGATAGCAAAATGTGCGGTGTTAAAGATACAGTTTGTTTAGAGCGTGATTGGAAAGAAAATTGCGTAAAAACTCAGCAAAACTATGTTTGTAAAAACACAATGTATGCTCAGCAAACACAAAGCTGTCAAACACAAACTCAAATGCAATGTAAAAACCCATCGGGAACATTGCGTGATGTTTCTACTTGTGATCAAGGGATTGACTACGACACATTCAAAATTAGTAAAAGTGATGGAAATGCAAGTCTTAATAAATTACCTACGGCATTCACGTTAAGTGCAAGCGGTAATGATGGAAAAAGGGGTTCAAGCAAAAGAAACTTTATTGTTGATTTTGATATTAAAGATGTCAACTCAACAAATATGGTGCTTAAGCAAGTGCATTACGACAATAGAGGAATTATTTATGTAAATGAAAAGGAAATCTTTAATAGATCAACAGGTAATAATAGAACTGATAACGTAAGTATAGATTTAAAACCCTACTTGAAAGTTGGTTCTAATAATATCCGGATGTATATAGACAACTGGGCAGGGCCGTGGTCGGGAGCAATTCATGTAGAAACTAATTATCAGTGTTCATGTACTCAACAAAAAATTGATACATGTAGTACAAATGATTCTTGCAAATTGGTATCTGAAACTTGCTCAGATGAATCAACAAAAATCATTAATGGTGTGATGGTTAAAGGTTGTTGGAATACAACTAAGAAATATAGCTGTCAAACAAATGGATCTACAGTTTCAGATTGTCGCCCTTTACTAGAAAAAGGATGTACACAAATCGGAAGTGAATGTACAAGCAAAGATGCTAACGGCACATGTGTTTCATATAGTCAGAAATATCAATGTGAGAAAACACCGGCTAGAGAAGAAGAGCAAACTATTTGTGTTGATGTTGACTGTGTAGATGGTAAGTGTTTGGAAACGGCAGCAGATGAAAAAGATGCTGATTTTGCAGAAGCAATCACGATGATGGAAGCAGCACGTGAAGCCGGTGTCTATATGGAAAAAGACTATCAAAATACATTGCGTTTATTCACTGGTGAAGAAAACAAATGCACAGTTAAAGTTCTTGCCGGCAGTAACATTATGAGTTGCTGTAAACAAATTAAAATTGATGCAAGTTCAGCAACGAACAATAACAGTGGTAATTCTGCAACAGGGGCATTTAATAATAATCCTGATTCACCGCCACAACAAACACAAGGTTCTAAATATCAATACGATGATATGTATAACGATGATAAAACCATGAAGCAATTACAGTCACAGCTTACTTTTGGTTGGCTTGAGTGTAGTGAAGGTGAGCGTGAACTAGGTATTAAACGTGGTAGTAGTTTATGTACACATTCAAGAACTTGGTGCTCTAAAAAAGATCCAGTGTTTGGATCATGTTTAGAAGAAACGAGAGCTTATTGCTGCTTTAAATCTATTCTTGCAAAGCTAATCAATCGTCAAGGCCGAGCACAGCTAGGATTGTCTTTAGAGACTTGTGAAGGCATTAAAATTGATGAGCTACAACGCTTAGATTTTTCAAAAATGGACTTAACAGAGTTCAAAAATTCAATCACAGCAACAAACATGAATTTAGATCAACGTGTAAAAGAGTTGCGTGACCAAGTGACTAAAAAAGCAGTAGGGGGTTATTACAATGATGCAGAATAAGTTTAAATTTTTACTACTGCTTGTTTTCGCTTTGGTTGGTTTTGAAGTAAATGCAGAGCCTAAATCAGTTTTTGATTATGACTCAATTTGGAAATGTGATCAGACGAAGCGAAATTGGTATTGTGATGATGAGCCGGAGCCAGTAAAAGCGACCCCGGCACAACGACCAAAACAAGAGCAAGTTGCGTCACCGCAACCATCACCGGTATTAAGAGACTTGTCAAAGCTTAAGACAGCAGAAGAGCTAAGACAAGAACTTAAGATCCGTGAAGATCTTGCCGTTATGAACCCAACAGAGCAAAACATTAAGAACTATCTTGATGCATGGCACATGACAATGGACAAAGGTACTGTCTTTGCAGATCAATGGCGTAGGGTTGTTTGGACTAATCCTCAATACGATTACTCCCTAAAAAATCCAGTTAATAACACGGCCGTAAAAGTAAACAACCAAGCTAAAGAACAAGACAGAACAAACTATATGAAAAATATAGCACGTGAACATGGTTTGATCTTTTTCTTTAGAAGTGATTGCCCTTATTGCCACCAATATGCACCAACTTTAAAACTGCTTTCTGAAATGTATGGAATTGAAGTTTTAGGCGTTTCAATTGATGGGGGCGGTTTACCTGAATTCCCGAATCCAAGAGACGGACGTGCAGTAGCTCAGCAATGGGGAATTGAAAAAGTTCCAGCAACTTTTATTGCATCTAAAAAAACAGGTGAAAAGGCAACAATTGGTTTTGGTGTTATGAGTCTTCAAGAGGTTGTAGACCGTATTTGGACATTAACCAATACAGAACCAGGACAAGAATTTTAAGGGCTAAAACATGAACAAGATTAAAGCATTAGTATTAGGATTGGCGTTAGGTAGTGCATCATTAAGCGTAAATAGTTCGCAGTCAATGAGTGATGTATTTGATCAAATAAATGCCTATGGAAATGTGGCCGGTGGTGCAGCAATCCAAGGGCAAACAATGAACTACTATACAGGTGGTTCAGCATTTGTGCGGATTCCAAAAAACACATATAACCTTGCGAGTTTAACGCCACCTTCTGTAAGTGCCGGATGTGGCGGTATTGATCTATATACAGGTGGTTTTAGCTTTATTAATAAAGAACAGTTTATTGCTATGGCTAAAAACATCGGAAGCCAGGCATTAGGCTATGGTTTTAAATTAGCGATTCAAAATTTATGCCCTACTTGCGATAACGTTATGCAAGCTTTGCAGTCAACGACACAAGCTATCAATAGAATGAATATTGATAGTTGTGAAGCAGCCAAAGGTATTGTAAATGCAACTACAGCACAGCTCGATTTAAAAGGCCGTGAACAGTCAGCAATTAATTTTGGTACGTTTAAAAATATCTTCTCAGATGCAACTGATGCATGGGGAGGTATTAAAGGAAATGCAGGGAAAACAGAGCAAGTAAACCAAAGTTTACAGAATGCAGATCCAAATATTAGGGATCATACGCCAAGCAACGGAAACCTTACATGGAAGGCATTAAGTAGAGCCGGTTTAACCACGACAGAGAAACAAATGATCATGGGTATGATCGGAACTGTTTCTATAACCAAAGATGCCAATAACAATAACATCGTGAAGCCGTATGCAAGACGTGTGAACAATATTACAGACTTCATTGGTAAGCCTGGTGAAACTAGCGTTAAGTTGCCAGTATGGGCATGTGGTAATGGTACAGGTGTTGATGAATGTACAGAGCTAACGGCAGCCGAACAAAATAGCACGTCATTCTATTGGATGGTTAAGCTTAAGCTCGATGGTTTAATCAATGCGATTGCTAATCGTCAAAACATTACAAATTCACAGGAATTAATTGATTTTGTGAATGTGACTGATATTCCAGTTTATAAATTAGTGGCAGTAAACACACGTTATGGCAATGGTGATGCAGCACGTTTTGCTTTGAATAATTACTATGAATTATTGGCTGCAAAATATGCTCAAGCGTATGTAGAAATGGTTGCACGTGATGTAAATGCAGCCTTAGATAATTACCTGGCCGGAACTCAAAGTGAATTGTATTCACAAGAATTGAAACGCTTAAAAGAAGAAATCATTCAACTTAGAGCAGAAATAAACACATCTATTGCAACGACTTATCAACGTACAAACGTTGCATATAACATTGCAATGGAAGTGAACCAAATGGAAAGAACTTTGCACTCTAATATGTCTCAGTCTCTTCGCCAATCCGTTAATTTCGCCAATTCCTTACAGTAAGGAAGGAGGGAAATATGAACTTTGAGATTAATACTTATTGGAATGTGGAAGTCACATACCAAATCTTAAACGGTGTGTCTTCAATCATGCAAAGCGGTAACTTTGTTGGATTGATGAAACTAGCTTTTTTAATCATGTGTCTCATATCTTTAATCACATTTATGTGGAACAAAGACATGGGGTTTTTCCGTTGGTTCTTCCAGGCATTGTTATTCACTATGTTGATTAACATGCCAATTGGAAAAGTGGTTTTAACGGATAACCTGGCACAACAACCGCCAAAAATTGTACAAAATGTTCCCTGGCTATTAGCAGCCGGGAGCGCATTTATTAACAATGCTTCGGGATGGTTGGTTAAGTCTTATGAAACGGTTTTCAATATACCTGATGCATTAAGCTTAACTGGAACAGGTGACATGGGGTATGGCCAAGCACTGATTAAACATGCAAACAAGGTCACTATTACAGATCCAGTATTGCGTAGTGATGTTATGCAATTCTTTAAAGAATGTACGATCTATGACATACAAGATGGTTATGTTTCTGCAAGTGATTTATCAAACAGAGCAGATAGTTGGAACTATGTTTTATCCAATACGAATCCGGCTCGTTTTGTGACGTTTGGAAGTCTAGGTGCAAACCGAGTAACAAGAACGTGTACCGATGCTGCAAATGACCTTAGAACAAGAGTACAGAACGGTTTAGAAGCATCAATGCGCTATTACGGTAAATCATTCTTCAACCGGTTCCCGGATGATATAGCTTACTCGATGTATTTAAACTCTTTGGGAACTTCATATAGTTGGCTTTTAAATAGCAATCAAAGTGCTAGTGATGCAGTGAAACAGTCAATGTTTAACAACGTGTGGCGTGAAGCCGGCACAGAGTTACCGGCTTTGATGAATGATCCAAGCCGAGTAGCAGAAATCACGGCTAACGCAGGGGCAGCACTTGGCGCTAAACAAGTTCAAGGAAATATGTCTGTAGTCACAAAATTGGCTTATGAAGTAATTCCACAGATTAGAAACTGGCTTGAAGCAATCATGTATAGCATATTTCCAATTGTGCTAATCATTCTTATCTTAAGCAAAGCAGATAACATGCTAGGTGTGTTAGGAACCTATTTTTCATCTTTAGTTGCATTAGGGATTATTCCTATTTTCTTTGCAGTTATTAATCACATTTCATTGATCTATTTGAAAATGAAAACAGATGCATTGGAGCTTGCAGCCGGTGTTCCATTTGGAATGATGGGTGTGCTCGATGGTACGTTGATTGATGAACAAACTATGGTCGGCTATATGGTTATTTTGTCCATATTTTTAGCCGGGTGGTTGGCATTTAAAATGCAGGGTTCAATCACTGGTGTTGGCCAAAGAATGCTTATGTCATGGAGTGCAGCAGGAAGTGCCGGATCGAGTCTATCTACTGGTAATGCAAACATTGGTGAGCAAACAATAGATAATATTTCTGCAAACAATACCAATATGCACAAGATGGATACATCCGAACTTTACAACAATAATGGGCGTTCTTATGTTGGTTCTGATGCAACAAGAACACAATATAATAATGGGGATGTCGCAACACAGTACCACAACAATGACCTACATTATGGTGCATCGGTTAATAGTGGTATCTCAAGGAATTTAGGATCAGAAAGAAGCTCAGATACAACGTTATCAAAAGGCCAAAATTTTGATGCTAATTCGACCCTAGGATCAACGTATAGCTATGATGAAACCAAAGGGCAAGGACGTACTAATTTACAAAGTATTGGTGTTAATAGAGCAGAAGGCGTAAGTGGTAGTGATAACCGTGGATTTGATAACAATCTTGGTTATGGTGTAAATGCATCTAATAATAACTCTTACAATGAAGACAGACGTTTTGATCAAAGTTTGAATGGTGGTATGAGTGGAAGTTTAGGGCTTTCAGTACCAGGCGGTGGAAGTAGTGGTGGTGGTTCTATTAATCCAAATACTGGTCAGCCTGGCGCAAGCTCACAGGGTATTCCTGGCGCTCCTGGTTCTACAGGTGGTGCTCCAAATGGCAAAGGTGGTGTTCCAGGTGGACAAGGCAATAATGCTGTTCCTGGCTCAAATGCAGCCCCAGGAAAAGGTGGGCGTGGTGGACTTCCGGCTTATGGGAACTTAGGTGCTCAAGGAGGAATAGATTTCCGTTATTCAGAGGGCGCACAAGTTGGGAATGGTGCTGAGGTAAGATTACAAGGTGATCAACAACAGGGCATTAATCAACATATTTCACATGACCGTAATGGCAGTTTGACAGATACAAATGAATCTCAAAGACAGTCTAACCAACAATGGGGCATCCAAGAAAACGCATCTGTATTTAATAACAATCAAGTTATTACTGGAGAGAGTGCAAGCATAAATCAACAACAAGGAACAAGAGAAACAGCCGGACTAAATTATTCTCGTTCACTTAACTTTGACACAGACTATGGCCGAAGTGTTACACATGCAAGTGATGTTGCTAGAGAAAACAATATGTCCCCTGGCCAGTTCTCATTATTAAGTCCAAAAGAGCAACAAGCGTTGTCTCAAGAGTATTTAATAAAGCAAGAAGCGAACTCGTTGAAAATGCCAACTCAATTCCTGAATGGAGATGGTATTAAAAACAACAAAGAATTATTTGTTAGTTTTGATCAATATAAAAACGAAATTGCGGATCGTTACGGCTTTGATCAAAAGGCTCAAGCTAACTTAGATAAAGTTGGTGTTAGTCAAAATGATGTTGCAGCACTAAATCCAAATCTAAGCACACCATCAATTGTTAAAGATGCACAAGGCACTGTAGCGGATCGTGCTCAAGAGTTGGGGGCGAAAGAAAAAGATTTACGTGAAGGAGCTAAAAAGAAAACCGACTATGAACAAGACCTTGAGCCAAACAGTAAAATCACACGGATATTACAAGATAAGCTTGGAACGTTTGGAGGTGGTGATACACCAAAAAAGTAAAAGACCATGCCTTAAGGCCGAACTTTGATAGGCATGGTGGCCATGTAATTAAAGCAGCACAAGAAATGGGGGTTAATCCAAATCTAGCCGTTTCTATCGCTGCTGTAGAAAGTTCATTTAACCCAAGTGCTATTTCATCATCGGGGGCAACTGGCTTAGGGCAGTTCACACGTGGGGCATGGTTAGATCGGATTAAGGGAGCAAAGCATCCGGAGTTAAAAGCTTTGCAAAAACTTTCAGAAAAACAGCAATTGGCATATCGGGATAATCCACGATTAAATTCAATTGCTTTAGCTGAAAATATTATTGTTGCAGAAAGACGCATTCAGAATGCTTTTAAAGCAAATGGAATTGTTAGTCAGGTAACACCGGCTGATATTTATGCATTGCACAATATTGGGAATCCTGGAATGTCTGTAGCAGCAAGGAAGGGGCAAATGGCAAGAACGGCCGTAAGTGCATCTGCATTGAACCTAAACAAAGGCTTATATATTAAAGGGAACCAAACTACTGCAAAAGAGTACATGAACCAGGTAACGAAGAAGTTAAACCAAGGTATGTATGATATTCAGAACGGAAAAAGCCGGAAGTAAATAGATATGAAAAAACCGCATTTCGATGCGGTTTTTTTTGGCAATAAAAAACGGATCTAAAAAGATCCGTTAGTGACTTTATATAGAAACATACAAAGACATCGTAATCAAAGTATCTTCTGTATTCATTGCAAGGTCAAGTGTCAGTAAAAAAATTAAATTAATATGAACCTAGTTTTTTACGAAGTTCTATTTCAATAAATACGATTAATATAGTTGTAGCGAATAGCTTAAGCATAGTTTCAATACTTATATTCATTGCAAGTATTGAATGATAAGCATCAAGAACAAAGGTAAGAAAATTATAAATTAGCGAGAATAATAATAAATAATATAAACTGCGTAATTTGGTTAGACTAGACATAAATTTATGTCTAATATTTTGGATGTTTTTATTTTCCTCATAGCAGTTTTTGCAAATTAAAAGGTGTTCATTATTGCCAGTTGAAACAATGATTTTTTGACAATCATGTTGTGTACAAAAGTATTCAGAGGTAGGAAGAAAATTTGTTTGAGTAACCATTTTTGCCTTTAATATTTGATTTAATGAAATAAGAAATCTGTAGGCGGTGTCTACCGCCACAGCCGGGATCTTCGCCCTGTCCACCTTGCTACTCGCTGATTACAACCATCCCTTAAGTCGGTTCATCCGTGGTGGCCACAGAACAAGGTTTCGGGAGCAATAAAAATCTGTGATTTTTTGCAGCTCACTAATACCTTGTGACTGCAACAAATAAAAACTGCATATTGGCCAATAATTTACATTCAACTATGCGACAAAAATGACAAAAGCTAATGTACAAACAAATGCAAGCGTATATTTTGTCGATGTATAAAACCATGAGTAAATAAGCTCATTTTTCTCAGGTTTATTGTTTATGAACCTTGCTAAACCGAGCAATACACAAATCAAAGTGGTAGCAATAGTTGCAAACCACAGACCTAGCTTAAACCCATAAAACAACATTGATAAATTTGTAATTTCAGCATTTGAGTGAACATAAGTCATAAAAAAACTGAAAAAGAATAATCCAATTACAAATTTCCAAATGAAGATATGGACATTGGCTTTTTTCATCTAAATTCACCTTAGTAGGCATATCGCATAATTAATTAAAACTCACACAATAAATAGCCTAAGCACGTCCATCAACATTGTGCTTCATAAACTGTTGAACACTAATTTGAAGGTGTTCTTTCTCAGTAAGTGGTTGGCCACTAACATTAATACGTGCCGGAAGGAATGTCGTTTTATCATTTAAATGAGAAAGTAGATCCTGGTCAATTGAAACAACATTTGTAAGAACATTAATGAAGTCAGGATCGTCATGGTGATAAGTGGTTTTAATAGAAAAGGCAGCAGTAATTTTTTTGTTATTCGTAGAGTTGTCAGCAATACAAACTGAATATAGATAAGGTAATTCAGAATACAAAGAATGATCTAAATCATGCATGAAATGAGTTAGGGATTCACTAGAATTAAAATAGCAGTGAAATAGTAATAACGTAACACCGCCTTTTTCATTTGCGATAGATGAAACTGTTTTCATAAATATTCTCCTAATTTAGTTGCCTTTTATTTGAAATTGATCAAGTGAATTTACAATAATTTGGTATTTTCGATATTGTCCGTAATGGATTCGTATAGTGCCAGTAGCACAGACTTTTTTATTCAGGAATGAGCTTTTAGGGAAGGTAGAACTAGGATAAAAAAAATAAAAGTCCTGATATGGGTGGAATTTATTTAAGTTGATAAAAGTGTGATCTTCTCTCGATACAATATGTACTGCTTTGCCACAAACAGTTGCCGTTTTCCCAACGTAATCTTTTGTCTTTTCCGGTGGTATAACATCTGCAAATAGAGAAGATGAAACAGTAATAAGAATACTTAAAGGGATTAAATATTTCATAAATTAAAAAAACCTTAAATTATAGAAAACACAATATATTGTGTAGATCCAGGTTCCGACCGATACTATATGTAGTGTTTAAGCTTTTGAAACAACCCAATAGAATTGTTGAACAACCAATAAGAATCCAAAAAATATTAGAGCATGGGAAATCCAAAAATATCTCGTAGTTTTAGATACCACGGTGGATGTGTCGATTGCTTTTTCAGGAAAGTATTTAATAGAACGAAGAGCTGTATTAAGTTGTATAAATTTATTTTTGACGTGCATTAAAACAAAGAAAACAAAAAGTAAAAATAAGATAGAAGGCACAGTTGCATGAAGAACATCAAAGCGACTATATCCAGTCATCATTTTTAACATGTTACTTGGAACTATAAATCTAACTGTTTCAAGGAATGGTTTAACCTGGTAATTAACAAAAAGTATTGTTGGAATAAACCATAAAAAAAATGAAAGGCATTGCAATAATTGCTTATTAGTAAGTAGGTCAGAGCGTTTAGAAGTGTGTGGTTTAGCCATTATATTTACCAACTAATTGCGGTGACGCAACGCTTTATTTTCCTAAATACTGATTGTGAAGAGGGTGAGCCGGCAAATCAACTATATTCTGAGGATCGTTATTCAGAATAGGGCTATTCGCTGCATCGTCACACCACTGTTGAGCTGCACGTTCGTCTCGAATAACATTAATGCAAAGAACAAAGATCCTGAAAAACAAAAAGCCAAAAACAATGCCACAAATAGGATTGAAATAGAGAATTACAGGCACAAAAGTAACCAGTAACAACCCTACAAGAAAGGCATTAATGATCCATAAAATAGAAGACATTAGACTACTCCCCATTCAGAGTAGAAACATATAGATATGTTTTATTGTTGCTCAACTATCAAGGCAGCAATATTGCCCTGAAACGCTAAAGACGCAACTCGATAACCCATATTATATATTTCAGAAATTGATAAACGATTTTGACTAAGTTCAGGACATAAAAATTTAACTTCGTATATGTTGCTCATTTGGCTTGAAACGCTTGTACATGCAGTACCTTTTTTAGCTGCCATTGCATTAGAAGACAAAGCAAGTGTTGAAGCTGCAAGTGTTAAAGCGATTAAAGTTTTCTTATGCATTGTTCAATTCCTTTAATTAAGTGATTTGGATTTAAATTCTTATCTAATAGGGTAAGTTGAGATTCAGATTGAAGTCAATTTCTTTAAACGACAAAAATTTGAAAAGTGTTTAATTCTTGTTTGTATAAAAGCATAATATAAGCTCCAATTTGAAGCTTAACTATAACTGATTAGGAATTGATATGAAAAAAGTATGGGTTTTATCCGGGTTAATTATTGCTGTTTTAGTAAGCGGGTGTACCACAATGCAGCAGTCCGATTATAACGGTGTTGGCCAGTGCCGTAACGGTACTGTTAATTGCGGATCTTGTTAGAAAATTAAAGCTAGAAAAGGCATATCATTTATGATAATTTAATGAAATATTTAGGCTTCACTATGAAGTTGAATAGGGCTTTTGTCTTCGATATAAATATTAAAGGCAGAAAAATTAAAAGCCCAAGCAGTCGGTAAACTACTTGGGCTTAAGGTTTTAGCGGAAACTAAGACCAGTATTTTTAGGGTGGCAACCCAACAAGACAAATATACAAGTAATGGATTGGCGTTCAAACTTGTACTGTGCTAGAACAATAATACATGCGGTTTTTTCATTTCGCAAGTGTATTTCAGCATAGTGATGCGTCTTGTTGGTTATAACAGGACAAGAATTATGTTTGGAATGACAGCTTTAAACAACCAACAGCAAAACAATGAATCTTTAAATACTGTTTTAAAAAGATTTTATGAGAATTTGCCAAGTAAACCTTACTGCACCAATGGTTTTGAGCTAGAAGGCTTAAAAATTAATAGAAAAATAGAAGCAGTAAAAAAACCATACATTCAATACAATCACCCAATGTGGAAGAAATACATCATTGTTGATATAGATCTTCCTGGCGCAGTCGTTGAATGGCTTTATGAAAAATCACATTTACCTGCACCAAATATAATAATAGAAAACAAAGATAATGGCCGGGCACACTTCATTTATGAACTAATGGACGCTGTATCGTTCACAGAGAAAAGTTCAATTAAGGCACAACAATATTATTCAGCAGTAGAAAGAGCGCTCACAAGAGAATTAGAGGGCGATGAACGATACACCGGATTAATCGGTAAGAACCCTTTATCTAACCAGTGGCGTGTATCAAGCTTCAAAACAGAACCATATCACTTAAAAGACCTGGCATCTAAATTAGAACTTAATCCAGTTAATGTAAGATCCCTTGAAAAAGCACAAAATGATGATGATGTAATTTGCGGTCGGAACGATGAAGTTTTTCATTCTGTAAGGCGCTTAGCATACAAAGACGTTCGAGAATTTAGAAATAGCGGTCGAGTATTCACACACTGGTTCAATCATGTGTTGAGCCTGGTTAAAGAAAAGAATAGTAATTTTATTAATCCTTTGGATTACAAAGAATGTTGCCACATAGCTAAATCAATTAGCAATTACACCTTTAAACACGATCAGAAGTGCTATGAGCAATTTGTAGAGCGACAACGTGCAAAAGGATCTAATGGTGGAAAGAAGAAATCAGCGAAGTATGAGGCCGTTAGAATTGCAGCTAAAAAGCTTTTCCGAATGGGCGTAAAATTACTCGACATAGCTGAGAAACTAAAAATATCGTATAGAACAGTGCTTAGATATACAAAAGGACTGGCCAAGCTAAAGCTTTTGGATTTCAATGAGATAAATAAATCTCGCACACACGCATTGGCGAAAAAAAGCATGGAGCGTAGCGGAATGCATAAAAGCTCTGAGCGCAGCGAAGGCATTAAAATGCTTTGTGACACTAGCCAAAATCAGGTATTAGCGCCTAGTCGTGCTTGCCCTGCCTTCTTGGGGATCTTTTTAAAAAACCCTAAAGGCATGAAGCTTAAAATTTTGAATATTGATAAAAGAGAAGATTCAGAAGTTAGTTTTTATTATTGTGGATTTAGTTAAAGAAATACTGCTTAGGCTAAGTGCTTAACGATGTTCTTTATATAGCACTTATTGTATCAAATTTTAAGCGCAAGTATCAAAGATTTCAGTAAGTTATATCTATTTGTTTGTAAGGTTAATTGATTATGCGTTACAGAATTATGGATGGTTTAATTCAAGAAAGTAAAGCCTATCCAACAATGCCGGCAGGGTTCAAAACGTTTGAAAATGAATCTTTTGAATATTACGGACTGAGTTCAACTTTAGATATTTATTATGTTTTTAAAGATGATACAGGTACTTTTCATGAATGTAAGAAAGCACATAGTTATGAGGTAAGGGAAAGAAACATACCGGATCATTTAATTTATAACGATGAATCGGCAACTTTTTTAATCTGCAATCTTGATCATCCGTATTTTAAAGTGAAACCTAAAAATATAACGGTCGAAGATCTGGCCAAAGCACGTAGCGAATTTATTGCTAAATATAACGTTCTGATTTTGGATATTGAAGATCGGCTTAGCGAAGAATTTAACGGATCAGAAAGTTCTAACAGTGTTCTAGTGAATGAGTTGTATCAAAACAGGATTGTAATTGAAAGGTTGAAATTAAAACTTTTCCAATAAGTTAGACTTGTGAAAATTGTTGCGGTGACGCAACAATTTTATGAAAAACTTTTGTTGGCGAAAGTTCAAACCGGTTAAAGATTAAACTTTATAATAGTGTTGGATGGGAGGGCTTATGCAATTTGATGAAAAAGAAAGAAGAGAATATGACCTTAGATACAATTTGCTTGTATCAATTCAATATGAAATATCCATGTATCAAAGTCTGATTTTAAAGCAATATCAGGAAAATCAAAAATCTAAAAACATAGATGACTTTGTGCTGTTAAGTGAGCTACAAGCTAAATTGACAGGATATGAAACAACCGTGTTAAGACAGATTTATCACGATATTTCTTTAAGACTTGGAGGGAAACTAAATGAGGGATAATTTCGATAATTTCATTAAGGGGCTTGTTAAGTTATCAAATGCTCATTGTACTGAGCAAGAAAAACCAAAGGCGATTATTGCAATTGGTGAGCAAGGTTCAGGTAAAGAAGTTTTAGCTTTACAAGCTCAAGATGAGTTATCTCATAGAGGTGGTAGTGTTTTAGTTGGTACAGATTACTATAAAAGTTATACCGAGAATTACACATCTGAAATTTCAAAAAACGATATACAGGCGACAAAGAACTCAGAAAAAGAAGCTAAGTACCTATCAGATAAAGTTTTAGATAATGCAATCACAAATAAAAATAATGTTGTGATAAATGAAAAAAGTGAAAATCCATACGACTATAAAGAAGTCACAGATAAATTACATGCGAATGGTTACGAGGTTGAAGTTCGAGCTATGGCCACGCCACATGAGCAGAGCCTAATAAGAAACAATACACAGTATGAAGATCAAAAAGGAAATTTAGGGTTTAGTGATCATAAAACCATTAAAGACTTCGATCCTAAGTCAGTTGAAGAAATTCTATCTTCTTCTGAAAGCGAGAAAACAGCAGATAAAGTTAAGGTCTTTGATCGGGTTGGAAATCAAGTTTATACAAATGAGTTAAATCCGGATAAAGAAACTTGGTTCCAAGATCCAGGTGCAACAGATACGTTTAAATTTGAGACGAACAAACCGTTGTCAAAAAGTGAATATCAATACAATCAGGTTGCATGGGAACAATTGGTTCACATGAAATCATCTGCCAAAGCACCAAAATCAGAAATTGAACAAACTATTGCCGAAAAAGAAGCACATAAAGAAAATAAATTAACCGTTGATGGTGTAGATAAGACGGAAATAGGCAACTTAATTATTAAAAGCCCCGATGTTTATAAAGGCATTCAGCAAGGGCAATTGGTTGATCAAGATGAAAGTCAGGTATTGATGAAGATTAACCGATTTACCGCAATTAGATATGATCGAGACAAAATTCAGAACGCACAAGATCAAGAATTAGAGATTGGCCAACAGCTCTTTATGAATCATGGTGGACATGGTGAATATCATCTAATGGATCAAAAGGAAGCTCAACAACAATTAGAACAAGAGCAACAAATTTCACAGGCACAGAATCAGCAGCAGCAAGATCTTGAACAGGATTTTACGAGGTAACTATGTTAATAGAGGTAAGTGGTTTAGAAATAGATTCTTTAGCAGAGAATATAAAAGATATTTTGAGCCAAGCGTATGCAGATCGGCAGCGTCCAAAGTGCTTATGTGTTCCTGGTGGCGTTCCTTTATATATCGCAAAAATTAACAATGCATATATTCTTAAGAGAATGCCTAACACTGGTGGGGCGCATAGTCCTGGGTGTGTCAGTTATGAACCGCCACATGAATTGTCAGGCTTGGGAGAAGTTCTTGGCCAAGCTATACAAGAGAACCCGGAAGATGGTTCGGTAGCGCTTAAATTCGATTTTGCGCTAACAAAACGTGGAGGGAAAGCACCACCACCGCCAAGCGGAAAAGAACATGATAGTGTGGCTACAGATGGGAAAAAATTAACCCTCAGAGGATTACTTCATTATCTATTTGAAGAAGGAAAGCTTAACTACTATATACCTAAAGAAAAAGCTAATAATTGGTACTATGTACGCAAACAATTATTAAGAGCTGCATCCGATAAGTCAGCTAAAAAACAAGATCTAACTCAAACGCTTTATATACCTGAAACTTACAATCATGAAATCAAAAAAGATATTGCAGCAAGACGTATAGAGCAATTAGCACATTTACATTCAAAAACTGGTGCTCAAAATTTAATGATTGTGATTGGTGAAGTGAAATCAATTGAAAAAGCTCGATATGATTTTAAATTGATTGCCAAACATTGCCCGGACTATCATTTTTTTATGAATGAAGATGTACACACCAGGATCAATAAGCGTTTTATTAAAGAACTAGGTCTGTGGAATAACTATGGTGATCAATGTCATCTAATGTTTATTTGTACAATTTTAAAGACCCCAAGTGATTTGCCTTTAATTCAAGAAATCTCATTTATGTTGGTAAATAAACAGTGGATACCTTTTGAAAGCAAATATGAGTACGATTTAATCGAAGAAATGATTGAAAGTAAGCGCCAGTTCATTAAGGGGTTAAGGTACAACTTACCAAGCAATAAGCCCTTAGCTTCGTTGGTTGCCGTTGACACAGTGCCAAAACCTACCGGTATGTATATAATTCCGTCAAATGAAAGCGAAGCTTATATTCAAGGCATTGAACAAATGATTGAAGAAAGCGACTATGCTGCATGGCAATGGGAGATAGAGAAAGCTATGCCTGGATTGCCGGAAAAGGATTTATTGAGTCAAAGAGGTGAGTAGTTGAAAATTTCATACGCTTTTTCATGTGGACGTGTTGAAACGTTATTTAAGCTATCAAATTATTTAAAATTTGGTGAAAAGAATAACGTCAACCAAGAAGAGGAAGTTGTGAAACAATATAGAAATTCAGTTTTTTCAGGTAAATCATTTGAAGAAACTGATCTATATCGACAGATTGAAAATGAAGAAAATACAGTTATTAAAAATCGGTTAAGTTCAGTATTTAGGGAAAACAAAGGAAGTGTTACAGATCCATTTTTAACCAAGGATTACACAAATGGTGTATGGCACGAATTAAACGATTACAAACTTGCAGTTAGATTCTTTAAAGCTAAAGAGTTAATTAATTCAAAGCACATCACAAAAACCGGAATGCAAATGACTGTTCGGGATATTGCTGCTTTAACTGGTTGGAACCAGGGAAATATTAAAACGATTTTAAATCATAAAAGAAGTGCCGTACCTACAATGGTAACAACACTTGAGAAATTAGCAGAAGAGTATTAAGCTTTAGTGTGTTTTTGGTGTATTTAATATGATAAAAGAAAATTTAATTTATCCAGTCTTGAAAGAGGTTGATCAAGGAATGATTAACCTTCACTCAGAAGATTTTAATATCACAGTTCATGTATTTGATGAAGATATTATTAAAGGCATTAGTGAAATCAAAAAATCAATTATTCTTAAGATGATGGAGTTATCAAAGAATAATGAAATTATTCCTTTACCAAATTTTAAAGATATAAAAAACAAAGAGATGATCTATTTAGAAATTAACTCAGACTTCATTAAAGCTAATACTGAAAGAGTGAATATGACTATTCCAAAGAACTTGTTGGCACTCATTGATGAAATTGGATTGAATAGAAGTAACTATGTTTCTAACCTTATATGGCAAGATATATTTAAAAAAATTAGTAAGTAATTTGGCTTAAGTTGATAGCGAAAAAGAATAACTTATAAATTATAATTAGATAAATTTACCGCAAGGTTAATAATAATACTTTGAAAGAGGGTGTGTTTCTGGTGTATAATGAGGGTATAAAGCTAATGGCTTTGAGTACAGAAATGAAAAAAACGCATAAATTTTGGGCTTTCGCTAACGATATAATTCATACAAGTGGTGATGAAGTTGATCTCCATAGTGTTGAGGTTGAGATAGCGGAAGAAGTCTTAAAAGAGTTGAATGACCAAGTTGGTTATTTTAAATCTAAAAATCTATCACAATATTTTGCTTCATATAGTTTAAGTGATGCAGAAAGGAGTAATGTCAATTTAAGTTTTCATCACCCAGGTTCAACGATAACAGATTTTGGATTAGTCTGTAATATTGGCGGTCTTTTTGCTAAGTTCCATTTAACGTACAGCGATAAAGATGCCAGTCGAAATATCTATTATTTTGTGAAATTGATTAACTATCAATAAGCAAATACAGGTTGTCACAAGGTATTAGTGAGCTGCAAAAAATCACAGATTTTTATTGCTCCCGAAACCTTGTTCTGTGGCCACCACGGATGAACCGACTTAAGGGATGGTTGTAATCAGGGAGTAGGAAGGTGGACAGGGCGAAGATCCCGACTGTGGCGGTAGACACCGCCTACAGATTTCTTTCATTAGTAAGCCATAAGAAATTTTATTTAGAAATTGCAATACATTCAAAGATGAATTAATATAACCTAGGTTATATTTTAAAACACAATCAAACCGAAAGGTTAGGAGTAAAGAATATGAAACGTTTAAGCGAACTTTTAAAATTAAATCCTGGGTTCTTAATTGAAGCACATGGAAATGGCCATAGCCGTTATTTTGCTGCTTGTGGTAGTAAGCGTAAAAAAATTAAAATCACACATTCTCTTTTTGAATACGCAAAAAAAGCAGATCTATTTCCAGTGGTAAATAAGCACTTAAATTTAGTTAAGTGATAAATGACAGCTATGCAATGGATCTTCTTATAAGTAGGGCTTAAGATTCATTTACGGTGGAAAATATTGCTATGTCAGACTTATATTTACAAGAAAGAAAACTGATTGCACTTATGGCTCAGGGAGCATTAGAAGGGGTGCGATTTAAATATCAAGTGGAAAGTACCAGTGGCGAACTATCATTGAGGTTCGAATTCAATGAGAAATTCTTTTATGCTTCACGTTCACTATATGATGAACATTTAAATGTTAAAACCTGGCCGAAAAAAGCTGATGCAATTTTATTTCTGAAAAACATTGGTTACACAGGTGAAGTTAAAGAGGATGTAATAAGTATGCCGAACCCTGAAAATGAAGATCATCTATTAAAACGTGCTGAACATACTCAGGATTACAACCAATTTAAAACGGCTGAATCACTGGCAGCAGAATTAGTGTTTAGTGAATTTGCAGATCGTTTTAATGCTATTGAAGACGTACAGGAAAATTCAGAATTAAGGAAAGAAATTACCGATGAAATAGCACTGCTAATTTCAAAAGCACTTGAATTTTGGCCTAACAGAAAGTAATTCAAAATGAATAAAAATGAAGCAGATGAGATCGTTGAAAAAGGACTTTCAAGATTAAATTTGAAAGCTGAAAATGATGCAAAAAGAAGAGCAAAAACACTCAATGTTCCATATATGGATAAAGATGAACTGAATAAATTAGTGGACAGAGGGCTTTTGCGTTTATCGAGAAAATCTGAGATCCAGGCAAAAGAGAAAGCGAATGAAGAATATCGTAAATTAATTATTGGTGGTGCTTGCGTTCTTTTGTTTGTTGTTCTTTATTGTCTCGATGCTTGGATTAGAATTCAAGACGAGGGCGATTACACTAGAATGGCGTGGGGTATTCTTGGGGTGTTTGTGGTCAGTATTTTGTTCTGTTGGTATAAATGCTTTACTAACTTTTTTGGTGGTCAATCACGGACAAAAAACAGTGAGCTTGCCATAAGATACATGTGCTTTGCTGTGATAGGGTGCGTTTTA
Source organism: Acinetobacter schindleri CIP 107287 (assembly GCF_000368625.1). Classification (GTDB taxonomy): domain Bacteria; phylum Pseudomonadota; class Gammaproteobacteria; order Pseudomonadales; family Moraxellaceae; genus Acinetobacter; species Acinetobacter schindleri. The sequence goes on from NZ_KB849578.1 coordinate 57,379, forward strand.
ATGTATTTGTATATTGGGTTCGCCAGGGTTAATTTCGGGGTTTTTGTGTAGGTTATTAAGTTGCGTTGACGCAACAAATAAATAGATAAAAAGCACATATTTCTCTTCTAATAGTTTGAAAAGGTGTGTTTTTGGTGTATAATTGGCAGTACATACCGAAAGGTAAGGCTTAAAGGAAACGAGAAAGGGCAACCCTATGAAAAAATTAGTCGTAAGTAATCGTAAAGGCGGTGTTGGTAAGACATTTATTAGCACACACTTGGCTTATTCAGCTTTAGAAAAAAAACTAAATATCTTGTTTCTTGATAATGACCCTCAAGGAAATGCAGGGGATAGTTTAGAAAAACATGCAACCCATGTTTTAAGCACAATTGATATTTTCACAAAGAAAATTGATTTTTCTTCAATCTGCAAAGCTAATGAGCAAAATTTTGTTGTATTCAAAGGCACAGATGATATTGAAGAGCTTGAAGTTGAGCACTTGGAAAATCTGATTGAAAACATCAATGCTGCTGATGAATACTTTGATATTTGCTTAGTAGATACACCGCCAACAAGCGGTAAACTCCAAAACTATTCTTTCCTAATTTCAGACTTTATTTTAAGTCCGTTCCAATTAGATAGTTATTCATATACTGGTTTTGGAACGTTAATTGAACGTATCTCAGAAATTCAAGAATTAAACCCAAATATCCAATTTCTAGGCTTTATCCCGAATTTGGTTGACCTAAGAAGTAGTTTTGATCGAGGTCAATTGAAGGAAGTAACAGAAGCGTATTCAGGGTACATGTTCGGCTCAGGCGCTTATCTTCCATTACGAAATCCAGTGAAGGTTGCCAACCATACAGGGATGCCAGTATGGAAAGTGAAAAATGGGGCGAAGACTGGTAAGTTGGTTCGCCAGTTGAATAAAGCGATCTTCGATAAAGTGGGAGTTTGAGCATGTCAGGTAATAAAGGATTAGAAGCGCTTAAGGGTGCTGTAGGTAAGTTAAACAATAATAACTTGGCCGGTAAAAAATTGGTCATTCTTCAAATTGGTGATGTTGAGGCTGATCCTGAAAATCCACGTCAAAATTTTGACCAAGAAAAAATTATTGAATTGGCTATGTCAATTGCAAGCGTAGGGCAGTTGGAACCAATTAGCGTTCGTGATAACGGAGAGAGTAAAGGGAAATACTTTACAAACTTTGGTGCTAGACGTGTTCTAGCAATTCAGTGGCTAAAAGAAAATATGCCGGAAAACCCGAATAGCTCAACAGTTGAAGCAATCATTAATAATGATTTTAGTAGCTTAGGTAAGTTGGTTGAAAATATTCAACGTGAAAACTTAAGCGCTACAGAAATTGGAATTCGCTTAAAACAGGAAATTGATGAAAAAGGCTTAACACCTAAAGAATTGGGTGAGCAGTTAGGGAAAACAAAAACTTGGATTTCACGCCATTTAAGTGTGACAGAAGTTTCTGATTATGTGAAAGACCTAGTTGCTCAAGATGTGGTTTCTAATGTTGAAGTGATTTTAAACATCGAGAAACTATATAAGTCGAATGAAGAGGATCTTAAAGAGCGTATCGAGTCGTTTAAGAGCGAAAATGAAGGCGGTGGTACTATCACACTGGCACTAAGTCGCAAGTGGCTTAAATCAGCAAATGGTGATGATAATGAGGATGTTCAGCATAGTATTGTTGATAACGCCCCTAAAGTTGAAACTGTAGTAGAAAACGAAGACGTAAGCCAAGATGACAATGTACAAGGCTCTAATGCGGTTGAAACTACAGTAGCAAATGCAAATGATGCAAGCTTTGCATTGACTCAATCAGAAGACAAAGGCACTGATGCTGTAGATGACTCAAACTCAGATATTGATAAATTAAAAAGCTTACAGCAAGACGCAGAAAGCTTAATAAAGTCTAAAAAAGAGCAGGGCAAAAAAGATGGTTTTTTAAGTGTAGAACTTAAAAAAGAATATGCTCATGGCGCATTGACTGGCTATCAAAATCTTTATGATTTAGCTATGGAAAATGAGGATGAAGCAGAAGCACGTCTAAGCAGACAAGTCTTGAAAAGTTTTTCAGGCCAAGACATGAAGGTTAATTGGGAAGCTGTAGGAAATTACCCAAATCTTTTAGAAGAGATTGGCCAAATTGTAGCGAGTTATCAAATGGCCGGCTATGTTTCTCCAAAAGAGCTAAAGAATAAGGAAGTTGATGCTTTAATCAATCAGCGAGAATTATTTTAAAAAAACAAGGCGGTCAATGACCGCCTTTTTAGGTGATACATGAATAAATACGTCAATTACTACAATCGTAAAACACTGGAAGAAATAGACTTCAAGAAGCCTGGAAAAAAAGCTTTGATCTATGGTTTTTCAGCAATTGCTTTAGGTGTATTTGGTTGCTTACTTGCACCTTTGGCAAATCTAAATATTTATTCAGAAGGTAATCTTTTTTTAGCGGTCGTAATAGGCTTGGTTATCTTTGGAATATGTTTTAGTAGTTATTTAAAACTTAAGCGGTTAAATACAGCAAAAATCAGTGTATTGGCCAATGTTAAAGAAATTGAATCTAAACTTTTTGTTGAAAACTCAGTTTTACCGGAAACAACACTTATTGGGATTACCAAAGATAATCAATTGTTTGTTATGGGTAGAAATGAGGATGAAAGGTATTTTACATTTATAGCCAATCATAAATATTTGCACTTTTCAGAAGCATACCTGGGGCAAAAACAAAAAGAAGATTTAGAGCAAACTTTGCAAGGTCAGAAGAAGTTTTACGTCATCAAAGAAAGCCTATAGGAAAATGCCATGCCAACAAGTCAGAATGTCATCGCTGTTATTGTGAACCATGAGTTCCAAGATCAATATTTCACTAATGAAAAAAGTTTTAATGAATATGTCGAATCTGTAGCCGGAACCGGCAGTGAAGTTAAAGCAATGGTTGTACCTTTTTATCAATTTAAAGGATTGTTGAAAATTCAGGAACTCGTAGGGGTTCATCCTGATTTCAATACAGTCATGATTGAAATTGAACGGTTAGATCCGGATAAAAAGGCGATGGTGTACAGCAACATAGGACAAATTAACGAAAATGCGTTTTCAAAGGAATATTTTGATTATTACGTTAAAAATATGTTGGGGCTTACCTCAGATCCGGACTTTGAACCTGAATTCGCTGAAAAAGATCAAACGCTAAGTTATGTTGATTATCTAAAAACACAAGTAGCCTTTTTAAATGAAGTAATTGGAATGATTGAAGGAAACAGAACCGGAGCTACCAATGCAAGCGAAAATATACAATAGGGGTTCAAGCATCGGTGGATTTCTAACCCTGCTACTGCTAATTGTAGTTATTTTATGGTGGGGGAATGGCTTCGTTGCAATTTCAGGAGAAAATACAACTGAGCTAACTAAAGCGATCAATGAGATTGATTCACCAGTATTTAAAGAAAGTTTCACGGCTTTAGTGAAGCGAGATATGGAAGATGGAAAAATCTCAAACAATGAAATGTATAAGTTATCTGAAATTTATAATGGTTGGGAAGTTGCCAAGTCTACCGGGCAAGAAGCAACTTACAGCAAAAATTTGTTTGATCAAGTAAACCCACCACCTAAAACAAAAGAGCAGATAGACTCAGAAAATAAAACATTTACAATAATAAATAGTTTTATTTTGGGTTTTGTTCTTTTATTGATAATTGTTATTCCTATGAAAATGTTCCGGATTAGTTCTTCTTAATTTAAAGGCAATGAAAGAAATCTGTAGGCGGTGTCTACCGCCACAGCCGGGATCTTCGCTTATCCACCTTCCTACTCCCTGATTACAACCATCCCTTAAGTGGGTTCATCCGTGGTGGCCACAGAACAAGGTTTCGGGAGCCATAAAAATCTGTGATTTTTTGCAGCTCACTAATACCTTGTGACACTATTCAGTATCTAGTTGAAAGTAAGAACGTTGGTTAAGCTATGAAGCAATTAGCTCGTTGCTGTTTTTTAGTATTGGCATTGGTTAAATTTGAAGATGTGTATGCTTTTGATGTTAAAGAGAGCAGTGAGTGCCAGGCAATGGTTCAATACGCTTTATCAAAGCATGTGGAATATTCAAAAGGAAAGACCATATCAGAGCTATTGGATCAAGAAGAAAGTAGCCAGGATAATGAAAAGCAGAAGTTTTATAAGTCATTAGTTGTTGAGATTTTAGACACATTTGCCGTATGGGATGATCCTGTTGAGAGAAAAAGAGTTGATGAAGAAATAAGTGATCATTTCTTTTCAATATGTGATCCGGAAAAAATTAAGGGGGTTTTCAAGTAGATGAAAGAATTTATTGTAGATAGTTATAGCATGATTTCAGTTTTAGCAACTAACAACGCAATGTTGGTTATGTTGGTAGTTTTACTTTCATTGATTGGATATAAGCTTTCAAAATTCATGGGATTAATTAAAAATCTTGTTGGCCTTGGGCTTTTCCTGGGGGTTATATATTATCTGCCAATCAACGATAGATTGAACAAAGATCTTTTAAACCTGGCTGCATCGGTGAAGGAAAATCATGTGATAAATTCTGAATTTGAAAAATACAGAAATATGATTTGCAGTGAATCAGATAAGATTAATTTGTGGGAATATAAGCAACTTTCAGATGCTTTCATTAAAGACGTGGACAAGCAGTTGGAAGAGAAAAAAATGTTCTCAATTAATAATGATGAAATTTTCAATGTAAAAAATATTTGTGGTTCCTAATAGCATAAATCACAAATACATTTATAATTTTGTGATTTATTGTGTGGGTTGGAATATGTCAAAGACATTTAGATTTACAGACCAGGAAGAAGAAGCTCTAAACAATGTTTCATTATCGGTCAATAAGGCGCTTGTACAGGCCGGGAAAAAGCCGTTGAGGGATAGTGAGATATTCCATGAAATTATCAAACAGACGCTACTGGATGGATCTATAGCGGTAACAGAAGAAGGTACTCTTAAGGTTGAAGCTAAAAAATAATATAGCGTTGATTAACGTTCGCAAATTAAAAAAGGAAGCATAAACGCTTCCTTTTTTAATGAAGGTTCATGTCTTTGGGTTGTTGTCTTCATTTTTTGATTCAGGCGCTTTGATAAGTTTTACAGCCAACTTTTGGGCTAATGTTGAGATAGCCATTAAACCAACAATAAAGAAAAGTGCTATGACAGCTATGTGCATGAATGATGTTTCAAATGTCTTCACTGTCTCTGAGATAAGTTGTACAACCTTGCTAAATAAGTATGCAAAAACAGTTAATAAGACGGCATAAATAATACTTACTTTGATTGGGTAAACTAATTTTTCTTTTTTCATTTTTTTCTCTTAAGTTATAAAGGCTGCAATAGTAGAAATTAACGCAGAAAAAATAATCAGTGCCGGATACCATTTATAAAAGCTTTTTTTCTCGAATCTATCTTTATAGAATGTTGTAGGTATGCCAAATAAAGAAATTAAAAAAACGAAACCATTTAAAAGCGTGGTACTCAGTGATACATGGCCTATGGTAAAAAAATTGGCATAATTTGAAATAACGCTAAAGAAAAGAAAAGGCATCCATAGATACACTCTATTTTGAACTAAATGCCTATCAAAACTACCAATGTCAGCATCTATGGTTCCATCCCTTTTTTCTTTAAAAATAATATCATAGTATTGAATATTGTTTTTTATATGATTAAAGAAAGCTTGTTCATTGGGTTCTAGGTCTTGAAATTTAACATTGAATAATTCAATTGAAAACAGTCTTGCTTGTAGTACGTCTGGCCATGTATCAGGTTGGTTTTGATCAATGAAATTTGGAATCTTACAATCAAATACGTTAGGTTTTTTGTCAAATGACACGTGAAATCTTCCTTTTAAAATTGTTGGTTTTTACGAGTGAGCAAGGAATAAAGGAAAGAACGTTCCTTATCAATATCTGATAGATGGAAAAACGGATCTTCAATCTTATATAGTTCCGGTGAACTATTATTGTGATATATGTTTCCCTGCCTAAATTGTACAGTATTGATTATTCCCTTGGGTGATATTTCAAGAAACCCCCATGATTTAGGGATTAGATTAATCGGAATTAAACCTTCGGGTGCAAGGTATAGGCGATAATTTCCAACACCTTTATCTTGGTTAATTCTTTCAGGTTTTTTAAAGTCTCTTTTAAAGTCAATCAAGCTTGTTTTGCATTCAATAATCAGACTTGTGTTTGATCGGAATGCTAATACATCCGGAATCTCACGACTTCCAGTAGTTTTAAGCTCAGTGGTAACAATAGGAAACTTAAGGTTCTTTTTAACCCATTTGGCTGCTATTAAAACAAGCTCATTATGTGTAAACATTTTATAACTCTTCAATGACAACTTATCTGTTTCAGAAAATGACACTGAATGTGTCGCTAATCCCTGAAAATGACACTAGATGTGTCGTTTAAAGGAGGAATTAATCGTAAAAATTCACGATCTAAGGTGCATTTAAAAAATGACACCGGATGTGTCGCAAAATTCAGGATATGACACCGGATGTGTCGCATAAATGACAAACTATGTGTCGCCAATGACAAACTATGTGTCATCCAATGACAAACTATGTGTCGTCCAATGACAAACTATGTGTCGTCCAATGACAAACTATGTGTCGCAATACGATGACTTTAATAGCCAGTACATAAATAAGAGTGATCAACAGCTT
>NZ_KB849579.1 GCF_000368625.1 Acinetobacter schindleri CIP 107287
TTTTCTAAGCTGCCTATATGGCAGTGAACAGAAAATGCAGTCTGATTGATTTTAATAAACATTTCTAAGCTGCCTATATGGCAGTGAACAGCAATTTTAAAGCAAAAAATAAAGTTATAACAGTGATTTAACTCTTAAATCTCTCAAAAGACCCAAGTTTTAAACCACTATCATAAGCTATTGATTTTATTAAGCTGTTAAAGAGTATAAAAATATTGGGTTAAAATTCTGGTACAGATGACACCGAACTTAATCCATAAGTGCTAAAAACCTGAGTTTCAGATTTTTCAGCAGATTGCTTTTCGATAAACAATTTAAAACGTTTTTCACTTTGCTGATCTGAAGTGCTCAGGCTTTTCATTTCAATATAAGGCAAGTTAGTTGTGGTCACCACATTGCTATATCTTGCTAATGCTTCATCAAAACCAATATCACCACGTTTTACACGGTGTCGTGCCAAACGCTGAGCATTGGTTTTCACTTGCTTACGCTTGTAAATGGCATAGCCTTTAATGTCGCTAGGTACTTCACGAATAGAAGTGATATGTACATAATCTTCTAAACGATCAAGCCAATGTCTGATATCTAATTTTTTTAAATCAGATTCAAAGTCAGCAAATAAACGTAGCTTTTTTCCTAAATTAATCTTCGCTTTTTCATTATCGCCTTTTTCTTCATAAATATAGTGAGGAAAAGACACACCAATATTGACTTTCTCCTCAATATTTTTTTGTTCCGCTAAAGCAATATGCAATTGTGCATAAAGCTTAGACCAAATGAAATAAGGAGAAATTTCAGCCTGATCAATCAAGGTGATTTCTTGATAAAATTTCATATTAATCCTTAGAGCTTTGACCAAAAACACCACCACGTACGAGCACAGCCATCACATAATGCTCTTGTTCAATATTTTCTAAAGATTCTCCTAAAGCATATTTATCAAATAAGCTAAAGAAATCCTGTTTGGCTTTAGGTGTGCGATACGCTTTGCCTAAGTTCGTCACAGCACCATAAGGTTCTATAGCAATAGCAGATTTTTGCTCTTCAAAGTCTGGATACCACGTATCAATGGTACGTAATGCATTACCAATTTTTTGAGAATGCATCGCAGCTACGTCATTCACTTGATAAAGAATTTTGCTCTTATCGCCCTTACCTTTATCTAAAACAAGTTCTTCACTTGGATAAACTTCCTGAGCTTTTCCAACTAAAGCGTAAGCTTCTACTTTAATTAATAAGTAAGGTATTTCACCTTTTAAAGCTTGTGCAATTTGATCTGCTAAGTTTTGCACCTTAGCATCTACACAGTCAAAATCATGTAATTTATAATCAAAGGCATTAAACGTTACAGCATCACTTTCATTAACTTTCACTACAACTTCAATCTTTTCTGCACCTACACGGTTACGCCACAAAAAGCGCGCATTAGCAATATTTAAGGCATAACGTTTAGCTAGCTCAACAAAACCATGAGTTTGAATATAGTTTTTCGCTACTTCTTTATATGAATTTAGAAATGTTTCATTATTACATGCTGATGGTTGTTCAATACCACCTAAAACTTTTAAAGTGAATGCGACTTTTAACGTATCTTGATGCTCTGCTAATGCACATGCATCAACAATTTGAAGATTAGCATTTTCCACTTTAGCATCTAATTTTAATGGATCAGCATCAGCAGCTTTTAAACGGTTTGAGATTGTGCCACGCACTGACTTTTCAATCAGCTTTAAAGCGGATTGTTCTGTACGATTTGCCCATGTTGTTCCATAAAAATAACCATCAGACGGAACGAGTTTTTTTTCAAATGCAAGAACACTTGCAACTGCTTTTTCATTTTTAGCCATGAGTATTTTTCCTTGTAAAGTCTAAATTAATGTGTATTTTGGTTTTGACATAGATATAAATTATTTTCTAAATCAACATGGTATTGCCATAATAACTGGTCAATACTTTCAATCCGATATGGCATCACAAACTCACCTAGAGTCAGCACACTTTCTGCAAAGCGATGTGGTGTATTGGCATCTCGCTGGTTTTTGGCTTGTCCGAGTTCTGAAATTCCCTGAAAACCCACTGCAATAGGAACAAGCCAGCCTTGTGCTTGACGTTTTGATGTCCAAGTCACTTTGCCTTCATCATCTTGAATTGAACTATGGGTGACTTTGAGATAATCCAAGACACTATCCAAAGCATCTTTGCCCTCTTGCATACTTTGTATAACCAAATCACGACGTTCGATGAGTACATGCCCAAGCATCAACTTATTTAAAATCGGACGTAATTGCTGTGATTGATCTTCATCATCATCAAAATTTAATATTGTGCAGGGCTTAACTGAGAGCACATCACCACTCGCAAATTTCATACCAGCCACAATCTCATGTACAAGCTCTAAAAGCTGATCTCTCTGTCTTTTAGATGAACTTTCAATTTCAATCAATAAAGACACTTCTAAGTGACAACGAGCTTCTTCGTTAAAAGCATCTGATGTTAGAGGAGCATCATATTTGGATTTATAAACGTCTTTAGGATATTTTTTTCCATAGTCAGCGTCAAAAATTGATGCTTTTCTATATACTTTTAAAGATTTTACAAAATCCTTTTTTCCCTTATAGGTTTGCAAATTAAACTCATGGCAACTCACTGCTACTTTCTTTAAGTTAAGATCACATCCTTGTTGCTTGAGTTTACGTTGAAGTGCATGCACTGCCCCAAGCCATGCGGTCATTGCAGGAAAACCAATCGTATAAGGACTGCTCATGGCATTGGCATTATGAAGTTTAAGATGCGGAATCAATAAAAAATGACGCATTAAAAAAACTCCTTGGCTTGTCGCAATGATTCTTCTACACGCTGTTTCACATCATTGATTTCAGCCGTTCCCAACATTCCAGCTTCACTAATGATTTTTTCGTAAGTGCGTAAAATCCAACGCGCAATGTCTTCACTCAGCTCATTACGCCATTCACTATCATTTTCACGTTGTTCTGCGTACATTGAATCAAGCCAAATACGCTGTAGTTTAGGTAAACTTGCGTAATATTCTTGTTGTGACCATCCCGCAGGATGAGATTCTCGGATTTTTAGTCCTTCTAATATGACTTGATCAATCACAAATTGAAGGATGTTTCGAATTGCAGTTCTTATATCAATATTGTTTAGATCTAACTGCATAAATTTATGCAATTGCACAAAACTATCTTGATAATTTTTTCGATATAAACACTGCGCAAAAAAATCAGTTCTTGGCAATCGTACTGTACGTTTTTCTAAAATAGGTGGACAGCTTGAAAGTAAATAAGCAATGCCCTTATTTTTGACATTTAACAAACTATAATTGCCCATTTTGATGAAATCACCATTACTGAAACCAATTTCAGTAATGTCAAAAACTTCACTAAACCCGCCTTCTAAAAATTTATTCTCTTTTTTAAAACTTCTAGCATGTTGTCCATCAACCCAAATATTCATATCATCAATACGATTTTTTACTTCATACATCAACATTGATGCTGTTTTAACAGATAATAAGTGATATTCATTATTCCCTATTGGGAAATACACTTGTCTAGTTGAGCTATGCGTTTCAGGTGTAGATTTTTCACCATAATAAACTTTTAAACACTTTGCTTTTATGTATTCGAAATCGGCTTTATTTTTTTCAAAAAATTGAATTAATGATTCATTATTGTCTTCAAATTTATGAATTAGTTTCTGATCATTATCCAAATCTTGATCGAGTAAATCATACAGTTCATACACAATTGTATTCGTCGCCGAGTTACCTGATACATCCACTTTATTCTTTAAATGAACATTGCCAGTTTTGATATAACCATCATTCACATAATGACCTAAAAAAATTTGACTCGTATCTGTGTCAATTTTGGCATTGGTAAATTTTGCAGGATGGGTTGTGACATTTGGCTTCACTTTACGAATGATATTGTCCAACCATACTCCTATATTATATTTAGCATCTGCTTCTCCCTGATACTCTAGACGTACCTTTAATCGAGCTTCTTCATCAAATTCATTTTTTTTGCCACGTAGCTTAGAATTAATTTTTGACTGTAAAAAATCTTCCTTTCGTGCTTCCAAATAGCTTACGATAATATTTTGCATACCCCCTCCCTTTATTTTGAATGTTGAATCACTAAGCCAAATTGGTCTGAATACATCAGTGTTTTATTCTCGTCATATTGTGGCAACATAATTTCCCCATAACGTTTTGATAATTCTTCTATTTCGTCTTCAATGTGCTGATTTTCTGAAATTTTTTCAATAACCATACGACACAATATGTCGCTATAGTTTCGATTAAGCCATAAACGTTGCTGTTCTAAATCAGTCATTTCAGAATATTGAATCTTGTAAAAACCATTTCGATCAATATATTGTCCAAAATCATCTTTTTCAGAAAACACAAGCTTACGATCTTTCCATACTGCAAAGAGCTGAATATTGGGTGAGCTTTGTCGAAATGGCATAAACTGTTGCGGTAAAGCCGTTAAAAACCAATACTGCGTTAACCAAGCATTTAATGGTTTTGCTCCAACTTGCTTATAATTGGTAAGACTATGTGCTAAAACTGCATGTTCTAAATCAGCTAGTTTTTCGGTAGCTTTTAACGGTGAGTTGGCTTGAATTCTTGGAATAGCATTAATTCCAGCCTCTTCATTTAAATCCATCAGATCTGATAAATTTTTGGTCTTTAATTTAAACTTATCATTATTGATTTCAAAACCTGGTTTTTCAAAAGCCACTTTCGCACCACGCAGCCCTTTTAAATTATATTGCAACAGACCAATATTCGGCTGTTCTATATCTTTTTCCAAGCTACGGTGGCGTAAAACCCGCCCTGCCAATTGAATAATGGAACGATAAGAAGAAGGTTCAACAATTGCCCAATCAAAATCGTGATCACGCCCTACTTCTTCCACAGGTGTTGCCACGAGGATAAAAATCACATGTTCACTATCCGTACTGTCCAAATGCTGACGAATCACTTCATTTGAAAATGCGATAGGCTGTTCATGTTGTTTTTCTTTACGCTTGAGTACGGTATCCAAATGACGTTCTTGCTCACTACGTAACAATAAAATCTGCCGACTGTGGTACGCCATCGCACGAGGAGCAATTTTTTCTGACCATTCAGCATTGAGTAAAAATTGTGTGAGTGCAACACAAGGTGGAATATTGGCAACGCGTAACACTCCAAATGACACTTTTTTCCCTGTTGTTTCATCAACTGTATGATGGTGATGATGCAATTTTTCTATATGCTGACGAATACGATCAAAATATTGTTGTTGCAGACTTTCCTCAAGTTGCTTCTGTTCTTTCGGTGCCACCAAATCATGACATTCAATAATATAAGCTTTGTGTTTAATCACTTGTTGTACTAAAGCTTTTGACCGAATTTCAACAAATGCTTCATGAGCATTTTTATACTGCTGAATCGTGTTATCTGATATTAAGTCAATACCTTGGATTTTTGACTTAAACTCATCTACCCACATGCCGACTGTTTGAACTTGTTTGAGCTTTTTAAAAGCGCAATATACTCGCCATCCTTGCTGATATACATTGAAAAAACCTTCTGCTAATGCTGGTGGAATCGTTGCCGATGAGATCATCACTTTACGACCTAACATCGCTGTAAGATGAATTAATCGAGCAATCGCAATTAAATCTTGGCCATTGAAGTCATCTACTTCGTCGATGACTAAATCAGAAGAAGATAGGCGTAAACTAGGTAAAATATATTTGCCACCACGTTTAGTTTCAGTTGCCGACATGATGTGATCAATCGTACAGGCTAAAACAGGCTTATATAAAAAGGCTTTATTACGTTCGGCTTGAGCTTGTGGAAATAGAACATTCATAAAATCAGCTTGAGGCATTTCTGCATAATCAAGCTCATTGTCTAAAAGCTGTTCTAAAGATTCCGAACCGATTTCATCCAATGGATTCTCATCTTGATTATTCTGTTTCTGATGCTGTTGCTGATGTAATTCTTGTACAGCTTTAGAACCAATTAAGACCGCAAGTTCATCATTACCCAAACCAATATCTTTACGGTATGAATCTCCAGTTTGTAAAGTTAAAGTCCGTAGCCCCAATGCCAGCACATAACGTAGTGATAGTCCATCTTTAGATAAGGCTTGCATAATTTTGGCATTAGCAATGGTTTTACCTTTGCCTGTACTTGCCATATTGACAATAAACCATCCCTGTTCGATGTCATCGTCATATTTTTGTCGAAATTTTTTGATCTCTTTAACTGCATGATCTTGCCATTCAAAACCTTGCGGACTTTTCTTTTTTAATTTTTGAATATCATACGCAGGTTCCATTTCATCCGCTAAACGACTTAAGGATTGTACAACACGCATGGCATTTTTACTGACATGTACTAAATGTTCATCTAAAAATTGCTTCGGCTGTTTAGTTTTATGATCAGTATTAGCAATTAAGCTCAAATTTGTTTTCCACGTTTTATCCGCATCACAAGATGAATAATAATGATCACCCAACATCAAACATAAACGTGCATGGTGTAAAACTACACGCCAACTGCCATCTTTTAAGACCTGTGCAATATTCTCTTGCTCTTGCAACAAACGCCTAGACCATTTTTGAATCTCTTTTGTCCATGATTGAGATTGGCTTAATAAACCTTGTGGAAATTCAAAACACTGTTTTAGGCGTTGCTGATATTCTTCTTCATCGAATTTATTTTGATAACCCCATTCAGCTTGAATATAAGAAAATAATGAAGAGAAACTTCTTACATCTTCATCTATAAAATCTTCTAAATAATCTTTTGACTTTTTATTTTCATCTTTAGATTTTAATGTAGGTAATCGATGGTGTGACACAATTAACCATGCCACCAACTGAGCTAAAGGTGGTAAATAATCCAGAGCTTTGGTTTTGTCTAAATTCTTTAGGACTGTTGCTTTAAGTTTGCCTTCAACCCATGATTGATGAATGAATAAATTCAACCATGCCTCATCATTTTTTGGATTTTCTGAAGAATGTACTAAGGCATTAAGTAATAAACAGGATATCCACTCATGGCGTAATGGATCACCCTTTATACTCTGTTTATTCTTTGGTTGCAGTTTTTCTTGAAATAAAACTGTGGCTTTTCCCCAATCATGTAATAGGGCTGAAATAGCTACTAATGCTTTAATTAGAGGTAAATAATGCCAATCATTTTCCCATTTGTTTTGATCTAACTTTTTCTGTGTAGTATTTACTGGCACAATTCCCTCAGCATTAAACTTATTCCGATTTCCTACAATCCATAGCAATTCACTTCTACGCCGTCCTCGAATCCAATGACAACTCACCGCTGTACTTTTGGTCACGGTTTTACGCAATAATTTTTTAACAGCTATTAGACCTTCTTCGGTAATGATGGTTTGCCACGTGTTATCGCCAATCCTGTCAGCAAAAGCATCCAAAACACGTCGGGTGCGTGGAATGGCTTTCTTTTCACATTGGGAAATAAAAGTCACAATCATAATGCTTACTCCTCTACATCATGATTTTTGCAAGCTTGTGCTTTGACTTGATCAAACATAAAGTCGAGTGCTTTATGCTCGGTAAATTTTTGCAAAATCTGCTGTCTAAATTCTTGCTCAGTCATTTTCTCTTTGGCACAAATAAACGCGTACGGTAAAACCACAGCATCCTTAATTAAATCTGCCACATCAAACACTAAAGCCCCTCGACGCGTCTTGCCATGCATGACTGCAAAACCGTGTGGAATTCCAAGTACCCAAAGTGTTGTCGCTGCTAAACCATAAGCCAGATAATTGCCATGATTTAAAAAATCATTAGCTAAATCACCTTGTTCAGGGTTACGGCTAAAATCTTTTAAGCCTGTACGTGTTGCTGCAATTTTATAAAGCTGTTTTGTCGTTGCTGCCTCTGTAAGGAGTAAATCACCTACTTTGGTTTGCTGTGGAATTTTATTAGCAAAGCCATCTAAAGCTTGTGTTATATCTAAATCATCAATATAAAAGCTGTACTCTTTTAAATCTCGGTCTTTTGACCAAATTTTTCTTATAAACTCAATCCGCGTGAGTTGAAATTGTTTAGCTACTTCTAGGCGTTTGGTATCATCAAACCAAAATTGCATCCAGCCTTGCATATACTCAGTTGGGCGATATTCACTCTGTGGTGTCATCCACTCGATTTCACAGCCCATAAAAAGAGGCGTTCCACCACCACCCGTAAAACCTACAAGCACCCCTGCACTGGCAAGCATACGCATGGCTGCTTGAGTAATCGATGTACCTGTACCCAATAAAATCACTGTAGTATTGGCAATCGGAATATTCCAATATTGATTTTCGTTTTTAGCCTCAGTCAGATAAAGTACTCGACCATCTTTCTGCATCACACGACAATGTTCAAGATAGTACAGATTGGCACGTTTCGAATGTAATATTGCTTTTAGATCTGATGGATTGAGCTGTTCCATTCTTATCATCAATTATGAAGAAGAGTTGTCCTTAAAATATCCTTTTCCAATAATTATTTGAAGAAATTTCAGGAAATTAACGTCACATATTGACGCAGTCTTTTTAAAGAATTTGTGTGATTCATACAGTTAAAAATATTTTTGAAACTTAATAGTTTAATACACTCGGGCTAATATCTTCTTCTCTTTTCCCCCCAACCAGACTAAATACTCATGCTCAATCGCCTGCTGATAGGCCCAGTCTGCAACCCGATGTGAACGCCGCAGATCGGTCAAAAAACCGAGTTGCGAAATCTCCCGACTAATCGCCTGATCATGCAGATGATTACGTTCTCTCCATTGATCTAGGAATTGCTCGGACGCTAGATAATTACTTTTCTGTGAATTACATTTATCATCTGCCAGGACAAAATTATGTCCGGTATCGGCAGGATATAGAGACCAGGGAATAAAATGATCCACGGCATATTTTGAGTTTTTCAGGCTTTTGCCACAGTAAAAACACTGGCATTGCTGTAAGTCAATTAAGAAGTCCGCGACCTGCCCCAATTGATTACGACTTGGAGCAAACATGAATTCATCTAGGTCAGGCAAGCCATCAAGTACAACTAGGTTCTGCTTGTTCAGTCGGACAAAATCAATCCAGCGCTTCTGGCACAGCTCTTCAATAATTTCACTGAATTGTCTTAAGCAATACATCACCTTGGGCAACAGCTTAAGTGACTGTTTGCAATCCTGCAGATGATAGAGAAACTCTACCGTTTGACCATTCAGATTCTGCAAATATACTACCGGCATTTGCTTAACCGTTGTCGCAACTGTTCGCTTCAGCCTATTCCAGTAAAGTACATTCTTTCTCAACGCGGCCAAGGTCTTGAATTGTTGCTGTGCATTCTGAATTTCACTGATGATCTTTGCCTGCTTACCAGTGCTTTGATGAATAGTAAAAGGCTCATACTGGTTAAACTGAAACGGCAGAGACTGTTTCCAGTACAGGTCAATAAACTTTTCCGCAATATCCTGATAGTCCAAATGCAAGGCAGCACCGGTATCTTGACCCTGTTCAATCGCCAGACGCGTGATACTTATCAGCAAAGCAAACTTATATGTCGAAGTAAAAGTCCCTGACTGCAATATCTGCTGAATATGCTTCAAGAATTTCAGCTGTTCTTGAGGTGTTGGTATTTCAGCTGTACTAAATAACATGGCTAAGCCTGCATTTTTCTAATCAGGATATTTAACCACTCTTCTGTACGGTCTGGACGTTTATCTACTGTAATCCATTGCTGTAAAAGTAAAGCCTGGTCGATTTGTTTGAGTAAGTCATGAGCTTGCTGCTCATTTAGATCAGTAAAGCTACGCCCCTCTTTCTCACGATCTGTATTTCCATATTTAAAAGACATATAACACACACCATTTGGCTTTAATGCTTTAAATATGCGCGCCAGCACTTCAGTCAGGCGATCTCTTTCACAGTGTAAAAGAGAAGCACAGGCCCAAATCCCATCATACTTAGCTACTTCATTCAGCTCATAAAAACTTTGCTGACGTACCTCGATGCCTGTCAGCTCTCTCGCCTTTTCAACCAGCTCGGTAGAATAATCAATTGCCTCAACTTGATAGCCTTTTTTCTTAAATGCCAAAGTGTCCCGACCCGAACCACAGCCCAAATCCAGGATCAATGCCTGTTCCGGCAAATATCTTAGAAATGGTGCGTAAAGACTTTCCATTTCAACCTGATAGGTATTTTCAAAAAATGCTTGAGCATGTTGATTGTAATAATTTGATGTTTGATTCATTGTCTAAAAGCCAATATCTTATGTTAAAGAACATACTGATTTTTCACTAGATAAGTCAAATGATCAGTCCTATGAATGAATCAAACTCTTATTTCACTGTATCCGGACAACTGAGATAGAAACCAAACTGGTTCTTGTAAATGGAAAAAATATGGGCTTCAGATTTCGCAAGAGTATTAAACTGCTACCTGGATTAAAAATTAATCTGACGCATAAAGGCATTAGTAGCGCGAGCATTGGCAAACCTGGTGCTTCTTTAAATATTGGCAAAAAAGGCACCCGAACCAGCGTTGGTATTCCAGGCACAGGCCTATCCTATTCCAAGCACCAACCCTATAAAAAAAGAGCAGGCAACCAAAAAATTCCTGCTCAGGAACAACAACCACTCTATACATCACATACTGAGAAACCCAAATCGAATGTCTGGATTTGGGTAATTTTTGGATTATTTTGTTTTATTGTCGGGGCAATTATTTTTTGAATTTAGCCATTCTTTGTACCCCATAATATCCACTGCTAGGCAAAATTTAATTCATTCATTACTATGGACGGATATTAAATACAATAAAGGCTGCCGCTGATGTCTGATAATGACAGTACTATGGATTATGATGAAAATGATTTAATCGATTCTCCCTTGTCTCAAATTTTAAAAGAGGATAATGAGCAAATTGAAGTTCTAATTTATCGATTACCCGATAGTGACTGGACACTGGAAGTGGTAAACCAAAATGGTACTTCTACGGTATGAGATGAAACATTCCCGTCAGATCAGGAAGCTCTATCTGTCGCTTTAGATGGAATTAAAGCCGCAGGCGGTATTCAGGCCTTTTACGAACTCAGCGACCTCGAAGCAAAGAAAAATATTTGGTGGTGTATCAAAAAGTATGCTAAAAAAAAGCAGGTTGAATTTTGATAAAACAGAGAAATGCAAATAACTCTAGAAATCAAATGGCCAACCTGCCTCAGTGACAGTATAAAGAAAAATGGCATCAAAGTAGATGGGAAACAAAACTACCAATGCAAAGACTGCAAACGTCAGTTTATTGGTGACCATGCTCTGAGCTATCTAGGATGTAATTCTGGCATTACTCATAAAATATTACAGTTAATGGTCAGAGGCAGCGGTATACGAGATATCGCTGAAGTTGAGCGCATTAGTATCGGTAAAGTCTTACGGACTTTAACTGAATCGGCCTATCAAATTCAGCCTAAACAAAGTCATTATGAATCTCTCGAAGTAGATGAATTCTGGACTTTTGTTGGAAATAAAAATAATAAACAATGGCTTATTTACGCCTACCATCGAGAAACAGGTGAGGTTGTTGCTTATGTTTGGGGTAAGAGACATTTAGCTACAGTCCAAAGGTTGAAGACAAAGCTTAAACAATTAGGTATTCACTACACCCGAATTGCAAGTGATCATTGGGACAGTTTCATCACTGCTTTTAAAAACTGCAAGCAAAGTATTGGTAAGTTGTTTACTGTAGGAATTGAAGGTAATAATTGCAAAATAAGGCATCGAATAAGGCGTGGTTTTAGAAGAAGTTGTAATTTCTCCAAAAAGCTTGAAACACCACCTGGAAACCATTTTAAAGCCTTCGACTTAACCTTCTTTTACATCAATAATGGCTTCATTTAATCTCAGCATACTTTTTAAAACACCACCAAATAATTTAATGAGCATTTAAGAATATCAAGCCCATTAAAAATGGGATTGATATTCTTAAAAATTAGGTAAATTTCACTCAACTATTCATCTCTGATTTCAATAGATGCAAACTCTTGTTCAGGCGTGCCTTCCACCAGATGATGTCTGCTATACAGCAGATAATACAGAATGAATAAACCATAAATTAGCGCTGCCAAACACCATACTTTTGGATTAACCATTAAACCCGCCACCACTGCAGCACAGGCCAAAACCAATGCTATACTTGAAGTGACGATGCCGCCGGGTGTTTTATATGGTCGTGCTAAATCTGGACGGGAAAAACGCAATTTAATATGCGACATCATCATCAACACATAAGAAATGGTGGCACCAAACACCGCAATCAAAATCAGCAAATCTCCTTCACCCGTTAATGACAATACAAAGCCAATTACCCCAGGAATCACAATCGCCCATTTCGGCGCTTGTTTATTATTGGTGAGCGATAATATTTTCGGTAAATAACCCGCACGCGATAGGGCAAACACTTGACGCGAATAAGCATAAATAATCGAGAAGAAGCTTGCTACTAAACCTGCTAATCCCACAAAATTCACAAAACTGGCAATCCATGAATGCTGTCCATAGACTGCAATTAATGCATCAACCAATGGTGCTCCTGAATTTTTCACTTGCTCTGCACCCATCGCACCAGCACTTAAAAACAAAATCAGCAGGGCAAATGCAGCCAGAATCAACATTGAACCAATTAAACCACGTGGTAAAGATTTGACTGGATCTTTGGCTTCTTCAGCAGCCAAAGGCACGCCTTCAACTGCAAGGAAAAACCAGATTGCAAACGGGACAGCAGCCCAAATGCCCATGTAACCGAGAGGCAAAAATGAACTCGCCCCCGCAGTATTTAGCATTACTGCAATATTAAATAAATTGGCAGCATTAAAGTGTGGAACCATTGCCACTATAAACACCAACAGCGCCACACAAGCAATTGCGGTAATGCCAAACATTATTTTCAGAGCCTCACCTGCACCTTGTAAATGAATTGCCATGAAAAACACATAGCAAAACAGATAAATCGGCCAGCCACCTATGCCAAATAAAGCTTCACAATAATTGCCAATAAAAACTGCAATTGCGGCAGGTGCGACTGCATATTCAATCAGAATTGCAGTCCCTGTAAGATAACCACCAAATTGCCCAAACGCCACTCGCGCAAAACTATAGCCCCCGCCTGCTGTTGGCAGCATGGTCGACATTTCTGACATCGACAAGCTCATGCATAGATACATAAATGCCACTACAATCGTAGCAACAAATAATCCGCCCCAACCACCTTGCGCAATACCAAAATTCCAACCTGCGAAGTCACCCGAAATCACATAAGACACCCCTAACCCCACCAACAGTAACCAACCGACGGCACCCTTTTTCAGTTGGCGTTGGGCAAAATATTCGGTGTTATCTGCGACACTCTCCGTCATTATCATTTCATTTTTCATGATGCTCGATCACCTTTTCACCAAATTCGACCACTTTAATATCGGTGAAATATCGGCTTTAAACTTGACAATAAATCATGAGCATAGTCGCTTGAAGTCAAGTTGCTCTTTTTTTTCTTTTATAAGATCAGCTCAAAGTCTGGGACTCCGCACCCAAGATCAGCATGAAAAGGAGTACAACATGAGCGTCCAACAAAATGAATATTTAAGCATTCAACAACTCTACGAATTGGCAAAAAAAGCCATGCAAACCTATCCAGCATGCTATCAAGGCGAGATCAAATTACTCTGCCAATCTGAAAATGCCACCTTTGTTGTGAAAACCGCTCAACAACAATATGCACTACGCATTCATCGTCCCAATTATCATTCCAAACAACAAATCGAAAGTGAACTAGCATGGTTAGATGCGTTAAATGCGCATGGCATCGCGGTGCCGATTGCCATTGCCGACTGTCATGGAGATAAAGTCCAAACATTGGCACTCAGTCCAGATATTTCAAGGCATGCAGTGCTCTTTCATTGGGTGAAAGGTGTAATGCCTACAGCAGATAATGTCGATCCATGTGATTTTAAGCAGTTGGGTGAAATCACAGCACAACTGCACCTGCACAGTAAAACATGGGAGATGCCAGCCTACTTCCAACGTATTGTTTGGGATCATGAAAGTATGGTTTTTGCCGATGGACATTGGGGTGACTGGCGTCATGCCCCACAGTTAAAATCGGTAGATCATGCCGTGATTGATGAGGCAATTTGCCGTGTTGCCACCGAGCTAAATCAATTTGGGAAGTCCAAAGATCACTATGGGCTGATCCATGCTGACCTCAGACTGACCAATCTGTTGTTGAATGAAAAAAAGGTTGGTGTGATTGATTTTGACGACTGCGGCATGGGCTGGTTTATGCATGACTTAGCTGCAGCAATTAGTTTTAATGAACACTATACTGCTGCACCCAAGTGGGTCGAACAATGGTTGAATGGTTATGAAAAAATTGGGCATGTGAGTGCAGAAGAGTATGCGTTGGTTCCCACCTTTATTATGCAACGTAGAATCCAATTGATGGCTTGGTTCGGTTCACATGCCTATACCGACATGGCCAAAAGTTTGGGAGCTCAATGGTCGGATGAAACTGTGCGACTTTGCAAAAAATATCTTAACAACCAAATTCCAGCAGGTATATAAAAAAATACCTGTAGGCAGAAGCAAACCGTAAAGCAT
Source organism: Acinetobacter schindleri CIP 107287 (assembly GCF_000368625.1). GTDB lineage: Bacteria > Pseudomonadota > Gammaproteobacteria > Pseudomonadales > Moraxellaceae > Acinetobacter > Acinetobacter schindleri. The sequence continues at coordinate 14,699 of NZ_KB849579.1, forward strand.
TGAATGGCATAGCTCTTGCTTAATTTAGAACAATAACGGTTCTGTATTAAAAGAGGCTATGCATGATTCAATTTAATCCTCTCTCCATCAACGCTCAAGACATCAGCAACCAAGGCATTTTATCAGCTGCCGCGACAGGCCTAAGTGACTTTATTCTGCATAAAGGTGCCGATGTCGATCGCATTTTTGGGATCAGTGGTATTAATCCTGAATTATTGCTCAGCCCCACCCTCAGTTTGCAACTCACCAATTATTGCGAAGTCTTGGAACAATCCGCAAAACTATCACATTGCGATAATTTCGGACTGCATTATGGACAGCAATTTCATCCCAAAGCTTTAGGACTGATTGGCTATATTGGTTTATGTTCAGCATCGCTGGAAGATGCATTAAAGAACATGACCTCACATTTTAATCTGCATCAAAAAGATACTTTATGCCGTATGGTTGAAGTCAATGATGCCTATCGTTTCGACTACCAAGTCCAGCATGGTGCAATTTTATCGCGACGACAAGATGCCGAACTCACAGTGGGCATGTTTATGAATGTAATTCGTGAAGTCTTGGGCACACACTATTCACCACGCGAAATTCATTTTGAACACCCACGTCCCGAGTTTTGGCAAGAACACAGTAAACTGTTTAATGCATCAGTGTTTTTTGATCAGCCATTCAATTCAATTTTGATTGCCAAATCAGACCTTAAAACCGCAATGCCACAGTCAGACCCGTTGCTGCTCACCATGATGCTCGACACTTTAAAAATTCTGAATACGCAATCGCAGTCACAAACTTTAACCAATCAAGTCCGTGCACACATTCAGCAAGATTTGATTCATGGTGAACCCAACTTGGAAAAAGTTGCACTAGATTTACATATGAGTCCATGTACCTTATCACGGCGCTTAAAATCACACGACATCACCTTTACTCAACTAATTGATCAAGTTCGTTATGAACTGGCCAAACACTATATTCAACAGAAGAATTTACCGATTTCTGAAGTAGCATTTTTATTAGGCTATTCCGAAGTCAGTGCCTTTTCCCGTGCATTCAAGCGTTGGTTTGGCTGTACACCACGCCAATTACGACATTAAGTGGTAAGACATCAATAAAAAAGAAACCCCGCTCATTGAGCGGGGTTAAATATGTATGACATTTAAGTTTATTTTTGCAGTTTACTTAAGGCTTGATCCAACGCTCCAACCAACCAATCAATATCCTTTTCTTGGAACACCAATGGTGGACGTAACTTCAAGACATTGCCATATGGTCCCGCAACAGAGGTCAGCACACGATGCGTATTACGCAATTCTTCAATCAAATCCAGTGCCAGAGCTTTATCAGGCATTTTGGTGAAACGATCTTGTACCAATTCGAAACCAATAAATAAACCAGCACCACGCACATCACCAACACAGTCATACTTTTCCATCAGCTTACGCAATTCTGTCAAAAGTAGACCACCAAGGCGCTGACTATGGGCTTGTAACTCTTCTTCTTGAATAGTTTTCAGCACGGCCTGCGCCGCTGCCATCGCCACAGGATTCCCCCCAAAGGTATTGAAATAAGGGATTTTTTGACTAAAGGCAGACAACACATGATCTTTCGCGAGTAAACCTGATACTGGAATACCATTGCCCATCGGCTTGCCTGTGGTAATGATGTCGGGCACCACACCATGACGCCCAAAACCCCAAAAAGAATCGCCTGTACGAGCAAAACCAGGCTGTACTTCATCAGCAATGAAAATACCACCATTGGCATGCACTACATCCACTGCTTTTTTCAGGAAACCAGTAGGATTTGGCATTACCCCGTCTGATGAAAAAATGGAATCGGCTAAGAAGCCTGCAAACTTGATGCCATTGGCATTCATATCATCAATTTGTGCTTGAATTTGCGCGGCGAACCAGTCACCTAAATCTTCACCCTCAAAACGATATTGATCAGGTGCTGCCACCAAACGAGTTGTAGCAGCTAAGGTCTGTCCTGTACCAAGCGCAGGCGAACAGCCCGAAGTAAGATCACTAGTACCATGATAGGCTTCTTGCGACACAATAATACCCGTACCACCACTGTATTCACGGGCAATACGAATGGCCAAATCATTCGCCTCAGAACCCGTACACATATACATGGCTTTGTTAATTTCAGTCGGTGTGGTCGCTAAAAGTTCGTCGGTATAATCTAAAATGCGCTCATGTAAATAACGAGTATGTGTATTCAACATTTGCATTTGTTCATTTACGGCATTGATTACCGCAGGATGGCAATGTCCTATACTAGCGACATTGTTATAAGCATCCAAGTATTGATTGCCTGCAGCATCCCAAAGGTATTGTCCTTGCCCTTTTACAAGATGCACTGGGTTTCGATAAAACAAGCGGTAAGATTCACCTAAATTTTGGCTACGTCGATCGGTCAGTTCTCGGGTTTCAGAATCTAGTGCACTCGCATGCTCGGCACGGAAGCTATTGGTATCCATAATGGTAGATCGCGTATTCATCTACTATTCCTCTCTCACAAACTGTTTTTTAGTGCATTTGAATGATTTTTATATTGCACACTGCTCATTTTAAAGACTTGACTTTAGAGCGCGATATGTAATTTTTGAAGTCAAATCTTATAAGATAATTTCTTCACAATACGAGTGATAGGATATCTATTTGAGCACTTTTATTATGAAAAGTGAATAAATAGCCTTTAAATGAATTCGCTAAAGAAGCCTGACAAAAAATAAAGTTGAATTCCATCATCCCTAATAAATGATAAAACTACTGAAATTTATTTACAGGCTCTATATTAGGGTGTGTTGACATTTACAGCCGATAAATTGAGCTAAAGAGGCAACCATATAAATATACAAGCTAAAGCAACAGCGCTTTGATAGTTACGTTTTAGCTTATCGTATCTTGTGGCAATTCCTCTAAATTGTTTTAATCTACAAAATGCATTTTCAACTAAATGTCTGATTTTATACATATACCAGTCCATATCATCATTGCTAGATTTGGCATTTGATCTTCGAGGAATGTTTGCTTTCGTATTACTTTCTCTAATTTTCTTTCTGAAACTTTCTGAATCATAGCCTTTATCTGCACATAGCATTTCTGACTCTGTTAAATCTAATTTTGATACAAGATCAGGTGCAACCTTAATATCATGTGAAGTTCCATCTGAAATAATAAATTCAATAGGATTACCATTTGAATCGATTGCTAAATGTATTTTTGAACTATTACCACCAATACTTTTGGAAATACTTTGATTCTTAATACCAGCTGAATGTTGATGCGCTCGTACATGGCTCCCATCGATAAAAATCCACTCTTTATCAGCATGCTGGCTGAATAATTTAAAAATATTCATAAACTTACTATTTTTAGACCATCGATTATATTTCTTAAAAATAGAATTTGATTTACCAAACTCTTGAGGTAAATCACGCCAAGGACAGCCTGTTCTAATTCGAAATAAAATCGCTTCAATAAAATTCCGTAAATTTAATTTGAGATAAATATTAAAGTGACGGAAAATAGCAAGTAACTTGGACCAGTGTTGATCATTTAGCATTGTTCGAGGCATAGCGAGTGTAAAATTGGGTTTGGCGATTTAATTTTACTATCTCGCTATTTTTTTAATCAACAAATGTCAACAGACCCTAGTAATATGCATTTATCAACATACAAACTGAACTTTGAGCTATTTAGCAAAACTCATCCAATTTTTGGTGGTGTATCAAAAAGTATGCTAAAAAAAAGCAGGTTGAATTTTGATAAAATAGAGAAATGCAAATAACTCTAGAAATCAAATGTCCAACCTGCCTCAGTGACAGTATAAAAAAAATGGCATCAAAGTAGATGGGAAACAAAACTATAGCTAAATTCTAAAAACACTAGCACATGGAAACATCTGTAAAACCTCATTTCCTATGGTTTTAAGTGTGATAATAAAGTAAGTATTCAGCTATAGCTGGGCTGCATGCCTTGCATGGTTAAAATAGGTCCACCATAGACCAATAAGGCATTTTGCGCCTGTTGTTGTGTGTTTGAAGCGGTGCTAGACAGACTGGTTGCACAACCACTCATCATTACCACAGTGGAAGAAATCAGAGCCGTGAGTGCAAAAGAAATTTTATTAAAAAGCATGGGTTAAACATTTCATATTGCTAAATATTATATTTTGCTCCATACGAGCATTCGTTATAGGTATAAAACTTTAAATACAACACATCATCACTCTGACCTTAGTACTTTAAGCAAACTCTTGTCAGGCAGAATAAAGTGCTCAATATTGAACGAATTATTGCAATAACTTTAAGATGTGTTGCAAACGGACATTGTCTATATTTTCTTTATACACTGCATAAATCGGCGCAATACATGGATTGTTCGCCTTGAGTGCTTTGTAAACAATCTGCTTATTCCAAAAGTCACGAATGGCCTCAGGCACGATGGATAAACCAATCCCTGCAGCAATCAAGTTTAAACTCGAGGTTAAACGTGGCGCTTCTTGTACAATTTTGGGACTAAATCCAGCTTGGTAACAACTGGCCAAAATATTATCAAATAAATCTTGCCCCGCTAAACGTCGGTACAACACAAAATCATGCGGTTCAAGATCCAGCAAATGAATTGGTTCGGCTTGTTCAGCCAAAGGATGATTGTTGGGTAAGGCCACAATGAGTGGCTCATCTAGTATATGTAGACTGGTTAAACCAAGGCCAATCGGTGCAGGTTTGCGTAAGAACACAATGGGCTTTGTTGCATAAATATGTAAGCATCTGATTTAAATAAATTTAATTTTGGATCAAAAAATAATCAAAACTTTTAAAATCATATAGTTATGAAATCTTTGTGCAACAAAGCCATATACTTATCAAAAATTGATTCCTATTTGGTTTTAATTACCATTAAAAAAGATCAAATTTGAGCATTGTTATTGTAATAATCAACTATACTCATCCCTACTGTATTCATTGTAATCTGCTATGTGAACATCATAATAGAAACATGATATTTTTTGCCAACTCACAAATATAGCTAACTAATAGTGAGTATCTAATCGAGGAGGAAAATTTGAAACTTTCAATAATAAATAAACTTTAAAAACAAGGAAAAAATGATACCTCCTGCCATATTCAAAAACTCTAAATATACGTGAATATTGCTGTATTATTTTTATTCAATAGCACACATGGATCTGACATCTGAACTACTTTTGAAGTTTCCAGCAACACAGATAAGTACTCTAAAAAATTTCAAAAAAAGCAGAATCACCATTCATCCACAAGCGTATGGTTTCAACTTATGCTACTTAAATATGTTTAAAAATCTCACTGCAGATTTAGATATTTCTAATCGCATAAAAGAACTCCATGTGTGGAAAACTTCAGAATTTGATGGCTACTCCATTTTCAATAATATTCACCTTTGTACACGACAAAAAAAGATAACTCATTGAAATAATGGCATAATACTTGTTTTCTGACGACGAATATGATGACACATTTCAATGAGTTACATCTCATCTTAAACAAATATCTAAAGTGGAACAAGTCACATGCAAAATGTTTTACACTGATTATGCTTGCATTAATTGTAAAACAGACATGTAATCTTTCTTCTGCATCTAAAGCCTTACCCATCAAGTGCTTACCACAATCATTTTATCGACGTATACAACGCTTCTTTGCAGATCAGTATTTCGATTATCGTCAAATTTCTCAGTTAATTTTCAATATATTTTCATTCGATAAAGTCCAATTAACTTTGGATAGAACTAATTGGAAATAGGGAAAACGAGATATTAATATCTTGATGTTAGCCATCGTCTATCGTGGAATAGCGATACCTATTGTTTGGACATTGCTCAATAAACGTGGAAATTCAGATACAAAAGAGCGTATTACTTTGATTCAACGCTTTATCTCCATTTTTGGTAAAGATCGTATAGTGAATGTGTTTGCAGACAGAGAATTTATCGGTGAGAAATGGTTTACATGGTTAATTGAAAATGACATTAACTTCTGTATACGTGTTAAAAAAACTTTATTGTGACCAATCACTTAGCCAAGAATCATAAAATTAGTGATTTATTTCGTCATCTTCAAGTTGGTCAAACTGAATGTCGTAAACGACGTATTTGGGTTGGTCGAGTGAAACTGTATATTAGTGCGCTACGATTAGAAGATGGAGAGCTTTTACTTGTTGTTTCTCCTATGTTTAATGCTTCTGCTATTCGTGATTATGCATTACGCTGGGAAATCGAAACGTTATTTAGTTGTCTCAAAGGACGTGGATTCAATCTTGAAAATACTCGTTTAACAGACCCTAGACGAGTCAAGAAATTGATAGCAGTGCTAGCTATCGGTTTCTGTTGGTGCTATTTAACAGGTGAATGGCAACATGATCGGAAAAAAGCGATAAAAATAAAGAAGCATGGACGACTTTCAGTAAGTTTATTTCGCTACGGTTTGGACTATGTTCAAATGGCTATTCTACGTTTGATTGGTTTTGGAAAAAAAGAAGAATTTAAGAAAGTGCTAGCAATTTTAAGAAAGAAAAAGCCTGATAGGACAAGGATCCTATGAAATTTGCCGTGTACAGAGATCTGTGTTATAGCGTTTTAAAACATCAGACTGCCTATCAAAGAGATTATTTATTAGCCGAATAATCTCAAAACCTGATTGACTACCAAGACGGTATCTCAGGTCGCTGACTTCACATATATTAAAACTCATTCAGATTGGGTCTAAACCACATTTATTATTGATGTTTTTTCATGTGCAATTGTTGGCTGGAAAGTATCAACACGTAAGAATACAGATATGGTGCTTGATGCGCTGAGTTATGTATCGTCTTTTGAGCTTGAAGCAATGTACGATTATAAGATTAACCCGTTAGGTCAGGTGGCCTAACTTAAATAAAAAAGTCTCCGACAAACCCGGTACGGTTCAGGCATATAAAGGCTAAGAAGTGAACATAAACTCGTCTTTATTAATACATCCCGTTTATTCATGATATTGTTTCACGACTATAATAATGATGAGGAAAATCAAAACTCAAGCATTGTACTGGAATTTTGTTTTGCCATTAAATGATTTAGCGAAATTATTCACATCTAGCATAAAAATTGCCCCACGGATGGGGCAACTTTTATTCATCAACACGATAAGTTAGCCAATCGTAATTTGATGATTATTTAACAGCTCTGCAAGCGTTACATTCGAAGTTTGATGTTCTAAGACCAAAAGATCCTGATAATTTGAACCATTTGCTTCACCATCACGATCTACTTTCACGGTTGCAGATTCAGTTGCTGCATCATAGTCAACCTTAATGAATTTTTCGACTTGTGAAAGATGAGATGATGTCAAATCACTATCACTAAGCAAATCATTAAAGAATTCTGATGAGAATTGAATCGTTTCGGCATTGCTATCTGTTGCGGTAGAACCAAAACCGAAATCTGTCCAATGATCAATACCATGCCCCGCTTTGGCATCACTCGCATCTAGCACATTATAAATCAATGTATCGTGACCCTGACCCGTCGTAATGGTATCGTTACCCGCTTTGGCCACAATCACATCATCCGAACTGGTTTCAGCTACGCTGAAGCTTCTCGCTGATAATGGATTTACTCCAGATTGGGTATGAACATTTTCACTCACCAGCAAAGTGACAGCCGTACCCGATACGGTACTGGTGTATGTCACATAACCATTATTGGTTGCACTTTGTGTCCAGCCTGAACCAAGTCCAACAGTATCCTCAGCAGTACCATTGATCTTCAAGGTATGTGCCGCATCAGTCATGGTCAATACATGTGATGCTGTCAGGCTAGTGATATTATTTGCTCCATTTACAGACAAATCCAGCACTTCAACATTCTTCAGATTTGCTGCCAAAGTAGCACCTGATACAGTTTCACCAGAACGGAGCTGAATCGTATCTGTACCTGCTCCAGCATTAATACTACTTGCTGTATATAGCAAGGTATCATTACCTGTTGTAGCCCGTTGGGCCGTCATATTTACAGTAATGTTCGTAGAAACATGAGCAGATGCACTATTTCCAGCACCACTTTCAACTGTCCATGCTTCTACCCCGATTTGTGTACCTGTAGTCGCTGAATCCTGATCAGTTAAAGCTGCTTTCGCCTGTTTAAAGCCTAACTTATCTATATTGCTTTGGGTTAAACCTGTAATGGTATAAGTCGTACTTGATCCAGTTCCACTTACTGTAATTTGACTAGATGAAATCTGTACACCATCGATATAAAAAGAGGCATATTGACCCAGACCTGTGAGTTTAATGGTCATAGTTTCAGTACTGCTGTCATTTGCAACTTCTGAAACTTTTGGATCATGCATCGATGCATTCAGGTTAAGTGGAATAATCTCATTTTCTTTACCGAAAGTTTGAGTCGGTTTGATATCAACGCCATTGGCTACGGCATTAACCACCAAATCTCCAATGTCTTTGGTTTCAGTTAAAGGAGATAAGCTACTTTCACCAGAAGTTACAACCAACTGTAAGTTTTCAACAGTACCACTCCAGTGTATCGGCGGTAATATCGCAACATAAACTGGTAGTCCACCACTTTCTGAGAGTACCCAAGTGTTGGTTGTGCCATCACCACCTGCATTACTTGCAAGCGTTGCGGATGCCGCATCATTTCCGACATAAACCAAGAAGCCATTTGGAACATCAGATAGCAAAATTGCACCATAAGACTCTGAACCATCTGAATCGTTCAAACTCACGCTTAGTCCACCTGCACCAGTCAGCTCAATTGCATTGGCTTTAGTTGCCAGTTCTGACTCATTACCAATAAAGTTTTGTGAAACAACATTTACACCATTATTGATCAGTTGAACTTCCACAGAACCCGTGACACTGACTGCTTTAACATCTGCACCGTCTTCTTGTACGTTTGCATAAGCAGTAAATGATACATTACCTGGTACAGTTTTCTCACCATTTGGCATGGTATACGTTAAGTCTACTGTTCCGCCATTTTCACCAATGTCAATGACGTAGAAATCACCATCAGTTGTACCATCACCATCAATATCTACACTTTGTAAAACAAGTGGTGTTGTACTACCCGTGATGTATAGCTGACCACCTTCCATGGCATCGGTTGTATCAGCAGCATTGACCTGCACATACATTTTACCATCGACAACCTTACCAAAACTTCCATCGGCAGGGTCGAGTGTAATAGAACTTGTGATTGCTGTCGCACCCTCACCCACCATACTATCTCCAGACATGGTGAATATCGGATTATCCGTCACAGGAGCGATTGGAATCGTCATGTCTTGAATCGTTGCCTCTTCGGTAGCGCCACCCAAGACCGAAGTCGTAAGTGTCGCATCGAAATGGAACTGTCCAGATTGACCATTATCATTCCAGTCTGCTGGTGGCGTGATCACAATACTGTCTAACAGATTTTGCAAAGCAGCTTCGGCTTCGGCATCAGTGGCATTCGGATCTACCGTAACACTTGCTGTCCATACTGGGGTATCAGGGTTACCATCATTATTTGTATCGATCATGGTTTGTACCATACCATTGACGATTGTACCTGCTGGTAAATCTTTCAAGGTGACAGTAAACAAGTTGCTTGCCGAATTATCCTGAATGGTAATGGCTTGATCTACCACATCGCTTAATTTAAATGGTGTATCTTCCGTAGCAGATGCATCATTATATTGCCATTGGTCAATAAGCGGTGCTTTACTGCCTGGAGCCTCAGCAAAATCTGTATTTAGATACCATGTCACTGAATCAGATTTGATGTCTGTTATAGCAGTCAAATCAGACCCTAGATCTTGTGTCTGTACAGTTATCTTAATCGGATGGTCTGTTAAGCCATCCGCGTCGGAACCAATCTTGAAAGTGACTGGTACATCAATACCACCCTGTGCGTTGATTGAAGGTGCATTATTTGCCTGATAGACCAGTACCCATGTACCAGCACCTATCTGTTGAACATTTGCACCTTGTACAGTTACACCCTCTGGCACATTTTCGATCAAGATACGAACCACGTGTTCACTGCCATCATGGTCAATCGAAGCGACGTTCAGACTAACGGTCACAGTATCCGTTGCAGTGAGCGTTGCGGTGTCTGGAGTAGCATCATCATTTTCATGTTGATCTGATGATGAAGTGGTATTGCTTATTCCAGAAATACCAGTAACAGATAACTCAACAGCATCGGTAACTGCACTCGCCGTTAATTTTAATTCTCCATCTTTAACCACCGTGTCCGCTGGTGCGGTTTGCACCGAACCATAATGATTATCGGTCACTTCATATTTGTAAGTGAAGAAGCCCTGATCACCATCAAGCTGATCACCACCTTTAGCTGCAAGGGTTTGAGCTTGTTCAGCAGTCAGTTTATAGTAAGTCTTCCCATCAATCATTTCAGTTGGTAAGCCTGCATTACTTAAAAGAACAGCCGATGTGCCAGTACCCAGATATAAAGTATAGTTTGCTCCTGCCGCCTGATCCTGTGCAATCCAAACATGTCCCAAAGTTTCGTCATTGTCACCATTTACATGAACAATGCCAAAATTCAGGGTCGTAATTTCATCTTCAACCAGTGTCGCACTGGTCGTTGCTTCTGCTTCGGCAGAAGGTGTCACTATGAAATTAACATCAGTTAATGCACCAGTTTTGGAATCACCATCATTTTCAGTAGAAACGCCTGCAACTTTGAAATTCACATTGCCACTGTAATTCTCTGGTACTGTGATAAATACATTATTTAAATCTGTTGGTTTAATCACCCAGACACGTTCTTCACCTGTGCCAGTGACCAAAACAGTGGCTGGTCCACCCAGATTGAAATCTTTGGCTAAGCCAGTGATACGAAGGGTAAAGCTTTCTGAGCCATCTGTATTATCAATCGATGAAACATTTTCAATCAAATTAGAGAGTGACACTTTATGCTGGGCAGTACCATCCAGATTAGCTTCAGTGGTTGTATAAGACTGTACACCAGACTGATTACTGTCATAATCTTTTAAGGTAACTGTCGGTGTATCTGCTACACCATAAACTGTAACAGGTATAGACAACACGCTTGATCCAGAAGATGTCTGGTTACCATCTGTCGTCGTCGCAGTAACACTTAAGGTAAAGTTTTCATTGCTGTTAAAAGGTGGAGTAATCGTCAGTGGCGTAGATGTACTAAAGTTAGAGATCGTGACTGAACCGTTAGTAATCGTTCGTTCTACACCGCCATAGATAATTTTTGCACCATCAGGAATATCTGAAATGGTGATATTAAAGGTTTCTGATGGATCAGAACTTCTTGGCGTAATCGACAGTGGGATTGGCGTATCTTCCAAACCAATCGCACGACCATTTAATGACAAGGTATTAATACCATCAGCAACAGGTGCGATGATAATATCTTCTAACCAAGCCTCACCTGATACTGCTGTCGCTGGTGTGCCAGTCCCTTCATTGTCATCATCATAGTCTACTGTATAAGCTTCAACTTTGATTTTGAAAGTACCCGATACATTTTCAGGAGCCAAGAACTGTAATGTTGACAATGCACTAACAGGTACATCAATTGGTGTGCCTGTATAAGTCGCAGTATGTTCACCATCGGAATCAGTCCATTTGAATTGTGATCCGATGACTGTCGCATAGCTATCCCCTGAAACTAACTCAGGAGTTAAATGTGCATAAGTCAGTTCATCTGCGTCCTGATTCGTCCAGCCATTGGCAAGGTTAAATCCACTCTCAGTACCCAGTGTATACCATGTGTCTTCTGCACCTGCTGTCGTGTAAGTGTGACCACCTGTCATGGTCAGGTCAGCTGTACTATCTTTGTCAGAATCACCTGAACCAGAAAGATTACCCACGATTTCAGCAACAGGATTTACAGTGACTTTTACTGGCAATGCTACAGTCTTGGTATCTGTATCAGAACCATTGGTATCTGTTGATGTAACACTCACTTGAATGGTTGCATCTTGACTACTGTGTGCTGGCGGCAAAATTGTGAAACCATCCAAGATAGCCTCACGCTGTGCTTCACTCAAATTGTTGTCAAAAGTGATGGTATATGGGGAGCTGCTCGAACCATCTCCACGAGTATTCCATCCTCCGTTATTGGTTGGAGCAATCACGAACCAACTTGTCGGAATTTCAAATGCGACTTCTGTAATAACTTCTGTACCTGTATCTGTACCTGTATCCGTCACTCTTACATTTTGCAGGAAAGCAACTGCTGTGTCTTCATTGGTAGAAACATCACCTGCTGCGACATCACCTGCTACTGGCGTAACATGTAGATTTAAATAAACACTGTCAGTAATTTTAGTTACAGTAGTCGGCCCATTACCTACACCATCACTATCTTGGTCCTGCGCATGTAGCGTGATCTGGATATTGTTAATGTCACCACTAAAGTCTTTTGGTGGTGTCACTGTAATCGATGGTAAGCTTGGTGAAACGCCATTGTAATTATTTGGAATGTCTATTCGATAGCCATTCGACGATTCTGTTGCAGTAATGGTGTGAGGCTGTCCACTTACAGTTAAGGTTGTACCTTCTGGTAACCCCATAATGGTCATCCAGCGTTGCTCACTACCATCGGTGTCGGCAATCGAATTACCATCGTCACCAGTCGCCAATGTCACTTGCAACAAATTAGTCAAATTAAGTGCAGTATCTTCCTCAATCTCTTTAATCACAGGTGTCGTACTGTCTGTATCAACAAAACTAGTGCCATCTGAAATTTTCAGATCAATACCGTCCGTAACCGCCTGAACATTGACCACGACTGTTGCAGTACTGGTTGCACCGTTAACACCAGAAACTTTAGCACCGCTATCCTCAACTTCATAACTGGTTACACTTACCGTTACGGTAAAATTGGCATGACTTTCCGCAGGTGGTAAAACCTTTAATGCTTCAAACTCAGCAGACGTCATCTCCAAAGCACCTGTTGGCTTGGTTTCATCAGTCGGATGATTAACATCGGTTAACCAAATGGAGATATTGCCGCCATTCGATGTGAATAATGTAGTATCAGTACCAGATAAGAGCGCTGCGCCAGCAGGAATACCGCTTAAGGTAATCACGCCTAGACGTTCTGGGCTATCACCCGTTGTTGTATTGCCATTTTGATCAGTATTATCGGTTACAACTGGTGCTTTTAAGCCTAAACTTACCGCTGTATCTTCTGGGGTTTCAACCTCATCATCCACAACAGTTAAGGTAGGAGCATCTGCGACTGGATTTACATTTACAGTCACATTGGTTGTTGTGGTTTGCCCACTGTCATCAGTAACTAATACTTTAAATGTATCGGGACTGGTCGAAGAGCTTCCATCATAGTTACTATAGTTATCGGCAGGTTTATAAGTAATTCGACCAGCCTCATCTACAGTCACAGTGCCATGTGCAACACTGAAACTTTTGCTTCCATTACCGTTATCTGTTCCAGCAATGGTATTACCATTCGCATCCTGAATGGTAATATTCTCAAGTCGTGAATCAGCTGAGGTGGTGAACGGACCATAACTATGATCCTCATCCATCGTGATCACAATCTCAGTTTTTGGTGCATCATCAATCACTTGAACAACGAAACTACCAGATGCCGTATCGCCATCACCATCTTTGGCAATAAAGTCAAAATTCAGATTCAATGGTGTAGTAGGACTTGGATGGTTTAATGAACCCAATAGTTCAAAGGTATATTTGCCTGCAGTCGTATCCAAAGTGACTTTGAACACATCACTGCCGCCACGCTTGGCTGTCAGTACGTTACCTGCCGTATTAATACTAAAGCTTATACCGCTATTACCTGTACTATCTAGCACTGCCTTTAAAGCAGTTTGATTTGCAGCAAAGCTTAAACCACCGCCATTACCTGAACCGTCCTGACCATAACTCACACTCAAATTGCCTTCTGCGGTGAGTAACGATGTGTTTGGTTCACTTCCTGTCGCTAGACCTTTTTCATCTACAGAAGTTACTGCTGGCTCAGAACCAATTGATGGCCCATCATCCTTAAAGATAAAACGATCACCTACCGCAACAGGATCACTGGTGACCGCATCACCATCACCATCTGTAGCAGTTGCAGTTAGGGTAATTAAACCTGCATTGCTGATAGAAAGACTTTCATCATAAGAAGAACCGCCCACTGGATGTTTAAGTGCTTCTGATTGAGTTAAGGTAACAGCACCCGTGGTCGGATCAATGGAGATACGAAATACCACATCGCCTGATGCACTACCCGCACGTCCTTCAATCTGATTACCTACTTTATACAGCAAGACATTTTGGCCGCTGGTGGTATCTAATCCGCTATCCACACCATTGGAACTAATGTTAAGTGCATAAATCAACGCATTACTTGTAGCTTGACCATCTGCACCATACACAGGGGTGAATACATCTTTGACAAAATTAGCATCTGTAGCTGAAACAGAACCTGAGACAAAATTAGTTTCATCAACAGTTACACGACCAACATTTGCATCGTTCTCACTGATTTTAGGTTTATCGTCAACAATCGTAATTGTCACTGTATTGGTAACCGTATTGCCATATTGGTCTACAGCAGTGTAAGTGAAGCTATTGGTTTCATTGCCTGCTAAATCTTTGGTTGCTGAAGTTAAAGTAAAGCTATAAGTACCATTTGAATTGACGGTATACGTTCCATTTGCTGTAGTGCCAGTTGTTGCGATTGCCGTCCAGCCAGTCTGTAAGTTGAGATGACCCGTAGCAATATTGCTATTACTGGTTGCATCTGTTCCCGCAGGCTGACTACCATTGGCATCAATCCCATCCTCACGTACGCTACCCACTGTAGTTAATGGATTGGCTGTAACATCCTGCACATTAATGGTAAGGGTAGATGTTTTTAAGTCACCATCAGCATCACGCACTGTATAAGTAAATACATCCTGTGCATTGGCTGTTATTTTGTTTGGATCCGCTTTATAGCTATAACTACCATTGGCATTTAATGTAAGCGTACCATAATCACCTGTGATGCTTGTTCCTACTCCAGTACTCGAAGTTGTACCTGTATTGCCTTTAGCAACACCGACTACACCGCCACCAATAGCCCAACCATCTGCGCCTGACTGGTCGTTAGAAAGTACACCACTGGCTGCATCTTTGGTCAAAAGCGCGCCTTCTGTAACACTTCCTGTATCCGCTACGGTGATTGGTGCATCATCAACAATATTGATGACCAAATTCCCTGCTGTTGCACTATCTCCATCAGCATCCTTGATTTCAACAGCGAAAGTAGCTGTTGTATTATCGCCACTCGTTTTTGCAGGCAAGGTATAACTATAATAAATCGTACCCGTTCCAGTTGCTGCATTGTATTCATAACGCGCAGTTAGACCATCTGAAAAGCTCTGATTCGTGGTAGTTAAAGTATGCCCACCCAGCTTGATTGCATCACTGACTGCCAGACCGTCTGGAGAGGTAAAGCTAATTGTGCCACTGGTGGTTTCTTTATTAGTTGAAGCTTCTGTACCACCATTTAAACCAGATTCATAGACTGTCGTTGTTGCACCACCAGCCATTGGTATTGTGCTGGTCGGGGTTGCATCAGCAATAGTGATTGTCAATTGTGCTGTTGCTTTGTCGTTATCGCCATCCGTTAAAGTATAAGTAAATACGTCACTTACACCACCAGCTGAACCTGCATTACGTGCATAACTATAGCTACCATCGGAATGAATCGTTAATGTGCCATATTGACCACTAACTTGATAGTTTCCAACTGGATTAATCGTGACATCTGCCCCACCAGCAGTATCTGATTTTACTGTAGTTACTCGTGCGCCATCTGCACCTTTCGTGTCGTTGCTGACCACATTACCAGTAACTACTGCCAAACTACCTACAGGAATGCTATTGCTATCATTCACAGCAGTTGGAACATCATCAATCACTTGTACAACCAGACTACCTGTTGTGGTTACCCCTCCTGCATCTGTGACACTCAGTGGAATGCCACTCAGAAGTAAATCATCATTTCCAACAGCGCTATGTGTCTGGGCGTTGTTCAAAGTATAGGTATAACTCAAACTACCTGAAGTTGGGATACCACCTACACTGCTATTTGCCGTAAAACCATTTAGAACGATGGTTCCACCAGCGACGTTGATCGCTGCCGATGGGTTGCTGCTACTCAGTGATTGTAATTGTGAAAGGCTAAAGGTCTGTCCGCCTATGTTAATACTGCTTAAGCCATCTCCTGCATTGATCTGAATCGTTCCACTGGCAGATTCGCTCGCTGCACTTGCATTGCTACCTGTACTTAGACCACTTTCATACACTGTAATCTGACCACCAACATTGTTTCCGTTCTCATCGTTCGGTGTAATGCTTGGTACGCCATCAGTATGTCCGTTAATGGTGATGGTTAATGTTGTGGTACTCCAGTCCCCATCTGCATCTTTAATGGTGTAGCTAAATGTTTCTGTGAGCTTGCCTCCATCTTTTAATGCATTCACGGTTGCATTATTTGGGTCAACGGTATAGCTGTAACTACCATCGCTATTGAGTATCAGTGTGCCGTAGTCACCTGCAAGTCCTGTTCCACCAACATTACCTGTTTGTTCTGTTGTTGAGCTTCCTTTGCTGACTCCTGTCACTTGTGTTGCATCTGCACCTAAACTGTCAGCAACATCTGTGCTGTTGCTACTGCCACCTGTGATCACGTTTCCTTCAAGTGCTGCACCGTCTTCTGTCACTGTGCCTGTGTCAGCTTTGGCTTCTGGGGCGGTATCTGTGATGAGAATGACCAGATTCGTCGCTGCTGAGCTTTCATTGGCATTGTCTGTCACTATAATTGGGAAAGTATCGCTTACGCTAGTATCACCACCGCTGTGGTTTTTGCTGGTGCCACTTTGTTGGTAGCTATAACTGACTTTGCCTGTTACTGGATCATAGTCGGTAAGGGTCAGTGTTCCTTGTGTACCTATGATTGTTTTTGGTGTGGTCGGGGATAGACCCAAGAGTTCGCTGGTCAGAATGGTCGTGCCACCAATCGTGATAGATTTCAGTCCATCTGCTGCGTTGACGGTAAACTCGCCTTGTACTGGGGTCGTTGCATTTTCGGCAATGCTGTTCGCACCAAGCGCTGATCCATTATGATCAGTGATAACCACGTTAGGTGCGCCATCGGTATGTCCGTTAATGGTGATGGTAATGGTCGCTGTCGATTTATCTCCATCTCCATCGGTAATGGTGTAGCTAAATACGTCTTGGAGGCTTTGGTTATCTTTAAGGGCATTTACATCCGTATTGTTATTATTTAATTGGTAGGTGTAACTACCGTCAGCACGGAGAATTAATGTTCCGTATTCTCCATTCACTGCTGTATTCAATGCGCCATTTGCTACGTGTTCACCTGACGCAACTGTTCCAGCCTGTACTCCACTGACGTTAGCTTTGTCTGCGCCTTGGGTATCAGCTGTATCTCCACTAGATACGCCTCCTGTCAGTACGTTGCCACTGACTGGATTAGGGACGCTGTCTTCTGTAATGCTATTCGTGTCAGGCTTCGCAACAGGTGCGTCATCTATAATATTAATAACCAGATCACCCGAAGCTGTTTTATCGCCATCGATATCTGTCACTTCCACTGCAAATGTTGCATTGGTATTATCACCTGACGTATTCGCAGGAAGTCTGTAGCTATAGTGGATAGTACCTGTACCAGTTGCCGAATTGTATTCATAGCGTGCAGTTAAACCATCCGAGAATGTTTGATCTGCTGTCGTTAGGGTATGTCCACCTAACTTCACTGCATCTTGAGAAGCCAAACCATCTGGAGAGGTAAAAGCAATTGTACCGCTTGTTGTTTCCTTATCAGTAGATGCTTTAGAGCCACCATTATTCAAACCTGATTCATAGACTTTGGTACTCTCTCCATCGCTCGAAGGAAGCGTAACAAGAGGCGCACTATTGCCAATGACTAATGTCAAGCTAGCTGTTGAGCTATCCCCATCACCGTCAACCAATGTATAAGTAAATACCTCATTTACACCGCCCGGCGTACCTTCATGACGCTCGTAACTATATTCACCTGTGGTCTTATTGAGTATTAGAGTACCATACTGCCCTTCGATCGTCAGCGTTGTGCCATCATCTGTTACCACGTTAGCAGATACATTATCACTAACCACTGTGGAGATGCTCACTCCATCGGCACTAATTTTGTCTGCACCTGAAGCCCCACTACTCGTACCAACACCCGTCAGTACATTTCCAGTTTCAGGGGTAAATTGATTAGCAGCCACATTATCGATGTCGTTTTTGGCAAGTGGTGCATCATCAATAATGCTAATGACTAGACTGCCACTGCTCACAATATTACTTTGATCTGTCACAGATATACCGACTTCTTCCAGAAAGTTATCGGTGTGTGATGCATCGTTGGTAACAGGTTGATCTAGTTCATATTCATAAGTAATGGTGCCACCCGTAGATACGCCATTAAATTCCTGACCATTTGGCGTATAGTCAGTAATGATGATCTTGCCATGAGGCGTGTTGATAATAATCGGTGTAGTTGAGGCATTTTCCAGATCTGTTAGCAAAATATTGGTATCACCAACCGTAACAGACTTTACGCCATCACCAGCCCCAATCGTAATACTACCCGTTTCTTTATTTGAACCCGATGTATCAGTTAAACCCTGTTCATATACAGTAACATGCCCCTGTTCAATTAATGTATCAGTAGTATTGTTCGGATTTTCACTGCCGCCATTTTCATCTTTTATGCTAATCGAAGGATTTGCATCAGGTGTAATTGTGATTACCAATTCCGCTGAAGCGGTTCCACCCTGGCCATCACTAATTGTATAAGCAACTGTTGGAACGGTGCCATTCCAGTTAGTCGCAGGGACAAAGTGATAAGTTCCATCGGCATTGAGCGTTAGCTCGCCAATTTTATCAATTGTAACGGTTTGGCCTGCATTATAGCTTTTACCCTCCACAACAAATTGAGTAACTGTGATTGCGTTTCCATCAGGATCACGATCATTAGTTAAAACATTGCCATTAACTGGGGTATCTTCAACACCTGTAATTTCATCCTTAACGGCGATTGGCCATGCGTTTTTATCCCCTCCACCGCCACTTCCTGCGGCTGCAATGATGCCACCAATAACAGCACCACCACCAATAATCCATGGCAGTAAAGACCCACCTGCCGCACTAGCAGGTAATAAGACCTCAAGCCCAGGTATTCCCTTAAAACCAGAAACACCATCAAACCAGTATAAGATACAACCATCTTCTTCAAAAACCAGATCAGAATCAACTTTGTCATATACGACAAAGAAGTTTTCGATAAGGACAGTTTCACCATTATTTAACTTTAAAATCAGGTTATTGCCATCACGTAAAAACTCTGCTACATCATTACGATGCATTTTGGTATGGACAATTGATGCTTCTGTTAAAGTGATATGTTGCGTGTTGATAGATACTTTATTTAAAGAATCTTTTTCTACTACAATAAAATTTGTCATGTTCTGTGTGGCCTATATTCGTTGAAACTTTTAAATGCTGAATTACTTGGTAATGCCCGTAATTTGTACCGTCACGCGACGATCGGGCTGTAAACATGCTTTTAGTGCTT
Organism: Acinetobacter schindleri CIP 107287; assembly: GCF_000368625.1. GTDB lineage: Bacteria > Pseudomonadota > Gammaproteobacteria > Pseudomonadales > Moraxellaceae > Acinetobacter > Acinetobacter schindleri. The sequence goes on from NZ_KB849579.1 coordinate 34,370, forward strand.
CACGAGATTTAACCGTAGGACAGCCGTCCGTGACTGGTTGATTCTTCCCTGCACTTGCCACCGAGATAATATTTGCGGATACGCCATTTTGAACAAGCAGACTACGTACAGTTTCAGCACGATTCTGACCAAGTTTTTGGTTATAAGTTTCGCTTCCTAGACGATCCGTATGACCGACCAATATGATCTTACTGACAGAAACAAAACCTGTTGAAATTTTTGATGCTACGTCCTGAACTTCCTGACGGCCTTTAGGCAATAAATCATTTAAAGATGAACCATCAAATTTAAATAATGTATCGGCTGCCAAATCAATTGTTTCAGTATGCTCAACAGGAGCAACGACAGGCTTTTGAGCTGCTGGCTGTTGTCTACAAGCCAAAGGATGACCATTATTTGAAATAAAAGGTACACCAGCAGCATCTACAGAAAGAATAAAGTTACGATCTTTTAATTGATCTGGCCGCAAGTCGACATCGCAACTCTGACAATTTTTTTCGCCGCTACAATTTTTAACTTTGAAATTATAAACTTCTGGTTTTAAATAATACTTTGCCGTATTATTGATATAGAATTTACCTGATTCAATACTGTCAATATAGAAATGAATTGGGCAACTCTGTTCATCTCTTGTATCCCCTGCGCATAATTTAGCATCTCTGTTGACATTGATCTCCTGATTATAACCTTGCTTATTATTTTGAAACCGTAAAGCAGAAGGCTTTGAGTAAGGATCAGATGCACAAGAGGCTACCACCAATGAAATTACAGTAGTTAAAAGCGATAATTTCCACATGAACAACCCTTGGTAGACTTAATGTATTATTAGATTTATATGACATATTTACGCGAATCTCAACTTTTTAAGTCTTTGAAATAAAAAGGACATAACCCAATTTAATTTTCGACTAAGAAAAGCAAAGCAAGTTATGTCCATTTACGAATTTATCATTTCTGTATTTTTAATCATAGAGCAATTTTACTCAGCGATTGTCAAGAGGTGGTCCCACTTGTTTGAACAACTAAAAGCGTATTTATAAGTGATATTCCGCTCTAGTTAAGCCACCTTGTTTTGTTGGGGTAGCTGATCATAGTAAAACTTATTTGGTGTCATTTTGTCTAGACTCGAATGAGGTCGTTTCAAATTATAAAACTCAAAATATGCACTTAATTGCTTTTTCGCATCTGTGACACTGCTATAAGCTTTGAGATACACCTCTTCATATTTAACGCTCCGCCATAATCGTTCAACCATCACATTATCTACCCATCGACCTTTACCATCCATACTGATTTGAATGCCATTTGATTTCAATACATCAATAAATGCATCACTGGTGAACTGACTGCCTTGGTCTGTATTAAATATTTCAGGTGATCCATATTTTTCAATCGCTTCATTTAAAACCGAAATACAAAAATCCACCTCCATACTAATCGATACCCTATGCGCAAGTACCTTGCGGCTATGCCAATCAATCACAGCACATAAATAAACAAAGCCTTTTGCCATAGGAATATACGTTATATCCGTAGACCACACTTGATTACTGCGCTGAATAGCCAACCCTTTGAGCAGATATGGATATTTACGGTGAGCTTGATTAGCCTGGCTTAAATTTGGTTTGCAATATAACGCCTGAATACCCATTTTCTTCATTAAAGTACGTGTATGACGTCGTCCTATATGATGCCCTTGACGATTCAACAAATCACGCATCATACGACTGCCTGCAAAAGGATATTGCATATGTAATTCATCAATACATCGCATCAGCTTCAGATCTGATGAGCTAACAGGTTTTGGGCGATAATAATAACAACCACGGGAGACTTTCAGCAGCTTAGCTTGCTTAGATACTGAAATCTGAAGTGAGTCGTCGATTAACTTTTGTGGTTGAAGCGGCCCAGTTTCTTCAATACACCTTCTAAAAAATCAATTTCTAATGCCTGCTCACCGATTTTTGCATGTAACTTTTTAAGATCAATGGGGGGTTCTGATGGAGCTTTTGATTGATCGAAAGCTTGCGAGGAAGCTGAGATCAATTGATTTTTCCAGTCAATAATTTGGTTTTGATGAACATCAAATTCAGCACTCAATTCAGCAAGTGTTTTTTCTGCTTTAATCGCAGCAAGTGCTACCTTAGCTTTAAAATCATTTGAATGATTTCTTCTTGGTCTACGTGCCATAAAATACTCCATATATTGATGTTTGTAACATCATTTGAGGAGCAGAATATCACTTATAGGAGTTGTTCAAATTTACGGATCCATCTCTGACTCATATAATCAATCACGTGCATATTTTTTAATTCTCACAACAATTCAAATAAAGCAATAAATTGATTTATTTATATAAAAAAATACTACACACAATAAAAAGTTATGGGCAGTAAAAATATTTAAATCCATGAGTATTATAATACCAATGAGGCATGAGTATTCTTTTACCAAAGAATCTCAATAAACGTATTTTTCAAAAAATAAATGCAATAAAAATTAAATAAAACCATCAAAATATTTACATTATAAAAATTCCTGCATATATTAAGAATACACAAACAAAATACGATCAACCAAAGAAGAAAGTCATCTAAAGCAGTCTTAAAATTGGGTTTTACTCATGACAAATTCAACGAATAAAGTACTAAAAACATTTCGGGTGTCATCCAAAAACCTGAATTTATATTGCTACCCACAAAGCATCCATGCTTTTGTGTGTTGGCATGCACTTTTTTCTCAGCTTGAGATTCAACAACGTGAGTTCACTTTTAAACTTCTGTCAGATGCAAAATGTGAAATCCCTATCATCATTACAGATAAGGAAGATACATATTTATTTACAAGCCATTTCGCAGGAATACATGGATATTTCTATGACCCATCGCTGAAATTTAAATTCAAGGGATATCAGAATCTTGATCATCATGAGAATATTCTTTCAGCTCTACGGGATGTTTTAAATTTACTAGAATCAAAGCAGTTTAAAGTCATCTCTAAGCTTGATGTTCTCGCAAATTGTTTGAATCAAAATTATACCTCTACTCAATTACATCAAGTGTTTGGCTACAATCAACTGTCCTTAGACACCCTTAGAGAAATCACAAAACTTTCAATTAGACAAAGTCCAGCAAGCTTTCCAAAAAACCAATCAAGTGCTCAATTTTCATTAAACAACATACTCAATGCGTTAAAGGATCAATAAGTATGAACATGATTGGACATGCCTATCTAAATTACGAGAAAGTTGATTTAGCACCTTTCAAGGCTTTTTATACAGGCTTAGCTAAAATAAATAAACAAAGAATAGAAGAAAATATTCGCTTAGAAGATTTTACAAAATCTAGTGAAAGAAACGTTCTCATAGATTTAATGCAGAAAAATGAACTTAAGAGAACAAAAACCGAGTTACCCCTAGTTCATTATTTGTTTTCGCTATTTAATGTGTCCACAGAGAATAAATTGATTGCCTTGAAATGGGCAGTTTTCAACATTCAATCTTTTGAATCTATTGCTCAGACAGAGAATATAACTGAAAACAATTTTAATGAGATTACTTCAAAATATAAAACTACTATCTGCGATATATGTAGATGTTTTAGATTAGCGAATCACGATAAAAACAAAATATATAAGACCTTAACTTCGATACCTTCAGATCTACAAGAGCTCATCAATCAGCTAGATTCTATTATTGGTAAAAATAAAGAGCGACTAAAACGCTCATTACCAAGTCTGTCTGAAGAAGATATCAATCGTTTAAGTGTTATTAAGAATGCTTATAACTTCATCGTTACACAGCAAAAAAGACAACGTACGCATTCTAGTCAAACCAGAAAGTCTTCTAAGCCAATTGATCAACCAACATATAGACATAAAAAAGTTTCACTTGATGATGAAGTTTTACTGTTCACAACTTTTCGCAGTAATGAGGATACTTATGATATTGAGGATCAGGAACAGTCCACGCTTCAAGATCACGGTTTTAATTTTGATGAAAAGGAAAAATATTCTTTAGCTTTCCAAAAAATTAAATTAATGGCACAAGCACAACATCATCAAAAAAACAATTTGATGAGTAAATCAAATCCGCGTGTTTATGATCTATTGACAGCTCAGCTCATTATGCAACGCATACTTGAAAAAGCCACAGACTCACCTATTCATAGTTTATTGTTATTTTCAGTACTAAGCCTCACGCACTATAAGGACATAGTAAGTTTTAGCAACAAACCATGTGAATCCAATCGCACAAAAAAATTGTATTTGAATAAATTTGAATGTTACTTTAAGCAATCATTTGACGTTTCTACTTTTAAAAGTAATCACATCAAACTCAAAGAGCATAAGCTGAACACCACAAACAGCTATGCTATTCCCTTGCCTCAATCATATTTTTCGACCCTAATTCAACTTAAAAAATGGGATATGGGCGATATTGAATCCGAGGTGAATGAATACTTAAGAACTATTGGTCAAGATTTGACATTTAACCTTACAGTAGAAAATCTGCCTCGTTTGATCAGTGATATTACTTTAAATGAACTCGGTTACGAACTGGAAAGCAAATTGCTGGCTGGGATGAGTATTAAACACTATGTGTCCTGCAATTATTTTTCTTCGACAGTGGTTGATTTATTAGATAGCTATGAACAAACTTTAAAATTAGTTACCTCTACGTTTGATACTCAGTACATTCATAACTTGAGTAGTTCAATATCGTTCGGAAGTCAGCAATCTCCAGATGTAGCATTGGCCCAAGCCTTCTTTAATGAACTCGACCGCTGTGTTCGACAAGCTGCCGACCCATTTTCTTGCCTGAATCATTATTCTATTTGGTTATGGCACATCTGCATGATCATTACTTCAGCTCGACCAAGTCACTCCTTTCCACCTAATTTAGACTATATTGATTTTGAAATGCAGATAATGGGTGTTGCAGATAAAGAGCAGCGTTACGCGAGCACGATTGGACGATGTATTCCTTTTAATGATTTTCTTAAAGCAGAGATACAGCATTATTTGGCATTCTTAAATAAATTTAAGACCTTAATGCAAATACTCTATCCTTCTGAATATATCCAACCCATTCAAGATGTTCTCAATGGGCAAGCTCCTATTCTCCTTTTCCAAGATAAACATAAATTAAGACCGTTTGGCCTGTCTGATCTGCAGCATATTTATGAAAACTTAGATCTGCAAAAAAATTGGACCAGACATTTTTGTCGTTATTTCTTTGCACAGTTTTGTGATGAAGACATTATCAAATCCATTTTTGGACATGATGAAAATATGCAGGGTCTTTTTGATAAATATTCTAGCTTTAAGCCAACTAACTTGAGTCAAATTAGAAATGCTCAGGATAAATTAGTCGCAATATTAAACTTAAAGGGTATGTCCAATTTGAATGAGGTTACTTTCATATGAGTAATCATCCACATAGCCTCCGTCGCAAGCAAAAAAATAATGCGAAAATTAAATCACTGATTACATTATTCTCGGAAAAATTTGAATGCTCAACAGATGAAAATTTTCAAAGCATATGCAACGAAATCGACAAAAAACTCTTAGAAAAAGCGGGTTCCAATTTACAATCATATCGTTTTGGACGTTTACAATTAGCAAAATATATCAAACGTCTTAATCTTGCCAAAGGTACTGATTATCCGGTTCCGAGTAGCCCTGTAATCTATGAATCTGTTATGCCACTGCAAAGCATTGAAACCATCAAGCACGGCAAAAATATCGTCCTATTTGTACAAAGGTTAACTCATCTTTGGCACACAACATCCATTGATCATCCCGTACATTGCCATGGATTTGCATTAATAAGCGCTATTCTCTTTAATGGTGTTTGGAATGAGGCAGAGTTAAAAGCATTTTCACACATCATTGAAACAAAAAAAAGTTTTGACTCTTTCTTAGATACTAAAGATCATTTCATAAGTCTTGAAATACCCAATTCACAGTATGGCAATAAAAAAATTGATCATCCTCATCACAGTACAACTTACACAAAAACCATCGTCATACACGATATCGTTAAATGTTGGTTATTCAGACTTAACCAATATGAAAAAGATTTGTTTACACAAGCATTAGACCCTGAACACGTCATTAATGACTGTATTCGTATATATTTGCCTGATGTAAAAATTCGATATAAAGAACTGATTCAATACGCTTTCTATTTCACGCAATTTTTGAAAAATGCTCAGCTTGATCAAATGTCTATAGGATTATTAAAACATGAAATTCCAAGTTCGAGCCCCCTCAAAAAACAATTAGCCGTCTACTTTCATCAATTTGATACATCTGCCACAAGATCTCGATATAAAATCCTCGAACAAAATGAACGGAGTATTAAAGGCAATATTGAAAGTGGGCTAACCAACTTTTTGAAAGACATTCGCGTGATTCTTCGTGCTGATGGTTATGTCGAAAAACTCATTGAACTGTATGCACGTGAACTTTCACCTTCAATAGAACGTATTGTCTTTTGGGCAATCATTCGTTCAAGACTTAACAGCAATCAACTAGCTAAACTGAATGAAATTATTTGCAGTAAAAAGAGACTTTCAAGGACACTAATTCATGCAGACTTTCAGCCTCTTAAACGAAGCTCGCTGAATACCTTTTTCTCGCAATTTGTCTTCCACTGGCTTTATTTAACCCAAGGTAAAAACATTCATGCATTCACAGCGATAGATTATGAAGAACTTTATGCTGAAATTTTAGCGTTAAAAGCAGAACAAACTCGCTCAAACACGCAGAAACGCTTAAGTGAGTTTCATCACAAACAAGTGTCATTTTTTAACGCACCTAACGTGAACTTAGAAAATTTGCTGACGATTAAAATTTGTAAAACTGATCTCGTTTCACCCCATCTTTTTCACAAAGCCCTTCAAGCGCTCGAGTCTATGTCTGAAATCCATCGTCTGGATAGGTCGATGTTTAAGCATATCTTTACCCTTGGGTTTAAAGTTGGATTGCGGATCAATGAGACCTTAAATATTTTCGTTAATGATTTTCAAATAAATGCGGATCAATTGACTCTATGTATCCGAAATCATCGAAATAAAAATCAAAAAAGCTATTCCGCATACCGAAAAATTGCCTTACACCATCTTCTCAAACACGATGAACTACAATCATTAATGACTTACATCAATAATCGTAAGCGTGAGCTTTTAGAAAAGAGATATTCCCTGAAACAACCGTTATTTATTAAACAAAATTTCAAAGAAACCCATAAAAATGAAGTCAATGAACTCTTAAAAACAATATTAGATTCTGTTTACCCTGAGCATCGTTGCACTTATCACAGCCTTAGACATTCAGCAATTAACCATCTCTATCTCGTACTAGCCGAATCCCCTCTTGCAAATCACTTTACTGATTATTCCGCTAATGAACAAATGAGAATCCGTTATGCTTTATTAAGGCATGGCAATACACAACAAACTTGGTACGCATTAGCACATTTAGCTGGGCACTTAACCCCATCGACAACCTGTTCTAGTTATCTGCATCTTGCACATTTAGCCATTACATACCAACTCAATCAAATGCATACGCCACTCACAAAAGAAGCTTATTTCAACATACTCCACTGTAAAGATAATACTTCATTCCCCGTACAGCAAAGAGCGATTCACACTTTTCTCTATAAGCAGTTAACGCTTCATCCATATAAGGAATATGATCATAATTATAAGGAGCTACACGTAGCTGCACCCAATACACTTGTGCTTGGAGCCCATGATTCGGATCTTACATTCAAGTTATTACATCATATACTTTCAACTCCCCATGAAGATCATCTATTACTCCCAGAAAGCATTCCACTGCAAGTTGCAATAAAAATTCGTGATACGGCTTCTCAACTTAAAACGACGTGTATCAATCAAAAAAAATCATCTAAGTTATTTACCACTGACTTCTTGCGAAAGCACCCTAATGCACTAATTACCAGCTTGCCCACTAATGAGATTGAGCAACAGCTCATTGGTTATGCAGAAAATAACTATGTAATTGCATATAAAAATCATAAAAAAGAGTTAATGCAGATTATCGAAATTTATCTTGAAAAGGTGCAATCCAACTCCTCAGAGTTTAAATTCGCAGTGAATGAAAAGCGTCAATTGAAAAAATTTCTCTCATTCATTAATGACTTATTTCCCAAAAAATACATTCACTTGGAACTTTCTTCGAAAGTAAAACAAGAGCTTGGACATGTCTTATCAGACTTAAATTTAACCTCGAAAAACTTCACGATGTCAGAGGATAGTAAAAATATTAGCTTTTCATTCAAAATATCAGAGGGTAAGGCTTTAGGCGTATTTAAACTTGTGATGTTGTTAATCATTGTTTTTATCAAATCGGATATGTGATTCAACCATGGAAAGATACAAAGAGCAGCTCGCTAGAGCGAAATGAATTACTTCGAACAGTTAAACGTTTAGGCAGGGCACTATGGAAAAAATGGTCAGGCTATCATCGGCGAAGTTTGGTTGAAACTAAGATGCACTGCATTAAATTATTAGGAGATAAACTCAGTGCAAGGCGTTTTGATAGCCAAGTCAATGAGATTCATGCACGTGTAGCAGTCCTCAACAGATTTACGGAATTCGGTCTACCACTTACCCAAGTTATGCCTTAAATTTGGCTCAATTAGGGGTGCTTTGCATTTCAAATCTTTGTGCAACATAGCCAGAATATTACCAAAAATTGAAATATCAATATAAATTCTTTCTATATTTCCATAGAAAGATCTTTGATTATAAAATCCATGTCCACTGTATTTATATTTTAGCTAGACATTTTAAGATATTTTTACCAATCGGTAAATTTTTATTTTAAATTCAATACTTCTATAATCAAATATATGTGACTTTTGATACAGTTTTTTTCCAAAATTTGTGACCAAAATGATCTCATATCACCAAAATCCATATCGAATTTCACCTCATATTTATCCTTTAAAATATATTAATATCAAATAGATAGATTGAATATAAATTAATGTAAAAAATCTCGTTAACCTTGCCAAGGTTGGGGTCGCGAGTTCGAGTCTCGTTTCCCGCTCCAAATTCTAAAAGCCCTGATCGAAAGATTGGGGCTTTTTTATATCCAAAATATTTGGCTAACTAGAAATTAGATACTGAGTTGAATGTACTTCTCTCTGACTATCTCCCCATCTCTCACTTAAATTAAGTCATTCATCTAAAAGATAAAAATTATCACCTTCGGCCTACTATCCACGATTCTGGCTTAATCTTACGTAAAATCAAATGGGTATAGGATAATGCCAGTCTGTATCAAGACCATACTAATAAATCGATTCCGAAACTGCTGTTTAGTATCGAGAAGAGATTTCATTTCTTGAGTATTAAAAATAAAAAAGTTGGGCAGATGCCCAACTTTTTTTTGCGTTGAAACTTAATTTTTAGCTTTGAGCAACTGCTGTATATTCTGCTTTTACTGCTTTTTTCTTCATCTGTTTCAACATAAACAGTGCAAAGGCAGCAAACAGTGCAGGAACAGCTAGAAGGGAAAGAATTTCAAATGTGGTGAGGTTTAATGACATCAACCAGCCACCAATCACCGAACCGGCAACCGAACCTGAACGACCTACTGCATTCGCCCAGCTCACCCCTGTTGCGCGACAATGGGTTGGGTAGAAGCTTGATGAAAAGGCATTTACACCCACTTGTGAACCACTGATCCCGATCCCCACACCAAACATACCTAAAAGTAACAGTGGCATCATGGCATTTTCAATGCCAAACCCTAAGCACACCAAAAATACTGCACCCAAGATATATGCCATGCTCAGCACTTTAGTCGAGTCAGTTTTATCCATCATGTAACCAATCACAATCGCACCAATCGTACCGCCAATCTGGAAGACTGAAGTTACCCAAGATGCATTTTCAAGATTGAAACCATGATTGGTCAGCATGGTTGGCATCCAGCTTGAAATCAAGTAGATGATGAGCAAACTCATAAAGAATGTACACCAGATCAGGAAAGTACCTAATGCATATTGGCGGCTAAATAAGTCACGAATACCTGTTTGATTGATTTCATTTGGTATTGGTACCAGATGTGGAATATCTGCTACATGAGGTGCAATTTTACGGACAATTTTGTCAATTTTTTCTTGGGCTTTATTTTTCAACACCAAGAATTTCAGTGACTCAGGAAGGAATACAAGCAAGAAAGGAATGGTTGCCAGTGGCGCAATCCCACCAATCATCAGAATCCCGTGCCAGCCGATACTTGGAAGCAGTTGTGCAGATAAAATACCACCCAATGCTGAACCAATCGTGAAGCCACAGAACATTAAGGTCACAAGATTAGAACGACGGCGTGTTGGACTATATTCAGAGGTCAAGGTAATGGCATTTGGCATTGCTCCACCTAAACCAAGTCCGGTCACAAAGCGCCAAAAAATCAATGATTCTAAATCCGTAGCAAATGCAGAGATGAGACTGGCCAGACCAAATACAAAAATTGAACCAATCAAAATCGTTTTACGGCCCAATTTGTCGGAAAGCGGTCCAAAAACCAATGCACCGGCCATCAAACCAAACAAACCTGCCCCAAATAATGGCGCCAGACTAGTCGCTTCTAATGCCCATTCAGCTTTTAACGCTGGAGCGATAAAGCCGACAGCAGCTGTATCAAAACCATCGATCGCCACGATGATAAAGCAGAGCCATATAATGAGTTTTTGTGAACGGGAAAGTGGATTGCGATCAATGAAGCTTTGTACATCAATCGATTGCTGATTCTGAGACATAGGAAACCCTCTTTCAAAAACGTATCCCTACGCTTTTGCATTCCTGAGCAAATAAAAGATGGCCCATGCTGTTATTGTTGTGAGCCATCTTTAAGGCAAATGTTAGATTACATTTACAGTGATACCAGTTAAGCCTGCTACTTCAGCACGCATGACATCACCTTTCACAACTGCACCAACGCCTTCTGGTGTACCTGTGAAAATCAAGTCGCCTGCTTTCAATTCAAATAAAGTTGAAAGGTTGGCAATGGTTTCTGATACATCCCAAATCAGGTGGCTCACATCGCTGCGCTGTTCCGTCTTACCATTCACTGTTAAGTGAATGTCTGCTTGATTGATTTCGCCTGTTGCAGAAATTGGGTGAATTGGACCAATTGGTGCAGAGAAGTCGAATGCTTTACCGATTTCCCATGGACGGCCTTTTTCACGCATACCCATTTGCAAGTCACGGCGAGTCATATCCAGACCTACCGCATAACCAAAAATGTAGTCTTTGGCATCTTCAACAGAGATGTCTTTACCGTCTTTACCAATGGCAACGACCAACTCGATTTCATAGTGGTAGTTTGAAGTTTGTGTTGGGTATGGAAGATCAACGGCTTGACCTGCAGGTACTGGCACAATTGATTCTTTATCATTTGGCTTGCAAAAGAAGAATGGTGGTTCACGATCTGGATCAAAACCCATTTCACGTGCATGTGCTGCATAGTTACGCCCCACACAGTACACACGACGGACTGGATATTGCTGTTCAGAATCTACAATTGGCAGTGCAGCAGTTTCGATCGGTTCAAATACAAATGACATATAAAATTTCCTAATTTAAATCTTCAATAACTGTGTTTAGATCGTGTCTGGTTGCTGTGCAGGGTCAGCTTTTTGGAAAGCGTCTAACTGCATACAATGCTCATAAATCGAAACAATTGTTGGGTAAGGCGTTAAATCTACCTTGAAGCGTTTTGCTGAATAGACTTGTGGAATTAAATACACATCTGCCAACGTTGCAGTATTGCCATAACAGAAGTTTTCACGTGTCGTATCTTGCTGTAACAGTTTTTCCAAAGCATCAAAGCCTTTAGAAATCCATTCACCACACCATGCCAATACTTGGGTTTCATCTTGCTCAAGATTGTTGCGCAGATACTCAAGCACACGCTTGTTATTGATTGGGTGAATATCACAACCTACGATCGCTGCCAGAGCACGAACCTTGGCTTTTTCAAATGGACTTTTCGGAAGTAAAGCTACGTCTGGATATACTTCTTCTAACCATTCAATAATCGCTGGGCTTTGTGTCAGTAAACCTTGTTCAGTTTCCAGTACTGGCACCAAACCCTGAGGGTTCAGTGCTTTAAAATCTGCCTGATGATGCTGGTTTTTAGCCAGTGATACAGAAACCTGTTCGTAGCTTAAGCCTTTCAGGTTTAATGCAATTCTTAAACGGTGTGAGGTACCGCTGCGGAAGAAGCCATACAGTTTCATGCTACTTTTCCTTGAAAGTGTTGTGCTGCAACCAGACAGTTTTCAACTTTCCAGCCATATAACCATTCCATCGCGTCATAGAAGCGTTCTGCTGAACGACCACGCCATAAGTCATTACGAATCAAACGCTGTACACCATGCGCATGGTAAAGCTTGCCCATCTCACGTGAAGACAACACAATACGCGCCGTACGTGAAATACGTGATTTTTGATACAAATCAAATGCCTGATGAATATCGTTATTGCATACACGCAGTGCTTCACCCAAAGTCACCGCATCTTCAAGCGCCATACATGCACCTTGTGCCATATATTGGGTAGTAGGATGCGCAGCATCACCCAATAATGTAATTCGACCAAAGGTCCATTGTGAAATTGGTTCGCGGTCTGCTGTTGCCCAACGTTTCCAGCATTTTGGTAGTTCAATGAGTTGGCGTGCTTTCGGACAGATGCCTTCGAAGTAAGACAACACTTCCTCTTTGGAACCATCAGTTACGCCCCACTCTTCCTGCTGACGACTATGGAAGGTTACAACCACGTTGTACTCTTCACCGCCACGTAATGGGTAGTGCACAAGATGGCAGTTTGGACCAACCCAGATACTTGCCGCATTCCATTTCAGGTTGTCTGGGAACTCATTTTTAGGCACAACTGCACGATAAACCACATGACCTGTGACTAATGCTGGATCGCCAACCAAAGTTTCACGTACCACAGATTTCACACCATCTGCACCAATGAGTGCTTGACCAACATAGGTATTGCCGTGTTGATCAGTAATCGATACTTCATCTTCAGTTTGTGATACAGACTGGATACGGCAATCGGTAATCACTTCCAGATCACCGACTTTCGCTGCACCTTCTACCAAAGAACCATGGATATCGGCACGGTGAATCACGGCATATGGATTTCCAAAGCGCTCACGGAAGTGTTCATCTGTTGGAATTTTACCAACCTGATACTCATCTAATGCATCGTGCATGACCATGTAATCGGTATATACAGCTTTACCACGTGCAATTTCACCAATGCCGAGTGCATCAAAAGCATGGAATGCATTTGGACCTAACTGAATGCCTGCACCAATCTCACCAATCTCAGGCGCTTGTTCAAATACTTTGACTTTGATGCCTTGTTTCGTCAGTGCCAATGCTGCTGCGAAACCACCGATACCGCCACCTGCGATTAAAATAGGACGTTGATCAATACTCATGTCGATTCCTTCCAAATACGTTTAGATGCGTGCGCGTGTCGAATAAAGACCTAACTTTTTCTGTAAAGGTGCTTCATCGGCAACAAAGATGTAACAAGGCTCATCACCGTTATTGATTAAATCAATTTGTGCAAAACAAGGTGCACATGCGGTATCTGAACGGGACAGTTCGTGGCTATATTCATTGATATCGATCTGCATTTGACCTTCAATCACATGGAATACTTGAGCTGCTGAACGGCGTTCCAGCTGTACCACTTCATTCGGTGCTAAACGGATTGCCGAGTAGCCAATAATTTTTTGACAGTCTTCCCCAGTTTCCGGGTTTACATAACTGATTTGCGCTGGTCCTTGATGGCTTGAGTCATTAGCAAGATCATCAAGTACCTGTTTGACGTCTTTCCATGAATAACGCAGCAATGGATAGCCAGAGTTTTCACGAACAAAATGCACGCTTGGCACAATGCCTTTACCATAGTGATGGCTACGGTCGGTACCTTTGACCTCCTGAACATCACCGCCTTCTACAAAAGAGGCTTCCATGTAATACACCAGTGGAAGATCAAGCACATCTAGCCAGATCACTGGTTCGTCACCGTCATGACCATGCTCATGCCATAAACCTGATGGAGTTAGGATCAGGTCACCATGCTCCATCATGCATTTTTGACCTTCGACTGTCGTATAGGCACCCGTACCTTCCACAATCAGGCGGACTGCATTTGGTGTATGACGATGTGACGGCGCCCATTCATTTGGTAAGAGCAATTGCATGCCCAGATAAATAGAAGAGGTCGCTTTCATGTTTTCCAGGCCATGACCTGGATTTGCCAAAACCAGTACACGACGCTCAGCTTTTTCAATCGGGGTTAACTCACCCGCTTGTAGCAATAAAGGCTTAATGTCCTTAAAGTGCCAAGCGGTGACTTGAGTCTGAGGAATCGGTTGAAGCGGTGGTAATACATTACGGAGACTTGGCCAAAGTGGGACAAGATTCGAGTCAGTCAAATTTGAGACATACTCTTTCGGTAAATCTTCTAATGTTGCGAGTTGTTCCATCAGCGAGCCTCTTTATATTCAAAAGCAATTTCGATGCAAAATTGCTTAACCACCCTATGTTTTCGGCCAATTTATCAACCAAAAAAACTTGTATACATATGCAGAAATGAATAGGCTGTATTGATAAAATCAATACAGCTGATTAAAACGATGGATATTGATTCGCGACTTATACAAATTTTTTATGAGATTTATCGCCATAAAAGTGTGTCGAAGGCAGCTGCTGCTTTAGGTACGGGACAGTCGACTTTAAGTATCGGTTTAAATAAATTGCGCGAGCATTTTAATAATCCATTATTCGTCCGTGTGGGCAATAGCATGGAGCCTACTGATCTCGCCAAGGATATTTTTCCGATTACGGTAGAATTTCTTGAAAAGCTGAAGTCAATCAATCAGTACAATATTGATTTTGATCCTAAAAAATCGAATTATGAGTTTAAAATCAGCATGACCGATATCAGTCATCTGGTATTACTCCCAACCTTGATCAATTACTTGAGAGAACATGCACCTAATATCTCTCTGAGTATTGTCCCCATTGATAAAGATACTCCGGCAAAAATGGCAAACGGCCAAATCGATCTGGCGATTGGATTTTTGCCCCATCTAGAAGCAGGCTTCTATCAACAAACGCTCTTTAAACAAGAATATACCGTGATCTGTAGCCCCTACCATCCACGCCTGATTAAGGATAGCTTGACCGCTGAAGAATATAGCCAGGAACTGCATATCGTGATTCGAGCCACGGGTGGACATTACATTATTGAAAATGAACTACGTAAACGCGGGGTAAATCGTAATATTCTGATGCGCTTACCGGGTTATTTGGGTGTTGGTCCAATTATTAAAAATACAGATGCCATTGCGACAGTCCCTCATTATTTAAGCCGTTTTTTACAATCCCGTGGTGATATTAAAATCTTAAGACCGCCTTATTCTTTCCCTCAATACAATGTCAAACAGCATTGGCATGAACGTTCACACAGCAACCCGAACGTAGAATGGTTACGTAAGGTCTGTTTTGAGCTGTTTTCTGAATATGGTCAGTAAACGCTTGAGTCAAATAGAGGGTTTAAACTAAAACTTATATAAAGGAAACTTGATTATATAGACGAGAAAAAACCTTCTCTATTTATACATTTTTTCGATAAGTGATAAAGTAATTTTAGATCAATAGAAATCTTTATTAAAAATTAACAATAGACTAAAGTTTAAAAGTTTTAGGCCTATTTTTGCATCCATTTCAGCCTGTTTTGCTTAAAAGCAAATCGGGATCTCAGTATCTACTTGTAGAAAATTACAAGTTTTACTCCCATTCATTCAATTTTGCTGAGCACTTTATCTGTTAAATTTAGGTGATCAGTTCTTCGATCAAAAGTGTTGTTTTTATTTGACGCTAGTGTAGAAATATCTAAATATAAAATCCGAACAAGAAGTTAAGAGAAAATAATGACAACAAAGATAGAGGTAAATTATCAACCCGATATTTTAGGGGCTGGCTATGAACAGGTCACCTTAGATCTTCCGAATGATTATGAAGGTCAGGTGGTGGCGACCCTCGTTCGCAAGAAAGCCGCTAAACCGACTAAAAAGGCGGTGCTATATATCCACGGTTTTATCGACTATTTTTTCCAGACTGAAATGGCAGAGCGTTTCAATGAGCAGGGTTTTGACTTTTATGCGCTGGACCTACGTAAATATGGCCGCTCCTATTTGCCGCATCAGAAGTACTATAACGTTCATAGCCTGTCAGAATATGATGCAGAAATTACTCAGGCACTGGATATTATCGGTCAGGAAAGTCATGACGCCGTGCTGCTTTGCGGACATTCAACGGGGGGCTTAACCACAACCTTGTATGCAGCACATCATCCTGATCATCCCCTGATTAAAGCGCTCTGGGCAAACAGTCCCTTTTATGATTTCAATATGAGCCGTCTGGAAAAGAAATTTGCCATTCCTCGAATGGCAGCAATGGGCAAACGTTTTCCAAACTTGCTGTTCCCAAGTCGTCTTAATAAGTGGTATGTCCCGAGTTTGCACGCCAGCCATCATGGTGAATGGAACTTTAACCTCGAATGGAAAAAAGTCCGTTATCCCATGGTGCGTTTGAGCTTTGTACATGCCATTCATGAGGCGCAAAAAGAACTGCATCAAGGTCTTCAGTTAAGCATTCCTGTCCTGATCATGCATTCGCATCAGACGACTTATCCACGAAAATTTAATCGTCATGCACAAAGCAGCGATGTGATTCTGGAAGTGCAGGATATGATTCAGCATGCCAGCAAAATATCGGGCGATGTCACCTTGTGCGAAATTCATAATGGCTTGCATGACCTGGTCCTGTCAGAAAAAGCGGTACGGGAACAGGTCTATCAACAGCTGTTTGAATGGTTACAGACCAAAGGACTTTGACCAGGTCATAACCCTCATTATTGGCAAGATAGCGGGAAGGAAAATGATAAATCACCTTCCCCAAAATTTGCTCAAAGATTTTTCATCAAGCAGGTATTAATTGTTATTTTTTAGCAAGCCTATATGTGCGAAATATCATGTTTTAACGCCTTAAAAATTTAATCTTTATAGGCTAATAATTTGATTTTTATTAAAAATAAGGAAATCTTCTTATCCCCGCTTTGTTACCTTTTGTAGCACGCTTGTAAACCCTCGACATAGCGTCAGATTTGCTCTTTATATTAGCTATAACTATTCATTCCAAGATGAGACTTCGTCTCTCACCCTTATTTCTCTCACAGCTATAACAACCAATGAAAGGACAAGAATATGCGCTATGCAGATCCAAATACTGACGGTTCAAAAATTCAATTTAAAGCACAATACGAAAACTTTATTGGCGGTAAATGGGTGCCGCCAGTCAAAGGTGAATACTTTGATAATATTTCCCCAGTCGATGGTAAAGTTTTTACCAGAGCACCACGCTCCAGTGTCGAAGATATTGAACTTGCACTCGATGCCGCCCATGCTGCCAAAGCACAGTGGAATAGCTCATCACCGACCACACGTTCAAATATCCTGCTCAAGATTGCCGATCGTCTAGAGGAAAATCTGGAATTGCTCGCGGTGGCAGAAACCTGGGACAACGGTAAACCGATTCGTGAAACCCTAAATGCGGATATTCCATTATGTATCGACCACTTCCGTTATTTTGCTGGTTGTATTCGCGCGCAAGAAGGCGGCATTTCAGAAATTGACGAAGACACCATCGCCTATCATTTCCATGAACCCCTCGGCGTTGTCGGTCAAATAATTCCCTGGAACTTCCCAATTCTCATGGCCGCATGGAAACTGGCTCCGGCTTTAGCTGCCGGTAACTGTATTGTGCTGAAACCAGCAGAACAAACCCCTGTCAGTATTTTAGTGTTGGTTGAACTGATTCAGGATCTTTTACCACCTGGTGTACTGAATATTGTTAATGGCTATGGCGTTGAGGTCGGTCGTCCACTGGCGACCAACCCTCGTATCGCAAAAATTGCCTTTACCGGTTCAACCGCAGTCGGCCAGCTGATTATGCAATATGCGACTGAAAATATTATTCCTGTGACCTTGGAACTGGGCGGTAAATCACCAAACCTGTTCTTTGCAGATGTGATGGATCAAGAGGATGAATACCTAGATAAAGCCCTGGAAGGTTTTACCATGTTTGCCCTCAACCAGGGAGAAATCTGTACCTGCCCTTCACGTGCACTGGTACAGGAAAGTATTGCTGACAAATTCCTGGAACGTGCAGTTGAGCGTGTCAAGCGCATTAAGACCGGTCATCCACTGGATACCGACACAATGATTGGCGCACAGGCATCGCAAGAACAGCAAGATAAGATCTTGGGTTGTATCGCCACAGGTCGTGAAGAAGGTGCTCAGGTCTTAACAGGTGGTGAAGCACGCCATGAAGTAGGTCAAGGCTTCTATATTGAACCGACCATTTTTAAAGGCACCAATGACATGAAAACCTTCCAGGAAGAAATTTTTGGACCGGTGCTTGCGGTCACCACCTTTAAAGACTTTGATGATGCCATTAAAATTGCCAATGACACCATTTATGGCTTAGGTGCGGGTGTCTGGTCGCGTTCAGCCCATACCTCCTATCGTGCCGGCCGTGCGATTCAGGCAGGTCGCGTCTGGACCAACTGTTATCACATTTACCCTGCCCATGCGGCATTTGGTGGTTATAAAAAATCAGGGATTGGACGCGAGAACCACAAAATGATGCTCGATCATTATCAACAAACCAAAAACTTGCTTGTCAGCTACTCGACCAAACCAGCAGGTTTCTTCTAATTCCTCTCTAAGCAAAAGCGAACTTCGGTTCGCTTTTTTATTGACTTGGTAATTTTATCTTAAACAGAAAAATAACCGTCCCTCTATCCCAATAAAATCATAAAGCTATCCAAAACAAGTATATATATCCCTCTATGATAAGCATTGATTTTTTTAATATTTTCAATTGGATAAAAAAAATACAAAAATTAAAAACTTCCATATAAAGTCGGCTTTCTTTGCCGAAAAAGACTGTGTATAACAATGTTCAGTTTAGGGAAATCAATAAGCATAGGCAAAATTGCTCAAAAAGCGTTAGACTATGCAACCAATAATGTCATGATTCGGTCTGAACAAGATCAAAAAAGAAGGTGAAGGTTGATGCCGCTCAATACAGTTGAAGAGCTTGTAGCAGATATCCGTGCAGGAAAAATGGTCATCCTGATGGATGATGAAGATCGTGAAAATGAAGGCGATTTAGTCATTGCTGCCACGCACGTGCGTCCTGAAGACATCAACTTTATGATCACCCATGCTCGTGGTTTAGTGTGTCTGACTTTAAGTAAAGAACGTTGCCAACAGTTGAATCTTCCATTGATGGTGGATGCTAATGGTGCTCAACACGGGACCAACTTCACGTTATCGATTGAAGCAGCTGAAGGTATTTCTACCGGTATTTCACCTGCAGAGCGTGCGCATACCATTCAAACCGCTGTGGCAGCTCATGCTAAACCTACAGACATCGTACAGCCTGGTCATATCTTCCCATTGATGGCACAGCCAGGTGGTGTCCTGCACCGTGCAGGTCATACCGAAGCAGGCTGTGACTTATCGCGTCTTGCAGGTTTAGAGCCAGCATCGGTCATTTGTGAAATCATCAATGAAGATGGCACAATGGCACGTCGTCCAGACCTTGAAGTCTTTGCTGAAAAACACGGCTTGAAAATTGGTACGATTGCTGACTTGATTCATTATCGCATGACCAATGAGCAGACGGTTGAACGTTTAGATCAGCAAACAATTGATACCGAATACGGTACCTTTGATCTGTATCGTTACCGTGAATTAGGTAACCCGGATATTCATGTAGCACTAGTCAAAGGCGAGCCGAAAGAAGGCGTAACGACTGTACGTGTCCACGGCTTTAACCCGACACGGGACCTATTAAAACTGAATAAACAGGACGGCGAACCGGCTTGGAATTTAGACAAGGCACTTAAAGAAATTGCAAGCAGTGATCGTGGTGTCCTGGTCTGGATTGGTCAACGTCATTTACAAGATCTAGGTCCTGCGCTTGATACTTTAAAAGCACCCAAAAATGTGAAATCCAATGCTGCACTGTCGCAGCAGTATCAAACGATTGGTGTCGGTGCACAAATTTTGCGTGATCTAGGCGTAGAAAAAATGAAACTGCTGAGTTCACCATTACGCTTTAATGCATTGTCAGGTTTTAATTTAGAAGTGGTGGAATACATCACCGCACAACACACATCTTAAGATAAGAATCGAGGTTATTATGGCTGTTCGCCGTATTGAAGGTATGTTACATCTCGCGAACGAAGACCGTTATGCGATTTTAGTTGGTCGTTTTAATAGCTTTGTTGTTGAACATCTGTTAGAAGGTGCCGTTGATACATTGAAACGCCATGGTGTATCAGAGGATAATATCACGGTCGTTCATGCACCTGGTGCCTGGGAACTTCCAATCGTTGCAAAAAAATTAGCAGCGACTGGTAATTTCGATGCCATCATTGCCTTGGGCGCTGTGATTCGTGGTAGCACACCGCACTTCGATTTCGTGGCAGGTGAATGTGCCAAAGGTTTAGGCGTAGTTGGTCTGGACGCTGGTCTTCCTGTCATTAATGGCGTACTCACTACGGATAGTATTGAACAAGCGATTGAACGCTCTGGAACAAAAGCAGGCAATAAAGGTAGTGAAGCTGCCTTGACTGCGATTGAAATGGTTAACTTGTTAAAGGCTATTTAAGGCTATGTCGCAAACACTTCAAGCAACTTATGCTGCAAAACGTAAAGCACGTCGTTTTGCTGTACAAGGAATTTATGAATGGCAAATGAGCCACAACCCTGTGCATGAGATTGAAGCACGTACACGTGTGGACAATGCCATGCACAAAGTGGATCTTGGCTATTATCATGAATTGTTGACTCAAGTGGTTGCCAATCATGAAGCATTGGATGCTTTGCTTATCCCTGTGCTGGATCGCGAACTTTCTGCACTTGACGGTGTAGAACTCGCAACACTTCGTTTAGGTGCGTATGAGCTCAAAGAACATCTTGAGATTCCATATCGTGTCGTTTTAGACGAAGCAATCGAGTTAGCTAAACATTTTGGCGGTGCAGACAGCCATAAATACATCAACGGTGTATTAGATCGTTTAGCGACAACTTTACGTGCAGCAGAAAAACAACAAGCAAACTAAGTTTTTTTTAAGTAGATTTGTTGTATGGCTGAGTTTTCGATTATCGACACCTATTTCAATCGTAAGAATCAAGATTCTGTCGATTTAGGGGTCGGTGACGACTCAGCCTTGCTCACTCCCCCACCTCACCAGCAATTGGTGATTTGTGCCGACACCTTAGTTGTGGGTCGACATTTTCCTTTAGATACAAACCCACATGCCATTGGTTGGAAATCTGTTGCAGTCAATTTATCTGATATTGCCGCGATGGGCGCCACACCGCATAGTATTTTATTGGCATTGAGCTTACCCCAAATTGATCATGCTTGGCTCAAAGGCTTTAGCCAAGGGCTATACGACTGCTGCGATCAATTTGGCGTGCGTTTAATTGGTGGTGATACCACGCAAAGTCCACATCTGACTCTATCTGTCACAGCACTGGGCTGGGTCGATACAGGCCTTGCTGTACCACGTTCAGGTGCCCAAATCGGTGATCTGATTTGTGTTTCAGGTACGGTTGGCGATGCGGCATTTGGCTTAAAGCATTTAGGTCATGATCTACAAAAACGTCTGGATTATCCAACGCCACGTTGTGCTTTAGGTGCTGCGCTTAAAGGCCTGGCCAATAGTATGATTGATGTCTCAGATGGTCTTGCACAAGACTTGGGACATATTTTAAAAGCCTCGGATGTCGGCGCAAAGCTGCAACTTGAAAACTTACCACTAAGTACTGCCCTGCACGCCTTAAATGATGAACAAAAATGGCAGTATGCATTGGCGGGTGGCGACGATTATGAATTATGTTTTACAATAAGCCCGCAAAATTATGAAAAATTATTGCAAAAACAAATTGATGATTCGATTAGTATAATCGGCACAATTCAGCAACAGCGTGGCTTAACTTTTGAAAAAGATGGCGTAGATCATTTGCTTCAATTTAATGGGTATCAACATTTTGCATAAACCTTCAATCAATTTTAAAGCCATGTCATGGACCGACCGTTTTATTGTGTTCTGTGGTGTTGGTTTTGGTTCTGGCCTATTACCGAAAGCGCCGGGTACGTTTGGTTCAGCTTTTGCCTTATTGTTTATTCCGCTATGGCTTGCAATTGACCTATCGAGCACCATACTAGCCATCATTCTGATGTCGCTCATTGGCATCTATATTTGCGGGCATACGGCTAAAGTCATGGGTGTACATGATGATGGTCGCATTGTCTGGGATGAATTTGCAGGTCAATCCATTACCTTTTTGCCTTTGCTCTATCTGAATGAAATGAGCTGGATGTGGGCATTGGTCGGTTTTGCTCTGTTCCGTTTATTCGATGTCTGGAAGCCCTGGCCGATTCGTGTCATTGACCGTCAAATTGACGGCGGTTTCGGCATCATGCTGGATGACATTATTGCTGGCCTGTGGGCGGCCCTTTGTATTTTGCTTTATTTTTACTTCACTGTGGCATAAGCCATATTTAGGATTAGAACATGTCAACGACTGTTATTATTCTTGCTGCAGGTAAAGGAACCCGTATGCGTTCCAGCTTACCGAAAGTATTACAACCCCTTGCAGGACGCCCTTTACTGGGTCATGTCATTGAAACGGCAAAAAAATTAAACGCAGATAATATTATTACGATTTATGGTCACGGTGGTGACCGGGTTCAGGCTGCTTTTGCAGAGCAAGAGATTAAATGGGTAGAACAGGCTGAACAGCTGGGTACCGGCCATGCAGTGCAAATGACCTTGCCTGTCCTGCCACAAGACGGCGTTTCGCTGATTCTTTCCGGCGATGTGCCGTGCATTAATCCTGTAACCTTGCAAAAATTACTCGATGCTACTGCAGAAACCGGTATTGGTCTGGTGACGCTTACCCTGCCGGATGCCAATGGTTATGGCCGTATCGTACGTGAACAAGGTCAGATCCAGGCCATTGTTGAGCACAAGGATGCTTCTGAAGAACAACGTCAAATCAAGGAAATCAATACCGGTATTTATGCCGTCAGCAATGCCAAGTTGCATCAATGGCTACCACGTTTAAGCAATGACAATGCGCAAGGTGAATATTACCTGACTGATATTGTGGCGATGGCTTTGGCAGATGGTATGCAAGTTGCATCTGTAGAACCAGAAATGGCTTTTGAAGTTGAAGGGGTAAATGACCGTGTGCAGCTGGCTGCTTTAGAACGTCAGTTCCAGGCATTTCAGGCCAAACAGCTGATGCAGCAAGGCGTACATCTGATTGATCCAAGCCGTTTTGACTTGCGTGGCAATTTAACTGTCGGTCAAGATGTCCGCATTGATATCAACGTGATTATCGAAGGTGATTGCGAGTTAGGTAACAATGTTGAAATTGGCGCAGGCTGTATCATCAAGAATACCAAGATTGCAGCGGGTACCAAGGTTCAGCCATATAGTATTTTTGACAGCGCCATCGTGGGTGAAGACACCCAAATTGGCCCATTTGCACGTTTACGTCCAGGAGCAAAACTTGCCAATGAAGTTCACATTGGTAACTTTGTTGAAGTTAAAAATACCACGATTGGTCTAGGCTCTAAAGCCAACCACTTTACCTACCTGGGTGATGCTGAAGTTGGTGCAGGCTCAAACATCGGTGCAGGGACCATTACCTGTAATTATGATGGTGCCAACAAATTTAAAACGATTATTGGTGATCAAGCCTTTATTGGCTCGAACAGTTCATTGGTGGCACCTGTGAGAATTGGCAATGGTGCTACAGTCGGTGCAGGCTCGACGATTACCCGTGATGTGGAAGACAACAGTTTGGCAGTAGAGCGCTCTAAGCAATTTGCCAAAGAAAACTATCCACGTCCGCAAAAAATCAAGAAATAAGGGGAACAAATATGTGTGGTATCGTCGGTGGCATTGCGGAACGCAGCATTACCAATATTTTGATTGAAGGCTTAAAACGCCTGGAATACCGTGGTTATGATTCAGCAGGTTTAGCCCTGATCAACAATCATCAGGTCCTGCGTGAGCGCCGTGTCGGCAAAGTTTCCAACCTTGAACAGGCGGTGAATGAATCACAGATTAGTGGTTCACTCGGTATTGCACATACACGCTGGGCAACCCATGGTAAACCGACTGAAGAAAATGCCCATCCGCATATTTCTGAAAATGTGGCAGTGGTTCATAATGGTATTATTGAGAACTATCAAGAACTTAAAGATGATCTTGAAGCTTTGGGCTATGTGTTTACCTCACAGACGGATACTGAAGTCGTTGCCCATCTGATCAATGATGCGCTGAAATCTACCCCAAGCCTGTTAGAAGCTGTACGTCAGGTGGTTCCGCAACTGAAAGGTGCTTATGCACTGGGCATTGTACATACTGATCATCCAGATGAACTGATTACCGTGCGTGAAGGTTCACCACTCGTCATTGGTGTGGGTATTGGCGAGAACTTTATCAGTTCTGACCAGCTGGCTCTGCTACCGATTACCAACCGTTTTATCTACCTTGAAGAAGGTGATATTGCCCGTTTGACCCGCACCACCATTGAAGTCTTTGTGGATGGTCAACTGGTCGATCGTCCGGTCAAGGAATTGGATGCTGCGGTCAGCAATGCTTCTAAAGGTGAATACAAGCATTACATGCTCAAAGAAATTTATGAGCAGCCTGAAGCGATCAAACAGACGATTTCCCAAGCCTTAAATGGTAATGATCTGCGCGAAGATTTTCTTGCGAATGCCGTTGAGGATTTTGCTAAGATTCAGCAAATTCAAATAATTGCCTGCGGTACCAGCTATCATGCCGGCATGATTGCCAAATACTGGTTTGAACAGCTGATTGATCTGCCTTGCCAGATCGAGATTGCCAGCGAATTCCGTTATCGTACGCCAGTGATTGTAAATCACACGCTGTATGTGTGTATTTCCCAATCTGGTGAAACTGCTGATACCTTGGCTGCATTACGTGATACACAGAAACGTGCGGCTGCCAAAGGACTGGATATCACCACCATGACGATTTGCAACGTGGCAACCTCCTCGATGGTACGTGAAACCAATCACAGTCTGCTGACTTTGGCAGGTCCTGAGATTGGTGTCGCATCGACTAAAGCCTTTACCACACAGCTAGCTGCACTGATGCTGTTGGTACTAAAACTGGGTACAGTCAAAAACACAATTTCAGCAGAACAGGTCGCAGCCATTAGCACCGACTTATGGCATATGCCAAAGGTGATTCTGGATACCTTGCATCATGACAATGAAATTTTACGCCTTTCTGAACTGTTTGTAGAAAAGCAGCACTGTCTGTTCCTGGGCCGCGGTACACATTTCCCGATTGCGCTAGAAGGTGCCTTGAAGCTGAAGGAAATTTCCTATATTCATGCTGAAGGGTATGCGGCAGGTGAACTGAAGCATGGTCCATTGGCCTTGGTCGACAACGACATGCCAGTGGTGATTCTCGCACCACAGGATGATATGCTGGATAAACTCAAATCCAATATGGAAGAAGTGCAGGCACGTGGTGGTGAGCTGTTCGTCTTTGCTGATGAAAACAGTGGTATTAAAGCCAAAGACCGTCAACATGTGGTCCATATTCCTGCAGTCAATGCAGTACTGGCCCCGATTGTGTATAGCATTCCGGTGCAGTTATTGTCCTATCATGTCGCAGTGCTGCGTGGTACGGATGTCGATCAGCCGCGTAACCTGGCAAAATCGGTCACTGTAGAATAATTAGAATTGAATCAAGGCTGGGGAACTGGCCTTTTTCTTCTGAATAGAGAGCCTCTAAATGACAAAACTGACGTGCTTCAAAGCCTATGACATTCGCGGAAAATTGGGCAGCGAACTCAATGAAGAGATTGCCTATAAAATTGGTCGCGCCTATGGACAAATTTACCAGCCCAAAACCGTTGTGGTCGGTTGTGATGTTCGCCTTAGCAGTGAAGATTTAAAACAGGCCACTATCCGCGGTTTAAATGATGCTGGCGTGAATGTTCTCGATTTAGGCATGACCGGGACTGAAGAAGTTTATTTTGGTGCCTTCCATTTAGATGTGCAAGGTGGTATTGAAGTCACTGCCAGTCATAACCCGATGGATTATAATGGCATGAAACTGGTGCGTGAAAATGCCCGTCCGATCAGTGCCGATACAGGTTTAAAAGAAATTCAAGCGCTGGCTGAAACAGGTACTTTTAATGAGGTTGTAGAAAAAGGCACAACCAAAAAATATAATATCCTGCCTGAATTTGTCGATCATCTAATGACCTATATTGACCCTGCAAAAATTTGCCCGATGAAACTGGTGGTGAATGCCGGTAATGGCGCAGCAGGTCATGTCATTGATGCGATCGAAGTAAAATTTAAAGAACTCAATGTTCCCGTCGAATTCATCAAAATTCACCATGAAGCCGATGGCAACTTCCCGAATGGAATTCCCAACCCAATTTTAATCGAAAATCGCGACAGTACTCGTGATGCCGTGATTGAGCATGCTGCCGACATGGGCATTGCCTGGGATGGTGACTTTGACCGCTGTTTCCTGTTCGATGAAAAAGGCCAGTTCATTGAAGGTTATTATATTGTCGGTCTGCTGGCACAGGCATTCCTGCTGAAACAAGCGGGTGAAAAAATTGTGCATGACCCGCGTCTGGTATGGAACACGCTGGATATCGTAAACCAATATCAAGGCATCACCGTCCAATCAAAATCAGGTCACTCTTTTATTAAAGAAAAAATGCGTGAGCACAATGCTGTATATGGTGGGGAAATGAGTGCCCATCACTATTTCCGTGACTTTGCTTACTGTGATAGCGGCATGATTCCATGGTTACTGGCTATGGCTGTACTATCTGAAACAGGAAAATCCTTATCTTCTCTCGTGGAAGAAATGATTGCCAAGTTCCCATGTTCAGGTGAAATTAATTTTAAAGTGGCCAATACCCAGGCAACCATTCAAAAACTTTTCGATCATTATGCCGATCAGAAACCTGAAATTGATCAGACTGATGGCGTCAGCCTGAATTTTGGTAGCTGGCGTTTTAATGTACGTGCATCCAATACTGAACCATTATTGCGTTTGAATATTGAAAGCCGCCGTGATCATCAGCCACGACCGATGCAAGACTATGTGGATGAGCTGACCCAGCTGATTCAAGGCAGCTGAAGTCAGAAAAAAAGAGCCAGATCAAAATGGCTCTTTTTTATGCTTGCTACTTATCTGAACAAATTAATCGCGATAGCCTTGTGGATTCTGCTTCTGCCAGTTCCAGCTGTCTGCCAGCATATCTTCCAGACCATATTGTGGCTGCCAGCCTAGCTCTTTTACTGCACGGGTATTATCGGCAAAAGAAGTCGCCACATCGCCTTCACGACGCAGAGCGATTTCAAATGGAATCTGCACCTCGTTAACCTGCTCAAAGGTATTTTTGATTTGCAAGACTGAGCAGCCCTGTCCCGTACCAATGTTCCAGGCGCGGCAACCTTGTGCTTGCAGACGGTTAGTCAATGCACATAAATGCGCATTGGCCAGATCCACCACATGAATATAATCTCGTACTCCAGTCCCATCTACCGTATCGTAATCATCACCAAAAATAGACAGCTTTTCACGACGGCCTACAGCCACCTGAGTAACAAATGGCATCAGGTTATTGGGAATCCCTTGCGGGTCTTCACCAATCTGACCACTTTTATGTGCTCCAACCGGATTAAAATAACGCAACAAGGCAATTGACCAGCGATCATCGGATGCCGATAGCTTTTGTAATAGCTGCTCTACAATCAGCTTGGTATAACCATAGTTATTGCTCGGCATCCCGGTCGGCATATCTTCATTTAAAGGCGAGATATTGGCTTCATCATAGACTGTAGCCGAGGAACTGAAGACCAGGCGGAATACACCAGCGCGCTGCATGGCCTGTACCAGGCTGATGGAACCTGAAATATTATTTTCAAAATACGTCAGCGGAATTTGCTGGCTTTCCCCTACGGCTTTTAGACCAGCGAAATGGATCACGGCATCAATTTGATAGGTACTAAAAATCTGATTCAAAATATTCTGATCTAGAATATCACCCTGAATAAAATCCAAAGATTTCGAAGCCAAAGCCTGCACACGATTCAGAGACTCTTTAGAACTATTAGAAAGATTATCTAATACCACGACTTCATGTCCGGCATTTAATAATTCCAGACAGGTATGTGAGCCGATATAACCAGCACCACCAGTTACCAGTACTTTAGCCACGCTGTTTCCCCATTAATATTGCAATTAAACCTTGTGTCGAGGCATCCAGCGCGGACACATCCGCCTGTTCTCCATTTAAAATCGGCAAGAGCTGATTGGCAATTTCCTTGCCTTTTTCTACGCCCCACTGGTCAAAAGGATTGATATTCCACAGCACTGACTGCACAAACACCTTATGTTCATACATGGCGATCAGCATCCCCAGACTATAAGGATTCAGCTCTTGCATTAAAATAGTTGAACTCGGCTGGTTCCCTGCATACTGCTTATAGGTCGGTAGGTCGGCCAGTTCACTGGCATCGAGCGCCTGATTACCAAAGGCCAGTAGCCGCGACTGTGCCAGACAGTTGGACAAAGCCAAATGATGCTGTTCAATCAGCGCATCGGCATTATCGGCATAGGTAAACTGGTTCGCATTATAACGCTGAACCGGTGCAATAAAATCACTGCTCACCGATTGGGTGCCCTGATGCAATAACTGATAGAAGGCATGCTGGGCATTCGGTCCGACTTCTCCCCAGATAATCGGGCAGGTATCCCATTCTACTTTCTCGCTATTACGCTGAATGGATTTACCATTGGATTCCATTTCCAGCTGCTGCAAATAAGAAGCAAAATATTTTAACCGGCCATCATAAGGCAATACTGCATGGGTTTGTATATCCAGGAAGTTATTGTTCCAGACCCCTAACAGTCCCATCAGCACCGGAATATTCTGTTCAAATGGCGCAGTCTGAAAATGCTCATCTACTGCATAAGCACCTGCTAAAAAATGCTGAAAACCCTGTACCCCGATCGTCAATGCAATAGGCAAGCCAATACAGGACCAGAGCGAATAACGGCCGCCAACCCAATCCCAGAGCAGGAACTGGTTTTCTGGTGCAATTCCCCAAGCAGTCATTTTCTCCGGCTTGGTCGAAACTCCAATAAAATGATGCTGGATCGTACGTAAGTCTTGTCCCAGGGTTTTTTCCAGCCACAGGCGCACCGTTTGCGCATTAGAGAGGGTGTCAATGGTACCGAAAGATTTGGAGGAGATAATAAATAGTGTCGTTTCAGGTCGCAGCTTATGCAGCAGATCAGACAGCTGACTGCCATCCATGGTCGACACAAAATGTACATTGAGGGGACGCTGAGTGGGCTGTTTAAAGTCAGACAGGGCTTGACTGACCATCAGCGGTCCCAGATCCGAACCACCGACCCCAATATTGACCACATCCTGAATCACTTCACCTGTAGCACCGCGGTACTGTCCGGCATGGATTTTTTCTACAAGGGTGAACATGCGCTGTAACTGGGTATGCACCTCGGCAGCCAGTTCAGGATGCTGTTCATTCTGCTCAGGCAAACGTAAGGCCCAATGCATTGCAGCACGCTGTTCGGTATAGTTAACCTGCTCTTGGGAAAAAAGCCGTTTGATCCACTGTTTCAGATCTTGTACCTGTGCCAGTTGCACCAAAGCCTGCAACACGTCCTGATCTATTCGATGTTTACTAAAATCAAAGGTTACCGGCTCCAGATTCACCGAGAAGTACTGAAAACGCTGAGAATCTTGCTGAAACAGCTCTTGCAGATGCTTGTGTTCAAACTGCTGTTTTAAAGTATTTAATCGGCTTAAAACAGTCTCTTTCTCTTCGAGGGGATAAGGTTGCTGAATTACACTCATTAACGTCCTACTCCCTTATAGGCAAAACCTTGTGCTTTCATATACTCCGGATTATAAATATTACGTCCATCCAGGATCAGTGGATGCTGCATGTGATTCAACAGGCTGCGGTAATTGGGACTCCAGTATTGTTTCCAGGCTGTGAGCACGCATAGGGCATGTGCTCCATTTACAGCCTCGTACTGATCTGTGCAATACACCAGATCATCGCGTTGTCCGTAGACTTTTTCAATTTCCGCCAGGGCTTGAGGATCATGCAGCTTGACGGTCACCCCTTGCGCCCAAAGTGCGGTCAACATGGCATGAATCGGGGATTGCTGGATACGCGAGGTATTTTCCTTAAAGGATGCTCCCCAGATCGCTACAGTTTTCCCGGCCAGATCACCATGGTAATAATTCCACAGCTTGCGAAATAGCAGTTCTTTTTGCTGCTCATTAATTTCCCAGACCTGAGCCATTAGCTGGCTTTTCGCGCCGGTGCCTGACACAGTACTGGCCAGGATCTGAATATCATGCGAAAAGTTTTCGCCACCAAACCCGGCCCCCGGATACAGATAAGATGAACCAATCCGGCTATCTGCTGCCAGCCCCTGGCGTACATGCTCAATATCAATACCAAGCTTTTCAGCCACCAGAGCCAGATCATTAATATAGCTGATACGCGTGGCCAGCATGCCAGACACACTCAGTTTGGTAAATTCGGCATCCAGAACCGGCATAAACAGGTATTGCTGTTCACGCGGGAATAACGGCCTGAGCAATTCCTTCAAAAGTGTTTTCGCTGTTTCATTGCTATAGCCGACAATGAGCTGACTGGCTTCGGTCAAGCTGCGTAAGGCATTACCCTCCTGAATCACATCTGGCAAATAGATCCAGTAATCTTCTGAAAGAATTTGCTGGAATTTTTCGGTACCGTGCAGGCCTAAGGTAGAAGCATTGATCATCAGTTTTGGATGAATAATTGGACGCTGCTTGAGCTCACGCAGGATTTCCAGACCCTGACTTTCTTCAGTCGGACTTAAGCTAAACAGATAGATATCAATATCTAAAGGAATCGCCTCAAACTTGCAGTATTGTAAAAAGCCCTTGGCATGCTGCTTGTTCAGTAACTGCTGTACGGCTTCATCCTGTGCATAGACTTGCTCGGAAGACGGTTTTTTCAGCAAATCACACCAGTAGACCTGATGACCACATTCTGCCAGTAAGGCTGCCATGACACCGGCATATAGAGTCTGACCAAATACTGCAATGTTCATAAGGATCCTTGTTATTGTTAAAGTCTGTATTTATAGCTTCAGTTCTTGAATCAGGGCTTTAAAGGACTCACCCAGTACTGGATGATCCACACCATAGTGCAATACAGCTTTCAGATAACCCAGTTTGCTGCCACAGTCAAAGGTCTGGCCTTTCATGCGATAGGCCTCTACCGTATCAGTCTGCTGTAACATGGCAATCGCATCAGTCAGCTGGATTTCATTGCCTGCACCACGTGGGGTCTGTTCCAGTAACTGCATGATTTTTGCCGGCAGGATATAACGACCCACTACCGATAAGTTTGAAGGTGCCGTTCCCACCGCCGGCTTTTCTACAATCCCTTGCATCACGATGCTTTGTCCTTCAGCAGGTGATTCTGCGACATCCACAATGCCATACTGATCCACCAGATGATCCGGTACGGCTTCAACCATAATCTGCGAAGCTTGTGATTCATTAAAGCGTTGAATCATCAAGCTTAAATCATTTTCTGTGTCTGAGTCTTTGACCAATACATCTGGGAGTAGCACAGCAAAGTCTTCTTGACCCACCACTGCTTTGGCACAGAGCACGGCATGACCTAAACCAAGCGGTAGTGGTTGGCGTACACTGATCACACTGACATGTGGCGGCAGAATTTCAGTGATTTCCTTAAGCAGGTCAAATTTCTTTTTTTGCTCCAAGGTGGTTTCCAGCTCAAAACTACGGTCAAAATAGTTTTCGATTGATGCCTTGGAGCTATGGGTGACCAGAATAATCTGTTCAATCCCCGCAGCGACCGCTTCTTTCACCACATATTCAATCGCTGGACGGTCTACCACCGTCACCATTTCCTTAGGAATAGATTTGCTGGCTGGGAGAAACCGGGTACCCAAACCTGCGACTGGCAAAATGGCTTTCTTAATCATAAATAAACTTCACTTAATTAACTTTAATTTCTTTACCACGTTGATAGCCATCAACATAATACTCAAGCTGTGACAAGGCCCAGTCAATATCTGCCTGCATGGCAGAAAGTTCCTGCATTTTATCAAACACTTGTGTAATTTCCTGTAACGGAACGTGTTTTTCAAATGATCTTAGAATACGACTGTGTGACGTAAGCTCGGTATTTTCCTGATCAATCAGCAATTCTTCATACAGCTTTTCACCTGGACGCAAACCGGCATATTGAATTGCAATATCCCCCTCCGGATGCTGCTCATCACGAACTTTCAACCCACTCAAGGCAATCATTTGACGGGCCAGATCCTGAATACGCACCGGCTCCCCCATATCTAGCAGGAACACATCGCCGCCCACGCCCAAGGCACCGGCCTGAATGACCAGCTGTGAAGCCTCCGGAATGGTCATAAAGTAGCGGGTCACATCTGGATGAGTCACGGTAATCGGCCCACCCTTAAGAATCTGCTGTTTAAACAGCGGTACCACCGATCCCGAAGAACCGAGCACATTGCCGAAACGGACGATACTGATCTGCGTCTGCTGTTGTGCCTCTGCCATCGCCTGACAGTAAAGTTCTGCCATACGCTTGGTCGCACCCATGACATTGGTCGGACGTACCGCTTTATCAGTTGAGATCAGTACAAAGGTTTCTACACCTTTTTTCACCGCAGCATTCACGCTGAAGGCCGTTCCTACTGCATTGTTTTTCAGGCCCGCTAGCGGATTACACTCGACCAGCGGTACATGCTTATAAGCTGCCGCATGATAGACGGTTTGCACCGCATACTGCTCAATCACACGTTCCAGTTTCTGCTGATCCAGCACCGAGCCCAGAATCGGAATAATCTCACACTGAGACATTAAACGTAGTTCTTTATCAATGTTATACAGGGCAAACTCGGTTAATTCAAAAATAACGATTTTTGCCGGCTGGTTTTTCACAATCTGCCGGCACAGCTCCGAACCAATCGAGCCGCCTGCCCCAGTGACCATCACCACTTTATCTTGAATATTTCTGGCCAGAAGCTCCGGCACTGGGGGCACCGGATCACGCCCCAGCAAGTCAATAATATCGACTTCCTGAATATCAGAAATACGGATTTCACCATCGACCAGTTTAGTCAGGCCCGGAATTTCGGTAATTTTTAAATGTGCCGGTTCCAAAAATTTAATGATTTCACTTTTGCGGACCCGCCCGACCGAGGGCAAGGCAATTAGGATTTCATCAATTTTTTGCTTGCTCATGAGCTTGAGGGCTGTCTGGGCGTCATAGACTTTGAGTCGACCCAGCTGCTGTCCAGTCAATGAGCGTTTGTCATCAATAAACATGACCGGCAAATGCGCATTGGAACGATAAAGTGCAGCAGCAACCTGTTGGCCTGCATGACCCGCGCCATAAATTGCAATGCGTTTTTTCTGTACGTCAGCCTGCAAATAGGAACGAATAATAAAGCGGATGATGCCACGGCTAAACCAGATCCAGGCAAACATCATAAAGCCAAACATCAGCGGAATAGAGGTCGGAATAAAGGCTGGAGTAAAATAAGCCAGCGCATAAAGACCGGCGACAGCCAATGCAGTCGCCAGTCCCATTTTGATCATAAACACTTCATTATAAGTACGGACAATGAAGCGGTAGACCCCACAGACAAAAAGCGATGCAACTGCAATCGCGCTGACCCAGATCGTCCCGAAAGCCAAGTTGGGCACCACTTCTGCCCCCAGATCGAACTGGCGAATGGTATAACATAGCCAGATCAAGACGGGAAAACTACAAAAATCCAGAATAATTAAAAATGCAAGTTTGGCAGCTCGTGGTGATTCTACGAAAGGCGTAATGATCGATTTCACTGGGTACCTTGTCTCAATTCTAATAAGTTTTTAATGCATCACAATTTTATTGGTAATTTAAAGTGATATCTCATAGAGAAATGCACCGAGTTCGGTGCACTTATCTTGCAAAAGTTTAAGCAACTATTCTATGAATGACCTGTTGAATTGCCGTCACAGTTTTGTTAATACTTTCATCACTTAAAGTCGGATGAACTAAAAACATCAGACTGGTTTCACCCAATTTCTGCGCATTTTCTAAACGCTGTGCTGGACGCCATGGCGTGCCATCAAACGCATGCTCGAGATAGACTTCTGAACAGGAGCCACTGAAACAAGGCACATTCAGCGCACTGATTTCCTGCATGATCCGGTCACGTGACCAGCCTTCAGGCAAAGCATCGATATTGACCTGCACATAACATTTATAGGCAGCATGCACATAATCACCGGATGGACGATGGACGCTAAAATATGGACTGTCTGCAAATGCCGCATAAATCTTTTCCATATTGGCAAGGCGTTTTGCAGTCCATTCCGGCATTTTTTTCAGCTGAATACGGCCGATCACAGCCTGCATTTCCATCATGCGCCAGTTGGTGCCAAAGGAGTCATGCAGCCAGCGGAAACCCGGTGGATGCTGCTTGTTATAGATGCTGTCAAAGTTTTTGCCATGATCTTTATAGGACCACATTTTTTTCCACCGGGTTTCGTCATTGGTGGTCACCATGCCGCCTTCGCCACCTGTGGTCATAATCTTGTCCTGACAGAAGGACCAGGCCGCGACATGACCGATTGAACCGGCAGATTTACCTTTATATTTTGCCCCGTGCGCCTGAGCACAGTCTTCAATCACATGCAGGCCTTTCTCGGCAGCCAACTGCATGATCGGATCCATGTCACACATCCAGCCTGCCAGATGCACACAGATAACCGCTTTGGTATTTGGGGTAAGTACTGCTTCAATAGTTTGAGCAGAGATATTCTGTGAATCCAGTTCAACATCGGCGAAAATCGGATTTGCCCCAACCGTGACAATGGAGCTGGCAGAAGCTAAAAAAGTACGAGAAGTGACAATCACGTCATCCCCTGCGCCAATGCCTAAGGCTTTTAACGCTACATCCAAAGCTACAGTGCCATTGGCCAACGCCACGGCATATTTGGTTTCTGCAAAATGGGCAAACTCTTTTTCAAACTCACGGCATTCCTGTCCGGTCCAATAATTCACTTTATTCGACAACAAAACCTGGGAAACCGCATCCGCTTCTTCCTGGGTAAAACTTGGCCATGGTTCAAATGCAGTGTTTAACATGATGTGTCCTGAATTTTTAAATTTAAAAACTTATTTTTTCTCTAGAATTCTTGCTGGATTGCCGACTACGGTTACACCCGGTGGAACGCTTTTGGTGACGACTGCACCCATACCGACCACAGCTCCCTTACCAATCACTAAAGGTTGGTCAGGTGTACCCTGTTTAATCACGGCACCTGTACCAATATAGGCGTGATCTTCGATATGGATATTGCCATTGCATTTCACCCCGGGAGCAAAGGTGACGTAATCGCCAATGACACAGTCATGAGCGACATAGCTATAAATATTGGCATGAAAGAATTTTCCAATTTTGATATTGGATGTCAGACAAGTGAAAGGACAAAGTAAACTTCCTTCACCAATATGCACCTCATCTAGAATAACTGTATTGCTTGCATGAACATCTAGATGCTGTATCTGGTCCTCATTTAAACGCTGAACCAGTTTTTCACGAACTTGACTATTCGCGATAGCAATAGTTACAGCCTTATGGGTATTTGGTGTAGCGAGAAAATCCTGATAACTTAGAACAGTATAGCCATTTAAACTATTGCCCGCTTGGCCATCATCGATAAAAACAAAGTTATTTTTGGCTAAGGTTGGAAATTGCTGGCGAACCAATGGCATAACTTCTTTACCAAAACCACTTGCACCGTAAACACCAATATATAAAGCTTTCATTATGTTTCGTCCTTGTGTTGTGAGCCAGTAAAACGTGTCATAGTCGCTTCACCCTCCGCACTGATATCATCTTTTGCTAAAACTTTATGTACCGTTTTAAACATGATTTTGAAGTCGAGCCAAATCGACTGATTTTCGACGTACCAGGTATCCAGCTTGAATTTTTCTTCCCAGCCAATGGCATTGCGGCCATTGACCTGCGCGTAACCGGTCATGCCCGGCCGTACATCATGGCGTTTGGCCTGTTCAGGGTTGTAAAGTGGCAGGTATTCCATCAGTAAGGGGCGTGGGCCGACAATACTCATATCGCCTTTAATCACGTTCCACAGTTCCGGCATTTCATCCAGACTGGTGGAGCGCAGCATTTGACCAAAAGGCGTTAAACGTTCACTGTCCGGCAATGGGTTCCCCTGCTCGTCTACAGCATCTTTCATGGTGCGGAACTTGATCATTTCAAAGGGCTTGCCATGTAAACCGGGACGCACCTGGCGAAACAAGACCGGAGAGCCCAGATTTTTTTTTACTTTATAAGCCACAAAGGCATAAAGTGGTGAAAGCAGGATCAGGGCTATAGAGGCGATGATAATATCGAGAAGGCGTTTTAGCATTTAGATCAAACCCATTTCTTGCATCATATGTGTGTTTACCTGATGTACATCGTATTTATGAAGTGCGATTTCTCGGGAGCGACTTCCCATTTTAGCGATAAGCTCTGGTTGAAGAATGAGTTTCTCCATTGCTTTTACTAGACTTTCTACGGATTTTACTTCAACCAGAAAACCATTATCGCCATCGGTAACAGTTTCACGACAACCTGGTGCATCCGTGGTAATAATTGCCCGGCCCATTGCCATGGCCTCTAGAACTGTACGTGGTGTGCCCTCCCGATAAGACGGCAACACATACACCGAGCTTTCTGCAATTGCAGGACGAACATCGGATAATTTCCCCCAGTATTTTAATGTATTACTGGCTACCCATTGATCCAATTCTTGCTGGTCAATGGCTGAAGGATTTTCATCAATCCATCCCACCAGATTAAATTCTACATGCGGATATTTATGTTTGATGATTTTTGCTGCTTCGGCATATTCACGAACACCTTTATCTACCAGTAAACGTGCAATCAGTAAAAAGGATATTTTAATTTCTTGATCAGCCGTTACAGGTAAAGGCAATACATTAAAGTCGGCAACATTGACCCCGGAACCGTTCACTACTACTGTAGGTATTTGAGCGTTTAAAAGTTTTAAATCCTGAAAAAGTTTCAGGTCATCCGGATTTTGGAAAAATGCCTTATGACTGCGCAACAATGCCTGCTGGTATAAACCATGAACCAGTTTCTGGAAAATACTACGCTTAGTCTGAGTTTCTACATTTTGAAATGCATAGCCTAAACCTGTAATTAAAGCATAGCGATGTGGTGCCTGTGCCAACCACGCGGCCAGTGTTCCATAGATCACCGGCTTGATCGTATAAGATAGAACATAATCAGGTCTGATTTTTTTTATAAGCGTATACATGCTTCCTAGGGTTTTTAGGTCTGCTACTGGATTGGTTCCTGTACGCTGTATGGAAACTTCATGTACGTAATAACCAAGTTCTAATAGTTTTTCATGCTCGGCAGGGAAAGAAGTCAGATCAGGTGCAATAATATGGATTTCATAACCCTGCTGATGGATCGCTTCGAGTAACTTTCCACGGAAGTTTAATACGGAAGGGAGGAAGCTAGCTATTATTAAAAATTTCATTTTTTAATACTAATCACATGTTGATTTTGCTTATATTGGTAAAAAGCATAAATTAATAAGTAAAGAAAAATAGGCATAAACATCCACTTCTGTCGAGTCGAAATACCT
This sequence comes from Acinetobacter schindleri CIP 107287, assembly GCF_000368625.1. Lineage (GTDB taxonomy): Bacteria > Pseudomonadota > Gammaproteobacteria > Pseudomonadales > Moraxellaceae > Acinetobacter > Acinetobacter schindleri. Next base: position 72,392 of record NZ_KB849579.1, read on the forward strand.
AAATTTGCTGTTGTAATTGCTAACATGCTACATGTTAAAAATGCATAGATTAGTAACCAAGTATTTTTACCCTCTATAAAATAATGCAATCTAAATTTATTTTTAAATAAAATATATAAAAATAATATCAATAATAAAGTATTTTCTATACTGGTAAATAAAGCTAAAGCGCTATGTGCATCAAAAGGCAGAGGTCTAAAAATATAAGTGAAAAGCTGCATTGGATAACTCATGGATTGTAAATCAATAGAAGACCCCCCACTCTGATTATACCCTTGACGTTGATCTACATAACTGCTAACACTATCAAGAGATGCTTCCTCTAAACCCACATATTGTTGCACAAAACTAGAGGAAAGAATAATTCCGGCCACAATAATAGGTAAAGTAGTTATTTTAAATAATATATGTACTCTAGATTTTAAAATAAAATAAAGTATAAAAGATACGATTATCATTAATGCAATATGAGGTCGCACCATAAACATAAAGAAAAATGAAATAGGTAGTAGGATATATATTTTTTTATTAGTTGTTATTGTATATAAAAATAAACATACAGAAAAAAAAGAAATAGCATCTTTACCTAAACCAGCACTCCAAAAACTCATGGAAGGTATAAATAATAAGCAGCCCCACAACCAATAAAGCCTCTCAAGATATTTTTTTATGGATAAATATAAAAAAATCAGACCTAGTATCCCAAATAAGTTATATACCAGAGTCACATTTAAGTAATTTGCATCCAATCCTCTAGAGAATATAGATGAAAAATAATAAATAAAAGGAGAGCCCGGATAAAATTTGAGATTTTCACCTAATGAATTATAATAATATACTACTGCATCTGCAGCATTTGATAGAGTAAAAAAATAGTAAAATAAACTAAAAAAAGTATGCCAAAGAAAAAGAGCTATTATAATATTAATATCTAGTTTCTTTTTACAACCAACAATAAAAGATAAAAACAAACTAACAATTAAAATTGATATAGTTAACATAGTTTGATAATAATTAAATTCTATCATAACTATTTACCAATTAAGTTTTTAACAATTCTGAATTTTCCACTTTTTTCTTTCTCAATAGCCTCAACATATCTAATATCTAATTCAATCTGATTTCCAATTCTTTCACGCAGTGAAGAAATGAAACTTAACTCCTGTTTTTTATCGAAATCTTTACTTACTACAATTCTGACTTCTAGATGATCAATTTTGTCTTGAATTAACTGAAAACAAACTATACCTTTAGTGTCTTTAGTCGAATTACTGATATTACCAAGGTTAACTTTACCGTGGGTGGGGGAAAGAATATAATCGTTTGTGCGCCCCTCAATACGTTCAACTAAAGGAAAAATAGAACCACAATTACATTTTTTTGAGTTGTCAGTTAAAGTAATTGAATCCCCAATTCTATATCTTATAAGTGGAGTTCCATGAGTAGTGAAAGAAGTCACTAACATCTGACCAGATTGAGCAGGGTTTAAATCTTCATCGACAACTTCAAAGATACCAGTTAAAGGGTGAATATGTAAATGACCTTCCCTACATTCTAAAATAAAAGGTGCACCTTCTGAAGACGCATATTGATCTACTAGTTTACAACCCAATACTTCAAAAATTACTTCTCGATATTCTGGTAAAACAGTTTCTGCTGTCGGGAAAAAAACTTTAGCTTTGCCTTTATATTTTAATCCCCTATCTCGAGCAATTTGACAAATCTCGAAAACACTAGAGGGAAAGCCTACTAGAAATTCAGGCTGGAATTCATTTAAGGATTTCCAATAAATATCAAAGTTCTTCTCATTAATTAAGAAAGTAGAATAAAATCTGATTTTATTCACGAAATCATAATGAGAACAAATTCCCTTATCTATATCCTTCTGAGTAATAAGATTTTTACCAGAGAACCAAGCTGTTTTCTTACCTAGCTCATAACCATGCTGTGCACGAAAGTGATCCAAAATTGCAAATCTTTCTTGCATATCTTTTTTTGTATAAATTACTTTCATAGAGGCACCTGTAGTACCTCCTGTCAAACTGACAATACCTTCTGACTCACTTATTGTTTTTATCTTATCTAAATTATTAATTACATCTGTTTTTTCAAGAGGACGAACTTGTTCAAAACTCTTCAAATCTTGACATTTATACCATTCTGATTTAGACAGAACATATGTAAAAAAATCTTCTTTCTTTTTAAGAATTTCATTATTTAAATCTTGCTCATTTAAATAATCTACTTTTTCATAAAATTCACGAAAGTAAGTATAATGTCCACCATGCCGTATTTTGTATTGGTAAACATTAAAAAGAGTCACTGCGGTATTTTGTACTAAATACGGACTTAACCTAATTAAACTTTCCTTTAGAGACATGATAATACACCTAAAACTTATTAATATAACTTTTCAAAATCTGAAACAATTTTTTCCAGAGAATATTTTTCAATAACCTGTAATCTTGCTGTATCTCCAACTTTTTTTAGATTATAGCCATATTTACTTAGTATATTAATCTCTATTGATTTAGCTATATCATTAAATGTAAAACCATCAATATGATATCCACAGTTACCTAATATTTCTCTCGCATCTCCTGCGTCTGTAGTTAAACATATTCTTTCAGTTGCCATTGCTTCTCCTAATACATTAGGAAATCCTTCAGTTATTGAAGATAAACAAAATACATCAATCGCATTATAAAACTTTTCTGGCTGATCAATTTCACCTACTAACTTAAAATTCTCTTTATTACCCACCAATTTTTTAATTTCAAAATTATTTAATGATATATCTCGACCTGCCATAATAACATCAAAATCATAACCTTTCTCCAACAATAATAAGCAGGCTTTTATAAAATTCACTTGATTTTTTGCTGGTGTAAATCTACCAATATTTCCTATGACTAACTTATCATGCTGAATTTTCAATTCATCTCTATATCTATAACGTAGCTCATTATCAACATTAAATCGGTTTACATCGAACCCATTAGGAATCACCAACATTTTCTCTTCGCAATAACCAATATTTCCATGTACAGTTTTTGCTTTACTAGCTACGCATATGATTTTTTTTGGAATTTTATTGGATAGTAATGCACATGCTTTACGGATAGCTTTCTTTATAATTCCACTATTACTATCTAAGGCAGAATTACGAATACCCCAAATAATATTATTAACCCCTAAACTCTTAGCAGCAAAGCCTCCTATTAAGTCCGCATGATACATCCATGTTTGAACAACATCTGGCTTAATATCTTTTAATATATTCCTTAAAGATATATATGTTCTTAAGAGTGAGTATGCGGCTTTCATATTCAGTGTATGTACAGAAACACCTGATTTTTTTAAATCTTCACCAATAACACCTAGATCAGTGAGTGAAATTACCTCGTGTTTAAATTTTCCTTTTTTTTGACTGTTCAAAACTAGCCTTTTAAGCATAAGTTCAGCACCGCCAACATTTAACCCAACTATTATATGCACAATTTTTTTTTCCATTAGAAAAACCTGCTCAACAGCCCAAAACTAAAAAACAAGGAACAATTAATAAGCCAAATAGAATACTATAAAAAATTATCAATTCACTCTTTCAATAAAACTTCAACTTTATTCAAAAAATTATCAGTAGACCTTTTATTATAGACATAATCTTTATACTCAAAAGAATAATCAATAGGATTAATTAAAGATTTATTTATACTCTCTTTAATATCATTAATTGAACACGAATCAGTAACATCAATATTTGGAATTTCATTTACTCCATCAGAACAAGGAGTTGTTATAATCTGCTTTATCCCAGATGCCATCATCTCAATTAAGACATTTGGAAAACCTTCCAACTCAGAAGAAACCACACCTATTTCAGCTTGAGCGAACCACTGAATTGGGTTACTTATTTTCCCAGTAAAAATAACCTTGTCTTTTATATCAAGTGAATCCACTAATGCAATTAATTTACTCTTTTCAGGTCCATCACCAATAATTACTAATCCCACCTCAGGGAATACTGAACTTATTGAAGCAAAAGCTTCAATTAAATAATCAAACTTCTTTAAAGATATTAAACGACCACACCCAACAATTAAAGTATTAAAAGGTTTGACTAAATTTTTATTATTAAGAAGTTGGGTTTCAATATAAGAAATATTTATTGGATTAGGTACTACTTTAATTTTTTTTGCAGGTTTATAACCCAAATTATTAATAAGCGATACTTTCATTCTCTCTGTTTGACAAATAACTAAATCTTGAGAACCATACATAAATCTATATATTAATTTAAATATAATTTTCCACACTCCATAATAACGCTCAAAAACAACTGTTGATTCTCTACTGATAAGAAAGTCAACTTTTAAGAGCTTTAGTTTACGCATAAGACTCATTATACCATTTACATGACTATGAGTAGAAAAACCAAAATCATATTTCCTTGTATGACTAAGGTAGAATAAACTAAATAAAAGCATAGGCAATGATGTCTTCTCAGAATTATATTTTTTTATAATTAAATTAAAATTAGGATGGTTTTTTATCAAATCCCAGCCAGATTGTTCGCCTCTAGACATTATATATAAGGTTACATAGTTACCATTATCTAATAAAGTCAAAATTATGTTAAACATAACACGTTCAGCCCCACCAAGCACAGCTGTAGGACTTACAAATAAGTAATTTTTAGGTTTGCAGTTCATATAAAAATTCAATTAAATTAAGTTAAAAGTTGCCTAATAAAAAGTTTTCTACCATCCATTCTTGAGGATTGAAATAACCTTCATACCAATTTAATTGCTTATCCCAATATCCAGGACACTTATTATATGCCTCAACTGAAAACCCATAACTAATTTCTACTATTAATGGTTGATTATCTTTATCAAAAATAAAATCAAAAGCGATAGATGAAGATCTTATTTTTTCATTAATTTTAAATGCTAATTTAATAATTTTTTCATCAATTTCATGCTTTTCATATATTATATTACCACTTCCTGAGGCACGAAAATCATTTTCTCTAACCATTCGTTTGATTGCAAAAGCTTTATCACCCACTATAATAACCCTTATATCTGAGTTATTATTTGGCATAAACTCTTGAAAATAGATATAGCCTTTTTCTTTAGCTTGTTGTTGAGAATATTTAGATGCAATAAAAATCCGAGCAAAACCTTTTAGCACTCCTAAAAATGTATCTTTTTTTTGTCTATATTTACTTAGCCTTTCCTTAAAATAACCTATACGATCAAACTGAGAAAAGCCTTGACCAAATGCCTGATTAATTAACTCAACTGCTTGTGATTGACTTTTCACTAACTTAACATTAGAAGCTCCTGCACCACCCTTAAGTTTAAAAACTTTAGGATACACTGTACTGTTTGCCCAATTTAAAGCTTTTTCTCTATCATAAAATACGTAGCTTGGTACTAAAGGTACCCCTATAGCTTCTAGTAAATATTTTTGAGCTACTTTATCATCAAAGTGCCATCCGGTTTTAAAGTCTGGAAAAACTTTAATACCAGCATGTTCTAGAGCAAACAATATTCTCTTAGCCGTTAAAACATCTTTATATTTCGCATGATGATGATGCCACATAAAAACATCGTAACCTTTGAGCTGTGCAATAATATTACTATCAAAAGCATCTACAAGTTTATATTCTATTTTTTCTTTTTCACAATATTTTATCCAACGATCAGAAAAACTATGAGGGTTATGATGGATAGCAATTTTCATTTTACTAACATACTCCGTTGAATAGCTGTAGCTTTAAACATAATACATAAACCTAAAAGAGATCTTGTTCCCGCAATTACAATAGCTGCACCCAAAAAATCATAAAAATAAATTATTGGAAAAGAAACAAGAAAACCAATCATTGAGCATATAATAGTAATATTCCTTAATGACTTTTCAAAACCATGAATTATCATATAATTCAAGCCATAGGTACTAATGAGTGTCTGAAAAATCAAAGAGAATGCAATAATTTGCAAAACTGGTATTGCATCGTAAAATTCAGGAGTAAAAAATATTTTAATAATAAAGGGAGCTAAAATAATTAATAAAATAGAAGATATCACTGAAATTGATATATTAATTTTCACATATACAGTATGTTTATTTGATTTCCTCGATAAAAATGGAAAAAATACCCGTGATAATATATTAATAAACTGTTGAGCAATATTAGCAAATTTACTACCTGCATCTAGTAAACCATTTGCTATACTTCCACCCCAGAAACCCAGAAGTACTGATGAGAAACTATTATAAAAGTTTGGTACTATATTATTTATAAATACATCTTTACTATTTTTTATAGTATTTATTATTTCTAGATAGTTAGGTGGTAATATCTTAATCTTAAACTTGAATACAATTAGGTAAAATGAAGCCAATCCTACCAATATTGAACCTAAGCTTAAAAATAATGGCTGTAAAATAAAGTCAGTTTTTTCTTTAACAAAAACAAAAATACATAATGTAAAAATTGCTTTAGAAATTAAATCAAAAATTGTAATAAACTTCATTTTCTCAATTGCCTGGAAGAACCAATCTGCAAATAAAATTTTGGCTGGTACCAGTATAAAAGTAATGAATAACAAAATCTGATTTTCCTTTAAATAAGGAATAAGCTCAGTGGTGATAAAAAGTATAATAAAAGATATCAAAGCAAGTAGGCTTTTAGCCCATAATACATTAGAAAAAATTTCTGAAACTTTCTCTAAACTATCTCTATTTCGTGCCACATCACGAGTTGCTGTATAACTAAACCCCCAATCAGTAATAGTTTGAAACCAGACTATTACTGCTGCTGCAAAAGCAATCTTCCCAAAGCCATCTACACCGATGATTTTTGCTAAATAAGGAATAGTAAGCAATGGAAAAATGTAACTTGTTACCTGCATTATCATTAGATAACCAAAGTTACTGGCTAAAGCTTTTCCATCTTTATTGGCACTTATACGGTTTTTAAATGCCTTAACTCTATTAAGCATATTTACTTACTAAAGTTTATATACCAAGGCATTGCTTGATCAATTCCTTGTGAAATTATAAATTCCGGTTTATATCCTAATAAGTTATTAATTTTTTCCACACTAGCCTGAGAATGCCGAACATCTCCAGCACGAAAATCCCGATATACAGGCTCTTTCGTATAAGTCACACCATTTTCATTTAATGCAGCTTTAATGGCATTAAACAAATCATTCAGCGTAGTACGATCCCCCACTGCCACATTATAAACTTGGTTTTTAGCTTCATCATTTTGTGTAGTGGCTGCTAAAATATTAGCTTGCACGGTATTTTCAATAAAACAGAAATCACGACTGGTTTCACCATCGCCATTAATAAACACATCATCGCCAGCAATCATAGCTGTGGTCCATTTAGGGATTACCGCTGCATAGGCGCCATTTGGGTTTTGGCGCTTACCGAACACATTAAAGTAACGCAAACCAATTGCCTTAAACCCATAAGTCCGTGCAAAAACATCTGCATATAATTCATTTACATATTTGGTGACTGCATAAGGTGAAAGTGGCTTACCAATATTTTCTTCAACTTTTGGCAACGCAGGATGGTCACCATAGGTAGAGCTACTAGCAGCATAAGTAAAACTTGCCACATTAGCATCACGTGCTGCTACCAACATATTTAAAAAGCCTGTAATATTGGCCGCATTGGTGGTAATCGGGTCAGCAATAGAACGTGGTACAGAACCTAAAGCCGCTTGGTGTAATACATAATCCACACCTGTACAGGCTTTTTGACAGTCTTCCAAGTTACAAATATCACCTTCAATAAAACTAAATTTTTCCCACTGCTCAGCAGATACTAAGCTTTGGACTTCATCTAAATTATAATGGTGACCTGTAGCAAAGTTATCTAGCCCCACCACAGTCTGATCCAACTTTAACAAAGTTTCTAAAAGGTTAGAGCCAATAAAACCTGCTACACCTGTTACTAACCAAGTTTTAGGATTTTGTTTTAATTGCTCACATATAGTCTGATATTGACTCATTCTTATACAGGTCCCTAAATATTATAAACGAATGTCAGATTCAGATTGTTCTAATACATATTTTAAGTCATATAAAATATGTTCTTGTTTGGCTAAAGCGCGAATATCTGTAGCCCCCATTGCTTTAAACTGCTCATGCGCAACCGCTAAAATGACCGCATCATATTGGCCTTGTTTTAGGCTTACAATTGGGGTAATACCGTATTCATGTTGTGCTTCTTGCGTATCAACCCAAGGGTCATAAACATCTGCCTGAATATTATATTCTTGTAGCTCATTCACAATATCAATAATCTTGGTATTACGAATATCCGGACAATTCTCTTTAAAGCTTAAACCCAACACTAAAACTTTAGCACCCTCGACCTGAATCTTTTTCTTAATCATGGCCTTGACCAGCTGGGTAACCACATAAGCTCCCATACCATCATTTAAACGACGGCCGGCTAAAATAATTTCAGGATGGTAACCAATAGACTGTGCTTTATGGGTTAAATAATACGGGTCTACCCCAATACAGTGGCCACCGACTAAACCTGGGCGAAATGGCAAAAAGTTCCACTTTGTTCCAGCCGCGTTCAGAACCGCTTCAGTATCAATACCCATTTTATTAAAAATCACAGCCAGCTCATTAATGAGTGCGATGTTGACGTCACGTTGGGTATTTTCAATGACTTTTGCTGCTTCAGCGACTTTAATACTAGTTGCTTTATGAGTGCCGGCTTCAATAATCAGGTTATAGACCTGATCAACAAAGTCTGCAACTTCTGGGGTAGATCCTGAGGTAATTTTTAAAATATTGGTGACACGGTGCAACTTGTCCCCCGGATTAATTCGTTCCGGGCTATAACCAGCGAAGAAGTCCTGATTAAACTTTAAACCTGAAACCTTTTCCAATACCGGAATACAATCTTCTTCAGTTGCGCCTGGGTATACAGTAGACTCATACACCACCACATCGCCTTTTTTTAACACCTGACCAATACTGGTCGAAGCCTTAATGAGCGGGGTTAAATCGGGTTGTTTATAGTCATCAATTGGCGTAGGAACCGTCACAATAAAAAAGTTGCAGCTTTTTAAATCATCTAAATTGGCTGAATAAGAGAGCTGAGTCGCCTGTTGTAGCTCTTCCGGTGATACTTCTAAAGTATGGTCTTGGCCACTTCGTAATTCTTCAATCCGTTTTTGATGAATATCAAAACCAATTACCGGAATCTTTTTTCCAAATTCTACGGCAAGTGGCAAACCAACATAGCCTAAACCAATTACGGCAATTTTCAGGTCAGAGAGCTTTAGCATTTTAACGCCTTATTTATATACTATACTTATGAAGAGTCAATCTTTCGGCGGGAATGTTAGCAGAAAATCATGAATATTCTGTTATGATTTTTAGCCAAAAAATCCAAAATGCTTCCTTTTGTGTCAGTTTTTTGCAAATGATCTTTGTTTAATTTTGTTGTGTCTCACAATTTAGATACTTTTTGCCTCATTTTTATGGCTGTGCTTGCGTATACTTTCGCAATCTACTTACAATTTGTTATATACCCTTAAAATAACTTCGGTAAACTATTTTTTATTTTTATGATTTTAGAAAAATCGAGAACGGGAATACGCGTGAGACAATTTAAATCTATAATTCTACTGTCTTTTTTGGTGACAGCAAGCGGGTGTGCGGTTACCTCCGGCTTACAAACCTATGACTTACCGGCAGAAGGTGTCTATCAAACAGACTTGGGGACGTCGGTGAATGTGGTCCGGCTGACCCAAGATACTGTATTAGGTTTGCAACCAGCAGTACAAAATATTCAGCAAGATTATACTCACCTGTTTACCCAGTCACACCGTAACTATAGCCTTAGTCCAGGGGATATCCTGTCCATTTATTTATGGGCCTACCCTGAAATTTCAGGAAGTAATACTGATCCTAAAAATGGTTATCAAATTGACCAAAGCGGCTATATTCACTTTCCGATTATTGGCCGCTATAAAGCTGCAGGAAAATCCTTAGGCCAAGTTAACCGTGAACTCCGCAGCCAATTATCTCGCTACTTAAAAACTCCGGATGTGATTGCTCGAGTCTCATCTTATCAAGGACAACGCTATTCAGTTCAAGGAAATATTGAAAATGGTGGTGTATATTATTTAACAGACCAACCTGTCAGTATATATAGTGCTTTAGGTATGGCGGGTGGTATCAATGCTCAACAAGGTGACAATGCCTCGATTACTTTAATTCGCCATGGAAGAAGTTACATTCTTAACAGTATTGAATTAGAAAGAGCAGGATATTCTTTACATAATTTGCTTATCCAGCCAAATGATACAATTTATGTCAATGCAAGAGAAAATCAAAAAATATATGTGATGGGTGAAGCAGGTAAAAATCAATCTTTACCAATGCGTGCAGAAGGTATGAGTTTAGGAGATGTCCTCGGAGAAAGCTTGGGATTAAACCCTCTCACTGCTAGCCGCAGCAAAATTTATGTAGTACGCAGTCAACCAAGTAGCACACAAACTGAAGTCTATCATCTAGATTTAAGCAGTATTGCCGACTTTGGCCTGGCCAATCAGTTTAAAATGCGCAGTAATGATATTGTCTATGTCGATGCATCGGGCCTTGCGCGCTGGCAACGTGTAATTAATCAGATTGTTCCTTTTTCTGGTCTTATTAATACGGCTAACAATCTGAGCAATTAATATGAAAATTCAAAATATCCTTGTGGTCTGTATTGGCAATATTTGCCGTAGCCCCATGGCGGAATATTTTTTAAAACAGGAATTTCCGCATTTACAGATTGAATCTGCCGGTATTTCCGGGCTGGTCGGTCATACAGCAGATGATAAAGCCAGCCTGTGCATGCAACGTTTAGGGATTGATATGAGCCCGCATGTGGCCCGAAAGCTGAATGCCGAGCTCGTCAAGAAAGCCGACCTGATTTTAGTCATGAGTCTGAACCAGAAAAAACATGTGGAACAGACCTGGCCCTTTGCCAAAGGTAAAACTTTTAGGCTCGGGCACTGGCAAGAAAAAAATGTGGCTGACCCTTACCAGCATGATCAGGCAGTATTTGATGATACCTGTCAGTTGATTCAAGCCTGCATTGCAGACTGGAAAAAATATATTTAACTTTTGAACAAAAGACTATGAGCCAAAATACCAATACAGAAGATACCATTGACCTGAAGGAATTATTTTTCTCCTTAATTTCCCAGTGGAAACTAATTACTCTCTGTGTCATTTTAAGTTTGATCTGTGCCTTACTTTATTTAAGAACTACGCTTCCTACTTACCAAGTTGATGCTCTAATACAAGTTGAAAACAGTAAAGGAGCATCAGCCGTCTTATCAGGAGATTTATCCTCTGCTCTTGACCAAATGTCACCTGCTCAAGCAGAGATTGAAATTTTAAGGTCTCGCTTGATCTTAGGGACTGTAATTAACTATTTGCATTTAAATATTATTGTTACACCTACAGAAAATTCCTTTTGGAATCGTTTACTTCAAACGAATACCTATAGAACAGTATATTCAGAGAAGTCTGTCTTATTCAATGATAATCAAAAAAGCTTAGATATTCGGTATTTTGAGGTTCCCTCCTCCTTTTTAAATAGAAACTTATTGTTGAGCTTTAGTTCAGGTAAATACACCCTGACTGATGCAACTACAAATGAAGTAGTATTTTCAGCCCCCTTAAACCAAATAAGTCAATCCCAGTCTACATCTGGTCTATGGAAAGTAGGTATTTATACACAAGATACTTTTGATACTACTTATCAGATCCGTAAACAAAATTTACCTTCAGCCGTTTCGAGTCTACTTTCTTCATATCAAATCTCAGAAAAAGGAAAAGGCACTGGTATTCTTGGATTAACTTTACAAGGTACAAATCGAGAACACATTACTAAAGTATTAAATGCTATTTTAGCTACTTACAGTCAACAAAATATTGAACGAAGAACTGCTGAAACTGCACAAACCTTAAAATTCCTGGAAGAACAGTTACCAGAACTAAAGCAGCAACTAGATATAGCAGAACGTGAATTTAATAACTTCCGAGAACAATACAATACTGTAGATGTTACCCAAGAGTCGAATCTTTATATTTCCCAAAGTATTAATCTAGAAACCACAAAAGCTTCTCTTGAACAAGAAATAGCAGAAATTTCAGCTAAATACACAGCTGAACACCCCATTATGCAACAAATGAATGCACAATTAGCTGCTATTAATAAGAAAATTAAAGAATTAGATGGCACTTTAAGACGTCTACCAGAGTTACAACGTCAATATCTGCAACTATTCCGTGAAGTGGAAGTTAAACAACAACTTTATATGGCTCTGCTAAATTCATACCAACAATTGCGAGTTGTCAAAGCAGGGGAAATTGGCAATGTACGTATTGTTGATAACGCAGTTCAGCCTCTTGCACCGATTAAGCCTCAAAAGATGCGAGTAATAGTCATCTCATTATTTATAGGTACATTTATTGGGCTTTTATTAGCCTTATTACGTAATATGCTACGTAGTGGCGTTAAGGATTCCACCCAAATTGAAAATGAACTGGACCTTCCTGTTTATGCCACAGTGCCTCGCTCTGTTATTCAAGAAAGTTACATTAAACTATTAAAGAAGAAAAAGAATATTCCTATTCTTGCAGTTAAAGATAGCGAGGATATTGCGGTGGAAAGTATTCGCAGTATCCGGACTACGATTCATTTTTCGCTGACGGAAGCCAAAAATAATATTATTGCTATCTCTGGCCCGGCCCCAGAAGTGGGTAAATCTTTTATTACAGCAAATCTGGGTGCCATTCTGGCGCAGGGCGGTAAAAAAGTCTTGGTGATGGATGGCGATATGCGCCGCGGCTATTTACACAAGTATTTTAATCAGGATACAGCCCCAGGACTGTCTGAGCTTCTGCTGGGTACTCATACTTTGGAGCAAGTCATCAAGGCCGACAGCTATGAGGGTCTGTACTTTATTTCACGGGGTAAAAACCCATCTAATCCTGCAGAGTTATTAGGTTCACAAAAGTTCCAGGCACTTTTGAGCGAGTTATCTGCTCAGTTTGATCATATTCTGATTGATACGCCGCCTGCCCTGGCAGTCACAGATGGTGTGATCATTGCACAGTCTGCTGGTGTGAACCTGCTGGTGGTACGTCATGCCAAAACTCAGATGAAAGAGCTTGAATTGACCATCAACCGTTTTGAGCAGGCGAAAGTCAAAGTGAATGGTGTGATTCTGAATGATGTACAAAAAGGGGTGGCAAGTAGCTATGGTTATAATTATGCTTATGTATATACTGCAAATAAAGACAATGACTAATTCATTGTAAGCTTTGATTTCACATCCTGCCTTAAGCAGGGTGTGAAATCACCCTCTATTACATTTATCCCAAATGATCATTGTTGAAAAAATCAACTAAAAAACCTATCGTGGTTACAGTTTAAAACTCCTGAGAATTTACAAGAATGTTTAAATCGAAAACACTGCTCGCCAGCTTGGCATTAAGCTCCTCACTAACCTTTGCGCAAGGCATCGTTTTAAATGAGCAAAACCTGCGTACCGATTTAAACTGGTTAAATCAGCAAGGTGTGATTCAAATCAGCACTTCGACCTGGCCAATGAGTGGTGATGAAATTCAACGTGCCCTTTCTCAGGCAAAAGTTAGCAATAGTAATCAACAAAAAGTCATTGATTCTGTCATGGCTCACTTAAATACCAATAACCAGTTACTCAAAGCATCCTTGTTTGCAGAGACAGATCAAAAAAATATTCCTCAAGCCTTTGGTGACCAGCAAAAAGCTCAATATCAAGCAGGTATAGAGTTGAATACAGGTAATCAGAATTGGGATGCTAGACTTCGCGTGAATGCAGAAAAAGATCCCCAGATTGATCATGATCAAGATGTGAATGTTGAAGGGTCTTACCTCGCAGGTAAACTATGGAATCAATGGCTAATTGCTGGGCAAATCCCGACCTACTGGGGACCTGGCCATGATGGCAGCTTAATTCGGGGTGATGCCAGCCGTCCTGTGTATGGTGTGACCATGCAGCGTGCCGAACAGCATGCTTTTGCAAATAAATGGCTATCCTGGATCGGACCTTGGCAATATCAAGCCTTTGCCGGACAACTAGATAACTACGATGCTGTACCTGATGCTAAGTTGATTGGTTTACGTGTCACCGCGCAACCTTTACCTTATCTGGAGCTGGGTGCTTCGCGAGCTATTCAATGGGGGGGAGAAGGAAGACCTGAAAGCCTGAGCTCACTTTGGGATGCTTTTGTCGGGAATAAAGACAATGGCGGCACAGGTGAACCTGATCCATCAAATCAAATTGCGGGTTTTGATGCACGCTTAAATCTACAACCATTGCTACAAGTCCCAATGGGAATGTATGCACAATATGTTGGTGAAGATGAAGCCGGCGGCTTACCGGCCAAAAAAATGTATTTGGCTGGAGTCGATTATTCCTCTAGCTATAATAATATGCCTTTTCAGCTATATACCGAATGGGCAGACACCCGCACCAATGGCAAGGCCCAAGGTATTTCTTATAATCACAGTGTATATACCGATGGTTTTTACCAGCATGGTTATCCATTAGCGCATGCGATGGGTGGTGATGGGCAAATGATTTCTGTGGGTGGTGATATTCGTTTCGATCGCCTGAATCGTGTTAATGCACGAGTACTGTTTGCCAAGTTGAATGAATCCACCCGAACTACTAATTTAGCTTTTCCAGCGCAAGATAATTTAAAAGCTGTTGATGTGAGCTGGACCCATTATCTACGTCCCGATATTCCACTAAAATTAAATGGCTGGATCAGTAATTCAGACCTATATGGTAATGATGGCGGTGCATCGATTGGAATTGAATTTCCTTTAGAAAAAGGCTTATTTTCCTACTAAGTTCTTTGCAAAAGATACTTTTAGTTGTGACAATCATTGTTGTTAGACATTCTCGAACAATGATTAAAAGCTAAAATAAAACTCTACCAAACGGCGATGTTTGCTTGCTAAAAAACCACCCATTCTGCAAGATTTCTTAAAAATTTCTGCTAAGATGGAACGAACATTAACGATAACATCATATTGGAATAATACATGAGTAAGGCCTTACCGATTGCTGTCGCTGTTCTTCTAGGCGGTGCTGCGCTCGTTCCTGTTTACTATGCAACTCAACATCCGGTAAATCAAACTTCTAAGGCATCTAAAGATGCATCTGCAGTTTCTAAGATCAGCTATGCTCTCGGTTATGAAGTCGCACATCAAACTCCACCAGAACTGGATATCAACAGCTTCATTACCGGTGTTCGTGATGGCCATGCCCGTAATAAAGCAGCTTATAATGAAGAAGAACTACAGGCAGCTTATGAGCAGTTCCAGAAGGATATGCAGCAAAAGCAGCTTGATGATGCTAAAAAGGCCCAAGCTTCAAGTGATTCTTTCCTGACTGAAAATGGGAAAAAACCTGGCGTCAAAACCACCGCTTCAGGCCTGCAATACCTGGTAACCAAAGAAGGTACAGGAAAACCACCTGCTGCAGATTCTATGGTCAAAGTTCACTATACTGGCAAGCTGGTTGACGGTACGGTATTTGACAGTTCAGTAGAACGTGGTGAACCGATCGAATTCCCACTGAATCAGGTTATTCCAGGCTGGACTGAAGGTCTACAGCTGATGAAAGAAGGCGGCAAAGCCACCTTATATATCCCATCTCAGCTCGGTTATGGTCAGCAAGGGGTGCCAGGTACCATCCCGCCAAACAGCACCTTGATTTTTGATGTTGAACTCATCGAAGTAAAATAATACGGTTTAGGGAGAGCAATATGCTCTCCCTTGTTTTTGAGAAATTAGAATGAAAATACAAATTAGTCTTGCTGCCCTGCTGTTATGTTCCGGTAGCCTATATGCCAAGGATATCACCACCAAAAGTACAGAAGCAGAACAGGTGGGTTACAGCTTTGGCTATCTTATGGGTCGCAATAATGCCGACTCATTAAAAGGCATTAATCTGGATGCATTTAGTGCTGGACTGAAAGCCGCAGCAGCAGGGCAAAAAGCCAGCTTGACTGAAGAAGAAATGGCCAAGGTTCTGATGCAATACAAGCGTCAGGCAGATGCTCGTGAGTTAATTGAGCTCAAGAAAACAGCTGAAGAAAATGCCAAAATTGGCCGTGAATTCCTGGCTGAAAATGCTAAAAAACCAGAGATTAAAACGACTATATCAGGACTGCAATACCAGATCCTGCAAGATGGCAAAGGAAAATCGCCAAATGCGAACAGCAATGTCAAAGTACATTATGAAGGTCGTTTGATTGATGGTACTGTGTTTGACAGTTCAATTGCACGTAATCAGCCGGTCGTATTCAAGACCAGTCAGGTGATTATGGGCTGGACCGAAGGTCTGCAACTGATGAAACCTGGTGCCAAATACCGTTTCTTTATACCTGCAGAACTTGCTTATGGGCAAATTGGTTCAGGTGATGTGATTGAACCGAATAGCACCTTGATCTTCGATATTGAGCTGATTGAAGTCATGAAATAATCAAAAAGGAGATATCCAGGTATATCTCCTTTTTTTGACTAAAAAGAACAAATTAATCTGCTGTAATCCTGTGACATCTGTTTGGCTTTTGCTATGTTTATGCTTTCATCAAAATACTGAACAACAATAGAGGAACTTCCATGGCAGCAATAAAGACACGTGAGATTCAATATACGGCACAGGATGGCAGCCAGCTAATTGGTTATTTTGCAGCGCCTGAATCCGATACGCCTGTTCCAGGTGTAATTGTGGCACCTGAATGGTGGGGGCGTAATGACTATACCGAACAGCGTGCCCGTGAACTGGCTGAACACGGCTATGCTGCCCTGGCGATTGATATGTATGGCGATAAAAAAGTCACCACGGCATCGAACCAAGCCTATGAATGGATGATGCAGACTTTTGAAGATCCCGATACGATTGTGAACCGTGCTACGGCTGCCCTGAATACCCTCGCTGCACAAGATGAAGTTGATGCAGATAAACTGGCAGCAATCGGTTTCTGTTATGGCGGTAAAGTTGTACTCGATCTGGCGCGTTCTAATGCCTCATTGCAGGCAGTAGTAACTTTCCATGCCAATCTGTCACCCAAAGCACCTGCTCAAGAAGGTCAGGTTCAGGCTGAAATTCTCGTTCTGCACGGTGAACAGGACAGCATGGTTTCACTGGATGATGTTGAAAGTTTCCGTAAGGAAATGCAGGCCGCCAATGTGAAACACGACGTGATCATCTTCAAAGATGCTAAACATGGCTTTAGCAACCCGCTTGCCGATGAACGGGCCAAAGCCAATGGTGTAGACCTTGGTTACAATGCTGAAGCAGAAAAACAGAGCCTTGAGGCAATGTATGCCCTGCTAGCACGTCGCCTGGCATAAAGAATATTTGTACTATTCTACTCTGAGGGGGAGCGAATTAGTGCAAAAATGATTATTCAAGAAGAAATAAGGAGAATGAAATGGCTGAGAACAACTGTCCATACTGCAACTATGACGAATATAATGTCATTGCCAAAAATGACTTTGGTGTGGTGTTGCCTGAACCGAATTCATTGTCCCAAGGGCATAGTGTGATCGTTCCGCTGCGTCATGTGGCTTCCTTTTTTGAAATTACCGATAAAGAACGTAAAAGCTTGATGTCTTTGCTGGAACAGGCACGTAATGAATTGAATTTACGTTATCAGCCGGCTGGCTTCCATGTAGGTTTTAATGACGGTGAGGTATTCAAGGCAAAGTCTGAACACCTGCATATTCACCTTATTCCACGTTATGAAGGCAAAGTGCTGAAACTGGATGCCCGTTGGGGAATTGAAGACTAAAATCAGTTTTTAGATCAAGTTTTACCAGAGTGAATGAACTTCGGATCATTCACTTTTTTATTGCCTGATCTGCCTGTTTACCTTGATACACTTTTCACCGATTCCTTTAGCTGAATCCGCTATAATGCCTTTCTGTTTCCCTGCCCTGTCCAGTATTCATGTTTGTATTTTCAGATGCGCTTTTAGAATGGTTTGATGTTCATGGCCGGCATGACTTGCCGTGGCAGGTGGCAGATGACCCTTACAAAGTCTGGGTCTCTGAAATTATGCTGCAGCAGACTCAGGTCAAAACGGTATTACAGTACTTTGACCGTTTTATTGCACGCTTTCCTACGGTTCAGGATTTGGGAACCGCGACCTGGGATGAGGTTGCCCCCTACTGGGCTGGACTCGGTTATTATGCCCGGGCACGTAATCTGCACAAAGCAGCTGGAATTGTAGCTAAGCAAGGTCATTTTCCTGACACCCTGCAAGAATGGATGGCCCTGCCGGGTATTGGCCGCTCGACTGCCGGTGCATTGATGTCTTTAGGGTTACGTAAATACGGCGTGATTATGGATGGCAATGTCAAACGGGTTTTGTCGCGTTTCTTTGCCATTGAAGATGATCTGTCTAAGCCCATTCATGAACGTGCCATGTGGCAACTGGCTGAAGAGCTATGTCCTCACGAGCGTAATCATGACTATACCCAGGCAATTATGGATCTGGGAGCCACAGTTTGTACGCCCAAGAAACCGCTGTGTCTGTATTGCCCGATGCAACAGCATTGCCAGGCACATCAGCAAGGCTTAGAAAACGAGCTGCCTTTTAAAAAAGCTAAAAAACCAGTACCGGTGAAATCTGCCCAGGTACTGATCTTACAATGTGGTGATCAATGGCTGTGGCAGCAACGTCCCAATACTGGACTTTGGGGTGGTCTGTGGTGCTTGCCGATTATTGAAGAAGTACATGAACTGGATGTATTAAAACAGAGTCTAGGCTTAAAACAGTTCATACAAAAAGTCGAAATTTCGCACAGTTTTACCCATTTTACCTGGCAGCTGGAAGGTCTGGTATTTGCTATTGATGCTGATCTGCAAGAGCATTTAGCTATTGAACTGAACGGAATCTGGCTGGAGCCAACCGCGGCAGTTCAGGCCGGCATCCCCACAGCAATGAAAAAATTGATCTCTGCAACTCAACTGTGACATATTTAGAAATACGAGATTTTTAACTTAATAATTTTGAACTTGATACAGGCGAACAAGGAAGGACGCTTTGCAGCATAATATTCGTTTTGCCATTATTTCTGTTTTAATGCTGCTATTGGCAGCGTGTAGCTCTACTCCAAAACAGCCGAGTTCTGCAGTACTGAATCCGATTCTGGTGCAGCAACTGAGGAATACATCAATGCCCTCCCGGCTGCCGATTCCGGTAGATAACATCAAGACACGCCAGCTCAAGGATACCTGGGGAGCTTCCCGCAGCAGTGGCCGCCTGCATGAGGGTATCGACATCATGGCTCCACGTGGAACCAAGGTTCTGAGTGCGACGGAGGGCCTGATTGCGGACTTACGCAATAACAATTTGGGTGGTAAAGTGATCTGGATACTCGGCCCGGGTGGAACCTGGCACTATTATGCGCATCTTGACGGGCATAAGCGCGGCTTGAGTGTCGGGGACTATGTCAAAAAAGGTCAGGTGATTGGCTATGTTGGCAATAGCGGTAATGCACGGCATACTGCGCCTCACCTGCATTATGCGCTTTATCTGCAGGGTAAAGGCCGTGGTGCAGTAAATCCCTATTCATATTTACGTTAATTTTAGGAAATGTACATGTCAGAAGCGTTGATCAACCGTCTGGTAGAATTTGCTGAATCAGGCAATCAACAAAAAATCGTGCTCAATGACCAGACTTATCAGGGCTGGATTATGGAAATCACCGAAGATGCACTTCTGATCAGTACTGGTTATGCCGATAAAAACGGCAAAGATGCCTGGATCCAGTTTAGTGATCTGGAGCAGGCAGAGTTATCTTACTGGGATAACCAGCAAGATCAATGGACCACGTTCAAACTCTAAAAATAAGGAGCATCACATGACCATTCAACGCTGTGGCTGGTGCTCCGATAATCCTCTTTATATTCAATATCACGACCAGGAATGGGGTCAGGTTGTTCTGGATGAACCGCGTCTGTTTGAAATGCTGTGTCTGGAAGGCCAGCAAGCAGGATTGGCCTGGATCACGGTCCTGAAAAAGCGTGAAGCATACCGTGAACATTTCTTTCAATATTCTATTGCAACCATTGCTGCCTTTACAGATGAGCAACTCACAGCAAAACTGCAAGATGCTAGTCTGATCCGGCATATCGGTAAACTGACCGCAATTCGGGATAATGCCCGGGCCTGGCAACAGCTGAAATCTCAAGATCATGATGTAGTCGAATGGTTATGGTCTTTTGCCCGGCAGCCGCGTTTAAATAATGATGTGGCAAATTATCGTCAGGCTCCGGCGCAAACTGCTGAAAGTCAGCACATGTCCAAAGCCCTGAAAAAAGCCGGTTTCAGATTTGTTGGTCCAACGATTTGTTATGCCTTTATGCAGGCAGTGGGCATGGTCGATGACCATGAAAATCACTGTCACTTTAAAACAAGATCCTCTCATTCAAATAAGAGCTGAGCCCATGTCTAATAATACCATTCAAGCCTATGCCGCGATGTCTGCAGGTGCGCTACTTGAGCCTTATCAGTTTGATGCAGGTGAACTGCAGCCACATCAGGTTGAAGTCAAAGTTGAATATTGTGGTCTGTGTCATTCCGATATTTCAGTGCTCAATAATGACTGGGGATCTTCAGTCTATCCTGTTGTAGCCGGCCATGAAATTATCGGAACCATCACTCAATTAGGCTCAGAAGCCAAAGGTTTGCAAATTGGTCAGCGAGTCGGGATTGGCTGGACGGCTGAAAGCTGCCAGCATTGTGATCCGTGTATTTCAGGCCAACAGGTCCTGTGTACTGGCGGTCAGGTCGCAACAATTGTGGGTCATGCCGGCGGTTTTGCCGATAAAGTCCGGGCTGGCTGGCAATGGGCAATTCCTCTACCAGAAGATCTAGACCCAGAAAGTGCGGGACCTCTGCTCTGTGGTGGTATTACCGTCTTTGATCCAATTCTAAAGCATCAGATTCAGGCCATTCATCATGTCGGTGTAATTGGTATTGGTGGTTTAGGACATATGGCGATCAAGCTACTTAAGGCTTGGGGTTGTGAGATTACCGCTTTTACCTCAAATCTGGATAAGACTGATGAGCTGAAAGCGATGGGTGCGGATCATGTGGTAAATAGCCGTGATCCTGCCGCGATTAAAACGCTACGTGGTAAATTCGATTTACTGCTCAGTACCGTAAATGTCACTTTGGACTGGCAAGCTTATCTGGCGACACTGGCACCGAATGGTACCGTGCATATGTTAGGCTTACCTTTGGAACCAATGCAAATTTCGGCTGGCTCTCTAATTGGTGGTGCTAAGTCTGTGACGGGTTCACCGACAGGTTCACCGGCAGCCTTACGCCAGTTACTGAAATTTGCTGCGCGTAAAAATATTGCGCCACAAATTGAATTATTTCCAATGTCAGAAATCAATGCAGCGATTGAACGTCTGCATTCTGGTCAGGCCCGTTACCGTATCGTGTTAAAAGCAGATTTTTAAATTGTTGATTTGAATACACTCATCTGCCCTTCTGCGATAGTCGGGCAGATTTTTATTGTATCAATAAACTTTTAGAGATATTTCGCCAGTTTAGTGGCTAGAAACTCGATAAATAAATGCACCCGTTTCGGTAAATGTTCCTGTCGATAATAGACTGCATGAATATTCTGATACTGCAATTCAATCTGATCTTCAAACAGTGTCTGTAAACGTCCTGCCTGCAAATCCTCCTGCACCAGAAAGCGCGATAGGCAGGTGATCCCCACTCCATGTAAAGCCAATTGACGAACAGTTTCCCCATTAGACGCCTTGATCTTGGGTTCGACCGTAATATGTCTATCATTTAGCTGAATCGGCCAGGTATTCAGATGGGTCGGATGGCTAAAGCCCAATAGAGTATGTTGAGACAAGTCTTCAACAGATCGAGGAACACTCTTCTGTTGTACATAATCAGGACTCGCCACAATGTAGAGCCGACTACGACATAATAATCGGGCATGCAGGCTAGAATCCTGTAACTCACCAAAACGGATGGCCACATCAGTTTTATGCTCTAAAAGATCAATCACCTGATCATGATTATTCAGCTCAATCTCAATATTAGGATATTGCTGCATAAATTCCTGGATCAGTGGCACAATCACATGCAGGACAAAGGGTGTAGCTGAATCGACCCGGATTAAGCCTGCAGTATCGATATCTGATTTCAGCAAGGCATCTTCAGCTTCTGCCAGATCATTGAGAATCTTGCGTGATTTTTCTAGAAATAATTGCCCTTCCTGGGTCAATTTCAGTTTACGTGTCGTGCGTTCCAATAAAGTGACATTCAACTTATTTTCCAAACGCTGCAATGCCCGACTGATGCCTGAAGTTGTCTGTCCCAACCGCTCTGCCGCTCTGATAATCGAACCATTGTCTACGATAGTGACAAAGGCTTGTAGTTCCTCAATGGTCGATTTCATCCTGCGTCCTTTTTTTGATTTCTAGTCAATAATATTTTGCAAATTAGACTATTTTTTAGCAACAATAAAAATCGCAAAATACTTCACATCAAAAATAAGCAAGATTGAATTTATGAAAATTGTTCCACAAATGGGTGTAGGCACCTTTCGTCTCTCTGGACAGGCCGTGATTGACTCAGTAAAAACCGCATTAGAAGTTGGCTATCGTGCTGTAGATACTGCACAGATCTATGCCAATGAAGCTGAAGTTGGTCAGGCAATTGCTGAAAGCCAAGTCAACCGTAATGAGCTGTTTATCACTACGAAAATCTGGACAGATAACTACGCGCCAGACAAACTGATTCCAAGCCTCAAAGAAAGCTTGCAAAAGTTACACACCGACACAGTCAACCTAACCCTAGTCCACTGGCCAGCGCCGAAACTCGGCACTCACATTCCTGAATTGATGCAAAGTCTGCTGGAAGCCAAACAGCAAGGACTGACTGAACATATCGGTATTTCCAACTTTAATATCGAGTTAACCCAGCAAGCAATTGACAGTATTGGGCTGGAACATATTGCGACCAACCAGATTGAATTGAGTCCTTATCTGCAAAACCAAAAACTGGTCGATTTTTTGCAATCACAGAATATTGATGTAACGTCTTATATGACCTTGGCTTATGGCAAAGTCTTGAATGATCCAGTCCTGCAAGAGATTGCTGCACAACATCAGGCTTCAACTGCACAAATTGCCTTAGCCTGGGCCTTACAAAAAGGCTTTGCGGTGATTCCATCTTCTACCAAGCGTGAACATCTACTGGCTAATCTGGCTGCACAGGATATTCAGCTAACTCAAGAAGAAATGGCATTGATCAGTACGCTGGAACGTAATGGTCGTGAAGTTGATCCAGAACAGTTAGCACCAATCTGGGATTAAGCACACGAATGAAAATTAACTTTCCCTTATTGGCTTTGGCTGTAGGTGCCTTTGCCATTGGTACCACTGAATTTTCTCCCATGGGCTTTTTACCGGAAATTGCCCGGGATCTGGACATCTCGATTCCGCGTGCCGGTATGTTCATCAGCGCTTATGCGCTCGGTGTGATGATAGGTGCACCGCTAATGACCTTATGGCTCAGTCGCTATTCCAAACGTAAATCGCTGATCTTGCTTATGGCGATCTTTACGATTGGCAATTTACTGGCGATGCTTGCTCCGAACTATCTCGGGCTGATGGGTGCACGACTGATTACCAGCTTAAATCATGGAGCTTTCTTTGGCATAGGCTCAGTCGTGGCCGCCAGTGTAGTTCCCAAAGATAAACAGGCCAGTGCCGTTGCGATGATGTTTATGGGGCTGACCATTGCCAATATCGGTGGTGTGCCCTTGGCGACCTGGGTTGGTCAACATATCGGCTGGCGCATGGCTTTTTGTGGAATTTCCCTACTTGGTCTGCTCACCATGTTCTCTCTCTGGAAAGCACTACCCGAAGGCCAAAGCAGTCAAAAACCAGATGTCCGTAGAGAACTTAAAGTCCTGACCCGATTGCCTGTCGTCCTTGCCTTGCTGACGACCGTCATGAGTGCCGGTGCCATGTTTGCGCTCTACACCTATATTGCACCAAGCTTGCAAAGTTTTACTCAAGCTTCACCGACCTTGATTACCCTGATGCTGGTCCTGATTGGAGTAGGCTTTTCCATTGGTAATCATCTGGGTGGCAAATTTGCAGACCTGTCACTGGATAAAACCCTGATTGGCTTCCTGTTACTCTTGATGCTGATGATGTTGCTCTTCCCGATTTTGGCTACGACTGCCATTGGTGCAGCACTGGCTTTAATTATCTGGGGCGCTGCAGCATTTGCTGTAGTACCGCCACTGCAAATGCGGGTCATGTCTGTCGCACATGAAGCACCGGGACTCGCCTCTTCAGTCAATATTGGTGCCTTTAATCTGGGCAATGCTGTTGGTGCGATTGCCGGGGCTGCTGTGCTGAATCTTGGTTTGAGCTACAGTGCAGTTTCCTTTGCTGGCGCTGGTCTGAGTGCATTGGCATTGTTACTGGTTTTACTGCAAATGAAAATCGCTGCACCACAAACTGTGGATGTTGCATCCTGTAGCTAAAAGCCCTTGCCATAAAAAGTCCGCATCAAGCGGGCTTTTTTTATGACTGACTAACGCAGCGCTTCCGGCAATACCGGAACTGTCGAGGATTTATTCAGTTCCAGCTTCATTTTTTGCAACATTTGATAAGGCTGTTGCTGTACAAACATATTTACAAAGGTCAGCGGGATAGAGCCTTCAGGATTGGCATAACCATAGGTAGAAACCTTGACCTTTTTCTCGCCTAAGCGATTAAAAGTCCAATCACCTTCATAATGGGTCAAGCGTACATAATCCGGATTTAGTGGATAGCCCTTTTGAATGGCTTTGTTCTTAATCGTGATCTGGCCATTGGCTTCACGGATCATCTTCCCTTGTACCACTAAGTCCCGGTCTTTCAGCGGAAACGGAAAATCCAGTACCATATACAAGGTGAAATCGCCCTTTTTGTCATCCCGGGAGAGTACCTTCACATTGCCCATATAAGGCACCCATTTTACTGCATTATCGACATCAATAATCAGGTGCACCGCCTGTTCGATCGGTACATCATAGGTCGTTTCAGCTTTATACAGAAAAACCGGATTGTTCTTGTCTTGATAGGTCCAGACCTTGATATTATTTTTATTAATACTGAGTTTGGCATTTGGTACAGATTTAGGCTGTGCTGCGGCGGCAAATGCCACAGCACAGATCATGAGTATGACTTTTTTCATTCCATTGTCGTCTTATTTTAGTTTTAGTTATTCTTATACTTATAAATGATTTTGACGAAAATTTAAACTTGAATATCGTTAAAACCAAGTACATCTTTCATGTCATATTTACGCGCCTCGCGACCAACTACCCAAGCTGCGGCACGTACTGCACCTGAAGCGAAGTTCATGCGGTTGGTGGCTTTATGGGTAATCTCAACGCGTTCGCCATCGGCAATAAACATCGCTGTATGCTCACCCACAATATCACCACCACGAATCGTTTGGAAGCCGATACTTTGACGCTCACGTGGACCTGTATGGCCTTCACGGTGATAGACTGCATCTTTTTTCAGATCACGGCCAAGTGCATCTGCAATTGCTTCACCCCACATCAGTGCTGTGCCTGATGGTGCATCCACTTTATGACGATGGTGCGCTTCAATCACTTCAATATCAACGGTATCACCAAAAACTTTAGATGCGAGCTCTAGTAGTTTAATTGACACGTTTACACCCACTGAATAGTTGGCAGCGTAAACTACAGGGGTTTCAGTTGCAGATTCATCGAGGTAAGCTTTTTGTTCGTCGTTGAGACCCGTGGTACCAATCACGATGGCCACGCCATTTTCACGGCACACTTTAAGGTGATGTACAGTGGCTGCAGGTGCAGTGAAGTCAATGACAACATCACAGTCTTTCACCACTTCTTCAAGGCTACCAACAACTTTTACGTCAACTGCACCAATACCTGCCATTTCACCTGCATCTGTACCAATTAAGGTACTTTCTGGGCGTTCAACTGCTGCGCCCAATTGATAGCCGGCTTCTTTCACTGCCTGAATAAGGATGCGTCCCATACGGCCGCCTGCCCCTAAAATTCCAATGCGTGGTGTCGCTGACATAACATAGTCCTGATATTGATTCGAAATTGTTCTTACTATAGCAAAACTCGCTCCTAACACTAAGATTGATCGCATAAAAATCAATGAAAAGAATTAAAGAAGGTCATGAGCGTTTTTGATATGCAGGAAATGTTTAATTAAATTCTAAAGAGTCGGTTTTCTATAAAATATTGGGCAAGCTGTTTTTCCTGTATACACTACGAGCTCAGGATTAAAAATATAAAAAGCCCATAGGATAACCATGGGCCAGTTGTATGAGAGCAATATTTTGAAAATAGAAAAATAAAAATTCAGCTTTGTATATCTGAAAGATTTACTCTTCTAACAGACTTCTTAACATCCAGGCTGTTTTCTCGTGCACATTTAGACGTTGAGTCAGGATATCTGCAGTTGGCTGGTCATTTGCCTTATCTACAGTATCAAACATGCTTCTTGCGGTACGGGCAACCGTCTCATGGGCATTCACCAGTAACCGAATCATTTCCTCTGCTTTAGGTACACCTTCAATTTCCTCAATAGAAGTCAGCTTTGCAAACTGCTGATAGGTTCCTGGCGTCGGAAAGCCCAAAGAACGGATCCGTTCTGCAATAATGTCTAAAGCATTCCACTGTTCGGTATATTGCTGCATAAACATGTTATGTAAAGTATTAAATTGCGGGCCGGTGACATTCCAATGAAAGTTATGGGTCATTAAATATAAGGTGTAGCTATCGGCAAGTAGTCTGGATAGACCTTCTACAATTTCCGCTCTGTCTTCGGCTGAAATACCAATATTTACTTTTATCATCTCGGTTACCTTAAATTTTAAAAAATTATGCGTGATCAATTTCTTTGTTCTTATAATCAGTTTAGCTACTTCAACAAATTGCAAAAGATGAGATCAGTATCATTTATGTTAGCTTTGTTGAAATAACAGAGTAAGTTCAAGTCACCGAATGCAAGGTATGACAGAAGTTTTACTGAGCAGTAAACTTATACACAAACCTTAAGAAGATACCAATTTTTTCTCTTTAAAAAGCGGTGAACTGTAAAGCTGAGATCTAAAAAAAGGACGCCTAAGCGTCCTTTTTTATTTTCATTCAATTAGTCAAACAGACGATCAAAGAATGATTTT
Source organism: Acinetobacter schindleri CIP 107287 (assembly GCF_000368625.1). GTDB lineage: Bacteria > Pseudomonadota > Gammaproteobacteria > Pseudomonadales > Moraxellaceae > Acinetobacter > Acinetobacter schindleri. The sequence continues at coordinate 99,751 of NZ_KB849579.1, forward strand.
TTCTTCGGTGAAGATTGGCTACCTTCCCCATCCATTGATGCTTGCAGCTCTTTCAGCAATTCACGCTGACGTGCAGTCAGGTTTACCGGTGTTTCAACCACAATACGGCATAATAGGTCACCAGTCATGCTGGTACGAACAGGTTTTACACCCTTACCACGTAAACGGAATAATTTACCGGTTTGCGTACCTTCCGGGATTTTCAGGCTGACACGGCCATCCAAGGTTGGGATTTCAATCTCTTTACCCAATGCAGCATCAGCAATTGAAACAGGCACATCCATATACAGGTCAGCACCATCACGCTGGAAGATCTCGTGCTCACGCACCACCACTTCTACGTATAGATCACCTGATTGACCATCACGGATCGCTTCACCCTTACCGGTTAAACGTACGCGGTCGCCATTGTCCACACCGGCTGGAATGGTAACTTCCAGGGTTTGCTGACGATCAGATACGCCCGAACCATGACATTTATTACATGGGTTCTTAATGATCTTACCTTGACCACGACAGGTACTACAGGTTTGCTGTACAGAGAAGAAGCCCTGCTGCATACGTACCTGGCCCGCACCATGACAGGTCGGACAAGTTTCCACATCATTCGGATTTTTAGAGCCTTTACCATCACAGGCATCACATGGTGCAGGCGCAGTGAAGGTAATAGTTTTCTTGACGCCTTTGACTGCTTCTTCTAGGCTCAGTTCCATGACATAACGTAAGTCAGAACCACGACGCGCACGTTGTTGCTGACGACCGCCACCAAATGCCCCACCAAAGATGTCACCGAACTGGCTGAAAATATCTTCTGCGCTAAAACCACCGCCGAAGCCGCCACCGCCGCCCATACCACCTTCAAAGGCCTGATGGCCCATGCGATCGTACATGCTGCGCTTTTCGCTGTCAGACAGTACTTCATAAGCTTCTGAAGCTTCCTTAAACTTTTCTTCAGCTTCTGGATTGTCAGGGTTGCGGTCTGGATGATATTTCATCGCCAACTTACGGTAGGCTTTTTTAATCTCATCATCACTAGCGGTTTTAGCAACACCCAAAACCTCATAATAATCACGTTTAGCCATGTCTGGCGATGCTCCTCACGGAATTTTATTTAATACTTAACTGTGGTCTGAAATTGGGGGCCAAACCAGTTTTTACAAGGGGGAATCTGAAAAAAAATCGAAAGCCTAGAAGACAGCTTTGCTTTGATAGAATTTGGACACGCCCTTGAGCCAGGCATTAATCATGAAAATAAACGCAATAAAGCTGAATACGACGCCAGCAACCGTGCAGGCTTTCACCCATAACATGCTGTCCCAGGCATGGAAAAAGAGTGGAATGAACCAGAGGGCTGCAAAAACAGCCAGCATGGTATAGATTACCACATTACGCATGATCCACAGCGCTTGTGCCTGTAGCCAGACTTCTGCATAGTCGACCTGAGCGACTTTGCGTGCTAACCAATAAGAAAAAATTCCAAAAATCACGGTAAAAGAGGCTAAAAACATGAACACATATGCAATGGCTACAGAGCGCCGCATTTGAGTTAAACTTTTTTGATTCATGTCTCTTTCAACCTCGTTGTCCGTTTCTGCAACACTGGAAAAACGGCAACTTCGCATTTTTTAAAATTGTAAAATTATCAGGCACTACTATATTAAAAAATTTAATATTTCGCACCTGATTTTAAGACAGTTTTAGACCGATTGCGAAGTTTTCTTTACCTTAAACCATTGCGCATACAAGGCCGGCAGGAAAAACAGGGTTAACAGTGTCGCCACAATCAGTCCGCCCATGATGGCAACCGCCATTGGACCGAAGAAAATGCTACGTGAAAGTGGAATCATGGCCAGTACAGCAGCCAGGGCAGTCAATACAATTGGACGGCAACGGCGTACCGTGGCATTGATGATGGCATCCCACTGTGATTCCCCTGCCTGAATATCCTGTTCAATCTGATCAATCAGAATCAGGGAATTACGCATGATCATGCCTGAGAGTGCAATCGTACCCAGCATGGCGACGAAACCAAACGGTTTATTAAACAATAACAGAAAGAGTACCACGCCAATGATGCCCAGTGGCGCGGTCAGGAACACAATAAAGGTCCGTGACATACTTCTTAGCTGGATCATCAGCAGGGTCAGAACCACTGCCAGGAACAATGGCATACCAGCATTCACAGATGTCTGACCACGTGCTGATTCCTCTACGGTTCCGCCTACCTCAATCAAGTAGCCACTTGGTAATTGAGCTTTAATGCTCTCCAAGACAGGAGCAAGCTGATTGACCACGGTGGCTGGTTGTAAATTACTACGGATATCCGCACGTACGGTAATCGTCGGCAAACGGTTACGATGCCAGATTAGTCCCTCTTCAAAGCTGTATTCAATATTGGCAATCTGCGCCAAGGGCACAAAGTTACCACGTGCAGTGGGTACCGCCAGACTGCTTAAAGATGCCACATCGACACGTTCAGCCTGCTCACCACGCAGACGGATTTCAATCAGCTCACGTTTTTCTCGGAACTGATCCAGTCCCGCGCCTGCAATGGAGCTGTTCAGGAAATTGGCCAGATCACTACTGCTCACACCCATCTGACGGGCACGGTCCTGATCAATGTCTAATTTGATCACTTTACTTGGCTCGCCCCAGTCCAGATGTACATTGGTGGTATTCTGGTTTTCGGCTACCTTGGCAGCGACTTTTTGTGCCCAGCTGCGTACCAGTGCCAAGTCTTCACCCGACACCCGGAATTGGAGTGGATAGCCGACCGGTGGACCATTTTCCAGCAAAGATACACGGGTACGTACTTCAGGTAACAGCAGACGAATCTGCTTGCTTAAAGATTCACGGATTTCATTGCGATCTTCCAGGGAAGAGGCCAATACCACAAACTGGGCAAAGCTGGTTTGAGGCAACTGCTGATCGAGTGGTAAATAAAAACGCGGTGAGCCGGTGCCAACATACACCACGTAATTGTCAATGCCCTCCTGTTTAGACAGGAAAGCTTCGACTTTTTTCACGGCAGCTTCGGTAGCTTTCAGTGAAGCCCCCTCTTCCAGTTTCAGATCGACCAGAATTTCTGCCCGATTAGAAGGTGGAAAGAACTGTTGCGGTACGAATTTAAACATGATGATCGACAGGGCAAAAATTCCTACAGTCAACGCAATCACGGTCTTGCGATAAGTGACACAGGTATTTACCCAACGTCTAAAACCCTGATAGAACCGGGTTTGATAAGGATCATGATGCTCCCCCGCATGATGCACAATCGGCTCTGGTTCAGGCTGCTTGCGCAGACGTGCCCATAAACGCTGATACCAAGGGGCTTTCTGGATCAGATCTCTATTAAAATCCGGCAGGAGTTTATCACCCAGATAAGGAACAAACAGCACTGCAGCGATCCAGGACACCAGCAAGGCAAGGGTCACCACCTGAAAGATAGAACGGGTATATTCACCAGTACTGGATGCAGCAGTCGCAATTGGCAGGAAGCCAGCTGCCGTAATCAGGGTTCCGGTCAACATCGGAAATGCCGTGGTACGCCAGGCATGCCCGGCAGCTTCCAGCCGGCTATAGCCCTGTTCCATTTTGATCGCCATCATCTCAATGGCAATAATGGCATCATCGACCAGCAGGCCAAGTGCCAGAATCAGTGCACCCAGGGAAATCTTGTGCAGACCGACATCAAATAGCTGCATCCCGGCAAAGGTCATTGCCAGTACCAAAGGAATTGAAAAAGCTACCACCAGACCCGGGCGAAAGCCGAGAGAGAAGAAACTGACCAGAAGCACGATAATTACCGCTTCCACCAGCACCTTCATAAACTCGTTGATACTGCGCTTTACCGCCACCGGCTGATCCGATACTTTTTGCAGATCCATCCCCAGAGGCAGGGATTTCTGCAGACGGGCGAATTCCTGTTCCAGGTTTTTACCTAGCGCAATGATATCGCCGCCCTTACGCATCGATACCGCAATACCAATGCCATTTTCCCCCATAAAACGCATGCGTGGCTGGGCTGGATCAGTAAAGCCGCGATAGACCTCTGCGACATCGCCGAGCTGGATGGTTTTACCATTCACATAGAGTGGCATCTGCTGTAGCTCTTCTACAGTCTGCAATGCACCGCTGACACGAACCTGAATCCGGTCTGTGTCGGTTTCAAAGAAACCGGCATTGCTCATGGCATTTTGCTGTTGTAGCGATTGCTGAATAGCAGTGACTGGAATACCCAGCTGTGCAGCTTTGGTATTAGAAATCTCAATCCAGATTTTCTGGTCCTGCAGGCCAATCAGCTCAACTTTGGCAACATCTTTTACACGCTGCAATTGTAGTTGCAGACGGTCGGCATATTCTTTTAGTGTCGCGTAGTCGAAATCTTTGCCTTTCAACACATAGATATTGCCGAAGGTATCGCCGAATTCATCGTTAAAGAACGGACCTTGCACGCCTTGTGGCAGTTCATGCCGGATATCATTAATTTTCTTACGAACGTTATACCAGACATCAGGAACTTCTTTGGACCGTAGCGAATCCTTGGCCACAAAGGTCACCAGCGATTCACCTGGACGGGAATAAGCCATGATGCGGTCATATTGCCCCGTGGTCATCAGTTCCTTTTCAATCCGGTCCGTGACCTGCAAGGAAACTTCCTGTGCACTGGCCCCCGGCCAGTAGGTCTGTACCACCATCACTTTAAAGGTAAAAGGCGGATCTTCACTCTGTGACAGTTTGGAATAAGACATGATGCCGACCAGACCTAGCAGAATCATGAAATACAGCACCAGCCCCTTATTTTTCAGGGCCCATTCGGAAAGGTTAAAATTCATGTTTAACCTCCAGCCCGTATAGTTACACTACGGTTCTGACGGTCAATCGGACGGATCTTTTGCTGATCCCGGAGCAGGTGAATGCCTCCAATCACTACATAATCATCTGCTTTGAGGCCACTCAGCACAGGCACAGAATCACGGCCATAAGCACCAATCTGTACCGGGATCTTACGCACGGTAGCGTCCGGCTTAACGACCATCACATAGGCCTGACCATCCGTCGCAGAGACACTGGATAAGGGTACGCTCAGAGCATTGTCCTGAGTTTTGATAAAGAATACACGGGCACTTTGTCCGAGCTGAATTGACTTCTGGCCTTCACGTAATGCCACCCGAACCGTAAAAGTCCGGGACTGATCTGCAGCTGGAGAAATCTCACGCACATAAGCACTGAATTTTTCATCTTTTTTCGACCAGAGGGTAACCCAAGCGGGCTGACCCACTTTAATTTCGCTCACCGCCTGTTCCGGTACCCCAATCACCACTTCACGATCTCCGGAGAGCGCAATTTCAAAGGCTGCCTGCCCTGCTGCCACGACCTGACCGACTTCAATATGACGTGCAGTAATCACGCCATTTTTATTGGCAATTAAGCGGTTATAACTCGTCTGGTTACGGCTGACATCATAATTGGACTGGGCCTGCTTCAGATTCGATCTAGCTGCCTTATATTGATTCTCGACTGCATCATATTGCGAGCGGCTGACCGCATTGGCCGGCAGTAACTGTTTAAAACGGTTCAGTTCATCTTCCGCAATTTTGGCTGCAGACTGGGCACTTTCCAGTTGGGCACGTGCTGCGTTTAACTGCAGTTCTGCATCTTTAACATCTAAGCTTGCCAGTACTTGCCCTACCCGAACCTGATCCCCGACATCGACATAACGTTGGGTGATCTGACCAGCGACCCGAAACGCCAGTGGCGTTTGCTGACGTGCCTGTACATCCCCGGCATAGCTTTTCTGTTCTAAATAGGAGGTATTCGGCTGAGTCACCATGACAAAGGGAACTTCCTGTTCTGTTGCCGCATTGTTTTTGCTGCATCCCCCTAAGGTCACACTGCAAGCTATAATCATGCCGGTCAGGACGTACTGAATCGTGCTCATGTTGTCTGCTCTTATCAAATAATGATTTTTCTGGTCGATAGACTGCGCTATAGTGAACTGGTTATTTTTTAATTAATATACCATGCGGTACACTAATTAGAATTACCCCCATAAAACAATGACCATTTTTATTTTTTTGGAAAAAAATGTGCAAATTCCCGTAGGACGTCCTAAAGATCTCGAAAAGCGCCGGCGGATTCTGGATGCGGCCAAACACCTGTTTTTGCAGCATGGCTATCATGGTTCCAGTATGAACCAGATTGCGCAGACTGCGGGCGTGACCAAGCTGACGGTATATAACCATTTTCAGGACAAAGCCACACTGTTTACCTGCGCGATTGAAGATACCTGTGAGCATCTGATTCCAGCCAGTCCAACGACACTGCTGCATGCCGAGAGCAATTTTCGTGATGCGTTGCATGAAGCCTTTATACTGTCGATGAATATGGTCAATCTGCCGGAAGCGATTAAACTGGATTTACTGCTGATGGAACTGGCTTCCGAGCAAAGTCCTTTAACCCAACAATTCTTTAATGCCTCGCATCTGCGATTAAGCCAGCTCTGGCAAGAGTTCTTTCATCTGGCCCAGAGCTATCATTTTATTCAGCAAGATGATCCATTGCGTCAAACTGAACTGATGCTCTCACTGCTATTTGGTAACCGGCATCAGAAAGTTCTGCTGGGTGTGTTTCCCGTACCTGCCTTAGAACAACAGCAAATAATTATTCAGGACGCTATTCATATTTTCTTATTGCGCTATGCCGCCTAAAATGCCAATTTGTAATTAGATTCATACAAATTGGCATTCACCTTGCTATTTTATAGGCAGGTCGTGTCCGACTTTTGTCTGTAACGGGCTTGGAATGCTTTCCAGGCGCGGTATAGTCAGGAAATGCAACAGAGGGAATATAAAAATGGCTCAACAAATTGATGCACCACTACGCGAAGACGTACGTTTACTGGGCAATCTGCTCGGTGAAACCTTAAAGCTACATGCGGGGCAGGATTTGTTTAATCAGGTGGAACAGATTCGGGCGCTTTCCAAAGGTGCTCGCGACGGCCAGCTAGAAGCAGAAAAACAACTCGAACAGCTATTTCTCAGTCTGGAAGATGATGAAATTCTTCCGCTTACCCGCGCCTTTACCCACTTCCTGAACTTTGCCAATATTGCCGAGCAATATCACGTGGTCCGTCGTCGCCGTCAAAGCGAATTTGATGAAACTGCCGAATCGCCAAATCCCCTGGTTCCCCTATTTGAAAAATTTAAACAGCAGGAAATTTCCGCTGAAAGCCTATATCAGCAGATCTGTGAACTGAAAATTGAACTGGTACTGACTGCGCATCCGACTGAAGTCAGCCGCCGTACCCTGATTCAAAAATATGATGGTATCAATGACTGTCTGTCCAAATGCGACCAGCAGAAACTCACCCCGCGTGAACGCCAAGCCATTTTGGCCGAACTGAAACAGCTAATCACGTCTGCCTGGCAGACCGATGAAATCCGTCAGCATCGTCCGACACCAGTCGATGAAGCTAAATGGGGCTTTACTACCATTGAACAGACCTTATGGAATGCAGTACCAAAATTCATCCGTGAACTGGATGGCATGGTACAGGAACAGTGCGGTCAGTCATTACCGCTCAGTGTTGCGCCAGTGCGTTTTGCTTCCTGGATGGGGGGTGACCGTGACGGTAACCCGAATGTGACTCATCACATTACTCAGGAAGTACTGTGGCTGTCACGCTGGAAAGCTGCTGATCTGTATTTACGTGATATTGAAGATCTGCGCTGGGAACTGTCGATCCAGCAATGCAGTGAAGAACTGCAACAGGCGCTGGGCAGCTCACATCCGGAACCTTATCGTGAATATCTCCGTGACACCCGTGAACGCCTGAAAGCAACACGGCACTGGCTGGCAGAAAAACTGCATGGCAATGATGCCGATGACAGCCAGGTAATTAAAACCAAAGATGAGTTATTACAGCCTTTATTGCTGTGCTATCGCTCGCTGCTAGCGTGCAATCTGCCAGAAATTGCCAATGGCAAACTGCTGGACTTTATTTACCGTGTGAACAGTTTCGGCATTGAATTGCTGAAACTGGATATCCGTCAGGAATCTGGCCGTCACCGTCAAGCGATCTCTGCGATTACGGAGTATCTTGGCTTAGGTAATTTTGAAACCTGGACTGAACAGGCACGTCAAAATTTTTTATTACAGGAACTACAAAGCAAGCGTCCGTTATTACCAAAATACCTCAATGAACCGGCCGGCAGCCTGATTGAGCATCCGGATGTGCAGGAAGTCTTCGCGACCATGCGTACGCTGGCAGAACAGCCAAGTGAATCACTCGGTGCCTATATCATTTCGATGGCGGAATATCCAAGTGATGTACTGGCGGTTTTATTGCTGCAAAAAGAAGCAGGTATCAAACAGGCTTTACGTGTAGTGCCTCTCTTTGAAACTTTGAAAGATCTCGACGGCGCAGCCAGCACCATGTCGACCCTGTTCAATATGCACTGGTATAAACAGCATATTCAGTGCAAGCATGAAGTCATGATTGGCTATTCAGATTCAGCCAAGGATGCCGGTTTTATGTCTGCCAACTGGGCGCAATACCGTGCCCAAGAGGAACTGACGGCTGTTGCAAAACAGCATGGTATCCAGCTGACGCTGTTCCACGGCCGTGGCGGTTCAATCAGCCGAGGGGGTGCTCCAACACAACAGGCCCTGTTCTCACAACCACCCGGCTCGATCTCAGGTGCGATTCGTGTCACTGAACAGGGTGAGATGATCCGCTTCAAGTTCGGTCTGGAAGGCATCGCGCTACAAAACCTGGAGATCTATACCGCGGCAACACTGGAAGCAACGCTATTGCCGCCCCCTGTGCCGAAAACAGAATGGCGTGACCTGATGCATCAGATGACCGATTTATCGGTACAGGTCTATCGTCAGACAGTCCGTGAAAATCCCCACTTTGTAAAATACCTGCGTACCGTTACTCCTGAGCTGGAACTGCAAATGCTGCCCTTAGGTTCACGTCCAGCGAAACGTAAAGTCAGTGGCGGGATTGAATCTTTACGTGCAATTCCATGGGTGTTTGCCTGGACCCAGATCCGTTTGATGCTACCTGCCTGGCTCGGTACGGGTGCTGCATTAAATGAGGTACTGGATCAGGGTCAACGTGCCACACTCGATGAAATGCTAGCGCAGTGGCCATATTTCCAGACCCTGATTGATATGCTGGAAATGGTCCTGTCCAAAGCAGATGGTGATGTGGCATTGTATTATGAGTCACACTTGACTCATGATCCCGACCTGAAAGTATTGGGTGAGGAACTGCGTCAACGTCTGAAAGATGCAGTACAAACGCTACTGACTTTAAAAGGTGAATCAAAACTGCTGACCAGTAACGATGTGCTGGATCAATCAATGCGTGTGCGTAAGCCCTATTTACTACCGCTGCACTTGTTACAGGCCGAACTGATGAAACGCCGTCGTCTGTATCTGGCAGAGCAAAATGCTGAACACACCCCGGTAGATCATGCCTTAATGGTAAGTATTGCCGGAATTGCCGCTGGTTTACGTAATACGGGCTAAGTAATTTTTAATCATGAAGAAGCACATCTCCATGATGTGCTTTTTTATTGATCAGTCAATAGCCAAAAAAGCTTTCTTTTATATATCACATTAGATTTATTTATAGATCATCCCAAGAAGTAGCTGATGAATTAATCTACTGATTTCACTTTATTTTTAAACCACGTTACTTTTACCACACGGTAAAATCTCAAATAAAGTCATAGAATTAATTTGAACAAAAATTTTGTTTTGGTAATTAAATCTTCGAAAGAACAAGAGTATGATGTGCTCAATTTATCTTTTGAGTGCTCATTTTATGTCCAGTTGGTTTCCCAAATGGCGCCCTTATGAGGGCAGTATCGATGCACGACCAGTAGGTACCGCAGAGTATTTACCACCCGCACAAACTGTAATTCTGGGTGTACAACACGCTTTTGCAATGTTTGGTGCCACTGTACTGGCACCGTTTTTAATGGGCTTTGATCCAAACCTGGCAATCTTAATGTCAGGGATCTGTACCATTCTGTTCTTTATAATGACAGGTGGTCGAGTTCCAAGTTATTTAGGTTCAAGCTTTGCCTTCATTGGTGTGGTGATTGCGGCAACCGGTTATGCCGGTGGTGCTGGCCTCAATCCGAATATTGGCGTTGCGGCAGGCGGGATTATTGCCTGTGGTATCTTCTATGCCTTGATGGGTTTTCTGGTCATGGCAACAGGGACCCGCTGGATTGAAAAACTGATGCCACCAGTCGTCACTGGTGCGGTGGTCATGATTATTGGCTTGAACCTGGCTCCTGTGACTGTAAAAAGCGTGATGGGCAATATTTTTAATATGTGGATGTCTTTGGTCACAGTATTGTGTATGGGTTCAATTGCCGTATTCACTCGTGGCCTATTACAGCGTCTACTTTTATTGGTCGGCCTGTTATTGGCTTATCTGATCTATTTCGTGCTCAGCAATGTCATGGGTTATGGCACTGCAATCAATTTCCTGCCAATTCAGCAGGCTGCCTGGTTTGGTTTACCGACCTTCCATGCGCCAACTTTTGAGTTGAATGCCATGCTGATTATTGCACCGATTGCCTTGATTCTGGTCGCTGAAAACCTCGGGCATATTAAAGCAGTCGGCGCAATGACTGGAGAAAACTTGGATCCGCATATTGGTAAAGCCTTTGTTGCAGATGGTGTTGCGACTACCTTGGCTGGTGGTGTCGGGGCTCCGGGGATGACCACGTATGGTGAAAACATCGGTGTGATGGCTGTGACCCGTGTCTACTCCACCATTATCTTTGCCGTAGCCGGTGTGTTTGCTGTGTTCCTGGGTTTATCACCGAAGTTTGGTGCAATTATTCATACCATTCCAACGGCGATTTTAACCGGCGCCTCAATTGTGGTCTTTGGTCTGATTACTATTGCCGGTGCGAAAATCTGGATCGAAAATAAAGTCGATTTTTCACAGAACAAAAACCTGATGGTAGCAGCAGTGACCATTATTCTGGGTACGGGTGACTTTGCCCTGACCTTCGGTAACTTTAACCTAGGTGGAATTGGTACAGCGACCTTTGCTGCGTTATTCCTGAACTGGTTCTTTAGCCTAGTTGATAAAAAATAATTCGAAGACTTAAATTTTCAAGCAGCCTCCAGGCTGCTTTTTTTATATCGCAAGAATTGTTTAAATAGGCCTGATCTTTTATATGAGCATCCTGCCGATGCGTCTGGATTTTTTTGATTTACGTCTTTTTCTCAATATAGTCGACACAGGTAGTCTGACCAAAGGTGCTGAACGCTCTGCTATTTCCTTACAGGCAGCCAGTGAGCGGATTAAAAAGCTGGAACAGCAATATCAGGTCAGTCTGTTTAGTCGCCATTCTGGCGGAGTGAAAATGACTTTTGCAGGTCAGGTCTTTGCTGAGCATGCCCAAGCCCTGTTGCAACAGGGACAACAGTTGTCTCAAGCCATGGCGGGTTTTAGTGAAGGACTTAATTCCAATATCAGCTTATGGTGTAACTCTTCAGCACAAAGTGAGTACCTTCCCCTATTATTGCCACAGTATCTGGTGAATAACCCCAATATCCAGATTGATCTAAAAGAAGCAGAGAGCAATGACATCATTGCAGCATTGACCAATGGCACTGCCAAACTCGGTTTAATTTCCAGCTTCTTTGCTACTCCACAGTTGCAAACCCTGGAATTTTCAGATGATCCTTTGGTGCTAATCTGTCCAGAACAGCATGATCTAAGTACCAGTAAAGCATTGAAATTAGGGGACTGTCTGAATTATCCCTTTGTGGGTTTAATGCAATATCACTCCTTACAACAGTCCATTGAAACCCAGGCCAGATTACTCCACTGCGAAATCCAATACCGCTTAAGATTGCCGAATTTTGCTGCTATTGCTCAGGTGGTTGCGAATGGTGTTGGCATTGCCATCATGCCGCAACGTGCTGCGCAACGTTTGGCCAAGCTCTATGCATTTAAGCAAATCCAGTTGACTGGAGATTGGGCCAACCGCAAGTTACTGTTAGCTGCGAAAAATTTTGATGAACTGAGTATTGCCTATCAACATTTTAGCCAGTTTTTACTTTCTGCCGAGATTCAGAAGGCCTTGGATTAAATCCAGCCGAACTGGTGCAGTATCATATAACTGCCCAGAGCAATCAGACCGATAAAAAATACAGTACGGAATTTCTGCTCAGGAATGCGATAGCGAATTTTCTTACCCAACCACATGCCGATGAGCGCAGGAATTAAAGCAATTACCGACATCGCATAATCGATCGGAATGTCTTCCACAGGATTTTGATGCAGGAAAATCGCCAGACACAACGTCGAGGTGGTAAAGGCTAAGCCTAAAGCCTGTACCAGATCATCACGTTTTAAATGTAAAGTCTGTAGATAAGGGACGACTGGAATCACCACGACCCCTGTGGCAACGGTTAAAGCACCACCGAGATAACCCATAATTGGAGACAGCCAGCTCTCATGCCGGCTTAAATCCGGCATCTTTTTCGCAAACAAGCCATACAGCCCGTATAAGGCCAACATCCCGCCCAACAGAGCTTCGCTGTGAAATTCAGAATGTCCCAGGGTCGGGAAAACACTCCACACTGAACCGACGATAATGCCTAACAACAGCAGCCAAAAACGGCGTATCAGCTGTAACACATGACCTTCAGCAAAGAGTTGCCAGAAATTGGTCAGCATGGAGGGAATGATCAGTAAAGTTGCCGCTTGAAAGGGACTCATGAAAATAGTCAGTAAACCCATAGAAACTGCGGGTAAACCTAAACCAATCGTACCTTTAATCAGACCTGCCAAGGTAAAAATGGCAATAACGAAAGCAATCATCTGATGATCCCAAATTTATTTAGGACCATGCTATAAAAATTACTGCCAAAGAAAAATCAGGGTTTTAAGGATACAGCCTCAAGCAAATCTTGAGGCTCAAGATGTACTTTGCTGGAAAGCATCAGATTGACCAGCACAGATTTTAAATAAAGGGCGCTTAAGGACGAAATTCTTTCAGTTCGCGCTGAATAAAATGCTGAAACATTTCCCGATACAGGTGCTCGATAAATACTGGATCAATGCCCTGCTTTTGAGCTTGGGCTTTGACATTTTCGACAACCTGCTCCATCCGTTCCGGAGATTGCAGGTCAGTTTCAGTTTTCTTGAAACGGGTGGTTTGGTCTACATAAAACTGGCGCGCAGCAATCAGCTCAACCAAAGCTGTATCAATCGCGTCAATCTGCTCACGTGCATGTTGTAATGATTCAGCTTTTACTTTGTTCATGTTTATTCAGTTCACTTTCAGTTTGATTATCACTCTTATACTTTTCTTCTAACACATTACTGAAAATACTTTCAATCATCCAGACACGATATAAGCTATTAAATACAAAACTTTGATTATCAATCCGAAGTTCCAGCACCGGCAAGTTGGGCTGAGACTTCATTTCACAGAGCATATCATTGTCTTTAAGCTTGGCCTGAATATCTTCTTCGGTCAGCTGCCCAATTCCCAGTTCCTGCTGTAAGGCATTGAAATGTGGGGTATAACTCAAGTCATGTCCACGCGTCCAAACCGCCTGCAAAATCCGGTACATCGCATCCACCCGCCCTTCTTCCGGGCAGCTATAATACAGCTGTGCCATCGGCAAAATGCTTTGTACCGTCGGTCGGCAAAATGGGGTAAATTCGACTTCAGTCCGTTTTGACAGACGCGTTGCCAGTCCCCAGTCAAAGCCATCACGGCCACGATAAGACAGCGGATAGACATTCAGATGGATATTATAAAAATCGGCCAGTTCTTCCTTAATATAGGCCAGCAACAGCCAGGAAATTGGATCTTCCAGGGCAATATACAGATCCAGTTCCGGATCTAAGCCCTGAATTTCATTCAGTTCTTCAGCATCACTGATCAGGTGCTCACGCCATTCAATATGATTGATCAGGAAGATTGGATTACCCGTCAGTAATTTTTGCTGTTTCAGACGGCGGGTTAAACGCAGCAGATCATCTACCGCATGATACTGACGGCCACCGAAATCAAAATAGCTGGCCAAAACCGGGGTTGTGTCAAAGACCCGTTCAGAAAAATCCTGTGGCTGATGATGGCGACTGGCCATGGTATGCAAGGTACGCAGTTTGCCATACTGCTTTTGCCACAGCATATGAAAGATATCTTCCAGCAGATAAAGAAAATCCTGGCCACGCAATGGTGTTCGGCGCAGAATGGTTTCGGCCTGTTTTAAGGCTTCTGCAGTGGGTAATTCTGGTGTTTCATGAAAGCTGAAACGATGCTGTCTGGAGAGGATTTTGGCATCATTAATACAGTAATTTTGCCATTCTTCAAAAGACATCTGATTTGGTATTTCGCCCCGTTGACTGGAGATGACTACCTTCAACGGTTTTAATTCCGGACTCAGGATCTCTTCCAGTTGTGGTAACAGCTGCACTGCCAGATAGCTATACACATCATCCAGACGCAGATAAATCGTTAAGCCATCTTCAGCAGATAGCACCGCCTGGCGGGTTGGCTTTTGATAAAACCAACTCGATCGGATTGGATCGAACCAACGGCGTAACAGGGACATGAGATCAGCCTCAGTAGAGAACAACGCAGCAGATGACAGCGTCTAACTGCTACAGGATACTATCTTTTTCACCAGAATAGCAGATCACCTGGATCTGCTGTATGTGAAAAAACTTATATCAATTCAAGACAAAATGATCAATGTTTACAGAGCGTTTAGATCTCGAGATTTAGGTCAGTCACTGCCCCGGTTTCTGCACCAGAGGTCAGTTTGGCAAACTTGGCTAATGCTCCATGCGTGTAATTCGGTTTTGGTTTAATCCAGGCGGCCTGACGTGCAGCGATTTCCTCATCCGAGACATGCCAGGTCATTTCACGGGTTTCGGCATTGATCGAAATCTCATCACCATTTTGTACCAGACCGATCGGTCCACCTTCATAGGCTTCAGGGGTGACATGACCAATCACAAACCCATGACTACCACCGGAGAATCGACCATCGGTAATCAGTGCTACGGAATCCCCTAAGCCTTTACCGATAATCGCTGAGGTCGGTTTCAGCATTTCTGGCATGCCTGGTCCACCTTTAGGACCAACACCGCGAATCACCACCACTTCACCCGGCTGAACTTCACCATCCAGAATCCCGCGCATGGCACCCTGCTCACCCTCAAAGACCCGTGCTGGTCCTTTGAAGTAAAGACCTTCCTTACCGGTAATTTTCGCCACGGCGCCTTTTGGTGACAGGTTACCTTTCATAATGATCAGATGTGAATCTTTTTTCAC
Organism: Acinetobacter schindleri CIP 107287; assembly: GCF_000368625.1. Classification (GTDB taxonomy): domain Bacteria; phylum Pseudomonadota; class Gammaproteobacteria; order Pseudomonadales; family Moraxellaceae; genus Acinetobacter; species Acinetobacter schindleri. The sequence continues at coordinate 115,095 of NZ_KB849579.1, forward strand.
CGGCTTGTCAAAAGATAAAATGATCTGCTGACCTTCCGGATAATCTTTTACATCGGCCAGGTTTTCTGCCAGCGTCTTACCTGTGACCGTTAAACAGGACCCATCCAGCATGCCGGCATCCAGCATACGTTTCATCAATGGTTGAATCCCGCCAATCGCAATCAGCTCCGACATCAGATATTTACCGGATGGACGTACATCGGCCACCACCGGAATATCTTTACCAATCCGGACAAAGTCATCCAGACTGAGCTCTACACCTGCGGTATGTGCCATGGCCAGCAGATGGAGTACACCATTGGTCGAACCACCCAAAGCAATCAGAACTTTAATTGAATTTTCAAAAGCCGCTTTGGTCATGATGTCACGTGGCTTAATATCCAGACGTAACAGATTCATCACGGCTTCACCGGCACGGGCACAGTCGATCTGCTTGTCTTCAGACACAGCTTCCTGTGCAGAAGAACCCGGCAAGCTCATACCGAGTGCTTCAATCGCAGAAGCCATGGAATTCGCAGTATACATCCCGCCACAAGAACCCGGACCCGGCAAAGCCACTTCTTCAATATGCTTGACCTGAATCGCATTGATTTCACCTTTGGCATGCTGTCCGACTGCTTCGAATACGGAAATCATATCGGTATGACCTTCGCCCGGTTTGATGGTACCGCCATAAATAAACAGACCTGGACGGTTTAGACGTGCTAGTCCCATGATGCAGCCCGGCATATTTTTATCACAGCCACCAATGGCAATTACACCATCATAGGCCTGACAGCCGACCACTGCTTCAATCGAATCCGCAATGATTTCACGGGACAGCAAGGAGTATTTCATACCTTCAGTACCATTAGAAATCCCGTCGGAAATGGTGATGGTATTGAAGATAATGCCCTTACCTCCCGCAGCACTCACACCCTGCTCGACTGTACGTGCCAAGCCATCAATATGCATATTGCAAGGCGTGACATTAGCCCAGGTCGAAGCAATGCCAATAAAAGGACGAGTAAAGTCTTCATCCTGAAAACCCGTGGCACGCATCATGGAACGGGCGGGTGCATTTTCAATACCTTCATAAACGGGGGCGGAATGTTCTCGGATATTGTCTTTACTCATCTTATTTTGTCCTGGATGTAATTCTTGTGAAGCCTGAAAGCTGTCTAGGTTTTATCCGATTGTATAGAAAGCCGTGTCGACATAAAAGTAAGACTCTGTGTATCACCTAAGTCTGTTTTTCTCTTGCTATAGGCGCATGAATAAAAGCGATATCAATGTCGCTGCCTTGCACTCATCTTAAAGCAATGCTTTAAACTTGTTCAGGCAATAGAGTCAGCGCAATAAAAGCATTTTTTTACTTTTGCGCTATCAAAAGTAAAAGTCTGCCTATGCAAAAATTATTAAAACCCTAAAAGTGATTTGAAGCAGTGAATTATCAAACAATCAGACTAGCATTTGCAGTGCAATATCAGGGGGTTGCCATATGACCTGACTCGGACTTTTAAAGCCGAGTCTTTTTCTTGGACGATGGTTCAAATGTTAGAGAACTGAGATAGATTAATTCACATAGTCATTCAAATCACTGCTTGGCGCATTTTTAATATATGTGTGCTTAATTCAACTGATGAAGATCAAGTTCTTCATTGGAAGCCAAGACCACAGATCCAAGAATCGGAGCCCCTAAAATCACAGGAACAGCTAAAATCCAGAATACGACGGTGTAATGTGGATCAAAGAAAAATTGAATACTAAGCGCGGCTAAAATCATAACGAGTACTAAAATTACGACAAAGCGGCTAATAAATTTCATTGACATGCGTGTAATCACTTTTGCATTGATACTGTATTTTTACTATACACCTACTTTTATTAAGCCTTTATTGGTTTTAAATATCTAAAGTACTGCCATGATTGCTTTTATGAAAGTTCACGTGATTTACCCAACCTTAAATATCTAAGAAATAAAAAAAGCACTCCATCTGGAGTGCTTTTTTGTGCTATAAAAATTTACAGCTTAGATGTCACGTACTGCACCTTTCGCAGCACTCGTGGTGTGCATTGCATAGGCTTTCAAGGCTTTAGAAATCTTGCGTGGACGCTCTTCCGCAGGCTTCCAACCTTTAGCTTCTTGCGCTGCACGGCGTTCTGCCATTACAGCGTCCTCAACAGCCAAGTGAATCGTACGATTCGGAATATCGATTTCGATACGGTCGCCATCTTCAACTAGACCAATCGCACCACCTTCCGCAGCTTCTGGTGACACGTGACCAATTGAAAGACCTGATGAACCACCCGAGAAACGACCATCTGTTACAAGTGCACAGTCTTTCCCTAAACCTTTCGATTTCAGGTAGCTGGTTGGATACAACATTTCTTGCATACCTGGACCACCACGTGGGCCTTCGTAACGAATTACAACCACATCGCCTGCCGTGATTTTACCGCCCAAGATCGCTTCAACTGCTGAATCCTGGCTTTCAAATACACGTGCTGTACCGTTGAACTTCAAGATCGACTCATCTACACCAGCCGTTTTTACAATACAGCCATCCAGTGCGATGTTGCCATAAAGTACTGCCAGACCGCCGTCTTTAGAAAAGGCATGTTCGGCATTGCGGATCACACCATTTTCACGGTCGCCATCTAGGCGTGAGTAGTAGCGGTCTTGTGAGAATGCGGTTTGTGTTGGTACACCGCCTGGTGCTGATTTAAAGAAGGTATACACCTCTTCATCTTCAGTACGGATAATGTCCCATTTATCCAAGGCATCTTTTAAAGTTGCTTCATGGACGGTGGGTACAGAGGTATCCAACAAGCCTGCGCGATCCAGTTCACCCAAGATCGACATGATGCCACCAGCGCGGTGTACATCTTCCATATGTACGTCCTGCTTTGCAGGTGCAACTTTACACAGGACTGGCACTTTACGAGACAGACGGTCAATGTCATTCATGGTGAAATCAACACCAGCTTCATGAGCAGCTGCCAATAAGTGAAGTACCGTATTGGTTGAACCGCCCATCGCGATATCTAAAGTCATAGCATTTTCATACGATGCTTTGGTTGCGATATTGCGTGGCAGCAAGCTGTAATCATTTTGCTCGTAGTGACGTTTGGTGATCTCTACGATGAGTTGACCTGCTTTTTCGAATAACTTTTTACGGTTTGCATGTGTAGCAAGTGTTGAACCATTACCTGGTAAAGACAGACCCAATGCTTCAGTTAAGCAGTTCATTGAGTTCGCTGTGAACATACCAGAACATGAACCACAAGTTGGACATGCAGAACGTTCATATGCTGCAACTTCTTCATCAGTGAAGCTATCATCTGCTGCAACCACCATGGCATCAACAAGGTCAATCGCGTGTTCATTACCACGGATTTTCACTTTACCGGCTTCCATTGGACCGCCTGATACGAATACGACTGGAATGTTCAGACGCATTGCCGCCATCAGCATCCCCGGTGTGATTTTGTCACAGTTCGAGATACAGACCATCGCGTCAGCACAGTGTGCATTCACCATGTACTCAACCGAGTCCGCGATCAGGTCACGTGAAGGCAGTGAATACAACATGCCATCATGACCCATCGCGATACCATCATCCACAGCAATGGTATTAAATTCTTTTGCTACGCCGCCTGCTTGTTCAATCTGACGCGCCACCAATTGACCGAGGTCTTTAAGATGTACGTGGCCCGGAACGAACTGGGTAAATGAGTTGACCACTGCAATAATTGGCTTGCCGAAGTCTTCATCCTTCATACCAGTGGCGCGCCATAAGCCACGCGCACCCGCCATGTTTCTTCCGTGTGTCGATGTTTTTGAACGATAGTCAGGCATTGTGTTATTCCAACAAAGGTTGTGCTTGAGATGAATGAGTTTATTCACTCTGGCGAAATCTGTCTGATCGAGAGCATGAAATCAGTCGAAAATTGAACATATCATACACCAAGTTACACGGCGGATCAGGCGCTTATCGATGTGACAGGGTGGGATATGCTCAGAGCAGTTTCAGTACGTACACGATTAAAATCTTTTATTAAAAACTACTATACCGTTATCGTTCCGGTTTAAATACAAAACTTTCATGAATATTTTTTACAATTTGCATGAGTTTTTTTTATATGAAATTTGAGTGATTTATCACGGTAATGGGTGGTGCTGAGCTTTAAGCTTTTGCTGAATTAGGCTGCGAATTGCCTTATGCCTTATAATGTCTTTAAGTTTATTTGGAATTTCATCCGTGAAAATCATTTTTGCAGGCACACCAGAATTCGCAGCCACTGCATTGGCTGCGCTGCTAAAAACTAATCATGAGATTGTGGCGGTGTATACCCAGCCAGACCGTAAAGCAGGTCGTGGCCAAAAACTCACTGCATCTGCGGTTAAACAGCTGGCACTGGAACACAATATTCCGGTCTATCAACCGCTACACTTTAAATCTTCAACAGACGAAGGTCTGGCAGCTCAAGCTGAGTTAAAAGCCTTAAATGCGGATGTCATGGTTGTGGCAGCTTATGGTCTAATCCTGCCGCAAGTGGTTTTAGATACGCCGAAATATGGCTGTCTGAATATTCACGGTTCATTACTGCCGCGCTGGCGTGGTGCCGCACCGATCCAGCGTGCCATCGCTACGGGTGATGCCGAGACTGGTGTGACCATTATGAAAATGGCGGCTGGTCTGGATACTGGCGACATGATGTATAAAACCATCTGCCCGATTGAGCCACAAGACACCTCTGCTTCTTTGCATGATAAGCTGGCTCAGCAAGGTGCTGAAGCAACAGTCAAAGTGCTGGAATCAGAAGAATCTCTACAGCACTATCTTGATCACCGCGAAGTGCAGGATGAAGCGCTTACGGTTTATGCACATAAATTGTCCAAGGCAGAAGCTAAAATTGATTGGACTCAGGATGCGGTCACGATTGACCGCAATATCCGTGCATTTAATCCATGGCCAGTGGCATTTACACCGATTGATGAAACAAATAACCTGCGCGTTTGGGGTTCTTTGTTATCTCATGAAAATGCGGAAGGCAAGGCACCTGGAACTATCCTCGCACTAGATAAACATGGCGTACATGTGGCTTGTGGTGATCAAAAAGCTATTTGCCTGACCTCACTGCAGTGGCCGGGCGGTAAAGCGCTGAATCCGGTTCAAATCAATCAAACCCAAAAATTACATGTAGGACAAATACTGGCATGAGTCATTACGAAGCTGGCACATCGCACCTGAACTTACGTGCCCAGGTGATTCGCACCCTGCTCGCGGTACAGCAAGGGCAATCGCTTGCCAGTGTTTTGCCACAACATCTTGGCAGAGTGGCAGAGCGTGACCGCGCTCTATTCCATGAACTGGTTCTTGGGACACTGCGTCAGTGGTATGCGCTGAAAAGCGTGACCCTACCATTACTGGTGAAACCGATTAACAATAATACGGTCGAAACCTGTCTCTATGTTGGTCTGTACCAGCTACTGGAAACCCGGATTGCGCCGCATGCCGCAATTTCTGAGACCGTAACGGCGGTTAAACAGCTCGGTTATCAGGCTTTAAGTGGTGTAGTGAATGCCATCTTGCGTCGTGTTTCACGTGAAACACCTGACTTTCAGGCAGCATTAAAACAGGCGCATGGTTTGCCAAGCTGGTTATATAAACGCTTAAAGAAAGATTGGCCTGAACAGCTACTGGAACTTAGCACTGAACTGAAACAAGTGGCTCCTCTGACCTTACGCGTCAATGAACATCAAGTGAGCCGTGATGAGTATTTAGAAATTCTGGAAGAGCATGATATTGCTGCGCATGCCTGCAGTATTTCTGAAGTGGGTATCGTGCTGGATGAAAGTGTCCATGTACCGCACCTGCCCGGCTTCGATGTCGGTGGTTTCTCGGTACAGGATGAGCATGCCCAACTCTGTGCCACTTTACTACCCAACCTGAATAATAAATATGTCGTCGATGCCTGCGCAGCACCGGGCGGCAAGACTGCACATATACTAGAAAAATACAGTCCTAAAAAGCTGATTGCACTGGATCAGGATGCCAAACGTCTATTGCGCGTCCAGGAAAACCTGGAACGTCTGCTACTTGAAGGTGAGCATGTAGAAATCGTTACTGCTGATGCGATCAGCTGGCAGGCAGCTGAGCAGCCGGACTGTATCGTACTGGATGCACCCTGCTCAGCGATTGGTGTGATGCGTCGTCATCCAGATATTCGCCTGCTGCGTCAATCCACTGATATTGCCCAGACGGTGGAACTGCAAAAACTGATTCTGGAAAATATGTGGCAGCAGCTGAAAGTTGGCGGTACTTTGCTTTATATCACCTGTTCGATTCTAAAAGCAGAAAATGAACAGCAGATGGTCGAGTTCTTTAGTACCCATGCGGATGCCAAAGAAATCAAGATCGAAGCGAATTGGGGTATTGAGCAGATTCATGGTCGTCAGCTGTTACCGAAAGCGGGTCAAGGCGATGGTTTCTTCTATTGCCGAATCGAAAAAACAGCTTAAATAGTTGTTTGAAGAAAAAGGTAGCTTCGGCTGCCTTTTTTTATTCTAAATTTATTGGAGAAATTTGAAAATTACCAGACTGCTGGCAAGGGCCGCCATCCCACTAATCAGGCCATAAACCGTTTCGTGACCTTTGGAATAACGCTTGGCGGTTGGCAACATTTCATCCAGGGCCAGATAGACCATCACGCCACCGATCAGACCGAAAATGATGCCATAGATGGTGGTATTCAGATACGGTGCCAGAATGAAGTAGCCCAATGCGGCTCCCAAAGGTTCCGCCAGACCAGAAACCAAACTGGCGAGCAATGCATAGGATTGCCGATGTGTCGCCATATATACTGGTAAAGCAATCGCTACACCTTCCGGGATATTATGAATCGCAATCGCTACCGCCAACGGCGCACCCAGCATCGGGCTTTCCAGTGTTGCAAAAAAGGTCGCCATGCCTTCCGGCAAATTATGTGCAGTGATGGCAAATAACGTGAGCAAGCCGGTACGCAGCAACTGTTCCTGTGCTACATCCTGGGTATTATTTTTTTCCAGGGTTTCATGCGGATTGGGGACCAAATGATCCAGTAACAGCACCAAGACTGCACCCAGTAATAAGGTCAAGGTTCCCCAGGCATACCCCATTTTCGCGCCATACGCCACGCTAAAAGAATCAATGGATTTGGTCAGAATCTCAGTAAGAGACACATAAATCATCGCTCCAGCAGCAAAGGCCAGACCGAAGGACATGACACGCAGGTTGGGCTTTTTTAAAAATAATACCAATCCCCCACCCACCACGGTGGCCAAGCCGGCAATTAGAGTTACGGCAAAGGCTGTATAGACTTGTGCATCAGTAACGGAAGCAATACCCATAAGTCAGCCATTAAAAAAAGTCATTATCAGCAAAGATGATAATGACTTTCATTTACAGCAACAATCAGTTTATGTGAAGATTGTTAGTCTTCTGGTTCTTCCGGATTTTTTGCCAGATGAATCACAGAGAGTACCAGACCACCCCATAATAAAACGATGGAGAAAATCATCATGATCAATGCAGATGTATTCATATTGGTTCTCCTAACTATGACGGTCTTTAACTAGACTGAGCAGAATGGCGCCCAGAATAAAGAATGCAAGGGTGCCCCCACCAATCGTCCATAGCGTACTTGCGGGATAACCACCATAGCCTTCTGCCATGATTGATTTCAGGGTTAAACCCAATGCCAGCAATAATGACAAAGGCGTGATCACTGTCAGCATGAACTTCCAGCTGGCACCAAGTTTCACACTGGCAAATTCATTGACATGCATTTCCAGCTGTTTCATCAATGGACGGCGGAACCAGGACAATAAAATAATCGATAACAGGCCACCACCGACAATACCGATGTTATTGGCAAAGTAGTCAATAATGTCGACAAATGTAATGGCACTATGGGTCGAGAAGATCAAAGTCGATACCACTGCTGAACCACCGGCAATAATCGTCACGGACTTGTTCTTTGACCAGCCCAGCTTGTCCTGGAATGCCGCAATTGGCACCTGCAGGATACTGACCATGGAGGTAATACCCGCCACTGTTAATGACGCAAAGAATAGGAAGCCGAACAGGTCACCGCCTGCACCTAAACTGGAAATGATTTTCGGAAAGGCAATAAAGGCCAGACCGATACCACCAGATACTACATCTTCAACCTTTGCACCTGAGCTGAATGCCATGAAACCAAGTGCTGCAAAGACACCAATACCCGCCAGAATTTCAAAAGACGAGTTGGCCAATGCCACCACGATACCTGAACCGGTCAGGTTGGTTTTACGTTTCAAGTAAGACGCATAGGTCAACATAATCCCGAAACCCACCGAAAGTGAGAAGAAGATGTGACCAAAAGCTGCCAGCCAGACTTTATAATTAGTCATGGCTTCCCAGTTTGGAGTAAAGAAGGCATTTAAGCCATCGACTGCACCAGGTAAACGTACTGCCTGAATCACCAGGATCGTGAATAAAATCACCAGCAATGGCATAAAGATTTTATTCGCCAGTTCTACCCCACGGCGTACTCCACCGTAAAGGATCAGCATCACCGCTGCCCAAACGACTACCAGACCAAAAAACAGTACCGGAACAAAACCGAAGGTCAGGCCTTCACCATTTTGCAAATAGGTATTGAAGAAGAAGCCTTGAGTATCGGTTCCCCACTGTTGTCCGAAGGAATAGAACATATAACTGCCAGCCCAGGACAATACGCTGGCATAATAAATCCCGATGATCAGGGTCACCATCACCTGCCACCAACCCAGAGATTCTGCATTCATGAGTTTTTTATAGGCCATCGGTGGTGCTTTGCGGAACTTGTGTCCAACTGCATAATCTAAAAACAATAATGGCAAACCTGCTGCGAAAATCGCAATCAGATAAGGAATCAGGAATGCGCCTCCGCCATTTTCATAGGCAACGTATGGAAAGCGCCAAATATTCCCTAACCCTACTGCAGAGCCAATCGCTGCAATAATAAATCCTGATCGTGCCGACCAATTCTCTCGAGTATCTGTCATAGAACACCTAAACCTTAGGTCTCTTTAGATGCTGCTTATTGTGGTTATCGCGCGAGCAAAAAAAGTACCAATAAAAATAATTCTGGGTGCTTCAATTGGAGCATTGCTTTGTGAGCTTCAGCTTCTAAATCAGCCAACGGTCTAGCATGTCAAATCCTGGATAAAGCATCTTGCCCACACTGTCCGTGTATATGGATTTAACAATACTGAGTTTTAAGTATGATTTGTGTAAATTCTGCTCCTAATATTAATTTTTTATAATATATCTTGTTCAACCGTTCAATATTTCTCCAGGGTTAGCTTGATTTATTAAGTTATAAGTGAATTAACTTTTAGGAATATATTGTTTTTTAAGTATATCTTGATGAGTTTTGACATCCTCCCCCAGCTAAAGCAAGGGGATTCCTACTGTTAGACGCTCATGCCCGAGCGCAAGAATATTCAGTGCGGAATTTACATCCCGATCCCATGAGCTACCACACTCACCACACTGCCACTCTCTTATTCCTAAACCTGCTCTACCTTTCGGACTACTGGAGCGTGAGCCACAGCACGAACAAGTTTGGGTGGTATAGGCTTCATTGACTTCTTCATACCATACCCCTGCGTTCTCGCATTTATACTTGAGCATGGTTCTTAGTGTTGTCCAACTGGCATCTAACACAGACTTGGCTAGTTTAGTTTGCGCTAATGCTTTGGCATTCACATTGCCAACGAAGATTGCTGCATGTTCTTTTACCAGTTTATGGCTGAATTGATGCAGCATGTTTTGTCTTACATTTTTAATCTTGGCGTGAATTGCTTTCACTCGTTTTTTATTTTTTGCACGTTGAGCAATACCAAGTTTTTGTTCATATTTCCGATAGATTTGAGGGGCTTTAAGTTTTACGCCATCTGAACAAGTGGCTAAATCTTTTAAACCTAAATCTATGCCAATTGAGGTTATAGCGGCGGTTTTCTCTGTTTTAGCATTGTCAACTACAAGACATACATACCAACGGCCTCGGCTATCTTCAACGAATGAGCCTGTTTTAACCCTGTATTGACTTAAACCGTAATTATCCCATAACTTGAATTGGTGTTTACCATATTGAACACAGCCATCAGCATATTTGATTGCAACCTTTTTAAACGGTATCCAACCCAGTGAGCGTCTAGCTGATTTTTTATTACTGACACGCCATTTTAGTTTTGCTTTTTTGAACTGCTTGCGTCTTGTGACCAATTCTTCTGTCACTGCCTGAATAGTTTGACTGTGCAAGTTGCATTCTTTCGATGTGCCTTTCGTGTATTTTGCAATATCGTATGCTGAAAAGAATTGTTGTTTTTTTTTGAAGATGTTTAAAACACAAATCATTGACATAATTCCAAACTAAATTTACTTCGGATGCTAACTGATTTAGCACCTTGCAATGTTTGTCTTTTATGCGTAATTTGAGTGTCTTCATCCAATTATTTTAACAGTATTTTTCTTAATAGTGACTATAGTACAAGTATTTAAAACGACATTTCGTGTCTTTCATGTGGTTTACTCCAGTCGCTTATATCCTCGTGCTGAACCACGAGATTTTACGCTCCAGTGGATAAAAATTATTCCTGTTCTCTTCTTATTGAATAGCTGAACTTTAAAAACTCAGATCATGAGCAAATGTGCGCATGATCTGAACACTTAAAATTTAAATCATTATTCAGGCTTTAATCACCAGCATACGTTCTTCCTGCATGTCACGAATAGCAGACTGGATGCCTTCACGCCCTAATCCCGAATCCTTTACACCGCCATACGGCATATTATCAACACGGAAGGATGGAATGTCGTTGATGATCACGCCACCGACATGCAACTGATTCCAGGCATACAGCATCTTGTTCAGGTTCTGGGTATAGACACCCGCCTGCAAACCAAAACGACTGCTGTTGATGCATTCAATCCCGGCCTCAAAATTGCTGTATTTTTCCAAGATTGCCATCGGACCAAACACTTCATCCTTATACACTTCTAGTTCATGATCAACATCTTCCAGTAGGGTTGGCTCAAACATCACGCCATCCAGCTTGCCGCCACTGAGCACTTTAGCGCCTTTCTTCACGGCTTTATCCAGCCATTTTTTCAAACGCTGGGCTTCAGCCTCCTTAATCATTGGGCCGACCAGGGTGGTGTCCAAATCTGGATCCGCTGGTTTAAGCTTTTTCAGTTTGGTTACCAGTTTTTTCTTCACCTCAGCGTAGATATCTTGATGCACCAAAATACGCTGCACGCTAATGCAGACCTGTCCGGCATGACCAAAAGCACCACCGATCAGGCGATCAATAAAGCTATCCGTGATTTCAGTATCAGGCTCGATCATTACCGCGGCATTACCACCCAGTTCCAACGTGACTTTCTTGCGCCCTGCCCGCGCTTTCATATCCCAACCGACCACATCAGAACCGGTAAAGCTGAGCATTTTGAAACGGTCATCCGTCACCAGTACATCCGCCAGTTCACGTGGACAGGGCAGTATCGAGAACGCATTTGGTGGTAAATCAGTCTCTGCCAGAATCTCAGCAATCTTTAAGGCTGACACCGGTGTCAGGCTGGCAGGTTTTAAGACAAAGGGACAACCCGCTGCAATTGCAGGCGCAATCTTGTGAGCGGTCAGATTCAGCGGAAAATTAAAAGGACTGATCAGGGAGACGGCGCCAATCGGAACCTGTTTCACAAAACCCTGATAGCCCGATGCAGCCGCTGTAACTGCCAATGGCATCATACGGCCTGAATCAACCTGAGTCACGGCATCGGCGGCAATCTGGAAAGTATTGATCAGACGTTCCACTTCAGCTGCTGCAGCTTTACGTGGCTTACCCCCCTCAGCAATCAGAATCTCGGTCAACTGACCGCGAATCTCATTAAAGCGCTTCACACAGTGCAACAGGATTTTCTGTTTTTGATAAGGCTCCAGAGCCGCCATTTCCGCTTCGGCTTTGACTGCTGCTTTAATGGCTTTTTCCAGAATTTTGGCATCTGCCAATGACACACGTGCGCAAACCTTATGCGTATATTTATCCTGAACCTCCAGCCACTCTGAGGTTTCCACTGGCTTACCTGCAACATAAAGCGGATAGTCGATTACTGCTCGGGGTTTAGTCATGTTATGTCCTTTCAGGTTCACGCAATATTTCGATATATTTGATTATATGCTCAAGATCCAGTGACATGCGTTTTTAAAATGTAGACCTTGATTGAAATGGCTGAAAAGCCTGCTCTGCAATTGTTCTAGATCTAGCAAAATAAAACTGAAAAATTAAGCTTAATCTGGCTAGATGGTTCCCTACTTGCTGCCATATACATTTTGAAAATTACCTATATGATGCAGCTAGCCAAAAATACTAAAAATATGGATTTAGGTCATAAAACTGCTCAATTTGAGTCAAGCACAAGGAAATTCAACCTATGCATGCAAGAATCATCAATACCTTATTATGTGGACTGGCACTGAGTAGCGTCAGCCATGCCGATATCATTGGTCTGAAAGCAGATGCCAGCTACTGGAATTTTGACGGATATAGCCAGTCTGACAATGCCAGTAAACATGATCTGGACCGTCAAGGTACGGCACAGCTGTCTGTAGCTTTGGAACATCCGGTACCGTGGTTGCCAAATGCGAAAATCAAATATGTAAATCTCAACAGTAACAGCGAGCAAAGCACTGTACTTAATGCTTCAGATATCGAGCTGAACAATATTGACTATATTCTGTATTACGAATTGCTGGATACAGTTGTGCATGCGGATGTTGGTATCGGCTTAAGCAATCTGGATGGTACGGTGAAAAACCTGAATGCCGGTGCTCTAACCCAGTACGATCTGGATGAATACAGTCCTCTGCTCTACGCAACAGCAGGTGTCAAATTGCCCTTCACCGGGATGAGCGCCAAAGCTGAAGCTGTTTACAGCCATGGCAGCGACACTAAAAAGACCGATGTACAAGCTGAACTTCAATACGACTTTATTGATAATCTGGCTGTAGACCTTGGTGCCAAACTGGGTTATCGCATCATGAAAATTGATGCCGAGCAAAATAATGTGCCAGATCTTCAGCTGGAATTTAAAGGTCCTTATATCGGCTTAGATATACACTTTTAATGAAAAGAATGACTTACAGAATACTACTTAGATCTTGTAAGCCCAGGCGTACAACATAAGCTGTTATCTGCGTCTTTTAAGCTATATTAAGCTGCAGTATCTTAAACCCATAGAGAGCAGGATGCTCCGAAACATAAAAACAAAAATAAGCAGATGCACCAGGACGTGAGGTACGACAGGAGTTATACCTAAATCACGAAATACGGAAAAGCCCCGATAGGATATCGGGGCTTTTTTCCATCTATTGTTTTTCTCTGTTGTTCTCTCAGGCTTTTCTTCTATAAATGCTTACAGTCCTCGGCTAAAAAAGCAACATTTCTAAAAATGCCTTATTGCTAAGCTAAAGACCCCTGCAGATATTGAGATTTACAATCATGGTCAAGAAAGTTCTGATTATCACCTCGAACGAAGGCATTGAACACGATGAATTAGTCCAGCCCCTGGATTTCTTGCAGTCACATGGTTTTGTGGTGATTCATGCTGCAGAAAAAAATGAAGATGTCCACACCATGGAAGCTGACAGCAAGCCAAGTGCACAATACACACCTGATACAACCATGCATGAAGTCAGTGTAGAAGATTATGATCTGCTGGTGATTCCTGGTGGAACAGTGAATGCGGATAAATTACGCATTAATGAAGATGCCCAACGCATCATCCAGTACTTTGCTGATAACCAGAAACCGATTGCGGCAGTCTGTCATGGTCCATGGGCACTGATTGATGCGGGTCGCGTCAAAGATAAAAACCTGACTTCTTATAAGAGTATCAAGCTGGATCTAGAGAATGCCGGTGCAAAATGGGTCGATGAAGAAGTACACCGTTGCAATACCAATGGCTGGGTACTGATTACTTCACGTAATCCGGATGATTTACCGGCTTTTAATACTGCAATTGTGGAAGAACTGGAAGCGGACATGGATATTATTCCGTAATCCTAAACTGTTCTCAAAAAGAAACCCCAGCTTGTGGGGTTTCTTTTTTATTCTTTCTTATTTAGGAATACTGCCTTTCAGGCTTTTTAAATATTCCACGACATCTTTATTGCCTGCCATTTCAGCCAGCTCTAAAGCAGTATAGGTACTGCGATGATCGACATCTGCGCCTTTACTCACCAGTAACTTCACCACTTCAAGATGATCATTTTCAGCAGCAGCTTGTAATGCGCTATAGCCTTCTTCATCGGCGGAGTTAACGTTTAGACCTTCTTGTAAGCCCTGCTCAACCTGTTCAACATCACCTAGGGATGCCCAGTACACCAGTTCAGGAAGATGCAGTTCTTCATCATCTTCAGGGATTGGGGAGAATGAATTAATAGTCATAATTGTGTTACCTAAAATTTTTTTAATTATGAAATGGTTGATTTTATCCAGTCAACATCAGAAAGTTCATCATATATAAATCTTTGGTTAATTGCTTTTGAATTTTTTTAATAGTTCTTTACTTCCTGATAATACTGACAAAGCCATATCAATCATTAATTTTTTCCCTGATTGTATGTTATCGATATCTATATCTTCCAAATTAGCATCAGTGAAATCTGGATTGATTGCCATTTCAAAGTTAATGATCCACCAGTTTTCAATTTTATGAACTAATTGGTAAGCACATAGAAAGTTTTTCATCAGGTCTTTTATTTCACCATTAAAAACGATATCACTCATTTCATGTGCTAAATAATTTCTATAATTTTTTAAAGCCTCTATATTTTCTTTATCTACTTCATTAATGACTTCATGTTCTATTAACCAAGAAATTGACGCGTATAGATGATTTTTACGTCTTGATAAAACTTTTAATCTATATTCTTCTTCTCCTTCTAAATCCCTAGCTCCAATTAAGGTCATAATATAAAAATCTTTGAGTCGATTGATAATCGAATCTTTCAACATTTCATAGATAGTTATATACATCGAAATATTAATTAGTCGATCTTTAAATACTTCAGGGTTTAAAAAGCTTTCCTATTGTTCTCGATAATCCATTTTTTATAACTCTTAAACTCATGATTTTTTAATCTAAATTGCTTTAGATTATCAGTAAATAAAAAAAGCCCTCATTTCGGAGGCTTCTTATTTCAAACTTGGTTTTAAGCTTTTGCAGCAACTGTCTCTGCTGAACCAATCTTGTTAGCTTCATTTTCATGCATGATCAGCGCAACTGCAATTGCTGTAATCAGTACCGGTAAACCGACTGCCATAAAGTTGAAGTGTGCAGGCAGGTTCATACCCAGTAAGCCACCAATCAGGATTGGGCCTACAATCGCACCCATACGACCAATCGCAGAAGACCAGCCAATACCTGTAGAACGTACTGCCAGTGGGTAATACTGCGCTACATAGCTGTATAGCAACATTTGTGAACCGATTGACGCTGCACCAGCCAGGAACACCAGGATATAAAGTAAGAACTGGTTAGACGCAAAGCCCATTGAGCTCATCACAATCGCACCCATAATACCCAGGAACATCAGTACCGGTTTCAGGTGGAAACGGTCAGCCAGAATACCACCGCCAACAATACCAACTACTGCACCCACGTTCATGACCATCATGAACATCAGGCTGTTATCCATTGAGTAGCCCGCCGCCATCATCAATTTTGGCAACCAGCTGCTAAGTGCATACATCGTCAGCAAGCAAGTGAAGAATGCTACCCAGAACAATAATGTATTGACTGCACGACCGCGGCGGAACAGGCTAACCACGTTCGCAGCTTCAGGTACATTTTCCTGAGGTAAAGTGAATACTGTATTTTCAGTTACTTTTAAATCTGGTGCCATACGACGCACAATCTCTCGTGCTTCCGCTTGGCGGTTTTGTTTCACCATAAATGAGATAGATTCAGGTAAAAATTTCCAAATAATTGGTAATAAAAACAGTGGAATTCCCGCGATAAAGAACATGATCTGCCAACCAAAATCTGGAGTAAACCATGAGCCAAGCAGAGCAGCCATGACACCCCCTACGGCATAGCCACTGAACATTGTGGTTACTAAGGTACTACGCATCTTTTGTGGCGCATATTCAGAAGTCAGTGCTACCAGGTTTGGCATTACACCACCAATGCCTAAACCAGCAAGGAAACGTAAAATACCAAATTCAGTCGGGTTAGACGCAAAGCCGCCCGCGAAAGTTAAACCACTAAACAGCACGATACAGATCATGATAACTTTTTTACGGCCAATCTTGTCTGCCAGCGAACCAAAAATCATGGCACCAAACATCATGCCTGCAAGTGCTGTACTGGCCAGCATACCTGCTTGTACTGCGCTTAAGCCCCAATCTTGCATTAAGAGTGGCAGCGTCACACCATTAATTGCTAAATCGTAGCCATCAAATAAGATAATGAGTAAACACCAAGCAACTACATTGAAGTGAAAAGGCGTAAATTTCGCATTATCGACTACAGAATTAACGTCTATTTTTTCCGTTGTCATCGTTCTCATCTCCCATGAGTACTTGTCCATAAATCCTGCTGACTATTACGACAAAACAGTCAGTTCGAGCGAATATACTGAAGTGGATTTCGCGTTACAATAAGACCATAGTTAAGGTAAATTAAAGCTTTAGAGATATACATTTATGTGATTATTCACGTTATTATTAATATTTAAATGCTTGTTTTATATATTTAAAATATATTTTTAAGTGAGTCTTTTAGTAATTTTTCTAAGCAAGAAATATATTTTGATTTCTATTAAAAATTATGAATTTAAAGGTTAAAAATGAATATAAGAACCAGTGGGTCATTAAGCCTTGACAGTTTTAAGCTTCGGCTCTGCCACTGGATCTGCATTTACAAAGCGGTCTTTACGCACAATCAGTGATACGGCAATGGCTACAATCACTACTAGTAGGCCAACAGCCATGAAGTTCAGCTGATGTGGTAATTCCATACCCAGCAGCATTCCGATCAGGATTGGACCGACAATTGCCCCACTACGCTCTACCGCTGAAGCCCAACCAATAGCGGTTGAACGAACAGTTAATGGATAGTATTGCGCCACATAGCTTTGACATCCTCACCCACCTAAAGGAGGGTGATTCCTACTGCTAGACGCTCATGCCCGAGCGCAAGAATGTTTAGAGCTGAGTTCTTATCTCTATCGTGAGCTGTACCGCAACTCACGCACTCCCATTCTCTTATTCCAAGACCCGTCCTACCTTTCGGACTACTTGAGGTGATCTCACCACAGCACGAACAGATTTGGGTGGTATAGGCTTCATTGACTTCCTCAAACAATACCCCTGCGTTCTCGCATTTATACTTGAGCAATGTTTTTAGTGCCGAAAACCCTGTATCTAAAACAGACTTTGCCATTTTAGTTTTGACTAGTTTCCTGGCACTTAAGTCACCCACAACAATTAGTGCATTGTTTTTTACAAGCATGGTGCTTGCTTTGTGCAAATGATCTTTACGACAATTTGCAATCTTAGCGTGTAAGGTACGAACACGCTTTTTATTCCTTGATCGTTGAGCAATCCCTAATTTCTGCTCGTACTTCCGATAGAATTTAGGGTTTGTGATCACTGTGCCATCAGAGCAGGTGGCAATATCTTTTAAACCTAAATCAATGCCTATGGCTTTGGTTGCTACTGGTTTTTCTTGTTTAGGTGATTCAACCACGAGGCACACATACCAGCGCCCACGACTATCTTCAACAAATGAGCCAGTTTTAACCTTGTATTTGCCTATACCATAACTGTCCCATAAGTTGAATTTAGTTTTCCTGTACTCAACCCAGCCATCGGCATACTTGAATCCTGATTTTTTAAATGGTATCCAACCCAAAGATCGTTTTGCTGATTTTTTGTTGCTTACACGCCATTTCAGCTTTGCTTTTTTAAATTGCTTTCTTCGGGTAATAAGTTCTTCTGTAATGGCTTGAACAGTTTGACTATGCAGGTTGCATTCCTTAGAAGTACCTTTGGTGTATTCTGCAATATCGTATGCCGATAGAAATTCACCCTTACGCTTGAGATGTTTAAATCCTAAATCATTCACATAATTCCAAACAAAATTCACCTCAAATGCTAATTGGTCTAGCACCTTGCAATGTTTGTCTCTTATACGTAATTTAAGTGTTTTCATCATTAGAATATATTTAGTCTATGAATAATAGTCAAGAAATTAGAACAGGTCGTCACTGTGTTTTTAATATGCACGTTCACTTGGTATTTGTGGCTAAATATCGTAGAGATGTTTTCACCAATGCCATGCTTGAAACGATGCGTGAAGTATTTGAACGTGTCTGCTTAGACTTTGAAGCTGAATTGATAGAATTTGACGGTGAGCATGATCATGTGCATTTGCTGGTCAATTATCCACCTAAAGTCGCCATTTCTAGTTTAGTGAATAGCTTAAAAGGTGCGTCTAGTCGCATTTTACGCACTAAGCATCCTGAAATTAAGAGCAAATTATGGGGCAATGCCCTGTGGTCTCCAAGTTACTTCGCTGCGTCATGCGGAGGTGCGCCAATTGGAATTATTAAACACTATATTCAGCAACAGCAAACACCGCATTAATGGCTTACGCCAGTCGCTTATATCCTCGGGCTGAACCCATAGGTATCTACATATCTTTAGGTACCTATGGGCTGAACCCCGAGGTTTTACGCTCCAACGGATAAAAAATCCATATTTAATATGGCTGGAAGATGAATTTGTGGACATATAAGCTCCAGAAACCTGTTCCAGTATACGCCTGCCCTGCAGATTTTCTGCTATGGGTTTAGATAAAATTTAATATTTGGAGACTTTCTTAAATCTCAGGGATAAAAAAACACCCCCTTCTATTGAAGGGGGTGTTTAGAATAATGAGCTGGCGATGACTTACTCTCACATGGGAAACCCCACACTACCATCAGCGCTAAGAGGTTTCACTTCTGAGTTCGGGAAGGGATCAGGTGGTTCACTCTTGCTATGGTCGCCAGCACAACTGTTTATGGATACTTGCTTAGTCTTACGTTTATGCTAAGTGTTTTTCCAAATGAGTTATTAACAGATAATATCTGAGTTGCTGTAGTTTGTTCTTTAGCGTTCACTAAATCAAGTTTTTGTTTGATCATTAGATCAATATGAAATCAATTGAGCGTTATACAACAACTGTTTGGGTGTTGTATAGTCAAGCCTCACGAGCAATTAGTATTGGTCAGCTTCACATATCGCTATGCTTCCACATCCAACCTATCAACGTCGTAGTCTTCAACGGCTCTTTAGGAGACATAAAGTCTCGGGGAAATCTTATCTTGAGGTAGGCTTCCCGCTTAGATGCTTTCAGCGGTTATCCCTTCCGAACATAGCTACCCGGCGATGCGACTGGCGTCACAACCGGTACACCAGAGGTTCGTCCACTCTGGTCCTCTCGTACTAGGAGCAGATCCTCTCAAATTTCCAGCGCCCACGGTAGATAGGGACCGAACTGTCTCACGACGTTCTAAACCCAGCTCGCGTACCTCTTTAAATGGCGAACAGCCATACCCTTGGGACCTGCTTCAGCCCCAGGATGAGATGAGCCGACATCGAGGTGCCAAACACCGCCGTCGATATGAACTCTTGGGCGGTATCAGCCTGTTATCCCCAGAGTACCTTTTATCCGTTGAGCGATGGCCCTTCCATACAGAACCACCGGATCACTAAGACCTACTTTCGTACCTGCTCGACTTGTGGGTCTCGCAGTTAAGCGCGCTTTTGCCTTTATACTCTACGCGTGATTTCCGACCACGCTGAGCGCACCTTCGTACTCCTCCGTTACTCTTTAGGAGGAGACCGCCCCAGTCAAACTACCCACCAGACATGGTCCTCGTCCCGGATAACGGGACAGAGTTAGAACCTCAATATTACCAGGGTGGTATTTCAAGGACGGCTCCATCGCAACTAGCGTCGCCACTTCAAAGCCTCCCACCTATCCTACACAAGTAAGATCAAAGTTCAATGTCAAGCTGCAGTAAAGGTTCACGGGGTCTTTCCGTCTAGCCGCGGGTACACCGCATCTTCACGGCGATTTCG
>NZ_KB849580.1 GCF_000368625.1 Acinetobacter schindleri CIP 107287
TGGTGGGTCTGACAAGACTTGAACTTGTGACCCCACGCTTATCAAGCGTGTGCTCTAACCAACTGAGCTACAGACCCTCAGATACATCGTCATGAAGAACAACTTGTTGTGGATTCTTACCAATCATCAATCTTTCGTTAAGGAGGTGATCCAGCCGCAGGTTCCCCTACGGCTACCTTGTTACGACTTCACCCCAGTCATCGGCCACACCGTGGTAAGCGTCCTCCTTGCGGTTAGACTACCTACTTCTGGTGCAACAAACTCCCATGGTGTGACGGGCGGTGTGTACAAGGCCCGGGAACGTATTCACCGCGGCATTCTGATCCGCGATTACTAGCGATTCCGACTTCACGCAGTCGAGTTGCAGACTGCGATCCGGACTACGATCGGCTTTTTGAGATTAGCATCCTCTCGCGAGGTAGCAACCCTTTGTACCGACCATTGTAGCACGTGTGTAGCCCTGGCCGTAAGGGCCATGATGACTTGACGTCGTCCCCGCCTTCCTCCAGTTTGTCACTGGCAGTATCCTTAAAGTTCCCGGCATAACCCGATGGCAAATAAGGAAAAGGGTTGCGCTCGTTGCGGGACTTAACCCAACATCTCACGACACGAGCTGACGACAGCCATGCAGCACCTGTATCTAAGTTCCCGAAGGCACCAATCCATCTCTGGAAAGTTCTTAGTATGTCAAGGCCAGGTAAGGTTCTTCGCGTTGCATCGAATTAAACCACATGCTCCACCGCTTGTGCGGGCCCCCGTCAATTCATTTGAGTTTTAGTCTTGCGACCGTACTCCCCAGGCGGTCTACTTATCGCGTTAGCTGCGCCACTAAAGCCTCAAAGGCCCCAACGGCTAGTAGACATCGTTTACGGCATGGACTACCAGGGTATCTAATCCTGTTTGCTCCCCATGCTTTCGTACCTCAGCGTCAGTATTAGGCCAGATGGCTGCCTTCGCCATCGGTATTCCTCCAGATCTCTACGCATTTCACCGCTACACCTGGAATTCTACCATCCTCTCCCATACTCTAGCTTTCCAGTATCGAATGCAATTCCTAAGTTAAGCTCAGGGATTTCACATCCGACTTAAAAAGCCGCCTACGCACGCTTTACGCCCAGTAAATCCGATTAACGCTCGCACCCTCTGTATTACCGCGGCTGCTGGCACAGAGTTAGCCGGTGCTTATTCTGCGAGTAACGTCCACTCACTTTAGGTATTAACTAAAGGAGCCTCCTCCTCGCTTAAAGTGCTTTACAACCAAAAGGCCTTCTTCACACACGCGGCATGGCTGGATCAGGCTTCCGCCCATTGTCCAATATTCCCCACTGCTGCCTCCCGTAGGAGTCTGGGCCGTGTCTCAGTCCCAGTGTGGCGGATCATCCTCTCAGACCCGCTACAGATCGTCGCCTTGGTAGGCCTTTACCCCACCAACTAGCTAATCCGACTTAGGCTCATCTATTAGCGCAAGGTCCGAAGATCCCCTGCTTTCCCCCGTAGGACGTATGCGGTATTAGCATTCCTTTCGGAACGTTGTCCCCCACTAATAGGCAGATTCCTAAGCATTACTCACCCGTCCGCCGCTAGGTCAGTTACCGAAGCAACCTTCCCCGCTCGACTTGCATGTGTTAAGCCTGCCGCCAGCGTTCAATCTGAGCCATGATCAAACTCTTCAGTTTAAAATCAATAGTGCTTTATTCAAAACACCAAATCTGGCTCATCAATTTTCTGACATTCATTTCTCAAATAAACTTCGAGTAATTTCTACCATTCAATCAATGAAAATAATTTCGATCAATCAACCAGTAAAAATCCACACAAGTTGTTCTTCATAATCTCTTAATGATCTTCTTGCTACTTCGTCAGCAGCAAGCTAGGTCGGCTATATTACTCTCTATCTCTAGAAAGTCAACCAGTAAATCAGATTATTTTTAAACTTATCAAATAAAACCTAACTCAACCAATCTTAACTAAGTTACTGTTTTATCAGAAGTTTTAATCTTCATCACCGCCGATGGATGTGCATTCTACAGTATTTCAGGAGGCTTGCAACCCCCTTTTTCAACAAAAACCACCGTCTGTTTATTTATTCTACAGAAATCAGCTTTTTCTCTATCTTTTGACTAAAAATGGTACAGAATCGGGCACGTTACTTAATATTTTTTCTTCTTTGCTGAGTTCCTGAAAGCGTAAAGCTCGACAATCGATGTATTCAATATAGCCCCCTTCCTCATTTTCTTCCTGATCATTGATCTTTACCTGATAGCTAAAACTCCCTACATAGCCTGCCCCAAGACCAAATTTAAAATCACCTCGACTTTGTCCTTGAATTGAAATCTGAATTCCATCTTTATTTTCACAGTGCCATTCGAATTCACGTGGTAAATACATTTTCTGGCCATTTGGTGTGGTCACACTTGGATAGACCCGATGCACTTTAAAAATTACCTTTTCATCCAGCATTTGGGTCTGCTGGCTTTCCAAATCTTTATAGTAAATGCGTGACTGAATAATCTTATTAAAGCTATCTCGTACCTGAACCAAAATAATCTGTCGGTTTTGACTCAGGTTAATCATCTGATAAGTCAAGAAAGCAAATGGCAAATAGGGAAACTTGAAACTACGAGCATATTCAAAGCTGCCCAGACTTTCGATTTGGTATTGTTGATCTTTATACTGAATGACACCTTCACACCAGCATGGAATCGACCAATAATCAGCCAAAGAAAATCGAAGCTGGGTAAAGTGGGTAATCAACTCGATAGCTCTAATTTTCAAATCAACACTGAGCTCGTCATCCTGGCGGGTGAAATGAAATTCCGGAAATATACTGCTCAATTGCTCACGTGTATGAAAATTAAAGTTACAGCTTTCAAAACGACACTCATTTTGGATGGAATAATGATTCAACTGACCGACCATGTGCGGACTGGTACTACAGATTACCGTTGCTGTATCCAAGGCATCCGTATGAATGGCATCGGGATTACATAGCATCGGCACATTCGGCTGACCGATCATGCTAAAAAAATTGAAATAATGCAGTGGCGCAGGCAGATTGGGAATAACAAAACGATGGTGAATATATTTATATTTTTTATTTGGACCATGACAGGCCAGATCGGCCTGGGCAGCAGGAGTCTGATTCAGCTGTTTCGAACGATCCAATAAATCCTGAAGAAACGCCATATCAGACTCTCCTGCATACTAGCTCACTTGTCGTTTCGCCATAAAAGTCGTAACAAAACCAGACAAAGCATAAATTACAGAGATAACCAGAATCCCGACCGGAATGTTGTAAGTCATCGCTGCAAAGATAAATACGGCAATTGGCAAGACAAAAAATGGAACCCGCTTACGCTCTACCGTTTTAAAAGAATAGTATTTGATATTAGAGATCATCAGCAAACCGGTAATCACAATCGCAACGGCATTGATGATCTGAACCACTGAATCTTTAATATCGAAAATTTCCGGGAAATCTAAACCGACCCAGACCAGCGAAATAATCATTACGGCAGCAAGTGGACTCGCGACGCCAATGAAGTAGCGCTTATCAACCACACCGATCTGCACATTGAAACGTGCCAGACGGAAAGCCGCACAAGCGGTATAAACAAAACATGCCGCCAGACCGATCCGGCCCAACTCACTTAAGCCCCAGCTGTACATCAAGATAGCAGGTGCTACACCAAAGGCCAGCATATCCGATAGCGAATCAAACTGTTCACCGAATGGACTTTGCGCCCCAATGGCACGTGCAACACGTCCATCCAGGCCATCGAGTAATGCTGCAATAAAAATCGCATAAATGGCTTGCTGAAAATTGCCATTCATACTGGCAATAATCGAGTAAAAACCTGCTAACAACGCTGCGGTTGTAATCAGGTTCGGCCATAGATAGATGCCTCGACGCTTAATTTTTTGCCCTTCGTGAGTATGCTCTTCTTCTTCCACCTCAAAGGTGATGCCATCAAAAGGCGCTTCGGTGGAAGAGTCACGTTCCGGTTTGCTTATATTTGTCATTCTTGTCGATCCTAGCTATGACCTGATCTTTAAAAAATTATTCGCCTACTAACCAGCGAACTGCGGCGTGACCACCAGTTTCCTGCATACGTAAATGCGGGAATAACCATTGAAGTGCTTCATCAGCATCTTCAGAGAACTTCCAAGGTGGGTTAATCACCAACAGACCACAACCATTTAAACCAACAGGAGTGTCGTCTGGCCATACACATATTTCACAGATCAGCTGACGGCGAATACCAGTCTTGAACATTTTTTTCTCGAAACGCTCAATCATGGCACGGTCTTTAATTGGATACCAAACAGCAAATACACCTGTCGGCCATTTTTTATAAGCTGCTGCAATCAACTCGACTAACTGAGGGAAATCTTTACGTTCCAGCTCATACGGCGGGTCGATCATTACCAGACCGCGTTTTTCTTTCGGTGGAATGACTGCGAGCAAACCTTCATAAGCATCACGCTCATGCAGACCAGCACGCTTGTCAAAAATATTCTGATCAAGCTGCTGGAAGACATCACGCTGCATTTCAAAAATGGTGGCTTTGTCGATTTCACGCATGCCTTCAAGGGCAAACCACGGGGAACCCGGATACGCGCCTTTACCAAAATTTTCACGCATTTTTTCAACAATTTTTAAATATTGCTGTATGCCTTCAGGGGCATTGCGCTTAATTGAATCATCCAGTTTAATCAGGCGATGAATACCGTTTAAGAACTCACCAGACTTCTGCGCTTCTGAAGTCGACAAGTCATATTTACCTGCGCCGCCATGCGTATCAATATAACGATATGGCTTGTCTTTATTATTAAGGCGAGACAAAATCTGAAGCAATAACACGTGCTTCATGACATCGGCAAAGTTGCCTGCATGGAAGTGGTGACGATAATTCATGTTTCAATTATTCCTAAGATCAATAGCTATTTTAACATGAAAAACTGATTCGTTCAGAAACGATTATTGCTCTAAAATAGCAAACCTTTTTACCACACGCTCGAGAATTGAAAAATGGAAGCAGTTGTCATCCCAGGGGATTGGAATGTTGATCAAATCTTAGATGATTTAGATCAACATGGCTTTAGTGTTGTTGACGGTGCTTATTCAATTGAATATCAACATGCGGTCAGTCAAGAATGCCTAAGTCACTTAAACGAATTTCGTGATGCCGCGATTCAAAATGGCGTAGTAAGCAACATCCGCAGTGATCATATTCTTTGGTTACAACCTAAATTTCAAATCTCTCACCAACATACCGAAACCCTGCAACAATTTTCTCAAGTTTTAAACCGCGCATTTTATTTGGGTATTAAAGATGTCGAAGCGCATTTTGCCTGCTATAACGCAGGTGAATTCTATGCTCTTCACCGCGACAACCCGCAAGGTAAGAATGGCCGCATGATTTCCTCGGTATATTATCTGCATGAAGAATGGCAAGATGACTGGGGGGGTAAACTACATTTACAAGATAAAAATGGACAGTGGCATACGATTTCACCTAAGCCCAACCGTTTAGCATTCTTCCAAAGTGATTTATTGCACGAAGTATTAGTAGCCAAACATCAACGTTTATCCATTACCGCGTGGTTACGCTCAGATACCTCTTTAATCTAGCCTTTAAAAGCAGACAATCATCCTCATATAGCAATCATTAAGACACGAGGACTGCGTTCATGCGACCAACCACCAAAGAGATCATTGCACGCATTGGTGAAACAGATCAGCTATTTTTAAATGGCAATACCCCTGAGCTGGCGCTTGAACGGGCTGACCTTCGCCTGCAACTGGTAGCGATCAGCCAGTTACGTCAGGAACAGGTGCATTTTCTGCAAGAAGCGATTGTTCTGCTGGAACAAGGTCGAATCGAGTTTGAAGAAATGCCACTCGATCTTTATATCAATCTGTCATTGCATTTGGCTAAAGCCTACATGATCTATTTTGAACTGACTAAAGAAAATCGCTATGCACTGATTACCCAGCAGATTTTAAAACCGATGACCCGTTATGAGCATGCGGATATCTATTTCTTCCTGGCATATGCCTCAGCAAGCAAAAAAGAACCGGCTATGACCCGTCACTGGTTAAATAAATACAGTAAATTGAACAATTTTGATCTGGAACTGGTAGATCAACATCCAGCATTTGAAGAATACCGTCAACAGGACTGGTTTATTCAAATTCTACACAGCCGGATGCATTAAAACTGCGAAATTATTCTCATAAAAAATGCCTCATGAATGAGGCATTTTTTATAACTAGTTTTATCTTCTTAAGCCAGTCGACGGCGATCGGCATCTAAGTGTAACTGTTGATTCAGTTCATCAACCCAAATTGCCCAGTCATCGTCTTGTACCAAATGACTAATTAACAATGAACGCTGTGCTTTATTCCAGAAATGCGCATCATGCAATGAGATTTCCTTAGGTAACTGATGAGTACGTACATATAGCTCAATGGCAGCAGGACTATTCGGCAAACCAAGTTGCGAAAATAATAGGGGTAAGGATGGTTGCATTGTTCCGAGCATCTCGCCCTCCTTATATCAGTTAATTTGTAATTCTTTATAGAACTAACTTATAAGATAAGACAAAAAAAACCTAGTCCTGTGACTAGGTTTGTTTGTATCTTTTTGTATAAAAGTGGACTAAGCGCTTTGCTTGTCACTCTCTACATGCAGTAATTGATTGAGCTTATCAATAATTACAATCCATTCATCATCTTGATGCCAATGTTCACGAAGAAATGCACTCTGCCCCTCACTCCAAAATTCCGCATCTGGCAGAATAACTTCAGATGGAAGCTGATGGGTACGGGTAAATTCATCAATCGACCTTTCATCTGCTGGCAGGCCGAGTTGTTCAAATAATAATTCTAAAGTAGGTTGCTGTTCCAATACCATTTGATTGCTCCGTAATAGAAATAAAAAATAATTTGCTGCTAGTTTTTTAACGTTCAAGGATGTGAGGAGGTCGGCAGATCACAAGTACCTGAACCCTCTGCTTCTATATGCAATTGTTCATTCAGTACATCGACAAAAATGGCCCAATCATCATCTTGCTTCCAATGCCCAATTAGAAAGTCATGTTGGTTCTTGGTCCAAAAAGGTGCTTTATGTAATGGCACATCCATCCCGATCTGATGGGTTCTGATAAATTCATCGATTGCTTCAGGGCTTGAATCCAAGCCGAGTTGCTCAAAAAAAACTTCCATGGTAGGTCGCTGCTCTAACATCTCAGTACCTCCTCTTTTATTGATGACTCTGCTTACAAATTAAACGACTTATATAGAAAGTTCAGTTGTCGCTCTTTGACAGGATGTTATTTTTTGTTTTTAGGATATTCTGAAATAAAAAAGCACTCCATTTGGAGTGCTTTTTTTATTTAATCTTAAAAGACTAAATTAGTTAAGCATGTCAGCCACTGCTGCGCGCTCTTCTTCAAGTTCGTTCAATGTAACATTGATACGTTCACGGCTGAATTCGTCGATTTCAAGACCTTGAACGATTTTGTATTCACCGTTTTCAGTCGTTACAGGGAAACCGAACATTACGCCTTCAGGGATACCATAAGAACCGTCAGAAGGAATACCCATCGTTACCCATTTGCCGTTAGTGCCAAGAGCCCAATCGCGCATATGATCGATTGCAGCGTTTGCAGCAGAAGCAGCAGAAGACAGACCACGTGCTTCAATGATCGCAGCACCACGTTTACCAACTGTTGGAAGGAATACGTCTTTGTTCCATGCAGCATCGTTGATTTTGTCTTTCAAGCTTTCGCCGTTTACGTTTGCAAAACGGTAGTCAGCATACATCGTTGGAGAGTGATTACCCCAAACAGTCATGTTTTCGATGTCAGAAACTGCAACACCCGCTTTTTGCGCAAGTTGAGTCAACGCACGGTTGTGGTCAAGACGTAACATTGCTGTGAAGTTTTTCGCTGGAAGATCTGGCGCAGATTTCATTGCGATGTAAGCATTTGTATTCGCAGGGTTACCCACAACAAGCACTTTAACGTCACGGCTAGCAACTTCGTTCAGTGCTTGACCTTGACCGATAAAGATTTCGCCGTTTACCTTAAGAAGGTCAGCACGTTCCATACCAGGACCACGTGGACGAGAACCTACTAACAATGCATAGTCAGCATCTTTGAATGCAACTTTAGGATCATCAGTACCGATCATGCCTGCCAATAATGGGAAAGCACAGTCGTCAAGTTCCATCATCACGCCTTTAAGCGCTTGTTGAGCTTTCTCAACAGGAATTTCTAATAATTGAAGAATAACTGGTTGGTCTTTACCCAACATTTCACCGCTAGCGATACGGAATAATAGGCTGTAACCAATTTGACCAGCAGCGCCAGTAACGGCAACGCGAACAGGTTGCTTCATGTAATTATCTCCAATTGAGAGGATAGTCAATGCGGATTAAATAGCTGTTCTATCTAATCTTAATAATCATAAACGGCAAAGATTGTACTCCAATCCTTTCGGAGATGCATGTAAAAGCGAATGAATTCCAACAAAAGTCTGATAGGAAATATAAATTAATTTGGCTGAAAAGCTTAGTATGTACCTTTAATTGTAATGTTCTGAGGGCAGGTATTTACTATACTGCTCGGACATTGCTTATATTGGCCATTGCTGCGATAGCACACCTTAACCGCAGTCAGCAGGCTGACACTACGGTTGGTCTGGCAGTTAAACCGGATGCCGCTGGCGGGTAATTGCGGATTAATCTTAAGGAATTTTGTACGCAATGTATTAATCGACATGACCATGTTTTCTTGGTCTGTCAGTTCCTGTGGTACTTTCAGACGATCCGCATAATTAATAATGGTCCGAAAATACTGGCTGGCACTCATGGGAATACACCCTCCAGTACTCTGCCATAAGCGTGCCCGTGAAGCCTCGTCCGGCATGACACGAGCAACCACCTTGGCTTGTAAAGGTGGAAGTGCGGATGAAGTCTGCGTGCTGCAATCCTGTTGACTGGTTTCAGGAAATAAGCCGGAGATATTCAAGGAATAACCTTCCAGACATTTTCGCTTTTTGGCCAATTCAGGATACAGACTGCAAAGTGCGGGAACCATCTGCACATCCATGATATAGCCCGTCGGTGCCGCAAGCGCAGGAAAACTCCCTCCTGCGACTATACAAGCAGAAAGCCATACTGATACTCGACGACTATTCATTAACTTCATGAATAATTCACTATCCCTAAATCATTAATTTTTATTGTGTACTACGTAGCGGAATTGCTTGCATACGTTTCCCGATTGATTGTGCTCCCTGGCCCAATAGGATGCCATAATGTGTCGCATTGGTCATGACATGTTTCACATAATCCCGTGTTTCTAATAAAGGAATGGTTTCCGTGTACTGATCTGCTGCTAGATTCTGTAAGTCTGGCTGCCAACGGCGTGCGCGATTCGGTCCGGCATTATAACCTGCCGTTGCTAAAACAGGACTGTTGCTGAGCTGGCGTTGAATCGTAGACAAATAGAAGGTGCCATAACGAACATTGGTATTCATATCGCTTAATGCTGCCGGATTATAGGTTTCGCCCATCTGACGCGCGACCAGTTTGGCCGTATCTGGCATGATCTGCATCAAGCCACCTGCCCCGACATGTGAACGCGCCACAGTATTAAATCGGCTTTCCTGACGCATCAAACCATAAGCCCATGCCGGATCAACACTGGCATTCTGGCTATGGCTGACCACATAATTTCGATATGGCATTGGGAAACGGTAATCATAGTTGTGCTTATTCACTGTACGATCTGCAGCATAAATAGCACGGTCATGCCAGCCCATATCATGCGCACGTTTCGCTGCGGCAAGCAGTAGATCATCATCATGTTTCAAGTAAGCCTGACGCACGGCCCAGTTCCATTCACGGTTTACATACGCAGCTGAAGCATTGATATTACGCAAGGCAAAAGCACGGCGGAAATGAATATCCTGATTCAGGCGTTGCATGGCCTGAGCAGAAGGCTGTGCGGATTTCGGCGTACCTAAGGTTAACTGTCCTAAGCGGTCACGTGCCAGCAAGTTATGATAATCATCACCAGTGGCCAGTTTTCGATAAATATCTTCAGCTGCTTTTTTTGATGCTCGGTCTGAGCGCTGTTCACTTGCACGAGCCAGCCAGTATTGCCAGCGGTCTTCCTGTTTCTGGGTCACACTCATCGCATCAATCGCCCGAATCAGACTTTCCCAAGCGCTAAAGCGAATCGCCTGACGTGCATAAATTTCTGCTTCTTCCGGACTAAATGACAGGCCATAACTCAGATCCAGATAATTCAGGACTTCACGATTAAAGTTGTTCTTCATCACCGTGGTGCCACCGATATAGCCGACTACACGGTACAAAGCTTTTTGGATCTGTTCAGGGGTGCCTTCAGCAGTACGTCGCACACTCGAAAATGCTGTATTCAGATCACTATCCGCCAGTCGCCCCATGGCATACACCAGATAAGCATGATCAGCAGTGGTCGCTTTGGGTGCCGTCCATAAATAGGCTGTCGGATTGGCCTGAATGCTATTAAGCTGCGCCAAAGAAAGGTTGAGGCCGATACTCTGGGCGGTCGCAATCGCCTGTCCAGACTGACCGGCACGCAATTGTGTCCAGAGTCGTTGCTGACGGTCTTCAATGGTTAATAAGGGACTGGACAGCATCATTCGACCTAAACCGGCACAGGATTCCGGTTGAGAATTGGTGGTCAGCCAGACATCTTTATATTCGGCATAGACCAGAGGATCACCACTTTTGGCACGTACCTGAGCAATCGCGCAGCTTTCTGCCTGATCTGGATTGGTCACATATTGCAGGACCGGCTGTGCTGCTGAAAAATCGGCCTGCTTTACTTTTTCTTCAACATAGTCTGCTGCCAGCTTTTCTGCCATGGCAGATTGCGGATAACGCTGGGCAAAATTAATAATCTGACTGGCCGGCTGCATGCCAAGATTTTGATTCAGAATCCAGTATTCCGGGTAGTAACCCAAGGCATCATTTTGCATGGCTGCACGATACTGTTGTAATAATTCAATATTTCCAGCATTTGCCGCAGTGAGTGCGTCATTAAATTGTTCTTCGGCAGCTTGAACGCCCATTGAACTCAGACAGGCCATCCCTACAGTGAATAATCTTGAATATTTATGTGTACTTATAATCTGTTTCAACATTAACTTAACTTCTATCATGTAGTTCGTGCCAGACAATTTTGTTCAACATCGGTGCTAGTTTATAAATTCTAGACCGACTCTACTGTTCTCTTATGTAACCTTATGATTCAGCAATATTAATTTTCAAACATTTTCTGTCCATAAATCAATATTTTCAGGCCACCAATAAAGGCTATAAGTTTAAGCGACTTTCCTGCTAAAATATGCGACTTCCAAAAAATTCATTCTGTGAATTGAATTCTAATTGACCTGATTCGCAGATTAATAAGGTCGTCCGTTCACAATTTAAACGTATTATCCCTAGGAGCCTTCATGACGGTTCAAACCTTCATTCCGAAGAGTGCCCCAGCTGCCTCAGAAAACACTGTTACCCAGCCAGCGCACACCCCAGCCCACGATGCTACAGTCAAAAAACTGTACATTGAAACGCAAGGGTGTCAGATGAATGAGTATGACAGTCATCGTATGGCCGACCTTTTGGGCGACTCACATGGCTATGTGCTAACCACTGACCCTAAAGAAGCAGATATTCTTCTGATGAATACTTGCTCAATTCGTGAAAAAGCACAAGAAAAAGTATTCTCTGAATTGGGTCGCTGGCGCAAACTAAAAGAAAAAAATCCGGATCTGATTATTGGTGTGGGTGGCTGTGTTGCTTCACAAGAAGGTGACAACATTCAGAAACGTGCCAATTATGTTGACATGATTTTTGGTCCACAAACCCTGCACCGTTTGCCGCAAATGCTGGATCAGCATTTTGAGCAAGTAGAAAAGCCAAAGAAAGATAAAATTAAACTGGTTGATATTTCCTTCCCGGATATTGAAAAATTCGACTTCCTGCCTGAACCACGTGTTGAAGGTTATAAAGCCTTTGTATCAATTATGGAAGGCTGTTCAAAATACTGTTCTTTCTGTGTGGTGCCGTATACCCGCGGTGAAGAAGTATCACGTCCGCTGGATGATGTCCTGGCAGAAATTGCAGGTCTGGCAGAAAAAGGCGTACGTGAGATTTCACTATTGGGTCAGAACGTAAATGGCTATCGTGGTGAAACCTTTGATGGCAAGATCTGTACTTTTGCCGATCTGTTACGTTTAGTTGCAGAAATTCCAGGTATTGGCCGCTTACGTTATAC
This sequence comes from Acinetobacter schindleri CIP 107287, assembly GCF_000368625.1. Taxonomy (GTDB): domain Bacteria; phylum Pseudomonadota; class Gammaproteobacteria; order Pseudomonadales; family Moraxellaceae; genus Acinetobacter; species Acinetobacter schindleri. The sequence goes on from NZ_KB849580.1 coordinate 12,340, forward strand.
CACGTCGCATCCACTCGAATTTAATGATGACCTGATTCAATGCTACCGTGACCTGCCACAAATGGTGTCACATCTGCATTTACCAGTACAAAGTGGTTCCAATGACGTCCTTCAAGCGATGAAGCGTAACCATACGATTGATGTCTATATCGAGAAAATTGCCAAACTCCGTAAAGTCCGTCCGGATATGCACTTATCTTCAGATTTCATTATTGGTTTCCCGGGTGAAACCGACGACAACTTCGAAGAAACATATCAGTTTATTAAAGATATGGACTTTGATCATTCGTACAGCTTTGTGTATTCAAAACGTCCGGGTACGCCTGCTGCGGAACTTGAAGACACTACACCTGAACAGGTGAAAAAAGAACGTCTGGCAAAAGTTCAAAAATGGATCAAGCAATCCAGTATTGAGAAAACGGATGCGATGCTTGGCACCATTCAACGTGTTCTCATAGAAAAAGTTTCTGACAAGGATCCAAATGTCCTGGTAGGCACCGCAGATAACACACGTTATGTGACATTTATCGGTGATCCTGCATGGGTTGGACGTTTTGCCGAGATTGAAATCACTGAAATAAAAACACTCAATTTAGTTTACGGTGAGCTATTGAATCTTGAGCCTGACGTGGCGTAATGTAGGGATATAAGAACCCATCTCTATAAGGAACTCTCTTTGACAGCAGCGATTCGACGTACAGTAGCTTTTCCTGGAATTTCAATGGACCGTTTACAGAGCATGCTCGGTGCTTATAACGGTCATTTGAAGCAAATTGAACAACGTTTAGACGTCAAAGTTTCCCATCGAGGCGATAGCTTTTTTATTGATGGTGAGATCGATGCCGTTGAGAGAGCGGAGTTGCTCCTACAGCGACTTCATGAAGAATCTGAACAGAGCGGTCAGATCAGTGCAGATACCCTGCACCTGATGATCCAAGGCAGCCAAACCGACCGTGAATTGCAGGACAACCTGCATGATCAGGAACATACTGGTCTGGACAATGTCTGGCTGCAGACTCGCAAAGGCCGTATCAATCCACGTGGTGCCAACCAGAAACGTTATGTACAACGCATTCTGCAAAGTGACATTTCTTTCGGTATTGGTCCTGCCGGTACAGGTAAAACCTATCTGGCGGTAGCAGCTGCAGTGGACATGCTGGAACGTAATGAGATTCAGCGTATCCTCTTGGTACGTCCTGCGGTAGAAGCCGGTGAAAAACTTGGCTTCCTGCCGGGTGATCTGTCACAAAAAATCGATCCATACTTACGTCCGCTTTACGATGCCCTGTATGAAATGCTGGGTTTCGAAAAAGTAGCCAAATTGATTGAACGTCAGATCATTGAAGTGGCACCACTGGCTTATATGCGTGGTCGTACCTTGAATCACTCCTTTGTGATTCTGGACGAAGCACAGAACACGACACCTGAACAGATGAAAATGTTTTTGACCCGCCTGGGCTTTGGCTCTCGTGCAGTGATTACCGGTGACGTGACCCAGGTCGACTTGCCACGTGGTCAGCAATCTGGTTTGGCCCATTCACTTCGTGTATTGGAAAATGTGAAAGAGATTCATATCACCCGCTTCCATTCCCGTGATGTGGTACGTCATCAGCTGGTTCAGAAAATCGTTGAAGCCTATGAGGGCTGGGATAGTGAACAACAACGTTTAACTGCCGAAGCACGTGCCGAACGCAAAGCACGTCAGGAAGCCTTGGTCGCTGAAAATGATGCGGCAGCTGACGCCCAGCATTAATATTTACTTTTAAGGATTTGTTTTGAAACTTAGTCTTAGTCTACAACAGGATTTTCAGGCACCTGAACTCGTGATTAAGCGTGCCTATATCAAGAAAGTTGTAGAAACTGCTTTACGTCATATCGGTACGCAAAGTGATTGTGAAATTGGTATTGCCTGTGTCGACAATGATGAAAGCCACAAACTGAATCTGGAATATCGCGGAAAGGACAAACCCACCAATGTGTTGTCTTTTCCAAGTGATCTTCCGGATGAAATGGCAGAAGTTTTGGATGCTTTTCCGATTGGAGACTTGGTCATCTGTATCCCAGTGGTATTGCGTGAAGCCGTTGAACAAGGCAAAGCACCTTTGACTCACTTTACCCATATGCTGGTTCATGGCACCTTGCACCTGATGGGCTATGATCATGAGACTTCAGATGAAGATGCAGAAGAGATGGAAGGCATTGAGATCGAGATTCTGGCAAAATTCGGTTTTGCAAATCCATATCTGGAAAGAGACTAAAATTTTCCGACTATAAAAAGTGAGCTTCGGCTCGCTTTTTTATGCCTGTAAATAGCAATCAAATCAATGCTATTTAATTCAACCAAAGCTGATAAAATACACCTCATAACAATAAAGATGATTAGCTAAAGTTCAGGATAAAAATGAAAAAGATTCTTCTCGTATTGCTACTCATGGGTACTTCCCTTCTATCTTCAACGCTTTATGCAAGTTCAAAGACGCTATGTAAAGAAACTCAATTTCAAAAAGCAGATGAAGTCTGGACAGGTCATTATTATTTAAATGGCGTCATGGAAACAGGCTCTGAAATGCTGTTATTGCCTGAAGGTAAATTTAAATGGTATCTAACTTATGGAGCCCTAGATCAATATGCTGAAGGTAGATGGTGGAAAAATGGCAACTGCATCGGTTTAAAACCTGAGCGTAAATATAAAAAGCATCTGAGGATTTTTCCAAAGCATCTAAAAATTGAAGGCAAATTTTTAAATGTGATTTGGAACAGTTCCGGAGAACACGGGGCGAATTCAAACATGAGGTGCGACAGTTTCAAAAGCCATATGATAATCAACAAGCTGAGCAAATTTCTCTAATGGTGTAAGCCAATCTAACGCCTTTCTAGGACGAGTATTCAGTGACATGGCAACTTGATTTAAATAATGCTGATCTGCCTGATTTAAATCAATCCCTTTAGGTAAATATTGCCTAATTAAACCATTCATATTTTCGCATGTGCCTTTTTGCCAAGGTGAATGTGGGTCACAGAAATATACATCTATGCCTAAATCTTCTTCGAGTATTTTATGTTCTGACATCTCGCGTCCACGGTCATAGGTCAACGTTTTACGCAGTTCTGCAGGTAAATATTTCAGAGCTTCAGTTAAAGCCTTGCGCACTGATTCTGCCTTTGCATCAGGTAATGTTGCCAAGATACAGAGCCGTGTATTTCGTTCAATAAGTGTTGCTATCGAACTTTTATTGTCTTTACCTTTAATTAAATCAGCTTCCCAATGACCCGGTATTTTTCTTTCTTGAACTTCGGCTGGGCGCTCATGAATAGTTTTAATATCCTGTAATATAGAATCTTTTTTAGGTTCACCGTTAGCTTTTCGCTTTTTATTTTCATGACGCAGACAGGATAATAAGTCTTTTTTCAACTCACCCTTTGGTAATGCTCGTATCGTTGAATAAATCGTTGTATGGCTTACATTCATTGTTTGATCCAAATCAGGAAATGTCTTTAAACGCTTTGCTATTTGCTGAGGAGACCATAAACAACGGATCGCTTCAACAATAAATTTCCAGAGGATTGAATCGATTTTGAGTTTTCTGTGACCACGTCTACGTCTAGCGAAGGTGTTATCAGAAGCATATCGAGCTTGATAAACGTCATTGATGCTATTTCTTTTAAGCTCACGATAGATCGTACTAGGATGTCTTTTAATGAGTTCAGCAAATTTTCTGGCTGAAAAGCCTTCTTTTCTTGACTCAAGCATTAATGCAGTACGATCTTCAAAGTTAAGATGATGGTATGACAATTTTATATACTCCATAAACCCTTTAAATTAATTAGGTGGTTTATGTCGCACTTCAAGTTTTACTCTGCCCGGTTATTATCATCGTGTGGAAGAATAATTTCAGAAATTAGTTAAAATTAGAAGTTACTATGCAATATGTCGTTATTTTTAAAGCTAAAATTAAGCAGTTAGACACAGATTACTTTGCCACTGCCCAACAGATGCGGGAAAAGGCCTTGACCCAGTTTCACTGTCAGCATTTTGAAAGTTTAACTGAAGGAATCACTGAGATTGCACTTTCCTACTGGAGCAGCCTGCAGGATATTCATGCCTGGCATCAGGACGCTGAACACCAGGCCGCGCAACAATTCGGTAAAGATAACTGGTATCGCTATTTCAGCGTGGATGTCTGTAAGGTATTACGCCATTATGAAACAGCGCCAGATTAACGCACTTCAAACTCGGCTTCTGCCGGATCAAAACGCCAGGTTCGGATAATTCGTAATTCTGAAATATCTTTCATGTTGGCATCAAAAGCACCAAACGGCGCAGCCTTACGTAATGAGGTTCGAGCAGCTTCATCCAATACAGTATGACCAGAAGATTCCAACAATCGAATCGCTCGAATACCCCCATTTTGATTCAGGATCACCATTAAGCGGACGTCACCCGCCAAGCGCTGTATACGGGCAGATTCAGGATAAAAACGATTCCCATAAAATTCGACTTTTTGACGGAATTTTTCCAGATAAGCTGCAGATACATCCTGCTTGGCTTGGATACCGTCAACAGTTTTAATTTTCTGCTGACGGCTAAAGTTTTTCTGGCGCTGCGTATATTGAGCTTCCAGACTCGCGACCATAGCAGCTTTGGCTTGAAACTGGCTGTTGAGTTCTTCCTGACGTTTCTTGCGCTGATTTTCTTCTGCCTGTTTCTGCCAGCTTAGGGTTGTCATCAGAACTTTTTCTTCAAAGCTCAACTCTTGTTTTTGTTGCAGCATATCTTGGCTGTTTTGAAATATTTCTTCTTTTCCAGCTGTCTGATCCGGCATCGGCAATGGAGCATCACTGGACATACGATGCGCTTCACGGAACTGACCGGAACCTTGCTGATCTATCTGGGCAAGAAAATCAGCATGCTCGATTTTGTCATTACTGATTCGCAGGCTGACTGCAATTTCCTTGGTCGAAGTATCCTGTTCCGATGGCATTCCAAACTGCAGCATTAAAATCATGATATGTAACAATGCAGCAATCCCTACAGCACTGCTAAAAATTGGATCTTTCCACCATGATTTAACCAAGGGCATCAGGGTCATTCTAGTCACATTTTTCAGGCTCAGCCAGGAGCCTTTATCCTTAATATCTTGCAAAGAAAATTTTTCAATATACAAACATTGATACATCTTTCACTTTGAGTAGATAGTGAGAGCTATATCAAATCTTCTACGTTGTATAAACAAAACACTAAAAATGGTGCAATTTATTTTGCTAAACTGCAAGCACACGCTCTTGTATTTTTTATACTTTTCGACAAGATACATGCTATCAAAAATATAGTTGCCAGGATGCTTCCATATGCAAACCATCATTTCCAATATTTCCAGACGCATTCGCCAGGTGTATCAGAAGGCGGAAGGGTTTATTGAAGATGAACGCGAGTTTCCCCTCTCTCAGGTATTTTTGAATGCAACTTTTCAGCGTTTTGTGACTGATAACGTCAAAGCCTTAAAAGATCTGCATGCGGATCTGCATGATGACTGGTTACGCTTATATGCAACACTTGATTACAATGGCATGGTCATTACTCTGTCTGTTGACCTGAAACTGGTACAGATGGAGCTGAATAAAGACCGTCAGCTGATTGTTTTTGAACAGATTAGCGATACCCAAGTAATTGATGCTAAATACCCAAATATGTTCTATAAAATTGGCGTACGTTGTGCCCTATTTTTCTATCAGCGCATTTTGAATAAAGATCCTCTCGGTATGATTCTGGAAAAGCTGGGTGTAATTAAAGTTGTTGATGACTTATTACATTTAGATCTTAACCGCTGGCTCGGTAAAAGCCGATCAGTGATTGATACTTTGTCTAAAGTACATGTCAATCATGCTGTATTACGTGAGGCTGAACTGGTCGTTAGTGGAAATGTGAATCTAGCAGCCTTGTTCAGAAAGCTGTCTCAAGAAAAAGAAGAAAGCTGGGATGATGCAGATGAATTTAGTGAAAATCAGGTCACCCCAATCAAGCAAAAACAAGATTCGTAAAGTGTTTAAGTTGTGAAACAACAATGAAAAAAATGACATGAATGATACACTTCTGCAAATTTTATCAGTTCATTCTCCCTCCACATTTTAGTCTGATAATAAAGGCTTGGCAGAAGTGACTGACTGCCCTTTCATACAGGAAAATTCACTTATGGCACAACACTTAATTAAAACTATTGGTATGACTGCAGGACTGACCACAGCACTGGTATTCACAGGCATGTCCAGTCAAGCTTTTGCCATGAGCCCATTCCAGGCGACTTATCAGTTTAGCTATAATGGCAAGAACATGGGATCGGCAACACGAACCTTAACTAAGTCAGGCAATAACTGGACTTATGTATTTGCAGCCAAGGCTGCCGCGATTGCTTCTGCGACAGAAACCAGTCATTTTACTTTTAATAATGGCAAGATTAATTCTAGCAATTTTAGCCGTAGCAGTAAGGTATTGGTTAATAACAATACCATGAGTATCAAGTTCAATCCGTCTTCTAAAACTATTCATACTAAAAAAGATGACAAGGCACGTTCATTTGCTTGGAGAGATGGTGCCCTGGATGAATTAAATGCCGAGTTACAGATCCGTGAAGACCTAAAAGCTTCTGGTTTAAAAAGCAATTATTACATTGCAGATGCTAAAGAACTGGAAGCACGTAAATTTGTTAAGCAAGGTACAGAAAATATCAAAACCAATTACGGCACCTTTAGCACCATGAAAGTCGTAATGAAACATGACAAGCCAGGACGCGAAACCATCTTCTGGTTAGCCCCAAAACTTGATTATTTACCAGTCAAGGTAGCGCATGTCGATAAGAAAACTTCCTATGGTTTGTTACTCACTGGCTATAAAGGTCCAACGAACTAAGCATTTTTAACGATTTTCGCTTGATTTTTTCCGGGTGCTTTTTAAAATACGCTTTTGCTTGAAAAAGCATCTGGTCTTGAGGATTCTCCCGTGCACGCACTAGAACAGAAAATCTTAGCTGAAGGTATCGTTCTATCTGAAGAAGTTTTGAAAGTTGATTCTTTCTTAAATCATCAAATCGATCCTGTTATGATGCAGCAAATTGGTCAGGAATTTGCGCGTCTATTTAAAGATGCTGGTATCACTAAAATCATCACTATTGAAGCATCAGGGATCGCACCTGCTGTAATGGCTGGCCTTGAGCTGGGTGTTCCAGTGATCTTTGCACGCAAATATCAATCATTAACTCTGAAAGATGATCTGTATCGCTCTAAGGTATTTTCTTTCACCAAGCAAACTGAAAGTACCATTGCAATTTCTAAAAAGCACATCAACGCTGCTGATAAAGTACTGGTAATTGATGACTTTCTTGCAAATGGTCAAGCGGCTCTTGGCTTGGCAGACCTGATTCACCAAGCAGAAGCATCTGTCGTGGGTATTGGTATCGTGATTGAAAAATCATTCCAGCCGGGCCGTGACATTCTGCTTGAAAAAGGTTATCGCGTAGAATCATTAGCGCGTGTGAAATCACTAGCAAATGGTACGGTTGAATTTGTTCAAGACTAAAATTTCTCGAATTAAATTAAAGAAGAGTACTGAGGTGCTCTTTTTTTATATCCGTTTTCTTGAATTGAAATATTTTTAAGACAACTATATTCTTCTATTGCTTCGTTTTTTCCTAAAAAATTTCAATTAAAAAATAATCATTAATAGAAATTGCTTTACTTTCCGACAAGTAGACAATATTTTTTAAAAATTTTTATATAAAATAAGAGGCCTAACTATCTGCCAATAGTTAGACCTGTAAGAAAATCAAGCAAGTTATATTATTGTCCTACTGTGACAGTAATACTTCCAGTATTTACTGCACCAATTGCAGTAGTAGTAATGGTGTTGGCCACACTATTATCTACACCTTCTGCAATTGCACTTACAGAGGCATCAACTGCTCCAGCATTATAAGCAATATTCGCTACACTATAATTGCTTAAAGTTTTATTAACTTCCTCATCAAAAGTCCTATCCAGCGTTGTGCTCAATGTATCTGAAATATCCGCACTCGTTGTACTCTCCGAAATATCTTCTCCAATTGTTTCGTTATTGATTTCACTAGTTACATCAGTATATGCCCAATCTAGGGTTTCATTAAGTGTATTTGAAGTCACTGTACTCAAGCTACCTTGCGCGATTTCAATACTACCTGTATTAGCTGCACCCATTGCTGTAGTTTCAATTGTATTTTCAACTGAATTGACCACATCTTGAGTATCTGTTCCAAGATCTGATCCTAAATTGGCATAAGCCTCTGTATTAACACTTGCATTAATATCAGCACTATTGACAGCTAGATTCAGGGCAGATCCATTTTCGACCTGCTGGGAAATTGCATCCAGAGATGCCTGTAAACCGGTATCTACCTCTACATTTGTGTTTTGAGCATATGCCATACCTGCACCAGACAGGAAGGTGACGGATAAAGCGATTGTTTTGATCGTGTTTTTCATCTTTGTTTTTCCTTTTCTAGTTTTGAAGCACTCCTCGCTAAGTACTTCTTTTACTAATGGGAGCGAGCCCACTTGTGAAACTATTAATCACGCAATGTGCTTGACCAATAGTTTTCAACAACTTCAGGATTGGCATCCCATAGCATGGATGTTTTCTCCTCGTCTTTTTCTTTGCTGTTTTTTTCCTGCTTCTCTTTTTCCTCTAGCATTTTGTCTGAAGAGTCTGGAGAGTGTTTTTTACTGATATATTTAATGAGATCCTGTTTACTTATTTCAGGTTCTGGATCAGGATTTTGGATTACCTCGGATTCTTTGTTTTTTGGTGCTTTGGTATCTTTACTCGGTGTATTGGTAGATTTGTTTTTCTCTTGAGATTGCTGAATATCGTCCGAGGTTAATTCCTGAACCGGGGTACTTGAATCTAGATTATGTTGTTGCTGATTTTTTTTATATTTATGCAAAGCCACCGAACTTCGAGTTAAGTTTAAACGTCCAAATTCTGGTGGAATTTCTGCACGACACTTCTCGAACACTGGCGGTGGAACGACTTGGCTCAGTAATTCAAAAGTGGCCAGATTCAACATCTGACGTAAAGCAAAATTCGTCGCTTCGCGCTCACCTTTTCCGATCTGAATATTTAATAAGGTACGGCCGGTAAATCTTCCAGCGCTGATACCATAATCCTGTGCAGCAATCTGTTTCTGTAATGAGACATTCGCGACAACTTTACTGCTGCGTGTATCAGTCAGAGATAGATCCAAACCTACCATAATTCGGGTTTGACTATAATTCGGTCCAACACCTGCAATCTGCATGTCCAACCCGCCACCTGGAATAAAATCCAGGCTATTAATACTGCCCGTCACATAATAATCAGAGGCCTGGATTTGTCTTGGATCACGAATCCCCCACTTGGCTTCACTTTCAATAATACGAGGATCACGCCGGTTCATTACACTGACCCCAGACTGAAATAAGGCGGATTGCACCATATCTCCTGCGCCTTGGGTCACCATTTTTCCACTACCACCATTGGTTACGACGTCTTTACCTGTCTGGTCTAAAATTGCTCCTACAGAAAAGCTGATGTCATTGCGCAATTGCCCCTTTAAGCAAGATAAGGCCATATCAAAGGGAGTAAAAATATCAGTAATTGGCGGACCTTGTACCAGTTCTACCGGCTTTGAATTTGAAGATGCCAGACCGGTACATCCTGTCAAGGATTGAGTAAAAATCAAAATGATACCGGCGGAAGATAAAGACCTTCCATACGGGAAATTCAGCATAGTGTTTCTCCCGGCTGGTTACTCACATTTGGGCAGCGTGGTGAATTCCGATTGGAATTAGAACTCACTGGAGCTTCATTGAATAATTCACTGGAAATATTTACACCATTATCTGAGCCCTCCACCGTAATATTATTGGTTGGAGTATTCACAGTGCCGATAGAATTTGAAGAGGTGTTATATACGGTAGTTCTTGCTTTTCCAAAACTTTCATAATAATCAGACTCTCTGAGTTCAATCAGATTTGCCTGTGCCAGATGCTCATTAGAACGTGCAGGTGATGCTTTCCAGCGCTGAGTCCACTCATCTGATGTAGCATAAGCGTTGCTCAAAAAAAACAAACACAATAAACCCGCATTGATGACCAATATTTTCATACCTTTAGTATCCTCTGATTTAGTATGTTTATTAGTTTTCTGCTTAATTAAGATTTAATTTATCTGACAAAAATTAGATCATATAAAAATTTAAAAATTACATTTAATTATTATTCACATACTTTCTTATTTTTAATTAAATTCAAGTTATTGTTTTAATTTAAAATAGAATTTTTAATTAATTCTATTATTTATAAAAAATATTTTATAAATATTTTCAAACTATAAATTTATTTTTTAAAAAATATTTAAAATAATATTTTAAAAGTATTTATAAAATTAGAAAAAATACTTTAATCGAGGAAATATTTATGGTGATTTTCACGATCATTTATTAATAATTTTTCATTTTATAAAAGTTTATATTTTAATCACTCTTAATAAATCACTTTATTAAGAAATATAATTAACCGATTATACGAAGACTATTTTCCAAATACATTTTTTTACTTCTTAAAAAATCTAAAAACAAAATACTCAATATAGATACTCAATACCTCTACTAAACAGTACTTAATTTCAATTTATGATGGTCATGTTATTTAGTGTAAAAAGGTGACAAGTAAATTATTTTTTATAAGAAATAGAAAAGATACTTTGAAGATATTATTTTTAGTAGCTGTAGAGTATGGGAGAGCTAAAAACTTAAAGAATTCCAAAATGGATTTCGATATAAAATAATTTACAGCACAAATACAAAGCCTTATCAAATTCTCCTTTACAATCAAATTGGCAGGAAATGTCCCTGACATCAAAATATAAGACAGACATACTGTAGAGCTGTCATATATCCACCTGATTAGGCAAAATGACAAATCATAAATAGGCTGAACATCGGCCCATAACACTCATTGATGGAATACCTTATGCAATGTCCTAAATGTGGCTCAACAGATATTGAACAACGTGATCATGAGCAAAATCTGAAAAAAATTGGCGGTCTACTCATGACCTCTGCAGGCGCAACGGCGGGAACTGTAGGTGGCGCAGCTTCAGGTGCGTCGATTGGTGCTGCGATCGGGACTGTGGCAGGCCCACTTGGTGTAATTGTCGGCGGAACAGTCGGGACTTTCGTTGGCGCAATTAGTGTTGGGATTACTGGTGGTGTGGTCGGTAACTTCTTGGGTAAAAAAGCTGGTGTAACCGTAGATCGTAACCTGTTTCTGGATTATCGTTGTCTGAAGTGCAAATATCGCTTTAATATTCAGACAACAGCTGCTCAGGCACTGGAAGTGAATAAAGAAGATTCTCGGGAATCGAGTGATCAGGACAATAAAATCTGAAACTTATTGTCCTGATTGAGAATTATTAAACCTGATTTAACTTTAAAGCTATTTCTGCCAAGCGCTTACCCTGAGCTTCACATAGTACCTTTTCATCTTGGCTTAGTGCCTGATCATGGCGTGCACCACTGACATGGCTGGCGCCGTAGGGTGTACCACCCGTTTTAGTATTTGATAATGCTGGAACAGCATTACTTAGTCCCATGATCATCATACCGTGGTGGAACAACGGCGGAAGCATACTCAGTAATGTACTTTCCTGGCCGCCATGCATTGCACCAGAGGCTGTGAACACGCATGCCGGCTTAGCATGCAAAGCTCCATTCAGCCAAAGACTGGTGGTCTGATCCCAGAAATATTTCATTTCAGCAGCCATATTGCCAAAACGTGTTGGCGAACCCACTGCCAAAGCAGAACAGTTCGCCAATTCATCTAGCGTACAGTAGATATCCCCTTCCGCTGGGATACTCGCCTCTGCTTCTTTTACCACAGTAGAAAGATTCGGCACCGTTCTGATCTTCACTGCAATACCTGCGGATTCAACCCCATTGGCAATCAGATGTGCCATCTCTTTGACTGAACCATATTTGCTGTAATATAAAACAAGGACATAAGGTTGCATATGATGAATGTTCGATACTAAAAAAAGAAAACTATACGGTATTTTTCTGTTTTTTTGGGTAAGCTGAACCAGAAAATTCATGATGTATAAGAAATTGAGACAACAAGCGCATGATCGTTGAATACTTAAAGAAATTACCTTTTTATGAAAAGCACTGGTTTCAATTTATTTTATTTGTACTTAGGCGCTTTGAGGCGGATCGTTGCCGTGAACAGGCAGGCTCATTAACTTATACTACTTTGTTTGCTGTAGTACCAATGCTGACGGTTTTTCTGGTGATCATCTCTTCAATTAAGGCACTAGAACCTGCACGTCAGCAACTTCAGGAAATGATCTATACCAATTTCCTGCCCAAGACCACCATTGCCTTTGATAAAGCCCTGAGTGCTTTTACTGACAAATCCAGCAATCTGACCATCATCGGGATCCTGTTCCTGTTTATTACCACCGTGATGATGCTGACCAGTATTGAGACAGTATTTAACCGAATCTGGCGTGTCACAGAAACACGTGGCGGGATTATCGGCTTTATGCGCTATTGGACCATTATTTCTTTGGGTCCAATTTTACTCGGTAGCGCTTTCGTGATTTCTTCCACTGTAGCGTCCATGAATGTACTGAGCAATAACTTTGCCGGCTACGAATTGAATGGTGCTTTTATACTGTGGCTCATTTCATTTTCTTTGACGATTATCGGCTTCTTTATCCTGAACTGGACCATTCCTAACCGCAGTGTACCGATCAAATCTGCATTCGTGGGCGGTTTATTTAGTGCAGTGGTTTTTGAACTCTTAAAGAACCTGTTTGGCTTTGTCATGTCCAATTTCACCAGTTATGAAATTGTCTATGGTGCTTTTGCAGCGGTTCCTATTTTCCTGATCTGGATTTATCTGTCCTGGAATATTGTCCTACTCGGGGTTGAGATCAGTTATGCAATCACGGCATTTGAATCGGGCCAGGATTGTAAAATCCATCCAATTCTGATGTTACTGGATTTACTGGAGCTGTTTTACCGCAAGCAGAAAACTGGAGAAAGTATTAGTGAAGCACAAGCACTCGAAGTTTTAGGACGAGATGAAATTGGCCGTCTGCCAAGCTATATCAGCATGTTTGAAAAACAGAATCTGATTAAACGTACGGAGGATAATGAATATGTCTTGGTACGTGATCTGGATCAGGTCAATTTCTGGGATTTCTACCTCAAACTTCCTTATGCCCTGCCACACACACATCAAATTGAAAATCTTCAGATCAATGACCTCTGGATGCAGCGACTACAACCAAAATTACGAGAAGCAGATCAGTATCTGGCAGAAAATCTAGGCATTCCCCTTTCAGAGCTGTTTAAGCAAAAGGAAGGGCAGAATGAAGCTCAAACTCCATTTAAGTCTTAAGCACTTCAATAAAAATCCTCTCTTATGAGAGGATTTTTTTGGGAATTATATAAGTAAGTTTTTCAGTAAAAATTTTCACTGCGTTATTCACGCTTTTTTAAACACTATTGATAACCAATATTTTAAGGAGCTACTTTTATATTTTTCGGCTTTAGCCATCCCTGCAAACTTACTAACACAACACCCAGCATGACCATGATCGTGCCAATAATAAAGTTCATCTCAACTTCTTCATCCAATAACAGAATTCCAAAAATCATACCAAACACCGGCGTTAGAAAAGAAAATACACCCAGACGTGAAGCCAAATATTTTTTCAGCATCCAGAACCAGATCAGATAACTGGCAAAAGAAATGACCACTGTATGAAAAATCAGACTAGAAATAGATAAGGTTGTCCAGTTCACCGTTGCTTGTCCTGTCATCCAGGCAAGAGGTAACAGCAGCATGCCGCCCATCAATAGCTGATAGAACAAAGTTTGTGTTGCTGGAGCTTCAGCTAATCGTGTTAATCGAACACTCACAGTGGTAGCAGCCCAAAATATACCAGCCATTAAAGCCAACAAATCTCCCCAAAGCATACTGGCTTGCATAGCTTGACCAGTGTGGCTACGAAATAAGAAACTCACCACGATCCCGCTAAACGCAACGAGAATTCCACCCCACTGTAATGGAGATAAATGTTCTGAAGGAAGTTTCCAGTGCAATCCCAATGCCACAAAAATTGGTGCGGTATATAGTAATACGATGGTATGTGAAGCAGAGGTATAACGCAGTGCTTCAGCGACCAGGTAAAACTCTAAAGCGAACAATACCCCGACCAGCAAACCTGCCGGAAGATAGCTACGACTCCATAGCTGGCGCCTTACATCTGCTTGAATCAAAAGATAAACCATTAATGCAGATAAGGCTGAACGTAATGCAATCTGCATCAAGGCTGAAATATCTGATGCTGCCAGCTTGAGCACTACCTGCTGTAGTCCCCATAACAGACACAGGACAAACATGATTAACGAGGCTTGCGCATCAAGCGCTTTACGCTGCTCCACAATTTCAACTCTACGCACACTATCAAAGATGCACACTATAAATCTGTCAGAAATAAAAGATATACTTTAAAACAGACAAATAATCGCATTATTCAGGCAATCTAACGTGAGAAGCAATAAAACAGTCGCTCAAGATATCAAGCAACTTAGAACCAATGATGATATTGACGCAGCTCTGTGGATTAATTTTCGTGAAGACCCGGCCCTGTCAGTCTATCCATTGCATGATCATGCCTGGGGAGAGTTTATCTATGCTTTTAATGGCATCATGGAAGTGAAAATTGGGCATATTGATTATATTACCCCTCCGCCTTACGGTGTATGGCTACCACCTAACTTACAACATAGTGGTTTAAATCGTACCGATGTTTCACATGGAACTTTTTATATTCATGAAAGTTTATGTACAGGTTTACCAAATCAGCCGGGGATCTTATTAACCAGTCCTCTGGTCACTTCACTCTTGCAGCATTTAAAATTACATCCGACTAATGTAAGGTCAGAAGAGCATCAACGTTTATTACACGTACTGCTTGATCAACTTAAACAGGCACAGATGATTGGCAGTTATTTGCCGCATACTGAACATCCTCAACTCAGACAAATTCTGGATTACCTACATCAAAATCCAGAGAATAACAGTACCTTGCAGCATTTGGCAGCTATGCATAACCTGACTGAACGCACCTTGGCGCGCTACTGCCAGAAGGAGCTGAGAATGTCACTCAATGAATGGCGGCAGCGTCTGAAAGTCATCAAAGCCATGTCTATGCTGAAACAGCAAAAAACTGTAGAAAATATTGCCTTTGATCTGGGCTATGCCAATGCCTCAGCTTTTATTCAAATGTTTAAACGCTGGATGGGCTATACACCTGATCAATTCAGGAAAATTCATCAAACCAGTTAAAAATTTTAAATAAAAATAAAGGAGCCTTTCGACTCCCTTATTTCCACGTAAGATTCAGCTTATTTCACAAAGGTAGTCCAGATATATTCCTGGTTTTTACCCTTTAAGGTCATTTTCAGCTGTTCACCAGAGTGCAATGCTGCTACACCCGCTGGTGTACCAGTCATTACCACATCCCCTTCTTCTAGGGTAAATACCTGACTGATATCTGCCAGCAATGTTCCCACATCAAAGATCAGTAAAGCAGTATCGCCTTTCTGACGCAGTTCATCATTTACATGCAGCGTATAGTGTACATCTTTCCAGTCATTTACTACGTCTTCAACTGACACCCAGTCAGAGAGCAGGCAAGCGCCATCATAAGCCTTGGCACGTTCCCATGGCTGGCCTTTTTTCTTAAGGTCATCCTGCAAATCACGTAAAGTCAGATCCAGACCCAAAGTCACAGCACCCACTGCTTCTAAAGCTTTTGCAGGATCAGTTTCATTTTTCAGGGTACGGTCAATACGCAGGCTCAGCTCACATTCATAATGACAGCTGCCCAGATCACGATTCCATTCAATTCCTGCATCCAGATCGCCTAATGCACTTGGTGGCTTGATAAACAGGACCGGTCGGTCCGGAATGGCATTACCCAGCTCTTTGGCATGATCTGCATAACTGCGGCCGACACAAACGATCTTGGATGGACGTGTACTCATGATTGACTATTTTCCCTTTTAAATGTTGAAATTATTTCTTGAAAGTACGTTCGAAAATGCTTTGTTCAGTGGCATCGGCAAAGGCGCGTTTAGGTACGATCACCACAGTACGATTTTTAAGTTCCAGCATATAGGTCAGCTTGCCTTTGGCAAAGTTTTGCACTTCACTGTAATGCACGATCTTGTTGCGGCCATTATGGAAGATTTCAGCATGGTCCTGATACAGGTCAATACCCTGCTCGCTCTTGCCGAACTGGTATTTTACAAACTGGCGTTTGAACATCATCGGCAGGAACCAGTAACGCATGATGCCCTGTAAAAGCAGAAAGAATGCACCCAGTGCCACGTAATAACGCCCTACCCCATCAAAGCCCATAGAAAAGCCCCAGATGATGATTCCGACACTCACCAAAGGAGTCAGAAATCGGCTGATCTGCTTTTTGCCAAAAGTAGCCAAAGCAAATCCATCCTGAGATTCTTCTAAAGTCAGAAAATAGCGGGTCGATAAAGTCGGTGCTGACTCAGTCATAGCATCACATCAAAATATAAAAATCCTTGGCTCATACTATATCAAATTCACTGCTATCCCCATTAGCAAAATGTATTCGGAAATGAATTACATATCTTTGCTTCCGCTGGTTATAAAAATCGTTTTTAATCCACAACTATCAGAATAATAAAATGCACAACAGGACGTTGTATGAAATCACTAAAATCGTGTCTGCTTCTTTGCCTCTGCACAACTTATATTCCTTTTAGCTGGGCGAAAATTATTCCCTGGACGCCAGCACTTCCGAGCAGTATCGATGTCTTTTCCGGTAGTCCACAGCAGCTAGCGGATTTGACCGGTGACCGACTATTCATCTATGCACATCCTCGACAATCCTTACAGCTTCCGACCTTTAAGCAGACAGCTGCTCAAAGTGTACAATTTTATAGCAGTGCGGTGATATTACCGATTCCTGAGGCTCAGGTTAAAAAACATCTTTTAAATTATCAGGGCTATGCCGGCCTGTTTCCAGCGCTCAAGTCTGCTCAGATTCTGGAGTCCCGCGGACATATCCAGCAGGTGCGTTATCAGGTACATATTCCTACGCCCATTCCAGTGCTGAATTTTAAGGAAAATGTGGTGATGCAGCATCATGTGTCAGAAAACAGTATTGAAACTTTAATTGTGGATGCCCCGATTCCTTATGGTGCTGGACGGCTGGAATGGTTTGCACTTGGAGCAAATAAAACTTTGGTCACCGTGACGCAATGGGGCGACTTAAATCAGCCGAAAGGCTTTCTGTTTAGCAAAATTTTAAATGCCTTACCTGAAGCTAAACTGGGTATTCCTGCTGGTACCAATGCGTTCCTGCTTGAAGCTTTACAGCAACGTTTTAAATCCCAGTCGAGCATTCCATTATCTGCAAGCCAGATCCCGCAAGTACATTTTAATGCCGGGCAAATTCAGAAAATCACTCAACTGAGTCAGCAGTCTGCCCAGCCTGTCAGCTTTATTCTGCCTGCACGTCAGCTCAAATATGGTCAAACCTCAGAAAACATGCGTTTTAGTAGCAGTTTTCATTATTATCCACAACCGGTTCAGAAACTGCAGCCCTGGCTTGCAGTTGATGCCAGTCAGCAATTATTCCCACGACAGATTCGTAAAGTGGAACTCAATCCAGTGAATCGTCAGCAGATGGATGCCAACTATAAGGTATCGGTTGGGTTGGGAGTGATCCAGATTCCATTCGATTTTAAGCTTCGTTATCAACAACCCTCGCCTTTGCAAAGCCAGTTTGATGCGATTGGCGGAGATTTAAAATTTGTAAAGGCAGGAATGAAACTGCTGCCACAAGCTCATGGCACTTTATTTCAAATGACTAGCAGCATGAAGATTCATGATCAGGCCCCATTTTTATTACGTGCCATGCGCAGTATGCCTTATCACGATATTCTGCCAGCAGTTGGAGCAAATACGGTCTATGCACTTAAAGTACAGCAAAAGCTGAAGTAAATTCAAAAGCAGTTATTGTTTTTTTATATCTATAAATCAAAAACTACAGACGTAAAAAAACCGCATCAATGTGCGGTTTTTTTTGAGAATTCTTATCAAGATTGGTGCGCTCAGAGAGAGTCGAACTCCCGACCCCTTAGTTCGTAGCCAAGTGCTCTATCCAGCTGAGCTATGAGCGCGACGTCTTGATGGGGTGCATTATATATGTTTTTCTAAACTTGTTAAGTCTTTTTTAATAAAAACCCAACCGAACGTACAGTAAATAAACGATATGGTTAAATTCAGGTTTTATCGGTGAATTTTCCTGTAGATTTATACCTAAAAGCAATTAATAGCGTATCAGCTTTCGACCTTAAGCTAGTTTAGCTATCAGATTCATAGCGGCATAGTGAAAATTAAGCACTGGCATTTGAGCCTAATTCCAGAAAATTTCAGGCACAAAAAAACCGCAACATGTGCGGTTGATTGTTCAAGTTGGTGCGCTCAGAGAGATTCGAACTCCCGACCCCTTAGTTCGTAGCCAAGTGCTCTATCCAGCTGAGCTATGAGCGCGTAACTTGTGTGCCTAGGTTGGCAATACGTTTTTCTGCTTAACTTACTTGGTGCGCTCAGAGAGATTCGAACTCCCGACCCCTTAGTTCGTAGCCAAGTGCTCTATCCAGCTGAGCTATGAGCGCGCGACATAAGTAAGCGTGGCGGTGAGAGAGGGATTCGAACCCTCGATACAGTTACCCGTATGCGTCCTTAGCAGGGACGTGGTTTCAGCCACTCACCCATCTCACCGTAACGTGCCGCCATAATACAAATTTCGGCATAGCACTGCAAGCAAAGCTTTAAAAAAAAGTGCAGTTTTTTGCTCGATTAAATACTTTTTAAACAATTTATCTGTTTTTATACACTTATTGTGCGAAAAAGCTCCGCTTTCTATCCAATAGTCGAAAATCCGCCGAAAAACGGAAACTTAAACAGATTATTGCAATCATTTACGTGCAGTCTGAGCGCACATGTCTTATGCTAATCCCATCTCCTAGGAAAATTTAAAGACATGATGAAAAATTGGGTCGATCCTGAAGCAAAAGCTGAAGCTGAACGTTATGACAACCCTATCCCAAGTCGCACGCTGATTTTAGAAACCATAGAAAAGAATAATGCCCAGTCGCATGCCGACCTGGTGGAACATTTTGAAATTGCAGATCAAAAAAGTATTGATGCCCTGAGTCACCGCCTGATTGCCATGGTGCGTGATGGCCAGTTAATGAAAGATGGTTATAAATTCCAGATTGCTACTGAACAACCGGAATATGAAGCCACGGTATATATCAATTCTAAAGGCATGGGTACAGCCAATATTTCCGGTCAGGATGATCTGTTACTGCCCGAGCGTGAATTGCGCCAGGTCTTTAATGGTGACCGCGTTAAAGTCCGCCAAACTTCAGTCGACCGCAAAGGTAAGGCCTGGGGTTTTATTACTGAAGTGGTACAACATCGTGTCAAACAGGTTATTGGTAAAGTCTGCCAGCATGAAGGTGAATATTTCGTACAACCTGCCAGTCCGAATGCACATCAGCCGATCACCCTAGAAAAAGAACTGATTGAACATGCTCAGGTCAAAGTTGGTGATTCGATTCGTGTTGCGATTGATACCTATCCAACCAAAGAAGAATTTGCGACTGCGCATATTATCCAGTCAATGGCAGATAAAGCAGATACGGAAATCATCATTCCACAAACCATTCTGGAATATGGTCTGCCTTACGAATTCCCTGATGAAGTCATCAAAGAAGCAGAAAGTTTTAAAGAACCAAATGCTAAGGATCGAGAAGGTCGTATCGACCTGCGTGACCTGGCCTTAGTCACTATTGATGGTGAAGATGCTCGCGACTTCGATGATGCGGTGTATGCAGAGAAACGTCCTGGCGGTGGTTATCGTGTTGTCGTGGCAATTGCAGATGTGAGCCATTATGTCCGTGTTGGCAAGCCCCTGGATGACGAAGCCCAAGAACGCGGTACATCGGTTTACTTCCCGCATTATGTCTTGCCGATGCTGCCTGAAGCACTCTCCAATGGCTTATGTTCCTTAAACCCGAATGTTGACCGTCTCTGTATGGTTTGCGACTTAAAACTGTCACGTGCAGGCCGTGTGACCAGTTTTGAGTTCTACCCTTCTGTGATGCATTCCAAAGCGCGTCTGACCTATAACCAGGTTGCACAGTATTTTGAGGGTGACAGTAACGCGATTACTGAAGATCGTGATGTACGCAAATCACTGAATACACTGTTCCAGCTGTATCAGGTGCTGAAAGAATTGCGTGCGGATCGTCATGCAATGGAATTCGAAACTGTCGAAACCTATATGACTTTCGATGAGCTGGGTGGTATTCAAGAAATTCTGCCACGCACCCGTAATGATGCGCATAAGCTGATTGAAGAGTGCATGTTGCTCGCCAACGTGGCGGCGGCAGAGTATGCGCTGAAAAATGAAATTCCAATGCTGTACCGTGTGCATCAGCCACCAGAGTTTTCCCGTATTCAGAAAGTGCGTGACTTCGTCAAGCTACTCGGTCTGAAATTCCCGGAACAGCCCACCCAGAAAGATTATCAGGAAGTGATTGAAGCGACCAAAGACCGTATTGATGCCCCAAGTATTCATGCAGTCTTGTTACGCTCAATGATGCAGGCCTACTATGGCGCGAAGAATGATGGTCACTTCGGTCTGGCATATGATGCCTATACGCATTTCACTTCGCCGATCCGCCGCTACCCTGACCTGTTGTTACATCGGGCGATTAAAGCACAGTTGGCGCAGAAACCATATCCGATTTCGGGTGCATCGCTGGATGATGCCGGTGAGCATTTCTCTTCAACTGAGCGTCGTGCTGATGAAGCTTCACGTTCTGTAACGACCTGGTTGAAATGTCACTACATGCAGCAGCATCTGGGTGAAGAATTTGTTGGCATTATCAGTGCGACTGCAGAATTTGGTCTGTTTGTTACCCTGAAAGATCTCTATGTAGATGGCATGGTACATGTCAGCCAGCTCGGCGATGATTTCTTTATCTTTGATCAAAGCAGCCAAAGCCTGGTCGGTCAGAACCGTGGGCAAATCTTCGGTCTGGGGGATGAAGTCAAGATCAAGGTTGCCGGGGTGAATCTGGAAGAACGTAAGATTGACTTTGAACTGGTACAACAGTTAACCCATGCTGGCCGTCAAATCCGCGCCCGTGCACCACGTGTCGCAGAGAAAAAGCCTTTAGTCCGTCCGGAAGCTACTGAACAAGTCTTTGGCAAACATGAACGCGAGTCCAAAGCCAAAGATAATGCAGATGGAGAACAACCCATACGACGCAAAAAAGACAAAGGAAAACCCAGTTCCTACAGCAAAAAGCCTGCTAAAAAATCTGCAGGAAAGCCTGAAACAAAGGATAAAGGTAAGGTAAAGAAAAAAGCCAAAGCGAAAAAGAAAAAATCCAATGCCAAAGCAAAGGGTGAATGATTTTTGCTAAATAAAAAGAGCGCTACGGCGCTCTTTTTGTTTTAATATATCCATATAAAAATAAGCTACTTAAAAACAATGAATCCGCAAAAGATCTCGAAATATGATTATCACAACTATGTCTTGTTCGCATTTTTCTTGCT
The DNA here is from genome assembly GCF_000368625.1 of Acinetobacter schindleri CIP 107287. GTDB lineage: Bacteria > Pseudomonadota > Gammaproteobacteria > Pseudomonadales > Moraxellaceae > Acinetobacter > Acinetobacter schindleri. The sequence goes on from NZ_KB849580.1 coordinate 34,105, forward strand.
GACGATCTCAGCGCTTTTTGCCATCTTTAGCTTAGATTTCACCCCAACGGATCACGTCAAAATATGTGCTTTCATTTTAGCAATCGTTATGTATTTGGTGATTTTGATCTACTTTTATATGCTCCATCGACAGGGTGAATGGGTCATTCCCCGCACATGGAAAAATGCAAAGAAAAAACCGAAATTCTATTTCTTACTGCTACTGCCTCTTTTTGCAATTTTGATTTGTTATTTGAATCTGGTGTTTTATCCCCCTCTACTGCATACCCTTGTTTTTGGTACACCTAGTGTCGTGACCGTTGAGACAAGTGCAGTGAAAGAGCAGACATATAAACATGGCGTCAGCTATTTTTTGGATACAGCGTATGATGGATCTGGTATTTTTCGACTCAGTTCAAATGAATATGAACACTATAAAAATCAGGTTTTACAGATAAAGCTGTCCGTCATCCAAGGGCAATTTGGGACTTACATCAAAAAGATCGAATCCATCCAAATTGTCAAAGCAACACAGAATAAATAGCACCCAAGGCTTGATTTATCCTTCTAGAAGCCTTACTTCTACAAATAACACAGGAAATAAATCGGCAGACCGACATGACATTAGAAAAGGCAACCTTGCCTGTTCCAGAATTTGACCAAATTACCCTTGCAGACCTAAAACAAAAGATTGAACAGAGCATTGCCCAAGGTCAGGCATTTTTAAAAGAATTAACCGCTGTACCTGAATCTGTACAAGCACAGCTACAGGTACTCGAACACGTCGATACCCTTGAAAATAACATGAGTGAAGTATGGGGCGTACTTTCGCACCTGAATGCCGTGATGAACAATGCTGAAACTCGCGAAGTTTATCAGTCTTTACTCCCTGCTTTAAGTGAATACTACACCGCGCTTGGTCAACATACGGCGCTTTATCAAACTTATCAGCATGTGCATGATGCACCGGTATTTACTGACCTGCCTGCAGCACAGCAAAGCGCGATTAAACTTGCACTACGAGACTTCAAACTTTCAGGTGTCGCTTTAGAAGGTGAAGCGAAAAAACGTTATGCAGAAATTTCCGCACGTTTATCTCAGCTATCTTCAGATTTTTCCAATCATGTATTGGATGCGACTCAAGCCTACTTCAGACCATTAAATGAGGATGAACTGGCAGGCTTATCGGCAAACAATATTGGACTGCTCAAACAGTATGGCCAACAGCATAAATTGGATCAGCCCGTAGCCACCCTGGATTTCCCATCCTATTTAGCCATTATGACCCATTCAGAAAACCGCAGTCTGCGTGAGGAAATCTATAAGGCCTATACCACACGTGCATCAGATCAGTCCGACAAGTCTGAATTTGACAATACAGCTGTGATGGAAGAAATCCTGAATCTGCGTCAGGAAATGGCTGTGCTCCTCGGCTTTAACAACTATGCTGAATATTCACTGGCCAGTAAAATGGCACCAAGTGTTGACGCCGTAGATGAGTTTTTACGTGATCTGGCTGAGCATGCGCGTGCGCCTGCTGAAAAAGAGATTGCCGAGCTGAAAGCAATTGCAGCAGAAGATGGTATTACCGAGCTGCAACCTTGGGACAGCAGTTATTATTCTGAAAAGCTGAAAATGCAGCAGTTCAACCTGTCACAGGAAGCACTGAAACCTTATTTTCCGACCCCAAAAGTAATTCAAGGTCTATTCAGCATTGTGAACCGTCTGTATGGCATTCAGGTCATCGAACGTGAAGCTCCGCTTTGGCATCCGGATGCACATTATTTTGAACTGGAAGATCAGGGTGAAGTCATCGGTGGTTTCTACTTTGACCTGTATGCCCGTCAAGGTAAACGTGGTGGTGCCTGGATGAGTGGTTTCCGCTCTCGCATGCGTACCCATGACGGCTTACAAAAGCCCATCTGTTATATGGTCGGCAACTTTACCCCACCGGTCGGCGACAAACCCGCCCTGCTAAGCCATGATGAAGTGATTACCCTGTTCCATGAATTTGGTCATGGTCTGCATCATATGCTGACTGAAGTAGACAATATCTCTGTTGCCGGTACACATGGTGTGGCTTGGGATGCAGTTGAGTTACCAAGTCAGTTCATGGAATTCTGGGCCTGGGATCAGGACAGTCTAAATTTGCTCAGCGAGCATATAGAAACCAAAGAAGTCCTACCAGCAGATCTGCTGAAAGCCCTGCTAGATGCCCGCTTCTTCCAGTCAGGCATGCAAACATTGCGTCAATTCGAGTTTGCCCTGTTCGATCTGACCATTCACCGTGCCAATCCAGCGCTGAATGCTGAACAGGTTCAGGCGACCCTGAGTGAGATCCGAGACAAATATGCCGTGTTGCCAACGACACCGTATAACCGTTTCCAGCATAGCTTTAGCCATATCTTTGCAGGTGGCTATGCTGCCGGATATTATTCTTACAAATGGGCAGAAGTATTGGCCAGTGATGCCTTTGACCGTTTTGAAACAGAAGGCATTTTCAATACGGACACGGGTCACGCTTTCCGCAAGAACATTCTAGCAGTTGGTGGAAAAGACACTGCACTGGAGGCATTTGTGAACTTCCGAGGCCGTGAGCCAAAAATTGATGCTCTACTACGTCATCAAGGTTGGACGAATACATTAAAAAATGCTTAAACTAACGGTTTAAATTAATCAACAGGTGAGTATGATGACCATCAAACGTCGTTTCATTGCAGGTGCTAAATGTCCGAAATGTCAGGCGATGGATCGGATTGTCATGCTGACCTCCGGCGAGAATGAATGGATTGAGTGTATTGAATGTGGCTATGAGGAAAACCGTCCAACCCACGTTGAGCAACCTGAAGCTCCTGCTGTACCTGATGAAGTGGGTGTGATTCAGTTTAAACCGCGTTAAGTATAGAAAAATAAATAAGGTTGAACATATGAGTGTAGAGCAAAGGCATAGTTCTAAACTTTTAGTGGGGATTATTGGGGCTTTAGTTACTGTCGTGATTCTGGTATTTGCTTATCAGTGGTTCAGTGCATCTTCATCTCAGGAAATACCTGAACAGGAAACTGTAACAGTTACTCCTGCTCGAGAGCCTATTAAGACTGAGGCAACGGCTCAAGTAGCTCCAATTGAAACAGAAGCAAATCTTGCCAATCGATTGGTACAGGACGAGCTCATTAAAGCTCCAGTACCTGAAAACCCTGCACTGGCCAAAGAGGAAATCTCCCGTCTGGAAGATATCCAGTCACAGCTAGATGAGCAAAAAATCATGCTAGATGCTCAGCACAAAGATGCCGATGAACTGATCAGGCTGAAGGAAGAACAGATCAAGCTGCTGGAAGCCCAACTTGGAGAAAAATCATAATTTTTGATCAAATAGTTCGCTAGAATATTTCACAATCTTCTAACGATGCTTTTTCTTATGCCCAGCGCACTCCCTTCTGATCTGATTAAAGCCATCCTTTTGCTCACCTGCTCGGCTTTGCTGTTCTCTATGATGGGAGTGTGTATTCGTTATGCTTCACATACGGTTGATAACGCGACTGTCGTATTTTTCCGTAATGCGGTGGGTATGTTGTTATTCCTACCTTTGCTGCTCAGTAAAGGTATTGGTTTCTTTAAAACTGAAAAGTTATGGATGCATGTCTGGCGTTCTGTGGTGGGTTTAATGGCAATGTATGGTTTCTTCTATGCCATTGCCCATCTCAAGCTGTCTAATGCCATGGTGTTTACCTATTCCTCTCCAATTTTCATTCCCTTCATTGCCTGGCTATTTTTAAAAGAAAAGATCATCAAAGCGATGCTGCTTGCCGCTGCTATCGGATTTATTGGTGTCTTGTGTGTAACAAAGCCAGATTCGGGGCTGTTTAATCTCATGTCAGTGATTGGACTCGGTGCCAGCTTTTTAGCGGCTATGGCTTTTGTCACTGTACGTGCGCTGACAGATACTGAACCACCAGAACGGATCGTGTTCTATTTTTGCTTTATTGGCACACTGGTTTCAGTGATTCCGATGTTCTGGCACTGGCGCCCTTATCATCTAACTGAACTAGCTTATCTGATTGCAGCAGGCGTTTTGGCTAATATTAGCCAGATCCTGATGTCCAATGCCTACAAGCTGGCACCTGCCGGACAGATCGGACCTGTCAACTATGTGGCGATCATCTTTGCCGGAATTTGGGGCTATATCTTCTGGAAAGAAATCCCCGATATTATGGGCCTGCTTGGACTGGCTCTGATTTTCTCAGCCATTTTGCTATGTAGTCCTCTATTACAAAACAGCTTTAAACGAAATCATCCGTCCTCTTAAAGGCAGAAAAAAGCACCCGTAGGTGCTTTTTTAATATCCGGTGTTAGTGATACCAGCCGAACAGCTTGAACAGGTAGGGGACATAGGCAATGATCAGCATTGCTGGCAGTAACACAATTACGGGTAGAATCCAGCGTTCATAGCGGTAATAGAAGGACAAATGTCGTACCTCTGCATCTGCTTCTGCCACTTCAGCATCACCAATCGACTGCCGGGCCAGCAGATGATTCAATGCTACTGGTGGCGTCACATACCCCAGTTCAAAGCCAATCAGGGTAATCATCCAGAAATGTACCGGATGAATGCCATATTGGTACGCTACCGGCGCTACCGTTGCGGAAATCAGAATCACGGCGCCGAACGGATCCATGATCATGCCCACAAAGATCATCAAGCCAACAATCATGGTAATGACCAGAATCGTGCTGTTAATATCTGTCGGGAAAGCTTCCATGATTTCCAGACGCTCCAGCAAACCGCCAACGCTAACGGACAAAGCCATCAAAATGACCAGTGCACCGATATGCCCTACTGTTTCGCTGCTGGAGATATGCATGGATTTCCAGAAACCGAACTGACGTAAGGATGAACCAGGTGACGATTCAGGCTGTGCTGCTGTACCACCAATCCCATTCAGATTCATATTAAGACTTTCATCCCAATGCCCTACTGGTGGTATTGGTGCAGGCTGATGGCGCAGTTTGTCATACAGTACAATCATTAACAGGATGACTGGCATCATCACTGGTGCAGTGAACTCGTTCAGATTGGTCGACAATGCATATTTGTAAAACATCCAGATCAGTACAAAGATCACGATGTATGGAATCACAGCCAGGAAGGCACGACCTGATTGTGGTGCTGCTACGCCTGCTGGGGCAATACGGAACTTGCTTTCAGCAAAAAACAGTGAAATTACCAGGAACAGGGTCGAACTTAGTAAGAATACATACACACCGTAGTGATACAGCAAGTCTGTCGTTACTTCTTTATTTAATGAGGCTACAACCACAATTAATAGACATGGACGTAATACGACACCCAGAGAACCCGACATGGCAGTAGCTGCCAAGGCAAACTGACGGCGACCACCGGCATTCCAGACTTCCTTATAGATAATCGCACCAGCAGCAATCACGAAGATCCCTGATGCCCCGGTATAAGCGGTTGGCAATGCAGCTGCCAACAGGATTAACCAGGTCAGGGTTTCCGGTGCCAGATTCCATGGACGCAGAATATTCAGGAACATATCCACGACACGGGTCTGTTTCAGCAACATGCCGGCCCAGATAAACAGCGCCAGGTTCAGGAAGATGCTAGAGAACTCGACCAGCTGACCTAGATAAATCCCTTGCCCCATTGGATAATCCATGAAGAAGGTAAAGTTAATCCCGGTACTGATGGCCATATAGGCATACAGCGGTACGCTCAGGAAAGCCAGACCAAAACTGCCGCCTTCACGGGTAGGCTTCGGCAACTTAATCACCTGGAACAAGCTGATCAGGGTTAAGGTGCTAAACAGAATCATCCACAGCCAGTAGATGTATTTCATCTCTCCCATGGCCACGCCAGAGTTCAGTACTGACTGATACTGGCTATAAGATGAGAATGCCAGGAAGGCATTAGCGACGAGCATAGCCAGTGTATAGACCCGGAAATCAATTTTGGTGGCTGGGCTGCGCAGGCCAATATGATGGGTTTTCAAGGTCGCACTGATGGCAGCAAATACCACCATAATCACCAGCAGCAATGCACGGTTTTCCACACCAAACTTGAACAGACCAAAGAAACTGGTTTCAAAGCTACGGTAAGCACGAATACTCGGATGAGCATTGATATGATTTATGGCTTGGGTATAAAAAGCATGAGACTCTTCACAAACCTGTTGCGCCTGCATGACTGCTGCACGTACATCCGCCTCGGAACGCACGCCAAAAAAATCGGCATATTCATCGGCAGCATCAGCTTTCATCTGCTGTTGGACACGGCTATCGACATCGATGTTCCGTTCACATTGCGGTCGGGTTGGTTCAGCACGTAGGAATGAATACTGCATCCCCGTAGCTGGGTCGCCATAAAGCCGTTCACCCATGCGCAGCAATTGCCCATGGATCATTTCACCCGTACCAATGACAAGAGTCAGTAACAGCAAGACCAGTACGACAAATGTCGAGATCCATTCTGTCCAGATATAACGCAACAGACCTAGTCCCGATCTGTTTTCAGCATCATTTTGCATGTGTATTCCTATTGTTATTCTCTGGGAATGTCCACCATACTTGGCTTCACTTTCCCTTTGTCTTGTAAGTCCGATTTACAGACCAATCTGATTATTATGCTTCTGACTCTGCACCAGACTGTGCGAAATGAAAATGACAATTTGCATTTTCTTTTTTGTTATTTATGCCAACTGCATCATTGATCCAGCCAGTAATTACCAATGATATATAGATTGGCCACTACAATCCCCCAGATCACCCCCAGCAAATGCGCTTCAACCAGTACCGGACTACCAATCAATTGGGCCGTGCCCTCACTGCCGATGGTATTTTCCCAGACCAGCTTGGCAAAAATCAGAAACAATACCAAAGCTGCAAAACTGCGTTCTTTCTTATACAACAGATGCACACAGGCCACGGCGGCATACGCACCATGCAAGACACCCGACAGTCCAGCATAAGCCTCGATATCTGGCAGGAAATAATAAAAGCTAAGACTGATCAGCGGAGGCAAGACCAGTAGAATACTGACGAAGTTCCACACCGAAACACGTGGAAAGATAAAGGGCAAGCAGATAAAGGCCAGCATATTAAGGAAATAGTGTGTCCAGCCAACGTGCACCCAATGTGCCGTCCACAGCCGCCAGGGCTCACTTATCAGGCTAGCTTGCCAAAAGATAAAATTATCTTTAAAAATCTGCAGCCATGCGCAGAAAGCAACAAAGACTGCCAGAAAGACAATCTTGTTACGAAGATAGTGATCATGCATCTGCATCGCTTAGTCCCTTAACGTATGTCAATTTAGGTCCGCCTTAACGTACGGACCTGACTGGATCAGGAATCCGCATTAAACAGATCATCAAGGTCAGATGCTGTATCCGCTTCATCCCAGAAACGTTGCATGCCATCGTCTCCAGTGCGAACGCCGGTATGCTCGGTCCAGTAACGGTCTGCAATGCCACCCACCATAATCGAAGCCATACTGTCGATCAGCTTGAATTGTGGATTGACCGGTTTTTCATCAGAACGTGCCTGTGCAAAAGTTTTCAGCGCATCACGCAACTTGGCATCATCACCTGATGCCTGAGCAGCTACAGCATAAAGTGCATGTGATAAACGTACACCTTTCTGTTCACCAATCTGGGTCGACTGTTTCAAGGTCTGATATGGATCCGGCTTGCCATCACCTGCGCCTGGCAACAAGGTCCAGATCACGGCACGTGTAGCATTTGGTGCACCCCAGAATTTTTCATTGTTCAGACAGGTCATCCCGCGTTCTACCACAGCAGCGATGTCCTTCGGTACCTGCACCGCTCCACCCGAGTTAATATCATTGGTCATGGCTTGTAGGCCACTGAGCATGCCCAGCAGATAGACAGTCTGTTCTGTATCACCCTTCAAGGTTGGGCAACTCTCACCCAGCGCGACATTATATTTTTTCTCGTAACGCTTCTGGAACATCTGGTAACCGTTATATTGACGCTGTGCAGCCAATGCTGCCCAACGTTTCTGCTCTACGCGAGCATCCTGCGCCTCAGTAACCTGATTGGCTTTAGATGCACGCATATAGCGTAGTTCGGCATCTAGCGCTTTCTGCTCCGCACAAATACCGGCTGCAGAGTACATCAGTACGGCAACACGGGTTGGATCTGCCCCCATCTCCTTGGTTGACATGATCGCTGGTGTTAAGGCATTGCCTGAATTACACACCATTTCTGCATCATCCATCGCCAGAATTGGTGGCACTATATGTTTTTCAGTGAAACCCAGCGCCACATTGGCACCCGTTTTAACCACCTGTGAGCAACCTGTTAAAGCCGTTGTTGTTATTACTATGGCCGCCATACCCTGGCATATTTGTTGGACTTTTGACATTTTCCTGTCCTCTATAATTGTGATTATGTCCATGCTGCTAAACATAGCAGATGAACTATATGAATTAAAGAGTATTTACTCTAAATTAGATGAGTCACTTTGCCATTGATTACCGGTTCTGCAATTGACTTGATCGAAAGAAATACTGAATTTTGGGCAAAAAAAAGTAGCATTGCGACGGTTCAGCACATGCTACTTATTAACTGGGAAAGCTTTAACTTATCGTTTTAGCTTATTAATGTGATTGAGTTGAAATTTGTTCCCTAACTATAGTGCCGAGTCGTCCAATGACCAGTGCCAGAATTACCGCGATTACTGGAAATATCCACGTTGGAAATTCCATATTAATCTCCTCTGTTGACTTCGGTGATTCAAATGTACCTGTTTAAAATAAAAGCAATTAAGAAAATTGTCAGACAATTCAAATATTTTCCAAAGAATTATGTGAATTGTCTGACAAAGGATCAGTATATAAAGATAAGAATTTGAAAAATATATAATTTTAATTTTAATTTTAATTTTGATGAAAATACCGATTGTCTGGCAATCAGATCATTTTCGTAAGGACTTTCAATGACTTCCATTGTTGTGTTGGTAACTGGTCACACCAGATCAGCAATGGCGGTACTTTGGCATGCTGAAAATACACCACCAGATAAGCTTGGTGATCAATCACATGACTGATCTGGGCACGCTGTATGCGCTGATCATGATGGGTAATGCTCCATTCCCGACCATCCAGATATTCAAACTGGGCGATCTGCGGACGCTTGCGATAAAACAGATGATAGATGATCAGTCCTGCAACCAGACAGATTCCCCATAGCCATAAGGGCAATAACTGGTACATCACAAACATCAACACAATAAAAATGAAAAACTGAAACGCAAGTGCAAGCAGGCTGCGTTTCAGCTGATAACAACGATTATCCATGAACGTAGTGTTTAAGCTTGTTAATAAACTCACGTAATTCAGGACGTGGCGGTTCGGATACTTCCATAAACCAGTCCAGCAGGTCCGGGTCTTCTTGCGCTACGAGTTCAGCAAACATTTCTTTTTCAAATGGGTCTGCTGTCAAATAGCAGTTTTTGACATAGGGATCAAAATACACATCCAACTCTTTAAGACCACGACGTGCGCGGTAAATCACTTTACGCTCTTCCAGGCTGATGTCTTCAGTCATCATATTTCCCCAACGTGTTAAAAACATGAGTAGTTTACCTAAGCGCCAAGTAATTTTCGAGGGAATTGGCGGAAAGCATCAGCATTATCTGTATTTTGTACATTTCGCACATTGTCCCCAGATAGACCCTGCCCTTATGTTCATGAGAACAATAACCAGAACAAGGAATCCTGATCATGCAATCTGCTGCGATTCGACCAATGTCGCATCTTTTACCGCGTACTTTGTTTAATGCTGAGCATGATGCTTTCCGCGAGACGGTGCGCAAATTCTATCAAAAGGAAGTCATTCCGCATACCGAACGCTTCGAACAGCAACAACACGTAGATCGCGAACTATGGAATAAGGCAGGAAGCCTAGGGCTACTCTGCCCGACTTTACCAGAACAATATGGTGGTTCAGGTGTGGATCGGCTTTACAGTATGATTCTGATTGAAGAACAAGCTTATGCCGGTGATTCAGCGACCGGTTTTTCCCTACATTCCGATATCGTCGCGAATTATATTCTGAATTTCGGCAATGAAGCCCAGAAACAGCAATGGCTAGCAAAAATGGCCAGTGGCGAAGTGATTACTGCGATTGCGATGACTGAACCCGGCACAGGTTCAGATCTTCAGGCTGTACGCACCAGTGCCGTGTTGGAGGGTGATGAGTATGTGATTAATGGCTCGAAAATATTTATCACCAACGGCTATCTTTGCGATATGGCAATTGTAGTGTGTAAAACAGGCGATAGTGACAAAGGCTCAGCTAATCTTTCATTGATCATGGTAGAAGCTGACCGTGCTGGTTTTAGTAAAGGCAAACCGCTAAATAAAATCGGCATGAAAGGCCAGGATACCTGTGAACTATTCTTTGATAACGTGCGTGTTCCTAAAGAAAATTTATTGGGTATGCCCGGTATGGGTTTTATGATGCTGATGAAAGAACTGGCCTGGGAACGCCTGATTGTGGCAATGATCTGTCAGGCAGGCGCTGAAGCTGCTTTTGCACATACGGTGAAATACACTAAGGAACGTCAGGCTTTTGGCAAACCTATCTCAGCATTTCAGAACACTCGTTTTAAGCTGGCGGAACTACGTACTGAAATCGAAATCTGTCGAGCTTATCTGGATTGTTGTATGCAACAACAGTTACAGCAACAGCTAGGCGTAGATGCAGCTGCTGCCGCAAAATACAAAATTTCAGAAATGTTCAGTAAGGTAGTCGATGAATGTCTGCAACTACATGGTGGATATGGCTATATGCTGGAATATCCAATTGCTCGTGCCTACATCGATCATCGTGCGAACCGTATATATGCTGGAACCAATGAAATCATGAAAGAATTGATCTCACGAGCAATTTAATTAAGATCATATAAACAGATAACAAAAGGAGCATTTAATGCTCCTTTTCTATAGGTTCAGATATTAAGATACTAGACGTGGTTTAACTTTTTTGCCGTTAACTTTTCCCTGTTCAACTTTAGATTTAAACTGAAGAATATCATCCTCGAAAGTTGCAGTTTTAAGATCTTTACGGTCAGCTAAATAATTATTGCTGACACGCCAAGGGCCATGCTTACCTTGTTTTGGCATGACGTTTGCGGCACGGGCAATATAACCTGAGGTCAGGCTACCCATCACCGTATCTTCGAGTAACTCTGCAGCATTACCTTCGGGTAATACCTCATCAAAACCGTTCATATCCATATAGTTCAGCAGACGGCAGATATATTCGGCTGCGATGTCTACTTTCAGTGTCCAAGATGCATTGATATAGCCAATAATCAGCGCCATATTCGGAATATCACTCACCATCACGCCGCGATACAGCATATGTTTGGAAGTATCGATGGGCTTGCCATCGATGGAAGCCTGCATCCCACCCAAAATCTGAATATTTAATCCTGTTGCTGATACGATAATATCGGCATCAAGATGTTTACCGGATTTAAGCCGAATACCGGTTTCAGTAAATCTCTCGATATGGTCAGTTTCTACCGATGCACGACCTTCACGTAAAATTTTGAATAAATCTCCATCCGGTACCACGCACAGACGCTGATCCCAAGGCTCATAGTCCGGGGTAAAGTGTTTCATATCCACCTTACCCTTAAGTTGGAACTTCACCGCATTTAAAAGCAGCTTTTTAAGCAATTTTGGCTGTTTTTGTGCCAGCGCATAAATCCCGCGCTGCATACCAATGTTTCGTGCACGGGTAAGCTTATAAGCAATATCTTCAGACAGATACTTACGCATCTTGTCATAGACCATATCAATGGATGGTACCGAAGCAATATAAGTCGGTGAACGCTGCAACATAGTCACATGGCCTGCTCCACCTTTGACCATCGCTGGAACTAACGTAATAGCAGTTGCACCACTACCAATAATTACCACTTTTTTACCGCTATAATCGAAGTTCTCAGGCCAATGTTGCGGATGAATAAAAGTTCCTTTAAATGCATCTTGATTTGGAAATTCTGGTTGAAAACCTTGGTCATAATTATAATAACCAGTACAACCCAAAACAAAATTCGCTACCCAAGTTTCATTCTTACCTTGAGCATTTTCGATTTTCACTGACCATTTATGCGTATGCGTATCATAATTGGCATTTAAAACACGGTGCTGATAATGAATTCTGGATTCAAGTTGGCATTCTTCTACTACTTCAGACAGATAGTTCTTAATTGATGCACCGTCAGCCAACACGCTGGCTTTTTTCCAAGGTTTAAAATTAAAGCCGAAAGTCGACATATCAGAATCTGAACGGATGCCCGGATATTTAAATAAATCCCAAGTACCACCTACGCTTTCCCGACGTTCAATAATTTCAAAAGAACGCTTCGGACAATTTTTAGAAAGATGTACTGCTAAACCAATTCCCGAGATCCCCGCACCCACAATTAAGATATCAACCTGTTTTTCCATATTCTTCTTTTAACCCAAGTTTGTCATTTATTTTATTAAAGCACAAAACTGACAATACTCCATGTCAAGTTTGTATGTTTGCCCTATTTTTTTTATCTTTTGGGGACATTTTTATAGCTAAACCGATAATCAATTTATAAAAAGATAAGTTTTAGGCATCAAAAAAGGCCGGTTTATTCAACCGACCTTTCCGAACAACGTTTGCTGCTCTTCACGAAATTAGTTAACTTCGCGATCTACTAGCTCAACGTAAGCCATCGGTGCAGCATCACCTGCACGGAAGCCCGCTTTAAGAACACGTAGATAACCGCCGTTACGCTCTTTGTAACGAGGGCCAAGAACGGTAAATAATTTACCAACAGTTGCAGCTGAACGAGTACGAGCAAACGCCAAACGACGGTTTGCTACTGTATCGACTTTAGCTAAAGTGATTAAAGGCTCAGCAACACGGCGTAATTCTTTTGCTTTAGGCACAGTTGTTTTGATCAACTCGTGCTCGAACAAAGAGTTAGCCATGTTTTGGAACATCGCTTTACGATGACTGCTTGTACGGCCTAATTTCACACCACTATTACGATGACGCATGGTGATAGTCCTACTTAATTAACGGCTACGATAGGCGAAACGATCGTCCATACGGAGACTAGCTGGTGGCCAGTTCTCTAAACGCATGCCGAGTTGTAAGCCTTTAGAAGCCAGAACATCTTTGATCTCAGTAAGCGATTTTTTACCCAGGTTAGGAGTTTTAAGCAACTCAACCTCAGTACGCTGTACAAGATCACCAATGTAGTAAATGTTTTCTGCTTTCAAACAGTTAGCAGAACGAACAGTTAGCTCTAGATCATCCACTGGACGAAGCAAAATCGGATCAACTTCTTCACGAGGTTCTTGAGCAACAGGAGCTTGATCTTTCTGAAGGTCAACAAAGATTGCAATTTGTTGTTGCAAGATTGTTGCCGCTTTGCGGATTGCTTCTTCAGGATCAACTGTACCGTTAGTTTCAAGATCAATGATCAGTTTATCAAGGTCAGTACGTTGTTCTACACGAGCATTTTCAACTGTGTAAGACACACGTTTGATCGGGCTGTAAGAGGCATCTAACTGTAAACGACCCACTGGGCGAGTCTCGCCTTCTGGGAAACGTGAGTCAGAAGTCTCGTAGCCACGACCTTGAGCCACTTTCAGGCGCATCTTAAGATTGCCTGAAGCACTTAATGTGCCGATCAAGTGTTCAGGGTTAACCACTTCAACATTATGAGGTAAACGAAGGTCAGCCGCAGTTACATCGCCTGGGCCTTGTTTCTCTAATGTTAAATAAGCTTCATTTTGATCGAACAGCTTAATAGACAATCCTTTTAGGTTCAGCAAGAGCTCGACGATGTCCTGCTGCAAGCCTTCCAAAGTACTGTACTCGTGCTCAACACCTTCAATCTCAACTTCAACCACAGCAGCGCCAGGCAAAGAAGACAGAAGGATGCGACGTAAAGCATTGCCCAGAGTATGACCAAAGCCACGCTCTAAGGGTTCTAGAATAACTTTTGCCGAGGTCCCGCTTGCCGCTTCGACCTTGATCGCTTGCGGAGTTAGAAACTCATTTGCAGTACGCGTCATATTGCTACCTCAAGGATTATTTAGAATACAATTCTACAATCAAGCTTTCGTTGATTTCAGCAGGTAAATCAGAACGATCCGGTGCAGCTTTGAACGTACCTTCTAGTTTAGAATGATCTACTTCCATCCAAGAAGGAATGCCACGTTGAGCAGCTAATTCAATTGCGTTTTTGATACGTAATTGTTGTTTAGCGCCTTCGTGAACTGCAATCACGTCACCAGCTTTAACTTGGATAGACGCGATGTTAACGCGACGGCCATTTAAAGTGATTGAACGGTGAGATACTAACTGACGAGCTTCAGCACGTGTAGAACCAAAACCCATGCGATAAACAACGTTATCAAGACGGCTTTCAAGTAACTTTAACAAGTTCTCGCCAGTTGCGCCTTTAACACGAGCTGCTTCTTTATAGTAGTTACTAAATTGACGCTCTAAAACACCGTACATACGACGTACTTTTTGTTTTTCACGTAATTGTAGTGAGTACTCAGATTGTTTGCTGCCACGCGCACCACCGTGTTGGCCAGGCGCTTTAGCATGTTTTTTAGTCTTAACGTCAAATGGTTTAACGCCAGATTTTAATTGCAGGTCTGTCCCTTCGCGGCGAGAGAGTTTGCATTTTGGACCAATATAACGAGCCATGAATGTTTCTCCTTACACGCGACGTTTTTTAGGTGGACGGCAACCGTTGTGAGGAATTGGAGTCACATCGGTAATGCTATTAATTTTATAACCCACTGCACCTAAAGCACGAACCGCAGATTCACGACCTGGACCAGGGCCTTTAACAAGGACGTCCAAGTTTTTCAAACCGTAATCCAAAGCTGCTTTACCAGCAACTTCAGCAGCTACCTGAGCAGCGAACGGAGTTGATTTACGTGATCCACGGAAGCCTTGTCCACCTGAAGTGGCCCAAGCCAGTGCATTACCTTGACGATCGGTAATAGTCACAATGGTGTTATTAAAAGAAGCGTGAATGTGTGCAACACCTTCAGAGACGGTACGAGTGACCTTCTTGCGTGTGCGAGTATCTTTAGCCATCTTTTAGCTTCCAGAAATCTTATTTCTTAATTGGTTTGCGCGGACCTTTACGGGTACGTGCGTTAGTTTTGGTGCGTTGACCGCGGACAGGCAAGCTGCGACGATGACGAAGACCGCGATAGCAGCCTAAATCCATTAAACGTTTGATGTTCATGGAAATTTCGCGACGTAAATCACCTTCGGTCGGAACCTTAGCAACTTCTGCACGAATCGCATCAAGCTGAGCGTCATCTAATTCACGGATCTTAGTCGTTGGAGCAATACCTGCAGCAGCTAAGATAGCTTTTGAAGTATGGCGACCAATACCAAAGATATACGTTAGAGAGATAACAGCATGCTTGTTATCCGGAATGTTTACACCGGCAATACGAGCCATTCAATTTTCTCCAAAAAGGCAGTAGAGATAATCAACCGCCCCACAAAAATCTTGAGGGGCGGATAATAACCTAATTCGCCTACTGAAATCAACAGGTCTTGATCAGATTAACCTTGACGCTGCTTATGACGAGGTTCTGCGCTACAAATTACGCGGATAACCCCATTACGACGGATAACTTTACAGCTACCACAAATTTTCTTTACAGAAGCTTGTACTTTCATGATGAAACCTCTAAGTGCGCTATCCCTTAGGATGAGCAGTCGTTTTTCTCATTAATGTTTGATTGTCATACTGGTGCGAAGTGAGATGTGCTTGTAGCTGAGCCATAAAGTCCATCACCACCACTACCACGATTAGCAACGATGTTCCGCCCAAGCTGAATGGAATACCAAAAGAGCTTTGCAGGATCATCGGCATTAAACAGATGACAGTGATGTAAATCGCGCCAATGAAGGTCAAACGATTGAGAATATGATCTAAGTAACGAGCAGTTTGCTCACCTGGACGAATACCAGGCACGTAAGCTCCGCTGCGTTTCAAGTTTTCTGACACTTCTTTAGGGCTAAATACTAGCGCAGTATAGAAGTAACAGAAAAAGATAATTAACGCACCAAAGAGCACCAAATACAACGGCTGACCAGGCGACAACACCAATGCCAAATCTTGCAGACTACGCTTGATAATTCCTGCATCAGGATCTGCACTGCCAACCCACTGACCTAAGCTCGCTGGGAACAAAAGCAATGAACTTGCAAAAATTGCAGGAATCACACCGGCCATATTAATTTTTAATGGCAAATGTGTCTGCTGTGCAGTAAATACGCGACGACCCTGCTGCTTCTGAGCATAGTTGACCGGAATACGACGTTGCGCCTTCTCGATAAACACAATTGCTGCAAGCACGGCGATGGATAACAATGCAAATATCGCCAGACCAATAAGACTAGACTGACCATTATCGACAGAAGTCAGGGACTGCATAACCAAAGTTGGCAGACCTGCAACAATACCTGCGAAGATGATCATGGAAATACCATTCCCCACCCCACGCTCGGTAATCTGTTCACCCAACCACATCAGGAACATGGTCCCCGCAACCAATGAGGTTACTGCAGGAACATAAAAAGCCAGACCAGAGGTCAGGGTAATTCCCTGGCTGATCAAGCCCGCGCACATACCGACCGCTTGCACAAATGCAAGGAACAGTGTGCCCTGTCGTGTGTATTGATTTATTTTACGTTTGCCTTGCTCGCCTTCTTTCTTTAAAGCTTCCAGCGAAGGAACGACTGTTGACATCAGCTGCACGATAATCGATGCAGAGATGTATGGCATAATCCCAAGAGCAAGAATAGACATTCGCTCCAATGCACCACCAGAGAACATGTTAAACAAACCAAGGATCGTACCTTGGTTTGCATTAAACAAATTCTCCAGCGCAGCATTGTTAATGCCCGGTACTGGAATATGTGCTCCCAGTCGAAACACCAACAACGCACCAATGAGAAACATCATTCGACGAATAATTTCACGGTATTTCACATGAAATGGTTGGCCTTTCATCATGTTGACATGACCTGAAGAACTAGGAGACATAGACACTGGAGATTACTCCTCGACTTTACCGCCAGCAGCTTCAACAGCAGCTTTAGCGCCTTTAGTCAACACAACACCTTGTACAGTGAATGCGCGAGTAATTTCACCAGAAAGTACGATACGTGCACGAGTCATGTCTTTACGTACAACGTTCGCAGCTTTTAAAGTTTCTAGAGACACGATGTCGCCTTCAACTTTAGCAAGCTCAGATAAACGTACTTCAGCAGTTTTCAAAGCCTGTTGGCTAGTGAAACCGAATTTAGGCAAACGACGATAAAGTGCTGTTTGACCGCCTTCGAAACCTGGACGAGTACCACCGCTCTTACGTGAGTTTTGACCTTTGACACCACGGCCACCGGTCTTACCAACGCCAGAACCAATACCACGGCCTAGACGTAGGTTGTCACGCTTAGCACCTTCTGCAGGTGCAATAGTATTTAAACGCAGAGTCATGGCTTATTCCTCTACACTAACCATATAGTAGACTTGGCTGATCATACCACGGTTAGATGGAGTGTCTAACACTTCAACAGTATGACCAATACGACGCAGACCTAAACCTTTAAGGCTCAGCTTGTGATTTTTCAAGCGATGCGATGCAGATTTAGTCTGGGTAACTTTAATCGTTTTCATGATTATTACCCTTGAATTTGTTCTACTGAAAGACCACGTTTCGCAGCAACTTTCTCAGGAGAAGTCATATCACGCAGACCTTTAAAAGTCGCGTTAACTACGTTAGCAGCGTTAGTAGAACCGTAACATTTAGCAAGTACGTTGTGTACACCAGCAGCTTCAAGAACGGCACGCATAGCGCCACCAGCGATTACGCCAGTACCTTCAGAAGCAGGCTGCATGTAAACACGGCTTGCACCGTGACGAGCATTCACAGGGTGTTGTAAAGTCGTACCAGCAAGATCTACAGTGATCATGTTGCGACGAGCAGCTTCAAGTGCTTTAGAAATAGCAGCTGGAACTTCACGTGCTTTACCACGACCAAAACCTACGCGACCATTACCATCACCTACCACAGTCAATGCTGTGAAAGAGAAGATACGACCACCCTTAACAACTTTGGCTACACGATCAACGGCAACCAGCTTTTCAACAAGACCTTCGTTTTGTTCAACTTTAGCCATGATTAGAACTCCAAGCCGTTTTCACGAGCAGCATCAGCCAAGGCTTTGATACGACCATGATATTTGAAACCAGAACGGTCAAATGCAACTTTAGTTACACCAGCTGCCTTAGCGCGTTCTGCGATTAAAGCACCTACTTTTTGAGCTGCTTCAACATTACCAGTTGTACCAGCACGTAGAGTAGCGTCTAGCGTAGAAGCTTGCGCTAATACTTTGCCACCATCTGCTGAGATAACTTGAGCATAGATGTGACGCGGAGTGCGGTTTACACACAAACGAGTCGCACCCAATGCACGGATGTGCAAGCGTGTGCTTTTCGCACGACGCAAACGGGATTGTTTCTTTTCGTTCATAAGAACCTCGCGCCTTATTTCTTCTTAGCTTCTTTACGAAGTACAACTTCGTCAGAATAACGAACACCTTTACCTTTATACGGCTCTGGTGGACGGTAACCACGGATTTCCGCAGCAACTTGACCTAATTTTGCTTTATCAGCAGATTTTAGGATAATTTCAGTCGCTGTAGGAGTTTCTGCAGTTACACCTTCAGGAAGGTTGTAATCAATCGGGTGAGAGAAACCAAGGTTAAGGTTAACAATGTTACCTTTAACCGCAGCTTTATAACCAACACCGATAAGTTGTAACTTACGTTCGAAACCTTCGCTAACACCTTTAACAAGGTTGTTAAGCACAGCGCGAGCAGTACCAGCCTGCATCCAAGCGTCTTTAGATTCAGCTTTAGGAGCAATAACTAGAGTACCGTCTTCCTGTTTTAGCTCGACCAGCGCATGCAGGTTGAAAGACAATGTACCTTTAGTGCCTTTCACTTCGACCTGCCGGCCGTTCTGAGTAACTGCTACACCGTTAGGTACAGTTACTGGGGCTTTAGCCACACGAGACATGAGGAATCACCTATTAAGAAACAAAAGCAATAACTTCACCACCAATGCCTGCAGCACGTGCAGCGCGATCAGTCATGATGCCTTTGCTTGTAGAAACAATTGCAATACCTAAACCTTGCTTAACGCTTGGAAGTGCATCTTTACCGCGATACTGACGTAGACCTGGACGGCTTACGCGTTTCACAGTTTCGATAACTGGTTTGCCTTCAAAATATTTTAACGTAATTGTTAAAGTTGCTTTGCCTTCAACATCAGCAACTTCTACGTTAGAGATGTAACCTTCTTGTTGAAGAACGTTTGCAATAGCAACCTTCAACTTAGAATTAGGCATAGAAACAGTTTGTTTCTTCGCCATTTGTGCGTTACGAACACGTGTTAGCATGTCGGCAACGGTATCTTGCATACTCATTTATAGTGCTCCTTACCAGCTTGCCTTAACAACGCCAGGTACATCACCTTGCATTACTTTTTCGCGTACCATGTTACGGCTTAAACCGAACTTACGGAAGTAACCATGAGGACGACCAGTTAAACCACAACGGTTACGTAGACGTACTGGAGATGCATTACGTGGTAATGCTTGTAATTTCATCATCGCTTCGAAACGTTCTTCGTCTGACGCATTTACGTTAGCAATAACAGCTTTTAATTCAGCACGTTTTGCAGCGTATTTAGCAACAGTAGCTTCGCGTTTCAATTCGCGATTAATCATACCTTTCTTAGCCATTTCGACCTCTTATTTGAACGGGAAGCCGAATGCACGCATAAGCGCACGGCCTTCGTCATCGGTGCGAGCAGTCGTAGTGATGGTAATGTCCATACCACGAATACGGTCAATCTTGTCAAAATCGATCTCAGGGAACATGATCTGTTCTTTAAGACCCATTGAGTAGTTACCACGACCATCAAATGATTTCGCTGAGAAACCACGGAAGTCACGGATACGAGGAATCGCAATAGAGATCAAACGGTCTAAGAATTCGTACATGCGTTCGCCGCGTAAAGTAACTTTACAACCAATCGGCCAACCATCACGGATTTTGAAACCAGCGATAGATTTACGAGCTAACGTAAGTACTGGTTTTTGACCAGCGATAGCTTGCATATCAGAAAGAGCACCATCAAGGAGTTTCTTGTCAGCAGCAGCTGCACCAACACCCATGTTGATAGTGATTTTAGTGATGCGAGGGATCTCCATCACATTCTTAACACCCAATTGTTCTTGTAATTGAGCTTTAAGTTCGTCGTTGTAACGTGCTTTAAGTCTGGCCATTGCCTTTTTCAACCTATTACTTCGCTACCGCCACTGATTCACCATTTGATTTGAATACGCGAGTTTTCACGCCATCAATCACTTGGTAACCAACACGGTCAGCCTTTTGGGTTGTAGCATTAAAAAGTGCCACGTTTGAGATGTGAAGAGAAGCTTCTTGAGTTACGATGCCGCCTTCAGCGCCAGTAGCTCGGTTAGGCTTCTGATGTTTCTTAACTAGGTTAAGACCTTCTACCTTCACTTGGTCATTTGAAACAGACAGAACAGTACCCTGTTTGCCTTTTTCTTTACCTGCGATCACAATTACTTGATCGCCTTTTTTAATCTTAGCCATGATTGCCTCTTATAGAACTTCAGGAGCCAATGAAATAATTTTCATGAACTGTTCAGTACGAAGTTCACGAGTCACTGGTCCGAAAATACGAGTTGCAATCGGCGCTTTGTTGTTGTTCAAAATAACAGCAGCGTTATCGTCGAAACGAATCACTGAACCATCTGGACGACGGATGCCGAATTTAGTACGAACCACAACTGCATTCATCACGTCACCTTTTTTAACACGTGCGCGTGGAATTGCTTCTTTTACAGTAACTTTAATAATGTCGCCAACAGAAGCATAACGACGATGTGAACCACCAAGTACTTTAATACATTGTACGCGGCGAGCACCACTGTTGTCTGCTACGTCGAGCATAGTTTCGGTCTGAATCATTGCCCTACTCCAAAACCGAGCATCACCGGTCGCAAATTCGAAAGGCTCAAAGAGTACTCGAATTTGACCGATGATGCAACAAGAACGTTAATTACTCAGCAGCTGCTTCAATAACTTCAACTAGAGTCCAAGACTTAGTTTTAGAAATTGGGCGGCTTTCTTTGATTGTTACAACATCACCAGTTTTAGCTGTGTTGTTTTCATCATGAGCATGTAATTTTGTTGAACGGCGGATTGATTTGCCATACAACGGGTGTTGAACACGACGTTCGATAAGCACAACAATAGACTTGTCCATTTTGTCGCTTACTACTTTGCCTGTTAACGTGCGGACTGTTTGTTCACTCATTGTCCGTTCCCCTGTTTTTCGGTAAGGAGGGTCTTGATACGAGCAATAGTCTTGCGAGTTAATTGCACTTCGTGCGATTTACCCAGTTGACCAGTTGCTTTCGCCATACGAAGACGGAATTGGTTAAGCTGTTGCTCATCAAGCAAAGCTGTCAACTCTTCTACCGACTTTTCACGTAGATCTTTAGTTTTCATTACATTACCGTCCGAGTCACGATAGTGGTTTTAAACGGAAGTTTAGCAGCTGCAAGCGTAAATGCTTCGCGAGCTAATTCTTCGTTAACACCATCAATTTCGTACAAGACTTTACCTGGTTTGATTTGGCAAACCCAGTATTCCACAGAACCTTTACCTTTACCCATACGAACTTCAAGAGGTTTAGAAGTAATAGGTTTGTCTGGGAAGACACGGATAAAGATCTTACCACCACGTTTAATACGACGGCTGATAGTACGACGCGCTGCTTCAATTTGACGCGCAGTCATTTGACCACGTTCAATTGATTTAAGAGCGATTGTACCGAAAGATACTGAACTACCGCGGTGTGCAAGACCAGTGTTACGGCCTTTTTGCACCTTACGGAATTTCATACGTTTAGGTTGCAACATGGATTATTCTCCTTTTTCAGCAGAACGATCATTGCGACGACCACGACGCTCTTGACCTTCACCACGACCGCGACCGCGTTTAGCTGGACGTTCTTCAGCTGGAGCCGGGTTCATGACTTGTTTCATGCCGCCCAAGATCTCACCACGGAAGATCCAAACTTTAACACCAATCGTACCGTAAGTAGTTTCAGCACGCATAGTAGCATAGTCGATGTCTGCACGAAGTGTATGTAGAGGTACACGACCTTCACGATACCACTCAGTACGAGCGATCTCAGCACCACCTAAACGGCCTGAAACTTCAACTTTGATACCTTTAGCGCCAGCACGCATTGTGTTTTGAACCGCACGCTTCATAGCACGACGGAACATTACACGTTTTTCTAATTGAGAAGCGATAGCTTCAGCAACAAGACGTGCGTCTAAGTCTGGACGATCGATTTCGTTGATGCTTACTTGCGCAGGAACACCCATGATAGATGTTAATTCGCGTTGTAATTTCTCAATGTCTTCGCCTTTTTTACCGATAACGATACCAGGACGAGCAGTGCTAATAGTTACTTTAGCAGCGCCTGTAGGACGTTCGATAAGAATATTGCTGATCATTGCATTCTTAAGTTTTTTAGTTAAAAACTCACGAACTTGCAAATCTTTAAGCAAGTATTCAGCGTATTGTTTCGGACTCGCATACCAGTTAGCGTTATGACGTTTCACAACACCTAGGCGGATACCGATTGGATGAACCTTCTGACCCATATCAAACCCCTACCTTAACGGTAATGTGACAAGTACGCTTAGTAATACGATCTGCACGGCCTTTAGCACGTGGCATAATACGTTTCAGGCTCATGCCTTCATCAACGTAGATCGTAGAAACTTTAAGGTCGTCTACATCTAAACTGTTATTGTGTTCAGCGTTTGCAATTGCAGACTCTAACGCTTTCTTAACTAGGACTGCAGCTTTTTTGTTGCTGAAGTTCAAAATGTTAAGTGCGTGCGCAACAGATTTGCCGCGGATAAGATCTGCAACCAAACGAGCTTTTTGTGCCGAGATAGCGGCACCGCGTAATTTAGCAGTTACTTCCATCATAGCACCTATTAACGTTTAGATTTCTTGTCAACACCGTGACCACGGTAGGTACGAGTCGGTGCAAATTCACCAAGCTTGTGTCCAACCATATGTTCAGAGATGATCACTGGAACATGGTTACGGCCATTGTGTACAGAAATTGTTAAACCAACAAAATCCGGGAGGATCATCGAACGACGCGACCAAGTTTTGATCGGCTTACGGTTATTAGCCGCGATAGCCGCTTCAACCTTAGCGAACAAGTGCGCATCGACGAATGGGCCTTTTTTCAGAGAACGAGGCATTGTCAGATTCCTTTACTTGTTACTTAACGCGACGGTCGCGAATAATCATCTTAGTCGTACGCTTGTTGGTACGTGTCTTGTACCCTTTAGCTTTTTGACCCCATGGGCTTACAGGTTGAATACCTTTGCTACGACCTTCACCACCACCGTGCGGGTGATCTACCGGGTTCATCGCCATACCACGAACGGTAGGACGAACGCCACGCCAGCGCGCTGCACCAGCTTTACCCAATGAACGAAGGTTGCTTTCTGAGTTAGATACTTCACCTAACACAGCGCGACATTCAACGTGTACTTTACGCATCTCACCTGAACGAAGACGGATGATAGCGTATGAACCGTCACGACCCAACAATTGAGCAGATGTACCAGCAGAACGTACTAACTGTGCGCCTTTACCGATTTTAAGCTCGATGTTGTGAAGAGTAGAACCGATAGGCATGTTACGAAGTGGTAAGCAGTTACCTGGACGAATTGGAGCATCGTTACCAGATTGTACTGAATCACCAGCACGTAAACCTTTAGGCGCGATGATGTAGCGACGTTCACCGTCAGCATACTTCAACAACGCAATGTGCGCAGAACGGTTTGGATCGTATTCGATACGCTCAACTACAGCTGGGATGCCGTCTTTGTTACGTTTGAAGTCTACGATACGGTAGTGTTGCTTGTGACCGCCACCAACGTGACGAGTCGTAATGTGACCGTTGTTATTACGGCCGCCAGTACGTTTTTTAGCTTCAACTAGTGGAGCATAAGGAGCACCTTTGTGAAGATGGTCGTGAACGACTTTCTCTACAAAGCGACGTCCTGGAGACGTTGGCTTACATTTTTGAATAGGCATAGTTTTCGTCCTTATTCCGCTGCGCTTTCAGCGGCATCGCCCAAGTCAGCCATTTCTACATCTTGGCCAGCTTTCAGGGTGACGTATGCTTTTTTAACATCAGAACGACGTCCGATAGTTTTACCAAAGCGTTTAGTTTTACCTTTAGTGATCGTAGTGTTAACTTTAACAACTTGAACACCAAACAATTGCTCAACTGCTTTTTTGATTTCAAGTTTAGTTGCATCAGTAGCAACTTTAAAAACTTGAACACCAGCAGTTTCACCTAAAACTTGTGCTTTTTCTGAGAAAACAGGTCCTTGCAGGACTTGATATAAACGTTCGTTGTTCATCCGAGTTCTACCTCAATTTTCTTAGCAGCAG
Organism: Acinetobacter schindleri CIP 107287; assembly: GCF_000368625.1. Taxonomy (GTDB): domain Bacteria; phylum Pseudomonadota; class Gammaproteobacteria; order Pseudomonadales; family Moraxellaceae; genus Acinetobacter; species Acinetobacter schindleri. The sequence goes on from NZ_KB849580.1 coordinate 58,768, forward strand.
CTACAGACATAACAACTTTATCGAACGCGATCAAGCTAACAGGATCGATTGCAGTCGCATCAACCACATCTACGTGTGGAAGATTACGAGCAGCTAGATACAAGTTCTCATCAACAGCATCAGTAACGATCAATGCACGAGTCGCATTTAAGTCGTTAAGTTTTGCAAGCAATTCTTTAGTTTTTGGAGCTGCAACAGCAAACTCTTCAACTAAAACTAAGCGATCTTGACGAACAAGTTCAGCTAGGATGCATTGCATAGCACCGCGGTACATTTTACGGTTTACTTTTTGAGACCAGTCTTGTGGACGAGCAGCAAAAGTTTTACCACCGCCAACCCAGATTGGGCTACGAATAGAACCAGCACGAGCGCGGCCAGTACCTTTTTGACGGAATGGTTTTTTACCACCGCCAGAAACGTCTGCGCGTGATTTTTGAGCTTTAGAACCTTGACGACCACCAGCTAGGTAAGCTGTAACAACTTGGTGTACAAGAGCTTCATTAAATTCACGACCGAACGCAACTTCTGATAATTCAACAGCAGAGCCGGAAACAGTATTTAAATTCACGTTATTTCCCCTCAGGCCTTGATCGTAGGACGAACAGTTACGTCGCCACCAGTAGCACCAGGAACCGCGCCTTTAACTACTAGAACTGAACGTTCAGTGTCGATAGCAACGATTTCAAGACCCTGTGTAGTTACGCGTTCAGCACCTAAATGGCCAGCCATTTTTTTGCCTTTGAACACGCGACCAGGAGTCTGGTTTTGACCTGTAGAACCTAGAACACGGTGAGAAACAGAGTTACCGTGAGTAGCATCTTGAGTACGGAAATTCCAACGCTTAACACCACCTTGGAAACCTTTACCTTTAGAAGTACCAGTTACGTCAACGATTTGACCTACTTGGAACAACTCAACAGTAAGCGTACCACCAACTTCACGACCTTCAAGCTCAGCTTCTGAAACGCGGAATTCTTGAACCAGACGACCAGCAGCAACACCCGCTTTAGCAAAGTGACCTTTCTGAGCGTTAGTTACGCGAGATTCGCGACGTTCACCAGTAGTGATTTGAATCGCTTGATAACCATCAGTTTCAAGCGTTTTGATTTGAGTGATGCGGTTAGGATCAACCTCAATCACTGTAACAGGCACAGAAACACCAGCATCTGTAAAGATACGTGTCATACCGCACTTGCGACCGACTAAACCAATAGCCATGTGCATAAACCTCTAAAAAAGCGGCCTAATTAACTTAGAGCGTTAATTAACCCGAAAGCCTTAACCCAATGCGATCTGTACATCAACACCAGCTGCAAGATCTAACTTCATCAATGCATCTACAGTTTTGTCTGTAGGTTGAACGATGTCGATCAAACGCTTGTAAGTACGGATTTCGTACTGGTCACGCGCGTCTTTGTTTACGTGTGGTGATGTTAAAACGTTAAAACGTTCAATGCGTGTAGGCATTGGAATTGGACCACAAACTTGTGCGCCAGTACGTTTTGCTGTTTCTACGATTTCTTGAGCTGATTGATCAATTAGACGGTGATCAAAAGACTTAAGACGGATACGAATTCTCTGGTTAGACATACCAGTAAACTCCAAGCCAAATATATAAAGAATCACTCTTGACGCATCTCACCCCACTAATTTTTGAGGTAAGTGTCAAGAGCAGTGAATTATCACTAAGGTCATGATCGATGCCACGACTGTAACGATAGTTAACTACTTTCTTCGCAGTTAACATCCTTCCTATCGAAGGGTGGCTTATTATAGCCATTGTTTAATGCATAAGCAAATGCCTTTTATAGTTTTCGTCTGCAAATCAATTTGGTTGCTAAATCAAGAGTTTGTTTTTCACCCGTCAAGCTGATTTCTCTACCACATATTCGATTGCGCGATTTAGTATTTGATTTCCTTCAATAAAATTAGATTTTGGGCTTTTTCTGAGCTCATGCACAGGCTGCACATATTTTCCTGAAAATTTTAGCAACTCATCTTCATCTTCTAAAAACAGGGCCAAGGTTTCCGGGGTTATTTCTGGATGGAACTGGAAACCGAGAACATTTTTGCCTAATTGATACATCTGGTTGCGACAGGCTTCATTTTCTGCCAGATGTACTGCCCCTTTGGGAATTTCAAAGGTCTCGCTATGCCACTGCATGATCCGGAATTTCTCAGGCAAACTAAAACAGTCTGCTGGCACATTGGCCACTTTACTGACAGACATCCACCCCAGTTCCTGTTCTGGATTATAACTGACTGCTGCCCCCAAGGCATTGGCAATCAGCTGTCCGCCTAGACACAAACCAATCGCTGGCTTCCCCTGAGACAAGTAACGACGTAACCAGCGTTTTTCAATCTTTAACCACGGATAATTTGCTTCATCATTTACACTCATGGTCCCGCCCATAATAATGAGCAAATCTACTTCTTCTACTGCAGGTAGCGCTTCTATTTCCAAAGGACGATCCACAGGTAAAGCAAAGAATTCAGTCGCTGTAATTTGCGCCTGATGCTGCTTTAAAAATTCATGACAACTACCGTAACCTTCACCAGCAATATGCTGAAAATAATGTACTCGTAAATGCGACTTCATGCGCTCGAACCTGTTCTTGTATCTATATAGGCTAGGTTTTGCAAAAATGAAGCCAACTTTTTATTTTATGTGAGGTTTTTAAACAATTGATAACGCAAGTAGCGCTAAAGCAAAGATTCTCTTAAGCTAAAGCTGTTTTTGACTCCAGATATGAGCTGCAGCATGAAAAAAAATCCTCAAACCGCCCTGATTCATGCACCACGAAAGGCCCCTCAGTACATTTCGACGGTTCAACCTCCCCTCTATCGTGCATCAACCATTATTTTTAACAATACCGATGCCCTGTTTAATCGCCATTGGACCGATGATTATGACTATAGCTATGGCACACATGGTACCCCAACCACATTTACCTTAGGCGATAACATTGCCCAGCTCGAAGGTGGGCTCTATCACCTGCTTGCACCTAGCGGTTTATCTGCGATTAATCTCGTGAATTCCTGCTTTTTAAGTCAGGGAGAGGAAGTTTGGGTACCGGACAATATTTATGGCCCAAACATGGAGCATCTACGCAACCTGGAAACACGTTATGGCATTCAGGTACAAGTTTATAATCCATTATGCCTGGAAAGCTTTAATCCTTCAGATAAAGCCAAACTAATCTGGCTGGAAGCAGCTGGCTCAGTCACACTGGAATTTCCGGATTTAAATGGCCTCGTGAAGAAAGCTCAAGCACACAATATTCTGACTGCACTGGACAATACCTGGGGCGCGGGTCTGGCCTTTAATGCCTTTGATTTTGGTGATGAACACCTGAGTGTAGATTTATCCGTACATGCGCTGACCAAATATCCAAGCGGTGGTGGTGACATTCTGATGGGTTCAGTGGTCACGCGTGATAAAGAACTGCATCACAAACTGTTCCGCGCACATGCCATTCAAGGCATTGCTGTCTCAGGTGATGATGTTGCTCAGGTGCAACGTAGTCTTGCTTCCATGCAGCTGCGTTATGCCCATCAATCCAGTAGTGCACTCAACATTCTCACCTGGTTAAAACAGCAAGCGGAGTTTGTGCAGGTACTGCATCCAGCCGATCCGCATAGCGCAGGCCATCAATACTGGAAAGAAATTTGCAAGGAAGGTCATAGTGCCGGCCTGGTCAGTGTAATTTTTGACAGTAAATATGAACTGCAAGATATCCGCAATTTTTGTGACAGCTTAAAACTGTTTAAGCTTGGTTTTAGCTGGGGTGGTCCTGTTAGCCTGGTCATGCTATATAACTTAAAAGATATGCGTGTGCTTGAACATTCACATTTGAAAGAAGGCTTCCTAGTACGCTTCTGTATTGGTCTAGAACATCCGGAAGATCTGATTGAAGACATTCAACACGCACTACAAAACATGAAAAAAGTTAAAAATGAATAAATAACAATAGGAAATTATATGGGTACACCAATCGTAATCGCTAAAAAAACCGCCGATACCACCCAGGATATCGTGCTGCATTCTCAGCTTGCCAACCGCCATGGTCTGATTGCCGGTGCAACCGGTACTGGCAAGACCGTGACATTAAAGGTACTGGCAGAAAGTTTTTCCCGAATTGGTGTACCTGTATTCTTGGCCGATGCCAAGGGCGATGTTTCCAGCTTGGCGAAAGCTGGGGAAAGTAATCCCAAATTTGATGAACGCATTAAAAGCCTGAATATCGAGTCCATCCCTTTTTCAGCGTCGCCTGTGGTGTTCTGGGATTTATTTGGCGAGCAAGGCCATCCGATTCGCACCACCATTTCCGAGATTGGCCCTCTCCTTCTTGCCCGTATTTTGAATCTGAACGACACTCAGGAAGGTGTGCTCTCTGCCATTTTCCGTATTGCTGATGATCAGGGACTATTACTGATCGACTTTAAAGATCTAAAGGCCATGATTAGTTATGTCAGCGAACATGCCGCAGATTTTAAAGCGGACTATGGCAATCTGTCTCCTGCCAGTCTGGGCGCGATTCAACGCAATCTGCTTGCCTTGGCTGATCAAGGTGGTGAGCAATTCTTTGGTGAACCAGCGCTGGATCTGATGGATTTTTTACAAACCGACAGTCAAGGTCATGGCAATATCAACTTGCTTGCTGCTGACAAGCTGATGAATACACCCAAGCTATATGCCACCTTCCTGCTGTGGATGCTTTCAGAGCTGTTTGAACAGTTACCGGAAGTCGGCGACCTGGATAAACCTAAACTGGTGTTCTTCTTTGATGAAGCCCATTTGCTATTTGATAATACTAGCCCTGCCTTGCAAGAAAAGATTGAACAGGTGGTGCGTTTGATTCGTTCTAAAGGTGTGGGGATTTACTTTATCACCCAGAATCCACTCGATTTACCAGAAAGAGTTTTAGGTCAACTCGGCAATCGGGTTCAGCATGCTTTACGTGCTTTTACCCCTAAAGACCAAAAAGCGGTAAAAACGGCGGCAGATACTTTTCGAGCTAATCCAGAATTTAAAGTTCAGGATGCTATTACCGAACTGGCTGTCGGTGAAGCACTGATTAGCTGTCTGGATGAAAAAGGCACACCGCAAATTGTAGAACGCGGCTGGGTGATGCCGCCACACTCCTCTTTTACCCCCATTTCTCCTGAAGAACGCAAAACTTTAATGCAACAAAGCATTGTGGCTGGGATTTATGAACAGCAAGTTGATCGTGACAGTGCGCATGAAATACTGCAAAACAAAGTCACTGAACGCCAGCAACAGCTTCAGGCTGCGGAACTTGCCAAACAGCAAGCCAAAGAACAAGAAGCGTATGCCAAACAAGTCGCAAAAGAGCAGGAAACATTTGCTAAGCAGCAAGCCCGCGAACAGGAACGTCTTGCACGCGAACAGCAGAAAGAAGCTGAACGTGCAGCGAAACAGCGTGAAAAGTTCACCCAAGACATTGTTGGCACCTTTGCCAAAAGTGCCGCACGCACTTTGGGTAGCACTACCGGCCAGAAAATTGTCCGTGGTTTATTAGGGTCATTATTTGGTAAGAGATAACCCTCCTTTCTCCGATTATTTTCTTTATTTTTATGGGATATTTTAATATCCCATAATTTTTTCATGGTTTTTACTTAAAGATGTATTGTGAATATATCTTTAAAGATGTATTTTAAATACATCTTATAAATAACAGCCATGAGAGATCTGCTATGACTCCACAGCAAATTGACCTAGTAAAAGCTACAGTACCTGTGCTTCGTGAAAATGGGGTTGCTTTAACCGGTTATTTTTACAACCGGATGTTAAACAATAACCCTGATCTAAAAGAAACCTTCAACATGGGTCACCAGCGTAGCGGTGCTCAGGCGCAAGCCTTGGCAGGTGCAGTTTTAGCATATGCTGAAAATATCGAAGATCCTTCTGTGTTATTACCTGTGGTTGAACTCATTGCGCATAAACATGTCAGCTTAAATATTAAAGCACCTGATTACGGCATTGTTGGGGAAAACCTGCTGCATTCAATCAGTGAAGTACTCAATATTTCTATGGATGATCCACTGATTGATGCGTGGGCTACTGCATATGGACAATTAGCAGACCTGTTCATTGCGACTGAAAAAGCGATTTATGATCAACATGAACAGACTAAAGGTAGCTGGTTAGGCTGGCGCAATTTCAAGATTGCCAAAAAAGTAATAGAAAGCGAAGAGATCACTTCGTTCTACCTGGCACCAGTCGATGGCGGACCATTACCGAAGTATGAAGCAGGTCAGTATATTTCTGTACGTGTGTTTGTGCCTGAACTGAATTTGAGACAACCACGTCAATATACGCTTTCAACTTGTCCTCAAGATGAATACCTGCGTATTTCAGTGAAGCGTGAAGATCAAAAAGGTGATTTGGTTCCAGGCTGGGTATCTAATACTTTACATAGCTTGGCAGAAGGCTCAGAAATTGAAGTGTCTGCACCAACAGGTAATTTCTACTTGATTGATCCAAACAAACGTAATGTATTCGTCAGTGGGGGTGTGGGCTTAACTCCAATGGTAGCCATGTTAAATCAGTTGGTAACTCTGGATATGCCACAACCTGTGACTTTCATTCATGCCTGCCGTAGCAAACAGGTGCATGCCATGAAACAGCACATTCATGATTTGAAAGCCAAATATCCACGTTTAAGCACGCTGACTGCTTACGAATTCCCGCACCAAGGTGACAAACTGGGTGAAGACTATGATGTAGCAGGCCGTCTGGATCTGAGTACAGTTGATCGTGCTTTATTACCAGAAAATGCTGATTACTATCTATGTGGCCCAATGCCATTTATGGCAGAACAACACAAAGCGCTGGTTGCACGAGGCATTCCTGCTGAGAATATTCACAGTGAAGCCTTTGGTACTGGTGGCGTTCGCCACTAAGCAGTCAGCTTAAACTGAAATCAAGCAAGGGCTAGTCTGGCTGTGTTAGACTAGCCCTGCTTTGTATAAAAACTCTAGATTTATAATGCAGTTAAATAAATTTACCGATTACGCCTTACGGATTCTCATGTACATCGCTCAGCCGAAAGAAATGCCGTATACCATTGCGGAACTCGCGAATGAGCTGCAGGTGTCAGAGAACCATGCCATGAAAATCGTACATTTTATGGCAAAGCAGGACTGGCTCATCACTACTCGTGGGCGAGGCGGCGGCATTCGCATGAATCCGCTCACCTTAAAAATACCATTAGGTCAAATCGTGCGTATCCTGCAACAGGATAGCCAAGTGGTAGAATGCAATACCCCACCCTGTGTGCTGCGTAAAAATTGTGGTTTAAAAGGCATTTTAGATGATGCCGTAGAGCAGTTTTATGCCAGCCTGGATCAATATACGCTCAGTGAAGTGGTAACACCACTGCAAGGTCATTACAGCATCCAGTCACCAATCGGCCTGATCAATCTTTAGTTTTCACTTTCTGCTTACCAAGTCTTGCATTGAAAGTTCGCTTGCCCAAGCGACTTCCTTTATAATAGCTGCTTGTAAATTTAAGTTTGAAGTTGAGCCATGCACCACAGCAGAGGAAAATCGAAAAACAGTAAGGCAGCTGCTGCCCCAAAGCAAAAGATTAGCTATACCAAAAAAGTCGATCCTGCGATTACTGAATACTCTGTGCGCTCGCTCAATTGGCTGCGCAAAGCTGAATTTTTAATGAGTGCACCCAAACTTAATCTGTGTGTTGAAGATACAGGTTATGAAGTGGCATTCGCCGGTCGCTCCAATGCAGGTAAATCCAGTGCCATCAATGCGCTGACCAATCAGAAACAATTGGCACGTGCTTCGAAAAGACCGGGCCGTACCCAGATGATTAACTTCTTCAGCCTCGGCAATCCAGACCAGCGTCTGGTTGACTTACCCGGTTATGGTTATGCAGCTGTACCTGAAAAAATGAAACTGGTCTGGCAGAAAGAACTAGAAAATTACCTGATTCACCGTAAGAGCTTGCAAGGTCTGGTGCTGTTGATGGATATCCGTCATCCACTACAACACTTTGATGTGATGATGCTGGAATGGGCCTATTCACGTCACCTGTTCGTGCATGTCTTGTTGACCAAATCAGACAAGCTGAATCGTGGTCCTGCGTCCAAAGCCCTACAGGAAGTCAAAGCAACATTAAATAAAATGAAGCTAAACTTCTCGATTCAATTGTTCTCCTCTTTAAATAAAGAAGGTCTGGAAGAACTGGCAAGCGTGATGGCCGGTCGTCTGAACTTTACTCTGGATCAACCAACGGAATTTGATCTGGATAGTATTCCTGAAGCATCAATCCATGATTTAAACGAAGCTGATGAACCGATTGAATCTGTTGAGCTAGAAGATGACACTGACTCAGACCAAGATCATGAAATCACTGCAAGTGAATTAAACAATCTGGATGAGCCGGTTGAAGCTGATCAACCAGAGATTGTTGAACAAGAACAGCCAAAATAAGCCCGATGTGATCCAAGTGACAAAATAATGTCCCGTATTGCCTGCAGCAATTCGGGACATTATTTTCATACTGTATTGATCAAGCAGTGATGGATCCACCCCATGTCTTTACTCTCACGATTCAAAACAACAAAAATTGGCTCTTCAATTTCCTATTTTATCCAACCGCGCAAAGTTAAGTTTGAATGGCAGGCTACCCCGATTGACTGGATTCCAAATCAGCCTTTTGCCAGTTACTTTGTGAATGAAATTAATAATATTCTGCCGGCCGGTGAATTCTGGTTCTGTCGCCTGTATAACAAGGTTCTCGCTCAGATCACCGACGAAAAATTAAAGCATGATGTACAGGCTTTTATCCGTCAGGAAGCCATGCATGCTCAGGCACATAATTCGGCCAATAAAGAGTATCTATCTGAACGCCAGATTGATATCCAGCGCAATCTGGACATTATGGATTTCCTGTTCAATCAATTGCTGGCCGATCAGCCGCTTGGTCTGAAAATTCCTAAAATCGCAGAACATCAATGGGATCTGTTCCGGCTTGGTATCGTCGCGACTGTAGAGCATATGACCTGTGTCCTTGGAAAATATGCGCTCTATAACACCGAATGGGAACGGCTTGGTGCTGATACAAATATGCTAGATCTGGTGAAATGGCATGGCGCAGAAGAAATTGAGCATCGCAGTGTGGCATTTGACTTATATCGTCATCTTGGTGGCGGATATATTGCCCGCTACTATTTAAGTGTGGTGGTGATTATTGGAGTGATTGGTCTGTGGGTCGACGGTGCAGCACACTTGTTAGCACAAGACCCTCGCTTTAAGCAGCTGAAACCCACGGTGTATAAACCCTGGATCTGGAAAGAATGGTTGCGTATTTCACAGCAGGACAATCGTTTGTTACCGAATCCCCTATGGCTGGTTTCTCAGCAGCTCGGCTACCTGATGCCATGGTATGACCCGGTGCATGAAGGCAGTACCGATGATGCACTGTATTATCTTGAGCATTCCCCTGCGGCCAAACGGGCAGGTTTAAAAGTCGCCTGAGCTCTCCTCTTATTACAATTTCTAACAGCAGGGATCATTTCCCTGCTTTTTATTTGACCTAAGATAAAGCTACAGACATGACCCTAAGGATAAGCTCATGCAAGCACGGATTTCAGTGATTACACTCGGTGTTCGCGACCTGGAGGCTGCACTACGCTTTTATTATGATGGGCTGGGCTTTCCCAGTAAAGGCATTGTTGGCAAAGAATTTGAATATGGCGCAGTCGCATTTATTGAACTACAGGCTGGATTAAAACTGGCTTTATGGCCGCAAAGCAGCATCCAGCATGATACCGGACTCGAACCGAGCCCAATGTGTCCCACTCAAATGACCTTGGGACACAATGTGTATAGCCCATTAGATGTCGATCAGGTCATGACTCAGGCTGAAAAAGCTGGAGCCAAGATTGTGAAAGCTGCACAGGCCAGATTTTATGGCGGCTATGCAGGCTATTTTCAGGATCCAGATGGACATCTGTGGGAGGTGGTTTTCAATCCTCAACTAGAGATGGACTGATCCAGCTGCGGTTCACGGGTATGTCGGTCAACCACGACACTGATCATCATATCACCCTGCACATTCACCACAGTCCTGACCGTATCGAGCAGTCGGTCAATCGGCAACAGGATCGCAATGGCTTCTGCCGGTAGACCCACTGATTGCAGTACCATGATCATAGTCACCATCCCGGCACTTGGAATACCCGGTGCGCCTAAAGATGCAATCATTGCTGTGGCACACACGACCAATTGCTGCCCTAACGTCAGATCAAGTCCCATGAGGTTGGCAATAAATAAAGCTGCTGCGGCTTCATACAGTGCCGTACCATCCATGTTCAGCTGAGTCCCAAGCGGAATGACAAAGCCTGCCGTATGTGGACGTACTCCCAGATTTTCCTGGGCACATTTCATAGATAATGGCATGGTTGCAGAACTGGAACTGGTCGCAAAAGCGGTAATCAAGGCTGCGCGAGTGCCTTTGAAAAAGGTAATCGGGCTCATTTTCCCGAAGATCCACAACAATAATGGTAGAACTACCAGACCGTGGAAAATGGTGGTGCCCGTTACTACCGCAGCAAACTCTGCCAGACGGCTCAGTACCGAAATATCTTCAGTGGCAATCAGCTTGGCCAGTAGCGCAAAAATCCCGAATGGCGCCAGTTTCATGACCCAGCCAATCATCAGCATCATGATGTCAAAAAACTGCATACTGAGCTTACGCACCGTCCGAAACTTGTCTCCCCCTGCCACCAGTGCCACACCGACAAAGAGTGCAAAGACCACCACTGCCAGCACATTGCCATCGGCAAAGGCCTTAAACGGATTGATCAGGGTATTCTGAATAAAGTTGGTAAAGAATGAAGATGGCGTTAAAGTATCCAGAGTTTTATGCTGAGCCATGGCATCCTGGAACATTACTACATCGACACCCTTGCCTACATCAAACAGATGGGCACAAGCCAATCCCAAGATTAAAGCCAGGGTGGTCGTGGTGACACAGCATGCCAAGGTAATTTTCCAGGTTCGGCTCAGCTGACCACCAGCTTGCAGATTCGATACTCCAACCACAATCGAGCTAAAGATCAGTGGAACCAGCAACATCTTTAGCAAACCAATAAAGATGCTGCTCATGATACCCAGACCATACAGGCTGAGCTCTTCAAACGTGGTTTGCGGGAAAAGATTTAATAAAAAACCAAATAGGACACCCAATACTGCGGCAACTAGAATCTGCGTATTTAAGCTCATCTTCATGGACATTTTAATATTGAACTTATCCGGCACTATGCCATGCAAGTTTCGGATAATCGAGTAAAATTTTATAAACGCTTTGCAGCAAAATATCTTTTATTATTCATTTAATCCATATGGTGATGTACCAAATTTTGGCACGCAATGTGCTTAATCAGTGCAATAAGCTGGTTTTATACAAAGGAAATACACGTTCATGAAAAAAATGATCATTGCTGTTGCACTCATTTGCAGCATCGGGCAGGTTTTTGCACATTCTTCGGGCGGTAAAGAACAGCAAGGCTGCCATAAGCATTCAAGCAATGATGTGCCACATTGCCACTAACTTCAAATCACATCCATAAAAAAGCCGGAACTCTAATCCGGCTTTTTTATTTTGAATCTTACTGGGTTTCAATTTCCCGCAGACGGATCAGACCTTCCTGGGTTGTACTACAGACCAGTTCTCCATTCTGCCACATACGACCGAAGTTCAGACCACGTGAGCTGGCACTCACTGTCGCATCCATATCATAAAGCATCCATTCATCGGCCCGGAATGGCTTATGGAAATACATGGCATGGTCGATGCTGGCACATTGTAGGTTTGGTGAAATATAGCTCAGACCATGTGGACGCAATGCTGTCGTCATCAAGGTAAAGTCTGAGTAGAAGGCAGCAATCGCCTGATGCAGCGAAACCTCATCAACTTCCGGAGCGACTTGGCCATGGGTACGGATATAGTGCGCATAATTTGGCGCTTCCGGTTGCGGCTGGAATGGATTCACCGGCATCACAGGACGAATTTCTACATGGCGATCACGCATAAATGAAGCACGGACATTTTCCGGTACGAATTCAACAATCTGATGCTTCAGTTCTGCCTCATTTTTCAGGCTGTCAACTGAGGGATATTCTGGTTCAGAAATCTGATAGTTCAAGCCTTCTTCTGGTTCGGCAAAAGACACCATACACATAAAGATAGTACGGCCATGCTGAATCGCACGCACCTGACGACTGGCAAAACTCTTGCCATCACGGATACGATCTACTTCATAGATAATCGGTGCATTGACATCTCCTCCAAACAGGAAATAGGCATGCAATGAATGTGCTGGACGATCAGTCGTATACGATGCAGCACGCAAAGCCTGTCCTAATACCTGCCCACCGAATACGCGCTTGCCTACCAGGTTACGGCTAATTCCACGGAAAATATTCTCTTCCAGCTTTTCCAGGCTAAGCAATTCAACCAGTTCTTGTGTTAAGACATTCATAGGCAACCTATACGATGTTCGGGATATCCAACATTGGAAAAATAACAATGTGCTTCATTTCTGGTAATATTCTGCCATAAATTCTGAGTAAATCCCTAGAGATTGACTGACTGGCCTGTCATTCCCTTAATGGACGTTTCGCTAAAAAAAACGTTTTTTCACGTTAAAATCAAAGAACTTTTGTAGAATTTGTTAGAAAATGACATATTGTTTTCAAATACAATCTATCAAAATAGATCCCCCTCAGAAATCCTGTGGTTCTGGTCAGTAAAATTAGGAGTAGGTATGTCCAAGAGTGGCTTTGGTCAAATGTATCGCAAGCTTTCAAGTAAGATGCTTGAACTTGTGGTTACCCCGCATGTACTTGGGGAAGTACCAACGGAAGTCCCTGCTCCAGCGGCTGACCAGCAAGATCAGAAAAAGATTGTCTGTTATGTTCTGCAAAACCATTCTCGCAGTAATGCGCTGGTGGTAGATGGTGAAACCCGTCGTCTCAAATTGCCTGCTGCACTTGATCCAATGGATTTAGGTACGCGCCGGGAAAAAGCTTCGGTATTGTTCCTGCAATATCATGATGAAAGCAATCTGCTGAGCTCGCCGCCCCATGCTTTTCCACCACGTCTGCTGCGTCTGATTGAAGCACTGGAACAGAATCCAGAACTGGATGTAGAACTGATTCCGGTGACCGTGCTATGGGGTCGTGAGCCAGAGAAAGAAGATTCCTGGTTCAAATTGTTATTTACCGATACCTGGTCAACACCAAGCAAGATGAAACAGCTGGTGAATATTGGTCTGCATGGTCGTCAGTCTTATCTGGAGTTCCATGAAGCACAGTCTCTGCGTGCACTCATTGATCATGCCAAAGTGACACATCCGAACCTGTCTCCAGCAACTTATATTGTCAGCACCTTGAATGACTATCTGGATGCCCAACGAGAAGTAGTGCTGGGACCTGACCTTTCAGATCGCCGTAATGTGATGCAGGGTCTGATCAAATCTCCAGATGTGCAGGCGGCTATCCGTAATGAAAGTATCCGCAGCAAGATCAGTGTGGATGAAGCTGAACGCCGTGCCATTGGTTATTTAAATGAAATCGTATCAGATTACTCCAACTCAACCGTACGTTTTGCCGATAAGGCCCTGACCCGTCTCTGGACTCAGCTCTATGACGGCATTGATGTACATAACTTCAGTACGGTACGTGAACTGGCGAAAGACTATGAAATTGTCTATGCACCATGTCACCGTAGTCATATCGACTACCTGTTATTGTCTTATGTGATTTATCGTCGTGGTTTGATGGTGCCGTACATCGCAGCGGGTGATAACCTGAACATGCCATTTGTTGGTCAGATCTTGCGTGGCGGTGGTGCCTTCTTTATCCGCCGTACTTTCCGCGGTAATGCACTCTATACGACAGTTTTCAAAGAATATCTGTATAGCGTTCTGTCACGTAATACTCCACTGGAATACTTTATTGAAGGTGGCCGTTCACGTACCGGCCGTCTGTTGCCACCGAAAACCGGTATGCTGGCAATGACCGTGCATGGTCATTTGCGTGGCAAAGCGAAGCCTATCGTATTTGTACCCACCTATATCGGCTATGAACGTCTGATGGAAGGTGCAACTTATGTAGGTGAAATGAACGGTAAGGAAAAAGAAGCAGAATCTATTTTTGGCATTCTAAAAACCTTGCGCAAGATTGAACGTATTTTCGGTAAGGTACATCTGAATTTTGGTGAACCCGTCTTTCTGGATGACATGCTGAAACAGCATGGTGCAGATGAAATCAAGATTGAAAAAAATGATGATCCAATCCCGCCAGCAGTATCTGAAGCAGTAAATAGTTCTGCACAGGCGATTCTGGAAAATATTAACCGTGCAGCCGTCATTAACCCGGTATCCCTGCTGTCACTCATTTTATTAGCAACACCAAAACACACACTGGATGAGGCGATTTGTATCAAACAGTTAGATACTTATCGTAATCTGCTGACGTCTTTGCCATATGATGAACGTATGCAAGTGACGCCGTTATCAGGGAAAGAAATCATTGCCTATGCAATGAAGTTGAAACTGATCAAACGCGTCAATCATGTGCTGGGCAATATTATCGCCATCGAAGATAATCAGGCGATTTTACTGACCTATTTCCGCAACAATATTGTGCATGCCTTTGTATTACCATCACTGGTAGCCGCCCTGGTAAATCATAATGGTATTATTCGCCGTGATGATCTGGTGAATATCAGCAGCACGCTGTATCCATTCCTGAAAGCTGAACTGTTCCTGAAATGGCATGAAGATGAAATCAAGGTACCAGTAAACGCTTATATTGATGCTTTGATTGCAGCGAAGTTAATTGCACAGGATGGTGAAAATTTGGTGGCACCTACACCAAACAGCGAAGCGCATCATCAGCTAGAAGTTTTGGCTGCACCTGTCATGCAAAGTATCGAGCGCTATTACATGACGCTGGCACTGATCACCCAGCGTGGTTCAGGCAATATCTCCACCCGTCAGGTTGAAGAATTAAGCCATCTGGTAGGTCAGCGTTTGTCTGTACTGTATGAATTCAATTCACCAGAATTCTTTGATAAGGCACTGTTCCAAAGCTTTATCAAAACGCTAACTCAAAAAGGTTATATCAGTACTAATGAAGACAATGCGATTGTCTTTGATGAAAGCTTCAAAAATATCGCTCAGTATGCGGATCTGGTACTGGATGAAGTAAAGCTGCAAATGCTTCATAACCTTACAGCCTTTACGGATGAAGAATTGAAAGAAGCTTTGGATGCCTTGGCAGCTGAACAAGCCAAGAAGCGTGCGAAACGGAAGAAAAAGTAAGATTATTTAAGCGCCCTCTCCCTCTGGGATGAGAAGCATTGCTTCGCAAGAGGGATGAGAGAAAATGTTTAAAAACTTACCTCTCCCTAACCCTCTCCTAAAAGGAGAGGGAACCCAACTTTATTCAAGATGAGTGAATAACTTCATCAATTCCAAATAATCCTGAAAACAATCTTGATGCTTTAACTCATATCCCATTTTTTGCATACGGGTAGCATATAGTTTCTTCCCCGTCACCTGCTCACTTTCTACCTTTAATAAAGGCAATCTCATCTGCTGCTGAAACCATTGCAGAACTTCATGCAACAGTTGTGGCTGGTTATTGGTCAAAATATATGAAGATTCAAGATGTTCCACGTGAATCATCTCAGCCATAAAACGTGACAAGTCTTCAATATGAATCCGATTCGACCAGTGCAGATTTGGATAACTGGACATAAATCGTGCCATTTTTTCCAAGCGTGCAACTGAAGCTCCATAAATCCCACTTGGGCGGATGATCGTACATTGGTCTGGATAAGCAGCTAAATAAATCTGCTCCATTTGATGCAGGACTTTGCCTTGCGGATCATTCGGATAAATTGCACTGTCATCATCCACCCGCTCTCCGGCATTCTCGCCATAGACCCGGGTGGACGACACGACAACCAGACGTTTTATCGGATGGGATTTTAGCGCAGTCACAATTGGACCGACTGAGTCCAGATAAGTCTGTTGATAAGCTTCGACCGTACTCTGGTCAGGACTGAGCAAGACGTAGACCCAGTCAATCGGTGCAAGGCTGCTTAAATCGAGTTGATGCACATCCTGAACATGATGAGTGGCACAGGAATCTGTTTTCGCACTGCGACTGATTGTGCTAATTTGATGACCTTGCTCAAATAATTGTTTAGCTATGCGTGCGGATGTTTTACCATAACCGATAAATAAAATATGCATTCAGCACCAAATCACAAAACCTGGTTGAGGGGACATGGCTGCAGTCCATCAGTTACAAGGTGTCGGCAATGCCGCCGCCACATTACTTGAAAAATTAAATCTGTTCACAACTGATGATTTGCTCTTTCATCTGCCACGTGACTACGAAGACCGTAGCACGATCATTCCCATGAATCAATTGACTGTGGGACGTAGCTATTTGCTGGAAGGTATTGTCAAAGGCGTAGATTTTCCACCAGGTAAACGCAAGTCCATGGCCGTACTGCTGGATGATGATTGCGGTAAGGTGACGCTACGTTTCTATCATATCTATAAGGGCATTACCGACCGCTGCAAAGTTGGTGCAAGATTAAGAGTCTTTGGCGAAGTGCGTGTTGGTGCCCGTGGCCTGGAAATGTATCACCCCGAACTACAGGTCATTACTGAACATACCCCACTTCCACAGACACAACTTACCGCGATCTATCCGGCAACTGAAGGCCTGACCCAACCCAAGTTACGTGAATATATCAAACAGGCGCTCGCCCTACACAGTGATGATCTACCGGAATTGCTACCGGCTAAATTCAGCAATGGCTATGACCTGAAGCAGGCACTGGAATATATCCATCACCCTCCAGTCGATGCCAACATGTTGCAGCTGGCACAGGGTTCCCACCCCGCCCAGCAGCGTCTGATCTTTGAGGAACTGGTCGCGCATCAGATCAGTTTACTGACCCGCCGTGCCTTTATTCAGCAGATTGAAGCGCCTGCATTTTCACCAAGTAAGCGTTATGCCAAACAGTTGCTCGCGGGTCTACCTTTTGAAATGACGGGGGCGCAAAAACGTGTTTCACGAGAAGTTGCCCATGACATGAAAGGCAACAAACCGATGTTGCGTCTGGTACAGGGCGATGTCGGTGCAGGTAAAACACTGGTTGCTGGTGTGGCGGCCTGTCATGCTCTGGAAGAAGGCTGGCAAGTGGCCCTGATGGCACCAACCGAAATTCTAGCAGAACAGCATTATTTAAATTTTAAAAAATGGTTTGAGCCACTGGGACTGACTGTTTCATGGCTGTCTGGCAAGCAAAAGGGTAAAGCCCGTACTGCGGCAGAACAAAGCATTAAAGATGGCAGTGCCAATCTGGTGGTTGGCACCCATGCCTTGTTTCAGGAAAATGTCGAGTTTGCCAAATTGGGGCTGGTAATTATTGATGAACAGCATCGCTTTGGTGTGGATCAGCGTCTGGCTTTGCGCAATAAAGGGCTGGATGGTATGTCTCCACATCAACTGGTCATGACGGCGACACCAATTCCACGTACGCTCGCCATGTCTGCGTATGGTGATCTGGACACTTCAGTTATTGATGAACTGCCACCAGGTCGTACTCCGATCCAAACCGTCACTATCCCACTGGACCGCCGTGAAGAAGTACTCCAACGTATTGCCACCAACTGTGCTGAAGGTAAGCAGGCGTATTGGGTCTGTACTCTGGTCGAACAGTCAGAAATGTTAGATGCCCAAGCAGCAGAAGCCACTTTTGCCGAAATTAAGGAACGCTTCCCGGAAATCAATATCGGTCTGGTCCATGGCAAGATGAAGCCTGATGAAAAGCAGGCGGTGATGCAACAATTTAAAAATAATGAATTGCAGCTATTGATTGCCACGACCGTGATTGAGGTGGGTGTCGATGTACCGAATGCTTCTCTGATGGTGATTGAGAATGCTGAGCGTCTCGGACTCTCACAACTGCATCAGCTGCGTGGCCGTGTTGGTCGGGGTGCGAAAGCCAGTTTCTGTGTACTCCTGTATAAGCATCCTCTTTCTCAGAATGGTCAGGAACGTTTGCGTATCATGCGTGAAACCAATGACGGTTTTATCATCGCGGAAAAGGATCTGGAACTGCGTGGTCCAGGTGAACTGCTTGGCACCAAACAAACCGGAGATATGGGTTTCCGGGTAGCCAAGCTGGAACGGGATGACCACCTGCTTAATCAGGCACATTATGTGGCGCAGCAGATGTTAAAGGATTATCCGAAACAGGCCGATGCGTTATTAAAACGCTGGTTACCTGAGGCACCACGTTATGCCTATGTCTAAACTGATTCAGCAAGGCAAGCATTGGCTGGGCAAGTTACAACCCTGCCAGCTTTGTCACAACGATTATCAAACAATTCATTCAGTATGCCAGGATTGCTGGAACCAGCTACCCTGGGCACATCAGACCATCCAGCGCCAGGAAATGCAGGTACAGATTGCCTGCCATTATGACTATCCGATGGATCGTCTGATTCAGTTGTTCAAATATGAGCAGAAGCTTTATCTGGAAAACTTGTTAGCAGGCGCGCTTATCAGTTTAAAACTTCCCAAAGTCAGCGCAGTCGTCCCGATGCCAATCTCAACAGACAAATTGGTACAGCGCGGCTATAACCAGTCCTTACTGCTGGCTAAACAGGTCGCAAAGCATCTTCAAGTTCCAGTTTGGCAACCGGTGAGCCGGCTCAAACAGCATTCACAAAAAGGCTTAAGCCGCCTGGAACGGATTGAAGGTATTGAAGCACAATTTCAGATCAGTACATCATCAAAATTGCGTTATCGTAAGGTGCTGGTTATTGATGATGTGGTAACAACTGGTAGTTCAATTCGTGCACTTAATCAGAAGCTCGAAGAACTTGGCTGCCAGCAAATTTATACAGCCTGTGTCGCAGGTGCAAAGCTTTAAATTAAGCTTGGGCTAAAAGATTTGACTTCACCCATGGAATTACAATTTCTGTGGTTAACGGGGCCAGCGCTAAGTCTTGTTCATTGAGATCAATCCATTTCATCTCGGCAATCTCCGCCTCAATTTTTGGCATTTGATCCAGTTTGACCAGATATACATAACTGACCAGTTGGTGGTCGGGTTCATTCGCGGTATTCGTTTCAAAACGACCCACAAATTGCTGTACTTCAGCCTGACAGCAGATTTCTTCCTGGATTTCACGAACAATCGTCTCTTCAGGTGCTTCATTCGGTTCCAGCTTGCCACCCACCTGCATAAAGCAGCTGGTACCTTTCTTACGTACAACCAATAATTGCTGTGCTTCATTCAGTACAATGCCGGCGGCAACAGTAATAACTTTCATAACAACTTAAATTTAAAAATGATCAATGGGCTTATTTCACGAGATCTTGCTGATCAACCATCCCCCATTTCGCTTGCGGTGGTTGATAATTCTCAAAAGCATCCAGAATTGTTTCAATTTCTTCACTGACAATGAGTTTCTCGGTAAAACGTGCCTTGGTAAAACCCTGTTCAGTCGTGTGCTGAATAAAATGAATCAAACCGGTATAGAAGTTTTCTGCATTTAAAAATGCGCATGGCTTTTCATGAATACCGAGCTGTGCCCAGGTCCATTGCTCAAAGATTTCTTCCAGTGTTCCTACACCACCCGGTATCGCAATAAAACCATCTGCCAGTTCTGACATTTTGGTTTTGCGCTCGTGCATATTTTCAACGATATATAGTTCAGTCAGACCTGGATGGGCCAATTCACGGTCTACCAGTTGCTTTGGAATCACCCCAATCACTTGGCCGCCCGCAGCCAGAGTACTGTCCGCAACAATTCCCATCAAGCCTGAACGGCCACCACCATAGACCAGTGTTTGCTGTCTAGCTGCCAGCGTCTGGCCGACTTTTTCAGCAATCTGGGTATAAACAGGTGCGATCCCCAGTGCGGAACCACAAAAAATTGCGATAGAATTCATCATTTTTCACCATTTAGTTCTAGCTGTATCGCAAGGAATCCCTGATCGAAGCTTTTTTTGAAAAAATAACTGTTCAATCAGTGTTTTTATTCAATTCCTTGTCTAAAATACACCCATTCCAATTTACATACTGCGCAAGGGAGAAAAGACAGCATGCTTGAAGCCTTTTATGCCACAGAGCGCGGTAGCCTAGAAGATGCCACTATTAATGGCGACTTTGATTTACATCAAGATTTGGTTTGGGTTGATCTGATTGCTCCTTCACAGGAAGAGCAGCAATGGATCATGGACGCTTATGAGCAAAATCTTCCTACGCTCAAGTCATTAGAAGACATTTCATCCAGTGCCCGATTTTACCGCGATGATGACGGTATTTTGCATATCAGCACTTATTTTTTAACGAAAAATAAAAACTATCAGGTCGAAGAAGATACTGAAGATCAATCCAGCATTTTAGCCACGGTGCAAACCGTCGCCTTCATTCTGCATAAAGATCGGTTGTTTACCTTGCGTGGGGAAAAGCTGGTCGCGTTCCGTGCCTTTCGTGCTCGTGCGCGCCGCAATGATTATGAGATTGATTATAAGGATCCGACCTGGATTCTACTTGGCCTGCTTGAAGCCAAGCTGGATGAGCTGGCGGATATTCTGGAAGATGTGCACAAGGATCTGGAAAAATACTCAACCGAAGTTCTGAATAACCGCCATCGTGAACAGATTCTGGATCTGGATGACATGATTACCCGTCTGGCACAGCTCGAGGATATGCTTGGAAAAGCCCAGCTTTGTCTGATCGATTTACGCCGGGTACTGACCTTCCTGTCCCGTCCACGGGCGCTCGGTAGTCATATCTATGATGCGGACATTCGAGAGCTCAGTGAAGATGTACGCTCTCTGGTTGAGCATGATGCTTTCTTATTCCAGAAGGTGCGATTCCTGCTCGATACAACTTCCGGATTCATTAATACCGAACAGAATGACACAATCCGTCGATTCTCGATCTTGCCAAGTATGCTTGCGCCACCAATGCTGATTGCGAGTATCTATGGGATGAACACAGAAGTTCTGCCTTTTGCACATGGCACCACCAGCTTTATCATTGTCGGGCTAATTCTGGTCGCATTCTTCATTGGACCATTGATTTACTTTAGATGGAAGAAATGGATTTGAGCCAGCTTTGAGGCACTGCTTCAAAGCAAAGCGTAAGAAATCTCTGTATTTAATTCATATCTATTTAATCCCTCGTCAACTTCTCTCTAAAAAAGTGAAGAAAATTCCCCCTCCTTTTCCAGAGGAGGAGTTAGGTGAGGATTTTCACCCTCTCTCTTTAACTCTCCCTGAGGGAGAGAGGACTTACAATCTATACTTAGATCTATTTGATTTTCATTATTTTTTTAAAATCTAATCACAATAAAAAAGCACCTTTCGGTGCTTTTTCTTTTTACTGAATAATTTGTAAATCATTCTCCAGGTGACAGGACTGTATGATCTTCATCACTTTTGCAGGAACGGCTTTAAACTGCAATCCTTTGGCTTGTGGCGTCTGACGTAACCATCTGACCAATATCGCTAAAGCCAAAGTACTTCCGCTTTCAAGCTCAGCCAGATTTACCACAATAGGAAAAACTGTCTGTGACTGAATTTCACGCAGCCCCTGTTCATAGTATTGCTGCGCATTGTTATAGTCGATTTTGCCTACAACATGCAGTTCCTGATTACTGAATTTGATCACAGTTCACCTATCTTATTTTTTCTTTTCAACCGCTGCTTCTGCATCTGGCTTGAAGTTTGCGATTGCTTTATCCAGGTTACCGCCATTACGTTTTACAGTCGCTGCAAACTGGTTACGAAACTGTAAACCTAGATCAATACCAGATACGTTGATATTACGGATTTTCCATTGTGAACCTTTATCGGCCAACTGGAAAGAAACCGGAATTTTCTCGCCATTATTATGGAAATCAATGGTCACAACTGGATTTTTGCTACCGGTGTCTTTGTACGGACGCATGGTATAAGACTGGTTGGTATATTTGGCAAATGCTGAACCATAATTTTCAGTCAACGTTTCACGGAAGTTACGTTCAAACTGAGCACGCTGTGCAGCAGAACTATACTGATTAGTTGCATACGTTCCCATCACAATGCGGGTAAATGCTTGTGAATCGATATATGGATCAAGATTCTGACGAATAATAGTTTTCACCAGTGCCGGATTGCTCTGCAACTTGCTATGGTCTGCTTTGAGACGAGCCACCAGGTTGTCTGCAACTTTCTTGATAAATGCAGGTGGTGCTTCAGCCGGTGCAGCGAAAACACTTCCGATCGCCATGGTAGATAGAATGCTTGCTGCAAGGGTTTGCTTTACTAAAATATTCACTCAAATTTCCTCAATCATTATTCAACAAATGCAGGTTCTGCATCTGTAGCTTCAGAAGTTACTGCATCAGCAGATGCCTCCTGAGTTTCGGATGACTTACTGCCTGCCCCACCTGTCACGAATTTGGTAATTAAATCTTCAATTTCCATCGTGCCCTGGGTATTGGCAATCTGATCACCACGTTTCAAATAATTCAGACCGCCGCCTGGAATAATTTTCAAATACTTTTCACCCAGCAAACCATTGGTTGCTATCATAATGTAAGCATCTTCATCAATATTGGTAATGGATGTCATGTTGTCTAAGAGTTGCTTTTCCATTGCTTTTTGTTGCGCAGGTACCGCAGCTTCATAGTCAGTGCTGTAACGTAACTCATCTAGGGCTTCTTGCTGTACTTTCTTTAACTGTTCAGCATTAAATGATGTCAGTGAACCATCTAGCGTCATATGTACAGTGGCCAAGCGGGTGACTGGATCAAGTGTAATGGTATCGACCTGACCGACTTTCACACCGCTTAAAGCAACTTTGGCGCGCGGCTTAATACCATTTACATTTTCGAAAGTTGCTGTCATTTTATAGCTGTCGGCAATATTTGTTCCGACCAAACCACTGACACGCATTGCCAGGAAGAAAATTGCAATTCCAAACAGAATGACAAAAACACCAACGGCCAGCTCACTGGTACGTGATTTCATTAAACACCTCCGAACATGACCGCAGTCAACACGAAATCAAAACCTAAAACACACAACGATGAATACACCACAGTACGTGTTGTGGACGTTGCAATCCCTTCAGATGTTGGTTCACAGGCATAACCCTGATAGACCGCAATCCATGTACAAATCAATGCAAATACAAAACTTTTAATGATGGTACCGTTAAAGATATCCTTGTAGAACTGCACGGTACTTTCCATACCGCTCCAGTACGCGCCTTCATCTGCGCCAAGGAAATCTACACCGACCATTTTACCGCCCATAATCCCCACGGCAGCAAAAATTACGGACAGCATTGGCAGACTGAAAATCCCTGCCCAAAGACGTGGTGAAATGACCCTTTTCAGCGGATCAACCCCAATCATCTCCATGCTGGATAACTGTTCAGTGGCTTTCATCAGACCGATTTCAGCTGTCAATGCGGAACCGGCACGACCAGCAAACAAGAGCGCTGCCACAACCGGTGCCAGTTCGCGTAATAAGGTTAGAGCCACTGCGGTACCTAACATGGCTTCACTGCCGAAGGTTGCGAGAATGGTATACATTTGCAAACCGAGGACTGCGCCAATAAATAAACCTGAGACCACAATAATCAGCAGCGATAGCACACCAACACGGTACATCTGGTAGACAAATAGCTTAAAGCCAAGCCAGGTCGGTACAGAGAAGAGAATTTGAAGCAGCATTAAAGTCGCAACCCCAATCCCGCGCACACGTTCTATGACACGTCTACCCAATAAGGCAATTGCATTCATGAACGCACCTCATCACTTAAATAAGCCGCATGACTAAACTGATAATCCACAGGTCCCTCAACGGAACCCGTCAGGAACTGCTGAACAAATGCAGAAGGATGTGCTTTTAATTCTTCAGGTGTGCCTTCACCCTGGATCTTTCCTTCTGCGACCACATAAATATAGTCAGCAATGGATAAGGTTTCTGCTACATCATGCGAAACGATAATTGTAGTCAGGTCTAATGCTTCACGCAGGGAACGAATCAGACGTGTTAATACACCCATCACGATCGGGTCTTGCCCGGCAAATGGTTCGTCATACATGATCAGCTCTGGGTCAAGTGCAATCGCACGCGCTAGAGCCACACGACGGTTCATACCACCGGATAATTCAGAGGGCATCATCTGCTCTGCACCGCGAAGACCAACAGATTCCAGCTTGAGTGCCACGATTTCTGCGATCAAGTGCTCAGGCAATTTGGTATGTGCACGAATCGGGAAAGCGACATTTTCATAAACACTCATATCTGTGAACAAAGCGCCGCTCTGGAATAACATGCCCATACGTGCACGTGCAGCAAACAGCTCACTACGTGACATGCGTGCGATATCCTTGCCATCCAGCAACACCTGTCCTTGATCCGGCGTTAGCTGTCCGCCAATAAGACGCAATAATGTAGTTTTACCGGTACCAGAAGGTCCCATAATGGCAGTGATCTGACCACGTCGAATGTTCAGGCTGACATTCTCATAAATCACACGTTCGCCTCGCTTGAAGCTCAAACCTTTCACTTCTATGAGTGATTGAGTCTCAAACGCTGTTTGATTTTTCATAGCTAAGCGTTTTCCTGCATTTTTTCAGCATGCGTACTATAAAGGATTAACTCTCTAAATGTTACCTTTTGATCGGAATGTTACAATGGCAAAAAGGCAATATCTGAATGAAAAAAATGAGAAAGCATGATTTATTTTTATAATTTTATCGCTTGCTTATATGTTCAATAATCATTCAATTATAAAAATTATAGAGAAAGAGAATGATGTTACATAAGATCAGGATCAGCGCAATATAAGGCATAACAACCTCATGGATATAACTAGCCAAGTGTGATATTTGAGGATTAGTTATCGTAACCGATTCAAATTCAGGAATGGCACACACTTTACCTAAAACTTTAAAAAAATGCATCCATAAAAAAACCAGCGTTATCGCTGGTTTTTTTTGGCTAGATTCAATTAGTCATTGAATTTGCGACGTGGACGGTCTTCACCGAACGAACGCTCACCACGTGGTTTGTCATCGAAGTTACGGCGTGGACGATCACCACCGAAATCACGTTTAGGACGGTCATCACCAAATGAACGTGCTGGACGGTCACCGAAACCACCTTCACGACGTGGCGCCGGACGATCACCGAAATCACGTTTAGGACGATCCCCAAAACCACCCTCACGACGTGGCGCCGGACGATCACCGAAATCGCGTTTAGGACGGTCACCGAAAGAACCTTCACGACGTGGTTTGTAGTCTACGCGGTTGCCACGGTTGTCATCAGAACCTTCGAAACGAGGACGGTCGCCAAAATCACGTTTTGGACGGTCATCGAAAGAACGTTGCGGACGATCACCGAAACCACCTTCACGACGTGGAGCTGGACGATCACCGAAGTCACGTTTAGGACGATCACCGAAACCGCCTTCACGACGTGGACGATCACTGTTGAAGTCACGACGTGGGCGATCTTCGCCACCGAACGCAGGACGTTCGCCACGAGGTTTGTCATCAAAGCTACGACGTGGACGGTCATCACCACCATCACGACGTTTGAAGTTACCTTCACCTTCGAAACGACGACCACCGCCGAAGCCACCACGGCCGCCACGACCGCCATCACGACCACGACCACGGCCAGCGCCATCACGGCTACCGCGTGCAGGAGGTGGAGATGGCTCAAGACCTTCGATTTCAGATACTTCTAAACGAGCATCTAGGTAATCTTCAAGCGCACGGATTTTACCGCGTTCACGGTAAGTCGCTAAAGTAATCGCTTTACCAGTACGGCCCGCACGACCTGTACGACCAATACGGTGTACATAGTCCTCGTTCTTCATTGGAAGACCGAAGTTGATGACGTGAGAGATTGTTGGTACGTCTAGACCACGTGCTGCAACATCAGTTGCAACCAAGATTTTTGCACGACCTTCACGGATGCTGCGTAGACGACGGTTACGAACTGTCTGTGGCATTGCACCGTGAAGTGCTACTACTGATAGACCTGCTTCAGCAAGTTCTTCAGCCAGCATATCGGTATCTTCTTGCGTAGAAGCGAATACAACTGCCTGATCAACGTCTTCTTCGTTTAACCAGTGAGTCAGTAATTTTTTCTTGTGCTCAAAGCCATCAGTCCAGTGCAAAGTCTGAGTGATGTCAGTATTCGTAGAGTGACCAGTTTCGATCGCAATACGCTCTGGCTCATTCATCATGCGTTCAGCAAGCGTGATGATACGCGGTGCAAATGTTGCAGAGAACATCAAAGTCTGTTTACGGTTCGCAGCCAAGTCACCGATTGCCTCTAGGTCTTCAGAGAAACCAAGGTCTAACATACGGTCAGCTTCGTCGACGATTAACGCATCAACTTTGTCCAGTTTAATCTGGCGACGGTTAACAAGATCAAGTAAACGACCTGGTGTCGCAACTACAACTTGTGCACCTTTTAATTGTTGGATTTGTTTACCAAATGGCATACCACCCATGATTGCAGCAATACGAACACCTTTCATGTGACGTACAAATGCAATCGCATCCTGACAAACCTGTTGTGCAAGTTCACGTGTTGGTGAAATTACCAGGATATTTGGTTGAGTTACCGCTTTCATGCGTTCTTTGAACGGAACGAAAGTATCTTCAGTTGCAAGGCTATTCAATGTAGGGAGAAGGAAGGCTGCAGTTTTACCAGAACCAGTCTGGCTTGACACTAGAAGGTCTTTACCTTCAAGCGCCGCAGGAATAGATAGTTCCTGTACAGGTGTAGGCGCAGTAAAGCCTAGTGCTTGTAAAGCTTGTTGTAAGGATTCGTGTAGAGGAAAATCAGCAAAAGTTTTGCTCATAGAGTCTTTCACCCGGAAATTGGGTGCTCCATTAAAAATAAAGTCAAATGAACATCGACAAAAAGCGGTACAGCAATATACGCTGAAAATAAGAGATCATTCAGCGGCGATCCGAGTAACGACGATGTGATATAACGCACGCATGATTACGGCATAACCTGAAGGAATCGCTTTAGCGATTGGGGCGCGAGATATCGTCCTCTCTTTGGACCGCACGCGCATACACAATGATAAGAAGAGAAATGTTCAGGTAACGAACAGAAATTAAGTGCGTGCGCGGATTATAGCAGGATTTAAAATAATGTCATTAAGTTTTATTGTTATTTTGTATTAATCTAAAATTAGTTGATATTTTAACCATATTTAGCAGAAAAAAATATTATCCAGTCATAAAAAAGGCATCCCTTAGGATGCCTCTTATATGTTTTAAACCAAAATATCTAAACCCGATTATTTAGCTGCCTCGCCCCATGCAGGAACAACTGCCTGCATTAAAGGTTTCAGCATTTTCATAGAGCAGGCAATGACCTGACCTTTTTCCATAGATTCGCTGCCACCACGTGCATCAACCACTGTACCGCCCGCTTCTTTCACAATCAATTCACCAGCGGCGATATCCCAAGGTTTCAAACCAAGTTCAAAGTAACCATCTAAACGACCTGCCGCAACATAAGCCAGATCCAGCGCAGCAGAACCTGCACGGCGGTATTGAGCACCTGCTTCAGTAACGTTTAATAGTGATTCGAAATGGTTTTTCGCATAAGATACCACTTCACCGCCACGTTGAGCACGGTAAGCATGACCGACTGCCAGAAAAGAATTCTGCAAGTTGTCTTTCACATTTACACGGATACGACGCTGGTTCAGCATCGCGCCACGACCACGACTTGCAGAGAATAGCTCGTCTTTCACAGGGTCATAAATAACACCGTGTTGGGTTACGCCTTTGTGCTGAACAGCAATAGAGATACAGAAATGCGGGAAACCGTTGATGAAGTTCAGTGTACCGTCAAGAGGATCAATCACCCAACACCATTCAGCGTCGTGACCTTTACCTTCTTGCAGACCAAACTCTTCACCAAGGAAGCTGTGGTTTTTATAACTTTTACGCAGCGTATCGATAGTCAGTTGCTCCAGGTAACGGTCAACACGCGTTACAGGACCATCAATGCCTTTTTCTTCGACTTGTAGATCGAGTTTATGACGATTTTGATGCGCTTTTAAAAGCTCTTGACCAACTAATTGAGCCGCACGCGCAGCCATCACCACCATAGGTTCCATTGAACACCCACTACAAATTTGAAGATATTGATAAAGAATAATGCATAAAAGCCCCTACATTTTAGCAAATCTAAGGGCTTTTTGGGAAAAAATGTGTCTAAAATTTTGAAGACGTTGTTTCAGACTGGCTGGGTAAGTGAAGACCAGGCCTGATTTATTGACTTTTCAATGCCTTGAGCATCAAGTCCTGCCTGTTGCAGCATCTGTGCATGGGTCGCTTGCGCCATAAAGGTATCAGCAAGACCAAGATTTAAAATTGGTTTTACAATCTGCGCCTCAGCCAGATATTCATTGACTGCACTGCCCGCACCTGCCATCACTGCATGTTCTTCGACTGTCACAAACAGAGTGGTACTTTGCGAGATATCATCCAGCATTTGGGTATCCAGTGGTTTAATGAAACGCATATTCACCACACGTACTGCCACATCATGTTTTGCAGCAAAGGCTTGAGCTGCATCGATAGCGGCCTGCACTCGGCTACCAAATGCCAGTACAGAGATATAATCATCATGCTGACCATTAAAGCTAGCCACGATTTCAGCCTGACCCATTGGTAATTCAATCATATCCTGCTGAATCTCGACACCCAGACCACTCCCACGCGGATAACGTACTGCTGCCGGACCTTTATAGAGATACGCAGTGTGTAGCATCTGGCGACATTCATTTTCGTCTTTTGGCGCCATGATCACCAAGTTTGGAATGGTACGCATATAAGCATAGTCATATGCTCCAGCATGGGTCGGACCATCTTCACCAACCAGACCAGCACGATCGATAGCAAATGTTACATCCAAATTTTGTAGCGCCACATCATGGACCAGTTGGTCATAACCACGTTGTAAAAATGTTGAATAGATCGCTACAACCGGCTTCAAACCTTCGCAAGCCATACCTGCTGCTAGCGTTACCGCATGCTGTTCTGCAATCGCGACATCAAAGAAACGTTCAGGATATTGCTTAGCAAATTCCACCATGCCTGAGCCT
Organism: Acinetobacter schindleri CIP 107287; assembly: GCF_000368625.1. GTDB lineage: Bacteria > Pseudomonadota > Gammaproteobacteria > Pseudomonadales > Moraxellaceae > Acinetobacter > Acinetobacter schindleri. The sequence goes on from NZ_KB849580.1 coordinate 88,023, forward strand.
TCACACATGGCTGGGGTAATGGCCAGCAAGCGGCCATCTTTCGCCGCTTCATCGCACAGCCACTGACCAAAGACATCAGAATATTTTGGTGCTGGATTTGCAGTAGAGCCTGCATTTAAACGACTAATCGCGTGATATTTAATTTGTTCTGCTTCTGCCGGAGCAAAGCCTTTGCCTTTTTTAGTATAGACATGAATCAGGCGTGGACCTTTACGCTTTTTCAGTGCATTAAACACATGCACCAATTGACTCAGATCATGGCCATCATAAGGGCCAAAATAATCAAAACCAATCGCCTTAAACAGGTTATCGGCAGCATCAGTCGCAGCACAATGCAGACGCGAGTTATACACCCATTCTGGATGCGGCTGAACGAAGGCTTCACCCTCTTCAGTAATATTCACCGACTCACCACGTTCCCACAGTGCAGCGAGATGCTTGGCAAAACCGCCAGTGCTGCAGGAAATCGACATGTCATTGTCATTCAGTACCACCATCAGATCCGCATTGTGTGCAACGGCGTCATTCATGGCTTCAAAGGCCATACCTGCCGTCATTGCACCATCACCAATAATAGACACCACTTCACATGGATTCTTTTGATAGCGACGCGCCAAGGCCATGCCCAAGCCTGCTGAAATCGCAGTGGAAGAATGCCCTACCCCGAAAGTATCAAATTCAGATTCATCACGCGCCGGGAATGCGGCCAAGCCATCTTTAGCACGAATCGTGGTTAATTGCTCACGGCGACCGGTTAAGGCTTTATGCGGATATGCCTGATGACCTACATCCCAGATCAAGCGATCTTCTGGGGTATTGAAGCAATAGTGCAAAGCCACAGTCAGCTCAACCACCCCCAGATTGGCACCAAAATGCCCACCACTTTGTCCTGCAGCATACAAAATGTACTGACGTAACTCATCGGCCACCTGCTCAAGCTGATTTTGCTCAAGTGAACGCAATTGCTCTGGATGATCGATCGCATCAAGCAACGGTGTTACAGGGCGTTGAGTTGGTATTTCTGTATACAGCATAAATGGCAAAGCCTTCAAAAGCCTGGCAAATCCTAAGCTAGGTCTGTCTATGGGGAGTCCCGATCATATAGTCGAATTGTAGCAGCTTCAATTGACTAAAGCTGTTAACGGCGCAATATTAAACAATGAGCTTGATCAGGGTAAAATTTGCAGAATACGATTATCCTGAATAATCTTACTGTTTATCAACTATTATCGTTCGCTTTATACAAAAAAGAAAATGTTCTCCAGAAAATCATCTATGCAACCCTACTAATGTCCAATCATTACGCTATACTTTGAGCAATTTCAGGATTTAACGGGTTCAGCTGTGCCTATCGAGTTTGTCGCAACATCAAGATTACCTACCGCTCATGGTGAATTTAAAATTACTGTTTTTCAAGACCCTAAGACTGGCGAAGAACATGTCGCGTTATCTAAAGGACTGGAAGAATCGAGTGATGAACCCGTGCTGGTACGTGTACATTCTGAGTGTTTGACGGGTGATGCTTTTGCCTCACTGAAATGTGATTGTGGACCGCAACTTCAGGCGACACAAAAGCTGATTAATGAAGTCGGTCGTGGTGTGATTCTATACTTGCGTCAGGAAGGCCGCGGGATTGGTTTGACCAATAAAATCCGTGCCTATGCCCTACAGGATCAAGGTCATGACACTGTAGATGCCAACCTGATGCTGAACCTGCCAGCCGATGCACGCCAATACGATATGTGTAGCATCATGCTGGATCATTTAGGTATAAAAGCTGTACGTTTGATTACTAATAACCCTACAAAAATCAATGCACTTAAAGACTTAGGTATTAATGTGGTGGATCGTGTACCGCTGACGGTTGGTCTAAATCCATTTAATGAACAGTACCTTAAGACCAAGCATGAGCGTATGGCGCATCTGTATCGGAAGGATGATTTTTGATTTTTATTTAATCTCCCCTAACCCCTCTTTGAAAAAGAGGGGGAAACTCCTTCATTTAGTAAGAATCGGAAGCCTCCCTGAGCGAGACTTAAGTATTGCTTTAAGTCGAAGTGCAAGAAAGAGAGGTTTGGTGGGATTCTAAATCGTCATCGAAAAAATCCGATTCTCCGGCATCTTGCGCTTGAGTCTCAGGTCAAAAGCCATACAGATATTACGTACAAAAGGTTTCCCTTTCTCCAAAATTGTGACTGATGAGTCTGCAATTTTAATTAACTGATCCTGTGATATTTCTTTGAGCTGTTCTAGTACTTCGTCAATTTCAGCAAATTGCATGTGCTCATCTGCCCAGGAAGTGGTGAAACTGCACATCAGATTCAGGATATGCTTACGGATGATTAAATCTTCCTGACTTAATACATGCCCTTTAACGACTGGAATCTCATTCTGTTCCAGACATTCATAATATTCTTCAATGGTTTTTACATTCTGGGCAAAGCTGTACCAGCTATCACTGATTGATGAAATCCCTAATCCGATCATCACTTGGGTTTTAGATGCGGTATAACCCATAAAGTTACGGTGCAAAGAACCCTCCTTAAAAGCCTGATACATGCTGTCACTTTTTAGCGCAAAATGATCCATGCCAATTTCATGGTAACCATGTGCCAGCAGTTTCTTCTTGCCTTCTTCATAGCACTGGCGCTTGATTTCATCTTTAGGCACATCGGCATCTTTAAAACCGCGCTGGCCATTGCCCTTGATCCATGGCACATGCGCATAGCTATATAAGGCTAAACGGTCCGGCATTAAGGTATTGGTTTGACCAATGGTAGTCAGTACATCATCCAGGCTTTGGAATGGTAAGCCAAAGACCAAATCATGCGAAATCGAGGTATAACCTATTTCACGCGCCCATTCGGTGACCTGTTTGACATTTTCATAAGGCTGGATGCGGTGAATGGCTTTCTGCACAATTTCATTATAATCCTGCACGCCATAGCTGACCCGGCGGAAACCCAGATCATATAAGCCTTGCAAATGTTCATAAGTGGTATTGTTCGGATGACCTTCAAAACTGAATTCATGCTCAGGTGCAATTTCAGCCTTAGCCAAGATACCTTTAATCAGTTGAATTAAGTGCTCAACCGAGAAAAAAGTCGGTGTACCACCACCAAGATGGATTTCCTTGATCATTGGCTTTTCTTCCAATAATTCACAGTACAGATCCCATTCCTTCAGCACCGCCTGAATATAGGGTTGCTCAACTTCATGGCGTTTGGTGACACGTTTATGGCATCCACAGAAAGTGCACAGGCTTTCACAAAAGGGCAGATGGATATATAGACTAATACCTTCTTTCTGATTCGATTCAGCAAAAGAGCGCTTTAAAGTCTGTTTCCACTGTTCCAGAGAAAAGTACTGTTCTTCCCAATACGGTACAGTTGGATAGCTGGTATAGCGTGGACCTGGGACATTGTATTTTTGAATGAGGGAAGTAGCCTGAACCGACATAATATCCACCTATAACCATCGAAAATTTACCCAAACATGGGCCATCTAAAGCTATTGTGTGGGGCTCGGAAAAAGAATTCAACCTAGCATCTCGGTCGGATTTAATACGCTACCCTGCTTTAATTTACTGTGAACAGAAAGTCTTTTTAGATCATCAGTATCGGCAAATACATCTTAATTTTTATGCCATTTTATGCTTTGATGTAGAAAGTCTTTCTTTCTCCCCATGAGGGCTTTGATGCAGCATCCAACTTCTGCGGATATTCAACGCGTACGCGAATTCCTCCTCGACTTACAGGCGCGCATCTGTGCGGCTCTCGAACAACAAGAACGTGCTGGTGGTGGCTCAGCTGAGTTTATCATTGATGACTGGGAGCGACCTGAAGGTGGTGGTGGCCGTTCACGTGTGCTGCAAAATGGAACAGTGATTGAAAAAGGCGGGGTGATGTTCTCGCACATCAATATTTCCAAACTACCGGCTTCAGCCACTGAACGTCATCCACAAATTGCCGGGGCTAAGGCACAAGCGATGGGTGTGTCACTGGTGATCCATCCCAAAAATCCAAATGTGCCGACCTCACATGCCAATGTGCGCCTATTTGTTGCTGAAAAAGAAGGCCAAGATCCGATCTGGTGGTTTGGCGGTGGTTTCGATCTGACGCCGTTCTATCCGAATGATGAAGATGTGCTTTCATGGCATCAGACGGCGCATGACTTGTGTACGCCATTTGGCGAAGAAGTTTATGCACAGCATAGAAAATGGTGTGATGATTATTTCTACTTAAAGCACCGTGATGAACAGCGTGGTGTCGGTGGCCTGTTCTTTGATGACCTGAACCAATGGGATTTTGAAACCTGTTTTAAATATATGCAGGCGGTGGGCAATGGTTACTTAGATGCCATTATTCCGATTTTCCAGCGCAATCAGGACAAACCTTATAGCGAAGCACAGCGTGAGTTTCAACTGTATCGTCGTGGTCGTTATGTTGAATATAATCTGGTGTATGACCGTGGCACTTTATTTGGCTTACAGACCGGTGGTCGGATCGAATCCATTCTAGTGAGTCTGCCACCACTCACTGGCTGGTCTTATCGTCCGGAATGGGCCGAAGGTTCACCAGAGAAACAACTCACCGATTATTATCTAAAGCCACGAGATTGGCTGCAAGAGTTAAAGAAGTAGGTGTACGCTTAACCAAAATGCTCTCAGTTTGAGGGCATTTTTTATAAAACTGTTCCAATTATTTTTTGCTTACAATACCTCTAACTTTTTTCTCCTTAAAGTTCCCTGTAATTAACTCGTTCCCCAATTTACAAAACTGATTCTTCAAGACTATTAATTTGAACGAAAAATTTTCCTATAAACATTTAGAAACTTTTCTTTATATAAATAAGTAGAAATGTCCTCACTTCGTCACAAGCTCTGCTGTATAGTAAAATCTTAAAAAATATTGAGTAAAAATATATGCAGCTACGACATTTCAAAAGTCATGTGCTGATGATGTGGGTATTTCTGGCCGTTACAGTCAGTGCAATTACTACAACATTCTTAACCAAGGATCTTATCTTGGACAGTCTGGCAATCAGTGTCAGCATTATTATGATTATCGGTATTATCTTAAGTGGTGCCCTGCTTCTGACCGAACGCATTATTAAAACCTGTAACTCCTAAAATAAGCCCCTAGAATTAGACCTTTCAATGCTTTAGTCCCTACCTGTTTTCACGTATATTGTTGAGCATTTCAGCACATGGACACTGTGAAATGAGCAAACAATTTGCTGTTGTTGGCAACCCGATTGAACAATCACGATCTCCAGAATTGCATCATGCATTTGCCGCTAAAACCGGTATTGATCTCACCTATAGTAAACGTCTGGCTCCGCTGGATGGCTTTGAAGCCAATATTCAGGACTTCTTTGCCCAAGGCGGTATCGGTATGAATGTCACGGTCCCGTTTAAAGAACAAGCTTATGCTCAGTGTCAAGTGCTGACTGAACGCGCTCGTATTGCCGGTGCAGTAAATACACTATGGATGGAAAATGGCGTCCTGCATGGTGATAATACCGATGGTCAAGGTCTGGTTGAAGCTATTCGTGCTTTAGACTGGAACTTGGAAAATACCGATATTCTGATTATTGGCGCTGGTGGTGCGACTCGTGGGGTGATCTATCCACTGGTACAGGCAGGTGTGAAGAAAATTGTGATTGCCAATCGTACCCTTACCCGTGCCGAACAGCTGATTGCGGATTTAAAAGATGCAGTACCACAAGCTGAACTGCAAGCGATTGCTTTAACTGATCTGGCGGGTGATTTCGATATCATTATCAATGCAACTTCTGCCAGCTTGAGTGGTGATGCCTTAATCCTGCCGGAAGCACTGCAGTTTAAACACGCTTATGAAATGGCATATGGCAAACCATCTACTTTTCTAGATCAAGCCCGTGCGCGTGGTGTTCCTAGCGCTGAAGGTTTTGGCATGCTGGTGGGTCAAGCGATTGAATCTTTCTCGATCTGGAATGGGATCAAGCCACAGCTCAAAGATTTCCTTTGAGTCCGTTTAGGCTTCTAATATGATTCAAGAGTCTCTACGGAGGCTCTTTTGCTTTTCCGACAGAAGGCAATATGCAAAGTAATAAGTGGATTTAATGACAGCACTTCTGTTTATTTTCAAACGATAACATTTGTGTACAATTCACCCAAAAAACCACCTAGACAAACAGAATAATTATCTATTAAAGTCGTCTCATATAAGTCTTTTTTATTTTTCATCTATTTATTATTAGTCCATATCCTTAACCTGAATCACCCTAATTTTTCTATCTACTCGATTCGCCTTTCTGACATTTTTATTTGCTTGCCTTATCAATGTATTTTTAGCTGCAATGTGAATAATCAAAGAATCGATACAGATAATCCAAAACTATTAATCAGGATTAAAACGCATGCCAGCATATAAAGCCCCGTTACGTGACATTCGCTTCCTTATGAATGAAGTGCTTGATTACCCTGCACATTACCAGACACTATCAAATGGTGAATATGCCGATGCTGATACCGTGGACATGATTCTGGAAGGTGCAGCAGATTTCTGTGAAAACGTACTGTCTCCATTGAATCAAAGTGGTGATCTGGAAGGCTGTCATTTTGAAAATGGTGAAGTCACTACGCCTAAAGGCTTCAAGGAAGCATACGAACAGTTCGTACAAGGCGGCTGGCAAGGTCTTTCTTATCCTGAAGAATTTGGCGGTCAAAACCTTCCACAATCTTTGAATCTGGTTAAGTCTGAAATGATGGGCACTGCAAACTGGTCATTCCAAATGTATCCAGGTTTAAGTGTCGGCTGTATCAATACCATTATTCAATTTGGTTCAGATGAGCAAAAAAATCTTTACCTGCCTCACCTGGTAGCAGGTACATGGTCTGGCACCATGTGTTTGACTGAGCCGCAATGTGGTACCGACCTGGGCCAGGTAAAAACCAAAGCTGAGCCAAATGCAGATGGCACGTATGCTATTTCAGGTACCAAGATCTTCATCTCGGCGGGTGAACATGATCTGACTGAAAATATCATTCATATCGTACTTGCACGCCTGCCAGATGCACCTGCAGGCACTAAAGGTATTTCCCTGTTCATCGTACCGAAATTCATTCCGGCAGCTGATGGCGGCATTGGTGAACGCAATCCGGTTACTTGTGGTTCGATTGAACACAAAATGGGAATCCGTGCATCTGCAACAGCTGTACTGAACTTTGACAATGCGGTTGGTTACCTGATTGGTGAAAAGAATAAAGGTCTGCATGCAATGTTTACCTTTATGAATACGGCACGTATCGGTACTGCAGTTCAGGGTATCTGTCATGCAGAACTGTCTTTCCAAGGTGCCCTGCCTTATGCCAAAGAGCGTATGTCGATGCGTGCCCTTTCTGGCAAGAAAGATCCAGAAAAAGTAGCTGATGCCATCATTCACCATGCTGATGTTCGCCGTATGCTATTGACGCAAAAAGCAATTGCTGAAGGCGGTCGTGCAATGATTTATCATGCAGCACAAATTGCAGACAAAATGAATGATGCTCTGGTTCGTGGCGATACAGCAGCTTTCGAGGCGCATGATGATCACTTAGGTTTCTATACCCCTATTCTGAAAGGTTTCCTGACTGAACTGGGCTATGAAGCAGCCAATCACGGTATGCAAGTCTTTGGTGGTCATGGCTATATCAAAGAATGGGGCATGGAACAGATCGTACGTGACTCGCGTATCTCTACTCTTTATGAAGGTACAACAGGTGTACAGGCACTAGATCTGATTGGCCGTAAAGTGCTGTTAACTTCTAAAGGCAAAGCGATTCGTGATTACACGGCAGAAATCCTGAAATTCTGTGGCCAGCATGCACGTAACAAATACATGCGTCGTTTTGCTTGGGACTTAACCAAACTTTGCGCACAATGGAATGCATTGACGGTTCGTATCATGCTGGCTGCACGTAAGGACCGTGATATTGTTTCTTCTGCATCTGTAGATTTCCTGATGTTCTCAGGCTATGTGATGATGGCATACTTCTGGGCACAACAGGCTGCGGTAGCTTCCGCAAAACTGGCTGAGGGCAACGGTACTGAAGTTCCTGAGTTCTATAAGGCAAAAATTAAGACAGCTGATTTCTACTTTGAGCGCATGTTGCCGCGTACTCAAGGTCATGCTGAAGCCATGGTCAATCCATCTAAAACGATGACTTCACTAGCATCTGAGCACTTCAGTTTCGATTACTAAGTTTTCACTGACTTTGAAAGTCAAATAACAAAAAGAGCGCCACGGCGCTCTTTTTGTTAAAGCATATTAAGTCCTTGATTTTTTAATTCTGTATAATTTTTCTACAATTTTATTTTGAGTGATATCAACTGCATAAAAAATAATAGTGATATACAGCTTGAATATCTCTGAATTCAGGGTATGATGGTTGCAACTAGAAAAATTCTTGTTTTGGTTAGTCTTCTTTAAGTATCGCAGTTTTAGTCATAAACCTCCGTTTTTATAGATCAAAAGCTCCATCCAGTCTATTTTTCCAAGTTACATCTTAGTCATCCCATAGGTTGACTATAAATCAATAAAACTCAATAGGTTATATTATGTCTAATACAGTTACTGGTACAGTAAAGTGGTTCAATGAAACTAAAGGTTTTGGCTTCATTCAACAAGACAACGGTCCAGACGTTTTCGCTCACTTCAGCGAAATCCAAGGTTCAGGTTTCAAAACTTTAGCTGAAGGCCAAAAGGTTTCTTTCAGCGTTGCTCAAGGTCAAAAAGGCCCTACAGCGACTAACATCACTGCAATCTAATCGTTGCTAAGATGAAAAAGAGCACTCATTAGAGTGCTTTTTTTGTGCTATACATAAATAGATACTTATCTTAGATACATTAATTAAGGTCTTGCTTTTCTCTAGTCCCTAGTCTTTCAATTCAAAATACTCTGTCTAATTTCTTCATCTGCATAAAATCATGTAAAAAATTACACTAAGTCATAATCATCGCAACAGCTCATATTACAAAATATCGCCTAGGCCTCGTTAATAACGAATAACTTGAAGGCAAAGTTGAAATAGAAGAAAAGCCCTAGGTAATCCATCGGGCTTTTTTATTTTTAAAAAATCAAAATGATATCAAAGGTTAATCTATTGCTTACTCTAACTTGAAACTGATATCGGCACTGTGATTATTTAAAAATACATGCTGCCGATGCCAAGCTAAAAAGTTTTGATCGGGCTGATAGCTCTTTGGCACCTGTAATCTCTGCCCCTCATACTGTTTTAAATAAATATATAAAGACTGGTCGTGTAGTGCTTTATTCGCAATACAAACTTTAAACTTTTCATCAATAGTCATAAAACCAGTATCAAAAGCTTTATCTAACAGAGAAGATAGACAAATTCCATTCCGTGGGTTAGTTCGTTGCGCATAATTTTCTGACCAAGGAATGATATGTGAAGCTACTAGAAAATCTTTGGTTTTGATCCCTGAAATTGCACATTGATATTGATAATTGAGCTTTACTTTTAAAGCAAATTCTCTTTGTTCAACGCCTCGGATTTTGATATGGGCACGCTTATCTTCAACAAAATAATCAGCAACTTCTTGCTCTACACGAGTTTGGGATGCATTGAATTCATAAGTATTACCTTGCACCCCAATATTCAGCAATCGCCAAAAATCATCAGCATGGATTTCATTCATACCATATTGCTGGAAAAAGTATTCCCAAGTTGGGCCACGGGTCTTAAAGCTCCACTGAAAATTTTCCAAATCGGATTGCAGGATGGGATTTTCAAAAGCAATGCCTTGTTCAATAGTGGCATAGACTGGCTTTTGACGAACTTTATCGGGCCTAGATGCATTCGGAACTTCAATCATCTGACCAATGCGGCCAGCACCGTAAATATAGAATTGGTTTTTTATTTCTGAAGCTTTTTGTGGTCGACGGTAGAGAAAGAAATCACCTGGACGAACTTTATTAAATTTTGCTTTGTCCCAATGATATTCCTCAAAATCCAAGTCACCATAAACCAGATGATCACTTTTACTATCCAAAATAAAAAAGCGTGCATCGTCTAATTCTACTTTGTAGAAATCTAATAAAGAACTCACCCGCCCCTCGCAATATTGTTATATTATTCAAATGACTTAATATTTGAATAATCACAAAATTATTGAGAAATTAATAGAGGCAGATGGAATTAAACTTTATTGAATAGAAATCCACAGGCTTATAAAAACTCTTCCAGTACTGAGTTTAAAAATACATGCCCCTGCTCGGTACAAGCCAGACGTTCTGGATCTTCAACCATGAGTTTACGTTGTCGCAGTGAAGTCAATAATGCATTCAGACCATCCAGACTGAGGCCAGTACGCTCTGCATACAACTTCGCTACTACACCGTTATTTAAACGCAAGGCATTCATCATAAATTCAAACGGCATATCTTCAGCTTCAATCCGTTTAAACTGCAAATGTTCTGCTGGTACTTTAGCTAAATAATCTTTCGGCAAACGGGTTTTCTGGAAACGATAGACCCCATCAGCTTGAGTCACTTTTCCATGCGCCCCTGCCCCAATTGATAAATAATCGCCAAACTGCCAGTAATTCAGGTTATGTGCTGACGGTAACTCTTTACGCCAAGCCGAGACTTCATAATTGATAAAGCCCTGAGCTTTTAAATAAGCCTCACCCTGTTCCTGAATATCTTCCAAGACCTCATCCATAGGTAAAATAGGCTGCGTACGGAAAAATACCGTATTGGGTTCAATAGTGAGCTGATACCAGGAAATATGAGTCGCTCCATTTTCCACAGCTAATTTCAAGTCATTTAAAGCCTGTTCTAAAGTCTGTTCTGGTAATCCATGCATCAGATCAACATTGATACGCTCAAAACCTGCCTCTTTCGCATGCGCAATTGCAGAGATCGCATCCTCATTACTATGAATACGTCCCAGCTTTTTCAAATGCTCAGTATTAAAGCTTTGTACACCGATCGAAAGACGGTTAATACCCGCTGCCAGGTAACCCGCAAATGGATCATGCTCTACTGTACCTGGATTGGCTTCCAAAGTGATTTCGCAGCCTTCTTCAAAAGGAAGCAGTGCTTTTAATTGGCTAAATAACCACTGATAACCTTGAGCAGAAATCAGGGATGGTGTACCCCCACCAATAAATACACTATGAATCTGACGTCCGTGTGCAAAGTCAAGCTGGGTCTTAAAGTCCTCAACCAAGGCATGCAAATATTCCTGCTCAAGATCCAGAGACAGCTTGCCATCTGGTACCGCATGCGAATTAAAATCACAATATGGACATTTACGCACACACCATGGCATATGAATATACAGGGACAAGGGAATAGCGGCAGGATTTAAATCAGTCAAGGACAGTGCTCAGAACATCAGATGAATTTTGTTGTATTTTAGCATGACAAAAGTACCCTGCTTATGAATTCTCATCCGCTTTACAGTAGACTCATTTTAACTCAACAAAAACAAGATCCTGAGAATGAAAATATCTTCCGAGATCCTGCTGTTTATCCCTTTGGCAATGGCAATTGGTATTGCCTTAAGTTTTCAGACCGGTATCAATACCCAGCTACGGGAATATTTATATTCTCCCTTACAAGCTGCCCTTTTCTCCTTTCTGATTGGTACAATATTGCTTGCTGTGTTGGTATTTTTTCAACAGGTGGATAAACCGAGCCTCAGTACATTTACGCAATTGCCCTGGTATTTATGGCTGGGTGGTGTCCTTGGTGTCTATGCAATTAGCATGAGCATCTATAGTGCGCCTAAGCTTGGGCTACTGACTTTGTCTGCATTGGTAATTTTTGGACAGCTGGTCTCTTCCATGATCATTGATCATTTTGGCTGGTTCGACAGTGAAAAAATACAACTCAACTGGCAACGTCTTCTGGGTGGCGTGGTGATTTTTATTGGTGTGCTTCTCACTTTACAACGCTAAACCTTCTATCTAAGCACATGATGAAAGATGAGTATTTTTTGTGTCGAATGTTTCGTCAGCCACAACCCTAAGCTTTGAATTAAAACGACTGTTCACCTTAATGTTGCCCATTTTGATCACCCAGTTTTCCCAAGCTGGTCTTGGTCTGATTGATACCATTATGGCGGGGCATCTGTCTGCAACTGATCTGGCAGCCATTGCGGTCGGAGTCGGGTTATGGATTCCGGTGATGTTATTATTTAGTGGCATCATGATTGCTACTACTCCTTTAGTGGCTGAAGCTTACGGTGCTCGCACTCCCGAGAAAATTTCAACGATTGCCCGTCAATCCCTTTGGGTAGCTTTAGTACTCGGGGTGATCGCAGGACTAGTTTTGCAGATTTTACCTCTAACCCTACCTTTGCTGGGTGTGCCGGAAAGCTTGCAGCCTAAGGCTGGCCTGTTCCTGCATGCCATTGGTTTTGGTATGCCAGCCGTGACTATGTATGCAGCACTGCGTGGCTATTCCGAGGCAATCGGTTATCCACGCCCAGTCACTGTAATCAGTCTATTGGCCCTGCTGGCATTAATACCACTCAACTTTATTTTTATGTATGGTTTCGGTCCAATTCCTGCATTGGGCAGCGCTGGTTGTGGTTTTGCTACAGCGATTCTGCAATGGCTGATGCTGATTACGCTTGCGATTTATATTCTAAAAAATAAGTCTTATCAGGCAACCCAACCCTTTACTCACTGGGAAAAAATTAATACTTACTGGCTCAAACGTATTCTCAAGTTAGGCTTACCGATTGGTCTGGCAATTTTCTTTGAAGTAAGCATTTTCAGTACGGCAGCGATTGTCCTGAGTCCACTCGGTGAAACCATTGTCGCGGCACATCAAATTGCGATCTCCATTACATCGCAGCTATTTATGATTCCGATGTCTTTAGCGATTGCTTTGACGATCCGTGTTGGAACCTATTATGGCGAGAAAAACTGGGTCGCAATGCGTCAGGTGCAATGGCTGGGTTTAGCCACTGCTACTGTACTCGCCGTATTGACCATGCTGCTGCTGTGGTTCTTTAAGCATGAGATTGTGGCGCTGTATACCTCAGAAATGCAGGTCTCCCAGATCGCAGTGTATCTGGTGTTGTTTGCAATTGCCTATCAGTTGATGGATGCCTGGCAGATCAGTGCGGCAGGTTGCTTACGTGGTATGCAAGACACCAAAGGCCCGATGTGGATCACCATGCTTGCTTATTGGGTGATTGCCTTCCCGGTCGGTGTCTATCTGTCCAGATTTACGGATATGAGTGCGGCCGGTGTCTGGGTGGGGCTGATTGTCGGTCTGAGTGTGGCCTGTGTACTACTGCTGATGCGTCTCTATAGCAACAATAAACGTTTAATTCAGCAGGCTTAAAAGAATTAACAAGGGTGAACTTTCAATCCTATATTCAATTAACCCGCAAGCGACATGGCTGTCGCCGTTGATCAGTCATCTTGCGCCACGCTTTAAAGCAGTGCTTAAAGCGTGGCCCAGAATATAGCATCAGTAATAAAGGGGTTTTATTACTTTTGCCGCTGTGAAAGTAAAAACCACCTACACAATAAGATAAAAATGCGAATGAAACATTGAGGGCATGATCATTCAGAACTCTAGTTCGCCTCTAAAGCTGCTTTTAAACCCTGTGGAATCTCAGACTCATCTGCTACTTCTTTAATGACGACCTGGCCCACAATCACTTCCGTTCCATTAAAAGTCATGGTTGGTGAACCATACAGCTCATAGCCTTCATTTAATGCCTTGGTGACACGGGCACAAAAATGCACATCATCCTTGCCGGTAAAATAACGATAAACTTTCATGGAATAGTCTTAGCTTAAATCATGCTGACTATTCTAATCTCATCAATGCATAAAAACTCAGAATTAATGGTGAACCCAATCACTCTAAATAATGAATCAAAGCGGTATTGGCACAGTTTTTGGAAGATTATTGAAGAAATTGTAAAGTATGAGATTGGGCTGGCAACACAACCTCTACAATTAGTTATAGGCATTTACGCCTTTGTCGCCTATGATCAAAGACAGCATTAAAAAGATGATTTTGAGGAATTCCGCATGGCAAAAACGGCTAGCACACCCGGTCGTCGCTTTATGAAACTTGCCGGTATGACAGCAAGTATCGCCAGCAAAACATTATCAAATTCTATTAAAAATTTAACTGCCGACGAAGAGCAGAAAAATGCAGCGCGCAGCAAACTTTTTCAGGATATTGGTGTACAGATTGCCGATACCCTTGGAGAAATGAAAGGCGCAGTGATGAAAGTCGGTCAGATCGCTTCTCAATATAAAGATATTTTTCCGCCTGAAGTCGCACGTGCCATTTCCAAGTTGCAACGTCAGGCGCCAGCCATGCCGTTTAATGTGATTAAAGCACAGGTTGAAAAAGAGCTTGGCAAACCGCTGGAGCAGATTTTCCAGGATTTTGAACCTAAACCTTTTGCGGCTGCCTCGATTGGTCAGGTGCATAAAGCCACCTTGCCGAATGGTCAGCAAGTCGTGGTGAAAGTGCAATATCCGGGTGTAGAAGAAGCTTGTGAAAGCGACCTAAAACAGGTCCGTCTGGCGTTACGTCTGATGGGGGTATTGAAAATTGACCGTAAACTGCAAGATCAGCTGTTTAAGGAAATTCAGCACAGTCTGGACGATGAGCTGAACTATGAAATCGAAGCACAAAATTTAGAGGTTGCTCGTGCTTTCCACGAAACACTGGATAGCAAGATTGTAATTCCACAAGTCTATCCGGATTATTCGTCACGGCATATTCTGACTTTAAGTCTGGAACATGGTGAAAGCATTGAAACTGCCAGTACTTGGCCGGTGGAAATCCGTAATGATCTGGGCCGTCGCCTGTTCCGTGCCATTGGCCAGGAAATTTTCTATCTGCGTCGTTTCCACTGTGACCCGCATCCGGGTAACTTCGCCTTCCGTGAAGATGGCACAGTGATTATTTACGATTTCGGTGGTGTAAAAACTTTATCTACTGAAGTGATTGGTCATTTTAGAGAGTTAGTACATGCAGCTCGGGAACAGAATATTCCGATGATCGAGCAACAGCTAGACTCGCTTAAGTCACTTACAGAACTTGGAAAATTCCCTCAGGAACTGTATGAACAGTGGCTGGAAGTACTGTTACGCCCACTAAATGGCTATTATGATTTTGAGGAAAACTCGGCGCACCATGACGGTGTAGAGCTGATCAAGCCATCCTTGAAATATTGGGACGTTTTTAAACCTTCTCCTGATACTTTGATGGTAAACCGGACCATTTCAGGACAATACTGGAACCTGATTCATTTAAAAGTTAAAGATGATCTCAGTGATGTATTTGAGGAGCTGGTACCGAAACGTGCCTAAGCTTTAACAAGAGTTACACCAGGATACACATCGTTACTGGGCGTATATTGAAAACAATATTGTTATATTATAACATAACATTAAATCTAATCATTGTTGTTCAAGCAAGGTAAAAATATGCGTCCAGATATCCATCCAGAGTATCGTGAAGTACTATTTCATGACACCAATGCCGATGTTTATTTCGTTATCGGCAGCACCATGAATTCCAGCCAGACTCGTGAATACGAAGGCAAAACTTACCCTTATGTCACTCTCGATATTTCAAGTGCGTCTCATCCCTTCTATACCGGTGAGCAGCGTCAAACCAGTAATGAAGGCCGCGTAGCAAGCTTCAATAAACGTTTTGCACGCTTTAAACGCAGTTAAACCTTAATGTCTCATTTCTAAATCCTCTATTGTCAGGAAATCTCCCTAGTTTCCTGACTTTTTTATGCCTGCGCTAAAGCCAGCTGAGTCAGATAGAAACCAATTCCCAGCAGCAGTACACCGACAATCACACTGGATACGACATAACTGATAGCAATTGTTAGCGCTCCCTGTTTAAGCAGCTGAAAAGTTTCCAAACCAAAACTGGAAAAAGTAGTAAAACCACCCAAGATCCCCACCATAAATAACAGCCGTGCTTCATTCTGTAGAAAGCTGTATTTCTGGCTAAAGGCAAAGAAGATCCCCGCACATAAACAACCGATAATATTGATCCACCAGGTCGGCCAAGGAAATAACATCTGCGGCTTGAAAATCAGCATGCCTGTTGCATAACGCAGTGTCGCCCCGATTGCGCCGCCCATTGCCACCAAAAGCCAGTTCATGTCCTCTCCGTTATCCTTCAATCCTGAATACGTCATCAGCCCTTATATTGGGCGAGAATAATGAATAACATCATGCACCTAAAATTGCACAATGAACATGGATCTTTGCCAAAAAATTGGTATATTCGACACCATTCATATTTATTTAAGTTCTAGAGGGAAACCCCATGGCTCAGGAATTACTGGCTCAATTGGCTGCTGGCGAAGCAAAATTTGCTGATGTAATTGCATTCATTGATGCACGCTATCAGCACACACCAACAGCTTTTAAAAATGGTCAACAAGCCAATGCCGCTACTGAAAACCAGGGTAGTGCAAAAGTATTCTCTTTTGCTAAATTGAATGGTCTGGATCAGGCGCAAACTTTGAGTCTGTTTGCTGAACACTATGCCGCAGTACTGGCAACGCCTGAAGCGACCGACCACCAGAATATCCGTCAGTTCATGCTCAATGGCTGGGATGGGATTCAGTTTGAAGGCGAAGCGCTAGCTGCTAAATAAATGCTCAATCAAGCTATAAAAAAACCGCTCCTTTGAGCGGTTTTCTTTTCCTATAAATTGCCATGAATGAACTTTTATCACTAACTACGTTGTACCTTTTCAATCCACTGAATTGAATTAACACGAAACACTTCACACGCGCCATCACCTGTATCGGTCGGAGTCAATGATGAGGTCCATACCAGATCTTTATCTCGCACTTCAACCAGCTCGCCTTTCAAACGGACCAGATCACCACGTTTGACCTGTTTAATGGCTTTGGCAATCTGCGGATTGGCAGGAATGATATGCATATTGGATACCATCTGCATGGCTTGTGCTTTAGGCACTGGAATACGATCCATTTTCCAGTTCAGATAGCGGTCATACTGGTTTACCGTGATATGCCGGGCAATTTCCGGTTCAGCAAATAGTCCCCAACTTACTGCATAATCAATTGGAGAAAATTTGGCCTGCGGATCATTATTATAAATTTTTGAACCCAAGATCCGGAAATCACCTTTAAACGGCTGCAATACCGAAATTGACTGGCCTTTTGCCACGGGTGGCAAGCCTTTGGCAATATTATGTTCTACGGATGCTTGTGACAGCACCGGTAACATCAGACCCAGACACAGGGCAATATGCTTCATGCTTTTCAACCTCATCTTGCTTTTATCCCAACCATCTCAGTTCATCTGTTTACCAAATATCTTAGCGCGAACTTATGAAGGAAATAGTTGAAATTGGTAACAATGTGCTATGAATGAGTCGTACTAAAAATTATATTTACCGAGGAATTTTCGGTTAAGCTAAGCGCAATCCAGCAATAAATTGAACCTAAAATCATGCTGTATAAACTTTATCAAAAACACATTTTCCCGCATCTGCTAAATCAGGTCATGCAAACCGCATCACTCATGGATCTGCGCCGTGAACTGCTACTTGGGGTTTCTGGTGAAGTTCTGGAAATCGGTTTCGGTACCGGGCTGAATCTACCCTTCTATCAAGGCGTCCATACCGTCTATGCCTTAGAGCCTAATCTCGAAATTTTTAAATTAGGCCAAGAGCGGATTCAGACGACGCCTTTTGTGGTTGAGCACATTCTTGCCAGTGCTGAAGCATTACCTTTTGATCGTGATCAGCTGGAAAATGTAGTTTCAA
Organism: Acinetobacter schindleri CIP 107287; assembly: GCF_000368625.1. Lineage (GTDB taxonomy): Bacteria > Pseudomonadota > Gammaproteobacteria > Pseudomonadales > Moraxellaceae > Acinetobacter > Acinetobacter schindleri. The sequence continues at coordinate 105,829 of NZ_KB849580.1, forward strand.
CCTGGACTCTCTGCAGTATTCCTGATCTGTATCAAAGCCTGAAGGAGATTTATCGGGTACTGATGCCGGGTGGAACTTTGCATGTAGCAGAACATGTACTGAATCGGCAGAATCTGAACATACAACGTTTACAGCATTTATTGACCCCGATTCAGAAAAAAGTCGCGGATGGCTGCCATCTTGATCGGGATATTGAAACTGCTTTACTTGAAGCTGGTTTTGAACTGGATGAAGTAAAATATGTCGATGCCGCTGGTATTCCAAGTATTGGACAGCGTATGTTGCTGGCCCGGGCACGTAAGCCTGTTTGATGCATTAAATAAAATCAATTCACCTGAATAGCATGCACTTTAAGCAACTGACATTGGGCGCGATGTTTCGACCCGATTCCTGCCTGAAAAGCCTGACCTGTAGTACCCGACTGTACAGTGACAATGTTACCCTGAAGATGAACCTGCTGCCCTGATTTCAGACGGCGAATCTGATTGGCAATATTTTCATTGGCGGCAATCAGGCTAAAGTGCTGTACATGGGTTTTAATGGCTTCCTGCTGCGCTGTATTGATTGTACCTTCAATCTGGAAGCAGCGTTTTGGCTGATCGAGCTGCAGTTTAGCCTGCATAGTAGTGGGCAAAGGCTGAATCGCCAGCAAGATATCAATATTACTGACATAGGCCAGATCATTAAAACTGCCCACAAAGGGACTGGCCTGATGCAAGACCCGACGGTTTGGTTTGATAAACGATTTATCCAGCACTGTATACGTTGCTGAAACAGGCTGCACCGCTTCTACCTTAAAATTCTTGAGAACGCCGCTTTCTTCCAGATGAGGGATAGCGCGAAAATACTCTGACCAGACCCAGATCCCAAATGCGAATAGTGCTGCGGTGATCAGTAACTTATCCATATGATCTTTTCCTAATCCTCGAATTCTTCAAAATCGATACGGATGGTTTCAAAGCGTACCCGTCCTTCCTGAATTGCCCGGGCAATTGCCTGTTGCCCTTTGCTCAGCCTTGCGCCACCACTCTTGATATCAATCAGCACCACTTCAATATCTTCGGCCAGACCATCACCATCACGGAAGTCGGTATAACCATCAAAAACTACATAATCTACCGGATCACCCAGGAACTTGGCATCACTGGGTAAATACTGAAATTCAGGCATAATCGGTGCTAACTGTTCGGCCATTTTCCCCTTGAGTACAGCACGGCTGGTATTTACGCTACGCTTCTGGGCGGCCGTCAGAGCCTGCTGATGTTCCAATTCCAGCTCGGCAATATACTGTTCATATTCTGCCTTGATGCGGCCATTACGGCTTTGCCCCAGAATGAGTGTGGTTAGCACAATCCCGATACACGCTCCTATTAACATTGCCATCCATATGGACATTCAATCTTCCTTAATTTTCACTTAAGTTATGGTTAGATTCGACTGAAGTCGAGGTTTTCCGCCATCTGCCGATCAGAAAAGAATGATATGCTAGCAATGTACATAAATAAATCACCCCCACTCATGAAAACAATTTTAGTTGCAAATCAGAAAGGTGGTTGTGGCAAGACAATGACTGCCATCAGCCTAGCATCAGCACTGGCCCAAAAAGGTTACAAGGTTGCGCTTGCTGATGCCGATAACCAGAAATCTGCACTGCAATGGCTAAAACATCGCCCTGAAAATGCTGCTCCGATTCAGAGTCTGGACTGGCGTAGTACCAAATCTATTGGCGATGCACCCAAGAAAATCGAATACCTGATCATTGATGCGCCAGGCGCTTTAAATGGTGAGCATGCGGAACAACTGGTCAGTGAAGCACATGCCATTATCATTCCTTTACAGCCTTCATTTTTTGATATCGATTCGACCCGCCGTTTTCTGAAACATCTTCAGGAAATCAAGCGGATTCGTAAAGGTAAAGTCCAGATTCTGCTTCTGGCAAATCGTAACAGGCCGAATGCAGCATCGAATCAGGAAATTCAGCAGTTCTTTGACCGTATTGAACAGCAGCCGGTGGCATGGATTTCTGAACGTGCACCGTATGGACGTCTGGCGATGGAAGGTCTGTCGATTTTCGATAAACCACAAAAAATGTACCGGGAAATGCAGGCACAATGGCAACCTGTATTAAATGCCATTATCGATGATCCAGCCCAATGGTTCTAAACTCGCAGCGTACGATATCTTTTTTTTGATAAAAGAATCCGTATAACTTTGTCAGTGTACATTTGCGCCCGGCTTTTTTTCAGTTAATATGCCTGACAGACCTAAGGAATGAGTCATTGAATTCAGTGCAACAATACGCGCCTACATTACAAAAAGTTTTATTGTTTGGATTATTTTTTATCCTGCTTTATTTGAGTTTTAATGTACTCAAATACTTTATTGTACCTGTAGTTTGGGCAGCCATTATTGCCTATATGACTTGGCCTCTGTATCAGTCTATCAAACGCTCTGTCGGTTCAAGACCGAACCTGAGTGCGATTATCATGATGATTATGGTAACGCTGGTGGTCGGTATTCCACTAACATTTGCCATCTTCCTGCTGCAACATGAAGGTCGTAGCCTGTATTACGAATTACAGAAACAGGTCTTTTCTGGTCATCTCAATGTTCCAGACTTTATTCGTAATCTGCCCCTTGTAGGTAAGGAAATTTCCCGTACCTTGCGTGATATCAATAACGACCCGAACAGCATTGTCCAGAATATTTCCATCTGGATTCAGGGGCACCTGAACTACGGTAAAGTGGTATTTAATGAAATCAGCAAAAACCTGATTAAGTTAGGTTTTGCGATGCTGTCTTTGTTCTTTTTCTACCGTGATGGCGAAATCATTCTGAAACAGGTCAGCAAAGCCTTAGAAAAAGTGATTGGTCCACGTGTGCATCATTATCTGGATACCATTTCTGATACCACGCGTGCCGTGGTCTATGGTGTTGGACTGACTGCAATTGCACAGGCCCTCCTTGCGGGTGTAAGTTACTTTGTCGCAGGTGTGCCAAACCCGATGGTTCTGACCATTATTACTTTTATTTTTGCCCTGATTCCGTTTGGCCCACCTATGGCGTATGGTGCAGTATCCCTCTGGCTATTTTCACAAGGTCAAACTATCGAAGCGATTGGCGTGATGGCATGGGGCGTCTGTATCGTCAGCACGGCCGATAATGTAATTCGTCCATTGGTCATTTCCGGCGCAACCCAGATTCCATTCCTGCTGATCATGTTTGGTGTACTTGGCGGTATTGCCAGCTTCGGTCTGATTGGGGTATTTATCGGTCCAGTGATTCTGGCTGTACTACTGGCAATCTGGCGTGAATGGCTGCATGAAAATGGCCAGAATGAACCGCTAATGATGCCGAAAGCCACGCTGGCCTATGATCTGGAAGAAGAAAAGAAAGATCCACCAACATCGTCACTTTAAGTGGTGTTGGCAGCGCTTATATCGCATTACAAAGCTAAAACATTTAAGTGCTTAATCCATATAGAATTGTCATAAATTCTCTGTTTCAATGAGGACACAAAATCAAAATAAGTATGGGATGCCATATCATGTCTGCATTGTTTAAGTCATCAATGTTCAAGTTATCTGCACTGGGTATTATCAGTGCGGCCCTGTTCACTGGTTGTGCAACCTCCTCGACTCAACCAAGTATCGACAATATGAAAGCGGTTACGGTAAATGCTGTATCTCCACAAGGTGTGGGTCAGTCGATTGGTATGGTTTACCTGGCTGATAGCCCGGCAGGACTGGTGATTCGTACCAATTTAAGCAACTTGCCTGCGGGTGAACGTGGTTTCCATATTCATGAAAATGGTTCATGTGCTCCTGCTGAAAAAGACGGTAAAGTCGGCGCTGCAATTGCTGCGGGCGGTCACCTGAATACCAATCAGGCACCGAATCACGGTACGCCAATGAGTGGTCACCTCGGTGACTTGCCAGCGCTGAAAGTAGCTGCTGATGGTACTGCGAAAGTGACTGTGGTTGCACCACGCTTAAAGCTGGCTGATGTTCAAGGCCGTGCCATCATGGTTCATGCTGGTGGTGATAACTACTCTGATTCACCTAAACCACTTGGCGGTGGTGGTGACCGTATTGCCTGTGGCGTGATCTAATTCATTGACTACAGCAAAGCACCTTCCCGGAGGTGCTTTTTTATATCTTATAAATCATACAGATCATTTTACCAATATAAAAACACAGCTAAAACCAACCATACAACTCTGAATTATTTATTTTAAATACAATTACTTATAGTTATAAAGCCTATTTATTCTGCTACTTATATCGGCTACACTCGTAGAGTTTCCAAATATTCTGACTTGCTTATGAACATCAAAACCCTACGCCTTATTGGCCTGATTGAAGGTATTTCTTTCCTGCTGTTGTTATTTATTGCCATGCCGGTGAAGTACATGATGGACAATCCTGTTTTGGTGAAATATATCGGCATGGGGCATGGCGTGTTATTTATTCTTTTTATAGTAGTGCTGTTTGCGGTATGTGAAAAACAGAAATGGGCACTCAGTATGTTTATTATGGGCCTGATCGCTTCAATTCTGCCATTTGGGCCATTTATCTTTGATATGAAATTAAAAAAGCTGGAGCAGCCGGCTGAAGCTTAATTTTGGGATTGCAATCATTATCAAATGGTAATGGACATTCCCTCTCCTTTTAGGAGATGAGCAGTACTGCAGCACAAGGGGAAGATTATTTTATTAATATTTCCCTCTCTCTAACTCTCTCGCAGAGGGAGAGAGAACATTCAATACATTTTATCAAAGGGATATAAAGTAAATACCTTCATTTATATAAAAATTTAAAAAGGAGAGGCTTAAAACTCCCCTCTTTCCTTTCTTTCTGCTATCAGTGTTTTTAAACATGCTCTTGGAATGCCAAACCACAGTGCAATCAGCACAGCACAAGAAATACTATAACCCCCAATATTATAAGCTTCATAAATCACCCGTACCAGTTCAATCACAGCGAAGAAGCTCAGCATCATTAGTACAGATAATGCAGCCGCTACGGTGCCCTTAGACACTTCAGAAGACATCAAAGCAAAACGGTAAATAACCGAAAAACTCAAGCCTTCACCGAAACTGATTAGAGTCATGCCCAGAATCAGGCAGTGTACAAAATATTCTGGAATAAACAGCCCCGCGACGATGACCAATGTCCCAATAAACATCAGCGGGACGGCACGCATGACGGTATGACCTAATGGCATTTTGTCGATGATTTTTAGCAAGACCAGATTACCTGCTATCAGGCCGCCCAAAACTGGAATCTGGGCCAAACCATACTGCATACTGGTCAGGCCCAAATGCTCGACCAGCATAACTGGGGATAATGCAATCCACAACATTAACGGCATGCAGATGGTGGGCAATGACATGGTTAGTGTCACAAAGCGCTTATTCTTTAGTACTTCTTTGAAGTCATCCCAGACATAACTCAGCGGCTGTTTAACCCGACTGATTTGAGGGTCAGGCATTTTGGCTTTAAGACCAAACCAGCTCAAAAAAGCCAAGAAGGCAATCCCGATAAAACCCCAATGCCAGGATACATGCTCAATCATAAAGGCACCGAGCACAGGCCCCAACAATGGCGCGAGCAAAGACACATTTGCCATGAGTGCCATAACTTTAATGGCATCACGTTCTTCAAAGGTTTCTTGAATTGCGGCATAACCTACTGCACCGATCACAGATAGGCCGAAGCCTTGTAAAAAGCGCAGTGCAATAAAGCTTTCAATATTCGGAGCAAACAGAATTGCCAGACAAGTTATAACAAAGAAAGCGACACCGCCAAGTAATACGGTTTTACGACTGAGTCGATCAGATAAAGGGCCAAGCACAGCCGCAATAAATGCCCCACCCAATAAATAAAAAGACATGGACGACGGCGCCCAGGTACTGCTCACACCAAACTCTTTGGTAATAGCGAGCATGGCGGGTTGTACCAGGTCATTGCCGATATAGACGGAGAACTCAAACAGTACCAGCGCCAATGGGAACATAATGGTGGCACGGGTGAGTTTTGTCGTTTGAATATTTTGCATGGAAGAGTTAAGGCTCATTTACTCTTTTTAGAATTTTAAAAGAGCTGAATTTGGAAAAATTTAGCAAAGTGTAGCAGAGTTTATTGTTTAAAGCTTTTTGGGTTAAGTCTATCTAAATATAACTATTTAATAACTTCTATAAGTTGCGTATTTATAAATTTAAAATAAATTAAGCCATTCTTAAAAAAAGAAAAAAGCGCATCCTTAAAATACGCTTTTAACTAAGACCTGTTTAAAGAGCAAACAATATTATGGACACGGCTCTTGCTGGAATTTTTTCTTATCATTTCCCCGCAAGCATTGATAAGCTTTCTGAGTATTGACCAGCTCCCACTGACGACCATCCAGCTTAAAGTGATAAATGGTTTGAATGGCTTTTACCGAATCATCTTTCAGCCCGGTTTCTGTCACTTTCACCTGACCTGCAGTAGGTGACTCTACATTATTAAAGAATTGACGTAGTTCCACTGTTGCAAGGTTCTCACGCAGTTCAGGGCGCAATTTTAAAACCTGCTCTAGTGGGGTATCTGGTGACTGTAATTTAAAAATTGTATCCTGCGTCGTTGCACAACCACCTGTTACAGCCACACCCAAAGTCAAAGTTGCCAATAAAATTATTCGTAGCATGGTCTTGTTTCCATTGTTGTCTTTATTATCAAAAACTATGATGCCGGGCTTTCTTTTTACCGACTATTGAGACAATGTAAGTACGATTACACAACAATAAAAAAAGCGCACCTTTCGATGCGCTTTTGTAAATTTGACCAGATTAAAGATCGAATAATTTACCCGGGTTCATGATGCCTTTCGGATCGAACACTTTTTTCAGGGCTTTCATATATTCGATTTCTTCAGCTGAACGTGAATATTCAAGATATGGCTTTTTGGTCATACCTACACCATGTTCCGCAGAAATTGAACCGTCATATTTTTTCACGGTATCAAACACATACTTGTTTACGACCTGACATTTGGCAAAGAATTCATCTTTAGACAAATCAGCAGGTTTTAAGATGTTTAGGTGTAAGTTACCGTCACCGATATGACCGAACCAGCAGATCTCAAAGTCAGGATAGTTCTCAGAAACAATCGCATCAATTTCCTTAATAAATGCAGGAACGTGCGTGATTAGAACTGAAATGTCATTTTTGTATGGAATAAACGGCGCGATTGACTCAGAGATGTCTTCACGTAAACGCCACAAACTTTCCACCTGATCCAGACTCTGGCTCATCACACCGTCCAGCACCCAACCCTGTTCCATACAGTGTTCAAAGATTTCCATCGCCTTGTCCATAATCGGCTCAAATGGCGCTTCAAACTCAAGCAATACATAGAATGGGCATTCAGTTTCAAATGGGCGCTGTACATGTCCATTGGCCAGGACTTTTTGCATTGCCAGTTCACCAAAGAACTCGAACGCTGTTAAATCAATTTTTGCCTGGAAAGCGTGGAGCACTGGCATCACTGCTTCAAAGTCAGGTACACCCAGCACCATCACTTGTAAATCTTGTGGTTGACGTTCTAATTTAATTTCTGCTTCAGTCACTAGACCCAGCGTACCTTCACCACCGATGAATAAGTGTTGTAGCGCATAACCGGTTGCATTCTTGATCATGCCCTTGTTCAGACGTAATACATCACCTTTACCCGTCACCACAGTCAGGCCAAGTACCCAGTTACGGGTCATGCCATATTTGATCACTTTAATGCCGCCAGCATTAGTCCCGATGTTACCGCCAATTTGCGATGAACCTGCTGAAGCAAAGTCGACTGGATAATACATCCCCTGTTCTTCAGCATAGTTTTGCAACTGTTCAGTCACGACACCTGCCTGCACGCGTACCATACGGTCTGCCGGGAAGAATTCCAGAATCTGGTTCATCTTGTCCATGCTGACTACGATCTCGCCGTTGGCAGCCACTGCACCTGCCGAAAGACCAGTACGACCACCTGATGGTGTCACTGCAACGTTAAATTGGTTCGCCAATTTTACGATGTCTTGAACCTGCTCAGTGGTTGATGGGAAAACGATGACTGACGGGTTTGGATCAAAGTGCTTAGTATGATCGCGACCCCAATTCTGGAGGCTGTCCGTATCGGTTTTAATACGGTTTTCACCTACAATTGCAGTCAATTGGGTCAATAACTCAGGGGTTAAAGCGACTGGAGCATTCATCGTTTGCAGACCTAGCATGAAGTAAACAAGAGAAAGGTCGTCTGTTTATTTGCATATTTTTCAGGCATCAAGGCCTGTATGAAATTCAGACGATACATGACCATTAAAGCATCAAAACGGGCTGCTTTAAAAGCATGGCGCAATATTATAAGCTATTTTTAGGCGATTCCCTGAAAAAATGACAATTTAGCTAATATACCTTTGAAAATGATAGTTTAATTCAACCAGAATCATCATTTTCACCAATATCACTTGCAAAAATACCTGATATTCACGTCACGAAGGAAATGTAAATCAGGTACTTTCCTATGCTATTATACCGCGACTAAATTTGGCCTTTGTAGCGGAGCCGTAATGAGCCAACATCTATCTCTACCTAAAGATAAAATCCGTTTTCTATTGCTAGAAGGCGTTCACCAGAACGCAATCGACACATTGAATGCAGCTGGATATACCAACATCGACTATCGCAAAACGGCGCTTGAGGGTGAAGCACTGAAAGAAGCGATCAAAGATGCGCACTTTATTGGTATCCGTTCCCGTACTCAGCTCACTGAAGAAGTGTTTGAAGCTGCGAACAAACTGATCGCGGTAGGATGTTTCTGTATCGGTACGAACCAAGTGAACCTAGATGCTGCTATGCGTCGTGGTATTCCGGTATTCAACGCACCATATTCAAATACTCGTTCGGTTGCTGAACTTGTACTTGCTGAAGCAATTCTTCTTCTTCGCCGTGTACCTGAAAAATCGACAGATACACATGCAGGCGGCTGGAACAAATCTGCTGTAGGTTCATTCGAAACGCGTGGTAAGACTTTAGGTATCGTAGGTTACGGTTCAATTGGCTCACAACTTTCTGTGCTTGCTGAAAGCATGGGTATGAAAGTCATCTACTTCGATACAGTGACTAAATTACCTTTAGGTAATGCACGTCAGGTTGGTTCATTAGGTGAACTTCTTGCCAATGCTGATGTCGTATCTCTACACGTGCCAGACGTTCCATCGACACGTAACTTCATGACCAAAGACCAATTCGCGCAAATGAAAGAAGGTTCGATCTTCATTAACGCGGCACGTGGTACGTGTGTAGTGATTGAAGACTTGGCAGATGCACTTAAATCGGGTCACCTTGCAGGTGCTGCGGTTGACGTGTTCCCGAAAGAGCCGAAAGCAAACGGTGAAGAATTTGTTTCTCCACTGCGTAACATTCCAAACGTGATTCTGACTCCACACGTGGGCGGTTCTACTATGGAAGCTCAGGCGAATATCGGTCTGGAAGTTGCTGAAAAATTCGTGGCTTATTCTGACAAAGGTATGACACTTTCTGCGGTGAACTTCCCAGAAATTGCGCTTCCATTGACTGAAGGCAAACACCGTCTGCTTCACATCCACAAAAACATCCCGGGTGTTCTGTCTAAGATTAACAATCTGTTTGCTGAACACGGCATCAACATCTCTGGTCAGTCTTTAATGACCAAAGGTGATGTGGGTTACCTCGTGATGGATGTAGATGCGACTGCATCTAAAGAAGCACTTGATACGCTACACGAAGTTGAAGGCACAATTCGCGTACGCGTATTGTTCTAATTCAACTACTGAAAAAACCGCAGGCTTCGGTCTGCGGTTTTTTTATTTTTTAGGGATTTATTTTCCCTGAGTACAGTCCGCTCCTGTGCGCAGTATTCGATTACTTCGAAGCCAAATTTAGTCATGCCAGATTTTAAAATTGCACCGATGGTGCAAGCGCCACTGATTTTGCTGATCGCCATGATCAGCATGCAAAGCAGTGGCTCCTTTGCCAAATATCTGTTTGGCCAGTTTCCAATTCTGACGGTTTCCGCAATGCGCCTATTCTTAGGTGCAGCCGTGTTGGCGTTGATTTTTAAGATCTGGCAAATCAATTTCCGTCAGGTGAAATGGTCAGCGATTATCAGTTATGGCTTAGCTCTGGCTGGCATGAATATGCTGTTCTATCTGGCGATTGATCGCCTGCCACTCGGTATTGCAGTTTCTTTTGAATTTATTGGGCCACTCAGTGTGGCGCTATTTCATGCCCGGCAGAAATTTGATTTTATCTGGGTCGGGCTGGCAATTCTGGGACTGGTGCTGCTGTTTCCCTTTGATCAGGCCGCACAGCCACTTGATCCGATTGGTATTCTATTTGCCTTGAGTGCAGGTGCCTGCTGGGCACTGTATATCGTCGCGGGACAGAAGCCTTCCGGGGTTTCCGGCAACCATACCGTGTGCTTAGGCATGTTTGTCGGTATGCTGGTACTGATGCCAATTGCACTCTTTGCAGGAATGCCAGCTCATACTTTTGAACCAATCAGCCTGATGTACTTTTTAGCTCTGGCAATATTGGCCAGTGCACTGCCCTTTACCCTGGAAATGATTGCACTTAGAAATTTAACCGCTTTGAGTTTTGGAACCTTGATGAGTCTGGAACCTGCAATTGCAGCATTTTCCGGTTTTATCTTTTTGGGTGAAACTTTATTATGGACCGAATGGCTGGCATTAGGCACAATCATTAGCGCTTCAATTAGCTGTACGGTGACCATGCAAAAGCGCAAAAATAAAAATATTTAAATCATTGATCATTTTCTACTGTAGGAATTTTTAAATTCAAAGTTTTGCGCAGTGATTTTTACACTTTGAATTTAAAATTTTCTGGTCATTTATGGAGCTTAAAAATTTAAATTCATTTGCTTTAAATTTAAGGCAACTGTTCACAAAATATTCTCTCCGCCTACTCATCAAAAATTAACCAGTTTGCTATAATCTGCCTTTCTCCCTGACCTGAATTCTGTGCCTGCCTGGCATATCAAACTCCCATGCCAAACGCCCAACTCCTTGCTGTGTTGTACATGGTTTTATCCATGACTTCATACCAGATCAGTGCATCCTTTGCGAAGCAATTATTTACTGTACTGGACCCGCTGACAGTAACCATTTTGCGTCTATGTTTTGCCGCCATTATTGTCTGTGTGATGTTCCGTTCCTGGAAAATTATCTCGCGACTGCCCTATCTCAAATGGAAAGATTTACTCTGCTACAGCGCGGCACTTGGCCTGATGAATATCCTGTTTTATATGTCACTGGGCAGACTGCCTCAAGGGATTGCAGTCGGCCTGGAATTTGTAGGACCGCTAGGGCTGGCACTGTTATCGATTAAAAATCGCAGTGATTATATCTGGGTAATTCTGGCAATTTTAGGAATCGCATTGATGGTGCCATGGGGACAAGCTGCCAATCATCAGTTTGACCTGCTGGGTGCTGCCTGTGCATTAGGTGCTGGTCTATGCTGGGCCTTCTATATTTTCTTTGGTCAGCGTGTGGTACAGCAGAATATGGGTATGCATGCCCTGACCATTGCCATCAGTATTTCTGCGCTATGTTTACTTCCATTCGGACTATATCACAATGCTGCAGCAGTCCTCGATACCCAGCATTGGGGCAAAGCCATTACCATTGCAATTCTGGCAACAGCAATTCCCTATGCACTGGATCTGAAAGCACTTAAACAGCTGAACAAGATGAGCTATGGCACCCTGTCCAGCCTTTCTCCTGCGCTGGCAGCCTTAACCGGTTTTATCCTGCTTGGTGAACGTACCGGCGTATTACAATGGATTGCTTTGGCCTGTATTATGCTGGCTTCCGTCGGGGTCACATTGCGTGCTGCACGTCAGGCCAGAAAGGCAAAAACAGCTTAAATATCTCTTAAAAAAGATGGCTGAACAGCCATCTTTTTTTGCAATACAGTTTTTGAATTTAAAACTTAACTTTGTACCAGCATGTCTTTTTTCATGTCTTTATAACGCTGATATTCATTCTTGTACTGCACAGCTAAAGCGGTCTTTTGCTCTTCTCCAAGAATTTTACCTGCCTGCTGAAAGAAGCCATGTTCTTCTTCTTTTAAGTGATGATGAACCTTTTCTGAAAGTCTTTTGGCAATCGCAATCCAGCCCGGATTACTAAATTCGGTTGCAGTCAGCTCTTCAATCATCTCATCCATTTCATGATGTTCTGCCAAGGCATGACGGGTAATATTCAATCCCGAATCAGTCATCATCAATGGAATATAGAAATAGCGGTCTTCTGCAGTTTCATGGGCAAAGAGTTCGTTTTTAAGCTGCTTGAACAACTCACGGCGTTCTGCCGTATCCCCGGAAGTTTGTAATAGTTTTTCAGCGAGATCACGCTGAATTTCATGACTTTCCCTGAGTGCTTCAAAAATGGTGGTCATGTAATTTTTCTCCTGTTTTTGTCATGCCTTTTTGCATCATAAAGAGGAAATGGCAAGGGTTCAGGAGGTTTTATAAGTAGAAATTGTATAAAAAACTTTAATATCGAGAATGGTTTACATCTATTTTTAAATCAAAAACATCTGATAAGCCATCCGGCAGATCAGCAAACTGACCAATATGAGAAACAGAATCCGGATAAAACCACTGCCATATTTAAAGGCCAGTTTCACCCCAACAATCGAGCCTGCAATATTCGCCACCGCCATCATGGCACCGATCATAAACAGCACATGACCTGTTGGAATAAAGAAACTCAGTGCAGCCAGATTCGTAGTGAAATTGGCAATTTTCGAAAGTGCTGACGCATGTAAAAAATCCACGCTCAGATAACGGATAAAGAAAAATATAAAGAAACTGCCCGTGCCCGGACCAAAAATTCCGTCATAAAACCCGATCATCAAGCTACCAATGGCAGCGAACATCAGCATTTTCCGTGTCAATTTTTGCTCGACATGTACCCGGCCGAACTGTTTTTTCATGAAAGTATAGACCGCGATCACGATCAGCATGACCAGCACAAAAGGCTTGAGAATATCGACCGGAATTAGCGTGACGCTGGCCGCGCCAGCAAAAGAACTGATATAGCTACACAAGGCAACCACGCCGAGCAAAGCCCACGGCAATTTCACCTGTCGCAAATAGGAAAGTGCCGCGGAGGCTGTGCCGAAAATGGAAGCCAGCTTATTGGTACCGAACACGGTCGCTGGCTGCAGATACGGTAGGCTGCTCATAATCGCTGGAATCTGGATTAGACCACCACCACCGACGGCGGCATCAATTGCCCCTGCCATAAAGGCAAAGCCAATCAGACTGATGATGATCTCGATGTCCATATCAACTTTCTCTTAATATTTACTAGAGATTTAACACACGCTTCGGCACCAGACGCTTACGATCAGTAATTTCTGCCAGGCCCAGACATTTCTCACCCTCAAATACCAGCACTTGTGGCTCTGCCGGATGGTCAATATTACTTTCCATACCACGGCTAAAATATTCAGCACGGCCTTCTGGCGCTTGAACCTGCGGAAAATGCTGCACGGGCGCATAAGCCGGTAGCAATAAAGCTTCACGCTCTTCTTCGCTCAGGCTTTCCAGATATTCAATGGTATAACTTGGAATGATGTCAAAATGACCCGTTTGCGTACGATGCAAATAAGTCAGATGACCATAAGTACCCAATGCCTTGGCAATATCTTCACCCAGTACACGGATATACGTGCCTTTAGAACAGGTCACGTTCAGCGTGATGCTATTTTCAGTAAAAGATAAAAGTTCGATGGCATAAATGGTAATTGGACGCGCTTCACGCTCAATTTCAATACCTTTACGCGCCAGCTCATACAGCGGACGACCTTCTTTTTTCAGTGCTGAATACATCGGTGGTACTTGCTGGATTTCACCAACAAATTGGGCAATCGTATCCTTGATTAGCTGTTCATTCAGTTCAGGAACAGCTTGTTCAAGCAGGATTTCCCCCTCGACATCACCGGTAGTCGTGCTATGACCTAGAAAAATAGTCGTTTGATAACGCTTGGTTGAATCCAGCAGATAATGCGAAAACTTGGTCGCCTCTCCCAGACAGACTGGCAGTAAACCAGATGCCAGTGGATCCAGCGCACCTGTGTGTCCGGCTTTTTGCGCACGATATAGCCAGCGTACTTTTTGCAGTGCAGCATTTGAGCTGATGCCTAGAGGCTTATTTAACAGGAACACACCGCTGATATGACGACGCTGAATTTTAGGAGATGAAGATTTCATGGCAAAAAATCAGACAATTTTTAAGTTGGCGCAATGGTAAAACCCTGGTCAATGTTTTACAACTTTTCTATGCTATTCAATCTGTATTTATGGCATATTGAGCCGATTCATTTCTTGATAATAATTGAAGAAAAACAAAATAAAGGTGCATAGGACATGCAGAAATATAAAATATGGATCATTGTTGCTTTAGTGATCCTGTGTCTGGTCACGCTGTTACTGTGGCTTTCCCCTCAGGATGAAAAGCAGACTTCGAATGAACCAGGTAGCGCTCAGCCAGCCATACTAGATAGGGAAGCAAACGCCCTGAATGTCAGTGCCCAGAACAATACTTTTTTTGCCAGCGCCAGCCAGCAGGATACCGAAATCAACTGTCAGATGCAGCTGGATAGCAGTAATCGCCTGATCGTGAATGAACAGACCCGCAACTGTTTTGAATATTTCATTACCCAGTACGGTGAAAAAACTATTGAACAGATTCAGCAGGACTTTAAGACCTATATTTCTCAGAACCACAAAGAACCCGCCCTGTCCCAGATTCTGGATCTATGGGATCGCTATATGCAGTATCGTCAGAGTCTTGGTGAAATAACCCCACCTGCCGGTCTGAATCAGGAAGATCCTGCCTATTACCGCAGTATCTATACCAGTACCCAGAATCTGCGTAAACGATTTTTCTCTAATTATGAAATTGAAGGACTGTTTGGTACCGAAGATACTTATCATGAATATACGCTGGATCGTATGGCAGTTCTGGCAGATAAGAACTTAAGTGAAGCTGAAAAAGCACAGAAACTGAAAGAACTGTTTCAGCAGCTTCCAGAAGATTGGCAGGAAAATCTGGAGCAGCTCAATAAGCTAGAAGATCTACGCAAACTGACCGCAGATATTAAAGCGCGTGGTGGCTCGACTGAAGAAATCCGCCAGATGCGTTTAAATCTGGTGGGTCCTGAAGCCACACAGCGTCTGGAAAATCTGGATAGTAAACGCACGAGCTGGAAGTCCAGTGTGACCAGCTATTTAAATGAGCGTGATAGCATTATGCAAAGCGGCCTGAATGACAGTGCCAAGCAAAAAGCAGTTCAAGAGCTACGTGCGCAGCATTTCAAAAAACCGGAAGAACGTCTACGTGTAGAAACTTTTGAACAGGTACATGATCAGGGAGGTAAGCTACCCTTCGCAGATTAAGCCTAAAAGCCATCACCTGTTGATGGCTTTTTTATCACTGCCATTTGGACAATTTTGTATTTGAACTTCAAGGAGCTACTTCTATGATTGTTTCAAAATATTTTCTCTTACATAAATTTACTTAAGCAAATTATAAATATTTCAAAGACTTTTTATTTAAATACATGTGCATATAAAACATACACTTAAAATTAAACTTCCTTCTGTCAAACATGTCCCCAAATGACATGGTTTTAGACAGCTAAAATGAAAAAATACCGCTACTTACAAAGAAAAATGGCTCGGCCACTCAAGGCTAAGACTGTATTTTATTTTAAAACGTCTGATGGTGTGGGCTACATCACTCTAGAAAAGCAATGATTGCTTGAATAACGATAAAATTAAAAAGGGACGGTTATGCGTACTTTCAACAAGACAGCACAGTTACTGACTGTGACTTTAGCAGCGGCTTTGGGCTTAAGCTTTGCTGCACAAACCCAGGCAGCGGCAAGTGCCACACAAGTCATCGAAAAGACCAAGTCCGATTATGCCAAAACCAAATATCCGATCTTGATGGTACATGGCTGGCTAGGCTGGTCACGCATTGGTACCGATAGTATCGGACTGGATTACTGGTATCAGATTCTGCCGGATATGGCTCGTAATGGCTCGACCGTATTTGCTGCACAATTGTCTCCGGCAAACACAACGATGCACCGCGGTGAACAACTGATTCATCAGGTTGAAGATGTTCTGGCCATTACCGGCAAGAAAAAACTGAACTTGATTGGTCATTCCCATGGTGGGCCGACGGTACTCTATGTTGCAGCGACCCAACCGCAGTATATCGCTTCGATTACCGGCGTGGCAGGCACCTACCACGGTTCCAAAGTTGCAGATGATATCCAGAACAATAGCCTGAGCCGTACTGCCTTCAACATTCTAGGTGATTATATTGTTGGGCCTTTGATTGCACTCGGTCAGTTGAAGCCGGAACTGGAAATTGATTTTGATGCCTCCATGAAATCTCTGACCCAGACCGGTTCGAATACCTTTAATGCCACCGTGGCACAGCAAATGGTGAAAGATGGTGTACTGGCTTCGAACGAAAACTGTAATAAAAATTTAAAACAGAAAGACAGCAAAGGCATTCATTACTATTCCTGGACAGGCGTAGCCCAAGCTACCAATGCTCTGGATATTGATACGATCCTGATGCAGTTAAGTCCTTTATCATATGGCAATAAAGACAATGATGGCATGGTGTCACGTTGTAGCGCGTTCATGGGTAAAGTCATCCATGACCAGTACAAACTTAACCATACTGATCTGGCCAATATGATGTTTGGTCTGAAAGGAATGTTTGCACCAGATCCAGTTGCGCTCTATCGTCAGCACGCCAACCGACTCAAATTACAGGGCTTATAACGCGAGTGCCTATATTTCCAGTGAAATATAGGCTTTTTTTCTGATTCTTTTTTATTTGGCTTATCCGTGATCTAAAAGCTGTAATGGAAAAATAATAGATCACTTAAGTTTTTGCTGTGGGTTTCCCGATTGGCTGACCCTTATTTTTTAATCAAGTAGTACCTTTATAACCGTAACAGCATAGAAAACTGAGTTCCTGCGATAAGGGAACTTTGCACAACAGGATGAGGATCATCCGGTTAAAACAACAAAGTGAGGAAAATATGATGAAATGTGGAGTGTTAATCACTGGTCTACTGCTAGTGGGTACATGTCTCAGTACTCAGGCATCCACCCAAGCCAGTCAGGTCACTGCAAAAGCCAGTTCCAGCTATGCGAAAACCAAATATCCAATTGTTTTTGCACATGGCATGGCGGGCTTTATTCGGATTGGTACCGATCAGTTTGGCTTAGATTACTGGTACCAGATTCTGCCAGATCTGGCGCGTAACGGTGCCAATGTCTGGGCAACCCGTGTTTCACCATTCAATTCCTCCGAAATCCGCGGTGAACAACTTCAACATCAAGTTGAAGAAATTCTGGCGATTACCGGTGCAGAAAAAGTCAACTTGATTGGTCATTCTCACGGCGGTCCAACCATTCGCTATGTCGCAGGTGTAGCACCGGCGCTAGTTGCTTCTCTGACTTCAGTCGGCGCACCACATAAAGGTTCCCCTGTTGCAGACCTGATCCTGCAAGCAGAAGGAACACCTGTACAAGGTCCTTTAGTGGGAGGAATCAATCTGGTATCTAAAGCCATTACTTGGGCACAAGGTCTGGATCCAAACAGTTTCCCACATGACTCTCTGGCGGGTGGTAGCAGTCTAACCTTGGCAGGATCTGCGAAATTTAATCAGAAATATCCAATTGGTATGCCAACTACAGCTTGTGGTGAAGGTGCCTATCAACAGAAAGGCATTTACAACTATTCATTCACAGGTGTTGGTCAAGTCACGAACCTGCTTGATCCTGATTCAGCACTTAAAGTCACTGCCCTGCTCATTGATGGTGGCAAAGAAAATGATGGGCTGGTATCACGCTGTAGCGCCAAGTTCGGTAAAACCATTCGTGATAATTACAACTGGAACCATCTGGATGAAGTGAATATGGTGCTTGGCTTGAAAAACCTGTTTGCTCCAGATCCAGTGGATGTTTACCGTCAACATGCCAATCGGTTAAAACTACAAGGCTTATAAAGCAATTTGTATGATCAGCCCTAATCAACATGAGTAGGGCTTTCTCATATCTTCTTAAAATTGAATTTTATAAAACTTAATATTGCATTGATGCTGTTAGCCATGACATTAACCTTTAATGTTCAAACCAACACATCTCATCTCCAACAGGCAGAAACAAAATTCATCATATCAAGCTATGCAAAAACCCAATATCCGATTGTCTTTGCACATGGACTTCTCGGCTTTAATCGCTTAGCAACAGAAAATTTAGCAATGGATTATTGATATCAAATCCTGCCTGATTTGGCACGAAATGGTTCCACCGCTTTTGCAATACGTATGTCCCCATTTAAGCGAATTACGTGGCGAGCAATATGTGGCTCAACTTCATAAAGTCCTAGCCATTAGAAGTACGAAAAAACTTAATTTAATTGGGCATAGTCATGGTGCACATGCAGTACGTTATGCTGCGGGTGTGATGCCTAAAAAATTGCATCTGCACTAACGGTAGGCGATGCCAATCAAGGCACGGTTTTGCATCTGATGTGATGAAAATAGCGAATAGCACAGGCACTGCTGAACTACTGAATGTACTGATTAATCCCTTCGGAAATGTACTAATGTGGGGACAAAGGCTAGATGGGCAAACGTTCCCTCACAACGCATTGCCAGCCGGTCATAGTACCTCTATGGAAGGAACAGCCGAATTTAACCAACGTTTTAATACGGGACTATCTTTAAAGAAATGTGGTGAAGGTAAATATCAAGATCAAGGGATGGCGCTGTATTCAATCACCGGCAATCAGCCTGTAATCAATGCCTTAGATATCAGTGATGTGGCCATCAAAGCCTTAAATAGATTATCTGCCTATAAAAGAAGCTGCCAATGATGGCATCATATCGGTGTGTAGGGCAAAGTTTGGTAAAACTATCTGTGATGATTATCCATGGAATCATTTAGATGAAATTAATCTGATGTTTGGCATCAAAGGGACTTTTGCACCGGATCGTATCAATGTCTACCGCCAACATGCCAATCGTTTAAAGTTGCAAGGGCTATAAAATTCAAGTATAAAAAAATGCGCCAAGAGGCGCATTTTTTATGCTTTAAAGCAAGGCTAAAATTAACCTTGTTTACGAGCTGGCAACTTTTCACGAATACGTGCAGCTTTACCAGAAAGTTCACGTAGGTAGTAAAGTTTAGCACGACGAACATCACCACGACGTTTCACTTCAATCTTAGCAACGATTGGAGAGTGAGTTTGGAATACACGCTCAACGCCAACACCGCTAGAAATTTTACGTACTGTGAACGCAGAGTTCAGACCACGGTTTTTCTTAGCGATTACAACGCCTTCAAACGCCTGTAGACGTTCACGGTCGCCTTCTTTTACTTTTACTTGGACAACTACTGTGTCACCTGGTGCAAAAGCTGGGATGTCTTGTTTAAGCTGAGCATTTTCAACAGCTTGAACTAAAGGATGCTTACCGCTCATGGGGTATCTCCAATATTGTGGGTCAGAAGAGGTCTGAGATCCACTGGGGCTAGAGGCTAAAGCGCATAGACCCGATTGACTTTCCCTTTATGCTTGACCGCTTCAATGCATAAAGAGTCTATTTAAGTGTGGCAAAAAAGCGAAGCTTCTTGCCTTTTGCGCTCGGAGAATAAATTAAGATCTATTTCCTTGCAAATCTTTTAGCCATTTTTTTTGTTGCTTTGTCAGTTCGACTTGTTCGACCAATTCAGGTCGACGTTCAAGCGTACGCTGATAACGCTGCAAAAAACGCCATTTTTCAATATTGGCATGATGTCCCGATTTTAAAATGTCTGGCACATCCATACCCTCAAAATGGTCTGGCTTGGTATATTGTGGGCAATCTAAAAGACCATCCACAAATGAGTCTTGCACATGGGATTGTTCATCCGACATCGCACCCGGAAGTCTCCGGATAATACTGTCCAATAAAACCATCGCAGGGAGTTCACCACCCGACAATACGTAATCTCCAATCGACCATTCCTGATCAACATATTTCTGGATCAAACGCTCATCGACACCTTCATAACGTCCGCACAATACGATCAGTCCGTCATATTTAACGAAATCCTGTACCGCAGGTTCATTTAAGGTTTTTCCTTGCGGTGACATATACACCACAGGAACATGAACTGCACCCGCTTGCGCTGCAAGCTCTTTGGCACGATGAATTGCTTTCGCTAATGGCTCAGCCATCATCACCATACCTGGACCACCACCAAATGGACGTTCATCCACCCGTTTGTAATTCCCTTCAGCAAATTCGCGTGGATTGATGCAATGAATTTGCATCAAATCACGTTGTGCTGCGCGCCCGCTAATACCGAAACGTGTAATCGCTTCAAACATTTCAGGAAAAAGCGTAATGACTGCAAAAAACACCGCAGACTCCTCTATTTTCCTGCTCTGTGAATCCTGAAAGGATTAATAATCTACGCTCCAATTGACGTAGATGCGACCCGCTTCGAGATCAACACGTTGTACCACATCTTTATGCCATGGAATCATACGCTCTTCACCATCGACACTATCGGCAGTTGCGCGAACCACCATCACATCGTTAGCACCTGTTTCAAACAGCTCAAAAATTTGACCGAGGTTTACTTCTTGTTCGTCATCGTTCAGACCTAACACTGTTAGACCTTTTAAATCAGACCAATAATACTCGTCCACACCTGCTTGAGGCAGTTGCGCTTTTGAAATCCAGATATTTGCGCCAACCAAGTTGTCTGCTGCGGTACGATCACTCACACCTTTTAAGCTGACCACCAAGCCTTTGCCATGTGGTTTCCAACGTTTTACATCGACAGTTTGCCAACCTGCTTTGGTTTCAATGTACCAAGGCAGGTAGTCAAATATGTTGCTCATGGGTTCTGTATTGGAATAGACCCAGAGCCACCCATTTAATCCATAAGCTGAACGTAGCTGTCCAATCTGAATACGATCTTCGGGTACATTCTGTGTTGGTGTCATGGGCTACCTACTACTTAATTTGCAAAAATTATGCAGCAGCTGCAGCTTTCTTCGCTTGAGCAGCTAAAGAAGCAACACGTTCAGAAGGTTGAGCACCTTGCGCTACCCAGTGAGCAAAACGGTCAGCATCTAAACGAAGTTTTTCTGCTTTACCTTGAGCTGTTGGGTTGAAGAAACCGATACGTTCGATGAAACGACCGTCACGTGGATTGCGGCTATCAGTTACAACGATTTGATAGAATGGACGCTTTTTAGCACCACCGCGAGTAAGACGAATAACTACCATGATACAACCTTATAGTTTTTACGGATTATCCCTGTACCGACCATCGATACATTTCAAACCCCTTTCATAGAGGGCAGTATTTTACGTGAATTTCGCCCTGAATGAAAGATCAAATTTTAGGTTATCAACAGTTAGAATTTATTTATCGGACCAAGCAGAACAAGTATCTGTTAGCACAGGAGAATCTTTTCCTTTAAACCAGCATTGGCGCCCTGTAGAATCTATCGTCATAGCACCAGTCTTAGCTTGGGAACCAATAGGTTTAGCAGTCAATACCCAGTTATGGGTGGGATCTATTTCTGTACTTGATAATTCTAAGCTGTATGTTGCAGAACCAGATTTAGAAATACTACTACTGCCATACACCTTTGTTAAATTCGCTCCATAAAAAGAACCATTCGCTAATTTATAACTAGCCAATTTGTTCGCAATTTCCATTAGCTCAACTTGTGCTTCGACCCTCTTCGTTCTTTGCACATATTCCTGATATGAAGGGTAAGCAATAGCAGCTAAGATTGCAATAATTGCAACCACAATCATTAATTCAATTAAAGTAAAACCTTGTTTTTTTACCATTGTTCTACTCCACTTCCAGTACAAGCACTATACGACACATTTTCACTCGCCGTGGTTTTACAACGAACTCCCGTACTTGTTAACAATAATGTATATAGCTTTCCGTCTGATGAATCTAATGGAGTCGCTTTCATTGACCAAACCATTCCATTGTCTGTGGTCAGTAAATTTTCAGTAGTCGCGCGGCTAATATCTTTTAACTCAATTTTATATTTGGATGTGGCTACATTAAATATCCCTCCTGGTACAAATACTTCAGGCATAGCAACAGTCCCCGCATATAAATATTTGGGATCAAATTTTTTATAAGAGAAATTTTTAGCTTTATGTCTCTCTAATTGATCAGCTAATTTCAACATTTCTTGCTGAACTTGAGCCGTTAGATTTTTGCGAATAAAGCTTTGATAGCTTGGTATTGCTATCGCAGCTAAAATCGCAATAATCACCACTACGACCATTAACTCAATTAGAGTGAATCCAGATAATTTACGCATTACCCTCCCCCTTGCGCATATTTCTCATACCAACGATTTGGAATAAATTTTAAAGCACCGCCATAATTTTTGATTTGTCCTGATCCACTACCAGTGACACCGTCTTTTTTATCTTCATTTAATACAAAGATAGAGCGTTTATTTGGATCGCCATCACGACCACCACCAATAATAGGCTCACCAATACCTGCACCTAATGGAATATAAATATTGGTTTTACAAATACCGTATGGCAAACAAAAGCGCTGTAATGCTGTTTCTCCTGCTACACCTGCACTACAACTTCCCGTGGTACCAGGTTTAGAAGAATCAAAAACAGGAACATATAAATCACTTTCCATTGCAACTAATGAGCCCAAACTTTTTAAAATTTGCTTATTCTTAGTTGATGTTTCTGCTGTTCCAGTAGCACTAAGTGCCTCTTCCTTATTAAATAAATAGTACCAACCACCATTACCTAATGAAGAGTCTATTTTCGGACGTTTGCTATTAGTTAGCGAATCATTACTATCTACACGATTATCCAATAATTTTAACTGACTTATGGCTGTTGCATTGTTTGCACCTAAGGTACGAGTATCAAAAGCTGACGTAGGGTACTTACTTGAATAGACATCGTAGTCATAAATTGCAAACACGCCATCAAAATCATCAACTCCGGACACAGGTGTCGCATGTCCATGTAATGGTTGACTCTTATTACCAGAAGCAAAACTAACTACAGCAACCCCCTCCTTCGAATGAACCGTAAAAGTAGGAGCATTATAAAAACGCTTACGAGTCGCACTTAGATCTAATATTCGATTAACTTGTGATTTGAATCCACTTGTAGAGGGTGAAAAATCGACGCGGAATGCTTGGCCTCTTAAATCACCAAAATATAGATGATCAATTAAGCCATCATTATTACGGTCTACCGTTTTTATTTCACTAACGATACTGTAATTCATATTTACAGTACTACCATTACCAGCTAATTTCAGATTTTTTGTACCACTTGTAGTAGTAGCTGTATTATTACCACTTACCGACCAAAGTAAATCACCATTATCGGCATCAAACATATAGACCCCAGCACCAATTTTGTTGGTTTGGTCATAGTCCGCAGCTTCATAGCCACCATAACCATCACGCTTCTCTTTGACTAATTTATCACCAACTGTTTTTGTTTTATAAATTCCATCTCCATCAGCTTCTAAACCTGGTGTACTACCTGCATCATAGCCACCACCAACAATCATGACTAATTTTCGCTTACCAAACCAATTCACATACGCAAGCGTAGGCTTAGACCAGCTTTGCCCCATGTACTTCAATTCATCAATTGTTTTAGATTCAGTAGTACTTCCATCCAAATAGTGAACTTGTTTATTATTTGGATCAATGTGAAATTTAACTTTAGGTGAACTCATGTCTGTTAGGTCTAAAGAATAGTAACTTCTCCCCCCCATACGCAAACCACCATAAACCCATTGTTTTCCTTTAAGATTAATGGTTTCATCTTCACCAGCATCATTCTGAATTATGCGTGAGCCACCATCTACTGTAAGTTTCCCATTTGGGTCAGAAACATATACTGTATGTGCAGTCCATTCTCCATCTATACCGTAATACAGTTTATTTTTACCACCAGTATCAGCACCGCCATCAAGTAAAAAACCTTGATTCTGTAACTCAATCATTTCTTTAGGGACGAAAGCAAATACTTCATTACCTTTACCATTTTTAGCATCTAGCACATGCAATACACCTTGGGTGCTCCCAAACAAGATATAGTCATCTCGATTTGTTGTATCAATAGTTGCTGAAGTACTCGTTCCAGTAACTGTCGGTATGCCAGATTGGGTTAAAAGTACAGGTTTTGAATGTAATATTGCACCAATCTGCGGCAACTTACCTGTGATAGATTTAGTTGTTAAATCTTCACCTGCAACCGCACTCTCATAACCAAGAAGTCCCATCAATGCAGCACGATAAGGCGCAGAACTATTCAAATTGTAAGCTGTTGTAATTGCATTAAACTTAGTTTTTTTCTCAGAATCATCATACCAACTTAAATTTAAATTTTGAGAGACTTTTCCATTTTGATAACTAAAATCTGTAAGTAGGAGTCTTTCTTTTGGTGAACGGTCAGCAACATAGCCTTGAAGTAAATTACTTAAAGCCCCTCCTTGAAAAGCAGTTTCATTTGAAGTTGGTACATATGCCGAGTTCTTCCACAAGTCTGCTACATTCTTAATTTCGTTGTTTTGCATTACAGGATTTGAACCTGTAATCGTACCTGGATAAGATCCAGAGCGATTCCCATATAGTGACCCAAGAACAGCATGATATTTTTTTAAGTTGCCATACCAAGTCCGTTGTGATTCAGTTGTCGCAACTTTAGGTACAAATTGAGGAAAGTAACCGTATGGTTGGATCGCATTACTATTCAGTGCATCAATCGGTAAGGTAGCATTACCTGTGCTAATACCTGGTATATCTGTTTTGACAGTTGTTAAAAACTTTTTAAAACTCTCAACAACAGCTTTACTATCTAAGCCTGAGTAAGATCCTCCCTCTCCAAGCTCTCCCCACGACTTAGCATCCTTGACATCATCGCTCGGATCAGTAACTGCCGTATCGAAATCACGACCAAATCCTACAACGGCTGTTTTAATTTTAATACCTACGGGGTTTTTTTCAGGATCTAACAAGGCCTGATTAAATTTACCAGTACAATTCCAAGCATGCTGATCATCATAATATGAAGAAAGACGACCCAATACACTAGTTGCTGTTGCTTTACAGTCAAATAAACTCCCCTTTGTATCCAAAGCAGATTTCATTACTTTATACGCATCTCCACTTTTTCCATCATCCCCTGGTGCGGTACCATCAGGCTCTGGTCTACCATCCGTTAAAAAATAAATTCCTTGAGCACTACATTGTTTAGCAGTATCAGTCGTTTGAGCTGCGATAGATACTGGTTTTGAGTAATTAGTACTAGAATTACTGTAATTTCCTCCACCAGTTTTCGTACCCATTAATATTGCTGCAGCCTCTGCATATGCATATGGTGTGGGTGTACCTCCTGTAGCTGTTAAATCTAAGATTGTTTGTACTAAATTTGCTCTATGGGTATTATCTAACTTTTTTACATCTTGAATTTTCTGACCTTTATTGTCTGAAAAAACTGCTAAACCTATATAAAGATCTGGACTTAGAGGCTCTACAATATTATTAGGGTCTGATTTATCACCCAATAGTAACTGCAATAAGCCTATTTTTAATTGTGTTAAGCGTGTACTTTGACGATCAATTTCAGTTCCAAATGATGGGAATATTAGCCACCACGATGTAGTACCACGAATACATTCTTTATAACTTAGTGACTTTGTGCCATAC
Source organism: Acinetobacter schindleri CIP 107287 (assembly GCF_000368625.1). Taxonomy (GTDB): domain Bacteria; phylum Pseudomonadota; class Gammaproteobacteria; order Pseudomonadales; family Moraxellaceae; genus Acinetobacter; species Acinetobacter schindleri. The sequence goes on from NZ_KB849580.1 coordinate 131,699, forward strand.
CATTCACTTGCACCAAAGGTATGTACAATATTACTACTAGCTTGTTTATAAGAATACCCACCTGCGTCATTTGTATTGGAAGGACAGTTTTGCTTATCATAAGTAACAGTATTGCCATAGTCAGTAAAATTCATACTCCCCGATTTATCAAGCATGAATAATATTGTAGTTGCACCAGCACCAGTTGCTGGTGCCTTATATATATCAATATCACTTGCACCCACACTGCTACAAATCAGTGCTGTAATAGATGCCGAAAATATTGATAATCTTGCCTTAGCTAAGGCAGTATGATTTAAAATTTGCTTCATATTCATTTTATTTCTCCTACCTTAATTCACTTGGCGCAACTGATATTCCATTTCTTGACTACTATATGGAACATTCAATTTTGATAAACAATCAGCAACACTATCTTTGGTTACACCATCTACAACAACATTAAAACTTGGGTAATTCATCACACACTTATTAATTTCATCTGCAGACGCTGTAGATAAATTTGGTATAAAAGAAGTAGCATTTATAATAATGGTTCCGATATCTTTACCACCATAGGTCTCTGAGTCACTTCCTTCATACATATGACCCCAATCTTTACGTCCCTCGAGGATAGAACGCGCCCCGATACGAGTCACCACAGCACCACGATCTGAGGTAAAATCAGTAGCCTTATTCACCTTACAGTAACCATCCTGTCCCATCTCATTTTTTGAAATATTAGCCCCTTGCCAATAAACAAGACTCGCTTTCCCTAAATTATATTTATCGTCTTTTTCACTTTTTCTTAAACAATAAACCAACTCTTTGCCCTTATTTTCAGGTTTATTCACATATCCGATCATTCCGTTATCTAATTGAAGCTTTGCAATTTTAACTGCATGATCAGCATAAGATTCGAGCTGAAAAAATACAGCGTCCGAATTTTGTACCAATAAAGCTTGAGCCTGCGCATTCGTTGTAATATTAAGTGATGTTATTGCTCCACGAATAGCCCAAGTACCTATGATTGTGATGAGCAAAAGTATGATCAAAACAAAAATTAATGTATTTCCTGCTTGTTTATTTTTCATCATGTTCACTCCGCCCGATTTTCCACACCAAACCCATTGCGTAAAGCGACTGTTTGGGTAATAACTTGACGTAAATATTTACTTTTATCTGGATCAGTTAATAACTCTTTATTTTCCAAATCTAATAGCGTAAATTTAGTCAATTCTGTGCCATTTGCCACGGATTCAGGTGAGCGAACCAAAATACCCAATTGAATAGACACAATTTGTGGTTTATCAATTAGCTTTATATATTCAGATGGAGAAACATAAAGAAATTCATCCATCACACCATCTTTGACTGCATTATCGCGAGCAACCCCTAATAACACACGTAAATGATCGACATTTGGGATGAGCATTTCACCATCACCAGATAAATCTAAACTCGTAGCAGAATCACCTGTATATACCGTCGCTTTGCAACGCAATGAAAGTGGTCTATATTGACCAGCAGTTGCCGCTGCCTTTTCTTCCTTTAAAAAATAGCGTTGTACAACGAATTGATTTGGTAAAACTTTCACACCTTCACAATTAAATTGACTACCAATTGTATTTTTATATTGAATTACAATTTGATCACTCTTAAGGTTATTAAAATTACTAGGTCCAATGGAAGATTTAGTTAACAAAGCATTTATGGATTCAGCATCTGTCATTGTCGCCTTGCTTATATTTGTATTATTAAAAACAATACCACCATGCAATGTATCAACTGTCATAGCTGCACTATTTGAATCTATGTTCGCACGACGTAAATCTCTAACAATGTAATCCATACCAAATAATCCACTATTTTGAATATTCGCACTACTTTGTTGAAAGGCTAGGCTCTGATTTGCATTAATAAAAACTTGTATTGATGCCGCAACGATAAGTGAACCTAAAACCAAAGCGATCATTAATTCTATTAAGGTGAATCCTCGTTGAATATTCATGACCCATATGCCTCCATCACCAAACATTTAGCACCTGCAACATATACACCAGACACCATACAATTTGCCTGACTGGTCGCCGTAATCGCTGTGTCTCCCCAAGCGACATAAACACATTGACGATCCCCTCCGTGGCAATCGCTAATTATGATTGTCATATTCTTTTGTTTCGCTGCTCCTAATAATTGTCTAGCATCAAAAGTTGCCATTTCAGCTCGTGTACACATAGGTGTATTTGTAACAGAAGCACCACTATCATCCGCTCTTATGCAATTTTTAGTAGTCGCATTTCCAGGGGCATTAATTTCAGATTTATATTTACTAAGCTGTGTTCTATTTACGCGAATTTTTTCCGCAAGATCTCGTGCGAGTGTCATTGCTGCTGTCCTATCATTTGCTTCTTGTATCGCGTCGAGTGCTCTAAACTGTAAAGCAGCAAAGCCTAGAACAGCTATAGCTAAAATAACCAGGGAGACAAGAACTTCCATTAACCCAACGCCACGTTGACTTTTCATCACTTACACTCCCCAATGAGTGGTTTATTTTGAATACGATCAATCACTCCACTCTTAAAGATTTTTATAGATTTAATTTCTGTTAATTTTTCATGACAAACTTCAAAGACTAAATCTTCAGTATCTTCCCACTGCATAATTTGCTTTGGATTAGTCAATGGATCTTCGGGCAGATCCGCTTTATACCCTGGGTTATCAACTAATTTACGAATTGCTGTTGTGCGTTTTTTCGCCAAACCTGTTGGTGTAAAAGTAACCCCTTCTGGCAATCCTTTAGCAAGCACATGTACAGTTGACCTTGTCGTATCCCAATAGAACTTATCACCAGTATTTTCTTGATTCTTAAATTCTAAAGAAATATCTTTGCGAAGTGAAACGGCTGTTCCTCGAACATTTGACAATGTCATCGCCAAATCTCTTGCCTCTGTCTCTAACTGTTTCTTGTACACCAAAGGCATAAGATTCGGAGCCGCCATCATCGCGATAATCGCCAACACCGCAATGGTCACCATCAACTCAATTAAGGTGAACCCGTTTTCTTTTCTTTGCATACTCCCCCCAATACACAGACTTCGCCCTATTAAAAATAATAACCAACAACTTTACAAAACCCTCACACTTCAGGATAAAAGGCATAAAAAAGCAGATAATCGTTATTCAACGGTTATCTGCCTATTTTTCATCAATTTTTTAAAGTGTTATATGCTTCCAAGTTTAGGCCTGTGTTACAGGAATACGTAACTCTTTAGGCAAACTAAAGGTAATATTTTCTTCGCGGCCTGCCAGCTCTTCAGGTGCTTTAGCGCCCCAATCCTGCAAGCGTTGAATCACCTGTTTAATTAAAATTTCAGGTGCAGATGCACCCGCAGTCACACCAATTTTTGTATTTGCTTTAAACCATGCTTGCTCCAACTCGTCTGCATTATCCACCAAATAGGCGCGTTTCCCCATGCGTTCGGCTAACTCGCGTAAACGGTTAGAGTTAGATGAGTTTGGTGAACCGACCACCAACACCACATCACACTGACTGGCCAAGTCACGCACTGCATCCTGACGGTTTTGAGTGGCATAACAAATATCGTCTTTACGCGGTCCTTGAATGTTCGGATATTTTTGGCGTAAGGCATCAATCACTTTGGCAGTATCATCAATCGACAAAGTAGTTTGCGTCACAAAAGCCACTTTATCTGGATGCTGAACCGCAAGTGCAGCCACATCATCTTCATCTTCCACCAAATAAATTTCGCCACCATTTTTCTTGTCGTACTGTCCCATGGTTCCTTCAACTTCGGGGTGTCCTTCGTGACCAATTAAAATCGCCTCTGTGCCTTCACGGGCATATTTGGTGACTTCAATATGTACCTTAGTCACCAAGGGACAAGTCGCATCAAAAACCTTCAGACCACGACGCTCAGCTTCTTGCTGCACTGCTTTAGATACGCCATGTGCACTAAAAATCACAATATTGTCATCGGGCACTTCATCTAGCTCATCGACAAAAATTGCACCGCGTTGGCGCAAGTCATCGACCACAAATTTATTGTGTACCACTTCATGCCGCACATAAATCGGTGGGTTAAAGCATTCTAGGCCACGGTTCACGATCGCAATGGCACGATCTACACCAGCACAAAAACCACGCGGATTGGCTAAAACAATTTCCATAGAATCCTCAATACTCACACCATTTTTAGCGGTTCAATTGAAATAAATGTAAACAATCGACTGACAACTATTTAGTTTAAAGCCGCTCTACTCTAAAATAGAGAAGATATTTTATCATATCAGGAAAAATATCATGTCGGGTCTCTTGTTTGTCGTTTCTGCTGCGTCTGGAACAGGCAAAACATCCCTCGTTAAAGCATTACTTGAACGTGTCAACAATCTTCATGTTTCTGTTTCTCATACGACACGCGGTCAACGACCTGGCGAACTCGATGGTGTGCATTACCACTTCTCTACCAAAGAAGATTTTCTCAATCTGGTCAATGAAGGTGGCTTTATTGAATATGCTGAAGTCTTTGGTAACTATTATGGTACTGCGCAAGCGACTGTAAAAGAGCAACTGGCTAAAGGTCATGATGTCCTGCTCGAGATTGACTGGCAGGGTGCACAGCAGGTTCGTCGCTTATTTCCTGAATCTAAACAAATTTTCATTTTGCCGCCGAGCCAGTTTGACTTGCGTCAACGTCTATCTAACCGTGGTACAGACTCTGTTGATGTGATTGAGCATCGTTTGAGCTGCGCGGTAGAAGATATGCAGCAATATGTGAACTTTGATTATGTCATTATCAATGATGACTTCAACAAAGCGCTGCATGATCTGGAAGCCGTGATTATTGCCAACCGATTGGCACTTCATCAGCAAGCGAATCGTCATGAAAAACTGATTCAGGCTTTAATTACACCAAGCGAAGAGTGATTAAAACTTGAGTCTACAGGCAAAGCCTTTTATACTTCGCAGTCTGTTAAAATATTATTCAAACGAGAATTCTTATGGCACGCGTAACCGTTGAAGATTGTTTAGACCATGTAGACAACCGCTTTGAGCTTGTACTAGTGGCAAGCAAACGCGCGCGTCAATTGGCACGTCAAGGCATTGAACCAACTGTAGAATGGGACAATGACAAGCCAACCGTTGTTGCTCTACGTGAAATTGCAGTAGGTCATGTATCTAAAGACATCCTGAAACAACGTGACCAAGACTACCAGACTTCTAGTCTAGACCTTGCACTTTCAGCAAATAACCTGAATCTGGACGGTTTTTCTTTCCAGTAAGAAACCCTTCTTATAAAAAGCCTAGTTTTCAACTAGGCTTTTTTTGTTTTGTGACTTTTATATTCTGTCTAGAACGGTTATAACATAAGGTCGAGTTATCAAGTTTATGCAGTTTTTCCGTGAATAGAAACGGAATAAATTGACAAACTTTGCGATTTGCTTTTCATTAAAAGTATTCGCACATTTTTAGTAAAGAATTCAGTTTTAAAGGTGTTTTATGCCAGGCCCACAGGTCAGTCAAGCCAAGCAACAGCTTAATATCATCATCGACGCTTATTTGAGTGCCAGTGAAGTCGAGCGTGTGCTTGCCGCCTGTGATTATGCGGATATTGCCCATGATGGCATTACCCGTAAAAGTGGCGAACCCTATATCCTGCATCCGATCGCTGTGAGCAGTATTCTGGCGCATATGCGTTTAGATGCCGAAACTCTCATGGCAGCCTTACTCCATGATGTGATTGAAGATACGGATTTCAACAAGGACGACATTGCTGAAAAATTCGGCAAGACGGTAGCTGAACTGGTGGACGGCGTCACCAAACTAAGCCAATCCAGTGATAAGGAATATAATAAAGCCGCTTCTTTCCGGAAAATTCTTCAGGCTACCCTACAGGACCCACGTGTCATTATTGTGAAACTGGCAGACCGTTATCACAACATGACTACCTTAGATGCCTTACGCCCAGATAAACGTGCACGTATTGCCAAAGAGACTTTTGAAATTTTTGTACCAATGGCCCGGCTGGTTGGTATGAATGAGATGGCCGACAATCTGGAACATCTCTGTTACCAGAACCTGGATCTGGACATGTACAATAATGTCCAGACTGCCTTACAGCAAACCAAATCCAAACGCTGTGAATATCAGGCGATCTGGGAAAGAAAACTGAATGAATTACTCAATCAGTATAATATCCAGGGCCGAATCAAGAAGAAAAATAATAATATCGAGTTGCTACGTCACTTCGTTAAGAATGATATTAACCTGCAGGAATTGACCCATAGTCATGCCTTTGAAATCATTTTACAAAGCATTGCTGACTGTGACCGATTTGCAGAACTCCTGGAAGAGAGCTTCCAGGTGTTGAGTTTTGCCGATCATATTCGTCGCCCGTTGCCGGGTGGCAACCAGTCGCTGAGTATGCGTATCAAGGGTGAAAAGACGACACTTTCTCTGACCATTCAAACCGAACTGATGCGTAAGGCAGCACGTTTTGGTGTAGTACTGGGTGAAAATGCACCTCAAGCCTGCCGCTCTGCGATTCAGGCTTCCATGCAAAATCTGAATGTTCTGGTGGATGGTGATTGTGCCAAGACCACTTTTAATGAATTACTGGATTATCTGCATCAGGAAAAAATCTGGGTTTATACTCCTCATGGTCAGCTACATGAATTACCTCAAGGCGCGACTGTAGTGGATTTTGCTTATTCTGCCAGTCTATTTCTAGGTAATCACGCGATTGGTGCCAAAATTAATGGCGATACCAAACCGCTTTCTACACCTTTAAGTAGTGGTCAAGTCATTGAAGTGATCACCGATGTACTCGCCTCACCAAATCCAGACTGGCTCAGCTTTATTAATACCCAAAAAGCCCGTCGTGCGATTCAAAACATCCTGCGTGATCAGGATATTGACGAGCAGCGTATGGTCGGTGAACAGGCTTTAAATCGTGCTTTAAAATTATTTAATCGTTCTATTCAGGATTTAACTGACGCGGACTGGGCCAATATTCTGCAATGGCGTCATATTCCGACTCAGGAGCGTCTATATGAACAGATTGCAGTCGGTGATTTATTACCTCAATTGGTCGCCAATCACCTCTTTGCTCAAGATGCAGAAACTGGCTCCAACTCGACTCGTTTAATTCAGGGTACAGAAGGGGTCGATGTCAAATATGCGCACTGCTGCAATCCGGTACTGGGTGATCCGATTCAAGGTCATCTGACCCGCCGTGGTCTAATCGTACATCGTGCACGCTGCCATAACTTGCTACACGAACAAAATCTGCATCCAGAAAATATCATGCCATTGCAGTGGACCTCTGAGGACCTTGAAGATATCAGCTTTACCGCTTATCTCTGCATTGACCTGTCCATGGATGATGAACAGATTTCCGAACTGATCTATGAATGCCGCAAAGCCAAGTCTGGGGTAGAGTCGGTACGTAGTTATGAAGGTAAGACTTATGTCAACGTAGTCGTACATAACCGTAAGCAGATTGCCCAGCTGATTCGAGACTTGCGTATGCATTACGGCTTCCCGCGAATTATCCGCCTATCCCAGCCAATAAGCATTTCAGAAGCCACATCGAAGGCGAGTTAATCATTTAAAACGATAATGCTTTTGCCCATGGCAATGATCTAATATGATGTATGTTGATGATAAAAGGAGAAATTGATGTCCCGCCAAGTGATCCATACTGAAAATGCCCCTGCTGCGATCGGTACTTATTCGCAAGCGATTCTTGTTGGCAATACCTTGTATCTTTCAGGTCAAATTGGTCTAGATCCATACAGCATGGAACTGGTTGAAGGCATCGAGGCTCAGATTCGCCGTGTATTCGATAATTTAAAAGCCGTCTGCGAAGCGGCCGGTGGCTCTCTGGCAGACATCGCCAAACTGAATATTTATCTGACTGATTTATCGCACTTCCAGCTGGTGAACCAGATTATGGGTGAATATTTTGCCCAGCCTTATCCAGCACGTGCAGCACTCGGTGTTGCCAGCCTGCCAAAAGATGCTCTGGTCGAGATGGATGGCATTGTCATCATTCAGCAATAATTTTTAAAATTTATGTAACACCTAAGCTTCTATATTTCGTTTGCAATCATGAATCACTCAAGCAAAAACCCGAGCAATAATCGGATTTTTGCTTGAGTGATATTTTTTTATCTAAATCACCAATCACAATAAAAGCTATTTCAAATGATTTTTATTGACAAACGATAACAATTATCAATAATATTACTTATCTTATTTAAACACTGTGGTTGTGTCCTATGTACGTTTGTTTATGCCGTGGCATTACAGATCAAGACATTAAAGATGCTATTGCAAATGGCGCTGAAACGTATCGTGATGTGCGCGATATATTGGACTTGGGAACCTGCTGTGGCCGCTGTGCGCCAGAAGCCCGTATGATCATCAGTGATGAAGTTTCACAAATTGCGGCCCGTTTGGCTGTGGCCGCCTAAACCGAATAAAGATAATCATAAATCAATGATCTCAGATCATTCCTCCTCCCCCGCCTCTGACTCTGGCGGGTTTTTATTGCCGTTGATCTAAGCCTGGATCGATTTGATTGCGATTTTCATTTGCTGTTCTATAAATTACTCGCCATTGCCCCCTGACTTGCTTTACTATCATCCTTAGAGTGCTTTCTTAGAAAGATAAAACAGGTTCAAATGGAGTTATGTGATGAAAGGCAATCGTGATGTGATTAATCAGCTCAATCAGGTGTTGTATCACCACCTAACTGCAATTAACCAGTATTTCCTGCATTCACGCATGTTTAATGACTGGGGCATTGAGAAACTGGGCTCGGCAGAATATAAAGAATCGATTGTGCAGATGAAGCATGCTGATAAAATTATTGAACGGATTTTATTTTTAGAAGGTCTGCCGAATCTGCAACATCTGGGCAAACTGTATATCGGCCAGCATACTCAAGAAGTGCTGCATTGTGATGTACGTAAAGTTAAAGAAAACATTGAGACTATTCAGAAAGCTGTGGCACTGGCTGAAACGGAAATGGATTATGTGACCCGCGATCTGGTACAGGAAATTCTGGAAAAAGAAGAAAACTATCTGGACTGGACCACCACGCAAATTGATCTGATTGAAAGTGTAGGTATCGAAAACTATATTCAAAGTCAGCTCTAAGATTCGATTTAAAATCAAAAAGCCAGCAGATGCTGGCTTTTTTGTACTTATTGGCGTGGCATATCCCGAGTCACCTCTGCATAGCTCAGTTCAGTTTTCTGAATCGTATTTAAACGCTGCAGTCGATGCTGTGCTTCATCGACATAGCCGTTATACGCCAATAAACGAATATATTTTAAAAAGTTGTATTTGGTTGGATAGCTCACCACCAACTTTTCATATTGATGAATTTCATCTTCGCTCATCTTGCGATAAGGATTGACTCGAATCCAGTCAATGCGGTGATTAAACTCGGTCAGCAGATAGATAGGCTTTTCATTGGTGATGTTTTCAGGCTGCATTTCATAGCGAATACTTTCTCCGAGTTTTGGTACAGCAGTATCGTAATCTCGATAAATTACGACCAGCAAAAGCAATCCAAGACTGAAAGTCAGTTTCAGGCATATCGAAGGTAAAGTAATGGTTTTAATTTTTGGATTTTGCGCCAAGACCGTGCCCAAAATAAAACCGACTGGCAACAGAAAATAGGCATAATGTTGTGGAAACTCAAACATGGCATGTGTCACAAATGCCCCAATCATCAGAATCCCGATGACAGACTCTGGAGTATTGACCCAGCGTTGTAACTGATAACCCAAATAACCGAAATAGGCCAAGAAAGGCAGACCGATGAGCAGTCCATTCCAGATCAAAAAGTCCAGAATAAAATTATGCGCGCTACGAATCCAGACCGGACCTTGCACCGTATCGCTGATCGAAACAAAAGCCACACTGGTCTGATACCAGCCATAGCCAAACCATGGCTGCGCCTGAATTGCAGCCAGCATTTGTTGCCAGATCGCAAGACGCGACATATCTCCGGTGGCACGCGATACCACATCCCTGCTTTGTACGACGTCCGTGTCCATTGCCTGTGCAGCCAACTGACTGAGTAATGGAAAAGTGACAATACAGCAAATAAAGAAGATGAACCACGCGATACTGTAATGCCATTTCAGGCGGATAATGCCTTTATATTGGTAGAACGCCAGATACAGTATGATCGCGATCGCAGCAACCCACGCGGTACGTGACTGGCTTAAAGCCACACCAATCACAATCACAGCAGCGCAGGCAAATAACCATTTGCTCTGGATTTTTTTCTTTTCATACAGGTAGAGGCAGCTCATCAAGGCCATGACCAAGAAAGTCGCCATATTATTCGGTTGAGCAAAGTTGGCATAAGGTCGCTGGTTGCCGCTAATATTCACCATACCTGGCAATATTGCATCCAGATTTGTCCATTGGCAAATTGCGATAATGCCTGTGGCGGTACCTGAAGCCAGAAACACATAGCTCAGATTAATAAAGGTTTCTTCCCGGCTATAGTTTCCTGTTGAAAAGTTATAACCCAGTACACTGGCCAGCCAAAAACTAAATACGAAAATAAAGCCCATCATGGCGATGCTAAAGAAGAATACTTGTCCTGTCAGAAATTGAACAAGGGGAATAGAGGCAAGTAATAATAATGACAGACTGATCGCAGGAATTCTTACTTTTTCTTTTAAGCAAATTGCAGCCAAGGCGAATAGTGCAAAAAATGCGTATAGCTCACCGGTATAGGTCACCCACGGCCGATAATGAATCGGCATGAGCCACGCGAGGGAGATCAGGATTGCTGCGATAAGGGCAAGCGTGAATTTCATGGAAATATCAGGCGGTGGAAGTTTGGCACATGATAAACAAAAAGCAGTTTAAAGGGTAATCTGCTTTTTTTTGCATGCTATTTTTCAAATTCTTTATGACATATACATAAGAAGTTTTCAATTTCATAAGGTTCAAGATTTTCTCTGATCAACGATGGTAGCTGTTCCAGACTCACTCTTTTATTCTTCACCGTTAAGCCTAGTTTTTTTGCTCCTTCTTTGGAGCCAGATTGCACAATCAGCTCTTTAGGCAGGTAATTCAGTTTTGCGCCTATACGGAGTGCTGTATCAAAAATGAATAGATCGCCAATATCTTGAATAGATCTTAAATTTGAATCTAAAAGCTCATAAAGCTGTTCAAAATTTTGTGTTGCTTTTATTTCGGTTTTTATCTCGGTGAACTTTTTAAAAGCCTGTTCCGATGCCTGTTTCGGTAAGCGATATTGATGTGAGAATTTACGGCCATTTTTATTTTCTGCATAGGCTGCCTTTTTTAGAGCCTGATCAAAATCCATGTTTCTAAAATAGCTGAGTTCATTGTTTTTATCTTTACGATACTCGTTTTTATAGCCCTGCACTAAACTTGCTAACGAACCTGAAGTTTTAGGCTTGAATTGACACGACATTTTTCACCCCTTATTTATTAAAAAACATATAATTAGAAAATCTGAGTAAATCCATTTTATTCTAAATCATTTCATTATACTTTTTCTGTATATTTGTTTAATTTAATCAGGTGTTTAGTGTGATACTCTAGCAGACTATCCTCAAGAAGCAGACCATTGGCTAATCTGCTTTTTGACAATTTTTCTAAGACTGACTTAGTTCCACGGACGTAGATCGACGATTTTAATAACTTCAGCTGTTTCTTTATTAATTAAAACCACCATATCGACAGCATTGGCTTTTAAAGGCAACCAAGCATCTGCATTGGGATATTTTGCTAAAGTTTTATTAACTTCTGTTTTTGAGTTGTATTGTTCCAATTCTTCAACTGGCACTGCACGTTGTTGAATTTGGTTTTTGGCCTGAGTGAATTCTACATAGCGTTCTGGCTGTTGAGCAAGGGAAATACCACCCAATACCTCTGTAAACATGTCATCTTGACGTTGTTGTGTACTTGATGCTGATTTTACTGCAACAAACTGTGGTTTGCTCCATGAGACATGTTGAAATTGCGGCTGAGCTTGATCAATATTTTTCAAAATAATGTCATTTTTTCGTACTAATTCAAAACGGTCTGCATGAAGTACCAATCATGCTGGACAACCTTGCTCAATGCTAAATACACCATAACATAAAGCAGCAATTTGAATAATAATGATTACCGCAAGGTCAAATTTAAGCGTTTTTTTGCCTTCTTTATGACCAATAAATCGAAGACCGGCCCAACAATCATATCAACCGCCAGCATCATTAAAAAAAATTGGGTAACACCAACTGCGCTTGCAAGAGCGAATGGATACGAGATGAAAAATATAAGCCCACCTATGAATAAAACAATCAGAAATGAAATAGATAAATGGCTTAGGAAAAAAGGTGTTTGGACGTCTCTTATATCTACTGCTAAATCAATTAGATTCACAAAAAATTAAAGATCCTTTAACGGAAAGTATGTTTAGTTGAGTCAACAATTTTTTCTATTTTTCTAGCGTTAAAATCTTTGCAGCCGTATCATTGATAATTACAACTAGAGTTAACTTATTATTTTCTAACTTGTACTGAATACTAACTTTGAATTTATTTTTTATTTTATCTAAGCTATTGCACTCAAATGGTATATCAAATGAAATTTATTTTACAAAATCATTTCTTGAGAGAGAAAATATTCTTATCTTTGAGGACTTTCCAATTTTCTATAAAAATATTCTTTTTCCTATTTTTAAATTTTAACTTTAGTGATTACTCAAAAATTTCATTAAGGGTATTTAGTATAGGCATTCAATTTCCCCCGATATATTACTAATATATAAAAAAGACTGGTAAACCAGTCTTTTCTAATCTTAATATAAATTATCCGCGGCATGTACCTGGTAAATATTTAGCAGGAAGGCCGGCTGCACCAGCAGCAGGACCACACTTCCATGAAGCAATTACTGTACCACCATCTGTACGGGTAGTAATTGCCGCACCATTAGAATCAAGAGGTGTCATAATAATTGATTTACTTTGAGCAGCTGCTGGAAGAGATGGATCTGCTGTCGTTTTTACAGTGATAACACCTGTAGCTGATGTGGCAACAGACTGTACATATTTTGTTGAGGGAGTAGTGTTATCACCTACTTCACAACCCCATTGATTTGCACGTGGAAGTACTGAGCCAGATTGATACACTTCTGAAACAATAGTACGGCAGGTAGAGCCAGCCAACACTACTTCAGAAATTTTTGCCCGGACAGTATAATCTTGATAAGCAGGAAGGGCGACCGCAGCCAAAATACCAATAATTGCAACAACAATCATTAATTCAATAAGGGTAAAACCTTTCTGTACTGTATTCATAACATTCTCCACAAATGTTTTTTGTTTATTTATAAGCCTAAAGAAAAAGCTCATTTAGCTTAATTTTATATTTAGCACTAAGTGTGCCAAGTTTTATTATAATAAAATTGAGATAAAAAACAGCACTTTAAAAAAATATTTTTATTTTTGTAATTTATGTGTTTTATTTTGTGTAACTAACTGACAAATTTTGTCAGTTAGTTGACATAGTTCATCCCAGTATAATCGGTTTATTCCCTAATTCATTTTCTAAATCATCTATTTTACGATCGTAGTACTGATCTAATACTTCTCCAATCTGCTTTACACCCTCAATGACGCCCTCTTTAAACCTCTGCTGAGCCAGATTTTGAATGATGTTTTGACAGATTACATCCCAGACTTGCTGGGTCGTTGCATTCTTAATTCCCCGGTCAATCACAATTTCCACCTTGCGCTCGCACAGATTCAAATAGAGTAGTACTCCACTATTATATTCAGTATCCCAAACCCCAAGTTCAGCAAAGAGTTGTCGGGCGCGACAAAGCGTATCTTGATAATAAGCAGATCGTGAAGGTAGACAGCCTTCAATCACCACCTGAATCTCCCCGATATGCCCATGCTCGGCTTCTTCGACCGCAACTGCAATGGCATGTTGATCCTGCTTGGAGAAAAAACGCTTGGTCGCCGGCATATAAAAGAAATGCTTGAGCCAGCGCTTAAAACTCGGCTGTGCATGCTCTTCTAACTTCGGCTGCGTGACAATTTCTGTCGTATCTGTAGTTATTACCATGAGCCTGATGCTCCTCCCCCACCAAAACCACCACCGCCACCGCCGAAGCCGCCACCAAAACCACCGCGGCCGCTACCGCCACGACCAGCACCAGAAGCAAAGGCATACAAAAGTAGCTGCGCCAGTGAAGTGATTAATACAAAAAATACGCCTATCCCAATCATTAAACTGGCAATTAAACCCATGCCATTGACTAGGCCAGCAGCTGTGCCTGCAACTGCAGCAGTTGCAGCACTAAGTTTTTTACCAAAAATCATCGAAGCAACCACACCAGCGATGATGATAAAAATCACAGTACCAAAAGTTGCTTGAGAAGCTTGCTGGGCTTTATAAGCCTGTTCCTGACGCTCTTTTAGTTCATCAGCTGCCTGTGCTGCAATTTCAGGATCAAGATTTAAAATCCGTTCTATTTCAGCCAGTCCTGAGTCGATCCCCTGAGCATATTGAGCCTGTTTAAAATACGGCGTGATCTTGTCATTGATAATCCGGCCTGCCACGATATCGGGCAGTACACCTTCCAGACCATAACCGGTCAGGATCTGAATACGGCGATCATTGATGGCAATCGTCATCAATAAACCATTATCGCGTTTGGCCGAACCGAGCTGCCAGGCGTCAGCCACGCGCATGGAATAATCAAAAATATCTTCCTGCCCCGTGGTCGGAACAATCACGACACCAACCTGGCCTTTACCCGCATTATGCAAGTTTAAAATGCGTTGACTAATGGCCTGCTTTTCAGCTGGACTGAGTATATTGGCCTGATCAATCACCGGTTCATTTAGACTGGGTAAATCACGCTGACTCTGGCCTTCAGCCATATCATTGGCAATTTGTGGCTGCTGGGCTGGTGTTACTTCAGTATCCGTTTGGGCTGTTGGAGAATTAGTCACAGCCGGCTTTTGTAATATTTCGCGCGCCACAATGACTTCTTCAGTATCCGTAGCTGTGGCGGTTTCTGCTGATACAGGCACTACCATCCCCATGGCCAACATGAGGAGCAACCCGGCACAGTATTTCAGCAGCATCTCAGACATCTGATTTCTCGCTTATTTACAAGTCAGTCATTATTCAAAGGAAACCGTTGGAGCTTTTTGGGCACTTTGCTCAGCACTAAAGTTTGGTTTGGTATCCATACCAATTACTTTGGCGGTCATCACTTGCGGGAATTGACGCGCATAAGAGTTAAAGTCCTGAACCGTAGTGATATAACGATTACGTGCTACAGCGATTCTATTTTCAGTACCTTCGAGCTGTACCTGTAAATCACGGAACTGCTGATTGGCTTTCAGGTCTGGATAATTCTCGGTCACCGCCAATAAACGCGACAAAGCACTGGTCATTTGCGACTGCGCTTCCTGATAACGCTGGAATAATTCAGGATCTTCCAGCACTTCTCGATCTACTTTTAGCCCTGCGACATTAGCACGCGCTTGAGTCACCTCAGTTAAAACTTGCTCTTCATGCGCAGCATAACCTTTCACGACATTCACCAGATTTGGCACCAGATCGGCACGACGCTGATACTGGTTCTGTACTTCAGACCAGGCTGCCGTTACTGCTTCATCCTTGACTTGCAAAGTGTTATAGCCACAGCCACTCAGGGTTAAGGTACTGGCCAGCATCAAAGCTATGAGAGATTGTTTTAATACACGCATGATGTCTCATCCTCAATTCTTTATTGATATTTATATAATTAATTTGATTTTAAACAGTATTTTCTAAAGTTTTGTTACTTTTTATAATCTTTTTAATGCTTCCTATTTTAAGCTTGGAAATCATCAAAAATTTAAAAAACCCGCCGTAGCGGGTTCTTTAAATGATTTCAGTGAATTTTTAACTGTTAGATATCGAGGTAATCCAGGATACCTTCTGCAGCCTGACGACCTTCCCAGATCGCAGTGACCACTAGGTCTGAACCGCGCACCATATCGCCACCAGCAAAGATTTTTGGATTCGAAGTCTGGAATTTATATTGCTGCTGTTCAGCGGCAAGCACACGACCAGAACCATCGAGATTAATCTCGACATCTGCAAACCAGCCCGCTGGGCTGGTACGGAAACCAAAGGCAAGCAATACAGCATCCGCAGGCAAAATTTCTTCTGAACCTGGAATTGGTTCCGGGCTACGGCGACCACGACTGTCCGGCTCACTGAGTTGAGTCGTAACGAATTTCACCCCCGTCACTTTACCATTTTCACCGACAATTTCGATTGGTTGACGGTTAAACTGGAATTCCACCCCTTCTTCACGCGCATTTTTTACTTCACGACGTGAACCCGGCATATTTTCTTCATCACGACGGTAAGCGCACATAACAGACTCAGCACCCTGACGGATCGAGGTACGGTTACAGTCCATCGCCGTATCACCACCACCTAAAACGATGACTTTTTTGCCTTCAACGCTGATGTATTCCGATGGATCTTTTTCCCAGCCCTGACAACGATTGACGTTAGCAATTAGAAAATCCAGCGCATCATAAACACCATCCAGGTCTTCACCAGCAAAGCCACCTTTCATATAGGTATAAGTGCCCATGCCCATAAATACAGCATCGTAGTCAGCCAGTAACTGGTCGATGGTGACATCTGTACCGATTTCGGTATTCAGACGGAATTCAACCCCCATACCGGTGAAGATTTCACGACGGCGTTTCATCACATCTTTTTCCATCTTGAATTCTGGAATACCAAAAGTCAGCAGGCCACCAATTTCCGGACGCTTGTCAAATACCACTGGTTTAACACCATTGCGTACTAGAATATCGGCACAACCTAGACCTGCAGGACCTGCACCAATGATGGCAACTTTTTTATTGGTCCATTTTACTGAAGACATATCTGGACGCCAGCCCAATGCAAAGGCAGTGTCATTGATATATTTTTCTGCATTACCAATGGTGACTGCACCGAAACCATCATTTAAGGTACAAGCACCTTCACATAAACGGTCTTGCGGACAGACACGACCACAAACTTCTGGCAAAGTATTGGTTTGATGACACAGTTCAGCTGCCTGAAAAATACGGCCCTCTGCCAGCAACTTCAACCAGTTTGGAATGTAATTATGAACCGGACATTTCCATTCACAGTACGGGTTACCACAACCTAGACAACGATGTGACTGATTTGCAGCCACTTCAGTAGTGAAAGGTTTATAAATTTCCACAAATTCTGCTTTGCGGACGTCAATCTCTTTTTTCTCTGGATCTTGGCGTGCTACATCCAGGAATTGAAAGTCATTACTTAGGCGTTCTGCCATGTCTCTCTCCGTGGGTAGATGCAAGGGGTTCACAGTTGCCTTGCATCTGCTTTCATTTCTGCAGTAGTGGAATTATTGTGGATCAGCTTGAGTTGTTTTCAACAGCGTTTGCAAGTTGGCAGCTTTTGGTTTTACCAACCAGAACTTACGGCTATAGAAGTCAAACTCGTGGCGGATCTTGTACGCCCAAGCACTACCTGTTTCTTTAATATGTTCATCCAAGATACGACCCAGGAACGCTTTGTGCTCTTCCATCGCTTCCGTAGAAATACGGTTCAGCTCAATCAGTTCATGGTTGTAATGGTCAACGAAGTCGTTATCCAGATCAAGTACATAGGCAAACCCACCGGTCATACCTGCACCGAAGTTGTGGCCTACTTTACCAAGCACAGTCACAATACCACCAGTCATATATTCACAGCAGTGGTCGCCCGCACCTTCAATCACGGCGAAGGCGCCAGAGTTACGTACCGCAAAACGCTCACCCGCAGTACCTGCAGCAAACAGTTTACCGCCAGTCGCCCCATACAGACAGGTGTTCCCAATAATTGCGGTATTTTGTGTCTGGAATGGTGAACCTTTCGGTGGGAAGATCGAGATACGACCACCAGCCATGCCTTTACCGACATAGTCATTGGCATCACCTTCAAGGCTGATGTGCAGACCACCGGCATTCCATACACCCAGTGACTGACCTGCTGTACCCAGCAAGTTTACTTTAACCGGATGCGCTTCCATGCTCAGGTTGCCATAACGGCGGGCAATTTCACCGGATAAACGCGCACCAATCGAACGGTCACAGTTACCAATGCTGTAGTGATATTCGCCACCAGTACCTGCTTCAATCGCTGGCAGAATTTCTTCCACCATTTTCTCAGCCAGAATACCTTTATCAAACGGCGCATTGCCCTGAACTTCACAGTACTGTGCTTTACCTTCAGCTGCAGGATGTGACTCCAGCAGTTTGCTCAGATCTAGATGTGCATGCTTGTCAGTTTCACCTGGCAAGACTTCTAGCAGATCGGTACGGCCAATCAGGTCTTTCAGACTAGATACACCGAGTGCTGCTAACCATTCACGGGTTTCTTCAGCAATAAAGGTGAAGAAGTTGATCAGCATTTGTGGTTCGCCGATGTAGTGTTCTTGACGCAAGTGATCCTGCTGGGTTGCTACACCGGTTGCACAGTTATTCAAGTGGCAAATACGCAGGTATTTACAACCCAGTGCGATCATTGGCGTCGAACCAAAACCGAAGCTTTCTGCACCCAGAATTGCTGCTTTCACAACGTCCAAACCGGTTTTTAAACCACCATCGGTTTGTACGCGGACTTTACCACGCAGGTCATTTACGCGAAGGGCTTGATGCGCTTCACTTAGACCAAGCTCCCAAGGCGAACCTGCATGGTGAATAGAGGAAAGTGGAGAAGCCGCTGTACCGCCGTCATAACCAGAAATGGTAATGAAGTCAGCATAGGCTTTCGCTACACCTGCCGCAATCGTACCGACACCTGGTTCAGAAACAAGCTTAACTGACACCATCGCCTGTGGGTTAACTTGTTTTAAATCAAAGATCAACTGTGATAAATCTTCAATTGAATAGATGTCATGATGCGGTGGTGGCGAAATGAGGGTTACACCTGGTACAGAGTAACGCAAACGAGCAATCAGACCGTTTACTTTACCGCCCGGCAACTGGCCACCTTCACCTGGTTTTGCACCTTGCGCGACTTTAATTTGCAGGACTTCTGCCGAAGTTAAGTAAGCAGGCGTCACACCAAAACGGCCCGATGCAATTTGTTTGATTTTCGAGTTACGGATGGTGCCGTAACGCGCTGGATCTTCACCGCCCTCACCTGAGTTTGAACGACCACCAATCGTGTTCATGGCAATCGCAATCGCTTCGTGTGCTTCAGGCGACAATGCACCTAAAGACATACCCGCAGAGTCAAAGCGAGGCAGGATCTCTTCTACCGATTCCACTTGATCCAGTGCAATCGAATTGTCTGTTTTCAGTTTAAATAGGTCACGGATCGTTGCGATCGGACGGTTATTCACAAGTTCTGCATATTCTTTAAAGTCAGCATAATTACCAGAACGTACTGCTTTATGCAGTGAATTAATTACGTCCGGGTTAAATGCATGGTATTCCTTACCGAATACAAATTTCAGCAAGCCACCTTGATCAATGGGTTTACGGTTTTTCCAGGCAAGATCCGCCAGCTGTTTTTGATCATTTTCAAGATCAACAAAGGTTGCACCCTGAATACGACTCGGCACACCAATGAAGCATGTATCAACCACTTCATTCGACAGACCGACTGCTTCAAATAACTGACCGCCACGGTAAGAGGCTACCGTCGAAATTCCCATTTTCGATAGAACTTTGAGTAAGCCTTTTTCAATACCCTTACGGAAGTTGTTTTGCGCGTATACCGGATCACCCAGCAATTCACCTTTCGCGACCAGATCATTGATCACGTCATACGCCAGGTATGGATAAATCGCTGTCGCACCAAAGCCTAGAAGTACCGCAAACTGATGTGGATCACGAGCAAAGCCGGTTTCGATAATCAGATTCGCATCGGTACGCAGACCTGTATTGATCAGATAATGGTGTACTGCACCAGTGACCATCACAGCATTAGCTGGCAAGAAGCCTTCACGAATTTTCTTGTCTGAAAGCACCAGTAAAGTCTTACCATCACGAATCGCTTGGGCAGATTCTTCACAGATACGTGAGATCGCCGCTTCAAGACCTTCCGTTTCTGGATAGTTCAGATCGATGTCCGCAATTTCATAACCTTTACGGCCGATGGTACGGATCTGATGCATTTTTGAATTCGTCAGCACCGGGCTGGATACGATCAAACGGTCTGCATGTTCTGGGCTTTGCTCAAATACATTCTGTTCACGACCGAAACAGGTTTCCAGTGACATCACAATCGATTCACGTAGTGGATCGATCGGCGGATTAGTGACCTGCGCAAACTGCTGACGGAAGTAATCGGAAACGTGACGTACCTGACGTGATAATACGGCCATTGGCGTATCATCACCCATTGAACCTACAGCTTCCTGACCGCTTTCTGCGATTGGACGTAATAACTGGTCACGCTCTTCAAAAGTCACCATGAACATTTTCTGTGCCGCTTTCAGGCTATCGCCTTTTAAGCCTTGATCGCACAGATATTCTTCCAGCTCAGGGCTACCCTGTAGACGTACTGAATTTTCACGCAGCCATTCACGGTATGGACGCATACGTTTCAGGTGGTTATTGACATCCTGAGTATCTAATACTTTACCAGTCAATGTATCCACAACCAGAATCTGACCTGGACCTACACGACCTTTAGATACTACATCTTCAGGCTCATAACCCCAGACACCGATTTCAGACGCCAGGGTGATATAACCATTTTTAGTCACGACCCAACGCGCAGGACGCAAACCATTACGGTCCAGCATACAGATCGCATGACGACCATCCTGTATTACAAGTCCTGCAGGACCATCCCATGCTTCCATATGCTTAGAGTTAAACTCATAGAAGGCACGTAAGTCAGCATCAAGTGTTTCAACATTCTGCCAAGCGGGTGGAACCAGCATACGGAGTGCACGGAACAGGTCCATACCACCACCTACGAGGATTTCCAGCATATTATCCAGACTAGAAGAATCCGAACCAGTACGGTTAACAATTGGGTTCAGTTCAGTCAAGCCTGGCAGTAATGGATTTTCGAATTTAGGTGTACGTGCCAACGCCCAGTTACGGTTTGCAGTAATGGTATTGATTTCACCATTGTGCGCCAGGTAACGGAACGGTTGTGCCAACGGCCAGCGCGGCAAGGTATTGGTCGAGAAACGTTGGTGGAAGACCACAATATGTGACGCCAGACGCTCATCAGCCAGGTCAGTATAGAAATCAGCAATTGCTGCTGGCATCATCAGACCTTTGTAGCTGATCACAGTTGAGCATAAGGTAGTCACATAGAAGTATGGATCATTTGTCAGTTTCTGCTCGGCACGACGACGCGCCAGGAATAACTTACGGTTAAATTCAACCTCAGTGACACCGATTGGGCAGTTAACAATGACCTGTTCAAAAGCAGGTAAAGACTGCATCGCAATCTCACCTAATGCGCCATTGTTGGTGGGTACCACACGCCATGCGATAACCCGGCAACCTTCTTCTTCAATTTCTTTGGTTAATACTTGTTTTGCGTGTGCTGCCAGTGCAGGATCCAGGTTCAGGAAGATCGTACCTACAGCAAAAATTTCGCTTAAGGTAATATCACTTAAACGTTTTGCTTCTTCACGAAAGAATTCCTTTGGCATTGCCAAAAGCAAACCACACCCATCACCGGTCTTACCATCTGCGGCAATACCACCACGGTGGGTCATACAACTTAAACTATGAATTGCGGTCTTGACGAGATCATGGCTTGCATCACCCTGCATATGGGCGATCAAACCGAAACCACAGTTATCTTTAAACTCATCCGGTTGGTATAAACCTTGAGCGGGAGCTACATTATTAGGCGATGGCATGTGCATAGCGTACCCTTCTTATCACAAAGCCCTGGCGGGCTGTTAAACAATCTAAATCCGTCTTTGCGATGGCGTCCAATTTACTTTCGAGGAAATTTCTATTAGCAGAGTAAAACTTTTCTTCACACTTTGAAGATAAACCTTTTCAGATTAATACGCATGAAAAATAAAGTTTAAAAAACTCAGAAATCACATAAAAATAACGACTAAATATGACGCTTACGCATAATCATCGAATCATTTTCGCGCCAAAACAGGGAGATTAATTCAATTCATGCACCAATAAAGCAAAGAACATGCCAACTTTATGCACTAAGACAGAAACAATACCAATGACAAAGATTTAGCAAATATTAGATACAGAGTGATGATTTTTATTGTGTATTTTTTGCACCAAAAGCGCACATTTATAGCATTTTTTTCATACAGGGTGCGCTATTTTAGCCCGCACCCAAATTTGTATTAGTTAAAAGGATCACTTATCTCTTGTTCTTCAGCACGTGGCGTTGACGGTACAGTGCTTTCAGACTTCTGCACATCTACCACATTTCCCGATGGATCACGACGAACAATGGTTGTACTGGTGGTACTTGGCGTATTTGATGAGGGCTGGCTCTGCGGCTTAGGAACTACTATTTCCTCTATTTTTGGTAGAGGCACATTTTTTAATCGTACTTGATAGAGTTTCTGGTTAGACGTCAGCTCATCAGAACCTAAGTTATTCACATAAGGTTGATAATCCTGAATTTGCTGCACAGCTGGTTTGACTGATTTTGGCAAGTCCATATTCAGTTGATCCAGTGCCTGCTTTGCTTGATTGGCTGATTTATAAGCACCATAGAGTAAAACATATTGCTCAGGCATATTTTCGCCTGACAGACGTAAGTAGATGAAATTATTACGATCTATCTGTTTTCTTAAGAAGTTTTTAATAATAATTTCATCAGAGACCCGAAATAGCTCAATCGCATACTGATTTTTAAATTGAGTAACATATTTGGTACCACGAAACTCGGCTTCATGGTTTGCATTTACAATGGTGCGTGTGGTCATATCCAGCGGATGAACTTCCTCATTTAATGCACCAAGATGGGTCATTGAAGCAACTTTTTCTGGTTGAATCAGTAGTTCAACCTCTGTTTCAGGCTTTTTCTCTACAGGAGTGACCTGATCCTTATCTGTAATTGCCCAAAAAATGAGCGCAACAAAAAGACAGCCTACCGCAGTCACCAGCCAAAAATAATGCTGAATCTTTTGCCATGGCGTATGGAGTGCTGTCATTTTCTAAAATTACCTATGCCTGATTGACCAGAATGGCCTGCTTCATTAATTCTACATCAAAGTCTCGGGTGATAATCGCTTGTCCTAATTGTTCCAGCAATACCAGACGTAACTGTCCATTTAAGACTTTTTTGTCATGTGCCATATATCCCAGGAAATCATCCAGAGGAATTTTAGGGCAAACAATCGGAAGTTTGGCACGAGAAATGATTTTTTTTGTACGCGCGAGATCTGCTTCGGAAATCCAGCCCATACGCTGTGATAAATCAGCGGCCATGACCATACCGGTTGCTACCGCTTCACCATGCAGCCATTCACCATAGCCCAGATAAGACTCGATGGCATGACCAAAGGTATGACCGAGGTTGAGTAAAGCACGCTCACCTTGCTCTTTTTCATCATTCGCCACGATACGGGCTTTATGCGCGCAGGAACGATAAACAGCTTCAGCCAGCAACTGCTCATCACGAGCAATCAGACCTTCCATATTGGCTTCCAGCCAAACCAGGAAGTCCTCATCACCGAGTAATGCATATTTAATGACTTCAGCAAGACCTGCTGATAATTCACGATCTGGCAAGGTTGATAACTGGGACATATCCGCCAGCACGACTTGTGGCTGCTGGAAGGCACCAATCATGTTTTTACCAAGTGAATGGTTGATCCCGGTCTTACCACCGACACTGGAATCCACCTGCGAAAGCAAAGTTGTTGGCACTTGAATAAAGTACACACCACGCTGGAAACAGGCTGAAGCAAAACCGGCCATATCACCAATCACGCCACCACCCAACGCCAATACCGTACAATCCCGGTTAAACCCCGCTTCAAGCAATGCATCAAAAATCAGGTTTAAATGCTGGATATCCTTAAATTTCTCGCCATCAGGCAAAATACAGGTCGCTACCGTTTTGCCCAGTTTTTCCAAGGCTGTCTTATAATGTTCCAGATATAGTGGTGCCACCGTATCATTACTGACAATCATCACCTGTTTACCATGAATATAAGGTTCTAACAGCTGCTGAGGATTTAAATCGCTACCAATAAAAATTGGGTAACGACGTTCACCGAGTTCGACATGTAAGGTTTGCATGATGGGGTAACCACTTTTTTACTGAGCTTATTTTTTCGGAAGGATGAGATGCAGAATACGCTGTGCCAGATCACGTGCAGCGCCCTGATTGGTCTCAATAATATGGTGTGCGACTTCCCGATACAGCGGATCCCGAATTGCCAGCAGATCTTTAAGTTTCTGTTCCGGATTTTCAACTTGTAACAAGGGACGGTTTTTGTCGCGATAGGTTCGCTGGAGCTGGATTTCCACAGGAGTGTAGAGATAAACAACGATGCCTCGCTGTTTCAGATATTCACGGTTAGGCGCCTGAGTCACCGCACCACCACCTGTGGCCAAAACCAACTGTGGTCGTGAGGTTAACTCATCGATGACAACCGTTTCACGACTACGAAAGCCCTGCTCACCCTCTTTTTCAAAGATCCAGGGAATCGTTGCACCTGTTTTACGCTCAATTTCATGATCACTATCCAGAAATTCCCGTCCTAACAATTCTGCTAAATGCCGTCCTACTGTCGTCTTTCCCGCCCCCATCGGCCCTACCAAATAGATATTTGGCAGGGATTCAAACTCTTTGCTTGGCAAGGAGTCACCTATTCATTTTGTTAATTTCAAAATATATTAATGATTTCTTGAAACACTGTCATTAACAATTCGAGGTGTAACAAAAATCAAAAGCTCACGCTTATTGTCAGATTTAAGATCTCTACGAAATAAATGACCTAAATATGGAATATCTCCCAAGAAAGGTACTTTAGTTTGTCCATTCCGTGTTTCTTGCTCAAAAATCCCCCCCAAAACTACTGTTTCTCCATTATCAACCAGCACATTAGTGCTAATTTGATTTTTATTAATCGTTAATTGACCCGTTGGAGTCGGGTTTCCAGGAGTATCACTGGTAATATTGAGCAGCATCTGAACTTTACCGTCAGGTGTAATACTAGGAGTTACATCTAAGCTGAGGGTTGCATCAATAAATTCAGTAGTTGAAACTGCATTTGCACCACCCCCTTCTGAAGATTGATACGGAATTTGTGTACCTGATGAAACTTTAGCCGCCTGCTTATCTGCTGTTAAAACTTTAGGTGTTGAGATCACTTCACCATAACCATCTGCTTGTAAAGCAGAAAGCTCCAGATCTAACATAAAGTCAGATAAGCTAATCAAGCCAAAAGCAATTCGACCAGCAGGGTTTGCAACACCCAAGTCAACATTCAAATTATCTGGGCGTTGAATATCATAGGTATATCCACCTAAATCACTTTCTTGAGGATCACGCAAATCCCAAAGTGTAGTGTCACTTCCACCCACTAATAGATTATTATTATTAGTAATGCCCTGAGAAAGAATTCCCCATTTCACCCCGATTTCTTTGGTGAATTCAGTCGATGCACGCACAATACGTGCTTCAACCATGACCTGCTTTACCTGTACATCAAGCAGGTCAACCATATTACGGATTTTATCGATAAAAGGCTGAGTATCATTTACAATTAAAGTATTGGTACGTGCATCAATAGAAATAGAACCACGTGAACTCAGTAGACTCTCCTTATCATCTCCACTTGTACTGCCTGTATTAGAACCGGCACTTGAGGCCCCTTTATTCTGCGTGATGAGCTTTTCAATATCAGCCGCTTTGGCATAACTGAGTTGCATATACTCTGTCTGAATAGGAGCAAGCTTTACACTTTGTGCAAGTGCTTTAGCTTCTTCCTCTTCAGCTTTAATGAGCTCAGATACAGGCGCGATCCAGATTACATTCCCATTACGGCGCTTATCCAAATTCTTGGTTTTCAAAACAATATCTAAAGCCTGATCCCAAGGCACTTCCTTAAGACGTAAAGTAATATTGCCTTGTACGCTGTCTGCTGCAACCATATTAATGTCAGTAAAATCTGCTAGTAGCTGTAATACTCGGCGTACTTCAATATCCTGAAAATCTAAAGAAATTTTCTTACCAGTATAATGTTGAGCAGCTTTTGGACGTAATGGATTTTTCTCTTCTGGGCGCTTTAAACTAATTGTCAGTTTATTATCGGTTTGATAAGCCATGTATTCATAGCTATCTGAAGTTTGAATGGTAATCACTCCAGAGCCATTCTGGTTGACTGCATCTACTGTCGAAACAGGTGTAGCAAAATCATTCACATTCAGACGACGCGTTAAATGAGTAGGAATCTTGGAGCCTAATGCTCGTACAATAACTTTGGTGCCTTGCTGTTGCACATCAACCGGTGTATTACCACTCGCCAGATCAATCACAACCTGACCTTCACCTTTCGCTCCGCGCTGGAACCCAATATTGGTAATACCTTGAGTATTTTGTTGTAAGACTGGCTGTACAGGGATAACTGGATTGGTTGAATTGATTTTTAGAATAAAGGTATTGCCTTCAACACGCGTGGTAAATGCACCCGCATCTGCCAGATTAACAGTTAAACGCGCACGCTGGGCATCTGAAGTCACATCTACAGAACTTGCTTCTTTCGTTGCAACAGCAATACTGCTTTGTTTTAAATTCTGCTGTGCTTTATCAAAATCCAGAATCAGACGTGATGGTGATTCTAATTGATAAGCTTGTGGTTGAGGCGGCAAGCCATTAAACATAACGCGAATTTCAGTACCTTGTCCTGGAACCTGCATTGGTACCACATTGGTCATCGAAACCTGTGCACTTGCCGCCTGCATTACAGCAATGGCAACTGCCCCCATTGAAAACTGACGAAACACATGATTCATTGTATTAGCATCCCCAAAAATAAATTCTTTAAAACTTTTATTCATTGTTATTCCCTTTAACTTATGGCGCAGGCCCAATTAGGACCATACTGCGAGGGCGTTCCACATAGCCATCGCGTCCATCTGGAATAATCTCGATCAGATCAATTTGTGTCGGTGTGATATGGATCACCCGACCATGATTAAGTCCCATATAACTACCGCGCTGTACACGTTCAATTTCCCCATCTGGCGTATTAATTAAAGCCATAATCTGTCCAGCCTGATTTTTGAGACTTCCTTTCATGGTCAAAGTTTCAAGCGGATAACTTTCTAAGGGTTGCAATTGACGTGATAGGTTTGGATAAACCCGTTTCCCTGCCATAATCTTCAGTTCTGCTGCCAATGAACTTGGCAAGAAAGGACTTTTTAGCTGATGTGCTGCATAACTAAAAGTTTCAACCGGAGCAAAATCGGGTGCTGGCTCAATGGGCAATGCTGGTTGATTGCGGATATTGGCCATTTCCTGATTGACCACATCAATACGTGATTCACAACCTGCCAAGATTAATCCGGCAGTAAGTGCTGAAGCAATTTTGATCATCTTCATTACTGTGCCCCCTGACTATTCGCAGCTGTTGTATCTGCCGATGCTGAGTTGGCACTACCGACATAACGATAGGTTTTTGCCTTCAAGGTATAATCTACAACCGGGATATCTGTTTTCTTCTCTTTATTTTCAGTACCCGTAATCGTAAAGTCGTGTAGCGTCACGATACGAGACAATCCTGCAATACCGCTGACAAATGAACCAAAGGCATGATAATCACCCGTTGCTTCAATAGAAATTGGCTGTTCAATAAAGAACTCTTGCTTTACTTCAGGTTCAAGACGGATATTCTTAAACTTCAGTCCGGCATTGACACCACTCAAGTTAATATCTTCAACCAGGCCTGGGATTTCAGTTTCCTTTGGTAACTGTTCAAGCTGCTGGTTAAAGCTTGCTTCCATATCCTGAAGTTGCTGTTGGTATTGTTGCAAATTACGCAGTTTGGAATCTTTCTCACGAAATTCATTTAATAGATTCTGTTCTTGTGCATTGGCCTGAGTAATTGATTCAATCTTGCCTCGAATCAGACCGAAATAAGCCAGCATCAAAACCAGGAAAACAATAAATACCCAGCAGGTAATCTTTACAGCCAGTGGCCAGCTACCATAGTTATTTGGATCGAGGGTATTAAATTGCTGAAAAAACTTTTCTACCGTCATTTTATTTTTTGGTACAACAACAGCTTCCTGACCTAATTCATCAAATTGTTCGCTCATGATGTCGCCCCTCCTATTGCTGCAGCCGCTTGCGGCTGTTGTTCTGAAAGCACCGGTTGAGCAATCTGGTCTAGATCCACTGTCACTGTAAATGTGCCATAAGATTCTTCAACACGTGGAATAATAGAGCTTGGCGCCTTGTCCTTGTTCTCTTCCGCCACCAGGAATGCATTCATGAAAGCATTACGGTACCAGGTAGAAGCTTCGAGATTACGCAATAATTCTGCAACCGTATTTGGACTTGCTGCTTTCCCTTCAATGGTGAACTTATCACCGACACGGTCAAATTTGGTGATATACATATCACTTGGTGTCACACGTACAATCTCGTCAATAAGATGTACGGCAATTGGACGCTGGGTTTGTAAACCTTGAATCAGTTTCATGCGTTCCACAATCGCATTACGCTGTTCCTGTAAACCTTCCAGAGATTTTAGCTGTACATCCAGATTCTGATTGGTACTGATGATGAGTTGGTTGGCTTGTTCTTGATCCTGTAATTTTTGATCATAGTAGAACCAGCTTCCTCCAGCTGCTGTTACCCCTAGCAACAAGGCCCCGACGCAATATGCGACAAATTCGTTATTTCTTTTTATCCTGAGCTCATCACGCCAAGGAAGTAAGTTAATTTTTGCCATTAATCAAAACTCCTCAATGCCAAACCACATGCAACCATGAGTGAGGACGCGTCATTTTCAATTTTTTTAATATCAATTTGAGGAGAAAAGCCCATTTGTAAAAATGGATTCGCGATCGTGACACGGTAACCAAGCTTTTGCTGTAATAATTTTGCCAGACCCGGAATATTGGCATTCCCCCCTGCCAACAGGATATGGTCAATTTCATTAAACTGAGAAGATGAAAAGAAAAACTGCAATGAACGAGCCGCCTGTTGTACCACAGCATCCAAGAATGGTTCCAAGACTTCAATATCATAGTCATCTGGCAATGCACGTGTTTTCTTGGCACGTCCCGCTTCTTCAAAAGACAGACCATAACGATTCTGGATTTCCTGAGTCAGCTGTTTTCCCCCAAACACCTGCTCACGGGTATAAATAATCTTGTTGTTCCGCATGACTGATAGAGTTGTCATGCTATGACCAATATCCAGAATACCAACAGTATTTACGCCCATTGGTAAAGTATCAGCAAACACCCTGAAAGCATTTTCCAATGCAAAGCTTTCTACATCTGCAATCTTGGGTGTGATCCCCGCGATTTGCAGTACTTCAGAACGGGCTTCGACATTTTCAATACGGGTTGCGACCAACAGAACATTGACACGATTTGGATTAGACAATCGATCAGGCAAGACTTCAAAGTCAATGCTGGCTTCATCGAGCGGGAATGGAATGTATTGTTCGGCATCTTCACGAATTTGAACTTCCCGTTCATCACTTGTCATATCTGCATCCATTTCGATCGTTTTGGTGATCGCCATAGACGTAGGAATCGCAAATGCAGCCTGGTTAGATTGGGTATTGGCCAAGTTAATAGCACGAGCCAAAGCATCACCGACGGCTTCTGGATTTAAGATGTTTTTTTCAACAACACTACCTTCTGGTAATGGGACTAAAGCATAGCTTTCTACCCAGTACCGTCCGCTTTTCATAGAGAGTTCCAAAACTTTAACAGAAGTCGAGCTGATGTCGACGCCTATTAACCCCTTGTTTGGCTTACGATATAACCTGCGCACAATATCATTCCTATTATTTTTTTATCCCCAAAAATAAAGTAGCCTACTAGGTATAATCGGTCTAATAATTTTATCTAGATACAATAAGTCATCTAACATTATGTATATCTAAAGGATATACTGACCGCTCACTTAGTTTGCCATTAGCTCTTATTAAAACTTACTTGTTATGAAAAAGCTATCCAGTTCAGGCCTTGTTCATCCATTTTTTTTGATCATTATCATAATTATGATCTCAATTCCGATGGGCTTTTATGGCATGTACCTTTATATTGCCCCATCTTTGCCTGAAATGTCTATCCTTAAAAAGGCACCTTTACTTAAGCCTTTACAAGTATTTAGTTCCGATCAAGAATTGATTGCAGAATATGGCGGCAAACTTTCTGTGCCTGTGGAATATGATCAGATTCCACCAGAATTTATTCATGCCTTCCTCGCTGCAGAAGATTCCAGCTTTTTCGAACATAGTGGCATCAGTTTTAAAGGCTTGGGCCGGGCATTAAGTGAAAGCGTCACTGGTTCCGATGTACAGACCGGTGGTTCGACCATCACTATGCAGGTGGCAAAAAACTATTATCTCAGTCCAGAACGAACACTGAAGCGCAAACTGACTGAAATTTTCCTGGCACGTAAAATTGAGCAAAACCTGACTAAAGAAGAAATTTTAACCCTCTATGTCAATAAAATTTTCTTGGGTAAAAATGCTTATGGCATCGCAGCAGCGGCTAAAATCTATTACAACAAAAGCCTGGAAGAACTTTCTCTTGCCCAGATGGCGATGATTGCCGGTTTGCCGAAAGCCCCTTCCAAGTACAATCCGGTCGCCAATCCCAAACGTGCACTTGAACGTCGCAACTGGATTCTAGGACGTATGCTGCAGCTTGGTTATCTGAATCAGACACAGTATCAGCAAGCGATTGCGGAACCAATCAATCTGGATATGCCGGATCGTAGCACTCGCAATAAGTTTCCCTATGTCGGAGAGATGGTTCGCTCTGAACTGATCCAGAATTTTGGTGCACAGGCCATCGATTCTGGCTATAAAGTCTATACCACGATTAATAGTCAACGTCAGGCGTATGCTGAGCAATCCGTACAAGAAGGCCTTGAAGCTTATGACCGACGTCATGGCTGGCGCGGTGCTGAAGCAAATGATCAACCCTTAAAAAAATTCCAGCCTTTTGCCAATACCTACCCTGCTCAAGTCACTAAAATCAACCAAAATAGTTTTGAAGCCTTAATGCAGGATGGAACCACCGTCACCGTTCCCTGGTCAGGAATGTCATGGGCGCGCCGCTACCGAAACGCCAATAGTGTTGGCGCTGCACCCAAGCGTGCGGCAGATATTGTTAAACTGAAAGATATTGTCCGTTTACGTCCTAATGCACAAAAAACTTCCTGGGCACTGGTACAGATTCCTAAAGTCCAAGGTCAGCTGATTGCCATCAATCCAAATAATGGTGCCATTGAAGCAGTGGTGGGTGGCTATAATTTTTATCAATCGACTTTTAACCGTGCTATTCAAGGCTGGCGTCAGCCGGGTTCGACCATCAAGCCTTTTGTTTATGCACTGGCATTAGAACGCGGCATGAGTCCGCATACTATGGTCAATGATGCGCCTATTACGATTGGTAAATGGACTCCTCGAAACTCAGATGGTCGTTATCTGGGCATGATTCCTTTACGTCGTGCCTTATACCTTTCACGTAATACCGTTTCTGTGCGCCTGCTACAAACGGTGGGGATTGAGCGCACCCGACAATTATTAATGGATTTTGGCCTAGAAGACAAACAGATTCCACGCAACTACACCATTGCTCTTGGTACGCCGCAAGTACTGCCTATTCAGATGGCAACCGGTTATGCCACCTTCGCCAATGGTGGTTACCGTATCCAGCCGCATTTCATCAGCCGTATTGAAGATGCTTATGGTAAGACGATTTTTGAAGCAAAACCTGAATATGCCTGCATTTCCTGTATTAATCAGGAAGAACAAACGATTGCATCTGCTGACGTGGTGACGCCAGATGATGAAGTGATCGAAATGAATAACCGCTCACTGGAAACCAAAGCAGTAGCACCGAAAGTTTCGGCTGAACATAGCAATTACCGTCAGGCACAGCGTATTCTTAAATCCAGCTCTGCTTACGAAATGGCTAATATTTTACGTGATGTAATCCAGCACGGTACTGGCCGTGCAGCTTTACGCATTGGGCGTAGTGACCTAGGGGGTAAGACAGGTACCACTAACGATGCCAAGGATGCCTGGTTTGCCGGCTTTAATGGTAAGCTGGTAACAGTAGCCTGGGTCGGCTTTGACCAGCCAACAACTTTAGGTCGCCGTGAGTATGGCGGTGTAGCTGCCCTGCCAATCTGGACCGACTTTATGGCCAATGCGCTAAAAGGTACACCAGAATCCTGGGTGCGTCTGGATCGTAAAGCCAAAGCCCCAGTTAATCGTACTAAAGTCATCAATCAGGATTTAGAAGAAGTACAGGAAGACCGCTCTTCTCCGCCAATGGCCACCCCACTGTATCGTCCAGCCCCAGTCGTTATACCTAGACGTGAGCAAAATGATTTTGAAGATCTACCGGGTGAAGAATTGACTGTACCTGGTGAAACACCAGCAACGCAGGAACAACCATTGCAGCCAAAGAAAACGGATTCTCTTGATACTCTGATTGAACAGGTTCAGTAACTTTCCCGATTAAGCAGTCAAATATAAAGCCCTCAATTGAGGGCTTTATATTGTTTAGATAATAATCAGTATTATTTCTTTTGAAAAAGATAAATCTGGTATTGTGCCATTAATTCAAATTGTTCTTGCTGTTCAAGTGCCAGACGGCGTTCCGGCTTAGCCTTATAAGCATATGGCGTCATCGCAATCAGGTTTTTTAAGTCTGCTTGTGGCAAATTCATAGGCGCTTCAACAATCTGTTCACTCACTAAATCAAATGCATCTTGCAACTGCTCGACAAACTTTTGTGGCTCGTGTGGTTTCACTTCTTCAAATAGTGCTTCTCGCATGGCATACAAATGCTGTGGTGCAGGAGTCACAACCATTAAATAAGATTTCGGCTTGAGTACACGCAGAATTTCCTGTTTCGGAATCGGGCTAAACAGGCTGGTACATAGATCTATTGACTCATCTAATACAGGCAAAGTTGCGCCTGTACCTACTACCCAAGTAATCTCTTTATTCAGCTTCGCTGCTACCTGAATCGCATTTTTGGCAATATCCACGCCTACACACTGTAGTACTTCCTGTTGCATGGCATCAGTGTAATACCCTTCCCCACAGCCAATATCCAGCAGATTTTCAATACGCAGTTCACGAATCTTTTGTACCACTGCTTGTTGCAAAGGAGCATAGTGACCTGCACTTAAAAATGCACGACGCGCTTGTATTGATTCAGGCGTATCACCGGGATTTTTACTATGTTTATGCTGAACCACATGTAGATTCACATAGCCTTGCTTTGCTACATCATAGCTATGCTGATTGTCACAGCGCCAGGTCCGTTCATTTAGACGTAACTGCTCACGACACACCGGACACATGAGTAGGTTCATTTGATAATTTCTCCAAAACAAAAAAGCCGGCATGCGCCGACTTTTTCAAATGCATTTCTTAGCGTAATTTTAAGGTCATTAGACCCAAAACTACCAGCATAATCGTAATAATCCAGAAACGGATCACCACCTGGGTTTCACGCCAGCCTTTCTTTTCATAATGATGATGCAATGGCGCCATCAGGAATACACGTTTATTACGCATCCGTAATGAGCCGATTTGCAGGAAGACCGAAATCGCTTCTACCAGGAACACACCCGCCATGATCGCGAACACGATTTCCTGACGAACCATGACAGCAATCGTACCCAACATCGCACCTAATGATAAAGCTCCTACATCCCCCATAAACACTTGGGCAGGATGAGCGTTGAACCAAAGGAAGGCTAAGCCGGCACCAATCATCGCGGCACAGATCACCACCAGCTCAGATGAATATTTTACATATGGAATATGCAGGTAGTTCGCAAAACGTACATCACCGGCAAGATAAGCAAAAACACCTAGACCAGCAGCCACCAGTACGATCGGCATAATCGCCAGACCATCCAGACCGTCCGTCAGGTTAACGGCATTCGATGCGCCATTAATCACGAAATAAGTAAAGATAATAAAACCAATACCGAGTGGAATAATTGAGAGTGGAATCGTGTGATCCTTAAAGAATGGAATCAGCACATCCAGCATGTTGGCTGTCACGATCGGATTCGGTTGTTGCTGTGCAATCACATAAAGCGCAATACCGGCACCAATTGAACCTACAGAGGTCCAGAAAAACTTCTTGCGTGCAGGCAAACCGGCATTATCCTTATAACGGATCTTGATCCAGTCATCCGCCCAGCCGACGGCACCAAAAATCACCATCACTGCAAGTACAATCCACACGTATGGATTCGATAAATCTGCCCAGAGTAAGGTCGAAATACCAATTGAGAGCAGAATCAGCACACCACCCATGGTAGGTGTACCCATTTTTTTGGCATGATTTTCCGGTGCAAATGAGCTTACCGCTTGGCCGTATTTCAATGCCTGTAACTTGCGAATCATCACAGGGCCCAGCACCAAACCAATGGTCAATGCCGTCAAGACACTGAGCAAAGCACGTAATGTTAAATAACGAACCACCTGAAACGTGCTGTCATAGCCCGCCAGTTGTTCAAATAGCCATAACAGCATTTAGAGTTTCTCCATCAATGCAGCCATCAATGTTTCCATATGAGTAAAACGCGACCCTTTAAACAGGAATGACATCGGCTGAGGTTGATGTGTTTCAATCAAACGAATTAAAAACGGTAATGCCTGCTCCTGATTCAGGAAAGCCTGCATTTTCTTACCATATTGTGTACTACGCGCGCCTTCTTGTGCGGCAGGTGCAAATTCACCGACTGCCACCACAAAGTTCAGGCCTTTTACCGAAACCAGATCGCGACCCAGCTTATAATGCTCAATCGCGGCTGATGCACCTAACTCGCCAATATCCCCCATCACCATGACACGGATACCTTCCTGCTGTGCTAAAACGTCAGCGGCAACACGCATCGAGTTTGGATTGGCATTATAGGTATCATCAATAAACACAAATTCTTTGTGCTTGATGAAGTTCAGACGACCTTTGGCACCTACTGCCTCTTCCAGGCCAGCCACAATATCATCCAGGCTGATACCAAGGGCTAAAGATAAGGCCGCAGCAGCAGTTGCATTCTGCACATTATGCTCACCAGCAAATGGCAGGTTTACTGTTTTATTACCTTGAGGTGTATTCAAAATAAAGCTTGCAGACTGCGGATGTAATTCCACCTCAGTTGCGTAGACCTCTCCACCCTGACCAAAACTTAAGGTCTTTTCGGTTTTCACAGCAGCTCGAATCTGCTCGGCATAATCATCCGCTGCAGGAATAATAGAGGTTTCAGAAATATGCGAATAAATTTCTGACTTGGCACAGCAAATCCCATCACGACCACCGAACTCACCCAGGTGTGCCGTGCCGATATTAATAATACCGGCGACGTGCGGCTGTACCAGACCAGCAGTATAGTCAATTTCACCCTGATGGCTGGCCCCCAGCTCCATCACTGCATATTGATGCTCTGGGCGCAGCTCCAGCAACATCACAGGCACACCGAGATCATTATTCAGGTTACCGCGCGTCACCAAAGTTGGTGCCAGACGAGACAAGATACTACCCAGCATTTCCTTGGTAGTGGTCTTACCGCTACTGCCAGTCAGGGCAATGACTTTGAGTTGTGGATTTTGCTGACGGCGGAAAGCGCCTAGACGACCCAGCGCCTGACGGGTATCGTCCACAACCAATTGGCAGATTTCAGCATCAACCGGATGATCGACAATGACAATTTGGCAACCGTTTGCCGCCACTTGTGCTACGAAATCGTGTGCATCAAAGCGTTCACCTTTCAAAGCCAGAAAAGCATCACCAGCTTCAGCATCACGAGAATCCATCAGGATACGTTTAATTTCGCCTTCAGGCTGCTTGTCATTCAGCCAGTAACCTTGAGTCGCCTGTTGTAATTGTACTGCAGTCCAAGGTACCAAAGGCACAGTACTGGTAGTTGAAGTATGCATAAATTCGTCCTATTACTGCGCTGGATATGCTGAATCAGAGTTACAGTGCTGCGCATCAATGGCCGCCTGTACTTCGACAACATCATCAAACCAATGGCGAACGCCATCGATTTCCTGATAATTTTCATGCCCTTTGCCTGCAATCACGACAATATCACCCGCTTGCGCATGTTTCACTACAAACTTGATCGCTTCACGGCGGTCATGAATTTCCTGATAAGTTTTACCAGCGAAATCGATACCTTGCTTCATATCCGCGAAAATCTGTTCCGGGTTTTCAGTACGCGGATTGTCAGAGGTTAAAATCGCAATATCCGAACCATTGAGAGCCGCTTGTGCCATCAATGGACGTTTACCACGATCACGGTCACCACCACAGCCAAATACCGCCCAGAGCTTGTTATTGACATGGCGTTTTAAAGTCACCAATACCTGCGTCAAAGCATCTGGCGTATGGGCATAATCCACTACAAACAAGCGCTCACCATCACGCAGTACCTGCATACGACCCGGTGCGCCTTTTAGATTAGGCACAGTCTCAATCAAATTTGCTAAATCAAAACCAGCCTGTTCTGCAACAACCAGACTCGCCACTAGGTTTTCAACATTGAAATGACCCAAGAGTGGACTGTGTACGGTGAATGTACCCTGCGCAGTGATCAGTTTAAATTCTGCACCAGAAATCCGGTATTGAATATCCTGTACCTGATAGTCAGCAGCTTGCGACAATGAATAAGTCAAAATTTTCGGCTGCGCTAGATTAGCCTGAGCCGCCTCAATCATCACCTGAGCATGTGCGTCATCCAGATTAATGATCGCAACTTTCAGAGATTCAAATTTGAATAAACGTGACTTGGCCTCAGCATAAGCTTCCAGCGTACCGTGATAATCCAGATGGTCACGGCTCAGGTTGCTATAAGCTGCAATTTCAATATCACAGCCATTTAAGCGGCCTTGTTCAAGACCATGCGAACTGGCTTCAATCGAAGCAAATTCTGCGCCCGCTTGCGCATAACCATGTAGGGCATTTTGCAATTGCAGCGCATCCAGTGTGGTATGCGAAGAGGCTTCCAGATTTGGCAAAATTCCATTGCCCGTGGTGCCCATCACCGCACAAGGTTTGCCTTGCAGCATCAAGAGTTCTGCGACCAAGCGAGAAATGGTGGTTTTTCCATTGGTTCCAGTCACGGCCAGAATACTTGCAGCCTGTACTGGCTGGGTCGCTTGCAGATAACGTTTCTGCCACCCCCCCATTAGATGCCGTACATTTGTCACGACTAATGCAGGAGAGATTCCGAGATCCTGTTCAGAAATGACTGCCAGTGCTCCTAGAGATAGCGCTTTTTTCGCATATTCCACAGTTTTCTCAGGTTGAGACAGACTGGTCAGGGCAATAAAAATTTGCCCTAATTTTACTTTTCGGCTGTCCAGCTCAAAGCCCTGAAAGGATTGTCGCATCCATTCAGCACTATCTTGAACGGCGTAGAGATCTTGAAATGTTATCGACATTGATCACCTGTTTACTGGACTTGGGGAGATTCTAAAGGTTTGTCCAATGGGACATTCAGCAAGCGTAAAGACTCTTGCATTACACGCGCAAAGACCGGCGCAGATACCGTACCACCATAGTAGGTGCCTTGCGGGTTTTCTACCACCACCACCATAGCGATCCGTGGGTCACTGACTGGTGCCACGCCGGCAAATAAAGCACGGTATTCATTGGTCGAATAACCTTTACGGTCAGCACGCAATTTATGCGCAGTCCCTGTTTTACCTGCAACCCGATAACCTGGCACTGTCGCACGAGTAGCGGTACCCCCTGGCAAGGTTGCAGTTTCCATCATCAGCAGAACCTGGTCTGCAATTTTCGGATCAATCATCTGCTCGCCTTTCGGCTGCTCTTCTAATTTGTACAGGCTTAGTGGGACTTTTACGCCCTTGTTAGCCAGCATGGCATAGGCATCAGCCAGTTGTAGCACCGTCGCATTCAGACCATAACCATAAGACATAGTCGCCACTTCAGACACGTTCCATTTACTAGGTGGCAGAATCAGACCGGCACTTTCACCCGGGAATTTCACGGCAGAACGCTGACCAAAACCAAGGCGTTTATAGAAAGTCGGCAAGGTTTCATAAGGCAGTGATAACGCCAGTTTGGCGACACCAACGTTAGAGGATTTCTGGATAATACCACCCAAGGTTAATTGCCCATAATTGTGGGTATCCCGGATTGTGTGATTCCCGACCCGCATACTTCCCGGGGTCGTATTCACCACTGAATTGGCTGTGTATTTACCACTTTCCAGCGCCATCGCTACAGTCAGCGGCTTCATGGTTGAACCCGGCTCGAAAGAGTCGACCGCACCGCGGTTACGCATCGCATCTTTGTTCAATAATCCGTTTTTATCATTCGGGTTATAAGCTGGCCATGAAGTCATCGCCAGAATTTCACCCGTCTTCACATCCACCGCGATTGCGGTTGCAGAACGGGCATTATTTGCAACACCTGCTGCAGTCAGTTCACGATACATAATGTACTGCAAGCGTGAATCGATGCTAAGCGTGATATTTTCCCCTGCTTCAACTTCTTTAATAATTTCAGGGTCTTTAACGCGGTTGCCCTTCTTATCACGTACTATCTGCTGCTCGCCGTCTACACCTGATAGACGGGTATTCAGCTGCATTTCCAGGCCTTCAATGCCCACACTCTCACTGTTGGTCAAGCCAATAATCTGTGAGTTCGGTTGTGGCTGCGGATAGTAACGCTTATAGTTTTTCTCGGTGTATACACCCTGGAAATTACGCTTCATAATCAGCTCAGCCTGTTGAGGCGGAACTTCTTTTTTCAGGATCAGATAACGGGAACGCGGACGCGCTTCCATTTTCTTGCGCAGGTCGGCACGATCCATACCCACCGCATCAGCCAGTTCATCCAGGTTCAGGTTTTTATCCGGTAACTGACGTTTCAGCTTGCGGTTATTCGGATCCTTTTCCAAAGCCTGAATCGTTTCATCATAGAGTTTTTTATTATCAAAATAATCACGTGGATCAATCACCACCCGCATAATTGGAGTACTTATCGCCAGTGGCACGCCATTACGGTCATAAATCACACCGCGCATGGCTTTAATTTTGTCGGTTCTTAAAATCTTGGCATTGGCCTTGTTCTGCAGGAATTCTTTATTAATCACCTGTACATAAAAAGCGCGCCCGATCAAAGCCAGAAAGCACAGCAGTACCACGGCCCACATAATATAAAAACGGCTAATATCAACGCTTAAAGCATTTTTTGTCGTCACGGACTGTTTTTTACGTGCCACTTGCTTGGTTTTCTTGTCTACCATGTCTGAGCGCTAGCCTTATTTTTTTACATCTGAAGTTTGTGGCAATGAAATCACCACGGTCTGTGAAACAGGAGGAGAATACATTCTGAGCTGGGTCACGGCACGTGTTCCGATCTGGGCGGTTGCACCAAAGGTCTGCTGCTCGATCAGCAAACGCCCCCACTCCGCATTGAGATCATCACGCTCACGCAGATAGCTGCTCAGTTTTCGGTAATCCTGACGATATTCAAAGACTTGAAATACCACAAATACAGCACTGATGAAAACCATCATCAACAGAATGCCGTAAGTAATGGCTTTCTTCATCCCTGACTGATTCAACTTCCTTTCGACCACTTCAGTTTTCATTATTTGCCTATTAAGCTAAACGTTCTGCAACTCGGAGCCATGCACTACGTGAACGAGGATTGGCTTTCACTTCCTCATCACTTGCCTTGATACGGGATACTTTTTTCAGTCGACGTGTATCCTTGCGTTGTTGCGGCATCCCCCAGCCCGAGTCTTCCTCTAAGGTAGATTCTTTTTGAATAAATTGTTTAATTAAACGGTCTTCCAATGAATGGAAGCTAATAACCGCCAAACGGCCATGAGGTTTAAGTACTTCAACGGCTTGTGGCAGGAAAACTTCAATATCTTCTAATTCTTTATTAATAGCAATACGAATCGCCTGGAAAGTTCGGGTTGCCGCATGTTTATTTTTTTCCCATTTCGGGTGTGCCACTTTGACAATTTCTGCCAGCTTGGCTGTCGTATCAATATATCCGGCAGCCTTGATCGCTTTGGCAATCCGGCGGCTATATCGCTCTTCGCCATACTGGAAAATGATATTGGCCAAAGCTTCTTCTTCAATATTCACCAGCCACTCAGCTGCGGTCGGGCCTTGTGAATTGTCCATACGCATATCCAGCGGACCATCTTTCATAAAGCTAAAGCCACGTTCAGCCTGATCCAGCTGTGGAGATGACACGCCTAAATCCGCCATCACGCCATCCACGCTTTCTATACCATGCTCAGCAAGTGCTTCTTTAAGGTCAGCAAAGCTGGCATGAATAATTTTAAACCGGGGATCTTCCTGTTCCAGGATCGCCGCTGTTTCAAGTGCCTGAGGGTCTTTATCAAAGGCATAAACACGGGCATTTTCATCTAATTTAGATAATAAAAGACGCGTATGGCCACCACGGCCGAAGGTTCCATCCACATAAATTCCCGTATTTCGATCAGCCACCAGGGCATCAACGGTTTCGTGAAGCAATACAGAAATATGGGACATAAAAACTCAATCAATAGGGCGAAAAATTTAACTGCACATTATCACTCTGTTTAGCTAAAGCTCCAAACGACTTTTTGTAGATAAATATTATTTTCCATAGAGAAAACCGTTTTTATTTTTACTCAAACGATAAAAAAGCTTCCTTGGAGGAAGCTTCTTTATTTATAAAATTAAATTTTAAATCAACAAATTAACGTTTTGAGTTATAAATCTGATCAAAGAGCGCCCCATTCACGAAATGAGTTTTCTGTGCATTGGCCCAGCCACCGAATACTTCATCAATGGTAAAAGTTTTGATTTTCGGGAACTGCTTCGAGTATTTCGCTAAAACTTCCTGATTACGTGGACGGTAATAATGTTTTGCTGCCATTTCCTGACCGAGTGGAGAATATAAATAATTGATATAGCCTGTTGCTAACCATTTATTGCCATTTTTCTCGACAGTACGATCCACAATTGCCACAGAAGGTTCAGTCAGAATCGTCAGAGATGGGTAGATAATATCAAACTTGTCTTTACCCAGTGTTTTTTGCGTCACTAAAGCTTCATTTTCCCAGGTCAACAATACATCACCAATATTACGCTCTGCAAAGGTAGTCATCGATGCACGTGCAGCTGAGTCCATGACTTTTACGTTTTTATAAAGCTTGCCCACAAACTCTTGAGCTTTCGCCTTGCTGCCACCCGGTTGTTTTTCTGCATAACCCCAAGCTGACAAATACACCCAACGTGGCAGACCACCAGTTTTCGGGTTTGGTGTAATAATTTCCACGCCTGGTTTAGTCAGATCTTTCCAGTCTTTAATTCCTTTAGGGTTACCCTTACGCACCATAAATACAATAGTCGAGGTATACGGTGCAGAGTTATATGGGAATTCCTTTTGCCAACCCGCTTTGATCTGGCCCGATTTTACGATTTCTTCAATGTCATTGGCTAAAGCCAGCGTCACAACATCGCCTTTCAGACCATCAACAACCGAACGTGCCTGTTTACCAGAACCACCATGCGACTGTTTAAAGTTTACATTAATACCGGTGCGGCTTTTCCAGTAAGCACCAAAAGATTTATTGAATTCGTCATAGAACTCGCGGGTTGCATCATAAGACACGTTTAAAAAATCACGGTCAGCTGCTTGCGTGGCAGTTGCGGTAAATGTCAAACCTGTTGCCAATAAGGCAGCGCTAAATATTGATTTTAAATGAGTTTTCATGAGAGCACGGGAGGATTATCTTGTATTCATATAACTATATGAAATAAAGTTATTTTTCGCAATTCAGCAAACAAAGTGTATACAGGGTAATATTCAGTTATTTTTTGTTTTAATATTATGTTTTATATAATAAAAATTTTAACAATATAGAGCTATGCAGGTTTTATAGCATTTTATTCTTTAGATATGAAAAAAACGGATAAGCAATTTATCCGTTTTGCCGTCTTATCAAGTATTTAGAAAACCATGGCAAATTAGCGGTTTTCAGCAGAAATCTGGTCGTAGATTGCACCATTTACGAAATGAGTTCTCTGTGCCTTGGCCCAACCACCAAACACTTTATCAATTGTAAAGGTTTGAATTTTTGGAAACTGTTTTGCATACTTTGCAGCCGCTTTTTGGTCACGCGGACGGAAATAATATTTCGCTGCCAGTTCCTGTCCCTTCGGTGAATACAAGTAGTTCAAATAACCTTTAGCCAGATTCGCATTACCATTTTTCGCGACACTTTTGTCGACAATCGCCACCGATGGTTCAGCCAAGATCGAGATAGACGGATAAACAATTTCGTATTTGTCTTTACCTAAACCTTGAGTCGCCAGCAAGGCTTCATTTTCCCAAGACAACAACACGTCACCGATGCCACGCTCAGCAAAAGTGGTTAAAGATCCACGCGCACCTGAATCCAGCACTTTGACATTGCCATATAATTTTTTCACCAGTTCTTTGGCCTGGATATCATTACCACCCGGCTGTTTCAGCGCATAGCCCCAGGCAGACAGATAAATCCAGCGTGGTGCGCCACCGGTTTTCAGATTTGGGGTAATAATTTCGACCCCTGGCTTGGTTAGGTCATTCCAGTCTCTAATCTGTTTTGGATTACCCTTACGCACCAAGAAGACAATAGTCGAAGTATAAGGTGCTGAGTTATTCGGAAACTCTTTTTGCCAGCCTTTATGAATCAGACCAGCAGTGACGATTTCTTCAATGTCATTGGCCAGTGCCAATGTTACGACATCTGCCTGTAAACCATCCACTACGGAACGGGCCTGTTTACCTGAACCCCCATGTGACTGCTTAAAGTTAACCGTTTGTCCGGTTTTTTGTTTCCAGAATTTGCCGAATTCTTCATTATATTCCTGATAGAACTCACGGGTTGGATCGTAGGAAACATTCAGGAAATCTTTGGCTATTGCCAGCTGTGTACTTGTCCCCGAAAGCACTGCGAAAAATGCAGATACAATTATTTTTTTCATTACAATAGCTCTTTTGTTTATCTAAAAAACACTATATAAATTTGAAATATATTTAACAATCATATGCTTATAATAATAATTTTAAAGTTTTTCTTATTTTCAGATATCTTATAAATGACAATTCTCTGCATTTTTTATACTTATCGCCTATCAATTGATTACTTTAGGATATAATCTTCATAGTCTCTTCATAGTCCTGTGCTAAAAATAGCGCCGTTATGAGGTGATCTCTGATTTTTCTCAATTTTCCATTGTCATATTTATTTTTTTTGTAAATTTTGTGACTTGGTTCTACTTTTTAGAGGTTAAATGTGATTGAATTGTATTCAACACAACAAAAAACCTAAGACTATAAATCCAGCACCACAACAAGAGAGGGAGTTTGGACATGAAATTTGCAACGTTCAAGACCGGCATCCTGAGCCTATCCATTTTATTTACCGCACAATTCAGCAACGCTGTTGTTGCGCACCCTGAGCTAGTTAATAATCCGGCTGCACTAACAGCTGCTGCCTCTAAACCAGCAGTAACAGTGACTAAGTCATCTCCTATTGAAAAGGCAATTCAGCAGCAAAAAACTGAAAAATCTCTGCATCCTGAAGAAAACCTGAAAGTTTTGACTGCAATTAAAGTACGTCCATCACAAAACTTTTTTGCCGATCAAAACCAGAGTTTTACTCGTTTTCTGCAAAATTTTTTCTTTAGCAGCAATTCCTAATTATCAGCTGACAGCTCGCAACATTTAAAACTGCTTCTGATCTAAAGCCATATCATTCAATGTTGAATTAAGCATTAAGTGATGTGGCTTTTTCGTTATAATAGCCAGAAATTTATATTTAGATTCCATCCGACTATGACTGTTCGTACTCGTATTGCCCCTTCTCCTACAGGTTTTCCTCATGTAGGAACTGCCTATATTGCCTTGTTTAACCTGTGCTTTGCCAAGCAGCACGGCGGTGAATTTATTCTTCGTATTGAAGATACTGATCAGCTGCGCTCTACCCCTGAATCAGAGAAAATGATTCTGGATTCTTTGCGCTGGTTAGGCCTGAACTGGTCTGAAGGTCCGGATGTTGGCGGTCCACATGCGCCATACCGTCAGTCAGAACGTATGAGCATCTATAAAAAATATGCTGAAGAGCTGGTAGATAAAGGTCATGCCTTCTACTGTTTTGCGACTGCGCAAGAGTTAGATGAAATGCGTGCTGAACAGCAGGCACGTGGTGAATCACCACGTTACGATGGCCGTGGTTTGAAACTCTCTAAAGAAGAAGTCGCACGTCGTCTGGCAGCTGGCGAACCGCATGTGATTCGTATGAAAGTGCCAACTGAAGGTGTATGTACCTTCAATGATATGTTGCGTGGTGAAGTAGAAATTCCATGGGCGCAAGTCGACATGCAAATTCTGCTAAAAACTGACGGTCTGCCAACTTATCATTTGGCAAACGTGGTCGATGATCACCTGATGCAAATCACCCATGTGATTCGCGGTGAAGAATGGATTCCTTCTGCGCC
Organism: Acinetobacter schindleri CIP 107287; assembly: GCF_000368625.1. Classification (GTDB taxonomy): domain Bacteria; phylum Pseudomonadota; class Gammaproteobacteria; order Pseudomonadales; family Moraxellaceae; genus Acinetobacter; species Acinetobacter schindleri. Next base: position 176,482 of record NZ_KB849580.1, read on the forward strand.
TAAACATCAGTTGCTATACAAATATTTTGGTTGGGACATGCCAGTGCTGTGCCACATGCCACTACTGCGTAATCCGGACAAATCAAAACTGTCTAAGCGTAAAAACCCGACGTCTATTAACTACTATAAAGACATCGGTGTATTGCCAGAAGCCCTGCTGAACTACTTGGGTCGTATGGGCTGGTCAATGCCAGATGAGCGTGAAAAATTTACACTGACTGAGATGATTGAACACTTTGACATTAATCGTGTTTCTCTTGGCGGCCCGATCTTTGATGTTGAAAAATTAAATTGGCTGAATGGTCAGTGGATTAAGGCACTTTCTCCAGCTGAGCTTCTGGATACCTTGCTGACCTGGAAAGCTGATCGTGCCAAATTAGAAGAAATTGCTGCTGCGATTCAACCACGTATCAACCTGTTGTCAGAAGCGGTGAACTGGTCAGCGCATTATTTCAACCATTTCCCTACGCTGTCTAAAGAACAGTTTGAAAGCAAAAAACTGACTGAAGAACAGGTACGTCAAAGTTTGCAGTTTGCAATTTGGCGTCTGGAAAGCCTGTTTACCTGGAATAATGATACGGTCAGCCAAACTCTGATGGATCTTGCCAATCAGATGGGCATCAAGTTGCGTGACTTTATGCCAGCCTTCTTTATTGCCATTGCCGGTTCAACTGCATCTACACCCGTGATGCAAACCATGGTGACGATTGGACCGGACCTGACCTTTGCCCGTCTGCGTCATGCCCTGGAAATTGTCGGTGGTCCAAGCAAAAAAGAGCTGAAAGTCTGGGAAAAACTTAATGAAAGCTTAAAATTGCCGAAAAATGATGCAGTTGATGAAGCTTAATTAAATTTTTAGTTGACGTGTGAACGTTATATCCATAATATAGCGCTCACACAGACTGGGGTCATAGCTCAGTTGGTAGAGCGCTACAATGGCATTGTAGAGGTCAGGAGTTCGATCCTCCTTGACTCCACCAAAAGTCTTGCTTTACTTGTGTATTTGCCTCATTTGTCCCTATCGTCTAGAGGCCTAGGACATCGCCCTTTCACGGCGGTAACCGGGGTTCGAATCCCCGTAGGGACGCCATATTTAAGATCACCATAATATATTATGGTGATCTTAATAAAAAACCCAAGCATTGCGACTTGGGTTTTTTATTGTCTGAAATTTATTATGATAACTTTGAGCCACTTTTGGCTTTCTGTATGATTAAGATTAAAATAGACAAAATTGAAAAATTCTGGAGTTGCAATGCAATACCGTTGTCCGAAATGTCAAAGTCCTAAAATTATGCCGCTTGCACAACCAGGTCAGCCAGCAGCACGTCCAGTCGTGCCAAAAAGCTTGGTACTTCTTGTACCTGCCCTATTTGTCTTACTTCTGCTGGTGATCATCAGTATTGGTATGTGGATTTTTGGTGACGGCGCAGGCACTACCCTACAGACTGCGACAGTGATTGTATTCGTGATCTGTCTGATTGCAGGCTTTATGTTCTATAAAGACTTGCCTGACTTTAAAATTTCTATGCAGGCATTCATGCAAAGCCAGAAAAAATGGAAATGCCGTGAATGTAATCATGAATGGGAAATCTGATTTTTCTCTTTCGTATTTAAGGCTGCTTCGGCAGTCTTTTTTATGCCTTTCATTAGATTAGTTTTATCGGATTATCTAAAAATTTAAAAACATCATCAGACAAACTGGTGTAATTTATTCTTATAAAAAAGGATTCCAATTTATTGCAGGGATGCAACATAAAGGAATAATAAAAATGCTTAAAAAAATTATAAATTTTCTATTTTCTTGTAATGATCCACCTATTCCATTCATTGAGGAGCAGCCAAGTGAAGCAGATACTTATTATTTGCAGGCTTTGCAATATGAGTCACTTTGCATGACCCTGCAACAACTACAGGCTGTACCAGAGATTAGCCAACGCCTAACCCCAAAACACATCTATCAACGCAATGCTGTCTGGAACTACCTGAGTGCAGGGTTAAGAGGACATATGGAAGCACAATATCGACTTGGCGTGTATTATTTGCATGGGAAACTAGGTCTAGATCAAAATGATGAACAGGCCAGATTATGGTTAGATAAAGCCAGACAGCAAAATCATAGTAAGGCTGCACAACTTTTATCAGAAATAGAAAGCTGAAAAACTTAAGAATAGAGGATAAAAAACCAGCCCTAGGGCTGGTTTTTTTGCGCTTTAATTAAGCACCAATTTTGCGGTATTTCTGACGTTTCGCAACAAGGTCATCCCCATCCCGCTTACGACGATATTCTTCGAATTCTGCATAGTTACCGGTGAAGAATTCAGGTGTTTCACCTTCGAATGACAGGATGTGCGTTGCAATACGGTCAAGGAACCAACGGTCATGCGAGATCACCATCACTGTACCCGGGAAGACAAGAATCGCGTCTTCGAGTGCACGTAAAGTTTCGATGTCCAAGTCGTTCGACGGTTCATCGAGTAAGATTACGTTAGCGCCCATTTGCAGGATTTTTGCAAGCTGTAAACGGTTACGCTCACCACCTGACAACTGACCGACACGTTTTTGCTGATCTTGGCCTTTAAAGTTAAAACGGCCGATGTACGCACGTGATGCAATTTCGTATTCACCAATACGCAAGATATCTAAACCGCCAGAAACTTCTTCCCAAACAGTTTTGTTGTTATCTAAGGTGTCACGAATCTGCCCTACATAAGCAACTTTAACTGAATCACCTAAAGTTACTGTACCCGTATCAGGTTGTAATTCGCCTGTCATCATACGGAAGAGTGTGGTTTTACCCGCACCGTTTTCACCGACAATACCCACAATCGCAGCAGGCGGTACAACAAACGATAAATCTTTATAGAGCGTACGATCACCAAACGATTTGCTGATACCTTCAACTTCTACAACCTTGTTACCTAGACGTGGACCAGGTGGAATGTAGATTTCAGACGTTTCGTTACGTTGCTGGAATTCGCGCGAGTTAAGCTCTTCAAACCGTTCCATACGTGCTTTGTTTTTCTTTTGCTGACCTTTGGCATTAGAACGAACCCATTCAAGTTCTTTCTTAAGTGCTTTAGCAAAAGATTCTTCTTGCTTCTGTTCCTGCTCTAAACGGGCATTTTTCTGCTCTAACCAAGAAGAGTAGTTGCCTTGGTATGGAATGCCCATGCCACGGTCAAGTTCAAGAATCCACTCTGCTACGTTATCCAGGAAGTAACGGTCATGCGTGATCGCAACGATGGTACCCGGGAAGTCTTTCAAGAAACGCTCTAACCAGGATACAGATGATGCATCCAAGTGGTTCGTCGGTTCGTCTAGAAGTAACATGTCTGGCTTAGACAGAAGCAGACGGCAAAGTGCAACACGACGGCGCTCACCACCAGACAATTTAGTTACATCAGCATCCCAAGCTGGCAGGTTTAATGCAGCTGCAGCCTGTTCAAGCTGGTTGTTCAGGTTATGCGCATCCCAAGTCTGAATAATCGCTTCTAGCTTTTCTTGCTCTTTTGCAAGTGCATCGAAATCTGCATCTTCTGCTGCATATTCAGCGAAAACTTCATCCAAACGTGCCAAAGCATCAAGTGCTTCACGTACGCCATCTTCAACATTACCACGAACGTCTTTGGTTTCATCCAAAGGTGGTTCTTGCTCCAGATAACCGATTTTGATACCCGGTTGCGCACGAGCTTCACCAGAGAAATCTTTATCTACGCCCGCCATAATACGAAGCAAAGTAGATTTACCCGCACCGTTCAGACCAAGCACACCAATTTTTGCGCCTGGGAAAAATGATAAGGAGATATCTTTGAGGATTTCGCGCTTCGGCGGAACCATCTTGGATACTCGGTTCATCGTATAAATATATTGGGCCACGTAGGACTCCTCAATTGAAAAACCAGATGGGGAAAAAATGAATTTCCCCTGCTCAATCATGAGCGAAAAAATAATCGGCTATTATACGCAGAATGTCTCCAAAACATAAGCCATTCCGGTGAAGTTAATGCCTTGTTACAAGTTTAATCCTGTTTATTTTTCAAACAAAATTTTTAGTCCCTAAACTTGCATTATTTTATTGATGTTATATCGTTAATTAAGATATTCATCTGAATAAATATGCACTTTTCTTCATATTTCAAGTGCTAATATTTGAGCAACTTTATTAAAGCAAAACACAAAGAAGACTAACGATCATGACTTATAAAGCAGAAACTTTAGCAATTCACGCAGGTTATAGCCCGGAACCAACCACCAAAGCTGTTGCGGTGCCAATTTACCAGACTACCTCTTATGCCTTTGACAATACCCAGCATGGCGCAGACCTGTTTGACCTGAAAGTTCAGGGCAATATTTATACCCGTATCATGAATCCGACCACAGCGGTACTGGAACAGCGTATTGCTGCGCTAGAAGGTGGTATTGGCGCACTGGCATTGGCCTCCGGTATGGCTGCGATTACCTATGCGATTCAGACCATTGCTGAAGCTGGGGATAATATTGCTTCAGTATCTACTTTATATGGTGGCACCTATAACCTGTTTGCACACACCCTGCCAAAGCAAGGCATTGAAGTCCGCTTCTTTGACTATCAAAACCCGGAAGCACTGCGTGGTCTGATTGACGACAAAACCAAACTGGTTTTTGTGGAATCAATTGGTAACCCACTCGGCAACATTATCGACTTGGAAGCGATTTCAAAGATTGCGCATGAATACGGCGTACCCGTGATTGTCGACAACACTGTAGCAACTCCTGTCTTGCAGAAGTCTTTTGATTTCGGTGCAGATATCGTGGTGCACTCGCTGACCAAATATATTGGCGGGCATGGTAATTCAATTGGCGGCATTATTGTCGATAGCGGCAAGTTTCCATGGGGTAAACATGCAGCACGCTTCCCTGCCCTGAATACACCTGACCCAAGCTATCATGGCGTAAACTACGTTGAAGCTTTGGGTGAAGCAGCCTATATTGCCCGTGCCCGTGTCGTGCCATTACGTAATACTGGTGCTGCGATCAGCCCGCAAAATGTATTTTTAATTTTGCAAGGCCTGGAAACTTTAAGTCTACGTATGGAACGTCATACTGAAAATGCACTTAAAGTTGCGGAATATTTGCAGCAGCATCCGAAAGTAAAATGGGTCAATTACGCTGGCCTGAAAGATCATCCTCAACATGCTTTGGCACAGAAATATGTGAAAGGGAAACCGTCTGCAATCTTAACCTTTGGGGTAGAAGGCGGTCGTGAAGGCGGTGCGCGTTTTATTGATGCTCTGCAGCTGTTCACCCGTCTGGTCAATATTGGAGATGCCAAGAGTCTGGCCTGCCATCCGGCCACTACGACTCATCGCCAGCTTAATCCAGAAGAACTTAAATCGGCTGGCGTGAGTGAAGATATGGTTCGTCTTTCTATCGGGATTGAACACATTGATGACCTGATTGCTGATCTGGAACAGTCACTCGCAGCCGTTTAAGCCCTCTTTTAAAGCAAAAAACTCCATCATTTCTGATGGAGTTTTTTTATCTGGCTTTACTTTTCATGAGCTTTATCTTATGGTTAGATCACAATAAAAATTAATTGAAACGTAGTTTAAAAATAGAGCAATTACTCTAAAATTTCTCTTATTTTCAATAACTTAATCTCTGGATTTTCCTGCATAATTCGTTATCATATACAGACTTCATTGTGTACGAACTTTCGTGCATACCTACGTACAAACCAAATAAGAAAAAACGTAAACCTACAGCATATTTCAGGAATAACAAACGTGAAATCCAGACTACAGAAACATCTACTGAAACGAGTTCAAGGCAAAACCATCCTCATTACGGGTGCATCCAGCGGCATTGGCCTGACAGCAGCACACCGTCTGGCAGATGCAGGTGCACATGTCCTGCTAGTAGCACGTACCAAAGAGACTCTGGACCAGGTAAAAGAAGAAATTGAAGCAAAAGGCGGCATGGCAACAGTTTTTCCGTGTGACCTGAATAATCTGGACGCCATTGATGAAGTATCCAAACAGATTCTGGCTTCTGTTGATCACATTGATATTCTGATTAACAATGCCGGTCGCTCGATCCGTCGTGCGGTACATGAATCTGTAGACCGCTTCCACGATTTTGAACGTACCATGCAGCTGAACTATTTCGGTGCTGTGCGTCTGGTGATGAACATCCTGCCACATATGATGATTCGTCGTCAGGGTCACATCATCAACATCAGTTCGATTGGGGTATTGGCAAATGCGACCCGCTTCTCTGCTTATGTGGCATCGAAAGCAGCCTTGGATGCATTTAGTCGCTGTCTGTCTGCAGAAGTCAATTCACATAAGATCGCAATTACTTCTATCTATATGCCATTGGTACGTACGCCAATGATTGCACCAACTAAGATCTATAAATATGTTCCGACGCTTTCTCCTGAAGAAGCATCTGATCTGATTGCACATGCAATTGTGAAACGACCGAAAAAAGTTGCTACCGGTTTGGGCCGTCTAGCTTCAATTACTTATGCAATTGCACCAGACATTAACAATAAACTGATGTCAATCGGCTACAACCTGTTCCCAAGTTCATCTGCCTCTGTAGGTCAGCCACAGAAGCTGAACTGGGTACAGAAAGCATATGCACGTATCTTCCCGGGTGAGCACTGGTAAGTTCAGGCGAAAATGCACTTTGAACAAAGCCGCCTGCTGGCGGCTTTATTATTTTGATCGGCTAACAATCAAGATACCCTGAATTATCACGACAGATCCTGTCATTTCAGATGCAGATTTTTGCCGCAAATGATCTCAGATCACGTACACTATCGGACGGATATTTGATCCGCATGTATTAAACATTTAGATATTGATTCAACAGATGGACACCCTTATGAATAACCTGCAATGGCTCGATGAAGTAAAATTTAACGAACAAGGACTTGTACCTGCCATTGCCCAGCATCATCAAACCGGTCGTGTATTGATGGTGGCGTGGATGAATCGTGAAGCACTGGCGCTGACTGCAGAAAAGAATCAGGCCGTGTATTTCTCTCGTTCCCGCAATAAGTTATGGCATAAGGGTGAAGAATCAGGTCATTTTCAGACGGTGCATGAAATCCGTCTGGACTGTGATGCTGACGTGATTGTGCTGCAAATCGAACAGCATGGTGGGATTGCCTGTCATACTGGTCGTGAATCTTGTTTCTATCGCAAACTGACGCCGAATGGCTGGGAAATTGTCGATGTACAAATTAAAGATCCTGCAGCGATCTATGGTGAAAAATCTGCAAACCCGCATACCATGGCGATGAATGCATCTAATGCCCAATCAGAACAGGTTGAGGTCTTGTCTTATCTGGGTCAGATGATGGCTGAACGTAAGCAGGCTGATCCCGATTCATCTTATGTTGCCAAGCTCTATCACAAAGGCTTAAACAAAATTCTGGAAAAAGTCGGTGAAGAAAGCTTTGAAACTGTGATTGCTGCCAAAGACTTTAAAGCTGAAGCAACCGAAGACAATAAAAATGACCTGATCTATGAGGTGGCAGATCTGTGGTTCCATACTATCGTGATGCTGGGCTATTTCGACCTTGATCCACAACTGGTTTTAAATGAACTGGCACGTCGTCAGGGCTTATCTGGTCTGGTTGAAAAAGCCAACCGTTCACACTAAGTTTTCAATTTAACTGTGTCTGAGCCAATTAAACCGACCGCAACCTATGAGCAGGCCACTGCCATTGATAACGCACGTCTGGGCAAATCTTTTAAAGTGATTGCCTATGCCGGCACAGGTAAAACCACAACTTTACAAATGATCAGCGATGCCATGCCGCAGCGGCGTGGCATGTATCTGGCATTTAACAAATCCATTGCTGCGGAAGCACAAAATAAGTTCCATCGTGGTGTGGACTGCCGGACTTTCCACTCACTGGCCTATCGCAGTGTTCCACGTGGAGTCACGGATAAACTGCGCCTGCCCCGTCTCAGTCCAAGCTTCATTGCCAAGGAATATCGCCTTGAGCCGATGACCCTGCGCCGCATGATGGGTGGCCGTTATGAAAAATATGTCATGATGCCTTCGCGTCTGGCCAGTCTGGTCGCGAATGCGGTCGGTTATTTCTGTTCAACCAGTTCACAATACCCTGCTCCACGGCATATTCAGGCACCAAGCTGGTTACATCCGGACGATGTCGAAGCCCTGCAAAAGAAACTCTATCCTGCGGTTGAGCGTCGCTGGCTGGAATCGATTGATCCGAATCATCAGGCCGGAATCGGACATGATATTTATCTGAAACTCTGGGCATTATCAGAACCGAATATTCCAGCGGATTATGTACTTTTTGATGAAGCTCAGGATGCTGACCCCCTGATGTTGGGTATTTTGCTAAAACAGCGCAGCACCCAGGTGATCTATGTCGGGGATGCGCATCAGCAGATTTATGCCTGGCGTGGTGCAGTCAATGCCATGCAGCAACTGCCATTACCAGAATCCCGCCTAACTACCTCATTCCGTTTTGGTCCTGAAATTGCCCTGAATGCCAATGCAATTTTGGGAGCCTTGAATGAAACCGTGCCCTTACTCGGTAATCCGCATCTGAACTCTAAAGTAGTGAATAAACCACATACCAAAATGCGTGATGCGATTTTATGCCGTACCAATGCCCGAGCCATGGAACTGCTGCTTGCTGGACTTGTGCGTGGTGAAAAGGTCAGTTTGCAGGCCGATCATGTCAAGCTGAACCGTTTTGTCGAAGCGGCTGCCATGCTGAAACAGGGCAAACGCGTGGTGGATGTACCTGAACTGGCTTGGTTTAACTCCTGGCATGATGTACATGAATATTGCGAGACCAATGAAGGCAGTGACATTAAACCTTTGGTGAAACTGGTTGATGAGCATGGTACTGATCCGCTGAAAACTGCGCTGGCCAAGATCACGCCAATCGGACAGGCCGACTACATCATCTCCACCGCCCACAAAGCCAAAGGACTGGAATGGGACCGGGTCCATATTGAAGATGACTACCAGTTTAAATTAAATGAAAAAGATCACAAGATTAGTGATGAAGAGTTAAGACTGCTTTACGTGGCTTGTACACGTGCTAAAGTAAGCTTAAATATTCACCACATTTATGACCTGATTCAGCAGCTAAAAATTAAAATGCCTCTATCATTACGGCAGGCAACAGGCTAGTACGGCATGGATGTAGGCATCACGATACAGGTGGTCTATGCAAGTCGAATCCATACAACTCAAACATACCCTGCATTTTTCTGATATCCAGCTTGAATTTAAATATCATAAATTGCCTGTTACCTTAATTCTCGGTGATCAGGGTTCGGGTAAAACGGCGCTGCTGCGTAGCACCTATCAGGCACTGACCTGGTTCGCTGCGCGCTATCGTGACCTGCGTACTGCCGGTATGGTGATGCTGGATCAGGACATCATGCAACATCGTCTGCAATCCAAGATCAATATTCAGGTCCGTTTTCCTGAAGAAATTGGCTCTTTTGCAGAAAGTAGCGATCAACAGCAATCTGCTACCCAGCAGTGCAGCTGGCAGCTTTATAAAACTTTAAATAGTCAGGGTGTGGGACTGAGTAAGGTAGATACATCGCAACTCGAAGCGATGGTCACGTTGTATCAGAAAGCCCTCGCCAAAGATCCAATGCTGGGCTTACCGCTGATTGCCTATTATCCGTCTGAGCGTTTTGTAAATGAAATCAATCTACTCAGTAAAAACAATCCGGCGATTTTACAGACGGTGTATGCCTATGAAATTGCAGCTATTCCCTTCACGACTTTTACCCGTTTTTTTGAATGGTTTCGGGAAATCAGCGACATTGAAAATGCGCAAAGTGCGCAGATTCTAGAGCAGATCCTGAGCCGCGCTTCGCAGCAGGATAAAAAACACAATATGGATGAACTGGTCAAACATATTGAACATGCCCAGATCCAGGTGAATACTCCAAGTTTAAATAGCCTGCGTGAAGCTTTGTCGATCGTTCTGCCTGAAGTCAGCAATCTCTATTTGCAGTACCAACCTAAAATGCAGCTGATGGTGAGCTACCAAGGACAAACCCAGACTTTACAGCAATTACCGAATAGCATCCGCAACTGGATTGCCTTAGTCGGAGATATTGTGCGTCGCCTATGTCTGCTCAATCCGAAAAGCCTGTTTCCATGCAAGGAAGGCAGTGGCATTCTACTGATTGATGCGATTGATCATCAGCTGGATCAGGACATGGCAGCAGTCATTCTGTCTCGTCTGCATCAAGCCTTTCCTGAACTGCAAATCATTGTGACAGCTAACCGTCCTGAGTTACTGGAACAGGCAGCGGATTTTCAATGTCTGTGTCTTGAAAATAAACAACTCTCCCCAATTCAAGTTGATACAATCCCAGCGCAATTTGATCAACTCTATGCCAATTTAGGCTTGGGTCAAGAAACACTGAATACTGAGGAAATCGTGCTGCTCGAGCCCGAGCTTGAACAAGTAACACCACTTTCAATCTTGCAACTGATTCAGCAAACATTGAATGAAGAGCAGCAACAGGAGTTGCTACGTTTACTGAATCAGAATGACCGGAAAATTCCCCAAATTCCGTTTTAAGCGAATAAGCTGGCTCTTGAATTAACCTGATTTAATTTTTCTGAATGGCTCCTTATCGAAGCAGACCTTCAAGGCTGTCCATTTTTTTCAATAGAATCTTCAAATTTGATCTTTATTTTCAGTTCAATCTAGTCGATGTGCTCAAGCATGCACCCCATGTTTTTATGGGGTCATCGTATAATTGTTAAGTCGTACACAAAAAGATTGATGTTGTTGTTATCCTGTAATATGATCGGAATTACTTGCATTTTTCATTGTAAAATCGGAATTTGCTATGGTTTATAAGTTGCGCAATACAACTGTTTTTATTCTTTGAATACGATTTGGCTTTCAAGATTGAGAAATTTGGGCTGCTCCTTGCATTCCTGTAATCCTTGAAAGATAAAGATTCACCCTAGGTTCATGACGACCTAACTCACGACAATGGATACGAGTGTGCTGCCGATTATTATATTGTTACCGTTAGTATTAGGCACAACCCTTGTCTCGTGGCTGAAAAGATTTTCGCGCGGGGTAACGGCCTTAGGGGCCATTGGTGTCAGCCTCAGCAGTTTTGCATTATTACTCAGCCAAGCGCCTGCGGTGCTAGATGGCGCAGTCATTAGCGAAAGCTGGTCATGGCTGCCTCAACTTGGTATTGATTTCAGTTTCCGCCTGGATTCTCTGGGGCTATTATTTGCTCTGCTGATCAGTGGCATCGGCACCCTGATTTTTATTTATGCCTACTATTATTTAAGTCCGAAGAACTCGCTCAGCAAACTTTATATCCTGCTGATGCTGTTCATGGCAGCGATGCTCGGCATTTCCTTGTCGAATAACCTGATTATTTTATTAATTTTCTGGGAACTGACCAGTATCTCCTCGTTCTTGCTGGTTGGTTACTGGAGCAATTATGAAGTGGCCCAACGTGGCTCACGCATGGCGTTGACCATTACCGGCATGGGTGGTCTGGCAATGCTCGGTGGTTTCGTTTTACTGGGTGAGATCACAGGAACTTATCAGATTGATCAGATCCTTGGGATGACCGAGCTGATCCAATCGCATAGCCTGTTTGTACCTACCCTGCTGCTGATTTTGCTTGGTGCCTTTACCAAAAGTGCGCAGTTTCCTTTCCATTTCTGGCTGCCAAATGCCATGGCAGCACCGACACCGGTATCTGCTTATCTGCATTCTGCCACGATGGTAAAAGCGGGCTTATTTCTAGTCGCACGCTTGCTGCCAATTTTTGCTGGCGCGGCACTTTTTCATAATATTGTTACCTTTATCGGTCTATTTACCCTGTGCATGGCAGCCTTTTTTGCCATCTTTAAGGAAGACCTGAAAGGCTTGCTGGCCTATTCAACCATCAGTCATCTTGGCCTGATCATGTGTCTGCTGGGGATTGGTTCACCACTCGCGGTGGCTGCTGCAATTTTCCATATCATTAACCATGCAACCTTTAAAGCTGCACTGTTTATGATAGCCGGCATTATTGACCATGAATCGGGTACACGCGACTTACGCAAGTTGTCCGGCTTATGGCAATTACTGCCTTTTACTGCAACCCTCACCATGATCACTGCTGCCTCAATGGCAGGTGTCCCATTGACCAATGGTTTCCTGTCCAAGGAAATGTTCTTTACTGAACTGCTGGCCAACCTAAGTGGTCCAGTAATGATTGGCTCTGCCATTGTCGCGACTTTAGCCGGTATTTTCGCGGTAGCCTATTCGATTCGTCTGGTTCACGGCGTATTCTTCGATGGTCCAATTGGACGCCATGTACCGAATAAAAATGCACATGAACCCGCATTTGGCATGCGTGCGCCAGCAACTTTACTGGCAACCTTATGTATTCTGGTCGGTATTTTGCCTGCCTTACTGGTTGAGAAAATTGTTAATAGCACTGTCCGGGCTGCCACACAAAACCTGGCGTTTGAAGGCACCCACCTTGCTATCTGGCATGGTTTTAATGCACCACTCTTAATGAGTGTGATCGCCCTGATTGGCGGAATCCTGTTCTATTTCTCGCTGGCCAAAGGCGGCTTGATTCGTGAAATTGATCTTGATCCGAGCTTGGGCAAATTTCAGGGCCGGATTTTATTTGACCTATTCTTAAAATCATTATTGCTAAATTCACGTCGTTTTCGCCGTGCCACTGAAAATGGCAAACTGCAAAGCTATCTGCTGTGGATTGTGATCTTTACCATCGGTCTGGTTGCTGTACCTTTGCTGACTCATCAGATTGGTACTGGCGCACGTGAGCTGACCCATGCACCGGCTTTAGCGATTATCTTATGGCTGCTGTTATTCTCAGCCTGCTGGATGATGCTGTGGTTCCATCATGAGCGGATTAAAGCCGTACTGATCAGCGGTGCAGTCGGTCTGGTCGTGACCATGATCTTTATCGGTTTCTCGGCACCAGATTTGGCCCTGACCCAGATTACCGTCGATGTAGTTACCACAGTATTGCTGCTGATGAGCCTGTCTCTATTACCACAGCTTACCCCTTATGAATCCAGCCCGACCCGACGCTGGCGCGATGCCATTATTGCAATTACGGGTGGTCTGAGTATTGCCTGGGTAGCCTGGCTCGTCATGACCCGAGATCATAATTCAATTTCCTGGTTCTTTGCCCAGCAGTCAATTCCGCTCGGCGGCGGCACCAATGTGGTGAACGTGATTCTAGTGGATTTCCGTGGTTTCGATACCTTCGGTGAAATCACCGTACTCGGTATTGCGGCGATTGGCGTATTGAGCCTGATGGATGGTATGCGTGCCCATGGTACTACCATTACTCAGGGTTTGACTTATCGTTTTAACCCCTCCCCGCTGATGCTGCGAATTACTGCTTCCTGGATTTTGCCAGTTGCACTGGTGGTGAGCCTGTATATTTTCATGCGCGGCCATAACCAGCCTGGCGGTGGTTTTATCGCAGGTCTGGTGACTTCTTTAGCCTTGATTATTCAGTACATTGCCATCGGTCAGGATCATGCAGAAAAAATGCTTGGTGCTAAATCTGGTCGTCTCTATGAAATCTGGATTGGTAGCGGTTTGATGTTTGCTGGCCTAACTGGTGTTGCCGCCTGGTTCTGGTCACGTCCATTCCTGACCAGTGCACATATTTATGTCCATCCACCAATACTGGGCGATATGCATCTGGCTTCTGCAGCGCTGTTCGACGTCGGGGTTTATGTCACCGTGGTCGGCGCGACCATGTTAATGATTTCTGTGCTTGGGGATTCACGTCACTCGTCTATGACTGGCCCGGTACCAAGAGGATAATGCAATGATCAGTCTAGAATTTTTATTGGTCTCTGCAATTGGACTCCTGACAGCAACCGGGATCTACCTGATCCTGCGTGCCCGTACCTTCCCTGTAGTATTGGGTCTGGCAATGATCGGTTATGCCGTCAACCTGTTTCTGTTTGCCATGGGACGTATTCAGCTCAATGCACCTGCAGTCCTTACAGAAACCACCAAAACTACGGACCCACTGCCACAGGCATTGGTACTGACTGCTATTGTAATCGGATTTGCCACCACGGCATTCATTGTTCAGCTGGCACTTCGCAGCCGTTATGAATCAGGGACAGACCACGTTGATTCCAAAGAAGAAATACCAAACCATGACCCACGTGAGGATGAGCCTTAATGACTGATCTTTATAATTTCTGGGTCCAACATACACCTATTTTCAGTATTCTCCTGCCAGCATTCACTGCATTCATTCTGCTGTTATTAGGCAATCCTGGTGCAGGTTCACTGGCGACAGACTGGCGTCAACCTTGGCGTCGTGGCATCAGCCATGTCTCAACGCTGCTGGGCCTGGTGGTTTCGATCAGTTACTTGATAAGCACCAGTCAGGGACAAATCAGTGTTTATACCCTAAGTGAATGGTCTGCTCCATTCGGAATTGTACTGGTTCTGGATCAGCTGTCTGCCTTGATGCTGGTATTGACCTATGCACTGGCTGTGCCGATTATCTGGTATGCCAGTCGTGACTGGGACATGCGCGGGCGTTATTTCCATGCCATGATGCATTTCCTGCTGATGGGACTCAGTGGAGCTTTCCTCACAGGTGACTTGTTCAACCTGTTTGTATTCTTTGAAATCCTGTTGATGGCATCTTATGTCCTGCTTCTGCATGGTCAAGGCAAGGCTCGTTTCCAGCTGGGTATTCACTATGTCACAATTAACCTACTGGCTTCTGCCCTGTTTCTGATTGGCTTAGGCATGATCTACGGCAGTGTTGGCAGCCTGAATATGGCCGACGTTGCCCGACTGATGCCAACGCTGGAAAATGATCAGCATAAAATTGCAGTCGCTGGTGCACTGCTGTTATTTGTAGTGTTTGGGATCAAGGCTGCCATGCTGCCTGTCGGATTCTGGCTCCCGAAAACGTATGCTGTGGCAACAACACCGGTAGCAGCCCTGTTTACCATCATGACCAAGGTGGGTATTTATGCCATCCTGCGAGTCAATGGTACGGTCTTTGATGATGAATACAGCCATCAGATTCTGATGAACTGTCTGATGGTCATCGGTCTGATCACCTCCTTATATGGTGCTGTGGCAGCTATTGGCACAGATCGTTTGCGCCGCTTTATTGGTTTTATGCTGCTGTCTTCAGTGGGTACTATTCTGATTGCGATTGCCTTGAATAATTCAGCAGCTTGGGCAGGCGGTTTGTACTATATGGTGCACAGTACCGTGATTGCTGCCGCTTTCTATATGCTTAGCGGCTGGATCACCTCTCAGCGTGGTGAATTCAAAGATCATTTTAAAAGCGCACCACAGATGAAACAGAATACCCTGGTATCGATAGTCTACTTTATCATTGCCTTGATGATGGCGGGTCTGCCACCATTTAGTGGCTTCTTCGGTAAGGTCTTCATCTTGCAGGCTACGACAGGCTCGCCTTATCAGATGATCATCATCATTACGGTGCTACTGGTCAGCTTGCTGAGTATTCTAGCCTTTACCCGGGTTGGTTTTATCCTGTTCTGGCGCGCCAGCAAACCGGATGATAATGTCCATTCTGAAGCCTTTACCCAGTACGAAACCCTGCCAAGCCGGGCACCTTTGCGTAATGATAAGGTGATTTACCTGTTGCTCGCTGGACTGACAGCCTATGTGGTATTTGCTTCACCTGTCTATAATTATGTGTATCGCACTGCGGTACAAATTAAAGATAATCCAGTCTATGAAGCGGCATTATTGAAACGTGATGCCGAAGGCAAGGTCATTAGCGTGCAGCCATTTGATCCGGAATATTTGCCTGAAACCAAATATGGTGGGGAAAATCCAGATCCAAATGCACATCTGATTCCATATGTAATTTCACCGGCAACTTTAGAAGGTGAAAATATTTCTGAATTCAAACAGCGTCAGATCAATGAACAGTATATTGAACAGAAAAATGCGCCAAGCGATAACCAGCTTAAACCGCAGGAGGGACCATAATGAAAGCATCGTTCTTACGCCGCTGGTTCCCTCATCCACTGGTTTCCGTCATTGTCGGAGTAAGCTGGTCTTTACTCAATCATAGTCTAGATGCCGGTACACTCGTCACCGCCTTAGTCCTTGCAGTACTAATCCCACGAATGGTATTCCGGTTTATTGACTACACACCGAATATTCACTGGCTACCCGCCATTCGTCTGTTCTTTGTGGTGATCTGGGACGTTATTGTTGCCAATATTAAAGTCGCTATTCTGGTCTTAGGGCCAACCAAGAATTTACATCCCAAATGGTTCCGTGTTCCTTTGGATACTGAACATGAAGAAGTAAATGCCTTACTGGCAATGATCATTACCACAACGCCAGGTACGGTATCTGCCGGAATTGATCAGGATCGTGGCGACATTCTGGTGCATGCCTTAAGTACCGACGATGAAGCTGCTGAGATTGAAGTTATCAAACAGCGCTATGAACGTCCACTGATTGAGATTTTTAGCGCTCAGACTGGAGAAAATGCATGACGATTTTGCCTTATGCCTTACTGATTTGTCTGGGTGCCGTGACCATTTCCATGTTCCTGTGTCTGGCACGTCTGGTCATAGGACCCTCTATTGTGGACCGACTATTGGCTCTGGATACCCTGTTCCTGAATGCTACCTGTCTGGTCGTCATCCTCGGTATTTACTGGGCCAGTACCTTTATGTTTGAAGGTGCCTTACTCGTGGCAATGTTAGGTTTCGTCTCTACGGCTGCGCTGGCACGTTACTTTACCACTGGTCATGTGATCGATTAGGAGTTCTCAGATGCAATTATACCTAGAAATTCTGATCTCGATTTTCCTGCTGATCGGTTCATTCTTTATGCTGGTCGGCGGGGTTGGTATGGTTCGATTACCTGACCTGTTTATGCGCCTGCATGCACCGACCAAGTCCAGTACCTTGGGCCTCGGTAGCTTCCTGATTGCTGCGATGATCTATTCTGCAAGCTTTGGTCGTTTTGGTTTTGCTGAAGTGCTGATTACCCTGTTTGCCTTTATTACAGCACCAGTTTCGGCCAATCTGATGGCTCAGGCAGCACTGCACTTACGTTTGCGCTCAATGAGTGGTGAAGTACCGGAAGCACTGGAACGTCCCCTACCCTGGCAGAAAACCCGTCGTCGTGCTTTTTTTGAAAAGAAAAACTGCGATGATGATTTAAAATAGTAAGCGCTTTCATTTCCCTCTATTTTCCTTCTGGGAAAAAATAAAAAGAGGGTATAAATAAGCGAAACTCCTTTTTCTTTATTCCTCATGCCCAATAAAAAAGCCACCCGAAGGTGGCTTTTTTATTACACTTGATCAGTGTTTATTCTTCATCTTTCTTGTCTTCAGCTGGAGGTAAATCCTTCACAGCTTCAGCAATCAGACCAAACATATAGTTACCATATGCATTGGTTTTGTCGTAATGGAAACGCAGACGTGGCGTAATACGTGTCTTGATCCGACGGCTTAGTTCGTGGCGCAAGAAACCAGACGCTTTGTTTAACACATCCAGCGTTTCTTTATTTGCCGCTTCACTTTGCTCATCACCCAGTTCACGACCCATTACAGTCACATAAACTTCAGCATAGCCTAAATCAGGGCTGACTTTCACCGCCGAGATGGTCACTAGACCACCCAAACGTGGATCTTTAAGCTCCTGACGAATCAGTTCAGAGAGTTCTCTCTGAACTGTATCAGCCATACGCTTAAGACGCTGACTACCCGCCATTAAAGACTCCGTTTAATCAGTTGAACATCATACACTTCGATCTTGTCGAGAGGTTTGATGTCTTTATAGCCTTTCACTGCAAGACCACATTCCATACCGGCACGAACTTCTTCAACCACTTCTTTATAGCGACGTAGAGATTCAAGTTCACCCTGGAACACAACCACGTCATCACGTAATACGCGAATCGGTTTGTTACGGTGTAATGTACCCTCAAGTACCATACAGCCCGCAGCTGCACCAAATTTACTAGAGTGGAATACTTCACGTACTTGCGCAACACCAAGAATTGTTTCACGGTGTTCAGGTGCAAGCTTACCGCTCATGGCTGCTTTCACATCGTCGATCAACTGGTAGATTACTGAGTAGTAACGGATATCGATACTGTCAGCATCTGCTTTTTGACGCGCAGTGTTGTCGGCACGGACGTTAAAGCCTAGAAGTACAGCTTCAGAAGATTCAGCAAGTGTTACGTCAGACTCGGTGATTGCACCGACACCTGAACCAATAATACGTACTTTAACTTCGTCGGTTGCCAGGTCAGCAAGCGCAACGTGTAATGCTTCCAATGTACCACGTACATCAGTTTTCAGAACCACATTCACAATCGGCACATCTTTCTTGCCCATTGATGCCATGATGTTCTCAAGACGCATTGCAGATTGACGCTCAAGACGTTTTTGACGTTCACGATCCATACGCGCATCAGCAACTTCACGTGCTTTCTTCTCGTCATTTACCACAAGAACTTCGTCACCTGCCATTGGCGCTTCTGGAAGACCCAAGATTTCCACTGGAATCGAAGGACCTGCAGATTGAATACGTTTACCGTTTTCATCTGTCATGGCACGAACGCGGCCGTATGATGAACCTGCAAGAACAAGATCACCTACTTTCAAGGTACCGTTTTGTACAAGGATCGACGTTACTGCACCACGAGAGTTATCAACACGTGCTTCAATAACTACACCTTGTGCAGCACCTTCTTCAGAAGCTTTAAGCTCTAGAAGTTCAGCCTGAATTAAAATCAGATCAAGAAGCTCGTCGATACCGGCACCTGTGTGCGCAGAAACCATAGCTACAGGAACGTCACCGCCCCACTGTTCAGGCACGATTTCTTTGGTCGTCAATTCATTCAATACGCGATCTGGATCAGCAGATTCTTTATCCATTTTGTTGATCGCAACGATGATTGGCGTACCCGCAGCACGCGCATGGTCAATTGCTTCAGCAGTTTGTGGCATTACACCATCATCTGCCGCCACAACTAACACCACGATATCTGTCGCTTTCGCACCACGTGAACGCATTGCTGTAAATGCTGCGTGTCCCGGAGTATCCAAGAAAGTGATGATGCCTTTATCAGTTGTTACGTGGTAAGCACCGATATGCTGTGTGATACCACCCGCTTCACCCGCAGCCACTTTGGCACGACGAATACGGTCAAGCAGCGATGTTTTACCATGGTCAACGTGACCCATGATGGTAACAACAGGTGCACGTGTAGATTGCACACCACGCGCCTCTTCAGCTTGTTCCATCAGCGTATCTTCTGCTGCAGTTTCAGAAACCAGTACCGGATGATGGCCCATTTCTTCAACGATCAGCGCAGCAACTTCCTGGTCAATCGCTTGGTTCTGAGTAACCAGTTCACCCATTTTCATCAGTGATTTGATGACTTCACGAACTTTAACTGCCATTTTCGCAGCTAGGTCAGCAACGACAATCGTTTCACCGATTTCAACGTCATAAACTTGTTTCTTAACAGGTTTTTCGAAGCCATGTTTGTTCGATTGACTTGTTTTCAGACCACGTTTATGTGAGTTATCACGGAAAGATTGCTCTTCACCACGACGACCGCCTTTCTTAGATGAGCGAGTATTATTCGTGTTCGTACCACGTTTAATTTCACGGTCTTCTTTTGCGAAAGAGTCTTCGTATGCTTGACCAACCAGCCCAGCAGCAAGAGGAGAATCATCAACAACACGAATCGTTGCTGTTGTATCTTCCGCTGTGTACTTAGACGCCATTTGACGCATTTGTTCAAGCGTACGTTGTTGCGCTTCTTCAGCAGCCTTACGACGTGCAGCTTCTTCAACAGCTTTGAGTTGTGCTGCTTGCGCTTCACGTGCTTTTTTCTGTTCAGCAGTTTCAGTCGGTTTAACAACCTGCTTCACAATTGGTTTGTTTGTAGATTTGCGTTTTACAACTACAGCCGCTTTAGAAACTTCTTGCTTGTCGCTGGTTTGCTTTGCAGCAGCACGCATGGCTTCTAAAGCTTTACTCGCGTTATTGACGCCAGTTTTTGGAGCTTCAGCAGAAGAAACGGTTTGCGCTGTATTCTGCTCAGGCGCAGCTTTGGCCTGTTGTTCAGCCTTGGCTTTTGCCAATGCTTCTGCTTTGATCTGTTCTGGATCAGGCTTAGTAAATGTATGTTTCTTGCGAACTTCTACATTAATGGTTTTTGCCTTACCCGAAGTACTGGCTACTTTAGCCGTACTGGTCGTTTTACGTTTCAACGTGATTTGTCCTGCATGACCATCCGAACCTTGTGATTTTTTCACATGGCTCATCAGGTGATCTTGTTGTTCGGCGGTAATAATTTCGTCAGATTTGCTCTGTGGTAAACCTGCCTCACGAACCTGTTCCAGGAGCTTCTCAACTGGGCGACCCAATTTGAGGGCTAACTCTTTAATCGACTTGTCCGTCATATACTACCTCCTAGTTAAACCATGATTCGCGCGCTTTCATAATGAGCTGACCCGCTTTTTCAGCGCCTAAACCTTCAATATCTGCGATATCGTCAGTTGCCTGATCTGCAAGGTCATCCACTGTTACCACACCACGAGCTGCTAGAGCTTGCGCGATCTCTGCTGTCATGCCATCCATTGCAACAAGTTCTTCACTTGGCGCTTGTACGTTTTCTTGCTGTTGTAATGCATCAGCAAGTGCAACTTCTTTTGCACGGCTTTGCAGTAATTCAACCAGTTCCGCATCCAGTTCGATTTCATCAAACGTTTCTGCAGGTACGTATGCAATTTCTTCAAGCGAGGTGAAGCCCATTTCTACCAACGCCATAGCCAAATCTTCAGCAATATCCAGACGTGTTACAAACATGTCCAGGTATTTTTGTGCTTCGCTTTGTTGACGCGCGTAGTATTCTTCTTCCAGCATCATATCCAGCTTGTAGCCAGTCAGTTCTGATGCCAGACGAACGTTCTGACCCTGTGAACCAATCGCACGAGCCAACTGATCACTCGTTGCGAAAATGATGTCTGCAGTACGTGCATCTTCATCGATAACAATACTGGATACATCTGCTGGTTCAAGTGCGCTTGCGATGTACTGAGCAGGATCATCTGACCATACTACGACATCAATACGCTCACCATTGAGTTCCTGTTGTACTGCCTGGATACGTGTACCACGCATACCAATACAAGCACCAACCGGATCAATACGGTGGTCATTTGTTTTCACTGCAATTTTGGCACGTACACCTGGCTGGCGTGCGGCTGCCTTGATTTCAATGATTTCTTCCGAGATTTCTGGAATCTCTTTTTTCATCAATGCGATCAGCATTTCAGGTTTAGCACGAGAAAGCTGTAGCTGAGCACCACGACCTTCACGGTTGACATTGAAAAGAATCGCATTCACGCGTTGTTTCGGGCGAAGGATTTCCTTCGGAATCATTTCTTCACGTGCAAGATATGCTTCAGCATTGTCCCCTAAGTCAATAATGAAACCGTCTTTGGTTTGTTTTTTCACTTCACCGTAGATCAGCTCACCGACTTTAGATTCATAAGCATCAGCAACCAGTGCACGTTCTGCTTCACGAATCTTTTGTACAATCACCTGTTTAGCAATCTGTGCAGCAATACGACCGAAATCGATTGACTCAACTTCCAGCTCACGAATGTCACCGATTGACCATTTCGCCGGATCAACATCAGAGATCGCATCCTGACAGGCTGGCATTTCATGATCTTCGTCTGCAACCACTTCCCACTGACGGAAAGTACGGTAGTCTCCAGTTTTACGATCGATTTCTACACGTAAACGTGCTTCTTCTGAGTTAGTTCCTTCGTAGAACTTTTTCTTGGTCGCTGCAACTAAAGCTTGTTCTAGTGCTTCAAAAATTGCTTCACGAGGTACACCTTTTTCGTTACTAACCGTTTCAACGACGGTAAGAATTTCACGTGCCATATGTCACCTATTCGTTCAGATTCTTATTGATTTAGTTAATCTTGATAGACCAAATTTGCTTTATCGATATTGTGACTGTCGATGTCCAGAACCTGCTGCTTTTCTACTTCTACCTGAATCATTTCATTTTCAAGGTCGACTGCAACCAGTTTTGCCTGGAATTTACGACGGTTGTCCACCGCACTAATCAGACGTAAGGCAACGGTCTGACCGATATAATCTGCCATTTGCTGAAGCTGGAAGAATGGACGGTCCCAGCCTGGAGACGACACTTCAAGTGCATATTCACCTGAAATCGGATCATGTACGTCTAGCATCGCGCCCACCTGTTGGGTAACGCGTACGCAGTCCTGCACACCAATTCCGCGGCCCTGCTCCACTTCACCGTCTTCATTGATGACCGGTTCAGCAGTTGCATCGACTGGCTTGTCGATATAAATACGTAATAGAGAACGTTTACCCTGAGGAACAAATTCGATTCCCCAAAGATCTACATCACAGGCTTCAACTGCAGGTGCAATCAAGTCCTGAAGTGCTTGAGTTTTATTTGATAGCTTCATTTACTCTCGTCATCTGGTGCGATTTTATGATCTATTTGACCACTACAAACCAATACAAACTATAGTAGTAGTGAAACATGGAGATATGACCAAATTTTGTCGACACTACACGATAGCCAATAAAAAAGGGCGTAAATCGCCCCAATTAATGCACAATTTCGGATTTTTTCAAATCCCACTGTGCAAAAAGGCCCACCATAGTTGTGAGCCTCTTTTAAGAAACTTGGTAGCGGGAGCTGGATTTGAACCAACGACCTTCGGGTTATGAGCCCGACGAGCTACCAGACTGCTCCATCCCGCATCAACGTGCAAAAATTATATACAAAAGACGATAAGTTTTCAATCAAAACTATCTCTATCGATATGTTGGTCTTTTGTCGCTGAAAAATTGGTAGCGCTCACTGGACTTTAATCCAACGATCTTCGAGATTTTATAAAGAGTTGAGCCCGACGAGCTTGCAACTGATTAAAATAACGAAATCACACTTTCCAAAAAGTGGTAGCGGGAGCTGGATTTGAACCAACGACCTTCGGGTTATGAGCCCGACGAGCTACCAGACTGCTCCATCCCGCATCAGCATACAAAAAACTTTTCAGTTCATAGAACTGCCTTTAAAGTTTGCATCTTTAAAGGATTGGTAGCGGGAGCTGGATTTGAACCAACGACCTTCGGGTTATGAGCCCGACGAGCTACCAGACTGCTCCATCCCGCAACAACATGCAAATAACTCTTCTCAACTTAAAACTAGTTTCAAGTTGCCTCTTTAAAGTTTGCGTCTTTATAAAAGGATTGATTGGTAGCGGGAGCTGGATTTGAACCAACGACCTTCGGGTTATGAGCCCGACGAGCTACCAGACTGCTCCATCCCGCAACAACAGAAGTTTTTTAGCTGCATACACTAACTTATGTTCTGGATTATAAGTTGGTGCGGAAGGGGGGACTTGAACCCCCACGCCCGAAAGCACTACCACCTCAAGGTAGCGTGTCTACCAATTCCACCACCACCGCAGCTGCAGGCATTCTATTCGCATCATGCACAAAAAGAAAGCCTTTGGCGAAATTATTCACCAGTTTTTGGTGCAGTTGGTGAAGTTTCAGCCGATTGAGCAGGTGCAGTCTGAGTCGTTGGAACGCTATTCAGAGTATAAGCATCTGTGGTCTGCTTTTTGGCAAATACCGCTAAAGTCAAGCTGGTAATAAAAAACAATGCCGTAAATACTGCAGTCAAACGGGTCAGGAAATTACCTGAACCTGAAGCACCAAAAACAGTCGCAGCACCGCCACCACCGAAAGATGCACCAGCATCTGCACCTTTACCATGCTGAACTAAAATCAAGACAATCATCAAAATCGCTAAGATAATATGTACTACCAGCACAAAAGTTTGCATGCTGAACTCCTAATTATTGTGTATTTGCAAATGCCTGGGCAATTTTATGAAATGACTCGGCATTGAGTGATGCACCACCCACCAGTGCCCCATTGATATCAGGACAGGCTGCCAACTCTACTGCATTTTCAGGTTTAACACTACCACCATACAAAATTGCAGTGGTTTCACCATAGCCAGTAATCTGTTTTAGACCTTGACGGATCTGGGCATGCATCGCTTGTGCATCTTCCGGAGAAGCAGTTTTACCAGTACCAATCGCCCAGATCGGTTCATAGGCAATTACAATATTCTTCCATTGCTCTGCTTCAACTACAGCCGCGATATCACAGATTTGCTGCAATACCACAGCTTCCGCCTGACCGGCTTCACGCTGTTCCAGACTTTCACCTACACAATAAATCACAGTCAAACCGGCATTTAAAGCATTTTTGATTTTGGTATTGAGAATCTCTCGTGACTCACCAAAGATTTCACGACGCTCAGAGTGTCCTACCAGAACATAACCAATACCACTGTCTGCCAGCAGTTCTGCACTCACTTCGCCCGTATAGGCGCCCATGCCTGCAATACGAGATACATCCTGAGCAACGGCATAAACCGGACGAACGGCGGAAGCCATTTCAGCCTGAACCTGAGTGAGTGCAATTGCTACAGGGGCTACGCCTAAATGACACTTTTCTGCTGAAATCGGTGTAGATTCAAGTAAATCTTTCACCCCACGAAGCAATGTCTGCGCATCTGTCTGCAGCGGGTTCATTTTCCAGTTACCCACTACCCATGGGGTAATCGTCGACAACGACATAAACAACCTATTCTGAATACCTATCTTTAATTGGGCACATTCTACACGGAATTAGAAAATTTGAAGAAGAGTTTTCTTGCGGCATTTTCAGTGCCAGGTCTGTTCAAACTGCTCATTTTTTGTTATCACTTAAGATTATAGGGATCACTTCTTAGGATTCATTCAGTATTTTGAATATTAATGCGAAGAAGGCAGCATTTTACGCTATGGTAATTTTACGCAAGCAACGTATAATTTTGATAAAGCAATTAAAACAATTTTGATTCACGGGCATATTAGAGCATGACAGCAATTCAGGGATCTCCAAGATTTACGGGGTTTATTCGTCGACTTGTCGATGAAGGGGTTATATCTGCAGAAGATATGCAGGGTGCTTTGAGCAGTGCCAAAAAAGATAAAATTGATATTGTTCCCTATCTGATTGAACATCACCGCCTCTCGCCAACCAAAATTGCAGAAACGATTTCTCTTGAATTCGGTGAACCGCTATTTGATATCAGTGCCTATGATCCTGCCCTGATCGTACGCGAAGATTTTGATGAAAAGATTATTACCAAACACCGCGTGCTACCAATCTTTAAAAATAGCAATATTCTGTTTATCGCGACCAGCAACCCGACCAATATAGAAGCAATTGACGCCGTTCGTTTTGCGACCAAACTCAATATTGAAACCATCATTGTTGAACATAATAAACTCGAAAAACTGATCGAGCAGAATTTTACTGAAGAAAGCACCTTTGACTTTGATGATGATTTTGATCTAGATATTGATATCGATAACTCTGACCCGAATAAAGATGATGAGGATGATAATAAAGGTGATGAAGCACCCATTGTTAAATATATTAATAAGTTACTGATTGATGCAATCCGTATGGGTGCATCTGATTTACACTTTGAACCTTATGAAAAAATGTACCGTGTGCGTTACCGTGTCGACGGGGTCTTGCGTCAAATCGCCACGCCACCTTTACAGCTTGCAACACGTCTGGCTTCACGTCTTAAAGTTATGTCACAAATGGATATTTCCGAGAAGCGTGTGCCTCAAGATGGCCGGATCAAGTTAAAACTCTCTAAAAATAAGGCTATCGATTTCCGTGTCAACTCACTCCCAACCCTGTTTGGGGAAAAACTGGTACTGCGTATTCTGGATCCATCGAGTGCCATGTTGGGTATTGATGCTCTGGGGTATGAGCCTGATCAAAAAGCCTTATTTATGGAGGCACTAGATAAGCCTCAAGGTATGCTCTTGATCACCGGTCCGACAGGCTCTGGTAAAACTGTATCTCTCTATACCGGTTTAAATATCCTGAATCGTGAAGACACGAATATTTCAACTGCTGAAGATCCAGTCGAAATTAACCTGCAAGGGATCAACCAGGTTAACGTCAATAATAAAGTTGGCCTAACCTTCTCTGCTGCATTGAAATCATTCCTGCGCCAGGATCCTGATATTGTCATGGTCGGTGAGATCCGTGACTTGGAAACTGCAGAGATTGCAATCAAGGCAGCACAAACAGGTCATATGGTGATGTCAACACTACATACCAACAGCGCACCAGAAACCCTGACCCGTTTACGTAATATGGGTGTGCCATCATTTAATATTGCCACCTCGGTGAATTTGGTTATTGCTCAGCGTTTGGCGCGTCGCCTTTGTCCACATTGCAAAAAACCGGCAGATATTCCACGTCAGAGCCTGCTTGAAATGGGCTTTAGCGATGATGATTTACAGAATCCGGAATTTAGTATTTTTGAACCTGTCGGATGTAACGAATGTCGTGAAGGGTATAAAGGTCGAGTCGGTATTTATGAAGTCATGAAAGTGACACCAGAGATTTCACGTATTATTATGGAAGATGGCAATGCAATTGAGATTGCCGAAGCTTCCGCACGCGCAGGTTTTAACAATTTACGCCGATCAGGGTTATTAAAGGTAATGCAGGGGGTGACTTCCCTTCAGGAAGTCAATCGTGTTACCAGCGAATGATCAGGTGCTGCTATAAAATAAGGATAAACTCATGGCTTCAGTGAAAAAAGGTCAAATGATGCCGACCTTCACCTATGAAGGGGTAGACCGTAAAGGTATAAAGATTAAAGGGGAAATACCTGCACGTAACCTCGCCTTGGCCAAGGTCACGTTGCGTAAGCAGGGTATCAGTATCAAGAGTATTCGAGAAAAAAAGAAGAATATTCTTGAAGGCCTGATGAAGAAAAAAGTGACCACACTGGATATCACCATTTTTACCCGTCAGCTTGCTACCATGATGAAAGCCGGTGTACCACTCGTACAAGGCTTTGAAATTGTGGCGGAAGGCCTTGAAAATCCTTCAATGCGCGAGGTTGTACTCGGGATTAAAGGTGAGGTTGAAGGCGGAAATACCTTTGCAGGTGCACTGCGCAAGTATCCTCAATACTTTGATAAGCTATTCTGTTCGCTGGTTGAATCCGGTGAACAATCGGGTGCTTTAGAGACCATGCTGGATCGTGTTGCGATTTATAAAGAAAAAAGTGAACTGTTAAAGCAGAAAATTAAAAAAGCAATGAAATACCCAGCAACAGTGGTTGTTGTTGCAATTATTGTTACGATTATTTTGATGGTTAAAGTCGTTCCAGTTTTCCAGGATCTCTTCTCGTCATTTGGTGCAGACTTGCCAGCATTTACAAAAATGGTAGTCAATATGTCTGAATGGATGCAGAAATACTGGTTTCTATTAATTATCTTTATTGGTATTGCAATTACAGCATTTTTAGAAGCTAAAAAGCGTAGTAAAAAATTCCGTGACTTTTTAGACAAGGCTGCACTAAAAGCACCTATCTTCGGTGATCTGGTTTATAAAGCGATTATTGCTCGTTATAGTCGTACTCTGGCAACGACTTTTGCTGCTGGTGTTCCATTAATTGATGCACTGGAATCAACTGCAGGCGCGACCAATAATGTAGTTTATGAAGATGCGGTAATGAAAATTCGTGAGGATGTTGCTACTGGCCAACAACTGCAATTCGCCATGCGTGTTACCAATAAGTTTCCTTCTATGGCCGTGCAAATGGTCTCGATTGGTGAAGAATCTGGTGCACTAGATGCCATGCTGGATAAAGTCGCGACCCATTATGAAAATGAAGTCGACAATGCCGTTGATGGTTTGACCTCCATGATGGAACCATTAATTATGGCCGTTCTTGGTGTGCTTGTAGGTGGTCTTGTTATTGCAATGTACCTGCCGATTTTCCAGATGGGTTCCGTGGTTTAATGCAAGATCTTATTTTATATTTCACTCAAAACCCGACTGCGCTCTATATTGCAGTCGGGCTTTTTAGTCTCTGTATCGGTAGTTTCCTGAATGTCGTAATTTACCGCACCCCTAAAATGATGGAACAGGAATGGCGTAACGACTGCCAGCTGTTTTTACACCCTGATCAACCGATCATTGATGAAAGCAAGCTTACATTAAGTAAACCTGCGTCGACCTGTCCAAAATGTCATACATCAATTCGCTGGTATCAAAATATCCCCGTGATCAGCTGGTTAGCCTTGCGTGGTAAATGTGCGAACTGTCAAAATCCAATTAGTGCCCGTTATCCATTCATTGAAATTCTAACAGCAGTTTGTGCATTGACCGTTTTGGCTGTATTTGGTCCTACAATACAAATGTTGTTCGGTCTGGTGCTGACTTATATTCTGATTGCACTAACCTTTATTGACTTTGATACCCAGCTGCTTCCAGATCGCTATACCCTTCCACTTGCAGCTTTAGGCTTAGGGGTGAATAGCTATGCAATTTACACCTCACCAACTTCAGCCATCTGGGGTTATATCATCGGCTTCCTGTGTTTATGGGTCGTGTACTACCTGTTCAAAATAGTAACTGGTAAAGAAGGCATGGGCTATGGTGACTTTAAATTGCTGGCTGCTTTAGGTGCCTGGATGGGACCGTTAATGTTGCCACTAGTTGTATTATTGTCATCACTCGTTGGTGCAATTATTGGCATTATTCTGTTAAAAGTACGTAAGGAAAATCAGCCTTTTGCTTTTGGTCCTTATATTGCCATTGCCGGCTGGATCGCTTTCCTGTGGGGCGAGCAAATTATGAAAGTTTATTTAGGTCAATAATTTGAAATTTATACTAGGTCTGACAGGTGGTATTGGCAGCGGCAAATCTGCTGCCAGTCAATGGTTTGAACAACATGGTATTGTGGTCGTGGATGCTGATGTTGTGGCACGCGAGATTGTCGAAGTCGGTCAGCCAGCACTGCTACAAATTCAGCAAGCTTTTGGTGACTGGGTATTACAGGAAGATGGAACCTTAAACCGTCGTGCTTTACGCGAACATATTTTCCAATCCAATGATGCCCGTAGAATCTTAGAAAGCATTACTCATCCCGCAATTCGCCAATCGATTATTCAGCAATTACAGGATGCACAAAGTCCTTATGTGATTCTGGTGTCTCCCCTGCTGTTTGAAACCAATCAGCATGAACTTACCGACCATACCTTATTGATTGATGCTTCGATTGAGTTGCAGATCCAGCGTGCTGCACAGCGTGATGGTCAAAATATTGAACAGATTCACCGTATCATTGCTACTCAGATGCCTCGTGAACAAAAACAGCAACTGGCGGATGATATCGTATTAAATGATGGCCATCTGGAACACTTATATGCGCATCTACAGCCTCTACATGAACAATATTTGCAAAGAGCTCTGAATTAATAAAAAAGCAGTCATCAAGACTGCTTTTTTTGTTCTTCAAGTTTGATGGCCAAACTGTCCTGATGTTGCAGCCAGCGCCATGGCTGCAAGGCACCGATTGCCATCCCGATCAGACCACAAACCATCGCCAGACTCAGCGTTTCATTCAACAAGGGCACTGCCAGAATAGCCGCAATAAAAGGTGCCAGATTGGTAATACTGCCTGCTTTAAATGCGCCAAGCCGCTTAATCGCTTCTACATAGGTTAGGGTTGCAATGATGACTACAAACACCCCGTGGAAAAGTGTTTGAAACAATAAATGTTGTGGCTCAGGTACAGTTAAATTTTTAGGTAACAACAGTAAATAAATCGGTACATACACCACAGCCGACCAAATTGCCACGCCACACATGGCTTGCCAGGCAGACAGTTGATATTTACGTAACAACACCGTAAATATCCCCCATAAAATCGCACTGATGAAAAACAGGACATCCCCTGCCCCAAAGGCCACACCTGTTTCCTGATACATCAGTACGCTCATCAGACACAGCACCCCGATCATAATGCTCAGACTGATCCAGGTATGTTTATCAAAAGCCTGATTCATCAGAAAATAAGCCATCACTGCAGTACACAACGGTATGCAGCCATTCAAAAAAATGGCGGCATGGGCAGTCGGTGCGTAATGGAATGCGCTATAAGCAAACAGGCAATACACCACTCCACCGATCATAGCCAGGATAAAAGATTCTTTTTTCAGTAAAAAAGAAGCCTCTTTACGATAGATTAAAATCGGCATGAGAATCAGAAAAGCCAGAGAGAAGCGTAGTGCGACGATATCCCAGGCACTGATCTGCCAGATTGCATTCAGGCGAGCGGTTAAAGTAAAACCGCCCCAGATACACATGGTCGTTAAGAGGAAAAAATAACCTTGTGCACGTGTGGATAATCTCATCAGGGATTAAGCATTACGCTGACGGCAAGCTTCATATAAAGCCATACCTGTTGCCACACTGACATTTAAACTTTGCAAGTTGCCTGCCATCGGAATATAAACCGTTTGATCACACTGACTTTGCGTAATTGGACGCAGACCGGTATCTTCCGCCCCCATTACCACGCAGACACCAGTACCAGTAAAATCAAATTGCTGAATTGGTAATGCTTTCTCATCCAGCATAGTCCCCACAACGCGGACATTAAAGTCATCTTTGATCTGACCCAAAGTACGTGCTAGATTGGTCACCTGAATAAATTTAACTTTCTCGGCACCACCGGCTGCGACTTTACGCGCTGTCGGTGTCAAACTTGCAGAACGGTCACGTGGCACGATTACAGCCACGACACCCATGGCTGCTGCCGTACGGATACAGGCACCGAGATTATGCGGATCGGTGACTTGGTCAAGCGCTAATAAAAGTGCTTGCGAATCTTGTTTTAAAAGCTCTTCTAAATCTTTTTCATTTAAAGTTGGATGCGGACGCACTGCTGCTACCACCCCCTGATGGAACGGCAAACCTGCCAGTTTTTCCAGTTTGTCGCGACTAGCCTGTTGCACACTAATCCCAAATGGCTCAGCAAGCTCTAATACACGCTTTAAGCGTTGATCATCACGACCTTTCAGAGTAAACAGCGTCAGGACGCGTTCAGGCTCAAGCTCCAGTAATGACTCAACTGAATGTACGCCATAAAAATACTCAGGTTTAGCCATGAACGACCTCTAAATTAATTTGGGAAATATGCTGCAAAAGAAAAATCCTGCAAAGCCAGCTTCACAGGATTTCTGTATAAATTAAGTTTAACCGATTCGGCAGAAAATTTCCTGATCAGCTTCAGTCCGGTTAGGGAGATGAAATAATAAAATCAGCCTTCAAAATGACAAACGTAATCTAATACATCATCAGTTTCGATTTTAAAACGGCTATTGCCTGGCACGTAGAAAGACTGGCCAGCACGGAACAGTTCGCTTTCTTCGCTATCTGCAATCTGCACACGGCACTCACCGGAAATGATTTCCATACGCTCAGGCACATGTGTTTCAAATGTAAGTGGGGTTTCAGTCGGTAGAATGACTCCCAGGGTTTTTTTCGTACCATCTTCAAACTGAACCACATGGCTGATGCACAGACCGCCAAAATATACATTTGATTTCTTAAGTACTGAAACATGGTCAAACTGAGCTGACATCCGTTTATCTCCAGAGCACGGGTTTTATAATATTGGAATGGCTGTAGTTTAAATGCGCATTCCTAACTAATCAATCGAAGTTTGCCTAGCTCAGCTTAAAATTTTCTGTATATATTTTGTACATATATTCAATAAGCAAATATATAAAATAAAGTGATTTAAAGGAGGATGAACAATTCTGCAATGCAAAATCAAATTTAGCAGGATTCGCTGAACTATAGGGAGTAATCAATTTTGTGGGAAGATTGACCTGCTTTAGTCGTGCATACTGACAATACTACAAAATCTGCTTGTATCATTGACCGTAATATAAGATAGAATCAAAGGGTTTCATCCTGATTTATAATGACATACATGATCTGATGCATATCAGATCCTACTTGATTTCAATCAAACTTTTCGCAGCTTGGATGCGTGTATGCTGACACATTTAACTCTGATCAATTTTGCCTTAGCTGACCACCTGGCCATTGATATTCATCAAGGTTTTAACGTGCTCACCGGTGAAACCGGCGCTGGTAAGTCTTTGTTGCTGGATGCCCTTTCGGCCTGTTTGGGTGAACGCACCGACACCAACTATGTGCGCTATGGTTCAGAAAAGGCCGATGTGACAGCAACCTTCAGTTATCAGGACAATAGTCCCGAAGCGCTTTGGCTAAAAGAACATGAACTGGATGATGAGTCGGGTGAAATCCATCTACGTCGGGTGATTTTTGCTACGGGACGTAGCAAGGCATGGATTAATGGCCGTCCTAGCAGTCTGTCTGAACTGAAAGAAATTGGCCGTTTGCTGGTACAACTGTATAGCCAGCACAGCCAGCAACAGCTACTGGAGCCGCCTTACCCGAAACACTGGTTGGACCGTTATTATAATTTTTATGAGCCCGCCCAGGCAGTTCGTGATGCATACAGTATCTGGCATAAAAATATCCGCCAGCATCAGGCAGCACTTGATGCTCAAGCCACCCGTAAACAGCGCATGGAAACACTGGAACTGCAGCTCGAAGAACTTGAAGATGTAGTACAGATTGATTATCAGGAAATTGAACAGGAATTTGATCGTCTCTCTCATCATGAAGCGATCATGCAGGACTGTGTCTATAGTCTGAATGGCCTGGATGAAGCGGAACAGAATATTAATCAGGAGCTTTCCTCTATCCTGCGTCGTGTAGAATCCCATGCTGGTCGTAGTGAGCAGCTTTCTGAAATCCACACTTCTTTGCTCAATGCGCAGAGTGAAATTGAAGATGCTACAGCCAACCTGCGTCATTTTATGGATCGTCAAAGTTTTGATCCTGAACGTATGGAAGAGCTGAATTCACAACTTGAAGTGTTTCACCGTCTGGCACGTAAATACCGTACCCAACCCGAATTATTGAAGGAAGAGTATGAAACCTGGCAGGCTGAACTAGCACAATTGCATCAACTCGAAGATCCAGAAACATTGGCGGAACAAGTCGAATTGTCTTATCAGGAGTTTCTGGCCAAAGCACAGCATCTGGATGAGATTCGTCGTGAAGCAGCTGGTCCATTGGCGAAACAACTGACGGAACAGGTCAAACAGCTTGCCCTGCCAGAAGCCTATTTTGAATTTAAATTTGAACCGCTCGATGAACCAAACAGTGAAGGCTTGAGCTTTATTCAGCTGCTATTTACTGCCAATAAAGGTATTCCGGCACAGCCACTGGCACGCGTGGCATCCGGTGGTGAACTGTCCCGTATTGCACTGGTAATGCAAGTGATGAATGCTGAAAAAACTGAAGCTGAAGTTCTGGTCTTTGATGAGATTGATGTCGGCATCAGTGGGGGTACGGCGGAAATTGTAGGACGTCTGTTGGCCGATCTGGCGCAGCATGTACAAATTCTGTGTATCACCCATCAGGCACAGGTCGCAGCACAGTCTGATCAGCATCTGCTGGTGAAAAAGCAGCAAACCGATCCGGCTAGCAGCACAATTCTTGATTTGAAAGAAGACGAACGTATTCAAGAGCTTGCACGAATGACAGGCGGTGTGGAAATTAATGAAACAACACTGCAACACGCGCGTCAATTACGTCAGCTAAAGTTTCAGCATGTTTAAAAATATTACAATGCTCACAAAAAACTGTTGGTGAATTAACAAAGCTCTAGTAAGTTAAAGGTGAAGATCACACGATTTCTTTGCCAAGAAATTGATTTTAAGGAGAAGCTTTTCGGTGAACAAACAATATTTGACACACCGTTGTCTGATTGCTCCACCAGAAATGCGTGACGATTTTTTTGCCAACACGGTCATTTATCTCGCACGACATGACGAAGATGGAGCGCAAGGCATCATTATTAATCGACCTGCAGGCATTCAGATTAAAGAATTATTGAATGATCTTGAAATCGAAGCAGATAATGTCAATCCTCATGAAGTGTTGCAAGGGGGCCCATTGCGACCTGAAGCCGGTTTTGTGCTGCACACCGGTCAGCCTACTTGGCATTCTTCAATTGCCGTCGGTGAAAATGTCTGTATTACCACATCCAAGGATATTCTAGATGCCATCGCCCATAACCAAGGTGTCGGACGTTACCAGATTGCACTTGGCTATGCCAGCTGGGGTAAAGGCCAGTTGGAAAAAGAAATTGCCAAAGGTGAGTGGCTGATCTGTGAATCTGATATGGATTTAATTTTTAATTTACCTTATGACGACCGTTGGGATGCTGCCTATAAAAAGATGGGCGTAGATCGGAACTGGTTGTCTTCTGAGATTGGACATGCCTGATGTAAACGCGCCACAGATGATTATGGCGTTTGACTTTGGTACACAAAAAATGGGCATGGCGGTTGGACAATCCCTGATTGAAAGTGCCAATCCTCTTGCCTTGTTCCCGATGAAAGATGGAATCCCCAACTGGGATACATTACTGAAAATCGTCAAGCAATATCAACCGACTTTATTTTTAGTCGGTCTACCGCTGAATATGGATGATACAGAATCTGAACTTTCTGCGCGTGCACGCAAATTTGCCCGCCGTTTACGTCATCAAACCAATATTGAAACCTTGATGGTCGATGAACGTCTCACTACACGTGAAGCGCGGGATGAATTAGAGAGTTATCAGACTCAAGGTCGAGCTAAAAAGTTAGCGGCTGACAGTATTGCAGCAGCGCTATTTATTGAAAGCTGGTATCGGCATCCGGTCGGAGTGAATCCTTAAAATAAAAAGCATCCAGATGGATGCTTTTTTAATGGGTAGGCGAAACAAGAAATCTTAAATAAATACGCATGTAATCTTGCTCCTTATATATTTCTAATTTTCGGGATAAAAATAGCGAAAGGTCAGATTGATCCTTGGTGTAATGACTTTCGTGGTCTTGCTAATCTGATGTTTCCAGCACTGCTGGGTTTGCCCACGCATCACAATCAGCTGCCCACTTTGAAGCAGCAACTCTACCAGATCCCCAGTATAGTTATGTTTAAAACGCATTTTGCGGGTAGCACCAAAACTTAAAGAAGCAATGACAGTTTCATGCCGTTTTGACATCAAGCTGGCTTCATTATCACTATGCCAGCCCATGCCTTGCTGACCATGTTCATACAGGTTGGCCAGACAGGAATTAAAGGGATGACCTACCTGCTGTTCAATATGCTGTTTCAATCTCAATAGTGCTGGCTGCCAGATATGGGCTTTCTTCAAGCTGCCCGAATAATGGTATTGGTAATTTGCATCACCATACCAGGCAATTTTACGGGCAGTAACATGGTGCTTGCCAAAAAGGAAAACCTCATCCTGCTCCCAAGCCAGATGCTGCAAAAAATAGTCGAGATATTTCTGACTTTGCTCTCCATTTAAAATCAGACCATGGTCTTCTACTACCCCGTCACAGGGCAAAAGATTGGTTTGAGGCTGGGGTGAAAACAAATCCAGTGTCATGTCAGTTTCATTCTTTTTAGAGCTTTTATCCTGTCATTTTCGCTTTCTGCACACAACTAAAATTGCACAAATCAATACAAATCAGCTTCTTGTGAATGATCATTCAGGGGCATAAACTTGTTTTAACTTTCACAATAAAAATAATACTGCATGGATCTTTGGCAACTCTTTCACAAGCTGCGTCCCTTTGTCCGTCCTTACCGGCTGCTGGTGATTGCGACCCTGATATTGACCCTGATCGGTTCATTTACCGCTCAGGTCAACGCGATCACTTTGCAATATGCGGTCGACAGTATCAATAAGCTGCTTGAAGCAGGTGAAGGACTGAATGAGGGTTGGCATATCCTGATTACCATTTCAGCGATCTTGCTGGTGAAAGAAGTGATTAATGCTTTTGTGCAGTTTGGACAAAAATTCTATGGGGAAAAGTTGCGAATTTTTGTATCTCAGGATCTGGCACAAGGCATTATTGAAAAGTTTCTGGCCTATCGATTGGCTTTTTTTAATCAGGACAATAACCAGGCCGGTAAATTGCAAACCCGTATTGACCGTGGCATTGGCTCACTGACGCGTCTGGTGCAGATCTTCTTTATTGATATCCTGCCGCTATTTACCAGCGCGATTGTAGCTTTGGGCCTGATGTACTATGCCAATATTTATGTGGGGATGGTAGCCACGGCGATTGTACCAATTTACTTCTGGCTGACCTACAAACAGGCACAAAAACTGGGCGGCTGGCGCCGTAGTTTAAGAGATGGTCGCGAGAAAAAGAGTCAGGGCATTCTCAGTATTATTAACTCGATAACCGTAATTAAATCCTTTAACCGTGAGTCGATTGAGTCCGAAAAGCAGCTCGGCCTACAGCGTGAACTGACCGATAATCAGATGAAAACCCGTCAAACCAGTTTTCTGTTTGATGGTCTGAAAACCTTTATTGAGCAGATTGGCATCGTCCTTATCATTATTCTGACCGCTTATTTTGTGCTTGCTGGTCAGATGAGTATTGGCATGATCATGTATCACGTGCTGCTGTTTAATAATGTCTCGGCACCGATCCGTTCATTGCACCGGATTTATGATGAAGTTAATGATGCCATGATCTATTCCGAGAGCTTCTTTAATATTCTGGAAGCAGATCATGAAATTGAATCCAGTGGACAGCAGAAGCCACCTGTTCAGGGTAAATTTCAGCTGAGCCATGTCGAATTCTATTATCCGAATGGACACCATGCGCTGAAAGATATCAATATGGAAATCCGCCCTAACAAGATCACTGCGCTGGTCGGTTTATCTGGTGCGGGTAAATCCACTTTGATTAGTTTACTGGATAAATTTTATGAACCACAGCAAGGCAAGATCACCTTGGATGGTATTGATCTTCAGGATTATGACACCCAGTATTTACGTGATCATATTGGCTTGGTTCTACAGAAAAATCATATTTTCCAGGGTACGATTTTTGACAATATCCGTTATGGCAAGACCAGTGCCAGTATGCAAGATGTCATTGAAGCTGCGCAGAAAGCTTCGATTCATGAACAGATCTTACAGTTGCCCAATGGTTATGATTCCGATGCCTTGCAGCTTTCTGGTGGACAGCAGCAGCGCATTGCCTTGGCACGCATGTTCCTGAAAAATCCGCCGATTATTTTTCTGGATGAACCGACTGCCAGCCTGGATGCCATTGCTGCTGAACAGATTAAGCAGAGTCTGGATCAGATCAAGCAAGGTCGTACCGTGATTATTATCTCGCATAGCCTGTCGCAGATTATTGATGCGGATTATACCTACGTGATGAAAGAAGGCGCGATTGCTGAACATGGCGAGCATGATCAGCTTTATCATCAGGACGGCGTGTATAAGCAAATCTTTGACGCGATGGCAAAGAGCCTCAATATCGAAAAGATTGCCAAGACCTTTGAGGAGGATTCAGAAGAGGAAACACATAGTTAAGAAGCTGAAAAAGTTCTATTCCCTCAAACATAGATCTAAAAAAAAGCGGCCTAATAGACCGCTATTCAGCGAACCAGTTCAATTTGCCTAAAAGCGTAAAATCCACTCACCTCGAACATAACGATAGTTATAATCTGGCCCATAGAAAGAAGCACTGCGGTTATATCCAGCATTCAGGCGCAAAAACTGCTCACTACGTACAGGACTTTGTAAGTTCAATTCAAATAATCGTGTGTTCTGACTAGCATCATCATTAATTTTTTCACGGCCCAGCCCGGCAGTAATACCGGTGGTCCATCCGGAAATACGTTTACGCCAGCCAATAGCAAACATGCTTTCTTGATAATCTTTCGGATTGAAGTACTCACCCCCTACATCCTTCTCACTACTGCGATAAGTGCGATATCGGGCTTGCAATGTCAGGCCTAGGTCAAGTGAAGGCTGATAGATAAGCCTAACTCGTCCATGATCACGGCGGTTATCATCTGAAAAGAGCTGTGAACCCGCTACTCCTACTACGGTGACATGATCTCCCAGACCTTGATCCAGTGCAGCACCCACAAAAGTAAAATGTGTTCCATATTCTAAAGCAGCTTGGGTTTCAATCCAATCTCGGTTAGCAAAAACTTCAATAGCTGTCTTTTCTGCAAGAAGCGTACGATAACTACCATCGAAGGCTAATAAAGTATGATCACCTTGCTCGAATAGCCCCGCTTCTAAAACCCAGCCATTAGCGGTAGCAGATTCAATATCACGTCCAATAAATGAGATCTTCTGACCATCTTGTTTCCAGTCATCAGCTCTATATTGATAAGCACTGCCACGCACCCCTAAATAATGATCAGCATCTTCATATTGAGGCAAAAATTCTGCTGATAATTTACGAGTCTGGAAACCTTCGCTATCGTCACTGAAAAAGAATTCAGTTCCAGCCGCATGCTCTTTTCCAGTTTGCTGTTCTTGTAATACATCTGCATAATTACTGGTACTCGTCATACTAATGATTAAAGCAACACCATATAGACTGATTTTATAAC
Source organism: Acinetobacter schindleri CIP 107287 (assembly GCF_000368625.1). Taxonomy (GTDB): domain Bacteria; phylum Pseudomonadota; class Gammaproteobacteria; order Pseudomonadales; family Moraxellaceae; genus Acinetobacter; species Acinetobacter schindleri. The sequence continues at coordinate 215,003 of NZ_KB849580.1, forward strand.
TTCTCATTTTATTTTGTCCCCCAGGTTTTTCTTGTTCTGAAGACTTCATCCAGATATCCTAAAATACTGGCGGGTTGTAGCAAAAAACTATAGGTCAGCACATACAGTAAGAAACCAACAAAATTTTTTCTTACTTTGAGATCTAAATCTTTAAACATGCTCCGCTCAATCTTGTAATTAAGTAGACCAAGTAGAAATGCCAGTGGCAATAGTGCAAGAGTCATAATCCCAACGATCCAATAGTGTCCAAAGCATGCCAAGATGAGCCCCGGGATAAAGCCAAAAGTAAAAGCAATATCTAACCAGGGAAAAAATAAATTCCAATGAATAAAAAATGTAGACAATCTTGGTTTAATTAAAATAGCGGGATGTTTGATAAAGGCTTCGATCATACCACGTGCCCAACGCTGACGTTGTTTGACAAAGACTTTAAGAGTCATGGGTGCATTGGTAAATAAACAGGCGTCCTCACAATGCCCAACACGATAGCCTGCTTTTAATAAAGCCCAGGTCAGCACAATATCCTCACCTACACATTCAGGCCATCCTCCCACCTCAATTAATGCATCACGGTCATAAATAGAAAAAGCACCTTGAGCAACCAGGGTTCCTTGATATAAAGATTGCAAACGTTTAGTAGCAGCGATGCCCAGAAAATAATCCCATTCCTGCACCTTGGTAAGCATATTCTCACGAGAATTACGCACCAGAATCTTGCCAGCCACAGCACGTGTATTAGGGGGATCTAACTTGTAGCGCTCAACAATATTAATTAATGCCACTTTATGTAAGTAAGAGTCAGCATCAACAGTAATGATAAGATCATGCTCAGCAATTTTTAAACCTTGATTTAATGCATTGGCTTTACCTGCATTTTTCTTTAAATCCAGCAAGGCTAGCCAAGGATATTGGCTTCAGCCTGTCGAACAATATCTGCTGTATTATCTTGGGAGCCATCATTGATAACGATTACTTGTAATGGTCCTGGATATTTTTGCAGAGCAATACTGACCAGCGTATCTTTAATTGAGGCAGCTTCATTATAGGCAGCAACCAGCATTGTAATCCCAGGATAAACGGGTAAAGGTTCTCGCTTCGGTCTTCGATCCATCAACAGACTAAAAGCTGCAAATGAATTCATAAAACCAGGAATAATAGCTATACCATATACGAAAAAAATAGCCGCAAATTGACCAATATAGTTACTCAGATCATCTATCCAATCTTGAGCGATCCATATTGAAAATCCTGCCCAGAAGCAGGCACCAATAAATGCTACAACGAACTTAAGCTGTACAGTAAAGTAAAGCCCAGACCCTGCTTTTTTATTTTCATCTATGATCATAGATTTTTTCTTCAATACGTGAATTTGCTTAATAGGATGCCTAAACCATCCTAAATAGAATTAATTATGTGATCAGAAGAAATGCGGATATTTTCTTATATAAATATCTGTTGCATTAAATATGCCTGCGGGAATTCAAGAACTACTTCACACTTTCAAGGGAGATTGGATCACATTTCGCACAATTGTACGCTTTTTTGTATTATTTTTTTATTAAAAAATATATTTTTTGTAACTTTTGCATTAGTTTATTGCTTAAAAATTATTAACATTTAAATGATTCACTATCTTAAACAAATAATTAGGATTTCATTTTTGTTAATTTATAATAAAAATTTACTATAAATCGGCGTGTCTTTATAGCTTTATTTACCTAGAAAATTAACGCTGCATCGAACCGTATTAGAGAGAAATCCCCCCTGTCCTAAAGCACTGCAATAATGAAAGTAGGGTGGCAATCTATTCAAAAGAGCTTGCTAGATTTTAGTTATATTCTACTAGCCAGGCATTCATTTCCGCTAGCTGCCGTTCATTGAGCTGCCCTACTGAGGCCTGCAACTGCAGCACATGAATCAGGTAATCATACTTAGCATTCAGATAATCAGTTTTGGCAGAAAAAGCATTACGCTGTGCCAGCAGCACATCGACCATAGCTTTCAGCCCTTCCTGATATTGTGCTCGGGATGCTTGGGAAACAATTTCTGCTGATTCCATTGCCGCCTTGCGGGCATTCAGCTTGGCTTCATCTGTTTCCACCTGTAGATAAGACTGCTTCACATCGGTATTAGCTTTACGCATCGCAGCATCCAGCTGGGCATCGCTACGCTGCACCAGCACCCCTGCTTTTTGGATATTCTTACTGGTACGGCCACCGCTAAACAGATTCCAGTTTACCTCTACTCCGACCTGATCAAAGTCTCCATTGGAAGATAAAACGGTTTCTGGCGTCTGTTTCAGATAACCATAAGTTGCCACTGCTTCAACTTGCGGATAGCGTGCTGCTTCTTCAACACGTTTGGCATCTTCGGAATAACGCTTTTGCAGACGAGCCTGTAGAATTTCCAGGTTCTGAGTTTGTGCCAGTTCGGTCCAGGACTGGATATTGGCTGGTAATGGTTTCTGGAACTGGAAATCATTGCGTAGGACCGCCAGATTGTCCTGATAAGGACCAATTAACTGCGCCAGTTGCTCCTGTGCCAACACCAACTGTACTTGGGTAGCGATTCGGTTAGCTTGGGCACTCTGATATTGGGCATTGGCTTCGCTGACATCACTGCGTGCGACCAGACCTTCTTTGAGTTTGGCATTCATCATGCGCAACTGTTCAGCCAGCGCCTGCTCTTCCTGCAAATAAGCACCGGTCAGGGATTGCTGACGTAATACATTAAAATAAGCTTCCGCTACCTGCAAAATATGCTGCTGCTTCTGCAGACGCAAATTGACTTCACTCAGTTCTACTGAGGTTTTGACCTGCTTGTATCCCTGCCAGGCATCCCAGCGAAACAAAGGTTGACGCGCAGTCACAGCAATCTGTCGGGTGGTTGTACTTGAACCCTGTAATTCCCCAAATTCCGCAGGCAAGCCTTGTGTTCCAGAATTATCAGTCGACTGGTTTTTTCGGGTCACATTTCCCGACAGGCTTACAGTTGGAAGTAAATTGCCGCTGGCAATTCCAAGATTCAGCTGGTCGGCTTCATATTGCAGTACATTGGCCTGCCAGTTTGGATCATTTTGTTTGGCACGCTCATACGCCTCAACCAAGTCCAGTGCCCATACGGCAGAACTTGAACACAATAGGCTGGCACTAAGGATGAATTTTATCTTCATTTATAATGTGAATCCCTAACTGCTGCATCGTCATACATAACAAAATATAGCCAAATGCTTGAATCTTAAAGTGATACAAATATTACTTGTCTATTCCTAAACTTACGTATGATTTTTATTAATTTTTTAATTCAAATAAGTGAATTTATCCTATATTGATTCACATTTTTGAGTCGATGACAACAGCTTAACAAACAGCTTCACAATACTAAACAGTCTGTTGGCACAAGATGTATACAATAGGTGCATTCCCCGCTGTTATTCATTATTTGTATCAGAGCATAGAGTTATAGTGTCTACACGTTTTTCCTCAATTTTAGTTGCCAGCTGCCTTGCCCTGCTGCTGTTGCTGATGCTTGCCTGTCAGCAGCCCAAACAGCCGCAGGTCGAAATTGAGCCTGCTGAAACTAGTGTCAAGAAAAATACTGCAACTCAAGATTTTAGCCTGATGTGCCAGAATATTGAAAAACAGATGGCTGAAATTGATGACCAGCGCACAACTTTTGCACTTGAGCAGATCAATCAGAATCTTAAAGTGTGTCTGCCACTGTTAGAGCATAAACAGCAAAAAAACCTGATGCGTCATGCCAATGCCATGTATAGCCGTTTCCTGAAAGTTGAAAGAACACCAGCCCAGCAACGTGCATTTGAACAATATGCGCTGGAAATGGCTCAACATCCGACCATTCAGCAAAGTCATTTTGTTGAACTGACTGCCCGTGACCAGTACCTGCTTAAACATAAGGGACAAGCATATGTCGAAGTGGTGGAGCAAGGGGAACAGCAACTGACTTATCGTCGTAGTCCTGAATATTTGGCTCGTATCTTTGCACCTTATCTCCCGGCAGCAGAACGTGCTTTTATTGAAACCTTGTCTCAGCAGAATCTTGAACCGGTATTCACGCAACAACGCTTAATGATTGAACCTGCTGAAATTGCTGCGCGTATTCTGGATTGGGAGGATTATCTCAAGCGTTTTCCGCAAAGCCCTTACCAAAAGGATGCTGAATATCTGCTACAGCAATACAGCTACTTCCTGTTTCATGGCATGAATAGTGCGCCAATTTCCCAGGATTACCGGGATCGTTATGCCGTTGATCACAGCCATCTGGAAACCATTATCGGTCTGTCTAAAGGAAATGAAGGTGGTATCACTTCCAAGGCACAACGCTTTCTAGAATTTCTGGATATGAATGAAGAGCAGCGCAAACAGGTGCTTGACAGCGAATATCAGAACCGTTCAGCCTGGGAACAGATTGCCCATTATTCCGGAATTCAGATGCCAGCCCAAGACTATAAAAAAGACTGTTTCAGGGACGCCATCTGTTTATAACAACCCTGTTTCCCTGAAATCTTTACTGCATATTTCTGCTAGAAAGTAGCGAATCACGTCTACTTTTTATTCCCTAACTATTATATGATCGCCTGAGCTTGACGGAGCGCGAGTAATCACTCGCTGAGATCACCAAAATAGCCTTTTAGAGTGCAATTTGATGGTGAGTACCGTTGAACCTGATCAGGTTAAGACCTGCGTAGGAATCAAGCCTCTAAAAACTTAAAGCCCTCTTTCTATCTATAAGATAGATCCGCCTGCGTTTTTGGTCGTGCTTGATTCGTTGATGTCATTCTAAGGATCATTGCCATGAACCAATTAACGAATCTCTCCACTCCCGCAACCGATGCTCATCATGAGCAGGAAGCTCGAGATCTCACCCGTATTTTACCAGCTTCCCGCAAAGTCTATATTCAAGGTTCACGCCCTGATATTCAGGTGCCAATGCGTGAAATCTCACTGACAGATACTCCCACAGGTTTAGGCGGTGAAAAAAATCTACCTTTAATGGTGTATGACACGTCTGGTGCTTATACCGATCCTGCAATCACGATTGACCTGAACAAAGGTCTGCCGCATGTACGCGAAAGCTGGATTGAACAGCGTGGTGATAGCGAAGTACTAGAAGACTTAAGTTCCGAATTTGGTCGCCAGCGCCTACGCGATATCCGTACTGCCAATATCCGCTTTGCGCATATTCAAAAACCCCGTCGTGCCAAACGCGGTCACAATGTCAGCCAGATGCACTATGCCAAGCAAGGCATTATTACACCGGAAATGGAATACATCGCCATTCGTGAAAATCTGCGCCAGCGTGAAGGTGTCGATATGCGCCAGCATGCCGGACAGAACTTTGGTGCGAAAAACCTGACTGAAATCACGCCTGAATTTGTGCGTCAGGAAGTTGCAGCGGGTCGTGCCATTATTCCAGCCAATATCAACCACCCTGAATGCGAACCGATGATCATCGGGCGTAATTTCCTGGTCAAGATTAATGCCAACATCGGTAACTCGGCACTGGGTTCATCCATTGAAGAAGAAGTTTCAAAAATGACCTGGGCGACCCGCTGGGGTGCTGACACGATTATGGATTTGTCTACAGGTCAGAATATTCATGAAACCCGCGAATGGATTATCCGTAACTCCCCTGTGCCAATCGGTACTGTGCCAATTTATCAAGCGCTGGAAAAAGTGAATGGTGTAGCCGAAGACCTGACCTGGGAAATCTTTAAAGATACCCTGATTGAGCAAGCCGAACAGGGCGTGGATTACTTTACGATTCATGCTGGCGTGTTATTACATTATGTCCCACTAACTGCGAACCGTCTAACCGGGATTGTATCCCGTGGTGGTTCAATCATGGCGCAATGGTGTCTGGCCCATCATCAGGAAAACTTCCTGTATACCCATTTCGATGAGATCTGCGAAATCATGAAAGCCTATGACGTCTCGTTCAGTCTGGGAGATGGCCTGCGTCCGGGTTGTATTCAGGATGCCAATGATGAAGCACAATTCTCTGAGTTACGTACTTTAGGTGAACTGACCCATCGTGCCTGGGAGCATGATGTACAGGTGATGATTGAAGGTCCAGGCCATGTGCCAATGCATATGATCAAGGAAAATATGGATCTGCAACTGGAAGTCTGCAAAGAAGCGCCTTTCTATACATTGGGACCACTGACCACCGATATCGCTCCGGGATACGACCATATTACTTCCGCCATTGGTGCCGCGATGATCGGCTGGTATGGCACCGCGATGCTGTGTTATGTGACGCCAAAAGAACATTTGGGTCTGCCAAATAAAAAGGATGTGAAAGACGGTATCATCACCTACAAGATTGCCGCACATGCAGCGGATCTGGCCAAAGGCCATCCGGGTGCACAGGCACGTGACAATGCCCTGTCCAAAGCCCGTTTTGAGTTCCGTTGGGAAGATCAGTTTAACCTGAGTCTGGATCCGGATACGGCGCGCAGCATGCATGATGAGACCATGCCGAAAGAGGCACATAAGTCAGCGCATTTCTGTTCGATGTGCGGTCCGAAATTCTGTTCGATGAAGATCACCCAGAATGTGCGGGATTATGCGAATAATCAGAAAAATGCACAGCAGGCAGCAGAGCTCGATCCAGAGGTTGAAGCAGGTCTTAACAGCATGAAAACCAGCTTCATTGAAAGTGGTCGAAATTTATATCATAAAGTCTAATTCCCACTGAAAATCAGTTGTTTTTGCTAAAAACTCAGATAGGATGAAATAAATATTTTCATCCTTTTCTGATTTATGAAGATTATTCAGCAAGCGTCCTATAACTATAATGATGTCGACCTGCAACAGCGCGAATATCTGTATCAAGGATTCGTGAAAGTCGAAAAAGTGCAGCTGAGTCATCGTCTTTTTGAGAGCAAGGAATATATTCCTCCGATTCAGCGTGAACTGATTGCGCGGCGTCCTGCAGCTGGGGTGCTGATTTATAATGACCAACAACAAAAATTTGCCTTGATCGAGCAGTTCCGTATTGGTGCACTGGATGATACCGATTCCCCATGGCAGCTGGAAATTATCGCCGGGGTTTTAGATGGTGATGAATCTCCAGAGCACTGCATCCGTCGTGAAGCACTGGAAGAATCTGGCTGTGAAATCCAGGAGCTGCAACATCTGTATAGTTTCTATCCTTCAGCGGGTGCCTGCTCTGAACTGTTCCACCTTTATGTGGCTCAGGCAGAACTACCTGAACATGGCGGTGTACATGGCATGCCGGATGAAGGGGAAAATATCCAGCTGCATATTTTTGATTATGCCCACCTTCCAGAATTATTCCGTTATAACCGCCTCAAAAATGCGCCCGTCATTATGGCATTACAGTGGTTACAGCAACATATCTCAACAGCCTATCCAAAGGAGTAGATCAGATGACACAGACCTCTACTCCTGCATCTGAAAAAGTCTGGACGCTCATCCAGATTTCAGACACGCATCTGATGGACCAGCCTGAGCTTGAATTTGCCCGCATGAATCCGGAGCAGAGCTTTTTAGAGGTCGTACACGACATTCAGCAGCGTTTTCCGCATATTGATGCGGTGGTACATACCGGAGATCTGGCCCAGGTTGCAGCAGAATCTACCTATCAACGTTACATACAATTTATGCGGGCGTGGAATGTGCCGCATTATCAGATTCCAGGTAATCATGATGATTATCTCACTATTTTCCCTTTCTATAAAAATAGTGATGAAGCGCATGCGATTAGCTTTGGTTGCTGGACTTTAATTCTGCTCAACAGTGCTGTAAAAGGTCGGGTCGATGGCTGGGTAGAACAAAAACAGCTGGATCAGCTGGAACAGTTATTGCTTGAGCATAGCAAGCAGTATGTGATCGTGGCCTGTCATCATCATCCTTTTGCGATGCAATCACACTGGATTGACCAGCATCGGCTGAAAAATTCGGAAGCATTGAAAGATGTGATTGCACGGCATACCAATGTCAAAATGGTGCTATTTGGACATGTGCATCAGGATTCTGAAAATGAATGGCAGGGCGTGCGCTATCTGTCCACTCCTTCAACCAGTGTACAGTTCAAACCCTTGAGCGAAAATTTTGCCTTAGACCAGGCACAGCCCGGCTATCGCGTATTACAATTAAAAGACAATGGTGAGTACCAGACTTACATTCAAAGGGTGGTTTTAAAGCAAGCTAAAATTAATACTGAAATTTCAGGTTATTAACTTTTCAATTTGTTTTTTTTGCTTTACTTTATTGCTCTTAAAGGAAACGTGATATCTACAATCCCGCCATCAAAGACTATCAAAACGCATAAAAAGTCTATATGATGACGACCCCCATAGGAGGATAATCCTTCTTCAGGGTGGATAAAAATTTGCATATCACCATATTTTTTGCGTAGTTACCTACGCATATGATGAGGAATGCCCTAAATGGCGAATGACAACCAAAATCAAGTCTTAGATGAACAAACTGATGTGGTAGATGAAAAAGCTACAAAACGTGTGCGCAAATCTAAGCCAAAAACGACTGAAGGTGGTTCTACTGCTAGCTTATTTGGTATCGAACCTTATCAACCGAAAAAAAATGAAGAATACATGTCTGAGGGTCAGCTTGAACACTTCCGCCAGATTTTGCTGGCTTGGAAAGCTGAGTTGATGACTGAAGTTGACCGTACGCTGAATACCATGCAAGACGAAAATACGGCACTTCCAGATGTAAACGACCGTGCAACACAAGAAGAAGAATTTGCGATTGAACTACGTACCCGTGATCGTGAACGTAAACTGATCCGCAAAATCGAACAGTCTATCGAAGCAATCAAAAATGATGACTACGGTTTCTGTGAAACTTGTGGTATCGAAATCGGTCTGCGTCGTTTAGAAGCGCGTCCAACTGCGACTTTATGTATTGACTGTAAGACTCTTGCTGAAATCAAAGAGAAGCAAAATAACGGTTAATCGTGACTGTTGAGAATTCCTCAGCCGAGCACAGCTCCCTTGCGGAGCATGCTCCTCATGCGCAGCGGCGAAACGATGTTTCGCTAACTCGCTACTCAGGTCGGTTCGCGCCATCGCCAACCGGCCCTTTACATTTTGGTTCCCTCATTACTGCAGTCGCCAGCTACTGCGATGCCCGTGCCCATCAGGGTCAATGGCTGGTTCGTATTGAAGACACCGATATTCCCCGCATTTATCCCGGTAGTGAAGATCATATTCTTCGTGCCATGGATGCCTTTGGTTTCGATCCCGATGCCGCAATCATTTTTCAAAAAGACCGCCTAGACATTTATGATGCTGTGATTGAACAGCTACGTCAGCAGGGTCTGGTCTATGCCTGCCAATGTACGCGCAAGATGCTCGGTTCCAATCATATCTATCAGGATACCTGCCGTGATTTAGGCTTAGCTTTCGAACATCAGGCGATTCGCTTAAAAGTTGAAGATGTCGAAATCTGTTTTGATGATCCGTTGCAAGGTCATCATTGCTCTAATCTTAAGCATGATCTGGGAGATTTTGTCCTGAAGCGCCGTGATGGCATCATTAACTATCAGCTGGCAGTCGTGGTGGATGATTACCTGCAAGGTATAACTCATGTGGTACGTGGCGCGGACCTGCTGGATAATACCGAACGTCAGATTTATCTGGGCCAATTGCTCGGCTACCCTCGTCTGCAGTATATGCACCTGCCACTCGCAATGAATGATCAGGGTCAGAAACTCTCTAAACAGAATCTGGCGCAAGCACTGGATTTAACTCAGGCGCCGCAATTATTAAAACAGGTACTTAAAGCTTTGCATCAGGCTGAAGTTGAACTGGATACTCCGGAAAAAATGCTGAAACAGGCGGTGGCACAATGGAATATCGAACGGATTCCACACACAACTGAGCTACAAGGCTACTATTTATAAAGGGCTGTTTTGGCTTAAGCTAAAGAAAAATTCAGGTGGAAGTCAGTCTATGTTTTTTATTTTTGGTGTTGGACCGAAAACCAAAGTCATTGAGAAAAGTCAGTTCTTGTGTCCAGTGTGCCGAACCCGAGCCGGTTACGAACTGAGACAGCAGCGTAATTATTTTTCCTTATTCTTTATTCCCTTGATTCCCCTGTCGAAAGCCAAGGATGCTTTTGTGCGCTGTAATCACTGCGGTACGGTCATGCCAAGCACAGTTCTCGACCATGCCCAGCCTGACTCGAACCGTCAGTCTAATCTAGAAGCTTGATTCCTCACGGCTTGGATTACTTTCACGAGTCGTGGCATCAATCTTGAGAATCAGGCTGATCATCATGGCACACATAATCAGCGAAGAACCACCATAACTGATAAATGGCAGGGTCAAACCCTTGGTTGGCAGCATGCCCATGTTCATGCCTGCATTCACCAAAACCTGTAACAGGAAAATAATACTAATGCCATATGCCAGATAACCGGCACGCAGGTAATGGTTTTTCAGGGCACGATGACCAATGCGAATACAGCAGACAATCATGCTGAAAGACAGAATCAGAACGATCGCAATGCCCAGAAAACCGAATTCCTCACCCAGAATTGCCAGCATAAAATCGGTATGCGCTTCAGGTAGGTAAGACATTTTCTGAATACTGTGTCCCAAACCGACACCCGTCCATTCTCCACGACCAAAAGCCATGAGCGCATTGGATAGCTGATAACCCGTACCCAGCGGATCTTCCCAAGGATTCGAGAAAGACAGGAAACGCTGCAGACGATATGGCTCAAAAGCAATTGCAGCGATCAACGCGCCAATAATGACGCCGAAAGCCAGACCAAACTGGTTCCACGGCGCACCCGCCAGGAAGAACACTCCAAGCATGGTTAGCGTGATGACTACGGTTGCCCCCAAGTCCGGCTCAAGCATGACCAACAGGATGGTTGCCCCCATGATGATACTTAAGCGTCCCAAACCGGAAATCTTGTTGCGTACCTCTTCAGCACGGCGCACTACGTAATCTGCAGTGAAGATTGCCATCATTACCTTCGCTACTTCGGAAGCCTGTAAGGTAAAGCCAGCAAGACGAATCCAGCGCTTGGAACCATTGACTTCAGTACCGACCAGCAATACTGCCAATAGCAGCAGAATAGTCACAAACCATAAAAAGAAAGTACTGTTAAACCAGCGATTTAAAGGAATCTTATAAGTAGCATAGGCGACTGCTGCCCCAGCCCCGATCGAGATGGCATGTCGGGTAATGTAGTGAAAGGCATTGCCATTAATTCGTTCTGCATACGGCATCGAAGCCGATGCCACCATGATTGAACCAATACACAGCAAAGCCAATACACAGAAAATCAGCACATTACGTGGATTAACTTCAGCGGGTAACTTGGGTAGCCACTGCTCGTAGATTTGAGTAATTTTATTGATCGCAGTCTGAGCAAACTCAGCCATATCACGAATCCTTGTTGTTCTTAATTAAGTGCGTTGACATACGCAACGAACTGACGGCCACGCTCAGGATAGCCTGAGAACATATCAAAACTTGCACATGCCGGAGACAATAGCACGACATCATGTGGCTGGGTATTGCTCTGGCAGATTTCTACTGCTTCCTGCAGGCTTTCCGCATGCACAAGTGTCGTGGTTCCTTCAATTGCTGCCTCAATGATTGGACGATCTACACCAATCAACACCGCTACCTTCGCGTATTTAGACAATGAATTACGTAAAGCAGTGAAGTCCTGGCCTTTGCCCTCGCCACCAAGAATGATTGCCACTTTCCCACCTTGTGCTTCGATCGCCGCACCTAGACCGTCTAAAGCTGCCAGAGTCGCACCGATGTTGGTACCTTTAGAGTCGTTATAATAACGCACACCATTAACTTCTTTGACAAATTCACAGCGATGCTCCAGCCCTTTGAAGGTTTTTAGTGTTTCCAGCATACTATCTACTGGCAAGCCAATCGCTTCACCTAAAGCCAAACAGGCCAAAGCATTCGCGACATTGTGCGTGCCTTGAATATACATCTCAGAACTTTTCAATAAACGTTCGCGTCCACGCGCTAACCAGATCGTGCCATCCGTGTCACGTAACACGCCGTACTGGTTTATATCAGGTGCATTTAAACCAAAGCTTTGCATTGGCGTTACATCCGGAACCAGTGGACGAGTCAGTGAATCATCGCGGTTATACACCACTTTTTTGACACCCTGGAAAATACGGTGTTTTGCTGTGTGGTAGCCCATCATGTCACCATGACGATCCAGATGGTCTTCGCTCATATTCAGCACGACTGCCACTTCAGCATTCAGATTCGACGTGGTTTCCAGCTGAAAACTTGAAAGCTCTAAAATATAAAGTTCAGGATTATCTTTGGTCAGATCCAGCGCAGGACGGCCAAGGTTGCCACCAACGGCCACTTTCTTACCTGCATCTGCGGCCATCAGGCCAATTAATGTGGTGACGGTACTTTTGGCATTTGAACCGGTAATCGCAACAATGGGTTTATCGGTAGAACGGCGCAGAATCTGGATTTCACTCACTACCGGAATACCTTTGGCAATCGCTGCCTGAATTTCAGGAAGTTTCGGATCAAGCCCCGGACTGATGACGATTTCTTCTGCTGATAGCAATAATTCCTGGTCAAATTTACCAAAGCTGGTTTGTACTTCGGCAGGAATCTGGTCATGCCCCGGTGGATTTGCCCTGGAGTCTGTTACTGCAACGCGGTAGCCCTTGTCATGTAAGAAATTGACTGCTGCAACACCTGAAATTCCAAGTCCTGCAACGACCTTAAGTCCACCACGTTGTATTAACATTTTTGCCTCATGTTCTGGTCTAATTTGAAACTTTTGAAATGTTAGCACTTTGCCGTTTTGAATGCTTTTTCTGTTTCATCTTTCTGCAGATTTTTTTGTATATTGCATAAAAAAGCCATCATAAAAATGATGGCTTTTTCACTTTTAAGTTTGCTAGAAAATTATTTCCATTTCACTGCTTGCTGAGCAGGCTTTTTCTCTGCTGGTTGCTCGGATGCCGGACAGGCACAATTGCCTCCACAACCACTGGCCATCGCAGGTTTTAACCATTTCGCCAGCTTATGCCAGCCTTGGGCTTCACAAGCATTGGACAGCTTCAGGAAGACCGAGCGTGAAGTATTCGGAAATACCTTCTTAAATACCACCACTGCACTCCAAAGCACCAGTGCCGTCACAATCAGAATTTCAATCATTTCAATCTCCCCTTCATTGTACTATTTCAGTCAGTATTAACCGAAATAGTGTGAAGCAATCTGATAAGTCAGGAATGACATGATATATGCCAGACCAAACAGATAAACTGTCATAAAGCCCACAGTTTTCCATGAACCTGTTTCACGTTTTACTGTTGCCAGAGTTGCCAGACAGTGTGGTGCATAGATAAACCAAACTAGTAACGATAAACCGGTTGCCAGTGTCCAGCCTAATTCACCGCCACCGCTAATCAAAGCTGCAAGCCCTTCAGACATCGCATCTTCATCAACTGCTGACAAGGCATAAACTGTACCCAGTGCGGCCACAACCACTTCACGAGCTGCCATTGCTGGAATCAGCGCAATACAGATCTGCCAGTTAAAGCCCAACGGTGCAAAGATTGGCTGGATAAAATGACCAATCATCCCTGCAAAGGAATAATCAATATCTGGTAACGTGGCCCCTTCAGGCGGTTGTGGGAAGGTACACAGGAACCACAGCAGAATCGACAATGCGAAGATGATGCCACCCACACGCTTCAAGAAGATCTTGCCGCGATCCAGCAAACCAATCCAGACGTTCTTGATATCTGGAAAACGATAACTTGGCAGCTCCATTAGCAGCATATGCTCTGATTTGTCTTTGCTGAAAAACTTCAACACAAACGAAACAATCAGCGCACTTAGAATGCCTGCCATATACAGAGCAAACAGCACCAAGCCTTGCAGGTTAAAAATACCCCAGACCGACTGTGATGGAATGAATGCAGCAATCAGCAATGCATATACCGGCAGACGAGCCGAACAGGTCATCAAGGGTGCTACAAAAATTGTGGTCAAACGGTCACGTGGATCACTGATGGTACGTGACGCCATGATGCCCGGAATTGCACAGGCAAAGCTTGACAACAATGGAATGAAGGCACGACCAGAAAGACCGGCTTTGTACATCAATTTATCCAGCAGGAATGCAGCACGTGGCAGATAACCGGATTCTTCCAATACCAAGATAAAGAAGAACAGGATCAGAATCTGTGGCAAGAACACTACAACGCCGCCGGCACCGGCAATAATCCCATCTACGAGCAGACTATTCAGCAAAGGATGGGCAATGTTGTCTCCCACTACCTCACCAAGCCAGCCGAAGAAGGTTTCAATCCCATCCATGAAGGGTGCCGCCCAGGCAAATACCGCCTGGAAGATCACGAACATCATCACCGCCAGGCTAAGCAGACCGAGTACCGGATGCAGGAAAATTTTATCCAGAAAATCGGTGCGCTTGTCTTCCTGATCCACAAAGTTCACCACATCTTTCAGGATACTTTCAACTTTGTGATGACCGTCACCGCTTAAGCCGGTCATTTCAGTCTCTGGAACAGCATATTTTCCCTGATCCAGTGCATTCATCAGGTTTTCAACACCGGACTTGCGCACTGCAACCGTTTCAACGACGGGTACACCTAAACGCTCGGACAATTTCTGGGTATTGATCTGCATCCCACGACGGCGTGCTTCATCCATCATGTTCAGAACGAGTAACACCGGACGGCCGAGCTGGATCATTTCCAGAACCAGACCGAGATGCAGTTTCAGATTGGTGGCATCGACCACACATAGGAATGCATCCTGCTGTTCTTCATCTGCAATTTTGCCCTGTACAACATCACGGGTAATCGCTTCATCCGGACTGGTAGCATCCAGACTATAAGTCCCCGGCAGATCCAGTACACGCACAGCCTTGCCCGATGGCAAAGTAAAGTGACCTACTTTACGTTCTACTGTCACTCCGGCATAGTTGCCGACTTTTTGACGTGTACCTGTTAAATGGTTGAATAATGAGGTTTTACCACAGTTAGGGTTACCGACAAGGGCAATACGTAAGGCATCACTCATGCCGACACTCCAGCTTCAATTTCAATTTTGGCTGCCTCTGACTTACGCAGGGCAAAACGGGTAAAACCGACCTGAATTAAAATCGGATCCCCACCAAAAATACCTTTGGTAATGACCTGCACTTCTGTGCCAGGCACAAAACCCAACGTTTCCAGGCGACTCGCCACGACATCGTGTTGAGCGCCCTCGCCATCAGTAGTTCGATTAACCTTTCGAATGATAGCTGTTTGCTTCACTTTCAAATCCGACAAACGCACCGCGAAAATTCCTAAACTATTTTGTACAGTATACAAACAAATGAGAATAATTAACAAATAAGATTAATTACAAACCGATTTAGCTTATATCACATCGACACTGTAATAAAATTAAACTACATTGGAGAATATCAATACTCATTATCGCTTTTTTAGATCAGATTCTTTCATCCTATGTTGAATAAAAAACCCCGTATTCCCGCTCCTGTCCAGATTCCGGAAAATGCCCAGTTTCTGCACGGTTATCGTGACTATCTGATTGCACAAACCGTAAGTCCTCATACGCGGAATGCCTATTTATCTGATTTAATTCAATGCAATAGTTGCCTAACTAAAGCCTTACCAGAATGGAATCATGATGATGTCTCGGATGTATTGATTGAGCTGACCAAACAGCAAAAAAGTCCACGTTCAATTGCACGCTGTTTGTCCGCCCTGCGCTCATTTTATAAATTCTTGCGTGAACAAAAGCTGAGAAATGACAATCCGGTTGCTGCACACAAGACACCAAAACTGGGACGTGCCCTGCCCAAAGATCTTTCTGAAGCCGATGTTGAAGCACTAATCAATGCACCGGATATCAATACTGCCTTGGGTTTACGTGACCGGGCGATGCTGGAAGTGCTCTATGCCTGTGGATTACGTGTGACAGAACTACTCAACCTGCGACTGGAACTGATTAACCTAAAACAAGGCTATCTGCGTATCGTAGGTAAAGGCAACAAAGAACGATTAGTACCCATGGGGCAGGTCGCCTGCGAATGGATCGAGAAATATCTGAATGAAGCACGTCCGCAATTGTACAAGACAGCAACCGACTATCTGTTCCTGACCCAGCATGGTGGCATCATGAGCCGACAGAATTTCTGGTATGCGATCAAGCGTTATGCACTACAGGCCGGTGTCCAGGCAGAGCTTTCCCCCCATACCTTGCGTCATGCCTTTGCCACCCACCTGTTGAATCATGGTGCAGATCTACGTGTCGTGCAGATGCTGTTGGGACATAGTGACCTGTCGACCACCCAAATTTATACCCACGTGGCACAAGTGCGTATGCAACAGCTGCATGCGTCACATCATCCACGGGCCTGAACCTGAACTGACAACGTGTACAGAGAAGTTCAACCTGCAAACTATTTTTTTGTTATGCTAGGCATCTATTTTTATCTAAGAACAAAAAGGGTTATCCATGACATTTGCCCGCTCCAGTCTGTTTATCGCATGTATGCTTGCTGCAGGTTTCAGTCTTACTGCTTGCTCCAACTCTAATCAAAACGATAAAAAGTCAGATACTTTAACTGCAAGTGCACCAGCGACGGGTGAAGCATCTACCGTATCAGAACGTAATGCTCAGCAACGCCTGATCTCAACCCTGGAAGGTCACTTCAAAAAGGCTGGTATTAAGGCAAAAATCACTGGCGTTAAAACCACTGAAGTACCCAATCTGTTCTGGGTCAGCTTGGAAGGCATGTCGTCTGTCTATGCGACCAGTGATGGTAAATATATCATTCAGGGTGATGTGATCCGCCTGGGTGACAAACAGCTGTATAATGTCAGCGAAACCCTGCAATCCGATGTAAACAAGAAAATCTTTGCAGCACTAAAAGCCGAAGACCTGTTGATTTACCCTGCCAAAGGCAACAAAGCCAAGCATATTATCTATGTCTTTACCGATGTTAGCTGCCCGTACTGCCATAAATTCCACGAACAGATGGATGAGATGAACAATAAAGGCATTGAGGTACGTTATATCGCATGGCCACGTGGTGAGCAGCATATGCCAGCCATGGAAGCAATCTGGTGTAGTGCCGACCGTCGTGCTGCCTTTGATACCGCTATTGCCGGTGGATCAATTACACCAGCAACCTGTCAAAATCCTGTGAAAGATCAATATCAAATGGGTCTGAATATCGGTGTGAACGGTACCCCGGGTGTCTATAGTTCAGAGGGTGTTTACCTGGGCGGATACATGTCGACCGCTGAACTTTTGGACCGTCTTAAATAACTCATTTTAATAAGTTATTTTACTTTATGTTATACATAAAGATATTCTGAGATCACCCTAGAGTCAGCGCGTTTTTTTAGCTATGATTTAGGCTCTCGTAAAAAACTGTTTATATTTGGAGTGTGACGTGAAACCAGTTCGTCTGGCAATCCTCGGTCTTGGTACTGTGGGTGGTGGTGCCCTTAAACTATTAAAACAAAATGCTGCTGAGATTAAACGTCGCACCGGTCGTGAAATTCAAATTACTTATGTGGGTACCCGTCGTCCGCGTCCTGACCTGGAACTTGATGACAGCATCAAGCAAAGTGCTGACCTGCTAGAGATCGTACGTCAGCCAGATGTTGATGTTGTGGTTGAAGTGATGGGTGGTATTCATCCTGCCTATGAAGTCATTAAAGAAGCCATCCTGCATGGCAAACAGGTTGTGACTGCGAACAAGGCTTTGCTCGCTGAACACGGTAATGAACTGTTCAAACTTGCTGATGACAACGCTGTGCAAATTGCTTACGAGGCAGCGGTGGCAGGTGGTATCCCGATTATTAAAGTCATGCGTGAAGGCTTGGCTGCCAACAAAATTGATTGGCTGGCGGGCATCATTAACGGTACAGGTAACTTCATCCTGACTGAAATGCGTGACAAAGGCCGTGCCTTTGAAGATGTACTGAAAGAAGCACAAGAACTGGGTTATGCTGAAGCAGATCCAACTTTTGACGTTGAAGGTATCGATGCCGCACATAAACTAACGCTACTTGCATCGATTGCATTTGGTATTCCGCTTCAATTTGACAAAGTCTTTACCGAAGGCATCAGCAAAATCACGGCACAAGATGTAAAATATGCTGAAGACTTAGGTTTCCGTATTAAACACCTTGGTATTGCTCGTCGTACAGAAACAGGGATTGAACTTCGTGTTCACCCGACCCTGATTCCTGAGGAGCAACTGATTGCCAATGTAAATGGCGTGAAAAATGCAGTCTTGGTACAAGCCAATGCCGTTGGTCCTACACTGTACTATGGTGCCGGCGCTGGTGCTGGTCCTACAGCATCTGCTGTAGTTGCTGACGTGGTAGATATCGTGCGTGACATCTCTTACACTGAAGATGGCGCAGGTACCATTCCACAACTGGCTTTTGAAAGCTTAAGCGACTTGCCAATTCTTCCTCGTGAAGAAATGACCACAGGCTACTACATCCGTATTAACGCTGAAGATCAAACCGGCGTTCTTGCAGAAGTGACCTCTATTCTGAGCCGTAACGGCATTAGTATCGATGCCATCATGCAGCAGTCTCGCTTAAAAGACCTTATTCCTATCGTGATCCTGACTGATCCAGTTAAGGAAGCGAAAATGGATGAAGCGTTAAAGCAAATTCAAGCTCTTCCTGTCATTCATGGCGAAATTGTGCGAATTCGTTTAGAATCGCTTGATAATTAATCGGGTTGAGGGGTTTACGCTCCTCACCAAGCTCTACACACAATTGGAACATCATCATGTCGAATGCCAATCGTTATACTGGTTTAGTTGACCGCTATCGCGACCGTTTACCAGTGTCTGCAACTACCCCTGCTGTTTCTCTAGGCGAAGGTAATACACCACTGATTAAGCTTGCGAATATTCCGCGCATTATTGGCAAAAATGTTGAAATTTATGTGAAGTACGAGGGCTTAAACCCGACTGGTTCATTTAAAGACCGTGGTATGACCATGGCGGTGACCAAAGCCGCTGAAGAAGGCTCAAAAGCCATTATCTGTGCCTCTACAGGTAACACCTCTGCTGCTGCGGCTGCCTATGCTGCACGTGCAGGCATGAAAGCATTTGTGTTAATTCCTGAAGGCAAAATTGCCATGGGTAAAATGGCACAAGCGATGATGTATGGCGCAATC
The DNA here is from genome assembly GCF_000368625.1 of Acinetobacter schindleri CIP 107287. GTDB lineage: Bacteria > Pseudomonadota > Gammaproteobacteria > Pseudomonadales > Moraxellaceae > Acinetobacter > Acinetobacter schindleri. The sequence goes on from NZ_KB849580.1 coordinate 234,229, forward strand.
ACCATGCAAATCCGCGGTAACTTCGATGACGGTATGCGTCTGGTGAAAGAAATCGCGGATAAAGCTCCGGTGACGATCGTGAACTCAATCAATCCATACCGTTTGCAAGGTCAAAAAACCATTGCTTACGAAATCGTAGATGAGCTGGGCCGTGCGCCTGACTACCACTGCCTACCTGTCGGTAATGCAGGTAACATCACTGCACACTGGATGGGTTATACCGAAGCCGTTGCCAACCAACCTGCTGATGAGTTTGAGCAAGTGGTTTATGACCCTGCAACTGATGCGTTCACTGGTCCTAAACCTGAAGGCCTTCCGACAATGGTCGGTTACCAGGCGGCTGGTGCTGCACCGTTCCTACGTGGTGCGCCAGTAGAAAACCCTGAAACTGTGGCAACTGCAATCCGTATTGGTAATCCACAAAGCTGGAACCATGCCAAAGCTGTGGTTCGTGATTCTCAAGGTTGGTTCGACGAACTGACTGATGCTGAAATTCTTGAAGCACAACGTCTACTTTCCATGTACGAAGGTGTATTCGTAGAACCTGCTTCTGCAGCGTCTATCGGCGGTGCAATTCGTGACATTAAAGCTGGCAAGATTGCTGAAGGCTCAGTAATTGTTTGTACTGTGACAGGTAACGGTCTGAAAGATCCCGATACTGCAATCAAACAATGTTCTGATGCAGTAATGCTATCGATCGATGCAACATTGGATCAAGTACGCGATTCTATTCTGTCTAATATGTAAGAGACAGAATCAAAAAGCCCTGCATCTGCAGGGCTTTTTTATGACTTAAATATTTTATAAAAGCTTAAACACGCTGTTTCGGCAAACTAGACACCCAAGTCATGAGACGTGTTGCATCATTGGTACGTGCAGCAGATGAATCTGCTCCAAGCAACACTACGACTACTGGACGGTTATTTAAGGTGGTATGCATCACTACACAACGTCCAGCTTCATTGATGAAACCGGTTTTAGAAATATTAATGTTCCAGCCACCATTACGTACCAGCGCATTGGTGTTATTCGATTTCAACACACGGTAACCCAAGTTAAAGTCATAACTTGCTGTGGTTGAGAACTGTCGGATCAAGCCGTATTGCGAAGCGGTGTTTACCAGAATCCCCAAGTCTCTTGCAGATGACTTATTGCCCGGATGCAATCCGGTAGATTCCAGAAATTTACTTGAATTCATACCCAATGCTTTGGCTTTACTATTCATGGCAGAAATAAAAGCACTACGACCACCTGGATAGGTACGTGCCAACGCTGCTGCAGCCGGGTTTTCAGATTTCATCAGTGCAAACAATAAAGCTTCAGCACGATTCATCGTGTCTCCGACACGTAACGTCGAGCTTGAACTCTTACAACCTGAACATGAAAAATCACCCTGTTGTAGTGTGATTTTTTCATTCATGTTTAAACGTGCATCAGAGATCACCACTGCTGTCATCAGCTTGGTAATCGATGCAATCGGCACTGCTGTATTACTGTTCTTGCTATACAGCACTTCACCGGTCTGCGCGTCCATTACCAGCGCTGAACGCGCATTGACAGATGGCTGCGTGCCATAGGTCTTGGTATCCAGAATCTGTACAGTTTTGGCAGGTTCTTGTACTGCTTGACCATTCTGACTACGGATGGTCGTGGTGACTGTCGTAGAGCCAAGCGGAGAAGGCTCATCATCGGCATCCGATCCATCACTCAAGAACTGGTTGGCCTGTTCAGAAGACCAGCTCAGGCTAGACTGAGGGGCCGCTGCTGACGAATTCATGATAATTTCAGCAAAACTCGTCGTCGTACTCATGCTGACTGCCAGCGACAGACCCAGTACATGCATCAAAGACTTATGTGTTTTCTTCACTATTCCTTCACCCAACTTACGAGGTAAGATTGATTTGCGTATTACCTCTAATATGGCTTACATTACATTTACCACAATGCAGAACAATTATTGATCTCTACACTGCGTGATACAGTTCAATATGACATGTCTGTAGGATTGCTAATTTTGTAGTTTCATTGCAAGCTTATTTTGCGTTGTGTAACAAAAAAAATGATTTTTTTCATCTGAGGGAGAGTATACGTGATCACAGTTTTAGTTGTAGATGACCATGAATTGGTGCGTACTGGCATCTGTAGAATGCTTGAAGACCACACTGATGTTCAGGTCATTGGACAAGCTGAATCTGGTGAAGAAGCAATTACTCTGGTGCGTCAGCATCATCCGAATGTAGTGCTCCTGGATGTGAATATGCCGGGCATTGGTGGTGTTGAAACCACGCGTCGACTGCTACAGACAGCCCCAGATACGAAAGTTGTCGCTGTCAGCGGCCTTGCTGAAGAACCTTATCCATCGCTGTTACTCAAAGCAGGTGCCAAAGGCTATATCACCAAAGGTGCACCTGTTACCGAGATGGTACGTGCTATTAATAAAGTCATGCAGGGCGGCAAATACTTTAGTGCAGATATTGCCGAGCAATTAGCGAGTTCTTATTTATCTGACACACAGCAATCTCCATTTGACTCCCTGTCCGAACGCGAAATGCAAGTTGCTATGATGGTTGTCAACTGCATTAGTGCCCAGGAAATTGCGGATAAACTTTTTGTGAGTGTTAAGACTGTAAATACCTACCGTTACCGTATTTTTGAAAAACTTAATATCGACAGCGATGTGAAACTGACCCATCTAGCAATGCGCTATGGTCTGATTAAACCTTAATTGTTTCATGCTCTCTATTTAATAAAACTTAAAAAAACAAAAAAGGTTCTATGTCGCAGCGATCTTCTTATTCAGAGCTTAACCAATATTTGCTGGGCACCTGGTATGCGGCATACCGCCTGATCATCAGTACTGGTTTACTGCTGATTTTCGTGCTCACTTATCCTGAACACACCAGCGATTTAGAATATCCCAAGCTGTACCATTATGTACTGAGTAGCTTCATTGCTATCGCCTTGATCCAGCTTTTTGTTCTGAAGTATTTTAAGAAATTTGTTCAGCAACAGCTGACCGGTATTTTTATTGTCGATGTCTGTGCACTCAGCCTGCTGACCTTGGCCACGAATGGCACCAATCTACAGCTCAGTATGCTATTCGTGATTACTATCTTTGCCGCTTCCATTTTACTGAATGCACAAAAAGCGCTGGTGATTACCTTGATTGCGGTCATCAGTGTGATTTACCAGCATTTCATCACCAGCCTGTTTACCCTTTCCTCTCTGGGTAATATCGGCAATAGCGCCATACTGGCTTTCATGTTTTTTGTGGTCTATGGCATCGGGCAAATTGCAGTCCGACGTTTCCAGATCTTGGAAAATGTCAATTTTTCCCAGTCCATGGAACTTTATCGTCTACAAAATATTAACCGTTATATTCTGGAACAGATTGAAACTGGTTATCTGGTCCTCGATGAAAACTGTCATGTGGTGCTGAGTAATCCTGCTGCCTGCCATTTGCTTGGCATCCAGCAAATGTATGCACATGACACGTTTCCATTGTACCAGTCACAACCAGATCTGTTTGAGCTGATCCGCTTTGAAGATCTGGAAAATGGCGAACGCTTTCAGTTTGAATCCCAGCAGAGCCGTTTCAATATTCACGTTCAGGTACAAAAACTGATTGTACCGCATCAAACTTTAATGTTGCTGGTGCTACAAGATGCGCGAAAACTTAATCAACAAGTTCAGCAATTAAAACTGGCGGCACTCGGGCAACTTTCTGCCAGTATTGCCCATGAGATTCGTAATCCGCTTGCAGCGATTGTTCAAGCCAATGATCTGTTACCTGGTTGTGAACAGGACCAGCAGCAGGTGTTGCATGGCATGATCAGCAAGCAGGCAACACGAATCAACCGGATTATTGAAGACACGCTGAATATGGTGAAGAATAAAGAGACTCATCCAGTATCTATTCAGCTGAATGAATTTATTCCACAATGTATCCATGAGGATTTGGCTGATATTGCTGATCAGATTAAGTTGAATATTGATATGCGACTGGATATCCAGTTTGATGAAGCCCAGCTACGTCAAGTATTGGTCAATTTATTGCGTAATGCCGTGCGGCATAACGATCCAGCCGTAGGCTATGTAGAATTAAAAGTTCATCCTTATGAACATAAAGTCTGGATTGATGTACGGGATTTTGGTCAGGGTGTTGCGCCTGCCGATCAGAGTCTGCTGTTTAAGCCATTTTTCAGCACTTCAATTAATGGTACAGGACTAGGGCTATATTTATCCCACAGTTTCTGTGAGGCCAATCAGGCCCAGCTGAATTATATACAACAAGAACAGGGTGCCTGCTTCCGGATTAGCTGCCAGCGCATCACTGTTTAATTTTTAAATTTAAGGGGAAAGAGTGTGGAACAACAACCACTGGTACTATTGGTCGATGATGAAGAAGATCTCTGTACGCTCATGCAGATGTCGCTTATGCGTATGGGAATTCGCACGCATATCGCCCATCGTCTGGAGGATGCTAAAAAACGCTTGGCAGATCATCAGTATGACGCTTGCCTTACGGACTTGAATCTGCCTGATGGCAATGGCTTGCAGTTACTGGAATTTATCAGTGAGCATCATCCTTCCCTACCGGTTGCTGTGTTAACTGCCTATGGCAATATGGATATTGCTATTGCTGCACTCAAGGCAGGTGCCTTTGACTTTGTCAGTAAGCCGATTAATCAGAAACATCTGGAACAGTTACTGCAAAAAGCACTAAATAAGCCAGTAGATTACCAATCCAATCAGCAAGATACCCTAGAATATAAAATGCTGATTGGCCAGTCCAAGCCGATTCAGCAATTACGTACTACCTTGCATAAAATTGCCCGCTCTCAAGCCCCTGTATTTATCACCGGTGAATCTGGAACTGGAAAGGAAGTAGTGGCAAATCTGGTCCATCGCCTCAGTAACCGGAGTGAAGGACCCTTTATTGCCATTAACTGTGGCGCAATTCCAGCTGAACTGATGGAAAGTGAGCTGTTCGGGCACAAGAAAGGCAGCTTTACTGGCGCCATGCAGGACAAACAGGGGCTGATCCAGTCTGCGCATGGCGGCAGTTTATTTCTGGATGAAATCGCAGAACTTCCACTTAGTATGCAGGTCAAACTGCTACGTGCAGTACAGGAAAAACGGATTCGCCCTTTAGGTTCAGATATCGAAATTGATGTGGATTTTCGCGTCATCAGCGCCAGTCATCAGGACCTGGAAGCACAGGTACAGCAAGGTAAATTCCGTCAGGATTTATTCTTCCGCATTCATGTGATGGATCTGGTGTTGCCACCATTACGTGAGCGTGGTAATGACATTCTGCTGCTGGCTGAACACTTTATTCAGAAGATCTGTCAGGAATGGCAAATCCCTGTGAAACGCCTGACTGAACGTAGCAAAGAGCAGTTACTGACTCAATACTATCCAGGAAATGTCCGGGAATTGCGTAATATCATCGAGCGAGCAATTACCCTCAGCGATGAAGACACAATTGATATCCAGCATTTGCAAGCTGCACCTTTACGCCAGAGTTTTGTGACTTCCGAAATCACATCGAATATAGCATCCGAGTCGAGTAACACTACTGACACTTTTATCGTACCGAAAAAACTGCCTGAAGAAGGTCTTGAACTGTATATGGAGAAAATCGAGAAAGAAATTTTGCTAAATGCATTGAATCTGACTCACTGGAACCGTACGCTTGCCGCAAAAAAGTTGGGCATGTCTTTCCGCTCGCTGCGTTATCGTCTGAAGAAATTTGGGCTCGATACCGATGAAGAAGAATGATTGATGAGGGGGCTATGCTCCCTTCATTATTTTTGTAAAAGCAATAATTCAGTGATGTGATCCAGATAACTTTCTTCCCTCATCTCAACGCCAAGCGGATAACTGAGGTGAGGCTGCACACCAAGACCCTCAATACGCTGACCACTGGGGCTGAAATATTGCGATACCGTCATCTGTAATGCAGCCCCATTGCTAAGAGGAAACAGTTTCTGCACTACACCTTTACCATAGCTTTTTTCACCGACCACCCAGGCACGGTTATGCTCTTTCAAAGCAGCGGTAAAGACTTCAGCTGCCGAGGCAGAACGGTTATTAATCAAAATTCCAATTTTCAGATTCTGAAATTCAAATCCAGGTAAAGCCTGAAACTGCTGATCCCCTTCTGCCCGGCTTTTGGTTGAGACAATAATGCCCTGATTCAGGAATAGATCCGCAGACTCTACCGCTGCCGAAAGCAGGCCACCCGGATTATTACGCAGGTCAAATAACACGGCTTTTAAACGTTGACTGGAATAGCTGTCAATAATTCGTTTAATTTCGTTGGCTGTGTCCTGCTGGAAGACCTTTACTTGCAAGACCAGCACCTGATTATTATGCAGGGTCGATTTAATCTCGGTATCTACTTTGATATTACGAACCAGCGTCACCGGCGTACTTTGCGCAGAAAGCTGAATGCTTAAAGTAGAGCCTATCGCGCCACTGAGCAAATCCCGAACCTGCTCGCGCTTCAGCGTATTTAAGATCTGATCATCAATCTTGTAAACTGTCACGCCATTACGCAGCCCCTGCTTGGCAGAGTCGGCATCTGGACTGAGTCCCTGTACCATCCACTGCTTCAATTGCGGATTAAACTGCAGGTCAAAATCGATACTGGCTAGATCGCCTTCGGTATATTGACGGAGCTGTTTGAAGTCTTCTGGAGAAAGATAACGGGAATAGCGGTCTAAACCACCGACCAGACCACGAATTGCCTGTTGGAATAATGCATCGTCATTTTTATCTTGAATATAATTATCTTTGACAATGCCATAAATCTGCACAAATTCCTGAATCGAAGAAACCGGAATTTCGCTATAGGTTTGCTGGTCCATGACCATATCATCGAGTACCGGACCCTGGGAACCAGCACTCCATGCCGAATGGCTCAAACACATCAGTAAGCTTGCGAGTACAACTGACTTCTGCTGTGATTTTGCCATTCTTTATCCTATTGATATTTTTATGAAGCGTTCAGCTCAATTAAGTTACGGCCCTGCATTTCTGCCGGCACTGGAAGTTGCATCAGACTTAACAATGTTGGCGCCACATCCGCCAGTACACCGCCTTCTGCAATCGCTGCCGAAGTTGGACCCACATAAATAAACGGAACCAGTTCAGTCGTATGTTGGGTATGTACCTGACCACTTTGATAGTCCTGCATCTGCTCAACATTACCATGGTCTGCAGTAATAATCATATGGCCTTTTTGCGCCATCACGGCTTCATAAACACGACCTAGGCAAGTGTCTACTGCTTCCACTGCTTTGACTGCTGCATCAAATACGCCAGTATGACCGACCATATCACCATTGGCATAGTTCACCACCAGCAGGTCAAACTCACCTGAGTTGATCGCTGCAACCAGTTCATCGGTCACTTCGTATGCACTCATTTCCGGTTTGAGATCATAAGTTGCTACATTTGGAGATGGAATCAGGATACGTTTTTCACCTGGATATTCATCTTCACGACCACCGCTGAAGAAGAAAGTCACGTGTGCATATTTCTCAGTTTCTGCGATACGTAATTGGGTTTTGCCTAAGTCTGACAGGTATTCGCCAATAGAGTTCACTAGCGCTTCTGGCATATATGCTACAGGCGCATCGATCGTTGCCTGATAACGGGTCAACATCACATATTTCGCCAGATTTGGCATAACTTTGCGTTCAAAACCGGTAAAATCTTTCTCAACAAAAGCACGGGTTAATTCACGCGCACGGTCAGCACGGAAATTCATGAAGACCACGCTGTCGCCATCCTGAATCGCAGCTATATCACCGATACGGGTCGCTTTCACGAATTCATCGGATTCATCTGCTGCATACGCCTGTTCAAGACCTTCTACTGCAGTGGCTGCCGTACGAACTGCTTCACCTTCAGTCAGCAAACGATACGCCTGTTCCACGCGATCCCAACGGTTGTCACGGTCCATGGCAAAGTAACGGCCAATCATGGTGGCAATACGGCCTTGACCTGGATATTGAGCAAAAACAGCGTCTAATTTTTCCAATGATGGTTGTGCACTTTTCGGCGGCGTATCACGGCCATCCAGGAAAGCATGTAGATAGACTTTGGCACCACGTTTTAATGCCAGCTCTGCCATCGCGACGATATGGTCTTCATGTGAGTGCACACCACCTTCAGATAACAGGCCCAGAATGTGTACGGCACCATTTGATGCTTTGGCTTTTTCTACCGCATCAATCAGTACTTCATGCTCAAAGAACGCACCGGTACGGATGTCTTTGGTAATACGAGTGAAGTCCTGATATAACACACGGCCAGCACCCAGGTTCATATGACCGACTTCAGAGTTACCCATCTGACCATCAGGCAGGCCGACATCTTCACCAGAACCAGAGATCAAACCATGCGGATGCTTTTCCTGCATAGCAGTTAAATGAGGTCGTTTAGCCGCTAAAAACGCATTGTCTTCGACCGCTTCGCGATGACCCACACCATCCATAATTACCAATACGTGAGGGATTTTGCCAGCAGTTGCATCCGTCATAATGAATACTCTTGTTCGTTTACGAATTAATCGTTCTATTTTAACTAATTTTGCAGTGAGAGGCCATGACCACACCATGGTTTAAGCCTCTCACTGCGATTGATTTCTTCTATTTTCTTGTGGTTTAGCGTGCCCGATGCAGTAGATAACCACCAATTGCAAACATGATGATAATTGGAATAAATACAAACCATGCGGGCGACGGCGCATAGACTAAACTCGCATAACCCAAGAAGTCCTGCAGATAGAAGAAGCCTAAACCTGCAAATAATGCGATCACCAAGCGAAAGCCCATGGATTGTTGACGTAGCGGTCCAAAAATAAAGGAACAGGCAATCACCACCAGTGCAATCAGGGCAAATGGCGAGCCGACTTTCTGCCAGAAAGCCAGTTCATACGTCTTTGGTACCTGGCTATACTCATGCATATAGCTCATGAAACTGACCAGTTGACTAGGCGATAGATCCTCCGGGTCAATGGTTACCATATGCACATACTTCGGTTGCAGCGCTAAGGCCAGCGGCTGTTCGGAATGTGTTATCAGCGTGGCATTACCATTCTGCAGAATATTCATTTCCTGCGTATTCTGTAGAGTCCACGCACCATCCTTGATAAAATCACCCTGCTCGGCTTTTAGCGTCCCGCGCAGACGATAATCTTCATCAAAGTCCAGCATCTGTACGTTTTTTAGCTCACCTTTGGCATTAGCATAGTCAATATAGATAAAACGCTGACCTTCACGGGTCCAGTAGCCTTTAACCTCACCAATTTTTACAGGCTTGTTGTAACTCTTCACTGCTTTGGCCTGCTCATTGGTATACGGAATTACCCATTCACTTAAAGCAAAAGATAAAATCACCAGGAGTAATGCCGAACGAATTACCCAGCCGACAATCCGCCACAGGCTGACCCCGACCGAACGCATCACAATCAGCTCACTGTTAGAAGCGAGTGTACCTAAGCCGAGAACAGCACCAATCAGTGCAGAGATTGGCAGGATTTCATACAGATAATTTGGCGCGCCCCACAGCACATATTTTAATGCCTGCCAGGCACCATAGCCTTCTTTTAATGAACCCAGTTCGCCCAAGTAAGTAAATAATACCTGTAGACCGGCCAATACGGCTGTTGCACCGAGCATAGCAAGTGCAGTGGTTCCGGTCACATGTTTTGCAACGATACGACGTGCCAGCATGATTAAGACCTCGCTCGTTGAATCTGTTTCTTGATTTTCGGCGCCAGCTTTTGCTTACGTGCAAATAGAGCCGCAGCAATACCATAGAAAATCAGGACCATTGGATAAGCCCAAATCCCCATTTCCTCTTTACTGACGCGCGTTTTTACTGCCATTAAAGCCACAATCAGGCTGGCAAAGATCAAGAGTGCTGGAAACAGTTTAAGATAACGCCCCTGACGTGGACTCACTTCAGACAAGGCATTGGCCAGCATCAGCGCCGCAATAATCGCAAATGGTACAAATACTCGCCAACCGAGCTCACTGGCGACTACAGGATCCTGACGGTTTTCCCAGAGTTTCGAAGTCGGCAAGGCTTCGACTTCAGCACTTTCAAACTTGGCTTCTTTGTCATTTTCCAGACGCAGACGATAAGTCTCAAATTCCGCTTGGGTATATTTCGGCATGCCGGCAAAGATTTCATAACGGCGACCATTGACCAGATCCACCACATTGGCGGTGTCCCCTGCCACTTCTACACGGGTCGCTTCTTGCGCCAGAATCATGACATCTGGTTTGCCTTCACGTTCTGCACGTTGATAGAAAAAGATATCTTTCAGGTTTTTACGGTCTTCCGACAGATCACCTGCATAGATGGTATAGGGTCCCGAGGAAATAAATTCTTTCGGCCTTACCAGATCAAAACCCGTCCGTACTGCCTGCTCATTGGTCAATGCTTCAAACTGACGAATACCCCACGGTGCCGCCCAGAGCATTAAAAATGCCTGAACGACTAGAAATACCAAAGTCATCGGAATGAGTAATCGTGCCAGCTGATTGCGACTGACCCCGCTACCATTCATGACTGCCATTTCATGATCGACATAGAGCCGGCCAAATACCAGCATCAGACCAATAAAGAAACCTAAAGGTAAAATCAGGGTCAGGAATTCAGGCAAACGATAACCAATAATACTGAACAGAATGCCTGCATCCAGACGTCCTTGTGCTGCCACACCGAAGTACTTGATCAGTCGACCACCCATCATGATCAAGGTCAATAAGGCAATCACAACCAAGGATGTTGATACAACTTGCTTGACCAGATAACGCCGAATAATCAAATTAAATCTTCCAGAATACAGGGTAAAAACTTGTCATAGTTTACCCGAATGTTAAGCTTAAAAATATAAAACCGATACTTGAGTTGAACATTGAAACCCTGTTCAGGAAATTGTTTCAATGGTTTAATGGTTGCAAATTTTATAAGGCTTAAATAAACGCATATGAAACTGACAATTAATACGTCATTCCAAGAGAATGCATCCAGCCAATATCTGTTAATTCTTGTGGATTCTGAGCAACTTCAGCAGTCAGCTGCCAGTTATCAGATTAACAAGTTCGAAGAAATCACCACAGCGACACAATATAAAGCAGGTTTAAATGAAACCTTGGCATTAGTTGGTAATGTTCCAGCGAGTGCCAACGCCTGTCTGGTTGGCTTGGGCAAGACTGCTGAACTACAGCCGGGCAAACTGACGAAAGTTGCGCAAACCATCGTAAAAGCAGCACAGAAAAAATTCCAGCAGATCAGCGTAGACATTTCTGCCCTGCCAGCCCAATTTCATAACGTTTTTGCACTATTGCTGACCCAGGCTGCGTATGCCTTTGATGAATTCAAATCCAAGAAAAATGAATTTGTACTTGAGCAAATCAACCTGATTGCAACTGACAGTCCAGTAACTGCAGAACAGCTGCAATTGCTTCAGGCAGTGCAAACCGGCCAAAACTTAGCACGTGACTTGGGTAACCGTCCAGGCAATATTTGTTTCCCGGAATACCTGGCGGAACAGGCCCTGGCTTTAGCGGCTGAATATCCAAAACTGCTTAAAGTGAATGTACTGGATGAACAGCAAATGGCTGATCTGGGAATGCACTCTTTCCTGGCGGTGAGCAAAGGTTCAGACCGTCCAGGACGTATCATTACCATCGAATATCATGCAGAACGTAGTGAAGCACCCGTCGTTTTAGTCGGTAAAGGGATTACCTTTGATACCGGCGGTATTTCCCTGAAACCAGGTGCTGGCATGGACGAAATGAAATACGACATGTGTGGTGCAGCTTCAGTGCTGGGTACCATGCGTGCATTATGCGAATCTGGTTTAGATATTCATGTTGTGGGTACCATTGCCGCTGCTGAAAACATGCCATCTGGCAAAGCAACCCGTCCAGGCGATATTGTCACCACGATGAGCGGTCAAACGGTTGAAATTCTGAATACTGATGCAGAAGGTCGTCTGGTACTTTGCGATACTTTAACTTACGTAAAACGCTTTAACCCTACTCTCGTGATTGATATTGCAACTTTGACCGGGGCCTGTGTGGTTGCACTAGGTTCAGTCCTGACTGGCATGTTCACGCCGGATGATGAACTGGCCGCTGAACTCGAAGCTGCTGGTCAAACTTCATTTGACCGGGTATGGCGTATGCCAGTATTGGATGATTATCAGGAACAGCTGGATTCTCCATTTGCAGATATTGCCAATATTGGTGGTCCTAAGGCCGGCTCTGTGACTGCAGCTTGCTTCCTGCAGCGTTTCACCCGTGACTACCGCTGGGCACACCTGGATATCGCAGGTACAGCCTGGAATTCAGGCACCAATAAAGGTGCAACAGGTCGTCCAGTGCCATTATTAATGCAATTCCTGGCGAACCGTGTTCAAAAGAATGGCTAAAGTCAGCTTTTATTTATTTGAAAAAAGCCCTGAACGGCAGGTCGAAAGTACCTGCCGTTTATGCCGCAAGATTCTGCGTCAGCCGGAACGGATCTGGTTACTCTGTGGCGATGCTGACTTGCAGCAACAGCTGGATGAACATCTGTGGACGTTTGATCCTACCGCTTTCATCCCGCATGGTATTGACCAGCCACAGGCCAGTGTCTGTATCTCTGCAAGCTTGCCTGAGCAACAAGACTGGATTATCTTTAATTTTACTCCTGAAGCACTTGAACCTTACGCTAAATTTAGTCACATTATTGAGATTATTGAAAACAACGAAACGGCCAAGCAACTCGGCCGCGAGAAGTTTAAGCAATACCGTCGACTGGGTATTGAGCCGAAAACTTATAAACTGTAGCCCTACTTAAACCTCATAAGGAGATGCCCGTGGCATTAAATGTTGGTCCAGATTTCAAACAGCGCTGGTTAAATGTGCCTGAAGCTGTGCGTCAGACCTTTATTGATGACCTCGCGCGTATCTGCGACGTACTTCAGCCAGAGACGTCATTGCAGGAATGGCTGGCACATGACCAGCAACTGCAAAAAGAATCCGAGCGTAAAATTGAGGAAGCTTATGCACAACGCAAAGCGGAACTGATTGAAGAAGCACGGATTCGCAAACAGCAGGCCCTTGAAAAAGCGCTGGCAGATAAGCGTGCTCAGGAGCAGGCGTATATCGAGCAAATGAAGCTGGATGAAGAACGTAAATATGCAGAACAGACACGTACCCTAGAATTATTACGGGACAGCCTGAATGCTGAAGTCCTGAATTATGCGGCACGTTTTGAGCAAAATCGCATTTTAAATTCCGCCCAAATCAAAATTGATGATACTGAGATTCTGTCAGAGCTAGAAAGTACCCGATTACGTCTGGAACTGGAAGCCGAAACTGCGATCGAGGAAACTTTGGCACAGCTGCGTAACCGCTTACGTGCTGCAGCCCGTGAAGAAATTGATTACATTCTGCAAAAGCGTTAATTCACTTAGAAATAAGCCTAGAAAAGCCCACAAAAGTGGGCTTTTCTATTTATTCACATCTAGAAAAAATCTGCCAGCATAAAGGCGGCATTACCTGCCATATAACCTATGCCCAGTAAGCTTACAATCCACAATACGCCTCCAGCCAGATTGTAAAGCGTAAAAGTCATAAAACTCATATGACCCGAACCGGCAGCAAATGGAGCAAACGAACGTACAAAAGGAATGAAACGTGCAATCAAGATGGTTTTGCCGCCATGCTTCATAAAATAATGATTGGTCTTGGTCAAATATTCGGGTTTAAAGAAACGCGAATGTTGATTGAAATATTTTAAGCCTAACACTTTACCAGTGTAATAATTGACGGTATAGCCCAGCACTGCCGCAGTAAATAGCAGTAATCCCATAGAATGTAGCGTAATCAAATCGCTACTAGAACAGAGCGCACCGACTGCAATTAACAGGCTATCTCCCGGCAGGAAAAAGCAAAATACAGATCCCGTTTCTGCAAAAATCACCAGGAATAAAATGGCATAGATCCACACCCCATATTGCTCAAGCAATATTGGCAAAGACTGTTCCAGGTTTAGTAAGAAATCGAGCATTCGACCTGTCCGCTGGGGTTAAAATCTTAAAGTGAAGTCAGGATTATCCCGAAAAATAAAAAAACAGTCTAATTTTTCAATTAGACTGTTGAGTCTTTAGGCAGTTTAGTTATTTTAAAAAGCCATTTTCAGCTAAAAAATCCATACTGATTTTTGACTCTGGTGTGGTTTCAGCAGCCTTGTCACCCAGCAACAAACGCTCGATATAACGTGCTAGCACATCGACTTCCAGATTGACTTTGGTCCCGACTTTCCAGGTGCCAATATTGGTTCGTTCAGCGGTATGCGGAATCAGGTTTAAACTGAGAATATTGCCACGCAGATGGTTAATCGTCAGGCTGATACCATCTACTGTGACTGAACCTTTCTCTGCCAGATACTTGGCAATTTCAGCAGGTGCTGTCACTTCAAAATAGATGGAACGGGCATCGGAACGCACTACCGTGATTTCGCCCACCGCATCGACGTGACCAGAAACAATATGCCCGCCAAAGCGTGTGGTTGGCAGCATGGCTTTTTCAACATTTACAGGTTGACCCGCTTTCCAGTTACCGAGTGTGGTTCGATTTAAACTTTCTCGAGACACGTCTGCAGCATACCAGTTGTCGCCCCAGTCAATTACAGTCAGGCAAATGCCATTGGTGGCAATTGAATCGCCCAGATGGACATCGGTCATATCCAGATCAGTCTGAATACGTAAGCGTACATCACCGCCGACATTTTGCAGGCTTTCGACCTTACCGAGGCTTTCAATAATACCTGTAAACATTTTCTATTCCTTTTTATGCTTTTACCAGAGAGCTAGCTGCGTACTCACACTGGTCGTATCGACACCACCCAGTTCTGCATAATGGTGTAACTGACCCAACAATTGACGGATCGGTGGCCCAGACTTGGCATGCGTGTCGGTAATCACAATAAATTCCAGTACACGTGCACGCTCGGACTGGCGCTGTTTGCTGACACGGTAACGTGGCACATCTTGAGTTAGCAAGGTCACACGGCCACGTTTCAGATTGGCCTGCAACAGATCTGTCGCACTAATATTACCATCGGTTGAATAACTGGTCAGAATAAAACGTGCGTTGATAGTTGCCAACAAGGTTTCATAGGCTTCCTTGGCATGCTTGGACGAGTTGTACTGACTTGGGCGCTCTTTACGCCAAGCACGGTCAATCCCGCTCTTAAAGCCTTTGGTATCGGGTGTCGGTAGATCAACCTGATCCCAGAGGGTTAAAGCATTCAACACATGATAGTTACTGCTATAGGCATGCTGGTTATATGGTGGATCGAGATAAGCAACATCCACTTCAAAGCCACTCATCTGATTCGCCAGATGCTGGGCATCGACACACCACATTTCAGCTGCGGGACCTTTATGCTTGTTATCCTCACAGAAACGGCTCGGTGTTAACCAAAGCAGCGATTCAATGCGTTCCAGCGCAGTCTGGGTTTTACCGCCCCAGCCATGATGGAAGCTCTTAAATACGCCTGAAGTATTGCTGACAAAACTGGCTGAATATAGAAGTGGTGCCAATAAAGCACTCATTTCCACATCATCAATTGCGCCTTGGGCTTGCCAGGTGGCAATCTGCTGGCGTATCGCATCAATACGCATACCATTACGGCGTTTGAAGAATAAACGGTCACGGGTCGGATCATAAATTTCATCATTGCGTGGACACAGGTTATGTGTCACCCAGCCTTTGACTTCTGGTAAACGGTTCAGATAATCAATCGCTTTTTGATAGCCACCGAGCTCTTTAAAGGCAGGTGCTTCGGTACAAGCTAAAACTGCATGATTGAGTGCATGACTATACGGTTCCCAGTCATTGGCAATCACCCGATAGCCATTCTGACGGGCCAGACGTGAAACCACCCCCGAACCTGCAAAAAAATCGGCAAAAATCGGCGCACGGCCATCTTCACGTTTTAGGGTTCCCGTGCTCTCAAGTGCTTCCAGAATTAAGTGTAGTAAACGGCGTTTGTTCCCCAGATAAGGAACCAGCTGATGGAAAAGATATTCATCTGTGGTACGTGCCGCATGGCGACGTTTGTGGTAAACCGTAGACTCTGAATTCATAGTGTCTCTTGAGAAGGAATTAACCTGAAGCGCACGTCATCACCCAAACGGGTCACGTCCTGCAATTTGAATCGAAGTTGTTCTGCCATTTGGCTGAATTCTGCATTAAACATACTACGCGCAGTTTGCCCCAATAGAGTCGGTGCAACATAACTGATGAGTTCATCCACCAGTTTTTCCTGTAAAAATGCGCTAGATAAAGTCGCTCCTGCTTCCACCAGCACGTCATAAATCTGATGCTGCTGAACCAGGTACTGTAATAATTCTTTTAAAGGCTGAATCTCAAGCTGGATCACACCGAGATCCGCCAGTTCCTGACGATAAGGTCCCATCACCATCACCGTTTCTGGTTGTTCCAAAATCTTGGCAGTGAGTGGCAAACGACCTTGGCGATCCAGAATAATCCGTTTTGGCTGAACAATCCTGCTGATGTCATCAACGCCTTTCAGGCTACGGACATTGAGCTGGCAATCATCGGCCAATACCGTTTCAATCCCGGTAATCACCCCACCAGAAATCGCACGCCAGTGCTGGACGTCCTGTCGAGCCTCTATACCGGTAATCCATTTCGATTCACCCGAAGCCATGGCTGTACGACCATCTAAACTCGATGCAATTTTCACACGCACATAAGGCATCCCAGTCGCCATGGCTTTCAGAAAACCATAATTGAGTGGATGTGCTTCATCTTCACAGATGCCCACTTCAACGTCGATACCAGCATCTTTCAGGATCTGTACACCTTTTCCGGCGACCAGTGGATTTGGATCAGGACAAGCCACGACGACTTTAGCTACGCCAGCTTCAACCAGACCTTTGGCACAAGGCGGGGTCCGCCCATAATGCGCACAGGGTTCCAAAGTCACATAAGCGGTTGCACCATGGGCCTGCTCACCGGCCTGACGCATTGCAAAGACTTCAGCATGTGGTTGACCCGCTTTGGGATGAAAACCTTCGCCCACTACTACGCCATCTTTAAGTATGACACAGCCAACGTTTGGATTCGGTTTGGTGGAATACTGGCCCTGACGTGCCAGTTCGATGGCACGGCGCATCCAGATTTGATCTTGAGTTATTTCAATCATGCTTATTCTTGTAATTCGCCGCGTTGCTGCATCTGTTCGATCTGACGACGAAAGGCTTCGACATCCTGAAAGTCCTGATACACCGAAGCAAAACGTACATAAGCAACATGATCGAGGGCAAACAAAGACTGCATCACGATTTCACCAATAGTGCGTGACTTGACATCACGTTCACCGAGACGGCGAATCTGCAATTGGATATCGCTAAGCACCGTTTCAATCTGTTCTTGTGTCACTGGACGTTTTTGTAAGGCATGCATCAGTGAGCGGCGTAATTTGGCTTCATCAAAGGGTTCATTCTTGCCATCGGATTTGATGACCCGCGGCATCACCACTTCATAACTTTCAAAGGTGGTAAAGCGTTCATTACAACTGACACATTCACGACGACGGCGAATCTGGCAACCTTCAGCGGCCAGGCGTGAATCGATCACTTTACTGTCTGGTGTATTGCAAAATGGGCAATGCATAGCGGTTTAATTGAACAAATCCTGATGATTTCCGAGTGTAGCAAAAATTCTGAAGTTTGTAGAGCTTTACGCAATATATAGAAAAAAAACAGCCCTGACGGGCTGTTTCACACAATATATTGATTATTGTTTTAGCAGATTATTCGACACGTTCGCCGTGTTGGCTCAAGTCCAGACCCATGCGTTCATCATCAGAAGAAACACGGATACCAATGATCAGATCGATCACTTTCAGGATAATAAAGGTCAAGATTGCAGAGTAAGCGATTGTTGCCAGTACCCCTTCAATTTGTACCCATAATTGATGCATTACATTGGTTGGTGCACCGTCGCCCATGATAAATTCGCTGGCAAAGAATGCAGTCAGAATCGCACCGACAATACCACCTACACCATGCAGACCAAAAGCATCTAGAGAGTCATCAGCCTTAAGCATACGTTTCAGTGCAGTAATACCCCAGAAACATACTACACCACCGATGAGACCCATCGCTAAGGCACCACCTACAGTCACGAAACCAGCTGCTGGAGTAATCACCACCAGACCTGCAACCGCACCCGATGCACCACCTAATACAGATGCTTTACCACGTGCAATTTTTTCAGTAATTAACCAAGAGATTGTTGCTGCTGCTGCTGCCACTTGTGTAACCACGAGTGCATAACCTGCTGAACCGTTTGCACCCAATGCTGAACCACCGTTGAAACCGAACCAGCCCACCCATAGTAAGCTTGCACCGACTACAGTAAGTGTCAGATTGTGTGGTGCCATAGATTCGCGTCCTAGCCCCATACGCGAACCCAGCATGTAAGCTGCAACCAGACCTGCAACACCTGAGTTAATGTGTACGACTGTACCACCAGCGAAGTCAAGTGCACCGTCACTGCCTAACCAGCCGCCGCCCCATACCCAGTGAGTAATTGGCGCATAAACCAGAATCACCCAAAGTGTGATGAATGCGATGAAAGCACCAAACTTCATACGTTCAGCAATAGAACCGCTAATGATGGCAACCGTAATAATCGCAAAAGTCATTTGGAAAATGACGAACAGGATTTCAGGAATGGTGCCTGACAGCGCTTCAGTCGTAATACCGGACAGCATAAATTTATCTAGGCTACCGATAAAGGCATTACCTTCACCAAATGCCAGGGTATAACCAATCACGACCCAGACAATGCTAACTACTGCGGCTGCTACAAAGCTATGTGCCATAGTACTCAGTACGTTTTTCTTACGTACCATACCACCATAGAACAGGGCTAAACCTGGAATGGTCATGAGTAAAACTAGGGCTGTTGACGTTAAAATCCAGGCAGAGTCACCTGTATCGAGTGTGGCTTCTTCTTCTGCAGCTGCCGCTTCTTCAACCGGCGCTGTTTCTACTGCTTCCACAGCAGTAACTTCTGTAGTATCTGGAGTTGCAGTTGCATCAACTAAAGCAACTTCCTCGGTAGGAACGGCTGCTGATGCGGCTTCTTCAGCCCAGGCAACAGAACCGCCCAAAAGTGCGCTGGACAGACCCAACGCGAGTAGTATTTTTTTCATTCGTATCCCCCAACCAAGTTTTTGTGAGTTATTCGCTACTCAGCAAACTTTGTGCCAAATTAAACGGCGTCTGCACCTGTTTCACCTGTACGAATACGGATGACCTGTTCCAGATTTGTTACGAAAATTTTTCCGTCACCAATTTTGCCTGTGCTTGCTACACGCGTAATTGACTCGATTACCGCGTCAACCATTTCGTCGCTGATCGCGATTTCAATTTTGACTTTTGGTAAGAAATCAACAACGTATTCAGCGCCACGATAAAGTTCAGTATGGCCTTTTTGACGACCGAAGCCTTTGACTTCAGTCACAGTGATGCCTTGAACGCCAATTTCAGACAATGCTTCACGTACATCGTCTAATTTGAAAGGTTTTACAATTGCAGTTACGAGCTTCATGTTTGTTTTCCTTCGGCTTATTTCACCAGTAAGGTTTTATGTTCAAATTTCATGCCAAGATTTCTAAGGTCGGGGGAAATTAGAAAGCTCGACATGTGGTTTCCCTGAACATTATTTTATACTTATAAATCTTTTGAATCTTCAAATTTTAGTCATTTTTATGTGGTCTTTTATGATAATAATTATCGATTAATCCCATATTTTGTCTGAAATACTATAGTCTTGATTCTTGCGGTGTTAAACTGTGCGCTTATTTCCATCTCTATGGACCACACAATGATT
Source organism: Acinetobacter schindleri CIP 107287 (assembly GCF_000368625.1). Classification (GTDB taxonomy): domain Bacteria; phylum Pseudomonadota; class Gammaproteobacteria; order Pseudomonadales; family Moraxellaceae; genus Acinetobacter; species Acinetobacter schindleri. The sequence goes on from NZ_KB849580.1 coordinate 254,184, forward strand.
GAAACTTTATTACAAGCAATCTTGCAGCAAATCGAAGAACCAAAAAAAGATCTGGAACATAATCTTCGGGCTTTATTAAACGAAGCAGTAAGTAAAATGGATCTGGTTTCAAAAGAGGAAATTGAACGTCAGCGTACAGCCTTAAATCAGGCCAATCAGCGTTTAAATGAGTTGCTCAAACAAGTCGAATCACTTGAAGAAAAGATATCGAACAAAAAATAAGCACCAGTGAAGTGCATAAAAGACAAATAATGAACAATAATAACGCACCAAAATGGAACAATAAATGTCTTTTGCTAAAATCCATACCCGGGGATTGCTGGGACTGCATGCCCCTTTAATAGAAGTTGAAGTTCATGTCAGTCAGGGCATGCCCTCCTTAACTATTGTTGGACTGCCCGAAGCGGCGGTTCGGGAAAGTAAGGATCGGGTTCGTTCTGCTATTTTGAATAGTGGCTACCAGTTCCCGACCAAACGCTTAACTATTAACCTGGCTCCTGCTGACCTGCCCAAAGACGGTTCACGTTTAGATCTGCCAATTGCTTTAGGGATTCTGATGGCATCGGGGCAATTACCTGAAAACTGTACTGATGGAATGGAATTCATCGGTGAACTTGCTTTAGATGGTCAACTCCGCCCCATCACTGGTACGCTTAGTATTGCGATTGCCTGTCAACAATCGCAGCATGAACTGATTCTACCTAAAGAAAATGCTCAGGAAGCCTGTCAGTTACCTGATTTTCGGGTATTTGCCGCTGCTCATCTAAAAGAAGTTTGTGATCATTTAAATAGACTCGCACCTTTAGTCCAGATGCAGGCCCGACCACAGGTGAATCACTCAGATTCTCGCTTTGATTTAGCCGATGTCAAAGGTCAGCTGCGCCCAAGACGGGCTTTGGAAATTGCTGCTGCAGGTGGACATTCTTTATTATTTAGAGGACCTCCTGGAACCGGTAAAACTTTACTGGCTTCGCGGCTATCCAGTATCTTGCCGCCTCTCAATACTGAAGAAAATCTTGAAGTCGCCAGTATTTATTCTATTGCCAATAATAGTCATACTTTTGGACAACGTCCTTTCCGCGCGCCACATCATACCGCGTCTGCAGTTGCCCTGGTCGGTGGAGGATCGCATCCTAAACCAGGTGAAATTACGCTGGCACATCTAGGTGTATTATTTCTCGACGAACTGCCGGAATTTGACAGGAAAGTCCTTGAAGTATTACGTCAACCTTTGGAATCTAAGGAAATTGTAATTTCGCGTGCCTCTCGACAAATTACTTTCCCAGCCAACTTTCAGCTGGTTGCAGCGATGAATCCCTGCCCTTGTGGTTATGCTTTTAATCAGGATATTCGCTGCCAGTGTTCTCCAGAAATGATCAAGCGTTATCAGAACCGGATTTCTGGGCCATTACTGGACCGGATTGACCTGCATATCGATGTACCACCTCTGCAAGCCCATGAATTACAATCTACACAACCGGTAGAAGATTCTGCAACCGTTAGGGAGCGTGTGATAACTGCCTACGAACTGCAAATGCAAAGACAGAACAAGCTGAATATGGCATTAAACCCAAAAGAATTAGAGCAATTTGCGCCACTAAATGCTCAGACCAGTAAAATGTTTGAACTTGCCCAACAAAAGTTAAATTTATCTGCCCGTGCTTATCATCGAGTATTACGAGTAGCACGAAGCATAGCTGATTTAGCTGAGAATTCAGAAATTCAGCCTCAGCATTTATCGGAAGCTTTATCTTATCGAGGTCAGCAAAGCTAAACGATGGGACAATAAAAATAAAAAAAGGCGACATTTGTCGCCTTTTTTCTATAAGAGATTAGAAGCTATAACCAAGCCCGAATACCACTTTATTCTTTTGTTTTTCATCAAAACGGTCATAACCACCAATGATGTAGTTCATGCTGGCAGTGACACCTGTATCACCCAGTGGTTTACTTAGACCGATGTCAAAATGGCGGAAACTAAATGTATCAGCAGCTTCAATTGGTCCATTCTTATCATATAGATATAAACCAAGTGCTGTATCTAAACTAAAATCTTTAGGTAAAGCATAGCTATAAGATGCTTTTAGATAAGTATCACCTGCATTACCCCAATCAAGATCTTCAAGTAATGTTTGCGCAGTGATACCTAAATCTTTATAGGTCAAACCCAACATGGTTTCAAAACCGTTTGATCCAGAATTACCAATATCATAGTAATAATAGTACGTTAAACCTGCTGTATAACCCCAGTCATCATTGATTGAACCACTATAGCCTGCATAGAAATTATTTTCGAAAGCATTAGTGACTTCCCCTGTTTCAACTTCTACTAATTCACCTGCTGCATTTTCAAAAAGATCTGTACCCGCAGAATATCTTAAAGTTGATCCCCACCATCCAGCATAAAAACCTGAAGCATGGTTATAATCTATACCACCATTAATTGTGGCATCTTTATTTTCAGGTGTATTTGTAATACCACGCAAGTTATAGCTCGATAACACACCGATATTGCCAGATACTGAGTGCGGAGATGTAGGCTCATCTGCAAAAGTAAAACTGGATGCTGAAGCTACTGCTGCAACTGCTAAAGCTTTTAAAGTGAATTTCATTGTTAGATTCCCCCAACCGTCCGCAGACGTTTTTAGTTGTGTTTTTAAACTCAACTTAGGCTTTGCAATAGCTATGCCAACCCATAAAAAGGAAAATCCAAATTAGCTATAAAAGTTTTTTTATTTATATAAATATTTGATTTTAATCATATATATTAAAAATTAAAATTTAAATTGTTTTAGGTTAAAAGATAAAATCAAGAAAAAACTGAAAAATAAAGTACTTGCGCTATTCCACTGTATGTCTAAATATTCGCTTACAACTTGCTACTTTTTGAAGCTATATTTTATATAGATAAATTTTTATGCATAAAAAAGGTGCATAATATTTAATCAATATGACATACCTTGCAATCACTGTTTCAGCAAAACCTAGAAATTAAAGTTTGTACCTACGACAATATGATTATCAAAATCCATTTCATCACAACCTTTGCCGCCATAGACATAGTCCAGACTTAATTCAATTCGTTCTGCGACTGTTTTACTTAGTCCAATCTGTGTTTCATTAAAACTAAAGCTTTCTGTGGTCTGAATCAGTTGATCATCACGGCTAGCATTATACAGAGAAGCACCTACTGACGTATTCAGGTTAAAGTTTTGCGATAATGGATAGCTATAAGCTGCACTGAGATAAACATCTTCTGCATTTGCATAGTTAAGATCTGTCAGCATGACATCTAAACCTAAGCTCAGGTCGTTATAAAACACGTCATTCAATATCTCAAAGCCAGTAGTACGACGCTGATCTGGGCCACCTTCGCTATAAACTGTCCCATCATTTTGATAGTACTAAGATACGATCTGAGACTTGTAGCTCCAGTTCTCATTCAGCGCTCGGCCATAACTAATATAAAAGTCATGTTCAAAACCATGATCCTGATTTGCATCAGAAGAATCATAATTTAAGGTTGAGCCCCAATAGCCCAGAAATATCCCGCTGTTGTTTGTATATTCCAGTCCAAACTGTACCGATGGATCATCACTTTTCTCACCACCACGATAAATATATTTGTTCACGACACCAATAGTTGCGCTAAGTTCACCCCTAGATAGATTTTGGGTATCTTCAGCAAAAGTATCTGAAGTCATGCTAACAAGCAGCACAAGCAAATCGAGTTTCGGCAGCTGAGACATATACGTTCTCATTTACCACGTTTAAATAAAGGGGGCAAGAATATGAAAAACGTGAATAATAAAGTTTTACCAAAAGGTTTAAAAATGAAAATGGATGACTGTGAACTATTCTAAATAGTGAATTGCAGCATAAAGGAAGAATTTAAAGTGTTGTTAGAATGGAAAAAACAACTTATAGAATCTTTTAAGCAGTTTTAACCTTACATAACATCAAATTAAAAAAAATCAATATGAGCTCTGAAACATGCCCTTCATTATTAAAAATATTACATTATAAAAACTTTATTTTTATCTTATTGTTTTCAATATTAATTTTACCTTATGGAAAAAAATAATACTAAAAACTATAGCGTGATTGTGAATAATAGGTTAAAAAAACTCAACTTTAGTTTAAAGAATGTCATAAAAACGATATTTTTTATCAGATTAATTATACAATTTGGTTAATTTCTGCGTGTGCTTTAAGCAGATGCAGTACAAAAAAACATATATGAGGCTCTCTCCCCATGTTAAACGCAAAGAAACTTACATTAGCAGTGTTGGTACAAGCTGCTCTGATCTCTACAGCTTATGCAAGCGAACAAAGTGAAGCAAAAGGCTTTGTAGAAGATGCTGAAGGCACAGTTCTATTCCGTACGGGTTACTTAAGCCGTGATAAAAAAAATGGTGTTGATGATACAAGCTCTGCAGCTCAAACAGCAATAATTAATCTAGATTCTGGCTTTACCAAAGGTATTGTTGGTTTTGGTGCAGGTATCATTGGTGATGCTTCATTTAAACTCGGTAAAAATGGGCATACTGGTAACCAAATGATCCCAACGCATAGTCAAGATAATGCCGATGGAACTAAAGATGCCTATGATCATTGGGCACGTGGAGGTGCTTATGTCAAAGCACGCGTATCAAACACAACGGCTAAATATGGTACGCAAGTATCTGAAATTCCAGTAATTGCAAGTAATACTGCTCGTTTAACCCCTGAGTACTACACTGGTCTTTATATTGAAAGTAACGAAATTAAAGACTTGACGTTAATCGGTGGTAAATTCACTAAAAATCAATGGTCTAATGATATCAGCTCAGACCAACAAAATTTGGACAGTGCTATTTTCTGGGGCGCGAAATACAAGTTTAACGACCAAGTTAATGCCTCTTATTATGGGGTAGACGTTAAAGATAAATTAGATCGTCACTATGGGAATGTAAATTACAGCTTTCCTACAGCAAATGGTGCGACCGTAACTTTAGAGGCAATGGGTTACAATACTAAATGGAAAGTTGGAGCAGCAACCACTGATCCACGCAGTGCAACTGAAGAATTGACTAACTCAATTTGGGGTGTATCTGCAAGCTATAACAGAGATGCACACAATTTGATGCTTGCATACCAAGATAATGCGGGCAACATAGGTTACGACTATGCTTACAACGCAGATGGTCTACAAAGCATTTATGTACCAAACTCATACTTATCCGACTTTAAGGGTAACGATGAAAAATCTGTTGGCTTACAGTACAACTATAATTTTAAAAACCATGGTCTTCCAGGTCTAAACTGGACAACAGCATTCGTTTATGGTTGGGATATTGATGTAGCCGAAATAAATAATCCAGCACAAATTATCGACCAAGCTGAAGAACATGAATTCTTTAACCAAGTGAAATATACGGTTCAATCTGGTGCATTCAAAGATGCAAACTTACGCTTACGTCACTCATACTTGCGCGCAAGTGATACTTACAATAATGCTTCTGGCAACTATGTAAGTAATGCTATCAGCTCAACAAATGAATGGCGTATCTGGTTAGACATCCCGGTGAAATTATTCTAATGTCCTGACGATGCTTTAAATCAAAAAAACCTGCACATTGTGCAGGTTTTTTTATTTAAGCTTTAAAAGTTTAAAGACTTAAATGGAAAAGCAAAGCAATTATTTGTTTGCTTCTGCATAAGCAGCAATTGAGTCTAGTACTTCTTGTTTCGCAACATCTGCACCTTCCCAACCACTTAACTTAACCCATTTACCTGGTTCCAAGTCTTTGTAGTGCTGGAAGAAGTGTTCGATCTGGCTGATCAATAATGGAGGGAGATCAGTATATTCCTGAACATCTTTATAGATCGGTGTCAATTTTTCATGTGGAACTGCAACCAGTTTCGCATCAACACCACCGTCATCTTCCATGTTCAGTTTGCCCACAGGACGGCAGCGAATAACAGAACCCGGCTCTACTGGGTGTGGTGTCACAACCAATACGTCTAGAGGGTCACCATCTAGAGATAAAGTGTTTGGAACATAACCATAGTTTGCTGGGTAGAACATTGCTGTACCCATGAAACGGTCTACAAATAGCGCATCAGAATCTTTGTCGATTTCGTATTTGATTGGTGCTGCGTTTGCAGGAATTTCAATAATTACATAGATGTCATTTGGTGCATCTTTACCCGCTGGGATATTGCTGTAGCTCATAGCATCACTCTTTAACAAGTTAAATCTTTTAAAAACCGCGACAATTATAACGGTTTTTGCAGATTTTTTTCGGTTTAAAAATATCGAACAATCAATCAGGCGCTTGATGACTGGACTGACCTAAATTAATTTAATGATCAGTAGCAATAACGCAATCGGACATAACATGGAAAGCAACCACATGATGGAACGCAATGTCGCCCAGTTTGCCAGATAGCAAATACCGTACAGCACCCGGAAAATCAGATAACCAATACCAAAAGTCATAATCAGACTTTGCGGCATGACCAGATATTCAGCCATCAGGACAGCTGCAATAAACAGCGGCAAGCTTTCAAAACTGTTCTGCTGAACAGCATGAGCACGTTTTGCAACACCGGTAGACTGTTCTAAAAAATCACGCGGATTCTGGTTATCTTTGGCCTTAAAGCCTCCAGCTTTTTTAGCAATCATGGTAAACACATAAGGTAGCAGACAAGCCGCTAAAATGAGATAAATGATCCCACTAATGCTTTGCATCTGATTTTTCTCATGAAAATTTTATCTGTATCATAGCATGGCATTTCGTGAATAAATTTTGTTAAATAGGGTGTTTTAGCAACCACATAAGGATTCACGATGGTCAGTCCCGATCAAAAAGAAATGTTGGATGTCCTGGAACGCCAGCGTCAACATCAGCTGCAAGTGGATCGCGTCCTGAAAATTGTATTGCCGATCGTGGCATTTTTACTCAGTGTCATCGCTGCCAATATGAATATCTGGTCGGCTCTGTTCACCTTTGTGATGTTATGGATTGCCTTTTATGCAGTGGGCATCAAGCGCTATACCCTGTGGCATTGGCTGACGATTATTTTAGTATATTGCCTGATTGATAATGTGCTCAGCTATGGCGAGTTCTACCGCCCTGGCTTCAACCGTCACTTCATTAGCCTGTTTATCTTCGTCGGGATTGTAGGCGTTGGTCGTCGCTACTTCGACCGCTGGTGGATGGAAAAGAATAAATCTGCCCAACTTTAAAAAGATTCCATAAAAAAAGCGCCTATCAAAGGCGCTTTTTTTACACAGCTTTTAAGCTGTTTTGCGTAGATCTTTACGCAGGATTTTACCTACGTTAGATTTTGGCAATTCATCCAGGAATTCTACATAACGCGGACGCTTGTAACCTGTCAGATTTTCTTTTGCGAATGCCAGAACTTCTTCAGTTGTTAAAGATGGATCTTTTTTCACCACGAACAGTTTAGGCACTTCACCTGATTTCTCATCTGGTACACCAATAGCAGCCACTTCCAGCACTTTTGGATGTTTCGCAACGATTTCTTCAATCTCTGAAGGATAAACGTTGAAACCAGATACCAGAATCATGTCTTTTTTACGGTCTACAATCTTCACATAACCACGATCGTTCATCACACCGATATCACCGGTACGGAAGTAACCATTAATCATGACTTTGTCAGTTTCATCCTGACGGTTCCAGTAACCCTTCATCACCTGAGGACCACGGATCGAAATCTCGCCCTGCTCGCCCAATGGTACTTCATTGCCATCGTCATCTAAAATTGCAACTTCAGTCAACGGCAATGGAATACCAATGGTGCCGCTAAATTCTTCAGATGCAGGCGGGTTTGCAGTTGCAACCGGAGAAGTTTCTGATAAACCATAACCTTCGATGATGTTAGTGCCTGTAACTTTCTTCCATGCTTCTGCAGTAGAAGGCAGCACTGCCATACCACCACCCATCGCCATTTTCAGACGACTGTGATCCAGCTGTTTGAAGTCTTCATTATTGATCAATGCATTGAATAAAGTATTTACTGCCGGGAAGAACGTCGGCTGGTATTTACGTAATTCTTTAATTACCGCAGGCAGATCACGCGGATTTGGAATCAGAACATTGGCTTGACCTTTATACATACCGTACAGTGCACACACCATGAATGCAAAGATATGGTACAACGGTAGAGCACAGAAAATACGGTCATCTGGCTGGCCATCTTGTGCACCGAATTTGCTCTGGAAAATACCATCACATTGCAGCATGTTTGCAACCAGGTTGCGATGTGTCAGTTCAGCACCTTTAGAAACACCTGTCGTACCACCAGTATATTGCAGTACAGCAGTATCACTTAAAGTCAGTTCAGGACGTTTATAGTTCGTTGGGCTGACTTTGTTCAGCGCAGCATTGAACTTGATGTGACCTGGAATATCCCATGCTGGAATCTGTTTACGTACAGAACGTAGCACAAAATTAACTAGCGTACCTTTAAGTGCACCCAGCATATCACCTACAGAAGCAACAACGACGTGCTTCACTGGTGTTTTGCCAATAATTGCTTGATATACAGAAGCGAAGTTTTCAATGATCACCAGTACTTCTGTACCAGAGTCATTTAACTGATGTTCAAGTTCACGTGAAGTATAAAGTGGATTTACATTGACCAATACCAGACCAGCACGGAATACGCCCAATGCCACGACCGGATATTGCAACACGTTTGGCATCATCACTGCCACGCGTGTACCTTTTGCAAGCCCCAAGCTCTGTAAATATGTTGCAAATTTACGACTAGCTTCTTCCAGCTCGTTAAACGTCATTACTTTATCCATAAAGATAAAGGCATCACGTGAGCCAAACTTCTGGAAATTACGCTCAAAAATATCAACTAATGAAGTGTTTTCTGGTGGCAGTTCTACAGTGCGTGGAATCCCTGTTTTCTCGTATTCAGCGAACCAAATCTTTTCCATAATGCCATTCTCTCCAATCATAATCCTTAGAATCTCAACTGTTTTTTTCAATATTGCGCTAATTTTTTAACTTGTTTATGCGCAATAATGCATCCATCTTGTCGAATCGTTGTTCATATATAACGTATTTCGATTGATGGATGCTAGTCTTATCTTTGAATCAACAGTTTATTTGCTTTTTGATATCCGCGTGGTAAAAGCTGTCCTTTCGAACCGCGTTTGCCGATGTACTTTTGCAGATCATCCCCTTTTAATTTTATTTGCTGTTGTCCTGCAAGCACTTGAATTATTTCATCTAAACTCAAGGCTGTCATGGACAAAATCTGATCTTTATCTTCAAGTTGTATCAATTTATTACCTTTGCCTTTATTCAACACAGGTAATTCAGTCAAATCAACAATTAATAGACGACCTGCAGAGCTGAGCAATGCCAGATGAGTTTTGTCTTCAAGTGGCTGCAGATTCATTGCCTGCGCACCTTCCGGCACAGTCAGGAATGCCTTGCCCGCCTTGGCATTGGTATCCAGCTGCTTGGCTTGGGTCTTGAAACCATAACCTTTGCTGCTGATTGCCAGGATTTCTGCCTCATCTTCGGCAACCAGAACCTGTTTAAAACCGACGCCACTTGCAGGAGAAAGTTTTGAACTCAGTGGTTCACCTAATCCTCGCGCAGACGGCAGACTGTTGATGGCCAAGGCATAACTGCGCCCCGTATCATCCAGTACATAAACACGCTGATTAGATTTGCCTTGGGCATGACTCAAGTACTGATCCCCTGCACGGAAGTTCAGGTTTTCGGCATCCACTTCATGGCCTTTGGCACAGCGGATCCAGCCTGCTTCAGACAGGACTACGGTCACCGGATCAGCAGGCAGCATTTCAGTTTCATCAATTGCCGCAGCTTCAGCACGTTCAACAATTGGTGAGCGACGGTCATCACCAAATTTCTTGGCATCATCTTTGAGTTCATTGATGATCAAATTCTTTAAAGATTCTGGATTGGCCAGTTGCTCACGGATTTCAGCTGCCTTGGCTTCTAACTCTTCCTGCTCACGGCGCATTTCCATTTCTTCAAGCTTAGCCAAATGACGCAACTTGAGTTCTAAAATGGCTTCTGCCTGAATTTCATCAATACCGAATCGTTGCATCAGCACCGGTTTAGGCTGATCTTCTTCACGGATGATCTGAATCACTTCATCAATATTCAGGTAGGCAATGATCAAGCCACCCAAAATATGTAAACGTTTCTCGATTTTATTCAGATGGAATTGCAGACGACGGGTCACAGTGGTCTTACGGATTTCAATCCATTCCAGCAAAATACGACGGATCGATTTCACTTGTGGGCGACCATCCGCACCAATCATATTCATATTGACGCGATAGCTGGATTCCAGATCGGTGGTTGCGAACAGATGACTCATTACCGATTCAGCATCGATACGATTTGAACGCAACACAATGACCAGACGGGTCGGATTTTCATGATCCGATTCATCACGCACATCCGTCACTAAAGGCAGTTTTTTTGCCTGCATCTGGTCTGCAATCTGGGTAATGATTTTGGAACCAGACACCTGATAGGGCAGTTCAGTAATCACGATCTCGTTTTTTTCAACCGTATATACGGCACGCATACGGTAACTACCACGACCTGTCGTTTGCATTTTCAGCAATTCAGCCGGTGGAGTAATAATTTCTGCTTTGGTTGGTAAGTCCGGTCCCGGAATATATTCAGCTACTTTGACATCGGTCAGGTTCGGATTACGAATCAGTGCAATTGTACCTTTGACCACTTCACGCAGGTTATGTGGTGGAATATCGGTTGCCATACCTACAGCAATACCCGTGGTACCATTCAATAAGATGTTCGGTACGCGTGCCGGCAAGTTTACTGGTTCTTTCATCGAACCGTCGAAGTTGTCCTGCCAGTCACAGGTGCCTTGACCCAACTCGGAAAGCAGTAATTCACTATATTGTGACAGTTTGGCTTCGGTATATCGCATCGCCGCGAAAGACTTTGGATCATCCGGTGAACCCCAGTTGCCCTGCCCCTCAATAAACGGATAACGGTAACTGAACGGCTGTGCCATCAGCACCATCGCTTCATAGCAGGCTGAGTCGCCATGTGGATGGTATTTGCCCAGTACATCACCCACAGTACGTGCAGATTTCTTCGGTTTGCTGGTCCACTTGAGCCCCAACTCACTCATAGCATAAACAATACGGCGCTGTACCGGTTTCAGACCGTCACTGATGTGTGGCAGTGCACGATCCATAATTACGTACATGGCGTAGTTGAGGTAGGCCTGTTCGGTAAATTCTGCTACGGAACGGTTTTCTGTCGCATGATGCGCAAGGCTTGTCATAACAACCTATAATCCTAAAAATTTCGTTTTTGTATCAATGTTTCTTATGCTAAGTCGCACTGCCTGACTGCACAAGGGCAGTACAGTACACAGTGCGACAAATCGTGTCTTATGGCGTAAAAATATCCACTTTAAACGCCCTAAGCAACTAAAAAATCACCACCTTTATTGACTCAAGGATTCTAAAGTCCGACCTTTAGTTTCTTCACCCAGTACCAAGATCACCACAGCTACAGCAATCAGAACCACGGTAAACATGGTAAAGACATAGCTGAAGCCGCTCGGCATGACCATCAGATGGGTGACTGCAAATGGCGCAACAATACCACCAATCCGGCCGATTGCCCCTGCCCAGCCCGAACCAAAAGCACGGATATTGGTTGGGTACTGTTCTGGCGTATAGGTATAGAGCACACCCCAAGCACCGAGGTTAAAGAAGGACATCAGACAGCCCCAGATCACGATTTCGGTGACACTGCCGGACTGACCAAAGAAATAGGCAGATACGGCACACATGCCAATAAAGCCGGCCAGTGTTGCCTTACGTCCAAGTTTTTCTACCAGCCATGCTGCAACCAGATAGCCTGGCAACTGCGCCAGAATCATGATCAGTACATATTCAAAAGACTGGACAATGGTATAGCCTTCCTTCACTAACAGACTTGGCAACCAGGTGAAAATACCATAGTAAGAGAAGATGATGCCGAACCAGATCAACCACAGCATTAAAGTACGGCGGGCAAATATGCCTGACCAGAGCTGAACAAAAGAAATCGTCTGTTTTTCGGCCACAGGTTGAACCTGGAAGATTTCCAATACCTCTACCCCACACTTGGCTTCAATCTTTTTCACCAAGGCATGCGCTTCATCGATACGGCCACGGTTGATCAGGAAGGGAATCGACTCCGGAACGAATTTCCAGATCACAATTGCATACAGTGCAGGAATACCACCGATTAAAAAGGCGGTATGCCAGTCAAATTTCGGAATCACAAAATAAGAAATCAAGGCTGCACAGAGCCAGCCCAATCCCCAGAAACTTTCCAGTAAAACAATAAAACGGCCACGTACCTGTGCCGGAATATATTCACTGACCAGCGTTACAGCAACCGGTAACTGACCACCCAACCCCAGGCCGACAATAAAGCGGAAGACCAGTAGCCAGGTCAGGTTCGGTGCAAAGGCACAAGCCGCGGTTGCCAGACTATAGATCACCAGCGTTAAAGCGAATATGGTTTTGCGGCCATAACGGTCTGCCAGACCGCCAGAACAGATTGCCCCAATTGCCATCCCGATAAAACCGATTGAAACTACCCAGCTTTTCTGGTCAGGGGTCATCTGCCAGTCTTCTGCCATTTTAGCCAGAATGAAGGAAATCAGTCCGGTGTCCATGGCATCGAACATCCAGCCTAAACCAATCACGACCAGCAACATATAGTGAAACCTGCCTACAGGTAAGCGCTGAATCCGGGAAACTAGGTCCATAAGTAAATCTCTGATATGTGATTTGGGAGAAACTGCAGGGAAAGCAGAAGTCTTCATCCTATTTTTATACTACGATTGAATGCAGAAACGAGGCTATTTTGCCTCGCTCATCTGAAAATCGTGTTTTATGATTCATCCTTAGATGAGGCGGATTGTTCATCATCATCTTTATAGATAAATTTCGGCATTTCCAGGCCAAAGTAAATGGCGATCAGGCGCAGGGTAAAACCGAAGATCAAGGTAGAAATGATGGTCAGCTCAAGCGACAGACCTGCGTGGCTACACAGCCAGTAGAAGATTACCGCAACGAAGGAAATACTGGCATACAGTTCACGACGGAACACCAGCGGCACATCATTACACAGAATGTCACGCAGAATACCGCCGGAGACACCCGTCAGGACACCAGCTACGGCACTGACCACAAAACCATGCCCCATTTCTAATGCGATCTGGCAACCGATAATGGTAAAACCGATGAGCCCCAAGGCATCTAGTACCAGGAAGATGTTACGTAAATGACGCATCCATTTGGCAATCAGAATGGTGACAAAAGCCGCACAGCAGGTCAGCACCAGATATTCAGGATGCTTGACCCAGGTTAGTGGATAGTGACCAAGCAGCACATCGCGAACCGAACCACCTCCCAGTGCCGTAACACAGGCAATGATCACGACCCCAAACCAGTCCATGCTGCGCCGTCCAGCGGATAAAGCACCGGTCATCGCTTCTGCGGTAATGGCAATAATATAGATTACGGTCAACAACATCGCCCTGCTTCCACCTGAGGCTTTGAGATGGCGGCTATTCTAAGGCAAATCTATGTGAAAGTTACAAAAATTGCGCACAACATAGCTTAAATTTTTTCCCTGAACCGCAAATGCAGGCTTGCTTCATTGTAAATTGTTGATCTGTGGTCGGATCGAGAAAATACCAGCAGCCTTCTACTTTGACGAAATGGGACGCTTCATGATGAATTTGTGCCTGTGTACCATCATGAAAATGTGCCTTGAAATCGACCAGTGCATGACATTTATCTAATTTTTCATTGGTTTGTACGATTTCCAGTTTCAGCCATTGATTGGCCCTGCTCCACTCGGCAATTGCTGGCATATCTAAAAACCTTTGCTGTCCCAATGCGGTCGTCTGCTGGATATAGTTAATTTCCTGTTTGGCAAAGGCGCTATAACGTGAACGCATCAACTGTTCGGCTGTCTGTGCAGTTCGCTTGCCTTGATGCAATGCCTGACAACAGCTTTCATAAATGCCCAGTCCACATGGACATGCTTCTGAAGTGGTAAGTTCCAAAAATGAATTCCAAAAAAAATAGCCCGACGATGCGGGCTATTTTAGCAAAATTCAGCGCATGCCTGAGGCAGAACTCAATTCTTGTTTTGCTCTTGCGGAATAATATGGACTTTTTCGATCTTATGGCCATCCATTGTCACGACTTCAAAGATATGACCATCGGCTTCGAACTTCTCACCATTTTCAGGCAGACGGCCAAGGTGGAATAAAATATAGCCCGACAGCGTCGAATATTCTTCTGATTCATCCACCAGATCACGGCCAATCAGCAAGGATACATGACGAATATCGGTTGAACCTTCCAGCAACAGACTACCGTCATGCAGACTTTCAGCTGCAGTTTCCATTTCATCTTCATCCGGGAATTCACCGGCAATGGCTTCAAGCACATCAATCGGTGTTGCAATCCCTTCGATCGAACCATACTCGTTCAGCACAATCGCCATTTGTAGCGGCGCCTGACGCAACTGGTCCATCACCATCAGTACCTGAGCATTTTCATGCACAATTACCGGTTCACGTAGATGTTTTTCGAAATCAAGTACACCCGTTTCGATATATTCGTTTAAAACTTTATGCGTCAATACTACACCAGCAATATTGTCCAGCTCACCACGTGCCACGATCAGACGTGAATGGCTCATCTGTAACAGATGAGCCTTAATGATAGCTTCATCTTCATCCAGATCAATCCATTCCAGTTCAGGACGCGGGGTCATCACCGACTTCACCGGACGTTCAGACAGGCCGAGTACGCCCTGCACCATCACACTGTGATAAACGCCATTTTCATCATCATTAAACACTTCGTCAGCAAAGGCACGCGTTGCCAGTACATCTACCGGCTCAGAAGCAGCATTATCCTGAGCAGGTTTACCACCGAGCATACGCATCACGGCTGAAGCAGTGCGATAACGCAGATCTGTAGTTGTCACCATTTTTTCCTGATTGCGTTTCATGGTCTGGTTAATAAATTCGACAATGACCGAGAAACCAATCGCTGCGTACAGGTAGCCTTTTGGAATATGGAAGCCGAAACCTTCAACCACCAGCGAGAAACCGATCATCATCAGGAAGCCGAGACAAAGGATGACCACAGTAGGATGACGATTCACAAAATCCATCAAGGCCTTGGAAGCCCACAGCATGATACCGACAGCGATAATCACTGCAATCATCATTACCGACAGGTCTTTGACCATACCCACAGCGGTAATCACACTGTCGAGTGAGAACACGGCATCCAGCACCACGATCTGAACGATCACCATCCAGAACACGGCATGCACCGGATTTTCTTCTTTGACCACTGGCTTGGCTTCAAGGCGCTCATGTAATTCCATGGTGCCCTTAAATAACAGGAATACCCCACCAAACAACAGAATCAGGTCACGCCCGGAAAATGGATGATCAAAAATATAGAAGAACGGTTCAGTCAGCGTGACCACCCAGGCAATAGAAGCCAGTAAGATCAGACGCATGACCAAGGCCAGGGTCAAACCTACAATTCGGGCAGTATTACGTTGTTCTGGCGGCAGTTTTTCAGCAAGAATTGCAATAAAAACCAGGTTATCGATGCCCAGAACAATTTCCAGCACAATCAGAGTCAGCAGGCCAATCCAGGCAGAAGGATCTGACATCCATTCGAAAATCATTGCATTCTCTCCTGCAGATCAGTGGAAAGACATGCAATGCTGCTGCGTAGCGCGGAACTATGTCCAATTTTATTTAAACACTTGATATGGTGACGTTTTATCTGGTTAAAGCGCCAACTTCGACTACCCATGTGATTTCTATTGTAGTAAGACAGATTTTCAGTATAGCAAGTTCAAAATGAAATTCACCAGTTTTCATGCTTTGGTTTAAGCTTACCGACTCTTGACTTTAAGATTGGCAAGAATGATGCATAGAATTGTCATATTTTTAATATATGTTGTAGTAACAAAATTAAAAAATGATAAGGTGAAAGAGAGACATGACTAGCGTAATTAAAATGACTGAACATAAAAACAAATCTCCCCGTACTACCCGCCCGCTCGTTGCCCTATATTGTGGTTCACGTGCTGGCAATAATCCTATTTATCAGGAAAAAGCTATTCAGCTTGTACAGAGTCTGGCACAGCAAGGTTTTGGTCTGGTCTACGGCGGTGCCAGCATCGGCCTGATGGGTCAGGTCGCTGATGCCATGATTGAACATGGCGGTGAAGCTGTAGGTGTGATTCCCGAGTTTATGCTGGATTATGAAATCGCGCATAGCAAGCTGACTGAACTGCATATTGTGCGGTCCATGCATGAACGTAAAGCGTTAATGGCAGAACGTGCCTGTGCCTTCGTTGCTCTGCCAGGTGGACTAGGTACCTTTGAGGAAATTCTGGAAATTGCGACCTGGGGACAGTTGAACCAGCACCAGAAACCAATGATGCTATACAACGTGAATAACTTTTATGATCCACTCATTGCCCAGCTGGATCATGCCGTGAATGAAGGCTTTTTGCCGCCCCAGCATCGTGCCAAACTAATTGTCTGTGAACATTCTGCACATATCTTTAATGCCCTGAAAAATCTGGATAGTCCAAAACAGTTTGCAATTTAAATGCTGATCTAAAAAATAAAAAAGCGAGCCGAAGCTCGCTTTTTTATTTTTTAACTCTTAAGAAGCCAAATTAGTCACCAGGTTATAGAACCAAGGTAGTGTTGTCGCCAAAATCACAGACATTGCCAAACCAAACATCAACTTCATTGCATCTTTGCTGACGTTCCGTGAAGTACGGTGTTTGCTCACACCATTGACGATCATCGAGATGGCAAACTCACGACCGGCCAATAGACCCAAGAACACCCATGTGGTACTCATTGGGATGTTGCTCCACTCTTTGAAGATCAACAAGATAATGGCATAGATAAAGTCAACAATGGTTGCTGCACGAACATCGGTTACATCGGTTTTGGTATCGACGATCTTCTGGATTGCACCACCACGTTGGTACAGAATCACACCCAGCAAGACCACGAATACCGCAATCGCAAACATCAGGAATTCAAATGGAACCTGACGTGGCACATACACAAAGATATTGGCTAAGTCTTGGATCAACCATTGGCTCCATAAGAAACCGGTTGATAACCATTGTAAGATCATCCATTTGGTCGAATGCTCTTGGTCTTTGGTTTGGTTAAAATAAACCGTCATTTTGTTGGCAACAAAACGGTAAATCACCAAAGCTGAGATGAAGGCTACAGCATAACCCATCATCGATTTCACCATCATCGAACCTAAGCTCGCTGGAGAGAAAATGGTGAGCACCAAGAATGTAGTACTGACTGGAATACCATATTTGGTTAATAACAAGAGTAGAATTGGCGGTACAATATACAGCCAAGTAATCCCACCCTCAGGGAATGGAATCGTTTCGAGACGGCCATAAGAGGCATCTCCTACCCCTGATGCATACCAGCCATAGACCAAAACCACCACAAGGATGACGCTGATATAAATCCACAGCAGCCACCAAGGTCGATGTGAATTTGATGAGATAAAGGTTCCCAATGTCTGAGGCACATCATTGCCGACAATGGAGTAGGCTGCTAGACAGAAGCCGATAACCATCAAGATTTCGATAGACATAAAACATACCTGCTGAGGGAGATCAGCATTACTGTAAGATGTGGCCAAGATTATGACGTTTTTATTGCAGTTTCATGACAGAAACGTCATATATTCTTGTAACACTAGCCAGTTTCAAGACATTTATTACTTTTCAGCAAGCAGTTGCTATTTCTGCAAAATCCTACTTAGACAACTGATATTAATCAGTTTTCACGGTTCTATTTCATGTCATGAATACCAGAATAAGACACTGATTTAGTACAACGGATGGGGGGAATTGATTTAAACTGAGCTCACATTCAAAATTATATGACTTTCTAAATATCACATGAATGCCACGCCCACCCATCAAGCACTGCAACCCGAATTTAGACTGCTGGTCTTATTGGTATCGATCGGCTTTTTCATGCAAGGTCTGGACACCACGATTATCAATACTGCCCTGCCTGCGATTGCTCTTAGCCTGCAGGAAGATCCGTTGCGGATGCATAGTGTGGTGGTGGCTTATGTGCTTTCGGTTGCAGTCTGTATTCCCTTGAGTGGCTGGCTGGCAGATCGATTTGGTGTACGTAATACCTATTTTAGCGCCATCATTATTTTTACGCTTGCATCAATAGGTTGTGCTGTCTCAAACAGCCTGAATGAACTCCTGCTCTATCGGGTTTTGCAAGGTATTGGTGGTGCTTTGCTGTTACCAGTCGGACGTCTGGCAATGCTGAAGATCATTCCACGCACCCAGTTTCTGGCTGCAATGAGCCTGATGAGCCTGGCCGGCCTGATTGGTCCCCTGATTGGCCCGACGCTAGGTGGCTGGATGGTCGAATACCTGTCCTGGCAATGGGTATTTCTGATTAACCTGCCGATCGGCCTGCTTGGCACCCTGATTACCTTCAAAGCCATGCCGAATGTTACTGAACCGGATGTGGCGAAATTTGACTATGCCGGTTTTGTTATGCTGGTGGTGGCGATGGTCGGGCTATGTCTGGGCATTGAGAACTTTGCCAATCCGCAATATCCATTGTGGTGGAGTCTCAGCTTAGTTGCAGCTGGGTTCCTGTTTTCGCTGATCTATGCCTATCATTCACATACCCATAGCAATGCCCTGTTCCGCAGCAAGCTGTTTAAAAACCGGATTTATTCTATTGGGATTCTGGGCAATTTCTTTGCCCGTCTTGGCGGTAACTCCATTCCTTTCCTGTTACCACTAATGTTGCAGGTCGCGTTTGGTTTTGAACCTTTTATTACCGGTTTGCTGATGATTCCAACTGTATTAGGCTCGTTGGCTTCCAAACCCATTATTCGCAAGATCATTCAGCACTTTGGCTATCGCCAGGTGTTACTGGTAAATGCTTTGCTGGTGGGGCTATGTATTGCCAGCTTTGCCCTGACTACGGCGGATACACCGATCTGGCTACGTGCGATTCATTTCTTTATTTTTGGTATCCTGAACTCACTGCAGTTTGTTTCCATGAATACTTTAACCCTAAAAGACTTAAGTCAGCAGGATGCCAGTAGTGGCAACAGTTTTCTGTCCATGATCATGATGCTATCGATGAGTATTGGGGTCGCACTGGCAGGTACGCTGGTAAATATGTTTAGTGCCTACTTTGGCGCTGAACAGCTGGATAATGCATTCCATCTCGCCCTGATCTGTCTGGGCTGTTTGAATATTATTGCCGCCTATATTTTCTGGCATATTCCCAAGGATACGCCAGTATGATCATCATCCCGATACAAGACAAATCGGTATAAGCTAGATAGAGTCAAATTTTGAAGAACGTGATGAAAAAGCCAGACAAGCATTATCCACCTCTTTGGGCAACAATCATGAGTGTCATTCTGCTGCTTGCTGTGGTCTGTGCAATCTGGTGGCTATTGCTGAAACCGCTACCTGCCAACGCTTCCGAATATGACATTCATGGTTTTGATGTTTCGCATCATCAAAAAGAGATTAACTGGCAGCAGATTCCCAAAGATAAATACCGCTTTGTTTATTTAAAATCAACCGAAGGCGGTGACTTTAAGGACAGCAAATTTCAGGAAAACTGGTTTAAGGCTCGCGAACAGGGTTTGCTGGTCGGTGCCTATCATTTTTATCGCCTCTGTCGGGAGGGTAAGATTCAAGCGCAGAATTTTATCGAAACCGTACCGAATAAAGCGGATGCCTTACCTCCGGTAATCGATCTTGAATATGACAGTAACTGTATCAATACCTATTCCAAGGAACAGTTACTCAAAGAAATCCAAGTCATGCATGACCTGCTCAAACAGCACTACGGCAAGCAGCCGATATTCTACACCTCGAAAGCTTTCTATAATATTGTGCTGGCAGGACAATTTACTGATGTCCCTCTCTGGATACGTGAATACAAGGGTCTGCCTGAGCTCAAAGATAATCCGAAATGGCATTTCTGGCAGCATACCAGTCAGGGTCAGATCAAAGGTATTGCAACGGCTGTAGACCTGAATGTGTTTTATGGTTCGGAAAAGGACTGGCTGAATTTTTTAAAACAGAATGGTATTAAGACTGCACCTGCACAAAAATCGGCAAAATAATTCTACAATTGCAATGTAATCAAAAATAAAAGGATAAATAGCTGTGAAGCTTGGAAAAATTATCGTGACTACCATTCTGATAGTGGTAGTCATACTGGGGGGAATAAGCACTTATTTAGGCCAACCTTCAGGTCAGCTGCGTGACTTTGACGCGTGGCAAGCTAAATCTAATACAACCTCAGAAGGCTTAAATGTCCGCTTCTTTGGGGTGTCGACCTTGCTATTTGATAATGGTGAGGAGCAGATTTTAATTGATGGCTTCTTTAGCCGTCCCAGTCTTTGGCAGGTTCTCAGTTCTAAGGTTTCCAGCAATTCTAGGTTACTTCAGAAGCTTATTCAGGAGGAAGAGCTGGATCGGACACGGGCGATTTTAGTGACCCATAGCCATTATGATCATGCTCTGGATATTCCTGAACTGGCCGCCCTGTTACCTCAAACCCAGATCATCGGATCGAATAGCACCCTGAATATTGCACGCAGTCATCCAGAGGTAAAAGCATCCCAGCTACGGCCTGCTGTATCAGGGCAATCGCTCCGATCGGGACAGTTTAAAGTCACTCCACTTGCTTCTGCACATACGCCTCCAACACCCGTAAATGATGATCTCGGTGAAGAAATTACAGCACCACTGAAACTGCCTGCCAAGTTTTCCGAATTTAAAGAAGGCGGCAGTTTTGACTATCTGATTGAACATGACAGACAACGAATTCTGGTTAAAGCCAGCACAGGGTTTATTCCGGGACAGTTCAAGAATGTTCAGGCCGATATTTTATTTTTAGGCATAGCCCAGCTATCGCGACAGCCTGAGGATTATCAAAAATCTTATCTGCAACAAACACTGGCAATGGTAAAACCCAAGATTGTCATTCCGATTCACTGGGATGATTTCTTTCAGCCGCTAGATCAACCCTTACAATTTTTGCCACGCTTTGCCGATAATGCTCCCGAGAGTATGCGAATTCTGATCAAAGCGGCTGAAGCGCAACAGATTCAGGTTGTGCTACTGAGTAATAGTCAACCCTATAATCTTTTGAAATCAGCATCTTCCCAAGTGCCTTAAAGCCTTTTAAGATGGCATATGCGTAAAATTATCCATATCGATATGGACGCCTTCTACGCCTCGGTAGAACTGCGTGAACGTCCGGAACTAAAACATTTGCCTGTGGTGATCGCGTCGCATCATCCACGGGCTGTGGTTGCGGCTGCCTCGTATCCAGCTCGGGAATTTGGTGTGCATTCTGCCATGCCAATGAGTCAGGCACGAAAACGCTGTTCGCAGCTGATTGTGATTGAACCGGATTTTCAGAAATACCGTGAGGTTTCCTCACAGATCCATCAGATTTTTCAAAAATATACACCTGTCATTGAGCCGCTGTCACTGGATGAAGCCTATCTGGATGTGACTGATAATCTGCTGCAAATCCCCAGTGCGACAGAAGTCGCGATGCGTATCCGTGAAGACATTTTCCAGCTGACTAGACTCACCGCTTCTGCGGGTGTTGCACCAAATAAATTCCTGGCCAAAGTTGCTTCAGACTGGCACAAACCGAATGGCATTTGTGTGATCAAGCCTTCACAGGTACAGGCCTTTATCCAAGATTTACCGCTTAAGAAAATCCCCGGGGTCGGCAAGGTTACACAGGAAAAATTGAAAAGTCTCAATCTGGAAACTCTGGGTGATTTGCAACAGATGGATGAAGCTGTCCTGATTCAGCATTTTGGCAAATACGGCAAGCGGCTGTATCTCTATGCACAAGGCATCGATGAACGCCCGGTCGAAACCGAACGTGAACGCCAGCAGATTTCCAAAGAAACCACCTTTGGTGATGACCTGCTACTTAGCCAGTGCAGCCCTTACTGGGATCAACTGATTCAGCAGGTCTGGAACAGTCTGGAAAAGAAACAGCTGACTGCACGTGGCATTACCGTGAAACTCAGGCTAAAAAATTTCCAGATCATTCAACATAGCCGCAGCTTCCGTTCCGTGCTTAAAAATCCGCTAGAGCTACATCAGGCGTTACAGTTCTTGCTGCAGGATATGCATCTGGATCCAGCCCTGCAATTTCGCCTGATTGGTGTCGGGGTGTATCAGCTGTCACCTCGCCAGCAAGAAGCACAACTATCCCTGCTTTAAAGTAAACTGAGCAAGAAGTAGTCATTAGTTTAAAAAGCCAACAACTTTATTTTTACCATTGTATGTTTTTAGAGTAATCTATCCGCGCAATGCATTATCCATGTATATGCTGAGATGCTGAAAATCACCTTTACTTTCAGCATGCTGTCCTGTAATTGGCGTGACGATCAAATCCGAATATTACAGGGCAACTCTGTTGTCCCCATGGAATCCTATCCTGCATGTCTTCTGCAAATTCAATTTCTTTTCAAGAACAACGCGCGCGAAAAGCAGCGCTTTCCAGTTTTATTGGTGCTGTTGTCGACTGGTACGATTTTCTTCTTTACGGCATTGTCGCAGCCCTGATTTTTAAAGATCAATTTTTTCCCAGTATTGGCAACAATATGGGCACATTAGCCGCCTTGGCAACCTTTGGTGTTGGCTTTCTGTTTCGTCCACTTGGTGGTGTGGTGTTTGGTCACTTCGGTGACAAACTTGGCCGTAAAAAAATGCTGGTACTCACTGTCATCCTCATGGGGATTTCTACTGTCGGGATTGGCCTGTTGCCGAATTTCGAAGCCATTGGCTGGTGGGCACCGGTATTATTGGTGACTTTACGTGCCATTCAAGGCTTTGCGGTTGGTGGTGAATGGGGCGGTGCTGCCCTGATGGCAGTGGAAAATGCGCCAAAAGGCAAAAAGGCTTTTTATAGTAGTGGTGTTCAGGTTGGTTATGGTGTCGGTCTGGTGCTGGCGACCGGTGCAGTGTCGTTAATCATTGCTACTTTGGGTGAAGAGGCATTTTCGGACTGGGCATGGCGTATTCCGTTTATTGCCAGTATTGTGCTGATCGGCATTGCCATGTGGATTCGGCGTGATCAGGAGGAGTCACAAGAATTTGTCGAAAAAGTGGTTAAAGCCAAGCAACATCCAACCAAACTGCCAATTTTTCAGGCGATCAGCAAGCATCCTAAAGCATTCCTGTACATTATTGCCCTGCGTATGACCGAGCTGCTCACCATGTATCTGGTGACCAATTTTGCACTGAATTATTCCACCAATAATCTGGGCATGGACAAGCAATTCTTCCTGAATATCACCCTGATGGTCGGTGCGATTAGTTGTGTCAGTATTCCGTTCTTTGCCTGGATCTCAGACAAAATTAACCATAAAACCATGTGTGTTTGGGGCGGTTTAATCGGTGCCTTGTCGGCTTTCCCGTTCTTTATGGCGCTGGATGCTCAAAATACCTGGATGATTATTGTTGGCTCAATTCTACTGGCCAATATCGCGCATGACATGGTAGTGAGTGTGCATCAACCCATCTTTACCTCACTGTTTGGTACCGAGTATCGTTATAGTGGCGCCGGTGTGGGTTATCAGGTGGCGAGTATTATTGGTGGTGGTTTTACCCCAATGATTGCGGCTTCCTTAGTGATTTGGGGTGATGGTTCATGGCATTATGTAGCCATCTATCTTGCTGTGGGCTGTCTACTAACTGCATTGGTTGCTGCCCTGATGCCAAAAACCCAGGATTAAACTCATGACTATTCAACGTTTGCATGTGTCTCAACGCTTCTCTGAAATCGCGATTTCAGGCAATCTCGTTCATCTGGCAGGTCAACTGGCCAGTGATTTTGATCTGGATATTAAAGGTCAGACACAGCAAACTTTGGACATTATTGATCAGTTTCTCGCAGATGCGGGAACAGATAAGAGCCACATCATGTCAGTTACCATTTATCTCAAAGATATTGAGCGTGACTATGCAGCTTTTAATGAAGTGTGGGATGCATGGGTAGCTGATATTCAAGCCCTACCGCGGACCTGTGTAGAAGCCAAGTTGTATGATCCACGGGTATTGGTCGAACTGACCGTCGTCGCAGTAAAACCGGAATAATGCCGATAGAACTTGTCTTCCAGTAAAAAAGCATGCGATCTGCATGCTTTTTTTATTTATGCCAGCTGTATTAACTCACTGTCTTTACTTTAGGCCGCTCCAGAGCGGAGTAAAGTGGAAACTTCTTTAGTGTAGTCAGGTTATTCGGATTGACTAGACTGTCCTCCTCACCCTGTTCATTCAGGAAGTCACGACGCAGGTGATGATATTCCGGAATATCTTCATAACGGATTACCCGATAGCCTGCCATAGTCAGCAAGGCATCCTGATACTGGGATTGTTGTGGGCGTTTCAAAATCATTGGATCGTCCACGGCCACGATGGCAACGACCAGATGATCCTGATCTAGAACCACAAAGTCCGCAACCAGATTGCGATATTTGTTACGGGTACGAAAAAATTTGGTAGTCAACAGCGCATCATAGGAGACATGGGCCAAAATAATGTTCTCTGGCAGAATTTCCTTTAGACGGGTGTAAGTCAACTGTTGATTCAGGTTAAAAATGGCGCGCTGCTTCAGCACACTGTCTTGCTGCTTGCCGCTATTCTGTACTCTCTTATATGCCATTAGGATGGTGCACAAGAGCAGAAAACTGCCAATTATGATATAGGTGGCCATGCGTTAGTCCTTTCTGCATTCTTATAATCGTTTTTGTTTTATTGTTGTCAGTATAGATCGATTTTCATCCGAAAATCACGGTACAACCAATTTGCTTAGATACTGCAACATCCGGTATCAAAACTTATATAAGGGCATTACATTTCGGGAGATTAAAAAATTCCGTGTACTGGAAATGTAATGTGTTCCTTACTCACCCCCACTCTAAATCAGCCACTCAAATTTAAGCAAGAGCATTTTCCTCTTTTTGTCTTACAATTCCGATAAAGTGTAATTTTTAAACAGTTTTTTCTAATGAATATCTTAGTTTAATTATTTTTTAATTGAGATTTGACTTCTTTTAATAAAAAATCAGTAGAAAAATAAAAAAGACACCGAAGTGTCTTTTTTAAGTGATTTAGGCACGACTTTTTGGTTTGGTTTTGCCTTTAGCTTTAGAACCGCCAAAAGGCTTTTTCGCATCACCGGTTTCACGTGGTGGTAAACCGGTGTGCTGGGTCAAGATCTGCCCTTTCTTCGGGCGATTGTTCTGTCCTTGGCTTTGACCTTGCCCACGATTGCCTGCCTGACCGGTACGTTTCTGTGAATCGCCTGCAACAGTCGAGTTCTTCTTACGTGCTGACTGATACTGACCATCCACACCTGCAGGTTGATAGGTCGGAATCAGATGCTGTTTTGAATTACCAATCAGGTCCTGACGGCCCATTTCGCGCAAGGCATCACGCAGTAAAGGCCAGTTATTTGGATCATGGTAACGCAAGAAAGCTTTGTGCAGACGACGACGCTTTTCACCTTTCACAATGTCGACATTTTCAGTGTAACGCGCCACTTTCGCCAGTGGGTTTTTACCAGTGTAGTACATGGTGGTTGCAGTCGCCATTGGTGATGGATAGAAGGTCTGTACCTGATCAGCACGGAAACCATTCTTCTTCAGCCAGATCGCCAAGTTCATCATGTCATAATCCGTGGTACCCGGATGCGCCGCGATGAAATAAGGAATTAAATACTGTTCCTTGCCTGCTTCTTTACTATAACGATCAAACATTTGCTTAAAGCGGTCATAAGTCCCAATGCCCGGCTTCATCATTTTATTGAGCGGACCTTTTTCGGTATGCTCTGGCGCAATCTTGAGGTAACCACCCACGTGATGCGTCACCAATTCTTTGACATATTCTGGGTTTAAGACTGCAAGGTCATAACGCAGACCTGAACCGATCAGAATCTTTTTAATGCCTGGTAATGCACGTGCCTTACGATATAACTGTGTCAATGGCGCATGGTCGGTATGCAAGTTTTGACATACACCCGGAAATACACACGATGGTTTACGACAGTTCTTTTCAATCTCAGGATCTTTACACGCCAAACGGTACATGTTGGCTGTTGGACCACCCAAATCCGAAATGATGCCAGTAAAGCCTGGTGCAGTATCACGAATCTTTTCCACTTCACGCAGAATCGATTCTTCCGAACGGTTCTGAATAATACGACCTTCATGTTCCGTAATCGAACAGAAGGTACAACCACCGAAACAGCCACGCATGATGTTCACAGAGAACTTGATCATGTCAAACGCTGGGAAACGTGCATTACCGTATGATGGATGCGGTAGACGTGCATAAGGCAGGTCAAACACATAGTCCATCTCTTCTGTAGTCAACGGAATTGGCGGTGGATTTAACCATACGTCACGCTCACCATGCTTCTGGACTAAAGCACGGGCATTCCCTGGATTGGTTTCCAGATGCAAAATACGGTTGGCATGTGCATAGAGCACCGGATCATTCACCACTTCTTCAAAAGCAGGCAAACGAATCACAGCCAATTCACGCGGTGGTAATTTATGTTTAATCGCTTTCGATGCCGGTTGTAACTGCACGATTTGTGTATTTTCGTCCAAATTGTCGCCTTCACGTATAATCGGATTAGCGACATGTTCTTTTTGGAAACCCTGGTACTGGCTCGAGTCCTTCCCTTGTTCAATCTCACAACCTTCAATATCTTCAGTCATGACATAAGGGTTAATAATTGGATCGACACGGCCAATCGCATCGACATCATTCGATGCGATTTCAACAAATTTGGCTTTCGACGGGCGGTTGTGTTTATTGACAATAAACGCTGTACCACGAACATCGGTAATATCTTGGATTTTTTCACCACGCGCCAAACGGTGCATGATTTCAGTAATTGAACGCTCACCATTACCGTACATCAAAAGATCGGCTTTAGAGTCCATCAACACCGAACGACGTACCTTATCTGACCAGTAATCATAGTGTGCAATACGACGTAGTGAAGCTTCGATCCCACCTAAAAGTACAGGCACATCTGGATAAGCTTCACGCACACGCTGGCAATACACGGTTGCTGCACGGTCTGGGCGTTTATTTGGCTGATTGTCTGGTGAATAGGCATCATCTGAACGAATCTTGCGATCCGCCGTATAACGGTTAATCATCGAGTCCATGTTGCCCGCAGTCACACCCCATGCAATATTGGGTTTTCCCAATACACGGAAGGCTTCAACATTGGTCCAGTCTGGCTGCGCAATAATCCCGACACGGAAGCCTTGCGCTTCTAGGGTACGGCCAATAATGCCTGAACAGAATGAAGGGTGATCGATATAGGCATCGCCACAGACTAAAATAAAGTCACAACTGTCCCAGCCGAGTTGATCCATCTCCTCGCGTGACATCGGCAAAAATGGCGCAGGTTCAAAACACGACGCCCAATATTTGTCGTAATCAAACAACGCTGTAGGCGCTGTCTGCATGGTATAAGCAGTAGACATGGCTAGCAATTCTCGGCTGGCAGATGGAAGATCAAAAAATAGATCAAAGATGAAAGCCGAGCATTTTAGCATGAATTCAGCTGAGGTTGCTTGATTATAATTTATACAATACTGGCTTTAAGACCTTAATCAGGAATATATGCTTATTCTGTTTCTAGCTTGCTTATTTGAGGTTTTAACTGCTGAGCTATCAATAAACCAATTACCAAAATAATACCGATGAATAAACTGAAACCGAGCCATCCGGTATTTTCCCAGACCAGACCACTCGAGCTGCCAAGGACACTGGACCCAAGATAGTAGCAGAATAAATAGAGTGATGATCCTACAGCACGATACTGTAAAGATTGCACAGACACCCAACTACTGGCCGTGGAATGTGCAGCAAAAAATGCAAAGGTAAAAATGAGCAGACCAATAAAGATCAGCATCAAGCTGTTGACCAGCATCAATACTAATCCTAGTAGCATGCTGGCAAGCATGGCCACCAGCACTTGAAAGCGTCCAAACTTCTGGCTCCATGCCGCCGCACGAGGTGAGCTATAGATTCCTGCCAGATAGGTGACCGAAATTACCCCAATCCAGACATGCGACAGCTCAAAAGGTGCCTGAATCAGGCGATAGCTGAGATAATTAAAGACTGAAACAAAACAGCCCATCAGGATGAAACCTTGTAAGAACAAGATTCGTAGCTTGGGATCACTCAGATTGTGCTCAAATGCAGTAAGGAAGCGGCTGAATTTAATAGGATAAGCTTGAAAATTCTTGGATTTAGGCAATAAGAAATAGAAGGTTGTCGCAATACAGAGATTAATTAGTCCAATGATTAAAGTCGCTGACTGCCAGGAAATAAAGTCTACCAATACCCCAGCAATCAAACGGCCACTCATACCGCCAATTGCAGTTCCAGAAATATAGAGTCCCATGGCAAAACCAACATCTTTCGCAGCCACCTCTTCCCCAATATAGGTCATCGCCACTGCGGCCACGCCACTTACGGTTAAGCCTATTAATACCCGGGTCGCCAGAAACACTGACCAGACTGGCAATACAGCACTCAGCAATAACAATACTGCAACCGAAAATAAAGACCAAACCATAATCGGCTTACGGCCAAAACGGTCAGAAATGAGTCCAGTAAAAATCAGGCCAACAGCTAATGCAATGGTAGAAAATGAAAGTGGAAAACTGCTTTGCGTAGGAGAGATATGAAAATAGTCTGCCAGAATCGGCATCATCGGCTGTACACAATACAATGATGAAAAAATTGCAAATCCAGCCAGAAACAAGGAAAACAAGACCGCTTTAAAGGCAGATGAACCATATTCAATATGGCTTGAAGATGAATTTGGGGACATATAAGCTCCAGAGACTCAGCTAGTATATGCCTATTATTTTATTAAGAGCTGATTTTTTAGCCTAAATCCTGCTCTATTTTAATCATTTTCTACAGTTTTCTTTTTCCCACGCATAAAAAAACACCCCCTGCCATTTGACAGAGGGTGTTTAGAATAATGAGCTGGCGATGACTTACTCTCACATGGGAAACCCCACACTACCATCAGCGCTAAGAGGTTTCACTTCTGAGTTCGGGAAGGGATCAGGTGGTTCACTCTTGCTATGGTCGCCAGCACAACTGTTTATGACTTTGCGTTTGGTCTTATTTAGATGCCAATGCTTGGTCAAATCTTGCACTCGTTCAAAACAGTGTTTTGAACATCGTTCATTAATAGAAATATCTGAGTTGCTGTAGTTTGTTCTTTAGCAATCACTAAATCAAGCTGTTTTGCTTAATATCGAATCAATTGAGCGTTATACAACAACTGTTTGGGTGTTGTATAGTCAAGCCTCACGAGCAATTAGTATTGGTCAGCTTCATGTATCGCTACACTTCCACATCCAACCTATCAACGTCGTAGTCTTCAACGGCTCTTTAGGTGACATAAAGTCACAGGGAAATCTTATCTTGAGGTAGGCTTCCCGCTTAGATGCTTTCAGCGGTTATCCCTTCCGAACATAGCTACCCGGCGATGCGACTGGCGTCACAACCGGTACACCAGAGGTTCGTCCACTCTGGTCCTCTCGTACTAGGAGCAGATCCTCTCAAATTTCCAGCGCCCACGGTAGATAGGGACCGAACTGTCTCACGACGTTCTAAACCCAGCTCGCGTACCTCTTTAAATGGCGAACAGCCATACCCTTGGGACCTGCTTCAGCCCCAGGATGAGATGAGCCGACATCGAGGTGCCAAACACCGCCGTCGATATGAACTCTTGGGCGGTATCAGCCTGTTATCCCCAGAGTACCTTTTATCCGTTGAGCGATGGCCCTTCCATACAGAACCACCGGATCACTAAGACCTACTTTCGTACCTGCTCGACTTGTGGGTCTCGCAGTTAAGCGCGCTTTTGCCTTTATACTCTACGCGTGATTTCCGACCACGCTGAGCGCACCTTCGTACTCCTCCGTTACTCTTTAGGAGGAGACCGCCCCAGTCAAACTACCCACCAGACATGGTCCTCGTCCCGGATAACGGGACAGAGTTAGAACCTCAATATTACCAGGGTGGTATTTCAAGGACGGCTCCATCGCAACTAGCGTCGCCACTTCAAAGCCTCCCACCTATCCTACACAAGTAAGATCAAAGTTCAATGTCAAGCTGCAGTAAAGGTTCACGGGGTCTTTCCGTCTAGCCGCGGGTACACCGCATCTTCACGGCGATTTCG
>NZ_KB849581.1 GCF_000368625.1 Acinetobacter schindleri CIP 107287
CCCACACTACCATCAGCGCTAAGAGGTTTCACTTCTGAGTTCGGGAAGGGATCAGGTGGTTCACTCTTGCTATGGTCGCCAGCACAACTGGTATGACTTTGCGTTTGGTCTTATTCGCTTTGCATTGCTGCTTTGCTTGCCGTTGCTTGGTCAAATGAGTTTAACAGATAATATCTGAGTCGAATTGTATGTTCTAGCGTTAGCTGAATCAAGTATTTCAAGACCGTTTGGTCTTTAATGAATCAATCTCTGCTCACTGCTTGCGCAGTTCGTACAACAACTGTTTGGGTGTTGTATAGTCAAGCCTCACGAGCAATTAGTATTGGTCAGCTTCACATATCGCTACACTTCCACATCCAACCTATCAACGTCGTAGTCTTCAACGGCTCTTTAGGTGACATAAAGTCACAGGGAAATCTTATCTTGAGGTAGGCTTCCCGCTTAGATGCTTTCAGCGGTTATCCCTTCCGAACATAGCTACCCGGCGATGCGACTGGCGTCACAACCGGTACACCAGAGGTTCGTCCACTCTGGTCCTCTCGTACTAGGAGCAGATCCTCTCAAATTTCCAGCGCCCACGGTAGATAGGGACCGAACTGTCTCACGACGTTCTAAACCCAGCTCGCGTACCTCTTTAAATGGCGAACAGCCATACCCTTGGGACCTGCTTCAGCCCCAGGATGAGATGAGCCGACATCGAGGTGCCAAACACCGCCGTCGATATGAACTCTTGGGCGGTATCAGCCTGTTATCCCCAGAGTACCTTTTATCCGTTGAGCGATGGCCCTTCCATACAGAACCACCGGATCACTAAGACCTACTTTCGTACCTGCTCGACTTGTGGGTCTCGCAGTTAAGCGCGCTTTTGCCTTTATACTCTACGCGTGATTTCCGACCACGCTGAGCGCACCTTCGTACTCCTCCGTTACTCTTTAGGAGGAGACCGCCCCAGTCAAACTACCCACCAGACATGGTCCTCGTCCCGGATAACGGGACAGAGTTAGAACCTCAATATTACCAGGGTGGTATTTCAAGGACGGCTCCATCGCAACTAGCGTCGCCACTTCAAAGCCTCCCACCTATCCTACACAAGTAAGATCAAAGTTCAATGTCAAGCTGCAGTAAAGGTTCACGGGGTCTTTCCGTCTAGCCGCGGGTACACCGCATCTTCACGGCGATTTCGATTTCACTGAGCCTCTGCTGGAGACAGCGCCCCCATCATTATGCCATTCGTGCAGGTCGGAACTTACCCGACAAGGAATTTCGCTACCTTAGGACCGTTATAGTTACGGCCGCCGTTTACTGGGGCTTCGATCAATAGCTTCGCTTGCGCTAACCACATCAATTAACCTTCCAGCACCGGGCAGGCATCACACCCTATACGTCCACTTTCGTGTTTGCAGAGTGCTATGTTTTTAATAAACAGTTGCAGGGGCCTGGTTTCTGAGGCTGCCAACAGCTCAAGGAGCAAGTCCTATCACCGCCGGCAGCGTACCTTCTCCCGAAGTTACGGTACCATTTTGCCTAGTTCCTTCAGCAGAGTTCTCTCAAGCGCTTTGGTCTACTCGACCTGACCACCTGTGTCGGTTTCGGGTACGATTCCTGTTTAACTGAAGCTTAGAGACTTTTCCTGGAAGTATGGTATCAGCCACTTCACTGTACAAGTACAGCTTGCTATCAGTTCTCAGCATAGAGTACCCCGGATTTGCCTAAGATACATGCCTACAACCTTCCACCTGGACAACCAACGCCAGGCTGACTTAACCTTCTCCGTCCTCTCATCGCATTAAACAGAAGTATTGGAATATTAACCAATTTCCCATCGACTACGCCTCTCGGCCTCGCCTTAGGGGTCGACTCACCCAGCCCCGATTAACGTTGGACTGGAACCCTTGGTCTTTCAGCGAGCGGGTTTTTCACCCGCTTTGTCGTTACTCACGTCAGCATTCGCACTTCTGATACCTCCAGCAGACTTCTCAATCCACCTTCATCGGCTTACAGAACGCTCCCCTACCACTTACAATAAAGTGCAAATCCGCAGCTTCGGCATATAGTTTTAGCCCCGTTACATCTTCCGCGCAGGCCGACTCGACTAGTGAGCTATTACGCTTTCTTTAAAGGGTGGCTGCTTCTAAGCCAACCTCCTAGCTGTCTATGCCTTCCCACATCGTTTCCCACTTAACTATAATTTAGGGGCCTTAGCTGGCGGTCTGGATTGTTTTCCTCTTGACTACGGACGTTAGCACCCGCAGTCTGTCTCCCGGATAGTACTCATTGGTATTCGGAGTTTGCATCGGTTTGGTAAGTCGGGATGACCCCCTAGCCGAAACAGTGCTCTACCCCCAATGGTATTCGTCCGAGGCGCTACCTAAATAGCTTTCGGGGAGAACCAGCTATCACCGAGTTTGATTAGCCTTTCACCCCTATCCACAAGTCATCCCCTGGCTTTTCAACGACAGTGGGTTCGGTCCTCCAGTCAGTGTTACCTAACCTTCAACCTGCTCATGGATAGATCACCCGGTTTCGGGTCTATACCCAGCAACTAAACGCCCTATTAAGACTCGGTTTCCCTACGGCTCCCCTATACGGTTAACCTTGCTACTGAATATAAGTCGCTGACCCATTATACAAAAGGTACGCAGTCACCAAACAACGCGGCTCCCACTGCTTGTATGCATGCGGTTTCAGGATCTATTTCACTCCCCTCACAGGGGTTCTTTTCGCCTTTCCCTCACGGTACTGGTTCACTATCGGTCAGTCAGGAGTATTTAGCCTTGGAGGATGGTCCCCCCATATTCAGACAAGGTTTCACGTGCCTCGCCCTACTCGACATCATCATATCAGCCCTTTCGTGTACAGGACTATCACCCACTATGGTTGCACTTCCCAGAGCATTCCACTAAAACTGATATGACTTAATGGGCTGTTCCCCGTTCGCTCGCCGCTACTGAGGGAATCTCAATTGATTTCTTTTCCTAGAGGTACTGAGATGTTTCACTTCCCTCCGTTCGCCTCGTATGACTATGTATTCATCATACGATACCTGGCTTATACCAGGTGGGTTTCCCCATTCAGACATCTCCGGATCACAGGATATTTGCCGCCTCCCCGGAGCTTTTCGCAGGCTATCACGTCTTTCTTCGCCTCTGACTGCCAAGGCATCCACCACATGCACTTAATTACTTGA
>NZ_KB849582.1 GCF_000368625.1 Acinetobacter schindleri CIP 107287
TAAGGCAATATTGTCTAAACTCGTAATCCTGATGTCGTTTACGATATGCTCCCAGGACTTCTTTTTAGCTCGTTCAGAACCAAACTCACAGCCACAATAAACGCAACGCTGATCACGTTCTAAAACCAAATCTTCAATGTCTTTAGGTATTCCCCATGCGTTAGGCATGATCAAAATTCTCCATTCTCATTAAATGTATCATTGCACTATACCCAAAATAGAAATTCTCAATTAGCGAATCAACCTATCAAAATACTAATTTAGTAAATTAAATAATAAAAAATAGTTTAAAATCTCACTTTTTATTATTATACTTATAAAAATAAGTCTATATGATAATCTGAATTGAACATGACAACACGTATTTACGTTCGAGCAAGCACAAAAGAACAAGATGCAGAACGAGCTTTGGATGACTTGGTAAACTTTTCTAAGGGCTATTCAGAAACTTATGTTCCGTATATCGAAAACTATTCAGGTACTGAGTTAGATCGTCCTGCACTCACTCGCTTGCTTGATGAAGCACAACAAGGTGACATTCTGCTAGTTGAAGCAGTTGACCGATTATCGAGACTTTCTCAAGATGACTTTGAAACACTAAAGGAACGGATTAAGGCTAAAGGACTACGCTTGATTGTTGCCGATCTACCAACAACACACACTGATAAAATGGATGGGATAACAGGCGATATCATGCGTGTTGTGAATGGCATGTTGATTGACTTATTAGCGACTATGGCTCGCCTTGATAATGACAAGAGACGAGAACGTATTAAACAGGGTTTAGAGCGTTCAGGATATAAACCTACTGGTAAGAAAGCTGATACAACCAAGCACGAACGCATCAAGGCGATGTTAGCAACAGGTGCAATGACGAAAGAGGAAGTAGCCAAAGCTGTTGGATGTGGTGTAGCGACTGTTTACCGAGTGGCGAAAGGTACTTAATGTTCAAGATATTTTAAAATCATATCAGCTCAATATTTTGGGTACTGTCCGAGCGTTAAGCACCGAGTACACAAATCCGAGTTATTTTGGAGGGGGGAAAGGTTAGACAAACCCCCTCCCGTTCTTAGCACTTACTGCAAAATTAAAATTTAATATCAGATTTCTAATCAGGGCGTGCGTTTATCAATAAAATGGAACAATACAGAAAACAGTTAGAAGTCATAATTTAACACGCCATATTTACGCCTGAAATCTCGCTGTTACGATTTTAAGTCGCTAGATGATGTTACCCTACCTTAATGACTTAAACTCGCTTAAAACGCAAAATATCGCATTCTGATGGGGTGTGGAATATTCAGAGGATAATTTTATTTTGATTGGCATTATGGTACAAATACAGCAGACATGAAAAAGCCCGTATATCTTCCCTCGCCAAAGTTTAGATATACAGGCTCAAATTCTTTAGAAAACGCTTACGCATCTTCTGCTGTTGATAATACAGAAGTCGTTAGCATTTGCAAACAGGTACGTTAGCAATGCACTACCAAATAACAGCTTTAGAACAAATATCAGACAAGTTCCCTAACAAACCTTACTGCTCAGATGATCTTTCGTATGGCGTTAAGGTACGCCCCAAAGCTATCGCTTTACTTAAGCGGTATATTCAAATCAATCATCCCTACTACACTAACTTTCTTATCTTTGATTTAGACAGCTCAACGGCGTACATTGATCTGTTCTACGAGTTCGTAGGCGTACCAACACCAAACCTTATCATCGAGAATCCTATCAATGGTCATGCTCATTACATCTACCAACTTGCAACACCGATCTACTGCACTGATGCAAGCAAACCAAAGCCAATCCAATACGGTCATGCAGTTTACACAGCACTACGGGAAGTTCTGAAAGCTGACAAGGGTTATACAGGCTTAATAACCAAGAATGCCTTGCATGAACACTGGAGAACGCATCTGCTCCGTGAAGAACCTTACACACTAGCACAGCTTGCCGAACGCTTAGACCTAACACAGCACAAGATAACTAAACCCATAGCACCTGATGACGCCGTAGGGCTAGGGCGTAACTGTTGCATCTTTCACACTGTCCGCAAGTGGGCTTATGTTGAAATACGGAAGTACAGAGGAAGCACCTACAACGCATGGCTTCAAGCTGTCGTTGATCGTTGCGTAGCGTTAAATGGTGAGTTCACCTTACCAATGAATTACAACGAAGTTAAGGGCATAGCCAAGAGCATCGCACGTTGGACATGGAAGCGAGATAGCTACTGCTACCAAGAGTTTATTAATCGTCAGTCGATCAAAGGGCGCAAGGGTGGACTGAAAGGTGGAGCAGTAAGATCAGCACAATACCAAGACAAGCGACAGCAAGCACAACAACTGAAAGCCCAGGGACTGAATAACACAGAGATTGCCAAAAAGTTGAAAGTAACACGCATGACAATAGTTCGATGGTTTTCAAAAGGGGTGTAACAGTGAGCCTAAATCAAGCTAATAGCCCGTTAAGGGGGTTTTGTTGTTTCCTGCACTCTTAGCACTATCCAACAAAATATTTAATTTACTTTATTTTTCACGTGAATACTTGACAAATCAGAAAACAGTGATAAGATAGAGCAACTGCGATGCCCGCCCTCTATATTATATATACACTGTTATATAATAATTAATATAATAACTGTTTAAGGTTTACCTTAAACCTTCTTATACCTTATCTGTTAAACCTTAAGTTCTTACTCTACCTGTTCAACACTTACTTAAATTATTAAAGTAGAAAGGAAGAAGAACATAATTAAATCTTATCTGTTACACCTGTTAAGCCCTGTCTAAGATGATGGGGCTTTATTTGTTTTAATTACCTATCATTGCACTATAGGTGAGTTTTTAAGGTTTAATGCGGATTTAACAACATCAGCAATAGTTTCAGAGGTAATGCCTCTCTTTTTAGCATTATTAGAATTAAACCAAGTTACTAAATCTTTACTTCCTTTCGATGCATTACATCCAACACAACATAAGGCAATATTGTCTAAACTCGTAATCCTGATGTCGTTTACGATATGCTCCCAGGACTTCTTTTTAGCTCGTTCAGAACCAAACTCACAGCCAC
>NZ_KB849583.1 GCF_000368625.1 Acinetobacter schindleri CIP 107287
GACTAAATGTCCCTTTATAACCGACTAAATGTCCCTTTATAACCGACTAAATGTCCCTTTATGAACGCTAAAAGCCTTTTGTAGAAAGGCTTTTAGCGTGCGTAAAAGCATTTAAAAACTTTAAAATATATATAAAAGCCTAAGCAGGCATAAAAACAGCCCTATGCCCTCGCTAAAGCTCGGACGTTTTAACCTCGCTTCGCTCGGTTGAGGGGCTGTTTTTTCAAAGGTGAATTGAGAGTTCTAAAAAGAAACTATGCCTTCGCTTCGCTCAGAAAGCTTTATGCTCGCTTCGCTCGTTCATAAATCAATTTAAGTACAGTCGCTTTGCTCTGTTAATCCCTTTATGAAGTAAGAGGGAGTAATTGTAATCAGAGAGAAAAACACGAGAATTTTGATGCCAGGTGGTCGCTCGTAGACACTCGCTTGGCTCTTATTTCTATAAAGCAAAATGCTCAAGTTCAACGTATTACTTTAATTTTAGATAAGCTGTAAAGTATCTATAAAATCAGTGATTATTGATCATTAAATTAAATAATTAGATCTCTTAAGGTATCTCATGCTTAAACTAATATTGAATCTTTTAGTTTTTTTCTTCGTTCCGTTAGTGGCACCAAGCCCAATATTTCATCTCTATGCAACGTTGTTAGCAGATTTTTTTAACGAAATTAATTTTGGTTTTATTCTTTTGTGGGTAGTTGGTGGATTACTAGTTGGAGCATTTTTATCAGTTGTAGCTTACGAAAATTTTGTTT
The DNA here is from genome assembly GCF_000368625.1 of Acinetobacter schindleri CIP 107287. Taxonomy (GTDB): domain Bacteria; phylum Pseudomonadota; class Gammaproteobacteria; order Pseudomonadales; family Moraxellaceae; genus Acinetobacter; species Acinetobacter schindleri. The sequence continues at coordinate 756 of NZ_KB849583.1, forward strand.
TTAAGAGTAAATTTTTAGCTACTTTAATCATTGGTTTATTATCCTCCCTTGTTCTTTTTGGTGCTTTATCCTTTGATTTTCCAAAGATAATTAGCCTGTCTATCGGAATTAGTTATTTTATAGCTTTTGAGGTTACGGCATTTTTCTGGAATAAATCTGCAAATAAATTAGAAAATGAAATCTAAATAACCATCAAATTTAGCTCGATACTTTGAAATTTGGCTTTAGCCATAGTTCAAAGTCGAGCCACTTTGCGACACTAAGTATCTGATTGGTTTGAAAGGAACAGAGCAAAGTACCGAACATTAATTATTTAGGGTCAATCACACAATAATCAGCATTTTTTCCATAGCCACACTGTTTTTTTATAACTCTAACGCATGTTTTCCCGTCACATTTTGATAGGTCTAAGCTGTATTTTTTCAGGTTGTTCACTTCCGATCTGCGCTGCTGGATTTCATCCATACTTGGTACAAATAAAAATAATGCCAAGAACAGCACCATCACCAACGCTACAAAGGCACTGGCAAACACGGCAATGAATTGATAGTTAAGACGGCTAGTTGCCTTGTCTAGTTCCTGAATACGGCTCTTTAATGCCCCTATAGCCTGTTTATTTGTCTCCTGTAGCGACTTTTCAGCCTTATCTAGAACCCCACTAGCTACTTGGGCGTAAAACGTCTCTAATCGCTTCTTATCGTCTGCTATGGCTTCTCTGTATTCCTTCATGGAAGCCAATAAAATATATAACTGGTCGTCTAAATCGTCGTTTTGGTTACTCATAGAGATGGCCCATCTTTACTTATGCTTTGGCGTCGTTTCTGCTTCATGGCTCGTTCTTGCTGTTGCTTTAACTGCTGCTGATGTTCCAGTTGTAGGCGTTTAGCTTCCTGATCTTTCTTCCATTGCTCAAAACCCTTTTCCACACGGCTGAAGCCTTGTTCTAGGATTTTTTCCTTTTTGGGTTCTTTGAATTGGAGCTGCTGATTGTTTTGCTGTTTGATGTTGTCATTGAAACGGCTAACTTCAGTATCTATGCCCTTTCTGCGTAACTGAGTAACCTTGCTGCCTTCATGTATCGTGGCTTGTAAGCCGTTACCTTGTTCGGCATAGCTGCGATGGTCTATTTTTTCTTTGTACCCTGCTTTGTCCAGGGCGTAATTTGCAAGGTTTGCCCAGGTGGCTCGAATCTGTTTGATTTCTTCTTGGCTTGTACCCATGCCTAGGCTTTTTCTTTTGGTGTTACTTAGCTCAATTTCCGCTTTTTGAGTAAGGACCAATTTATTTTCAGGGTCTAATTCTGCTTTGCGAGTTGTCAGCAGGATATGTGCATGATGGTTTTTATCATCACCACCTTTGCTGGGTGCATGAATCGCTAAATCTGCAACTACCCCATAGCGATCTACTAAGGACTTGGCAAAGTCTTTAGCAAGTTCCTTGCGTTGTTCTTCATCCAATTCATCAGGCAAGGCAATAACCCATTCTCTAGCGGTTCTGGCATCTTTCCTATTTTCGGTTTTTTCCGCCAGATTCCAGAGTTCAGCACGATCAATTTGAGTATCTAAGTTCGAGATAATTTCGGTATAAGCCACACCTTCTTTTCTCGTAAAGTCGTGTGTTAATCCTGTCCGTTCATCTGTCAATTTTTCTCCTGCACGATAAGCAATAGATGCAACCGCAGTTCGTCCCGAACTTCGGTTAACGGTCTTAGTCGTACAGTGATAAATTGCCATGCCTTAGCCTTGTGATGGTTTTGCTTTTGCTTTTAAAAAATTGCGTAGCAGTTTTTTGGGGTTAAGGGGATTCCCCTTACGCAACGATGACTTGAACTTTGTTCAAGTCGTAAGTGCGCATTTCATGAAAAACACGATAGCATAAAGCCCGCTTGAATTCCAATTCATAGGGCCTTATGCTTGAGTGGTTTTCTATATCCTGAAATCTGAATCATGACAAAAGCTGCTGAAACTCTCGAAAAGAAAATCGAAGCCCAGTTAGAAAAGCTGAAACAGCTAAAGGCTCGTAAACAGGCTATCGAAGCTAGAGAAAAATCGAAGCAAAAAGAGCAGGAAAGAAAGGACGATACTCGACGCAAAATTTTGCTTGGTTCTTATTTAATTAAAAAGATGCAGGCCAATGAAGCCAATAAAGAAAAGATTCTTGCTGATCTGAATGAATACTTAACTGAAGACCGTGACAGAAAGCTTTTTGATTTACCTCTAAAAATAGAAACTAAAGATATTTAGGTAATTAGTAATGGATAAAAAATCTTTTTTTAAGCAATATTTTGAGATCGAAGCGAATTCCTCTTTGCCCCATTCAGAAGACGCTTACAAAGATTTTGATTTCGACATTATGATTTCAAATCCTATTGGAAAAGAACCATATATTGTTGTATTCACTCCAGTAAAGGATAAAGAATCCTTATCCCTCATTGTTGAACTTCCTCAAAACGAGTGTCACATTGACTTCGGACATACTGATATTTTCTTCATCGACAAAAAGCCTGTCAGAAAAGGTAAAAAACGAATTAAATTACTAAAACTTATTAATAAGTTTTTAAAGTCTAACGGACTAATTGAGGTCTAATCTTTTAATCATAACTGAAACCCTGATTTTTCTAAGAGTGGATAAAGTTCTCTAAATTTTTGAGGTTCTAAAAGCATGTCAGCAATACGAATAGCAAACTGTTGGTAGCTTTCAGTACCTTGAGAATATTTACTCATTTCCGGCATTTCAGAGAGTTTATTTGCAAATAAATGTCGTTGAGAATCTGTCATTTGGATAAAGAAATCAGGTGTATTCGGATCTCTTTTAAGATCAACAATCTTTTCAATTTTTGGTTGGTACTTTTGCTTAAAGCTAAATGAAAATGCTGAAATTAATCGCCCTTTTTTATGCTGCTCATATGTTGCAGTAATATCTGTATATTTATTAATTTGCTTAATAGCTGGCTCTAATACACGTTTTTTAAAATCATTCATGGCTGTGTATTCAGTATCTTCAACACCAATTTTGCTTCTAAAGTCATCTAATTCAATTTTTGGAGTTTTACCAACTTCACGCCATGCAATTAAAAGCTCATATAAGCGGATTGCATATTTACTGGTAAGTTGGCTGACTTGTTTAAGTTGATAACTCGTGAAATGTTGCTCAAGTCTTGTAATTAGTGGTACTACATCAGGTGCAAACGTAATCTCTAGTGTGGCCGAATCATCAATATATTTAATACGGCTTACCCATCTTGATTTTACTGTACCTACATTCCCTTTCTTATCTTCTTCTTTAAAAGAAAATTGTCGATCAAATAAGTTTAAAACAGCATTTTTTAATGCTTTGTAAGCTCCATCATTGCTTATATCAAAGCGGCTAGCATAGTCCTTTGCATGTATTTCTAATTTACTATCGGCTGTAATACCGTTGCCTGTTTCTCTTGCATTAAGAATTGCTAAAAGTATTAAACGCTGTTCAGTTACTTCTAAATTATAACTAGCATTAATTAACGCATTATCCTTCACAACAAGCTCATTTTTCATAATCAGATTATATTGTTACTTATAATATGGACATTGTAAATTGAAGTCACTAAAGGGTCAATACCTATAATGTCCCTTTATAAAGACTAAATGTCCCTTTATAACCGACTAAATGTCCCTTTATAACCGACTAAATGTCCCTTTAT
>NZ_KB849584.1 GCF_000368625.1 Acinetobacter schindleri CIP 107287
TCTGTAAACTCATTGTTATGATCTAAAAACTCAAAATAGTTATTTTGAGGAGTTAATCCATTGTGTTTACTCAGTAATTCAACATAAGACTTAGGGAATTTATAACCAATAGACTCAGCATAATCTTCAATAATTTTTCTATCAATTTGGCCATGATCTGTGTAGACATCAATATTCATGTAATCTGCTCAATTAATTTTTTTATAGTATAAATTAGGAATTTAGATTTCCATTTAACATAATGGCCGTTATACGAAATGCATATTTTAAACACATAAAAATCAAATACTTGTGTTATAGTGATAATGCTCGACGATGTCGAAAAGCTGACTTGGAAACAAGTCGGCTTTTTTATGAGCGATTTTGATACTTCTTGCCAATAATTTTGTTTAAAAAGTAACCAATTTTGCGGTTTTTCCTGATTCCATCAGATGCCCAGGGCGAAAATTATCCCCAATTTCTGGGGATAAAATTTAAACCATTTGTAAGCTTTAGCTTACATAAATTCCGGTGCTTTGCTGCTATTCGTAATAGTGGAATTTTCATATGATTAAGTGGTCAGGAACAGGACGTTCCTTAGAATTACAAAGAATGAGCACCAGGATGGGGCCAGATACCACAAGCACTAAGCCTGCACAGACCTAAAGTTCCAATAAAAAACCCTGGCAGGATGCCGGGGTTTTTTATTATCTAAACTTTTAAATCAGAGTTGGATGGGCATCCAGAATGCGAATTAAAGTCGCTGCAGGACCAGTCGGATAACGACGGCCTTGTTCCCAGTTTTGTAGGGTTCTGGCACTGATATGCAAACGTGCAGCAAATTCAGCTTGGGTTAAGCCTGTCTTCTCACGTACTTCCTTAATATCCGGCAATTCAAGCTCAGTTACCCGGCTTGCTTTCATTTCATTGCGTTTGATGGCACCAGCTTCTTTGATTGAAGCAACCAGGTCATCAAATAAGTTGTTATCCATGAAATTGCTCCTTCACTAATTGACGCAAAATAGAGGTCTCTTTGTCTGTCAGGTTATCTTTCATAGACTTTGGATAAGCCACCAGGAAAAATATCTGATCATCTTCTGTGACCCAGTAATAGATCACACGGATACCGCCACTTTTACCTTTATTACCTTGAGCACAGCGTACTTTACGAATGCCACCGCCATTCTTGATTAAGTCACCTTTATCAGGCTGTACCAAGAGATCTTGCTGGAGTTGACGATACTCTTCATCACTTACAAGCTCTTTGATTTGCTTGGTAAAAATACTAGTTTCAATGAATAGCATAGGTTTAAGTACGTCAATGGCGTATAAGAATTTTAGCAGTTTTAGAATAAAAAAACGAGAGCTATAGGTTCTCTGTTATTCCCAAGTAGAAATGTCCTACCTAATAACCAAATAGAAATGTCCTATAAGTTCTTTATCCGACATAGACACCAACATATCAAACCGTCCGCTAAGGAAATCGCAAAAGCGCATATTCTAAAAGCGGACATTTTTATTTTGGAGAAACCGGACATTTCTATTTGGGGCTTACATTCTCGTTTCGCGTAACCGCCATTATGTTAAATAAATAAAAGTTGGGAGATTATTTATTCTTTCAATAGACAAAAACTTGCGGAATTTTTCTTAATTTGTAATCCTTTCGGCTAAGGGTGTCTAGCGTAGCTAAGACAGGTATTAGTTATAGTCGGGCCGCTATAATACGGATGACGAGTGCCTGTATGTTTAACCTAAATATCTTTAATAAGATCTCTAGCGAAGTATTGACCATCAAAAATGATCTTGAGCTGAATTCCGAGAATCAACTGATAACTAAATATAAGACTTCTACTTCTGAAGATTATAAAAAAGCAATTATTTTGATCTTTAAAGAACGTGGCTATACCAGGTTAGAAATAGGTCAGTTACTTGAAGGCCAACTCTAAAGACTTCCTAAAAATAACATAATACACGTTATACGAAAGGCCCTATTCATGGGCCTTTTGATCATAGATTTAACATAAAATCTCTTATGCGAAATCAGGTTGATCTAAAGTTCTTTATTGCCTTGATCACATGATCCCCTAATTGCTGAGTATTTTTAGGATTTCCGGCTGAATTATTTAAAGAGACATTTAAAGGGAGGGCTATCTGCCTCAAAATTTCTTTAGCTGATGGTTGTTTTTCACCATCCTTATAAACTTCAATTTTTGCATTTTCATATTGTTTTATCTCATATCCATCATAAAAAATATTATTTAAAATCAATAGCTCATGATTATTTTCAACTTTCAGTTCTGTTTCAGTAGGAATATTTAACCCTATATTTATTTTTGAATTAGCTAAAAGTATTTTGTTATAAATACCTAAAATATATTTCCCTTTGTATTCTCGTGACTTAGCCTGAAACTGCTCCATATTTAAGTCATAGACTACTTCAATACAGAGGTCCTCTGGGTTAATTCTTAAAACAATAATTCTGTCCACTAACTCAATCGTTTTAAGATTAAAATCGACATGACTTGCTGTAGTAACAGTCTTAACAGAAATTCTTTGTCCAGTACTGGAAACTACATCATAACCTCTCTGATTAACTGAATCAGCTAATTGTCCTAAGGTCATCATAGCTACATAAAGTTCCCCAATTCTTCCTGTTAAATGCCTTAATTCTGCAATAGGCATTCCCCAAGAGAGTTCTTTTTCAAACCATTCAATAGATTCACCTAAAGACTTAATAATATCGAATTGGCTCAATGCCATGATTGATTTCCTATCACTTATAAATTAAAGAGCTTACGATCACGTTCATCAGTCAAATACTTGTCCATCTGTGCAATCAATTTTGCCCGGGCCTGTTCATCTTCTTCAGTGATTTTTAGCATACAAGATCCGATTAGAATTTTGCGTCTAGTATCATCTTTACGAGCCTGTTCTTTCTCTTTAGCACGTTCTCTTGCAAGTGCTGCTTGTCTTTGAGCTTTAAGCTGTTTCAGCTTTTCTTCCTGGGCTTTAATTTTGCTGTCTAGTGTTTCAGTAACGCTCATTAATCCAATACCATCATCCTGGGAAACCATCCCTAACATAAGCGCACTTGAATATGCATTCAAGGTGCTATATGTATAGTAATGTTTTCCTCGAAGAGCGCACTTATGCAAACTTCGTTTGCAAGTCCGATTGGGGTCTCCCCAATACCCCGACAACCGTATCCACGGTTGTATTTCACTACGTGAAAATTTAAAAGCGAAAATAGGCATGGCGATTTACCACTTTTCAGTCAAAACCGTAGCACGATCAGCAGGGCGTTCCGCTACTGCTGCGATTGCCTATCGGGCAGGTGAAAAGATCTATTGTGAACGTGAGGGCCGAGAACATGATTACAGCCGAAAAACAGGTGTGGAATATAAAGAAATTTATTTACCCGAAGGCGCACCAGAACATTTAAAAAACCGGGAAAGACTCTGGAACGAAGTTGAACAACGGGAAACCCGAAAAAACTCGACAGTTGCCCGAGAATTTGAAATCGCTTTTCCAAGTGAATTAAATCAGGAACAACGCCTGGCCATGCTCGAAGAGCTATGCGCCAGTATCGTGGACAGACATCAGGTGGCCATCGATGCCTGTATTCATGCACCGCATACTGGATCTGGTAGTGATGAACGCAATTATCACGCGCATATCCTGATGAGCACACGCAAACTTACTCAGGAAGGCTTCACCGAGAAAACCCGGGAACTGGATCAGAAACACAGTGGAGAAATCGAACACTGGCGCGAACACTTTGCCGATATCTGCAATATGCACCTGGATCTGGCTGGATACACTGCCCGAGTCGACCACCGCAGCTACAAAGACCAGGAGAATGGTTTAGAAGCCACGCTGCACGAAGGGCCGAAAGTCACCGAACTGCGCCGAAAAGGGATTGAGACCGAAATCAGCCGAAGCAATGACGAAATCAAACAGAGAAATCAGGCTCAGCTGCAATACAGCAAAAATATGGATCTGCTGATTGCTGAAAATGAGATCAAACTCAGCACACTGAAAACAGAACAGCAGATCCAAATCAAAAATAGCACTAAAACGCCACCAATTGACGAAAAAGCCCTGTTTGAGGAAAAACAGAGGGAAACCCTTGGCAAAGTGCTAAAACGCGAAATCAGCGCAAAAGACGCGAATCTAGACCTGGATTTCATGCAGCGTAATCTCAAACAAGCCGAAATAACCCTGACCAAGCACCACAAACATCAAAATGAGTTCAATCAGCAACTTGCCCAGGAGATCGTGAAAAGCGGACTCAAGCAAAGTCATGACAAATTGCAAAGCCTGGTCGATCAACACAACGAATTAACTCAGAACAAACCCTTACTGTTTGGAAAAAAAGCCTGGGAAGCCCAACGTGATGCGATTTACCAGGAGCACAAAAAGCTGAAAGGTCAGCATGAACACCAGAAAAAACATGGTGTGAAGGATTTATTGGAAAATGAAAAGTTTAAAGAACATGCCTGGAAGCAGTACCAACAACAACATCCAGCCAAAGCCAAGCAATACCAGACTCTATACCCATCCTATCAAGTCATTAAAAAATGTGTGGATGAGATCAAAGCAGAACAACAGATGAAACTCAGACAGGAACAACAGCTCAAAGCACAGCAACATGCGCCTAAAATGAAATCTCGTGGCATGAGTCGCTAAACAGAGCGAGTGTCTACGAGCGAACTGAGAAAATTTGCCCATCCCTTTCCCTGATTACAAGCTCCCTATCCATTAATCACCTACCCTACAGAGCATCCCGCATGGGTGCGAACTTTCCAAATTTGATTCTTAAATCGAGCGTAGCGAGAAAAAAAGCTCATGAGCGAAGCGAATTCCGAGCTGCTTTTGATCTTGCTTTTGCTTTTTCTCAAATTCACGAAAATATGAACCAAAAATTGCCCCGACGAATCGAGCGAAAGCGAGATTCAATAGAGTTTGAGCGAAGCGAAAACCAAGGGCAATTTTTTACTCCCTGGGCTTTTAATTATTTTTAAGCTTTTAAATGCTTTTAATTAAGCTGTAATCCTTTATTCATAATGGTTCTAGAGATATTAAAACGAGGTTTACCTTGCATTAAAACGAGGTTTACCTTGCATTAAAACGAGGTTTACCTTGCATTAAAACGAGGTTTACCTTGCATTAAGCGAGATAATTATATAACCTCGTCTTATTGAATTAAAAATATAATCTTTTCATATGAAAACAGAACTAGTTGTTAAAGATAACGCCTTAATCAATGCCAGTTATAACCTCGATCTAGTTGAACAGAGGTTAATTCTCCTAGCTATTGTTGAAGCAAGGGAATCGGGTAAAGGGATAAATGCTAATGATCCACTAACAGTTCATGCTGAAAGTTATATTAATCAGTTTGGTGTACATCGAAATACGGCTTATCAGGCGTTAAAAGATGCTTGCGATGACTTGTTTGCAAGACAATTCAGTTATCAGAGTCTTAGTGAAAAAGGTAACATTATTAATCACAAATCAAGATGGGTGAGCGAGGTGGCTTATATTGATAATGAAGCTGTCGTTAGACTTATTTTTGCCCCTGCTATTGTGCCTTTAATTACTAGGTTAGAAGAACAATTTACAAAGTATGAAATACAACAAATAAGTAATTTAACAAGTGCTTATGCTGTTCGTTTATATGAAATATTGATTGCATGGCGTAGTACTGGAAAAACGCCTCTCATAACTATGTATGATTTTAGACAAAAAATAGGTGTACTCGAGACTGAATACAAACGAATGTATGATTTTAAAAAATATGTTTTAGACATTGCATTAAAACAAGTAAATGAACATACCGATATTACTGTCAAAGTTGAACAGCATAAAACAGGTAGATCTATTACTGGTTTTTCATTTAGCTTTAAACAGAAAAAATCAGCCACGCATTCAGTCGAATCTAAAAGAGATCCGAATACATTAGACCTCTTTTCAAAAATAACAGATAAACAACGCCATCTATTCGCCAACAAGCTCTCAGAGCTTCCTGAGATGAGTAAATATTCACAAGGCACAGAAAGCTATCAGCAGTTTGCTGTACGTATAGCTGCCATGCTGCAAGATGCAGAGAAATTTAAGGAATTACTTCCTTTACTCAGAAAATTAGGATTTCAATGACATTGTTAATTGAAATTGTTAAGTTAACAGTCAGGTATTAACACAAGTTGAAAACTGGTTTACATAATGAAAAAACTGTCAGTTTCAGAGTTAGCTAAGCTTTATGGATATTCAAGACAAGCCATATATGCACATATAAACAAAGGAAATTTATCTAAAGGATCTGATGGATTAATTGACTTTTCAGAGGCCCTAAGAGTTTTTGGGGAACCACAAAAAAAAGAGGATACAGTCAATCAAAGTCAATCAATTAACAGTCAAAACTTGACAGAAGTTGACTTACTAAAACGTCAAGTTGACATACTGGAAAAACAATTAAATCAGGCAATACAGAGAGAAAATCAATCTTTAGAACGTGAATCGTTTTATCAAGAACAGATTGAAGCTATGCAGCGCTTACTAGAAGCACCAAAAGCCAATATGACTACCTTTACCGATCAGAGCTTTAAACAGGATATAGCAACGGATCCTCGGTCGGAACTAGCAACGAACTATGACGAATTGACTACTCCTCAGCAAGACAATAAGCGTATTCCTATCCCGGAGCATGTTGAACCAGAACAGAAGAAGAGAGGCTTCCTAAGCCGCTTTTTCCTTCCATATGGTTAGCCAAGACTCCAGTTTTTTGAAGAGCCAATTTCAGTGCAAGCACTTGAAATAATGACTCCTCAAAAAACCGGATGATGTTTATTAAAACTGAATAAAACCGTGGAACATCGCTCAATTAGTGATCGTGGAACATGAATAATCAATAAAAAGCCGTTCTGGTGCCCTATACTCCAGAACGGCTTACGTTAATATAATGATATTTAAAGAGAAATATCAAGCATTTCGTATAAGGTGTATTATGTTAATTTTAGGGAAATTTAAAAATTATCCTCTTTCAATAACGCCATAAAAGAAGTGAAGTTATCTGCTAATTTTATAGTTCTCAACTTATTTTCAGTGGGTGATATTTGGATAAGGTCATCATGATAAATCAGAGTAATAGGTGGTTCATCAGTATCAAGATCATCTCTGTAATCAAAAGCTAGTAAGTCACCACCTGCACATTCTCCGAAAATCACTATGTGTTTATCCATAAACTCATACATGTATTCATCAGGCTGATTTAATTCAATTGCTTCATCTTTTTTGATGGAATCCTCATACTTTTTACGATCTTCCTCATCCCAAATTTCTATTTCTTCATATCCGTAGCTATAAAAATATACGTCTCTATCTGTAAACTCATTGTTATGATCTAAAAACTCAAAATAGTTATTTTGAGGAGTTAATCCATTGTGTTTACTCAGTAATTCAACATAAGACTTAGGGAATTTATAACCAATAGACTCAGCATAATCTTCAATAATTTTTCTATCAATTTGGCCATGATCTGTGTAGACATCAATATTCATGTAATCTGCTCAATTAATTTTTTTATAGTATAAATTAGGAATTTAGATTTCCATTTAACATAATGGCCGTTATACGAAATGCATATTTTAAACACATAAAAATCAAATACTTGTGTTATAGTGATAATGCTCGACGATGTCGAAAAGCTGACTTGGAAACAAGTCGGCTTTTTTATGAGCGATTTTGATACTTCTTGCCAATAATTTTGTTTAAAAAGTAACCAATTTTGCGGTTTTTCCTGATTCCATCAGATGCCCAGGGCGAAAATTATCCCCAATTTCTGGGGATAAAATTTAAACCATTTGTAAGCTTTAGCTTACATAAATTCCGGTGCTTTGCTGCTATTCGTAATAGTGGAATTTTCATATGATTAAGTGGTCAGGAACAGGACGTTCCTTAGAATTACAAAGAATGAGCACCAGGATGGGGCCAGATACCACAAGCACTAAGCCTGCACAGACCTAAAGTTCCAATAAAAAACCCTGGCAGGATGCCGGGGTTTTTTATTATCTAAACTTTTAAATCAGAGTTGGATGGGCATCCAGAATGCGAATTAAAGTCGCTGCAGGACCAGTCGGATAACGACGGCCTTGTTCCCAGTTTTGTAGGGTTCTGGCACTGATATGCAAACGTGCAGCAAATTCAGCTTGGGTTAAGCCTGTCTTCTCACGTACTTCCTTAATATCCGGCAATTCAAGCTCAGTTACCCGGCTTGCTTTCATTTCATTGCGTTTGATGGCACCAGCTTCTTTGATTGAAGCAACCAGGTCATCAAATAAGTTGTTATCCATGAAATTGCTCCTTCACTAATTGACGCAAAATAGAGGTCTCTTTGTCTGTCAGGTTATCTTTCATAGACTTTGGATAAGCCACCAGGAAAAATATCTGATCATCTTCTGTGACCCAGTAATAGATCACACGGATACCGCCACTTTTACCTTTATTACCTTGAGCACAGCGTACTTTACGAATGCCACCGCCATTCTTGATTAAGTCACCTTTATCAGGCTGTACCAAGAGATCTTGCTGGAGTTGACGATACTCTTCATCACTTACAAGCTCTTTGATTTGCTTGGTAAAAATACTAGTTTCAATGAATAGCATAGGTTTAAGTACGTCAATGGCGTATAAGAATTTTAGCAGTTTTAGAATAAAAAAACGAGAGCTATAGGTTCTCTGTTATTCCCAAGTAGAAATGTCCTACCTAATAACCAAATAGAAATGTCCTATAAGTTCTTTATCCGACATAGACACCAACATATCAAACCGTCCGCTAAGGAAATCGCAAAAGCGCATATTCTAAAAGCGGACATTTTTATTTTGGAGAAACCGGACATTTCTATTTGGGGCTTACATTCTCGTTTCGCGTAACCGCCATTATGTTAAATAAATAAAAGTTGGGAGATTATTTATTCTTTCAATAGACAAAAACTTGCGGAATTTTTCTTAATTTGTAATCCTTTCGGCTAAGGGTGTCTAGCGTAGCTAAGACAGGTATTAGTTATAGTCGGGCCGCTATAATACGGATGACGAGTGCCTGTATGTTTAACCTAAATATCTTTAATAAGATCTCTAGCGAAGTATTGACCATCAAAAATGATCTTGAGCTGAATTCCGAGAATCAACTGATAACTAAATATAAGACTTCTACTTCTGAAGATTATAAAAAAGCAATTATTTTGATCTTTAAAGAACGTGGCTATACCAGGTTAGAAATAGGTCAGTTACTTGAAGGCCAACTCTAAAGACTTCCTAAAAATAACATAATACACGTTATACGAAAGGCCCTATTCATGGGCCTTTTGATCACTTACTTAACATAAAATCTCTTCTACGAAATGCACGTGTTAGAACCCATTTAAAGTGTCTATATTCTCACCAATAAAAA
>NZ_KB849585.1 GCF_000368625.1 Acinetobacter schindleri CIP 107287
ATTAAAAATTGCAATGGGAAGTCTTGCGTTCGCATCATGAAAAATGACTGTCACGGAGCGAATAAGGATTATTGTGTGATTGACCCAAAATAATGATTAGACAGTACTTTGCTCGGCTCTTGTCATCACCGAATCAATGACAGCAGTCGCAAAGTTGCCCGACTTTAAAACATGGTTAAAACCATATTTTAAAGAATCGAGCTAAATTTTAATTTCAGTAAGATAAAATAAAAAAACGCATCTATAAAGATGCGTTTTTGAATAAAAAAACAATTAGTTTTTAACATAATTAGCGGTTACGCAATCACCACTATAAGCCCAAAGCAGACGATCACCAGAAACAGTAGGAGTTAATACACAAGTTTCAGTAGCCAAAATGCCTTTGTAAGCATTAGGAGTCGCAGTAATAACACCATCCACAACAGTTAAAGTATTGAATGCTTTAACCGTTGATGCCGCAGGCGCAGCAGGAACACCACCCGCACCAGCATCACATGCAGCTAGCGCACCTTCTTCTGCATAACACACATCAACTGCTGTTTTATAAGAAGTCATAGCAGAGAGAACTTCGCTATATGCTGCTTTTTTAATATAGTTTTGATAAGCAGGAATCGCAATTGCTGCCAAAATACCGATAATAGCGACAACAATCATTAATTCAATAAGAGTAAAACCTTTTTGTGTAGTCATAACATTCCCCAAAAACTGTTGTAAGGTACAATATTAAAATAAAACTAGCACAAACTGTGCCAATCATTATAAATCATTATAAATCATTATTTTAAATATAGAACTAAAATTTCCGTCATTTTATTAGTTAGAAAGTGACAATTTTTGTCACTTTTCGCTTAGGAGTGTCATATGAAAAGGAAGGCTAGTTTAAAATGTGGAGTTAAACTAGCCTTCCTTTTTAATTTTAGAATTTAACTAAATTAAAAACAAGTAATTAAATTGAAAAAAATATATTCAAATAACCGAGCGAGTGTCTACGAGCGATCACCTGGTATTAAAATTTTGAGTCAGCTTTTTCCCTGATTACAAGCTCCCCTTTGCTTCATAACGAAAGATACAGAGCATCCCGAATGGGTGCGAACTGTATCAGCTAAATTATAGACGAGCGAAGCGAGCATAAAACTACTGAGCGAAGCGAAGGCATAGTTTCTTTTTTATTAAATCCTCAACTCACATTTGAAAAAAACAGCCCCTCAACCGAGCGAAAGCGAGGTTAAAACGTCCGAGCTTTAGCGAGGGCATAGGGCTGTTTTCTACAAGTTTTTATATTTTTTATTTTTAAATATATTTTTAAATATTTTTAGGTTGCTTGAAATGCAAGCACAGCAAGGCTTTCACAGCTAATAAGTACACCAATTCCGATGTATAAGTACACCAATTCCGACATTTCAGTCCTAATAAGTACACTAATTCCGATATATAAGTACACCAATTCCGATGATATTGACACCTATATTATAAAGGTGTACAAATACACTTAAATTATAAAAGTGTATAACCATGAAAAATGACTTAGTTGTAAAAGATAATGCGTTGATTAATGCTAGTTATAGTCTTGGTCTTGTCGAACAACGATTAATTTTATTAGCTATCGTTATTATTCGGGAACATACCCATAACATGCACCTAGACTATATCGCCTTCAATAAACCAATCGAGATTACAGCAGAAAGTTACATCAATACGTTCGGTGTAAGCCATAGCACAGCATACGAAACTCTAAAGGATGCCTGTAAGTCTTTATTTTCCAGACAGTTTAGCTATCAAGAACCTAGAGAAAGAGGTATTGCTCATAAAACTACTCGCTGGGTATCTGATATTGCTTATATTGATAATTCTGCAACTATAGAATTTACTTTTGCTCCAGCGGTCTTACCCCTAATCACTTATCTTGAACAACACCTTACAAGCTACGAATTAAAACAAGTTGCCAATCTAACAAGCGGTTATGCTATTCGCCTGTACGAACTTTTAATCGCATGGCGTAGTACTGGTAAGACCCCAATTATTGATTTAAGTGAATTTCGTTCAAAACTTGGAGTTGGAGATGAGAAGTATCAAAGGATGGGGCAATTTAAAGAAAAAGTTTTACATATTGCTATTGAGCAAATTAATAAACATACAGACATTACAGCAACTTATGAGCAACATAAGCAGGGGCGTACAATCACAGGGTTTTCATTCAAATTTAAGCAAAAATCACAGCCGAAAATTGAAGTTAAACGTGATCCCAATACCCCTGATTTTTTTGTCAAAATGACAGACTCACAGCGCCATTTATTTGCCAAAAAAATGTCTGAAATGCCTGAGATGGGGAAATATTCACAAGGTACAGAAAGCTACCAACAATTTGCTATTCGTATCGCTGATATGCTTTTAGAACCTGAAAAATTCAGAGAGCTTTATCCAATATTAGAAAAATCAGGATTTCAGCCATGATTAAATTAAATAACCTATCAACCGATCTAAAACATGTGACCGTTGAATACCTCGACATCGTAAATTATGAAATTGCGAGAGAAAATATATGCGGTTATATCTTCCTATTATCCCGACTATCCAAAGATGCTGAACCCACCGAAAAAATGCAGATGGAAAGCAAAATACAGAACTTAATTTACTATCGGGATAATTTACAAATCGAGGACAAATACAATATTCAAAAGGTTTTAAATACGCTCATTCCAGAGTATCAAGCCGAACAAAAAAACCAAACAGCTAAGAAAAATTAGGCTTCAATGTCGGGCAAACCAAAAAGGTGTCTATCTCTATTTTCTGTTAAATATTCGTTCAATTCAGCGAGTATTTTTTCTTTGTTGGCTTCATTCTGCATTTTTTTAATTAAATAAGAACCGAGCAGAATTTTACGTCTAGTATCGTCTTTTCGTTGCTGTTCTTTTTGCTTGGTACGTTCTCTTGCTTCGATAGCCTGTTTTTGCGCTTTTAACTGTTTCAGCTTCTCTAACTGGGCTTCAATTTTCTTTTCGATATTTTCGGCAGATTTTGTCATAACGGTTCATTTCGGGATATAGGAAAACCACTCAAGCATAAGAACCTGTGAATTGAAATTCAAGCGGTTAATATGCTATCGTGTTTTTCATGAAATGCGCACTTACGACTTGAATTTCATTCAAGTCATCGTTGCGTAAGGGGAATCCCCTTAACCCCAAAAAATTGCTACGCAATTTAAAAAGGCGAAAGAAAAAATGGCGATTTATCATTGCTCAACAAAAACAGTGAATCGAAGTTCGGGACGAACTGCGGTTGCATCGTCTGCCTACCGTTCAGGGGAAAAACTCAAAGATGAACGAACAGGACTAACCCACGACTTTACGAGAAAGGACGGTGTCGCCCATAGCGAAATTGTGTCTAACCTTGATATAGAAATAGACCGTAGCGAATTGTGGAACTTGGCGGAACAGTCCGAAAACCGCAAAGATGCTCGAACCGCTAGAGAATGGGTGATTGCCCTGCCTGATGAACTGGATGCAGATCAGCGCAAGGACTTGGCAAAAGAGTTTGCCCAATCGCTTGTTGATCGTTATGGCGTGATTGCAGATTTAGCCATTCACGAACCCAGCAAAGGCGGAAATGATAAAAACCATCACGCCCATATCATGCTGACCACCCGAAAAGCTGAATTAGACCCTGACAATAAACTCACTTTGACGACAAAAACCGATATTGAGTTAAGTAATGCCAAACGCAAAAGCCTAAATATGGGAACAACCCAAGACGACATCAAACAGATTCGGGAAACATGGGCGGACTTAGCCAATCACGCACTGGAGCGAGCAGGCTACCGAGAAAAAATAGACCACCGCAGCTATGCCGATCAGAACAATGGACTACAAGCCACCATTCATGAGGGGACTTCGGTCACTCAACTCCGTAGACAAGGCATAGACACCGAAATCAGCCGTTATAACGACCATGTGAAGCAACACAACGCCCAACACCTCAAACAACAGCAACAGCGCACAGACAGCGTTTTACAGCACGGTTTAAACCGTGCCGAGCAAGGCTTCGAGCAATGGCAGAAAAACCAAGAAGCTAAACGCCTAGAACAAGAACGCCAAGCCGAAATACAACGACAACAAAAACTAGAGCAACAGCAAGCCGAGCGAGCCAACCGTAAAGCATCACAAGACTTAGATCAGGGCGGAATGTACCGATGAGCAACCAAAACGACCTAGATGACCAGCTCTATATTTTACTGGCATCTATGAAAGAGTATCGAGAAGCCATAGCAGACGATAACAAGCGATTAGAAGCGTTTTACAAGGAAGTGGCTAGCGGAGTACTCAATAAGACCGAAAAACACCTAAAAAACGCCAATCAGAAGCAAATAGACGCACTCAACAACAGTATTCGAGAATTAAACAATGCAACCAATCAACTTGACTGGCGATTCATGGCAATCTACGCCAGTGCTTTTGTTAGCTTGCTGATCGTTTTCTTTTTAGCATTATTTTTATATGTGCCGAGCATGGACGAAATCAAACAGCGTAGAGCAGACGTTGCATGGCTAGAACAAAAATACAGCCTAGATATTAAAAATTGCAATGGGAAGTCTTGCGTTCGCATCATGAAAAATGACTGTCACGGAGCGAATAAGGATTATTGTGTGATTGACCCAAAATAATG
>NZ_KB849586.1:0-13403 GCF_000368625.1 Acinetobacter schindleri CIP 107287
ATAGGTTTTAGTTATAAACTTATTCATTCAGGAATTATATTGCTGAATAAATAAGTCTAATTGATTTATTTATGCAACCCAACTATTCATTTGATTCATTTGATTCATTATTTTCAACTTGTTTTTGTTTAGAATTTTCAACTTTAGAAGCTTTTAAATTCTTTTCAAGAAATAACAAGCCGCCATCTGCATAACTAAAACTTGCGATACTAAAGAATGCACTAATTAACAGTAATTTAGTACAAAATTTATTTTTGAATAGCATGTTTATTTACTCTCATTTAATACTTGTTAGATATTCTAACTTTAAAGAATTAACACCCAGAGGACTCATAAATTACATTCTTGTAATTTTAAAATGTCTCAGGATGGTGTTTAAAGTGCGTGTGATAAATAGAAGTGTAATACAGGAAAATGGTAAGGTTTATCAGCCTAGTCATCTGTCCATTATGTAGAAAGAGCAGCACTTTAATGTTTATGCTGTTCCAATGTATTACATTCCTTACTTTCTATTTGTAACGTAATTTCAGTAATATTATGATTATGTTTTAGAACTTCTAAGGCCTTTTGATAGAGTTGATCTGTATTGCTATTCGGAGCAACCAAATGAGCAGTTAAATGAATATTTTTTGAGGATATAGCCCAGACTTTCAACTGATGAATCCCTTCAACGCCCTCTAGCTTCAATAAATCATTTCTTAACGACTCAATATCAATCTCATCAGGAACTCCTTCAAGCAGAATATTAATACTTTGTTTTAATAAAATCCAAGTTCGAGGTAAGACCCAGAAGCCAATTAACACAGCGATTACGGTATCAACCCACATCCACTGGGTAAAATAAATAACTATTCCTCCGATAATCACGCCTATCGATCCTAGAGCATCACTAAGAACTTCTAAATATGCACCTTTTATATTTAGACTTCCTTCAGCACTAGCAGAAAGGATTTTCATTGAAATCAAATTTACGACCAAACCAATGACCGCGACAATCATCATTTCAACACTTTGAATTTCAGCAGGGTTCGTAAAACGTTGATAAGCTTCATATACAATATATATTGCTACCACAAAAAGCATCACCGCATTAAACAGAGCCGCTAAAATTTCAAATCGCTGATAGCCAAAAGTTCTTTTATCATCTGCGGCTTTTTTACCAATTTTGATAGCGGCAAGAGCAATAGCTAAAGCGGCTACATCAGTAAACATATGAGCTGCATCAGATAACAAAGCCAAACTTTGGGTAATAAAAGCAGCGACAACTTCTACTATTAAAAAAGTAGTCGTTAAACCTAAGGCAACCATTAACTTCTTACTATTTTCTTCAGTAACAACCGCATGGCTATGATCATGATGTTCTGACATAAAATATTTTCCTTATTCTATTTATGATGAGCAGAGATATTGGATAACAGCCAATATCTCTGCTGTAAATCGACTAATCTATTGGATTAAGAAACTTTCTTTTCATTCATCCAGCGGTACAGTACGGGCAATAAAACCAATGTAAGCAGGGTAGAGGAGATAATTCCTCCAATAACCACTGTTGCTAAAGGTCTCTGTACTTCTGCCCCAGTTCCGGTTGCCAAAGCCATCGGGACAAACCCAAGGGACGCCACACAAGCGGTCATCAGCACAGGTCTAAGACGCAAAATTGCACCCTGCCACGTTGCATAATAAAGGTCATATTGTTGTCGCAACTCTTTGATAAAGGTGAGCATGACTAAGCCATTCAGTACAGCCACCCCCGATAGTGCAATGAAGCCAACCCCTGCTGACATGGATAATGGAATGTCACGCAACCACAACGCGATTAAGCCTCCACATAAGGCAAACGGTACACCACTAAAGACCAGTAAGCTTTCTTTGATATTATGGAATACAGCCATCAATAAAATAAAGATCGTCAACAATGCGAGCGGAACCACCAATTGCATACGCGCTTTTGCAGACATCAGATTTTGAAATTGACCGCCATAATCTATCCAATAACCGCTTGGTAATTCCTGTTTGGATAACGTGCTCTGAAGCTCTGTTACGAATGAGCCTAAATCACGTCCTTCTACATTTGCAGTAATAACCACTCGACGTTTACCATTTTCACGGCTGACCTGATTAATACCCAGGATATTTTCAACGCGTGCAACATCTTGCAGTTGGACTAAACCACCATTCGGCAATTGAATAGGAAGTAGCGCTAACTGTTCAGGACTACGCTGGGATTCATCTAGACGGATGACAAAATCAAAACGCTTGTCTCCCTGTAAAATTGTTCCAACATTCTGGCCACCGACACTTGTAGCTACCAGATCCTGAATTGCTCTTACCGACAAGCCATATTGTGCAGCTCTGGACTTATCCACCTCTACATTCAACAAGGGTAAGCCACTGGTCTGTTCTACATTAACGGCTGTCGCGCCTGAAATTGAGTTAATTTTTTGAGAAATTTTATTCGCTTCGCGATTTAGAATCTCCATGTCATCACCAAATAATTTGACACCCACATCACTTCGCACCCCTGAAATTAACTCGTTAAAGCGCAGTTCAATGGGTTGCGAGAACTCACTGTTATTTCCCGGCAATGTCGCTAAGAAAGTAATCATTCTTTGGCGAAGCTCATCAATCGTTTGTTTTGGATCAGGCCATTCATCATGAGGTTTTAACAGTACCACGCCATCTGAAATGTTGGGTGGCATAACATCTGTGGCCACTTCTGCTGTACCGGTACGAGCAAAGATCGCTTTAATTTCAGGAAATTCTTTCAACAGTAACTTTTCAGTATTTTCCTGCATTCTCAGTGACTGTTCTAACCCTGTACTTGGGGAACGCATTTGCTGAACAGCAAAATCACCTTCACCCAGTTGAGGTGCAAACTCGCTACCTGTTTGAGTGGCTAGCACGCCCGTAAGCACTAAAATACAGGCAGCCACAATAGTCACAAATAAACGAAGCTCATAGGCTTTATCTAAAAGCAGTTCATATTTGGTTTTAAGCCAATGCATCCAGCGACTTTCGGTTTCCTTGACTTCTCCAGTGACAAATAGGGCAACTGCGGCTGGCACAAAAGTGACAGATAAAATCATGGCCCCAATTAAAGCCAGTACAACAGTCATTGCCATAGGATGGAAAAGTTTGGCTTCTACACCCGTCAGGGTAAAGATAGGTAGATAAACCACCAAAATAATTAACTGTCCAAAAATCAGAGGACGACGCGCCTGTTTTGCAGCCAAGAAGACTTCTTTAAATCTTTCAGAACGGCTAAGTAAACCACCTTTCAGCTTCTGAGCTTCTGCTAGCCGACGGATACAGTTTTCTACAATAACCACTGCACCATCAATAATAATACCGAAGTCCAGTGCCCCTAAACTCATCAGATTTGCACTAATCTTCTGCTCTGCCATTCCCGTCAAGGTAAACAACATTGAGAGTGGAATAACGCAAGCCGTGATCAGCGCAGCACGGAAATTACCTAGAAAGAGAAATAAAATAACAATGACGAGGATTGCACCCTCAATCAAATTTTTCTGAACGGTTTTGATCGCCCGATCAACCAAATGCGTACGGTCATACACAGTCTCAATCACCACACCTTTAGGTAGCGATTGCTGGATCGATTGCACCTTTTCATCAATGGCTTGAGCAACGGTACGGCTATTTTCTCCCATCATCATCATGGCAATACCCAATACAGTTTCTTCACCATTATAGGTTGCAGCCCCTGTTCTCAAGTCATGACCAATTGAGACATTGGCGACATCTGCCACCCGAATCGGATAGCCGTTTTTATTGGCAATACTGATGTTCTGGATATCTTCAATCGTGTTTAAAGTGCCAGGAACACGAACCGTTAGCTGTTGTCCATTTTTCTCAATATAGCCAGCACCACGGTTTTCATTATTCTCTGTTAAGGCAGTTTGTAAATCAGACAAAGGAATTTGCAATTGTTGCAATCGGTTCAGATCAGGGGCAACCACATAGGTTTTATTAAAGCCACCGATACTGTTGATCTCCGCAACGCCTTTTACGCGCTGTAATTGCGGTCTTACAATCCAATCCTGAATTTCACGTAAATCCATCGCCGAATAAGGGGTTCCATCCGGCTTTTTAGCATTTGGTTCGGCTTTAATCACCCATTGATAGATTTCACCTAAACCTGTCGAAATAGGCGACATGTTAGGTTGCACATCTTCAGGCATTTCTCCCATTGCTTCTTGCAAGCGCTGGTTGATAAGCTGTCTGGCCCAGTAAATATCCGTGCCATCTTCAAAAATGATGGTCACTTGCGATAAGCCGTAGCGTGAAATCGAACGGGTTTGTTCCATTTTCGGCATGCCTGACATGGCATTCTCAATTGGATAGGTAATCCGCTGTTCCATTTCTAAAGCCGTAAAACCATTGGCTGAAGTGTTAATCTGCACCTGAGTATTGGTAATATCTGGTACAGCATCAATCGGTAACTTTTGATAACTATAAATACCAATAGCAATCCAAGCCGCAATAAACAGCATGACCCAGATTGCGTTATGGATAGAAAACTGGATCAGTCGATCAAACAGTCCTTCAGGTTTTACCGATTCGTGGTCTGGAATTTGAGGAGTTTCAGTGCTCATGTGAAGCCTCTCCTTTTTCCAGCTCGGATTTCAGTAAAAAACTGCCTTGAGCGGCATATTTTTGTCCCTGACTAAGCCCACTCACCACTTCAATCCATTGGCTCTCCCCAGATGATTGCCCTAATTTCACAGGTTGCGGACTGAATTCAACTTTTTGTCCATGCTGAGTGGCGACAAAAACCACATCTTTTCCATCGACATTCTGAACTGCGGACTTAAGTACCCGTAATGCGGTACTTTCACTCCGTTGTTGCAACTGTACGTTCACCATCAAGTTTGGACGTAATTCGGTTGCATTCGATTCAACTTTTGCTCGCACCTGAAGACGACCTGTTTGAATATCCGCTTCAGTATTTAAAGTCTGAATAACAGCTTGATAAACCTTTTCTGTTTGCAAGGATTTAAATTCGATCTTTTGATTCGGGGCTAAGCCCATAATTTCAGAATTTGGAACAATAAACTCAAGCCAGAGTTGATCTAACCGGTCTATCGTAAAGAGTTGATCGGCTAACTGAACATTTTCCCCGAGAACCAAATCCTTTTTACTGATCACGCCAGAAATTGGGGCTTTTAAAATATAGCGCCCGTTACTAGCATTCACTGCACCAAATGCGCTTAAACGTGATTGGGCCGCTTGAACCTGAATTTGTGCCCGTTTATAACTGTTATAAGCCCGTTGATAGTCCTGTTTTGCTGAGATACCCTGTGACCACAATTGACGCTCACGCTCAAAGTCTTGTTTCGCCAGTTCCAGATTGGTTTGTTCAATTTTAAGATTGGCCTGCTGATCAACTAGATCAGGAACAAGCAATGTAGCCAAAGGCTGCCCTTTCTGAACTTTTTGGCCGAGTTCTACATAAACATTTTCTACATGACCGCTAAAACTCGGTGAGACATGCGCTTGCTGATCCGTATTCACATTCAGTTTGGCAGGATAAGAACTTAATTTAACCACCGGACCTTGATCGACCGCTGATAACTGTATGCCCTGTTCCACCAGTTGCTTGGCCGTCAGGCTCACGCCTTCTGCATGCTCTTCGGTTTCACCGCCATGTTCTTCACTTCCATGTTCCTCTGCGCCTTCTTCCTCTGCATGTTCATCTGATGTTTCAGATTTATTCTTACCCGACAAGATCAAGAAAATACTGAGGAGTACGGTTGCGCCGATGACAAAACCAATCAGTAGAGGTTGAGAGATTTTTCCGCTCTGTTTTTTTAAGCTGTTTTTAAGATCGAACATGTTAATTTCCCCCACCAATGACAGGCATGGCCTGTATGTCTTGCCATAAGTTTTGATTGATTTGTGCAATAGCATCTTTCGACATGACTTCACTTGGGCTAATGCCTAAGCTCAAACTTTCTGCTTCAATGGCCTTTTGCCAGCCATCCCGTAACAACTGGACTTTACGCAGACGGATGTCTTGTAATTGAAGCGTGGCTTGCTGAACATCGGTTAAAGCAAACTTGCCTGCCAAGAAACCTTGTAGCGTCTTACTTTGAACTTGAGTCGCCAAAGGAATTTGAGTCTCGTCAACGACTTTGAATTGCAGCTCTAAACCCTGCAACTCGGTTAAAATTGTGCCTATTTGCAGCGCATTTTGCTTTAGATAAAACTCTTTCTGACGCTCTAATAAGTTCATTTTTTCTTGCGCGATTTTTATGCCATTTTGCTGACGATCGAAAATATTGAGCGGTACACTGACTCCGACTACTAATTGATTTTGTGTGGAGTTTTCCAAGGATTGGGTGCGGTTGACACCTAGGTTTAAAGTGGGGTTAGGACGTGCCTTTGCCCTTAGTTGATCAACCGTTGCTTGAGACTCTAATACCAGTAAAGCTCGATATTTCTCAACGTAGTTTTCCGCTAAATATTCTTGAACCTGCTGATGAGTCGATTTTGGCCAGAGCTTTTGTGAAGAGAGGTTTACCTGCAATGACTTATCAGAGGTTCCCCATAAATTTGATAATTGTTGGGTTGCCACTTGTACCTGTAAGTCGGCCTGTCTAAAAAGACGGATATTTTCAGCATGACTTAAACGTGCGCGATTCACATCTACTTGCGCGATACTGCCTGCATTAAAGCGCTTTTCGATTGCTTGAAGGTTTTCTTCGCTCACCCGAAGTTGTTCATTGACAATGTTTTTTTCAAGTTCGGCAATGGCCAGTTGCGACCATACATATTTCACTGCAAGCTCAATTTGTGCTTGATAAATCTTCTGTTTCAGCGCTGTTTTATCTATTGAGAGACTGGCTAATTTTTGGTTTGCTCTTCGCTCACCAAAAATATCCAAAGGTTGTGATATACCGATGGCAAGCTCTTTTTCATTATTTGAACCAAAGCCCGTTTGTTCAACTGACAATTCAGGATTTTTAAACAGCTTACTTTGCTGAAGATTCGTGGCATTAATACTATTTTGCGTTTCCCAGAAATTTTGGGACGCTTGATATTGGTTAACCTGCTCAATAGCTTGCTGCAGCGTTAAATCTTGAGTACTGGCGACTACGGAAGTACTGAAGCTGATCATTGCAGATAGCAAGATACCGCTACCTAAGGCTGACCAGGATAAATTCAGGATGGAGGTATCCTGATGTAATTTGTTTTTTGACATGAAAATGCCCCACGCATAATGAAATTAGGAGTGGTGGGCTTTTATAAGACTACCCCACCAATAGTAGGGGCAAATCGGGAGGCGGGGTTAATTGATCCAGATAAGGGGGTTTATAAAAAGTTATTCCCAAATAAGTTGGGGTAATGCCGGTCTCAAAATTAGCTTTAAGCTTCAGATCATCGGGTGGGTCAATCTGAATCACGATTGTATTTGAGAAATGACTGCACTTTTCGTTAAAACAAACCTTCTGACAATAGTCATAGATTTCTTTATAGTTTTCTAGGGAATAAAGTGCTTGACGAGGACTATCACTCTTTTCGTCTAAATCGATTGGATTAGAGAGTATTGAATTGGGTATGTTTGGCATTTCATGCAGACAAGCAGCCTCTGCCACACTCCAAATATTCTGGAATGTGAATAAGAGTACCAATATCTGGATTAGAAATGTTTTTCTCTTCATACACAAATCTGTATTTAAAACACCAATCGGAAGCTAACCAAAGCTATCTAAGATCTGATCACAAAATTTAAGTCACCTTAATCTTTTTGCAGCCTTAAGTAAAGATATACAGAGTTTTTGAAAAAGCATAGGTCTAGATAATCAAGCTAGATTTTTTAGAACTCCACATTGGTCAATTGTACATAAACCATCACAAGTACCTCTTAAATCAGATAATTGTTCAATAAGCTTTTGTTGCTTGATTATATTTTCTCTGATAGCACTGACATGTAAGTCAATTAATTCATTCACATCTGAACAATTTTTCTTGGGATTATCTTTATAGGTGAGTAATTGACGAATTTCATTCAAACTCATATTTAAAGTTCGGCAATTCAAAATAAACTTAATTCGCTCAACATAGCCTATATCGTAAAGGCGGTAATTTCCTTCCGTTCTTTCGGGTTCCGGAATTAAACCTTCCTTTTCATAAAACCTAATTGTTAATACTGAACATGAGGTTTTTTTAGAGAGTTCACCAATTTTTAAATGCATTGAGTTGGTATTTCCAAAAAATCTTGACTCTATAGTAACTATAGGGATTCTAATATTCAAAGTTTATAAATTTTTTTAATGGGTATAATTATGAGTGGTTGTGGATGTAGTAAAGAAACACCATGCAAAGATAAGAAATCTCAACAAGAAAATCATCCATCAATTGCAGAAGCAAACAATTCAAAGAATTGTAATAATACGCTTAGCTGTTGTGGTGAAGAGGAAGAAGAAAAATCTTCATCTCCTTGCTGTAACACTTCAAACAGTTGTGAAGATACCGCTCAATCCTGTTGTGGTTCTGATCCCAAAGAAAATTTAAGCACTGAAGACGTTTTAAAAAATTCGCACTACATGAGTGAATACTTAGTTCCCAAAATGGATTGTTCTGCGGAAGAACAGATGGTTCGTATGGCGCTATCTTCAATTGATGGTGTTCAAAAACTCATCTTTGATTTACCTAACCGGTCTTTAAAGGTTCTACATAATCAAAAAGATGAAAATATAACTACCAAACTTGAAGCTTTGGGTTTTGGTGCAAAGCTTGTGAAGACTGAAACTTATATAAGCAATCAACAAGCTAAGCAAACAAGTACCTATACCATTCCTAAAATGGATTGCTCTGCCGAAGAGCAAATGGTCCGTATGGCTCTTGCAGATATTGAAGCAGTTAAAGGTCTTACTTTTGATCTTCCCAATCGAAAACTGAAAGTCTTCCATAATGAAGGGAGTCAGCAAATTACGGCCAAACTTGAAGGACTGGGTTTTGGGGCGAAACTTGATGAAACACAGCTTTCTTCAGGCGATGTACCTAATGAACCTGATCCTGTGAGACAAGCTAAAGTACTTAAACTGTTATTAGGCATTAATGCTCTACTGTTCTTTATAGAATTCATCAGCGGAATTATTGCTGCGTCTACAGGATTGATTGCTGATTCTCTAGATATGTTTGCCGATGCAGCCGTTTATGGTATTGCGCTATATGCCGTCGGAAAAGCTGCGAAATATCAAGTGAAAGCAGCCCATTTCGCAGGTTGGATTCAGTTATTACTTGCTGTCATCGTGATTATTGATGTCATTAGACGATTCATGTTTGGAAGCGAGCCAGAATCAACGCTCATGATTGTTATTGGCCTGCTCGCACTTATAGCTAACGTGACATGCTTATATCTTATTTCTGGTCATCGAGAAGATGGCGCACATATGAAAGCCAGTTGGATTTTCTCGGCGAATGACGTTGTCGTAAATATGGGCGTTATATTTGCCGGTGTACTCGTGGCGTGGACGGGATCAGCTTACCCAGACTTAATCATTGGCATCCTGGTTTCTTTATTCGTGCTTAATGGCGCTCGAAAGATTTTGGCTTTGAAGTAAGAGTATCGAAAATGAATCTATTTCAAGTTAAACAAAATCAGATCGTCAAAATTAGAGATCTCAAAAAAGGTAATCAATACAGTCATACCACTGATCCCGTATTGGAACGGCTCCAACTATTAGGTTTTAGAGAGGGTGAAACTCTACAAGTACTCGCTAAAGGTGTTTTTGGCGGAGATCCTGTTTTAGTTCAAATTGAAACTTCAAGATTCGCATTAAGAAAGAATGAAGCTGAAAGAATTTTTGTAGAGTTAGTATCCAATGAAGATTAAGAACATTGCATTAGTCGGTAATCCAAATTGTGGAAAAACCTCTTTATTTAATACGCTTACTGGTACGCGACAAAAAGTTGCCAACTATGCTGGGGTTACCGTAGAAAGAAAAGAAGGTTCTTTTAAATTACCTTCTGGTGATGCAATACGAGTATTGGACTTACCCGGAACTTACAGTTTAAAACCTGGTAGTTTAGATGAAGAAGTCACCAGGGCAGTTTGTTTGGGCGAGCTAAAAGGTGAAATTCTACCCGATATTTTTATATGCGTTGTAGATGCCACAAATTTAAGCTTACATTTGAGCTTGGTTCTCGAAGTTCGTGCTCTAAATCGCCCTATGATTCTTGTATTAAATATGATGGATGAGGTCAAAAAGCGTGGTATTTCCATTGATAAGGATAAACTGTCTCAACTGTTAGGTATCCCTGTAGTTGAAGCTGTCGCAGTTAAAACAAAAGGAATTCAAGATTTAATTAATCAATTAGATCAAAAAAATCTTTTTATTACTCCTTATCATTCTGAATTAAGTCATTTTGAACAGGTCAAACAAATCACCAAACAAGTTATTTTAAATAATGACAGTGGTGATAAAAGAACCGCATTTCTAGATAAAATTTTTCTACATCCTGTATTGGGTTTAGTAATCTTAACTTTAACCATGTTTGTGATGTTCCAGGCGGTATTTATATGGGCAACGCCTTTTATTGAATTCATTGAAAATTTTGTCGCATGGCTCAGTGATTTTATTGGACCACTAATCCAACATCCTCTATTAAAAAGCTTGGTTGTGGATGGGGTAATTGCTGGTGCAGGTAGCGTGCTTGCATATATGCCTCAGATTTTGATTTTATTCTTCTTCATTTTAATGCTTGAAGAGTCAGGCTATTTACCCCGAGCAGCATTTCTTTTAGATAAATTAATGTCTAAAGCCGGGCTTAGCGGCCGTTCATTTATTCCTCTGCTATCCAGTTTTGCTTGTGCGATTCCCGGAATTATGGCAACCAGAAGTATCAGCTCTGAACGGGACCGATTAGCAACAATTATGATTGCACCCTTGATGACCTGTTCAGCAAGATTGCCAGTATATGCTTTATTGATCGCGGCATTTATTCCGAACCAATTAATCTACGGCTGGTTAAGTCTGCAAGGATTAGTCCTTTTTGGTCTTTATATGTCGGGAATAGTCTCAGCGTTATTAGTTTCAGTGTTTCTGAAATTGGTTCGAAAAGATAAAACTGAAAGTAGGGTCTGTTGACATTTGTTGATTAAAAAAATAGCGAGATAGTAAAATTAAATCGCCAAACCCAATTTTACACTCGCTATGCCTCGAACAATGCTAAATGATCAACACTGGTCCAAGTTACTTGCTATTTTCCGTCACTTTAATATTTATCTCAAATTAAATTTACGGAATTTTATTGAAGCGATTTTATTTCGAATTAGAACAGGCTGTCCTTGGCGTGATTTACCTCAAGAGTTTGGTAAATCAAATTCTATTTTTAAGAAATATAATCGATGGTCTAAAAATAGTAAGTTTATGAATATTTTTAAATTATTCAGCCAGCATGCTGATAAAGAGTGGATTTTTATCGATGGGAGCCATGTACGAGCGCATCAACATTCAGCTGGTATTAAGAATCAAAGTATTTCCAAAAGTATTGGTGGTAATAGTTCAAAAATACATTTAGCAATCGATTCAAATGGTAATCCTATTGAATTTATTATTTCAGATGGAACTTCACATGATATTAAGGTTGCACCTGATCTTGTATCAAAATTAGATTTAACAGAGTCAGAAATGCTATGTGCAGATAAAGGCTATGATTCAGAAAGTTTCAGAAAGAAAATTAGAGAAAGTAATACGAAAGCAAACATTCCTCGAAGATCAAATGCCAAATCTAGCAATGATGATATGGACTGGTATATGTATAAAATCAGACATTTAGTTGAAAATGCATTTTGTAGATTAAAACAATTTAGAGGAATTGCCACAAGATACGATAAGCTAAAACGTAACTATCAAAGCGCTGTTGCTTTAGCTTGTATATTTATATGGTTGCCTCTTTAGCTCAATTTATCGGCTGTAAATGTCAACACACCCTATTTTTATTTTTGAACTTCCCACATACCGAATTCCAGATATTAGAAATATTGCATTAGGCTTATATGATAGGGCAACTATTTTCTTAAAACGAGTTGGTGGCATTATCGTCGCACTGTCTATCTTGTTATGGGTGCTAGTCACGTTCCCTCAACCACCAGATAATGCAAGCATGCCGGCCATTAACTATAGTTTAGCTGGTCAGTTAGGACATTTAATTCATCCTATATTTGCGCCTATTGGGTTTACATGGGAAATATGTATTGCACTCATTCCTGCTATGGCAGCAAGGGAAGTTGTAATTGCTGCTCTTGGGGTGATTTATGCGATGTCAGGTGATGAAGATACAGTAACTCAAAGTCTGTTAAGTCAAATTTCAGGCCCGGATGGATGGGGGTTAGCCACAGGTTTATCATTATTGGTATGGTTTATTTTTGCTCCCCATTGTCTTGCTACGTTAGCAACAATTAGACGAGAAACTGGCAGCTGGAAACAGCCCATCATTATGGCAACTTATTTGTTTGCATTAGCCTACATCTTTTCATTCATCACATATCAAGTTGCGAGTAAGTTTTAATTAGCAAATGAATAAAAGAGGGGGGGAGCTAGCTCCCCCCCCTTTATTAAATTACTCGATGTAAGCGTGGGCTTCTGAATACTTTTATCTAACTATAACAACTACTTAAATGTTTAAATCTCTAGGTTTTGAATAGTCGAGGTATCAGACGAATATAGATTGGTAAAAAGCATAGTTCAACGATAGTCTGAGTCAAGATTACAGCAGGAATTATGGGCATACTTCCCGGAATTGCAAAAGCTAATGGAAGAATAACAAATGAATTTCTATATGATGCTGAAAAGGACACAGCACTAGCAGAGCCAGATTCTAATCGAAAAATACGAGCAATTATCCAACCCACGAATGGAGCAATAATGGCAAAAGAAATATAAATTGGTAAAGCTTGAAGAGCTGCACTTTTTGCAAGCCCAATTTGAGGCATAACTGATGCTAGGACGATAAACAAAACTAGGGCTGTGGCAGGTACAGGAAATAAGTTTAGGCTTTCAGCCACTTTTTCTGCTTGTTCATTTCTATTCCCAATGAACTGAACTATAGCTGCCATTGCTAAGGGGGCACTGTTGCAAATAGAGATTTGAGTCGATGAAGTTCCTTTTTAAAAGTGCTTAGAGACCGAAAACCCTGTTGATTAGACACACTTCACCTTGAGGCTGACCATAATAAAATGACGATGCTTGTCCTTTACGTAGTGCACGCATGACTTCAATACCTTTGATTGTGGCATAAGCCGTCTTCATAGATTTGAATCCTAATGTGGCCCTGATGATCCGCTTTAACTTACCATGATCACATTCAATGACATTATTTTTATACTTAATCTGCCTGTGCTCAATATCTACTGGACATTTTCCTTCTCGCTTTAA
>NZ_KB849586.1:15503-16156 GCF_000368625.1 Acinetobacter schindleri CIP 107287
TGGAAGGGATTCATCTGCTGTATCTCGAAATAAATAAGATATTTAGCTTATCATGTCAGCCTATTTGCAACAGTGCCCTAAGTATTGTGTTTTTGGGGCTAACGTTAATTGGTTATACCAACGCAGCAACCCTATTGAACAATAAGATGAAACATACTCTGTATTTACATTCAATATTAGTAATTTTGCTGTTTGCCACAGACTTAATCTTCGGTAATAAGGATCTATTGTTTACTATTTTAAGAAATGTAGGTTTCTTTGTAGTGTTGCAATTTGGAGTCTATCTTTATGTGAAAAAACAGCCAATGAGCTTTAAAGAATTTCTAAAATTAACATAATACACCTTATACGAAATACTTGATATTTATCATTAAATTTCAGTATATTAGATCAAGCCGTTGTGGGGCATAGGGTACCAGAGCGGCTTTTTATTGATTATTTATGTTCCACGCTTAAAATTCGAACAATGTTTCATGATTTTTATAAGTTAAACTAAATTTAGTTGCCAATCCCAATAAGCTATTCACTAACTTGTAAATATCGGTATACCGCCTGACGACTAATCCCAAAAGCTTTGGCACTGTTGCAAATAGGCTGACATGATAAGCTAAATATCTTATTTATTTCGAGATACAGCAGATGAATCCCTTCCA
>NZ_KB849586.1:19916-29433 GCF_000368625.1 Acinetobacter schindleri CIP 107287
GAATGTGATCATGGCAAGCTAAAGCGGATCATCAGGGCCACATTAGGATTCAAATCTATGAAGACGGCTTATGCCACAATTAAAGGTATTGAAGTCATGCGTGCACTACGTAAAGGACAAGCATCGTCATTTTATTATGGTCAGCCTCAGGGTGAAGTGTGTCTAATCAACAGGGTTTTCGGTCTCTAAGCACTTTTTAAAGGGAACATCATCGACTCAAATCACTATTTGCAACAGTGCCAAATTTCAGGCAGCACACTCATACATTTAAGCGTCGGTTTAAGCTGGTAGTTTACTCGCCAAAACATCTACTTTTTCAATAGACGGTGGCTCTGAAAATAGCTCATCGGCCTGAGCCATCAAAGCAGCTGCAACCTTGCCAGATAGATGTGCTTGGCGACCCGCCTCATCAGGAAATGCATCAAATATACCAAATGTTGTAGGTCCAAGACGTAGGCCAAACCACGCAACTGTCGCAGGTTCTTCCATTACAATATGTAAACCGGCTTTAAGGAAAGCTTCCACTTCGTCTTCTTTACCCGGTTTAGCTTCAAGGCGGACATATAAAGCTGTTTTAAGCATGACTAAAACTCCACAATTGACTAGAATTAAAACTGATTCTGACATTGCTAATGTATGCATGTCAGAAAGTTTTGTTGTATAAAAGTTAAAAAAAAATCCCATAGCTGAGCCAAAATCTGTTTTTTTATTCCGACATAATGCTATGAATTTATTCAAGTTAATATCATTAACATTTGAATCAAAAAATTAAGATATGAGATGGTTAAATTCAATCTTAGTTATATAAGGATCAATTGACTCTACCTTAGATTTATAAGCTGACCTCTTCATCTGAAAATTATATTGCTCAAGAAGCATTCAAGAACAACATGTACATCCTCATATCTATCAAAGTTATTTAGCTAGGAGTTTGCTGTGAAACTCTATATGTTTCTCTATAAAGCTCGCAATGAAGTAATAGCTATGGTCATACCCTTCTCTTAGGTTAAGTGTAAGAGGATATTCTTGTTCCAAACACATATCACTAAGAAGCTTAGGCCTTAACTGTTCTTCAAGAAAATCATCAGCTGTTCCCTGATCGACTAAAATAGGTATATGAACTTCAGCGTTTTTGATTAATTCAATCGCATCATAGCTTTTCCATAAAGTTTCGGTTTCACCTAGGTAATGTGTGAAAGCCTTTTTCCCCCAAGGTACTTGGCTAGGTGCAACAATCGGTGCAAAAGCAGAAATACTTTTATACAGCTCAGGATTTTTTAACCCAATTACTAATGCACCATGACCACCCATGCTATGACCCATAATACTTTGGACTTGATTGGTCGGAAAATTTAGGTCAATCAGATTTCTGAGCTCTTCCACAATATAATCATACATTTTGAAATGCTGTGACCAAGGTGCTTGTGTTGCATTCACATAGAATCCTGCACCTTGGCCTAAATCATAATCTGCATGATCTGGTACATCTTCTCCACGTGGGCTGGTATCTGGTGCAACAATAATGACTTTATGTTCAGCCGCATACTTTTGTGCTCCGGCTTTAGTAATAAAGTTCTGTTCGTTGCAAGTCAGTCCTGATAACCAATATAAAACTGGCAACCGCTCATCTTTGTCATGAGGTGGCAGATATATTGAGAATTTCATTGAACAGTTTAATGCTATTGACTGATGGCGATACACTTCTTGCGATCCACCAAAAGAAGCATGTTTCTCAATTATTTCCATAATCAATTACCTATGTTGAGCAAGACTTCATGAGAAATCGAGTAAACAAAGAGTCCGACATTCTCCACAGAGAATAGTGATAAAGATTTAAAATGTAGGCAGGTTGATTGAACCTATACACGATGCCTACACAGATAGATCTGTTTTACAGATGATGTGCCGTTTTGGAGAATTCCATGCATGTCATTCATGATGCACATGCATGGAAAAGTATAAGGTCTGACGGAATTATTCGTAATGAATTACAGTACGAATTGACTTACCTTCATGCATTAGATCAAAGGCTTCATTGATCTGATCCAAGCCCATCGTATGTGTCACAAATGGTTCTAATTGAATTTTACCGTTCATGGCATCTTCAACCATTCCTGGAAGTTGCGTACGACCTTTTACGCCACCAAAGGCAGAACCTAGCCATTTACGACCAGTAACAAGCTGGAATGGACGGGTAGAGATTTCCTGACCTGCGCCAGCTACACCAATAATTACGGATTGTCCCCAGCCACGGTGTGCACTTTCAAGGGCTGCACGCATTACATTCACGTTACCAATACATTCAAATGAATGATCTACACCCCAGCCAGTCATTTCGACAATGACTTGCTGGATTGGTTTGTCGTAGTCTTTAGGGTTCAAGAAGTCCGTTGCACCAAACTCTTTTGCCAGCGCAAATTTATCTGGATTCATGTCAACTACAATAATACGCCCTGCTTTAGCTTGACGTGCGGCTTGTACGACTGCCAGACCAATACCACCTAAACCAAAGACCGCAACACTATCACCTTCTTGTACTTTAGCCGTGTTGTGTACTGCACCGATACCCGTTGTGACACCACAACCCAGTAAGCAGACATGTTCGTGATTGGCTTCAGGATTGATTTTAGCCAATGATACTTCTGCCACTACAGTGTATTCACTGAACGTTGAGCAGCCCATATAGTGATAAATCGGTTGACCATTGTAGGAAAAACGAGTGGTACCATCTGGCATTACACCTCTACCTTGAGTTTCGCGAACGGAAATACACAAGTTCGATTTTCCAGATTTACAGAATACGCACTCGCCACATTCAGCAGTGTAAAGTGGAATTACGTGATCACCTGGTTTGACGCTAGTCACGCCTTCACCAACCTCAACTACAACACCAGCACCTTCATGCCCGAGAATAGCAGGAAAAACACCTTCAGGATCATCGCCAGATAAAGTAAATGCGTCTGTATGACACACACCGGTATGGGAGATCTTGATTAATACTTCACCTTTCTTCGGTGGTGCAACATCAACTTCAACAATTTGAAGAGGTTGACCAGGACCAAACGCAACAGCAGCACGTGACTTCATGGAATAATTCCTTATACAGATCTATTTTAAATATGATTTTAGAATCTTGGCGATTTCAGCCAATTCTTCTTTTCGTTGTTGTTCTGTAGTTTCACCTGATACTAAAGTGTCCTTTAAATGAACCTCCAACATTTCATTCATTAAACCATTAATAGCACCACGCACAGAGCATATTTGTTGCAGAATTGCACCACATTCCACATTGTCTTCTAACGCTTTTTCAATCGCTTGCGTCTGACCTTTGATCTTTCTGACGCGTAGAAGAATCTTTTTTTTGTCTTCAACCTGATTAGGCATCAGACCTCCTTACTTGCTAGCATTAATACTATAGTACCCCATAGTATAAAAAAAGCAATATTTTTTATAAATCGAAAATCAAAAAGACCTTTAGCGAAAATTTTCTATCCCTGTTTTTAGTTTTTTTTTAAATTAACATCGTAGAGCTGATGCTAAAGTCACAAAGAATGGGACTTTCAGCTCCCATTTTTTTATTTTGGCTCATGTTCTTTGTGATGCTGTGACCTTTTAGAATTATGTTTCAAATTTTAGCCACTTTGTAGATATTTTGAACGTTTCAAGCCTTGAAAATACTACCGACAGTTTAGATTAAACTGCCTTTACAGACTGTACTAGAATATTTTTAGTGAGCGGATGATATTTATTATTCATTATTTAGGAATTATTAAATCCTATAAATATCATTTATTGGATTAATTTATTTTGGTACTGTGCATATCATCCCCCAGTTAAGAATAAGGAATAACTATGAATAAGATGATGAATGCTCTTATCCTAGAAAATTTTGGTGATCATGAATTTAAACGGCACTGTTGCAAATAGTGATTTGAGTCGATGATGTTCCCTTTAAAAAGTGCTTAGAGACCGAAAACCCTGTTGATTAGACACACTTCACCCTGAGGCTGACCATAATAAAATGACGATGCTTGTCCTTTACGTAGTGCACGCATGACTTCAATACCTTTAATTGTGGCATAAGCAGTCTTCATAGATTTGAATCCTAATGTGGCCCTGATGATTCGCTTTAACTTACCATGATCACATTCAATGACATTATTTTTATACTTAATCTGCCTGTGCTCAATATCTACTGGACATTTTCCTTCTCGCTTTAATCGTGATAAAGCATGGCCATAGGTCGCTGCTTTATCTGTATTGATGACCCGTGGAATTTGCCATTTTTTCACCGTATTGAAGATCTTTCCTAAAAAACAATAGGCTGATTTACTGTTCCGTCTAGCGGAAAGGTAAAAGTCAATCGTATGACCCCGTTGATCAACTGCACGATACAGGTAAGTCCATCGCCCCTTCACTTTGATATAAGTCTCATCCATATGCCATGAATGTAAATCTGTAGGATTACGCCAATACCAGCGTAACCGTTTTTCCATTTCTGGAGCATAACGCTGAACCCAACGATAAATTGTACTGTGATCAACATTCACACCCCGTTCAGCGAGCATTTCTTGAAGTTCACGATAGCTGATGCCATATTTACAATACCAACGAACAGCCCAAAGAATGATTTCACCTTGAAAGTGCCGACCGTGGAAGGGATTCATCTGCTGTATCTCGAAATAAATAAGATATTTAGCTTATCATGTCAGCCTATTTGCAACAGTGCCTTATTTTGAATCATCTTGGTTATGAGATTACAGCTTCGACTGGTCGACCTCAAGAGTCAGAATATTTAACCTATCTAGGGGCGAGTGAAATTATTGATCGTATTGAATTATCTTCCCCAGGAAAGCCATTAAACAAAGAAGTTTGGGCTGGCGTAATTGATACTGTTGGAAGCCATACTTTAGCCAATGCATGTGCTAGTACAAAATATCGTGGTGCAGTTGCTGCGTGTGGTTTGGCAGGCGGAATGGATTTTCCAGCAACAGTTGCTCCATTTATTCTAAGAGGGATTACCTTATATGGAATTGATAGCGTGATGGCACCAATCGAATTAAGAAAAGAAGCATGGGAACGTTTGGCTACAGAATTAGATCAAACAAAATTAGAAACAGTAACGACTGAAATTCAGTTAACAGATGCTTTAAATATTTCAAATGAAATTTTAGATGGAAAAATTCGAGGTAGAGTTGTTGTACAGATATAGTTCAACAAAATGAGTTGTGGGACTGTTCTAAATTTTGTGTAAGTACTTAATTTTCATTTATCCTACTGAGGATAATAAAAAGAGGTACTTCACATGGATGAAGCTACAATCAAAAGTATGGCAGCTGAATTAGCTAAAGGTTTAAAAACTCCTGAAGATTTAAACCAAATGACAGCCATATTTAAAAAGTTCATGATCGAAACCGCTCTGAATACTGAGCTTTCTGAACATTTAGGCTATGAAAAGCATCAACCTAAGAAAGGATCTAATGCACGTAATGGTTTTAGCTCCAAAACAGTTCTAACACAAGATGGGCAGCTTGCTTTAGATATCCCTCGTGATCGTGATGGCTCTTTTGAACCACAGATTATTAAGAAGCATCAAACACGCATTACTAGCATGGATGATCAAATTCTTTCGCTATATGCGAAAGGAATGACAAATAGAGAAATTGTTGCTTTTTTAAAGAAATGTACGATGCCGATGTATCTGCCTCCCTTATTAGTAAGGTGACGGATGCTGTCATTGAACAAGTGACAGAATGGCAAAATAGAACACTCGATAGTCTTTATCCTGTTGTCTATTTAGATTGCATTGTTGTTAAGGTTCGTCAGCATTCAACAGTAATCAATAAATCAGTTTATTTAGCATTAGGCATTAACCTGGATGGCCAAAAAGAACTTCTTGGCATGTGGCTTGCTCAAACAGAAGGTTCCAAATTCTGGCTGTCAGTCATGACAGAGCTTAAAAATCGAGGAGTGCAAGATATTCTTGTAGCCTGCCTTGCGAAGCAGCGCTTCTCAGGACTAAAAGGCTTTCCTGATGCGATAGCCTCTGTCTACCCTCATACTGATATCCAGCTGTGTATCGTACATGTTGTACGCAATAGCCTGAGATTTGTGAGCTGGAAGGACTACAAAGCTGTAACAGCAGGATTGAAGGCGATCTATCAGGCAAGTACAGAGGAAAATGCTTTAAAGCCCCTAGATATCTTCTGCGATCAATGGAATCACCAGTATTCAAAAATTGGAGAATCCTGGCGGGCAAATTGGGAAAATATCCGAACGATCTTTAGCTATCCTGCTGAAATACGTCATGCGATTTATACAACAAATGCAATTGAATCATTGAATAGCGTGATCCGCCATTCAACTAAAAAGAGAAAGATCTTCTCTTCTGATGATTCAGTGAAAAAGGTCATTTATTTAGCAACTTCAAATGCTGCTAAAAAATGGACCATGCCAATTCAAAATTGGCGTTTAGCAATGAATTGGTTTACGATTCAGTTCGATGATCGATTAAAAGATCATTTATAAAAAATGAGACTTACACAAAATAATTTACAGGCTCGTAGAAACATGAAAATACATGCTTTTGGTGAACACAATAACATTACTTTATCTAATAATTGTATTGAAGTTCGAGGTGCACGTGAGCATAACCTTAAGGATGTAGATGTTTCTATCCCAAGAAATGCACTTGTTGTTTTCTCAGGTGTATCGGGTTCAGGAAAATCATCACTTGCTTTTGGAACTATTTTTGCTGAAGCACAAAGAAGATATTTCGAATCTGTTGCACCTTATGCAAGACGCTTAATAGATCAGGCCGGAGTACCAGATGTTGATGCTATTGATGGTCTACCACCAGCAGTAGCATTGCAACAACAACGTGGTGCAAGTAATACCCGTTCTTCTGTTGGAAGTGTAACAACTTTATCAAGTCTCGTGCGAATGATTTATTCGCGTGCTGGTGCATATCCTGCCGATCAGCCAATGTTATATGCCGAGGACTTTTCACCGAACACTCCTCAAGGTGCTTGTCCTACCTGTCATGGTTTAGGTCACATTTATGAAGTTACAGAATCGACAATGGTTCCTGACCCAACACTCAGTATTCGTGAGAGAGCTATCGCATCATGGCCACCTGCTTGGCACGGGCAAAACTTACGCGATATCCTAGTAACCCTAGGGTATGATGTCGATCGACCATGGAAAGATTTACCGCAATCGGATAGAGACTGGATTTTATTTACTGAAGAAACCCCAACAGTTCCTGTCTATGCTGGTTTAAGCCCCGCTGAGACTCAATCTGCACTTAAACGTAAACTAGAACCCAGCTATATGGGCACTTTCACTGGTGCTCGTCGCTATGTCCTTCATACTTTTGCTAATACCCAAAGTACGTTGATGAAAAAACGTGTTTCACGTTTTATGGAAGGAAAAATATGCCCTTCCTGTCATGGTAAACGCCTTAAACCAGAAGCCTTATCTATTACCTTTGCTGGAGTAGATATTGGTGAGTTTATGCAACTTTCTTTGGATAAGTTAACTTGCCTGCTTGAGCCCATTGTTCTTGGCAATTTCGACGCTCATGATGCTGGAGAAAAGACTAATAATAAAGTAACCCAACTTGATAGATCCGAACGAGCAACAACAGGTAGAGCAGTGCATTCTGTATCTCCAGATGTAAGACGTACGTCAGCACTTTCAGATGAAAAGAAAATTGCTGCGCAGCGTTTAGCAAATGGTGTGGTGGGGCGTTTAAATCAATTACGCCAGTTAGGTCTTGGTTATCTAACATTAGATAGAGCCACACCGACTCTTTCAGCGGGAGAGTTACAACGTTTGCGTTTAGCAACACAATTAAGTTCTATGCTATTTGGTGTAGTTTATGTACTGGATGAACCGTCTGCTGGATTACATCCTTCAGATAGTCAGTCATTATATGATTCTCTCGATAAATTAAGAGACGCTGGAAACTCCGTATTTGTTGTAGAGCATGATTTAGAGCTCATGCGTCGTGCTCAATGGTTAGTGGATGTTGGACCAGATGCAGGAGAGCAAGGTGGTAATATTTTATATAGTGGAGTACCTCAGGGTTTAAGTGAGATTTCAGCTTCACGTACTGCAAGTTATTTATTTAATAAAATCCCAGTTACTCAAAGTTATGGACGTACACCCTCTGGTTGGCTTGAACTTAACAATATTTACCGACATAACCTGCATAATATTGATGCTCGTATACCTCTTGGTGTACTTACAGCAGTTACAGGTATTTCAGGTTCAGGTAAATCTAGTCTCGTTTCTCAAGCTTTACCCGAGTTAGTACTTTCATATTTAGGCAATGAATCTGAAACTGAAAACAATAATGAAAATAATCCTTTAAATGAAGGAATGTTGGTTACCGAGGTTACACAGGGTTCTCTGGCTGGTGATGTGGAGGCTATACAGCGTCTGGTACAGGTTGATCAAAAACCAATTGGCCGTACTCCACGTTCTAATCTGGCAACTTATACGGGTTTATTTGATCATGTTAGAAAGTTATTTGCTGGGACTCCTGAAGCTCGCCAAGCTCATTATGATGCTGGACGTTTTTCGTTTAATGTGGCTAAAGGGCGATGTGAAACTTGTGAAGGTGAAGGCTTTGTCAGTGTAGAATTATTGTTTATGCCAAGTGTATATGCCCCTTGTCCGACATGTCATGGTGCTCGATATAATGATGACACTCTGAAAATTCGCTGGAATGGACGTAATATTGCTGAAGTATTAGGAATGACCGTCAATGAAGCACGTGATTTTTTTGATGGAGAGGTCTCGATTGCTCGTTCACTACAATTATTAAAGGAAATTGGCCTTGGTTATTTACGTTTAGGGCAACCAGCGACTGAACTATCTGGTGGAGAAGCGCAACGTATTAAATTGGCGACCGAGCTGCAACGCAATCAGCGTGGAAATACACTGTATATACTTGATGAGCCAACTACAGGTTTGCATCCATCAGATGTAGATCGATTGTTAGTTCAATTGCAGCGATTAGTCGATGCGGGTAATACCGTGGTTATGATTGAGCATGATATGCGTGCCGTTGCACAAGCAGATTGGGTGATTGATGTGGGACCAGGTGCTGGAAATGCTGGTGGGAATATTGTTGTGGCAGGAACACCAAAACAAATAACAGAAAATCAAGATAGTCGTACTGCTCCATATTTAGTTAATGAGTTAGTGAGTCGTGATACTAAACGTTGATATTGCGAGTGGGTAGAATAAAACCTTAAATTAAAAGCCTGTAAAATCAATCAGATATTTTTTTGTTTTAGGTGGTGTGTGAGCATGAAATCTAAAAGTTTTTTTCAACTAAGGGCTTTGTTGCACAAACCTATCTGTAACGGCTTTTTCAGCGATATAATTTTCAAATGAAGAAGCCTACACAGAAAATCTACCGCACAACCAATTGGCCCGCATATAACCGAGCACTCATGAGTCGCGGAAATATTGCCATTTGGTTTGATCCTGCTACGCAATGGTA
>NZ_KB849586.1:30798-52911 GCF_000368625.1 Acinetobacter schindleri CIP 107287
GGCAGGACACTATGGAAAAAATGGTCAGGCTATCATCGGCGAAGTTTGGTTGAAACTAAGATGCACTGCATTAAATTATTAGGAGATAAACTCAGCGCAAGGAGTTTTGGTAGCCAAGTGAATGAGATCCATGCACGTGTAGCAGTCCTTAACAGATTTACGGAATTAGGTCGCCCACTTACCCAAGTTACGCCTTAAATTTGGCTCAATTAGGGGCGCTTTGCATTTCAAATCTTTGTGCAACAAAGCCAATGCGCGCTGAAAGGCACTTTGTTCTGAATAGCAAAGCAGCAGGGCAATCTCCTGTAAACTCAGGTGTGGGTCTTTTAGATATTCAGTTGCCAGCATAAAGCGAACTTCCTGTACCCGTTCCTGAAAAGTGGCATTTTGCTGTTGCAGGTGGCGTTGTAACTGCCGAACCGAAACTCCCAGTTTCCCCGCAATAAAGTCGATCTGGTATTGGTTCTTTTGCAGGCCCGTCAAAATGGCGTGCTGCAAGCGTTGGTCGAGTTGGGTCGAGTTGGGTAATTTGTCCAGAAGCGCCTGTGCCTGCTGTAAAAGTAGTTGCTGTAAAGTGTGATCGCCTGTTCGAAGTGGCTTAAAGGCTTCGGTAACAGGTAGAAGTAGCTGAGTTTTAGGCTGATCAAAACGGACTTTACAACGGAAATACTGCTCATAAACCATAATGTTTTTCGGTGCGGTATTCACAAAATGCACTTCGTGTAGATTGAGATCTTCACCTGACAGAAATAACTTATGGAATTGCACCATCAGCGCAATTGCAATTTCATCTGTTAATTGGGTTGGGTTGGGTTCTGGAGCTTCCCAGCGGATTGATGCGTAGGGTGGGTTAAATTCAACGACGAGAGGGCTACCATCATAAATTAAGCGATGAAAATCATGATAACGCGCCAATGCTTCGCCCAAGTTTTCACATGACAGTGCGAGATAAGCAATAATTCCTAAATGTTTAGGTTGTACGTGCTCTGCAATTTCTAAGCCTAAACCTGTCTTGGGATTTAAACGATTAAGATCTTCAAGTAAGTCACGCCAAATGACGTAATCAAAACGTTCAAGATTTTGGACTTGTTGTAATTGCTCAGGAATTTCAATATTTTTTGTTTCGCAATAAGCCTTTAATAAATGCCCTAATCCGCCATAAACAGAGCCTGTATAGTTCTTGAGTTGGGACATCCTGTCTACTCCTTATTCTGTCGTGTTTTGTCAATATAAATATATCGTATCGTCAATACTTCGCCTACAAAAATTTATATCTTTAAAAAAATAAGGAAACATTTGGAGAAAACCATGTTGAAGGGTTTTGTTGCAGGTTTGGTGATTGCAAACGGTTATGAATGGTTTGCCCATAAATATCTACTGCATGGGGTTCACCGTAAAGGCAAGCCACGTTTCAGCCCAACGCCAAAACAGATGGAATCGCACTGGGCACACCACCGTGAAGTGCGCAAGCAGGGCTTTTCTGATGATTGTTATGTCGAGGGTCTGGACAACTGGCGTACGCGCAATGAGTTAATGTCACTTGCTGTAGCCGCAGGTGTGCTAAGTGTTGTGTTCTATCCTTTTTCAAAAGGCATGGCGCTTGCAGCGATTTATAGTGCGGGGAATTATTATTATGTTCATCGCCGTGCCCATCTTGAGCCTGATTGGGCGAAGCGTACAATCCCGTGGCACTATGATCACCACATGAACTCGAACCAAGATGCAAATTGGTGTGTTACTCGTCCTTGGTTTGATTATGTGATGGGGACGCGTGTGGTGTCTTCAGCAGATTTGAAAGAAGCCAATCCATTGGGTCTACCTTTACCTACACCGATTTCGAAGATATTAACTGAAGCGATTGAATCAGTATTTCCTGCTAAATGGGTAGAACAGAAACCAAAATTGGTGGCCGCTGCTCAGACAGAAGAGATCGAAAAAGTATCGGTTGCTTCTTGATAAAGCGTGAAGAGGGCATTTTGACAAAACATGATGCTGGTCGTGTGCTTATGTCGTGAATTGTCAATAAAATTGGTTTTTAATGTCAATATTTTTGCTGAATATCTCGCTAATTTAGCCCAAGCCTTTTTGTTGCTTGATATTTATCCAAATTTATTGTTTTTCGTTTACCCTCTAGCGTTGTATAAACGCATTTCATATACCTTGCTCAGCAAGGTATTTTTTTGACTAAAATTTGCCGAATAAAAAACCTCTCAAGCAATCGCATTGAGAGGTTTGGATCTCGCTATTTTTTATTGCTTAAAGGCGCATTTCAATGCCTTGCTCAGCTAAATATTTTTTCGCTTCTGGAATCGTATGTTGACCAAAGTGGAAAATGGAAGCTGCAAGTACAGCATCTGCGCCACCTTTCAAAATACCATCTGCCAAATGTTGTAAATTTCCTACACCACCTGAAGCAATCGTTGGAATCGTGACACGATCATTGATTTGACGCATTAAAGCGATGTCATAGCCTGCTTTGGTTCCATCGGCATCCATACTGGTAATCAGTAATTCACCTGCACCAAAGTCGATTGACTCTGTTTATACCGATGGAGCTTATGACACCAAGCAATGCCGTCAGGTCATTGCAGATCGGCAAGCGCATACGGTGATTCCACCTAGAAAAAATGCGAAACCATGGAAAGATACAAAGAGTAGCTCGCTAGAGCGAAATGAATTACTTCGAACAGTTAAACGTTTAGGCAGGACACTATGGAAAAAATGGTCAGGCTATCATCGGCGAAGTTTGGTTGAAACTAAGATGCACTGCATT
Organism: Acinetobacter schindleri CIP 107287; assembly: GCF_000368625.1. Classification (GTDB taxonomy): domain Bacteria; phylum Pseudomonadota; class Gammaproteobacteria; order Pseudomonadales; family Moraxellaceae; genus Acinetobacter; species Acinetobacter schindleri. The sequence goes on from NZ_KB849586.1 coordinate 33,572, forward strand.
AAATTATTAGGAGATAAACTCAGTGCAAGGAGTTTTGATAGCCAAGTGAATGAGATCCATGCACGTGTAGCAGTGCTTAACAGATTTACGGAATTAGGTCGACCACTTACCCAAGTTACGCCTTAAATTTGGCTCAATTAGGGGCGCTTTGCATTTCAAATCTTTGTGCAACAAAGCCCTTAAAAACAAGAAAAAGAGGATTGATAAAATGATGATAAAAAATAAAAAAGCGCCTGATGGCGCTTTCCTTTAATCATATTTATGGCGTCAGAATCACTTTACGACAGTCTTCTTCTTTTTTATCAAAAATACGGTAACCTTCCGCAGCATCTTCCAGTTTCATGCGATGGGTAATAATCAGATCTGGAGACAGATCTCCATTTTCAATATGTTCTAGCAACTGCGGCAAGTAGTTATGCACATGGGTTTGTCCCATTTTAAAGGTTAAACCTTTGTCAAAGGCATCACCAAACAGGAAGCCATGAATTGGACCGGCATAAACTCCAGGTACACTCACCACACCGCCGCGGCGGACCGCTGCAATACATTGTCTTAACGCTGAACCACTCGAACCTTCTAATTTCAGGTTGGTCATTACGGTTTCCAGCATGCTGCCTTTAGCTTCAAAACCGACCGCATCAATGACGGCATCGACTCCACGATAACCCGTGGTATTTTGAATGATAAATTCAGCGGCATCGACTTCATCAAAATTGACCGGAATCACTCCATAGGTTTGATGTGCGAAACGCAGACGATAAGGATGGTGATCGACCATAAAAATCTGCTCGGCACCGAGCATCCGCGCACAGGCAGCAGCCAGCAGACCGACTGGGCCAGCACCATAAATCGCCACACTGGAACCTCGACCAACTTGGGCATTGTTCACTGCTTGCCAGGCGGTTGGTAGAATATCGGTCAGGAATAATACTTTTTCATCAGGCAGGGAGCCTGGCACTTTAAATGGTCCGACATTGCCCTTGGGGATCCGCACATATTCAGCTTGACCACCCGGTATACCACCATACAGATGGCTAAAGCCAAATAAAGCTGCCCCTGGTGGAATCTGTTTTTTATTGAGAATTGCACCACGGCCGGTATTGGTATTTTCACAGGCAGCCATTAGTTCATGTTCACAGAAAAAACAGTGACCGCATGCAATCACAAAGGGAATAATTACCCGATCACCTTTTTTGACTTCGGTTACTTGTGGGCCGACTTCTTCTACAATTCCCATAAATTCATGGCCGAAAATATCACCGTCTTCAGTGGCCGGGATTTTTCCCCGGTATAAATGCAGATCTGAGCCACAGATGGCGGTGGCTGTCACCCTTAAAATAACGTCATCTGGTTCCTGAATCACTGGATCTGGAACAGATTCAACTCGTACATCCCGAGCACCATGATAGGTAAGAGCACGCATGCGGATTTCCTCTTTCTAGTTCAACATTAAACAGACTCGTAGCAAGGCTGCCAAGAATTAAAAAACACTTTTATTAGAGCCTTATGCGCCAAGAAATCGCTGTAAATTAATGTATGAAATAAGACATCCGAGTGTTTAAAAAATAAACTTATATAGGGTTTACGTAATTCGTGAGCTTATGTGTCGAATGAATAGAAAAGAACAGAATTAAAGAAACATCTAGTAATTTCTATAACTTATAGTGAATAGCCACCAATTTTGTAGACACCTTTTAGTTAGATAAAAAAGCAATTTTTTTGATCTTTAAAGAATGAGGATATAGTATTTGTAAAATTACTTAGCTGCTTAAAACTTAATTCTAATTGGTTAATAGGTGAAAAATGGGTAGTGTTTCAAAAAGTATGCTGGCATTAAACGAATCCATTATTGATATAAAAGAACACTAAATCAAAGGCTTTGAAATGATTTTCAAGCTTTTTGGAGAAGTTGCAGCTTCTCCTAAAGCCTCGCCTGATTCGATGCCGTAATCGACAATTATTGCCTTCTATACCCACAGTGAAAAATTTACCAATCAACTGTTTGCATTCTTTAAAGGTCGTAACAAAGCTATCCCAATGGTCACTTGATATACATGTATAGCTTACACCTAACTGCTTCAATTTTAATTTAAGTCGTTTTGCAGTGGCTAAATCTCGGTTACCCCATACATAAGCAACAATTTCACCTGTTTCTCGATGATAGGCATAAATTAGCCATTGTTTATTTTGCTTATGACCAACAAAAGTCCAAAACTCATCTACTTCAAGGGTTTCATAATGACTTTGCTGTGCTCGAAGTTGATATTTTGATTGGCTAAGTGTCCGTAGAACTTTACCGATACTTACTCTTTCAATTTCTGCTATATCCCTGACACCACTGCCTCGCACCATGAGGTGTAATATTTTGGTTTTGATACCTGAGTGACAGCCTTGATAACTGAGAGCATGATCACCAATAAATTGACGTCTGCATATTTTACATTGGTAATTTTGCTTACCATCTACTTTTGTGCCATTTTTCTTTATACTGTCACTTAGGCAGGCTGGACACTTGATTTCTAGAGTTATTCGCATTTCTCTATTTTATCAAAATCCAACCTGCTTTTTTTCAGCATACTTTTTGAAACACCACCCATTTTTTAAATTGATCCTAGACTGAACCGTACCGGGTTTGTCGGAGAGTTAATATTCTGAGAGACTATCCCGATGACAAAATTAAAATATACCCCTGAAATTAGAGAAAGAGCGGTTCAATTATTGATTGAATCTGAAAAAGATTATCCATCGAATTGGGCTGCGATCACCGCTATTGCTCCCTGAGCAGTATACTGCGCAAGGGTTGTACTCCTGAAACACTACGTGCCTGGCATCAAAAGCATTTAGATCAGCAAAATCCAGTTAAAGTACAGCAGCTTTCAGACCAAGAACGTATCAAACAACTCGAACGCGAAAATAAAGAACTGCAACGCGCCAATGAGATTCTACGTAAAGCAGCCGCTTTTTTCGCCCAGGCGGAGCTCGACTGCCCACACAAATAATGGTGGATTTTATCCATAATAATAAAGAGCTGTACGGAGTCGAGGCGATTTGTAGAATTTTACCAATCGCACCTTCAACCTATTACCGCACTCTAGATCTCTGCGAAAATCCAGAACATCGAGCAAAGCGAGATTTACATGACTTGCATCATGCTGAACAAATTAAACGAATTTGGAAGGAAAGTTCAGGTCGGTATGGTGTACGTAAAGTCTGGCAAAAACTGAAACGTGAAGGTTATGTTATCGCACGCTGTACTGTTGCTCGATTAATGAAAAAGCTAGGTATACAAGGTGTTTGGTGAGGTAAGAACAAACAAACCACCCGTAGCCGAGATGACCAAAAACGAGCAGATGATTTAGTGAAACGTAATTTTACTGCTGATCATCCTGACCAACTGTGGGTGAGTGACTTTACGTATATTCAAACAAATTCAGGCTGAGTCTATACCGCCTTTATTATTGATGTGTTCTCACGAGCAATTGTTGGCTGGAAAGTATCTACACGAATGAATACAGATATGGTGCTCGATGCATTGGAGCAAGCATTGCATGATCGAGGCATGCCAAAGAATGTGATTCATCATTCAGATAGAGGTGTTCAATATCTTTCCATTCGCCATACCAATCGTTTAGAAGCTGCAAATTTACGAGCATCAGTCGGTACGACTGGTGATTCATACGATAATGCTTTGGCTGAAACGGTGAATGGCTTATACAAAACAGAGGTGATTGAATATCTAAAAGCAGGTTGGCAAGGTTTAGCGGATGTACAACTTGCGACACTAAATTGGGTAGATTGGTTCAATAAAAAGCGTGTACACAGTGCACTGGGTTATGTATCGCCTTTTGAGTTTGAAGCAATATACTATGATAAGATTAACCCGTTAGGTCAGGTGGCCTAACTTAAATAAAAAAGTCTCCGACAAACCCGGTACGGTTCACTATTCACTAACTTGTAAATATCGGTATACCGCCTGACGACTAATCCCAAAAGCTTTTCCTAATGCCATTTTTGATGGATACTTCCCTTCCCTCCATGCTTGTCGTAAAGCTTCAGCTTGGTCAGGCTTTAGTTTATGCACCCGACCTTTGTACTTCCCCTGAGCAGAGGCGAGTTTTATTCCTTCCTTTTGCCGCTCTAAAATGATCTCACGTTCGAACTGTGCAAAAGCACCCATCAATTGCAGCATCAAATTATCCATCGGGGTGGATTCGGCCGTAAAAGTAATATTTTCTTTTACAAACTGGATGGCAATCCCTCGTTTGACCAGTTTATCTACTTCAGTGACCAAATCTTTCAGGCTTCGCGCAAAACGATCCATGGAATGTACAATCACCCTGTCCCCTTCCCGGACATAGTTCAACATTTCCTGAAATTTAGGTCGGTCAGTATTTTTACCTGAAGCACGGTCAACAAAAATCCGGTCGACTTCAATCCCCTCAAGTTGACGCCCAGTATTTTGCTCGACCGAACTCACTCGCACATAACCTACTTTTTGGCCTTTCACTCTTTCTCGCCCCAATTGGATAAAAATGAACAATTTTGTAAATTATAAATCTTTAATATCAAAGTTACATGTTACTTATGATTAAAAATCATTTAAATGATACATAATTTCATGAACTTTCAGATTGTAACTTTAGGGTATACTCTATAGTTACATAAATTAGATTTAAAAACTTGTCTCCAATAAACCAAGTACGGTTCACCTAAACAGATTGCTACCCCTGAACAACCAGAATCCGAAAAAAGAGGCTTTTGGAGCCGTTTTTTTAGACCCTATGATTAACCACGATTGTTTAACTCATATGAATAAAGTTGTGAAACTTTGATTAAATAATAGGCATGGAACGTGAAAAATCATAAAAAAAACCCATCTTGGGGAAGATGGGCTATCAACTAGAAACTACAGCATTGAATTTTCAAGAGAATTATAACGCATTTCGTATAAGGTGTATTATGTTAATTGTAGAAAATTTTAATAAATGCATATATTTATTTATATCAAGTTCTAAGTTTCAGAGCTTCTTATACTCATCTATCATTTCATTGTATTTTTCAGTAAATCCTGTCAAGTCAACTTCACCATCCTGATTGTAATCATATGGCCATTCTTTATATCTGGTGTAAGCAACCTTTCCTCTTTTCAGTTGCTCGATAGCTTTTTGAGGAGTGCTGCTTGAACCTTCATACCCATAAATAGGTGTGTTGCTATCAATTTTTATGGCGCTTTGTGATCTTGGATAGTGATCCCGTCCCACATATACACTGTGCTGTCCATTGTATATGCCAACCATTAAATCGCTATTTGCCCTGTGTAGGTAGCAACTCTTAGACTGATTAAATTTATCTTTTTTACACGAGTAGCTCCACCCAAATAAGATATCGTCAATAGATTTACTTATAGTGCTTTCTTTTTTAATAGGTTTATTTGCCTTAAAACAGCCTACATACTCATTGTCACTAATCTTGAGTGGCATTGCTGTACTTGTTTGGATATATCCCTCATCCGTTTCGCCAATCTTGATCTTGAAAGTCACATAATCTTTATATGTGTCTTGTTGCATCTCTGCTGACTCAAAAACAATTGGTTTATACTCCCCATTTGTGGAGTAGGTTGCAGATCCATAAGATATATTACTGGTATCAGGATATATTTTTTCAGTGAGGCATTCATTTGAATTATACCAAGCCGTTCTTCCTACCATGCTATCAATATAGTTTTTAGTTTCTAAAGCCCTCTCGGTTAATCTTTTGGTTCTTTGATCCTCTGGTGTCTCAAAGCCAGCAAAGGCACTGAATGTTAGAAACGATAAGACTGCCATACCAATTATTTTTTTCATTTTGCGTCCTTTGTAAATGAATTTATTAATTTCTCTGCAATCTTTATTACTTTTTTGTCTTGTGTAGCCGCTGCTGCTTTTAATAAAGTTTTACCGTCAGAAATTTTCACATGACTGTATTTTGAAAAATAGGATTTGGTTCTACGCACACCGTGCACTTTGCTCCAATATATGCTCATTTCGGTAAGCATCTCATCATTGAGCTTTATGGTTTTTATAACCCTTTCAATCACAGCTTGATAGTTGCAAGCTATCAAGTCCTCTTTATTTAATTGCCGCCATACCATAAAGAGTTTCTTGTAATGTCCGTGAAAGATATGCGGATCCTTACATGAATTCTCAAGCAGATTTGCAGCCTCTATTAACTGACCACTTTTCTTTAAGTTTTCAAATCTATTAAGCAAATCTAACTTTTCTAATGCTTCATTTCTTGCAGGCACATCTAGATAATCCGTGATATCAACCAGCATATTCCCCCCGAAATAATCAATTATTGAGATAAGATACTAGGGTGTGTTGACACTTTTAGCTTAAAAAAATAGCGAAGTAGTAAAATCAAATCACCAAACCCAATTTTACTATTCGCTATGCCTCGTACCATGCTGACAGATCAACACTGGCAAAAGTTGAAAGTTATTCTGCGTAATTTATCCATTCACCACAACTCAAATTTACGCAATTTTATTGAAGCTATTCTCTATAGAATTAGAACAGGCTGTCCGTGGCGAGATATTCCTTCTTGTTTTGGTCATTCAAACTCTATTTTCAAACGTTTTAATCGTTGGTCAAGCAGCGGTAAGTTACTTAGATTATTCAAATTACTAGCCTCATGCCCCGATATGGAGTGGATTTTTATTGATGGCTCTCATGTACGTGCTCATCAACATTCTGCCGGCATAGCGAATCAATCTATTTCTAAAAGTGTAGGAGGAAACTCCTCAAAAATACATTTGATTGTTGATGCACATGGCAATCCTATTGATTTCATGATTACCGATGGAACCACACATGATGTTAAAGTTGCGCCTGATTTAATATCAACATTAGACTTAAAAGAGATAAAAGTGGTCTGCGTAGATAAAGGCTATGATTCAGAACCACTGCGTGAACAGATCAGAAAAACAGGGACAAAAGCGAATATACCAAAGAAAATAAATAGCCAATCGAACAATGATCATATGGACTGGTATTTATATAAAATCAGGCATTTAGTTGAAAATATGTTTTGTAGATTAAAGCAATTTAGAGGAATAGCTACTCGATATGACAAGCTCAAAAGAAATTATCAAAGTGCTGTTGCCTTAGCCTGTATATTTTTATGGCTACCTTTATAGGTTTAATTATGAACAGTAAATGTCAACAGACCCTAAGTAATTTACATATTTGAACTTAATTGTCGTGGAATCATTTATATAAATGTTTTATTTTGTTAATTGCGTCACTTTTTTGGCGCATATTTGATAGGTATTTTACAAAAGCATGGGAATTAATATGAATATTTTTACAAAACTAACACTAACTGCATTGTTAAGCACAGGTTATATCGCTACTACACAAGCCGCTGTTACTGGTCAAGTTGATGTTAAGCTGAATGTTTCAACGGGTTGTACTGTTGAGGGTTCTACTGTTACTGGAAATATGAACCAATTTGGTACATTAGATTTCGGTAAAACTCCTGGTACTTGGAGCAACGTTTTAACTGGACAGGTTGCCTCTTCAGGGACAGGAAATCATCTCACTGTAAAATGTGATAGTACAGATCCTGTTGACTTTACTGTTGCAATTGATGGTGGTGAGCGTGCTGATCGTAGTCTTAAACATACTGCTGGTACAGATACTGTAAACTATAGCGTTTATCGTGATGCAGCACGTACCAATCCTTATGTCATTAATACAGCTCAGACTTTCACTGCTGCGGCAGGTGTAGCTCAAGAAGTTCCAATCTTTGGTGCAATTGCTGCAAACAACGGCACTGCAAAAGCACAGGGTGATTATACAGACACGTTATTGGTGACTGTTAATTTCTAATCAGTATACGTAACAGTGAACAGGTTTGTTGTTTAACAGGCCTGTTTTTAGGAGGAACGTATGCACCTATTACTTAAACAATACGTTGGATTGCTACTCTGTAGCATTGTATCGTCACTCACTAGTGCTGGGCAGTTGGGCGCTAAGTTAAATATTCAACTTGAACTAGAGCCTTCCTGCAAGATCAACAATGAGACCGTGAATAATGGAACAAATGGATTAAATTTTGGACAGCTGGATTTCGGAGAAACCACAGCTGCATTTAATCAGGTGATAGAGACCAGTTTAAGTCAGGGTTCTACATCAGGTTTGACCATTCAATGCCCTGGCAATGCCCCAATAAAAGTTACCTTTGGTGCGGGGCAACATGACAGCAAGGTACCAGCACCTTTTGGCGCAAATTATTTTCGTGCAATCAGTAATGGCACAGATTTCCTTGCCTACAACATTTTATATGGAACTGCTCGCGAAGCGTTAAGGCCCAATCAAATCATTACTTTGACCAATAATGGTCAGCCGCAAACGCTTAATCTCATGGGACAAACTGTTAATAATGGTCGGTCAGTCTCGCTTGGACAATATACCGACACTATTCCAATTACCATTGAATTTTAAAGAACAAAATCATGAAAAAAATAGGTTTAAGTGTTCTGCTGATTTCGATTGTTCAAAGTGGGTTTGCTGTTGATCCTGTAACTTCGGCAAGTTTTAAAGTGCAGGCGACCATTGAAAATGGGTGCAAACTCAGCAATGTCGAACAGCTACTTGATTTTGGTCGTCATCCTGTTGTGGCGCAGGGGCAGTTAAAAGGATCCGTCATTAATACTGCGCAAAGCTGGAATATCCAATGTACTGCACAGTTACCAGTAAAGGTGATGTTGAATGGTGGTGATCACTTTTCAAATAATTCTCGGCGGATGAAACATGCCCAGCAGAATGAGTTTGTACCTTATCAGCTTTATCAGGACAGTAGTTTACAAGGCGAATATGCCAGTGGGAGTAGTTACTCACTGCCACCAACCACTACTTTGAACACCGTACTGGGTTTTGCAGTTTATGGTGTTGCAGACTTGAATAATAACAATCAAACACGATCAGCTGGCCTGTATAAAGATACGGTCGCAATTACGATTACATGGTGATTCTATGAGTTTAAATAAAATGAAAATATGGTCGGGCAGAACTTTCTCTACGGCCGCGATATTGATGGTCACTTCACCGGTATTCGCACAGGCCACTTTTTTAATCTGGCCAATCTATCCCAAAATTGAAGAAAATGAAAAAGCCACTGCGGTATGGCTACAAAATACCGGTAACTCTGATGCCATGGTACAGATTCGGGTATTTAAATGGGATCAGAATCATCAGCAAGATGCTTATGCGGAACAAACTGAAGTTATTCCGAGTCCACCCGTGGCAAAGATCAAGGCAGGAGAAAAGCATATGTTGCGTTTGACCCGCTCGGCTGCTGTACCTGATGCAAAAGAACTTGCCTATCGAATTATTGTCGATGAATTACCCATTAAAGTGAATCCAGAAACGGATAAAGAAACATCGACAGTCAGCTTTCAGATGCGTTATTCGATTCCCTTGTTTAGCTATGGCAAAGGACTTGGCAGTGGTTTAACTGAAGTTTCACAAAAAACCAATGCGAAAAATCCTTTGGCTAAACCGATATTAAGTTGGTGGGTCAAGAATAATGAACAGGGCAAACCTGAACTTTATATTAAAAATACTGGTTCAAAATTTTCACGACTTTCGGGAATTAAATTAACTCCGACTTCAGAGCAAATGGCTTTTGGCAAAACCGCCTTTGGTTATGTGTTGGCAAACAGCACCATGAAGTTTGATCTAGACAACAAGTTACTCAACAGCCTGAGTGGTCAAAGCAGTTTGTACGGGGTTGACAGTTCAGGAGTGAAACAGGAATTGGTGGAGATTAAAAAAGAAGGAGAGGGGTAAATGGGTTATTTATCAGGGTTACACCCCCCTTCTTTTTTATGTAAAAGCCTGACATTGATATTGGTCGCGAATATCCCATTGCTGAGCTGCAATGTCTATGCAAATGGTTTACCCCCGCCACCACGAGATGTTTCAGAAGTGAATAGCTTATTTAAGCTCTATCTCGACTTGGTGATCAATCAATATTCGACGCGACAGGTGATCCCCATCATTGTCAAAGGTGATCATTATTTTATCCAGCAGTCGAAACTGGATGAGTTGCAGATTAAGCTGCCTGCCGATGTACTACAGCAACAGTCAGAAAAAAACCTGACTGATCTGGATATATTTACTTTGGGCTTTTCTGGCAAAGCTTTGGATTGGGTCAGCCTCAATCAGATCCCTGAATTGAAGTATGAGTACAATTCAGCGCAACAGTATTTTAGTCTAGATCTACCTGCCAGTTGGATGCCGGTGCAGATACGCGGCTTGGATTCATGGTATCAACCTGAAACAGCGCAGTCGGGTATTGGTTTATTAAATAACTATGACTTTTATACCTACCGCCCAGAGAATGGTGGCTATAGCAGTACACTCTTTACAGAACAACGCTTTTTCTCCCCTTATGGGGTACTGAGAAATTCAGGGGTTTATAGCAAAACTGATTTTAAATCTGATGGGATTGGAAACGATTCAAATCAAGATAATGATGGCTATCGCCGCTATGACACCACTTGGCAATATGATGACCCAGTCCGGGTAGTTTCATTTTTAGCGGGTGATGTCATTACGGGAAGTAAAAATGCCTGGGGAAGTTCAGTGCGTTTGGGTGGATTACAGTTACAACGTAATTTTGGTACCCGTCCAGATTTGATTACCTATCCCTTACCCCAGTTTAAAGGACAAGCGGCTTTACCGAGTACTGTAGATTTATTGATTAATGGACAAAGAGCTAATTCAACTGACGTGCAATCTGGTCCCTTTATTCTAAATAATGTTCCGTTTATCAATGGTAAAGGTGAGGCGGTTATTGTCACCACAGATACTATTGGTCGTCAGGTAGCAACCTCGGTACCGTTTTATATTTCGAATACTTTACTTAAAGCTGGATTATTGGATTATTCCATCTCTATGGGACAAATCCGGGAAGATTATGGGATTAAGAATTTTGCATATGGTAAATTTGCCAGTTCATCGGACGCACGTTACGGGATTAACGATTGGCTTACGGCTGAAGGACGAGTTGAACTATCAGATTCAATTCAGTTGGCTGGACTAGGTTTAGTGCTTAAGTTGAATAGGTTTGGCGTATTAAGTGGTTCGGCAACCCAAAGCTGGGCTGATGGAGAGCTTAATCAGTTAAATAATAACTTGAACGGAAATAAAAACCTCAAGGGAAATCAATACACGCTAGGTTATAGCTATAACCAACAACGCTTTGGATTTAGTCTCAATCATACTCAGCGAGATCAGTATTATTATGATCTTTCACGTTTGCAATATACAGATTTGATTTCAGCCAACAGTCATAAAAGTTTGGTTGCCAATACTTATTTTGCCACAGATAAGTCAGGTACTTTTGGGGTGGCATACATCCGAACCAAGAGCAGAGACATTGAAAATAAACTGATGAACCTGTCTTGGGCACCGGTATTGCCTTCCTATCTACGTGGTGCAACGGTGTCATTAAGTGCCAATCGAGACTTTATTGAAAAAGAGTGGACTGCTACATTTCAGTTGTCGGTTCCATTTTCCAAGATCAAATCCACAGCCAATCTAGGCTATAACCAACAATCAAGTGGTGATTCTTCTTACATCAACTATAACCGTAGTGCACCGTTAGACGGTGGTGTTGGTGTTGATTTAACTCGACGTTTTAATGAAAACAGTGATGACTTCAATCAGGCACGTGTCAGCTACCGTAACCAATATTTTAATACCGATGTCGGTATGTCGGGTAGCGATGATTACAACTATTGGTTTGGACTGTCAGGTTCGGTGGTGTTGATGTCAGGCAATGTCTTTACTGCCAATCGATTGGGTGAGTCGTTTGCTTTGATTGATACCAACAAAATTGCAGATGTCCCAGTGCATTATGAAAACAGTTTGGTCGGGCGTAGTAATGCGAAAGGTTATGTTTTTGTACCGTCAGTGACGCCTTATTACGCGGCTAAATACAGTATTAACCCGATCGACTTACCATCAAACTTTAATGCAACCCAAGTTGAAAATCGAATTGCGGCAAAACGAGGCTCAGGTGTTGTGATTGACTTCCCAATCAAACAGTCTTATGCGGCGAATGTGACTTTAGTGCAAAGAAATGGGCAAGCGATTCCAGTGGGTGCGGTGGTACACCGTACAGATCAAGAATCGAGTTATGTGGGGATGGACGGGATTGCTTATCTTGAAGATTTGGGTGCAGAAAATAGCATTCGGGTGCAACTTCCAGATCAGAGCATTTGTGAAGCACAATTTTCGTTGGATTTAAAACAAGCGCAACAACAGATTGCAGTGATTAAGTCTGTTGTTTGTCGTGAGGTGGCTAAATCATGATTACTTTAAAAAAAATAATACCCGCAGGTCTATTATTCTCTGGATTTATATTGATTTCCGCTCAAAGTCAGGCTGATTGTAGTGTTAATTCAAGTGGCAATGTGTCTATTGGTAAAGTGCCGTCAATCACTTTGACAGAAAATGGAGTTCAATCTTCGCAATTCAGTGCTGGTTTATCCTGTAGTGGATTTAGTTTGGCTTTAGCAAATATGACTTATTTGAAATATCGGGTCGATCAGATGCCAATCAACTATATCAATAGTGCAACTGGTGAACGTCTTGTTGTGAATTATTTGGATACTAATAGTAATCCAATTAATGCGGGGCAAGAAAGGGATTTGAGTACATTTACGATTATCAATCTTTTTACTGGACCTAATGGTTCATTACCATTTTATGCCAAAATTAATCAAGGCCAAGCTGTATCACCTGGAATATACCAATCTGAAACGCCATTTAAAGTCAAATGGTATTATTCTGTGCCTGCAATTGCTTTGATTGGAATAGGAGTATTTTTTGAAAGTCCAGATTTTCAACGCCCAGGGTTATTGTCAGATCTAAATTGGGGCAGTGGTAGTGATTCTTCTATAAATTTGAGTATTGAAGTTTTACCAGACTGCCGTATTGCGACCAATGATGTAAATTTTGGAACAGCTGCTTTTGCATCGGAATTTCAACCAGTTAAAACCTCGATGGGAATACGTTGTTCTGTCAAGACACCTTACAAGGTGAGCTTGAATGACGGTCTCTATCCACAAAATGGCAATCAACGTGCGATGAAGTCAGAGGTGGGTAATAACTATCTGAGTTATGAAATTTATAAAAACTCAACTACAGAACGCTGGGGAAGGAATAATGAGCTGTGGTCAAGTGCTGTAGCAACGACAAATGCGGGTATTTATGATGCGAAAACTCAGCAGGGGTATGCTTTCACAACAAAAATTCTAGAAACTAATTCACCGAATCTACCTGCTGGTAAATATAGTGATACAGTAACTGTACAAGTTGAATTTTAAAAATTCAACTTAGTATTTTCAAAAAATTATGTTAGGGGACTGTTCTAAGTTAGGTTTACATAAAAAAGGAAGCGATATGCTCACTGCTGTCCCATAGTTTGCTTTAAATAAAAAAACCTGAGTCCTAACAGTTAAAATATGAGTGCAAACAAACACTTTAATGACCAGGATTCAGGTTTTGTCACATCAGAATACCGTATTTCATGAGCTAATTAAACCTGTTGTGCGACAAGATTTTGAACAACTTGCTAAAGTACACCATGTTGGACAGAAATTTAGAGCGGCTTCCCGGTGGGATCAGTTTATTGCCATATTGATGTCTCAATTCTCTTGTAGGCAAAGTCTGAGAGATATTCAATCCAATTTGGAGTGCCAACAGGAAAAGCTAAGTCATCTCGGAGCAAAGTCTATTCCCCCGAAGCACGCTGGCACGAATCAATGAGCAACAGCCTGCTGCCTTGTATCAACAGCTATTTTACAAGTTGCTTAAATACTATGAACACTCAAAAGTAGCTCATAAATTTCGCTTTAAGAATCCCTTGTATTCCTTGGATGCCAGTCATATTGACCTGTCGCTTTCCTTATGTGAATGGGCCAAAGTTCACGACTCAAAAGCCAGCATGAAACTCAGCATAGGATTGAATCACAGCAATGATATTCCTGAGTTTGTTGCAGTTGAAAATGGCAAAGAAAATGACATGGTACAAGGCCGCAAATTCCAGTTTCCTGCTGGCAGCATTGTAGTTTTTGATAAAGGCTATGTCGATTACCAATGGTATGCAAATCTGACTGCTCAAAACATTGGATTTGTCACACGTTTTAGGCCTAAATCTGTGTATCAGGTGATCCAGCAACATCCAGTGCTTGAATCCAAAGGTATTCTAAAAGATGAAACCATTCAGCTGAATAGCGCACATGCCCTAAAAAGAAAAGCCCCAGTGTTAAGAAGAATTGAATATAGAGATCAGCAAAGTGGCAAGCACTTTAGCTTTCTCAGCAATAACTTTCATTTAGCCGCCTCTACCATTGCGGCGATTTATAAAGATCGTTGGAAAGTTGAGCTGTTCTTTAAGGCGATTAAGCAGAATCTCAAATTAAAAGCGTTTCTAGGCCGCAGCAGGAACGCAATTCAGACACAAATCTGGATTGCGATGATCGCCTATTTATTGGTGAGTTTCGCTCAACATTTAGGAAAAACAGGTTGGACAGTTCAACGTTTACTCAGAATAATTCAAGTGAATTTGTTTGAAAGAAGAACTTTAAAAGCTTTATTTTCACCCGATAAAATACCCATAAAACAAGAGGAAGCTCAAATGAGCTTCCTCTTGTGAAAAATTGTAGGACAGCAATGGCGATATGCTTCCTTTTTTTAATTTTATATAAATTTCAATAAATTAAACACCTAGACGCATTAGCTTTTCTTGAATTGCATCGCTTACAAAGTTATTCAAGGAATTACTTGATGCTAAAACAGCTTTACGGTGTAGATCAGGGCTAATCCGTACATTAAACGTACCTTTAAAAGGCTGATCTGGTTTTTTATTTAGTTCGATACAAGATTCTAAATAGCCATCTACAGATTCTTGAAAAGCTTGTTCTAATGCTTTTAATGTTTCGGCTTCATAAGTGATTAAATCACGTATAAAAGCAACTTTTCCAAACAACTCACCTGTTTCTAAATCAGGCTCAATTGTTCCAAGATAACCTTTATATTTTAGATAGCTCATAAAAATCTCTCCTGCTTAAGTGCCTGTTTTACAGCTTTCAATGCACCGCCTTTGATTTCATTCTCAGGGTGTGGTCTATGCAGTAAAATCATATGTTCAGTTTTTTCATTAAAAAAACGAACACGAGAGCCTGCCATTTCAAACTTTTCATAACCGAGTTGGCTTAGTAAAACGACTAAATCTTTATATGGAAATGTATTTTTTGAATTTCCAAGTTTTTCCAATAACTTTTCCGTTTTACCCATATTTTAGTCCCACTCAGTTCTAACTCAGTATAGTACCTTTGATTTAATTTTTGCAACTAAATTTAGTTGCAATGATTCAGATGTTATTTATGGAACGTATAAGAATACAGATCGTTGTAGAATAATGGTTGATATCAAATGAATAGAGTTTTTATATGGCTGTTACTGCTGCTCAGCAAAAAGACATCAATAAAATTTTAAAGAAGTATCCTGACTCTTGTTCAGTTTGCAAAGGTCATTTTGATGATGACGAGCTGATCTATACTGTTTTTGGATATGACAAACTACAGCGTATGCAAGTTGTTTCAGGATGTTGTATTGATAAAGTAGCTAGACCAGTTCTTTTGGGTTTATGTGGTTGCTATGATCCAGATGACATAAATAATTTAATGAAAGATCATCCTTTAGCTAGTCAATTTTTTGAAAAGGAACTTTAACCTAAATCTTAAGTTCCTCTAAAATTAACATAATGGGCGTTATACGAAGTTACACCCCATCTATGGGCCTTTTGATCACTTACTTAACATAAAATCTCTTCTACGAAATGCACGTGTTAGAACCCATTTAAAGTGTCTATATTCTCACCAATAAAAATGTCTAGTTTATGATGGTTTTTATCACCATGGACTGGATATAAAATATAGATGCTGATCACTATGTCTGACAAAGAAATTCAACGTCTTGCAGTACTGCAAGACGTTCGAGATCATCGTATTACGCAAGTCCGTGCTGCTGAAATCCTGAATCTTTCCACCCGTCAAATTACCCGGTTATTGCACAAGCTCAATCAAGATGGTGTTTCAGGTCTGGCGCATGCCAGTCGTGGTCAACCTGGTCATCGTCGCCATGATGACTTGTTAAAATCAAAGTGCCTTTCCATTATTTCTGAACATCTGCTGGGCTTCGGTCCCACCTTGGCGCATGAGAAGCTCAGTAGCATATTTGACCTGAATATCCCAGTAGAAACGGTTCGTCGCTGGATGACGGCCAATGAGCTCTGGATTCCTCGATCCAAACGCCTGAAACGTCCCTATCAGCCACGCTATAACCGTGATTGCTTCGGTGAGCTGATCCAGATTGATGGTTCATATCATGACTGGTTTGAAGGTCGGGCTGCTAAATGCTGTTTATTAGTTTATATCGATGATGCTACTGGAAAGCTGTTGCATCTGCGCTTTTGTGAGGCGGAAACAACCTTTGATTATATGCTTTCAACCCGAGCCTACATTGAGCAATATGGAAAGCCTCTAGCCTTTTATAGCGATAAACACTCTGTATTCCGGGTCAATCAGAAATCAAGCCAAGATAGCAAGATCACGCAATTTGGGCGGATTCTGAATGAGTTAAACATTGATATTATCTTTGCCAACTCCCCACAGGCCAAAGGTCGCGTAGAGCGAGCGAATAGAACCCTTCAGGACCGTCTGATTAAGGAGATGCGTCTAGAAGGCATCGGCTCGATTGCGGAGGCCAATGCATGGTTGCCCTGCTTTATTGAGCATTTCAATCAGAAGTTCGCCAAATGTGCGCGAAACTCAAAGAATCTGCATCGGCCATTAACCGAATCTGATCTTGAACTAGATGATATTTTTACCTGGCAGGAACCGCGTAAGGTTACGAAGAACCTGACGATTACCTATGACAAGTGTATTTATCTGCTTGAACCGACAGAGCTGAATCATAAGCTTGTTGGGCAATACATTTCATTTCTGGAGTACCCGGATGGCACTGTGGCGATCATGCATGAAGGACGGAAGATCAACTATAGTGTCTTCAATAAACTGGCTGGACTACAGCAGAATGAAGTGGTTGAGAATAAAAGATTAGGCTCGGTTCTGGCGCATATCCAGCAACAGCATGAAGAGTTGGAAAAACAAAATAAACGTTCCCGTCTCAAGAAAAGTATGCCGAGTCGTAAAGCTCAGAAAGCGGCTATTGAACAAAGAAATTTAAATCCTGTGCTTGACTCTTGCAGTTAAAAACAGGACATTTTAAATGGTTTATCGCATAGACATTTTAATTGGTGAATAACATAGTAAGCTTTACGCGGAATTCTTAGCATATTCATCTTTTGTCTTATATCTTTGTTTTTTACCTATCGGTAAAATATATTCATAACCTATAGAGGAAAAAAGTAGGTAATTAAGAAAAAAATTACAGCGATTTATAAGCCTTATAGTTCCGGGAGAGACTATAAGGCTTTTTCTTTATCTTAAAATTCATATATCTATACTATTTTGATAAACAAAAGCATGGCTGAAAGCCATGCTCTGGGAATTCGTATAAGGTGTACTATGTTAATTTTAGGAAATCTTAAGAATTAACTCTCAAGTAACTGCCCTATTTCCAACCTACTATATCCTCGCTCTTTTAGAATCAAGACAATAGCTTTTCTATATTCATCAGAACTGGAGGTCTTATATTTTATGATTAATTGATTCTCTGAATTCAGTTCAAGGGCATTCTTATAGGTTAAGACTTCAGTAGAAATCTTATTAAAAATATTTAGATTAAACATACAGGTACTCTTCATCCTGTTATAGCGGCCCGACTACAACAAATACCTGCCTTAGCTTAGCTAGGCACCCTTGGCAGCAAGGATTACAAATTAAGAAAAGTTCTGCAAGTTTTCAAAAGCTATAAGGATGAATAATCAACTAAAATCATTGTCATTTAACATAATGGCGATTATACGAAGTACACTTGTATATTAATATAAATATCAATAACTTAAAATTTTCACCCTGATCACAAAACGCACAAAAATTGGCTTTTGTAATAAGTTGGTGAGTTTTTAAGCGGATCTGTAACATTTTGCCAAGAAAATTGATTAAGAAATGATCAATCTTGGGATCAGTGCCCATTTCATGCGGCTCTAGGTTGCGAAACTATCCCCAATTGCTGTGGATAAAATTTAGGCTATTTTGTAGGTTAGAACGCACAAGAATATCGGCTATTTGCGGCTATTCTGAAAACTGGAGTTTTCCTATGATGAACTCATCAGGAACAGGAAGTTCCATAACATAAAACAAAAATTATAAGTTATTGCACATGGACCAAAGGGTACAAAAGCGCAGCAAGTAACAATAGAAACCCCCGGCAGGATACCGGGGTTTTTTATTGCTTATCCTTTTTCATTTGCAAAACAAACATAATGCCCCTAAAATATAGACTATAATCTATATTTTGGTTGTGGTATGTGGACAGTCATTACGACAGATCTATTTAATCAGTGGCTTGAACAGCAAGATGAACCTACACAAGAGAAGGTCCTAGCTGCCCTGGTTGTTCTACAGCAGCAGGGACCGAGTTTAGGCCGTCCTTTAGTAGATACTGTGTATGAGTCTAAATTTACCAATATGAAAGAACTGCGTGTTCAACATCGCGGTAGACCCTTAAGAGCTTTCTTCGCATTTGATCCCTTACGACAGGCTATTGTTCTATGTATTGCTGATAAAGGCGGTAAAAAGCGTTTTTATAAAGACATGCTGGATATTGCAGATGAACAATACCAACTTCATCTCACTACCCTAGGAGATAAATCTAATGGCTAAGACTCTGCAAGAATTGTTAGCTAGCCGCTCTCCAGAGAGCCAAGCCCGTATTCAAAAAATGGCTGATGAATTACTGCTAGAAAATCAGCTTCATCTTATTCGTGAAGAACTCGAAATTTCTCAAAAAGAGCTTGCTGAAACTTTGGGAATAAAACAGCCATCGCTTTCAGCAATAGAAAATCGTGGCAATGATCTTAAGATTTCAACCATGAAAAAGTATGTTGAGGCAATGGGTGGGAAGCTCCGTATTGATGTAGAGCTTCCAACAGGAAAACATATAGGATTCAACGTTTAACAATAAAAATGGGAGCTATAGGCTCCCATTTTTAGATTCGTATAACGTTGAACCCAACGGTAAATAGTCGTGTGATCAACATTCACACCCCGTTCGGCCAGCATTTCCTGCAGTTCACGATAGCTAATGCCATATTTA
>NZ_KB849587.1 GCF_000368625.1 Acinetobacter schindleri CIP 107287
TGACAAGACTTGAACTTGTGACCCCACGCTTATCAAGCGTGTGCTCTAACCAACTGAGCTACAGACCCTCAGATACATCGTCATGAAGAACAACTTGTTGTGGATTCTTACCAATCATCAATCTTTCGTTAAGGAGGTGATCCAGCCGCAGGTTCCCCTACGGCTACCTTGTTACGACTTCACCCCAGTCATCGGCCACACCGTGGTAAGCGTCCTCCTTGCGGTTAGACTACCTACTTCTGGTGCAACAAACTCCCATGGTGTGACGGGCGGTGTGTACAAGGCCCGGGAACGTATTCACCGCGGCATTCTGATCCGCGATTACTAGCGATTCCGACTTCACGCAGTCGAGTTGCAGACTGCGATCCGGACTACGATCGGCTTTTTGAGATTAGCATCCTCTCGCGAGGTAGCAACCCTTTGTACCGACCATTGTAGCACGTGTGTAGCCCTGGCCGTAAGGGCCATGATGACTTGACGTCGTCCCCGCCTTCCTCCAGTTTGTCACTGGCAGTATCCTTAAAGTTCCCGGCATAACCCGATGGCAAATAAGGAAAAGGGTTGCGCTCGTTGCGGGACTTAACCCAACATCTCACGACACGAGCTGACGACAGCCATGCAGCACCTGTATCTAAGTTCCCGAAGGCACCAATCCATCTCTGGAAAGTTCTTAGTATGTCAAGGCCAGGTAAGGTTCTTCGCGTTGCATCGAATTAAACCACATGCTCCACCGCTTGTGCGGGCCCCCGTCAATTCATTTGAGTTTTAGTCTTGCGACCGTACTCCCCAGGCGGTCTACTTATCGCGTTAGCTGCGCCACTAAAGCCTCAAAGGCCCCAACGGCTAGTAGACATCGTTTACGGCATGGACTACCAGGGTATCTAATCCTGTTTGCTCCCCATGCTTTCGTACCTCAGCGTCAGTATTAGGCCAGATGGCTGCCTTCGCCATCGGTATTCCTCCAGATCTCTACGCATTTCACCGCTACACCTGGAATTCTACCATCCTCTCCCATACTCTAGCTTTCCAGTATCGAATGCAATTCCTAAGTTAAGCTCAGGGATTTCACATCCGACTTAAAAAGCCGCCTACGCACGCTTTACGCCCAGTAAATCCGATTAACGCTCGCACCCTCTGTATTACCGCGGCTGCTGGCACAGAGTTAGCCGGTGCTTATTCTGCGAGTAACGTCCACTCACTTTAGGTATTAACTAAAGGAGCCTCCTCCTCGCTTAAAGTGCTTTACAACCAAAAGGCCTTCTTCACACACGCGGCATGGCTGGATCAGGCTTCCGCCCATTGTCCAATATTCCCCACTGCTGCCTCCCGTAGGAGTCTGGGCCGTGTCTCAGTCCCAGTGTGGCGGATCATCCTCTCAGACCCGCTACAGATCGTCGCCTTGGTAGGCCTTTACCCCACCAACTAGCTAATCCGACTTAGGCTCATCTATTAGCGCAAGGTCCGAAGATCCCCTGCTTTCCCCCGTAGGGCGTATGCGGTATTAGCGTTCCTTTCGGAACGTTGTCCCCCACTAATAGGCAGATTCCTAAGCATTACTCACCCGTCCGCCGCTAGGTCAGGTAGCAAGCTACCTTTCCCCGCTCGACTTGCATGTGTTAAGCCTGCCGCCAGCGTTCAATCTGAGCCATGATCAAACTCTTCAGTTTAAAATCAATAGTGCTTTATTCAAAACACCAAATCTTGGCTCATCAATTTTCTGACATTCATTTCTCAAATAAACTTCGAGTAATTTCTACCATCAATCAATGAAAATAATTTCGATCAATCAACCAGTAAAAATCCACACAAGTTGTTCTTCATAATCTCTTAATGATCTTTCTAACACCTCGTCAGTGCCAGAAGCTGGACTCAAAACACCGGATAACTCAGCGTCTCGCTTCGTTCATCACCGTGTATCTCGTCGGTATGGGTGCATTATAGGGCAATTTCCTACACGTGCAAGTGCTTTTCACTGACACAAATCACGAGTGTACTATTTTTATGCACCAATATGGATCATTTTTATTCTATTATTCACATAACCACATGATTATAAAATAAAAATAACCGTAAAAGATTTCTACATCATTTTTTACTTATTTTTTGCGGGCTTGCTGTTTTAATGCTCACACTATTAATAATAATTGGTTTTAGCGGCACATTTTGATGCATTCCATAGTTGGCAGTTGGAACACCAGCAATTTTATCAATCACATCCATGCCTTTAGTTACTTTACCAAATACTGCATAACCCGCATTCATAGGAGAACGGTTCAAAAAGTTATTATCGACCAGGTTCACAAAGAACTGGGAACGGGCTGAATCTGGCTGGTTCATACGGGCCATGGCTAAAGTGCCACGTGTATTGCTTAAACCATTATAAGATTCATTCTTAATAGTTGACTTATTATTTGGCTTTTCCACCATATTCGCATCAAAGCCGCCCCCCTGTACCATAAAACCTGGAATCACCCGGTGAAAAATGGTGCCTTTATAGAAGTTGTCTTTTATATAGTCTTCAAAGTTTTTGGCAGAGATCGGTGCTTTATCATTATAAAGCTCAATTTCGATATTCCCCATAGAAGTTTTCATTTCAACTATGGAATTGGCCGCCAGTGCTGGTAAAGCTAAAGCTGTTAAAGCTATTGCATATAATGGTTTTTTTAACATTTTTTAACTCATCTACTCAGAAGTAAGGGTTGAGAATCAAGCTATATTAATCTTTGATACCCATTAATGCATTACCCTAACCGACCAATTACAAGAGAATAAGAATGAACGTGCATCGTTTGCAGGAGAAAAATATTCATCAGTTTCCTCCCTGGCATTTACAGGGAGAGGGTTTTATTTTGAATTATTGGATTACACCGCACTTTATCCGTGAATCTCGGAATTTTGGAATTGCTCCTTCTCCGCTGGGCCGTGTTGTACAAGTTATGCTGGTACATTATCACCATTCTCCTGTAGGTCCTTATGACGAGCTACTGATTATGGACCATCCTTTAATAAGTCGAAGACGTCTGTCTACTATTCCAAAGATTTATGTTTCTACGCATGAATCTATTGTTCACGGTCAGCACTTATGGGGGATACCGAAGGAATATGCAGAATTTGAATGGCAGGAACAAGGACAGGAAATAATTTGCCGAATCACTCATCAAGGGCAAAACATGACTGTTCGTCTGAAGAAATCTAAATCATCACGTTCCTTCTATTTAAATAGTCATCATCTTCCAACATCCATGTTAAAGATTCGACAAACCTGGAAATCGTCACATTATCAGTTTAGCCCGCAATTCCGAGGCTATCTATCCAAACTCGCTCAGGTAGAGTGGCAAAATACTCAATCGATTTTCCCGGATTTTTCTCGAGCCAAATACATACAAAGCTTTTATGTACCTAAATTCAATCTGGTCTTTCCCGAAGCCAAGGTACATAAAAAGTAAAAACTGGTGTTTCACGTGAAACACCTTAATTGAGATTTGATTTATTACTCTATATAGATAGAGAGCTATTTTTAACTATGCTTATCCCAGAACTTACGGAAGTGTTTACTCATTTCAATTACATTCTTTTTGGCGCGTCTTGAAATACTGGTCAGATTAATAAAGCCATGCGTCTGATCGGTATAATCATGATAATGTACTTTCACTCCATGCTGACGCAGCTTATGTGCATAAATAGCCCCTTCATCATGCAACACATCATGACCAGCAGTAATCAGATAAGCCGGCGGTAAATTTTTCAGGTTGCCATAGGTCGGTGAAATGAGTGGATCATCCAAAGCAATTTCATGTCGTTCCACATAATGATAAGTCACCAGTTCGATATCACCATCAGTGAGTACCAGACCATCTTTATAAGCAAAATAGGAAGGATGACGGCTTTTAAAGTCCATGGCTGGATAAAGCAGTAACTGGGCCTGAGGTACGTAAATCTTGTCTGCACTGCGCTGAGCTACGACTGCTGCCAGATTGCCACCCGCACTATCCCCTGCGACTGCAATGCGTTTTTTTAGAATTCTGAGCTGCTTGCTATGTTGATGCGCCCAAGCCAGTGCATCTTCGCAGACTTGAACAATGTGTGAAGGATGATGTTCCGGCGCCAAAGGATAAGCGACACTTAATACTTGGGCATGCGCGTGTTTGGCCAGCAAACGACAATATTCATCATGTGTGTCCAGACTACCAATCAGGAAGCCTCCTCCATGATAAAATATAATTAAAGGCAACTTTTTAGCTGGAGCCGGGTGATAGTGACGTGCTTGTACGATGCCACTGTGCAAGGGTAACTGGATATCTTCAACCTGGCGAATAGCAGTCGGTTTGGATTTTAGCAATTGCATGCTCTGTTCAAAGAAAATACGTGACTGCGCGATATCTTCTCTAACTATTCCAGTCTTGCCCTGTTTTAACTGCACGGCCATCAGACATTTTATAAAGGGATCCAGTTCAGGATAGTGATAAGGATAATCCAGACTTCTGACTATTCTTTCCTGAGCAATTTTAGGTAATCGGTCCAACAGACGCGCTGCCACCCCTTGCCCCTTATCCATCATGGCCTGTAATTGCTGACTCGATATCACCATAGCTTCCCATCCTTATTCGCTTAATTCTTCATATTTTCTACATGATCAGGGTGTATTTTGACCATATTCTTATATAAGTGCCTACATCGACATACAAATTTAGGCAGATCAATAAGCTAATCTCATTTTATCCCCCTGTCATTGACAATTTAAGCTGCTGTTTAGGCGCAAATTGTAGGATTGACCTTAACAAGGAGTGCTCACCTATGGCTGGAAAACTGATATTCGTATCAATTGCGACGAGCTTATTGGCTGTAGGTTGTGTCGCATTCCCTGAAGATGACTATTATGACGGACGTTATAATAGAGCTTATGACTATCGCTATGACCGCGATTACCGTTATGATAACCGTTATGATCGGCAGCGTTGGGAATATGAACAGCAACGACGTTTACAGCAGGAACGTCGCCGAACTGAACTGGAACGTCAGCGACTAGAGCAACAGCGTCGCCAGTTGAATGATCAACGTAGAAAACAGATTGAGCTGGATCATAGACGTCAGCAGGAACGCCAGCGTATTGAACAGCAACGCAAAAAAATCAGTAGCAGCCAGGCGGCTAGAAACCGAGCCGAGGCAGAGCGTAAAAAGCGTGGACAGCAGGCAGATACACGTCGCCGAGCAGCTGAACAGCAGCAACGACGTAAAGCTGAACAGAACCGAAATGAGCGTGTTAAACGCTGGCAGGAATCACGTCGCTAGAATAGTCAGATTAATCTAAAAAGTTGAAAGCGACCTAAACGATCACTAATCCAAAGAAATTTAATCTATAAAAAAGCCCGATCTCGGGCTTTTTTTAATGTCTTTATGAACAGAAATAGATGTTAGATAGCTATTATAGAATAAAACCCCTGAAGCGTATTTCTCCAGGGGTTTTATAGGGTTGTGTTTAAACGAACATCCTCTCGTTTATATGCTTCTCAGCAAATTTTTAAGAACTTCCTGTTCTCGATAAATCAATATTAGGCTGATTTGATCATCTAACAAAGCAGATATTGTCCTGAATCCTTGTAGGCTTTAACTTACAGCTTTTCTATAAGTGATTGATCACTAGAATTTGAGAAGAAAATTAATAAATTTTACGCAAAAAAAAAGCTTATCTAGAGAGGATAAGCTTGAAAAACACATTTCAAAATAAGAAGAAACTACAGCGATAGAATCTAAAACGAATAATACGAAGTTGATCATTTTTTGTGAAATACTTTATTGCTTAGTTATTAATCGCTTTTATGTCTAAAAAACAGTCAATATAAACATTCAGGCAAAAAAATAGCTGAGTCTTGGGGTATTCAGCTATAAAAGAGTAAAACGAATCAGGAACAGTAACCTAGTTCGGCTCTCTCCTTCTGAACCAGGTCACTGTTGATAAAGCTATGATGGTGCTTTTGATTTAATTTTTAAAACAGATAAATATTATTATTTATATCTAAAAATACGATTAAAAATTTTTCTGATTAAAAACATTATTTTAATGAATGATTTATTTTCTAAAAACTAATTTAAGTACTTATACATTCATCTCTCATCTAATTACTAAGATCAAAACTAACTAAAAATTCTGAGGTTTTTATCTTCAAAACAGAGAAATTGTCTGCTTTTTCTCATTTCAATCCAGTTTGGAACAACAGAAACACAGCCTTTTGCAATAAATCTTAAAATTAATCACTCATTTCGCTTGAATTTTGAAGCCCAGCCCCGACTTCTTTATGTAATTAAGAACTTCCCAAATCATGGCAGTTCAGCATTCACGCAGTTAGCACTGATACCGAAGGACTGTACATGTTTAAGAACCCATTTAAACGGAGTAAATCAATGGCGACTGAGCAAAACGATCAAGCTCAAGAACTTGAGCAAGAGCAAACGGAACAACAAACAGCTCAAGCTGAACCTGAACCTGAACAAGCTGAAGTTACCGTTGAGTCTTTACAGGAACAAATCGCACAGCTTGAAGGCGATTTAAAACTGGAAAAAGCACGTACTGCAAATGCCGTATATGAGGCACAAAAAAGTGTAGAACGCATTCAGCGCGAATCAGAAAAGCATAAAGATACTGTTTTGGAAAAGTTTTCTAAAGAGCTGTTAGAAACTGTAGACAACCTTGAACGTGCGATTGCCGCCAATGGCGATGAAAAAACGGCTTTGTCTGAAGGTGTGGAGCTGACCCTAAAATCATTACTGACCACTTTAGAGAAATTTGGTGTAGTGGTGATTGATACAGCCAATGGTTTCAATGCAGACCTGCATCAAGCTGTGGGGATTGATCCAAATGCAAAAGCCAATGAAATTGGCAACGTATTACAAAAAGGCTACACCTTACATGGTCGCTTACTCCGCCCTGCAATGGTGATGGTTGGCGCTTAAGCCTTATAAAATCGAGAGTTGATAAAAAATTTTCATCCAAACAACTTGAAAAATTTTGATTGGCTCTCATATCGAATAACAAGTGAAAACATTGAAAAAGAATTTTTGAGGAAACATCCAAATGGCTAAAATTATTGGAATTGACTTAGGTACAACTAACTCATGTGTAGCGGTACTTGAAGGCGACAAAGTTAAAGTAATTGAAAACGCAGAAGGTGCACGTACAACTCCATCTATTATTGCTTACAAAGATGGCGAAATTCTTGTAGGTCAATCTGCAAAACGTCAGGCTGTAACTAACCCTAAAAACACATTATTCGCAATTAAGCGTTTGATTGGTCGTCGTTATGAAGACCAAGCGGTACAAAAAGACATTGGTCTTGTACCTTACAAAATCATCAAAGCAGACAATGGCGATGCTTGGGTTGAAGTGAATGACAAGAAACTTGCGCCACAGCAAATTTCTGCAGAAATTTTGAAAAAGATGAAAAAGACTGCCGAAGATTATTTGGGCGAAACTGTAACTGAAGCAGTCATTACTGTACCTGCGTACTTTAACGATGCGCAGCGTCAAGCAACCAAAGATGCAGGTAAAATTGCAGGCTTAGAAGTTAAACGTATCATCAACGAACCAACTGCTGCTGCGCTTGCATTTGGTATGGACAAGAAAGAAGGCGACCGTAAAGTTGCTGTATATGACTTGGGTGGTGGTACTTTTGACGTATCGATCATTGAAATTGCAGACCTTGATGGCGACCAACAAATTGAAGTGTTATCCACCAACGGTGATACCTTCCTTGGTGGTGAAGACTTTGACAATGCCTTGATCGAATACTTGGTTGAAGAGTTCAAAAAAGAGCAAAACTTCAACTTAAAACAAGATCCATTGGCACTACAACGTCTTAAAGAAGCAGCTGAGAAAGCAAAAATCGAGCTTTCTTCTTCTAACGCGACTGAAATTAACTTACCGTACATCACTGCAGATGCAACAGGTCCGAAGCACTTGGTAATGAACGTGACTCGTGCCAAACTTGAAGGCTTGGTTGCTGATTTAGTCGCTCGTACCATTGAGCCATGTAAAATTGCGCTACAAGATGCAGGACTTTCAACTTCTGACATCTCTGACGTAATTTTGGTGGGTGGTCAATCACGTATGCCACTTGTACAACAAAAAGTACAAGAATTCTTTGGTAAAGAGCCACGTAAAGACGTAAACCCAGATGAAGCTGTTGCAATTGGTGCAGCAATTCAGGGTGCGGTATTGTCTGGTGACAAAACTGACGTATTACTTTTAGACGTAACGCCATTAACGCTTGGTATTGAAACCATGGGCGGTGTGTTGACGCCAATCATTGAGAAAAACACGACGATTCCTGCGAAGAAATCTCAAGTGTTCTCAACAGCGGCAGACAACCAGCCTGCGGTAGACATTTCAGTTTACCAAGGTGAGCGTAAAATGGCGCAGCAAAACAAACTGCTGGGTAACTTCCAGTTAGGTGACATCCCACCAGCTCCACGTGGTGTGCCACAAATTGAAGTATCGTTCGACATCAACGCCGATGGTATCTTGAAAGTATCTGCAAAAGACAAGAGCACTGGTAAAGAGCAATCTATCCAGATCAAAGCAAACTCAGGTTTGTCTGATGCTGAAATCGAAGCAATGATCAAAGATGCTGAAGCGAATGCTGAAGAAGACCGTAAGTTTGAAGAGCTGGCTAAAGCACGTAACGAAGCGGATGCCCTGGTTTCTTCTGCTCAAAAAGCAGTGAAAGATCTTGGTGAACAAGTGACTGCTGACGAAAAAACTGCAATCGAAACTGCAGTGTCTGAGTTAGAAGTGTCAACTAAAGAAAATGATGTAGAAGCGATCAAAGCGAAAACTGAAGCGCTGCAAAACATCATCATGCCGATTACTCAACGTGCTTATGAAGCAGCTCAAGGCCAAGGCGGTGCGCAAGGTTTTGATCCAAACGCTTTCCAGGGCGGTGAAGGTCAACAACAAAAAGCGGATGACGGCGTTGTAGATGCTGAGTTCACTGAAGTGAAAGATGATAAAAAATAATTTGTCAGCTTAAACTTAAAAAAAGACCGCGCGAAAGCGCGGTTTTTTTATGCCTAGACTTGAAGGAATAAATGGAAAATTACCAAAATTGGATCGTATTTTCAGGCAAAGCTGTTTAAGTTAAATCAAATATTAAAATATCCTGAACTTATGAAAATTCTTATTTTGTGGCCTTTACTCAGTTGCTTGAGCCTGACAGCTTGTAGCTTCGCTGTTTCAAATTCGCCCTCTCAAATCACTTCAACTCAATCTATTCAAGCTACTGCAAAGTTATTTGATCAGGCACAAAGCTCTGGCGTTTTAGTAATTCAACGGGGTCCACATCTACAGGTCTATGGCAATGATTTGAGTCGTGCACATACCGAATATGTTCCTGCTTCAACCTTTAAAATGTTTAATGCTCTGATTGGCCTGCAACATGGTAAAGCCACGACCAATGAAATTTTTAAATGGGATGGCAAGAAGCGCAGTTTTGCAGCCTGGGAAAAAGACATGACTCTCGGCCAAGCCATGCAAGCTTCTGCTGTACCCGTCTATCAGGAACTGGCACGTCGCATTGGTCTGGAACTAATGCAACAGGAAGTGCAACGTATTCAATTTGGTAATCAGCAGATTGGTCATCAGGTCGACAACTTCTGGTTAGTCGGACCTTTGAAAATCACCCCGAAACAAGAAGTCGAATTTGCCTCTGCGCTTGCTCAAGAGCAGCTTGCCTTTGATCCTCGGGTTCAGCAGCAAGTTAAAACCATGTTACTGTTACAGGAGCGACAAGCTTATCGGCTTTATGCTAAATCCGGTTGGGGTATGGATGTGGAGCCGCAAGTCGGCTGGCTCACCGGCTGGATTGAAACACCTCAGGACGAAATCGTGGTATTTTCACTGAATATGCAGATGCAAAGTAATATGGATCCGGCGATCCGTCTTAAAATTTTGCAGCAGGCCTTGGCTGAATTAGGGCTTTATCCGAAAGCTGAAGCGTAACGTAAATAGGCATGGGAAAAACGCCAAATTTAAGCTATATTTTTAAGAATAAACATTTAAATAAAAAATATGCGTCTTTTGCTCTGTCTAGTCGTAGTGGTATTACTAGTTGCAGGTTTTCTGCATCTACAGACCCAGTCTCATCCGCAGCTAAAATTCAACTCTCTGACTGACCGACTCACCCATCCTTTTGATACGCGCTTACGCTTTAAGGTGGATCAGGTTGACCCGGGTTTTGGACTGACCCGTGAAGAAGTGATTCAACTGGCACAAGAAGCCGTTGAGATCTGGCATAGTGGTACTGGCCGTGATGACCTGATGGTCTATGATGAAAATGCGCAGCTCAGCATCAAGCTCATTTATGATCACCGCCAGCAGGAATATGATGCACTGAAAAAAACCACACAGAAATTACTTCGCGATGAAGCCCAATATCAACGTCAGGCAGAAAACCTGACCGCCTCCCGAAATCATCTGGATCAGCAACAGCGTCAGCTGTTAGAGCAGCGCAATCTGCTACAACTCCAGTTCGAGCAACTCATGCTACGGCGCAATCAGCCGGGACTTTCTGCTCATCAACGTCAGCAGTTGCAACAGGAATTTAACGAGCTTCAATTCAGGTCAGAACGTTTCCAGCGTGAAGCAGAATATCTGCAGCAACAACAATTATCTTTTAATACTCAGATTTCCGCCTATCAAAGCAGTGTTCAGTCTCACCATAACAATATCAATCAGGCACAACAGCGCTTTCCGCCACGCCAGTTCCATAAAGGGATTTTTAAAGGCGATGAAATCCATATCTATCAGTTTGATGCGCAAGATGACTTGCGTCTAACACTGGCACATGAACTGGGTCATGCCTTGGGTTTATTGCATCATGGCGATGCTGAAGCACTGATGTATCCGGTATTAGGTGAACAAAAGCTGGAAAATTTTGAACTGCGCCCGGCAGATAAGACTTTGCTTTATACACGTAAATCTTAAGCAATTTAATTCCTTATAAGTTTTATGTCTTTATTATCTTTTTGAACGACCATAGTCGATGATTTCATGTTATTGTGAGCATCTATCATTCACCAAAGCCCTCTGTGGAGATCGGCATGAGTTATTACCATATCCTGATTGAAGCCAATGATCATATCAGTACAATTGATGAAACTCGTGATATCGAAATCTTTGATATTGTAGAACTTCAGCCTTATTTACATGCGATTCTGCTCCCTTATTTCAATGAGCAGCTGATTGAACTTGAGGATGAAAATATTGCCTATCAAGACATTCTGCATTTGCAAGTAAAACAGACTCTATTGCCGATCAACGACCTGATTGAAGAAGAACAAAAACTGTTACCAAGTGATACCGACATTACCATCACAGCTTATGAGATTTTTAATAATCGTGAGCTGAGTCAGGATGTGACGACAGTGATCTTTGACCTGCTTGAAGCGGTGAAACTTGAGGCTTAACTATAAAAATAGCGTATAAAAAAGTCCTCATTTTGAGGACTTTTGATTTCTATGGTCTAAATCTCAAATCATTTTTAGATCGAGAAAGATGAACCACAGCCACATGTAGTCGTAGCATTTGGGTTTTGTACCACAAAGCGAGAGCCTTCCAACCCTTCAATATAGTCAACGACTGAACCTACCAGGTACTGATAGCTGAGTGAGTCGACCAGCATCTTCACATCGCCGTTAATAAATTCTGCATCATCTTCATTCTGGCTTTCAGCAAAGTTGAAGCCATAAGAGAAACCTGAACAGCCGCCACCAGTCACATAGACACGTAGCATAAGATCTTGGTTACCTTCACTGTCACGCAATTGGCGTACTTTATTGGCAGCATTGTCAGTCAGCACAAGTGCTTGAGCATTCATGATGGATTCCTCTGTTCGGTTCGGGCATCTTTAAAAAGAAAAGACCATATTTCAAGTATAGCATACTCAATATATGGTCAGTCTTTGTAAATTAAAGCTTAATCAGAGTAAATTTATCAGGATTGTTTATAATTTTCATCCTGTAGTGCACACTCAAAGTTTTTCGGGTCCTGCTTACAGCGGAACTGCCATAACAGCTTCATCATACGTTTGTCATAAATACCGCGCTTCGTCAGATCAATCCGCGCTTCACGCATCATTTTCTGATAACCGGGTTTGTCTGCTGCTGGAATATCCATCCAGTATTTAGAGGGAATATCAGCTTTCATTTTACCTAAAATTCCGAAAGCGCGTGGCAACTCCCCTTTCACCCATTCACGTGATTTTTGCCCAAAACCTGCCGGGAATTTATCTGGACGGATGATGATATTGCCTGTCACCTGTAAAATCGGATAATTCACAATCGCACCTTTGCTACCTAGACCTTTATGCAGCTCTAAGGGTTTGAATACGGCAGCAGGTGCGCCAATGATATCAACCTGACCATTGTTAAACTTGGCACCGAAGTTGGTGACATCAGCGCTGACCGCCTGTGCACCTACCTGTTGCACCATGATTTTTTGCGCTTCGTCATAATCCAGTACAGCAATTTTTTTGCCTGCTGCTTTAGCTACGGTATTAATACTGCGGTCATTGACCAGCAGGAAAGCATCACCCACTGGAATGACTCCGGCGACTTCATATTTGCCTTGTAACATATATTTGGCAAAAGTCTTGCTTGCCAGTCCTTGCATCACTTTAACTGCCAGATTCAGATCTGGGATCGCACCAATAGCATCCAGTGAACCGGTAAAATTATTGAACTGGCGTCCGCGCATCCCTGTGACGCTAATACCATCACATTTCCCGGCTTTAAAATCTTCTGCAACCACAGCTTCATTGGTATTTACCCGCAGCTCGATATTTGCACCCCAGTTTTTTGCAGCCAGCTGATAATCTTTCATCACAGCGTACACATCGCCATTCTTACCGACCAGATCAAATACACAGATGATTTGCTTCGCCTGTACTGTACCGGACGCTGCGACCATGCCTGTACCAAGTGCGAACACCTTCAACCAAGTTTTCATATTTTATTCCTTAAAAAATTGTTTTTGTTTTCTCAGGACTGCTGCATATCATTGTTTTTATGAGAAAGATGACAGCATGACTGATATTCATTCTAATCATTTTCAAGTCGCAGGCAATGGCAAAGTTGCCTGCCTTAACATAAAGAAAGCCTGGAATTTTCCAGGCTTTTTTCCTTTTAAAATCAGTTTATTCACCCGGCAGTGAACATTCGAAGTTTGCCTTATCGACAGAACAACGAGCACGTTTCAGTACACTCATCATAGAAGCATCATAGATTCCCCGCTTGGTCATATCCATACGACCATCACGAAGCATTTTTTGATATTTGGTCTTGTCTTCTGCACTCAGGTTCATTTTATATTTGGCTGGAATACCGGCTTCTAAACGGTTGATCATCGCCATGCTCTTTGGCAAGTTCTTAACAAACCAATCACGTGATTTCTGTCCAAAACCTGCCGGGAAGCTTTCAGGACGGATCACAAAGTCTGAAGTGACATGCAGCACCGGGAAGTTAAACATCGCGCCACTATTACCCAAGCCTTTATAGATTTCTAGCGGCTTATAAGCATAAGCAGGTGCACCTACCATATCTACCTGACCATTATTAAACTTGGCCACAAAGTTGGATACATCAGACACGACTGCTTGGGCACCTACACGCTGCACCATGATTTTTTGTGCATCGTCATAGCCCAGTACAGCAAACTTTTTACCGGCGGCTTTTTCAATCGAGTTGATGTTTTTGTCACGCACAAAGATAAAAGCCGAGCCCAATGGTGCAATACCGGCAATTTCATATTTTTTGCCGCCTAAATTACTGACCATCTTGGCAGCATTACGTTTATCCAAAGCAAAGGTAATGGCACGCTGTGCAATCGCATTGCTTGGCACGCCGCCTAGCGCATCAATAGAGCCAGCAAATTTATTGTATTGACGTGCACGCATCGCCGTCATAAATACGCCGTCACATTTACCCGCTTTAAAGTCATTATCTGCAACTGCTTCATCCTGACGGGCAATTAGATTAATTTCTGCCCCCCATGATTTTGCTGCCAGTGCCCATTCCTGAGCCATCTGAAAAGACTCACCAGATTTGCCCAGTAAGTCGAAAACACAGATATCGACTTTTTTCGCTTGCGCTGTACCTGCGAAACTAACGGCAGAAAACGCCGCCAATGCTAGAAGTGTTTTTTTCATTCTAATAATCCTTGCAAAATCTTGTTCTTCGATGGAGTTTCCATACTTGTGACAAATATTAGCAAGTTTCTTTAAAAAAAATAGAGTATTTACTCCATTATATTTAGGGAGTTTGTCCCCTATTATCAAAATGTGTCCCGTATTCACATTTTAGATATAAGGAAATCTATAGATATCAATTTTTTAGCGATTTATTTAAAATCCTAAAAACTTACATTTTTTTAATTCAATTTACAAACAAATACATTAGAGCACTATTCTCCGCCTAATGAGCATTCAAAATTGGTACGTTCTACCGTACAACGCGCACGTTTCAATACCCGCATCATATTTGGGTCATAGATGCCCTGATTAGTCAGATCAATCCGGCCATCTCGGAGAATTTTCTGGTAACTGGTATAGTCCTCACGACTTAAATTTAGCGTATATTTAGCTGGAATTTCTGCTTCCATACGCTTAACAGTAGCAATGGTTTTTGGTAACTGTTTAATGAACCAGGCACGTGATTGTGTTGCAAACTTATCCGGAAATTTATTTGGCCGAATAATTAAATCTGCCGTCACATTTACTACAGGAAACTTGATCATTGCACCTTTATTCCCCAAGCCCTTAGACAGTTCTAGCGGCTTAAAAGCATAAGCAGGTGCAGCCACAATATCGACTTCGCCCTGATTAAAACGGCGAATAAAATTAGAAATTTCCGACATAACTGGCACAGCTTCAATCCTATTTACCATGACTTTTTGTGCATAGTCATAATGCAAAACTGCAAATTTCTTATCTTTAACCTGTTCAATCTTGTTTATGGCACGATCCCGTACAAAAATATATGCCGTACCAATTTGCACAATTCCGGCAACTTCAAACTTGTCTTTGCCAATGGTAGACACCAGACGTTTGGCATTACGCTGATCCAGTACATAGCTAATGGCTTTCATGGCGATATCATTGCTAGGCACACCGCCAATAGCATCAATTGAACCGGCAAATTTGTTATAGGCCCGGGCACGCATGGAGGTCATAAACAGTCCATCACATTTGCCTGCTTTAAAGTCCTGATCGACTTTGGCTTCATCCTGATAAGCAAGCAGTTGTACTTCAGTCCCCCATTGCTTGCTCACTAACTGCCATTCTTCTAGTAACTTGTAAGATTCACCAGACTTGCCCAATAAATCAAAGACGCAAATGTCTACCTTGGCAAAACTCATATTTGAGGCAAGTACAGTCAAGGCAGTTAAAATCAAAGATCCTTTCTTCATTTTGCTCTACTCTATTTATTCTTGGTTATTTTTTACTAAAATTTATATTTCAGTATCATCTTGTTTTGTCATTAAAAACACCTGTTCTATTTAAACATAGATTCAAAAATATGAATCTATGTTATGGATGAAGTGCAGGATCCTGTGAATTCTCCAGCAAGATTTTTTTATTTTGATGGGCTTTCCTTTAGAATAGCGCCATTCTTCTTGTCGAATGTCAGTACAGTTCCATGATTCAGTTAGATCAGTTAACCATACGCCGCGGTGGACGCATCCTTTTCCAGAAAGCCTCCATGCAATTGCATCCTGGATGGAAAATTGGCCTGACCGGTGTCAATGGAGCCGGTAAGTCGACCCTATTTTCAGCACTCTTGGGTGGGATTGAATCTGACAGTGGTTCCCTGACCCGTCCTGCAGTCTGGACTGTGGCGCATATGGCCCAGGAAATCAAAGCCTTGAATATGAAGGCGATTGATTTTGTCCTGTCTGGCGATGAGGAATACTGGGATATCCAACAAAAGCTGAATCATCCTGAACAGCTGGATGATGCTGAACTGGCACGCCTCTATGGCCGCTTTGACGAAATTTCCGGTTATGTGGCACCCTCTAAGGCTTCACAGCTGATGGCAGGTTTGGGCTTTATGGATTATCAATCCGAGCTGGATGTTGCCAGTTTTTCGGGGGGATGGCGTATGCGTCTGAATCTGGCGCGTACCTTGATGAGCCGTTCTGATCTGTTATTACTGGATGAACCGACCAACCATTTAGATTTAGATGCGATTCTTTGGCTAGAAGATTGGCTCAAAGCCTATGAAGGCACCTTGGTGCTGATTTCACATGACCGCGATTTCCTGGATGCCATTACCGATCATATTTTACATATCGAAAATCAGGAACTGACACTTTATACCGGTAATTACTCGACTTTTGAGCGTACCCGTAGCGAACGTCTAGCACAGCAGCAACAAGCCTATGAAAAGCAGCTTGAAGTGCGTGCCCATCTGCAAAAATTTATTGACCGTTTTAAGGCCAAAGCCACCAAGGCAAAACAGGCCCAGAGCCGAATCAAGCAACTGGAGCGTATGCAGGAACTCTCTGTTGCGCATGTAGATACGCCGTTTACTTTCAGCTTCCGTGAACCAACCAAAATGAGTTCACCATTACTACAACTGGAAAATGCCGATATCGGTTATGGCGATAAGCTGATTGTGCGTAATGTCAGCCTGCAAATTACTCCAAATAGCCGTATTGGTCTGCTGGGGATGAATGGTGCTGGTAAATCGACTCTGATTAAATCTCTCGTCGGTGATTTAGCTTTAATTAAAGGTCTTCGTAAAGACTCAGAATTGTTAAATATTGGCTACTTTGCCCAGCACCAGATGGATGCACTGGATGGTAGCGCCAGCCCGATGTTGCAGCTGGCACGTATCGCTGATCCTAAAATCAGTGAGGCCAGCTTGCGTTCTTTCCTCGGCAGCTTCGGCTTTAGCGGCGAACGCATGGATACACCAAGTGAAAGTTTCTCGGGTGGTGAACGTGCCCGTTTAGCACTTGCATTAATCGTATGGCAGCGTCCAAACGTGCTGATTCTGGATGAACCAACCAACCATCTGGATCTGGATATGCGTCATGCTTTAACGATGGCACTACAAGATTTCGAGGGTGCTGTCGTGCTGGTTTCGCATGAACGTCAGCTGATCGCCAGTGTCTGTGATGAGCTGCTGTTAGTTCATAACGGCAAATGTACTGAATTTGATGGTGATCTGGTGGCTTATGCCGAGTGGTTACGTCAGGCACGTGCAGAATTATTAAAAAATGCGCCTAAAACTGCTGAAGTGATGAAAACACAGCAAGCTGAAGCGAAACCTGTACCAAGTAAAATGGATAAAGAAGCCCAACGCAAGGAGGCTGCTCGCCAACGTGAGCAGACTCGGCCGATTCGCAAAAATATTGAAAAATGTGAAAGCCAGATCGGAAAGTTGCAGCCAAAACTGGCTGCAATTGAAGAAAAGCTGGCAGATACTGGTCTGTATGATGCAGCGCGTAAGGATGAATTGCTTAAGCTCATGAATGAGCAGACTGAACTGAAAGCACAACTGGAAACTGCTGAAGAACAGATGCTGGAACTGATGATGGAATTAGAGGAACTGGAACAGTCTTTCTAGGAAAGCTAATTTTAATATTTGTTTAAAGCTTCAAGGATCATTAACTATAGTTACTGATCCTTTTTTTATGGGTTTATATTTTCTCTGCTATTAGTAAATCTTTTCTCTTACCTATTTTCCTACACTTCTCAGCTTGATTAATCATTTACTCGATTTTTGACATATTTTGTAGTGAATTACGCAAGTACTATATAAGTTTATTTTTTAAACACTCGGCTTCCTTATTTCATACATTAATTTACAGCTCTAGGTCAGGTTATAAGGCTCTAATAAAAAGGCTTTTTAATAATCAGTAGCCTTATTTGAGACTATTTATGTTGAACTAGAGAGGAAATCCGCATGCGTGCTCTTACCTATCATGGTGCTCGGGATGTACGAGTTGAATCTGTTCCAGATCCAGTGATTCAGGAACCAGATGACGTTATTTTAAGGGTGACAGCCACCGCTATCTGTGGCTCAGATCTACATCTATACCGGGGTAAAATCCCGGCCACTGAAGACGGTGATATTTTCGGCCATGAATTTATGGGAGTTGTAGAAGAAGTCGGCCCTGCAGTGACAGAAGTCAAAAAAGGTGACCGGGTGATCATTCCCTTTGTCATTGCATGCGGTCACTGTTTTTTCTGTGAACATGAACTCATGGCTGCCTGTGAAAATACCAATACGGGTCGTGGTGCGATCCTGAATAAAAAACAGATTCCACCAGGAGCGGCCTTGTTTGGCTTTAGCCACCTGTATGGTGGTGTTCCGGGTGGTCAGGCTGAATATGTGCGAATTCCCAAAGGTAATGTCGGACCATTTAAGGTTCCCGGCTCTTTGCCTGATGAAAAAGTATTATTCCTGACCGATATTCTGCCAACAGCCTGGCAGGCAGTAACCAATGCTCAAGTCACCCGTGGTTCTACAGTGGCGATTTATGGTGCAGGTCCAGTCGGTCTGTTATCTGCAGCTTGTGCACGAATGCTCGGTGCCGAACAGATCTTCATGGTCGACCATCACCCTTATCGCTTGCGATTTGCTCATCAAACCTATGGGGTCATTCCGGTCAACTTTGATGAAGTCGATGCAGCTGAATTTATTATTCAAAATACAGCAGGTTATCGTGGTGTTGACGCGGTTATTGATGCCGTTGGTTTCGAAGCCAAAGGCAGTGTTCTGGAAACCGTAATGACCAACCTGAAATTAGAAGGTTCGAGTGGTTCAGCGCTCAGACAATGTATTGCAGCAGTCCGCCGCGGCGGTGTGGTGAGTGTACCGGGGGTTTATGCCGGTCCAATTCATGGCTTCTTGTTTGGTGATGCCTTTGACAAAGGTTTGACCTTCAAAATGGGACAAACCCATGTGCATAAATACTTGCCGCAGTTGCTCGAACATATCGAAAATGGAGATCTGTCTCCAGATGTGATTATTACCCATCGCATGAAATTGGAAGATGCTGCGGAAGGTTACCGTATTTTTGATAAAAAGGAAGAAGACTGTCGTAAAGTCATTCTGACACCGTAAATGTACTAAAAGAATAAAAAGCGCCTTCTAGGCGCTTTTTATTCTTTAATTAAGACAGATCAAATCACCTGTTTCTATTTTTCAAGTTTCTTCATCAAAAACTCTGTTTAACAGAAGTTATTTAATTTTTACTCCTCTTTCTAACTTGTAGAAAGTAGTTCAGCAAAGTTCGAATATAAATACTGATCTAGAAAAGCAACCCAAAGAATAAACCAGTAATAACCATATTTAACCCAATGATTTTAAAAATAAAATTAAATTTCACTTGATTATTAAAACAATTATGTAGTTTAACTACACTTAAATTTTTCAAGAAAAAATACGTTCCACGCCCACTATTAAATAAAACTACATTAAACACATAAACGTTTATTTTATATAATATTTATTTTAATTTTTTATAAAAAGAGTAAGCAAACTAATCTGTTTTGGACAGTTTTGGCTCAAACGCAGAAATCCTGCATAAGCTGCTCATTTAAATTTAAAATATTATTTTAAATTTAAAAATATTTACCCACAAGTCACCAGACAATAAATTTGAATATAAAATAAGAGCTGATTTAAAAGTGAACCTATTGTGGATAAATACTATCTTATTCACATAAATAAATATGGATAACTTTAGAGTTATCCACACTATTGCTCAAGCTTTGAACTTATTTAGGAATGGGACTATTCACACATATTTTGATTTATTAATTACTTTATTTTTATAACTTTGTTAAGCGGTTGAAAATCTAGGATTTTAGAAATCGAAGTTCAATGATTTTCCATTCATTTTCATAGCGCCATAATTCCTGAATACGATGTTTATCTTTAGCTAAACCAGTCACCACACAGCATTCCGTCTGATCTGCATTATATTCGTAATCTTCATATTCTACTTCAGGCTTATGCGGCTTCCAGACTCCATTCTTGACCGCATGCGCAATCCTGTCATAACGGACATAACTGGTTTCTACACGGTTTTTCTGCTCAAACACCACCTTAAAGTCTTCATGCTCATACTGACGCAGAACCTCATAATGACCGGTATAGAATGCATTGGCCCAAATTTCACGAACTTCTTCAAGCTGGCTATCCATGGATAAACCTCTTTATTGCTATAGGCTGGCCCAGATCAGACAAATACCGCGAATAAAAAAATCACCAAATAAGGTGCCAGAATCACTGATCAGCTGCTGAATATGCTAACCAGTTAAAATGACATTAGCATAAATTGATCATAAAAAAAGCACCCCGAAAGGTGCTTTTTTAAGTGTATTGTGTATCAGTTATGCATCGATATCTGCGTTCAGAGCATTCTCTTCAATGAAGGCACGGCGTGGTTCTACGTCGTCACCCATCAAGCAAGAGAACATACGATCTGCTTCAATCGCATCCTGTACCGTCACCTGTAGCATATTACGGTTTTCTGGATCCATAGTGGTTTCCCACAGCTGATCCGCATTCATCTCACCCAGACCTTTATAACGCTGGATCATCATGCCGCGACGTGAGTCTTGCAGGATGTGCTGCCATACTTCATGGAAGCTATTCACTAGAATCTTGCGCTCACCTTTTTGCAGGTAAGCACCCTCTTCAAGTAACGTAAACCAGCTCTTCGAGTTCTTCAATAAACGTGCATATTCACTTGAACCCAACAGACCTGAATCAAGCAGATAAACATGTGGCAGGTTATGGATATAAATCGTGATACGTGGCAGATAAGTCACAGACTTGTTGCCTTCTGCATCTTCCTTCTCGAAGGTTTCAATACCCAGCTCAGGACGCAGGCTTGGTTGCTTGTCTTCGATGTGTTGACGCAACTGCATTGCCCAGTTTTCCACATAATCCAGATCAGTTGCCTGATCCAGTTTAAATGCTTCAAGTGCCAATAAACCATCCAGCAATGTTGCAGGATAACGCAGGGTTAAACGATTCAAGCTTTTTTGCGAGGTCTGGTAATCCGCAATCACATTTGCCAGTGCATCACCACGAATAGCAGGTGCATCCGCACTGATATGCAGTTCAAGTTCATCAATCGCATTGGAAATCAGGTAAGTTTCCAGTGCATCATTATCCTTGATGTACTGTTCCTGCTTGCCTTTTTTCAGCTTGTACAGCGGTGGCTGTGCAATATAAATATGACCACGCTCTACCAGCTCCGGCATTTGACGGAAGAAGAAAGTCAACAGCAAGGTACGGATGTGTGAACCATCCACATCAGCATCAGTCATGATAATAATTTTGTGATAACGCAACTTGTCCGGGTTGTATTCTTCACGGCCAATACCACAGCCCAGTGCAGTAATCAGCGTCCCCACTTCAGCCGATGAAATCATACGGTCGAAACGTGCACGTTCCACGTTCAGGATTTTACCTTTCAGTGGCAAGATTGCCTGCATCTTACGGTTACGGCCCTGTTTCGCAGAACCACCCGCCGAGTCGCCCTCGACCAGGTATAGTTCAGACAATGCTGGATCTTTTTCCTGACAGTCTGCCAGTTTACCTGGAAGACCGGCAATGTCTAACGCACTCTTACGACGTGTCATTTCACGTGCTTTACGCGCTGCATCCCGGGCACGTGCGGCATCTATGATTTTACCCGCGATTGATTTCGCTGCTTGCGGGTTCTCTAATAGGTACTCAGAAAATGACTTATTCATTGCCTGTTCGACCGCAGTTTTTACTTCGCTCGACACCAGCTTTTCTTTGGTCTGTGATGAGAATTTCGGATCAGGCACTTTCACCGATACAATCGCAGTCAAGCCTTCACGTGCATCATCACCAGATACTGCAACTTTTTCTTTTTTAAGAATATTTTCACTATCCATGTAGTTATTTAAACCACGGGTCAGTGCAGCACGGAAACCGGCTAAATGCGTACCACCATCCTTTTGCGGGATGTTGTTGGTAAAGCAGCGTACGTTTTCCTGATAAGAATCATTCCATTGTAATGCCACTTCTACCCCAATCCCGTTCTCCGCCATGGTAGTAAAATGGAAGATATCATTCAGGTGAGTTTTGCCCTCATTGATATATTTCACAAATTCAGACAGACCACCTTCATAATCAAATACATATTCCGCATTAATGCGTTCATCACGCAGTACGATACGCACACCGGCATTCAGGAACGACAGTTCACGTAAACGGCGCGCCAGAATATCGACATTGAAGATGGTTTGGCTGAAGGTTTCAGCACTTGGCCAGAAACGTACACGGGTACCGGTTCGGTCTGTATCACCGATGACTTTTAACGGGTACTGTGAATCGCCATGACGGTATTCCTGTTGGTGAATATGACCAGCACGATGAATGGTCAGTTCCAGTTTTTCTGACAGGGCATTTACAACCGAAACACCTACCCCGTGCAGACCACCAGAGACCTTATAGCTGTTATCATCAAACTTACCGCCGGCATGCAGAATAGTCAGAATTACTTCTGCTGCAGACACACCTTCTTCAGGGTGAATATCAGTTGGAATACCACGGCCGTTATCTGAGACTGACACCGATTCATCTTCATGAATAGTCACTAAAATTTCATCACAGTGACCTGCCAGCGCCTCGTCAATCGAGTTGTCAACCACCTCGAAAACCATGTGGTGTAAGCCTGTACCGTCGTCTGTATCACCAATGTACATACCCGGACGCTTACGCACAGCGTCTAAACCACGTAATACCTTGATGCTAGAGGAATCATAAGCCTTTTCAATGGTTTGTTCTGGTTGAGAAGCAGCTTGATCTTCTGAACTCATGGTTTCTCCCTAGTGAAAAATAGGTCTATCCAAAGATGGGTAAAACTTTAAAATACTATTGCACAACAACCTGAACGATACCGTTTTCAACATTGAATAACTGATATGAGATAGACAAATCATGTAAATGCTTTTGTACTGATTCGTGGTCTAAAGTGGTAATAAAAACTTGACTACCAAGTTGGCTCAATCGCTCAATTAAACGTTGTTGTGCGGTTAAATCTAATTCTGCTGTCAGATCATCTAATAATACCACAGTTTCCTTATTACAAGAATGTAGCATTGCAATTTGCGACAGTTTTAACGCCATCAGCAGCAGCTTTTTCTGTCCACGAGACAGGATCACATCTGCATCTCCCAGAGGGGTCTTCAGACGCAAATCTGCGCGATGTGGACCGTATTCGGTATAGCGTCTTTCAACGTCCCGCTCATGATGATTGGTGAGGTCATTCAGCAGGCCAGTTTCAGCATGAAAACCGGGACTATAATCCAAGCTAATCATAAGATCTGGCAGCAAATGTTTCAGGTCTTCCTCAAAGAAAACTTTCCATTGCTCGACAATACCGACCCGTTGTGAATGCAGAATCTCACCATATTGACTGAGCATCTGGTTCCACGGCTCCAGCTCTGACAGACTGAGGTAGCGCCTGGACTTTAGCAAGCTGTTGCGCTGTTTCAAAGCACGCGAATAATATTGCCAGGCATGATAGAATTCTGGTTCCACGTGGAACATTAACCAGTCCAATAACTGTCGGCGTGGCTTGGCACCATGATCGATAATATCGGTGCTTTGTGGATCAATCAGCTGCAAGGGTAGCAGCTTGGCCAGCTGCCCCTGGGTTGCGACCAGATCACCATTTACCTTGATCAACTGCTCACCACTGGCCATTTTCTGCATACCGACTTTTTCGGTATCAGACTGGGCAAACACGATCGCATCCGAAGCGCTGTGTTGAATGTAATTTTTAGGAATATGGGTACGAAAAGAACGCCCTGTGGCCAGCAGGTGAATGGCTTCCAGAATAGAGGTCTTGCCTGAACCATTCTGGCCATAAAAAACGTTAAACGGCTGCAATCTCTGGAGAGCAACCGTTTTTAAGTTTCGTACACGCTCTATATGCAAACGCGTAATATGCATGATTAGCTTGTGCCTGGATGCTGCCGCTTAAACGCGCATCGGCATGACAACATAAGTTTGATCAGTATGTGCAGGATCCTGAACCAACACCGACTGGTTTGCTTCGGTCATGCTCATGGAGACATCATCACCGTCCAGCACACCCAAGACTTCTAGCAAATATTGCGCATTGAAAGACATTTCCATTGGTGCATCCGCATACTGAATGGCCAGATCTTCAATCGCTTCATCCTGCTCCGGGTTATTGGCACGCAGTTGCAGTGAATCCGCATTAAAGTTCAGGAATATACCACGCAGTTTTTCATTACTGAGAATCGCAACACGTTGCAGAGATTGCTTGAATACGTCATGTGCGATGATCACGTGCTTGTCACCACCACGTGGAATCACACGGCGATAGTCAGGGAATTTACCATCAATCAATTTGGTGGTGAAACGTACTGTAGTATCCCCCTGCTCCTTATCACGGTTTGCAACAGTGATAGTTACATTTAGCAATTCACGACCAATCAACAATGATAACTGATCATCTTCAACACTAAGTAAACGCT
This sequence comes from Acinetobacter schindleri CIP 107287, assembly GCF_000368625.1. Taxonomy (GTDB): domain Bacteria; phylum Pseudomonadota; class Gammaproteobacteria; order Pseudomonadales; family Moraxellaceae; genus Acinetobacter; species Acinetobacter schindleri. The sequence goes on from NZ_KB849587.1 coordinate 24,555, forward strand.
GTAATTCACCTACTGCCTTACGTGGCACAATCGCCTGAATTGGCTGAGCTGCAGTTGATTGCGCAGCTGTTTCACACAGCGCCAGACGATGACCATCAGTGGTTACTGCACGCAGCTGGTTGGCATCAATCTCCAGTAATGTACCGGTCAGGTAGAAACGTACATCCTGTACCGCCATCGCAAACGCAGTTTTTTCAAACAGGCGTTTTAGTTCACGCTGGGTCACAGTTACCTGTGTACCCTGACTGTTTTCAGTCGACAGCAATGGATAGTCTTCAGCAGGCAAGGTACCGAGTACAAAACGGCTGTTTCCAGACTTTAAAATACAGCGCTGATCTTCAGTAATTTGCAGATCTACCAACGCAGCTGATGGCAGAGATTTACAGATATCAATCAGCTTACGTGCAGGAACCGTGGTTTCACCGGCTTGCAAACATGCACCTTCATTCAGAGGCATACTTGCTACCAGTTCTACCTCAAGATCTGAACCAGTCACCGTTAATGCTTGAGCTGTCACTTGAATTTTCAGGTTAGACAGAATGTTTAAGGTATGGCGACGTTCAACCGCTCCTACGACATGTGATAGAACATTCAGTAAGCTCTCTTTCGCGATTTTTAAACGCACGGTACATTCCTCTGAAAACTGAAGATTAATATGGAAAAGTTAATTATTTAGCACTGTACTATGCGGCAAAAAAAGCCGCATAGCAAGCGCAGAATTTGAGCGTTTTGGCTTAGCTTTGCAGCAGGCGCTGCAGGTTTTTATAGTCCTCGTTAAAGATCGGATCTTCCTCACGCAGACTCAATACTTTTTCACAGGCGTGCATCACGGTACTGTGGTCACGACCACCAAATGCCATACCAATTTCCGGGAAACTGTCTCCGGTCAATTCACGTGCCAGACCCATTGCAAGCTGACGCGGACGTGCATAAATACGGGTACGTTTCGGACCAACCAGTTCTTTCAGTGGAATACGGAAATATTCACTGACCACACGCTGAATATTTTCAGTACTGATGGTGCGGGCACGAATCGCCAAAACATCTTTTAAGGATTCACGTACCACATCCAGATCAATCGGTGTGCCTTTAAAGCGGGAAATCGCCACCACTTTGTTTAGTGCACCTTCAAGCTCACGCACATTGGCAACCACTTGTTGTGCAATAAACAGTGCGCAGTTACGTGGCAGATCCACTTCATTGCTTTCGGCTTTTTTAAGTAAAATTTCAATACGGGTTTCAATATCGGGCGGTTCAACCCCTACCGACAAACCCCATGAGAAACGTGAAACCAGACGTGGATCCAGCTCCGTCAATTCTTTCGGATAACGATCCGAGGTCAAGATGATCTGTTTCGATTCATCCAACAGTGCGTTAAAAGTATAGAAGAACTCAACCAGACTGGCCTCTTTACCCGCCAATAAATGAATATCATCGACCAGTAATAAATCCAGAGAACGACAGTTTTTCTTGAATTCTTCAACCTTGCCCTGCTGCAGCGAGCTGACAAAGTCCTGCACAAAGCTTTCTGCGGTCATATACATCACGCGGGCATTCGGCTTGGCTTGCAATAATGCATTCCCTACTGCCTGCATCAAGTGGGTTTTACCCAGACCGGTCGGGCCATACAAAAATAATGGGTTATGTTGAGATGCACCGAGCTGGGTCAGTACCTTACGGCAGGTTTCTGCGGCCATCTGATTCGAGCGGCCTTCCACAAATAGAGAAAAAGTGAATAAGGGATTTAGCTGACGCTTGCGGCTATTTTTAACCGATTCTTCTTTTTCTTTACGTGGGCGAGGCGCAGGCGTACTCACTGGCTGTGTTTCTAAAGCAGCCGTGGTAGTTGCTGGCTGTTCACTGGCAGATAAAATCGCACCAGGACGGGAATCCACCAGAATTTCGACTTTACGGATACGGCCTTCAGATAACTGTTCCGCCAGAATCGAGATCAGCTCCAGATGATGTTCTTGAATGTAGCGCGTCCAGTAAGGGTTCGGTGCATAAAGACGAAGAGTATCGTCCAGTTCCTCTGCAACCAGTGGGCGTATCCACATTGTAAAGACATTTCCAGAGAGCTCTTGTCGCAAGCGATTTAAGCAGTCTGTCCAAAGCATGTGAATCCCCTATTCATTCCATTGTTTATTCAAAAGCCATTGCCGCACCTAAAAGCGGGTCGCCATTCTAACCAAGTTATCCACATCTGTCATGAAATATTCAGCATAAATCGTTCAAAAAAGCGCTTTTCATGCATAAATTTAAATTTAAAACCTGGTGTGGATAAGTTTATCCGCAAGCTGTGGATAAAATATAGCATAAAGTTATCCACAAAGTATGAAAATTATAGAAACAGTTTTATCCACAATATAAGATTATGTTTATTAAAATTAAAAATGCATTTTCCACAGAAAAACAGCTTCCTAATAGTAATAAATTTAAATTTATAAATTTGAATTTATTTATAAGATCCAGACTTTCTGTGGATAACCAACACATGGTTTAAATTTAAATTCAAAACGAGAATCTAAATTTGAATTGTGTATAGTATTGTGGATAAATCTGTTGATATAGATGTTAATAACTAAAATATAAAATTAAAACAATTATTTATATTGTGGTTAACTATTTTATTCACTCTTTGACTACACAATTTGAAAAGTATCAGGCAAGCCAATCCCTAGACTAATTTGAAAAGAAATATGCTTTTGCATTGACAGCTCAAGCAATGAGCACTAAAATCGCGGACCTTCATAGAAAGATCATTTTTGGAGTTTCGACATGAAACGTACATTCCAACCATCTGAATTAAAGCGTAAACGCGTTCATGGTTTCCGTGCTCGTATGGCTACTAAAGCTGGTCGTCAAGTTCTAGCTCGCCGTCGTGCAAAAGGTCGTCACAGCTTAACTGTTTAATCAGTTAGGCTTCGCCGACTTTGGGTGATATGACAACACTTTATGGTTTTGGCACAGAGTTACGATTACGCTGTGCTGCCGATTATAAAGGTGTCTTTGATGGTGCGCTTTTAAAAGTGCATCAACCCCATTTCTTATTTCTTGCAAAACCGTCCGAACTGCCAAATAGCCGTTTGGGTTTAGTTGTTGCCAAGAAAAAAGTGCGCCGTGCGCATGAACGAAATCGAGTAAAACGTCTTGCTCGCGAAAGTTTTCGCCTGCATCAACAGCAGCTCAGCGATCTGGATATTGTGGTGATGCCAAAAGCTGGTATTGATACAGTCCCGAATGCAGAATTGCACCAGCAACTACAATTTGCTTGGCAGAAACTCAACCGTCTTGCCAAAAAGCATACAAAAATAGCTCCCTCCCCACAAAAGTAGAGATGGCCAATGGTACGTTTACTGCATTGGTTAATACGTTTCTATCAGATTGCGATTAGTCCTTTACTTGGACCACGCTGTCGTTATCTTCCAACATGTTCTCAATATTCCTTGGAAGCAGTCCATACACATGGAGCTGTGCGTGGTGTGTGGCTGGCTACTAAACGTATTTGCCGTTGTCATCCGTGGGGTGGCTCAGGATACGATCCTGTTCCTCCGAAAGCGATTCGTTTTATTTCATTTCAGCAAATAGATTCTCAAACGCTTCACGTTGCTGTACCCTTTCGTGATCGTTTATTGAACCAAAATCACTCTCACCACTTGGGGTAATACATATGCAACAATGGGCCAGGATTGCAATTCTCGGGGCTATGTTTGTTGTCGCATATTTGCTCATTTTGGCGTGGCAAAAAGATTATGGAAATGCGGAAACTCAACCTCAGCAGGAAACTGCAGTTGTGTCGCAAGAAGTGTCAGCAGATTTGCCAAATGCTCAGACGGCTACCGCCGCTTCTGATGTGCCACAAGCAAATGTTCCAGCGCAGCAAGCCACGGATGCTACAGCACCTGTAAGTCAGCAGCTTATTTCAGTACAAACTGACCTTTATCATCTTTGGATTAATCCTAAAGGTGGTGATATTGTTCGTGTTGAATTACTCAATCATGACAAAAACAAAGACAGCGATGAACCTTTCGTCATGCTGGAAAGCGATGCGAAACGTACTTATGTCGCGCAGTCAGGTTTAATTGGTCTAAATGGACCGGACAGCAGCCGTAATGGCCGTCCAAGCTATGAGCTAGAAAAAACTGCTTATACCCTGGCAGATGCCAAGGCAGTCAAAAATAAAGATGGCGAGAATGTAAAAGTTCTGTCTGTACCAATGGTATTCAAGACGGCAGATGGTGTAGAAGTCATCAAAACCTTCAATTTTACTGAAGGTGAATATCCAGTTGTCGTGAACCACAAGGTTATCAACCGCAGTGGACAGGCTTGGCAAGGTCAAATGTTTGGCCAGATCAAGCGTGACAATTCTGAGGATCCAGGCAAATCTGATCAAGGTATCTTTACTTTAGGTACTTTCTTAGGTGGCGCTTGGGGTACCCCGGATGAGCATTACAACAAGTTGAAATTTGACAACTTTGTTGAAGAAAAACTCAGCACTGAAGCCAAAGGCGGCTGGGTTGCGATGGTGCAGCACTACTTTGTCAGTGCATGGGTACCAGGTAACCTGAAACTGACACAGGGCAATGGCGAGGCCTATACGGCGAAGCTGGAATCACGTAAGTCAACTGATAACATGAATATCATTGGCTTTACCTCTCCGACCTTCAATGTACCTGCCGGTACTGTGGCTGAAATTGATGCGACCTTCTATTCTGGTCCAAAAATCCAGTCAGAACTCAAAGATCTGGCGACAGGTCTGAACCAGACTGTAGATTATGGCTGGTTATGGCCGATTGCCAAACTACTATTTGTTGGTCTGGAATTTTTCCATGGCCTGGTAGGTAACTGGGGCTGGGCGATCATTCTGTTGACTATTCTGGTAAAACTGATCCTGTGGCCATTGTCGTCGAAGAGTTACCGCTCTATGGCGAAAATGCGTGTGATTGCGCCAGAAATGCAGCGTATGAAAGAAGAGTTCGGTGAAGACCGTATGCGCTTCTCTCAAGAGATGATGGCACTGTACAAACGCGAGCAGGTAAATCCACTTGCCGGCTGTTTACCGCTCTTGCTGCAAATGCCAATCTTCCTGGCATTGTACTGGGTACTGATGGAATCTGTGGAACTGCGTCATGCACCATGGATGCTGTGGATTCAGGATTTATCTTCAATGGATCCTTGGTTCATCCTGCCATTGCTGATGGGTGCAACCATGTATATCCAGCAGTCGTTGAACCCACAACCGACTGATCCAATGCAGGCGAAAGTGTTCAAGATCATGCCAGTGATCTTTACAGTATTCTTACTGTTCTTCCCGGCTGGTCTGGTGCTGTACTGGATTGTCAACAACCTGATCACCATCCTGCAGCAAAGCTTGATCAACAAGTCTGTTGCCAAAGATCGTGCACAACGTGATGAGGCAAAGCCAGTCAACTAAGTTGAACTGACGGGCTGAATAAATCCGCTTAAGATGGTAATCTTAGGCGGATTTTTTTTGGCTGTACTTTTTGTTCTTCTGCAGGTGAATTTTATGCTCAACCCAACCACTACGATTGCTGCGATTGCGACACCACCGGGACGTGGCGGCGTTGGGGTGATCCGCCTGTCTGGTCCAAAATCTTATGCAATTGCCCAGGCGCTAACTCAAAAAGAATTGCCTAAAGCCCGATTTGCCGGTTTTCGCCAGTTTTATGATGCGGCAGGTGAAGTCATGGATGAAGGTTTAGCGATCTGCTTTCCGAATCCAAATTCTTTCACGGGCGAAGATGTGGTTGAATTGCAAGGCCATGGTGGTCCGGTGATTCAGAATGCCCTGCTGGCACGTTTGCTGGAACTTGGGGCAATAGCAGCCAAAGCGGGTGAATTCTCCATGCGTGCCTTTGAAAATGGCAAGCTGGATCTGGTCCAGGCTGAAGCCATTGCTGACCTGATTGATGCGACATCGCAAGCGGCTGCACGTTCGGCAGTACGTTCTCTGCAAGGTGCATTTTCAACCAAGGTGAATGCCGTACTTGAGCAGCTGATTCATTTGCGTCTGCATGTAGAAGCCGCAATTGATTTCCCGGAAGAAGAAATTGATTTTCTAGCGGATGGCAAGATTCTAAATCTGCTGGATGGCGTATCCAGTGCAATCACTCAAGTACAGCAATCTGCGCGTCAGGGCCAGCTTCTACGTGAAGGTTTGCAGGTGGTCATTGCCGGTAAACCTAATGCCGGTAAATCGTCATTGCTAAATGCTTTGGCCGGGATTGAACGCGCCATTGTGACCGATATTGCGGGTACGACACGTGACGTTTTGCATGAGAAAATTACCTTAAATGGTTTGCCAATTACCCTGACTGATACTGCCGGTCTGCGTGAAACGGGTGATATCGTGGAAAAAGAAGGGATTCGTCGTGCAATCAAGGAAATTGAACAGGCGGATCTGCTGTTGCTGGTCTATGACCTGAGTCAGGGTGATGATCCATTACAACTGGCACAGGAATATTTTGCTGAACATATTGAACCGAAACGCCTGATGCTGATTGGTAATAAAGCAGATTTGACCGGTGCCGAAGCTATCATTGGCGATTTTCAGGGTTTCCGTCATATCACTGTCTCAGCCAAGCAGGAAACCGGTGTGCAAGCGCTCATAGAGGCAATTACAGCGCATGCAGGCTTCCAGCCTGAAGAAGATACCTTTATTGCCCGTACCCGCCATTTAGACGCAATGAAGCGCACTCAGATGTATTTGGCTGAAGCCCGTGAACAACTTGTTGTTTATAACGCAGGTGAACTGGTCGCAGAGTCTTTACGTCTGGCACAGAACGCACTGGGCGAGATTACCGGTGACTTTAGTGCGGATGATTTGCTGGGTAAGATCTTTGGATCGTTCTGTATTGGAAAATAATCTTCAAGATATATAAAAAGCCCTCCATAGAGGGCTTGTTTATCAGGCTTTTACATGCAGTTTCTGATGTGATACCCAGAGAACTACACATAAAATACTAATCACCGCACAGAAGCTGATAACAGCAAAACCCAAGCCAAAATGATCGGCCAGATAACCCACTGCAATAATCGGCACAATCGTGCCTAAATAACCCATAAACAGATAGGTCGACATGACTGCGGCCCGATTCTGTAAGGTTGTGATCGCATGAATCACACCAAATGCGCCCATCAAGGCAAAACCATGTCCAATTCCAAACAGAATATCACTGACAAAAAATAAAATGCTCGTTTTGAGGAGCATACACAGTGCAAGACTTATCAGACTCGCAAACATAATGATCAAGCCAATATTCAGACATTTCTTTGCAGCAACCGCTTTAGCAAAGAACTGCACTATGGCAGAAATCAGCAAAATGCAGGTGATGGCGGTACCACTGACTAGAGGCCCATGCCAAGGCAGAATATCCTGCACAAAAGAGGGTGACAGTGAGGCAAATAAACTAAAGGCAGCAAAGGCACAAAATGCGGTCAAACCCACGATCATAAACAAAGCATGATATTGAGGCTCAGGACGCAGTAATTTCGGTGCAATACTAAAGGGCTGACGTTCAAATGCTGGCACTTTTAACCAGAACAAGCCAATAAAACACAGTACTGCTCCCCAAATAATAGGTAGATATGGAGTGATCAGTGGCGTCTGAGAAAACTGCGCAATAATTCCGCCGACCAACGGACCCAAACCAAAGCCAACTGCAGTCAGAATCGATACCAGTTGTGGCGCAAACTGCTTATGACTCTCTGGAATGGTTTGCATCATGCCAATCATGGCAGAAGTGGTCATGAGACCTGAGGCAATGCCGATAATGAAACGCCCCACTGATAAAGTCAGTGCATTGTCTGCAAAGACGGAAATGATTAAGCCTAGACTGATAAATACCAAGCCGATTTGTAAGGTTCTTAAAAAACCAATACTGTTACTGGTTCGTCCCAGAAACAACAGAGTGCCTAGACAGCCAAACATATAGGCGACAAAAATATAAGTAATCTGGCTTGGAGATAGATGCCAAACCTGTTGATAAATAGGGTAAAGCGGACTGGCCAGTGCCGTGCCGATAGTCCCCATAATCAATGTAAGGCTGACCATGGCGAATGGTCGCCATGTGGTATTTATTGTCATGCTGCTGCCATAGAAGTTCAACATCACGCTTCCAGAAAAATGATGTTGAATAAAAATTTGAATGGAAAGCAGTGTATCGGTTAGATGAAAAAGCGGTCAATTATCTTGCTGTAAACAAAACGAAAATATTCAGCAGAAAAAATCATCCATAACGCTTGAGCAATTTTAAAAATTCCTGAAGATCCTGTTCATTGACAGCTTCTGGATCTTTGATTACATGCTCTCTAAGGTGCTCCTCAATCAGTTCATTCATCAGACCATTCACCGCCCCCTTAATGGCAGCGACCTGTTGTAGCACATCAATACAGCTGGGTTCTTGTTGTGTCAGTGAGGCTTCTACCGCATGAATCTGACCTTTTAAACGCCGTACACGATTTAATATTTTTTTATCTTCATGCAAATGACTCACCACAAGTCTCCAAAAATAAATATACTAAGGGGGAGTATATAAATAAGACCACTCAAATGCAAAACAATACCGCTCCACAGCACAACCATCAGTTTGATCAAGGCAATCCACTGGCACAGAAGAAGATACTGCTCGCCACAATCCTGACTGCCGTGATGATGGTATTTGAGATTATGGGTGGCTGGGTCTTTCAATCCATGGCCTTGCTGGCAGATGGCTGGCATATGAGTTCCCATGTCCTGGCCTTGGGACTTGCCTTTGCCGCCTACAAAGCAGCACGTCATTATGCCGATGATCCTCGCTTTAATATGGGGACTTGGCGTATTGAAATTCTGGCAGGTTATAGTAGTGCCATCATGCTATTGGTGATTGCGGGCTTTATGGCTTTCCATTCGATTGAACGCCTGTTTGCTCCGGTAGAGATTCACTATAACGAAGCCATTCCTATTGCGATTTTAGGTTTATTTATTAATCTGGTCTGTGCTTGGTTGCTGCATGATGGTGGACACGAACATGCTCATGGGCATCACCACGATCATGAGCATCATCATCGCCATTCTGACCATCAGCGTGATCTGAATCATCAGGCAGCATTTATGCATGTAGTAGCAGATGCCCTGACTTCAGTCTTTGCCATCATAGCCCTGCTTGCCGGTAAGTATTTCGGCTGGGATATTCTGGATGCTGTGCTCGGGATTGTTGGCTCAGTTCTGGTCGCACGCTGGTCTATTGGGTTATTGAAACAGACTGCCAAAACCCTGCTGGATGCCGATATGGATGCACCGGTGGTAGATGAAATCCGGGAAGTTATCGCAGAATTTGGTCCTTTAGTAAAACTGTCTGACCTGCATGTTTCCCGCGTTGGGAAAGGCAAGTTTTCCTGTTTTATAGCGCTGGAGACTACGCTAGATTTAAGCCCTGATCAGGTACGCGACGCTATTTCTATTCACGAAGAAATCGTGCATATTTCTGTAGAGATTAATCCGGTTACCTCTGTTTCATGAGCAGTTTATGTTCCACGTGAAACATCAAGAATATTGAACCGTGACAGTACATAAATCATCTGATTTTTCTGCATGAAACGCATAGAATCAGCACTACTTTACTCTGACATGAGCGGGAGATTCATGTTGAAACCTATCCTACTGCTGGCCATGACGGCATTGGCTACGAGCCTTAGCTTTGCCGATATCAATACAGTCAAAGCCAACCTGGCCAAAAATAGTCCAGACCTGAAAATTGAAAATCTTCAGACTACTGAAATGAAAGGGATCTATAGTGGTTCTATGGATGGACAAGTGATTTACCTGAACGAGGATGCCAAGCATCTCATCGGTGGGTCTATGATTCGCCTTGCCGATAAGCAAAATCTTACCCGGGATCTGGTGCTGAAACAGAACAGTATCGACTGGAAAAAGTTGCCTTTACAGGATGCATTGAAAACAGTACGAGGCACTGGCAAGCGTCAGTTGGCGATTTTTTCTGACCCCAATTGCCCCTATTGTAAACAGCTTGAACTAGAACTTAAAAAGCTCAATGACGTAACCATTTACACTTTTGTTCTGCCACTGAAAGCGCAATCTATAGCCCCTTCACGACAGATTTATTGTGAAAAAAATCCGGCTCAAGCCTGGGAGGATCTGATTAGTAAAGGTATTCAGCCTAAATCTGGCAAACGCTGCGCCAATCCGGTAGAACGCAACTTGGCCTTGGCTAAATCCCTAAATATTCAGGGTACCCCAGCAATTATTTTCTCGAATGGTTTTAAAGTCATGGGTGCCTATCCGGCTGAACAGATTGAAAAGATTCTGACAGAACTCGGTCTTTAATCTTAACTTTCGCTTGTTCATCTGAAGGATATTGAGAGCAGAAGCTTTGAATTAAATCTTTAAACAGCCAGCAGTAAAAAAGCACCCGACAGGGTGCTTTTTTCAATGCAAAACAGAAATTATTCAATTAAATATTTAGACAGTTCTGCGTTTGGTGACCATGTTGTAGATAAACAGAATGATAATGGCACCAATCACCGAAGCAATAAAGCCTGCTGCTGAACCTTCCTCATAAAGACCTAGCATACGACCGCCATAGGTCGCAAGTAATGAACCGGCAATCCCCAGTAGGGTTGTCATAATAAAGCCTGCCTTGTCATCTCCAGGATGGATTGCACGCGCAATTAAACCTGCGATAAAACCAATAACAATTGCAACTATAAGTGACCACATATGTATGCTCCTTTCTTATCATGTCTTTGTTTTTAAGTCATGTTCAGAAATCATCATCGGATAAGTGAAGTCTTCAATCTAGCGAAGTCCTGAAACGGAATGTTAGCTTTTTGTTCATGTGAAGCAGACATAAAAAAAGTGGCAGTCGCCACTTTTTTAAAGTTGGATCTCTTAAAGACCAATTTCACCAATAAAAGGCAAATGGCGGTACTTCTGGTCATAATCGAGGCCGTAACCGACAATAAACTTGTCTTCGACTTCAAAGCCAAGGAACTGCACATCCAGATTAATTTCACGGCGTGAAGGTTTGCTTACCAAGGTACAGAGCTGAATCGAGTTTGGGTTACGGGTGTGCAGAATTTCCAAGACTTTGCTCAGGGTGTTGCCGGAATCGATGATGTCTTCTACCACCAGTACATCTTTACCACGGATTTCACCGTCTAAATCTTTCAGGATTTTTACATCACGTGACGATACCGTGCCACCACCATAACTGGACACAGTCATGAAATCCAGTTCATGTGGTTTTGAAATCACACGACACAAATCGGCCATAAAAATCACTGAACCACGTAACAAACCGATGAGCACAAGTTCTTTGTCACTATGGGCATAGTGTGCATCGATTTGAGCACCAAGCTCTTTGACTTTAGCTTGAATTTCTTCAGCGGAAATCATTACGCTCATTTGAACGGTCATGGGTAGATACCTAAAAAGTAAAAATAGCAAAATAAAAAAGGTGTTGACCTGCAACACCTGATATATCAGCAATTTTAATACATCCAGCAGGCAGATGCACCTGTTTTGCCCTGTGTTAATATAATCATTTTTTCGGCAATTGTGAATCGCGCTTGAGTAGAAAAGCGCAGCCAATGGCTATTGCTGATAGCATGAACCATGTGCGACGGCGCGATTTTTCAGGCTTTTTCCTGAGCTGTTGTTTTGGCATAAACCGCTTCTCCAGAAACATAAGTCACTGCAATATTACGGTCATCACCCAGCATGATCAGTGCAAAAAATGCATCTTCAATATTTTTGGCTTTGCTTTGACGCAGCTGTTGTAATGCCGTCGCATTCAGATCTAATACAATAAAGTCGGCTTCTTTACCGATATTAAAGTTGCCAAGTTGATCCTCCAGACTCAAGGCTTTAGCTCCCCCTAGTGTCGCATGATATAGCGATTCAAAGGCAGACAGTTTATCGCCTTGCAATTGCTGCACCTTATAGGCTTCATTCAGGGTTTGTAGCTGATTAAATGAGGTCCCTGCCCCGATATCGGTGCCCAGTCCCACTTTAACGCCTTTGTCCCAAGCCTTCTTCAAAGGGAATAAACCACTGCCCAGGAACAGATTTGAGGTTGGACAGAAGGCAATAGCCGAGTCGGTCTGATGCATGCAATCCCACTCCTGCTCTTCCAGATGCACACAATGAGCAAATACCGATTTAGAACCAGTCAGACCATAGTGATGGTAAACATCTAAATAACTTTGATGTTCCGGGAACAATTCCTTGGCCCAGGTAATCTCATTCTTGTTTTCACTTAAATGAGTATGCACATACACATCCGGATATTCCGCTTTAAGTTGTCCTGCTTTTTCCAGCTGTTCAGCTGTCGAAGTTGGAGCAAAGCGTGGCGTGATCGCATACAGGTTACGGCCCTTGCCATGCCACTTTTCAATCAACTTTTTAGAATCGGTATACGCTGTTTCTGCGGTGTCCGTCAGTGCTTCTGGTGCATGACGGTCCATTAGCACTTTACCCGCAATCAGACGCATATTACGCGTCGTCGCTGCATTAAATAAAGCATTGACTGATTCAGGATGGACGGTACAAAAGACCAATGCGGTCGTGGTGCCGTTTTTAAGTAATTCTTCTACAAAAAACTCGGCAATTTTTTCTGAATAAGCTGGATCCTGGAACTGGATTTCAGTCGGAAAAGTATAGGTATTTAACCATTCTAGAAGTTGTTCACCATAAGCACCGACCATTTCGGTTTGCGGAAAATGGATATGGGTATCAATAAAACCTGGCACGATCAGCTGCTCAGGATAATGAGTCACCTGCACTCCTTCAGGCAGATACTGCTGTCCTTCTTCCCAGCTGCCAAACCATTGAATCTCACCATTCTGGCTGATGAGCAAGCCATCTTCTACATATCGCACTTGGTCGTGAATTTCACGCGCTTGGGCAACCGTATTCTTGATATCCAGGAAGCGACCGCGTACTGCCGTCGTTGCAATGATAGAAGACATTTAAAACCTGCGCTTTTTGATTTTTTCGATTGATTGTAGCTGAAAAAATTAGCATGTTTATATGAACATTCATATTTAACCATGCGTATTTTTTATGAGATCAAATAATCACGAATAATTTCAACAGAGCGTGCGTGTGCAGCCAAGCTTGTAGACAAATAAAAAAGCCTGCTGATGCAGGCTTTTTTGATGCTTAATCTTACAGCGTAGTTTCGTTATGTTTCTTGCTATGACGAATCGACAAGATCGCGGTCACAGTCAAGACAATCACAATAAAGCTCAGTGAAATCCAGATCGGCATATGGAATACATCCAGCATCAGCATCTTAAAGCCGATAAAGACCAGAATCAAACCTAGGCCATAAGGCAGATAATGCATTTTTGAGGCTGCACCCGAGAGCAGGAAGAACATTGCACGCAGGCCTAAAATTGCCATCAGGTTCGCAGTAAGCACAATGAAGGGGTCGGTGGTGACAGCAAAAATAGCAGGAATAGAATCGACTGCAAAGATCACATCAGAGGCTTCGACCAGAATCAGCACCAAGAATAACGGCGTTGCCCAAAGCAAACCATTTTGACGGACAAAGAATTTATCGCCCTGAAGTTGCGGGGTAATACGCATATGTTTACGTAGCCATTTCAGAATGGCCATATCTTCAATATTGCTGTCTTCTTCATGCTGACCACGCAGGAATTTGAAGCCGGTATACACCAGGAACGCACCGAAGAGATACAGAATCCACGAGAACTCCTGTACAAACCAGGCACCAATAAAAATGAAGATGGTTCTGAGCACAATCGCACCCAGTACACCATATAACAGCAATTTACGTTGTAGCGCTGGTGGAATGGCAAAGGCGGCAAAGATCATCAGCCAGACAAAGACATTATCAATTGCTAGGGATTTTTCCAGCAGATAACCAGCAAAGTATTCCATGACCTTGGTATTGGCAATTGCCGCACCTGCAGTCTGCTCCAGATACAGCCATAATCCACCACCAAATAAAGTCGCGACACTGACCCAGGCAATACTCCAGTAGGCAGCGGTACGGACTTTTACTTCCTGACCATGCTGATGTTTAAAGCCGACAAAATCGATCACCAGCATGACGGCGACAATTGCGAAAAAGACAAGATACAGCCAGAGCGTACCAATTGTTTCCATGTGAATTCTCCACATCGGACGTCTGGCCATAAAAAAACCTTGACCAGCTGCCCGATGAAAAACATCTATAACAACATGATCAAGGTCTTGCCTACATCTTAGTGTTTCACTTTTTTATATCAAGTGTGACCTAAAGATGCTCAGATACCGACTTTTTGCAAAGTGTAATGACGATATTCTGACACGTTCAAAAACTGAAATTTCATTCTTAAACGTTTGGAGGAGGCTACTCCCCTTGTTCAAACTAAATTTTGTCTGAGCGATAGCTCAATGTAAATTAAGCATGACAGATTTTAATTAGGAATACAATTTTATTTACAAAAATCATTCACTAAGCTTTAAGAAAATCAGGACGGCGTACCAGAAACACACTAAGTGCAAATCCAAAAAATGCCAGTAATCCTCCCATCCAGCCGATACTGCCCAAGCCAATTTGCGCGGTTACAATCCCGCCGAGTAATGCACCCCCACCAATTCCGACATTGTATAAACCTGAAAAAATCGCCATGGCTACATCGGTGGCATCTGAGGCGAGGTTTAAAGTCTTTGCCTGTAAAGCCAGACTAAAACCAATAATACTGACCCCCCACATAAGACTCAGGCTATTTAAGCCAAAAAGGCTCACTGACATTGGCAATAGCAAGAGCATCGATATACCCAGCCCTAAAGTGAAAAATGGAATCGTCAGTCGTGGAAACTGTGGTGCAAATTTACCAAATAAGTAGGAACCCAGGAAGCCTGCTCCGCCGTAGATCAGCAGCAATGTTGTGGTCTGTGCAGAACTGAAATGTGCCACATTCAATGCAAAAGGTTCGATATAACTATAGGCTGTGAACTGGGCACTGATCACCAATACAGTAAGTGCAAAAAGTAGCATCAGGCTGGGCCGTTTGATCAGGCTTTTTAAACTGCTAAAGGAGCCTGAATTAATACTCGGTAAATGTGGCAAAGTTTTAACCAGAATAAAGCAGACTAACGTGGCAATCACCGCAATTAATCCAAAACTGTTACGCCAGCCATACGCTTCGCCAATCATCCGGCCAAAAGGAATTCCGAGTACCATTGCCATCGCAGTACCGGTAGATAGTAAGCCTAAGGCCTGAAATTCTTTTCCTTTCGGTGCTACACGCACTGCCAGTGATGCCGTGATTGACCAGAACAGTGCATGAGCAACTGCAATTCCGATCCGACTGATAACCAGGACAATGAAACTCCAGGCAAAATAAGACAGCACATGACTGGCAATAAAGACCATAAATAGCAGTGTAAGCAGGAAACGGCGTTCAATATTTCTAGTGAGTAGCATGATTGGTAAAGACAGTAATGCGACTACCCAGGCATAAATAGTCAGCATCAGCCCGACTTCTCTTGGAGTCATGGCAAAGCTCTTTCCTATATCGCTCAGTAGTGCTACTGGAATAAACTCGGTTGTATTAAAAATAAAAGCGGCACAGGCCAAGATAATCACACAGATCCATTGGCGTGTAACAGAAAGAGGTTGAGCAGAAGCAGACATGAGGGAGGATCAATACAGGATCGGCACATTCTATGCTTTTGCCAGAAAATTTCACATGAGGCAGGCTGTAATTTTACTCAGTGGAATTAAAAAAATTGCAACATTGTAAAGCTGAGGACTATGGCAGTCTGAGATAAAATCTTGAGGTAAACCTATGCAGATTGAACACCAGGAACAAGGAACTAAAGGTGAATGGTATGTGGCGCAGAAAGACCAGCGCCTGGCAGAGATGACATATTCCTGGGCAGGTGATGATAAGTTCATTATTGATCATACCTGGGTGGATGACAGCCTACGCGGACAACGTGTTGGACAGCAGCTGGTCGAAGCTGCGGTCGGTTTTGCCAGAATGCATGCTCTGAAAATTATTCCACTCTGCCCTTTTGCCAAGTCGGTGTTTGACAAAAATGAAAGCATACGGGATGTACTTCAGTAGGACTTCATCTAACTCAAAGATGGGACTAAACATCTATAAGATGTTTAATGGATGAGGATATGACGATATAACAGGTTGATCCTGGATTAGTACAACAGGTAAGAAAATGAGCAACATCAAACATCAGGACTCAAAGCGCGGCGGTGTGTTTTACATGGAAGACAATGGTCAGCGCGTAGCAGAAATTACTTATCAATGGCGTGAACCGGACACCATTATTGCTGACCATACCTGGGTCTCACATGCACTGCGTGGTAAAGGCGTGGCCCGTAAAATGCTGGATATTCTGGTCGAATTTGCACGTCAGAAACAGCTGAAAATTATTCCACAATGCTCTTATGTGCATGTCATGTTTAAGCGTGATCGGAATTTACATGACGTAGCGACTTTAGCCTTTTAAACCACCCCGTTGGAATAAAAAGATTCAAATGGATAAGAGACGATAAGCCCTGTTTATGGGCTTGTGGCAGTCTATAAAGCAGAGTGCCGCTGAAGAGTCCTAATCCCATCCAGACAATCTGTTCATACTGTTGCAGCATGATCAAAATAACGATGATCAGGGAGATGCTGGTCTGAAAAAAGGCACGATGATCCACACAAATCAATAGTGCCCAAGTTAATAGCATGCTGCTGATCAGCATGTTAATCTCACGTTGCAAGCCCCAGCTATGCAACACGATGACTAGCGCGAAACACAGACATAACAAGCTTAACGTAATGAAAAGATCTTTTAGCATGTTTCACCCTCATTAAAAGCATTATCATTCGAGTAATTATTTTTCAATGATGTCTCTTTAATTTTTAATAATTTAGCTACAAAATGCAAACTGAAAACAGTGTAAGAAATAGCTGATATTTGATTAAAAAATAACCTAAACCCAATATATTGACTATAAAATCAATACTTGAAATTTAAAGGAATCATTCATGCTACAACTCTGTTATGCCAGTACGCGCATCGAAACAGAACAAGATCTATTACAAGACCTGAGTGATATTTTAGCAATTGCACGAAAGTTCAATTATGAGCATCAGATCTATGGAGCACTGTATTATGCACATGGAAAGTTTTTCCAGTGTTTGCAGGGTGAACCTGAGATTGTAGAGCAGCTTTTTCAAAGTATTTCGAAAGACCGTCGGCATCAGCAGGTGTATCGTTTCGCTGATACAACCGTGGAAGCGCCAAGCTTTGCTGAGTGGTCGATGAAATATGTACATAAGCATAGCGAGATTGCTTCGTTCTTTTCCAAGCTGGGTCATAGCACTTTTCAGCCGCATTATCTGAACCAGCAAGATCTGGATGGCTTGCTCGAGATCTTGTATCGTGTTGACGAAAATCATCAACAGCTGGTTTCACCCCAAGGTTATAAACAACGTGGTTATGTCCCCTATTTCTGATCTGGTGAATCCAGACTAAAAATAAAAAAAAGTCCGCATAGCGGACTTTTTTGTCTGATTTGCATTAGTTCATGTCAATCATCACTTTTAGGGCTTTTTCATCAGCCGCGTGTTTAAACACATCATAGGCCTTTTCAAACTCGTTAAATTTAAAGTGATGCGTGGCCAGTTTTTCTAGTGGTATTTTGCCGGAACAGCAGGTCTTGAGCAGCATGCCAGTGGTATTGGCATTGACCAGATCGGTAGTAATGGTCAGGTTCTTAATCCACAGTTTGTTCAGTTCAAAATTCACTGCTTTACCATGTACGCCGACGTTGGCGATATGTCCACCCTCTTTCACCACATGTTGGCAAATATTCCAGGTCGGTTCCACCCCTACCGCCTCAATGGCACAGTCGACACCGCGTCCATCGGTAATTTCTAAAATCTTTTGAATGGCATCTTCTTTACCAGAGTTAACGGTATGAGTTGCGCCTACCGTTTTAGCAAATTCCAGCCGGTTATCATCCATATCTACCATAATAATATTGGCTGGAGAATAAAATTGAGCAGTGAGTAAGGCACTCATCCCGATTGGTCCTGCACCTACGATCGCGACATTGTCACCCGGTTTGACATCACCATATTGCACACCAATTTCATGTGAGGTTGGCAGGATATCGGACAGGAAGACGGCGACGTCTTCATTTAAGTCTTCAGGTAAATGGTAAAGAGAGGTGTCAGCAAAAGGTGTGCGGACATATTCGGCATGGGTACCATCAATCATATAACCCATAATCCAGCCACCTTCATTACGACAGTGTGCATACAGCTGTTTCTGGCAATTTTCACAGGTACCGCAGCGGCTGACGCAGGAAATAATGACCCGATCACCCTTTTTAAAGTTTTTGACTGCTGAACCGACTTCTTCAATGATGCCAATGCCTTCATGACCGAGAATCCGGCCATTAAAGTTGCCGGTCTTTTCTTTTGCCACCTGTTCAATTTCCGGGTTTTTACCTTTCTAGATGCCGAGGTCGGTCCCGCAGATCGTGACCTTAGTCAGTTTGATAACGGCATCATCGGGCTGCAAGATTTTCGGGATGGGACGTTCTTCAAAGCGGATGTCATTGGCGCCATAGTAAACCATTGCTTTCATTGTATTTGACATGGCAACTATCCTTCTTAGTGATTATTGTGGAGGATTGGCAGTCGTATTTAGCTATGACGACTGTTAGCTGAGAAACACGTAATGACTTTAAGCTAGCAGGACTTTAGGATTAGATCATTGGTAAAATAGTTAATTCCTTAAAAAAATTAAGTATTTTTTTATATTAAAAAAGGACCATAGATATGTATCTACGATCCTTGAGAAATCTTATGGAATAAAGGCTACAAGTATTGATTTAGATAATTTACTGTAAGGCGCTAATCAGTTTCCGATGCAAGCCACCAAAACCGCCATTGGACATGATCACCACAGCATCGCCTTCCCCTGCTTCAGTAACAACAGTTTGAATGATCTCATCCAAAGTACGTGCTACCACAGCTTTATTTGGTGCAGCCTCAATCACAGGTTGCAGATCCCAATCCAGACCTTCAGGCTGATACCAGATCACTTCATCCGCCAGACGTGCTGAATAAGCCAAACCCTCTTTGTGACTGCCCATACGCATGGTATTCGAACGCGGTTCAATAATCGCCCAAAGCTTGCGCTCACCCAGACGCTTGCGTGCGCCGTCGAGGGTAGTATCAATTGCAGTCGGATGATGGGCAAAATCATCATAGACTTCAATACCACGTACCGTATCAAGTAGTTCCATACGGCGTTTTACACCGCCAAAATTGGAGAGTGCTTCACAGGCAGTTTCAATGGATACACCGACATGCTCAGCCGCAGCAATAGTTGCCAGAGCATTGGCAACAGAGTGCTGACCCGTCATATTCCATTTTACTTCGCCTTTCACTACGCCATGCTGAAGCACTTTAAAATGTGAACCATCAGCAGACAACTGTTGTGCAGAGAGTTCAGCTTTTTCATTGGCATCCAGTGAAGTGCGAACTACCGGTGTCCAGCAGCCCTGCTCTAGTACTTCATCAATATTGGTTTCCGTAATCGGTGCAATGATGCGACCTTCAGACGGAATAGTGCGTACCAGATGATGGAACTGTTTTTGAATTGCGGCCAGATCATCAAAGATATCGGCATGGTCAAATTCCAGGTTATTTAAAATTGCGGTTTTTGGATGGTAATGCACGAACTTGGAACGCTTGTCGAAGAAAGCAGAATCGTATTCATCGGCTTCGACACAGAAATATTTCCCACCACCGAGACGCGCACTTTCCGAAAAGCCCAATGGCACACCGCCAATCAGAAAACCTGGCTCCAGACCGGCTTGATCCAGTACCCAAGCCAGCATCGTGGTGGTCGTGGTTTTACCATGTGTTCCGGCGACACCCAGCACGTGTTTACCTTGCAGAACATGATCAGCCAGGAACTGCGGACCTGAAATATAAGGCAGACCTTCATTCAGCATATATTCCACGGCATCAATACTACGCTTCATGGCATTACCAACAATGACCAGATCCGGATGTGGTTGTAGGTGGCTACGGTCATAGCCCTGCATTAAAGTAATGCCTGCATTTTCCAGTTGGGTCGACATTGGTGGATACACGTTCTGGTCTGAACCTGTCACCTTATGTCCGAGGTCTCGCGCGAGTAAGGCCAGCGAGCCCATAAAGGTGCCACAAATGCCCAAGATATGCAGATGCATCTATTTCACTCCATTTTGTACTGACACATCACTTTGTTTTCTGTGCTGTTGTCATGATTTATTCGATTTACCGGCAACGATAGCAAGGCTTTGCGGGAAAAGATAGGCATTCTGGCGTGATTTTTTATGTGAAGAAACGATGCTAGATGTGATAAAAAACCAAGCTTCACGATTATCTTTTGCTGCAATAATCCGTAAAATATCCTGTAAATTTTCTACCGGCATCCGCTATGTTCTGGCCCCTGCTCCTGCTTATTTGTGCAAACTGCTTTATGACATTGGCCTGGTATGGTCATCTGAAATTTTTGCCGCATGATGCCCCAATGTGGAAGATCATTTTATTTAGCTGGGTCATTGCTTTATTTGAATATAGCCTGATGATTCCTGCAACACGGCTGATGGCGCAACACGGACTCGCAGTCGGTCAGATGAAGATCACCCAGGAAGTGGTGACGCTACTGGTCTTTGTGCCCTTTATGCTATTTATGTTTAAACAGCCATTTAAACTAGATTATCTCTGGGCTGCTTTATGTCTGTGTGGATGTGTGTATTTCGTGTTCCGCAGTTCCTGACTGGCTGTAACTGCGACTACTCCCCTATTTTTATTCCAGTTTTTAAGAATCCAATAAAAAAACAAGAAAAATCGAGCCTTGCTTTGACCGTTAAATTTTATGAAGTTGAATTTTCAGTCTATAATACGCACTCCTATTCAAGCTTGGCTCTCTCGTCGAGATTTATCTTTTCTCACTTTAATCTCTGGAAAATTTGCAATGAATGCGGCTGCTGCACAAGATACTCCTCTCGTAGGTATTATCATGGGTTCTCAATCAGATTGGGCAACTCTCGAACACACTGCCAATATGCTCAAGCAGCTTGGTGTCCCATTTGAAGCCGAAGTTGTTTCTGCACACCGTACCCCAGACCGCCTGTTTGAATATGCCGAGCAAGCGCGTGATCGTGGTATTCAGGTAATTATTGCCGGTGCAGGTGGCGCAGCGCATTTACCGGGGATGTGTGCGGCGAAAACTGATCTTCCAGTTTTGGGTGTACCGGTGAAATCTTCGATTTTAAACGGTGTTGATTCATTGCTGTCTATTGTGCAAATGCCAGCAGGTATTGCAGTCGGTACCTTGGCGATTGGTCCTGCCGGTGCCACCAATGCTGCCATTATGGCCGCGCAAATTCTGGGTTTGACCCGTCCAGAAATCGCAAAAAATGTTGCAGATTTCCGTGCAGCGCAAACAGATAAAGTGGCAAGCAACAATATTCCAGGCCAGGCTTAAGTCGAGACACAGATTATGGATAAAACCATCGGTATTTTTGGTGGCGGTCAGCTGGGTCGTATGATGGCGCAAGCGGCACTTCCATTAAATATTCAATGTACATTTTTTGAAGCCAGCACAGACTGCCCTTCTGCTGCTTTGGGTCCGGTATTTTCCACCAAGGCTGAAAATGGTCTGCAAGACTTTATCAACAGTGCAGATGTGTTCAGCCTTGAGTTTGAAAATACACCACTGGCGGATGTAGATGTTTTAACGAAAAACAAAGACCTGCATCCGCCACGTCAGGCTTTGGCAATTGCACAGCATCGTCTGTCTGAAAAAGCCCTGTTTGATGAATTGGCAATTCCGGTAGCACCGTATAAAGCAGTCACCTCTCTAGAGAGCTTAAAAGCTGCTGTTGCAGAACTCGGTCTGCCGATTGTACTTAAAACTTCTCGTGGTGGTTATGACGGTAAAGGTCAATTCGTTCTACGTTCAGCAGATCAAACTGATCAGGCTTGGGCAGAACTAGGTCCTGCCGGTGAACTGATTGCAGAAAGTTTTGTCACTTTCTCACGTGAAGTCTCAATTATTGCGGTACGTGGTCAAGATGGTGATGTGAAGACTTGGCCATTGGCTGAAAATCATCATCATAATGGCATTCTGTCTCATTCGATTGTACCTGCACCCAACAGTGCGGACTTGCAGCCAGTCGCACAAGATTACATCACTCGCCTGCTGAATCATCTGAACTATGTGGGTGTATTAACTCTTGAGCTGTTTGTAACAGACAAAGGCCTATATGCTAATGAAATGGCACCTCGTGTGCATAACTCAGGTCACTGGTCGATTGAAGGTGCAGTGTGTTCGCAGTTTGAAAACCATGTGCGTGCGGTGGCTGGCTTGCCTTTAGGTTCAACTGACGTGATCCGTCCAACCGTGCTGGTGAATATCATCGGTCAACATCCAAAATCTGAAGATGTTCTAGCCTTGGAAGGCGCGCATTTGCACTTATACAATAAGTCAGAACGTGAAGGCCGTAAGATTGGTCACATCACCCTGATGCCAACCGACAGTGCACAATTGACTATGCTATGTCGTCAATTGGCGAAGATTTTACCGAATCCATTGGCATTGAGCGAAGATATGAGCATCTAAGCTTTAACTTGCTGATAAAAAAAGCGATCACACCTGTGGTCGCTTTTTTATTTGTCGGCTTTCAGGCATGATTGCGCCTCTTTGAAAATACCCTACCATTTATCGGATTATTTTCAAAATCAATTGCTTATAAAACAAACAATAATTTATAAATAATTGATGAAAATTTAACCTGTTGCTGCATCAGTTCGGCCATGCAGATTTAAATTTAAAATGAATTTAAAACTTGCAAAGTGTATTTTGAATTTAAATTCATAAATTTAAATTTAAAAGAGGTCATTTGAATTTAGATTTTCTATTTTGAATTTAAATTCAAAACAATAAATTTAAAAGCCAGGGAATGAATTCAAAGTTTTGAATTTAAAAATCCTTCTTGTATTTTATAAATGAATTTAAATCCTAAGTGTCTGCAATTACTTGTTATTAAGCTTATGTGATGTTGGTTATCCACACAGTCAATTTTGAATTTAAAAGGCTGATAACATGGCTTTGAATTTAAATTTAAAAATTAGTTCAAATTTGAATTTAAAGCATCTTGTGGATAAGTTTTTAAATTCAAAACTTACAAATAAATTTAAAAGTGAAGAAAATATGAATTTAAATTTTACGTATTTGTGCTTTAATTTTATCCACAAGCTGATAAGGTGAATAGGAACATAATTCGAAATATAAGTATTCAAGGGTACTATGCAACGGCTTGCACTTTTTCTTGGCTCAATCGTTCTGGCTGCCTCTCAGGCACAGGCTGAACTGATCATTAATGGACAGCGTGTAAGTACATCAGAGCTGTCCTCGAGTCCTGGCATCTATACGCCAAGTTCCAGTTCATTTCAAAGCTGTCTGGCTGGATTAAAACCCCAGGCACTCGCTAAAGGTGTCCATGCAGCGACCTATGACCGATATACCCAAAATTTAACCCCTGATTATTCTGTAATTGAAAGACTCAACTATCAGCCAGAATTTTCAACGCCAATTTGGGACTATCTGTCTGGTCTGGTCGATGAAGAGCGCGTACAGCAAGGCCGTCAGAAATTACAGCAGCATCGCGACGTATTAAATCGAGTCAGTGCTGCTTATGGCATTCCGGCTGAAACTGTGGTGGCAGTCTGGGGTGTGGAAAGTAATTATGGTGATATTTCTGGTAAATATCCTTTATTGCAGGCGCTCGGTACTTTGAGTTGTGAAGGTCGTCGTCAAAGCTATTTCCGTGGTGAGTTCTTTACTACCATGAAGCTGTTGCAACGTGGTGATGTCTATGAAAACCAGCTTAAAGGTTCATGGGCAGGAGCTTTTGGTCACACCCAGTTTATGCCATCCACTTATGATGAACTGGCGGTTGATTTTGATGGTGATGGGCGTCGTGATCTCGTCAGCAGTATCCCGGATGCCTTGGCTTCAACAGCCAACTTCTTGAAAAAACGCGGCTGGCAGAGCGGACAGCCATGGGGTTTTGAAGTAAAAATTCCTCAAGGTATGTCAGTTTCGGGTGAGGGGCGTCGCAATAAAAAATCCTTGAGTAGCTGGATCAATCAAGGGGTGGTTCGTGTCGATGGTTCGGCATTAGTTCAAGGGAATTTATTGGAATCCTCTCAAGCTGGTTTATTGGCGCCTGCCGGTGCCAATGGGCCGGTGTTCCTGGTCTTTAAAAACTTTGACGCCATCTATAGTTATAATGCAGCCGAAAGCTATGCTTTAGCCATTGCACATCTGTCAGATCGTTTGCAAGGTAAAGGTGGCTTGGTGCAAACATGGCCAACCGATGATGCTGGCACATCACGTGCAGAACGTCGAGAGATTCAGCAATTCTTGCTCAATAAAGGTTATGACATTGGTGCAGTAGATGGTTTGATTGGGGATAAAACCCGTCAGGCAATCCGCCAAGAGCAGATCCGTTTAGGTTTAACTCCAACCGGACGGGCAGGTCAACAGATTTTACGTGCGTTTCGGAATGAAAATGCCAAACTGATGATGCAATAACAGAGATTGAAAAAAAGGTCTGCAATAATGCAGACCTTTTTTATACCTATATATAGTTATAAGAATTCAGGAGATTAAACTGCTGTAATCGTACCGAGCACACGATAGCCTGAAGCCCCGGTCACAGCTGGCAGATTGCCACTCAGCTGATTCATAAAGCGCATCGCCAGCCAGGCAAAGGCAGTGCCTTCGACCCATGTTGGATTTAAGCCTAAATCAGCTGTGGTTTGCACACTCCAGTGATGTTTACGCAAACGCCAGCGCAGCTGTTCCAGTAGATGTGAATTATAAGCACCACCTCCACAAACATAGACTTCACCTGTATCCAGACCAGAGCGATAAATCGCTTTTTTAATGGCACGTGTGGTGAGCTTCATGAGCGTCGCCTGAACATTTTCTGGAGTATCTTCCAGCTCATCATATTCTAGACTGCTGCGCCAGTCGGCAATCTGTTCATCCAGCCATTCTAGGTTAAAGTCTTCACGGCCGGTACTTTTTGGGGGTTCTTTGGAGAAAAATGCATGTTCCTGTAAACGATCTAATAGGCTACGGATGGGTGTACCATAGGCTGCCCAGTTGCCATTTTCATCAAAAGGCTGGCCGGTATAACGCTCACACCAGGCATCCATCAGAATATTGGCTGGACCGGTATCAAAGCCATAGACTTGATCTGGCTGACCGGCAGGTAGAATACTGACATTGGCAATACCACCCAGGTTTAGAATCACCCGGTGAATACTGTCATGCTGAAAAATATCCTGATGGAAAGCCGGAACTAGCGGTGCACCTTGGCCACCAGCTGCCAGGTCACGGCGACGGAAATCGGAAATCACTGGAATCTGGGTAATTTCAGTAATAATGTTTGGATCACCGATCTGCAGGGTAAAACCATGTTCAGGACGGTGGCGAATAGTTTGTCCATGTGAGCCAATGGCTTTGATTTGTGTGCGATCCAGCTTATTTTTTTCTATCAGCGCATTAATACCATGACCAATCATCTGTGCCAGCGCAACATCTGCTTTACCCATGCGGTCAATTTCATTATCGCCTGGTAGTGTGAGCGCCATCAATTCATCACGAAGATCATGATCAAAAGGTAGGGTGAGGGTGGCATGAAGCTGGAGTGGATCAAAAGAAGCAGCAACAATATCGACACCATCCATGCTTGTGCCGGTCATTACCCCAATATAGATCGCTGTCATGGTTATTCTTAAGCCTGCAATATGCTGAAAAAGTGTTAGTATATCGCACAAATTGAATAACTGATGTATTTGGGTTTTGTGATGTCAAATTTCCTGCCGGCTGAAGAACAACTTGCCCTCATCCAACGAGGCACACACGAAATTATTTCTGAAGAAGATCTTCTAAAGAAATTAAAGCAGAATCGTCCACTAAAAATTAAAGCGGGTTTTGACCCCACTGCACCTGACTTGCACTTAGGTCATACTGTACTGATCAATAAGCTAAAAGTGTTCCAAGACCTGGGCCACGAAGTTTTCTTCCTGATTGGTGACTATACTGCGATGATCGGTGATCCAACCGGCAAAAGTGCAACACGTCCACCATTATCGCGAGAGCAAGTTTTAGAAAACGCTAAAACTTATCAAGAACAAGTATTTAAAATTCTTGATCCAAACAAAACCAAAGTGGTGTTTAACTCGGAATGGTTTGCACAAAAAACTGCTGCTGATCTGATTCAACTGGCATCACAGCAAACTGTTGCCCGTATGCTTGAGCGTGATGACTTCACAAAACGTTATAACAATCAGCAACCGATTGCGATTCATGAATTCCTGTATCCATTGGTACAAGGTTATGATTCAGTAGCACTAGAAGCGGACGTAGAGCTGGGTGGCACAGACCAGACCTTTAACCTGTTAATGGGTCGTACCCTTCAAGGTCGTTATGACCAGGAAGCACAAGTCTGTATTACAGTACCAATTCTTGAAGGTTTAGATGGCGTTAATAAAATGTCTAAATCTTTAGGTAACTATATTGGCGTATTTGATGCGCCAGGTGCGATGTACCAGAAAGTACTGTCAATGCCGGATTCACTGATCGAACGTTATTTCGATTTGCTTAGCTTCAAATCTGTAGAGGAAATTCAGGTATTGCTGAAAGAGATTGAAGAAGGTCGTAATCCACAGGAAGTGAAACGCATTCTTGCACTGGAACTGGTTGAACGTTTCCATGGAAGTGAGGCTGCTGCGCATGCACATAAAGGCGCGGGTAATATCATTACTGAGGGTGAACTTCCTGAAGGCACACCGGAAGTAACCATTTCATTAAGCGAGTTCGGTGGTGAAATCTTTATTACTTCAATCCTGCGTGAAGCGGGTCTGACTAAAAACTCGGCACAAGCCAAAGATGCGCTGGGTCGTGGTGCAGTAAAAGTAGACTGGCAACCAGTTGATACGTCTTTTTCTGTGAAAGAAAACGTGACTTTGATTGTTCAGGCGAGCAAAAAAGCGATTGCAAAAGTGACCTTTGTTGATTAAGACACTTTCTAAGTTATTGAATTAAAAGCAGGCTTCGGCCTGCTTTTTTTTATATGACTCTATATTCAAAAATCAAATAAGCAAATTCAAAAAAAACCTTATAAAAACAAGAGTTAAATTTTGCCGAATCCCTTGCGTTTCCCTATTATTATGTATAAGATTTATTCATCTAGAGAATTCGCTTTAAGCACATCTAGAGGGTAGTGGTAATAATAAATAACTCCACAACTTATAGTCTCTTCCCCAAGAGACTTTTTTTAAGATACTGAAGCAAATAACTATAATAATGACATACTGGATCGGGTAAAGATTCAATTCCGAGGGAGAGATTTTGGGAGAGATCTCTTCCTTTTTTATTTGAAAAACTCCACTTTTCCTTTCTATATTATCTTTTAAAAATCAAATTTTTTATTTGCTTTAAATCCACTACAGATCGCCGGATAGATACTGACATCCAGAAAGTTATCAGTATGCTGATCACATCAGGTCTCAAAGAAGATCTAGAAATTTAAAATAAGAGGGTAAGCAGTGTTTATGTATCACTATCGGACTCAGGATATTTTTGATCAGGAAATTGATTTTATTTTACGTTTTCTATTTGAATACGATACGCCTGAGCAGAAACAGAAATCTTTTAAACAGGCATATACTTTATTACAGCAACTCGATCTCGCATCACACTATCTTCTCTTTTCCTTAGTCAAAGAGCGGTTACCTCGTCGGGCTAAATTGTTATTTGCTGCTGAGGACTATAAAGGTAAGAAAGAAGTGATTGAAGAAGTCATGCATCACTGGGTGGGACATAAGTATCGCCAATACGTAGCTTAGCTATCTTAATATTCTCTTTGGCTTTATATAGATATTAAAAGTCAGGTTTCGTAACTTATATAAAGCTGAATACGGCTGATTCGACTATTTTGACTTTTTAAAACTTGGGATTAGAAAAAGAAGTCGCTATGAAAGCAGCAAACTGACTTTCCTGATAGCACCTATATCTATTAGTCGGATAGAAAATAACAAAATATGTAAGCTGATATAAGCAAGTTTTGAAAAATTCTGAATACAGAGTTGAAATTTCACAGTCTTATTAAGATTTAGTAATTTTTTGAGAGCTATTAAGTCTTAATGAAAATAACCGTTTTAAAATGAATTGCACTGAATACAGGTTTTATTTCAAAAAAATGGTTAAATTTTAGATAAAAAAGCGATTTTTTAGTGATTTTCGTAGAAAAAAGATACATACGTGAAAAATATAGTGAATTGGGGGTTGCAATGATTCTGAAATCCTCTAGAATGCACCCATACCGACGAGATACACGGTGATGAACGAAGCGAGACGCTGAGTTATCCGGTGTTTTGAGTCCAGCTTCTGGCACTGACGAGGTGTTAGAAAGATCATTAAGAGATTATGAAGAACAACTTGTGTGGATTTTTACTGGTTGATTGATCGAAATTATTTTCATTGATTAATGGTAGAAATTACTCGAAGTTTATTTGAGAAATTGATGTCAGAAAATTGATGAGCCAAGATTTGGTGTTTTGAATAAAGCACTATTGATTTTAAACTGAAGAGTTTGATCATGGCTCAGATTGAACGCTGGCGGCAGGCTTAACACATGCAAGTCGAGCGGGGAAAGGTACCTCGCTAACGAACCTAGCGGCGGACGGGTGAGTAATGCTTAGGAATCTGCCTATTAGTGGGGGACAACATTCCGAAAGGAATGCTAATACCGCATACGCCCTACGGGGGAAAGCAGGGGATCTTCGGACCTTGCGCTAATAGATGAGCCTAAGTCGGATTAGCTAGTTGGTGGGGTAAAGGCCTACCAAGGCGACGATCTGTAGCGGGTCTGAGAGGATGATCCGCCACACTGGGACTGAGACACGGCCCAGACTCCTACGGGAGGCAGCAGTGGGGAATATTGGACAATGGGCGCAAGCCTGATCCAGCCATGCCGCGTGTGTGAAGAAGGCCTTTTGGTTGTAAAGCACTTTAAGCGAGGAGGAGGCTCCTTTAGTTAATACCTAAAGAGAGTGGACGTTACTCGCAGAATAAGCACCGGCTAACTCTGTGCCAGCAGCCGCGGTAATACAGAGGGTGCGAGCGTTAATCGGATTTACTGGGCGTAAAGCGTGCGTAGGCGGCTTTTTAAGTCGGATGTGAAATCCCTGAGCTTAACTTAGGAATTGCATTCGATACTGGAAAGCTAGAGTATGGGAGAGGATGGTAGAATTCCAGGTGTAGCGGTGAAATGCGTAGAGATCTGGAGGAATACCGATGGCGAAGGCAGCCATCTGGCCTAATACTGACGCTGAGGTACGAAAGCATGGGGAGCAAACAGGATTAGATACCCTGGTAGTCCATGCCGTAAACGATGTCTACTAGCCGTTGGGGCCTTTGAGGCTTTAGTGGCGCAGCTAACGCGATAAGTAGACCGCCTGGGGAGTACGGTCGCAAGACTAAAACTCAAATGAATTGACGGGGGCCCGCACAAGCGGTGGAGCATGTGGTTTAATTCGATGCAACGCGAAGAACCTTACCTGGCCTTGACATACTAAGAACTTTCCAGAGATGGATTGGTGCCTTCGGGAACTTAGATACAGGTGCTGCATGGCTGTCGTCAGCTCGTGTCGTGAGATGTTGGGTTAAGTCCCGCAACGAGCGCAACCCTTTTCCTTATTTGCCAGCGGGTAAAGCCGGGAACTTTAAGGATACTGCCAGTGACAAACTGGAGGAAGGCGGGGACGACGTCAAGTCATCATGGCCCTTACGGCCAGGGCTACACACGTGCTACAATGGTCGGTACAAAGGGTTGCTACCTCGCGAGAGGATGCTAATCTCAAAAAGCCGATCGTAGTCCGGATCGCAGTCTGCAACTCGACTGCGTGAAGTCGGAATCGCTAGTAATCGCGGATCAGAATGCCGCGGTGAATACGTTCCCGGGCCTTGTACACACCGCCCGTCACACCATGGGAGTTTGTTGCACCAGAAGTAGGTAGTCTAACCGCAAGGAGGACGCTTACCACGGTGTGGCCGATGACTGGGGTGAAGTCGTAACAAGGTAGCCGTAGGGGAACCTGCGGCTGGATCACCTCCTTAACGAAAGATTGACGATCGGTAAGAATCCACAACAAGTTGTTCTTCATGACGATGTATCTGAGGGTCTGTAGCTCAGTTGGTTAGAGCACACGCTTGATAAGCGTGGGGTCACAAGTTCAAGTCTTGTCAGACCCACCA
>NZ_KB849588.1:0-10464 GCF_000368625.1 Acinetobacter schindleri CIP 107287
TTTCCTTCCGTATGGTTAACCAGGACTCCAATTTTTTGATGAGCCAATTTCATTGCCAGCAATGAAATAATGACTCACCAAAAAACCGGATGATGTTTATTAAAACTGAATAAAATCGTGGAACATTGCTTATTTATTAAGCGTGGAACACTAAAAAAGATAAAAAAAGCCCGAACAGGGATGTTCGGGCTATCAACTAGGAACTACAGCGTTCAATTTTCAAGAGAATTATAACGCATTTCGTATAAGGTGTATTATGTTAATTTTAGATTTACTAAAACTATTTTTTGAGAACTAGGCTGTTATGGGAACTGTAAAGCTCAAATCTTCTGATGAAGTTTTTCAATTAAAAATTAGTCTGCTAGGTAGTGATCCTGAAATCTGGAGAACTATTCAAATTTCATCGGCAGCTACTTTATCTAGGCTCCATAAGGCAATTCAATCTGCTTTTGATTGGGAAGATAGCCATTTACATGAATTCACGACTATTAAGCATGAAAAGATCAATAAAAGACAAAAATTGAAAGAAGTTCTACGTGTAGGTAAAAAAATTATATATACATATGATTTTGGCGATTGTTGGGAACATTTGATTACTGTAGAAAGCAGACAATCTCCTGATTTAAATAAAAAATATCCATGTTGTATAGATGGTCAAAATCATGCTCCATTTGAAGATATTGGAGGAATTTTTGGATATCTTGATATTTTAGATGCATTACAAGACCCCAAACATCCAAGATATGACGATTACATGCAAATTATCGAGGATGAAATAGGAGAGATAGAGTTTGATCCGACCTACTTTAATTCACATGATATTAAGTTTTAAACCTGATTTAACATAATGGTTGTTATGCGAAATTCCTAGCATATTCACCTTTTGTCTTATATCTTTGTTTTTACCAATAGGTAAAATATATTCATAACCTACATCGGAAAAGTAGGTAGTTAAGAAAAAAATTGCAGAGATTTATAAGCCTTATAGTAACGGGAGAGACTATAGGGCTTTTTATTTATCTTAATATTCATATACCTAATGGATTTGCTTTTCAACTAGTTCCAATTTGTTTAATGCTTGCCGTTTTTTATGATCATTATTAATCTTTACAACTAGAGCTAAAATAAAAACCATCACTATAAAAACAAGGAAAATCAAATGCTTTTTCATCATTAATTCCGTCTTTTGATCTTTAAAAATGCCTTGCTCCTTTGTAAATAGATATGACATAAGGGAAGCACTGATACAAGCCTTTTTAAATGACTTTAGCAACTCGATAAACAGTTGCAACTCCACAATTCACTGCTTTGGCAATTTCTTCCTTAGTCATATTGCCAGCTGCTAGTAATTCTTTTATTCGTTTGTGCTTAGCCTCATTGGCTTTCTTACCTGTTGGCTTGTAACCCGAACGTGCCAAGCCCTGCTTAATACGTTCTATACGTTTCTCATTGTCCAGGCGGGCCATTGTTGCCAGGAGATCAATCAACATATTGTTGATGAGATCCAGGATTGAATGAGTAATGCTGTCACTGGTTTGAATCATTTGGTAGGTAGTAGGAAGATCTGCTACGACTAAACGAAGTCCCTTCTCCTGGATCCTGCGCTTCAGCTCTTGAAAATCCTGTTGGGTTAGGCGTGATAATCGGTCAATACTTTCAACCAACAAGGTGTCGCCTTGATTTGCTTCTGACAGTAGCTTATTCAATTCAGGTCGGTCTAACTTCGTACCACTATAGTTTTCCACGTACACAATGGTTTCGCCCAAATTCAAGTTTTGGTTTAGATCCTGAAGAATCTGCAAAGCCCTTTCTGCATCTTGATCTTTAGTTGAAGCTCGTAGATAAATACGTGTATTCATTTCTATCATTTAATCTTAATTCTATTAGATTAATGATAACAATATCATTTAATTATTGCATTAAGTCTAATGATAGATATTGTATGCGATTTGGCTCGCTATCATTCAGCTATACTCTTTTGATAAAAAAAAGCATAACTAAAAGCCATGCCTTGGGAATTCGTATAACGTGTATTATGTTAATTTTAGGAAATCTTACAAATAACTATCGTTTCCATTCAATAGTACTTGATCTAATGAATAAATAATATTCCCATGTATATCATTAGCTCTCGCTGTATTTTCAAAGATATTAGCTATATTTTCCTTGAACTCTACTAGCGTCTTAACATTGTTTAATAATGCAAACCGAACAGCTCCCAAACTCCTAGAGGTTCCATAAATCATAATCTGACTATATAACGCCAGAACTGGCTTTGAAAAATCAACTATCCTAAATCCAGAATGAGCTGAGTTATTTCGAAAAATTCGAATCTTATCTACATCTTCAATTAATTTTTTCTTCCAAAAATCATATCTAGGATGATCAGATATACTGGCTAGAAAGGGTTCAGATATTTCTAACCTTTTTTTATTATTAGGAAATCCCATTAAAAAACATATGTTTGAAGAAATATTATCAGACTCTCCCTCTTTTAATAATGCTTCTAACGTAAACCAATTAAACAATATCTTTAACTGACTATTATTTTCATGTCTACCATGTCTAGCCCAATGTAAAGCTCTTAAATATCTTTGACTTAGCTCACAATCTAAACCAAGAATATAGTTAATATCATCCATCCTCTGAATATTTCCATGGGACATAACAAAAGATGTTGATGGGTTAAATCCCCACCTTTTAACAGGATGTAGTTCACCTGAAGCTAAATTTTTAGCAAATCCGATCTCTGAAACATCGACATTAGAAATATGAAATTTACTGGCGCTCAAATCCAGAATTGTAGAGAACCGATCAGCAGCTATGCTTAGAGCCTCTAGCACTGTTTCAGAAGAAACAATCGTACAAATCCTTGCCGCATAAGTGTATTTATCAAACTGCAATCTATGATCATCAGCTGATTCTTTTAATGCAGTAAGTTCTTTATCTGAATCAACTGAAGCAGGTCTCAATTCTACATCACCATAAATGATGGTATTCGGTAAAGTAAAACTATTAGACTCTAAAACCCTAACTATAAGAAAATTAAACATTTTTACACATCACTAATAAATCTCTTAAATTCTCTAGAACTATATTTCTAATCAATTTATCCATTTGATCAGTAAAGCGAATCTTATTTTTTATGGCATATTTATGAAACATTACGGTAAGTTCATAATCATGAGTATTCCAAACAACTTCCGAAATAGTTTCTATGTGATTGCGTTCTAAGCAACTGTTTGATAATAAAAACTTAGAACTTTCTCTAATTCTCGGAATATTATTGACTGAATAATAATATTGCAATCTATACCACTCCAATTCGAAATCATTTTTTCTATTTAAATACAATAAGTTATCATATTTAATTACGCTCTGATTATCAAAAAGAGTTATCGCTAATTTATAGCCCAAACAAATAGAAATTATATTTCCACTATGAGTTTTTTCTAACTGGTCTAAATAAAATCTTGCTTCTAGAAAACGCCCTTTAGATATGAAGAACGTAATTAATTTTGTTAAATTTTTTGCATAATTTTTACTATTTAAGTCAGTAATTAAGTATTTGTGAAAAATATTTTCTAGACAGGGTTCCAAAGTAAATCCTTAAAATAATTTCTGCTATATATGTATTACATGAAAAGTAAGAGTTTTTATAATTCAATCGGTTACTTACCTATATTTTAGGCAATAAAAAACCCGCATAAGCGGGTTTTTTAAGATATCGTATGTCTACAGGGGGAGGCAAGCCAACAAAATCCCATAGCTAGTGCATTCAATATAAGGTTTATATGCATATATGTCAAATCAGAAAATAATAGACGCTGTAACCATTGTTATTTCACCTGCAAGAATTTCAACCTATGAAAATGCCACTGGTGGAAAGAAACCTGACAATTTAGAAGCCTTAAATTTATATGCTTGGAATGCAGATATTTCAGGTGCCTTACTTATTCCTTTGCATGTATGTGAAGTTGCTATTCGGAATGCTGTATCAAGAGCAATTGAAAATATTTATGGAGATAGATGGCCCTGGTCTTCAGGTTTTGAACGAAGCTTACCTAATCCTACTCGTGGTTTTAGCCCTAAAAAAGATCTCATAAATGCTCGATTAAATCAGCGAACAACAGGAAAAGTTATTCCTGAGCTGAAATTCGCATTTTGGCAAAGTATTTTCACAAGCAGACATGATCAGCGTTTCTGGAATCCATATCTTACTGATCTATTTCCCAATATGAATACATCGGTAAGTATCCAAGATAGAAGAAAGCTAATTTATGATGAATTAGAGCAAATTAGACGCTTGCGTAACCGCATTGCACATCACGAACCAATTTTTACACGCAATTTATCTGATGATTACCAAAAAATATTATCTTTAGTTAGCTATCGCTGTACTACAACTGCCACATGGCTTGATGAACATCAAAGAGCTACGGAAATTATTGCGAAAAAACCATAATTATTCAGTTTATATCTGAAAATTGGGTACGGCTAAAAAAAAAGAGAAAAGTATGTTTAAAGATTTATATGAAAAAATCCAACGCTGTTGTGGATATGTGACAGTTTTTGAAGGTGATGAAGTTATAAGTGAAGGTACTTGTTTTAGCTTTACGGATACAGGTGAAGTTATTACTGCTGCACATGTAGTGACTGGTAGGATGCCTATAAAAAAAGAAGATTACACTCATCCACAGCAAAGAATTTTGATAAAGTTTCCCGAGTTACCTTTAGTTGAATATGCAGTATCTTTTTGCTCATTTGAAATTAACGTCCCATCTTTTAAAGAAATAATACAGCTAGATATAGCTGTATTACGACCAAAAGAAGAGCAACCTTTCAAATTCCCCTTTCTACCTGCAAGTATTAATTCAGTAAATCTAGGACAAAGAGTATTTGTTGCAGGCTATTCAGATGAACTTAATATACCATTTTCGATTGAAAAAATTATTGATCCAGAATCATTTGGTGCAGATAAGTTTATTAAAGCAATTAGAGAGGAAGGATACTTAGCAGATATGACAGGTCCAATAATTAAACATGGTTATATTGGAAATATTCGTCGTATTTTTGCTGATGATAACTCCCAAAATATAAGAATAGAAACTGACGTTTTTTACATAGATAATGGGATGCATAGTGGTGCAAGTGGAGGGCCTATTGTCAATGAAGAAGGTGTTGCTTTAGGAGTATTAACACAACGTGCAATAACTCCAGCACATCAATCAAAGGATTCCACATTAAAAGTCCCATCAGGCTCATCAATAGGAATCTCATTACAAATTCTAAAAACTGTTCATGAAATTATTCAAAGAAATAATGCAACTTAAAATATATAAACTATAAAAAATGCCTATAATTCAGGCATTTTTTAGCTCTCATTTAACATAAAATCTCTTCTACGAAATGCACGTGTTAGAACCCATTTAAAGTGTCTATATTCTCACCAATAAAAATGTCTAGTTTATGATGGTTTTTATCACCATGGACTGGATATAAAATATAGATGCTGATCACTATGTCTGACAAAGAAATTCAACGTCTTGCAGTACTGCAAGACGTTCGAGATCATCGTATTACGCAAGTCCGTGCTGCTGAAATCCTGAATCTTTCCACCCGTCAAATTACCCGGTTATTGCACAAGCTCAATCAAGATGGTGTTTCAGGTCTGGCGCATGCCAGTCGTGGTCAACCTGGTCATCGTCGCCATGATGACTTGTTAAAATCAAAGTGCCTTTCCATTATTTCTGAACATCTGCTGGGCTTCGGTCCCACCTTGGCGCATGAGAAGCTCAGTAGCATATTTGACCTGAATATCCCAGTAGAAACGGTTCGTCGCTGGATGACGGCCAATGAGCTCTGGATTCCTCGATCCAAACGCCTGAAACGTCCCTATCAGCCACGCTATAACCGTGATTGCTTCGGTGAGCTGATCCAGATTGATGGTTCATATCATGACTGGTTTGAAGGTCGGGCTGCTAAATGCTGTTTATTAGTTTATATCGATGATGCTACTGGAAAGCTGTTGCATCTGCGCTTTTGTGAGGCGGAAACAACCTTTGATTATATGCTTTCAACCCGAGCCTACATTGAGCAATATGGAAAGCCTCTAGCCTTTTATAGCGATAAACACTCTGTATTCCGGGTCAATCAGAAATCAAGCCAAGATAGCAAGATCACGCAATTTGGGCGGATTCTGAATGAGTTAAACATTGATATTATCTTTGCCAACTCCCCACAGGCCAAAGGTCGCGTAGAGCGAGCGAATAGAACCCTTCAGGACCGTCTGATTAAGGAGATGCGTCTAGAAGGCATCGGCTCGATTGCGGAGGCCAATGCATGGTTGCCCTGCTTTATTGAGCATTTCAATCAGAAGTTCGCCAAATGTGCGCGAAACTCAAAGAATCTGCATCGGCCATTAACCGAATCTGATCTTGAACTAGATGATATTTTTACCTGGCAGGAACCGCGTAAGGTTACGAAGAACCTGACGATTACCTATGACAAGTGTATTTATCTGCTTGAACCGACAGAGCTGAATCATAAGCTTGTTGGGCAATACATTTCATTTCTGGAGTACCCGGATGGCACTGTGGCGATCATGCATGAAGGACGGAAGATCAACTATAGTGTCTTCAATAAACTGGCTGGACTACAGCAGAATGAAGTGGTTGAGAATAAAAGATTAGGCTCGGTTCTGGCGCATATCCAGCAACAGCATGAAGAGTTGGAAAAACAAAATAAACGTTCCCGTCTCAAGAAAAGTATGCCGAGTCGTAAAGCTCAGAAAGCGGCTATTGAACAAAGAAATTTAAATCCTGTGCTTGACTCTTGCAGTTAAAAACAGGACATTTTAAATGGTTTATCGCATAGACATTTTAATTGGTGAATAACATAGTAAGCTTTACGCGGAATTCTTAGCATATTCATCTTTTGTCTTATATCTTTGTTTTTTACCTATCGGTAAAATATATTCATAACCTATAGAGGAAAAAAGTAGGTAATTAAGAAAAAAATTACAGCGATTTATAAGCCTTATAGTTCCGGGAGAGACTATAAGGCTTTTTCTTTATCTTAAAATTCATATATCTATACTATTTTGATAAACAAAAGCATGGCTGAAAGCCATGCTCTGGGAATTCGTATAAGGTGTACTATGTTAATTTTAGGAAATCTTAAGAATTAACTCTCAAGTAACTGCCCTATTTCCAACCTACTATATCCTCGCTCTTTTAGAATCAAGACAATAGCTTTTCTATATTCATCAGAACTGGAGGTCTTATATTTTATGATTAATTGATTCTCTGAATTCAGTTCAAGGGCATTCTTATAGGTTAAGACTTCAGTAGAAATCTTATTAAAAATATTTAGATTAAACATACAGGTACTCTTCATCCTGTTATAGCGGCCCGACTACAACAAATACCTGCCTTAGCTTAGCTAGGCACCCTTGGCAGCAAGGATTACAAATTAAGAAAAGTTCTGCAAGTTTTCAAAAGCTATAAGGATGAATAATCAACTAAAATCATTGTCATTTAACATAATGGCGATTATACGAAGTACACTTGTATATTAATATAAATATCAATAACTTAAAATTTTCACCCTGATCACAAAACGCACAAAAATTGGCTTTTGTAATAAGTTGGTGAGTTTTTAAGCGGATCTGTAACATTTTGCCAAGAAAATTGATTAAGAAATGATCAATCTTGGGATCAGTGCCCATTTCATGCGGCTCTAGGTTGCGAAACTATCCCCAATTGCTGTGGATAAAATTTAGGCTATTTTGTAGGTTAGAACGCACAAGAATATCGGCTATTTGCGGCTATTCTGAAAACTGGAGTTTTCCTATGATGAACTCATCAGGAACAGGAAGTTCCATAACATAAAACAAAAATTATAAGTTATTGCACATGGACCAAAGGGTACAAAAGCGCAGCAAGTAACAATAGAAACCCCCGGCAGGATACCGGGGTTTTTTATTGCTTATCCTTTTTCATTTGCAAAACAAACATAATGCCCCTAAAATATAGACTATAATCTATATTTTGGTTGTGGTATGTGGACAGTCATTACGACAGATCTATTTAATCAGTGGCTTGAACAGCAAGATGAACCTACACAAGAGAAGGTCCTAGCTGCCCTGGTTGTTCTACAGCAGCAGGGACCGAGTTTAGGCCGTCCTTTAGTAGATACTGTGTATGAGTCTAAATTTACCAATATGAAAGAACTGCGTGTTCAACATCGCGGTAGACCCTTAAGAGCTTTCTTCGCATTTGATCCCTTACGACAGGCTATTGTTCTATGTATTGCTGATAAAGGCGGTAAAAAGCGTTTTTATAAAGACATGCTGGATATTGCAGATGAACAATACCAACTTCATCTCACTACCCTAGGAGATAAATCTAATGGCTAAGACTCTGCAAGAATTGTTAGCTAGCCGCTCTCCAGAGAGCCAAGCCCGTATTCAAAAAATGGCTGATGAATTACTGCTAGAAAATCAGCTTCATCTTATTCGTGAAGAACTCGAAATTTCTCAAAAAGAGCTTGCTGAAACTTTGGGAATAAAACAGCCATCGCTTTCAGCAATAGAAAATCGTGGCAATGATCTTAAGATTTCAACCATGAAAAAGTATGTTGAGGCAATGGGTGGGAAGCTCCGTATTGATGTAGAGCTTCCAACAGGAAAACATATAGGATTCAACGTTTAACAATAAAAATGGGAGCTATAGGCTCCCATTTTTAGATTCGTATAACGTTGAACCCAACGGTAAATAGTCGTGTGATCAACATTCACACCCCGTTCGGCCAGCATTTCCTGCAGTTCACGATAGCTAATGCCATATTTACAATACCAGCGCACAGCCCAAAGAATGATTTCGCCCTGAAAATGCCGACCATGGAAAGGATTCATATGCTGCACCTTTAGCTAAAACAGTCTTCAGCTTACCATTCGTGGTTATTTGCAACAGTGCCAAATAGATTCATTTTCGATACTCTTACTTCAAAGCCAAAATTTTTCGGGCACCATTAAGTACGAATAAAGAAACCAGTATGCCAATGATTAAGTCTGGATAAGCTGATCCCGTCCACGCCACGAGTACACCGGCAAATATAACGCCCATATTTACGACAACGTCATTCGCCGAGAAAATCCAACTGGCTTTCATATGTGCGCCATCTTCTCGATGACCAGAAATAAGATATAAGCATGTCACGTTAGCTATAAGTGCGAGCAGGCCAATAACAATCATGAGCGTTGATTCTGGCTCGCTTCCAAACATGAATCGTCTAATGACATCAATAATCACGATGACAGCAAGTAATAACTGAATCCAACCTGCGAAATGGGCTGCTTTCACTTGATATTTCGCAGCTTTTCCGACGGCATATAGCGCAATACCATAAACGGCTGCATCGGCAAACATATCTAGAGAATCAGCAATCAATCCTGTAGACGCAGCAATAATTCCGCTGATGAATTCTATAAAGAACAGTAGAGCATTAATGCCTAATAACAGTTTAAGTACTTTAGCTTGTCTCACAGGATCAGGTTCATTAGGTATATCGCCTGTAGAAAGCTGTGTTTCATCAAGTTTCGCCCCAAAACCCAGTCCTTCGAGTTTAGCCGTAATTTGCTGAATCCCTTCATTATGGAAGACTTTCAGTTTTCGATTGGGAAGATCAAAAGTAAGACCTTTAACTGCTTCAATATCTGCAAGAGCCATACGGACCATTTGCTCTTCAGCAGAGCAATCCATTTTAGGAATGGTGTAGGTACTTGTTTGCTTAGCCTGTTGATTGCTTATATAAGTTTCAGTCTTCACAAGCTTTGCACCAAAACCCAAAGCTTCAAGTTTGGTGGTTATATTTTCATCTTTTTGATTATGTAGAACCTTTAAAGAACGGTTAGGTAAATCAAAGATGAGTTTTTGAACACCATCAATTGAAGATAGCGCCATACGAACCATCTGTTCTTCCGCAGAACAATCCATTTTGGGAACTAAGTATTCACTCATGTAGTGCGAATCTTTTAAAACGTCTTCAGTGCTTAAATTTTCTTTGGGATCAGAACCACAACAGGATTGAGCGGTATCTTCACAACTGTTTGAAGTGTTACAGCAAGGAGATGAAGATTTTTTTTCTTCCTCTTCACCACAACAGCTAAGCGTATTATCACAATTCTTTGAATTGTTTGCTTCTGCAATTGATGGATGATTTTCTTGTTGAGATTTCTTATCTTCGCATGGTGTTTCTTTACTACATCCACAACCACTCATAATTATACCCATTAAAAAAATTATAAACTTTGAATATTAGAATCCCTATAGTTACTATAGAGTCAAGAATCTTTGGAAATACTAACTCAATGCATTTAAAAATTGGTGAACTCTCTAAAAAAACCTCATGTTCAGTATTAACAATTAGGTTTTATGAAAAGGAAGGTTTAATTCCGGAACC
>NZ_KB849588.1:12949-24734 GCF_000368625.1 Acinetobacter schindleri CIP 107287
TGCAGCATATGAATCCTTTCCATGGTCGGCATTTTCAGGGCGAAATCATTCTTTGGGCTGTGCGCTGGTATTGTAAATATGGCATTAGCTATCGTGAACTGCAGGAAATGCTGGCCGAACGGGGTGTGAATGTTGATCACACGACTATTTACCGTTGGGTTCAACGTTATGCTCCTGAAATAGAAAAACGTTTACGCTGGTATTGGCGTAATCCTACAGATCTGAGCTCGTGGCATATTGATGAAACCTATGTAAAAGTGAATGGACGATGGTCTTATCTGTATCGTGCAGTCGATCAACGTGGCGATACCATTGATTTTTATCTTTCTTCTAGACGTAATACCAAATCAGCATATTGTTTTCTTGGAAAAATTTTAAATAATGTGAAGAAGTGGCAAATTCCACAAGTGATCAACACGGATAAAGCACCCACATATGGACGTGCTTTATCACGGTTAAAACGGGAAGGTAAATGTCCACCAGACCTTGAGCACAGGCAGATTAAGTATAAAAATAACGTGATTGAATGTGATCATGGCAAGCTAAAGCGGATCATCAGGGCCACATTAGGATTCAAATCTATGAAGACGGCTTATGCCACAATTAAAGGTATTGAAGTCATGCGTGCACTACGTAAAGGACAAGCATCGTCATTTTATTATGGTCAGCCTCAGGGTGAAGTGTGTCTAATCAACAGGGTTTTCGGTCTCTAAGTACTTTTTTAAAGGGAACATCATCGACTCAAATCTCTATTTGCAACAGTGCCTCTTTAATTTTTCAGCACTGCACTCCCATATATGGACAAATCCCTGACAAGCATTACCGGAAGAGGTTCCATCTCATCACTCTCTGCAGGATTACATAGGTTGCGTAAGTTACATAAGTTATGTAACTTTATAATTTCATCTTCCTGGCAAATCAATCCAGATAAATTCTTCGTACTAGTGGAACATGTAATTTTCAGTGCTGCGCTTCCATATATGGACAAATCCCTGACAAGC
The DNA here is from genome assembly GCF_000368625.1 of Acinetobacter schindleri CIP 107287. GTDB lineage: Bacteria > Pseudomonadota > Gammaproteobacteria > Pseudomonadales > Moraxellaceae > Acinetobacter > Acinetobacter schindleri. The sequence continues at coordinate 13,951 of NZ_KB849588.1, forward strand.
ATTACCGGAAGAGGTTCCATCTCATCACTCTCTGCAGGATTACATAAGCTCATAAGTTTCGTAAGTTACATAAGTTATGTAATTTTATAATCTTATATTCCTTATAGATCAGCTGCTAACTGTTTATGTAATAACCTTGCAATTAAAACACACACTTCTCAATAAAGACCAAATTATAGAACTAGGGTTACCAGGGCAGACTAAATTTTTCCTATAGGTTAGTCGTGTTCAAAATAAGAATTTCTATTATTCAGGTTATGATAACTTTTCCGATTTATATTTTTCTTTATAGCCCACTTTTAACAAATCCGGATAATACTTTTTTACCTTTTCAGGGTCGAGAAGTTCAAGTGAAATCCTTTCTTTAAACGCTTCGATCTCTTCGCCTACATTGGCATATTTCCCCCCGAATTCGGGATATTTGATAAGGTCACACAATTTTTGAGCGAAAAATATAGATTGTTTTGGTGTCAACTGATATGTCGGTTCCAGTATCTTATCACTAACAATTAAGGAAGCTTTTTGATTAAAAGAAAATTCGATATGTGTAATTGTTCTTCCTTCTTTTTTTTGCTCATAACTTACGTCGATATCAGTAAGTTTATTAATTTGATCTATGGCAACCGTCAATACACGCTTTTTGAAATCTCCCATGGTTTTATATTCATTTTCAAGTAGACCTAACTTATCACGCAATTCAACCATACTAATATATAGCTTGCCTTTGCTACGCCATCTAATCAAAAGTTCATACAGCCGTATAGCGTATACACTAGATAATTGAGAAATTTGCTTTAATTCATAACGAGTAAACTTTTCTTCAAGTTTTACAAAAAGCTGTAAAATATCAGGAGCAAAAATTAGTTGAGCGCATGCGGCTTCTTTAACATAGCCAACTTTTGATACCCAACGGCTTTTGTAGACCGCTGGCCTACCTGTAACAGGATCTATGGCCTTATAGGTGAGTCTACGTTCAAACAAGTTATCACACGCTCCCTGAAGAGCCTCATAGGCCGCTTGACGACCCAAATTAAAGTGCTTCATGTATTCAGACGCATGGATTGTTAGCAATGTATCCGATGTAAGCTCTTTTTCAATTTCCCTAGCTGCAATAATTGCAACTAAAATTAAGCGTTGTTCAGACAGAGTCAATGCATAAGATGCTTCAATCAAGTTATTGTCTTTATAAATCAGATTTGCCATATTGTGATTAAAGAAATAAGTTCCATTAATAGACATTAACACTTAATGTCCATTAATGGAAGATATATTTATGCCAAGAAAACGTCCATTTATATCAAGAAAACGTCCATTTAAATAAAGGAAAATGTCCACTTATTGTCAGGAAAACGTCCATTTAAATAAAGGAAAATGTCCACTTATTGTCAGGAAAATGTCCATATAAATCCTCTGAAAACTATACCGTATAAGGCATTCAAAGGTCCTATAAATATAAATTTAAAGATATATATAAAATTAAAAAAGAACATTACTTGTGGATAACTTTATTTTTTAACTTTATTTTTCACAATAGTTGATTCAGGAGATTGAAACTTGTACATTATTTTTAACAAAATTACGTAACTTACATAACTTATGATTATCTTGGTAGGTGGTGAAAAAGGCGGAGCTGGTAAAAGCTGCCTCGCCCAAAACTTAGCAGTTTATTTACAAAAAAAGAATAGAGATGTTCTGCTTCTAGATGCAGATCCTCAAGGTACAACGACTGACTGGATTAAAGAACGTGATGAAAATGAGGATTTAAAAAATATTCCATCTGTACAAGCTTCAGGCAATATTCGTCAAGTTTTAAAAGATTTATCAAAAAGATATGAAGATATTATCATTGATGCTGGTGGACAAGATTCGGAAGCATTGCGTTCTGCTATGACTATAGCAACACATATGCTATTGCCTTTTAGGCCTAAACGTAGAGATCTAAAAACTTTGGATCATATGGAACAAGTATTAAAACTGGCACGAGCAGTGAATCCAGATTTGAATGCAAGAGCAATCATTACACAATGCCCAACATTACCGTCACAAGTACAACGAATTTTAGATGCTAAAGAAGCCTGTGTATCGTTTGGAATAAAAGCCTTAGACCAAATCACGACAAATCGAAATGTTTATGATGATGCAGATGAAAATGGCTTATCTGTTTTTGAAGTAACAAGTGATCCTAAGGCAAAAGCAGAAATTGAAGGGATAGCTCAAGAGTTTTTAGGAGTATAATTATGGCAGGTCTTAGTGGTTTAAAAAAGAAAAATGACGAGCTTTCAGATCAGGATAAACTGGTTGAAAATTTCATATCTGGAGCTGATAAAAGAGTTAAGGATCTAGAAGTTTCACAAAAGAAATTCGTTCGTTGTACCTTTTCTTTAAACCAAGAATTAAGTGAATTAATTGATGAGCTGATTATCAAAAGTAATAATGCTCGTGTTAACAGATCTAGTATTGTAAGAATAGCTTTAGAGTCACTGGCAGAGCAGAATTTAGAAGATTTTAAGCAGTTAGTTGATAATAGTTTTAAATAAAATTGAGAATGGGTTATTTAATTTATAAAATTAAATAACCTAACTTCATAACTTCATAACTTCATAACTTCATAACTTCATAACTTCATAACTTCATAACTTCATAACTTCATAACTTCATAAAAAATTAGGTGGTGTTTTAAAAAGTATGCTGAAAAAAATATGGCTTTTGATAGAATAGAGGTATGAAAATAACGCTACAAATTAAATGTCCTACCTGTCTAAGTAATAATATAAAGAGAAATGGCATCAAAGTAGATGGGAAACAAAACCATCAGTGCAAAGATTGCAAACATCAGTTTATTGGTGATCATGGATTAAGCTATCAAGGGTGCAACTCAGGTATTACGAACCTTAAGTGAATCGACCTATCAGATTCGTCCTAAACAAAGTCACTACGAATGTCTTGAAGTCGATGAGCTTAGGAGAAGCTGTAATTTTTCGAAAAAGTTAGATAATCACTTTAAGGCTTTCGATTTAACCTTCTTCTACATCAATAATGGCTGCATTTAATCCCAGTATAATTTTTGAAACACCACCTGAAATCAATCATTATTTGTGTGGGTGGTCGAGCTCCGCTTGGGCAAAAAAAGCTTCTGCTTTACGAAGAATTTCATTCGCCCGTTGCAGTTCTTTATTCTAGTTTTCAAGTTGTTTGATACGTTGCTGATCTAAATGCATTTGATGCCTGGCACGAAGTTTTTCAGGAGTACAGCCAATCTTGCGAGAAATTGTTGTGATTGCAATTCAAGTCGAGGGATATAGTCTTTTTCGGGTTTGACAAGTAAGCGAACTGCTCTTTCTTTGATTTCAGGGGTATATTTGGGTTTTGTCATCGGAACCTTCTCTCAAGAAAAGTTGTCTCCAACAAACCCGGTACGGTTCAGTAAAAGAGCTGTCCAAATCACATTGCAGCCCATTAACATAGCTAATTTCATTTTTTATGTAACTGGAATACAAAGGCCCTTGTTTTAACAAGGGCCTTTGTATTAAATTTATTGGCGTTACAGTTAAATGATATTACCAGTATCTTTTAACGAAAGATCTGTAGAGCGGAAACTCGTACAGATAATCACCAGAGGCTTGTAACTGCCAGTTCCTCATATTTTAAGGAAATTATTCTTTTGTACAACCGTTTATATGTAAATTTTTTTGTACACAGTCTAATTTTTTGAGAAATTGCTTTGGTTTCAATGCCTCAGATATAAAAAATTTCGTTAAATGTGCTTCGTCATACAATTTAAACCCATCGGTTCGTTCACTACGTCTGTACAAAAGATTAAGTTTGTAAGTGCAACTGTTTATATGTTGGCTTGATCTTCTTCGTGGCTTTGATGTGCAGGTGGATAAGTGACGGCAGGCATCAAAGGCTAAAGATTTTATAATCGCTTTCCTATCTGAAGAATTGCACTGGGGAAAGGGCGCAGGGAATACGTTGGTCGATTGTTTAAGTGGCATGTTGGGTAGTTCCCTCGCCGAGATAACAAGCCAATGAGAGAGAAAGGCGTGTGCGGGTGGATAGTTAGATCCAAAATACTCTCTTGCGACTCAGACTAAACGCAATCTGAGCGTGTCGATTGAAAGCGAAAGGCGGCTCCATACCGTGAAGAGCGACAACGGCAATATTCAAATACCTGTGTCAATTTTTATTGGCGAAGGTAGGGTGAATATTGCCGAAATCTGCTCAGGACTCTCCACCCGTGATGAGCATCGCGAATCATGGGTGGAGAGTCCTGAGCAGATTTCGAGCATTAATAATCCTGTTGATAAATCATAAAAGCCCAACGCTTGTGTGTTTGGCTTTATCAAATCAATTGCAGGAGCTTATCCCTAAAACTGTCGTATAACAGCCGCAGTGATAATACCAGTCCCTATAGCAACTAGAGGTTTTTTGAAAATCACCGCTGTTATAGCTGTCGCTAATAATGCACATCGAGCACCAAGATCCCCCTCAATTGCAATTGGAGCCAATATAGCGACCAATACAGAAGCTGACATTGCGCTAATAAAACGTTGTATTCGGTCATTGATTGGGATAAAGGACATGATGAAAACACCACCCCAACGGGTGGCCAATGTTACAAGTGCCATAATGAAAATAATAAGTCCTACCGACTGTGTACTTATCTCTAAATTCATGCCTGTTTGTCCTTTAATAGCATACCAACAACGCCACCTACTAAAGCTCCAACAACAACATGAGAGTTTTCAGGTAAGTACCAATAAGCAAGTAATGAACTTATAGCTGCTGCTATCCATATACAGATAATTCTTAAATTTTTCTGCCCCCCAACAACCATTGACAGCAGAAAACAAGCCATAACCATATCTAGACCAAAATGGGTTGGGTTTTGAATAACACTACCAAAATATAAACCCAAACAAGTCCCTATTACCCAGAATAGCCATAGAGCAATTCCGCCACCAAATAAAATTCCAAGCCCTTGTTTTTGATTTTGAAATGCTTGTTGAGCGAATGCCCAATTCGCATCAGAAATGACTAATAGAATGCTATATCGTTTGAGTGGCGATAGATTCTTTAGCCAAGGGTATAAAGATGCACCCATTAAAATATGTCGTGCATTAATGAAGAAAATAGTCACTAGCAGAGGAATTAAAGACACACTTTGTCCCCATAATTCCAATGTGGCAAATTGAGCAGCGCCCGCAAATACAAAGGTACTCATCGAAATGATAGATAAAGGATCTAATCCAGTCTGAATGGCAGCTAATCCAAATGCAGCACCAAAAATTGCCACAAAAATAGAAATAGGAAGCAGACTTTTGAATCCTTTCCAGATAAGGTCATTATTCAATTTGCTAAGTTCTTGGTCTATGTTTGACACAACAGATCCTTGATATGAAAACCTTTTAAAAATAAAGGTGAGAGAGGAATTAAATTTTATAATCTATTTGAATTTATAAAAGCGAATAATTCAGTAGTATAGTATTCGTTTATCAAATATTAAAAGGTAGCGGTGAGTGCGTGATCTTCAAATTGATTGGCTAAAATGTTTCTTAGCTGTGGTTGATAAAGGCTCACTTTCAAGTGCTGCACCTGATTTAAACCGCTCTCAATCGGCTGTAAGTATGCAACTTAAAAAATTAGAAGAGGCCTTGCAATGTGAATTGGTTAAAAGATCAAGTAGACAGCTTCAACTGACATCACAAGGGGAGTTGCTTTTAGGTTATGCGAGAAGAATGATGGCTTTGCATAATGAAATACACAACGCCTTTCAGAATACAGAATTAAGTGGGCGCATAAGATTAGGTGTTCCTGATGACTACGCATCAACTTACTTAACACCAGTGTTAAAGAAGTTTTCTACATTACATCACAAAGTTGAAATTGAACTACATTGCGAGCAATCCACATCCCTTATTCCTCGTATTGAATCTGGTGATCTAGATTTAGCTTTAATCTCTAGAGAGCATTCACGCCAAGGAACTTTATTGTTTTATGAACCTCTTGTCTGGGTAGGTTCACCTCAGTTTGAAACTTGGAAAACAAGTCCTCTGAAAATTGCAGTATATGAAGATACAAGTTTAGCCAAACGTAATGCTATTCAGTCTTTAGCCCTCCAGGGGAAAACGTATCGGGTTGTATATAATAGTTCTAGTCTAGCAGGACAAATTGCTGCTGTTGAAAGTGGCTTAGCAGTCGCTGTATTCACACGTTGTAGTGTGCCACCCCATTTGAAAATTCTAGGTGCTGAACATGGGCTAGGACCACTAAAACCAATGCAAGTAGCAGTTTATCGAAGTCAAAAATCTCTAGAGTTTGAAGCTGTAAGCTATTTGCAGGACTTATTAATATCAACATTGAGAGAATCAATTGTATAAATAAAATGAGAAATTATCTTTATCCTACATTTAACTTGTCAGAAATTATTTAAGTGTCCAAGTAGAATAAGAATCAATGTCCAATGTTATGTGCGATTGAATGTTCAATTAAATAAGAATATCCAAACTTTCTGAGTCAAACCATTAATGAAGTATCCATACCGCCATATTTAGCACGCTATTTATAGAATGTAGCATTGCTCATGCCATGTTCACGGCAAAGAGTAGCGACAGGTGTACCAGATTCCGCCTGTTTCAGAATGGACATGATTTGACTGTCAATAAATTTAGATGTTTTCATACAGAATTTCCTGCTTGTATCTTAAGAGAAAATTCTACTTTTAGATCCTTTTATTTTTAGGAGGGGATTACCATCTGAACTCTTTAAAAGCAGCCTATGCAGAAATTTCTTGTTTGAAAAAGGCTGCTGCGTAATAAGTATTAATAAAATTTATGTATTAATTTCATAAGACAGAATAATAAATTTAAAAAATTGTGATGCACTTCACATACTGTCCGTTTCTAACAAAAAACCGTTCGTTTCTAACAAAAACAAAAGTGTTACATCCCCAAATTAAAACGTTACATGTCACGAGTTAAACCTGAAATTTGAAAGATAGATGTGTGTTATTTTTCTTCATTGTTAATTATTAATTAATTGATATTTATCTAAAATATTATTTTATTTAGCAGGGGAAACAAATTCATTGAAAATAAGAATACGATGCTGAAAACGATATAAATTTGATGAATAACTCAAAAATAAATAAAAAAACAAACCTCAACACATTTTTTAAAGAAATCTGCATAATTTCAAGCCAATTTCAAATTTTTTAAGATTTTTTAGATATAAATCTATATCAATGAACATTAATTCGAGATTGAACGCTGATTTACAACTCGTTTCCGTTTGAGAAATAAAGTAACTCTTTCAAAAAAATAGATGATTTCGTTCAAAAAAAATCGAAATTCGACGGATGGGATTTGAATTTTTTAATTCCTTTATGCTTGGGATTCAGGAGGGGAAATTGTTCTTAAAAAGAGCAGTTTATTAAGCAAGCCTACCTGTAGCTACAAAAAAAACTGCTGCGCAGTTTATTTTTGGTACGCAACAGGGCTTGTTAGGGGCGACCCCCTAAGACCCCAAAAAAACACCCTTTAAGCTGAGGCAAGTAATGAAGAAACCTAAACGTGACATTATTAAAAGACTCCGTTTTCTGCCCGCGCAAGCCGTACAACTGGAGTGGTTACTTAAAAAACAAAATGTCATTTTTACTGATTATGTACATGGTTTGATCAGATATGAGTTTCAAAAAAATATCCATGGCGTTTTAGAACAACAGAAAGAAGAGGAAGGGAGTGTTAATTTCAGAAAACGAAGACGAGGTGAAAAAAGTATTACTCGTCCAGCTCCAGCCATGGATCCACTCTTTCTAAGAGAGGTGGGCAGGATCGGAAATAATGTGAACCAAATAGCCCGCTCACTCAATTTTTTGTGTCTGGCTCAACAAAACCAGATACAACGATTTTCATTTTTAGAATGTGTGGAAATTTTGGAGCTTATTCAGATTGAGCTACATCAATGCCTAGATGCTATCCATCCTTATAAGTTATCAGATCAGGCATATAAGAAACAAAAAGACCGGGCGATTAAAATTGCCACGGATACATCGAGATAATTTATGTTGATCAAATTTTTGAATGTGGGAACAGGAGACCCGGGCAAAGCTGCTTCTTATGTTTTAGGCGAGAAAGATCATCAAGGAAACATGAGGGCAGGGGTGCAGATCTTGCGAGGTGATGCTGTCAGTTTTACTGCTTTGGCACGAAGTGTCCCATTTCAATATTGCTACACCTCAGCCGTGATTGCATGGTCACCCGAAGACCGGGTCACTGATGAACAGCTTCATGAAGTTTTAGATGTATTTGAAGAGCATGCATTTGCAGGTTTGAGCTCAGAACAGTATCACATGACCGCTGTTATGCACCTGGAAGATGACGGTTCGCGGCATCTACATATTCTTGTACCACGCGTTGAACTGACATCCGGCAAGTCTCTAAATATAGCCCCACCCGGCCACCACCATTATTTTGATCCTTTGCGAGACTTTTTTAATTACAAGTATGAATGGGCAAGGCCCGATGATCAAAAGAGATCAAAGGAGGCAAAATTATCAAATCATATCCATTTGCAAAATGCTGCTGCTGTCAAAGCCGGTCTGAAAGATGAGCCCAAAAAGACACGTGTTGAACTGATCAATCAGTTTATTGAACAGCGGATTTTATATGGGGTGATCAACAACCGGCAGGAGTTACTTACTTCATTGTCTGAACTTGGTGAGATCACGAGGGAAGGGCAGACGTACATTTCATTAAAAACAGACCAGGCAACAGATCGCTTAAGAGAGACTTATTATCATGACGGATTTTCATTCTCTGATTACAGAGAAAATCAAACAGGAACAGAAGCAGTTAAAGGACCACCAGGAGGCAATGAAGAATATTCAAACCAGCTCAAAGAATATATTAGCGAACTTAAGTCAGTTAGAAAAAAACGTTTTAAATATAACCAGAAATATTACCCCGCTACTTATAGAGGCAGAGGAGGAGCTGAAACTCAGCCAGCAGAATCACGAGAATTTGAAAACTCAGCTCAAAAAAACGATTCTCGAAGGTCAGCAGCTGGATATGGAGTGGACAGCTTTGCAGTGCATGAACCAGCTGCAGTTCGACGACATCAAAATAGTGATGAGGCAGCAGAAGCAGCAGCACGAAATTTATCAGGCAGACATGATAAAGAGTACAGAGTTAATGAACAGAATACTAAGCAGAATGAAAAGCAATACCGAGACTCTTCAACAGTTATATCTGGAACAGCAACAAGATGGCTTGCAAAAATTGCTGGAAATCAGGACAGCATGCCAGAAAATGCTGTGGTGCATTTTGATATTCGGCGGGTTCAGCACCCTCTCATTTCTAAACCTTTTTATATAAGCTCAGGAGAACAACATGCGAGAAACTCCGCTACACCAACTGAAAACTCAAATGATATGGGCACTGAAGAACGAGATTTCATTACAAGCCCAACACCTTCAAGAATATCAAGCAATAAAGCAGAGCTTGTTGAAAACGCAAGAATTGCAGAAAAATTATCAGCAGAAATTGCTGCAAGAAATAGAGTTATTGCAGCAAGAATTGAACAACAAAAACGAGATGCTGCAAAGCTATCAACAGAAATTATCAAAAGAAATCATATCGACCGAATTAGACAATATTTTAGTCAATTTGGAGCCAGAATTACTCACGGTCTTAAGCAATTATTTGGGCGGTCCCAACCTTCAAAAACTTATACAAGAGGAAATACAGAAAGCAATACAACCGCATATGAGCTCATTCCGACAATTGGACTCAATCGACTGGTCAAACATACAAGACGTCTTTTCTCTACAAAAATCACTCCAGCTCATCTTGGACGACTTCAAGAATATGAACGACAGGCTCAACAAACTCTTGAATTAATAAATCAAAAAATAGAGCGACAAGCGATTAGTATGTTTCTGCTCAAAATGCGGATGCAGAATCCGGACTTGTACTTAAATCTAGCGATAGATGAAGCAAGATCGGCAGAAAAATATTTAACGCGATTGACTGCAGTAAATGCGTCAATTGATGACCCGATTTTATCTGTGAGAATATATGTTCAGCGCGTGAAAAACAGCCTTTTCTATCTTGAAGGAGAGCTATCTAAAATGGACAGGCACGACTTGGATAACATGAAGGGTCTTTGCAAGGTTATAGAACATCAAAGTGAAATGCTAAAAAGTTATAAAGCTATAAAAAGGTATCCCAGGGTACTCATAGATCGTGAAGTTAAAGAGCAAATTTATATATCCATTAATAAGTTAGAGAAACATATCTCTATTCGCGAGAATGAGTTGAAGAGGACTGCTGTTCATCATCATGAATCATTGAAATCAGTATTAGAGGTAAAACAGTCTAAAAAAGATAATGGGTATGATTATGATCCATTTTAATTAATGATATTTATACCTATTTTCAATATCTTAATACCGATTTCTATAAAGGAAGAGCTTATAGAAATCGGTATTAAGGTATTTTAACTTTTTTAATCCGAAAACTTGATGAGTGGAAAAGTATGACCGACAAAGTATTTCGAATTTAAGCATTCAATATCATGAATGAAAAGGTATGAAAGACAATATAAATCAATAATTTATAATAAAATTTGATTATTTTAAATACACCAATCATCCTTTAGAGTGGAAAAAAAGACCGACAAGTATCTGATGAGTGGAAAAGTATGACCGACAACAATCTGTATGAGCATAAAAGTAATATAGATATTTAAAATCAATAACTTATATTTTTTATTGCTGATTTTTC
>NZ_KB849588.1:27009-32491 GCF_000368625.1 Acinetobacter schindleri CIP 107287
AACGTAACTATCAAAGCGCTGTTGCTTTAGCTTGTATATTTATATGGTTGCCTCTTTAGCTCAATTTATCGGCTGTAAATGTCAACACACCCTAATCAGCTCATAGTTTTAGCTGTTTAAGTATTTATTTCATTATGATTAAAAATTTAAGCATAAACCAATTTTTTAACGAGCAATGCTTAAAAAATTAATCATTATCAAAAGAAATATATTTTCTAGATTATCTATTTCTCAAAAAATAATTTTTGCTTAAATAACTAGATCTATCTAAACCATTGGTCAGAAAGTTAAAAAAATGGCGTCATTTTAAGACGCCCAATTGATTTTAAAAGGATTATTTTATTTGTATGAAATTTCCCATATCTCTACAATCTTGATTAATGTAACAAAAATCAAAAAGGTAAGCAGAATATGGCAAATTCTCATGGGGGTTTTCGTGCCGGTGCAGGCAGGAAGAAATCTGAAGAGACTAAAGTGATTCGTGTGCCAGAATCACAGGTTCTTGATATCAGAGCATACTTAAAGTCATTAAAAAAAGGAAATGAAATTAGTGATATCCGCCAGTTTGATCCTGTCACAAAAATGGAAATACCTCTTGTAATTGAGCGGGTTCAAGCCGGATTTCCCTCACCAGCTCAGGATTATATTGATAAAAAACTAGATCTGAATGAATTCCTGATTAACAATGCCAATGCCACTTTTATTGTTCGTGCGAATTCTCTTTCCATGCTAAATGCAGGAATTGACATTAATGATGCCCTGATCGTAGATCGCAGTATTGAAGCCCAGCACAGAGATATTGTGATTGCCTGTATCGATAATGAATTTACCGTGAAACGGCTCATCGTTGACTTAAAAGGCTGCTGGCTAAAAGCAGAAAATGATGAGTATCCAGATATCCACCCCGAAGAAGGACAACAGTTCGAGATCTGGGGAGTAGTCACTAATGTAATCAAGAAATTCAGATGAGCTATACGAAAGAAATATATGCGCTCATCGACGTAAATAACTGTTATGTCAGTTGTGAGCGGCTTTTCAATCCTAAACTGAAAGATGTAGCGGTTATTGTGCTTTCCAATAATGATGGCTGTGTAGTCGCTCGCTCTCAGGAAGCTAAAGACCTGGGTATTAAAATGGGCGTCCCCTTATTCCAGATCCGCGATACTGTAGAGCGACACAATATTCAGGTACTTTCCAGTAATTATGCTTTATATGCAGAAATGTCACATCGGTTTCATTCCATTCTGGCTGAATATGTGGCACCTGGTGAGCAGGAAGTCTATTCGATTGATGAGTGCTTTCTAAAGGTCACAGCCTATGCTCATAACTATAACCTGGTCGAATATGCCCAGCATATGAGGCAAAGAATTTTACAATGGATCGGCTTGCCAGTATGTGTGGGTATTGGCCGGAGTAAAACAGAAGCCAAGCTGGCCAATCATATGGCAAAGAAGGCGAAACGGTTTAATGGCGTTTGTGATCTTGTATCTATGGATCCGTGTCACAGAGATTACTTTTCAAGTCTGATCGACGTTTCGGAAGTCTGGGGAGTCGGCCGAAAGCACAGTAAAAAACTGAATAGCCTAAGCATCAATACAGTTCTTGATTTGACCCGGTCTAATCCACATCAAATGAGGAAACTATTTTCTGTTGTAATGCAAAAGACTGTAATGGAGCTACAGGGAATTTCCTGTATAGAGCTGGAATCATCTCCACCTACCAAAAAGCAGATTATCTCTTCTCGATCATTTGGTTCACGGGTAACGGATATTGAAGCTTTATCGGAAGCGATGAGTGATTACCTGCAGAATGCAGTTAAACGGTTAAGAGAAGATAGATCCTTATGTGGCTGTATGATTGCATTTGCCCAGTCTAATCCGTTCGATCAACATCGGCCTTTCTACAATAAATCGGTCAGTATCGGCTTTCCGGAACCTACGGACTCTGCCATTGTAATGAACAGGGTCTTGATGAAGCGTATGCATGAATTATTCAAGGAGGGGATAGAGTTTAAAAAATGTGGCGTGATTCTGACTGCGATTGAATCGAAACAGAGCTATATCTATGACCTGCTCTCGGATAGCTCAAAGATTGAGAAAAATGAAAAATTGCAGAAGGCGATTGAGGAAGTAAAAGTCAAATTTGGGGATAAGAAAATAGCAATTGGACCATGCAAGATGCACAGCCGTGCATGGGCAATGTCCAGAAAGAATTTGACTCAAAACTATTTTAGCTGGGATGGGATGCTGACTATCAATAAGTAGTTTTAAAAGCTATGAATAAAAAGTACACTGAATATACGGCTCATAATATGAGCTGATTAACCCTATTATTCGGCTCATTCAGAATGAATAAAGAAACCTGAAATGCAAAAATGGATCTGGCAAAGAAAAAACTGGACAGAATTTAGATGGCAAGATGGTCTGATCTTGCCAAAGACCAGACTTATTCATAAAAAGATGGGAGTTATTCTGGGCCAAAGCCAGTGTACGCTTGATATAGAGAATTGGTTTATTGAAAACCTGGTAAGGGAACTTGGGGCTTCTTTCGCTATAGAAAATGAGAGCTTAAATGGCTCCCTTATATATGCTTCTCTTGCCGAATCTTTTGAGATCAAGGGTGGGCAATCCTGTAGAAAGGATACTTATTATGAAAATTTGGGAAACCTCATATTTGATCTGTTAAACAATACAGAACTTCCTCTAACTTTTGAGCGTTTGATGCAATGGCATCAATGGCTGTTTAGCACTCCTCAAGGCAAAAGCCAAGACTTGCATGTTGGCGAACTAAGACGTCCCGGAACTATTATGCAGGTTGTTTCTGGCTCTGCTGATTACCTGAATATACATTTTGAGGCTCCTCCACGAAATGGATTAGAAGAACAATTAAAGGCATTTATTGAATGGTTTAATGACAGTAGAACAGATGTACTACTTGATCCACTCTTGCGTGCAGCGATAACCCATTTGTGGTTTGTGACGATGCATCCGTTTGAAGATGGAAATGGCCGTATGACTCGACTGTTAACCCATTTAGCATTGGCTCAGGTGGATCCATCAAGTATCCGTTGCTATGCGATGTCACCAATAATCTTTGTCAGGCGTGAAAGTTATTATGAGATTCTTGAACGGTCTCAAAAGGGGCATACAGATATTACCGGTTGGCTGGTATGGTTTCTCGATACTTTGGATGAGAGCCTTGAGGTTACTTTAAAACATATTCAACCAGTTTTATTGAAGAATCAGTTCTGGCAAAAAAATGCGAATCTTGATTTGCATGAAAACCAGCGTGAAGTCCTGGATTATTTAATAGATAAAAGTGCAAAGGGGCATGAATCTGAGGTGAGTGCAGCTGAATATCAGAAGATAGCCAAAGTAAGTAAAGCAACGGCAACACGCCATTTAACTGATTTATTAGATAAAGGTTGTCTTATCAAACTAGAAAGGGGCGGACGCAGTACTCGCTATCAGCTGTCCTGTTAATAGCCATATACGAGGCAGCTAGAATAATTATTATAGGTAACGTCTGAAAAGCCACCAAAACTTCACACATCATCATTTTTTGATGGGTCTGTTCATTATCTAATGGAAAGCGCTAACCACTGAAACCATTGCTGCATTTTGCATTGTAAAAAACTTGAATATATTCAAATAAATCAAAATCTGCTTCAGTTCTTGATTTATAAATTTTCTGCTTGATCCTCTTTCGCTTGAACAATTAAAAGAAACTCACAGCAACAGCAATTTTAACTAATTAAAAGGTCTCCACAAAGTCGGTGACTATCCAGGTCATGTAATACCACTCTAAAACATTATAAGAAATCTTCATTCTTTCAACTCAAGCCAACATTTTTTTCCTAAATCTCACCATTGGAGAAGTCATTTTTTTGAATTTAGTAGACTCCAAAAAGAGGCTCTTTAAAGCTTTTTAATGGATAGAAATTTATAAAAATTTCTAAAAAATTCAGGCAGGAATAAAGCAGGTTATTCATGAGTTTGTATATGGATTGTTTACTTGAGCAAAAGAAAGATCACTCAATTAAATCGTATATGCCTAAGGACATTGAAGACTTTCTGATCAGAAATTTACCAAAAGTGATGCTTTGCTCATCAAGTTTAAAAACAGATAATCCGAGATCTTACCCGCTTGAAAAGTATCGCGCTTTGAAACATGAACATATTCAGCCAAATCATGAAAATATGCTGAACTTCATGATCATAGACAGTGATATAAATAGTCCTGACGCTTATCTGGACTTACCATGCCCATTTCCAAATATGGTTGTGATCAACCCTGAAACGGGTCATTGCCAATTATGGTACTTTTTAGAAAAGGGTGTTTCACGTAGCTTTAAGTCACGACGCAAGTGCCAAGACTACTATTTCAAGACTTTATTCAAACTGACAGCCATCCACAATGGTGATGCTGCATACAATGGTACGCTGGCAAGAAGTCCTTTTAATCCCAAACATATCTGTTTATACCCTCGAGTGAAGCCTTATACGCTCAATGAATTGAACCAAGGCATGGGAGTATCAAAATTGGATTATGAAAAGGATAATCCCGACAAATCTGAAGCTTTTCTGCTAATTCAAAAATACTGCCTACAAAACAAACAAATTTCTGAAACTATGGGCTTTGGCCGGAACTGCACGATTTTTGATATTTTACGGGTAAAAGCGTACAAGCTGCACGAGAAGTATGTGAGCGAAACTGACTTTGCATTCACTTTACAGGGTGAAGCCCAAGAAATTAACCAAAACTACTTTCCAAATAATTTGTTATCAGATAATGAGCTTAAGCATATGGCAAAAAGTATTGCCCGATACTGTTTTAAAAATATGCACTATCAGGAATCCGCTCCATGGTTTAGGGAACGGCAAAAAGCACGTGGGGCGCGAGGTGGTGAAGTACGATCAAGTCACTATGAAGGCGCCCGGAAAAAGTGTTTTGACCTATACATGCAAGATCCCTCTCTAAAAGCAACTGAGATCGCTCAAGCGTGTGGTGTATCAGAACGTACCATTCGAACCTACATAAAAAAAATTAAAGAGGATCAGGAACCAACTGTGGAATTAATTGATTATTCTGCTTATACAAATAAAGAACTTGCAACTCTCCTGGAGGTTTCTGTTCGTACAGTTCAGCGCAAACGTGTAGCAGCAAAGCTGGAAGCAGAAAGAGCCTTAAAACGTGCTTATTCACATACGGGATGACAAATTGGCAAATGGCCATTCAGCTAAATCTTGGTTTATTATAATTAATTTTGATATACATATTATTTTTATTAATTAATTACTAAAAATACCGTAAAGGTATATCTTATGAAACTGGATATTTTTACTGTGTGCCGAGATATTGATTTTGAACAAGTGATTTCATACTAAATAGACCTCTTTCATAAATCATTTTTTGCTCAGTTCCAAGTTGTAGATTCCAGCGATTAAATTGAATCTCAAACCAAGCCTTTTACCTCTATTTC
>NZ_KB849588.1:33536-42166 GCF_000368625.1 Acinetobacter schindleri CIP 107287
AGTGCAAATATTAACCAAAAAGAAGATCGTTTTTTGATTTATGAAAGAGATCTAATGAATAGCTTGAAAGGCACTTAAATATTCAGAAAATATTTATAAAGCTTAGGCTATATTCAAAATTAGTTATGGAACATTAATATTTGTTCAAATTAAATTTGAATTTTTACATTAGCTATAATGCATGATAATTATTATATTAAAGAATAATCTTTTGTATATAAACATTTAAAAATCAATAGTTTGAAAAAAACTAAAGATATCGTATGATACTTTTTTTTATGAGTTTTAAATATGCTAATCAGTGCTCAAGAACAAGACTACATATTGAAATCAATGGAACAATATATTTCTTCGACCCTCGGCTATACTCTTGAGAAATTAAGATTTCCCATTGATTTTGGTTTTACAGATCCTGAAGGTACTGCTAGATGTACTCTTTTTTTCTGTCAAGACTTGGACGATATCTATCTCAGATTTAGATGTTATGAAGGTGAAAAATTGATCGAAATTGCAAAAGTAGGATTTAATAAAGTCAAAAATGGTAATGGAACAGCATTGCTATTAACGTTGCTAGATATTGCTGAAAAATATGAATATGAGAGAATTTTTATTGAATCTCCAAACGAAAACAGCACAGCTTTTGCAGAAAAATTGGGTTTTGATAAGACGATGAATATAACTCCAGCAGATTTAAAGCTCAGCTTAAAAGTTCGCAGTATGAAGTTATAGTCTGACTAAAATGATACGACTCTTCTAAACTAAAAAAACTGATTTAAGCAATCAGCTTCTCTTGGACTTGGACTGCCACCACTCTCCTAGACAAATTTCGTCTATTCTTTTTGCATAGGAGAGAACATTATGAGTGGACAACGATACACCCCAGAATTTAAAGAAGAAGCTGTTAAATTGATTACTGAACGTGGATATTCTGTCACTGATGTGGCAGAACGTTTAGGTGTATCACAGCACAGCATTTATAAATGGCTAAAGGCCGTACAGCCTTTACGCAACAACCCTGATGAACATGAACTACTCGAAGCAAAGAAAGAGATCCTTCGTCTTAAAAGTCAGCTTAAGCAAACTGAAGAAGAGCGGGATATCTTAAAGTGAAAGCACTGCTTTCACGCCGCTTTGCAAGCCTGCCCGAGTAAAGTATCAGTTTATCCTTGAGTACAGCCATCAATTTAAGATTAAGACGATGTGTCGGGTTCTTAAGATTGCTCGTGCTGGCTATTATGCCTGGCTACATGAACCCGAATCAGGCAGAACAATTGAAGACAAACGGTTATTACAACTGATCCGTTCTTCTTATGATGCCAGTTATGGTATCTATGGTTATCGTCGCATCACGCTGGATCTTAAAGAGCTAGGTGAAAGCTGTGGACCGAATCGTGTGCTGAAGATCATGAAGAACAATGGCATTGCCGCTGTTCGAGGATATAAGAAGCATAAAAGCTATGGTCGTGGTCGTCCTCAGATTGTGCCACCTAACCATTTAAATCGAGAATTTGTTGTAAACACACCTGATACCTCGTGGGTGACTGATATTATCTACATCCG
The DNA here is from genome assembly GCF_000368625.1 of Acinetobacter schindleri CIP 107287. Taxonomy (GTDB): domain Bacteria; phylum Pseudomonadota; class Gammaproteobacteria; order Pseudomonadales; family Moraxellaceae; genus Acinetobacter; species Acinetobacter schindleri. The sequence continues at coordinate 35,097 of NZ_KB849588.1, forward strand.
CACTTGGCAAGGCTGGTTATATCTGGCTGTGGTTCTCGATTTATATTCAAGGAAAGTCATCGGTTGGTCAATGAAACCTACGCTTGCCAAGGATATCGTTTTGGATGCCCTTTTAATGGCGGTATGGCGACGCAGACCCAATGAACCTGTGATCATACACTCAGACCAAGGCTCACAATACAGTAGCGGAGACTGGCAGAAATTCTGTCAGAAGCATAATTTAGTTCCGAGTATGAGTCGTAGAGGCCTTGCGCAGTATACTGCTCATGGGACAATGCTGTTGCTGAATCCTTTTTTAGCAGCTTAAAGAAGGAAAGAATTAAAAAGAGGATCTATAAAACACGAGAAATGGCGCGTGCAGATGTATTTGATTATATCGAGATGTTTTACAATCGAATCAGGCGTCATTCGCATCTCGATGGGATGAGTCCAGAAGCCTTTGAGGCAGCTTCAAAATGAGGCCGTCTCGTGTCTAGGATACTGGGAGCAGTCCACTCATCAACAATATGTTGATTGATCTCCTGGCAACAATGGCTCGCCTAGACAATGAGAAACGTATAGAACGTATTAAGCAGGGCCTGACACGTTCGGGTTACAAGCCAACAGGTAAGAAAGCCAATGAGGCTAAGCACAAACGAATAAAAGAATTGCTAGCAGCTGGCAATATGACTAAGGAAGAAATTGCCAAAGCAGTGAATTGTGGAGTTGCAACTGTCTATCGAGTTGCTAAAGTTATCTAAAAGGGGCTTAACCGCCATTATGTTAAATAGGGCTTGTAAAATTATTCTTCAATAGAATTTCCATCAAGGTCATATAGCTTTACCTCTCTTGCACCAGTATTAAAAAATAACTCCTTAAAAGCTCGTATTTCAATCTTAGTTAAACTACCTTGTATCGGCTCCATTATTTGGACAATCGTAATAGGAGCTGTAAACTTGAAAAAAGATAAACCGTTAGAATGGTGTCTCATTAAAGCTTTTAATGTTGTTGTAGCGCTTTCAAAATCTGCCAAAATCATTCTTGGATGATCATAAGGTGATTTAGGAATTTCAGTTGCTTTGGCTATGCCATTCTCTGCCATCAAACTTATACGGTTTTTATAAAAATGTACCCATATCGCTTTAGGATATTTTTTTAAATCGTCTCTTATCATTTTAGTTCTTAACTTGGATGCTCATTTAATTATAAATATATATTTTTTTTAATTTCAATTGGATAATTCTTAATTTCTTCTAAAATTAACATAATACGGATTATGCGAAGTAGACTTGTAATGCAATTTGCATTACACTATTCCTAGTACATTAAATACTTGGGAAATATGATGGCTACTGTTAACTTCAGGGTCGATGAAGCCCTTAAAGAAAAATCTTATTCAATCCTTAAAGAGCAAGGTATTGCACCTACGGATTTCTTCACTAGTATTCTTGAGTATGTTGCTACGACTGGGAAACTGCCTGTCAAAAAAGCTTTGCTTTCGGAAGAAGATGAAGAATTATTAGCTCTTGTCCGTAAGCGCATTAATGATCCTAAAGAGATGTTTGAGGAAGTCACATTAGATGACTTATAAGCTTTTACGTCACAAGGACTTTACAGCAGAATGGGAAAAACTCCCTGTTGCTATACGAGATCAATTTAAAAAGAAACTAGCCAAAGTCATAGAGCAGCCACATATTCCAAAGAATATGCTTAGAGGCGATCTTGCAGGTTGCTATAAAATCAAATTATTAAAAGCTGGTATCCGACTTGTCTATCAAGTTAAAGATGATCAGGTAGTTATCCTGCTCATTACCGTCGGAAAACGAGCTGATAGCATAGTTTATGACGAAGCGAAAAAGCGAATTAAAGACTAAAAATGGGAGCTTATAGCTCCCATTTTTGCCTTCGTATAAGGTGTATTATGTTAATTTTAGAGAAACTACTAAATTATATTGAGTTGTAAATAGTTGAAATTCCGTTAAGATATATTGGATTAAATTCTATTCCTAGATAGCATTCGTGTTGACTCATCTCTCCAAAAAACTTTGGTTTTGTTTTCTTATGGTTTTTGCCATAGGATGGAGTAGTGTGTCTGTTGCATCAGTAAAGATAATGCATATCAATATGCAAACTGAAATGAGCCAAGATCATTGTTTAGATCAAGCACAGCAAGTCACTCAACATGGTATTAATCACGAAGTACAGACGAATACCGATTGCCATAATCATTTAGCTATTAATCAGAATATAGATCACAAAAAGTGTCAGGAATGTTCTAGCTTATCCTGCCAGACACAGATCTCATGTCTTCATTCTTTGCAAAGCTCGCTAGATCCCCTAGATACCTTCTATTCTATAGATCAGCCTAATTTTTATTACCTCAACCAATATCTAAATGGGTATTGGCAAGAAATTTCACGTCCTCCTAAAACTTAACCAATTTTTTTTAAAATTTATTTATTTTTCAAAAATTAAGGTTAAGTTATGTCTCATAAAATTAGTTCGTACCTATTAGCAGGTATTTGTTTTGCATCGTCGCCTTTGGTTTTTGCCGAAGTGCGTGAATATCAGCTTGTTATTGATGAAGCAGTGGTCAGCCCAACTGGAAAGCCTGTAAAGCGCATTACCGTAAATGGTCAATTTCCTGCGCCTTTGCTTGAGTTTGAAGAGGGTGATGAAGCTATCATTCGCGTGAAAAATAATTTAAAAAACCAAGATTCTTCTATTCATTGGCACGGACTGTTGTTGCCAGGCATTATGGATGGTGTACCAGGATTTAATGGTTTTAACGGTATTAAGCCTCAAAGCGAGTATGTTTATAAATTCAAGATTCGCCAAAGCGGGACTTATTGGTATCACGCTCATTCTAAAGGACAGGAACAAGACGGCTTATATGGTTCTTTTGTGATTTATCCAAAAGGTAAAACACCATTGGCAGCACATGAAAAAGCTGAACGTGACTATGTGGTGATGTTGTCAGATTTTCATGAAAAAACCAGTGATCAAATTCAGAAAGATCTTAAAATTTCAGCTGAATATTATCAAGATCAGCGTGAAACCTTGGGTGATGTTTGGAAGCAGGTTAAACGTGATGGCATAAAAGCGACATGGTCTGACCGCAAAATGTGGAATCAGATGCGTATGCTAAAAACCGACATGTCGGATGTTACAGGTTATACCTTCCTCATTAATGGCAAAACACCTGAAAAAAATTGGACAGGAATGTTTAAACCGAATGAAAAAATTCGCCTACGTTTTGTGAATGCATCTGCGATGTCTTTCTACGATGTCCGTATTCCTAACTTGAAAATGACTGTGGTTAGTGCTGATGGTCAGCCTGTGAAACCCATTTCTGTAGATGAATTCCGTATTGGTACGGCTGAAACTTATGATGTGATTGTGGAGCCAAAAGGTGGACATTATCAAATTGAAGCTGAGTCAATTGACCGTTCAGGTTATGCGATTGGTACGCTACACAATGAACTAAATCCTGTGACACACGGCATTCATATGCCTCAGCCACGTCCACGCTCGCTTTTGACTATGGAAGATATGGGACATGGTGGTGGTGATCATTCAGGAATGGATCATTCGAAAATGAACCATGGCGATATGAAAGGCACGGATCATTCACAGCATAGCGCAGTAAAACCGCAAAAAAATGATCAAGTGGTTTATGGTTGGGCAAATGCCTCTACACCTGCAGGTAATAAAGCCTTGCAATATAGCGATTTAAAATCATTAGAGCCGCAAAAAGATACTCGTGAAGCCAGCAGTGAATTGGTCGTGCGTTTGGGCGGTACTATGGAACGTTATATTTGGACCATTAACGGTAAAAAATTTAGTGATGCTGAGCCGTTAAAAGTGAAGTATGGCGAGCGTATCCGTATCAAATTTATTAATGACAGTATGATGGCGCACCCCATGCATTTACATGGCATGTTTATGCAGTTGGAGAATGGTCAAGAGTCGGTAGATATGCCGAATAAACACACATTGATTGTACCACCGGGTAAAACAGTGACTGCTTTATTAACTGCGGATGAGTTGGGCGAATGGGCAATCCATTGTCATTTGTTGTATCACATGAGTGCAGGAATGATGAACAAGTTGATCGTGGCAAATGTTAGCGATGAACAAGTGTCTACAACGCCAATTCAAGGTACAAATTCGACTCAAACTCACCAAGTAACTGAGCAAAAAGGAGCTGGACATGCACATCACTAATTTTGTATTTAAAGCGTTTTTTTCTGTTGCGGTATTGAGTTTAACAAGCTTAAGTTTGGCGCACGAAGGGCATCATTCAACTGCTCAGACTGATGGAAAAAATGTACCATCAATGAATCATCAAGCGATGTCTGAGATGGATCATTCACAGCATTCTCCACAAGAGCATGCACAACACATGCAGATGATGGGGAAAATGAATCATGCTGCACATTCAGCACCGATGAACCATCAACATGCAGGTCATCAGCCAATGCATCACAAATCAACAGAGAAACAGCAAGATCAAAAAGTACAGAAAGGAGATCAACATGCGCACCATTAATCTTTTTTCTAAAACTGTTTTAGCAAGCTCTTTGTTGATGGTCAGTGCAGTGAGTTTGGCACATAATGGTGAAGATCATAGTGCGCCTGAAAAAATGACAGTTGCTACATCTTCTAGTCAAAATCAGCCGATGCAAATGGATCGCTCTCAAATGAACCATAGCCAAATGAATCAGGCACAACATCAGGCAACATCTACGGTTAATCATTTACATCATGTACCAGATGCGAATGCTCAGCAGAGTTCGCATTATGATCATCGCTCAGAACACGGTGCGCAAATTTATGCGATTACGACAGTGGACAATAAGTGGCTTGTCAATGAAGATGGCACAGGTGATTTAAAGTCAGAGTTTGAAACCCGTATTGGCACAGATGAAAATAAGGTTTTTATTAAAATTCATGCCGATAAAGAAGAATCGCATGATGCACATTATGATGCCAAACTTTTATATAGCCGTATGATTTCAGACTTTTGGGATGCACAAATTGGTGCACGTTATCGTAGTGAAAAAGTTGAACTCAATGATCATCGCAAAGACACCGAAGAAAATGTTGATGCGGTGATTGGCTTACATGGTATGGCGCCATATTTCTTTGAAACTGATGCTTATCTCTATGCGGGAGAAGACAATTATGCGGGCTTTAGCCTAGAAACGGAACGTGATTTTCTGATTACGCAAAAGTTGATTATTCAACCTTATTTAGAGTTGGATGCGATCTTTAGTGATGACTCTAAATATGCGAAAAAAACTGGTTTAAGCAGTGCAACCGCAGGGTTTGAAACTCGCTATGAAATCAGTAAAAAGATCATGCCGTATATCGACATTGCCTATGAGTATTCAAAAGGTAATGATGAAACGTCGTGGCAAATAGAATCAAACTCTGAGAAAGGTTGGTTATATGGAGCTGGTGTTAGATTTAGATTTTAATTAATTTAATGATTACTAAATAGCTTTATTTAAATAAAACTCTAGCTTAATGTGGCCGGAAGCAAAATGTTAACTTATTTTGCTTCCTTCCATTTAACATAATGGGTGTTATACGCAATAAAAAAATGTAACTCCAAAATAGAAATGTCCGGTTTCTCCAAAGTAAAAATGTCCGCTTTTAGAATATGCGCTTTTGCGATTATCGAAGCGGACGGTTTGATATGTTGGTGTCTATGTCGGATAAAGAACTTAAACGATTGTCGGTCTTGCAGGAAATCTGCGATCAACGCATAACTCAATCCCAGGCTGCTCAGCTACTTCATATCTCAGAACGTCAGATCAGACGCTTACTGCAGAAATACAAAGCTCAAGGTCCAGCTGCATTAGCCCATGCCGGTCGTGGCCAAACCAGCAATTCCAAACTTCCTGAAGAACTCAGACTCAAGTGCCTCAATATTGTTTCTGACCAACTCCATGGTTTCGGACCCACTTTAGCGCATGAAAAGCTCACCACCGTACATGGATTCGATCTTTCAGTAGAAACCCTGCGTTCTTGGATGATTGCAGCCGACTTGTGGATTCCTCGCGCCAAGCGCCTGAAACGCCCATATCAGCCTCGATATAACCGGGATTGCTATGGTGAACTGATCCAGATTGATGGCTCTCACCATGACTGGTTCGAAGGGCGTGCTGCTAAATGCTGTCTGCTGGTGTTTATTGATGATGCCACAGGCAAATTACAGCATTTACGCTTCTGTGAGTCAGAATCAACCTTTGACTATATGATTTCGACACGTTTGTATGTTGAACAGCACGGTAAGCCCTTAGCGTTTTACAGCGACAAACATTCAGTCTTTAGGGTAAATCAAAGCAGCAAGAAAGACACCAAGATTACCCAATTTGGGCGAGTACTCAGTACGCTCAATATCGATATCATCTTCGCCAATTCACCACAGGCCAAAGGACGTGTAGAACGAGCCAATAGAACGCTTCAGGATCGTCTGATTAAGGAGATGCGCTTAGAAGCTATCAGTTCGATTGCAGATGCCAATGCCTGGCTGCCCTGCTTTATTGAGCAATTTAATCGTAAATTTGCCAAGATGGCCTTTAATCCTAAGGATCTCCACCGGACTGTCACTGAAACAGCTGAAGAATTAGATGATATTTTTACTTGGCGTGAACCCCGCAGAGTCACCAATAGCCTGACCATTACTTATGATAAATGTGTATATATTCTGGATAATATCCAAGAAAATCAGAAGCTGATCGGTAAATATCTTGAGTTTCTAGAATATCCGGATGGTACTGTAGCGATCATGCATGAAGGACGGAAGATCAATTACAGCATCTTCGATAAATTAAGTCAGCTTAACCAGCGAGAGATTGTTGAGAATAAACGTTTAAGTTCTGTATTGCTGCATATTCAACAACAGCATGAAGAACTGGAACAGCAAAACAAACGTAATCGTTCTCAAAAGATGCCAAGCAGACGTGCACAGAAAACAGCAATTCAACAACGAAATCTGAATCCTGTGCTTGACTTGGAAATGTCCATATAGGACATTTCTATTTGGTTATTAGGTAGGACATTTCTAATTGGGAATAACA
>NZ_KB849588.1:47701-50003 GCF_000368625.1 Acinetobacter schindleri CIP 107287
CCGCATATAACCGAGCACTCATGAGTCGCGGAAATATTGCCATTTGGTTTGATCCTGCTACGCAATGGTATGCTCCATCAAAAGGCAAACAAGGGCGAAATCAAACCTACTCCGACGCAGCCATCCAATGCTGCTTAATGATTAAATCCTTATTTCGTCTGTCTTTACGTATGGTTACTGGCTTTGGGCACTGTTGCAAATAGAGATTTGAGTCGATGATGTTCCCTTTAAAAAGTACTTAGAGACCGAAAACCCTGTTGATTAGACATACTTCACCCTGAGGCTGACCATAATAAAATGACGATGCTTGTCCTTTACGTAGTGCACGCATGACTTCAATACCTTTAATTGTGGCATAAGCCGTCTTCATAGATTTGAATCCTAATGTGGCCCTGATGATCCGCTTTAGCTTGCCATGATCACATTCAATCACGTTATTTTTAAACTTAATCTGCCTGTGCTCAAGGTCTGGTGGACATTTACCTTCCCGTTTTAACCGTGATAAAGCACGTCCATATGTGGGTGCTTTATCCGTGTTGATCACTTGTGGAATTTGCCACTTCTTCACATTATTTAAAATTTTTCCAAGAAAACAATATGCTGATTTGGTATTACGTCTAGAAGAAAGATAAAAATCAATGGTATCGCCACGTTGATCGACTGCACGATACAGATAAGACCATCGTCCATTCACTTTTACATAGGTTTCATCAATATGCCACGAGCTCAGATCTGTAGGATTACGCCAATACCAGCGTAAACGTTTTTCTATTTCAGGAGCATAACGTTGAACCCAACGGTAAATAGTCGTGTGATCAACATTCACACCCCGTTCGGCCAGCATTTCCTGCAGTTCACGATAGCTAATGCCATATTTACAATACCAGCGCACAGCCCAAAGAATGATTTCGCCCTGAAAATGCCGACCATGGAAAGGATTCATATGCTGCACCTTTAGCTAAAACAGTCTTCAGCTTACCATTCGTGGTTATTTGCAACAGTGCCGGTGCGGCTTTATAATTCGCAATAAAATTTAGTCTGCCTAAAGCATTTGTGTTTCCCGCAATCGCTATTTTATTGGTTGCTTGCTTGTTCCCCGCATTAAATTATTATGCTCTTGAAGCATCTGAAAAGTCATTTAACCAAACAACCAATTTTTTAAGTCAGCCAGTACATAAGTTTTCAGCAAATAAAATAACTGTACTTTGGGGCATGTGGTACATGAAAGCCCTATATTTAGCCATAGCAGGTTTAATTGGCTTTGGCATAGCTAAAGCTTTATATCCTGAAGTGATTTAAAAAAATTGGATATTTTTATTTAGAAATTACATTGTATGTTTACAACATAAATTGAGATATATAAAGATGACCCATTGAAATGGGATTAAAAAAATACTTTATTTTTAATATTATAATTATATGTAGTTCAACTAATGGTGTGATAGGTTTTAGTTATAAACTTATTCATTCAGGAATTATATTGCTGAATAAATAAGTCTAATTGATTTATTTATGCAACCCAACTATTCATTTGATTCATTTGATTCATTATTTTCAACTTGTTTTTGTTTAGAATTTTCAACTTTAGAAGCTTTTAAATTCTTTTCAAGAAATAACAAGCCGCCATCTGCATAACTAAAACTTGCGATACTAAAGAATGCACTAATTAACAGTAATTTAGTACAAAATTTATTTTTGAATAGCATGTTTATTTACTCTCATTTAATACTTGTTAGATATTCTAACTTTAAAGAATTAACACCCAGAGGACTCATAAATTACATTCTTGTAATTTTAAAATGTCTCAGGATGGTGTTTAAAGTGCGTGTGATAAATAGAAGTGTAATACAGGAAAATGGTAAGGTTTATCAGCCTAGTCATCTGTCCATTATGTAGAAAGAGCAGCACTTTAATGTTTATGCTGTTCCAATGTATTACATTCCTTACTTTCTATTTGTAACGTAATTTCAGTAATATTATGATTATGTTTTAGAACTTCTAAGGCCTTTTGATAGAGTTGATCTGTATTGCTATTCGGAGCAACCAAATGAGCAGTTAAATGAATATTTTTTGAGGATATAGCCCAGACTTTCAACTGATGAATCCCTTCAACGCCCTCTAGCTTCAATAAATCATTTCTTAACGACTCAATATCAATCTCATCAGGAACTCCTTCAAGCAGAATATTAATACTTTGTTTTAATAAAATCCAAGTTCGAGGTAAGACCCAGAAGCCAATTAACACAGCGATTACGGTATCAACCCACATCCACTGGGTAAAATAAATAACTATTCCTCCGAT